>NZ_OZ376778.1:0-2671853 GCF_977929215.1 Synechococcus sp. CS-603
GCAGGCGCACCGGCTTGGCGCCGCTGGGGGCCGCCACCACCCCCAGCCAGAGGGTGGAATCGAGCGTTTCCGGTTTACCGGCGTAGACGTGGTGGCTGAACAGCTCGAAATGCCCCTCAATCGGGGTGTTCAGGTGGGCGGAGGGCACCGCGAACGGCTGGCCAGCCAGGCCGGCGCTGGCATCGAAGGTGGAGAGCAGGATTCCCGGCTCCACGATCAGCTCGGGGTTGTTGTCGTTGACAACCAGGAGCCTGTCGAGGCCGCCCGGCAGGGGCCGCACCTGCTGGCGGCGCAGCAAGGGGGCAGGAGGCGCCTGCTGGGCCAGCACGGCCTGGGCATGCACGGGCTGGGTGAGCAACGCCGGCCAAGCGGCCGGCAGCAAGGCGGAGAGAACGGGCAGCAAGACAGGGCGCATGACGGAAGGCAGAGCCGGGACAATCAACGGGGTTGGGGCGAGGGGCTGCTGCGGCCCACCAGGGTCTGGCTGGCGGCGGCGGCCATGGCCCGAATCAGGTCGGCGGATCGGGGGTCATTGAAGGGACCTTTGACCATGAAGGCGGCGACAGCGCGCTGGCCATTCGGCAATTCGATCAAGCCGGCATCGGAGTAGGCGATGCCGATGTCACCGGTCTTGTTGAGCACGGTGACACCTCTCGCCAGCAGCTCGCTGTCGGGATCGCTCGATTCCTTACCCAGGCCTTCCAGCAAGCCGAGAGGTAGCAGGGTGTTGGTTCTGGACGTGCCCATGATCGTGCGGAAGTGATCCCTGCCGCGGGGACTGAGCTTTTCGCCGGTATCCACCAGGGCGATCGAGCGGGCCAGGTCATGGGGGCTGGTGGTGTTGGTTCCCTCCAGGTCGGGCAACCAGTTGTTGACCACCGTGGCGCCCAGGCCCAGGGCCTGAAAGCGGGCGTTGAGGGCGAGCTTGCCGCCCAACCGCTTGATCAACAAGTTGGTGGCGGAATTGTCACTGACCCGGATCATTTCAGTGGCCGCTTCATAAAAGGGAAAGCGGGTGCCGATCGGCCGGCTGGCCATCCAACCGGCGCCGCCGCCCACCACCTCTTTGGTGAGCGGAAGCGGTTCGTTCCAGCGCAGCTTGCCTGCGTCGAGGTCTTCGAGGCCGGCCAGGAGGATCGGCGTCTTGATCGAACTGGCGGCCGGCAGCGGCAGCTCTGAATCGAGCTGGGCAAAGCGTCCGTCATCGAGCACCAGCAGGAAGGCGCCGGCCTTGAGATCCTTCTGGGCTGCAGCCAGGGCTTTCCAACGCTGGCTGAGGGCGACAAGTTCCTGCTTCTGCTCAAAGCGACCGTCAGGCAGGCCGGTCTGGGCAGCCGGCGACGTGCCGCCGGCAGCGGTCTTGGGTGTGGAGCCGATCGCCCCTTGGGCCAGCCGCGGGGCCAGTTGCTGCAACACCGTGCCCGTCAGCACACCGAGCCCAACTCCCAGCACCAGCAATCGAAGCACCAGGGCAATGGGCTGGAACCAGCCGGGAGAACCTGGGCGGGAAGAACGGCCCGAACGCACGTGGGGTCAGAACTCAAAAGGCTTGGCAGGACGTTAGGGCGTCTGGCCGCGGCTGGCCCAGCGCAACTGGCTCACCATCCCGCGCAACAGGGCCACCTCGTCACTGCCCACCTGGGCGCGCTGCAGCAGCGCCCTCAGCTTGGCCATGCGGGCGTGGGCGGTGTGGGGCAAGAGAAAACCCACTTCCAGCAGCAACGCTTCGGCATCGACCAGGGCGGCTTCGAGGCTGCCGCGGCTGGCTGGCTCCGGCAGCTGTTGGGGGCGGGCGGGCCCGCCGTGGCGCAGGGACTGCAGGATGACCGCCACCGCATGGGACAGGTTCATCGAGGGGTAGGCCGGATCGGTGGGGATCCGCAGGATGCGGCCGGCCTGGAGCAATTCATCGTTGCTGAGGCCGTGATCCTCGCGGCCGAACACCAGGGCGGCCCGTTCGCCGCTAGCCACGCCGGCCTGCAGCCAGGGCAGCAGATCAGCTGGAAGCCCCACCGGCACAGGCTCGGGTTCCAGCCTGCCGCTGGTGGCCACCACCCGATGACAATCGGCGATGGCCGCGGCCAGATCGGGATAAAGGGCGGCGCGCTCAAGCAGCGGTAGGGCATGCACCGCCATCCGCCGCGCTTCCTCAGCAAGCGGATCGCAGCGGGGCTGCACGAGCCTGAGTTCCTCGATCCCGAAGTTGGCGCAGAGCCGGGCCACACTGCCCACATTGAGGGGCCCTGCCGGCTCGACGAGCACCACCACCACTGCTTGGTCAGGCGCTTGGTCTGCCGGACCGTTCAGCTCACTCGAGGGCATGCAGATGGGCGATCAGATCGGCCATGGCCTGGGGATCGGGCTGGAAGCGGGGCATCGGCGGGGTGCGGCCACTGACCACCTGGCTGACCAGCTGCCGGTCGCTGCGGCGCTGGCTGACCCCCTGGAGGCTCGGACCCACCAGCCCCTGGCCGGCGATGCCGTGGCAGCCGGCGCAGTTCATCCGGAACAGGCGGCCCCCATTCTCGGTGGAGCCGGCGAGTTCCAGCGTCTGACGGGTATAGGGATCGCTGCGGGCTGCCGGCAGCACAACCAGGGAGAGAATCACGCAGGCACCGGCGGCTAGCAGCACCAGAGCCATGATCAGTCCCTGACGCGGTGCAGCCGTTGGCGTGGGGTCGGAGAGCTCGCCAGTCACAAATGTTTCACGCCTCTCAACAGCCTGCCTCAGCCATGAAACAATTGTGATCAACGACTCGAGCCATCCCTTCAATGATTGAACCCCTGCTCTGCGGCATCGTTCTTGGTCTGGTCCCGATCACGATTGCGGGCCTGTTCGTGGCGGCCTGGAATCAATACCGCCGTGGCAGCGCTCTGGGCTGAGCAGCATCAAGCTGGTGCTTCCGTAGCGCCTGAGGTCATCGATCCGCCAGCCGGGCAACTCGAAGGCCGGAGCTTTGCTTGCGCACTCCATCAACAGCCGTCCCTGCGGCGCCAACCAGCCGCCCGCGGCCAGGCTTTGGCAGATCTGCGGCTGCAGGCCCGAGGCATAGGGGGGATCCAGATAGATCAGGTCGAAGCACACTGTGCCGAGTTCGGAGCTCCTATGCTGCGAACCGATCGCCAGCCAGCCCGGCAACGTTCGGCAAAGCACGCGGACGTCAGGGGCGCCTTGGAGGCCAGAGCGCACGGCCGTGAGATTGGCTGAGGCGGTGGCCGTCATCCGCCGGTCCTGATCCACCGCCACCACCAACTCCGCTCCACGCTGAAGCGCTTCACAGCCGATCACGCCACTGCCGCAGCAGAGATCCAGCCAGCGGGCACCGGCCAGGTCAGCAGCCACCAGGTTCATCACCGCCAGCCGTACCCGCGCCGCCGTGGGCCGGGCCGTACTCCCCGGCGGGCTGAGCAGTTTGCGCCCGCCGCTGAGCCTGAGTGTCAAGGGTTCTGCTGCTCCACCCAGCGCAGCCAGCGGCCCAGCATCCTCTGCCCCACGGGGCCGGATTTCTCCGGGTGGAACTGGCAGGCCGCCAGATTGTCCTGCCAGACCGCTGCCGTCACCGCCCCTTCGCCAAAGACGACCGTGGCCGCAGCGCAGCCCGGTTCTTCGGGTGCGGCCGCATAGGAGTGGACGAAGTACACCCAGGCGGGCGCGCACTCAGACGGCAGCAAGGGGGTGGGACGGCTGGGGATCAATGGCGCCCAGCCCATGTGCGGAATCGGATGACCGGGGCTGGCCGGCAAGGCCCGCACCCGCCCTTTCAACAGCCCCAGCCCTTCGGCTTTGCCTTCGTCACTGCCCTCAAACAACAGTTGCAGGCCCAGGCAGATCCCAAGCAGGGGGCGGCCACTGCGGCTCCAGCGCTGGATTGGCTCCACCAGACCAGACTCCTGCAGGCAGTCCATGGCCGGATCGAAGGCTCCCACTCCAGGCAGGATCAAGGCATCGCAGCCACTGGCCGCTGCCCCTGACACCACAGGCACCAGCTCCACCCCCAGCCGCTCGATCGCCCGCGCCACGGAGTGCAGATTGCCCATCCCGTAGTCGATCAATCCGATCCGAAGCCTGGCGGGCAACATGCTCAAGGAGCGAGGGGGCAGAGGCGCTGTTCGGGGTGCTGCAGCACCACCGAATGAGCCAGGTCGAGGGCATTGAGGTGATCGATCAGCTGGTAGAGCCGACCCACCCGGCGCTGATTGAAATCAAAGCGCAGACAGGGATAGATCGCTCCAGCCTCATCGCAGCTCTCGGCGGCAACAAACAGTCCGGAGCGCAGCAGATCGGGGAAGCCTTGATTGATCAGCGCCAGTTGCTGCTCGGGCAGGGGGAGATGGAGGAGCAGCTCCATCACGGTCTGGTCGCGCTGACCTGCCTGATCGGGCTGGCCTGTTGGATCGGGCTGGGGAATCTGGACAGGCTGGAGCCTGTGAAAGACCCTGTAGAAGCGGCGGATCAGCGCGACGGCTTCGGCGGCCGAGTGGGCCGTGCTCAGCAGCTCAAGATCGTGCTCACCGATCAGGCCACGGTCTTGAAGATCACAGCGCAGCGCCTGTTGCCAACCATCCCAGAAAGGATCCCCCTGCGGAGCCAACAACACCAGGGGAATCGGCGAGCTGCGGCCGGTCTGGATCAGCGTGAGGGATTCGAACAGTTCATCGAGGGTGCCAAAGCCTCCTGGCAGCACCACCAGGGCATCGCTCTCGCGCAGGAAGAAAAGCTTGCGGGTGAAGAAGTAACGGAACTGGAGCAGACGGCTCTGATGCTCACTGATGAAGGGATTGGCGTCCTGCTCGAAGGGAAGCAGCACATTGAGTCCGAAACTTCTGTCACCACCAGCACCACGATTGGCCGCTTCCATCACACCGCCGCCGGCGCCAGTCATCACCTCAAATCCGGCTTGAATCACCGCCTCAGCCAAGGATTCGGCCAACTGATAGATCTCGCTGCCCGGAGCACTGCGGGCCGAGCCGAACACCGTGACCTTGCGGGTCATGCGGTGGGGGCGGAACACGCCCATCGCTGCCTGCAGATCCTTGAGGGTGCCGTCGATCAGCCGCCAGTCGTCGTGGTCGCTGCTTGTGGTAGCGAAGGCAAGCAGTGTGCTGAGGGCCTGCTCGATCAACGGGCGCTGGGGATGGCCAGCCAAGGCCGTGGTCAGCGCCCCATTCAGATCGTCCACCGTGGCTTGATCGGAGTTCGCGGCAATGACCGAGTAGGTGGGAGCGGAGGTGGGGGGAGAAGGACTCAGCAGGAGGGGAAGCTCAGAGGTATTTGGCGATGGTGCCGGAGAGGGTGTTCTTGGGTACGGCCCCGACGACGGTGTCCACCTTCTCGCCACCCTTGAAGACCATCAAGGTGGGAATGCTGCGAATGCCGTATTGACTGGCGATATTGGGATTCTCATCGGTGTTGAGCTTGTAGACCTTCAATTGGCCTTCGAACTCCTTGGCGATCTCATCAACGATCGGGGCGACCATGCGGCAAGGGCCACACCATGGCGCCCAGAAGTCGACCAGCACAGGCACATCACTCTTGAGCACATCCTGCTCGAAGGAAGCATCGGTGACGGCGGTGGGGCTGGACATCCAACGGAACAACAAGGTTCCGGCAATCTAGCAACGGGGTTCCCGCTTCCCCGCCGCACCGGTCACGAACGTTGGAAGACAAAACGCCCGGACGCGCCGGGCGGGGAGGTGTGAGGAGTGTGCGAGCCGAAGCCCCCACAGACCGAGACTAACGCCTGTCTCTGTCTGTCTCCCCTTGTCCAACAGTTAGACCGGCCTGTGTCAGCGGCCTCCGCTCACTTGCCCATGCCGAGCTGCTGGGCCTTCTGATACACCTTGCCTTCGGTGAGCAGGGATGGGGCCACCACCACCTCCACCGACTGCATCTCCCGCAGGGTGCGGGCGCCCAGCGTTCCCATGGATGTGCGCAAGGCGCCCAGCAGATTCTGGGTGCCGTCATCGAGGCTTGCCGGGCCACGCAGGATGGTTTCCAGCTTTCCGGTGGTGCCCACCTTGATGCGGGTGCCGCGGGGCAACACCGGGCTGGGCGTGGCCATGCCCCAGTGGAATCCGCGGCCGGGGGCTTCGCTGGCCCGGGCGATCGGTGAACCGATCATCACGGCATCGGCGCCGCAGGCAATGCACTTACAGATGTCTCCGCCGGTCACGATGCCTCCATCGGCGATCACCGGCACCCGCCGCCCGCTTTCCTGCTCGAAGTCGTCGCGAGCGGCGGCGCAATCGGCGACGGCGGTGGCCTGGGGAATGCCCACACCGAGCACGCCGCGGGAGGTGCAGGCGGCCCCCGGGCCGATCCCCACCAGCACACCCGCCGCTCCGGCGCGCATCAGCTCCAGGGCCACCGCATAGGTGACGCAGTTGCCGATCACCACCGGCAAGCCCAGGTCGCGGCAGAGGGCGGTGAGGTTGAGGCTTTCGCGGCCTTCAGGACCGATGTGCTCGGTGGAGACCACCGTGGCCTGCACGAACAGCAGGGCCGCGCCGGCTTCGGCCACCGCCTTGCCGAAGCGCAGGGCGGCCACGGGGGTGGCACTGACCGCGGCAATTCCTCCCTTTGCCTTGATCTCAGCGATCCGCTGGCAGATCAGATCTTCACGCACCGGCTGGCTGTAGATCTCCTGCATCAGCGGCACAAACGCCTCCTTGCCCACCGAGGCGATCTGGTCGAGCACAGGATTGGGATCGTCGTAGCGGGTGTACACCCCCTCGAGGTTGAGCACACCGAGGGCTCCGAGCCGGGAGAGCTCGACTGCCATCGCCACATCCACCACCCCATCCATGGCGCTGGCGATGATCGGAATCTCCCGTTCGATTCCGCCCAGGCTCCAACGGCTGTCGGTGACAGCTGGATCGACCGTGCGCGAACCGGGCACCAAGGCAATTTCGTCGATGCCGTAGGCACGGCGAACCGTCCGGTTCCGACCGAGAAGAATGGTCACCGCTGGTCGTCGTCACAGTCGGGCCAAGCTATCAACCGGGCTGCGGGGGGACCGGGTGTGGCCTGCCCAGCCTGGGAGAGCTCAGCTCTTGCCGCGGAAAGAGCTCCAGCGCTGCTGCAGCGAATCGAGCCATCGCCGGCGATCACTCCTGCGCACAAGGTTGTTCCAGGAAAAACCCGTCAGCCAGATCACTCCGACCAGTTCAAGCAGGCCCGGCACCAGCGGCAGCCCTTCGATCGCCCCGAGCAGGGCGCCATAGAGGCGCAGGAGCACCACCACAGCAAGAAAAAGCCCGGCGGCCTTCAGGGGGCCGCTGTAGCGCTGAAAGGTTTTCTGGGGTTCACCGCTGCCGATCCAGTCCTTAATTTTGGCCACCAGCAGGTCCCATTCACCACCCGGTTCTGGCGCCATCGCCGGAGCCTGCAGGGTGGCCGCCAGCACGGGGTCGGGCTCGGCCGGAGCTGGCGGGAGCTCGGCAGGTTCAGGAACGGGTACGGCGATTACGAGCTCGGGCCGTGCCTCAGCAGCCGGGGGCGTTGGCTCTGCTACTGGCTCGACTGCAGGCTCGCTGACTGCCGCATCGCTGAGCGCCTCAGCCGGCTCTTCGCCGGGGGCTTCAGGGGTCGGAAATGAGGAAGATTCAACCATCGGTCGCTTCAGAACCGTCGGGTGAGCTTACGGCGTTCTGCGGATCGTGCTCAGCGACTGACGATCAGGGGTCAAGGGGAATCAGGCCACTGCGCTGCGGGAGAGGTTCGAGCGGTAGGCGCAAGGGAAAGCGACCGCTGCGCAGTTGGTCGATCAACAGGTCGGCCATGCCTGAGGCCAGGCGAGGGCTGTGGGCCGGGAAGCAGGGCAACTGACGTCCATCCACCTGGATAACACCGCTCAGCAACTGGCTGTAGGCGACATAGCCGAAGCTCGGCTTGAGGCGACGTGGAATCGAGAAATCGAGCACCGGAGCTTCCAATTGATCATCGCCCAGGCAGGCCTGGCGGGCCACCGCTGCACTGATCAGAGGGATCGGCGCCGCGATCGCCACCAGCAGACCGCTGCCGTGGCCCTCGAAGAAACAGGGGCGGATCCATTCAGGCCGCAGCTCGCGCAGCTCGACACTGACGGCGGCCACGGCACCGGGAGCGCGGGCATGGCCGCTGGGCAGGCGCCGGGTCTGGGGCTGATGACCGCTGCCGGCACCGACCACCCAGCCGAGTGCGCCGCCGACCAGCACCGGCGAACCTGGACCCAGGAAGGCCAGCCGCGGCATGGTCAGGCCGATGCTGCGGCTGCCACCACCGCTATAGAGGGCTCCGCCATAGGGGCCCAGCAGCGGGCCACAGGGACTGTGGATGATCCCTTCGGCACTGCTGAACGCCACCACGCCGTTCTCGCTGATCGCCCGGTTCAGCAGCAACTGCCCGGCGCCGATCCGCTCCAGCTTCAGGCGCGTCTTCAACTCCCGGCAGGGGTGCAGGGCCGTGGCCTCACCCGTGAGCGCCAGAACCACCTCCGCGCCGGCCAGCAGCCGGCCCAGAACCTGGGCGCCGCCCTGGCGCAGCGGTTCGACCAGCCCACCACCGATCGGCAGGCTGATCCCGCAGCTGCCGCTGCCCCCCTGGGCGCTCACCCCATCGAGCTGCGCCTGGCGGATCCGGATCGGCGGATCCGTTGGTCCGAGCTGGAGCAGCAGGGAGGCCTGGTCGGTGAATTCGGCGTTGGCGGCCACCACCACATCGGTGGCGGCATAGGCGGAAGCCAAGCCTTCCGCCGCCACCCTGGCCCGGAAGGCCGTGCCGCTGCAGACCCGCAGGTCACCGGCGCGCTGGCGCTGCTGAAGCTCGGATTCGCTGCGGGGCTCCAGGGTCATCGAGGGCCAGGGGTCGGGGGCTCAGCGGCGGGAAAGAACCAGACGGGCGGCCCGGTCTCGATTAAGCTGGGTAACGGACTTGTGGTGTGAGATGGCGGTTCCAACGGGTCCTGGCGAATCCGACGGACGGATCATCCAGACCGACCTGCGGATTGAGATGTCGCGCTCCTATCTGGAGTATGCGATGAGCGTGATCGTGGGCAGGGCCTTGCCCGATGCCCGCGATGGCCTCAAACCGGTGCATCGACGCATCCTCTATGCGATGTACGAGCTGGGCCTGACCAGCGATCGGCCCTACCGGAAATGCGCCCGGGTGGTGGGTGAGGTGCTCGGCAAATACCACCCCCACGGCGACACGGCTGTGTACGACGCCCTGGTGCGCATGGCCCAGGACTTCTCGATGCGGATGCCGCTGATCGACGGTCACGGCAACTTCGGCTCGGTCGACAACGACCCACCGGCGGCGATGCGGTACACCGAATCACGGCTGCAGGCACTCACCACCGACAGCCTGCTCGAAGACATCGAAGCTGAAACCGTCGATTTCATCGACAACTTCGACGGTTCCCAGCAGGAGCCGACCGTGATGCCGGCGCGGCTGCCCCACCTGCTGCTGAATGGCTCGTCCGGCATCGCCGTCGGGATGGCCACCAACATTCCCCCCCACAACCTGACCGAACTGATCACCGGGCTGCTGGCCCTGATCGCCGACCCGGAGATCGACGACCGCGCCTTGATGGCGATCATCCCGGGCCCCGACTTCCCGACCGGCGGCCAGATCCTGGGCCGCCGCGGCATCCGCGACACGTACACCACCGGCCGTGGCTCGATCACGATGCGGGGGGTGGCTTCGATCGAAACCCTCGAAGTGCCTGGCCGCCCCGACCGGGACGCCGTGATCATCACGGAGTTGCCCTACCAGACCAACAAGGCGTCGCTGATCGAGCGCATCGCCGAAATGGTGAACGACAAGAGGCTCGAGGGCATCTCCGACATCCGCGACGAAAGCGACCGCGACGGCATGCGGATCGTGATCGAACTGCGGCGTGACGCCTACCCCCAGGTGGTGCTCAACAACCTGTTCAAGCTCACCCCCCTGCAGAGCAACTTCAGCGCCCACATGCTGGCGCTGGTCAACAGCGAGCCAATCTTGCTCACCCTGCGGCGCCAGCTGCAGGTGTTCCTCGCCTTCCGGGTCGAAACGATCGAACGGCGCACCCGCTACCTGCTACGCAAGGCCGAGGAACGCGACCACATCCTGCTGGGTCTGTTGCGGGCACTTGATCAACTCGACCCCATCATCGCCCTGATTCGCGCCGCGGCCGATGCGGCCACAGCGCGTCAGCAACTGCAGGATCGCCATGGGCTCAGTGAAATCCAGTCCGACGCCATCCTGCAGATGCAGCTGCGCCGCCTGACGGCCCTTGAAGCCGACAAGATCCGCCTGGAACACGAGGATCTGGTTGCCAAGATCGCCGACTACCAGGACATCCTTGGCAGGCGTGAGCGGGTACTCGGCCTGATCGAGTTAGAGCTCAACAAGCTGCGCGATCGTTATGACTCCCCCCGCCGCACCGAGATCCTCGATCTCGAGGGTGGCCTTGAAGATATCGATCTGATCGCCAACGAGCGCTCGGTGGTGCTGCTCACCGAAACCGGCTACCTGAAGCGGATGCCGGTCAGCGAGTTCGAGGCCACCAGCCGGGGAACCCGCGGCAAGTCAGGAACCCGCAGCCAGGGGGAAGAGGCCGTACGGCTGTTCATCAGTTGCAACGACCACGACACCCTGCTGCTCTTCAGTGACAGGGGAGTCGTGTACGCCGTGCCCGCCTACCGCATTCCGGTGGGCAGCCGCACCGCCAAGGGAACCCCGGTGGTGCAGCTGCTCCCCATTCCCCGCGAGGAGCAGATCACCTCCCTGCTGGCCGTCAGCGCCTTTGAAGACAACGTCCAGCTGCTGATGCTCACCAGTGGTGGCTTCATCAAGCGCACCCGCCTCTCGGCGTTCGCCAACATCCGCTCCAATGGCCTGATCGCAATCAGCCTGGAAGAAGGCGACAACCTGCGCTGGGTGCGGCTGGCCGTTCCCGGCGACAGCGTGCTGATCGCCTCGCTCAAGGGCATGACGATCCACTTCCGCCTGATTGATGCCGAACTGCGCCCGCTGGGCCGCACGGCCCGGGGTGTGCGGGCCATGGCCCTGCGTCCCGGCGACCAGCTGGTCAGCATGGATGTGCTGCCCGCCGAGCTGGCGGATCAGATCGCCAGCAGTCAGATCGCCGGCAGCGGCGTCGATGCCGCCGAAGAGGAAAGCGACAGCGAGGAGGTTGCCGCCAGCGAAGGCCCCTGGGTGCTGGTGGCCGCGGCCAGCGGCCTGGGCAAGCGGGTGCCGGTGAACCAGTTCCGCCTGCAACGGCGCGCCGGACTGGGACTACGGGCGATCAAATTCCGGCGCAGCGGCGATGAGCTGGTGGGCCTGAAGGTGCTCGGCGCCGGGGTGGAGTTGTTGCTGATCAGTGAGCGGGGCGTGATCGTGCGGATGCAATCCGATGCGATCCCCCAGCAATCCCGGGCCGCCACGGGCGTGCGCCTGCAGAAGCTCGACTCTGGCGATCACCTCAGCGAACTGGTTCTGATTCCACCAGCCCTGGAGAGCGAGGAGGCCGGCGAGGTCGTCATCGATGTCCTCAGCGAGGAAGTCGACGGGGAAACGGTTGTGATTCCCGAAGGTGAAGCTGAAGGTGAAGGTGAAGAGGACACTGAAGCCGATGAGCGCGGCGCGCTTTGAGGGATAGAGGTGAGGGCCCGCTTTGAGGGTTTGCTGTGACAGCTGATGTGCTGGTGATCGGCTCGGGGCCAGCGGCCCTGGCCATCGCCAGTGGCCTCTGCGCCCAAGGCCTGCGCGTCGATGGCCTCTCGGCGGGCGACCCCCATTCCCCCTGGGGCAACACCTACGGGGTCTGGGCACCAGAACTCGAGGCCCAGGGGCTCGGCCATCTGCTGGAGCACCGCTGGTCGAACTGCATCAGCTATTTCGGATCGGCTGCGGTAGCCCATCAGCACGACTACGGCCTGTTTGATCGCACCAAGCTCCAGGCCCACTGGCTGGAGCGCTGCGAGCAGGGCCATCTGCGCTGGCACCGCGGCTTCGCCACCACCATCAGCCACGACCAGGACGGGTCCTGCCTGAGCACGGCCACAGGCAAGCAGCTCAGGGCACGGCTGGTGATCGACGCCAGCGGCCATCAGCCGGTGTTCGTGCAGCGGCCGGATCGGGGACCCATCGCCTACCAGGCGGCCTATGGCGTCGTTGGCCGGTTCAGTCCGGCGCCGGTGGAGCCCGATCAATTCGTGCTGATGGACTTTCGCGCCGACCACCTCACAGCCGAAGAGAGGCAGAACGAGCCGCCCACCTTCCTCTACGCCATGGATCTGGGCGATGGCGTGCATTTCCTGGAAGAAACCTCGCTGGCCCTGGCGCCAGCCGTTTCACCGGATGTACTGCAGCGGCGCCTCCAGCGGCGGCTGGCGTTCAGGGGCGTGGCGATCGAAGCGATCCACGACCAAGAACATTGCCTGTTCCCGATGAATCTTCCCCTGCCTGACCTGAGCCAGCGGGTGGTGGGTTTCGGCGGTGCGGCCAGCATGGTCCATCCGGCCTCCGGTTACCTGGTGGGGGCCCTGCTGCGCCGCGCTCCTGGGGTGGCTGCCGCCATCGCTGCGGCGCTCAACGATCCCAACCTCAACGCGGAGGGGGTGGCCGCAGCGGGCTGGAGCGCGGTCTGGCCGGCCAGCCTGGTTCGTAAGCACGCCATTTATCAATTTGGGCTGGAGAAGTTGATGCGCTTCTCCGAAGCAGAGCTGCGTCAATTCTTCACCGCCTTCTTTGCACTGCCCCTGCCCGAATGGTATGGATTTCTGGCGAATACGCTCACCGTTCCTGAGTTGCTTCAGGCGATGCTGCGCCTGTTCGCCACAGCCCCGAACTCCGTGCGATTGGGGCTGATTCAGCCGCAGGGCCGCGAGTTGGCCCTGCTGGGACGCGTCCTGACTGGATGAACTCAGCGGGAAACCAGAACCGGCTGGCTGGCGTGGGTGAGCACCCGTTGGGTCTGGCTGCCTAGCAGAAAGTTGCTCAGACCGCGGCGCCCATGGGAGGCCATGTAAATGAGATCACACTGATGCTGATCGGCTGCCGAGATGATGGCCTGATACGGCACCTCATGCACCACGGCTTCCGCCTTGGCCTCCACACCGGCGGCGGCGGCGATCGCCATCGCTTCGGCCAGGATTCGCTCGGAATCTTCGCGGGTGGCTGTGATCAGCTCATCGAGCGTGGAGGGATTGACCCACTGGTCAATGCCAGTGAGCGAGAGGGGAAGGCTGGAGCGCGCATGCATAAATTGAAGGCGCGCTCCAATGGCCTTGGCAAAGTCAACGGCCGAATGAATCGCCTGGGTGGAGAGTTCCGAGCCATCCGTCGGGACCAACACGTTCTTGAACATGGCTTTCAATTCACTCAAGGCACTCACCTATTCACTGTAGCTGCCGTCTCGGAATCCCACTGAACGACGCGAGAGCTTTGGCGACTTCTTGGCCGTTTGAAACATGCCAGGCAAAAATTCTGCCGTGCTGGCAACAATCACAAAGCTGATTAGCCAGGAAAGAGACTGAACAACTGGAGAACAATCTGGCCAGGAAATAGGCCATCAAATAGTGATAC
The DNA here is from genome assembly GCF_977929215.1 of Synechococcus sp. CS-603. Taxonomy (NCBI): domain Bacteria; kingdom Bacillati; phylum Cyanobacteriota; class Cyanophyceae; order Synechococcales; family Synechococcaceae; genus Synechococcus; species Synechococcus sp. CS-603. The sequence goes on from NZ_OZ376778.1 coordinate 13,556, forward strand.
AGAATCAATCACCAAAACCAATCAGCTGGGAACGACGGCAGATGGCAGGGCAGCAGTTGCCCAGTCGGCGCTGTTGAGCAGCGGGAAAATTCTGTCTTCACTCTCGAGTGCCGCCAGCCATTGGCTTGGCGGCTCTGTTCCGGTTTCAAGCGCATCGAGCAGGCGCCAGAAACGGTCCAGATGGGAGAGGATCCGGTCGCGGGCCAGCTCCGTGGTGGTGCCGGCGCGGAGGATGAAGCTCCAGTCGGAAGACTGGGCCAGCAGCAGCTCCCGCCCCGCCTGGGTCAGGATCCGCTCTTGCTTGGCGCTGGTCAGGCCACAGGTCTTGCCGCTGGTCACGCCGCTGTTCACTCGTTTGACCATGGCGGCCGAGGCCCGCTCCCATTCCGGCACCACCCAGGCGTTGCTTGGGTTGAGCCAGTAGTGGTGGTAGCCACCCTGTCCCCAGCTGGAAGGTGAGGGCCGGCAGATCTGCAACGGTCTGGCCTCAGCCAACACCCCTTTCAAGCTGGTGAAGCGGAGCCCCGCTGCCGCCCCCTGGCTGAACACTTCCGCCAGAAAGGTGGGGCCCTCATACCACCAGTGCCCGAAGAGCTCGGCATCGAACGGGGCCACAAGCAGCGGCGGACGGTCCATCACCTCCTCCAGCCGCCTCAGCTCAGCGAGCCGCCCGCTGATGTAATCGGCAGCATGCTCAGCCGCCTGGGTTTTCGCCAGTTCCGGCTCATAGGGCTGCTTGAGATCCAGCGGGCAACCCTGGCCGGTCACCCGATGCAGCTTGAGGGCCAGAGGGCGGCTGCAGGGGATCCCCAGCTGTTGGAGATCGGACTCGGGCAGATCCCAGCCCAGGTCCCGATGGAACTCCCGGTAGGCGCCATCGCCGGGATAGCCCTCGCTGGCTGACCAGACCGGCAGGGTGGTGTTGCCATCACGGCCAAAGAAGGCAACCCCGGCTGGCGAACAGATCGGGGCATAGATCCCGTAACGGGGGCGGGGCAAGCCATGCAGCAGGCCGTGGCCATCGAGCACGGCATAGCGCAGGCCGCAGCTGGCCAACTGTTGATCCAGGCCCTCGTAGTACGCGCACTCCGGCAGCCAGATGCCGAGGGGCCGCTCGCCGAGCAAGCGCTCATGCTCCCGAATCGCCGTGAGCAGCTGGGCCTGAACCGCCTCAGGTGTCTGGCGCAGCAGGGGCAGATAGCCGTGCGTCGCCGCGCAGGTCATCAGATCGAGAACGCCGGCCTGCTGAAGCTGACGGAAGCGAGCGAGCAGTTCGCCCGCTTCGCTCGGCCAGTCGCTGCGGGCCTGCTGCAACTGCTCAGCCAGGGCCACTGCCGCCAGCTGCTGGCTGGGATGGGCCGAGGCCAGCAAGGTTTGGCGCTGCTGGATCCAGACCGGAAACTGTTGGTGCAGATCGCGATCGCTCAGCAGCGACAGCAAGGTGGGCGAGAGCCCAAGGCTGAGCTGCGGGCTCGGCGCGCTGCCGGCGGCACCGACCTCGAGCAAGCGCAGCAGGGGCAGATAGCACTCCAGGACAGCCTGAAAGAACCAGTCCTGCTCCAGGGAACCCGGCTGGCTGCTGCGGACGTAAGGGAGGTGGGCGTGGAGGACGAGGGCCAGTTCGCCTGCGGCCATCCCTTTCGCTCAATCGTCCAACTCTAAAGGCCAGGACAGTTCCGGATCCAGCCGCTCAGAGGAACGACCGGATGGCGACCAGGATTCAGTCACATTCTGAGTTATTTCGCGGCAACGGCTCGGGCCCAGTGCCCCTGGCCCACTTCTAGGGTCTATGCCAAGGGGTGGGAAACAATGCGGCGTTGCCTGGCAGTCGATGGACACGGCATGTTTTACGCCCAACAGAAACTCGGCTGGTTCTTCGACCCACGCCGGCTGCTGGAGTTGGCCCGGGAGGGTCCGGGCGTGGAGCTGGGCAGTGCCTTCTGGTACACGGGCCTCAAGGATCCCAGTGACCAGAGGCCCTTCCGCGACGCGCTCAGCAGCCTGGGATTCACGGTGCGAACCAAGCCGTTGCGTGAATTCGGCAACGACGCCGAGCAGCGCCAGTTCGCCCGGGCCAATCTCGATGTCGAGATCTGCCTGGATCTGATGACCGTGGCCCTGCGCAGCGATGAACTCTGGTTGCTGAGCGGCAGCCGTGACCTGGAGCGGCTGGTCGAAACACTGCGCACCTTGGGCCTGAAGATCACCTTGATCAACTGCGAAGGCATGGTGCCGCGGGAACTGCGCAATGCGGTCGATCAGTTCATCGATCTCTCCCAGCTGCGCTCCAGGCTCGAGAAATCAGAAGCCCTGCTGGCCACAGCAAGCCAACGGCTGGAGCAGAACCGTGGCGAAGGGCCGCGGGCCGAGCTGAGTTCCACCGACCTGATCCGCCCGCAACCGATCCGCCGCGAGGTGGTCATCTGCCCCTCCGTCTAGACTGGTTTCAACTCATAGTCGCTTCGACTTATAGCGGTCATGGCCAGCGATCCCGGCCGGGTTCTGATCTTCGACACCACCCTGCGCGATGGGGAACAGTCCCCTGGCGCCAGCCTCAATCTGGAGGAGAAGCTGGCGATCGCCCACCAGCTGGCCAGGCTCCAGGTCGACGTTATTGAGGCCGGCTTTCCCTTCGCCAGCCCCGGTGATTTCAACGCCGTGCAGCGCATCGCCGCCACCGTGGGGCGACCGGAGGGTCCGGTGATCTGCGGGCTGGCAAGGGCGACGGAAAACGACATCAAGGCCTGCGCCGAGGCGGTGGCCCCGGCCGCCCGGCGCCGCATCCACACCTTCATCGCCACCAGCGACATCCACCTGGAGCACAAACTGCGCAAGAGCAGAAGCGAGGTGCTGGCAATTGCCGCCGAGATGGTGGCCTACGCCCGCTCGCTTGTTGAGGATGTGGAGTTCTCCTGCGAAGATGCCGGTCGCAGCGACCCCGAATACCTCTACGAAGTGATCGAAGCGGCCATCGCCGCCGGCGCCACCACGATCAACATCCCCGACACCGTGGGGTACATCACCCCCAGTGAATTCGGCGCCCTGATTGCCGGCATCAATCGCCATGTTCCCAACATCAACCAGGCGGTGATCTCCGTCCATGGCCACAACGACCTCGGCCTGGCTGTGGCCAACTTTCTTGAAGCGGTGAAAAACGGCGCCCGCCAGCTGGAGTGCACCATCAACGGCATCGGCGAACGGGCCGGCAACGCCTCGCTCGAAGAGCTGGTGATGGCCCTGCATGTGCGGCGCAGCTATTTCAACCCCTTTCTGCAGCGGCCAGCCCAGAGCATCGCGCCACTCACCCGGATCCGCACCGAGGAGATCTACAAAACCTCGCGGCTGGTCTCGAACCTCACCGGGATGATGGTTCAGCCCAACAAAGCGATCGTCGGTGCCAATGCCTTCGCCCATGAATCGGGCATCCACCAGGACGGCGTGCTCAAGAACCGCCTCACCTACGAGATCATCGACGCCCGCACGATCGGCCTGAGCGACACCCGGCTCTCCCTGGGCAAGCTCAGTGGCCGCAGCGCCTTCCGGGCCCGGCTGGAGGAGCTGGGCTACTCCCTCGACGCCCACGATCTCGCCGAAGCCTTTGCCCGCTTCAAGGAACTGGCCGATCGCAAACGGGACATCACCGACCGCGATCTCGAAGCGATCGTCAGCGAACAGGCCCAGCAACTCGAAGCTGTTTTCACCCTCAAGTTGGTGCAGGTGAGCACCGGCAGCCAACTGCAGCCCACCGCCACGGTCACCCTGGTGGATGCCGATGGCGGTGAACGAACCACCGCCTCCATCGGCACCGGCCCGGTGGATGCGGTCTGCCAGGCCCTAAACGCGTTGGCGGGGGTACCCAATGAGCTGGTGGAATTCAGCGTCAAATCAGTGACCGAGGGAATCGATGCCATGGGCGAAGTGACGATCCGTCTGCGCCACCAGGAGATGCTCTACTCCGGCCATTCCGCTGACACCGACATTGTCGTGGCGGCGGCCCAGGCGTTCGTCAACGCCCTCAACCGGCTGCTGCATGGCCGCGAACGCACCCCTCTCCATCCCCAGCAAGCGCCGTTGGCGATTGCCGCGGGGCCGACGCTTTGAGCACATCCGCGGTGGGCAAATCAAGGGCAGCGAACGTTCTGCTGCTGGTTGTGTTGCTGGCCCTGGCGCTGCTGGTGCTGGTGCCCCTGTTCTGGTTGGTGAGCACCTCGCTGAAGGGACCAGCGGAGAACATCTTCACCACCCCGCCGGCCCTGTTGCCCGAGCAGCCCAGCCTCGACGCCTACCGGCGCCTGTTCGCCGACCACCCCATGGGGCTCTACCTGTTCAACAGCACGGTGGTGAGCCTGCTGGCGGTGGTCGGCAACCTGCTGTTCTGCTCGCTGGCGGCCTACCCGCTGGCGCGGATGCGCTTCGCCGGCCGCGGCCCGGTGCTGGCCCTGGTGGTGGCCACCATCCTGATTCCCTTCCAGGTGGTGATGATTCCGCTGTATCTGTTGATGGTGCAGCTGGGCCTGCGCAACACCCTCTGGGCCCTGATCATTCCCCAGGCGGCCACAGCCTTCGGCATCTTTCTGTTGCGCCAGAGTTTCATCGGCGTTCCGGTGGAGCTCGAAGAGGCTGCCCGCATCGATGGCTGCACGCCGGCGGGAGAATGGTGGAACGTGATGATCCCTGCCGCCCGCGCTGACCTGATCACCCTGGCGATGTTCGTGTTCATCGGCACCTGGAGTGATTTCCTCTGGCCGCTGGTGATCCTCGACGATCCCGGTTTCTACACCTTGCCCCTGGGCCTGCAGCAGCTGGCCAGCAGCTTCTCGCTCGACTGGCGGATCGTGGCCGCCGGTTCGGTGGTTTCGATCCTGCCGGTGCTGCTGCTGTTCGTGCTGCTGCAGCGCTACATCCTGCCCAGTGCCAGCGGCGATGCGGTCAAGGGTTGATCCCATCGGATCCTGTTTGCTCACCTTTCAACCCCTGGGATCCCCTGGCCGTGAGCCCAACCCTGCTCTGTAGGGTCGACATTCCTACCCGCTGATTCAGAGCCAGGCACCCCATGGACACCAGCCTGGTGCTGCAGAACCTGCTCTCACCGCCGGTTCTGTTTTTTGCCCTCGGCGTGGTTGCGGTGCTGGTGGGCTCGGATCTGGAGATTCCGGCCCCGCTGCCCAAGCTCTTTTCCCTTTACCTGCTGCTGGCGATCGGCTTCAGGGGTGGCGTGGAGCTGCAGCAAAGCGGCCTTGGCTTCCAGGTGGTGGTGACGGTCTTGGCGGCGATGGTGATGTCGGTGCTGGTGCCGATCTACTGCTTTTTTGTGCTCAGGCAGGGGCTCGACCGCTTCAATGCCGCGGCGATCGCCGCCACCTACGGATCGATCAGTGCCGTCACCTTCATCACGGCGGAGAGCTTTCTCGATGTCACCGGCACCCCCCACGACGGCTTCATGGTGGCCGCCCTCGCCCTGATGGAATCGCCGGCGATCATCGTTGGCCTGCTGCTGGTGAAACTCTCCGGCGGCCGGCCGCGCAGCGATCCAGGCCGTGGGGCTGGGGAGGCAAGCGGGCGTGAGGAGATCCACTGGCGCAGCCTGCTGCATGAAGCCTTCTTGAACAGTTCGGTGCTGCTGCTGGTCGGCAGCCTGCTGATCGGCCTGCTGGTGGCCGCCTTCAGCCCCGGAGGGATCGAGAAGATGGCTCCCTTCACCGACAAGCTCTTCTACGGCGTCCTGAGTTTCTTTCTGCTCGACATGGGCCTGGTGGCCGCCCAGCGGCTGGGAGATCTGCGCCGGGCCGGCGCCTTCTTAATTGGCTTTGCGCTGCTGATGCCCCTGGTCAATGCCGTCGTCGGGCTTGGCGTTTCCTTGTTGCTCTCCCTGCCGCAGGGGGACACGCTGCTGTTCATGGTGCTCTGCGCCAGCGCCTCCTACATCGCCGTTCCAGCGGCCATGCGCCTGACCGTGCCGGAGGCCAACCCGAGCCTCTACATCTCAACGGCGCTGGGGGTCACCTTCCCGTTCAACATCATTGTGGGGATTCCGCTTTACATGGCCTTGATCCAACAGGTGATCCCCCCAGGTTGAACGCCGATGCCACGCCTCGATCTGATCATCCATGAGCGGGAACACCGGCGGATGTTGATCGTGCTGCTAAGGATCGAGCTGGTGCCGATCACAGCGGTGCAGGGGCTTGCGGCCAAGGCACACGGTTGTGGCGAACCGTTCTGATGGCTACGGATCCCGCCCTCGCCGCTTTCGGCTCCAGCTTCACCGCCATCACCCTGGCGGAGCTGGGCGACAAGACCTTCTTCGTGGCCATGCTGCTGGCGGCCCGCCACCGCGGGCGCTGGGTGTTCATCGGGGCCTTCAGCGCCCTGGCCGCCGTCACCTTGATTTCGCTGGCTCTGGGCTATGGCCTGCGCGAACTGCTGCCGCCGGCCCTGGTTCCCTGGCTGGCGGCGCTGTTGTTCGCGGGGTTCGGCCTCAAACTCCTGGTCGATGCCCAGACGATGGGAGAGGGGGCCGCTGAGCAGGAAGCCAAGGAGGCCGAGGAGCTGGTGAACAGGGCCGAAGACCGCCAGATCGGATTGGGCAGCTGGGCAGTGATCCGCGAGAGCTTCGTGCTGGTGTTCCTCGCCGAGCTGGGGGATCGCACCCAGTTCGCCACCATCGCCCTGGCCACCGCACCGGCCTTCAGCTTCGCCGGCCTGCTGGCCGGCACCCTGGCCGGCCATGGGCTGGTGACGGGGCTGGCGGTGGGCGCCGGCAAGTGGATCGGCCGGCGGATTCAGGAGCGGCTGCTCTTTCGCCTCAGCGGTGGCCTGTTTCTCTGCTTCGCCCTCATTGCCATCCGGCAGGCCCTGGCTTGATTTCTGGCTTCAGCCCGGGGCGTAGTGGGAGCAGCGCTCGCAGGGCCCTTCCGGCAGGACAGCGCAGCGCAGCAGGGGGGTGCGGGCATTGAAGCGGCAACTGGGATCGCCGATCACCCAGTGCTGATTCCACCAGCGAGAATCCTCCGGCTGGCGCTGCACCTTCACCTTCAGGGCCACCGAGGCCAGTTCATAGCGACCATTGCATAGCCGGTAACGGTGGTGGCGCTGCAGCACCAGGAAGCTGCGTGCCCCGACCTGAAACCACAGGCCCGGCTGGGGCAGCTCCCCGAGCTCACCAACCTCGAAGTGCTCCAACAGCTGGCCGCTGCCGGCCTGGAGCAGGTCAACGCGCAGGGGGCTCAGGGGGTCACCTCCGCCGCCACCTCTGGATTGCGCCTGGAGAAGCCCCAGAGGAACAGGGAAGCCACCAGCAGCATCAACACCCACTCCGGCATCTCGAACTGGGGCAGCGCCAGACGCAGTAGCAGCCGCAGTCCGACAAGGCCCACCGCCAGGTAGCCGGCCCGCTCCAGATGGGCATACACCTCCAGCCAGCGGATGAACAATTCAGCGGTGAGCCGCAGGGCAATCACGCCGATCAAGCCACCCAGCATCACCAGCCAGAGGCGATCGGTGACCGCCACGGCGGCAGCCACGCTGTCGAGTGAAAAGGCCAGGTCGGTGACAGCCAGGGTCAGCACCACACTCCCCAGGCCATTGGCCGGCCCTGGGGGCTCCGGGTTCGTCTGTGGCTCGCCGATCTGCGCGGCGCTGTCCTGCGGAGATCTGTCCTGCGGAGAGCTGGCCGGGCTCGAGCCCAGCAGGTTGGAGCCAGCCAGCCAGAGCAGGTAGGCCGCCGCCGCCAGCTGCAAGGGCCAGAGGTTGAGCACCCAGCGGGCTGCCACGATCAGACCCATGCGAAACACCAGGGCCAGCAACAGGCCCAGGTTGAGCGCCTGACGCTGGCTCAGGGGGTCAGGCAGTCGCCGGGAGATTGCCGCCAGGGCGATGGCATTGTCGGCAGAAAGGACGGCCTCAAGGGCGACCAACAAGGGCAGCAGCAGCAGCACTTCGCTCCACTGATCCGCATGTTGCAACAGGGGCGTCAGCGATTCGATCGACTCCGCTTCCATGAACGATCCAGTGGTGCGCGTAGCCAGCCACTCTAGAAAATCCACAACGCCTTCTCAGCCCCCATGCAGTTGCAGTCCCAGCTGGTCCATGCCGAGCCAGGCCCCCGGGTGGTGCTGGTGTCCGCCTGGCAGCAGGGCGCCTGCCTGGGCAGTGCCGTCGGCGAGGGAAGCAGCGCCGAGGCGGCCGAAGACCGGGCGATCGATCGCCTCCTGAGTCGGCTGAGCCCCGATGCGGAGGTCCCCATAGCCACCGAAGGAGCCACTGCCGCCACAGCCCGACCTCCGGCTCCCCGACAGGCCCCGTTGCTCAGCGTCAGCCCCGAGCCTGCCGTCAAAGAACCATCCAGCCCGTCGGCCCCTGAGGCCGAACCGCCCACTGATCCCGAGGATTGGAGCGACGAGTTGACGGAGGTGGAGCTGCAGCTGAAGCGGCTGGGCTGGGGCCGCGAGCAGGAGGCGACCTACCTGGCGCGGGCCTTCGGCCATCCCAGCCGCAGCCGTCTGATCCGCTATGCCGACCTGCTCGCCTATCGCAACGCCCTGCGCCAGCTGGCTGAGGGCAGCGATCCAGCCCTGGTGCCCCCACCCCTGCGGCGGCCGGAACTGCTCGGCCAGTGCGATCAGCTGCTCGGCCAGCTGCGGTGGGGAGCCAGCCAGGGCCGGGAGTTCCTGGAGAAGCACTTCGCCTTAGCCAGCCGCCAGCAACTCAGCGACGAACAGCTGCTGCAGTTCAACATGCTGCTGGAGGGGGTGTTGATCGGTGAACTCCCAGTTCTTTGAGTGCCGTTCAGCTGACTGCCGTTCAGCGCCTCTGCGGGCATTCGCTCTCCAGCAGGGAGAGGGCCAGATCGAGGCGCTGCTGGTTGGCGTAGGCCTCCCTCTCCAGGGAACGCTCCAGGGCCGAGGCTCTGGCGTAGAGCGGATCGTCGAGGTGGCGCTGTCCCTGCGGGTCGAGGTTGTTGGAGAGTCCCAACAGCCGCGGTGAGGCCGACGGCGATCCACGGCGGCAACTCTGGGCCACGTGGATCGCCTCGTGGTTGAGCACGCGGGCAAATTCCAGGCTGCCGCTCTTCACCACGGCGGGCTGGATCCGGATCGTGCGCCCCGCCGGATCCCACTCGGCCGTGGCTCCCTGCCGGATCGGCGGCCCCAGCAGCAGGCGCACACCGACACCCTCCAAGGCGGGCACCAGGGCGGCGATCGCCTGGAGTTCCCGCTCGAACGCGGGTGGATTGAGGATCCGCTGCTTGATCTGATCGATCGTCAGCAGGGGATCATCGGCGCGGCGCAGGTAGAGGTAGCGAAAGCCGCCGCCGGCAAGGGGTACGGCCCGGGGCCGCCAGTTCTGGTCAGCCAGCTTGAGTTGCTCCAGCAGGTCAGGCAACTGGGGGGAGCCGAGCACCACGTCGCCCGGCCTGGGGGGCGCCGGCGCCCTGGCGATCCAGCCTTCACTGAGCCGCAGCGGCAACGCCTGCAAGGCCTCAAGCGGGAGGCCCGGGGCCTGGGGCAGCAGCGACCAGGCCAGGCCAGCCCCGAAAACTCCGCCCACCACCAGGACGAAACCCCGAAGGCCAGGTTTCCGGGGGCTTGGCTTCTGAAGGTTGTGATAGCTGGAGCGGGAGCGGGCCAGGGAGGCGGGGCGACGGCTGCGCACCATGCTGCCTCGCTTCGGCACCAGCGGCGGCTGGCGCGGAACTGGCAGGATCAAATCCCTTCGCCGGCCCAGCCTGATGCCCCTCACCGCCCTGGTGCGCCAGCTCGAGCAGGTGCCCCTGACCGGGGAAGTGCTGGAGCGCAGCAAGCGGCCGGATCGCCTGCGGCTGAGCGGCGCCGGCCGGCCGGGCCGGGCCCTGATCAGCAGCGCCCTGGCCCGGCTGGCTGCGGCGCCGTTGCTGGTGGTGGTGCCGACCCTGGAGGAGGCGGGCCGCTGGAGCTCCCTGCTGGAGCTGATGGGCTGGCCGACCACCGCCCTTTATCCCACCAGCGAAGGCTCGCCCTACGAACCGTTTGACCCCACCAGCGAGATCACCTGGGGCCAGCTCCAGGTGCTCAGTGAGCTGGTGGATGGCGCCGGCGCCCGCGGCTGGTGCGGCGCGATCGTGGCGACCGAGCGGGCGCTGCAACCCCACCTGCCGCCACCGGCGGCCCTGGCGGCCCAGTGCCTCAGCCTGCGCAAGGGCCAGCTGGTCGACCTCGACGCCCTGGCTGACACCCTCAGCCGGCTGGGTTACGAGCGGGTGCCAACGATCGAGCAGGAAGGCAGCTGGAGCCGCCGCGGCGACATCGTTGATGTGTTTCCGGTGAGCGCCGAGCTGCCGGTGCGCCTGGAGTTCTTCGGCGACACGCTCGAGAAACTGCGCGAGTTCGACCTGGCCAGCCAGCGCTCGCTCGATCCGATCGAGACCGTGCGTCTCACCCCCACCGGGTATGGCCCCCTGGTGGCCGATGCCCTGCGGGCCTCGATGCCCGATGGGCTCGAAGGCCTGCTCAGCCCCGAAGCCCTCGACCAGTTGCTCGAAGGCGGCACCCCCGAGGGGATGCGGCGGCTGATGGGGCTGGCCTGGGCGCAACCGGCCTCGCTGCTGGATTACCTGCCCGCCCACACCCTGATCGCCATTGATGGGCGCAGCCACTGCCTGGCCCACGGCCAGCAATGGTTCGACCACGCCGAAGACCATCACGCTGAGGTGCCGGTGCCGCGGCTGCATCGTCCGGCCGCCGAGGCCCTGGCCGAAGCCGGGGCCTTCGCCGGTTTCGATCTCGCCGAACTGCACGAGAGCGACCGCCATCCCAACAGCTTTGATCTGGCCGGCCGGGCCGTGCCCGCCCACCCCAACCAGTTCGGCCGGCTGGCGGCGCTGGTGAAGGGCTACCAGCAGGAGAAGGCCCGGGTCTGGCTGGTGTCAGCCCAGCCCAGCCGCGCCGTGGCCCTGCTCGAAGAGCACGACTGCATCACCCGCTTCGTGCCCAACTCCAACGACATCCCGGCGATCGAGCGCCTGATCGACCAGAACACGCCGGTGGCCCTGAAGATCAGGGGCAGCGCCGAGCTTGATGGGCTGCAGCTGCCGGCCTGGAAGCTGGTGCTGCTCACCGACCGCGAATTTTTCGGCCAGCAGAGCCTGGGGACCTCGGGCTACGTGCGGCGGCGGCGCAAGGCGGCCAGCCGCACCGTCGATCCCGGCAAGATGCAGCCCGGCGATTTCGTGGTGCACCGCAACCACGGCATCGGCCGCTTCTTGAAGCTCGAAAATCTGGCGATCAGCGGCGAATCCCGCGACTACCTGGTGGTGCAATACGCCGACGGCACCCTGCGGGTGGCGGCCGACCAGCTCGGCAGCCTCGGCCGCTACCGGGCCAGCAGCGACGCCCCACCCGATCTCAACCGCATGGGCGGGGTGGCCTGGAGCCGGGCCAAGGAACGGGCCCTCAAGACCGTGCGCAAGGTGGCGCTCGATCTCGTCAAGCTCTATGCCGAACGCCACCAGGCCCCCGGGTTCGCCTTCCCCGCCGATGGCCCCTGGCAGCTGGAGCTGGAGGATTCCTTCCCCTACGAGCCCACCCCAGACCAGTCCAAGGCGATCAGCGAGGTGAAGCGCGACATGGAGAAGCCCCAGCCGATGGACCGGCTGGTCTGCGGCGATGTGGGCTTCGGCAAAACCGAAGTGGCGATCCGGGCCCTGTTCAAGGCGGTGACAGCCGGCAAGCAGGCCGCCCTGCTCGCTCCCACCACGGTGCTGGCCCAGCAGCACTGGCGCACCTTGAGCGAACGCTTCGCCCCGTACCCAATCAAGGTGGCCCTGCTGAACCGCTTCCGCACCAGCAGCGAACGCAAGACGATCCTCGAAGGGCTCAAGGCCGGCACGGTTGATGTGGTGGTGGGCACCCACCAGCTGCTGGGCAAGGGCACCAGCTTCGAGCAACTCGGCCTGCTGGTGGTGGATGAAGAACAGCGTTTCGGTGTGCAGCAGAAAGAAAAAATCAAGGCGCTGCGCAAAGACGTGGACGTGCTCACGCTCTCGGCCACACCGATCCCGCGCACGCTCTACATGAGCCTCTCCGGGGTGCGCGAAATGAGCCTGATCACCACGCCACCGCCGCTGCGGCGGCCGATCAAGACCCACCTCGCTGCCCGTGACGACGAGGCGGTACGCAGCGCCATCCGCCAGGAACTCGACCGCGGCGGCCAGGTGTTCTACGTGGTACCGCGGGTGGAGGGGATCGAGGAGGTGGCTGAAGCGCTGCGCCTGATGCTGCCGGGCCTGAAGCTGCTGGTGGCCCACGGCCAGATGGCGGAAGGGGAGCTGGAGAGCGCCATGGTGGCCTTCAACGCCGGTGAAGCCGATGTGATGCTCTGCACCACGATCATCGAGAGCGGCCTGGATATTCCCCGGGTGAACACGATCCTGGTGGAAGATGCCCACAAGTTTGGCCTGGCGCAGTTGTATCAACTGCGTGGGCGGGTGGGCCGCAGCGGCGTGCAAGCCCACGCCTGGCTCTTCTATCCCGGCGATGCGGCCTTGAGTGAGGCCGCCCGGCAGCGGCTGCGGGCCATCCAGGAATTCGCCCAACTGGGCAGTGGCTACCAGCTGGCGATGCGCGACATGGAAATCCGCGGCGTCGGCAATCTGCTTGGGGTGGAGCAGAGCGGCCAGATGGAAACCATCGGCTTCGATCTCTACATGGAGATGCTGCAGGAATCCCTCGCCGAAATCCAGGGCCAGGACATCCCGGCCGTGGAAGACACCCAGATCGACCTACCGATCACCGCCTTCATCCCGGCCGAGTGGATCACCGAAGCCGACGAGAAGATGGCGGCCTATCGCGCCGCCGCCGCCTGCGGCGGCAAGGGCGAACTGCTGGAGCTCGCCGCCGACTGGATCGACCGCTACGGCGCCCTGCCGGCGCCGGTGAACAGCCTGCTGCAGCTGATGGAGCTGAAACTGATCGCCAAGCGCTGCGGCTTTTCGCGCATCAAACCCGAAAAACCCAATCTGGTGCTCGAAACCCCGATGGAAGAACCCGCCTTCCGCCTGCTGCGCCAGGGTTTGCCTCAACACCTGCATGGCCGGCTGGTGTACCAAGGCGGCGCCGGCAGCACGGCCAAAGTGCTGGCCCGCGGCCTCAGTGTGCTGCCCGCCGACAAGCAGCTCGAAACCCTGATGGAGTGGCTCACCGCCATGGCCAGCCAGATCCCCCAGGCTGACGGACTCACCCCGGCCCAACAACAGGACCAATCAGCGGCGCAGAACGCGGCAGTGTTGGTGGTGTGAGCGAGTCTCAGGCCCAAATCCGCACTTCCGCAAAAGTTCGTTACAATTGCCTCACTTCGGGCAAGGGCTTTGGGCGAACTGATCGATATCGGTAGTGATGCAGCAGCTCTTGATGCCAGTTTCAGCTTGGTGTGCTTTGTGGTCAGTGGCCTGGCCCTAAGCCTGTTTGCCCTGTTTCAAACCGAGCAGAAAAACAACGACGACGACGATTCCAGCCCCGGCGGCGGCTTGATGCAGCCCATCAGCTGACTCAGGCAACCTGGAATGCCGGGCGAGATCGCCAGGCAACAGGCGTAAAAGCCCTGAGCTTCAGGGCTTTTCGAGTGCGGCAGGAAGGTTGGCGCTGGTGGGGTTATAGGGCTTAGCTGGAGCTTGGCCGAGGGTTCTGAGCTGTTTGACCAAGAGGGTTTCTGCCGCCCTGTACTGACTGTCTTTGCGGGTGCCGATGTCTTCGAGTTGGAGATCTTGAATCTCTCTCTCGCTCATCTTCACCGACACATCCGGCGAAATCCCGTGCTTGTGGATGTCGCGCCCGCTCGGGGTGAGGTATTTGGCGATCGTCACCGTCATGCCGGAGCCGTCCGAGAGCCCCCGCACCGACTGAACCAGGCCCTTGCCGAAGGTTTTCTGGCCAACCAGCTCGCCGCGCTTGTTGTCCTGCAGGGCACCGGAGAGAATTTCGCTGGCACTGGCTGAACCCTCGTTGACCAGAACCACCACGGGCGACTTTGTCAGCGCCCGACCGTTGGCCCGCTTGACATCCTGAATACCATCACGGGTGCGGGTGGAGACGATGATGCCCTCATCGAGCCACTGGCGAGCGATCTCGACACTGGCGGCCAGCAGACCACCGGGATTGCTGCGCAGGTCGAGAACGTAGCCCTGCACCCCCTGACTCTCCAGGTCTAAGAGCGCGGCGCGCATGTCCTTAGAGGCATTGGCGTTGAACTGCTTGAGGCGGATGTAGCCCACCTTCATCCCATCGGGACTGGTGTTGATCTGATGTTCAACCGCGTGGAGCTCGATCCGCGCGCGGGTGAGGGGCACATCAAGCAGCTGATTGTTGCGGCGCATCTGCAGCGTGACCGTGCTGCCGGCCTGGCCACGGATCAGCTTGACCGCATCCTCAGTTGTCATGCCCTTGGTGGACTTGCCGTCGATCTGGACGATCACGTCCTTCGGCTGGACCCCTGCCCGGGAAGCGGGCGAACCAGCGATCGGCGAGACCACCATCAGCTCCTTGGTCTCCTTGTCGAGACTCAGCTGAATCCCCACCCCGGAGAGCTCTCCGGAGGTGTCGATCTGCATCTCCTTGAACTCCCGCGGGTCCATGAAGCGGGTGTACGGGTCGTTGAGGGTGCCGAGCATCCCCCGGATCGCCTCATAACCATCCTTGTCGTTGCCGTAGCTCTTGGCGAGCAGATCACGGCGCAGCTGGCGCCAATCGTCCTGCGTGAACTTGCCGGTGGTGTCGAGGTAGTCGCGGAAGACGATCTGCCAGGCCTGGTCGATCACCTCCTTCGGGCTGTCGGTGATCAAGGAGGCGGAACTCGGGGCCATGAACCACTCACCGCCAACCACCGCCGCTGCGGTGCAGACGCCGACCCCGGCCAACACAAAAATGCTGGTGCGACCACTGGCCATGCCTTGGACTCCCTGCGCCGTTGACTGTGCCTATAAACTAGCCCGCCTGATCCAGCGACGCCCTTGCAAAAGGACGGTTACAGACACGTCTGGATGTGACCCATCAGGGGTCGACCCAGCGGCCGTCCTCCTTGATCAGGGCGATCAGGGCCTCCACACCCTCGGCTTCTGGCACCCGGCGGATCTCGTCGCGGCCGCGGTAGAGGGAGATGGTGCCGGGGGTCTTGCCCACATAGCCGTAGTCAGCGTCGGCCATCTCGCCAGGGCCGTTAACGATGCAACCCATCACGGCGATATCAAGGCCGGTGAGGTGGGAGGTGGCGTTACGCACCACGTGCAGCACCTCCTCGAGGTTGAACAGGGTGCGGCCGCAGCTGGGGCAGGCCACATACTCCACCATCGTTTTCCTCAGGCCCAGGGCCTGCAGGATCGAGTAGCAAACCGGGATTTCCTTCTCCGGTGCCTCAGTGAGCGACACCCGGATCGTGTCGCCCAGGCCCTCGGCCAGCAGGGTGGCGATGCCGGCGGTGCTCTTGATGCGGCCGTAGTCGCCGTCACCTGCTTCGGTGACGCCCAGGTGCAGGGGGTAGTGGAAGCCCTCTGCATCCATGCGGTCAGCCATCATCCGGTAGGCGGCCAGCATCACCGGCGCCCGCGAGGCCTTCATCGACACGACGATGTTGTGGAAATCGAGGCGATCGCAGATGTGGATGAACTCCATGGCGCTCTCCACCATGCCCAGCGGCGTGTCGCCGTAAGTGAACAGCATCCGCTCGGCCAACGAGCCGTGGTTGACGCCGATGCGCAGGCCCTTGTCCTGCTCCTTGAGCAGGCTCACCAGCGGTTCGAGCGTGCTCTGAATGCGCGCCCCGATCGCGGCCACTTCCTCAGGGGTGAACTCGGTGCGCTTGGGATCGGGCTTGTCGAATACATACAGACCTGGATTGATGCGCACCTTGTCGACGTGCTGGGCCACTTCCAGGGCGATCTTCATGCCGTTGTGGTGCACATCGGCCACCAGCGGCACCGACCCGTAGCTGTCGTTCAGCCGTTTACGGATCTCACCCACCGCCTTGGCGTGGGCCAGGCTCGGCACCGTCAGCCGCACGACCTCGCAGCCAGCCTCATGCAGCCGGCGGATGCCGGCGGTGGCGCCCTCAATATCGAGGGTGTCCTCATTGATCATCGACTGAACCACCACCGGGTGCTCGCTGCCCACCCAGATGTCACCCACCCGCACGCTGCGGGTCTTGCGGCGGCGGATGACCGTGTCGTAGCGAGGGTTATCGGCCCAGCCGCTGGGGCCTGCCGCCTGGGCTGCCGGGGCTGACGCCGTTGTGGGGGCGAGGGTGCCGGTCATCACTGCAGGGGCCGGAAGTGGTTCAACACTGCCACAGATCAGGGGGCCACTGGCGTGTGGGTCGCTGGCGCAGCGGCAAGCCGGTCGAGCCGGCGCCGCACCTCCTGGAGGTCCTGCCAGGTGTGCCACTTCGGCGATCCCTGCTGCCGTGACGGATTGCGCAGCAGATAGGAGGGATGAAAGATCGGCAGGCACGGGCGGCCCTGCCAGGTCTGCCACTGGCCGCGCAGCTTGGTGATCCCCCCGCGGATCCCCAGCACCCCTTCCACCGCCGTGGCGCCGGCCAGCAGGATCAGCTCGGGCTTCACCAGCTCCACCTGCTCAAGCAGCCAGGGCAGGCAGGCCGCCATCTCGGCCGGCGTCGGCTTGCGGTTCTCCGGTGGCCTGCACTTCACGACGTTGCAGATGTAGGCATCACGATTGGTGTCAATCGACACGCTCGCCAGCATCTGATCGAGCAGCTGGCCGGAGCGGCCCACGAAGGGCCTGCCGCTGACATCTTCCTGGGCGCCGGGGCCCTCGCCGATCACCATCAGCCGGGCACCGGGGTTGCCGCGGCTGACCACCACCTGCTGACGCGAATCGCCTAGGCCGCAACGACGGCAGGCCTCGCAGGCGCCATGGAGCTGGCGGAGGGCCTGATCCAGGGCGCCTGAATCGCGGCTCAATGGAGACGGTTCGCCCGGCGAAAGGGAGCCCGAAATCGGTTCAGGATCGCTGCTCAAAACCAACGGCACCTCCGGGGTCGACCCTAGGCAGTGATCTGAAGAAAGCGATCCCTGCGTCAGGCAGGATGATTTCTCCATTCCCTGCTCTCCGCTGATGGAGTGCCGCCGCCCATGTTGCGGTCGAACGCTGCGCCCACACTGATGCCCCGCCCGTTGAACCTCTCGGCCCGGGCCATCGCGCTGCAACCCTCGCTCACCCTGGCCATCGCCGCCCGTGCCCGCCAGCTGCGGGCCGACGGTTTCGACATCTGCAGTCTGAGCGCCGGAGAACCGGACTTCGACACGCCCGCCTTCATCCGTGAAGCGGCCAGCGAGGCCCTTGGCCGCGGGGCCACCCGCTATGGCCCGGCCGCCGGTGAACCGGCCCTGCGTCAGGCGATCGCTAACAAGCTCAGCGTGGAGAACGGCATCCCCACAACGCCGGAGCAGGTGCTGGTCACCAATGGGGGCAAGCAGGCCCTCTACAACCTCTTCCAGGTGCTGCTGGGACCCGGTGATGAGCTGCTGCTGCCAGCCCCCTATTGGCTGAGCTACCCGGAAATGGCCCAGCTGGCCGGTGCCACGGTGCGGCGGCTGCCCACCGAAGCCCGTGATGGTTTCCGGCTCCTGCCCAGCAAGCTGGAGGCGGCGATCACCCCAGCCAGCAGGCTGCTCGTGCTCAACAGCCCCTCCAATCCCACCGGCATGGTGATGGATCGGGCCGAACTGGAGGGCATCGCCGCGGTGCTGCGGCGCCATCCCCAGGTGGCGGTGGTCTGCGATGAGATCTACGAATTCCTGCTGGCCCCCGGCCAGATCCATCACAGCTTCGCGGCGGTGGCACCCGACCTCCAACACCGCGTGTTTGTGGTGAATGGCTTTGCCAAGGGCTGGGCGATGACCGGCTGGCGGCTGGGCTATCTCGCCGGTGCTGCTGAGGTGGTGGCCGCGGCCAGTGCCCTGCAGAGCCAGAGCACCAGCAACGTCTGCACCTTTGCCCAGTACGGCGCCCTGGCCGCCCTGGAGGGTCCACGCACCTGTGTCACCGAAATGGCCGACCAGTTCAGCGAGCGACGCCGCCTGCTGGCTGACGGCCTGGCGCGGCTGCCGGGGGTTGAGCTGCAACCGCCCCAGGGAGCCTTCTACGCCTTCCCCGATATCAGCAGTTACGGCCTCGACTCGATGACCTTCTGCAATCGTGTGCTCGAGCAGGAAGGCCTGGCCGTGGTGCCTGGTGTGGCCTTCGGCGACGACCACTGCATCCGGCTCTCCTGCGCCGCCTCCCCCGCCACGATCCTGGATGGCCTGGCGCGCCTCGAACGATTTCTGACCAGCCTCTGAGCCCCCTCACCCCTCCCTCCGATGCGCTCTCCTTTCCGCCTTCCCGCGCTGCGGCGCCGAAAACGTTCGCGCGTGGTGCTGACCGGCCTGGCCCTGCTGCTGCTGTTGCCAGCCCTGCTGCCGCGCGCTGAGGCCCAGCAGAGGCTGTTGCGGATCAGTGCCATCCCCGATCAGAAACCGGAAACCCTCAACCGTCTCTACCCGCTGCTGGCCAACGAGCTCAGCCGCAGCCTGGGCGTGCCGGTGAGGTACGTGGCGGTGACCGATTACACCGCCGCCGTGAGCGCTTTCCGCCGCGGTGACCTTGACCTGGTCTGGTTCGGCGCCCTCACCGGGGTTCAGGCCCGGTTGCAGAAACCCGGCGCCAAGGTGATCGCCCAGCGTGACATTGACGCTTCGTTTCAAAGCCTGTTCATTGCCAACACCGCCAGCGGAATCAAGCCCCTGCGCAACCAGAAGGGGCTCACCGCCCTCATGGGAAAGCGCTTCACCTTTGGCTCGGAGAGCTCCACCTCAGGGCGCCTGATGCCCCAGTACTACCTGGGTCAGGCGGGGGTGAAGCTCAGGCACTTCGCCGGTGGTGCGCCGGGCTTCAGTGGCAGCCATGACGCCACGATCGCCCTGGTGCAGAGCGGCGCCTACCAGGCCGGCGTGGTGAACGAAGAGGTGTGGCAGAGCAGCCTCAGTTCCGGCAGGACCGACCCGAAGAAAGTAGCCGTGATCTGGCGCACCCCTGGCTACCCCAACTACCACTGGCTCGCCCAGCCGAATCTCGACCAGCGCTTTGGCCGGGGCTTCACCACCCGGCTCCAGTCCACGTTCATGAATCTCAATGCCAGCAACCCCCGGCAGGCCCAGATCCTCGACCTCTTCGGTGCCAAACGCTTCATCCCAGCATCGCAACGGCAATACGACCCCATCGAGAAGGTGGGTCGCGAGATCGGCAAGATCCGCTGAGCGATGGCCACCTCCAAAGAGCCCTCTCCACTGCTGGAGCTGCGTGGCGTCACGGTGCCGGGCCGCGGGGCCAACCGCCTGGAGGAGGTGTCCCTGCAGCTGCGGGCCGGGGAGCGCGTAGCCCTGCTCGGATCCAGCGGGGCGGGCAAGAGCACCCTGCTGGCGGTGGCCAATGGCCTGTTGCCTCCCCCAGCTGGAGCCGTGCTCTGGCAGGGGGCAGCGCCGGCCCGCTCCAGGCGGCTGCGGCAACGGCAGCGGGCCCGCATCGGCACCCTCTGGCAAGACCTGCGCCTGATCGAGGAGCTCACGGTGCAGCAGAACCTCAATGCGGCACGGCTGGCCGACTGGGGCTGGCCGAAGGCCTTGGCCAACCTGCTGCAGCCGCTTGAAACCGAAGCCAACGGGGCGGCCCTGCGGGAGGTGGACCTCGATCCAGCCCTGCTGCCCCAACCGGTCACCGCCCTCTCCGGTGGCCAGCGGCAGCGGCTGGCGATCGCCCGCCTGCTGCGCCAGGAGCCGGCGCTGCTGCTGGCCGATGAACCCCTGGCCCAGCTCGATCCCCGCCTGGCGGTGGAGCTGCTGGCCCTGCTGCTGCGCCAGGTCACCGGGTCACGAGCCCTGTTGCTCAGCCTGCACCGCCCTGATCTCGCCGGTGATTTCGACCGGGTGCTGGCCCTGAGGGCCGGAAAGCTGGTGCTCGACACGACCCCTGCGGAACTGAACCCCGACCTGCTGCGCTGGCTCTACGACCCCGATCCCGACCTGGACCCCGCCGCCACGCGGATCGGTCCACCATGACGACCACGGCCTGGAGCTGGCGTCCCGCCGCCCCGCTGTTGCCCCTGCTGCCGGCCCTCGCCCTTCTGCCGCTGTTGCTGGTGCTGCCCGGCCTGATCCATGGCGGCGGCTGGGAGCTGGTGGCCCAGTTCGCGGCGGCAGCGATCACCCCGTCGCTCGACCCGCTACTGCTGCGCACCGCCCTCGCCGGCCTTGGCATCACCGTGGGCATCGCCCTGCTCGGTTGGGCGCTCAGCCTGGCCCTGGGGCTGGTGGGTGGGGTGCTCAGCTCACGCATCGTCTGGCGAACCTGGCTGGGCGTGGCCTGGCCCGCCAGCGCCATCCGGCGGTTTCTGGCGGTGCCGCGCTCGATCCACGAATTGCTCTGGGGGCTGCTGTTGTTGCAGCTGCTGGGGTTGAAACCGGCCGTGGCGGTGCTGGCCATCGCCATCCCCTATGCCGCCCTGGTGGCCCGGGTGGTGAGCGACCTGCTCGATGCCTTGCCCACCGCCCCCCTCCAGGCCCTGCGCAGCGGCGGCGCCCCGGCCGGCGCCGCCCTGCTCACCGCCCTGGGACCGGCCTTGCTGCCCGGGGCCTTCAGCTACGGCGGCTATCGCCTGGAATGCGCCCTGCGCAGTGCCACCCTGCTCGGGGTGTTCGGGCTCGGTGGGCTGGGCACGGAATTGCGCCTGAGCCTGCAGTCGTTGCAATTTCACGAGCTCTGGACCGGCCTCTGGCTGCTGCTGGCGGTGATGCTGTCGCTCGAAGCCCTGCTGCGGGCCCTGCGCCACCGCTGGGGCATGCCGAGCCGGTTCAAGCTGACGACAGCTGGCGTGGGCCGCAGCGGCCGGGAACTGCTACTGGCCCTGCTCGGCCTGCTGCCCGTGCTGGTGCTGGTGGCGATGGCCCTGGAGATCAGCCCGGCCCAGCTGCTGGCCTGGCAGCCGCTGCCGCCACTGCAGGCCAACTGGCCGGCGGTGCTGGCCCTGCCCTGGGCCGCCCTGGTGGCCACCACCCTGGGCCTGACGCTGCTGGCCGCCTGCCTGGCGGTGGGCGTGGCCCCGCTGCTGTTGCTGCTGGTGGCACCCTGGCCCTGGGGTCGCCTGCTGTTGCGGGCCGTCTGGGCCATGGGCCGGCTGTGGCCGCCACCGCTCACCGCCCTGCTGCTGCTGTTCGTGCTCAAGCCCGGGGTCATCACCGCGGCGTTGGCCCTGGCTTTTCACAACCTCGGGGTGCTGGGCCGGCTGCTGCTGGAGGCCTGCGAAGACACCGCTGATCAACCCGGATCGGGCGGAGCCGAAGTGGCCCTGAGCTGCTCGGGCTGTGGTCCGCGGCTGGCCCTGCTCTACGGCCGCTTCAGTGGCCTGGCCCGCTCCTACCTGGCCTACGGCGCCTACCGGGCCGATGTGATCCTGCGGGAAACCGTGGTGGTCGGGCTGGTGGGGGCCGCCGGGCTGGGCAGCCTGCTGCTGGAGGCCCTCAGTTCGTTTGCCGTCGATGAGCTGATTGCCCTGATCGCGGTGTATGCCCTGCTGACCCTGCTGGGAGAAGATCTCAGCGACCGGGTCCGACAGCGACTGCTCTCGGGCTGACCCCCCTGCTCCCCGCGATGCCCGAGGCGATTCCCCGCAAGCTGGTGGTGCTGGGTGACAGCAGTGCCTACGGCTGGGGCGATCCGGACGAGGGTGGCTGGTGCGAGCGGCTGCGCCGGCACTGGATGCAGCTGCCCGGCGGGCCGGTGCTCTACAACCTCGGTGTGCGCGGCGATGGACTCGAGCGGCTGGCGGCTCGCCTGCCCAGCGAGGTGGGTTGCCGCGGCGAACTGCGCCGCCAGCTCCCCCAGGGCATCCTGATCAACATCGGCTTCAACGACAGCGCCCGGGTCGGGCGCCCCGATGGCCGCCACCAACTGGCGCCCGAGGCCTTCCTCTTTGGCCTGCAGCAACTGTTGCGCCAGGCCAAGGCCCAGGCGCCGGTGCTGGTGATCGGGCTCTCGCCGGTGGATGGGGCGGTGATGCCCTATGCCGGCTGCCTCTGGTACGAGCTCGCCGCCCTGCGCCGCTATGAGCGCCTGCTTGAGGAGGCCTGCCTCGAAGAGGACGTGCCCTTCCTGCCGCTGCTGGAGCCCCTGCTGGGCGATCCGCACTGGTTGCGGCTGATCGACGGCGATGGTGTGCATCTCAATGGAGCGGGCCATCAGCGGATCTTTGAGCGGGTGCGGCAGTGGCCGGCCCTGCTGCGTTGGGCGGGCCTGGAGCCGCTGGTGGCGTGCACGCCATCGGCCTGAAGGGGGGGCGTCTCCCCGAAATGGGGGGAGAAGAAATCCCCCTTTTGGGGGATAGCGCTGAGCGGGCCACTCGAAAGAGGGTGAAACCACGGAACTCCACACCCAGGAACTCCACCGACAGCACCACCACCGACAAGCCCCCCGCCCAAACCACGCCATGCCAGAGACCACCTACGCCAGCCTCAACCCCACCTTGCTGGGCCGCTATCACCGCAGTGCCGACCAACACGAACGCAACAGGCTGGTGGAACTCAACCTTCCCCTGGTGCGGAAGGTGGCTGATCGCCAGAGCCGCAGCACAAACCTGCCCTTCGACGATTTACTGCAATTGGGCTGCCTCGGCCTGATCAAGGCGATCGAAAGTTTCGATCCCGGCAAGGGCGTTGCCCTGAGCAGCTACGCCGTTCCCTACATCCGTGGGGCCATGCAGCACCACCTGCGCGACCAGCACCCGCCCCTGCGCTGCTCACGCCTGCTGCGCGAGCTCCACCGCCGCGGCCAGACCCTGCAGCAGCAATGCCTGCACCAGCAGTTGCCGGCCCTCGACGGCAAGGCACTGGCGGCAGCGCTCGGCTGCCAACCGGAGCGTTGGCAGGAGGCCTGCGCCCTCCACTGGGCACTGCAGCTGCGCAGCCTCGATGCCCCCGTGGGCCACGGGGAGGAATCCTCTCTGGCCCTGGTCGACCTGCTCGAAGCCCCGCAGACCCCCCACCCCTGCCGCCCAGACAGCCCGGCTGAATCGCCCTGCTGCGAACCCGAACCCCAGGACTGGCTGCGGCTGCGGCTGGGCCGCCTCGACCCCGACCTCCGCCAACTGCTGGAAGGACGGGTGTTGGCGGGAGCGTCGTGGCGCGAGCTCGGCGAAGCCCTGGGCCTGAAGGCCCGGGTGGCCCAGAAGCGCTTTGAGACGTTGGTGGCCCAGCTGCGGCTCGAACTCGGCGCCGAACTCGGCGAGCTGTTCAGCCCCCAAGACGAGCTGCAGAGCGCTGCCGCTCGGATCGTGCCGGGCTAGGGCAGCAGCAGGGCCAGGCCGATCGCCAGTAGCGCCGCGATCAGGGTCTGCAGACCGTTGACCAGCTCGTTGCTCAGCCAGCGATAGCGCCCCTGCAGAGTGGCGCCGATCAGGCTCTCGATCAGGGTCGCCAGCAGGCCCACCAGGGTCACCAGCCCAACGGCCGCCGGAGAAGAGAGCAGGCCCAGGGCCCAGAGCAGCAGGGCCATGGCACCACTGCCCACCAGGCTGGCCAGGGTTCCCTCCAGGCTGATTGCCCCCTCGGTGCCAGCCGGAACCCGCCGCAGGCTGGTGATCAACACGGTGGTGCGTCCCCAGCGCTTGCCGATCTCGCTGCCGCAGGTGTCAGCCAGCTTGGCGGCAAAACTGGCGCTGAAGCCCAGCAACAGCAAGGGCACCGGTGCAGCCGGCGCGGTGGTGAGCAGGGCCAGGCCAGCGCCGGTCGCCGCCGAACCCCAGACGTTCTCAGGTCCGCGCCGGCCGCCGCGGGCTTCGGCCAGCCCCGCTTGCTGCTTGCGGCGATAGCCCAGCCTGGTCACCAGCGACCCCAGCAGCAGATAGAGCACCACCGCCAGCCAGCCGCGCCAGCCCAGGGTCCCCCAGAGCAGGCTGCCGAGGATGCCGGCATGGACCCAGCCGGCAGGGGTGAGCAGGGGCAGGCGCTGGGCCAGGGCGATCAGGGCGGCGTTGAGCCCCAGGGCTAGAAGCCAGTGCACAAGGGTCTGGGTTGGCAGGGCAAACGGCACGACAAGGCGAAGGCGGCTGCTGTTCAGTGTCGATGGCGGTGGCAGTGGCGATGGCGGTGGCTGGGCGATGACTGTGTTGCACTAGCCCGAGGCCTTGGCACCAGGCTCTCGCCCAGGCGGATAATTGGGAGACCTGCTGCTCCTACCCTCGCCATGGTGTTCAACCGCAAGCCTGCGTTCTTCCTCAACCTTGACAAGAACGAGCCGAAAGACCCTCTGGCTGTGGCCCCCGTTGCCCCAAAAGCGGACGCAGCCAAGAAGGCCAGTCCGGCCATGGCAGCGACTGCGGCGAAACCTGCAGTTGCCTCCGCGCCTGCCGCTGAACCGGCTCGGGCCGCCAGCCCAGCGGTTCTGACCACCGCCAAAGTTCTGACCACCGCCGAGGTGATCGCCGCCGAGCTTCGCCTCAGCCAGGAGAACAGCCCCCCGCCGTCGACGGTCACCTTTGCGCCGGAACAGCTGATCCCCTCCGCTGCCCTGCCCCGCCCCCGTCGCCTGGCCGGCGCCAACCTGGCTGGCTTCAAGGCGATCGCCAATTCCCTGACCAGCGGCTAAACAGCCGTTGATCAGCGGCTGAACTCAGCAGCCCCAGCGGGCCGCTCTCCACGCGCTGATCTGGCCCAGTCCGGCGACGGCTGCGGTGGACGTGCGCAGGATGCGCGGACCCAGGTCCACCGCCTGCCAGCCCGCCGCGATGGCCCGCTCCTCTTCATTCGGGCTCCAACCCCCTTCTGGCCCGATGGCGAGCTTTACGCCCTGGGACGCCAGCGGCGCGCTGAGGGAGTCGGCCCATGGGCCCAGAAGCTCGCAGAGGCGGGGCAGCTCCTGCCGACGCGAGGTGGCGATCAGGGCCAGGCCCGGCCAGGGCTGCGCCAGCCACTCCTGGGCCTGCACGGCCTCGCCCAGCTCGGGCAGCCACAGCCGCTCGCATTGCTCGCTGGCCTCGCGCAGGATCGCCGTCCAGCGTTCCGTCCGCCCCGCCTGAATCCCCCCTGTGCCGCGCTCTGCCAGCAACGGCTGCAGCCGGTCGACCCCCAGCTCGCAGGCCATCCGCACCACCACGTCGCCATCGAGCCGAGGCATCGCCACCGCCAGGGTGAGGGCAGGGGCGGCGGCGGCGACGGCTTCAAGGGGTTGGCCGGGCGGTTGCTCCAGCCGGGCGGTGCGCCGATCGAGCAGCACGGCACTCCAGAGGCGGCCAGCGCCATCAACAACGGCAAAGCGATCACCGTTGCCGTACCGCAGCACGCGCGTGAGGTAGCGGCTCTCCTCGGCATTGAGGGCCAGGTCGCCGCCAAGCCGGGCGGGATCGATCAGCAGGCGGCGCAGTTCGCGGGCCATGGCAGGGGGGCAGCGGGGTGTGCTGTTGCGGGCAGTGCCGCTCAGTTGTTACCCAGCGGGAAGAGGGCGTCGGCCTGTTCCTCCACGGGCCAGTCCTCGTTGACCCCACCGATCACCAGTTCGGCGATCTCGACGACTTCCTTGTCGAGCTGGTGCAGGGCATTGATCAGCACGTCGAGGGCCACACCATCGCTGGTGCCGAGATCCAGCCAGCAGCGGGCCCAGTCGTCCTGATACTCCAGCTCACCCATGTTGTGCATCAGGGCCGGCAACGACTTTTCAGCGCCCTCGCTGTCGTACGTCATCCAGCTCAGATCAGCGCCCTCCTCGTGCACCTGCAGGTTTTCAGCGTTGAAGGCCCCCAACTTGCCGAGGAAAAACAGACTTTCAAACACCGTGTTCACATAGCCCTGCTCTCCCTGGCCGGGGTTATCGGCGAAACGGAGCCAGATCCAGCAGTTGAACGGATCCACGTCCCGAAATCTGACGTCCATCGGCAGCGCTTTCGCATTGGCCCCCCATCCAACACGGCCACTGCAAGCTGGTACGACCTGAGGCCCCCCATGCTGGAGCTCCAAGCCCTGCGTTACCAGCCAGCCACCGCCGCTGAAGCCGTGCTCAACGGCCTGGATCTGACGCTCAAACCAGGGGAGCCGGCCCTGGTGGCGGGCCGCAGCGGCTCGGGTAAGACCACCTTGATGGAGCTGATCTGCGGCCTGGCCACGCCCAGTGGCGGCACGATCCGCTGGCAGGGTCAGCCGCTGAACGCCCGCCAGCGCCGCTGGCTCTGCGGTCTGGTTTTTCAGTTTCCTGAGCGTCACTTCCTGGGGTTGAGCGTGGGCCAGGAATTGAAACTGGGTCAGCGTCGGCTGCCGGCCGAGAAGCTCGAGGCCGTGCTTCACCAGGTGGGTCTGGGCTCTCTATCGCTGCAACAGGCACCGGAGCGGCTCAGCGGCGGCCAGCAACGGCGCCTGGCGCTGGCGGTGCAACTGGTGCGCGATCCAGCCGTTCTGCTGCTCGATGAACCCACCGCCGGGCTGGATTGGTCGGTGCGCCAGGAGGTGCTGCAACTGTTGGCCCAGCTCAGCCGCGACCGGGTTCTGCTGGTGGTCACCCACGAGCCGGAGCTGTTCCGTGGCGTGATTGATCGGGGTTGGCTGTTAGAGCAGGGCGCGCTTCGCCCCCTGCCCGCACTCCTTACGATGCTCTGAAATGGGGGTGGGCCGATGCCCGATCAGTTGGTGCGGGCCACGGCGGCCGAGGGCGGGATTCGGCTGGTGGCAGCTACCACCACCGTCACCAGTCGCTATGCGCGCCGGCGGCACAAACTCTCGTATCTCACCACGGCCCTGCTCGGCCGGGCGATGACCGCCGGCCTGCTGCTGGCCAGCTCGATGAAGGTGGCCCACGGCCGGGTGAACCTGAGGATCCAGTCCGATGGCCCGTTGCGCGGCCTGATGGTGGATGCCGGCCGCGATGGCAGCGTCCGCGGCCATGTGGGGGCGCCGGGCCTGGAGCTCGACCTGGTTGAAACGGGCGGAGGACGGCACGGTTTCGATTTTCGCAAGGCCACCGGCACCGGCTACCTCCACGTCGTGCGCGACCTGGGCAAGGGCGAGCCCTACAGCAGCACCGTGGAGCTGGTCAGCGGCGGCATCGGGGAGGATGTGGCCTCCTACCTGCTCCACTCCGAGCAGACGCCCTCGGCCCTGTTCGTCGGCGAGCAGATCGACAACAGCGGCGTGCGCTGTTGCGGCGGTGTGCTGGTGCAGGTGCTGCCCAAGGCGGCCAGCGAGCCGGCGCTGGTGGCCCTGCTGGAGGCGCGCTGCCGGGAGATCACCGGCTTCAGCCGCCGCCTGGCCGCTTGTGACGGCAACCTGCAATCCCTGCTCGAAGACATCTTTCCGGATCTCGATCCCCACCTGCTCGAAGACGCCGAAGCCCAGCAGAACGTGACCTTCCACTGCCCCTGCACCCGTCGCCGCAGCGTCGATGCCCTGCGCATGCTCGGCGAGGCGGAACTGAATGCCATCCTCGATGAGGACGGCCGAGCTGAACTGACCTGCCACTTCTGCAACGAGGTCTACGGGGTGGAGGAAGGGGAGCTGCGGGAGCTGATCCGGGAGCTGGCCCTGGCCTGAACTCAGGGCATCAACAGCCTGAGCTCAGGTGATCATCAGGGCTCCCCAGAGCAGCAGCAGCATGGCCGGCAAGCTCTGCACCTGCTCGGGATCGAGGGGCAGCCCGAGCGGAAGGGAGGGATCGAGCAGCTGAAGCAGACCGCCACCGAGCAGCAGGCCGACGCACAGCAACGCGAAGCTCCAGCCCACAGCCCCGAGTAAGCGGCCGTTGCGGCGCTGCAGATTCACCACCGTCACGCCCGTGGCCAGGGCCAACAGCACTTCGGCCGAGCCGGCGGGGGCGACCAGCAGCAGCAGAATCACCAGGCCGCCGGCGATCAGCGGAAACCAACGCTCACGATTTTCGGCCAACACCAGGGTCGGCAGGCTCAGTGACGGGCGACTGAGCTTGACGCCACTGAGCTGGGGCAGGGCGGGCATGGCAGGCAGCGAGGGCCGAGAGGGCGTGCGGCTCGCCACGGCCGGCTTGAGTTCCTCGCGCTTGGAGGCCGTCACCGCCGCACTGCTGACCTTGCCTTGCTGGCGCTCGCGCAGCCGTTCCATCAGAACGGCGTCGTAGGCGGTTTCCACCTGAGCACGGGCCTGGGGGTCGTCGCCGACGGCGCTGAGGCGATCCTTGCGGGCTGCCTGAACGTCATCAAAACTGGCATCAGGGGCAATGCCGAGCCGCTCGTAGGGGCTGGCGCCATCGGCAGCACTGGGAAATGGGGCGGAACCGTTGGTCATGGCCTCCAATGCAGCGGACAGAGTGATAGCCCGAGCGTATCGAGGCGCGGCGCCGGCGGACGTTCAGGGAAGGTACCGAAGCACGATTCAGAAGAGCGGTTCGCTGAATTGATAGCCATCCTCCTGTTGCAGATCACGGCGCCGGGCCTCGGCTTCTTCAGCCGCCAGCCAGTGGCGGTGCTTGAGCAGGGGCATCTGGGGCGGCAGATGGCTGCCTTCGTGCACTTCGACGGTTTCCTGACGGGGTAAAAAACGCACGTAATCACAGCCCCCGTCACGGCAGGGACGCACCAGCCAAAGATGGTCGGGCACGGTTGTTACCTTTCTTTGTAATCGATTCTGGCGAGGCCCGGCGGGTGCCGTGGCTCAGCGCAGACGATCTTCAGAGGGCGATCGGCTCGACACCGCTGACCACCGGAGCCACGGCACTGAGGCCGAGTTCTGGGTGGTCCTCGTTGAGCTGGTTGAGGTTCCAGCTGTTCTTGAACAGCAGCACCGGCCGGCCCCAGGCATCGCGCACGGTCTTGCAGTTGAACAGACGACCGACAACCTCAAGGGCTTCCCAGCCACCGGTTACCCAGCGAGCCAGGGAGAAGCCCAGCGGTTCGAGCCGGGTTTCCACGCCGTATTCGTTCTGCAGCCGGTATTGCACCACCTCCAGCTGCAACTGGCCGACTGCCGCCAGGATCGGGTCCCGCTTGCTGAGATCGGTGTCGTAGAGCACCTGCACGGCGCCTTCCTCACGCAGCTCATTCACCCCCTTGCGGAAGGCCTTGAAGGCCGAGGGGTTGGGGTTGCGCAGCCAGGAGAAGATCTCAGGGCTGAAGCAGGGAATGCCTTCGTACTCCACCTTCTGACCCACATAGAGAGTGTCGCCGATGGCGAACATGCCGGGGTTGTTCAGGCCGATCACGTCGCCGGGGTAGGCGTCTTCGACCACCTCGCGGTCTTGGCCGAACAGCTTCTGGGGGCGCGAGAGCCGGATCGAGCGGCCGGTGCGGGCATGGCGCACGGTCATGTCCTTGGCGAAGTGGCCGGAGCAGACCCGCACGAAGGCGATCCGGTCGCGGTGGCGCGGATCCATGTTGGCCTGGAGCTTGAACACAAAGCCGCTGAACTCGGGCCGCAGCGGATCCACCGGGCCGTCCTGGCTGTGGCGGGCCACCGGCCGCTGGGCCAGCTCCAGGAAGGCATCGAGGAAGGGCCGCACGCCGAAGTTGGTCATCGCCGAGCCGAAGAACACCGGGCTCAGCTCGCCGGCATGGACCAGCTCCAGATCGAGCTCGGCACCGGCGCCATCGAGCAACTCCAGTTCGTCGAGCGCCTGAGCCAGGAGTTCCGGCTCCACCAGTTCGGCCAGTTCGGGGCTGCCGGCGGCCAGGTGCCGCTCGCCTGCCTGCCGGCCGCGCTCGGCTCGCGTAAACAGAATCACGTCGCGGCTGCGGCGATCGATCACACCGCGAAAACGATCGCCGCTACCGATCGGCCAGTTCACCGGCCAGCAGGTGAGCCCCAGCTCGCTTTCGATCTCGTCGATCAGCTCCAGGGGCTCACGCCCCGGCCGGTCCATCTTGTTGATGAAGGTGAAGATCGGCACGCGCCGCATCCGGCACACCTCAAACAGCTTGCGGGTCTGGGGCTCCAGGCCTTTGGCGGCGTCTTCGAGCATCACCGCGTTATCGGCGGCGGCCAGGGTGCGGTAGGTGTCTTCTGAAAAATCCTGGTGCCCCGGCGTGTCGAGCAGGTTGATCGTGCTGCCGGCGTAGTCGAACTGGAGCACGGTGGAGGTGATCGAGATGCCGCGCTGCTTCTCGAGCTCCATCCAGTCGGAGGTGACCTTGCGTTGCTCGCCCTTGGCCTTCACCGCGCCCGCCTGCTGAATAGCCCCGCCGTAGAGCAACAGTTTTTCGGTGAGGGTGGTCTTGCCCGCGTCGGGGTGGGAAATGATCGCGAAATTGCGGCGCCGGGCCACCGCTTCGGCCAGGGAGCTCAGGCCCGTGGGCTCACTGGTGCTGCTGGAGCTGCTGGTCATGGAGCCAGCCTGCCAGCAGGCTCACCCGGGCTTTCGCCGCTGCTGCCTCCACCGCCGCCTTCACCACTGTCTCTGGTGCTTTCGGAACCTTGCCGCCACCACAGGTGGCGTTTAAGCTGAGCCAACCAGACCAGCAGCGCTGCCGTGACCCTCACCCCCACCCGTCTCGACCTGGCTGATCCCAGCCGGCGCGGCACCAGCGAGCACCCCGATTTTCCGGCCACCGCTCCGGCGGCCAATCCGGTCTTTTACCGCACCTATTCCCGCCGCACCGAAGGCGGCCGCGAGAGCTGGCACCAGGTGTCGGAGCGCAACCTCGAGGGTCTGCGCCAGCTGGGCGACCTCAGCGCTGAGGAAGTGGCGCTGATCCGCCGCATGCAGACCTACCAGCAGGCCCTGCCCTCGGGGCGCTGGCTCTGGATCGGTGGCACGCCCTGGATTCAGCAGCGCCACAACTTCTCCGGCGCCTACAACTGCACCTCCACCAACCTGATCGACTGGGAAGCCTTCGGTCTGATGATGGACCTGGCGATGATGGGCTGCGGCACCGGCGCCATCATCGAACCGCGCTTAATTGAGCGGCTGCCGCTGCTGCGCAACCGGCTGGTGATCGAGAGCGTCAGCCCGATCGGTGTCACCCCCGCAGCCGAGCGCCAGGAGGCCACCCGCTCCAGCAGCGCGGGCAACCGGGTGACGATCAAGGTGGGGGACACCCGCCGCGGCTGGGTGGACAGCTACCAGCGTTTGCTGGAACTGAGCAGCGACACCAGCTTCAGCGCCGATGCTGCGATCACGGTGAACGTGGATCTCTCCGATGTGCGGCCAGTGGGCGAAACGCTCAAGGGCTTCGGCGGCATGGCCAACCCGGTGAAACTGGGCGATCTCTACGGCCGGGTGGCCCAGATCCTCAACAAGGCGAATGGCCGCCAGCTCACGTCGGTGGAGTGCTGCCTGCTGATCGATGAGGCCGCCGTCACGATCGTGGCGGGCAACATCCGCCGCAGCGCCGGCATGCGCCAGTTCGCCGCCGAGGATGGCTCCGCCGCTGGCGCCAAGGAAAACCTCTGGCAGCAAGACGCTGAAGGCAACTGGAGCATTGATCCCGACCGCGACGCGCTGCGGATGGCCAACCACACCCGGGTGTTCCACAACCGCCCCTCCAAAGAGGTGGTGCTCGAAGCGGTGGTCAAGCAGTTCCAGAGCGGCGAAGGCGCGATCCAGTTCGCCCCTGAGGCGATCGCCCGCTCCAATGCCGACCTGCTGCCCACCGCCGAGCTGCGCAGCGAGTTCATCGACATCTACGTCGACCAGGGCCGCGAGGAAGCCGGCCGCTGGCTCAACCTCCATCACCCCGAGATCAGCGCCGCCGAGCTGGAGCACCGGCTGGGACGTTATGGGCTCAATCCCTGCGGCGAAATCCTGGGAGCTGATTTCCACTGCAACCTGGCCGAAATCCACCTCAACCGCATCGATCCAGCCGACCATCAGGCCCAGGCCGATGCCTTCAAGGCCGCTGGCCTGGCGGTGGCCTGCCTGCTCAACCACGATTTCGAGGTGGAGCGTTACCGCCAGAGCCGCGCCTGGGATCCGATTGTGGGCGTGAGCTTCACCGGCCTGTTCGATTTCTTCGTGCATGCCTTCGGCACCCCCTGGCTGAACTGGTGGGAGGCGGGCCGCCCCGAAACAGAAGCCGGTCTGGCCTTCAAGGCGCAGGAAGCGGAGTATCTGAGCCGCTGGAAGCAGGTGGTGAACACGGCGGTGTGGGACTACTGCGATCGCCACGGCCTGCGTCGCCCCAATCGTTGCACCACCGTGCAACCGGCCGGCACCAAGAGCCTGCTCACCGGCGCCAGCCCCGGCTGGCACCCTCCCAAGGCGCAGCGCTTCATCCGCCGCATCACCTTCCGCAAGAACGATCCGGTGGCCCTGGCCTGCCTCGACTACGGCTACACGATCGTGCCAAGCCAATCGGACAAAGACGACAACGGTCGCCTGCTGGATAATCCCTTCGATCCACGCTGCACCGAATGGCTGGTGGAAATCCCCACCGAAGTGAGCTGGGCGAACATCCCTGGCGCCGATGCGGTGGAGATCAACAACTTCTCCGCCCTGGCCCAGTTCGACTTCTACATGCAAGTGCAGACGCACTACACGGCCCACAACACCTCTGCCACCGTCGAGTTTCGCGAGAACGAAATCGAGCCGTTGGCCGAAGCGATCCATCAAGCGATCGATGGCGGCAAGGGCTATATCTCAGCAGCCCTGCTGGCCCGCTTCGATGCCAACGCCACCTTCCCGCGCCTGCCGTTTGAACCCATCGATCAGGCCACCTACAGCCGCCTGAGCGAAGAGGTGTTAAGCCGCCGCCGCACCGGTGATTTCTTCGAAGCCCTGCAGCGCTACGACCGCGGCGAACTGGTGGAAGCCGGTCCGGCTGGTTGTGATTCCGACAAGTGTTTGCTGCCCCTGGCCAAGCCCACCCCATGAACTGGCGATTGCTGGCGTTGGTGAGTGGCCTGCTGCCGGTGGCTTTGCAGGCTTCGCCTGGTTGGGCCAACAGTTCACTTAACCCCAGCATCGAAGAGATGTGCGAGGGCTTGGTTGTGATCAACGACAAAATCGGAGCCACTGCCGCCCCAGGAACAGCAATGGGAGCGCGCATGCAAACGGAACTCTCACTCTCACCGGCGCAATACGGCGCCCTCTGGTCGTTGATGAAACTCACACCCACCCCCACTTGCACAAAGCTCTACTGAAGAAGTCATACCCGCAGTGGCTGGCCAGAAAGTTGCTCTCCAAGGCAGCAGCCCAGGTCCGAAAGCTGACCAGAATCAGTTGAGCATTGAAATCTGGAAGGGCCCATGAATCGCCTACTCAAGAGCTATACGGTCATCGTATTTGCCGGGATCCTCTATGCTATTGCCCTCAAATATTTCATTCTTCCCTCGAAGGTGATTCTAACGGGGACCGAGGGTATTGCCACAGCTTTGTCGTACTACTTCGAAAGCTTCAATCTATTCATTGTCCTCTATGTGATCTTTCAGGCCCTTTTGCTGGTCTTTGCTTTTACGCGGATCAGCAAGGTATTTGCCCTGCGATCGCTGGTTGTCGTCAGCACCGTTGTGCTGACTCTGTTGATCTTGCCAGAACAGAGCTTTGCCCGGCCTGAACCCCAGAATGAACGCATCATTCTGGTGATTTTCGGTGGCTTGCTGGCCGGGGTGGCCAAGGCTCTGGCCTTCAAGAATCGTGGGTCCACCGGCGATGAAGACATCATTGGTGCCTATTACGCCACCAAACACCTCAAGCCAGTTGGATCGATCGCCGTAATCGCCTCGGTTGGATCCACCGCCTTCGGGTTGATTGTTGACTTCCTCAAGAATGGTGAGTTTGAGTCTGTGGTCAACACACTGATGTACACCTGCCTCTACATCTTTGTTTCCACAGAAACTTTAAATGACCTTTACCACAAGTTCAAGATCACGATGCTGGCGATCATCACGCACCAACGCGATGCCATCGGCCAGGCCATTTGTGATTCCTCCTCGCATCGCACCTACTCGGCCCACCCGATCACCGGTGGCCGCAGTGGAGACTCCTACTACGTGGTGAGAACGATCATCACCCAGGAAGAACTACCACCGATGATCACTTCAATCCAAGCCATTGACCCCGATTGCTTCTACTACTATCATGACGTTGAAGGTGTCTCCAGCCAGTACTACATCACACCAATTGGCTGACTCACACCAATAAACTGAAACACAGCCATTGGACAATCAAGACCGATCAAAACCTATGCACTGAGGCTGTGGCCAGCTGGCCACCACCATCGCCGCCCGCCTTCCCCATCAGATGGGCTGCAGCGCTGAGCAGGGCATCGATTTTGTGGATTTCAGCCCCTGGGAAGCCTTTTTGAAGGCCTGGGGCATGGGAAGCTAGGAGAGCTGCTGGCCGTTACGGGCTCCAGTGGCGATTCTGGAGGGGTGGTCGAGTGGTTGATGGCTCTGGTCTTGAAAACCAGCGAGGCGAAAGCCTCCGCGGGTTCGAATCCCGCCCCCTCCGTTGCCCACGAGTCCCACTGCTCCACATCGGGCTCGATTCAGCAGCAGCGGGGAAGGCAGAGTACGGCGAAACAACAGCCAATTGTATCCGTTGATACCGGCAAAACTTTGCATGCTTGCTTCTCTCACTGAGTCGCAAGAAGCCCTTCCCAATGCCTTGATACCAACTCAAAAAACATCAATTCTAGGTTGTTTAGACGCCAGCACTGAAGAGCATTCACAACATAAACTCATCCATTGATTCGAAGATATTCTTGGTTAAGACAAGATTCACTATTTAAGCTACTAGCCATTGACCATCAAGCCGCTGATGCACACAACCGCACCTGCCCGCAAGGGGCTGATTCTGGCAGGCGGCAATGGCACACGGCTGGCACCGCTCACAACTGCCGTCAGCAAACAGTTGATGCCCGTCTATGACAAACCGATGATCTATTACCCACTCAGCACCTTGATGCTGGCGGGTATTCGTGAAATTCTGATCATCACCACACCGGTCGACCGCGCCGCCTTTGAGCGTCTGCTGGGCGATGGCAGTAGCTGGGGAATGGAGATTCACTATGCCGTTCAGCCCAGTCCTGATGGCCTTGCTCAGGCCTTTCTGATTGGCGAGGACTTTCTAGGTGGAGCAGCCGCAGCCCTCGTCTTGGGCGACAATCTTTTTCATGGCCATGAGCTGGCCCAGCAACTTCAAACCTCTAACGCCAGCCATGATGGCGCCACGGTTTTCGCCTATGGAGTCGGCGATCCTGAGCGCTATGGCGTCGTCGAATTTGCTGCTGATGGACGTGTCTTGAGTATCGAGGAAAAACCCGAAAAGCCTAAATCCCGCTATGCCATCACCGGCCTTTACGTGTATGACCACACGGTGGTGGAACGAGCCAAACAGGTGAAGCCATCAGGGCGCGGCGAACTGGAAATCACTGATCTGAATCGCCAATACCTGGATGAAGGCCTTCTGCGGGTCGAATTGATGGGTCGCGGCATGGCCTGGCTGGATACGGGCACCCCGGATTCGCTGCATGAGGCCGCCAGTTACATCCGCACCTTGGAGCACCGGCAAGGGCTCAAGGTGGGTTGCCCTGAAGAAGTGGCCTGGCGGCTGGGGTGGATTGATGACGACCAGCTTGAACGTTTGGCCCAACCACTCAAGAAAAGCGGCTACGGCAACTATCTACTACGCCTGCTCAGTGATGGCATGGATTCCGTGCTGACGACTGCCGCGATCAAAGGAGCTGCTTGATGGAAGCCAAGACTTACGCGATCGCAGGGCCCATCTTGCTCACACCCAAGGTATTCGAAGATGATCGAGGCTTTTTCTTCGAGAGCTGGAATGCGCGCAGTTTTGCTGCGGCCCTCGGCGTCAGCGAAGCGGAAGCGCCGATCTTCATGCAGGACAACCACTCCCGCTCGAGCCAGGGAGTGCTGCGTGGTCTTCACTATCAACTGCAGCCAGAACCACAAGGCAAGCTGGTGCGCTGCGTCGCCGGCGAAATTTTTGATGTGGCCGTCGACATCCGGGGCAGCTCGGCCACTTTCGGGCAGTGGGTTGGTGAGCGCCTGAGCGCCGAAAACCACCAATTGCTGTGGATACCACCCGGCTTTGCCCATGGTTTTCTCACCCTCAGCCCCTCAGCCGACGTTCTCTATAAGGCCAGTGGCCTATGGAGCAAAACTTGTGAACGCTCCCTGCTCTGGAGCGACCCAGCCATCGCCATCGCCTGGCTACTGGGCGAACTGAGCGGCGTGGAACCGTTGCTGGCCAGCAAAGATGCGTCGGCGCCGCTGTTGGTGGATGCCGAGGTGTTTGCGTGAAGGTGATCATCACGGGCAAAGATGGCCAGCTTGGTCAGGCCCTGATCGATTCCGTGCCCCAGGGGGTGGAACTGATGGCAACGGGGCGGGATCAGCTCAACCTCGCCGATGCCGGGGCCTGCCGCCAAATCGTCTATGAATTCAAACCCGATTGGGTCATCAGCGCTGGGGCCTACACGGCGGTCGATCGCGCCGAATCAGAACCAGACCTGGCCATGGCGGTGAATGCCAGTGCACCGGGGGCCTTTGCCGAAGCCCTCGCTGAAACTGGCGGAAAGCTGCTCCAAGTGAGCACCGATTTCGTCTTCAACGGCGCCCAAGGCCATCCCTATGAACCCGCCCAAGCCATGCAACCGCTGGGGGTCTACGGCAAGACAAAGGCGGCAGGTGAATCCGCCGCACAGGCCGCTTTAACACCAGAGCAGCTCACAATCCTGCGCACCAGCTGGGTCTATGGGCCGGTGGGCAAGAACTTCTGCCTCACCATGCTGCGCCTGCACCGGCAGAACGCCGAAACGGGAGAACCCCTCGGAGTGGTGGCCGATCAGGTGGGATGCCCTACCAGCACCCTCACCCTGGCCAGCGCCTGCTGGGCTGCCACCGCAAAGCAAGGGGGTGGAGTGCTCCATTGGTGCGATGCCGGTGCAGCCAGCTGGTACGACTTCGCCATCGCCATCGGCGAACTCGGTGTCAGCGCCGGACTGCTGCACAAAGCCGCCCAGGTCAAGCCGCTCACAACGGCCGACTACCCGACACCAGCAGAGCGGCCCAGCTATACCCTGCTCGATTGCACCAGTAGCCGCCAGGCACTCAACCTGCAGGCCACCCACTGGCGAGAAGCTCTGGCCGCTGTGCTCGGAGCGGTGTCGACACCAAAAAGCTAAGGCCCATCCTTCAGGAGATCACCCAACACACCACCCACAGGCCCATGGATCATCAGCAGACGACAACCCCAGAAATCGCTGAGTTGCTGGAAGGCCGCCAACGGATCTTGGTGACTGGTGGCGCCGGCTTCATCGGTGGAGCCGTGGTGCGGCGGCTGTTACGCGAGAGCACGGCCACGGTATTCAATCTCGACAAGATGGGTTACGCCAGTGACTTGAGCAGCATCGAAGGCGTGCTGAGGGAAGCAGGCGAAGCCAGTGAAGAGCGCCATCAACTGTTGCAGGTAGATCTCACGAATGCAGAGGCATTGGAAGCGGCCATTCGCCAGGCTGACCCCGATCTTGTCATGCATCTAGCAGCAGAGAGCCACGTGGATCGTTCCATCGAAGGACCAGGTGATTTCATTGCCAGCAATGTGACAGGAACCTTCAATTTGTTGCAAGCCATCAGAGGACATTGGGATCGCCTCGGTGGTGAAAGAAAAGAACAGTTCCGATTGCATCACATCAGCACGGATGAAGTGTTCGGGTCCCTGGGGGAAACAGGTCGCTTTTCTGAAACCACTCCCTACGATCCACGCTCTCCCTACTCCGCCAGCAAGGCTGCCAGTGATCACTTGGTGAGTGCCTGGCATCACACCTATGGCCTGCCTGTTGTTCTCACCAATTGCAGCAATAATTATGGGCCGTGGCAATTTCCCGAAAAATTGATCCCCGTCGTGATCCTCAAGGCAGTCGCGGGTGAACCCATTCCGTTGTATGGAGATGGTGCGAACATCCGCGATTGGCTGTATGTAGAAGATCACGTTGATGCTCTGCTGCTCTCAGCCACAAAAGGACGCCTTGGCCAGAGCTATTGCGTGGGCGGGCATGGCGAGCGCACCAACAAACAGGTTGTGGAGGCGATCTGCCTCTTACTTGATGAACTTCTACCCAGCAAAGCTGCTCACTCCAACCTGATTACACCTGTCACTGATAGGCCCGGTCATGATCGTCGATATGCGATCGATCCCAGCAAAATCAGTGACGAATTAGGATGGACTTCAAGCCACAGTTTTGAAGAGGGCCTGAAGAATACGCTAAAATGGTTCCTGAAAAGTCAAAGTTGGTGCGATAAAGTTCGAAAAAGGGCAAACTATCGGGGGAACAGATTGGGAGTGGTGGAGCATGGCTTGGTCCATGCTCAGAACAGTTAAACCTTCTTTCATCGAAGCATTCGAAGAATTTCGACCCACTTTTTGCTGGCCTCACGCCTGCTGAACTGCTCAATTTAAATACCACCTTCGAATGGATACTGCCTGGCTTTGCATGCAGTGCCCCCGTTCATCTTGAAGCCTCCTCCGCCAATCGATCAAGTTCCAGCTGCATTTCCTGCACCACGCGCTGATAGCAGGCCTCCACATAGGGGCGATCACGGCTGGCGGCGTGGCCGGTTCGCCCGAACAGGATCGGCGGGCAGACACGGGTGTGAATTTGTGCCGGCAGGGGGATATTGGGCAGAGGGCCGAAAGCGATTCCCCAGGGCAGGCCGAGGTAGATCGGAAACACTTCGGGATCGATTCCCAACAGCCAGGGCAGACCCAGGGCATGTAATCGCTGGACCCTTGTGTAGCAATCGTCGAGCACGATCAGGGTGTCGTGGCTGCCCCAGGAAATCAGTGGAATGATCGGCAGGGAATGCCAGAGGGCCAGGCGCAGGAAGCCGGTGCGGCCGCCGAAATGAATCTGGCCACGGTCACGATGGGGGCGAAAGGCGTCGTGACCGCCTCCCGGATACACCAGCAGGCTGTGGCCCTGATCCAGGATCGCCAGGGCATTTCTGGGATAGAAGGGAATCGCACCCACCCGCGCTGCCAGCTGGGCCATCGGCGCATAGGTCTGCCAGACCTTGGCGTGGGCGAGTCCGTACACCTGGCGCTTATATCCGAACCGCCTGAACCAGTCGTACAAAAACATCGGCAGGTCGGGGGTGGCCAGGCCACCGTTGTGGGAGCCCACCAGCAGCAGCTGCCCCCGGCGCGGGATGTGCTCCCAGCCGCTGGTTTGAACGTGGAAGTAATGGCGGTAGAACCACTCCCAGATCGGCATCAATTCCCGGATCAACTGGGGATCGCGCAGCGCTCCAGGGTCTCGATCAAGCGCTCCAGGATCACGATCAAAGGTGGCGTGGGGCATCAGCAGGAGGAAAGCCGGGCGCGCGCGCCAAGGGGAACTCCGGGCAGGCTGGCACCTCGAACCCTGCGCTGGCCCCCGTCTCAGGGAGTGGCTTTCTGCCAGCAGCATTTCCAGCTCTGAGCGGCAAGGCTTGAGCGATCGGCAACAGGCCAGGGCCCTGAACAGATCGCGAGGTTTTGCAGGCGACCTTCAGAAGCTGTCGCGGGAGCAGCCCTGCTGCTCCAACTGGGCCAGCAGCCGTTGCGCGGCGCGGGCCTGGCTGGCGCCGCTCGGGGTGAAGAAGCGAAAGCCCCCTTGGGCTGTGAAAAGAAGGGGGCTGGCGGCCTGGACAGCCCGTTCCGCCTGCTGACGACAGGCGAGCAGGCCACCGATATCGAGTTCCTGATCGGGGCCTCTCAAGTTGGCACCGCCTTCTCGAGGTGGTTCGAGATCCGGGCAGAGGCGCCGGCGGGTTGCCGAGAGCAGCTCAACCTCCGCTGAGATGGCCTCAGCGAACAGGTGTTGATACTCCGCTCGCAACGCCCCGCAGTCACGGAACTCAGCGGCATCGCCAGGTGCAGGGGCAGGCTGGAGGCCAACGAGCACTCCGGCAGCCATCAACCAGCTGTAGGGGCACACGCCGCGCCTAGGTGAGAATCAGAGAAATGCCGAGAACAGCCACCATCAAGGCGATGGCCGCGACCGCCCAGATCGCATGGGACTGGGCATCGGCCCTGCTTTCGCCAGCCTGGATGGTTCCTTCCTCAGCGTAGAGATTGTCGTGTTGCTCTCGATCCTGGGTACGCATGGCCGTTCCTC
The DNA here is from genome assembly GCF_977929215.1 of Synechococcus sp. CS-603. Classification (NCBI taxonomy): domain Bacteria; kingdom Bacillati; phylum Cyanobacteriota; class Cyanophyceae; order Synechococcales; family Synechococcaceae; genus Synechococcus; species Synechococcus sp. CS-603. The sequence goes on from NZ_OZ376778.1 coordinate 53,633, forward strand.
GATCACAGTTCACTTACCCGATCAGCCTAGAAATGGTCGGCCGTTACGCCCACAGATCGTCACACGGCCCGGCTGGGGGATCGGCCGCCTGTCCGCTCCGCCAGAGTTGAAGCCCGCTTCCGGCCTGATCCCGATGCCAGCCTCCACGCCCCCCAGCTCCAAAGACCTGATCGCCAGTTCCGCCGGCTGGGTGGCGGTGCTGCTCAACCTGGTTCCGGGTCTTGGCACCGGCTACATCTACCAACGCCGCTGGAAGGCTTACTGGATCTGCTCGCTGATCACCACCTCCTGGTTCGTGCTCGGCGCCGTGCTGGCAGGCGAAGCCACCCTGGCGGCAGAACAACAGAACCAACGGATCGGCCTGGCCGGTCTGCTGCTGGTAGCCGTGGTCACCGCGGTTGAGGCGGGTCTGGCCACCAAGCGCGCCCGCCAGGAATGAGCGAGCCAGCAGACTCTTCGGCCCTTGAACCGGTGCCTGCTCGGGCGTTACCGGCGTGGCCCGATGGTGCCGAGCTGCTCGAGCGTGAACGGATCAGCCGCCGCAAGGGGAGCGGCATCGCAGCCCCCGATCTGGTTGGCACCTGGCTGCTGCAGAAGGTCTGGCCGCGCACGTCCAGCCAACCCGCCGCGATCAGCGCAGCCATCCTGCGCAGCCTGGGGGCCAGCCTGACCCTGGTCAGCCCGAGCAGCGATCCTGATGATCCTGAACCAGCGGCGCCATTCCAGATCGCCAACATGGTTGGGATCGGGGCCCTGGAGCTGCGTTTCCAGGGCCACGCCTGGCTCGAAGGCAAACGCCCGCTGCTCCGGTTCCGCTTCGAGCGGCTACAGGTTCGCTTCGGACGTCGCTGCTGGCTTGATCGTCCCCTGGCCGCACCCGGCACGGCCTCCAGCCCATTTTTCGCCTTGATCGCCACAGGGTCTGGGACTGACTCTGGCTCTGAAGCTGAAACCGTCTGGTTGGCTGCCCGGGGAAAGGGAGGGGGGCTGGCGCTCTGGCGGCGGGCGGAGGACCCCAGCCATCATGACGATTGAATCAGGCCCATTCCTATTCCTCGCTGAGCCGCCATGCCTGCCTGGCTGATCCTGCTTCTGGTCCAGGTTGGCGTCAGCCTGGCGCTGAACCCCAGCCGCGAGGATTTCCAGTGGTTTCTGCAGCTGCGCCGGCCGGCCTGGCTGACATTCGAGCGCCTGATCCCCTTGATCTGGCTGGCGATCTACGCCTGCTTCTATGCCTCCGCCCTGATCAGCTGGCGGGCCGGTAGTGGCTGGTGGGCGATGGCCGGCTACCTGGTGCTGTTGCTGCTGGTCCAGAGCTACACCTGGCTGATCTGCCGCACCCGCTCGCTCACCGCAGGCACGGCCGTCGGCTTCGCCGGCTGGGTCTGGGGCGTGGCGCTCACGGTCCTGGTGGCCTCCAGTTCAGGCCTGGCGGCCGTGCTGCTGGTGCCCTACCTGCTCTGGAGCCCCCTGGGCACCCTGCTGACCTGGCAGATGCGTCGCCTGAATCGCTGAGACGGGAAGCCAATACAGCCCGCTGGCAGCCCGCTGGATCCGTGGCCAGAATCGCCTCACTGCCGACCACGATGCCTGCTCACGATGGCTTCTCCCCGTAGCTCGATTCAGCAGATCCGGCCAAACCTGCAACACCAGCGGAACCTGCAACCCCGGCTGAACCGTTGGAGCTGGCCTAACGGCTGGAGCGCCCTGGTTGCCGTCGTGCTCTGCCTTGGTCTGTGCGCCGGCCTGGCCAGCCCGGCCTGGGGGCAGGTGGTGGAGCTCGACTACCGCTGCGATGGGGATTTGCTCGCCGCCCGTTACGACAGCGGCCCCGTCGATGATCCGCTGGTGGGGAATGTTTCAGCCGGCACCATCCCCGGGGCGTTCGCGGTGCTGCGCTGGCGCGAGGTGAGTTTGCAGTTGCCGCGCAGCAATGACGCCGGCCCACCCCAGTACACCGATGGCAAGTGGTTCTGGGGCCTGGAGGACCCGGCCCATCCCCGTTTCCTGCTCAATAGCGGCGCTCAGTATTCATTTGCCTGCGAGGCCGTCAACGCAGGTTGAGAACGGGCCAGAGAACTTCGCCTCCTACGCTGGCGCTTCGCCACTACAGAGCCCGGCAGAGCATTTTTTGATGGACACCCTGCAGACCCAGCTGCGAGGTCATCAGCTGCTGGCCGATCCCCACCTCAACAAAGGCACGGCCTTCAGCCGCGAGGAGCGCCAGGCGCTGGGGCTCGACGGATTGCTGCCGCTGGCGGTGGAAACCCTGGAGCAGCAGGTGGCCAGGGTCTGGCATGCCTTCAACGATCTCTCGGCCGATCTGGAGAAATATCGCTTCGCCCAGGTGCTCAGGGCCAGCAATGCCACCCTCTTCCACCGCTTTCTCGCCGACCACATCGACGCCCTGCTGCCGATCGTCTACACCCCCACGGTGGGAGCGGCGATTCAGCGCTTCAGCCTGGATTTCCGCAGCCCCTCCGGTGGCGTTTACCTCCACCACCAGGCCCAGGATCACTTCGACACCATCCTGCGCCAGTCGGCCCGGGGCCCGGTCGATCTGATTCTGGTCACCGATGCCCAGGGCATTCTTGGCCTGGGCGACCAAGGCATTGGTGGCGTTGAGATCTGCCAGGGCAAGTTGGCTGTCTATACCCTCTGCGCCGGACTTGACCCCAGCCGCATGCTTCCGGTGGTGCTTGATGTGGGCACCGACAACCCGCAGTTGCGCGACGATCCCCTCTACCCCGGCTGCCGCCAGCCGCGCCTGAGCGGCGGCGCCTACGACGCCGTGATCGCCGCCTTCGTGGCCGCCGTTCAAGCCGCCTTTCCCGGCGCCCTGTTGCATTGGGAGGATTTCGGCGTCGGCAACGCCCGCCGCAATCTCGACCTCTACCGCGCACAGCTGCCCAGCTTCAACGACGACATCCAGGGCACCAGCGGCGTGGCCACGGCCGTGGTGCTGGCGGCCTCCCGCGGAGCCGGGATGGCCGTTGAGGATCATCGGATCGTGGTGTTCGGGGCCGGCACTGCCGGCTGTGGGATCGCCGAGGGGCTGGTGGGCCTGCTCCAGCGCGCTGGCCTCTCAGAGGCACAAGCCCGCCAGCGTCTCTGGATGATCGATCGCGACGGCCTGCTGGCGGAAGGGCTCAGCTCGATCCAAGCGATGGCCGCGCCGCTGGCGCGATCGGCGGCCGAGCAGGACAGCTTCGGGCGGGACCCTCAGGGCCGGATCGGACTGCTGGAGGTGGTGCGTCAGGTGCACCCCACCGTGCTGATCGGCACCTCCACGGTGGCCGGAGCCTTCGATCAGGTCGTGGTTGAGGCGATGGCCGCCCAGGTGGAGCGGCCGATCATCCTGCCTCTTTCGAACCCCACCCATCTGGCTGAGGCCAGGCCCGGCGATCTGCTGGCCTGGACCGGCGGGCGCGCCCTGGTGGCCACCGGCAGCCCCTTCGATCCGGTGCAGGTGGGGGGAACGTCGCGCCGGATCGGTCAGTGCAACAACTGCTTCCTGTTCCCCGGACTGGGTTTCGCCTGCGTGGCGGTGGGCGCCCGCGAGGTGAGTGAGGCGATGGTGGTGGCCGGCCTTGAAGCCCTGGCTCAGCGCATCCCAGCCAGCACGGATCCCGAGGCCCCGCTGATGCCCGACCTCAGCGAGGTGGCGGCGGTGGCCAGAGCCGTGGCTGAAGCCGTAGCCATCGCGGCGGTGCAAGCGGGCCTGGCCCGCCTGGCGACAACACCCGAGCAAGCGATCGAACGGCTGGATCAGGCCACCTGGGAACCCAGTTATCGCCCCGTTGAGGCGATCTGAGCAAAAAAGCTGGCGCCAAGGAGCTCAGAGATCCTCTGAAACGCCCGGCTTGATCCTGCAATCACTCATCGGATAGCTGACACAGAGCAACGCGTAGCCCTGGGCAATCTGATCGTCATCGAGGAAGCTCTGATCGGATTGATCCACGCTGCCCGAGAGAATCTTGCCGGCACAGGTGCTGCAGGCTCCGGCCCGGCAGGAATAGGGCAGGTCGATGCCCTGCTCTTCGGCGGCATCGAGCACGTACTGGTCGTCGGGACAGCTGAAGCTTTTGCCGTTGTCCAGGGTGATCGTGAAGGAGGTCATGGCCGGGATGCTGCGGAAGGAAGTCTGTCCTGGATAGGAAGGCCCTGGCGCTGGCGGGGTAGTGCTCGTCACACAGGGCGGGGCCGGCTCCCATGTGGTGGCATGAACACAAGCCGCCCCAGTCGCTTGCATTGCCACACCCCTGGGCCCGTCAATAGAGGCCAGCTCGTTGAAGGGATACGTGGTCAGGGTGCTGGTCCCGGCGGAACGACGGAGTCAGGAGCAGCGGGTGGCCGCCTCGCCGGAGACGGTGCGCCGCCTGCTCGCCAAGGGTTGTGAGGTGGCGCTGGAGGAGCGGGCCGGGCTGGCGGCTGGATTCAGCGACGACGCCTACCGCCAGAGCGGTGCTGCGGTTGTGCCGGTGGGCTGCCCCGAAAGCTGGAGCCAGGCCGATGTGGCCCTCTGCGTGCAGCCCCCCCTGCCGGAATCCGATGGCGGCAGCGGCGGCCTCGAGCGGCTGCGCTCGGGCTCCCTGCTGCTCGGCCTGCTCGATCCCTACGCCAACCGTGCCTTGATCGAGCGCTTGAGCGCCGGTGGCGTCTCGACCATTGCCCTGGAGCTGCTGCCCCGCATCAGCCGCGCCCAGTCGATGGACGTGCTCTCGTCGCAGGCCAACATCGCCGGCTATAAGGCCGTGCTGCTGGCCGCCGCCGAACTCGATCGCTTCTTCCCCATGCTGATGACGGCGGCCGGCACCGTCCAGCCCGCCAAGGTACTGGTGCTGGGCGCCGGGGTGGCCGGCTTGCAGGCCGTGGCCACCGCCCGCCGCCTCGGCGCGGTGGTCAAGGTGTCTGACGTGCGGGCGGCCGCCAGGGAGCAGGTGGAATCCCTCGGCGCCCGCTTCATCGATCCCCCCGAACGCGAGGCTCCCGGTGAGAGCGGTGGCTATGCCCGCGAGGCGGGTGCCTCCTTCCTGGAGGCGCAGCGCCAGCAGCTGACCCTGCATCTGGCCGAGGCCGATGCGGTGATCACCACCGCCCAGGTGCCAGGACGCCCCGCTCCGCTGCTGATCACCACGGAGATGCTGGCCGCCCTGCGGCCCGGTGCTGTGGTGGTGGATCTGGCGGTGTCAAGCGGTGGCAACTGCGCTGGCAGCCAGCCCGATTGCACCGTGGAGATCGGCGGGGTGCGGATCATCGGCGCCTCCAACCTGCCCTCCACCGTTCCTCACCACGCCAGTGCCCTCTATTCCCGCAATCTGGTGGCGCTGCTGGAAACCCTGCTCGCCGATGACGGCCTGACACTCAACCCCGAGGATCCCTTGCTCGACTCCTGCCTGATCACCCACGGCGGGCTATGCCGCCGCACCGACCTCTGGCCTTCGCTTGAGGAGGTGGTGGCATGAGTGGTGAGATCGGCCTTTCCCAAGCCCTCTGGGTGCTCGTGCTCGGCAGCCTGCTCGGCCTGGAGCTGATCGGCAAGGTGCCGCCCACGCTGCACACGCCGTTGATGTCGGGGGCGAACGCGATCAGCGGCATCACCCTGCTGGCCGCCCTGACGCTGATCAGCCAGGCCGCCAGCCCCGCCCTGCGGGCGGTGGGTGCCGTGGCGCTCGGCTTCGCCCTGTTCAACGTGGTCGGCGGCTTCCTTGTCACCGACCGGATGCTGGCCATGTTCCGACGCAAAGAGAGCAGCTGATGGGCGAACTGACGATCGAACTGGGCGCCGTGCTGCTACTGGCCCTCGGCCTCAAGGGCCTGGCCAAGATCCGCACCGCCCGCACGGCCAACGGTCTGGCGGCCCTGGCCCTGGCCCTGGCGGTGGTCGGCTTGCTGGCCCAGCAGGGGCTGGCGGGCTGGCCCTGGATGCTGGGCGGCCTGGCGGTCGGCGGCGGCCTCGGTGCCCTGCTGGCCTTCCGGGTCGCCATGACCTCCATGCCAGAAACCGTCGCCCTGTTCAACGGCTGCGGCGGCGTCTCCTCCTTGCTGGTCGCCCTCGGCGCCATGCAGCTGCCCGGCGGCCTCAACCTGCTGGGTCAGGTCTCGGTGCTGGTGTCGGTGCTGGTGGGGGCGATCACCTGCAGCGGTTCGCTGGTGGCGGTGGGCAAGCTCAAGGAATGGATCGGCACGCCGCGCTGGACGCTTCGTCCCCAGCGCCATGCCATCAATATCCTGATGGCGGTGGCCTGCCTGATCTGCTGCGGCTTCGTGCTCAAGGGATTCACGCTGGCGCTGGTGCCGCTCACCGTTCTGTCGTTGCTGCTGGGCGTGGGCCTGACCCTGCCCGTCGGCGGTGCCGACATGCCGGTGGTGATCTCCCTGCTCAACTCCTATTCGGGCGTGGCCGCCGCCGCCGCCGGTTTCGTGGTGGGCAGTGAACTGCTGATCATGGCTGGCGCCATGGTGGGGGCCGCCGGCCTGATCCTCACCCAGGTGATGTGCACGGCGATGAACCGCTCGCTCACCTCCGTGCTCTTCGGTGGCGCCCTCGGAGTGGCCGGCCCCACAGAGGCTGGCAGCGAAGGCAAAGAGACCTATACCAATGTCACCTCCTGCAGCCCCGAGGAGTGTGCCCTCACCCTCGAGGCCGCCGAGCGGGTCGTGTTCGTGCCGGGCTATGGCCTGGCGGTGGCCCAGGCCCAGCACAGCCTCAAGGAGCTGGCCCGGCTGCTGGAACAACACGGCGTCGCCGTCAGCTACGCCATCCACCCGGTGGCGGGCCGGATGCCGGGCCACATGAACGTGCTGCTGGCCGAGGCCGATGTGCCCTACGACCAGCTGATCGAGATGGATGTGATCAACCCGGATTTTCCGCGCACCGACGTGGTGATCGTTCTGGGCGCCAACGACGTGGTCAACCCCCGCGCCAAGAGCGATCCGACCAGCCCCCTGTACGGCATGCCCGTGCTGGAGGTCGACCAGGCCCGCTCGGTGTTCGTGGTCAAGCGCAGCCTTGGTTCGGGCTATGCCGGCATCCGCAACGACCTGTTTGAGCTGCCCCAGACCTCAATGGTGTTCGGCGATGCCAAGCAGGTGCTGCAGGGCCTGATCCAGAACCTGCGCGAACTCGGCGTGGGCAAGGTGCCGGTGGCCTCCGGCAAGGGGAGTTAGCTGGCCCTCAGGAGGTTGTCAGACCGGCCTGCAGCCGATTCGGCAGCCCAGGATGAGGCGTTGCACTTCTGGCTCGGCTGTTGGCATTCGCCATTCGCCAGGCCTCCCGCCAACTGTGGGCCAGCGCCACGGCGGCCACCACTCCATCGAGCAGCACCACCACCATCCAGATCAGCAACGCCACCCCCTTGTGAATGGAGCTTGGCGGTGGCGACGCAGGGCCAGGGGCGAGAAGCACAGATGGCTTGGCCGGATTAGCGACGGGATTAGCCACGGTGATGGCTCCTGATTCCTTCCTGTCGATGCTTCTCCGGCTTGCCTCCAGTTCTGATGCGGCAGAGTTTGCAGCAAGAACGCTTTCTGTAGGCACACTGACCGGCGGAATTCCACTGCCAAAACCGGAAACCGCCTCAACGACAACCTCTGCCATCGCTGGTTGGATGGGCGGCTTGATCCCTGCACTGATCAGCTGGGGGCCCTGAGCCGGCGCCTGGACGCAGCTGGCCAGTCCCGTGATCTTCTGCCAGGGGCGCAGAGGAGGGCGCCAGCTGCGCTCGCCGCTCCGGCTCGCCTGACGCAGCCGGTTGTAGAGGGTTGGATTCATGGCGGTAGCCAAACAGCGACGGGAGGGGCCCTCAGGACATGATCTCAGTTCTGCCCACGTAGAATGGAGTTCTTGCGAGGACTTTTCCGATTTCTGTTCTGACCCACCCAGCTCCGGGACAGGAGCAGACCGGTACGCCCACCCCCTCCGTCGTCGATTTTTCAGCCTTCGGCCTCTCTGAACCGCTGCTCAAGGCGATCGCCGCCAAGGGTTACACCACCCCGTCGCCGATTCAGGTTCAGTCGATTCCCGCCGTGCTCGGCGGTCATGATGTGATGGCCGCCGCCCAGACAGGCACCGGCAAAACGGCCGGGTTCACCCTGCCGATGCTGGAGCGTCTCCGGCATGGGCCCCATGCCCGCAACAACCAGGTGCGCTCCCTGGTGCTGACCCCCACCCGCGAACTGGCGGCCCAGGTGGCCGAAAGCGTGCGGGAGTACGGCCAATACCTCGATCTGCGCAGTGATGTGGTGTTCGGCGGTGTCAAGATCAACCCGCAGATGCAGCGGCTGCGCCGCGGCGCCGACGTGCTGGTGGCCACCCCCGGCCGGCTGATGGATCTGTACCAGCAGAACGCGATCCGCTTCGATCGTCTGGAAATCCTGGTGCTCGATGAAGCCGATCGCATGCTCGACATGGGCTTCATCCGCGACATCCAGAAAATCCTGGCGCTGCTGCCGGCCAAACGCCAGAACCTGCTGTTCTCTGCCACCTTCAACCCCTCGATCCGCAAGTTGGCCCACGGGCTGCTGCACCAGCCCGTGCAACTGCAGGCCACCCCTGAAAACCGGGCGGCGCCGCTGGTGGAGCAGGTGATGCACCCCTGCGACATGGCCCGCAAAGGCGATCTGATCAGCCACCTGATCCGCAGCAACAACTGGCAGCAGGTGCTGGTGTTCTCGCGCACCAAACACGGAGCCAACCGGCTCGCCGACCGTCTCAGTCAGGAAGGCATCAGCGCCATGGCCATCCACGGCAACAAGAGCCAGGGGGCCCGCACCCGCGCCCTGGCCGGCTTCAAAACAGGCGAGATGCGCGTGCTGGTGGCCACCGACCTGGCCGCCCGCGGCCTCGACATCGAGCAGCTCCCCCACGTGGTGAATCTGGACCTGCCCAACGTCGCCGAAGATTATGTGCACCGGATCGGCCGGACCGGCCGCGCCGGCCAGAGCGGCCACGCCCTCTCGCTGGTGGCCGCCGAAGAGCATGAACTACTGCGCGCGATCGAAAAGGTGATCGGCAATCCCTTGCGCCGCCAGGAAGTGCCGGGCTTCGAGCCCACCATCCACTCAGCGCCACCCCTCGATCTCAGCGGTGGTCGCGGCAAGGGCGGCAGCCGTGGGGGAGGCGGTCGTAGCGGCGGCAGATCAGCCGGAGGCCCCGGCGGGTCGATGCCGCGTCGCAGCGCCTCCTCCCGCACCATTCCCTCGCGCAGCCAGCCCTCCTCAAGGGACAGCCGGCCGCGGGGCAGGGGCTGAGGCTGGGACCCAACCCTATGGATTACCTCGCAACTCGAAGCTCTGTTCTTCCACACGAGCCCATCGATGAGCGAACTGCCCCGCGGCTGATGGGTGACCCGGCAGCGATCTAACTCGGTAGCCCTCGTTTTGAATCACGACACCAACAACCCGTCCCATGGCATGGGCAAAAGTGCCATCGGTTCGACCGGATTCATATGCAAAAACTGAGGATCTTTCGCCATCTCCAGAAGGGGAGCCAAATCAACAGTGTGAGCCGCCATCATGCTTCCGGCCAAAAACAAATGGCCAAGAAATTTTTAAGCATCCATCTCCCATTCCTCGAAGATTTCCACAAGATTTTCAATATTTTCTGTCAAGAAAACCGTGGATGGCACAAGGGATCTGGGAGGCGCCAAGAGACCAAGCTCGGGATCATCCAGGAAAGCCTTACGAATGAAGTTCAAGCGGGGCATTCAACCAGACTTTCAAAAAGATGCTCCGCCCAACATTCTCTTATCTTGAGAAGGAGAGAGCATTTTACATTTAAATTCACAAGGACTGGGCGCCCCGCTGCCATTCCTTTGGAGAATAGGTGATTGAGGAAAAGCTGGCACGATTGAGCAGAGTTTCTGCCAAATCAAGGCCGGGGCTTGATCAGGTCGAGGAGTTGCTCGAGAAGATCAAGGTAGAACCCATGCACTATCCCACCAAAATAATTGGGACTGAATTGCCCACTTTGGCGCGACTCCAAGTCTGATGAGCGGGCGCGCCCTTCACATTCCCCCATAGTTACACGCCGTTTCTGGAGCTGCCCGGCCACCATCAGCTCCCTGAAATCCTCGGATTCGGGGGACCGCAAGCAGACCTGGAATTCCCCCCCGGGCTGCCCTAGATGCGTAGTCCCACCATGAGGCCGATCACAACCAGAACCCCCACCGCCGACTTGGTGATCGCGCTTCCTTACCTGGAGGGAGGGGTGGGCAGAAGAGACATAAGATCAGCCGGCTGTTGCACCAATGGCTCCAATCCACGCGCCTGGAACCTGAATGTCCGCTGAACGCATCACCGCCGACCTGCCCAGGACCGGCCTGATTACCCCGCACGGGGGCAGCCTGGTTGATCTCCAGGCTGCCTCTGAGCAGCACCAGGCGATCAAGGCGGGAGTGGATCGGGTGGTGGAGTGCTCAGACCGCAACGCCTGCGACGTGGAGCTGCTGGTGGTGGGTGGCTTCTCCCCCCTGCGCGGCTTCATGCACGAAGACGATTACCACGCTGTGGTGGCCGGCCACCGCACCAGCTCAGGCCTGCTCTTCGGCCTGCCGATCGTGCTGGATACAGACGATGAGAGCATCACGGTTGGGGACCGGCTGTTGCTCACTTACCGGGGCCAGGACCTGGCTGTGATGACGGTCGAAAGCCGCTGGGAGCCCGACAAGGTGCGCGAGGCGGCTGGTTGCTACGGCACCACCTCGATTGAGCATCCCGCCGTGCGGATGATCTGCTGCGAACGGGGCCGATTTTATCTGGGCGGTGCCGTGCAGGGCCTCGAACTCCCCCAGCGTGACTTCCCCTGCCAGACCCCTGCTGAGGTGAGGGCCAGCTTGCCCAACGACCAGGACGTGGTGGCCTTCCAGTGCCGCAACCCGATTCACCGCGCCCACTACGAACTGTTCACCCGCGCCCTGCACGCCAGCAACGTGAGCGCAGCCGCCGTGGTGCTCGTTCACCCCACCTGTGGACCCACCCAGGACGACGACATCGCCGGGGCTGTGCGCTTTGCCACCTACGAACGGCTGGCCGCCGAAGTGGCCAACCCGCGCATCCGCTGGGCCTATCTCCCCTACGCCATGCACATGGCCGGCCCCCGCGAAGCGTTGCAGCACATGATCATCCGCAAGAACTACGGCTGCACCCACTTCATCATCGGCCGCGACATGGCCGGCTGCAAATCATCGCTTAGCGGTGATGATTTCTACGGCCCCTACCAGGCCCAGGACTTTGCCAGAGACAACGCCAGCGAACTGGGCATGGAAACGGTCCCTTCCCTCAATCTCGTCTATACCGAAGAAGAGGGCTACGTGACAGCCGAGCATGCCGAAGCACGTGGGCTGCATGTCAAGAAACTGAGCGGCACCCAGTTCCGCAAGATGTTGCGGGCCGGGGAGGAAATTCCTGAATGGTTCGCCTTCCGCAGCGTGGTGGAGGTGTTGCGTGAGGCCAGCTGATCAGCTCCCCGTCGGCATCGATCCCGAGGTCCTGCTGGCGGTGCTGCGACGCCTGGCCTGGGAATCGGCCGCCATCCTGCGCGCCTATGCCCGCGGCGAGCAGCCCCCCTTCGGCTACCCGGCCGTGCTCTCGGTCGATGACAATCCCAAGGGGCCTGTCTCAGCCGCCGATCTGGCGGTCAATGATCACCTGCTTACCGGCCTTGGCAAAGCCTTTCCCATTGCACCCTGGACCCTGCTGAGTGAGGAAACGGCCAGCCAGTGGCCCGCCGGCCAGCCGATCGATGCCGAGTGGCTCTGGATCCTCGATCCTCTCGATGGCACCAAGGATTTTCTGCAGGGCACCGGCGAATACGCCGTTCACCTCGCCTTGATCCACCAGCAGCGTCCCGTCCTCGGGGTGGTGCTGCTTCCCGAGCTTGATCAGCTCTGGTTCGGGGTGGTCGCTGCTGATCCAGGCGAGTCCCAGGCCTGGTGCGAGTCGCCGTCTGGGGAGCGTCAGCCGGTGCGTTTCAGCAGCCGGGCACACTTGCGGGAGTTGATCCCCGTCACCAGTCGCAGCCACCGTGATGATCGCCTGGAGCTTCTGATGGGCTCGCTGGGGGTGGCTGCGGGCCTCGCCCGCGGCAGTGTGGGCGGCAAGGTTGGCGCGATCCTGCGGGGCGAAACCGATCTGTATGTCTCCCTTTCGGGCCGCACCGCCCCCAAAGATTGGGACATGGCCGCGCCGGAAGCCGTGCTGCTGGCCGCTGGCGGGGCCTTCACCCACGCCGATGGTCGCCCCTTGCTCTACAACACCGGTGATTCCCGTCAGGCCGGCTGCCTGATCGCCAGCCATGGCCGCTCCCACGCCGATCTCTGCCAGGCCGCTGCGGCCGCGATGGCGCGGATCGACCCGGCATTCCCTGTTTAAGGCGGTCACGCCTAACGCGATCCCGTTCAGGGCGATCCAGTCCGCCCCTTCTTGATCCATCCGTTTCCTGATCCATCCCTTCCCCTGACGAGCCCATGCCCCCAAGCCCCAGCGGAAAAGCCACCAACATCGTCTGGCATCAAGCCTCGATCACCCGCGAGAGCAGGGCTCAGCAACGGGGCCATCGCAGCGCGATCCTCTGGCTCACGGGCCTCTCCGGCAGCGGTAAAAGCACCCTGGCCAACGCCCTCAACGCCGAATTGTTCAGCCGCGGCCTGGCCACCTATGTGCTCGATGGTGACAACGTCCGCCACGGGCTCTGCCAGGACCTGGGTTTCTCCGACGCCGATCGGGAAGAGAACATTCGCCGCATCGGCGAAGTGGCCAAATTGTTTCTCGATGCCGGCCTGATCGTGCTCACCGCCTTCGTGTCGCCCTTCCGCTCTGATCGCGACAAGGCCCGCTCCCTGGTGGAAACGGCGGATTTCATCGAGATTCATTGCGCCGCCGATCTCGATGTCTGCGAAAGCCGCGACCCCAAGGGCCTCTATGCCAAGGCCCGCGCCGGCCAGATCAAAGACTTCACGGGCATCTCCAGCCCCTACGAAGCCCCTGAAGCCGCCGAACTGCGGGTGGCCACCGGCCTTCAGAGCCTGGAGGAATCCGTTGCCCAGGTGATCGCTTACCTGGAGAAGGAAGCGATCATTGAACCGGCGCCGCGCCCTTAATCATGGCTGTATCAATCAGCTGAACCCAGAGGTTTACTGATTTGCCTAGGTGTGTGGTGGGTCAGCCCTGAGCTGGTGGGGTAACCAGATGATCACAGGTGTGAGATCGCCAGGGTCAGAGCTCCCTTAGGCCTTCTAGGCAGTCTCGGGAACCTATCGAAACGGAGAGGGTGGGATTCGAACCCACGGAAGGTTTCCCTTCAAACGATTTCGAGTCGTTCGCTTTCGACCACTCAGCCACCTCTCCCTGTGCGTCCACGGCCGACAGGGCGGAGTGGAGCAGATCTGGAGTTTACGGAGCCGTCAGCCGGCGGGGCTATCGAGCGCTCCACTGCCACCACTGGCTTGCCAGCCACTGGGTGCATCGGGCCATTCCCCACTCACCCAGAGGCGCCGGGGCGCCGCCGCTGCCACGGCCTGCCGCTCAAGCGGCCAGGGCTGGAAACCCAGCCAGGTGCCGCTCCAGCCATCAGCGCGATCGGAGCCGGGACCGGCCTCCGGACCCAGCTGCTGTTGCCAGGCCAGCAAAGACTGGCGATCGGGCAGCAGCAGCCAGCGGTGGCTGCCCACCGTTAAAACGTGGGCGTGGCTGTCGGCGCTCAACGGCGTGAGCGCCAGGCCTGGGCTCTCCAACCGCTGACCCGGCAGCAGGGGCGCTCGGCCTTCGCTGGCGGCCAGCACCAGGGGGCTTTGTTGCTGCCAGCAGGCGTGCTCGTCGCTCGCCACTGGATCGAGCAGGGCAATCCAGTCGTAGCGGCTGAGGCCGAGGCCGGTGGCCAACCTGGCGGCGCTGGAGCAGCTGAGGCCATCGGCGCGAAGGCTGATCAGGGCGCCGCGACCCCGGTGGCGGGCCAGCAGCAGATCGCCCCCCCATTGATGCACCAGTAGCAGCCGGTCGGCGCCCAGCAGCGAGAGGTGCAACGCCAGGGTGAGGCCCAGGCCAGCCAGCCCCAGCCGGCGCCAGCGCTGCCCCTGCAGCAACCAGGGCAGCAGCGACAGGAAGAGCAGCAGCACCAACCAGGGAATCGGCCGGCCCACCTGCCACTGGGCCATCGGCAGGGCCGCAAAGCCGCGCACCAGCAGCAGCAGCAGGCCGCACAGTGCCCCCAGCGGCCAGGCCAGCAGGGGCAGCAGCGCCGGCAGGGTCACGGCGCAGAGGGCCATCGCCATCGCCCCGAGCGTGAGCGGGGTCAGCAGCGGTGCCACCACCAGGTTGGCGGGAACGGCATACAGCGGGACAACACCGAAGTGGAGCAGTTGCAGTGGCAAGGTCCAGAGCGAGGCCGCCACCGGCACCGCCAGGCCAGCACCAATCCAGCCAGACCCCTCCCCAGCCGGCAGCCAGCGCTGCAGGGCCTGCTCCAGGTCGGAGGCGGTGAGGATCAGGCCGGCCGTGGCGGCCACTGAGAGCTGGAAGCCCACATCCAGCAGCCAGTTCGGACGCACCAGCAGCATCACCAGCACGCTCAGCAGCAACACACCCAGGGGCCGGCTGCGGCCACCGCCTTCAAGCACCGCAAAGGCGACGCCCCCCATCAACACCGCCCGCACCACCGAGGGCTGGGGGCCGGCCAGCAGCAGGAACAGGAGCATGGCGCCGATCGCCAGCGCCGCCCGAGGTGGCCGCGGCAGCCTTCGCCCGAGGGCCATCACCGCACCGAGCAGCACGGTGAGGTGGAACCCCGAGGCCGCCAGGGCGTGGGAAAGCCCGGCGGCCCGGAAGGCTTCGCGCACCTCGGCGGGCAAGGGCACCACGGCACTCCCGAGCACCAGCGCAGCGAGTACCCCGCCGCGTTCCGGGCCGCCGGAGGCCAGCAGGGCCGCCGCCATCCGCCGCCGCACCTCCGCGATCGGCGGGGCGGGGCGCTCCAGCACCGTGGGGGGATCCTCCAGCCGCAGCTGGCTCCAGATCCCCTGGCGGGCCAGCCGCTCGGCCGGGCCACTCAACAACGGATGGGGACCGCTGGCCGGCCGGCGCAGCAGGCCATCCACCTCCAGCCGCCAACCCTGCTGAACGGCGGGGCACTGGCGCCAGAGCAGTTCCGTGCGGCCACCGGTCTGCTCAAGCACGGCGCTGCAGCCGCCCTGATCACCCCGCGGCCTGGGATCGGCGACCAAGGTGCCCCGCAATCGCACTTGCTGAGGAACTGCAGACATGGGGGCGGCAGGCAGCAGCCGCACCGGATCGGCGGGGCCGGGCTGGGGCTGGCGCACCACCCCCCAAAGCAGCAGGGCCGGCACGAGCAGCAGCAGGGCCAGCCGCGCAGCCAGTCCAGCCCCAAGCTGCCCGGCCCGCCACCAGCTGAACCCCAGCACCAGCAGGAGGCCAACAACACGCAGCCACTCCCCTGCTGCCCCCTCCAGAGGCAGCACACCCAGGGCCAGGCCGGCCAGCGCCAGCGACACCGTCAGCAGAGGCATCCAACGTCCGAAGGGAAGAGCACCCTTCAGCGTTCCCCAGCCATGCCCACTTCAGCCCAGTGAAAACTTCAACCCAGCCCAAACGCTTAGAAGCTCGGCAGCTTCAGCAGCAGATCGCAGAGCTCGGGGCTGGGCAGGTCGGCGCCCAGCAGCGGGGCCACCAGGGCGGCGACCGGCCGCAGCCGGCAGGGCCAGATCGCCCGCTCGCTGAAGCGGCCGGCCTCAAAAGCGCCAACCAGCAGCAATACGCTCAGCAGAACGCGTTTCACCCGGCCAGCCTTCACCCCTTCAGCAAGGGGAAGCCGAGCTGGCGCCGCTCCTCCAACCAACCCTCCGCCACCTGGCGGGCGAGGTGACGGATCCGGGCGATCGTGGCAGTGCGCTCCGTCACCGAAATCACGCCACGGGCCTCGAGCAGGTTGAAGGTGTGACTGCACTTGAGCACGTAATCGAGGGCCGGCGCCGGCAGGCCCGCCGCCGCCAGATCGCTGGCTTCGGCCTCATAGAGAGCAAACAACTGCTGCAGCCGTTCGGGGTTGGAGGCCTCGAAGTTGTAGCTGCACTGGGCCTTCTCGGAGGCCAGCCAGAGATCGCCGTAGCTGCGCTCGCCATTCCAGCTCAACTCCCAGATACTCTCCACGTCCTGGAGATACATGGCGAGGCGCTCGAGGCCGTAGGTGATCTCGATCGACACCGGCCGGCAATCAAGGCCGCCGCACTGCTGGAAATAGGTGAACTGGGTGACCTCCATGCCATCGAGCCACACCTCCCAGCCCACGCCCCAGGCGCCGAGGGTGGGCGATTCCCAGTTGTCTTCCACAAAGCGGATGTCGTGGTCAGCGGCGCGGATGCCAAGGGCTTCGAGCGAGGCCAGATAGGTGTCCTGGATGCCATCGGGTGATGGCTTGATCAACACCTGGTACTGGAAGTAGTGCTGGGCCCGGTTGGGATTGTCGCCGTAGCGGCCGTCGGTGGGACGGCGGCAGGGCTCGGGATAGGCCACCGCCCAGGGTTCCGGTCCGATCGCCCGCAGCACCGTGTGGGGGCTCATCGTGCCGGCGCCTTTTTCGGTGTCATAGGGCTGCAGCAACAGGCATCCCTGCTCGGCCCAGAACCGGTTCAAGCTGGTGATGATGTCCTGGAAATGCATCGTCTGATCTTCTCAGAGCGGCTTCAGGCGACCAGCTGAAGCAAACCCATCAGCCCACCGGCCACGGGGCGGTGGCGAGCAAAAGCGAAGCCGGCCGCCAGCGCCAGCCGCTCCTGCTCGGGTGCGGTCGGGAAGCGCTCCAGGCTGGTTTCGAGATAGGCGTACTGCTCGGGCAGCTCAAACCAGCGCGCGGTGGGCACCACCAGATTGCGCAGATAGAAGCGCTGGAACGCGGCCGTGAGGGCACCGGCCGCCGTGGCCGGATCGGACCGGTTGAAATCCAGCACGGCGGCGCGGCCAGCGGGCCGCAGCAGGCGCCGCAGTTCGCGCAGCCCTGCGGCCGGATCGGCCAGGTTGCGCAGCCCGTAGGCCATCACTGCCCCATCGGCCGAGCCGGCGGGCAGGCCCGTGGCCAGGGCATCGCCCTGCTGCCAGCGCAGGGGCAACCAGGGCTGGAGCTGGCTGCGGCGGCGGGCAACGGCCAGGGGCGCGGCGGCGGCATCGAGGCCGAGCACCTCCCCACCGGGCCGCAGCCGCTCGGCGAGCACCAAGGCCAGATCACCGGTGCCGCAGCAGAGATCGATCAGCCGCTGGCCGGGACGGGGCTGCAGCCAATGCAGCGCCTGACGCTTCCAGAAGCGATGCAGACCAAGGCTGAGCAGGTCGTTGAGCTGGTCATAACGCGGGGCGATGGCGTCGAACAACTCACGCACCGCCTCGGGATCAGCAGGCTTCAAGCGGCAGCTGGGGCGAATGACAACTCTGAAACATGGCTGCTCAGGAGGATGGCAGACCGGGGCAACGGGCGGGTTCCACCAGACAATCGAGCGAGGTGTCCCAGGGCAGAGCGACGGAATCGAGGCTGATACCGGTGCCCGTGGCGAACGGTACGTTCGTCAGGCCATCGACCATCAGCCGGTAGGGGGAACTGACAGTGAGCACCATCACTGTGGCCAGGCCGACGGCGGCGGAGCAGACCATGCAGCCGGCCAGCATCAACGAAAACTCCTGGCGGTCGTTGGCGGCCTGCATCAGCGAAAGCGCCCAACCCACCAGCGCCACCACAGTTGCAACCACCAGAAGAGCGAGGGTTGTCGAGACGAGTGGGGGCAGAGCCGACACGGTGGCGTCAGAAGAAAGTGAATCAGGTGTTACAACCTGAGAATCAACTGTAAAGGCTCGTTACAGCCTTTTGCGGCCCCTCCAGCGGACGGATCGCCAGCCCCCTGGCGATCAGGTCGGTCTTGATCGCTTCGATGCTGAGCACGCCGTCGTGGAGCAGGGAGGCGAGCAGGGAGGCCGAGGCCCCGCCCTGCTCCAGGGCGGCGGCGATGTGATCGATGCAGCCGGCGCCTCCTGAGGCGATCACCGGCACCGAGACGGCGCTGGCCACCGCGCTGGTGAGCGCCAGGTCGTAGCCGGCCTGGGTGCCATCGCCATCCATGGAGGTGAGCAGCAGTTCGCCGGCACCGAGCGCCACCACCTGGCGGGCCCAGGCCACGGCATCGAGGCCGGTGTTCTGCCGGCCCCCTTGCACAAACACATCCCAACCCGTGCCCTCGGCGCGGCGGCGGGCATCGATCGCCACAACGATGCATTGACAGCCGAACTGCCGGGCCCCTTGCGCCACCAGATCGGGATCGCGCACCGCCGCTGAATTGAGGCTCACCTTGTCGGCGCCAGCGCGCAGCAGGGCGGTGATCCCCTCCACGCTGCCAATGCCGCCGCCGACGGTGAAGGGGATCGTCACGGCTTCAGCGGTCTGGCGCACCAGCTCCACCAGGGTGGTGCGGCCCTGATGGCTGGCGGCGATGTCGAGAAAGACCAGTTCGTCGGCACCGGCGGCGTCGTAACGGCAGGCCAGGGCCACCGGATCACCGGCATCGCGCAGCCCAACGAAATTGACCCCCTTGACCACCCGGCCGTCAGCCACATCGAGGCAGGGAATGATGCGCTTGGCGACCATGGAGGGGGGAAACGGGGGGCGCTGTTAGGGTTGCGCGACTTGCCCAGCCGCGCTGGCCATGACTCAGGCTGCCACCCCAGGATCCATCGACATCGGCTCCCGGGTGAGGATCACCCGCGTGCGCGATCGCATCCCCGCCGATCTGGTTGAAGCGCTCAAGAGCGATGCCTCCGGCACCGTCAGCGGTTTCAAGATGACCGACGGCAGCGGCATCGGCGTGGTGGTGGAACTCAGCAACGGCAGCAGCGGCTGGTTCTTCGACGACGAAATCGCCCCGGCCTGAAACCATCCATCCCGCCGATGACGGTCGAGCCGGTTTCGGTCATGCTGGTGATCTCTGCTTCCATCTCTTGAGCGACGCCCCCGATTCCCCCCCCAGCAGCAGCGGCGGAAAAGCCCGCCAGCTGCTGGGCATGAAGGGGGCCGCAGGCACCACCAGCATCTGGAAGCTGCGGCTGCAGCTGATGAAACCGGTCACCTGGATCCCCCTGATCTGGGGCGTGATCTGTGGAGCGGCTGCCTCGGGCAACTACGTGTGGAGCGGCCGCGACTTCGGCGCCGCCATCGCCTGCATGTTGATGAGTGGTCCGTTGCTGGCCGGCTACACCCAAACCATCAACGACTACTACGACCGCGAGATCGACGCGATCAACGAGCCCTACCGGCCGATCCCCTCCGGGGCGATCTCCCTGGAGCAGGTGCGGGTGCAGATCTGGGTGCTGCTGCTCTCGGGGCTGGCCGTGGCGGGGGGCCTCGATCTCTGGGCGGGCCACCGCACCCCGGTGCTGTTGCTACTCGCCCTGGGCGGATCGCTGGTCAGTTACATCTATTCGGCGCCACCGCTGAAGCTCAAGCAGAACGGCTGGCTGGGCAACTATGCCCTTGGCGCCAGTTACATCGCTTTGCCCTGGTGGGCCGGGCAGGCCCTGTTCGGCCGGCTCACCTGGACCACAGCCCTGCTCACCCTGGCCTACAGCCTGGCCGGGCTCGGCATTGCTGTGGTCAACGACTTCAAGAGCGTGGAAGGCGACCGGGCGATGGGGCTGAAATCGCTGCCGGTGGTGTTCGGCATCGAGCGGGCCAGCTGGATCAGCGCCGGCATGATTGATCTGTTCCAGCTGGCGATGGTGGCTGTGCTGATCGCCATTGGCCAGAACTTCGCCGCGGTGCTGCTGGTGCTGCTGATCATTCCCCAGATCACCTTCCAGGACATCTGGCTGCTGCGCGATCCGGTGGCCTTTGACGTGAAGTATCAGGCGAGCGCCCAGCCGTTTCTGGTGCTGGGGATGCTGGTGACGGCGCTCGCGATCGGCCACAGCAGCCTCACGGCCGTGTTGTGACCAGCGAAGTCTCTCGCAAGGGATCCCCCACCCGCCTGAGGGGCGAGGAAAGGAAAACGTCGACCCGGCAAAGCCGCAAGAAGCTGCTGCTGGCCGGGCTGTTGGCAGCGGGAGTCGGCAGCGCCGCAGCCTTCGGCCAAGCGTCGCTGGTGCGCTCGGTCGACGGGATGCTGCCTGACGTGGCGCGGATCAACACCTTCAACCGACCCGGCACGGTGACGATCCTTTCGGCCGATGGCCAGGTGCTGCAGAAGCTCGGCCCTGCCACCCGCGAGAAGGTGGCTGCCGGTTCGATGCCCGAGCTGCTGCGCCAGGCGTTCGTGGCCGCCGAAGACCGGCGCTTCTACGAGCACGACGGTGTTGACATCTGGGGGATCGGCCGGGCCATGGTGCGCAACATCCGCCGCGGCGCAGTGGAAGAAGGCGCCAGCACCATCACCCAGCAGCTGGCCCGCACGGTGTACCTCAGCCAGGACCGCACCCTGGTCCGCAAGCTCAAAGAGGCGGCCCTGGCCGGCAAGATCGAGCGCCAGCTCAGCAAACAAGAGATCCTCGATCAATACATCAACTATGTGTATCTGGGCTCAGGCGCCTACGGCGTCGCCGATGCGGCCTGGATCTACTTCTCCAAGGCCGCCGACCAGCTCACCCTGCCGGAAGCAGCCCTGATCGCCGGCCTGCCGCCGGCCCCGTCGGTGTATTCGCCGCTCGTGAACGAAGACCTGGCCCTACAGCGGCGAGCACTGGTGCTGGGCCGGATGCGCCAGGCGGGGTTCATCAGCGCTTCCGAGCAGACCGAGGCCGAGGCCACACCGCTCCGGCTCCAACCGGCCTTGCCCAAGTACTGGAACAGTGAGGCCCCCTACTTCACCAGCTGGGTGGCCCAGGAGCTACCCAATGTGTTAACTCCTGAGCAGCTTGAGGTGGGCGGACTGACGATACGCAGCAGCCTCAACCTGGCCATGCAGACGGAGGCCCAGAAGGTGATCAGCAGCAGTGCCAGCGGCTCCATGGAGGGGGCGCTAGTCACCGTCGAGCCGGGCACCGGCCTGGTGCGTGCCCTGGTGGGCGGTAAGGATTACAACAAAAGCCAGTTCAACCGAGCCACTCAGGCGCTGCGATCACCCGGCTCCACCTTCAAGCTGTTCGTCTATCTCGCCGCCCTCAAGGAGGGGATGCGGCCAGAAACCGTCTTGGACGACAAGAAGCGCTGCTTCGCTGGCTACTGCCCCAAGAACTTCGGTGATCGCTACCGAGGCAAGGTGACGATGGCCACGGCCCTGCAGAGCTCTCTCAACGTGGTGGCGGTGAGCCTGCTGCAGCAGGTGGGCTTCGACAAGGTGATCGCCATGGCTAAGAGCCTGGGAATCACCCGTGAGCTGGGCCGCTTCTACCCGATGGCGCTGGGCGCCTACGAGCAGACCGTGCTTGACATGACCGCCGCCTATGCCGCCGTGATCAACCGCGGCGTGTTCGTGCCACCCACCCCGTTCGAGGAGATCAGCGGCCCCGACGGCGAACTGCTCTGGAGCAGGCGCCTGCAGTCGGACCGGGGCCGGCGGGTGGTCGACAGCGACATCGCCGACGCGATGGTCTGGATGCTGCAGCGGGTGGTGACTGGTGGCACCGGTGGAGCGGCGTCGATCGGCAGGCCTGTGGCCGGCAAGACCGGCACCTCCGAGGGCGCCCGTGACGTCTGGTTCATCGGCGCGATCCCCCAGCTCACCACCGGCATCTGGCTGGGCTGGGACAACAACCGCTCCTCCAAGAGCGACAGCGGTGCTGCCGCCGCCGCCTGGGGCCGGTACATGCGCGTGATCGCGAAGGATCTGCCCGTACGGCAGTTCCCGCCCAAGCCCGTGCTCACGGGCAGCTTCAAGGCCAACAAACCCGCCGCGAAGAAGCCAGCCGCCCCAACCGCCAGCCCGGCCCCCGCCCGCGAGCAGCCCAGGCCGTGGGAGCAGGATCGGCCAGAGCCGACGTCCAGCTTCGAGCCCCGTGACTTCCAGCCCGAGGAACCAATTCCGGCACCCACTCGGGCTCCCGCGAGCCGCCCATCCCAACCCCAGTCCAGGCCAGCCCCACAGGCGGTGCCCAGACCGGCCTCGCCACCGAGCCGCCCGCCCCAGCCAGTCGCTCCTGTTCCGGCGCCAACTCCTGCTGCCCGGCCGCCGGCCAGCCAGCCAGCACCAGCGCCCGCTCCCCCGCCAGCACCACCGCCAACAGCACCACCGCCGGTGCTGGCACCAACGGCACCACCGCCACCACCTTGAGCTAACGCCTTGAGCCTTCAGCCCGGGGCCTGGAGCACGGCGGCGTAGAAGCCATCGCCGCCGCCCGGCGTGGGCCAGAGCTGAAGTTCCGAACGCTGGCTCCAGCTGGGGTGGCCCGCCAGGAAGGCCGTGACCAGTTCACCGTTTTCACGGGGATGGACGGTGCAGGTGGCATAAACCAGCCGACCGCCTGGCTTGAGCAAGGGCACCATCCCCTCCAGCAGGCGGCGTTGCAGCACAACCAGATCATCGATGGCGGCGGGGGTGATCCGCCAGCGGGCATCGGCATGGCGGGCCAGGGTGCCAAGACCGGAGCAGGGGGCGTCGACAAGAATCCGATCGAAGCTCTCAGCTGGCAATTCGCTGGCCAGCTCGGCCGCATCGGTCTCGTGCTGCTGAATCGAGGCCAGCCCCAACCGCTCGGCATTGACGCCGACGCGGCGCAGGCGGCCAGCGGAGCGATCAACGGCCAGCACCACCCCCTGATCGGCCATCAATTCGGCCAGATGGGTGCTCTTGCCGCCGGGGGCCGCGCAGGCATCAAGCAGACGTTCACCAGGGAGGGGCTCCAGCAAAGGGGCGATCCGCTGGGCGCTGCGGTCCTGAACGCACCAGTGGCCTTCGGCATAGCCGGGCAGGGCGCGCAGATCACCGCAGCGGCCGTGGAGCGTCAGCCCCCAGGCTTGATCAACAAGGGGTTCAGCGGCCACGCCAGCGGCGGCAAAAGCGGCGAGCACCGCCTCACGGCTTGCCTGCAGCCGGTTGACACGCAGATCCAGGGAGGGCGGCAGATTGGCCGCCACACCGAACGCCTCAGCGCCTTCGGGCGGCAGCCATTGCAGCAGATCGGCAGCCAGCCAGTTGGGCAGGGAGTGGCGCAAACCAAGGGCCGCGACGGGTTCGGCAGGCAGCGGTAGGGGGCTGCTGGCAGCGGCGCTACGGCGACGCAGAAAGGCGCGCAACACACCATTCACCACCGGCGCCAGCCGGGCCAGACCATCCCGTTTGGCCAGTTCCACGGTGGTGCTCACCGCCGCTGAGGCGGGAACCCGTTCGGTGGCGAGCAGCTGGTAGAGGCCGAGGTGCAGCAGCCAGCGCAGCTTGGGAGGCTGACGTTCGGCCGGCACCTTGCCGAGCTGGTCGAGCCAGGCATCCAGGCGGCGGCGCTGGCGGATCGCCCCGAAACAGAGCTCGGTCGCCAGGGCACGGTCAGGCGGCGAGAGCGGCAGGCGGCGCAGTTCCCGCTCCAGGGCCAAATCGGCATAGGCCCCGGCCGCCACGGCCAGAAGCGCCCGCCAGGCCACCCGCCGCGAGTCGAGTCCGGCGGCTTCTGGCTGCAAGGCAGCCGCAAAAGCATCGCGATCCGGCGCAGCGGTCATGGTTGGGGAGTGGTCATTGCGGCACCCAGAGATAGCTCCGCAGGGCCAGGCGGCCCGCCCCATCCACGGGGATGCCTTCAGCGATCAGCAGCTCGCGCTGGATCCAATCGCTGCCTTCGCGGCTGAGGCTCATGCTGATCTGGCCTCGGGCGCTGACGACCCGGTGCCAGGGGACCGGTGAGGGCAGGGCGAGACGACGCAACGACCAACCCACCTGGCGGGCGCAGCCGTAAGCGCCGATCCAGTCGGCAACCTGGCCATAGGTGGCGAGGCGACCCTGGGGGATGGGCGCCACGACGGCATAGACCCGCTGATCGAAGCCAACGGCGGCGGCAGGCAGGGCAGGCCTCATCAATTCATGATCCCACCCCTGCTTGCAGGAGCCGCGCTTGCTGCAGTCAAACCATGATCGAGCCTTAAGGTCTGAAGCTCCGCCCCGTTCCATGCCGCTGCTGCCGCGCCGCTACGAGCGACTCCAGGCCGTGCTGAATCGGCGCATGGCCGATCTCACGCTGCTGCTGGAGGCGGTGGACAAGCCCCACAACCTCTCGGCAATCTTGCGCAGCTGCGACGCCGTTGGGGTGCTCGAAGCCCATGCGGTGAGTCTGCCGGGCCGCAGCCGCCGCTTCAACCAGGCCTCCCTGGGCAGCGAGAAGTGGGTGGCGGTGCACCCCCACGCCACGGTGGAGGAGGGGCTGCAACGGCTGCGGCGGGAAGGGTTCCGGATCTACGGCACCCATCTGGGCGTGAACGCGGTGGACTATCGCCAATGCGATTTCACCGGACCAACGGCCTTCGTGCTCGGGGCCGAGAAGTGGGGCCTGAGCGCGGCGGCCAGCGCAGGCGTGGACCAGGGTCTGTTTGTGCCGATGGGCGGCATGGTTCAGTCGCTGAACGTATCGGTGGCGGCGGCGGTGCTGCTGTTCGAGGCACTGCGCCAGCGGCAGGCAGCAGGGCTTCTGCCCCTGGCCGGCGAGGGGGTGCCGGCAGAGCGGCGTAATGGCCTGCTGTTCGAGTGGGCCTACCCCCAGGTCGCCGACTGGTGCCGCCGCGAAGGTCGTGCTTACCCAGCGCTCTCAGCGGAAGGGGCGATCAGCGAAGAGCTGCCGCGCACACTGCGGCTGCGCTGCTGACACGTCTGAAGTGGTCAGTAGGCCAACACTCAGAATGGAATCATCACATCATCGCGATGGGGCTCCGTCCGACCGGCCTGGCCGGAGCGGGCCCGCGGCAACCAGAGGGCCAGAGCCAGACCAGCGAGCTCAAGCAGCAGGAGCCGACCGCCAAGCAAGACCACAAGCAGCAACCCCACCGCCAGGATGTGCTCCAGCAGAGCGATCACGTCGTCGGCGTTGGCGGAACCAAGCAACCAGAGCAAGGTGGCGGCAGCGAGCAGAACAAACGTGAGCCAGAGGGGCATGGGGAATGTCGAGGCGCCTAGGCGTAGCGGATTAATCCCGGCCATTCATTTTGAGCGGCTCGGTGGCGCTGCGTGGGTTCAGGGGGAACGTTCCAGCCAGGAGAGTCGCCGGATCAATCAGTACAGCGGCTATGGACGGGCCGTGTGCTGGGCGAAGCGAGCTGAGAATCACGCAGTTCTGGGCGAAGGTGAGGGTAGAGATCATGGCCGCGGTCGCAGGAGACAGCTGCGCCATCGCCATCAGGGTTTCTACAAAGCTGTTTCCACAAGGCTGCGGTCGTCAGGTGAGAGAAAGGAGCGATTGGTGTAATCGATACAGAGCTTGAGCACTTCCAGGGCAGACCAGCAATTGTGCAGGCCTTAGCGGGTGGGATAGCCGTAAATATCGACAGTGATCCAATAGGACGTTTCCACATCTTCAAAGATGTAGAGGCCGCCAGGACGGAGCAACTGATCGAACAGAATTGAGAAACTGGAGAGCTGATGGGGCGGAAAATGGGAGCCGTCGTCGACGATCAGATGAACGGGGTGGCGAATGGATGCGATCACGCCCTGCACGGCAGCGGGATCCCCCTGATCCACCTGGAACACATCATTGCCAACACCAGAGAGGCTCAGGTCACGATCCAGGCAATACACATGCGCGCGTGGGAATCAAGAGATGCGAGAAGGGAAGGCTCTTACCCTCCCCATAGCCGATTTCGACAATGGCCAGAGTTTTGCAGCGCCTGAGCGGGGCAAGAAAAAGAGGACAAAAGCGGACATAGCCGTGATGCGTGGTCTTGTCGGTCCGGCATTCAGCTCCGACCGCCTGCACGAAGGCCTGATCAAAGGTAGGTCGTTTGGACGGAGAGGCCATCGAAACACAGGCATGATCGCCTGCGCACTCAACGTACACACGTTGCAGAGATCCAGACAACCACTCTGGAGGGTCAGAGCGTTACGCACATCGGCATGGATGACTGGAAATCAGAATGCAGCAGAAACAGCCTTTTGCAGGCAGACTAGGTCAAAAGACATGTCGTAACTCCATCGGTATTGACATCGATTGTCAGTTCATTCGTCGCTGCAATTGTTTCAACGGCCATGCATCGAATACCAGCAGGCCCAGGCTCAAGGGTGACAACAAAAGTACCGCCACCAACGCAGTTATCCACTGCGTTAACGGCAATAACATTTTGATCACTCGGTTCCGTCATACCAATAGCCAAATCAGAAGCAGCAGATGTTGCACATTCTTTGGCAAGGCCAAGCGCCTCTCCTATCAGCGCCCCATTGGCAGCCGCTCGGCGGGCTTGAAGATATTGCGGTAAAGCAACGGCAGCAAGCACACCAACGACCGCTACAACGATCATCAGCTCAACGAGCGTGAAAGCTCGATTCTTGCTGCGGCTTGCATGGATGCCGCGAAGCACACGGAGTTGAGCCTTGGGCAAGAGTTTCATCAGACCAGGAACAGTTTTGATCATGAACTGTAAAGGCTTGATCCATTAGAGCCAATGCTCTTTTCCGAAAATCGATGAAGCAATAGCCGACAAGATAGAGAAAGCAAGGTGAACGCAAGCTGAGAGAGCACTCTGCTCCGCAGTGCTGAACATCAGCCTCCCTTGCCCCCATCGCCGCCGCTCACCCAGGCCTCCAGGCCCTCGCCCAGGAACGAAAGCCCCAGTACCAACACAAACATCGCCAGGCCGGGATAGAGCGCCGTCCACCAGATGCCGGTGGGCAGCGCGGTGAGAGCCTGCTGCAGGTCGGCGCCCCATTCCGGAATCGATTCGGGGAGCCCCAGGCCCAGGAAGCCCAGGCCGCCCAGCACGAGTACGGCGTCGGCAGCGTTGAGGGTGAGCAGCACCGGCACCGAGGTGATCACGTTGCGCAGCAGGTAACGGCGCAGGATCCACAGCGGCCCCGCCCCCAGCGATTGAGCCGCTTCCACATAGAGCTCCGCCTTCACCTGGGCCGTCTGGTTGCGCACCACCCGGAAATACTGGGGGATGTACACCACACACAGCGCCGCCGCCGCATTGGGAAGGCCGCGCCCCAGCAGGAAGGCGAGCACCACCGAGAGCAGCAGCACCGGCAAGGTGTAAAGCGTGTCCATCAGCAGCACCAGGATTCGGTCGAGGCCACCGCCCAGGTAGCCGCTCACCATGCCCAGCGGCACGCCGATCAGCAGTGCCGTGATCAGGGCCAGCAGCACCACCTGCAACGCCACACCACTACCGGCCAGGGTGCGCACGCAGACATCGCGACCGAGGCGGTCAGTGCCGCACCAGTGCTGCAGCGAAGGGGTGGCATAAATCTCGTTGGCCAGGCCGGCGTTCGGATCGTCCAGCAGGCCCAGATGAATGAGTAGGGGCGTGGCCAGGGCCACCAAGCCGTAGGACAACACGATCAGCAGGCCCCAGCGGGCCATGCGGCCAGAAAGGTTCTTCGGGCGCCAGCGCAGCCATTCCCTGGGCTGGAAGACGGTCATGGCGGCAGCTTGAGCGGCGTGAGCGGGCCCAGTGTGGGACCCAAAGCGACCTTTGGGAGCGGTGGCCAGCCAAGAGGCCTAACCAGACTTGAAGAAACCCGCATCAAAACCCGGCCTATTGCTACAACAAAGCCAACATGGATCCAGCAAAATCAATGCGCCGAAGCTGAATGTTTCCCAGCGGGGGAAGTCATGCGCGATACAGTCATGCGCGATACAGAAAGCAGCCCACGCATTCTCATCGTCGATGACGATTTCGAATTGCGCCGTTTCCTCCAGGGGGAGTTTCTGGTGGAGGGTTTTGCAGTAGGCGAAGCCGATACGGGCCTGAGCGCCCTCACCCAGTTACGCGACAACCCCAACCCCTTCGATCTGGTGCTACTCGATTGGACCCTGCCCGATTTCAGTGGTGTCGAGATCTGCCGCCGGCTTCGCTCCAGCGGCGTCACCGTGCCGGTGGTGATGCTCACGGCGCGAGACGACATCCGCGACCGAGTTGAGGCGCTGGATTCCGGCGCCGACGACTTCATCAACAAACCATTCTCCATCGAGGAACTGCTAGCCCGCGTCCGCGCCCGCATGCGCCGCACCGGACTCAACTTGAACGGCAGCGTTGGCGAGCTACTCAGCTATCGCGGCCTGACCATGAACACCGGTAACCGGGAAGTTCGCCGCAATGGTGCCCCGATTCATCTCACCGTGCGCGAATACGACCTCCTCCAGACCCTGCTGCGCGAACCGAACCGGGTGCAGACGCGCAATCAGATCCTTGCCAGCGTCTGGGGCGCCAACCATTTCGGTGATGACAACCTGCTCGACGTCTACATCCGTTACCTGCGCAAGAAGGTCGAGCAATCCGGCTGCCCCAGCCTGATTCAGACCGTCCGTGGTGTCGGCTTCATGCTCAAGGAAGGGGATCCTTGGAACTGAACCGGCGCAGCAGCAACTGAAAATCGGAACCGCCCCCTGGGCCGGGGGCATCCACCACCCGCGCCTCCCCTCCCATCCGCTCCATCAGCAACTTCACCACCGACAGACCAATGCCGCTGCCCCGACGCCTTGAAGAAGCGCTGCCCTGAACAAACCGCTCGAAGATCCGCTCTTTTTCGGCATCCGCCACCCCAGGCCCGCGGTCACGCACATGCACCACCACCACCTCCGCACTGCAGGCCAGGCTCTCCCCTGAGGCCTGGGGAGTGGTCTTGGGGGTGCACTGGGAGGTGGCAAACAACTCGATCGGACTGCCTGGATCGGCGTACTTCAGGGCGTTTTCCACCAGGTTGGTGAGGCACTGCTGCAATCGATCGGCATCACCGCAGGCCACCAGGACCTCAGCCTCGACGGGCGCCAACAGCCGCAGCCGCGAACCGGCATGGTCCACCAGCTGCTCATAAGTCGCCAGCAGCAGCAGCTCCACATCGATGACCTGGTGGCTCACCTCCAGGTGGCCGGCCTCATCGCGGGCGATGGCGAGCAAGTCGCTCACCAGCCGCCCCACCCGCTCTGCTTCGCCCTGGATCAACGCCAACGGCGCGATCATTTCCGCAGCAGCCCCATCGCTGTCCACGTCGCTGGCCGGATCGCGCTCACGGGTCGAGCTGGTTTGTTCTGCCTGGCGCTGCAACCGCTGGGCGTAGCCACTGATCAGCGTCATCGATGTACGCAGCTCATGGGAGACCCCATCGACAAAATCCCGCTGGCGCTCGAAGGAGATAGCCAGGCGATCTAGCAAGTCGTCGAAGGCGAGGGCGATCGGTTGAAGCTCCTCGGGTTGGGGTTGCTCCTGCAACCGTTGGCGGCCGAGGCCATCGGCGCTGATCGCCGCCACGCTGTTGCCAAGCCGCTGCAGGGGCCGCAACCCCCCCTCCATCACCAGCCGCAGCAGGGCACTGGTCAGCAGGGCTGTCATCCCGGCCATGGCGATCAACAGCAACTGGGTGATCCGCTCCCGCCCAGCATCGGCGCTGAAATCCTCGAGGACATGCAGGCGAGCCGGGCCGCTGCTCAGCAGCACCGGGTTGGCATAGGTCAGGAAGATGCCGCCACCCTCCCGGAAGGAGACCGGCCCATCGACTTGCCGGGCCAGGCGGCTGGCGGTGCTCTCCAAAGGACCGAGGGTCTCCGCCGCCCCTGGAGCACCTTCCAGCCACACCGTGACGCCGGGGAGGAGCATCGAGCTGATCCGCCGTTGCATTTCCGTCGAATCGGGAATCTCAGCGGATTCAGTGAGCTTCTTCTGAAGCGCATACACCCCGTCGCTGTGGGCGTCGTAGCGGCTCAGAGCGGCGAGCTGCCTGTTGGCAAGAAGAAGCACGCCGTAGCCAACAAGCACGGCCAACAGACTGGTGGCTTGAAGTCGACGACGAATCGAACTCAAATTCGATCACCATTCAAGGCCAAAGGTACCTTCAGAATCGCTGGTTTGTCCCTCCTCAGAACACATGGTCCTGAGCGGAGATCTGAGTCAACAGTCGCAAGGGCGCAGAGCGATCGCATTCGACTAACCGGCACCCGCCAACACTTCGCTGACGATCGTTTGCGCTCTTCCGCCAGCCTCGCTGAAGCTCTGCTCCAGCCGCAGCGCCACCAGCTGGGTCTCGGGATCGAGGCAAGCCGAGAATGGCAGCCGTGACGAACCATTCAGTTCCACCCCAGCCGCTACCGCGGCTTCGCCGCCGTTGAGCAACAGGCTGCAGCCCTGCCAGGGCGTGGCCTGGGCAGCCAGCCCGTCCAGCACGACCCGGCTCTGGAACGTCGTGCCGGCGGACACTTGGCCGTCAAGCCCGAAGGCAGGCCCACAGCGGACCAGCACCCTGCCCTGCCAGAGGCCACTGGGCGCTGCTCCAACCGAATAGGTGATCGTTCCCTCCGGCGTCCTGAGCTGCAGCACGGCCGGCCGCCCCGCCAGGCCGCAGGCTGAGCCGTAGCGCTCTGGGTCGGGCGCCACCGCCGTGGCCCGCTGCAGATCGGCCTGGATCAGGTCCAGGGCTCGGCCCTGGTTCGCCCGCTCCCGCAGCAGGCGGCTGAACCGTCCGGCGTTCAGCCCTTCCCCCAACAGCGCCTGGACCACCACCCCGCAGAACAGCAGCCCCAGCCCCATCGCCAGCAGCAGCTCCACCAAAGAGAAGCCGCCCCCCTGACGGCGCAAACCCTGCTGTTGGTGTTGAAACGGAATGGACGACCCGGCGGTACGCATGGTGATGAACAACAACGATCAGAGCGTGGGATCGGGTTGGCAGAGGCTGCTGTCGGGCCTGCTGCCGCTGGCCCCGCCATAGCGGCCCAGCCGCACGATTCCCAGCGGCAGCGCCATCACCAGACAGCGGCGCAGGGGAGTGCCGCTGCTGGCCAGCACCACCGTGCCGCCATCAAGCACCAGGCCATTGCTGCTGAAGCGCAACACCTCTGGCAGGTTGTGGAGCACGTCCACCGCGGTGCTCTCCACCCCCTCACCCAGTTCCATCAGCGTGTCGCGACAGGGCCTCAAAGCTCCGCCCTGCGGCGGCTGCCAGCCCTGCTCCGAGAGGGTGAGTCCACAGGCTTCCCCCTGCTGTTCGGCCTCACTGCGGCCACGCTCGATGCCCTGAGCCAAGCGCCGACTCGCCACCTCCAGGCGTTGCCTGGCCAGGCTTTCACCCCCCGACCGCAGGCCCAGGCCAGCCAGCAGGCCGATCACCGCCAGGGTCACCAGCAGCTCCACCAGGCTGAAGCCAGCCTGGTGGCTGAAGCGGCTCGGCCTGGCCTGCAGACGCTGTCTCACGTGCCCTCCTCCAGATCGGAAGTGGCAGCCGCTGACGGACAGAGGCCATGGGCGGCAGCGGTGAACAGCCGGCGACGCTCCAGGCCCATGGGCTCGATGCGGTAGACGAGCCAGAGCCCATCCACTCCCGACGACGTCGCGCTCACCTGGCGCTGCACTCCCACCGGCAGAGCTCCAGCCCCGCTCTGGAGCTGCTCCGCCATCCACTGGCCTGCCGCCGCACAACCGGCTGCCGGCTGTTCAGGGCCTTCAGCTTCCACTCCAGCCACCACAGCGAGCGCCGCCTGGCGCAGGCCGTGCTCGCGGCGCAGCAAGTCGGCATCGACACGGCGCAACATTTCCTGCTGTTCAGCGTTGGCCTGGCTCCAGCGGGCGCTGGAGCTCCACAGTTGCAACGAGGTGTTGGCCGCCAGGGAGAACACCAGCATCGCCATCGTGATCTCGATCAGGTTCATCGCCCCATCCGCCGCACCGTCAGCAGCCGCTCCGGCCGGTCGGGATCAAGCCGCAATCCGAACAGGGCCTGGGCCCGACTGCCCGTCTCCTCTCCCCCTAACTCCAGCCGCAGCCGAGCCTCCAGTGCCGTCACCGGTTCAGCAGCAGGCCCAGGAGCAGGCCACCACTCCACCAGCCTGTAGCGGGAGCTGCCCACCTCCCCTTCACGGAGCCCGGCGAGGCTGGCGCCCGCTCCGCAACCCGCCGGTGGCCACTGCGACGACGGGACTTGCAGCAGGCAGCGGTAGGGGCCATGGAGCTGGGCCGCCACCTGCTGGGCGGCCGAAGCCAGGGCGTCGCTGGCCTGGCGTTGCCGCCATTGCCCTGCCATCTGTCGATGGCCATGCAGGGCAGCGGTTTGCAGCGAGAGGCTGCTGAGCAGCAACACCAGCCCCACGCCGAAGGAGAGGGGCAGAAAGAAGCCCGACTGGCCAGCATGCTGGGCGGCCATGGACTTGCTTCGAAGCTGAGAAGGCATCGGTGGCCTCAGGTGGGGATCACGCCTTCAGCGTTCCCCTCCTCTCGCCGCTTGAACCTGGGCGAGCAGCGGCTTACTGATTCAGCTTCAACACCGCCATGAAGGCCTCCTGGGGCACTTCCACCCGACCCATCGCCTTCATGCGCTTCTTGCCCTTGGCCTGCTTCGAAAGCAGTTTCTTCTTGCGGGAGATGTCACCGCCATAGCACTTGGCCAGCACATCCTTGCGGATCGCGCTGATGCTTTCGCTGGCGATGATGCGGCTGCCGATCGAGGCCTGGATCGGAATCTTGAATTGTTGGCGCGGGATCAATTCCTTGAGTTTCTCCACCAACCCCTTGCCCACGTTGTAGGCCTTGTCACGGTGCACGATCGTGGTGAGCGGATCAGCCTTCTCGGCATTGATCAGCACATCGAGGCGCACCAGTTCATTCTTGCGGTAGCCGATCAGGCTGTATTCCATCGAGGCATAGCCCTTGGTGCGGCTCTTCATCTGATCGAAGAAATCAGTGACCACTTCAGCCAGCGGCATCTCGTAGTGCAGCGTGACGCGCTCAGTGGTGATGAACTTCATATCAATGAATTCACCGCGCCGCTCCTGGCATAGCTCCATCAAGGTGCCGTTATAGGTATTGGGCGTATAGATCTCCAGCTTCACATAGGGCTCCTCGATCGATTCACGCTTCTGCGGATCAGGCAAGGTGGCCGGATTGTCCACCATGATCAGCGTGCCGTCGATCAAGGTCACCTGGTAGATCACCGATGGCGCCGTCACGATCAGGTCAAGGTTGTATTCCCGCTCCAGCCGCTCCTGCACGATTTCCATGTGCAGCAGCCCAAGGAAGCCGCAGCGGAAGCCGAAGCCCATGGCGCTGCTGGTTTCGGGCTCAAACTTCAGCGCCGCATCGGAGAGCTGCAACTTGTTGAGTGCTTCGCGCAGATCGGGGTATTGATCCGCGTCGGTGGGGAACAGCCCGCAGAACACCATCGGCTTGGCCTCGGCATAGCCGGGCAGCGCTTGGGCGGCCGGATTCGCCAGCAGGGTGATTGTGTCGCCCACCCGGGCATCGGCCACCGCCTTGATCGAGGCCGACAGGTAGCCCACCTCACCGGCATGCAGGCTCTCCACCTGGCGCTGGTCTGGGGCCATCACCCCCACCTCGTCGAGTTCGTAGCTGGTTTTGCTGGCCATCAGCAGCACCTTGTCCTTGCGGGCGACCCGGCCACTGATCACCCGGAAGTACACGATCACGCCGCGGTAGGCGTCGTAATAGGAGTCGAAGATCAGGGCACTCAACGGCTCAGAGAGCCGATCCGGCGGCGGCGGCACCCGATCCACCACCGCCTGCAGGATGGCTGCCACCCCCAGGCCGGTCTTGGCGGAACAGGCGATGGCGTTACTGGTGTCGAGGCCGATGATCGCTTCGATCTCCTCGCTGATCCGGGCTGGATCGGCGCCGGGCAGGTCGATCTTGTTGAGCACCGGAATGATCTCCAGATCGTTCTCCAGCGCCAGATACACGTTCGCGAGCGTCTGCGCCTCCACCCCCTGGCTGGCATCCACCACCAGCAGCGCCCCCTCGCAGGCCTGCAGGCTGCGACTCACCTCATAGGAGAAATCCACATGGCCGGGCGTGTCGATCAGGTTGAGGATGTAATTTTCGCCATCGGCCGCCTTGAACTCCATGCGCGCCGCCTGGAGCTTGATCGTGATCCCCCGTTCGCGCTCCAGTTCCATGTTGTCGAGGAACTGGGCCTGCATGTCCCGCGCCGCCACCGTGCCGGTTTCCTGCAACAGACGATCGGCCAGCGTCGACTTGCCGTGGTCGATGTGGGCAATGATGCAGAAATTGCGGATCCGAGAAACGGGAACGTCGGTCATCGCGTTGGGAAAGCCCGTTCAGGGAAGCCAGTGGGATCAATCCTAGGAATCGGGCGACAAGCCCAAAGCCATTCCTCTCGATTCAACTAAGCTAAGCCTTAGTCCATCGTCGCGCCATGGCGCTTTCAGCCACGCCCAAAACCACGCAGGCAAGCCTCCGCCAGGTGAACGTGCACGAAGCCAAGACCCAGCTCTCCCGCCTGCTTCAGGAGGTGGAGGCCGGTCAGGCGGTGGTGATCGCCAGGGCTGGTGTCCCCATCGCCCAACTGGTCCCCATTCAGGCCCAAGCCTCCGGCGTCGCGCCTCCAGGGGCGATGCGCGGTGAGATCACCATGGCGGACGACTTCGATCGCACCCTGGACGACCTGTTCACCGTTCTGCAGCTGCCGATCGCCCCTTGATCCATGGCCCGGTTGCTCCTCGACACGCACCTGGTGCTCTGGTGGATCGCAGACCACCCACAGTTGCCCAAGGCTGCGGTCGGCCTGATCCGCGACCCTGAGAACGAGGTTCATGTCAGCCAGGTTTCCCTCTGGGAACTGGCGATCAAAGCCTCCGTGGGGCGGCTGGATGTGGACCTGGCCAAGCTTGAACGCACCATTCCCGCCCAGGGCTTCCGCTGGCTGGCAATCCGCAACCAGCACCTGCTGGCTGTGGCCGAACTGGGAACCAGCCCCGTGCATCGCGATCCCTTTGATCGCTTGCTGGTGGCCCAGAGCCGCAGCGAACCGCTGAGGCTGCTCACGGCCGATCGCCAGCTCGCGGCCTACGGACCGACGGTGACGGTTTTTTGAACCCAGACGATCCATGGCCTGGATCCAGGCGACCTCCAGGCTGCCTCCCTAAACTCAAACCACACCTCGAATTCTGTTGATGAGTCCCGAAACTGCCACCAGCGAAACCACCACTCCAGAGCTGAACGTTGAAGCGGCGATCAGCGACCCCCGGGCCCTCACCATCCCCAACGTGGAGCGTGTGCTCGATGAGCTGCGCCCGTACCTGATGGCCGATGGCGGCAATGTCGAGATCGTCGAGATCGACGGTCCGATCGTCAAGGTGCGTCTCCAGGGTGCCTGCGGCTCCTGCCCCAGCAGCACCATGACCCTGAAGATGGGCATCGAGCGCAAGCTGCGTGAATCGATCCCCGAAGTGAGCGAAGTGGTTCAGGTGCTCTGAGGCCCCTGCGCCGAGTGATCACGGCCAGCCTTCGCTGAGGGCTGGTTAAGGGTTGTTGCCCAGAAAACCCTGGCACCACTGAGCCGTAGGCTTCCCACACTTGCCTGATTGGCTGTGCTGGACCTGCGCTTGGTGCGCGATACGCCGGAGCTGATCGTCGAGCAGCTCGGCCGCCGCGGCCTGAAGCTCGATCTCACCGCCCTGCAGATGATCGCCCGCCAGGAGCGGGATCTTGAGCAGCAACGCAGCAGTCTCCAGGCCGAGGGCAACCTGGTGGGGCGTCAGGTGGGAGAGCTGATTCGCTCCGGCGAAGCGCCCCACAGCCCGGAGGTGCAGGCGCTGCGCGACCAGGGCAACCGCCTCAAACAGCAGGTGGGGGTGCTTGAAGAAGAGGAGAAGAGCCTCGAAACCCGCCTGCGCGACCAACTGCTCGCTTTCCCCAATCTACCGTCGCCCCACTGCCCGGAGGGACGATCGGAAGCCGACAACATCGAGGTGCGTCGCTGGGGAACGCCCCGCCAGGGCGAGGGCCTGCAGGAGCACTGGCAGATCGCCGAGAGGCTGGGCCTGATCGACAGCGAGCGCTCGGTGCGGATTGCCCAGAGCCGCTTTGTCACCCTGCTGGGCCAGGGCGCTCGCCTGGAGCGCGCCCTGATCAGCCTGATGCTCGACCTGCACGGCCGGCGCGGCTACCGGGAGGTGATGCCGCCGATCCTGGTGAACAGCGCAAGCCTGATGGGCTCCGGCCAGCTGCCGAAATTCGCCGAAGAAAGCTTTCGCTGCGCCGACGACGACCTCTGGCTGACGCCCACCGCCGAGGTGCCGATCACCTCGTTCCACCGCGACGAGCTGATCGCGGCCGAACAACTGCCGCTCAAATACGCCGCTTACACCCCCTG
Source organism: Synechococcus sp. CS-603 (assembly GCF_977929215.1). Classification (NCBI taxonomy): domain Bacteria; kingdom Bacillati; phylum Cyanobacteriota; class Cyanophyceae; order Synechococcales; family Synechococcaceae; genus Synechococcus; species Synechococcus sp. CS-603. The sequence goes on from NZ_OZ376778.1 coordinate 89,848, forward strand.
CTTCCGGCGCGAGGCGGGTACCTACGGCCGTGACACCCGCGGCCTGATCCGCCTGCACCAGTTCAACAAGGTGGAGCTGTACTGGTTCTGCAGCCCAGAAGCGTCGGAGGCCGCCCACGCCCAGCTCACCGGCGACGCCGAGGCGGTGCTGCAGGCCCTGGACCTGCCCTACCGGGTGTTGGAGCTCTGCACCGGTGATCTCGGCTTCTCCGCGGCCCGCACCTTTGATCTGGAGGTGTGGCTGCCCGGCGCCGGCGCCTATCGGGAAATCTCCAGCTGCAGCAATTGCGGTGACTTCCAGGCCCGCCGCTCCGCCATCCGCCAGAAGGATGGCAAGAAGACGCGCCTGCTCCACACCCTCAACGGCAGCGGCCTGGCGGTGGGGCGCACGATGGCGGCCCTGCTCGAAACCGGACAGCAAGCCGATGGCAGCGTCCTGCTGCCGCAGGCGCTGGTCCCCTACATGGGCTGTGACCGCCTCGTTGCCGAAACCTGAACCCAGTCTCTTACGGCCTCCCCCACACCTACCCAACCGCCTTCAGCCCGCCGGCGGGCGGGTTGCCCCTCCACAATGAGGGCACTGCGTCACGGTCTGAATGGGTGTTCTTTCAGCTCTGGCGATCCTGGCCGCCCTGATCGTTGTGCATGAGGCTGGCCACTTCTTTGCCGCCACCTGGCAGGGCATCCGCGTCAGCGGTTTTTCGATCGGCTTCGGTCCGGTGCTGCTGGAGCGTCAGCGCCGCGGCGTTCAGTTCGCCCTGCGGGCGATCCCGCTCGGCGGCTTTGTCGCCTTCCCTGACGATGACGAAGACGAGACCAGCGCCATCGCTGCCGACGATCCCGATCTGCTGCGCAACCGCCCCCTGCACCAGCGCGCCCTGGTGATCGCCGCCGGCGTGCTCGCCAACCTGCTGCTGGCCTGGACGGTGCTGGCGGCCCAGGGAATTGTGGTGGGCATTCCGGCCGGTTTCAGCGCCAACCCGGGCGTGGTCGTGGCGGCCGTACAGCCTGGCCAGCCGGCGGCCCTCTCGGGCCTGGTCGCCGGCGATCGGATCGTCAGCCTCGGCGGCGTCAGCCTGCTGGGAGGCCAGGAGGCGGTGGTCGGCCTGGTCGGCGATATCAAGGCCGCCCCCAGCCAGACCCTGGACCTGGTGGCCGAGCGTGACGGCAAGACACTCACGCTCAACCTCACCCCCGCCGACAACGACGGCATCGGCCGCATCGGCGCCCAGCTGCAACCCAATGGCAGCGAGGCCTTCCGCCCCGCCACTGGCCCACTGGAGGTGATCAACCAGACCAACCGCATCTTCGCCCAGCTCACCGGCCGCACCATCGATGGCTTCGTCGCCCTGGTCACCCGCTTCAGTGAAACGGCTCCGCAGATGTCGGGGCCGGTCAAGATCGTTGAAATGGGCGCCACGCTGGCCAAGAGCGGCGGCAGCAGTCTCTACCTGTTCACAGCCCTGATCTCGATCAACCTGGCCGTGATCAATGCCCTGCCCCTGCCCCTGCTCGATGGCGGTCAGTTCCTGCTGCTGTTGATTGAGGGGGTGCGCGGTCGCCCCCTGCCCCAGCGGCTGCAGATGGTCTTCATGCAGTCGGGCTTCCTGCTGTTGGTGGGGCTCAGTGCCGTACTGATCGTTAAGGACACCAGCCAGCTCTCGGTGGTGCAGCAGCTGATCGGCCGCTGAGGTGAGCGAACGTCTCCGGCGGCCTCGCTTCCCGACGGCGCGGCAGCGGGCTCCGTTGATCCTGGCCCGGCTTGGTGAGCTCTATCCCGAGGCCACCTGTTCGCTGAACTGGCGCACCCCCTGGGAGCTGCTGGTGGCCACGATGCTCTCGGCCCAGTGCACTGATGAACGGGTCAACCGGGTCACCCCGGCCCTGTTCGAGCGCTTCGCCGATGCGGAGGCCGCCGCCGCTGCCACCGCCGCAGAGGTGGAGCCGTACGTGCATTCCACAGGCTTCTTTCGCAACAAGGCCAAAAACATCGTGGCCGCCTCGCGGCTGCTGATCGAGCACCACGGCGGGGCGGTGCCGCCGCGCATGGACGCCCTGCTGGAGCTCCCTGGTGTGGCCCGGAAAACCGCGAATGTGGTGCTGGCCCATGCCTTCGGGATCAACGCCGGCGTCACTGTCGACACCCATGTGCGGCGGCTGAGCAACCGGCTCGGCCTGAGCAAGCAGAGCGAGCCGCGCCGCATCGAACCGGAGCTGATGAAGCTGCTGCCCCAGCCGGAGTGGGAGAACTTCTCGATCCGGATGATCTTCCACGGCCGCGCCGTCTGCAACGCCCGCAAACCCGCCTGCGACGGCTGCCCCCTCGCCGACCTCTGCCCCAGCCATCCCGAGCACGGCCGCGCGGTAGACTGATACATCCCTGAACCAGCTCTGAAGCCGCATGGCGAAGAAGTCGATGATCGCGCGCGATGTCAAGCGCAAAAAAATCGTGGCTCGCTTCGCCGTTAAGCGCGCCGCCCTGATGGCCGCGTTCGAGGCCGCCCCAGGCCCGATGGAGCGCCTTGAAGTGCACCGCAAGATCCAGGGCCTGCCCCGCAACAGCGCCGCCAACAGGGTGCGTAACCGCTGCTGGGCCACTGGCAAGCCCCGTGGCTACTACCGCGATTTCGGTCTGTGCCGCAACCAGTTGCGGGAGATGGCTCACAAGGGTCTGCTGCCCGGCGTCACCAAATCCAGCTGGTGAGCCCATTCGGCTGGCAACCAACTCCAGCTGATGAAAAAATCTGGCTGATGGTATGTGGCCGATGCTGAACTGCTCTGTTCCGCTTCATTGTCCGCAAACTTTTTGACTGTTGTGTTCTATCGCCCCTTTTTTGCGACCCCATTCGTTGCGAAAAAGTGGCGGCAAGATCAACAGCACGGGTGGCCCTGACGCCACCCTCTGTCGGGCGTTTTTGTAGGCCAGCGCTGCCGGCAGGCAAGCAGGCGCAGCCGATATTGATTGCAGGTTTGGGGCCCTGATCACCCCGTTTTGCCTCTTCACTAGTGGGCGCAGCCCATACGGGGGCAAGACAAAATGCGAGAATCAACAACGTCAACAAAACGGACATAATCAGAAGTGCCAGGAAAAATTCAGTCGGTCTCCTTCGATGGTCGGGAGATCCGGCTGACCACAGGGTTGTTTGCCCCTCAAGCAGGCGGGGCCGTGTTAGTTGAATGTGGTGATACGTCCGTGCTGGTCACGGCCACCAGGGCCAAGGGTCGCGAAGGGATCGATTTCCTCCCCCTCACCTGCGACTACGAAGAGCGTCTCTACGCCGCCGGACGCATCCCCGGCAGCTTCTTCCGCCGCGAAGGCCGCCCCCCCGAGCGCGCCATCCTCACCACGCGCCTGATCGACCGCCCGATGCGGCCGCTGTTTCCCTCCTGGCTACGGGACGACCTCCAGGTGGTCGCCACATGCCTGTCGCTGGATGAACGGGTCCCGCCCGATGTGCTCGCCGTGACCGGCGCCTCGATCGCCACCCTGCTGGCCAAAATCCCCTTCAACGGCCCGATGGCGGCCGTGCGCGTCGGCCTGCTTGGCGACGACTTCGTGCTCAACCCCAGCTACCGCGAGATCGAGCGCAGTGAGCTGGATCTGGTGGTGGCCGGCACCCCGTCCGGGGTGGTGATGGTTGAAGCGGGCGCCAACCAGCTGCCCGAACAAGACGTGATCGAAGCGATCGACTTCGGCTACGAAGCCGTGGGCGAGCTGATCAAGGCCCAACAGACCCTCCTCGCCGACCTGGGCATCGAGCAGGTATTCCCGGAAGCGCAGGTGCTCGACGCCGCCCTGCCGAATTTCCTGGAGCAGGAATGCGGCGCCGGCATCGGCGAAGTGCTCAAGCAGTTCAGCCTCACCAAGGCGGAGCGCGACGCCCAGCTGGATGTGATCAAGGCAGGCGTGGCCCAGAAGATTGCCGGTCTCTCCGACGACGATCCGATCCGCCTGGCCGCCACCGGCAAGGCCCTCGGCAACACCTACAAGGGCATCACCAAGAAGCTGATGCGCGCCCAGATCCTCAGCGAGGGCAAGCGGGTCGATGGCCGCAACCTCGATGAAGTGCGGCCGATCACGGCGGCCGTCGGCGTGCTGCCCAAGCGGGTGCATGGCTCCGGCCTCTTCCAGCGCGGGCTCACCCAGGTGCTCTCCTGCGCCACCCTCGGCACCCCCAGCGATGCCCAGGAGATGGACGACCTCAACCCGATGGGCGAGAAGACCTATCTCCACCACTACAACTTCCCCCCCTATTCCGTCGGCGAAACCCGGCCGATGCGCTCCCCCGGCCGCCGCGAAGTCGGCCACGGCGCCCTCGCCGAGCGGGCCCTGATTCCCGTGCTTCCCGCCAAGGAGGGCTTCCCTTACGTGATGCGGGTCGTCTCGGAGTGCCTCAGCTCCAACGGCTCCACCTCGATGGGCTCGGTCTGCGGCAGCACCCTGGCGCTGATGGATGCCGGTGTGCCGCTCAAGGCTCCCGTAAGCGGCGCCGCCATGGGCCTGATCAAGGAGGGTGATGAGGTGCGCATCCTCACCGACATCCAGGGCATCGAGGATTTCCTCGGCGACATGGACTTCAAGGTGGCCGGCACCGAGAAGGGCATCACCGCCCTGCAGATGGACATGAAAATGTCCGGTCTGGCGGTGAAGACCATCGCCGAAGCCGTCAACCAGGCCCGCCCGGCCCGGCTGCACATCCTCGAGAAGATGCTGGAGGCAATCGAGAAGCCCCGTGAGATCCTCTCGCCGCATGCCCCGCGGCTGCTCAGCTTCCGCATCGATCCCGAGCTGATCGGCACGGTGATCGGCCCCGGTGGGCGCACGATCAAGGGCATCACCGAGCGCACCAACACCAAGATCGACATCGAGGATGGCGGCATCGTCACGATCGCCAGCCACGACGGCGCCGCCGCCGAGGAAGCCCAGCGGATCATCGAGGGGCTGACCCGCCGGATCAGTGAAGGCGAGCAGTTCAGCGGCACGGTCACCCGGGTGATCCCGATCGGCGCCTTCGTGGAGATCCTCCCCGGCAAGGAAGGGATGATCCACATCTCCCAGCTCTCCGAAGCCAGGGTCGAGAAGGTGGAAGACGTGATCAAGGTGGGCGATGCCGTCACCGTGCGGGTGCGCGAGATCGACAACCGCGGTCGTATCAACCTCACCCTGCGCGGTGTGTCCCAGGAACCCGTGGCGGTCTGAGATCGATCGGGCCCCGCTGAAGCTGGATCCCCCGGCTGAACCCGCCGCCGGTGTGCTCTACCTGGTGGGCACACCGATCGGCAACCGGGGCGATCTCTCGCCCCGGGCCCAACAGGTGCTCGCGGGAGTCGATCGCATCGCCTGCGAAGACACCCGCCACAGCGGCCAGCTGTTGGCGGGTTTCGCCATTCGTGGCCGCCTGCTCAGCTTTCACCAGCACAACCAGCACGGCCGCACCCCCGAGCTGCTCGCGGCGCTGCAGGCCGGCGAAAGCCTGGCGCTGATCAGCGATGCCGGCCTGCCGGGCATCTCCGATCCCGGCGAGCTGCTGGTGGCGGCCGTGCGCGCCGCCGGGCTGCCGGTGATCTGCATTCCGGGCCCCTGCGCCGTCACCACGGCCCTGGTGAGCAGTGGCCTGCCGACGGGGCGTTTCTGCTTCGAAGGCTTCCTACCCGCCAAGGCCCGCCTGCGCCGCCAGGCCCTGCAGGAGCTGGCCGCGGAACGCCGCACGCTGGTGCTGTTCGAAGCGCCGCACCGGTTGGTCGAACTGCTGGAGGACCTGCTCGATCTGCTCGGCAATCGACCGCTGCTGGTGGCCCGGGAACTCACCAAACGCCACGAACAGCAGGTTGGTCCCACGGTGGAGGCGGCCCTGGAGCACTTCCGCCAGGTGCCCCCCCGCGGCGAATGCACCCTGGTGCTCGGCGGCGCCCCTGCCCCCGAAGCTCCCCAGTGGAGCGAGCACGAGCTCAGGGCGGAACTGGCGCGGCGCCTGGCAGCGGGCCTCAGTGGCAGCGACGCCGCCCGCCAGCTCGCCGCCGAAACCGGCCTCTCCCGCCGCAGGATCTACGCCCTGCTCCACCAGCCACCCCCATAGCAGCCGCCACTACCAGTTCGCCTGGCCACTGTTCGCTCGCCCACCAGCAGTCAGAATCACAAGAGCCAACTGTTTTGTCCCGTGCTGCTGCGTCTGCGCCTGCTGCTCTCCAGCCTCGGTGGCGGCCTGTTGCTGCTGCTGATCCTGTGCCTGGGCTCGCAGAACCTCAACGAACGGGCCGTGCTGCAGCTTGGCATTGGCCGCACCGTGCCGCTGCCCACCGGCTTTTTGGTGGGCGTCGCCCTGGTGGTGGGCGTGATCAGCGGCGGCAGCGCCACCGCCCTGGTGATGCCCAGGGGTGATCAGGATCCCGGCAGGGAATAGACAGCGCCTTCGAGCACGAGTCGGGTGATGCCCTGAACCAGCAGGTAGGGGGCGGTGCGCCGCAACACCTGGCTGTCAGGCAGCTTGATCACCCGTTGGGTGCGCCCGCAGTGGCGCTTGGCCTGGCGCGGGTTGGCGAACACCAGCAGCGCCTGACCTTGTTGCTCCCCATCGGGCAGTCGGCCCAGCTCAGGAAAATCGCTGAGGGGGCGGGCCTGCAGTTCCACCGTCTTGTCGACGAGCATGTAGAGGCTTTCAGGCAGTGGCGCGCTCTCCAGCGGCTGGCGGCAGGCTGCCGCTGGGCGATCCTCAAGGGCAACGCCCACGGGGACGGCCACAAACAGATTGCCTTCTCGGTCCCGCCCGAAGCCATCGCCGCCATCGCCGCCCTCGTCGTCGCTGTCGTCGTCCTCACCGAAATCATCGGCATCATCGATCGCCAGCACACCGGGCCTGGTGTCCTCGTCGTCGTCCTCTTGGCCTAATTCAGCGCCGTCTTCAACGTCTTCAGCGCCAGCACCTAGGTCAGCGCCGGCAACAGCAACTGGCGCTGTGGTGGCAAGCGGAGAAGCTTGGGCCTTGCCCCGTTGCCGCTTGAGCTGTCCGTAGACCTCCTCCCCCAGAGCCGCCTTGACCAGGCGCGTCACCGTGTTGGCGCTGCAACCGAAGGCCGCAGCCAGCGCCTGGGAGCCCTCGCCCCGCTGATAGCGCCGCACCAAGTCCTGTTTCTGCTCGTCGCTGAGCCGGTTGGCCGCCATGGAACTGGAGAGGGTTGCGTAGCCGCTCACCTTAGGCTGCCCGGGTGGGCCGTTAGCTCAGTTGGATAGAGCATGCGACTTCTAATCGCACGGTCGCTGGTTCGAGTCCAGCACGGCCCGTTGAACAGCTCCAGCCCTGCCGGCCAGCAGAAGACGCCAGGGTTCGCTCACACCCGAACGGTTCGGTGATAAACAAGTCATTGGGCGCAACGTTTTGTAACCAGAATTGACGAATCAACGCGCTCACCCGTCAATGGCCCTTTCGCCATCCGTCGAGGTCGTACAGCTGGAGCGCAGCTGTACCGGCCGCACCACCTTCTGCGCAGCCCAATCCAGCGACCAGACCCTGATTGCCGAGTTGGCACCGCAACAACCCTGGGAGCTGTTCTGCCATCGCCACCAGACCGATCAGCTGATCCTGTTGCGTGGCTCCCTCGACTTAGTCGTGCTCCACAACGGCCGCTTCGAGCGGATCACCCTGCGCGAAGACGACCCGGTGATGGTGCGCATTCCCCCCGGCGTGCCGCACGGGGCAATCAACCAGGGTCGTTACTCCGCCACCCTGGTTAACGCCGTGCTGCGCCATGGACCCGCCGCTGCCGGCGATTACCGGCCCCGGCCGATTCCAGCCGGCCTGCTTGGTCAGTGGCAGAAACTGCTGAACGTGCCCGATTCAACAGCTCACCTTGGCTTGGAACAATCAGGCGAGACGCCAGGCCGCAGCGTTCCAGGAAACGGATGAAGCCATAGGTGGGATCCGGCAGCACGCAAACCTGGCCCGCCTGCAGGGTGAACCCTTGCCGCGCCGATGACTGGAAGGCGTGGTGCAGGTTGTGCCATCCCTCGCCGAGGGTCAGCAGCGCCACTAAGCCATTGTTGCGGCTGTGATCATCGGTGCGAAACGGCTGGTCGCCCGCTAGGTGGGCCAAGGAATTCACGGTCGCCACGCCGTGGAACAGCACTGTGGTGCTGAGGCAGTAGGCCGCCAGCAAGGGAAGGCCGCCCAGGGCGAACGACAACCAGCCCAGGCCTACGGCCGGCAGGACATGCAGCCGGTCGATCAGGCGCAGCACCGGATCAGCCTCCACGTCCGGGGGGAGCCGCTCGGGGAAAAAGGAAGGCCGCAGCAGCCAGCCGACCTGGGAACGCCAGAAGCCTGCCCAGCCCCTGAGGGGCGCCAGGGGGCTGTGGGGATCCCGATCGGTGTCGACGTAGCGATGGTGACTGAGGTGGTGAGCCTTCCACCAGCTCGGGCCCATCTGCCCTGCCGAAGCCCCCACCAACGCCCCAAGCCAGAGCACCAGTTTGGGGGCCTGGTAGCTGCGATGGGTGATCAGGCGGTGATAGATCGCCGTTGTGGCCAGCATTCGCAGCAGATAGAGCGTCACGGCCCAGGCGATCGCGCCGAGCCCGAGGCCCGTGGCCAGCAGCAGCAGGCAGCCCAGATGGACAGCCACGATGAACACCGGTCCGAGGACGTAGAGGAAACGGGTAAGAACGGAGTACAGAACAGGCCTTGCACCAGACCCGACGCTAGAGGCTGGCTCTCACCAACGAGCCCGGACCCGTTGCTCAAAACCCCTGATTTCAGAACATTTGATCATCGCCCTGGTACGGCTCGAATTCACTCCATCCTGGGCTGGCGTCATCGAACAGTCCGTAGCGGGCCGCTTCGTCATTGAGCAAGGTGTTGCCTTCCGGCTGGGTATCACAGGTGATTCCGCCGCCGACAGCCGGGCGGCAATTGTCGAAGCGGATATCAGCCAACAGGGGCTCAGCTCGTCCAGGAGCCGCAGCGCCCACCAGGAGCAGAAGTGCTGCCGTTGCGCTGGAGGCGGCAATCGAAGTTGCGATGGAAATGGCGGCTTGCCAGGGGCTTTGGTGATGGGCGGTTGTCATGGTTTAGGTGCTGACCGGCGAAACGGGATGATGGCGACGAGCTTTTCTCGCCACGATGTACACCGACTGGACTGCCGTCATCCTGCTGCTGCTCACGGCTGCGCCCTTAGCGGTGGTGGTCGGGACCGCCACCTTCTTCATCTGGAGCCAGAAGAGAAGGCCCCAGCGTTGATCTCCTGGTTCCAGGGCTGAATCACGTCCGGCTGGATCATGTCTTGAAGCCTCGGCTGGGGCTCGAAGCGCGGCTCATGACCCTGGCCAAGGCAGTCGAGGCAGGTGCGAAAGCGCTGCTCACTCATCCTCAGCACCCCACTACCGCCGCAATGCGGGCACGGCGGCAGCGGAACATTCGGCAAGGAGGCACTGGGGCCTGAGCCGGAGGGGGGAAGGGAGGTCACGAAACGAACACCATCTGCATGAATGCAGTCTGCCCCTCCTGCTCCTCACAGGGAGGACCGATCCAGCTTCATTCCTTAAGAATTCCTTTCTTAAGTGTTTGTTTCTTGAGCCTTCCTTGCCTGAGCATTCGTTTTCACAGAAACCGGCTTTACAGGGGCTGGCGTAGCCGCTCCCGCAACAGGGGCAGGCTGAGTTGCTCGCAGAGCTCCAGGGCACTGAGGCGACTGCCGACTGGCACCAGCTGCAGACTCGCCGCCAACTGACCGATCACCGCCGGTCCATCCAGTCCCTGAGCGCGCAACCCAGCCAGCCCTTCGGCCGCCGATCGCTTGGCCAGCCGTTCGCCGCCGGGCCCGCACCAGAGCGGCACATGCCAGTAGTCGGGAGGACGCCGCTCCAGGCAGGCCATCACAGCCAGCTGCGGGGCGGTGGAGTGCCAGAGGTCGGCTCCACGCAGCACCGTGCTGATGCCCAGGGTCAGCTCATCGACTGCCGTGGCCAGGTGATAAGCCACAAAGCCATCGGCCCTGCGCAGCACCACGTCACCGACAGCCGTAGGACCATCCAGCCCAGCCTCGCGTCCAACCAGTTCAGGCCAATGCAGCCGCCCCGGCGCCAGCCGCAAGCGCCAGCTGGGCTGGCGGCCATCCTTGGTACCCCAATCGGCAGGAACGGCGCGGCAGAGACCTGGATAGGGCGACCATCCGCCGTGGGGGGCTGAAAGATCGGCGAGCATCCGCCGGCTGCAATGGCAGGGATAGAGCTGGCCCGAGGAGCGCAGCCTGGCCAGTGCCGCGTCGTAGAGCGAGCGGCGCTCACTTTGAAAGAGCGCCGGGCCGTCCCAATCGAGACCCAACCAGCCCAGGTCGGCCTCGATGGCTTCGCAGGCACCGCTGCGGTTGCGGGGCGTGTCGAGATCGTCGAAGCGCAGCAACCACTCGCCACCGCTCAGCCTGGTCTGCAACCAGCTGAGCAGGGCCGTGCGCAGATTGCCGAGGTGAAGATCGCCGCTGGGGGAAGGGGCAAAGCGCCCGCGGTGGTGGCCCTGCCGCAGACAATCGCCGCGCTCGAGCTGCTGCTCAAGCGCGTCTTGAAAACCTTCTCTGGAGGCACCGGGCCTGCCGGCGCCTGGCCTGCTGGGGCTGGCGGAAGGAATCGACCCGATTCAGCCCTGAACCTGGTCTTTGAACTGCTTGCCGGCGGTGAAGGCGGGCACGCGCTTGGCGGGGATGGCGATTTTCTCACCAGTCTTGGGGTTCAGGCCCTGACGGGCCGAGCGCTCGCGGGCCTCGAAGGAGCCGAAACCGAGGATCGACACCTTTTTGCCTTCGACCACCGAATCGATGATCGTGGAGATGGCGGCGTCTACGACATTGGAGACGTCGGTCTTGGTGAGTTCGGTGCGGGCTGCGACGAGATTGACGAGATCAGCTTTGTTCATCGGATAGGAAAACCTTCAGGGAGTGCGGGATCTGGGCGGAGCGGAAAATCCCCTCCCGCCATGCGGTGGAGCAGCCAACGGGATGTTGAGCGCGCCAATCGTATGGGGGAAGGGCTGATCCAGCAACTGAAATCGCCCTGTCGGCAACGGTTTTGACCCAATTGGGCCCAAATTGGGCCGATTTGGGCCTGGATCGAGCGGCGATCGCTGCCAGAGCGGGCCGTTGAACACCGTGTTGGAGCAGGCCAGGCAGCGGTTGCAAAGCCTCCTAGTTTGTGCGCGCCCCAGAACTGAGCCCTTGGCGGCGATCCAGCTCGGACATCCCTGGCCCCTGGGAGCAAGCGTGACGGCGCGGGGGGTGAACTTCTCTGTGGTGGCTCCGCGGGCCACCCGGGTGGAGTTGCTGCTGTTCCGCGATGGTGCGGCCGCGGAGCCTTACCGGGTGTTCGCCCTCGATGGCCGCCACCGCTCCGGTGACTACTGGCATGGCGAAGTTGAAGGGCTGGGGATCGGCTGCCGCTACGGCTACCGGGTGTTCGGTCCGCTACTGCCGGGGCTGCACGGGTTCAATCCGGCCAAGGTGCTGCTCGATCCCTGCGCCCGGGCGATCGATGGCTGGGAGGTCTACGACCGCGCGGCGGCCAGCGGCACGGTGCTCAACACCAGCTGCTGCCTGAAGGGGGTGGTGACCGAACGGGACCGCTTCGATTTCGATTCCGCCCCCCGGCCCCGCCACAGCTGGCAGCGCAGCGTGATCTATGAGCTGCATGTGGGTGGCTTCAGCCATGGGGCGGGCAGCCCCACCCCGGCGGAGCGCCAGGGCAGCCTGCTGGGCCTGATCGACACCCTGCCCTACCTGCGCAGCCTCGGGGTCACCACCCTGGAGCTGTTGCCGGTGATGGCCTTCGATCCCCAGGATGCACCCACCGGCCGCCACAACTACTGGGGCTACAGCCCCCTGAGCTGGATGGCTCCCCATCAGGGCTATCTGGTGGGGAACGATCCGCTCGAGGCTCGCCAGCAGGTGCGCGCCCTCGTCACCGCCTGTCACCAGGCGGGCCTGGAGGTGCTGCTGGATGTGGTCTACAACCACACCAGCGAAGGCAACCAGAACGGTCCAACCCTCAGCTGGCGAGGCTTTGCCGACGCCCTTTATTACCAGCAGAACGAGTCGAGCGAGTACCAGGACGTCACCGGTTGCGGCAACACGATCGCGGCCAACCGGCCGCTGGTGCGGCGTCTGATCATCGAGTCGATGCGCTGCTGGGCCCTGGAGCTGGGCATCGATGGCTTCCGCTTCGATCTGGGCATCGCCCTCTCCCGCGGCGAGAACATGCTGCCGCTGGATCAGCCGCCCCTGTTCGAGGAGATCGAAGCCGATCCGGAGCTCAGCGACCTGAAGCTGGTGAGTGAACCCTGGGACTGCGGCGGCCTCTACCGGCTCAGCGATTTCCCGGCCAAGCGCATGGGCACCTGGAACGGCCGCTTCCGCGACGATCTGCGTCGCTTCTGGAAAGGGGACGACGACTGCAGCTGGCTGATGGCCGAGCGACTGAGCGGCAGCCCCGATCTCTACGGCGGCCGCCCAGCGGCCGTGGGGCGGGCCATCACCTTCATCACCGCCCACGACGGCTTCACCCTGGCCGATCTGGTCAGCTACAACGGCAAACACAACCTGGCCAATGGCGAGGACAACCGCGACGGCGACAACCACAACAACAGCTGGAATCACGGGGTGGAAGGCCCCTGCAACGATCACGCCATCACCGCCCTGCGCAACCGCCAGCAGCGCAATCTCCTGGCCACCCTGCTGCTCGCCCCGGGGGTGCCGATGCTGCTGATGGGCGACGAGGTGCGCCGCAGCCAGGGGGGCAACAACAACACCTGGTGCCAGAACAATCCCCTCGGTTGGATGCACTGGCGGCCCGATGCCGGCGATCTGGCCCTGCGTCAGTTCGTGCAAAGGCTGCTGGTGTTGCGCCGCAAACTCGCCGGCCTGCTCAACCCGGAGCAGCCCTACGTGCAAGGCAAGCCGGGCCGACCCACAGCCTCCACAACCCTCTGGCGCGAGTGGCACGGCGTCGAAGTGGAACGCCCCGACTGGGGCAGCTGGTCGCACACCCTGGCCTGGAGCCTACACAGCGCCGAGCGCGGAGCGCTGCTCTGGTGCGGCCTGAACGCCTACAGCAAGGCGATCCACTTCGATCTGCCCAAACCCAGCGAGGGCTGGTTGCGCGTGATCGACACAGCCCTGCCCAGCGGCCAGGACCTGCCCCTCCCCCCCGAGCTCTGGACCCCCAGCGGGGCCCCGCTGGAGAGCCGCAGCCTGATGCTGATGGTGGCCCCGGAGCTGCTGCAGAAGCCAGCCAAGCCGAAACAGGCCGGGAGCGCGGCCAGGGCCAGCGCTCAGGCCACCTGACAACCCTGGCTCCACGCTCACCGGCCCAACCGGCTTCATCCGCTCGGATCCGCCAACACCCCCCTGGCCGCGCCCCTTCCCGCCTTGACCACCACCGTCCCCTATCTCGACCTCCAGGCCGTGGAGGCCTACCTGGGCCCCCGCCCGGTCTTCACCAACCTCAGCCTGCGGCTACACCAGGGTGAACACACCGTGATCCTCGGGCCGAACGGGTCAGGCAAGAGTGCCCTGATCAAGCTGCTGTGCCGCGAAATCTACCCGGTGGTCAAGCCGGGATCCTGGCTGCGCCTCTTCGGCCACCAGACGGCGAATCTCTGGGATCTGCGGGCCCGGATCGGGCTCGTCTCCCAGGATCTGCAGGCCAACTATCGAGGCGGCGTGCTGGCCCGCGATGTGGTGCTCTCCGGCTTCTTCGGCTCGGTGGGCATCGGCCCGAGCCAGCAGCCCACAGCCGCCCACAGGCTGAGGGTGGGTGAGCTGATGGACCAACTCGGGCTGGCGGATCTGGCCGAACGCCCCTACCGCCAGCTCTCGGACGGCCAACGGCGACGGCTGCTGCTGGCCCGGGCCCTGGTGCACGATCCAGAGGTGCTGGTGCTCGATGAGCCCACCAATGGCCTCGATATCCAGGCCCGCTTCCAGCTGCTGACGATCCTGCGCGGCCTGGCCCAGTCCGGCACAACCCTGCTGCTGGTGACCCACCAATTCGATGCAATCATCCCGGAAATCAGTCGCTGCGTGCTGTTGCGGCAAGGGGCCGTGCAGGAGGATGGCCCCGTCAGCGAGCTGCTGCAGGACGGCCCCCTCAGCGCCCTGTTCGCCACGCCCCTGCAGGTGTGCACAGCCGGCGGTTATCACCAGGTGCTGCCGGCGGGGGAAGCTCCTTGAAATTATTCTGTAAAATGAAGCAGACAGCTGAGCAATCAAGGAATTTCGCGGGATCATCAGCACCACGGCTCCTCTCGATGAAGTCCTTTCGACGAAGCCCTTTCGATCAAGCCTGTCTTTTTTCATCACGGAGATAACTTTGTTCCCTGTCAACTGCCGTTTCCTACGCCTGCGATCAAACGCAAGATCAACGGCAAGATCAACGGCAAGATCAACGGCAAAGCTGATGCTGCCGCTGCTTGCGTTCGCTGTGGCCCTCCCAGCAGCACATGCCGGCCCATTCAGCTTTGACCCTGTGTCGTTTGCCGGCTATGCCAACAACTGGCAGAAGTTGCAGGGTAATGATCTGGTCTTTCGCAACCTCTCCCTCTGCGCCAAGGAGGGCAACGGTGGCTACAGCTGCCTGGCAGGCGAGGTGCTGCGCAAAGAACCTGGCAAGTCAGGGCGATTTTTCTGCAAACTGCGCTCCGTGGGCTATCACCCCAACACCCGCAGCATCACCTTCGTGACCCGCTCCTGCGAGTATCGCAGCGGCCAGCGGCGGATCATCGATCAATCCGAAAAACTATTCCAGAAGGGCCTCGACACCCTTGAGAATTTCACCAATTAAGCCAGCAACAATCATCAATTAAGCCAGCAGCAATGGTGACCCAAAAATGCTGATTGAGAAAAACCCTGATTTGGGAAAGTAAGCGGACGGCGGGAATCGAATCCGCATCATCAGCTTGGAAGGCTGAGCCACCAATCGCCCAGTCTCCTTGTTGTGCCTGACATATCAACAACAAAAAATCAACAACAAAAAAGCCATTTTGTGAGTTACTTGGTGAGATGCTTCGCTCCTGAAAGCCGTCTGGGGGCCTGGAGGTGGTCCATGCGCCGCGAGGCCTCTGGCCACAACGAGGTCGCCAGCACCGCCGGTGTTGCACTCAGGGCCGGTGTCCGCTGCAGTGGCACCTTGAGAGCAAGGAGGCCACCATCACTGGCTTGTATGGACGTAGAGTCGTGTATCGACACTGCTGGCAAGATCCAAGGCGGTCCCGTGACAGAGTCCATGGCCCAGAACCATCCCGTTGATACAGGTAGGCACTTCCAGCAGGCGATCCGCCGCTGGGGAAACAGCCTGGCCGTTCGGCTCCCCGCTGACTGCCTGCGTCAGGCCGGCCTGCGGGAAGGCGATCAGATCGAGATCGTCGTTGGCCCTGACGGCCGGCTGAGTCTCGAACCCCTGCGCCAGCTGGATCGCTCGGCTCTTGCCGCTGTTCTTCGCGAGCTCCAGGCCACCATGCCCCTCACTCCCTCTGTGGTTGAAGAATGCCGCGCCAATGAGCGCTGGTGAGACCGTCCGCTCGATGATCTACCTCGACACCAGCGTGGTGGTGGCTCTGCTGACCTCGGAGGAGCGCAGCCCGCACGCGCTCGACTGGTTGGCGCAGTGCCGCGAACCCTTGATCAGCAGCGACTGGCTGATCACCGAGACCCACAGCGCCCTTGGGATCAAGCAGCGCCATCACGGCCTCAGCCCCCAGGCCCGCCAGGCCGCCGGGGACCAGTTCGAGCGCCTGCTGCAGGGCGGAGTTGAACTGCGCTCGCTTGCTCGCGACCGCTTTCGTCAGGCAGCCGAGCTGCTTCAAGATCCTGCTCTCGCGCTGCGGGCCGGTGATGCGCTGCATCTGGCGGTGGCACTGCACAGCCGCTGCACCCAGCTGGCCAGCTTTGATGGGCGGATGCTGCAAGCTGCGGCTGCCCTCGGGCTGAGGCCGGTCAAGGAGCTCGGCATGGGCTAGTGAGCTGAAATCAGGGACTATCCCATGGCCCGATAGCCCAGCAGCCTGCTGGTGGGAATCCGCGATTCGATCAGCCGTTTGGCCAGCGTCTCCTGAAACTGCTCCCGAATCCATGCGGTCGAGGTCCGCTATTCCCGCAGGGCCTCGGGATGGTCCTCAGACATGACGGCCCTGGCCGAAAACCCTGATTTGGGAAAGTAAGCGGGCGGCGGGAATCGAACCCGCATCATCAGCTTGGAAGGCTGAGGTTTTACCACTAAACTACGCCCGCAGCAGCACAGATGATCTGATGCTGTGATCGTTAACGCCTCACCCGCGCCACACCCCGATCACTGCAGCATTATGGCCTGCGTCGGAGTGCCCCAGCTTGAGCCCCATCCCAGCGCCGGTGCCCTCTGCTGGAACCCCGGCCATTGCCGATGCGGCCGATGCGTCCAGGGCCGAGCAGCGCCGCCTGCTCTGGGCCTACGGGCTGGGTGACACCGGTACCGGCATGGCCGCCACCCAGCTGGGCTTCTATCTCTTTGTGTTTTACACCGGAGTCGCCGGTCTGCCGGCCTGGATGGCCGGGCTGGTGCTGATGGTGATCAAGGTCTGGGACGGCATCAACGATCCCTTCGTGGGCTGGCTCAGCGACCACACCAAGAGCCGCTGGGGTCCGCGGCTGCCCTGGATTGCCTGGAGTGCCGTGCCGATGGGGCTGGCGATGGCCGCCAACTGGTGGGTGCCGCCGGGCAGCCTCTGGCAGAAGTTCGCCTACTTCGTGGTGATCGCCCTGCTCTCCCAGGGACTGTTCACCTGCGTGAACCTGCCCTATTCCGCCCTCGCCAGCGAGCTCACCGTCGACACCAGCCTGCGCACCCGGCTGAACACGGCGCGCTTCACCGGCTCGATCCTTGCCGGACTCAGCGGCCTAGTGCTCGGCGCCCTGCTGGTCCGCGGCGGACCATCGGGCTACCTCAGCATGGGGCTCGCCTCCGGCCTGCTGATCATTCTGGGAACCCTGGGCTGCGCTTGGGGTCTGTCGCCGTTCACGGGCCATTGCCAGCGGCCCACCGGCGATCCCGAGCCGATTGGACGCCAGTTGCGACGCATTGGCGCCAATGGTCGTTTCCTGCGGGTCCTGGGCCTCTACCTGCTGCTCTGGTGCGGCCTGCAGCTGATGCAACCCGTGTCGCTGATCTTTTTCGAGGCGGTGATGCGACTGCCCAAGAGCTGGAGCGTCTGGATCCTGATTCCCTTCCAGCTCAGCGCCTTGGTCGGGCTGCAGGTCTGGAGCCGTGTGTCCTACAGGCGCGGGCGGGTGCATGCGCTGCGCTGGGGCGCCGGCCTCTGGATCGCCGGCTGCGCCCTCTCGATGGTGCTGGTTCCACTGGAGGCCAGCATCGGTCCGCTCGGTTCGCTCAGCAACATGGTCAGCCTCGGTCTGCTGGTGCTCACGATCGTGCTGGTGGGACTGGGGGGCTCCACCGCCTTCCTGATCCCCTGGTCGCTGCTTCCCGACGCGATCGATGCCGACCCCGACAAACCGGCGGGCCTCTACACGGCCTGGATGGTGATCACCCAGAAACTGGGCATCGGCCTGGCCGTGTTCGCTTTGGGCAACGTGCTCAGCTTCAGCGGCTATGAAGCAGGTCTGCAAGGCCTCCAGCCCGAGAGCGCCCTGCTGACGATCCGGTTGTGCATGGGCCTGATCCCCGCCACCCTGGTGGTGTTGGGGCTGCTGGTGATGCGCCGCTGGCCGGAGCGAGGGCTGCATCTGCAGCGGGCACCACGATGAGGACAACCCGATGAGAACTCCCCGGTGGGTCAGCCGGCTCGGCACCAGCTGCCTGATCGGCGGCCAGACGCTCTCGGCGATCGCCCGCGGCCAGATCAATTTCAACGACCTCTCTGAGCAGATGCTTGAGGCCGGTCCTGGCAGTTTCCTGATCGTGGCGATCACCGCCCTGGCTGCCGGCACCGTGTTCAACATCCAGGTGGCAGCTGAACTGACGAAACAAGGGGCCGGGATGGCCGTGGGCGGGATCCTCTCGCTCGGTCTGGCCAGGGAGATTGCGCCCCTGCTCACCGCCACCTTGCTCACCGGCAAGGTGGCCACCGCCTATGCGGCCCAGCTCGGAACCATGAAGGTGACCGAGCAGATCGATGCCATCACGATGCTGCGCACCGATCCGGTGTCCTATCTGGTGGTGCCGCGGGTGCTGGCCCTGGTGATCATGGCGCCGGTGCAATGCATGCTCTTTTTTGCGGTCGGGGTGTGGTCGGGGCAGCTGAGCAGCACCTTCCTGTTCTCGATCCCGCCGAACGTGTTCTGGAACTCGGTGCGCACCTGGATGCAGCCCAGTGACCTGCCCTCGATGCTGGTCAAAGCGGTGGTGTTCGGCCTGCAGATCGCTGTGATTGCCTGTGGTTGGGGCCTCACCACCAAGGGCGGCCCGAAGGAGGTGGGCACCAGCACCACCGGCGCCGTGGTGATGATTCTGGTCACCGTCAGCCTGATGGACGTGCTGCTCACCAAAGTGCTGTTCGGCGACTGAGCGGCCGGTAGCCCAGCATGGAGGCCATGATTCCAGGCCATGACCACTCCCTCCAGCTCCAGCGACAGCTCGGCCGACAGTTCCACCGACAGCTCGGCCCCCAGCCCCACGCCCGCTGACACCCCAGGGGTGATCCTCACGCCCCGTCCCTGGGTTCCGCTGGGGTTGGTGCTGCTCGGCCTGGCCAGCCTGCTGTTGCTGCCGCGCTGGAGCGGGGCGCTCTGGTTGGCCGGTGCGCTCGTGCTGTTCGGCCTGCTGCTGCTGCTGCAGACCGCCCTGCTGCGGCTGCAGTTCAGCCCCGATGCCCTGCTGGTCTGGCGGCGTCAGACCCTGTTGCGCCGCTTCCCCTACGACGAATGGCTGGGCTGGGCCGTGTGGTGGTCGCCGCTACCGGTGCTGTTTTATTTCCGTGAACAGCGCAGCATCCACCTGCTGCCGGTGTTGTTTGATGCCACCGCCCTGCGCGAGCAGCTCAACCTGCACATCAGCGCCCCGAAATGACCGATCCGTCCACCTCCCCTGATCCGGCAGCCGAAGTGCCGAACGAAGCGCTCAGCGAAGCGCCGGCTCAATCCGGCTCCCCCTGGCAGGACCTGGCCCTGACCGAGCTGAGCGGGCGACGCCAGGCGCTGCTGGCGGAGATCGAAGGGCTTGAGGCCCGCCGCGATCTGCTGGCCAAGGACCTGCTGGGCACGGTCGCTGGACAGTCCGATGCCATTGCCAGGCGCCTGAAGGGCTTTCAGGACTATCTGGTGGTTGCCCTGCAGGATCTGGCCAGCCAGGCAGAGCAGATTGATCTGGCGGTGCCGCCGCTGCAGCTGCAACCCTCTCCCCTCGATCAAATGGCCGCACCGGCGGCAGCGCCCGAAGCCGCTGCGGCGGTGAGCCCTGGGGTGGGTCTGTTCAGCCAGGACGAGGCCCTGATCAGCGACCAGCTGCGGCGCTTTCAAGGCCAACCAGACTTCTACGCCGATCCCTGGAAGCTGCGCCGCAGCATCGAGCCCTCCGCCACGGCCCTGCTTGAAGACTGGTTCCTGCAGCAGGGCGGCCGCGGCGCCCAGGCCAGCAGCGGCAGCCGCAACCGCAACGCCCTGGTGGTGGCGGCCGCCGTTGCCATCCTCGGCGAGCTCTACGGGGAGCGTTTTCAGACCCTGGTACTGGCCGGCCAGCCCGAACGCCTCGGTGAGTGGCGCCGCGGCCTGCAGGACTGCCTGGGCCTGGGTCGGGAAGACTTCGGCCCCAACAGCGGCATCGTGCTGTTCGAGCGGCCCGATGCCCTGATCGAGCGGGCTGATCGGCTCGAAGAACGGGGGGAGTTGCCGTTCATCGTGATCGATGCCTCCGAGCAGGTGGTCGACATCCCGATCCTGCAGTTCCCGCTCTGGCTCGCTTTCGCCGCCACCGCCAACGAATTGGCCCTCGAGGAGGACCAGCTCTGAGACCCGCGCCACCAGCCCGCCCGCAACCCCGGACCCGCCCATGAACGCGCTTCTGCCCCTTGTGGTGATGCTGACGGGATACCTACTCGGCTCGATCCCATTCGGCTGGCTGGCGGGCCGCTGGTGGGGGGGAATCGACCTGCGCGAACTGGGTTCGGGCTCCACAGGCGCCACCAACGTGCTGCGGCAGATGGGCAAGGGCCCGGCCCTGGTGGTGTTCCTGCTCGATGTGCTCAAGGGCAGCGCCGCGGTGTTGCTCGCCAAGGCCCTGCTCCAGCCGCTCCTGATCAGCGACAGCAGCGACTGGTGGGTGGTCGCCGCTGGCCTGGCCGCCCTGGCCGGCCACATCTGGCCGATCTGGCTGGGGTGCAAGGGCGGCAAGGCCGTGGCCACCGGCCTGGGCATGCTGCTCGGCCTGGTGCCGGCCGTGGGTCTGGCCTGCTTCGGCCTGTTTCTGGCCACCCTGACGGTCAGCCGGATCGTCTCGCTCTCGAGCGTGGTGGCCGCCCTGAGCCTGCCGCTGTTGATGCAGGGCAGCTTCATGACCGCCGGAACCGGCCTGCGGCCGGCCTATCTGGCCCTGGCCGTGCTCACCACCGTGTTGGTGGTGTGGCGACACCGCGCCAACCTCGGGCGCCTGATCGCCGGCACCGAACCGAAGCTGGGCAGCAAATCCGGCGCCAACTGATCCAGCCAGACAACTCAGCCTTCGGCCAGGGCCCGGCTGCGTTCGGCGGCCGCCAGCACCGCCTCGATCAAGGCGGAACGCACACCGCCCTGCTCCAGGCGCCTGAGGGCCGCGATCGTGGTGCCAGCTGGGCTGGCCACCATGTCCTTGAGCTGGCCGGGGTGCAGCTGCTGCTGTTGCAGCAGCTGCACCGAGCCGGCCATCATCCCGCCGGCGAGCTGCAAAGACAGGGCGCGCGGCAGGCCGGCGGCCACGCCGCCATCCGCCAGCGCTTCGATCACCACCGCCGCCAGCGCCGGCCCGGAGGAGGCCAGGGCGAGGAAGCCATCGAGCTGGCTCTCCGGCAGCTCGAACACCTGGCCGACCGACGCAAACCAAGACCGCACCTGATCACACTGCTCCGTCTGCACCGCCGCACCCCAGGCCAGGCCGGTAATGCCGGCGCGCACCAGGCAGGGCGTGTTGGGCACGGCCCGAACCACCTGGCAGTGGGGAAAGGCCTGCTCCAGCTGCCGCAGGGTCACCCCGGCGAGAACCGAAATCAGCAGCGGGGCTTGACCCGCCGCGAAAGACGGGGCAGCGGCGGCAACCCGGCGTAATTGCTGGGGTTTGACAGCCAGCAGCACCACCGCTTCTGCCCAGGCAGCGGCTGGATCGGTGCCGACAGCCACCCCCAGCTCCGCCCGCAGGCGCCCGGCACTGGCCTCGCTGGCCACCACGGCCTGGACCCGCCCCGCAGCCACGGCGCCTTGCTCAAGCAGCGGAACCAGCAGCGCCCGGGCCATGCGGCCCAGACCAATCACACCAAGACCAGTCACATCAGGACGGATCACACCGGGATCAGCCCAGGCCGGCACCGAGATCGGTTCGGCCCCAGGCAGGGCTGGGGGCGGCCACCGAATCGGCGCCGAGATCCTTGGAGGTCACGATGGTGGGCGAGGAGGGCTCTTCGCCGGAGGCCGTGGTGACGGTGACACAGCTGGGGGCAAACAGGAAAATGCTTTCGCCGACCCGTTCCTGGTGGCCATCGATGGCGTAGGTGCCGCCAGCCACGAAATCGACGGCGCGCTGGGCCTGATCGGGCTCCATCATCGTGAGGTTGATGATCACGGTCTTGCGGTCACGCAGGGCCTGAATCGCCCGCGGCATCTCATCGAAGCTGCGGGGCTCCATCAGGGTGACTTCCGCGGCCGTCGGCGAAAGACCGGGCATGCCGATCACCTTCCCACCGGCGAATGGATCGTCCATCGAAAAATCTGAGCTGAGGCTCAGGGCGCTGCCGCTGCTGCTCTGGCCAGCGGCGCTGCCGCGGGGGGTGCTGGCGGTGGCTGTGGCCTCACCGGCGTCGTAGTCGAGTTCGTCGTCGTAGTCGCCATCGAGATAGTCGTCACCCGAGACAACCGCACGCAGGCGTGAGAACAACGACACCTTGAGTTCCTTCGTGTTGGTCTGTACCTCAATAGCGTCCCACGCCAGCGGTGGCAACTGGTCACACATCGAACAATCCCGTTCCGAAACAGCGATTGGCCTGGATCGGGCCGCTCAGATCAGACCGCTCAGACCTGGCCGCTCAGATCGGGCGTGGACCGAACAGCGCCGAGCCAATTCGCAGCCAGTGGCTTCCGGCAGCCACCGCTTCAGGCCAGTCACCGCTCATGCCCATCGAGAGCTCCGGCAGTCCCAGGCGTGCCGCCAGGGCCGCGCAGTCGCGGAACAGCGCCAGGCGCTCAGCCGGCTCCAGCCCCATCGGCGCAATCGTCATCAATCCCACCAGCCGCAGCGGATCGAGGGCCCGGAGTTCAGGCCAGAGCCGCTCGAGTTCGGCCGCCTCAAAGCCGGTCTTGCCGGGGTCAGGCCGCAACTTCACCTGCAGAAACAGCCTGGGGCTGAGGCCCTCCTCGCTGGCGATGCGCTGCAGGCGCTCGGCCAGGGCGGCGCTGTCGACGGAATGGATCGTGCCGAAATGACGCAGCACCGCCCTGGCCTTGTTGGCCTGAAGGCGACCGATGAAATGCCAGTCGAGCGGTTCGAGATCGGCCAGTTCGAGCTGCTTCGCCACGGCCTCCTGCAGGCGGCTCTCGCCAAAGGAGCGCTGGCCACACCCCACCAGACGGCGGATCCGCTCGGCCGGCTGCCCCTTGCTCACCGCCAGCAGCCGACTGCCCGGCGGCAATGCAGCGGTCAGGCGCTGGAAGCGCTGCTCGAGGCCCTCAGCGGCATCCACGCCTAGATGAAGGTCTGGTCGAACAGCTGGCGCCAGCGGGGGAGGTGGGCGCTGCCATCGCGGCGGGCCCGCGCCAGGTTCTGCTCGGCGTAGTGACGGGCATCCATCAAGGGAATCACCTCGAACTGGGCACTGCGCGACTGCAGGGTGACCAGAAAAAACATCCTCTGGGCGTAGAGGGTGGCGAACAGGTCACGCCCTTCTCCGGCCGGGGACACCCGATAGAGCAGACCGAAGGTGGGGTGATTCAGATACCGCTCCGTACTCGCGTCTGCGCTCACTGATGGTTCTAGCGGCTACCAATCACAGCGCACCGTACTGCCAGCGCAGTCCGAGCAAGGCGATCAGGGCGGTTGCGGCGATCCAATTGAGTGGGTGAGCCGCCCGGACCACCAGCCGCAGTTGCCGGGGTGGCAACCACTGGCCGCCCCTGGCCATCAGGGCTTCGGCGCCCTGCTCGGCCCGCAGCAACAGGTTGGCCAACAAGCGTTCTCCCACCGCCAGAACGATTCCAAGCGCCCCCTTCAGGCCAAGGCTGCGCAGGTTCACGGCCCGGGTGGCCAGCGAGCGCAACAGGTTCTGGAATTCTTCCTGCACCAGGGGCAGAAAGCGCAGCGCCAGCAGCAGGGTGAAACCAAGCCGATCCACCGGCAGGCCCAGCAGGCGCAAGGGGCTGATCGCCCAGGTCAGGGCCCAGACCAGCTCCTCGGGAGGGGTGCTCAGCAGCAGCAGGTTGGCGCTGTGGATCAAGGTGAACAGCAGGGTGGCGCTGTTGAGGCCCAGTTCGGCTGAGCGGCGGTTGACCACCAAGGGCCCGAGCGGCAGCGGGCCGAGTTGCACGGGCCCCCAGCGCAGCAGTTCCCAGGGTTCTCCCAGGCGCTGGGTTGCGGGCTGGCCGGCAGCACTGGGGGCCAGCGTCAGCTCCTGCGGCGATCGGCTGATCGGTGCCGCTGGCACCGCCCTGGTGGGCAGCAGGGCAGAGAGCAGCCCCACCAGCAGGCTGAGGGCGAGCAGAGCAGGAAGGTTCCGGCGCCACAGCCGCCAGGACAGACCGCTGAGCGCGGTGATCAGCAGCAGCAAGCCCACCAGGGCGATCCGCCAGAGGGGTCCAGCCAGAATCGGCGTGACCAGGAAGGCCAGGGTCCAGCCGAGCTTGAGGCGGGGATCGAGGCGGCGCAGCCAACTCGATGAGCCATCGACGAATTGGCCAATCGGAAGCTGCCGAAGCCAGTCCATCAGCGAAAAACTCTCACGTCTGCGCCATCAACCCAAAGCCATCAAGACAGCGGGGCGTCGGCGGAGTCGGCCGTTAAATCATCCAGATCAGCGGTTGCACCAGTCTTGGAATCGCCCCTGGAGCGGGCCACGGAACGGGAATCGGAACGGGAATCGGCGTGGGCGGTGGCGCGGGCCTGCTGGCGGTTGAGCTCCTTCTCCGCATCCCGTTCCTGCTTGCCACGCCAGAACAACTTGATCGGCGAGCCATCGAAGCCCAGGCCTTCGCGGATCTGGCGTTCCACATAACGCCGGTAGGTTTCACCGAACAGCTTCGGATCATTCACGAACAGCGTGAAGCTGGGGGGCCGGGTGGCCACCTGGGTGCCGTAGTAGAGGCGTCCCTGGCGCCCGCCGCGGCTGGTGGGGGGCGAGCGCCAGCTCAGCGCCTCCTGCAGCACTTCGTTCACCACCGAGGTGGTGACCCGACGCCGGTGCTGCTCCACCGCCAGCAGGGCCAAGGCAAAGATGCTCTCCACCCGCTGGCCGCTGAGGGCGGAGGTGAACAGCATCGGCGCCCAATCGAGGAAATAGAGCTTGGCGCGCAGCTCCTTCTCCATCGCCGGCATGGTGTGGCTGTCTTTTTCGATGGCGTCCCACTTGTTGACCACCACCACGCAGGCGCGGCCGTCTTCCTCGATGCGCCCGGCAACGCGCTGATCCTGCTCGGTGACGCCGTCGAGGGCGTCGATCACCAGCACACAGACATCGCTGCGTTCCACCGCCTTGAAGCTGCGGGTGATGCCGAAGTATTCGGGGCCGTAGCTGACACTGCGGCGACGGCGAATGCCGGCGGTGTCAAGCAGTTTCCAGGTTTTGCCTTCGCGCTCGATCGTCGTGTCGATCGTGTCGCGGGTGGTGCCACGGATCGGGCTGACGATCGCCCTGGGCTCGCCGCAGATCGCATTGAGCAAGCTCGACTTGCCCACATTCGGGCGGCCGATGATCGCCAATTGGATCGGCTCCTCGCCTTCGAGCTCGTCGTGGGGGGGCAGGAAGCCAATCAGCTTATCGAGCAGATCGCCGGTGCCGGCCCCGTGAATCGCCGAGACGGGGTGGGGTTCGCCCAGGCCGAGCCCCCAGAAGTCAGCGGCCATGGCCAGACCCTGGTCGGGCGACTCACACTTGTTGACTGCCAGCAGCACGGGCACCTTCTGGCCGCGCAACCATTCAGCGATGGACTGATCGGCGGCAGTGAGCCCCTGCTGACCATCGACCACCACCACGGCGACGGCCGCTTCGGCCATGGCCAGGTTGGCTTGCTGGCGGATTTCCGGCAGAAATTCGCTGTCGTCGTCAAAGACCAGACCGCCGGTATCGACCACCCGGAAGGTGCGATCTCCCCAGAAGCCTTCTTGGTAGGTGCGGTCCCGGGTGACCCCGGGCTGGTCATGAACGATGGCTTCGCGGCTGCGGCAGAGCCTGTTGACGAAGGTGGACTTGCCCACATTGGGGCGGCCGATAATGGCGACGACTGGAAGCGCCAAAAATACTTATCTCAACCAAACCGTGGCTACTCTTGACACTACAGAGCGCCGGGCTGCTGCGGAAGCGCCCCGTTCTGCGGCAGCGGCTCGCCGCAGCCAGCCAGCCAGGCCAGCAACCAGTTCACCGCCGTGGCCCGGCGGGTGCGGCGGGGATGGAGCTCACCGATCCGGTAGCCAGCGAATCCCAGCTGCTCCTTGAGCAATTGCTTGTAGGGCGCCGCGATCGAGCGGGTGAGCCTGACGCTGGCGGGACGCTCGGCGATCAGCTCCGGGGCCAGCGGATAGGCCTCGGCCCACTCCTGTGGTGTCTGGGGACCGGCACTCCAGGGCTGGCCGGCCGACTCGGGCCGGTAGCCCAGCCGTTGCCAGACCAATTCACAGACGAAGCGATCGCTGAACTCGTCGTCGAGGATCCGCCGCAGCAGGTCGGCGCTGAGCGGGAAGGTATCGGGATGCATCGAGGCCTGCCGCTGCTGAAGCCATGCTGACCCCTCCACTGCGCTGGCCGGGCCGGGGCGTAGCCCGCCAGCTCGATTGCCGCGTGTTTCAGTCGCCGCTGGCGGGTGTGAGCGACAGGATCTTCCGCTCCCTGGTACGGCGTTGGGCGCCGGAGGCCCTGCTGTTCACCGAGATGGTTCACGCCACCAGCCTGGAGCGCGGCCATGGCGGCGAGAAATTCGAGGACTTAGCTGGCGAAACCGGCCCGATCGCGGTGCAAATCTTTGATCACCGTCCGGCGGCGATGGCCGAAGCGGCGCGGCGGGCCGAAGCCGCCGGTGCCTTCCTGATCGACATCAACATGGGCTGCCCGGTGCGCAAGATCGCCCGCAAGGGCGGCGGCAGTGGCCTGCTGCGCGATCCGGAGCTGGCCCAGCGGATCGTGGCGGCGGTGAGCGGGGCGGTGCGGATTCCGGTCACGGTCAAAACGCGGCTGGGCTGGTGCGGCAGCAGCGCCGATCCGCTGGGCTTTGCCCTGGCCCTGGAGAACGCTGGTGCCCAGGCCCTGACCCTGCACGGCCGCACCCGGGAGCAGGGCTTAAGCGGCGAGGCCGACTGGGGCGCGATCGCCGCGGTGAAGCGGGCCCTGCGCATTCCGGTGATCGCCAACGGCGATGTGACCAGTCCGGAGCGGGCGCTCGCCTGCCTGGCGATCACCGGCGCCGATGGGGTGATGGTGGGCCGGGGCAGCCTCGGTGCCCCCTGGCTGGTAGGGCGGATCGATGCGGCCCTACGCGGCCGGCCGGTGCCGCCGATCCCCACGGCCACGCAGCGACTGCAGCTGGCGGCCGAGCAGCTCACGGCCCTGGTGGAGGCCAGGGGCGACAAGGGCCTGCTGATCGCCCGCAAACATCTCGGCTGGACCTGCCAGGGCTTTGCTGGCGCGGCGCAGCTGCGCCGTCAGCTGATGGGGGCGCCGAACCTGGCCGAGGCGCTGGCCCTGCTCAGGGAGGCGGAGAACGGAGCAGGAGCCTCAAAGAGCGAGGCGGGTCTGGAAAGGGATGGGGCTGCACTGAGTTGTGCCTGATCCGATCCCTGCCGGCTCAAGGGCAGGCCCAGCAAATCGCGGCTGCCGGTGATCGCCTGCACCGCCAGAAGCACGGCCACCAGCAGGTTGGCGCTCACATGCAGGCGCCGGAAGCGCAGCGAGGCGATGATCTCCGGACCCGCCGCCATCGAAAACAGCAACAGACCCATCAGCAACAGGCCACTCCAGTAGTGGGAACTCCAGAAAGCCCCGCTGAACGGGTTATCGCTCTGGCGCCAGACCTCGGGCTGGCTGCCCAGCGCCAGCAGGCCGGCCCAGGTGAGCAAAGCGAAGCTGGCCCGCAGCGCCGCCAGCCGCACCCGCCAGAGCGCCAGCAGACTCGCGAAGGTGCCGGCACAGACCAGCAGCAACAGCGCCAAACGGGGAAAGCTGGCGGCACTGCTGAGGGAGGTGCCGCTGAGAAACGAATGAATCAGGGCGATCAGCACGGCCACCACCGCGCCGGAGCCAACCCAGCGGCCGTGGTCGGCATGCTCCACCCCGACGCTGGCGGGCAGAGGGTTGATCTCAAGCCGCCGCTCCCGCGCCAGGATTCCCAGCCGGATCGTGGCCCCCACAACGGGATAGACAAACAGGATCATCAGCACCGGATGGAGCAGGGAGAACCACTCGATCGGGGTCATGGCGGCGGCTGGCGATGGGGAGAGCAAAGCATCTGGCGTGCCATCAGGGGAGCACCTCTGGCCAGCCCAGGCGGATCAGCAGCAGGGAGAAGTAGGGCTGCTCGGCGGCCGGCACCTGCTCGGCCGCTGCCAACAGCTCATCGGGCCAGCCCAGGCGCTGGGCCAGCTGGCAGCCCGCCAGCAGCTGGCGGCGGGCCAGCAGCGGCCTCACCCAGGACCAGCGCCGGCCGAGCTTGAGCAGCACCAGATTGGCGCGCTGCTCCGGCGGTAGCTCCTGCAGCTGATCGAGCAGGGCTTCTAAGGCCTCGGGCTGATCCGGTGTGGTTCGCACCAGCAGGCCCTGCTGCTGCAGCGCCAGGGGCCAATGGGCCGCCGCCGCCGCCGCCGCCAGCGCGGTGATCCCCGGAATCAGCCGCAGCGGACAGTTGGGGTGGCGCTCCGCCAGGGCCAGCAGGGCATAGGAGGCGCTGGCAAACAGCGACACATCCCCCTCGCAGAGCAACACCACCCGCCGGCCGGCCGCCACCGCCGCCGCCAGCCGATCGGCCGCCGCTTGCCAGGCCAGACGGCGCGGCTCGTCTGCAGTCACCATCGGGAACAGCAATGGCAACAGCTCCTGCTGCTGCGTCAGCCAGGGCGCCGCGATCGCCGCGGCCATGCCGGCACCGCCCTGCCGCCCCACCGGATAGGCCACCACCTCCGCAGCCCGGATCGCCCGCACCGCCGCCACGGTGAGCAGGTCGGGATCACCGGGACCCACCCCCACCAGCACCAGGCCCGGCTGTGGATCCAGTGGCAGATCCAGCGACGGATCCAGTGGCGACTCAGGGGCCAATCCGCTGCGCTCGAAGGCTTCGCTCAACGCCTTGTTCTCTTCGATTTCTAAACTTGCAGATTGTCCCGCCGTCCCGGGTTCCACCAGCCCGCTGACCCTTGAGCCGTTTGCAGATCTACGCCGCCAGCGCTGGCCATGGCGCCAGCCAAAACGCCGGCCCCGCCCAACTGGAGAGCGACGACGGGGCCGTGATCGCCGCTGAACTGGCAGCCCGCGGCATCGGCTTTGAGCGCTGGCTGGCCAGACTCGAGCTGGCGGCCGATGCCGATGCCACAGCGATCCTGGCGGCCTATGCCACGGAGGTCGCCGCGCTGCAGGCCCAGGGCGACTACCCCACGGTGGACGCGATCCGCCTGGTCCCCGACCACCCGGAGCGCGCGGCCCTGCGCCAGAAGTTCCTCGCCGAGCACACCCATAGCGAAGACGAGGTGCGCTTTTTCGTGGAGGGCCAGGGGCTGTTCTGCCTGCACCTGGCGGAAGACGTGCTGCTGGTGCTGTGCGAGCGCAACGACCTGATCCGCGTGCCGGCCGGCAGCCGCCACTGGTTTGACATGGGCAGTGCCCCCCGTTTCACCGCCCTGCGTTTCTTCAACAACCCCGCCGGCTGGGTGGCCAACTTCACCGGCGACCCGATCGCCGAGCGCTTTCCGCTGCTCGCCTGAGATCACGCCAGGGCCAGAATGATTCTCGACTGCTCCGAGCCCCAATCAAAAGTGCTCGATTAAGCAAACCCAATGTTCCGGCATGAAGACAAGCGCTTCCTAATCCTGCTGACCCATGCAATTGACTGTCGGCGGGCGACCGTTGCAATTGGTTGCTCAATCGCCGAACATCCAGAGCATCTTTGGATGGTAGGGACTCTTCCGTATGGCGGATACAAACACGACAATTTCAATCACTAGTCCCTAGATCTCGCAATGACTGAAATGAATGTTGTTAGCGAAAAGACAAGAATTGACGCAACGATTCCGGGCTAATCTCGCCCGCTCTCACGAATCGGGATGTCGTGAAGTCAGACATGACTAAGAATCTGGCAACCAAGCAACCAGACCCGCCAGTCCAACGGTTTCTTAGGACCGCTAAGGAATTAGAATAACTACAACCTAGGAGTGGATCGAACAAGCATGGCAGAGTCGCCGTCTCAATTGGCCCCGCCGGTCAGGCTGCATGGCCACTTGGATGGACTTGATCAACCCAGTACGTCTATTCGACTGCTTTGGAGAGCACCGAAGCCGCTGCTCGACGCTCCGGGCAGAACACTGGCGCTTCTTGAACGATGGCTACGAGAAGGTTTTGATGTTCACTCTTCAATTCTGACAACCACACCCAACTTCAATAGATCTGAAGCGAATGCTCACCTTGAACAGGCAGCTTGGCACATTCTTGAACTCGGCCAAGCGCTTCTTCAGATGCTGGAGATCCCCGTATTTCACCCAGGAATCCTTCACCAAGTCCAAAAAGACCCTGCTCAACAAGAGTTTTGGAAGATCAGCGCCACCACTGCCACCCTTGACCATTTGCCTAAGAAGATCCATGGTGAGTGCTACCTTCGCGCAGCCAATCTGCTCCATGGAATTGCCTACCTTGAGCCCACCAGAAGTGAGATCACCAAGCTCCAGGAAAGGGTGCAACGTGATCATGTTGAGCAGATGAGATCGTTTATTCCACGCGGCAAATCAACTTACTTCCTTCTTTCTTTTGCCTATCGTCGACGGGTTCCCTTTCGACATCTTGGATTGGGTGTCTACTCCTTAGGATGGGGATCCCAGCGCCGAAGAATGCGCGGAGGAGGGATCGACAAAGATTCAATGGTTGGTGGAATTCTCAGTCACAACAAGGCTGTGGCACGGGAAGTCCTGCTTATAGCAGGACTTCCCGTGCCTGACCAGTACATCATTGATTCGGAAGCAGCTGCGGCCGTTGCCGCCAAGGAGCTCGGGTGGCCAGTGGTGCTGAAACCAGCCGATTGCGATCGTGGCGAAGGGGTGACGATCGATATCCGAGATCCTGAGCAACTCAACAGTGCCTGGCAAGAGGCCCGGCGGTTCTCTGCTCACCTGTTGTTGGAACGTCAGATCTCCGGCGTCTGCCATCGCCTGCATGTCTGTGATGGCCAATTGATCAGCGCCTGGCGGCGACGACCCAAGTCCGTTCAAGGAGATGGAATCCTCAGCGTGCAGGACCTGATCGACAAGGCCAATGCGGAACTGGATGCCCTACCGCCCTGGAAGCGCTTAAAGCCATTTGCTTGCGATGATCTCGCCGTCCGGTGTCTCGAAGCCCATGATCTCAGCCTTGCTTCAGTTCCCGCCAAGGGAAAGTGGGCCCCCTTGAGACCCTTCAATGCACCCGCTTGGGGAGGCGTGGTGGAGGAAGTCGATGGAACCATTCATCCAGATAACGTTTCCTTGGCCATTCAAGCTGCAAGTCTTTTCGATCTCAGTAACGCAGGAATTGATCTCATTTCCACGGACATTGCTGAATCCTGGCATCGCAACGGCGCAGCGATTAATGAGGTCAACCATTCTCCTCTAGCTCCTGAAAGGCCACAGCTTCTGGAAAAAATCTTTGACAGCCATTGTCCAGCAGATGGACGAATCCCGATTGAGGTTTTTATTGGCAAGAAGGAAGCATGGAACCTTTCTATGATTAAACAACAACACTTCAACGCCTCTGGTCGCCCTTGCTGGGTAACCGATCATGAGCGCAGTGTGGATTGCTCAGGCCGTGAACTTCTCCTGACGGCGCGTGGATTGTTCGACCGCTGCCATGCCTTGATGTGCAGCCGGGAGGTTAGTGCTCTGATCGTTGTGGTTTCGGATACAGACCTGCTCTCCACAGGCTTACCGTTCGACCGCTCGGATCATTGCCAGATCATGGAGGACTGGCAGCCTAAACCTGACGAACGCGCATGGGCAAAGTTGCTGAGCTGGTTGCAACCGGAGCTGAAATCAATCACCGCTGGCGAACTTGCCTGAGCAGCGAATGGCCTGATCGGCACTCTCCATCAGAGCACGACCAGTCATCGTCAACTGTCCATGCTTTTGGACCACCTCCATGCCGGCATCGAAATTCCGTCGGTCTTCGACTTGGGCCTTGAGTGCCTCCGCGCGACTGGCAGCATCGAGAACACCCGAAGCCAGAAGAGTTTCCATGGCCCAATACATCCGAGCTGAAACCCAAGTGGCATGGAAGATGCCATCCATCGGTCGAGAATCAATCCGAAGAGGCGAAGGATAGAGATCTTCGTCCGGGTTCGTCACCAAAGGCTCTTCTATTGTGAAGCCGTACAACAGCATGTGCGCAGCCTCGTGAACCAAGACTTCCAGTAGTTCAAGGATGGATCGAGGGCGATCGATGTTGATGAACAACCCCCCCCACAGCATGTAACAGGAGCCACCATCGAACGTCGTTGCGCCACCTTTGGTTCCGCTCACCATCACCAACTGGGTCACAAGTGCATCAATCTCCCCCGCCAAATCAGGGCAAATGCGATTGAGGAGCTTGAGTGCAGCGTCGAGGTCGTTAAGAAAGCTCGGTACACGTTCCGGCTGGGGAGGCAGTATCAGAAGCGCATCCTCATCCCCCTCACCCATCAAGGCGGTATAGATGCTGATGTCGGGAGCCAACGCGGGATCATCCAATCCAATGACCTGCATGGTCTCGATCGGAACATGTGATTCACCCAGCCGCTTCCAGAGTGCTGTTGCAGCCTTACGATCACCATCAACAAGTTTGTGTACGAACTGGGCGTACAGGCCGAAGGGAGCAGGCCCAAAACGAACGCCTTGCCTAAGCCCACGAACCAGATTATCGCTGGGGGCTGAATCCAGCATCAGATATTCAGCACTCACCTCAGCTAAATAGACAAGACTGTCGGCAACACTGCGCCTTACCGCACGATCAAGCTGCCGTGCACGTTGATGATCAGGGGCAAAGTGTAAAGTCATGAAAAATGGCCTATCGGCACCTTGAAAGATTTGGCGCTAATAGACCAATTGCAAAGGCTATCTAGAATCCCGAATTTGAGCAGAAATTCAGACTTCAGACAGAGAGTTGACTGGGATCGCCCAGGAATGCCAGCCAAGCCTTTAACCTCCTGTACAAATACCTATATCAACAGATTAGTTTAAACTGGCTGAGCACTTGATTAATTATCAGCTAGAACTCAGTTAGGGTCAGTAGGTGGAGAAACAGGTGGACCTGGATTTTTTCTGCCGACTTTATTGCCGATTTTGGAGCTCATGGCAAGGGGAGAATTCTCAAGGCTGCCGGACTCTGGCAGGGAGATCGGGAGGCATGATAGGAGCCTGAAGCCGTGAAGTTTGGACAGATCTAGCTGAAGAGTATGCATAGGAATTACTCCAATACCAAAAATTATCTTGGGATACTTCCCTATCATTGTCAAGCGATTGGTTTTACTGCACAGACGGCTTGCCTTTCAATGCCCACTGAGTGGAATCGAAAAGCATGGCTGCACTCAAGGGCTCCACTGAGAATGCGTGTTTCCTGCTCCGCTAACTGCTCCAAGCGAGCGACCGTTAACGCTCTCCCGAACCGCCGTTCGCTCAGTATCCAGTAGAGGCCGAAGTGCTTTGCTTCGCTGGCCAGTAAATCGCCATAGAGCTCACGGAGCTCCGGATCTGGGGCATGACTGGCGAGCAGGGCCATGCGCTCGTGGCTGCGGGCTTCGATCAGGCCAGCCACCAGGAAGCTATCGAGCATCCTGTCTGGTTCCTGCCGGCGAATTTCCCGGGCGAGAGCGGCGCCATAGGGAGGAGCAGGCAATGTCTTCAATGTGAGGCCGCGACGCTCAAGCAGGGCCAAGACCCTGTCGAAGTGCTGCAACTCCTCCTGGGCCAGGGGGCTGAGCACGGCCGCCAGCTCAATGTCGGAGGGGTAACGGAACATCAACTGCAGGGCCGCTCCGGCTGCCTTGCGCTCGCAGTGGGCATGATCGATCAGCAGCAGATCTGGGTAGGCGAGCGCCTGCTGGAGCCAGGTGCCGCTGCTGGCAGAAACCAACCACTTCACACGGGTGGTGTCAGCTGCCGCCATGGCGGAGGTGCTCATGGTCGGGACAAGCGCAGGTGATCCACCAGCCCGTCGAGGGCGAGGCGATAGCTCGTGGAACCAAAGCCGCAGATCACTCCAACGGCTCGATCGGCCAGGTAGGAGTGGTGGCGGAAGAGTTCGCGGGAGTGGGTGTTGCTCAAATGCAGCTCCACAAAAGGAAGGTCCACAGCCAGCAAGGCATCCCGCAAGGCGATCGATGTATGCGTGTAAGCCGCAGCATTGATCAGGATTCCGTCGGTATCTCCACGGGCTGCCTGGATCCGATCCACCAGGGCTCCCTCGTGGTTGCTCTGAAAACTCAGGAGCTCCACCCCCAAGCGGGCGGCCTGCTCGTGCAGGGAGGCATTGATCTGCTCAAGGCTGCAGCTGCCGTACAGCCCCGGCTCACGGCTGCCCAGCAAATTGAGGTTAGGGCCGTGGAGCACCAAGAGTCTCACCGGCAACGCCACCATCGGAAGATCCTCGATCGTATCGGGCTCCGGTGGATTGGCTGGCAACCGGTGACTGGGGGCGTCAGGCTGGCTGGTAGGTTCTAAGGGTGTGGTGCGGGTCGGTGCCCGAGTGGTTAATGGGGGCGGACTGTAAATCCGCTGGCTTCGCCTACGTTGGTTCAAATCCAACCCGGCCCACCTTCCACATGCCCTTGTAGCTCAGCGGTAGAGCACTCCCTTGGTAAGGGAGAGGTCACGAGTTCAATTCTCGTCAAGGGCTTTCAATGTTGCAAGGGCGCTATCAGGATCACAACTTGTTTAGGCAAGTTGTTGGCACCTGAATACAGGTCAAAGCCAACTATCTACAGAAAAACCATTCAGCGGCGCTGCTGGGCCAGCACGCCATGGCGGGGTGCAAACAGAAAACTGAGCACGAACAGGCCGGTCTGGGTGAGCACAATGCAGCCGGCGGTGGAGGCATCCATCCAGTAGCTCCAGTAGATGCCCACGAGGCTCGAGAGCATCGCCGAGCCCACGGCAATCCAGACCATACGGTCAAAGCGATCGGTGAGCAGGTGGGCTGTAGCCCCGGGCGTGACGAGCATGGCCACCACCAGGATGATGCCGACGGTCTGCAGACCGGCGACGGCTGCTAAGGACAGTACCGAGAGCAGCAGGTAATAGAGCACGCCGGTGTTGATGCCGATCGAGCGGGCGTGGGTGGGGTCAAAACAAAAGAGGATCAGGTCGCGGCGGAACACCATCAGCACCACCAGCACCACCGCGCTGATCAGCACCGTCTGCTGGATGTCGGAGTCACTAATTCCCAGCACATTGCCGAAGAGAATATGGGTGAGGTCGATGTTGCTGCGTATTTTTGATACCAGCACCAGGCCAAGGGCAAAGAAGCCGGTGAACACCAGGCCGATCACCGTGTCTTCCTTGATCCGGGTCATCTGTTTGACAAAACCGATCACCGCCACCGACCCCACCCCGAACACGAAAGCACCGAGCGCGAAGGGAAGATTGAGGGCATAGGCGATCACCACGCCGGGCATCACGGCGTGGGAAACGGCATCCCCCATCAGGGCCCAACCCTTGAGGGTCATGAAGCAGGAGAGCAGCCCACAGACCGCCGCCACCAACGCGCTCACCAACAGCGCCCGCACCATGAATTCATGGCGGATCGGTTCGAGCAGCCAGGCGGCGATGTCAGCTGTCATCACGAGTCCCCCAACCTGATTCCATCCTTCAGCGGCAGGAGCAGGTCCTGGGGAGCGGTGGTGCTGAAGGTGCGCGCCAGGTTCTCCTCGGTGAACACTTCCGAGGTTTCGCCATAGGCCATCACGGTCTTGTTGATCAGCACCACCTGATCACAGAAACCGCGCACATGCGAGAAATCATGGGTGGAGATCAGCAGGGTGCGGCCTTCAGCGCGGAACTGCTCAAACAGTTGGATCATCAGTTTCTCGGTGCGGATGTCGACGCCGGCGAAGGGTTCATCGAGCAGCATCACCGCAGCCCCCTGGGCCAGGGCCCGGGCGAGAAAGGCACGCTTGCGCTGACCACCGGAGAGTTCGCCGATCTGGCGATCGCGCAAGGGCCAGAGATCAACCCGCTCCAGGCTCTCGCGCACAGCCCTGTGGTCGCTTGGCCGGGGGATGCGCAGCAGGTTCATACCGCCATAGCGGCCCATCATCACCACGTTGCCCACATTCACCGGGAAGTTCCAATCCACGCTCTCCATCTGGGGCACGTAGGCGACGGCCTGGCTGCGGCGCGCCTGCCGCAGCGGCCGGCCATTGATGGTGATGCTGCCTTTGGAGGGGTGCACAAAACCCATCAACGCCTTGAACAGCGTCGATTTGCCAGCGCCGTTCATGCCCACCAGCCCGCAGAGGCTGCTGGCCTGAACCTGCAGGGAGACGTCGTGGAGCGCAACGATGCCGTGATAGTCGACGCTGAGGTTGCGGACGCTGATGCGCTCGCTGGGGGCAGGTTCGCTCAAGATCGCTTCCATCGGATCAACTCCCGCCAAGGCCGTCCAGCAGCGTCTTCGCATTGTGACGCTGCAATCCCAGCAGGGATGGGGCCGG
Source organism: Synechococcus sp. CS-603 (assembly GCF_977929215.1). Taxonomy (NCBI): domain Bacteria; kingdom Bacillati; phylum Cyanobacteriota; class Cyanophyceae; order Synechococcales; family Synechococcaceae; genus Synechococcus; species Synechococcus sp. CS-603. Next base: position 126,097 of record NZ_OZ376778.1, read on the forward strand.
GCCATCGGCGGCCGAAAGCGAATCCACGAAGAACACCCCGCCGAAACGGGCGCCGCTTTCCTTGGCCACCTGGCGCTGGGCTTCGTCGCTCACCGTGCTCTCACAGAACACCGCCGGCACCTCACGCTCGCGCACCAGGGCGATCAACCGCGCCATGCGTTTGGGGGTCACCTGGGATTCGGCATTGACCGGCCAGAGGTAGGCCTCCTCCAGGCCGTAATCCCGGGCCAGATAGGAAAAGGCTCCCTCGCAGGTGGCCAGCACCCGCTGCGCGGGGGGGATCGCCGACAGGCTGGCGTGGAGTTCGCGATCGAGGCTGCGCAACTGGGCGCGGTAGGCCTCGGCATTGCGGCGGTAAGCCTCGGCGTTGGCGGGATCGAGCTTGGTGAAGGCCTTGCGGATGTTCTCCACATAGATCTCAGCGAGCTTCGGGGACATCCAGGCATGGGGATTGGGCTTGCCCTTGTAGGCATCCTCAGCGATCGGCATCGGCTCGATCCCCTCGCTCAAGCTGACCCGGGCTGACTCGGGCAGACCGGCGGTGAAACGCCGGGCCCAGAGTTCGAGATTCAGGCCGTTTTCAAGCACCAGATCGGCGCCGCTGGCCCGCTCCAGATCGCTGGGGGTGGGCTCGTAACCATGGATTTCAGTGCCCAGCTTGGTGATCGATTCCACCCGGAGGTGCTCCCCTGCCACCTGCCGCGCCATGTCCGCCAGCACGGTGAAGGTGGTGAGCACCAGGGGGCGCGGGTCAGCAGCCTGCTGGGCCTCGGGCCCTGTCGAGCGCGGCTGCCGGCAGGCGCTGCTCAGCAGCAACAGCGGCACCAGGCCTGCCTGCACCAGCAAGGAAGCAAGCCGTTTCGGATGCATGGGCAGCAGGCCAACCCGACCAACGTTAGGAGATGCTGACGGGCCCAGAACCCCTGCCTGTTGCGGAGTCAACCGCCAGCAGCGTGCTGCGGTTGGCCTGGGCCAGACGACACACTGAAGTTCGAGCCTGCGTCCCCCTGAGCGATGACCCTCTCCAGCACCGGCCAGCCCAGCACCATCGCCGTTGCTGCCCTGGCGCTGTCGCTGGAGCGCTTGCGCGAACCGGTGCGCCAGGGCACCACAGCTCCGCTGGCCTGGCGCCTCCAGCAACTTGAGGGGATGGCCGAGCTGCTGAACAGTCATGAGCAGGCGGTGCTCGACGCCCTCGCCGCCGACCTGGGCAAGCCGCCGGTGGAGGCCTACTTCGAGCTGGTGGCGGTGCGGCAGGAGCTGAAGCTGGCCCAACGGCGGCTGCGGCGCTGGATGGCGCCCCGCAACGTGTCGTTGCCGCTCTCCCAACGCCCCGGCCGGGCCCAGCTGATCGCCGAGCCCCTGGGCTGCGTGCTGATCATCGGGCCCTGGAACTATCCGTTCTCGCTCTCGATGCAGCCCCTGGTGAGTGCGCTGGCGGCGGGGAACACAGCCGTGCTCAAGCCCTCCGAACACGCCCCGCGCACCTCGGCCCTGATCGCCGAGCTGGCCGGTCGCCATCTCGATCCAGCTGCCGTGGCGGTGGTGGAAGGCGACGGCGACACCGCCCGGCAGCTGCTGGAGATGCGTTTTGATCACATCTTCTTCACCGGCGGCGGCCGGGTCGGTCGCCTGGTGATGGCCGCCGCCGCCCGCCATCTCACCCCGGTCACGTTGGAACTGGGTGGCAAGAGTCCGGCGGTGGTGCTTGGCGATGCCGATCTGGCCGTGACCGCCCGGCGCATCGCCTGGGGGAAGGGCCTCAATGCAGGCCAGACCTGCATCGCCCCCGACCACCTGTTGGTGGAAGAGGCGGTGCGGCCCGCCCTGATCAGCGCCCTGGAGGCCGAATTCCTGCGGGCCTATGGCCCGGATCCGCTGCGTTCGCCCGATCTGGCCAGGATCGTCAACCGGGGCCAGTTCGAGCGGCTCTCGGCCCTGCTGGAGGGGGCCAGGCAACGGGGTCAGATCCTGGCTGGCGGCCAGAGCGATCCCGAGAGCCTGCGCATCGCCCCCACCCTGCTGGCCGTCGATCAGGCCGACGACCCGCTGATGGCGGAAGAACTGTTCGGGCCCTTACTGCCCGTGCTGAGTGTCCCCTCGCTGGCCGCGGCGATCGCCCGCATCAACGACGCCCCCAAACCCCTGGCCCTGTATCTGTTCAGCCAAAGCCTCTCGGCCCAGGAGACCCTGCTGGCCGGCACGAGCTCCGGAGGGGTCTGCTTCAACGACGTGGTGATGCAGGTGGGGGTGCCGGAACTGCCGTTCGGAGGCGTGGGCGCCAGCGGCATGGGCAACTACCACGGCAAAGCCGGCTTCGACACGTTCTCGCACCATCGCAGCGTGCTGAGACGCCCCTTCCGCTTCGATCTGCCGTTCCGCTATCCGCCCTACGGCGACCGCCTCGGCCTGATCAAGCGGCTGCTGGGATGAACCCCTGCCAGGGGGCTGGCGCAATGGTGCGTTCTCCTTATGGTTCGAGCATGCTTCTGACCCTGTCCATGCGACGTTCCCTCGCCGCCCTGGTCCTCGCCCTGCTGTTGCCCCTGCCCGCCATGGCGGCCGAAAGGCATGTGGTGAAACCGGGCGAAACCCTCTCCCAGATTGCCGAGCGCTACGGCGTGTCCACCTCCAGGCTGATGCAGCTCAATGGCATCAAGAGCGCCGATCTGATCCAAACGGGCACCAGCCTGCGCCTGCCGGCGGCCCGGCCCGCGGCCAGCGCAGCGTCTGGACGCGGCACCTACAGGGTCAAACCGGGTGAAACCCTCTCGGAGATCGCCGAACGCAGTGGCATCTCCGTACGCCGCCTGATGGATCTCAACAACCTCAGCCGCGCCGACCATGTGGAAGCGGGCCGCCTCCTGGTGGTGCCTGGTGCTCCTGCCACTGCTGCTGCCTCCTCCAGGCCAGCAGCGGTGAACAAAGCGGCCAGCGAGCATGTGGTGCGGCCCGGCGAAACCCTCTCGGGCATTGCCGAGCTCTATGGCGTGCCGGTCAGCAGGCTGGTGTCGCTCAACGCCATCTCCAGCCCCGACAACGTGGAAGCCGGCACCCGCCTGGCCCTGCGTTCACCAGCTGCGGCGGCGAAACCAGCTGCAGCAGCAGTAAAGCCTGCCCCAGCCAAACCCGCCGCTGCCACTCCAACTGCTGCCCAACCCGCCGCCCCTGCCACTGCCGCCGCAACCACCCCAGCAACCACAGCCGCCGCTGGCGGCCCGCCTGACTGGCGCACCTATGGCCCTATCCAGGTGGATTTCACCACCTGGCAGCCCCTGGGAGGCAGCCAGGTCGCGTCCGCGCTCAATAACCAGGGCCAGCAGCTGTTTCTGGCGGTGAACTGCACCGCCAAGCAGATCAACACCACAGGGGAGGGCGGCGTCTGGAAGACCTGGGCCGCACCCCAGGCCGACTTTGAAGAACGGCTGATCGTTGATGCCTGCTGAGCTCAGGCGACCCAGCGCAGCGGCCACGGCTGCTGCAGATAGCGACGGCCGGCCGAGCGCAACCACAGGCGCTGGCTGCCGTCATCGCTCTCACTGATCAGCTCTTCCTGGACCAGGCGGCGAGCCAGCCAGCCCCAACGATCCTCTTCTGATTCCGCCGTGGCCAGGGCATCGGCCAGGCGGCGCAGATCAAAGCCGCTGCGCTGCTCCAGGGCCAGAAGCACCTGGGCCACCTCGAGCGACCAATCGGTGGGACGGCTGCCGGCGTTGCAGTTGTCACAGCGACCGCAGGGGGGCACGAGCTCACCGACGGCCAGCAGCAGCGTCTGCTCGCGGCAGGTTGACCCTTCCGCCACCGCCTCCATGCGCCGGAGCTGCTGCTGGGCCAGCTCCAGGCGGGGTCGCTCCTGCTCCTGCACGTCGTCTGTGAGCTGCCGCATCGAGGCCCGCATCGCCCAACCCAGGCTGGTGCGATCGGCCGGATCGAACAGCACCAGGCACTGGGCCGGCAGCCCATCGCGTCCCGCCCGGCCCGACTCCTGCAGGTAGCCCTCGGCGCTGGCCGGCAGGTCCAGGTGCAAGACCAGGCCCACATCGGAGCGGTCGACCCCCATGCCGAAGGCGACCGTGGCCACCAGCACGGGCCGGGGGTGCTGCTGAAAATGCTCCAGGGCCAGCAGTCGGCTCTCCGGATCCATACCGGCGTGATAAGCGATGGCCGCCACCCCAGCCGCCGAGAGCCGGGCGGCCCAGGCCTCCACCGAACGCCGCGTGCGCGCGTAGATCAGCACCGCCCCCCTGGCGGCGGCCACCGCCTCAAGCACCGCCGGCAGCGGCTCGGCCGGCCGCCGGCGCATGGCGTAGCAGAGGTTGTGGCGACGGGCCGAGCGCACCTGGATCAGGGGCCGGCGCAACTGCAGCAGGCGAATGATGTCGGCCCGCACCCGCGGGGCCGCCGTGGCGCTCAGGGCCACCAGCGGCACGCCAGGGCAGAGGGCGCGCAACTCCCCCAGCCGGCGGTACTCGGGCCGGAAGTCATGGCCCCAGGCGCTGATGCAGTGGGCCTCATCCACGGCCAGAGCCACCAGGCTGCCCTGCTCCAGCACCTCCTCCAGCAGCCGGCGGGTGGCCTCGGCGCGCAGCCGCTCCGGAGCGAGGTAGAGCAGCCGCAGGCCATTGGCCTCGATCTGGCGGTGCAGGCGGTGGCGCGAGGCCGTGTCGAGGCCGCCGTGCAGGCAGGCCGCCGGGATCCCGCGCCGCCGCAACTGGCTCACCTGGTCCTGCATCAGCGCCACCAGGGGCGAGATCACCAGCACCAGCCCCTGGCGCACCAGGGCCGGCAACTGGAAACAGAGCGACTTGCCACCGCCGGTGGGCAGCACCGCCAGGCAGTCACGGCCGGCCAGCAGGGCCTCTACCACCGGCCGCTGGCCCGGCCGAAAGTCACTCCAGCCGAACTGGCTCTCGAGGACGGTCTCGAGGGTGCTGTCCAGACTGGTCTCGAGTGGATCCGGTGCCAATCCCACCCCAGATCTGGTGTGTGGCCACTGTAGCGACGCCAGATCTGCTCAGCTCGCCGGGAAGGCCAGCACCAGCCCGTGCTGGGGCGGCAGCTCGCGGGGCGGCGGCCCACCCACCGATTGCGGTGGCCAAAGCACCGTGGTGGCGCCGGCGGGCAGCGCCAACGGCAGCGCCAGCAGCCCCCGATTGATCACCACCCAGACCCGCTCCGGGCCTTCACCCCGGCTCAGCTGCAGGAGATCATCGTGGCCGCTACCGGTGAAGGCCAGCTCAGATGAGCGCAAGGCCGGCTGGCTACGGCGCAGGGCACTCAGCCCGGCCAGCAGCGGCCGCAGCGGTGGCGCGGCGCCCAGGGGAAAAGCGTCCCAGGGCATGGCCTCGCGGCAGCCGGGTTCAGTGCCACCAGCGAGGCCCATCTCGGTGCCGTAATAGAGGCAGGGCGCACCCGGCAGCAGGAACAGGAGCAGCAGGGCCAGGGCCAGGGCCTCCCGGTCGCCGCCGAGCACATGCAGGGCCCGGGGGGTGTCATGGCTGTCAAGCAGGTTGAGCTGGCAGCGGTTGATCGCCGGGCCGTACCAACCCAGCACCTCCTCAACCCTGGCGCGGAAGCCGGCCTGATCCAGGGGCTGGTAGGGGGGCTCGGGCAGGGCCGGCAGCCGCAGCTGAGCCGGCACCTGCCTGGCGCCGACCCAGCCGAGGATCGCCCAGGCCAGCGGGTAGTTCATCGTGCCGTCGAACAGCCCGCTCTGCAGCCAGGGGCGGGCGTCGCGCCAGAGCTCGCCGACGATCCAGGCGTCGGGCCGCTCAGCGCGCACCACCGCCCGGAACTCCCGCCAGAAGTCGTCGGGTACCTCATCGGGCACATCCAGCCGCCAGCCATCCACCCCGGCGGCAATCCAGTGCCGCGCCACCGCCAGCAGATAGGCCCGCACCGCCGGGTTGGCGTGGTTGAAGCTGGGCAGGGCCGGATCGTTCCACCAGCAGTGGTAGCCACAAGAGCCGTCCTTTGCAGCAGCGCCACCGCCACCACCACCGCCACCGCCGTAGGGGTTCAGTGGCCAGTGCTCCACGTGGAACCAATCCACGTAGGGCGAGAGCGGCCCGTTCTCGAGCAGGTGATGGAAGGCCCAGAAGCCGCGGCCGCAGTGGTTGAAGACGCCATCGAGGATCAGGCGCATGCCGCGGCGATGCAGCTCCGCCACCAGAGCGGCCAGGGCGCCGTTGCCCCCCAGCAGCGGGTCCACCTGGAAATACTCGAAGGTGTGATAGCGGTGGTTGGCGGCTGAGGCGAAGACCGGATTGAGATAGAGGCAGGTGGCGCCAAGTTCCTGGAGATCGTCGAGCGCCTCGATCACGCCGTAGAGATCACCGCCTTGAAACCCCTGGGCGGCCGGGTCCTCCCCCCACGGCTGCAGGGCCAGCCCCTGCTGGGCCGCCACCTTGCCGCTGCGGCGAAAGCGGTCGGGGAAGATCTGCACGATCACGGCATCGGCCACCCAGTCAGGGCGGCTGGCGGGGTGGCTGGCGGGGCGGCTAGCCGTGTCGTCGTTCGTGTCAACCCGCATCGACCAGCCTGAACATGCGCTCAACAGCGCTAGCACGGACAAAACGGAGCCCCCATGCCCAACGACGCCCTCCTTCTGACGCTCGACCAGGGCACCACCAGCTCGAGGGCCTCCCTCCACACCGCCGCAGGCCAGAGGCTGCTCAGCCGCAGCGCTCCCCTGAGCTGCCGGCACCCCGCCGACGGCTGGGTCGAGCAGGACGGCGAAGAGATCTGGGCCAGCCAGCTGGCGGCCCTCCAAGCCCTGGAGCAGGCGATCAGCCCGGAGCAACGCCGCGCCGTGGCGGCCTGCGGCATCGCCAACCAGCGGGAGACCACCCTGCTCTGGCATCGCCGCAGCGGGGCACTGCTGGGGCCGGCAATCGTCTGGCAGGACGGCCGCACCGCCGGCCTCTGCGCCGACTGGAAACGCAACGGCCTGGAGCCGTTGGTGCGGGGCCGCACCGGCCTGCTGCTGGATCCCTATTTCAGCGCCAGCAAGATCGTCTGGCTGCTGCGCGAGCAGCCGCAGGCGGCGGCCGCTGCTGCGGCCGGGGAGCTCTGCTTTGGCACCGTCAACAGCTGGCTGCTCTGGCGCCTCACCGGCGGCCAGGTGCATGCCACCGACCGCAGCAACGCCAGCCGCACCCTGCTGATGGACCTGGAGCGGGGTCAGTGGGATCCGGAACTCTGTGACGCCTTCGGGGTGCCGGCCGGCCTCCTGCCGGAGCTGCGCCCCTGCCACGCCGACTTCGGCGCCATCACTGCGGAGCTGCCCTTCGCCGGTGTGCCGATCCGGGCCATGCTCGGCGATCAACAGGCCGCCACCCTGGGTCAGAACTGCCTGCAGCCGGGTGAAGCCAAATGCACCTACGGCACCGGCGCCTTTCTGGTGATCAACACCGGCAGCAGCATCGTGCGCAGCGACGGGGGCCTGCTGAGCACCTACGGCTGGTGCGGCGCCGACGGCTCCGCCACCTACTGCCTGGAGGGCAGCGTGCTCAATGCCGGCACCGCCATCCAGTGGCTGCGTGACGGGCTGGGCCTGATCGAGAGTTCCGCCGAGATCGATGCGCTGGCGGCAACAGCTCCCGCCGGCAGCGGCCTGATGCTGGTACCGGCCTTCACAGGCTGGGGAACGCCCCACTGGGATCCCCACGCCCGCGGCCTGCTGATCGGCATCACCCGCGACACCGGCGGCGGCGCCATCGCCCGGGCCACCCTCGAGAGCATCGCCCTGGCCGTGGCCACCCTGGTGGAGCTGGCCACCGAAGCCCTGGGAGCTCCGCTGAAGGAGCTGGCCACCGATGGCGGCGCCGCCGCCGCCGATGGGCTGCTGCAGGCCCAGGCCGACAGCTGCGGCCTGGAGGTGCGCCGCCGCGCCGATCTCGAGAGCACCAGCCGGGGCGTGGCCCTGCTCGCCGCCCTCGATGCCGGTTTGGTGCCTGGCCTTGAGGCCTGGGCGACCATCCCCGGCGAACCAGCCGCCAGCCGCTTTCAACCAAGCCTCAGCGAAGACGACCGCCAGCGGTGGCTGAAGCGCTGGCGGGAGGCGGTGCGTCGCAGTTTGGCCTGGTATGCGCAACCCTGAGGAGAGGCCCAGAGCCGCCCAGACCGCACCTCCGCAGAGAATCCTTGCCGATCGCCAACGGAATGTCTTCTCCTGGCCCCAACCATTCAGGCCCCAGTCACGGCCCTGACCAGAACCCTGGCCACGACCCGGACAAGGTCTTCGATCTGCTGGTGATCGGCGCCGGCGCCACCGGCGCCACCATCGCCTTGGAGGCCGTGCGCCGCGGCCTCTCGGTGGTGCTGGTGGAGGGCAGTGACATCGCCTCGGGCACCAGCAGCCGCAGCACCAAGTTGCTGCATGGCGGCGTGCGCTATTTGGAGCTGGCCGTCAAAACCTTTGATCTGCGCCAGCTGCAGCTGGTGCGCGAAGCTCTGGGCGAGCGCGGCCACTGGCTGCAGGCCGTGCCGTTCCTGGCCCAGCCCCTGGAGCTGCTGCTGCCCACCCGCAACCCGCTGGCCACCGCCTACTACGGCGCCGGCCTGGCGGTCTACGACCTGCTGGCCGGCCGGCGGCGCATCAGCGCCAGCCGCTGCCTCTCGCGCCAGGAGGTGAGCCGCCAGATGCCCGAGCTGGCGCCTGGCCACGGCGGCGTCGCCTACGCCGATGCCCGCTTCGACGACGCCCGCCTCAACCTGCTGATCGCCCGCAGCGCCGCCCTCGCCGGCGCCGCTGTACACACCCGCAGCGCCGTGGTGGAGCTGCTGCGCGACGGCCAGGGCCAGCTGAATGGGGCCGTGATCGCAGCGGAGCCGGATGGCGCCAGGCAGCGGCTGCGCGCCCGGGTGGTGGTGAACGCCACCGGCATCGGCGCCGACGCCCTGCGCCGCATGGCCCAGGCCGATCTGCCGCCCAGGCTGCAGGTGAGCCGCGGCATGCACGTGGTGCTCGACGACGACCTCTGCCCCGGCGGCCTGGGCCTGCTGGTGCCCGCCACCGACGACGGTCGGGTGCTGTTCATGCTGCCCTTCTTCGGCCGCACGCTGGTGGGCACCACCGACACCGCCTGCCCCCTGGCCGAAGCCGAGCGGCCCGCCGCCAACGAAGAGGCCTACCTGCTCGACTACGTGCAGCGCTGGTTCCCCTCAGATACTCCACGCCAGGTGAGCAGCCGCTGGGCCGGCGGCCGCCCGCTGTTGCTGCCCGAAACAGCGGCGGAAGCGGCCGCCGGCACGGCGCGGGTGGTGCGGGAGCACGCGGTGGAGCGGCTCAGCTGCGGTCTGATCAGCGTGATGGGCGGCAAGTGGACCACCTGCCGCAGCATGGCCATCGACGCCCTGGCCGTGGTGGCCGAGCAGCTCGGCCGGCCCTTGGGGGAGCCTGTCGCCGGAGCGATCCTGGGTGCCGCCAGCGACCCCGGCCGCAGCGCCGCCGAGCTGGCCGCCCTGGCCACAAAGCTCAGCAACGAGCTGGGAGGCCCACTGGCGGCCCACCTGATCGCCAGCCATGGCCTGGAGGCCCCCGCGGTGCTCGCCTGCGCCGCCGATGCCAGCGAGCGCACCCCCCTCAGCGACGTGATCCCCCTGACCGCCGCGGAGGTGCGCCACATGGCCCGCCATGAGTGGGCCCGGCAACCGGAGGATGTGCTGGCCCGCCGCTGCCGGCTGGCCTTTGTCGATCAGGCCGAGGCCGACCGGCTGGAGGGCACGGTGGGCGATCTGCTCGAGCAGGAAGCCGCCGCGGCCTACTCGCTCACCAGCCACCAGAAGAACCCATAGGCGGGCAGGTAGACGAACCACTCCGGGCTCGCCGGGGCAAACTCACAACCCCAGAGCGTTTCGCGCATGCGATGGCCCTGCCACTGGCTGAGGTCGAGCCGGGTGGAGGCGCCCGTGCCGGAGAGGTTGGCGGCCACGATCACCGTCATCGCCGACAGGGTTTCCTCGCCCTCGCTGCGCTCCTGGCAGGAACGGGCGTAGCAGAGCACGCTGGGGTGGCCGCTCTCGATCATCACCATGTCGCCGTAGCGCAGGGCCGGTAGCAACCGGCGACTGGTGAGCATGCGGTGGTGCCAGTTGAGCAGGGAGCCCGAGAGCTGCTGCTGCACCTCCACGTTGACCACGCGGTAATCAAAACCGGGTGAGGTGATCGGCGGCAGCACCAGCAAGGGGTCTGGAGCGCTGGAGAAACCACCGTTGGGGGCCCGGCTCCAGGCCATCGGTGTGCGGTTGGGGTCGCGGTCGCGCAGTCCCGGCCAGTCGCCCATGCCCAGTTCATCGCCGTAATAGAGGCAGGGCAGGCCGGGCAGGCTGTAGATGAGGGCATGTAGCAGGGTGTTGGGCCTGGCATCGCCATTGAGCAGGGGGGCCAGCCGCCGGTTGATTCCCCAGTTCAGCCAGTGGTCACGTGCGTCGGGAAAGCCATTGAGGATGGCCTCCACCACCGCATCGGGCACCAGGTGACCATCCCCGAGCCAGAGCTCATCGTGGTTGCGCAGCGGCAGGGCCCAGCGGCAGCCCGGCACCATCTCCTGGGCATGGGTGAGGCAATCGCGCAGGGCATCGCTGCGGCCATTGGCCACGGCCGCGAACAGGTGGGCCGTGAGGCCGAAGTCGAAGGCGGCATGCAGTTCATCGTTGGCCAGGTAGGGCGCCGACTCATCGACCGGCTGGATCGCCTCGGCCAACAGCAGCACATCCCGCCCGCTGGCCTCCACCCGGGCCCTCAACCGCCGCAGGAAGGCGTGAGTTTCGGGCAGGCCCTCGCAGCGGCTGCCCTCCGCCTCGAACAGGAAGGGCACGGCATCGAGGCGAAAGCCGTCGGCCCCCATGTCCAGCCAGAAGTCGACCACCTTCAGCATCTCCTCCTGCACCTCGGGATTGGCGTAGTTGAGATCGGGCTGGTGGCGCAGGAAACGGTGCAGGTAGAACTGGCCCGCCACCTCGTTCCATTCCCAGTTCGAGGCTTCGAAGTGGCGGAACAGCACCGGCGCATCGGCATAGCCCTGGTCGTCGTCGCGCCAGACGTAAAAATCACGCTCGCTGCTGCCCTGGGGCGCCCAGAGGGCGCGCTGAAACCAGGGGTGCAAAACGCTGGTGTGGTTCAACACCAGGTCGAGGATCACGCGGATGCCGTGGATGTGGGCCTGCTCCAGCAACAGCCCCACGTCGCGAAGATCGCCGAGATCGGGGTGGACGCTGGTGAAGTCGGTGATGTCGTAACCGCCATCGCGCAGCGGCGAGGGATAGATCGGCGTCAGCCAGATCGCATCGACCCCGAGCCACTCCAGGTAAGGAAGTTTCTGGGTGATACCGGCCAGGTCACCGATGCCATTGCCGTCGGCGTCGTGGAAGCTGCGCGGCATCAACTGATAGATGACGCAGCCTTCCCACCAGGGAGGTTTGGCTTTCGGCATGACAGTGAATGGAGAGGGTGAATGGAGGGGGTGAATCGAGAGAATGAATTGGTGGTCAAGCCGTCAGACGCCGGCCGCCGGCCGCAAATCGATGCTCATGTTGTGGCTCCCAGGCGATGCGCACGGCATCGCCGATGCTTCGCCCGCCATCGCAGACCCAGCGCAGGGGTCCGCGGGCTGTGTCGAGCTGCAGTTGCTGGCTGGCGCCCTGCCATTCCCGACTCACCACCCGAACCTGCAGTCCACCTTCCCGCACAGCATGGAGGTGTTCGGGCCGCACGGCCAGCAGGCTGCCATCGGGTTCTTGGAGCACGTTGATCTGGGGCCGACCGATGAACTGGGCCACAAACAGCGTGGCGGGTCGGTGGTAGAGCTCGCGAGCCGTGCCGCACTGCTGCAGGCGGCCGGCATCGAGCACGGCGATGCGATCGGCGATGCCCATGGCTTCTTGCTGGTCATGGGTGACGTAGACCACCGGCGCCCCACCGCCGCAGAGGATCGCGCGCAGCTGGGGCCGCAGCTCCTCGCGCAGCTGGGCGTCGAGGTTGCTCATCGGTTCATCGAGCAGGAACACCTGCGGGCGCCGCAGCAGGGCCCGAGCCAGGGCCACCCGCTGGCGCTGGCCGCCGGAGAGATCGGCGGGCCGCCTTTGGCGCAGCTCACCGAGCTGCAGCAGCTCGAGCACGGCATCGAGGTCGCGGGCGATGGTGGCCGCATCGACGCCGCGGATCTCCATCCCCAGCGAAAGGTTGCGGGCCACGCTCAGGTGGGGATAGAGCGCGTAGCTCTGAAACACCATCGCCACCTGACGGCGGGCCGGCGGCAGGGCGGTGATGTCGCGCTCGCCGAGCAGGATGCGGCCCCGGTCGGGGGAATCGAGGCCGGAGATCAGGCGCAGGGTGCTGCTCTTGCCGCAACCGCTGGGGCCGAGCAGGGCCAGGCACTCGCCGGGGCTCACCGTCAGATCGAGATCTTCGAGGATCGTGCGCGCGCCGATGCGGCGGCTGATCCCCTCCAACTGCAACGCCGTGGCAGCGCTGGTGGTGGTGCTGGAAATCGTGCTGGAAACGGTCATCGGCGGGAGCGGCGGACAGCAGGTTCAACCCTTGATGGCGCCCTGGGTGAGGCCGGCCACGATCGGCCGCTGAAAGACCAGCAGTAGCAGCAGCAATGGCACGCTGCCCAGCACCGTGGCCGCAGCGAAGGCGCCATAGGGAACCGAGAACACCGAGGAACCGGCGATGCGGGCCATGGCGGGCGCCAGGGTGAGCAGCTCCGAGCGGCTCAGCCAGGTGAGGGCGATCGGGAACTCATTCCAGCTGAACAGAAACACGAGCACGGCCGTGCTCGCCACCGCCGGGCCGAGCAGGGGCACCAGGATCCAGCGCAGACGCTGCCAGAGGCCAAAGCCCTCCAGCAGTGCGCTCTCTTCGAGCTCGCGGGGCAATTCGGCAAAGGCCGCCTCCAGCAGCAGCACCGCCAGGGGAAGCGAAAGCCCGGCATAGGGCAGACAGAGCGCCAGCAGGTTGTTGGCCAGGCCGAACTGGCGCGCCAGCTGCAGCAGCGCCAGGAACAGCAGCACCGAGGGGAAGGCGGCGGCCACCAGCAGGGCCCCATCCACCAGCTGCCGCTGCAGGCCGCCGCGCCGCTGCAGGGCGTAGGCGCAGGGGATGGCCAGCAGCAGGGTCAGCAGCGTTGTTCCCACCCCCACCAGGGTGCTGTTGAGCAGGTAGCGCCAGAAGGGCGGATCACTGCTGAGGATCTGGCCGTAGTTGGCCAGGGTCCAGCCCCGACCGATCGCCGCCAGCCCGCCCAGCAGGGCATCGGGGGTGCGCAGCGAGGTGTAGAGCTGCCAGAGCATCGGCGCGAGGCTCCAGAACAGCAGCAACGCCACCAGGGTCCAGCGGCGCGGGTTCTGCCCCCTCTGTGAGGCGATCGGTTGTGCAGACGGCGAAGCAGGCATCGGATGCGGGGTGCTTGACAAAAAAATCAGTGCAAGGAAAAGGGCGCGGGGCAGCTCAAGCCCTGGCAGGACGGCGCAAAACCAGCAACAACACGCCCCCCAGCAGCAGCAGCACGCCAAACATGCCGATCATCACGGTGGCGCTGTAGCCGAAATCGAGGAAGCGCATGGCATTGAGATAGGCGTAGCCCGCCACACTCTCGGTGCTGCTGGCAGGCCCGCCGCCGGTGAGCACCACGATCAGATCGAAGACGCCCAGGGCCTGGGCCAGGCGGAACAGCAGCACCAGCAGCAGGTAGGGCCTGAGCAGGGGCAGGGTGATGCGCAGCAAGGCCTGACGGGCGCTGCCACCCTCCAGCGCCAGCGCCTCGTAGAGATCGGCGGGGATCATCTGCAGCCCGGCCAGCAGCAACAGGGCCACGAAGGGCGTCGTCTTCCAGACATCGGCAAAAACCACGGCCAGCCAGGCCAGGGAGGGGGAGGCGAGGAAGGGCAGCGTGCTGCCGGTGAGGCCAGCGATCACGCCGTTGATCGGGCCGCTGGGGTCGTTGAAGATCCAGCGCCAGCCCAGGGCCATCACCGTGGTGGGCAGGGCCCAGGGCAGCAGGGTGAGGCTGCGCACCAGCCCGCGACCGCGCCAGCGCTGATTGAGCAGCAGGGCCATGGCCAGGCCCAGCCCCAGCTCCAACGACACCGACACCAACGCGAAGCGCAGGGTCTGGGCCGCGTCCTGCCAGAAGCGGGCATCGAGAACCAGGCGGTGCCAATTGAGCATCCCCACCGGAACGGGCTGGAGATCCGTGAACAGGTTCTGGGCGTGGAAACTCAGCCACAGGTAAGAGGCCATCGGCCAGAGGAACACCAGCAGCAACAGCAGCAGGGCCGGGCCGATCAGCACCACGCCCATCAGACCGCCTCCACGCCACTGGCGTTGAGCACCGCCCGGCTGCTGCGTCCGGCCCGGCCCATCGCCACTTCAGGGGCCGTCCCGCCGGTGATCGCGTCGCTGAGTTGGCGCTGAAGGATGTCGCTGAGTTGGGCATAGACCGGGGTGATCGGCCGCAAGGCCGCCACCTCCAGGGCCTGGCGCAGGGCGGGCAGCAGGGGCAGGGCCGCACGCAGCTCGGGATCGTCGAACAGGGAGGCGAGCGTGGGCGTGTAGCCCCAATCACGGGCCAGCCGCCGCTGGCTCTGCTCACCGGTGAGGGCCTGCAGCACCGCCACGGCTTCGGCCGGATGGGCACTGCCGCGCAGCACCGACAGCCCCCAGCTGCCCTGGGTGGCAGCCGGCGACTGGCCCGGCTCCGCCACCATCGTTGTGATCGCCACCTTGCCGGCCACGGCACTGCCCGGTTTCTGCAGCTCTTTCCAGGCGTAGGGCCAATTGCGCATGAAGGCGGCCTCGCCACTGGCGAAGGCCTGCAGGCTTTCGGGTTCGGCGAAATCGGCCACCGACGCGGGCGTCACACCCGTTTCGACCAGCTGGCGCAGCCAGGAGGCGGCCGCTGCGGCCTGGGGTGAGTCCAGGCCGATGCCGCTGGCCGCCGCCCCGCCCCACTGGCCGCCGAAGCCACGCAACACTTCGAGGAACACACAGCTGAGGCCCTCGTACTGACGGCCCTGCCAGACGTACCCCCAGCGCACTAAGCCCTGCTCTTGCAGCTCTTTAGAGCGATCCACCAACTCGGCGGGCGTGCGCGGCGGCGCCGCCATCAGATCGGTGCGCCAGTAGAGCAGGCCCATCGAGGCCAGCATCGGCAGGCGCCAGAGCTGGCCATCGAGGCGATTGCCCTCGCGGGCACCGGGCACAACATCGACAAGGGGATCGCCGTCGAGCCAGTCGTCGAGGGGCAGCAGCCAGCCGGCGGCGGCGTATTTGGCCGTCCAGGTGACATCCATCATCAGCAGGTCGTAGGGGCTGTCGCCCAGCAGCAGGCTGCTGATCGCCAGATCCGACACCGCCTCAGTTTCAAACGGTCCGCGGGCCACGGCGATGCGCAGCCGACGGTGGTCGCGGTTGAAGGCCGCCACCGTGTCAGCGGTGGCTTCAGCGAAGGGAGCGGGCATCAGCACGGTGATCGTCAGCGGCGGCCGCGCCCAGGCCACGGGCAGCGCCAGCAGGACCAGGATCCCAGCCAGGACGATCGCCAGGGCCAGCGCCCGGGGCCTGGCTCTGGCACGGCCCACGATCACAGAACGCTGAGTTCACCCAGCTGCTGCTCGGCCCAGTGCTCCACGGTGAACTCCTCGACGGCCTGGTTCATCGTCACCATGCGCTCGCACTGTTCGGGCTTGGGCATCACCAGGGCTTCGGCAATGGCCCGGTCCATGCTGCCGTGGGAGTAGGGGTTGGCGAGCACCGCCCCCTGCAGTTCCACCGACGCTCCGGTGAATTCGGAGAGCACCAGCACCCCATCGCGACCCCGCCGGGCCGCCACGTATTCCTTGGCCACCAGGTTGAGGCCGTCGCGCAGGGGGGTGATCCAGCAAACATCGGCCTCGCCGAACCAGGCCACCAGCTCTTCGTAGGGAATCCGCCGGGTCGAGAGGCGCACCGGCGTCCAGTCGATGCGGGCAAAGCGGCCGTTGATGCGGCCGACGATTTCTTCCACCGCCCGCTGGATGTCGTCGTAGATGCGCATGCCACCGGCAGCCGCCACGCAGCCAAGGAACAGCTCAACCTTGCCGTGCCAGGTCTTGTCGGCCTCCAGCAAACGCTCGTAGGCGAGCAGCATCTCCTCGTTGCCCTTGGTGTAATCCACCCGGGAGGCGGAGAGGATCAGCTTGCGGTCGGAATGCTGCTCCGAGATCTGCTTCGACATGGCGCAGATCTCGGGACTGGACGCAATGCGGCGGATCTGATCGGGGGAGGTGCCCACCGGCGAGGCGACGATGCGCACGCGCCGGCCTTCATGCATCAGGTAAGGAACAACGAACGGTTCGGCCAGGGCGCTGCCGTTACGGCGGAACTTCTCGGCGACCGGCACCGGATCCACCCCCTTCACGGCGCGGAGGCTGACGGCCGAGCGGGCGAAGTTGTTGGCGTAACGGGGAATGTGGAAACCGACTAAATCACAACAGAGCAGGCTGTCGAGGATTTCATCCCGCCAGGGAAGAATGCTGAAGACGTCTGTGGACGGGAAGGGCGTGTGGTGGAAAAAGGCGATCCGCACATCGGGGCGTTCCTTGCGGATGTAAGCGGGCGCGAGCCAGAGATTGTAATCATGAATCCAGATCGTGGCCCCCGGTGCGGCTTCCAGGCAGGCCGCCCTGGCGAAGGAGGCATTCACCTCCTCAAAGATGCACCAGTCGGAATTGTCAACGCTGAAATGGCTGGGAAAGGAGTGCAGAATCGGCCAGAAGGATTCCTTCGACGTGACGTGATAGAAGCTGGATATTTGTTTGGTGGTCAGCGGCAGACGCCGCAACATGAAGTCGTTGGGGGGATCCATCTGGACCAGTTCGTCGTCTGACGGCCCCTCTTCGTCTTGGCGGCGCCAGGCCACCCAGGTGCCTGAGCGCTGGCTGCGAAACAGGTTCCTGAGGGTGGGAATGATGCCGTTGGGGCTCTTCTGATCCACCCAATGCCGGGTTCCATCGGCATCGATCTTTTCATCGAACGGCGAGCGGTGATAGACGAGCACAAAGGCGCTGGTGCCCGCCACCGCTGGGGCTGTAGCCGGAAGGTCTGCGGAAGTTTTGCTGGTCATCTCTGGCCTTCACGTGGGGCCATCCTCTCACCGTTGAACGGGGGCGCTCAAAGTGAGCGTTCAGGGCAAGGGAGGCGCTTCGAGCTGGTCGGGGCTTTCTTCCACCAGTTGAATCCGCACCCGCTTGCCACCGGCGAGCTCTCCGAGTGACACCCGCAGCGTGCTGCCACTGAGGCTCTGCAGCAGGGTGAGCAGCTCGCGCAGGTGGGGGGTGCTGCTGCCGCTCTCCACCCAGAGCCGCTCCTGCAGGCCGCCCAGCCGCCGCCAGCTGGTGTGCAGTTTGAGCACGGCGCTCTCGATGTGCTGGGCCTGGCCCACGGCATCGGCCAGCAGGCCGAGGGCATCGAGGCGCTGGGCTTCCTGCAGGGCCTTTTCAAAGTTGAGGTCTCCCTGCTGGAAGGCCCGCACCGCCGCGCCGGCCTCCGCCGCCTTGCTCAGCCAGCGGGCCGTATGGGTCACGTCCTTGACCCGCTCCAGCTCCGGCTCCTCACGCAGGGCGCGGCGCAGGTCGTCCTGCTGGGGTTCCGGCAGCTTGGCCAGCTCCTTGACTAAGGGCGCCACAACCCGCGGCGGCAAAAGGTTCTCCTGGGTGCGCTGGCGAATCTCTTCTGGCAGCAGGGGGCTGGTGGCGGCGGTGAACTCATCGGTGAGCCGGCGCACCTGTTTGCGCGTGATCTGGCGGCCCTCATTGGCCGCCTCGCTGATCATCAGCTGCACTTCCACATCCGCCTGGGCCGTCTCCAGGAAGGCCCGTTTCGAGAAGTTGTTGACGCTGGCCTGCTCCAGCAGGCCGCCACCGACGAGGTTGTCGGCGGATTCCGCCAGCTGGATCAGGCCATAGGCCCTGGTTTTGCTGATCTCGCGCTCGCGCAGCCACTGCAGAAAGCCGGTGCCCCGGCCTTCGCCGCCGCGCTTTTCCCGATCCCGTACCGAACCGAGGATGCGGCCGCGCCAGATTTCGGTCTGCAGATCGAAGCGATCACAGACCTCCCAGGCCTCCTCGAGGCGGGCGAGGAACTCGACGGTGCTGATGTCCTCGCGGTTGGGATCGGGCAGTTCGAGGCTGAGGACAGGTGCCTCCATCGAGGGCCAGGGGCAGGGGAGGCGATCGTGCCATGCGGCCCCGGGCGACGATTCGTGACACGAGCTGGTTGCCAAGCCCCTGCCGCGGGTAGTTTCCGCAAGGAAGTCACCCTCATCTAGGCAGCGATGGCCATTTCACGCGGCGACAAGGTGCGCATCAAGCGGGCTGAGTCTTACTGGTTCAACGACGTCGGCACTGTGGCCTCCGTCGACACCTCCGGTATCCGCTACCCGGTGGTGGTGCGTTTTGACAAGGTGAACTACACCGGATTCAGCGGCACCGACGGCGGCATCAACACCAACAACTTCGCCGAGTTCGAACTCGACAAGGCTTAAGGCCGTAGGCCTGAGGCTCTAAAACCTGATAATCCTGCCCGGAGTTTCCGTGGCAGGATTTTTTTGCTGGTCGTCAGCAGACGAGTCAGAAGGCATTCGGTGAACGGATGTTCAGGATGGTTTTGATCATGATCTTGAGATCGAGCCCGAGCGACCAATCGCGTTGGTAGCGCAGATCAGCCTCGATACGCTGAACCATCGCCTCAAGATCAGCGGTTTCGCCGCGCCACCCTTCCACCTGGGCCAGGCCGGTCATCCCAGGCTTGAACTGGTGCCGTTGCATGTAGCCAGGAATCACCTTGCGATAGAGCTCGTTGTGATCCACAGCATGGGGCCTGGGGCCGACAAGGCTCATCGAACCACTCAAAAGGATGGTTTCGCGAAGATGCAAGAATTCATTGCCCGAGAATTTGCTGAGAAAGAGCCAGAAACTACTCTCAACGGTAAAACGTAACCCCAGATGTTTGGATCATCAAGGCAATCAACAAGTTCTACCAAACGATATGGAGCTGATCAGGTTGACGGCCAAGGTCAAATCCACAGCAAGCTAGGCATTGAGTCC
Source organism: Synechococcus sp. CS-603 (assembly GCF_977929215.1). Classification (NCBI taxonomy): domain Bacteria; kingdom Bacillati; phylum Cyanobacteriota; class Cyanophyceae; order Synechococcales; family Synechococcaceae; genus Synechococcus; species Synechococcus sp. CS-603. The sequence goes on from NZ_OZ376778.1 coordinate 145,186, forward strand.
GTAGCCTTCCCAAAAAAGTTGCGGTGAAAAACGTTGATCCTGGTTCCTATCGTTGTCAGTCGTAGAGGCTTTGGATACGGCCCACCCGTTTCAAACTCTCCTCTCCAAGAGAGCTGCCAGCTCGGCAGAGCAGATTATTGAGGCTCCAGTTCACGTCGCGGCTGCGGAATTCCACCACTGAAGAAGACTGGCCATGGTCTTGCAACAGAGGCCGCAGAACCTTCAACACGGTTTCAAGACTGATCAGGCAGGCGTCGACTACGGCAGGATCCGTGCTGACCATGGAACTATCGGAGCGTTGGAGGTAGCGATACTCCGTTTGGATGGTGCTGGCATAGGTGTGCGCGCAACGGTAAAGCAGCACCGTGCACAGCATGTCTTCGCAGAAGTTCAGCTGGGGGTCCTTGGGGAGGCCCATAGTCTTGAGCTGCGCCATGGCTTGCTCCAAAAGGCTGCGGCGGATCAGTTTGTTGGCCAGGTTGTTATGGGATTCACCAATCAGATAGCTCTCCAGGATGGCGGCATCACGCGCATCGTTTCTGTTGCAAACTGCTGAAGGATGTAAGGGGCCTTCCCTGGTGGCACGACCCAGAATGGACACTCCACCACATCGGCCTCGGTGCTGCGGGCCCTTGCCAGCATCCGTTCCATGAACACTGCTTCCCCGTGGTCGTCATGGTCAAAGAACCAGAGGTAGCTGCCCGATGTTGCATTGGCAACCGCCGCTCGGGCGCGGAAGGCTCCCTGGCGCTCTGGAAGCTGCAACAAGGAAGCGGGGATTCCCTGGGCCCTCAGCCCGTCCAGCACGTCCTCCTCCACAGCGCAGCCATCGGCCACCACCACCACCTCGAAATCGCGGAATGTCTGTAGAACCAAGGCGGCCAGTGCAACCTCCAACTCGCTGACCTTGCCGTGGAAGGGAATCACCACCGAGATCTGCAGGCGCCGGGCTGCGGCTCGGCTCGCCTGATCAAAATTGGGCTTTAAGTGAGCAAGCACTTCAGCGTGATCCACCAGTTGGTCCTGCCACTGCTTCAACAACAGCATTCGGGAATGGGCGCTCTCTGGCAGGGCCTGATCATCTGCAAGGTCAGTCTCCAGAAGCTCCCTGGCTGCGCCCAACACCCATTCCGGGCAGGGGACATGGAGCTGGCTGAGTCGTAACAACAGAACGATCGCGCGCCGGCGTGCTTCACGGCCAGCCACCCCGCCGGCATGAGAACTCTCCCGCCACTGAAGCGCCCCGTAGCGGCTGAACTGTTCGTTCAGGATGGGCAGCCAGCTTGGCAGGGCATCGCCAGAAAGGAGAGGCCCCAGCCGATCCAGCACAACCACGCCAGACCAACACAGCTCGGCTCTCTGGTCCGCATCCGGTGCCGCCTCGGTTTCGGCCTGGATCCGCCCATCGATCGCGGCCAGCAGTTCCATCCATTGGGCGGCGATTCCCTCCAGCTTCAAGGCGATGGCAGGCGGTTGCTCCAGGATGGTGGCGAGTTGATCGAGAGCCTCGCCGTCGCGGCCCGCCGCCAAGGCGTCCAGGCAGGCATCGAGAGCCTGGCGTAAGGCTTCCAGGCCTTGCTGGCACGCCTGTTGCTGCTGCACCCACTTCTGTTCATTCAGCACCTCCAGGCCAACCTCGAACATCAGCGCCACGCGGTGCTCCAACAGGTGGGCACCCCGCACTCGCAAGCTGGCCGCCTCCCGGTCTTGAAGGCGATGGGTCTCGAGCGCACGTTGCCTGGCCGCCCTCAGTTCCCGGGGCGACGACACGTCCACCAGCAGGAAATCACGACCGGCGATCAGGGAAGGAGCCAGGTCGTCGAGCACGGCACCAGCAAGCTCACGATCCACGATTGGCAGTTGTCCAGCTGCAATTGCGTCGAAGAATCGCAACGAGAGATCGGATCGAACCGGCAGGCAAAGCGAGAAGAGATGTTGGCACCAGTCAGCAAAACGCTCTTCGGCCGACATCGTAAAATAGGAATAAACTTCATTTTCTTCAAGCTGTAACTTCACATGCTCACTCACCAAACCCTTGCCATAGCAACGCACAAGTTCACTCCGCCTGGTACCGACAGCCCAGTCACTTTTAGTATTGGAATAACTTGTGAACCGGCCAGATATTTCGGTAGAGCGCTGATCGCCAAGCGGGGTGGCGACAAGAAGCCGTTCCAGCGTAGGCATCGACCACTGGGCGCAGCAGAGTGGCAGTGGATAGGTGGTTCTAGGATTGACATCGGCCAAAAAACCGCTGCCGTGATGATGGGAAGGGACACAGACATCCAGCTCCTTAGCAAGCCTACAATTACTAATGTAGCTATGATGATTGTCCCAGAACCAACCAATCACCAGAGAGTTTGTCTCGGCCCGAATCCGTTGGATCTCCTCCAGCTCCCCGTTGATTAGGTGCAGACACGCTAGATAGAGAGTGTCGCGGCGTGGTGGGCCGAGTTTTTCCCCCACCGTGATCCGCTCAATCTCCGCCAGAGCCGTGCTCCCACAGGCGGGCTCGAGCAATCCACGCAACGTGTCTTCCAGCGTTGCGTATAATCCAGGATCGAAGTATCGCCCCAGCCTCCTGCTGGCCAGATGGATCCGGCGTGGCCGGAACGAACCAAGTCGTTCCTGCTCATCCAAACAGCGGCGAACCATCGCCTTGAGATCGGCGCTGACCCTGGCAGCGAACCGTGGCGGATGTTCGGCCAGCCTTTCGGCAGGATCAGCCAACTTCAGCCTCAAGGCAGCCTGTACTCCTGGCACAGATCCATGAAGCGGGTGCTGCCGCAAGCTTTTCAGGCCAGCCTGCTGCCGCTCCGTGAACCGATGCCCACCGGATGCGAGATCAAGCTGCATCCGATGCCGCTTGGACGTGAGTCCAGTGGAGAACGGAGCCACGGGCGTCAATCCAATCCCTGCCATCTGCAGAAACAAGCCAACGGTGGCATCTTCAAAGAGGATGGTGTCGTTAGCCAAAAACGCCTGATGGGTAACGAAGGCATAGGCGAGCGCCTCCAGTCCGCGTCGCCCAAGCACGTAGGCGAATCCCCCATCGGCGTACTGGCTGACGATCGGTGCCTGATAGCTGAGGCCATCCAGATTCTGGTTCCGGCACGTACCTAAATGATCTCCATTCCAGAACTGGCGATGATTCGGAAAGCCGGTGACAGGATGCCCCGCATAGGCCACGTCGTTTCTGAGCAGATCGTGGAGGTGGGATCGAAAGAGGTCCGCTGAGTCCAGCCGTATGTCGTCTTCGAATTTGTAGATCAGCCGTGGTGCCGCCACCATGGCCAGCAAGGTGTAGGCGAGAAGGCACTTGCTGCAGAGGCCTTCGTAATCGTCGCGGCAGCTCAGACCGAGAAGCGAATCCCCATAGCTGAAGCGAAAACCACCTTCCCGTCCCTCTGGATTTCCCACCGCGATGAGATGGAGCAGTTCGCTGTCCAAGCTCTTGAAGGAATCGAGGCTTCGCTGAGCCTGCTCCACTCTCGGCAGGCAGCTGATATGCAGAATGCAGACCTGATCCTTCAAATCTTGCCGCAGCCGCTCAGCAGCGTCACCGCTGAGCAGTGCAAACAGGTGGCTGCCCAGCGACAGGAAGCCCTCGTTCTGCGCATGCAGCGACCAGATAGCACAGATCCGCCTGAACAGCCACTGATCAATGGCCTCCGGATCGTCGCATTCAGCCAGATCCTCTCGAAAAGATCCCACCAGCTCAGCCAGCCTCAGACGCTGCGCGCTAAGCCCTGGCGCCAACTCCGAAGGCATGCTGAGGCCCTCATTGGCATCAAGCGTGAGACGCTCGAGCTGTTGCGTGTAATCGAGCGCCTGATCGAGTACTTCGAGCACCTGATGGGCCAACATCTAGGCGACAGGGTCGAAGGAATCCATGGCATCCAGTTTAAGGGAGACACGGCGCCGGTATCGTGCGACCTGAGCGCCAGGGGCAACTCCCTCACACCACGGCACCTCCCGACCCTCCCAGCACTCTCTTCTCCTGTCTGTGGGAATCCGCCGATCCCGCGTCGGCCATTCGCACCTTGGCGGCTGGAGCGCTGGAGACCGAGCCGATCTCATTTGACGCGATCGAAGCCGTCTGTCGCTTGCGCGATCCTGACCTGCTCGAACGGGCCTGGCAGCGGCTGAGTCGTTGCACGCCAGGTCCCTGGCAGTGGTATTACCGCACCTGGCTCTGGCTCTGCGCTGGCCGTCGCTGGGACTGGGAGCCCAGCTCCGATCCGCAGGCCTGGGCGATCGTGCCGCTGCTTCCCCCGGAAGGCCTGCGCCGCCTGCGTGCCGCTGCAGCAGAAGGCAGCCTCTCGTTGCCCCCCGATCGGCAACAAGAGTTGCTGACCTGTCTTGCCGCCAGCGAAAAGCCGGCCCCCATCTCCCTAGCGCTCGCGGAAAATTTCTACGCCAGGCTCGGCCCCAGCCTGCGCCGGCCTTGGCACAACTGGGAGTCGCCAGAAGCAGCCAGCCCGGAGGCCCTTGAGGGGCTCGTTGCAACCCTGCGGGATGCCCAGGCGATGCAGCAACCATTCAGCCTGATCCGCCTCGGTGATGGTGAGGGGCTGTTCCTTTGCGGCGAGCGTCACGATCTCGGTGGCGCCATCGCCAACGGCACACACATCGATCCCCAGCTCCATGCCCTGGGCAACCGGCTCGACCCCACCAGCTACGAGCAGCTCCTTGAACACTTCCGTCAGGCCATCGCCGGCAGCGACCTCATCGCCATCCCGGATCTGGAGCAATGCCACCACGGGCCTGAATTCATGCACACCGTGGCCGCTGGCCTGCAGCGCCACTTTCCAGGCGCTGCCCTGGAGAACCTGCGGCCGCGCCTGCTCAACGGCGGCTGGCACCTGCACAACTTCCTTCTGCAACACAATGCCTACCGCCATGGACCGTTCCTGGCGGTGGCGGCAGTGATCGCTCCTTCGCTGCCGCCCTCCCTGGCACACCTGGCGGCGAGCAGCTTCTTGATCCCAGGGGAATTGAACCGCCGTGCCGATGCCTATGGCAGCGATGCCCATTACCCGGTGATCTATGGGCAGGTGCTCGCCTGGATCGAAGCCTCCATCCGCCCGGGAATGCTGGTGCTCGTAGCGGCCGGCATCCTGGGCAAGATCTACTGCCACGCCATCCGCGAGCAGGGCGGCATCGCCCTCGATGTGGGCTCCGTGCTCGATCTCTGTGCCGGCCATGGCCACACCCGCGGCGAATACCGCCTCAACCCCTGGCTCAAGGCGCGGGCGGAACAGGCCTTCACCCCACTCTTCACCCCAGTGCTCGCGTCTTGAGCCTTCCTGCCAGGCTGCGTGAATCAATCCTGAGCGCATGCCCGAACTCCCTGAGGTGGAAACCGTGCGCCGCGGGCTGGAGCGCCAGCTCAACAACGCCTTCGAGATCGACAGGGTCGAGGTGCTGCGGGCACGCGCCATCGCCGCGCCCGCAGATGTCGATCAGTTCCGTGCCGGGCTGATCGGTTGCCTGGTGGGCACCTGGAGCCGCCGCGGCAAATACCTGATGGCCGAGCTGAGCCGCGGCGGCCAGGCGGCAGGCCACTGGGGCGTGCATTTGCGCATGACCGGCCAATTTCTCTGGCTGGATCAACCCCGCGACCCCTGCCGCCACACCCGGGTGCGCTGCTGGAACCGCCAGGGGCAGGAATTGCGCTTCATCGACGTGCGCAGCTTCGGCCAGATGTGGTTCATCCCCTCCGGCCAGGCTTGCTCCAGCGTGATGACGGGCCTGCAGAAGCTGGGCCCCGAACCCTTCAGCTCAGGCTTCAACGGCCCCTACCTGCAGCAGAAACTCAAAGGCTCCGTCCGCCCAATCAAGGCCGCCCTGCTCGACCAGGCGCTGGTGGCTGGCGTCGGCAACATCTACGCCGATGAATCCCTCTTCAACGCAGGCGTGGCCCCCCAGCGCCGCAGCGGCAGCCTCAGCCCCGCAGAGCTCGAGCGGCTATGCCAATCACTGATCGAGGTGCTCGAGATCAGCATCGGCTCAGGTGGCACCACCTTCAGCGACTTCCGCGATCTCAGCGGCACCAATGGCAACTACGGCGGCGTCGCCTGGGTCTATCGCCGCAGCGGCCAACCCTGCCGCCGCTGCGGCCAACCGATCCAGCGCCTGCGCCTGGCAGGACGCAGCAGCCACTGGTGCCCCAACTGCCAGCATTGAACCGGTGCAGGAGAATGGTGATCGTGCCGTGAATGGGTCCGTGCCCACAACCGCTCCTGACGACCAGGCCAGGGCCTTGAGCGCAGTCATCGCGGCGATTCATGCCAGGGGCTGGTGCGACGGCACCGGCGGAAATTTCAGCTGCGTCAGCCGGACCGAGCCGCTGGAGCTGCTGATGGCCCCCAGCGGTGTCGACAAGGGCTCCATTGAGCCCGAAGACCTGATCCTGGTGAATGGCGAGGGCCAGGTGATCGCCGGCCATGGGGCAGCCAGCGCCGAAACCCTGCTGCACCTGGAAATCGTCAGGCGCACGGGGGCCGGAGCCGTACTGCACACCCACTCCCAGGCCGCCACCCTGCTCTCCCGTCGGGCCCTGCGCAACGGGTCGCTGCGGATCGGTTCTCTGCAAATAGAGGGCCTGGAAATGCTCAAGGGCCTGGCGGGCCAGTTCAGCCACAACAGCTCGATTGCTATTCCCGTGCTGGCCAACGATCAGGATCTGCGTCGCCTCAGCCTGGCGGCCTCACCACACCTGGGCGAAGCCCCCCACGGCCTGCTGATCGCCGGCCACGGGCTCTATGCCTGGGGACAGGATCTCTTCTGCGCCCGCCGCCATCTGGAAATTCTCGAATTCCTGCTCGAGCAGAGCTGGCGTGAGTTGCTGCTGCCACCCCTTACCAAGCCATGAACACAGCCACGAACGCAGCCACCAACGCCGCCATGACCACCATCAGCCATGTCCTGCTCGACATCGAAGGCACCACCTGCCCGGTGAGCTTCGTGGCCGCCACGCTCTTCCCCTACGCCCGAGCTCGCCTTCAGCCCTTCCTGCAAGCACACGGGCAGGATGCCGATCTGCAACCGTTGCTCAGCGATCTCAACGCGGCCTGGCACAGCGCCCATCACGAAGCCAAAAAACCACAGAATGAGCCTCCCAGCCTTGATCAACTCTGCCGTTTTCTTCAGCAGCTGATCGATGCCGACCGCAAGCTCACCGCCCTCAAAGATCTGCAGGGATTGATCTGGAACGAGGGCTATGCCGATGGCGAACTGTGCACTCCCCTGTTTAACGATGTGCCACCAACACTGAAGCGCTGGCATGCCGATGGCCTGCAACTGGCGGTGTATTCATCAGGATCCGTAGCGGCCCAGCAACTGCTCTACGCGCACAGCAACGCCGGTGATCTGTGCCCACTGTTCAGCGCCTGGTTTGACACCCGCAGCGGCCCCAAACAGGATCCAGCCAGCTATCTACAAATCGCCAACTCTCTCGCCGTATCTGCCGCCAAAATCCTGTTCGTGAGCGACTCCCTTGCCGAGCTCGATGCCGCCCAGGCCAGCGGCCTGGCCACACGCTTCAGCCGCAGAGCTGGCAATCCAGAACAGCACCCCGGCAGCCACAACCTGATCAACAGCCTGGACGACATTCAACTCACAGGCTGAGTTGAAGTGACTTGAGTTGAAAAGACTGATTTCAAACCACAAAAAAAGCCACCTTGCGGTGGCCTTTTCGTCTTGGTCTAGCCGCTAGATCTAGCCGCGCTCAACCAAAAATGGATGGACAAGAGTTTTATCCTGGCATCGAGCTATTTTTGCAGGAAGCTTCCCTCCAACTATCGTCGCCGCTACTGCGTTTCACAACCGAGTTCGAGATGGATCGGAGTGGGTCCACAGTGCCATGAACACCAGGAAATAATCTCTTGCCCCCAAGGTGAACCCTGAGAACTGCCTAGGTAAGTAGAATCCCATCAACACACCCTTTCAGGCCGTTGGCAGAATCCTTCTGAATATCAAACAGCTCATGCTATCTGCAGCAAGAGCGAAGTGTTGGTCAAGCCCTCGGTCTATTAGTACTCCTCCGCTTCACGCATTGCTGCGCTTCCACGTAGAGCCTATCAACGGGTGTTCTTCCCGTGACCTTACTGGCTTAAGCCATGAGAACACTCATCTTGAGGTGGGCTTCCCACTTAGATGCTTTCAGCGGTTATCCTCTCCGCACATGGCTACCCAGCGTTTACCGTTGGCACGATAACTGGTACACCAGAGGTGCGTTCCTCCCGGTCCTCTCGTACTAGGGAGAACTCCTCTCAATGTTCTTACGCATGCACCGGATATGGACCGAACTGTCTCACGACGTTCTGAACCCAGCTCGCGTACCGCTTTAATGGGCGAACAGCCCAACCCTTGGGACCGACTTCAGCCCCAGGTTGCGATGAGCCGACATCGAGGTGCCAAACCTCCCCGTCGATGTGAACTCTTGGGGGAGATCAGCCTGTTATCCCTAGAGTAACTTTTATCCGTTGAGCGACGGCCCTTCCACTCAGAACCGTCGGATCACTAAAGCCGACTTTCGTCCCTGTTCGACTTGTTGGTCTCACAGTCAAGCTTGCTTCTGCTTTTACACTCGTCGGCTGATTTCCAACCAGCCTGAGCAAACCTTTGCGCGCCTCCGTTACCTTTTAGGAGGCGACCGCCCCAGTCAAACTGCCCACCTGATACTGTCCAGCCCCCGGATAACGGGTGGCTGTTAGAACCCTAGCTCTGAAAGAGTGGTATCTCACCGTTGGCTCACCATGACCCGCAAGCCATGGATCAAAGCCTCCCACCTATCCTGCGCATTCAGAGCCCGGGCACAATACCAAGCTACAGTAAAGCTTCATAGGGTCTTTCTGTCCGGGTGCACGTAGTCCGCATCTTCACAGACAATTCTATTTCGCCGAGCCTCTCTCCGAGACAGCGCCCAGATCGTTACGCCTTTCGTGCGGGTCGGAACTTACCCGACAAGGAATTTCGCTACCTTAGGACCGTTATAGTTACGGCCGCCGTTCACCGGGGCTTCAGTCGCTAGCTTCGCTTTCGCTGACCAGCTTCCTTAACCTTCCGGCACTGGGCAGGCGTCAGCCCCCATACATCGTCTTGCGACTTAGCGGAGACCTGTGTTTTTGGTAAACAGTCGCCTGGGCCTCTTCACTGCGACCACCTTGCGGTGGCACCCCTTCTCCCGAAGTTACGGGGCCATTTTGCCGAGTTCCTTAGAGAGAGTTATCTCGCGCCCCTCGGTATTCTCTACCACCCCACCTGTGTCGGTTTCGGGTACAGGCCATCATGCCTTAACGGGTATAGGGCTTTTCTTGGAAGCTTGACATCACCCACTTCGCTGCCGTAGCAGCTCGTACTCACGCCTCAGCTCAGAGCGTTTTCTCCGCTCCTCAACGCCTCGAACGCTTGAACCAGTAACCAACATCTGGCTGGGCTAGCCTTCTCCGTCCCCCTTCCCAAAACATGACAGGTACAGGAATGTTGACCTGTTGTCCATCGACTACGCCTTTCGGCCTCGCCTTAGGTCCTGACTAACCCTCCGCGGACGAGCCTGCCGGAGGAACCCTTAGGGTTTCGGGGCATGGGATTCTCACCCATGTTTTCGCTACTCAAGCCGACATTCTCACTTCCATGCAGTCCACGCCCGCTTACGCTAACGCTTCACCCCACATGGAACGCTCCCCTACCATTTGAATGTTCCTAAGAACAATTAAATCCGCAGCTTCGGTACAATGCTTAGCCCCGTTCATTTTCGGCGCAGGATCGCTCGACCAGTGAGCTATTACGCACTCCTTTGAGGATGGCTGCTTCTGGGCAAACCTCCTGGTTGTCTGGGCAATCCCACCTCCTTTATCACTCAGCATTGATTTAGGGACCTTAGCTGGCGGTCTGGGCTGTTTCCCTTTCGACCATGGAGCTTATCCCCCACAGTCTGACTGCCTAGTTTCACACAGGGTATTCAGAGTTCGTATCGATTTGGTACCGCTCTCGCAGCCCGCACCGAAACGGTGGCTTTACCCCCCTGCTATAGCACTAAACGCTACGCCTCAACGTATTTCGGGGAGAACCAGCTAGCTCCGGGTTCGATTGGCATTTCACCCCTAACCACAGCTCATCCGCTGGTTTTTCAACACCAGTCGGTTCGGACCTCCACTTGGTATCACCCAAGCTTCATCCTGGCCATGGTTAGATCACCCGGGTTCGGGTCTATAAACACTGACGATCGCCCTATTCAGACTCGCTTTCGCTATGGCTCCACCATTTCCGGTTTAACCTGCCAGTGCCTATAAGTCGCCGGCTCATTCTTCAACAGGCACACGGTCATCCTATGAGTAGGACTCCCATTGCTTGTAAGCTCACGGTTTCATGTTCTATTTCACTCCCCTCCCGGGGTTCTTTTCACCTTTCCCTCGCGGTACTGTTGCGCTATCGGTCACACAGGAGTACTTAGCCTTACGAGGTGGTCCTCGCGGATTCACACGGAATTTCACGTGCTCCGTGCTACTCGGGATACAGCTAGGCCAGTTTCGTTTTCGAGTACGGGGCTTTCACCCTCTCTGGCGCGCCATTCAAACGCTTCCTCTAACGTCCCTGGTCCACATTGCTGTCCCACAACCCCGATGGTCGAAACCATCGGTTTAGGCTCGTCCCCGTTCGCTCGCCGCTACTCAGGGAGTCGTTTTTACTTTCCTTTCCTCCAGCTACTAAGATGTTTCAGTTCGCTGGGTTGGCTCGAGCCAGCCTATGGATTCAGCTGGCCGTTCTAGGGGTTGCCCCATTCGGAAATTCCCGGATCAAAGCGTGTTTCCAGCTCCCCGAGACTTATCGCAGGTAACTACGTCCTTCATCGCCTCTGTGTGCCAAGGTATCCACCGTGAGCCCTTTGTAGCTTGACCAATGTTTCTCCACACAGCATTGCTGCGGTTGTACGCAGATTCTCCTGGTTTTACCATCATCAGCTCTGCAACCTTTCAACCACAAGGATTAAAAGATTAAAGACTTCAGAGGTAAAAACAAGATCAAACCCAGTTGTTTCGGCAACAACCAGGAACCATGCAGAGTCTCGGCTCTTACTTTAGAATCTCTCAATTCCTCCTCAGCAACAACGCCATCCGCTCGCCGCTCACCAAAGCAAGCGATCAAGCCAATGGAGCTATCACTGGATCTGGAATTGAGCATCTATGAGATGCTTAATATTCAGACTTACCTATGCAGTTGTCAAGGTTCTGCTGACCACCACTCCATCAGCCTTACAGCCAACAGAGCAAGAGTCCAGCGTCTTTTCAATGGATTAAAATGTTAAAATAACTCTAGTAGAATCTATTCAAAAAAATAAATCCAATAGAATGACTCTAATCTAATCAAATGAAAGGAAGCTGAAATCCATTCACAGCAAAAAAATCTAGTCTCACCATCAAAGTTTCTCCTGTTGCTTTCGCTAAAGGAAGGTTTGGTCAGTGGAGGTTAGCGGACTCGAACCGCTGACATCCTGCTTGCAAAGCAGGCGCTCTACCAACTGAGCTAAACCCCCAAACACGAATGGGCCATCCTGGACTTGAACCAGGGACCTCACCCTTATCAGGGGTGCGCTCTAACCACCTGAGCTAATGGCCCAGGGGAACCCTTGTGGGGTGTGACCTAGACAAAGTTTAGGAACAGAATAAACTTAGAGCAACACGAAAACATCATGATTACCATTGCTGGCTACCATCACAGCTCATGCCACCTAAGTCATCGAGGTACCGATTATCCATCGAGATGACAGGACTTTGGCCTCACCACAAATTGGGTCAGACATCAAAGTCAGTTTTGTCTCCCTGTTAGGAGGTGATCCAGCCGCACCTTCCGGTACGGCTACCTTGTTACGACTTCACCCCAGTCATCAGCCCCACCTTCGGCGTCCTCCTCCCTTACGGGTTGGAGTAACGACTTCGGGCATGGCCAACTTCCATGGTGTGACGGGCGGTGTGTACAAGGCCCGGGAACGTATTCACCGCAGTATGCTGACCTGCGATTACTAGCGATTCCTCCTTCACGTAGGCGAGTTGCAGCCTACGATCTGAACTGAGCCACGGTTTATGGGATTTGCTAGCTCTCGCGAGTTCGCTGCCCTTTGTCCGTAGCATTGTAGTACGTGTGTAGCCCAGGACGTAAGGGGCATGATGACTTGACGTCATCCACACCTTCCTCCGGTTTATCACCGGCGGTCTCTCTAGAGTGCCCAACTAAATGCTGGCAACTAAAGACGTGGGTTGCGCTCGTTGCGGGACTTAACCCAACATCTCACGACACGAGCTGACGACAGCCATGCACCACCTGTCACTGCGTTCCCGAAGGCACCCCCCGATCTCTCAGGGGTTCGCAGGATGTCAAGCCCTGGTAAGGTTCTTCGCGTTGCATCGAATTAAACCACATACTCCACCGCTTGTGCGGGCCCCCGTCAATTCCTTTGAGTTTCACACTTGCGTGCGTACTCCCCAGGCGGAACACTTAACGCGTTGGCTACGACACCGAGAGGGATAATTCTCCCGACACCTAGTGTTCATCGTTTACGGCTAGGACTACAGGGGTATCTAATCCCTTTCGCTCCCCTAGCTTTCGTCCATGAGCGTCAGTTATGGCCCAGCAGAGCGCCTTCGCCACTGGTGTTCTTCCCGATATCTACGCATTTCACCGCTACACCGGGAATTCCCTCTGCCCCTACCACACTCTAGCCCAGTAGTTTCCATTGCCTGGATGGAGTTGAGCTCCACTTTTTAACAACAGACTTTCTGGGCCGCCTGCGGACGCTTTACGCCCAATAATTCCGGATAACGCTTGCCACTCCCGTATTACCGCGGCTGCTGGCACGGAATTAGCCGTGGCTTATTCCTCAAGTACCGTCATGTCTTCTTCCTTGAGAAAAGAGGTTTACAGCCCAGAGGCCTTCGTCCCTCACGCGGCGTTGCTCCGTCAGGCTTGCGCCCATTGCGGAAAATTCCCCACTGCTGCCTCCCGTAGGAGTCTGGGCCGTGTCTCAGTCCCAGTGTGGCTGATCATCCTCTCAGACCAGCTACTGATCGATGCCTTGGTGAGCCATTACCTCACCAACAAGCTAATCAGACGCGAGCTCATCCTCAGGCGAAATTCGTTTCACCTCTCGGCATATGGGGTATTAGCAGCCGTTTCCAGCTGTTATCCCCCTCCTGAGGGCAGATTCTCACGCGTTACTCACCCGTCCGCCACTAGCCCGAAGGCCCGTTCGACTTGCATGTGTTAAGCACGCCGCCAGCGTTCATCCTGAGCCAGGATCAAACTCTCCGTTGTAGTCACTCGTCCTGTAAACCAGCTCAACTAACCTAAAACTTTCGTCTTAAACTAATCTCACCAATCGCAACCAGTGCCGCCACTGAACAAATCGCCTTACCTTACGATAATCGCTTTACCCAGGGCCTCCTTCTCGCAAGAAGGGTTCGAGAGTGCATCAACCACTTCGTCATCACCTTGCAGCAACAACCAGCGCATCAATGACTTTCCAAATCACTCAGATCCGGTCGCAGTCTTCTCTATTGGAACTTTTCATCGCCTGCAACACCCGTGAAAGCGCTACTGGCAACATCCCAACAAACAAGCTGCTTGTTTCTTTTTGACGGGACCTCACACCTTTGCTGCTCGTTCGTTAAAACCCCAGCCTGCTAACCGTAAATTCACGTCGCTTTCGCTTCGCTCACTCACGCTCACAAGCCAAGACCTCAACGCAGCAAAAGCGTCGGTTCCTAAACTTTTCTTTTGTCCAGGTGCGTCGCTCCGCCCTCTCAGGCTCACGACTCGGCGGTCTCTCAACCGCTTTTGAAACCTACAGCATCGTTGGCTTGCGCCTTCTTCTCTGTTCGGTTCTGCAGCACTCGCCTCGCGGCTCCTGCGCAGTCCGAAAATGTAGCACAGGAGACAACCTAAACGGCCTGAACCGCACCCAACCAACCAGGTCAGCGGCTCAGCAGCGCCTCGCCCCAGGGCATGAACACATCCAGGGTGGCTGGATCCTTGGCCGCCAGCACAGGAAAATCACTGTCCGCGAGGTTGGCGCCAGGCTCAAGGGCTTCCGGACTGTTCTGCAACCAACGCAAAGGGCAGCCCAACTCGGAGAGCACCAGCCAGGCGGCCGCCAGATCCCAGATCTTCGGGGTGGCCTCCAGAGCTGCCACCGTCTGCCCCATGGCCACGCTGACCAGATTGAGGCTGGCCACACCCAGCAGGCGAATCTTGCCGGGAAAGCGGCGATCCGGCAGCTTCTGCAGGACGCCGATGGAACGGCTGCAGAGCGAGGCGCAACCGATCGAGCGGCCATCTGTGGAGGGCGGCAACAGCCGTTTGCCGTTGCGCCAAGCCCCCTGGCCCCGCATCGCCACGATCCGTTGCCGGAGGGGCGGCACATCCAGGATCGCCAGCACCGGAACGCCCCCCTCAAAGCGCGCCAGGGAAATCGCCCAGTAAGGGATTCCCGCCGCAAAGTTGGTGGTGCCATCGAGGGGATCGACAACCCAATAAGCCGCCGAGCTGGGAAGGCGCTTGTCGCCTTCCTCACTGAGCACCCCTTCACCGGGATAAAGCTGGCCCAGGCCGCACACGAGGGTGTCGTCACTCCAGCGGTCACAGGCCGTGATCAAGCTGCCATCGGCTTTGGCTTCCGGTGTGGCATGCCCGAAGTCAAGGCGTTGACGGTCAGCCACCTGATCGATGAGGGAATGGATGGGCAACGCCTCCGGGCCCAGGGAAGCAGCGGAGGACGCGGTCATCCGAGCTCGAGCGAGAGAACTTGCGAAAGGCTGCGGCCGGTGTCCTGCTTGAAGCGACGCAGGTTCAGCCTGGAGAGCACCAGCAACGCCCCGATGGCCATCAGGGCCTCAAGGCTGAGCACCAGGGCGAAGGGCAGAAAGGCCCCCTGGGACGGACTGAGCGACCGGCCCAGATCCAGCAAGCCGCCCCCCAGCAATTTGGCCATGGCCCGCGAGAAGGCCTGGGCCAATCCCCAGACGCCAATGAAGGTTCCCGCGGCCTCCGGCAAGGTGAGATCGAGCATCAGACAAAGCGTGCTGTTGGTTCCGATCCCGGAGGCCAGGCCGAAGACCAGTATCACCGTCTTGAGAACCGTCACCTGGGCGGTGAGCCCGGCCAGCAACAGCAGCAGCATCGAGCCGGCGATCAGCTGGCAGCCCAACCGGGCCGTGGCCAGCGGTCCCAGGCGCGGAACGATCCACCAGCCAGCCAGCAGCAGGCCAACGAGGGTGCCGGAACCCCAGAGCGCATTGAGACCGGCCGTGGCGGCAATCGGCATGCCGAACACCTCCGCTCCATAGCTTTCCAGCACCGGATCTTGAAGGAACAGCGCCAGGGTGAACAGGGTGACAAACAGAAAGAAGACAGCCACCTGACGGCTGGAGGTGATCAGGCCCCAGGCCCGGCCCATGGTGACGGCGTCTTCCCGTTCGGCGCTGCGGCTCAAGCCGCTGGCAGCGCTGGAGGGCTCCACGCCCCAGGTGGCCAGAAGGGTGATCGCGAACACCAACAGGGCCGAGCGAACCAGGAAGGGGGACAGCACCGCTTCAAGCACGGCCGGATCGCTGACCCCATCGAGGCTGCGCAGGCTGAGGGCAATCGAAATGGCCCCAGTGACAATCCCGACAGTGAGCATGCACCAGATGATGCCGACGGCCCTGGAGCGTTGCTGCTCGGTGGTGCGATCAATCACCAGGGCCAGGTAGGCCGTGCTGGCCATCGACACCGCCAGGCCGTAGCAGGCGAACAGGCCGCAGAGCAGCACAATGCCGATCACGACCGCCTGGGAATCCTGGGCGTAGAAAGCCCCGGCGAGGCGGAAAGTGAGCGGCACCACCAGCATGGCCAGTCCGCAGAAACAGGCCGCTCCCAACCAGATGTAGGGGGTGCGGTGGCGGCCCGCAAACGAATGGCGATCGGAGATTTGTCCGAACAGGACCCTGGAGGGGGCCACGAACTGCTCGAAGGCCAGAGCTCCACCCACCAGCAGGCCGGGAAAGCCCAGCTCGCTGAGCATGACGCGATTCAGCAAACCGGCAAACACCACGGCCAGAAAACCAAGGCAAGCCTGAAACAGTCCGAGCCTCAAGGTGCTGGGGATCGAGAGCCCGGGGCCGGAAGCTTCCGCGGGATTCATCGGGGCGGAGGCGAACGCCGCAGTGACCTTATCAAGGGCCAAAGCGGTGAACGAATCACAGGATCGAATCCGCCTGGCAAGCCGATTGCAAGGGCAGAGGTTCGATCGGGATCTGGGTGGTGGGGTCAGCCTGGGGCTTGACCGACGGCAGGACCGGTGGCTTGCAGAGGGCGAGCTGGTCGAGGCCGGTGCGGCGCCGCAATTCAGCCAGCCGCCTGTTGTAGTCGGTGACCGAGCGGGCGTAACGAACTTCGGCGTTGGTGAGATCGCGCTGGCTGTCCACCACCTCCCGCTGGGTGGTGACACCGGCCTGGAAACGCAGGCGGGCCAGCCTCAGCGCCTCGCGGGAGGAAATCACTTCTCGGGATGTGGTGGCAATGTCACGGTTGTTTTTGAGCAGCTCATAAAAGCTGGTTTCCACCTCCTGGCGGATCGAATCCCGCCGACTGGCGAAACGGAAGCGGCTTTCCTCAGCCGCCTGCTTCTGCTGGCGATACTCAGCGGCGGCGCGCCCGCCATCAAAAAGCGACCAGCTCAGATTGAGGCCGATGGCGTTGTCAAAGTTATAGGTGAAGATGCTCGTGTCGATGGATTGTCCTGCCGGCACGTTGGTCTGTCCGTTGAATCGATTCCAGCCAAAATTATTAACGATGCTCAAGAACGGCTGAACAGCCCCGATTGAAACATTGGCGCTGCTGTTGGAGATTGAGATATCGAGAATGATCTGGTCGAGTTCTTCGCGGAAGGCGTAGGCAGCCACGATGCTTTCCTGCAGCGAGGGCAACCAGGAAGCCAGCACCCGGGCAGGCTCCTTGGCCGTTGGGGTGACGTCCTGGGGGAGATCAAGGAAGGAGGCCAGGGTGCGACGGGCCACGGACTGATCGGCCAGTGCCGTTGTCAACAGCTGCTGGTCGCGGGCGAGCTGGGTTTCGGCCTGGAGCACCTCCAGCTTGGTGGAGACACCCGCCTGGAAGCGGGCCCTGGCATCGCGCAGGCTGACCAAAGACGCTCGGACCGATTCCTGGCCAATGCGCACGTTCTCATCGGAGAGTTGCAGATCGAAGTAGGACTGGGCCACCTGCAGCCTGAGATCACGCAGGGCAATCAGGTACTGGTTCTGGGCCTGCTCGAATTGGTCACGGGCCCTGGCGATCTGGGGCACCCGCTGGGGATTGATCAGATCCCAGTTGATGCCGATGTTCATCTGGGCGCCGAAGCGCAATCCGGTGGTGGCTCCGGGGTTGGAGAAGCTGCCATCGCTGCTGCTCTGGAAGCGGTAGTTGTTGCTGAGGCCTGGAAAGCTGTTGCTGGTGCTGAGGTTGATGTTGGGGTACCAGGCCGAGATCTGGGCCCTGAGGTTGGACTTCGCCTGATCCATCTGGGAGGCGACCGCCTTGAGGTTGGGGTTGTTGACCTCAGCCAGGGTTTCCACATCACTGAGCCCCAGGGGTCTCAGTTCCTGAATCCGCACCTGATTGGGCGTGATCGGCAAGGCCAGCGCGGGGGGAGCGGCCAGGGGTTGCAGGGCGGGGCTGAGTTCCGTCGCCGCCGGTGCCAGCACGGAGGGATCCGCAAGGGGGCGCTCGCCAACCACCTCCGGAGCCAGGGGGATACCCGTGGATTGAGGGACAACAGCCTCCTGCGCAGGCGGATCCTGGGCTGGGGCCTCGGCCTCCTGGCTCCAACCCGGCCGTGCAACGGCGGGTACCAAGGCCATCCCTGCCAGTGCCGTGATTGCAAGGATCGATGGCCGCACGCCAAACAAATCGGTTGTTCCGACAGAGCTTAAGGAACAAGCCCTTCGCTGCCGACACAAGCGGCCACGAAATCATCTGCCCCAGCCACCAGCGCAATCGGCACCGGGCACTGGGCAGCGAACTGCTCGAGGCTCATGTCGTCAAGGAAGACGGGCTCCCCTTGCCGCAGCAGCACCGAGGGGAGAAGCAGCTGATCGCCCAGGTCCTTGTCCGCCAGCCCCAGCAAAAGATCCGAGCCGGTCAGCAGGCCGGTCACCACCTGGTCCTGGCCCCAATACGGGCTGGGTAAGCCATGCAGGATCAGCTCCAGGCCATCCACGGCATTGAGCCGCTCCACCACCGGGCTGAGGGCGCCAGCCACCAGTTGCCCCACCACCCAGCTGACCCGCCGCGGAGCGGCCAGGCGCTCGGGGAGGCGGCGGGTGGCCTGATCGAGGGCATCGAGGAAGGCGCGGATGGTGCCGACACCGTTCTCCTGCTGGGGCAGGTCTTCGTAGGCGGAGCGGGGCGGCAGGGGCAGGCCCGCAATCAGATACCACTCATCGGAGAGCCAGGCGAAACGGCTGCCCAGCGGCCCCAGGCACTCCTGCTGGAAGGGCTCCACCAGCTCAATGACGGCACGGGCGCAGGCCCGGTCGACGGGCACAAGGGAATCCTGATCGGGGCGGAAACGGGTCAGCCCCACCGGCACCACCGCCGCCGAGAGCACCGCCGGCCAGGGCTCAGCGGCAAAGCCGGCCAGATCCCTGAGGCTGCGCAGCAACGCCTCACCGTCGTTCAGGCCCGGGCAGACCACCACCTGAGCATGGATCTGCAGGCGCCGTTCGGCAAACCAGCCCAACTGGTCGAGCAGCAGGCCGGCCCGGGGATTGACCAGCAGGCGGCTGCGCAGCGCAGGCTCGGTGGCGTGAACGGAGACAAACAACGGGGAGAGCCGCTGTTCTTCGATGCGCTGCCAGTCGGCAGCATTGAGATTGGTGAGCGTGAGATAGGAGCCGTAGAGAAAGCTGAGCCGGTAGTCGTCGTCCTTGACGTACAAACTGCGGCGTTTGCCCGGCGGTTGCTGGTCGATGAAGCAGAAGGCGCAATGGTTGTTGCATTGGCGCAAGCCATCAAAAAGCGCTTCGGTGAAGCCCAGGCCGAGGCCGTCATCGGCGTCCTTTTCGATCTCCAGCCGATGGCTGCTGCCGCTGGGATCCTCCACCTCGAGCACAAGCTCTTCCTCGCCGACAAGAACCCGCAGATCGATCAGATCCCTCGGCCGCACGCCGTTGATGCTCAGCAACCGGTCGCCGGGTTGAAAACCGAGCTCTTCGCCGATCGATCCGGGCTCAACATTGGCCACCACCGCCGGTTGGGGCAGGCGGCCCGGTTCAGCGGAGGCCAGCTGGATACCGGCGGAAGGCTCATTCCACACGGGATCGATGGCTCAGGGGAGTTCAGTTTGGCGGAGTGCCGCTCCTGGCCACCCAGATCAGCAGGACAACGCCGAAAGCCAGCCTGTAGCCGACGAACAACCAGGTGCTGTGGGTCTGAAGAAAGCGCAGCAACCAGGCGATCGCCAGCCAGGACACCACCGCCGCCGCCGCGATCCCCACCAGCATCGGAACCGGACCGAGAACCGCATCAGCGGCAAAAGCCGTCCTCAGCTCCACCAGCCCGGCCAGGCTGATGGCGGGGATACCCAGCAGGAAGGAGAAACGGGCGGCGTCGGCACGCCGCCAGCCATCGAATAAAGACGCCGTCAGCGTGCTGCCCGAACGGGAGACGCCGGGGATCACCGCCAGGGCCTGGGCCATGCCCACCAGGGCCCCATCGATGGGCCTCACCTGGGGCAGGTCCCGACGCCGGCGCCCAACGCTTTCGGCCAGGGCCAGCAGCAGGGCCATCACGATCGAAACAATGGCGATCGAGGTGATCCCGCGCAGGGCGGAGGTTTCGTAGCCCGGCCAGAAGCCCTTGATCGCCAGGCCGGCCACCAGGATCGGCAGGGTGCCGATCAGCATCGCCTGGCCAAGCCGAGCTGAGGGATCGGTCCAATCGCCCTGCTGCCAGGCCCGGCTGATGCCATGGATCACGGCGGCCAGATCACGGCGGAAGTAAATGATCACCGCGCCGATGCTGCCCAACTGGATGACCGCCGTGACGGCCACACCGGGATCACCCCAGCCCAGCAGCACCGGCACCACCTTGAGATGGGCCGTGCTGCTGATCGGCAGAAACTCCGTGAGCCCCTGAACCACTCCCAGCACCAGGGCATGCCAGCACGCTTCAAGAAGCCCCAGCGCTGGCGGGGAGATGGCGGCAGGCATCGGGATTGAGAATCCAAAGCGACCTGACCCTATGGCCCCGACCCATGCCATCTGGAGCAGCCAATCAGCGCAGCCCTTCCCCGTTCCCAGGGAGCGGTCCCTTAAGGTTGCTTACCTTTCTTCATACATGTTGGTGAGCGGGGTTCCAGTCACCTTCCCCAAGACCGAGGACAGCCTGAGGATTCGGCTGACCTTGCCGCTCGACCAGGAGCGCACGGATTCATGGCGTCTCGTTGCTGTCGCCGCTGCGCTGATCGTGGTGCCGGTGTTCCTGCAGGCCCCCTGGGTGCGGCTGCAGCCCTTTAGTGCGGCGGTTTTCACCGCCTGCCTGCTGGGTGTGGCCCTTCGGCTTGAGCAGCATGGTCGCGGGTCCTGGCGCCAGATCGGCCTTCTCCTGGTGGGCTTTTCGGGCAGCTGGCTGGGGGGGTGTCTGTTCTGGGGCTGGTTCCGCCTGCATCCGCTCCTGCATCTGCCGATCGAAGCCTTTGCCCTTCCCCTGGCCATAGCCGGCCTGAGGGGGCGCTGGCACCTGGCCGCCTGCTTTTATCTGGCTTCCCTGCTGGGCACGGCCTGCACCGATGCGGCCATGGCCCTCACCGGGGTGATGCCGTTCTGGCCCCTGGTCCTCAACGCCTCGCTCGCCGATGCGCCCCTGTTGCTGGCTGAAGCCGCCCGCCAAGTGCTGCATCCCTTCGCCTTGCTCGTGGTGGCGGGCTTCGCCGCCGGGCTGATGGCCCTGGGCCGCAGGCTGGCGGCGGAAGACAGCGCCGGCCGGGTCGCCGCCGCAGCCTTGGTGATGACCCTGGCTGTCGATGGCCTGTTCCTGATGGCGGCCTTGCTTGCCCCCCAGTTCAGTGGGCTGATCTGAAAGCCTGGCTTGAAGAACTGCGAAAACTAGAGCGGGCTGGGAGGGAACAGCGGCAGCCTGGCTGTAGCGTTGCTTTGGTCCCGCCTGGGGGCCCACGCAAGGAGAATTTTGATGAAACGGCTGGTTGCCTGGCTGATGAGCGGCGTGCTTCTGGCCGGCCTGCTCCTTTCCCTGTTCCTTCCCTCCGCCGCTCAGGCCGCAGAGCGCCGAAATCTGGTGGACGACAAGATTGCCTCCGCCCAGGGGAAGGTGGATCTCAACAATTCCTCAGTTCGAAGCTTCCAGCAATTTCCTGGCATGTATCCAACCCTGGCCGGCAAGATCGTGATCAGTGGGCCCTACGAATCGATCGATGACGTGCTCAGCCTTGATCTGACCGAGCGTCAGAAGGAACTGTTCGAAAAGTATCGCGATAATTTCATCATCACGCCGTCTTCAATCGCCCTCAACGAAGGCTTTGATCGCATCAACAACGGCGTCTACCGCTGAGCCCTAAGCTCCAGCTCCCGCCTTGAGGCGGCATGGCTGCGGACGCTCAATCTCAACCGCTCCTGGCCAGCCATTGGGATGTGGTGGTGGTCGGTGGCGGTGCCGCCGGGCTGATGACCTGCCTGGAACTTCCCGTTGGCTTGCGGGTGCTGTTGATCAGCAAGGACAGAGCACCGCTCTCGGCCAGCCGCTGGGCCCAGGGGGGCATCGCGGCGGTGACCAGGCCGGAAGACAGCTTCACGAGCCACCGCCAAGACACGCTCAAGGCCGGTGCCGGTCTCTGCGATCCCCAGGCCGTTGAACTGCTCGTTCGCCAGGCGCCGGCCTGTGTCGAGCGCTTGCTGCAGCTCGGCATGGCGTTCGATCGCAGCAACGGAGGTCTGAGCACCACCTTGGAGGCGGCCCACAGCCACCGCCGGGTGCTGCATGCCCAGGACCGCACCGGCGGAGCCCTGGTGGACGCCCTCGAGCGGGAGGCCAAGCGGCGCCCGCTGCTGGAGCAGCGCCAGGGCCTGCTGGCCCTGAAACTCTGGGTCGAACGGGGCCGCTGCCAGGGTCTGCAGGTTCTCGATGGCCTGCAGGTGCGCTGGCTGCGGGCCCGGGCCGTGGTGCTCGCCAGCGGCGGCGGCGGCCACCTGTTCGAGAAAACCACCAACCCGGCGCAGGCCACCGGCGACGGGGTGGCGATGGCCTGGCAAGCCGGCGCCCAGGTGCGCGATCTCGAATTCGTTCAGTTCCACCCGACCGCCTTGATGCTGGCGGGCGCTCCCCACTTCCTGATCTCTGAAGCGGTGAGGGGCGAGGGCGCCCGGCTGGTGGACCACAACGGCCAGAGCCCCGTGGCCCAGCTGGCGGGGGGGGATCTGGCCCCTCGCGATCAGGTCAGCCGCGCCCTGGTGCGGACCATGCAGGAGCAACGGGTGGACCAGCTCTGGCTCGATCTGCGGCCGATCGGCGACGCGCGACTGGAACGGCAGTTCCCCACCATCCTGGGGCGCTGCCGGGAGCTTGGCCTGGAGCCGACCACCACGCCGATTCCGATTGCACCGGCGGCGCATTACTGGATGGGCGGCGTCAGCACCGATCTCAGCGCGGCCACCAGCCTGCCGGGGCTCTATGCCGTCGGAGAGGTGGCCTGCACAGGGGTGCATGGTGCCAATCGCCTGGCCAGCAATTCGCTAATGGAATGCCTGGTGTTTGCGCGCCAGCTGGGCGGGTTGACGCTGGCAGACCCTGACGGGCCAACCACTGCCGAGTCAGCCGTGGGCGAGCCGCAATCTGAACCCTGCACCGAGGCCCAGGCCCAGGGCCCCGGGGGTGGGGACGGCGGCGCCGCCATCGCCGGCCAGATCGCGGCGCTGCGGCGGCGCTGCTGGCGGGTGGCCGGGGTCGAACGTTGTGGCAGCGAGCTGCGCCAGGCCCTCGCGGACCTGCGGCTCGAGAAGCTCGAACTGGAGCATGAGCCTCTGCTGCGCGAGCTGGAACAGCTCGAACCCGGCCAGCGTCTGGCCCTCAGCCCAGCCCAGCGCCGCCGCCTGGAGCCGCTCCAGGACCTGCGGCAGATGCTGACGCTGGCGATCCTGCTGGTTGAAGCCGCCGAGTTCCGGCAGGAAAGCCGTGGCGGGCACTTCCGCACCGATGCCGCCAGCACCCAGCCGTTCTGGCAGCGCCACACGGTTCAGCAAAAAGACGCTGCGATTCAGACCGCCGCCCTCGGCCAGATCAGCAGCCCTAGGAGGGATCGGCGGGCTTGAAGCCGCTCAGCTCAGCCAGCCGAGCCAGGGGCTTGACGCCTGAATCCAGGCGGCCGTTGATCTCCCAGCTGGGGAAGCCCTGAATGTTCTTCTGATCGCACAGCGCTTTCTGGCTGTTCACCCCGTCGGCAGCGCACTCAACGATGGTGAGATCCTTGTAGGCCTCCTTGCCGAACATCTCTTTCTGCTCGTGGCAATGGGGGCACCAGTAGGCCGAATACATCACAGCGCCGGTGGCCTTGAGATGCTCAGCCAAAGCCACGGTCGCCGGGGTGCTGGCACTCATCACCACGGGCGGGGTGCCACGGGTTGACAGGGCCGCCGGCCGATCGACGGAGGCGGCCCAGCCCAGCCCAACCAGACCCACCACCAGGGCCAGAATCACGGCGCGGAAGATGAGCTGGCCACGGTCGGGCCAGTCCCCGCCGATCAGGCTGAGAACGAACAGCGCCACACTCAGAACCGCCGAGAGCACGCAGAAAAAGCAGAAGGCCTGGATCTTGAAGACCAGCAGTCCCATCAGCAGCAGGCTGAAGACCGCCATGCCACCGCTGGCCAGAAACAGGCCCCACCAGCTCAGCGCCGAGAGATTGGCCCGTTGCTCACCCTTCCAGACCAGCGGCAGCAAGGCCATCACCAACACGGCGGTGTAGGCCAGAAAGCCGAACAGGGAGAGCGGCTGGCCCAGCACACTTCCCCAGACGCTGTTGAGCACCTTGTCGCAGCCCTCGGCACCACCCGGGCAGTTGAGCGGACCGATCAGGCCCCAGCGCTTGAGGGTGATCGCGCCGGTGTCGATCGCACCGATCGTGGCCAGAACCGCCATCAGGACGCGGATCCAGCGCCGGCCCGGTTCGTTACGGCGGCGGCTGCCCAGCCGGCTGGTGAGTCGGGTGTTGGTCAAAGAAAAGGAACCGAATGTTGGAATTGTGGCAGCACCCGTTGACCACTGGATTGGTTGCGGATCGCCTGGTCGAGAGCGCTCTGGAGCGCCGCCACCCGGGCCGGATCCACAGGTCGCTCGATCAGCCCAGCCTCTTTCATCTCCGTGCCGGCGATCACCCCATCGCAGTGGGGAACCAGCGCGGCGATCCGATCTTCGGACACGCCGCTGCCGATCAGCACGGGGGCGCCCCTGGCCGCCGCCGTCGCCCGCTCCAGATCACGGCGGGCGGTGGGCTGGCCAGTGCCCACACCAGAAACGATCACCCCATCAGCCCCACCACGCTGGAGCACATCGGCCACGGCTTCGGCCATGCCCAGCGGTGCCAGCGGAGACCCGTGCTTGACGAGCACATCGGCGAGAATCAGAACCGATTCGGCGGCCAGCAGGCGCCTGCGGCGCAACAGCTCGGCGGCCTGCCCCTCGATCACGCCCTGGTCGGTCACGCAGGCTCCGCTGAGCACATTCACCCGCAGGAAACGGGCCCCACTCACCTGGGCGATCGCCAGCGCCGCCAGGGGGTCATTGCGCAGCACGTTGATGCCCAGGGGCAGGGGCGTGGCCGCCGCCACGCTGGTGGCGATCCGGGTCATGGCGGCCACGGTTTCCGGTGGCACCGTTCCGCGCCAGAAGGGCACATCTCCGAAGTTCTCGACGATCAAGCCGTCGGCACCGCCCTCGGCGTAGGCCCGGGCATCGGCGAGAGCCGCCGCCAGCACCGCCCCGAAATCACCGCACCAGCCAGGCGACCCCGGCAACGGCTGCAGATGCACCACCCCGATCAAAGGGCAACGCAGGGGGAACAGGCCCTGCCAGCGGCAGGCGGCGGGATCAGGGGCTTGGGGCGTAGATCTCATAGGGTGTCCATTCCGGCCCTGGGCTCGATCGTTCGATGAGCAAAACCGCAAGCAAGCCCACTGTGGCCTTTGCGCACCTGGGCTGCGAGAAAAATCGCGTCGACACCGAGCACATGCTCGGCTTGCTGGCCTCGGCGGGCTACGGCATCAGTGCCGACGAGAACGAGGCGGCCCTGGTGGTGGTGAACACCTGCAGTTTCATCCAGGAGGCCCGGGAAGAGTCGGTGCGCACCTTGGTCGAGCTGGCCGAAAAGGGCAAGGAACTGATCATCGCCGGCTGCCTCGCCCAGCATTTCCAGGAGGAATTGCTCGAATCATTGCCCGAGGCCAAAGCGATCGTGGGCACCGGTGACTACCAGCACATCGTGGAGGTGCTGGAGCGGGTCGAGGCCGGCGAGAGGGTCAACCGGGTGAGTGCCGAGCCCACCTTCGTGGCCGACGAACACCTGCCCCGCTACCGCACCACCACCGAGGCCGTCGCCTACCTGAAGGTGGCCGAGGGCTGCGACTACCGCTGCGCCTTCTGCATCATTCCGAAGCTGCGCGGCGACCAGCGCTCACGGCCGATCGAGTCGATCGTGGCGGAGGCCCACCAGCTGGCGGCCCAGGGCGTCAAGGAGCTGATCCTGATCAGCCAGATCACCACCAATTACGGCCTCGACATTTACGGCAAGCCCCGCCTGGCCGACCTGCTGCGCGCTCTCGGCGAGGTGGAGATCCCCTGGATCCGGGTGCATTACGCCTATCCCACCGGCCTCACGCCCGATGTGCTCAACGCCTACCGGGAGGTGCCCAATGTGCTGCCCTACCTCGATCTGCCCTTGCAGCACAGCCATCCCTCGGTGCTCAAGGCGATGAACCGCCCCTGGCAGGCCAACGTCAACGGGGCGCTGCTCGATCGCATCCGCGCCCAGCTGCCCGAGGCGGTGCTGCGCACCACCTTCATCGTCGGCTTCCCGGGCGAAACCGAGGAACAGTTCGAGCACCTGCTGGCCTTCGTTGAAGAACAGAAGTTCGACCATGTCGGCGTCTTCACCTTCTCCTCGGAAGAAGGAACCGCCGCCGCTGATCTGCCCGATCAGGTTCCGGCCTCGGTGGCGATCGAGCGGCGCAACCGCTTGATGGAACTTCAGCAACCGATCGCCGCGGCCCGCAACGCCAGCTGGGTCGGCCGCATCGTTGATGTGCTGATCGAACAGGAAAACCCAGCCAGTGGCGAGATGCTGGGACGCTGCGCCCGCTTCGCTCCCGAGGTGGATGGGGAAGTGCGGGTCCAGGTGGGCGAAGGCGGCCTCTGTGCCAGCCCTGGCGCCCTGGTGCCAGGGCGCATCACCGGCTCTGACCACTACGACCTTGAAGCGGTGCTGGTGGGCAGCAAAGCCATGGTGGCCAATCTCAGGGGACGCGGTTGAGGGACTTGATCCTGCTGGCCATGAGCGGGCCAGGCTGGTGATGACCTTCCTGATCGGCCTGGTGCTGGCCCTGGAACCGCTGGCTGGGATCAGATCAGCTTGATGCCTCTGAGCACGGTGGAGAGCAGGAAGGCCGTGACCAGCCCAGCTCCAACAAGACCGAGATAGAGCACGACGCCCATGGTCGCCAAAGACACACAACCCCGTCATTAGAGCAGAAGAGGCTCTGATTCCGGGGGGAGCGCCTAAGCTGACCGTCAATCAGCACGGGATACGACCGCACCTGGGGAAGGGTGGGTCCCCGTGGTCATCACTCCCCGGAACGGCATGCGCACCCTGCTCATCTACCCGGAATTCCCGAAGACATTCTGGAGCTACGAAAAGATCCTCGAGCTCGTCAATCGCAAGGTGTTGCTGCCGCCCCTCGGCATGGTCACCGTGGCGGCCCTGTTGCCCCAGCACTGGGAGTTCAAGCTCGCTGATCGCAACGTCAGGGAGGTCACCGAAGCCGAGTGGAACTGGGCGGAGCTGGTGATCATTTCCGGGATGATCGTGCAGAAGGCCGACATGGCCGTGCAGATGGCCAAGGCCAAGCAACGGGGCCTGCCGGTGGCCGTGGGCGGACCCTTCGCCAGTTCCACGCCCGATGCTCCTGAGCTGGATCTTGCCGATTTCAAGATCCTCGACGAAGGCGAAATCACCCTGCCGCTGTTCATCGAAGCGATCGAGAAGGGGGAAACCAAGGGCCGCTTCAGCTCCGAAGGCGAGAAGCCCGATGTCACCGGCACGCCGATTCCCCGCTTCGATCTTCTTGAGCTCGATGCCTATGACTCGATGTCGGTGCAGTTCTCGAGGGGTTGTCCCTTCCAATGCGAGTTCTGCGACATCATTGTTCTTTACGGCCGCAAACCGCGCACCAAAACGCCAGAGCAACTGGTGGGCGAACTTCAATATCTCTACGATCTGGGCTGGCGCCGTTCCATCTTCCTGGTCGACGACAACTTCATCGGCAACAAACGCAACGCCAAGTTGTTGTTGCCTGCGATCAAGGAATGGCAGATTGAGCACGGCTACCCCTTCAGCTTCGCCACCGAGGCTTCAGTCGACTTGGCCTCAGACGAGGAGATGATGTTGATGATGGCGGAAAGCCGCTTCGACAGCGTTTTCCTGGGCATCGAAACCCCCGACGAAGGAAGCCTGGAAACGGCCAAGAAGCTGCAGAACATGCGCAGCTCCCTGGAGGAATCCGTTGATCGCATCACCTCCTACGGAATCCGGGTGATGGCTGGATTCATCATCGGCTTCGATGGCGAGAAGACGGGAGCCGGCCAGCGGATCGTTGAATTCGTCAGCCGCACCGGAATCCCTGCCGCGATGATGGGCATGCTGCAGGCACTGCCGAACACCGGCCTCTGGCATCGCCTCGAGAAAGAGGGCCGGCTGGTGCAGGACAAATCCTCGGCCAAGGGCGTCAACCAGACCAACCTGCTCAACTTCGTGCCGACCCGGCCGATCAGGGAGATCGCCACCGAGTACGTCGACGCCTTCTGCGCCCTCTATGAACCCAACGCCTACATGGACCGGGTTTATCACTACTACCTGAAGGTGGGCGAGCCGCGCTGGCAGAAGTATCTCAAGCCCGCCGATGCCAAAGCCAAACTTCCCAGCTGGACCGATGTGCGGGCTCTGGGCATCGTTGTCTGGCGGCAGGGAATTAAGCGCGACACCCGTGGTCGCTTCTGGCGCTACATGGCCGGCATTGCCCGCAAGAACCCCTCCCAGCTCGAGCAATTCCTCGTGGTGCTGGCCCACAACGAGCACTTCATGGAATACCGCAGTGTGGTCACCATGGAGATCGAGGGTCAGCTCAAAACCCTGCCTCCCGAGCTGCCGCCGGCCACCGCAGACGTCAAGGAACTGCAACCGGTCTGAGCAGCTGGTCTGAACGTCCGGCCTGAGCAGCCTCAATCCTGGATGTAGAGCTGGCCATCGCGTAGGCAGCGCTCTGCTTTCTGCAGCTCTCTACCCAGATAGAGGGCATGATCCAGGCGGCTGATCGGCAGGGGTTCGGGCTGTTCGCTCAACAGAATGCCCAGCTCCTTGGCCGTGCGGCCGCGATACACCCGCTGCGGCAGGCGCACGTCGCCACCGCGACAGCTCAAGACCTCGCCGGAGTCCGGATCGGTGGCCAGGCCCTGGGCATTGATGCCATTGCCGTAGTGCTCGGCAATCAGTTCACCGGCCGCCGGGTCCAGCTTGATCAACAGGTAGCCGGCTGCATCCAGGGTGATGCTGCGCTGGGAGAGGTGCTCATCCAGCTCCTGCCGCAACTCGGCCGTGATCGGCTCCGGCTGAACCTGGTTCATCAACCTGTGACTGCACCCGGGGGGAACAGCCCCCCTTTCCTTAGAGGCTCAGCCTAAATCTCCGCCTCGGCCAAGCGAATTGGCTTCCGGTTGTTCGTCCGGGGCCCCCTGGGGCGCTGCCAACGGCAGGTCGCGGCGGCTGAAGGGAAGCTCGGCATTCTCCGCCTCGATCTCCTCAAGCAACTGGGCATTGGCCGGCGGCAGCCAGCCGCGCAGGAGGCTGTCAAAACGGGGGTCACTCCAGCGGTGCAGGGAGGCCCTGGGCTGGGCCAGAAAGCCTCGCCGGCGCTTGTGGCTGCCGCCCGCACCTGGATCGAAAGAACGAAGCCCCTGCTGGATCGCCCAGTCGATCGGGGCGTAATAACAGACCTCGAAATGGAGATTCTCGATTTCTTCCGTACTGCCCCAATAGCGTCCCCAGAGGGTGTCGTGACTGTAGACGCAGAGCGACATCGCCACCGGATCGAAGGGATCACCGCGGTGGGCACTGAACAGCACCAGATTCTCGCGCAGTTCCTCAGCGGCGAAAGCAAAGAAGGCCTCGGTGAGGTATTGACTGCCCCAGGCCCCCCAGCGCTGACAATGCCGGGCATAGAAGCTGTGCATGTGCCGCACCATCGAGGCCGGCAGGTCGTCCCCCGCCAGCGGTGTGACGGTCAGACCAGCAGCGCCGATCGAGCGGCGCTCACGGCGGATGTTGCGGCGCTGGTTGGCATTGAAGCTGGCGAGATAGTCGTCGAAGCTTTTGAAGTCTCCATTGCTCCAGAGGCTCTGCTGGTTGAGCCAGGTGGCGCAGCCCGCCGCTTCCGCCAGGCCCTGCCAGGCGGGGTCGACGTAGAGAAAGTTGCAACTGAGGATGTGATGCTCGCGGCAGAAGTCGTCGATCAGCTCGAGCATCAGCGCCGTCAGTGCGGCAGCGTCTTCACCAGCAGCAACATGGAAGCGGTAGCCCTGCACCGGACTGACCGGGCTCATTCCCAGCAGTTTCGGGTAGTAGCGCAGGCCCAGCTGACCAGCCAGTTGGGCGAACGATTGATCAAAAACGAACTCGCCGTAGCTGTGGCCCTTGAGATAGAGGGGCGCCACGGCGATGAGGTCGTGCTCGCGCCAGAGGCTCAGATGGCACGGTTGCCAACCCTGGCGGGGCGCCACACTGCCGGAGGTTTCAAGCCCCTGCAGCCAGCGCCAGCTGTAGAACGGCAAGCCGGCCGGGGCTGTCAGCGCCTGCCATTGCGCTTCGGGGATCTCCTCCATCGCCCGATGCCAGCGGGCCAGCAGCTCAGCCATGGTGCAAAGGGGATCCGGCCGAGGGGCGGCTGCGCAAAACTAACCGGATGAGGCCAATGACCGAGCGCCCTGTCGCGATCCACCCAGCACTGCTGGGCGCCCTCGCTGCCGCAGCCCTGAGCACCGTTGCGCTCAGGGCTGCGCCCGCGCGGGCCGGCTTGTTGGGTCCTGTTCTGCAGTTGATGCGCCCCCAGCTCGAGCGACGGCTGAGCGAGATCTGCCTGGACGCGGCAGCCGGCAACCAGGCCGCCCTTGAAGAGAGCCTCAGGGGGCCGTGCCGCCAGGTGGCCGGAAGGGCCAGCCAATGCCTGATCAAGGAAGCCGAATCCAGCGGTCGCAGCCTCGGGGTGATCACCGAGATGCTGGCTGGCCGGTTGGGCGATGACAGCGAAGTGGTGATCAAACGCTGCGCCGCCCGTCTGCTCGGACTTCCCAGCGACACCCTCAAGGATGTGCCACTGCAGGAGCTGCAAAAGCGCTTCCGGATCCCTTCGGGTTAATCGGTCAAAGGGTTAGCGGGTCAATCGGGCCGATCGGTTGGTGGCTGCCTCCCTCCTGGCTGCCGGTCTTGATGCTGAACCCGGCTGTAGCGCAGCAGGAGCTCTCCATCACCGAGCGGGCGTTGCTCCAGCAGGTCCCAGTCTTGCGGGGGGATCGAAGCCGTAAAGGGCACCCAGCCGTGGGGGCCACCCAGCAGAACGGGGCAGAACGTGAGCTGGAGCTCATCCACCAACTGCTCAGCCAACAGGGCGGATGCCAGCTCGGCGCCACCGAGCAGCACCAGCCGCTCGATGCCCAGCTGTTGCAGCGCTTCTAAGCTCTCCCTCCAGGCTTCCAGCCGCAGCAGGCGCGAGAACCCGGCGCGGGCTCCAGAGGCCGGCAGCGGCCCTGGCCGCAGCAACCAGCGCTCCAGCGGCTGATCAAAAAAGGGCAGGGACGGATCCAGCAGACCCTGGCGGCTGACCACCACGGCGATCGGCTGGGACGAGCGACCGTTGCGCAGCCGGCCTTCCAGCAGCCCGGGCCGATGGATCAGGCAGGTGCTGCCGTGCTGCCTGAGGGTGCCGGCGCCAATCAGGCAGCCATCGGCCCAGGCCAGAGCCTCTTCCAACACCTGGCGATCGCCTCGGCCCCCGAGCTGGGCAGCACCGCCACTCGGGGGAGCCAGTCGGCCGTCGAGGCTGACCGCCAACACCAAGCGCAGCCAGGGCCGTGGGCTCAAACGGCGGCGAGGGCCTCAAGCGATGCCGGCCGCATCTCCAGAAGCGGCGCTTCGGCAAAGACCTCGGCGGCATTGTTCGGGCTCTCCTGCAGGCGCACCTTGTGCAAGCTGGCCCCAGCGGCGGCAATCGGTGCCGTCAGCAGGTCGGCGATGTGCAGGGCGATGTTTTCGGCGGTGGGCACGCAGGCGGCGAAATGGGCCACATCCTTGTTGAGGAAGGTGTGATCGAAGGGCTCCACCACCAGATCGTTCACCAGCTGCTGCAACACGGCCAGGTCACAGACCATGCCGGTGCGCGGATCGATCGTCCCCCGCACCGTGACATCGAGCAGGTAGTTGTGGCCATGGCCGTGGGGGCGGGCGCACTTGCCGTAGATCTGCTCGTTCTCGGCCTGGGAGAGCTCGGGGCGGGCCAGCCGGTGGGCGGCAGCGAAGTGGGTGCGAATCGAGAGGAAGGCTTCCATGGTGTTGTCGAGCAGGTCGGCCCAGAGGGTGGGTTGTTCGTAGAGGCGCAGACCGATCAGGGGCAGATGCGGCGCCAGGCGCTGCCAGATGGCCTGGAGCAGGGCTTCGGTGGTGGGCAGTCGGCCTTCGGGCCGGCTGAGATCGAACTCGGGCCAGCAGTCGTTGAGGAAGCGAAAGTCGAGCGGCTCGGTCACCTCACGCCGGATGGCGTGCTTGACATCCGAGAGGTTCAGCACCATGCCGTCTTGGTCGAGGCCGCCCGCCATCGACACGATCAGTTCATAGTTGTGGCCATGGCCCGGGGCCAGGCTGCAACGGCCGAATCGGGCCCCGTTCTCCGCATCGCTGAGCTCCGGCAGCCGATAGAGATGGCTGGAGCTGAACGTGGCCCGGCGGGTGATCACGCAGGGTCGCCCCTGGCCATGGGCGCCAGCCGACGTCGGCCCGGGAGGCTCGCACAGCGTTGGTGGGGTCAACGTTGTGGTCATCCTCGATCGTCCCGGCAGTTGGGTCATCCTAGGGAGCGTGATCCGGCAGAGCTGGTTGGGCCATCCGCCCTCCAGCGCCACGCCAGTCCCCATCAGGCCGC
Source organism: Synechococcus sp. CS-603 (assembly GCF_977929215.1). Taxonomy (NCBI): domain Bacteria; kingdom Bacillati; phylum Cyanobacteriota; class Cyanophyceae; order Synechococcales; family Synechococcaceae; genus Synechococcus; species Synechococcus sp. CS-603. The sequence goes on from NZ_OZ376778.1 coordinate 177,684, forward strand.
TCCCCGCCCTTGTCCGCTTCCGATCCCAGCCCATTGCCACAGCCTCCCCAGCAGCCTTCCCCGCAGACCCTGAGCGAGCGTCTTGGCGGCATCAACATTTATCTGGTCGGCATGATGGGCGCCGGCAAGAGCTCTGTCGGCCGGCCCCTGGCCGACGCTCTGGGCTATCGCTTCGTTGACGCCGACCAGGTTCTCGAGCAGGCCGCGGGGCGATCGATCCCTGAGGTGTTCCGAACCGATGGCGAAGCGGGGTTCCGTCAGCTGGAGGCCTCCGTGCTCGCGCGCATTTCGGCCTGGCATTCGCTGGTGGTGGCCACCGGCGGCGGCGTGGTGCTGCGGCGCGAGAACTGGGGACACCTCCAACAGGGGGTGGTGGTCTGGCTGGATGCACCACTGCCCCTGGTGCTCGAAAGGCTGAACGCCGATCCAACCCCACGTCCCTTGATGCAGGCCAGCCCTGATCCCGCCAGGAGCCTGGCGGAGCTCATGGCGCAGCGACGGCCGCTCTATGCCCAGGCGGACCTGCAGATCCAGCAGGATGCCCGGCCGGCTGGCGCGGTGGCCCAACAGGTGCTGGAGGCGTTGCCCGGCGTGCTCAAAGAGCGCTAACGGCGGGGCGGCTCCAGACGCACGGCAAACCACTGCACGGCAACGCCGGGCTCCAGCTCCAGTTCGCAGGCGGTGTCGAGCAACCGTTCGGCCCGGGCCCGGTTGTCAGGAAGGGCAACCAGATCGCTGGGTGGCTCCGGCAGCGCCGCCAGCCGCTCGATCAGCCAATCGAGGGTCTCGGCTGCCGTCAGGGTGCGCTCGCCGACCTGGGGCTCGAGAACCACGTAGTGATCAAGTTCGCGCAGCAGGGGGTCGGACATGGCACCGGCTTTCGCTTCAGTCTGGGCCCTGATCTGGAAAGCCCACCCCACCGCGACCAAGGCTCAGATAGAGCCGGTCCCTCCAGTCGAACAGGGGGACCAACAGGGGATGGTCGGCAAAGCCAGGAACGCCCTGGCCGGCCAGGGGCGCACCGGCGCTGGCGGGGAACTTGAGCAGGGAGAGCTGGGCGGCCACAGCCAGATCAGCCAGGGACAACTGATCGCCGACCAGAAAGGGGCGACCAGCGGCCAGCACCGCCAGCTGCTCCAGGCTGGCCTGCAACTGCTGACGACCGTCACGACCAATCAGCTCGCCAAGGCCGGTGAGCAGCTCCCCGGGCAAGGCCCCAACCAGGGAGCGCAGGGGCCCCGGGGTTGCTTCGGGCAGCAAGGCGCTGCGCAGCAGGCCGTCGTGGCTGGCGGCCTGGAGCAGGGCCAGGCGAACCCCGGCGGCCAGGGCCGTATCGGCCCAGTCTTCGAGCAGGAGGACGCGGGCACGTTCGAGCGGATCGCTGGGGAGCAGCGACACACCCTCGCCTTTGCGCTCCAGATAGTCGGCGATGGCGGATGAATCGGCGATCACCTCCGCTCCATCGCGGAGCACGGGCACCTGGCGCTGACCAGAGAGCCGGAACAAGTCGAGCTGACCCAGGCCAGGGGTGACCTCGATCACGGTGTAGTCGAGTTGCCTGGCCGCCAGGACCAGCCGAACCTTCTCGCAGAAGGAAGAATGCCTGAACTGAAAAAGCTCCAACTTCGTCGCCTCGGACCCCGTGGCGGCAGAGTAGCTGTGATTCCGCCACGCCTCGCGCTGGGACCGCCGCGCCGTACCGCCTGCCATGAAGGACTTTTTCCTGAACGTGACGCGCTATCCGCGTTATCTGGTGGCCTTCAGCCTGGGGGTGTTCAACTCGGTGTTCGAACCGCTGGCCAAGCGGCGCAGCAACCCGGTCACCGCCGTCGCCCTGATCGGCGCCCTGGTCAGCGGCATGCTCAGCCTCACCCTGGTGCTGCGTGCGATGGTGAATCCTTCACCACTGGCTTAGGCATGGCACAGGGCCGACGGGTGGAGCGGGTCGCGGCGCTGATCCGGCGAGAGGTGAGTGAACTGCTCGTCCATGGGCTCAAGGACGAACGCATTGCCCTGGGCATGGTCAGCGTCACCACGGTGGAGGTGGCCGGCGACCTGCAGCACTGCAAAATTTTTGTGAGCATCTTCGGCAGCGAAGACGATCGCCAGGAAGCCCTGGCCGGGCTGAAATCGGCCACGCCTTTTGTCAAAGGGGAACTGGGCCGCAGGCTCAAGCTGCGGCGCACCCCTGAGGTGATCTTTCAGCTCGATCGCGGCATCGAAAAAGGCACCACCGTGCTGGGGCTGCTCAACCAACTCGGGCGGCAACGGCTGGAGCGGGGAGAGATTCCAGCTGGCAGCGATGAAGCAGGCGTTGATCAGCCAAGCCTTGATGAGTTGACAAGTGATGACAGCCCAGCCTGACTGGCGCCGCTTGAGCTTGAAGGAGCAGGTGGCGCGCCTGGTCGTGGTGCGCGGCAGCGGCCATCTCAGCGATGGCCAGCGCCGCTACCCCCGCTGGGAGCTGCCCAACGCCGAGCTGCAGCGGCTGTTGCACCTGGGCGTGGGCGGAGTGATTCTCCTCGGTGGCAGTGCCGCCGAGCTGAGCCTGCGCACGGGCCAGCTCCGGGACTGGGCGGGCCATCCCCTGCTGCTCTGCGCCGATGTCGAAGAAGGGGTCGGCCAACGCTTTGAGGGGGCCAGCTGGCTGGTGCCGCCGCTGGCCCTTGGCCTGCTCCACCGCAGCGATCCGGCCAGGGCCGTCCGTCTGGCCACCGCCTACGGGCGCTGCACTGGCCGCCAGGCTCGCCTGCTGGGTCTGAACTGGGTACTGGCGCCGGTCTGTGATGTCAACAACAACCAGGCCAACCCGGTCATCAACGTGCGGGCCTGGGGGGAAGATCCAGGCAGCGTCGGAGAGCTGGCGACCGCCTTTCTGCTCGGCACCCAGGCCGAGGGGGTGCTGGCCTGCGCCAAACACTTCCCCGGCCACGGCGATACCAGCAGCGATTCGCACCTGGAGCTGCCCGTGCTCACCCACGACCGCGAGCGGCTCGATGCGGTAGAGCTGCCCCCCTTCCGCCAGGCGATCGCGGCCGGGGTCGCCAGCGTGATGACCGCCCACCTGCAACTGCCGGCCCTGGATCCCCAGCGTCCGGCCACCCTTTCAGCGGCGGTGCTCGATCAGCTGCTGCGCCAGGACCTCGGCTTCGCTGGGCTTGTGGTGACCGATGCCCTGGTGATGGAGGCGATCGCCGGGCAGTGGGGCGCTGGCGAAGCGGCGGTGCTGGCCTTTGCCGCCGGCTCCGACCTGCTGTTGATGCCTGCCGACGCCGAGGCCGCCATCGCAGCCCTGCTCGAAGCCCTGCAGAGCGGGCGGATCCCCATGGCCCGGCTCGAGCAGAGCCTGGAGCGGCGCGAGCGGGCACTCGCCTCTACGTCGTTGCCAGCCCCGGACCCGGTCGCCACGCTGTCTCTCGGCGATCTCGAGGGGCTCGAATCGAACGCAGAACGGGCACTGGCCAGGGAACTGGTGACCCTGAGCCTGCAGGCTCAAGGTGAGGCCCCGCTACCGGCGGGGCCCGGCCTGAACCTGATCCGGCTCGACAGCAGCGTGGCCAACGCCTTCCTGCCGCTGATGGCACCGGCCCTGCAGCGCCCGGCCGCCTTGGGCTACGCGGCCTGCCTGATCGATGGACGCAGCCCGAGCCCCTGGAACAACGACACCAGCGCACCCCTGGCCCTGGATCGGCTACCGGCCGGCCCGGTGCTGCTGCAGCTGTTCGTGCGCGGGAATCCCTTCCGGGGAAGTGCGGGCGGGGAGGAACCCTGGCCTGCGGTGGTGACCCAGCTGCTGGGAGCCGGGCGCCTGGCTGGGCTGGCCGTCTACGGCAGCCCCTATCTCTGGCAGACGTTGCAGCCGTTACTGCCAGCCGCTCTGCCCGCGGCTTACAGCCCGGGGCAGATGCCCCTCGCCCAGGCCGTGCTGCTCGAGCGCCTCGGACTGGCCGCAGGCGGCATCGAAGGCGGTTTCACCGACTAGGGCCCGCTAAGGGGCAGGCGCAGGCGCGGGACAGGTGCGGGCCTCGAAGTCGCAGCTGAAGATCGTGGGCTTCTGCCAGCTGAGCGGAATCTCCAGCAGATCGCGCGGTCCGGTCCAGCCCTGGGCCATGAAAATCACCGCCGCCAGGCAGTTCATGGCGATGTGCCAGCGCCGCCAGTGCAGGTGCCTGTGGATTTCCGGACGGCTGGCCACCGAGAACAGCATCAGGCCGGTCAGGCCGGCGCCTCCCCAGAAGTGCGATTGCCAGAAGGCAGGCTCGAGCGGATTGTCACCAAGACGAAACACCTCGGGCTGTACCCCAAGCGCGATCACTCCGGCCCAGCAGATGAAAGCGAAGGCTGCGCGGTAGATCGGCTTTCGTGCACGCCAGAGCGCCACGAAGGCCAGCGTCGTGCCGATCAGCGCCAGCAGCAGCAAGGCCAGCCGTGGGGCCCCACCGGTGAACTCCTGAAGCGTGTTCTTGGTGGCGATCACCACCACCAGGGCGATCAGCACGATGCCCACCACCCCGCCGGCCAGCCACTTGCCCAGATCGGCATGGTCCCGGCCCACCGTGGGCGGATGCTTGACCTCATGCAGACGGCGGTTACGGGTCTGCTGGGCAAGCCGCAGCACCATCCCCAGGAGTGGGTACACCAACACCACAGCCAGGAAGGGATGGAGCAGCCAGAAAGCATCAACGGTGGTCATCGGAACTCAGCAACGGGGTGGAACGGCGGGTTTGCGTGGGTCTGGGTGGATCAGCGCGGCGGAGAAACCAGAGGTGGTGCCCTGCTTAGCGCATCCAGGCTGGGGGCGCTAAGCAGGGATCGGCCCGTGACAAAGGGCAGGAGATGTACCGCCAGAAGGTCCAAGCGGATTACCACCAGATGGGGGGTACGCCCAAAGCGAGCGCCGGGCTGGGGCGGAGAGGCCCCTTAGGCTCCCTCCAGCTCCAGGCGTTGCCCCTTTCGATGCTCAGCCTCTCGATGATCGTGCGCGATGAGGCGGAGCGCCTCGCCGCCTGTCTGGCGTCGGTGCAGGGCTTCGTCGATGAGCAGGTGGTGGTCGACACCGGCTCCCGCGATACGACAGCCGCGATCGCGCGGCAGCACGGCGCCACAGTTCACACCATCCCCTGGCCCGGTGACTTCGCCCCGGCGCGCAATTTGGCCCTGGGCTGGGTCAGCGGCGATTGGGTGCTGGTGCTCGACGCCGATGAGCAGCTTCTGCCGGAGGCCTGGGAGCCGCTGCAGCAGTTGATGGCCCAGCCTGACCTGCTGCTGATCAACCTGTTGCGCTTCGAGCGTGGCGCCAAGCAGTCGCCCTATTCCAGGGTGAGCCGGCTGTTCCGGCGCCATCCGGACATCCGCTGGAGCCGCCCCTACCACGCGATGGTGGACGACAGCGTGCTCGCCTTGTGCGCCAAGGAGCCCCATTGGCGCATTGCCGATTGCCCCCAGCCGGCCCTCTGCCATGACGGCTACAGGCCGGAACTGCTGGCCGCCGGCAACAAGGCCAGCCGCCTGCGCCGTGCCATGGAGCAGGAGCTGCGCGAGCACCCTGGCGATCCCTACGCCAGCGCCAAGTTGGCTGGGCTGGAGATCAGCGAAGGACGACTGGATCGCGCCCAGCTGCTGCTGCGCGACGGGCTGGCCCACTGCCCCGAGCAGGCCCACCCCGAGCGTTACGAACTGCTGCTGCACCTGGCGATGGCCGAAGCCCCAGCCGCTCCCGAGCAGGCCATCAGCCTCTACCGCCAGGCCCTGGCCCTGCCACTGGATCCGCGGCTGAGTTTCGCGGCGCAGCTGAACCTCAGCGCCCTACTGCTGCGCCAAGGCGAGAGCGAGGCCGCCCTGGCACTGGCAGAACAGGCCGCCCGCAGCGCGCCAGAGCTGGCCACTGGCTGGCTCAACCTGGGGCTGATCCGCCGCAGGCAGGGCGCGATCGCCGGGGCGCTGGAGGCCTACGCCACCGCCTTGGAGTGCGATCCCGACCACCCCGAAACCCACCAGAACCTTGCCGTGGCTCAGCTTCTCGGCGGCAACATCGATGCGGCACGGGCCAGCTTTCGCCAGGCGATCCAGCTGCTGAGCCTCCAAGGCCGGCATCAGGAAGCCAGCCGGCTGCGGCAGCAGGCCGGAGCCACCATCAAGCTGGAGGCCTGAGCCCATGGGCGCAGCGTGGCGGCCACCCCTTCAAAGCCGCACCATCGTGGTGACCAGGGCCGAGAGCCAGCTTGCCGAAGCCCGGCAACGGTTCGAGCAGGCCGGAGCCCAGGTGCTCGACCTGCCGGCCCTGGTGATTGGCCCCCCGGACGAATGGGGACCGCTTGACGATGCCCTCGGCGAACTTGCCGACTTCCACTGGCTGATCTTTTCGAGCAGTAATGGCGTCGACGCCGTGGAGCAGCGACTGGAGCGGATCGGCACCAATCTCTCGCGACGCCCCGGCACGGTGAAGATCGCGGCGGTGGGCCGAAAAACCGCTGCGCGCCTTGAAGCGCTGCGGGCACCGGCGGATTTCGTGCCGCCGACGTTCGTGGCCGACAGCCTGATCGAGCACTTTCCCGTGTCTGGCTGGGGCCTGCGGCTGCTGCTGCCGCGTGTCCAGAGTGGCGGGCGCACCCTGCTGGGCGAAGCCTTTGCCGAGGCCGGCGCCCGGGTTGTTGAAGCGGCCGCCTATGAATCGCGCTGCCCGGCCCGCATGCCCGTCGCCACCGCCCTGGCCCTCGAGCAGGGCCGCATCGATGCGCTCACCTTCAGCAGCGGCAAGACGGTGGTCCATACCTGCCGGCTGCTGAAGCGCAGCTTCGGTGACGACTGGCAGGTGCGGCTGGCGCCGGTGGCCTTGATCTCGATCGGCCCCCAGACCAGCCGCACCTGCAGGGAGCTGCTCGGCCGGGTGGATGGCGAGGCCGATCCTTACGACCTCAGCGGTCTGGTTCAGGCCTGCGTCGCCGCCCTGGCGGGGCGACCGCTGCTCAGGGCAACGCCGGACTGAGCCAGGTGGTGACCAGCTTCTGGCCCGAACGCAGCTGGAGGCTGCCGTTGCCGGCATCGATCGAGGCGACGCTCCAGCCGGGGGGAAGCATGGGCGTCTGACTGCCCCCTTGATCGCCGATCGAAACGCTGCCGCTCTCGTTGCCGAAGGCCACCAGAGCATGCGCAACCCCGGCAACACTGATAACGCCGTTGAACTGGAACCCTGACGGCAGGGCCACCGGTGTCGCCTTCGAAGAGGGAGGGGCCTGAGCGGAGGGCATGGCCTTGGCGGAGGATTTGGCGGAGCTAGCGACGGGCGCGGAGCCAGAGGTGGCCACGGGCCTTGCCCCACTGGCATCAGGAAGGGGAGCGAAGGGATCGCTGCGACGCTCCGCACTGGCGGCCAACACTTGTTGCGCAGTGGGCAGTGGCGTGAAGGCCTTGTCGATCGCTGAGGCGGAGCGCTCGATCTGCGCTGCGGACCTGGGCGCCAGGAGTGCGGCAGGGTCGGCGGCGGGCGTCTGGGCCTCGGGAGGCAGAGAAGATGGAGGTGGCGGGCCGCCGCAAGCGATCAGGGCCAGGAGTCCTGGCAGCAGCAGCAGTTTGGCCCTGCTGCTTTCGCTTTCAACGGCTTGGAAGATCACCTTCGACAAGATCCCTGAAGCGATCCAGATTGGCCTGGAGCTCCCTGGTCACAATTCCCCCAAGGATGGCTGGTTCCATCAAAGGAGCAAGCACCCCGGGCAACTCGTAGCTGACCGTGAGCCGAACCGTGGTGAGGGAAGGAGTTTGGGGATAGAAGCGCACCGCCCCCTTGGTGGGCAGTCCTCCCACCGATTCCCAGTGCAGCTGCTGGGCTTCAACCCGCTGGCTGATTCTGGCTTTCCAGTGGAAGCGGAACCCCTGGGCTGAGAGGGTCCAGTCGGTGAGATCGGGATCCTCCAGGGTTTTGACCGATTCAATCCAGCGCATCCAGCGCGGCATCGCCTCAAGGTCACTCCAAACCTCCCAGACCCGCTCAGCCGAAGCCTGGATATCGGTGGTGACGCTGTGCTCCATCCAACGGCCCATGCTGATCAGGCCACCACAGCGCTGCTGGCCAGCCGTGCCGGCTGGTCAAGAATCACCGCAGCAGCCAGGCGACCGCTCATCGTGGCCCCTTCCATCGAATCGATGTAATCCTGGCGCGTGTAACTGCCGGCCAGGAAGAAATTTCGAACCGGTGTGCGCTGCTCTGGGCGATAGGGCTCCATGCCAGGCGCCTCACGGTAGAGCGACTGGGCCAATTTCATCACGTTGCTCCAGGTCAAGGTGAGAGTCTTCGCCGAGGGAAACAGCTGCCGCACCTGGGCATCAACGTCGGCGACGATTTCCGCGTTCTTGCGGGAAATCCAGGGATCCCCCGGCGTGAGCACGCACTGCAGCAGGGATCCCTGGCCCTCTCGACGGTAATCGGCGGGGCTGGCCAAGGCGAGGTCAGCGAAGCAACTGAAATCGGCGTCAGCGGTGTAAAGAAGATTGTTCAAGCCGCTGGGGGTTCCCAGGTCACGGCGGGCCCGCTCCTGCTCGGCCGATTCACCGAGCTCGGTCACCCAGCCGTCGTAGCGGAGCTGCACCGTGGCCACAGGCACCGTATCGAGTTTGTAGATGTGCTCGAACTGGGGGTAGCGCCGCCAGGCCTGGGGCAGGAGGCGCTGGATCCCCGGCACATCGCAGGCCGCCAGGTAGGCATCGGCCTCAATCACCCGCTCCCCGTCCGGGGTGCCCAGGGTGAGGGCGCTCACCTCGGGAGCGTCGGCGCCGTCCTGGTGGTAGTGCACCTCCTTGACGCGATGGCGCAGATGCAGGCGGGCACCGCGGGCCTCGATGTAATCCAGGATCGGTCGATGCAGCCAGCGATGGGGCGACCCCTTGAGCAAGTTGAGCTTGGAGGCCTCGGTTTTCGACGCGAACATCAAGAAGATGGTCAGCATGCAGCGGGCCGACATGGCGCCGCAATCGATGAAACCCAGGGCATAGGAGATCGGGTCCCAGAGCCGCTGCAGGCTGCGCTCGCTGCCACCGTGGCTGAGGAACCACTCCTTGAAACTGATCCGATCCAGCTCGCGGATCACCTTCATGGCACCGTCGTAGTCGATCAGTCCGCGCACGATCGGGCTGGTGCCCAGGGCCAGGGCATTGCGCAGCTTGTCGATCCAGTCGAGCTGGGGCGTGGTGAAGAAAGCCTTGAGGCCGTTGAACGGGGCGCCGATTAAAAAGCGAAAATCCAGCTCCCGCAGGTCGCCCCCCTTGTTCACGAACAGGTGGGTGTGGTCTTTGGGGAGGAGGTTCTCGAACGCCCCCACCTTGCGCATCAAGGCAAACAGGTTGGCGTAATTAAAAAAGAACACGTGCAACCCCATCTCGATGTGGTTGCCGTCGGCGTCCTCCCAGCTGCCCACCTTGCCGCCGACGAACGGACGGGATTCGTAGAGATCCACCTGGTGGCCGGCCTCACACAGATCCACGGCGGCCGAGAGACCCGCCAGACCCGCACCCACGATGGCGACTCGCACCTTGCCTGCTCCAGGAGATCAAGACTCTATGGAGCCGGCCAGCCGGGCTGCGGTTGCCCGAAGTTGGCCGGACGTCCATAGAGTGCCCATAAGACAGACCAGATCCTCTGAGGCGGCACCGATGACCAGCGCGATCTCCAATCCACCGGCCGCCACGGCCCACACCGGCAAGGACGGCAAAGGCATCCTGATCACCGATCCGGCCATGAAGCAGCTGGCCGGCCTCACCCAGCAGCTGGGCGATCAGAAACTGCTGCGGGTGGGCGTGCGCTCCGGCGGCTGCAGCGGCATGAGCTACACGATGGATTTCGTCGAAGCCGATTCGATCCTTCCAGGCGACGAGGTCTACGTCTATGAACCGTCCGGGGCAGCCAGCTTTCGGGTGGTCTGCGACCCCAAAAGCCTGCTGTACATCTATGGGATGCAGCTTGATTTCAGCTCGGCCCTGATCGGCGGTGGCTTCAACTTCACCAATCCCAATGCCAGCCAGACCTGCGGTTGCGGCAGCTCCTTCGCCGTCTGAGCGCGCCGGCCGGCAGCGTCCTGCGGTCCGGCGGCGTGGGAATCTGATCGCCTGACCCGCCAGAGCGTTAGCCGATGTCGGCCCCCACGGACACCACGGAATCCCTGTTCGATCAGGCGATGGGCCGTTATCAGGGCGGTGCCCCGGCCGCCGAGGTGATCGATGATTTCCTCGCCATCACGGCCCAGGCGCCGCGCCTGTCAGCCGCCTGGACTTGCCTGTCCTGGTTGCAGCTGCTGGACGATCAGCCCGAGCCGGGCCTGCGCTCCGCTCGCACAGCGGTGAAGCTCAACCCCCAGGACCCCCAGGCCAGGATCAATCTCTGCCTGGCCATGCTCGACACGGGCGCCAAGGGAGTGCGCGAGCACATCGATCTGGTGTTGCGGGTCACGGCGATGGCGCCTGAACTCTCGGCCGACCTGCAGGCCTCGATCGCCGATGGATTGCGCCGCAAGCCCGGTTGGCGCTCGCTGGAGAAGGTGAGGGACTGGTTGCAGGGCTGAGCCCGTTGAGGGCGGGAGGCCAAACGCCGTGACGCGCGTTCTGTTGCTCAGCAATGGCCATGGAGAGGATCTCAGCGGCAGCCTGATTGGCCAGCGGCTTCAGGCCCGGGGTGTTGCAGTGGCCGCAGTGCCACTGGTGGGGCACGGCGCCGCCTACCGGCAGGCGGGCCTGAGCGTGCTCGGCCAGACCCGGGAGTTCAGCACCGGCGGGCTGGGTTACACCAGCCTGGGAGGCAGGCTGACGGAGGTGTTCCAGGGCCAGGCCACCTACCTGTTGCGGAGGCTGGGGCTGTTCCTGCGGCGAAGCCGCTCGGTGGACCTGGTGGTGGTGATCGGTGATGTGCTGCCAGTCCTGTTTGCCTGGTGCAGCCGCAGGTCTGTTGTCACCTATCTGGTGGCCTACTCCAGCCACTACGAGGGTCGGCTGCGGCTGCCCTGGCCCTGCGGCGCCTGCCTGAGAAGCCGACGCTTCCGGCGCGTGTTCAGCCGCGACGCCCTCAGCGCCGCCGACCTCAGCGCCCAGCTGGGCCGCAGCGTGCAGTTCCTCGGCAATCCCTTTCTTGATCCCGCCTTGGCTGGGGCCAGCGCGCCCACGGCGTCGCGGCAGCATCTGGGCCTCCTGCCAGGCAGCCGCCTGCCGGAGGCCCAGCGCAATCTGGCCTTGATGCTGGAGGTGCTCATCCGCCTGCCGCCACCCCTCCAGAAACCGGAACGGCTCGGGCTGACGGCGGCGTTGGTCAAGGATTTCCAGGCCGGGCAGGTGGCGGAGCTGGCCGCCAGGCAGGGGTGGCGGCTTGAGGGACAGACCCTGCGGCGCGGCAGCCTGGAGCTCCAACTCCGCTGGGGGCAATTCCCAACGGTGCTGCAGCGCTCCAATCTGCTGCTCTCGATGACCGGCACCGCTGCTGAGCAGGCCGTGGGGCTGGGCAAACCGGTGGTACAACTGGCCGGCTGCGGCCCCCAGTTCACCCCTGCCTTCGCCGAGGCCCAGCGACGGCTGCTGGGGAGTTCGCTGGCCTGCACAGACGGCGAGCCGGGCTCGGAGCAGAGCCTGATGGGCTGCGCCGAGCTGCTCACAAGCCAGCTCAAGGCCCTGGGCGAGGGCCCGGAGTGGGCCGAACGCTGCCGAAGCAATGGATTGGAGCGGATCGGAGGTCCGGGCGGCTCAGCCAGAATGGTTGCAGAGATCCTGGCGGTGCTGGATGGCTGAAGCGTCTTCCCTTCCCTGGCTGGAGCGATTGAAGGGCTGGATCGACGGCCTGCTGGTGCTGAACGTGTTCGTGGTGATGGGCGGGGCCCTCTGGTTCGCCGTGTCCGTGGGCCTGCACGTGGGCCTGCATGGCCAGAAGCTGGAGGCGCCGCTGATCCTGTTTCAGAAGCTCTGGGAACCGCTGTTCACCCCGGCGATCGGCCTGCTGATGGCCGCTGCCGTGCTCAGCGGGGTGCTGGGGTGGTGGCAGCGGCGAGGGCGCCGGCAAGATCTGGATAACGGAAGTTGAAGCCTTGGTGCTGCAGGCGCTCAGCCAGCACGTACTGACCCTCCAGAACCACCTGGGCGCCGTCGCCGAGCATGAGCTGCAGCACCGGGGCGGGCACCGGCAGAAAGCTGGGCCGCCCCAGCGCCTTGCCGAGGGCGGCAGCGAACTCTTTCATCGAAACCGGGTTGGGCGCCACGGCGTTGTAGACCCCGCCAAAAGCCGGATCCTCGAGCGCCGAGGCGATCAGCAGGCAGAGGTCGCTGCGCTGGATCCAGCTCATCCATTGCCGCCCGGTGCCGATCGGGCCACCGAAACCGGCCTGGAACACCGGCAGCATCTTGCCGAGGGCGCCACCGTCGGCCCCCAGCACGATGCCGATGCGCAGGGTCACCACCCGGGAGAAGGCCGCCGCTTCTGCCGCCGCCGCCTCCCATTGGCTGCAGAGCCGACCCAAAACATCCTCGGCCGCCGGGCTGGTCTCAGCGAAGCGCTGCTTCGGGCTGGAGCCATAGACGCCCACCGCGGAGCCGTTCACGAGCACCGCAGGTTTCTGCTGCTGCCGGGCCATCGCCTCCACCAGCAGGCGGGTGGTCTGCACGCGGCTGTCCAACAGCAGGCGGCAGTGCTCAGGGGTCCAACGCTTTTCGGCGATCGGTTCACCGGCCAGGTTGACCACCCCTTCGGCGCCAGCGATGGCCTCAGCCAGCGGCGCTTGCTGCCAGCTGGCCGTCTGGGAGGGATCGGCCTGAATCCGATGCAGCTGCGGATGATCCAGGCCAGCCAGGCTGTTGGCGCCTCGGCTCACCACGGTGCAGCCATGGCCACGCTCCAGCAGCCAGGGGACCAACTCCCGTCCAACAAAGCCCGTGCATCCCAGGAGAAGCAGCCGCATGCCGATGGTTCCGATCGCTGGTGGGAACCCAGGCTAGAAGTAGGGGTCGTGGAGCACCGCTGACGTTGTGGTCAGGCCGAGGCGACGGGCCAGGGGCACCAGGGCAAAGCCCTGGAAGAGCAGACCCATCAGCACCACCCCCAGGGCCAGGGACGGCATCAGGCGCCCCCAGGAAACATCGCTGGCGGCGGCCTGAATCGCCATGGCGATCGGCACCGCCCCGCGCAGGCCGGCCAGGCCCACAAAGGTCTTCTCCGCCTGGCCAAAGGGCGAACCCAGCAACATCCCCTGCACCATCAAGCTCCGCGCCAGCAACATCACCAGAAACAAAGCAAACGACCAGGGCAACGCCTGAACCACCTCCTGGGGATCCACCACCAGGCCCATGCAGAGAAACAGCATCAGCTCGGCCATCTTGGCGAAGCCGGCCTGGGCCTCCTCCATGGCGGGCTGATCGCACGTCGGGCTGTTTCCCAGCACCAGCCCGACGATGAACGCCGCCAGCAGGCCACTGCCGCCCAACAACTGGGTGACCCCCACCACCAGCATCAACTCGGCCAGGCTCATCACCGCCAGCACAGAAGGGCTGACCCGTCGCCGATGCGTGGACAGCAACTGCTGGGCCAGGCTGCCGCCCAAGAAACCCAACAGGCCCCCTAGGAGGAACTGGCGCACCACGTCGATCACAAGCCCCGACGGGGCCGTGGCCGCTCCGCCCGCGCTGGCCAGGGCCAGGGGCAGGCTGGTGGGAAGCAGGCTGCCCGGCAGGCTCTGAAAGCCCAGCACCGCCACCATCACCAGCAAAGCCGTGATCAGGGAGCCGGCGGTGGCCAGGCGGGTGGCCGGCTTGACGATGCTGAGGACCCTGGCCCAGTTGGTGGTGAGCCCACCGAAGAACAGCACCAGCACCAGGGCCACCTGGGCCACCTCTTCGGCCCTGGCCAGGCTGAGCAGTGCCTTGGCGCCACCGGGGATGGCCTCCAGGTTGTTGTCGGTGAGCAGGCCCAGCGCCAGCACCAGCAAGATCCCGGGCACGCGTACCTTGAAGGCGAAGGTATCGAGCAGTACGGCGACCAGCAGCAGGGCGCCGAACACGGCCAGCATGGTGGCCAGGTTCGTGGTCACAGGCAGGCAGCGGAGTCGAGGGGGTTCTAGCCTGATGGAGACGCAAAGTCCTCGAGATGGCCCAAACACCGGCACCAGCTTTCAAGAAGGGCTCTCTGGTGAAGGTGAGTGCGAGCGCCTATGCGGGCAGCCTGGAGGCGTCCGCCAGTGATCCCACCCCACCGGCCTATCTGTTTGAAGGCCCCGGCGAGGTGCTCGCCCTCAAGGGTGACTACGCCCAGCTGCACTGGAGTCTGCCGATCCCCGATGTCTGGTTGCGCACCGACCAGCTTGAGCCATTCTGAGCTGAGGCTTCACCCCACCTCACCCCTCTAAGTGCTTGCGATCCTGCAGCAGCTGGCTACGCAGTTGCCTGGCTTCGCGCAGCATTTCTCTGCCGTCGTGGAGGTAGTTGTCCACGTAACCCAGCGTGTAGCGCTCAAATTCAGCCAGGGCATCCTGCACTTGGCTGAAACAGTGATAAAGGCTGAGCCCCACATCAGCGGCAACGCCAGGGCAGGCCATGGAGCGATAGAGCGCCACCACCTTCTCGAGTTTCTGCTGGCTGGTCTCGAGAAAATCGCAGAACGTCGCCATCAGGTCGTCGTCGTAGGGATCGGCTGAGAGGGCGCGCAGCTGGGCTGGAAACGGATTGATCACCTGAGCCAGCAGACGATCGATCGGCCCATACACCTGCCGCAGCCAGGCGCTGATCTCGCTGTCACGCCGGGCCCTGGCGCGAGCCGGCCGCACCACCGCCGCCCCCTGGCCAGCGACCCTGCCGCGCTCGGCGTCGTAGCGGCGACGCTTCTCCCGATCACCCAGCACGGCCCAGGCGGCGTTGAGGGCGAGGATCCGCTTGGCATCGCCACCCACATCGGGATGGTGCCGCTTGGCCAGGGTTCGATAGGCCGCCTTGAGCTCAGCGGCACTGGCTGAGGGGGGCATGCCGAGCACGGCATACAACTCGGTGGGGAGCGGCAATGCCATCGAATGCGTCCGTCTCTCCCATCATCTCCACCTCTGCCCCAGGTCTGCGGCTGCCAACAAAAAGCCCCCCGTTTCCGGGAGGCCAAGGAGGTGGTGTGCGAGGAAAAGGTCCTGAAGGGTTCAGGACCGGATCAGAATTTGAACCTCGTCTGAATCAGGCCGCCGAAGACGTTGAAGTCGCGATTGCTGCTGGTGAGTTGTCCCAAAGGACGGCTGAGGTAGAAGATCGCCGGAGTCACTGAAATGTTGTCGGTGACCTGGAACTTATACCACCATTCCCAGACGAAGTTGCCGTCGTTGGGCGTGGTGTTCTGGCCATCGATGGAGCCCTGAGACAACTGGGTGGCGAAGGTGGCCTGGCCCACAGCCATGCCGGCTTCGTTGCCCTTGGCAAACACATCCTTCCACTGCAAGCCGGCGAACCAGCTCTGCGACTGGGTCACATAGGGATCTTCGAATTCATCGCCGGAACTGTTGATGGAGTTGCCGGACAGAGAGTTCAAGCCCCAGCCCACGCTGATCGAAGGAATGAATCCAGGGTTCTTGGGCTGCCAGTAGGCGTTGACGGCAAAGTTATTGGATTCACCGTTAGCCAGGAACCAGCTGTTAGAGGAAACGAAGTTGGTACCACGGCGGAAGTTGGTGCCTTGCTGGCCGTAGCGATAGGCCAGTGAAACATTCCACTGAGGGGCGGTATAGTTCAACTGAGCCATGATACTGCCACGGGCACAATCGGTGCCGATGCCACCTTCACTTCCCGAGCAATTATTTGGATTGCCGTCAAAGACTTGGCCAACATTACCCTGTTGCGCCACATAGTTCGCCGCAAAGCTGAAGCGACCACGCCCTTTTTCAACATTCTGTTTCCAGATGGCAGCCACCAATGCGCCGGTAGCTTTGTTGTAAGTACCAGGAGCACCATTAACGGCGAAATAGTCAAGGATCCCAGCCCTGTACACCGATGGAGTAACGGCCAGCGATTCGGTGTTCCTGGCCCTGGGACCCACGACAAACGTAAATTGATCGCCGACAGGGAAACGATAATACAGCCTGTCAACGCCGACACTGTTGTTGCCTCCGAAACCGCTGCTTGATCGATCAAGCGCGGAGATGTTCACACCATCGCCACCAAAGGCATTCTCGAAGTTACCGGTACGCAGACGGGTAAACAGCAGATCCTTGCCAGTGAAGCTCGTCTCAAGGTTGAGGCGAAGGTCATAGCTGAAATTAGTGGACCCAAACTGCTGATTGTAATTATCGGCATCATTGCCAGGGCCAAAGTTCCCGAAGCTGTTGCCACCGGCGTTGACAGCACCAAGCACGAAGGTGGCTTCACCTTTGAGCACGGTGGTGGTGGAGAACTGACTGGCTTCGAGTTCACCCACTTTGGCCTCAAGGCCATCCACCCGGCCTTTGAGCACGGAGAGTTCAACCTCGAACTCCTTCATCAGCCGGCGCAATTCATCGGTCACCTCGGTGATCCGGTCCAGGCAGGCATTAAGCAGGGCGGCGGCTTCCCAGCGGCTCAGCGGCTGTTTACCGCGGAAGGTGCCATCGGGATAGCCAGCCACGCAACCGTAACGCTCAACCAGATTGGAGAGAGCCTGATAGGCCCATTCCGTTGGCTGAACATCGGAGAACTGGGTGATGCTGGTGACTTGATTCCGGCTTTTCGCGGAACCAGGCCGGGCATAGGCGTTGATGGCCTCAAGATTGAGGCCATCAACATTCAAATCAGAAGCGGACGCGGCCAGCGGACTGAGCAGGCCAAGGGCAGCCGGCGCCAGCAGGAATTTCTGGAACAGTTTCATTGGATCCTCACACCAATTGATGGGGCGACCGTTAGGAAGCTTGAGGTAAGTGTATCGAATATGCCAAAAGAAGTGTCGGATTCAATCACAAGCCAATGTATTCAGCGATACACGCACAAACAAGATGACCTTCTCACTTCAGTGCGGTTAAATCCGGCTCAACCCACAAGGTAACGGCACAAGGGTTGCCCACACAAAGAGAGATTCAAAAGGCCAAAAAAAAGCCGCGACAGAAGCCGCGGCAGAAACAAGGAGGAATGGCTGACTGTGTGAGGGGTCAGCCAGGTTGATTCAGTGATCCAGCGATTGAATCGCTGAGATCAGAACTTGAAGGTGGTCTTGAGGAAGCCGCCGAAGTTGTTATAACCTTCGTTGGTGTTCACTCTCTGAATCTGACCCAAGGGTTGGCTCAGGTAGTAAAGGGCCGGGGTGACACTGATGTTGTCGGTGACCTGGAACTTGTACCAGAATTCCCACGCGTAGTTGGAATCATTGGCATCAAAGTCGTTGTCACCCGTGTCGGTCACGAAGGTGGCTTGGCCGACGGCCATACCTGCAGCGTTGCCCTTGATGAACACATCGGTCCACTGCAGACCCACATACCAGGACTGGGATACGACACCGTCGACGAAGTCAAAGTCTCCGCCGTCATTGGTGCTGTTCAGACCCCAGCCTGTGCTGATCGAAGGGAGCCAACCGGAGTTGGAAGGCTGCCAGTAAGCACTGATACCAACCGAGTTGGTGTTGTCGCCAGAGTCGAAAGCGCTAACGGCAAATGGGGTGCCATTGCCGCTGTAGAGGCCAGCACCACCTGAGGAGTAGGTGTAAGCCGCAGCAATACCGAAGTTATCTCCGGCATAAGCGATTTGCGCGGTACCCGTTTGTGCGGAGCACTCGTTACCAATGCCACCTGCGTTATCGCAGTCAGTATCGCCCGACAAGGTGGTGCCGCTATTGACGTTGCCGAAGTTGCCGTTGGCTGCCACGTAGTTGGCACTGACGCTGAAGTTGCCGCTCGTCCACCAAAGACCAGCACCCGAACCGAGGTTCAGGCTGTAGGCACCGGGGGCACCGGCATAGGTAAAGATGTCGAGAACGGTGTCAGCAGGATAAACGCTGGGCCAGACAGCCAGCATGTCGTCCTGACGGACACGGGCACCAACGGTGGCCGTGAAGCTGCTGCTGAGGGGGAATTGGTAGAACAGGCGATCGATGCCGACGCTGTTAGCACCAGAGGCTTCTTCGAAACCGACTTCCGTGGCGTTCAGGCCACCAACGAATACGGGGTCTTCGGCTGTACCAATATTTGTCTGGCCACCGAAGGGGCTGTTACCGAAGTTGCCGGCGCGCAGGCGGGTGCGCAGCAAATCCTTGCCGGTGAAGCTGGTATTCAGGTCAATTCGAAGGTCGTAGTTGAAGGCGGTGGCTCCGTTCTGTCTAGCGGAGAGGTTCTTGAACCTTGGGTTGATGACGGGGGAGAGGCCAGTGTCGTTGCCGAACACACGCTGGTCACCGCCAAAGGTGTTGGCGCCAATAATGAAGGTGGCTTGACCGCTGAGCTTGGTGGTGGTGGAGAACTGGTTGGCTTCCAGCTCGCCCACCTTGGCCTCAAGGCCATCAACCCGGCCCTTGAGCACGGAGAGTTCAACCTCGAACTCCTTCATCAACCGGCGCAGCTCATCGGTCACCTCGGTGATCCGGTCCAGGCAGGCGTTGAGGAGGGCAGCGGCTTCCCAGCGGCTCAGCGGGCGCTTGCCACGGAAGGTGCCATCGGGATAGCCAGCCACGCAGCCGTAGCGCTCCACCAGGTTGGAGAGAGCCTGGTAGGCCCACTCGGTGGGCTGCACATCACTGAACTGGGTGATGCTGGTGACTTGCTCCTGGGAGTCGGCGTAGCGGTTGACGCCGTCAATGTTGAGCTCTGATGCCGTAGCGGCCATTGGTGCCAACAGACCAAGGGCTGCAGGCGCCAGCAGCATTTGCTGGAAAAGTTTCATGAGGTCCTCACACACGAGTTGGCGCAATGCGCACAAGGCAACCATCGTTCAAGGGGGCCAGCTTGGCGAGGGGAGATGTGACAGAACGCACAACGTCCTTGGCAGGCCACGGCAGGTTCAAACTGGCGGCACTGACGCGTCGGATGCCCTGACCTCCCGATCGATGCCACAACGGCGGTGGTGGCTGGCCCTGGCGTCGATCTGGGTGCTGGGCACACTGGCCGACAGGCTCTGGCTGCAGCTCGATCAGCGGTTGCCGGCCTGGGACCAGGCCGATTACCTCAACAGCGCCGTTGACCACGGCCGCGCCTTGGGGCTGCTGCCTGCCGGAGGCTGGCAGGGCTGGGGTGCCCTGCTGGATCTCTCCCCGAAAATTCCGCCGCTGGCCAGCCTGGTCAACGGCACGGTGATGGCCATCGCCGGCGACAGCGCGGACCAGGCCAGCTGGGCACTGGCGCTCTGGCAGGCGTTGTTGCTGCTGGTGGTGGGCTGCTGGGGACGCCAGTTGCTGAGCCCGGGATTCGGCTTGCTGGCCGCCAGTCTCACCACCTTCAGCCCCGCCCTGGCGGCGTTGCGGGTGGATTTCACCCTGGATCTGCCCCTGGCGGCCACGGCGACGATGGCCCTGTGGTTGCTGGGCCGCTGGCAGGCCGCCGATCCCCACGGTGGCCGTTGGAGCCAGGCGATCGCGGCGGCCCTGGCGGTGGCGGCGGCCGTACTGGTCAAACAGAGCGCCCTGTTGGTGCTGCTGGCGCCGTGCCTCTGCGCTGCCCTCCAGGGCCTGCGCCAACGGGGGCGGCGGCTGCAGGTGCTTGTGGCCCTGGCCACCGTGTTGGGGCTCTGCCTGCCCTGGCTACGCCACAACTGGATCACCACCATCGGCGGCACCAACCGGGCCGTGTTGGAAGCGGCAAACACAGAGGGAGATCCCGATCCCTTCAGCCTGGCCAGCCTGCTTTGGTATCCGCGTCTGCTGCCCCAACAACTGGGCTGGATCAGCCTCAGCCTCGGGCTGCTGGGCGGCGGCCTCGCCGCTCTGCAGCGCTGGCGGCAGCCGCCACAAAGCCCCAGGCAAAGCCCAGGGCAAACAAGCCTGGTCCTGCCCAGCGGCTGGGGCTGGTTGATCGGTTGCACGCTCAGCGGTTTGCTGATCACGACCTTGAGCCCAAACAAGGACCCGCGCTACCTGGCCCCTGTGTTGCCCTTGCTGGTGTTGCTCCTGGCGGGTGGCTGGTGGCAGCTGTTCGTCACGGCCAGCCGGCGCTGGGGCACCCCGCTGGGTGGCGGGCTGCTGGGAATCGGGCTGCTGGCCGCTGGCGTGAGCACCACTGTTGGCCAAAGCCAGGCGATCGAGAGGCGCGAAGGCGCCCCCATCGGCGCGATCACCGCGGCCATTCGCCGCCAAGCTCAGGATGCCCCGGTCACCGTTGTGGTGGTTCCGACCAGCAAAGATCTCAACCAGCACTCCTTCACCCATGCCGGCAGGAGAAACGGCGGACGGATCGTCGGCCGCGAAACAGGCAAACAGCGGCGTGAGCACGCGCTGATTCTCCGCCAGGCCAGCTGGCTGCTGCTCGCCACGGGCGACCAGGGCACCAAGCGGAAGGCTTCACGCAGGCTGGGCGCTCAGGTGCGCTCCGATCCACGCTTCGCCCTGGCCGCCAGCTGGCCATGGAGCGAGGGGCGGCAGCTGGAGCTCTGGCAGCGGCGAGCGCAGGCCCCCTCCCCGGAACGCTTCGACACCAGCTTCATCCGCCTGGCCCAGGGCCTTGAAGCGGGGCCCAGCGGCCTTGCCGCAGTTTTTGACGCGATCGGTCCCCAGCACCAGCTCGATGGCCACTTCCTCTACCAGAAGCGGGTTCAGGCCTGGGCTGAAGCCCGCCTCAGCAGCCAGCCCAACGACGACGAAGCCCTCTGGAGCCTGGCCCTGCTGGCGGTGTTGCAGAACCGCCCCGTCACGGCCGACCGCTGGTTCAGCCGCCTCGAGGGGCTCCACCCCACCAACCCCTGGCCGTCGGCCTACCGCTCGGTGGTGCTGCTGGCCGGCTGGAATCCCTGGCGATCCCATGCCGTGGCGGCCAAGGCGGCGGCCAGGGCAGCCACGCAGCAGCACCAGCCCGTGCTTGAGGCCCTCGCCGATCTCTCCGGAGCCCTCAGCGGCAGACCCGCGAGCCTGCGCGGAAGCTTCCGCTCGCTGCCGATCGCCATTGAAGAGGTGACCCGGAATCTGGAGTCAGCCGCGAAGCAACCATGAACCAGCCACTAGAGCCCCGCCCGACGCTGCCGATCGGCCCAGTTCTGCTGCTGCTCTGGCTGGTGGCCGTGGTGCTCGCCACCGCCGGGCTCGGCGATCTGCCCCTGCGGGACTGGGACGAAGGGATCGTGGCCAGGGTGGCCCTGGAGGCCAGCTGGAGCCCCTGGCCGGAACGCCTCCTGCCCAGCTACTGGGGCGAGCCCTATCTGAACAAGCCACCTGGGTTGCACTGGCTGATGGCGGCGGGCTTCGAGCTCTGGCGGCAGCTGGGCGGCCATGGCCTTCAGGAGCTGCCACCGGAATGGCTGGTGCGGCTGCCACCAGCGCTGCTCTCCAGCCTGCTGGTGCCCCTGATCGGCCTGCTGCAGCTGCGCCTGCGTCCGGGCGAGCGCACCACCGCCGTCTGCAGCGCCCTGATCGCCCTGACCCTGCTGCCCCTGGCCCGGCACGGACGCCTGGCCATGCTCGATGGCGTCCAATTGCTGGCCATGGTGCTGCTCTGGTTCGGCCTGCTGCTGGCCCGGCGGCGGCGAGCCACAGCCGCTGGGTTCATCGCAGGACTTGCCGGCAGTGGCCTGCTGCTGCTCAAAGCGCCCGTCGTGCTGCCGGTGCTGGCCAGCGGCCTGCTGCTGCGCCTGCTCGACCGCGATCTTCGCGGTCGCGACTGGGCCTGGCTTGGCCTGGGCCTGGCGCTGGGCCTGGCCCCTGGCCTGGCCTGGCACGGTTGGCATCTGCTGCAGCGCGGTGATCAGGCCCTGGTGATGTGGGGCGGCCAGGGACTCTCGCGCCTCACCAGTTCTGTGGAGAGCCACAGCGGCGGGCCGATCGAGCCCTTGCTGGAGGTGCTGGAGGGCGGCTGGCCCTGGTTGCCGCTTTGGCCCTTCGGGCTGGCCCTGGCCTGGCGGCAGCGGCGCGAACGGGCCGGTCGCTGGAGCCTTGGGTTGAGCCTGGCCACCGCCTGGATGGTGTTGCCGTTGCAAACCCAGCTGCCCTGGTACAGCCTGCTGCTCTGGCCACCGTTCTGCCTGGTCTGCGCACCGGTCCTCGCCTCGATTCTCTCTGGGAAGGTCACAGGGGTTCTGCGTCGTCTGCCCTGGTTCTGGGGCCTGCTGGGCCTGGTCCTTCTGGCCACTTCGCTGCTGATTCTCCCTGCCGCCCCAGGCCTTCTGCCCGGGCTCGGGGCCTATCGGTTCCTGCCCTTTCCAGCAGGCCTGGGCCTGGCCGGCGGAGCCCTGCTGCTGGTTCAGGCTTCCAGCTGTCGCCGCCGGCAGGGGCTGATGCTGCTTGCCGCCGGCTGGTGTGTGTCGCTGCTGCTGCTGTTTATCAGCCCGCTCTGGATCTGGGAGTTGAATGAGCACTGGTCGGTGTTGCCGGCCGCAGAGCTGGCCAGAAGCGCGGCCGCGCCTGGTGACGCCCAACCCTTGGAGATTTTCATGGAGGGGAAAAGCGGCCAAAGGCCAAGCCTGCGCTGGTATGCCGGCAGGGCGATTGCAGCGTTACCGAAGCAAGCCGATGGGGCCATCCCCGCCGATTTCCTGCTGATCCGTCAGGAGCCCAGCGGCTTGCCAGCCGCCCTGCTGACCGACGGCACCCTTTGCCGACTTGAGGCCGTTGCCGATCAGAGCTGGCAACGTTGGCGCTGTTCCACCAAGGCCCCGGATTTCTGAGAATTTGAAGCTCTTGAAGGTTATGAAGCGCAGCCCTGAGGCCGACAGCCAACGCACTGTGCTGTTGGCTGCCGCCGTATTTGCCGTGGTTGGGCTGCTGCTGCAGTGGTGGCGCCTCCAGGTGCTGACGGCCTCCTACGACCAGGGCATTTTTCTGCAGGTGCTCTGGAGCGGCCTGCAGGGCCACCCGTTTGAAAGCACGCTCTCCTCCCAGCTCTCCACCAACGTGATCCATGCCGGAGAGCTGCCGGCCGTGGGGTATCACCGCCTCGGCCAGCACTTCACGCCGATCCTGCTGCTCTGGTCGCCGCTGGTGGCGGTGTTTGGCATCTGGGCCCTTCCCCTGGTGCAGGTGGGGTTGATCACCGCCGCCGGGCTGGTGCTGCATCGCCTGGCACGCAACACGCTTGTGGATCCCCGTCTGGCGGCCTTCGTGGCCTGCAGCTTCTACGCCGCCAATGCGGTGATCGGGCCCACCTGGGGCAACTTCACCGATCTCTGCCAACTCCCCCTGGCCTTTTTCCTGTTGATGCTGGGGCTACAGCGGCAGCGCTGGTGGTTGGTGGCCGTCGCCGCTGTTGCCCTGCCGCTGATCCGGGAGGACACCGGCGTTCTGCTGGTGGGAATCGCCCTCTGGATGGTGGTGCGGCGACAGCATCCCCTCGGGCTGGCCATGGCCCTGGGGGGGCTGGGGATTGGCTGGGTGCTGCTGGTGACCAACCTGTTGATGCCGATCTTCAGTGACGACAACTCCCGCCGGTTCATGGTGGAGAACTTTGGCCAGTACATCGGAGATGCCGAGCAAGCCAGCAGCCTGGGCGTACTGAGCAGCGCTCTGGGCCAGCCCCTGCTGGTGCTCAGGGAGCTGGTCTCGCCGCCGCTTGAAACCCTGCGCTATCTGCTGGCCCAGGGGCTGCCGCTGATGCTGATCCCCTTGATCTCGCTGGACAGTTGGCTGCTGATGGGCTTGCCCCTGATGGGCTTGCTGCTCGCCCAGGGCAGTAACAATCCCCTCTCGATCAATCTGCGCTACACCCTGCTGGTGGTGCCTGGTTTGTTCTACGGCGCCCTGGAATGGTGGAGCCGCCGAGAAGCGCTGTTTCAAAGCCGCCGACTACGGCGCGTCTGGCTGGGTTGCCTGCTGCTCTCGCTGTTGTTCACCCTGATGGCCAATCCGAACCGCAGCCTCTCGTTCCTGATCCCCGACAGCGTGCAGCCCTGGGTGTACAGCTCACCGATGCAGCAGTGGCAGCACGGGCAGGCCGCCCGCAACCTGCTGCAGAAGATCCCGGCAAGATGCCACCGTGGCGGCCAGCACGCCTCTGGTGCCTCACCTGGCCCAACGGGAGGTGTTGGTGCGCTTCCCCAACGGCATTGACTACCGCGATCGGGACGGGCAGGAACGGACGGTCGATTGGATTGCCGTGGATCTCGATTGGTTGGCGCGCTATGAGGCCGCCTTCGCCTCCGACCGGGCCCTGCTGCGCAGATCCCTACGCCGATTGGATCAGATGACAGGAGAGACAACAGAAGAGGGGCACCGCTTCGGCGTGCGCGGCTTTGCCAGTGGCGTGGTATTGCTTGCGAAAGGGGAAAACGATCAACCCGAAGCGCGCCAACAGCTGGATCAACTGATCGAGCGGCTGCGCCGGTGAATGGCATCAAGGCGAACTGCATCAGATAGAACGATGCCCCCACCCCAGCCATGACGGCAGGAATGGGGGCTCTCGCCGGGTCCGCTCTGGCGCGGAACCGTTTGAACTCGGAACTTACGCCCTGAAAATCAGACGACGTTCTCCGCGATCAGCAGACCCTTGCATTTCTCACTGTGAAACACGGACACCTCCTCCCTTGGGAAAAATGCCAGCCGGTGTTGCATTCGGACGAAAGATCCGGAGACAAGCTCCTGAGCCCACGTCCACGACACTGCTGACAGAACCCAGTGATACTAACGGATTGCGGGGGTAAGCGCTGCAGGTCGGAGAGCAAACGAACAAAAAAAGCGCTCCGAAGAGCGCTTGATCAAAAGGTGTTCAAAGGATTTGAACTGCTGGGCTAAGCCTCAAAGAGCGTTGCCCCTAGGCAGAACTTCTTCAGGGAAGACGAAGTTTTCATGGGGCTGGTCTGCCGGTGCCATCCAGGCACGCAGGCCTTCATTCAGAAGAATGTTCTTCGTGTAGAAGGTCTCGAATTCCGGGTCTTCAGCCGCCCGGATCTCCTGGCTCACAAAGTCATACGCACGCAGGTTCAGCGCCAGGCCAATGATGCCGATGCTGCTGGTCCACAGGCCCATCACAGGCACGAACAGCATGAAGAAGTGCAGCCAGCGCTTGTTGGAGAACGCAATCCCGAAGATCTGGCTCCAGAAACGGTTAGCCGTCACCATCGAGTAGGTCTCCTCTTCCTGCGTCGGCTCAAACGCCTTGAAGGTGTTCGACTGATCGGAATCTTCAAACAGCGTGTTCTCCACCGTGGCGCCGTGGATGGCGCACAGCAGCGCACCGCCCAGGATCCCTGCCACGCCCATCATGTGGAACGGGTTCAGGGTCCAGTTGTGGAAGCCCTGCAGGAACAGCAGGAAACGGAAGATCGCCGCCACACCGAAGCTCGGCGCGAAGAACCAGCTGCTCTGACCCAGCGGATAGATCAGGAAGACGCTCACGAACACCGCGATCGGGCCGGAGAAGGCAATCGCGTTGTACGGGCGGATGCCCACCAGGCGAGCAATCTCAAACTGACGCAGCATGAAGCCGATCAGCGAGAAAGCGCCGTGCAGCGCCACGAATGGCCAGAGGCCACCCAGCTGCACCCAGCGCACAAAATCGCCCTGGGCTTCCGGGCCCCAGAGCAGCAACAGGCTGTGGCCCATCGCATCGGCCGGGGTGCTCACCGCTGCGGTGAGAAAATTGCAGCCTTCCAGGTAGCTGCTGGCGATCCCGTGGGTGTACCACGAGGTCGCGAAGGTGGTGCCGGTCAGCCAGCCGCCCAGGGCCAGGTAGGCCGTGGGGAACAGCAGCAGGCCGGACCAGCCCACAAAAACGAAACGGTCGCGCTTGAGCCAGTCATCGAGGACGTCAAACCATCCCCGGGCTGCTGGCGCGCGCCCTAGAGCAATCGTCATGGATTCTCTTTACGAAGCTTTACAAACCCACTGTACGGGACGTTGGGAGGCTACTGCGGCTGAGAGAGCGCTGATTTCGCCAGATGAGTAAGGACACCTAGGGGCCAGAGACCAACAGGTGAGCCCCGGGGACCACGACGAAAAGCGCGGCGCCCTGCCATTCGCCAGAGTGGCTTCCGGCCTTTCCTTCTTTCCCGTGTACGTCGTCGAGCTTTCTCTCAAACTCAGTCCCATGCCGATCTCTGTGCAGCGCAAGGAACTGGCTGACGCCCAGACCCTCTATGGCGAGATCAAGGCAGCCCTGGAGAGCGGCCAGCCCAAGGTGCTGGAGCTCTCCTGCGAAAAAGCCGAGGAGAAACAGATCAGCCTTTTGAGCAGCGAACTGGTGGCCGTGCAGCTGTATGAGAAATCCGCCACCGGAGGTGTGGGCAGCAAGCGTCCAGGCTTCTCCTTCGGGAGCTGACCTTGGCGAGCCCGCTGCGGGTGGAGAAGCTGGACTTCACCTGGCCCGGCGGCAGCCGCGCCCTACAGAATTGCAACCTGGAGCTGCCCCGCCCTGGGCTGTGGATGCTGGTGGGCGGCAACGGCAGTGGCAAGAGCACCCTGCTGCGGCTGATCGCCGGGCTGCTGGAGCCGGGTCACGGCCACATCCATTGCCCCGTCAAGGCGGCCTTGGTGTTCCAGAACCCCGATCACCAACTGCTGTTGCCGAGTTGTGCCACCGACCTGCAGCTCTCGCTGCCCGAAGGCCTCGATCAACACCAACGGCAGACCCGCTTGGCCGCCGCCCTGGCCCAGGTGGGTCTGGCAGGGTTCGAGCAGCGGCCGATCCACACCCTCAGCGGCGGCCAGAAGCAGCGTCTGGCCATCGCCGGCGCCCTCGCCAGTGAAGCCAGGCTGTTGCTGATGGATGAACCCACCGCCCTGCTCGACCCCACCAGCCAGCAGGAGGTGCTGAAGCTGATTCGCCGCCTGTGCAACCAGGCCCCGGCCAGCCTGACCGCGCTCTGGATCACCCATCGGCTCGAAGAACTCGACGGCTGCGACGGCGCCGCCTTGATGGACCAGGGCCGTCCGGGGCCCTGGCAGCAGGGCGTGACGCTGCGACAGCAACTGGAGAAGACCCTCACCCCCTTGCCGGGCGGCCGTGCTGAGCGGTAGGTTCTCCAAGCCACAATCCTCGGTAGCTCAGTGGTAGAGCGGTCGGCTGTTAACCGATTGGTCGCAGGTTCGAATCCCGCCCGGGGAGTTTTGTTCAAGCCTCAGCTCTGAGGCTCGTTTTTTTCTATTTGGGGGCTTGACAGCCCGCCAATCGAAAGAGAAGCTGAAGATGGTTGGCGTTGCTTGGCAAGAGCGGCTTGGCGCTTGTTGCTCCATGGCCAACGCCAGCACTGGCTTGGATGCTGGTTTGGTTTTGATTCGGAGCTGGCAAGGTGCTCGCTGAACGAGGCCAATCAACGAATCCTGGTTCGACTTGAGTGAAAGAATCCGCCTTCTGCTTGCAGAAATCCCGCTTCTGCTTGCAGCAGTGAAAGTCTCCCCCCTTCGTTCGATACCGGATCTGTAGCCGTTCCATGCAGCCAACTCCCAGGCCCCCATCCGCCCAACCCTGCATCCTGCTGATCGAGGACGACAAGGACATGCGGGAACTGGTGGCGGGGCACCTGGAACACAGGGGTTTCCGCGTGGAATGCGCCGAAGACGGCATCAAGGGGCAGGCCTTGGCGATGCAGACCAATCCCGACCTGATCCTGCTCGACCTGATGCTTCCCAAGGTGGATGGTCTGACTGTCTGCCAACGACTGAGGCGGGACGGCCGCAGCGCCCGGACGCCGATCCTGATGATGACCGCCCTGGGAGGCACAAAGGACAAGGTGAGCGGTTTCAACTCAGGCGCCGATGACTACCTGACCAAACCCTTCGACCTCGAAGAACTGCTGGCTCGGGTCAAAGCCCTGCTGCGCCGCAGTGACCGGGCCCAACTGCCCTGCGAGAAAAGCGAGATCCTCAGCTTCGGCCCCCTCACCCTGGTGCCGGAGCGATTCGAGGCGATCTGGTTCGACAAAGCCGTGCGCCTCACCCACCTGGAATTCGAGCTGTTGCACTGTCTGATGCAACGCCATGGTCAGACCGTGGCCCCATCGCTGATCCTCAAGGAGGTCTGGGGCTACGAACCGGACGACGACATCGAAACCATCCGGGTGCATGTGCGCCACCTGCGCACCAAGCTGGAGCCTGATGCGCGCAAACCCCTCTACATCAAGACGGTGTACGGGGCTGGCTACTGCCTGGAGCTGCCGATCAGCCAGGCTGGCCCTCCTGCGCCATGAGCTCCAGCAAGGCCACCTCCCAGGCCAGGCGGGGCTGAACAAAACCCCTGAGCTGACCCCGCAGGCGCTCGATGCGCCTCTGATCCGAGGCCCGGTGGTCACGCTGCCAGCGCTGCCACTGCCACCAGTTCAGCAGCCAGAGCTGCTGGTCGAGGTCCAGGGCCTCGCAGAGGTCGCGGGCCAGGGCGAGGGCCTCGATCGGAGCCGGGGATCCCTCCAGCAGCCGATCGGCCAACCCCTCGGGCAGGGCTCGCCACTGCTCGCGATGGTGCAGCAGGGCCCCGGGAGAGCCGGCGGCCAGATCCAGCAGCGCCGGCGGATCGGGATCCGGCTGGGAGCTCTGAGCCGGGTCAAGCCGATCCAGCACCCGGGCCATCGCCGTGGCATCGAGCCGGGCGAAGGGGATCTGCTGGCAGCGGGAGCGGATGGTGGCGAGCAGGCGCTCCGGCGCCGAGCTGAGCAGGATCAGCACCCCCTCTCCTGGCTCTTCGAGGGTCTTGAGCAGGGCGTTGGCCGCCCCCTCCGCCATCGCCTCGACCGCTTCGATCACCACCAGACAGCGGCTCGATTCCAGCGGCCGGCGGGAGAGAAAGCGGCTGATCTCACGCACCTGCTCAAGCCGCAGCTGGGGCAGGCCCCGCTTGGAGAGGCCCTGCTCAGCCGCCTGGGAGGCCGGCACCAGCTGGCCCTGGTGCTGGTACGTGGGCTCCAGCCAGAGCAGGTCGGGGTGGTTCCCCTCCAGGAGCCGGCGCCGCAGCCGGACCGAACCGTCCGGGCCCGCCAGCAGGCCCTCAAGGAAGCGCCGGGCGGCGAGCCGCCGCCCCACCCCGTCGGGGCCTACAAACAGATAGGCCGTGGCCAGCCGCCCCTGGGCCAGGGTGGCCTGCAGCAGGCTGATGGCCTGGGCCTGGCCGATCAGGTCGTCGAACAGGTCAGCAAACAGCTCAGCCATCGAGCTCAGCCCCAACGGCCTGGCTGATCGCCCGGGCCACAGCAGGGGCCGCCGGGCTGGCATCGATGCGCCGCCAGTCGCGCTCGGCGGCAAGGGAGGCGAATCCTTGCTGAACGCGCCCGAGGAAAGCCACCCCCCCGGCCTCGATCCGATCGGCCGGGCGGTGGCCACGCCGTTGCAGCGAGAGCTCCAGGGGCAGGTCCAGCCAGAGGGTGAGATCGGCGTTGAGCCCGCCGGTGGCGATCGCCTCCAGCGCGGCGATCAGCTCCAGGCTGAGGCCGCGGCCGTAGCCCTGGTAGGCCGCCGTCGAGCCGGTGAAGCGGTCGCACAGCACCCAGTCACCGGCTGCCAGCGCCGGGGCGATCCGTTCCTGCACGTGCTGGGCCCGGTCGGCCGCATAGAGCAGCAGCTCCGCCGTGGGACAGGGCTCCGACGCCTCAGGAGGATGGAGCAGCAACTGGCGCAGGGCCTGGCCGAGGGCGGTGCCACCGGGTTCACGGCTGATCAACAGCCGGCGCCCGGCGGGGAGCAGCCCACTGGCAGGCAGCCACTGGCGAAGGAGCTCGAGCTGGGTCGACTTGCCACAGCCGTCGATGCCTTCGAGCACCAGGAACCGGCCCCTGGCGGGGAGGGCGTCAGCGGCGACCATGCAGGGACAGGGCGTTGAGCACCACCGTGATCGAACTGGTGGCCATCAGCAGGGCGGCCAACGGAGGCGAAAGCAGCAGGCCGAAGCGGGGCAAGAGCAGCCCGGCGGCGAGGGGCAGCATCACCAGGTTGTAACCGAACGCCCAGGCCAGGTTCTGGCGCACCTTGGCCATCGTGTCGCGGGCCAGGGCGAGGGCCTCGACCACGGCTTCGAGACGATCGCCCAGGATCACCAGATCGGCTGTGTCCTGGGCGATCTGGGTGCCCGTCGCCACCGCGATGCCGAGATCGGCGGCGGCCAGGGCAGGGGCATCGTTGATCCCATCGCCCACCATCGCCACTGGCCCCCGCTGGCGCCAGCGCACCAGCTGCTCCAGCTTCTGCTCAGGCAACAGCTCCCAGGCCATTGCCTCTGGCTCCAGGCCAAGCTCGGCGCCGAGCCGGCGTACCGCTTGGCGCTGATCGCCGCTGAGGATCGCCACGTCCATCCCCATGGCCTGGAGCGCCTCGAGGGTGCGCCCTGCGTCGGGGCGGGGTTGGTCGTCCACGCCCACCAGGCCGAGAACCCCATCGCCGGCGGCCACCGCCAGAACGGTGGCCCCCTGGGCTTCGAGCGCAGTCCGCGACGCCAGCAGCTTCGCGTCTGTGCGTACGCCCAGCCCCTCCAACCAGCCAGGCTTGCCGACCCGACAAACCCCATCGAAGCCGCCGATTTGCCCCTGCACGCCTGCCCCGGCAAAGGTGCGGCTGTCCTCCACCGCCAGCAGCGATAACTGGCGGGCCAAAGCCTCCTCCAACAGGGCCGTCGCCAGGGGGTGGCGAGTGTGTTGCTCCAGGCTGGCGGCCACTTGGAGCAGCCGTTCCGGGCTCAATTCAGGCCTTCCTTCCGGCTCGCATACCGGATCCAGATCCGCCGCCAGCTCCACGGCGATCACCTCCGGCCGGCCCTGGGTGAGGGTGCCGGTTTTGTCGAACAGAACGGTCTGCAGGCGGGAGGCTATCTCGATCGCATCGCCACCGCGGAACAGCAGGCCGGAGCGAGCCGCCAGGCCCGCTCCCACGGTGATGGCGGTGGGCGTGGCCAGGCCCAAGGCACAGGGGCAGGCCACCACGAGCACGGCAATCGCCAGTTGAAGCGCCAGTGAAAAAGGCGTACCGGCCACCGCCCCGAGCACGGCATGCCCGCCCATGCCGCCATGACCCTGGGGCGCGGCGGCCAACACCTGGGGCCACAACCTGGTGCCCCACTGCCACCAGAACACAAACGTGGCCAGGGCCAGCAGCAGCACCACCACGCTGAAACGGCCGGCAATCCGGTCGGCGAGGCTCTGGATCGGCGCCTTGCGCGCCTGGGCCTGCTCGACGAGGGCGATGATCCGGGCCAGGGCCGTTTCGGCGCCAGCCCGGCGCACCTCCAGCACCAGCGGGGCCTGAAGATTGAGCATGCCGGCGGCCAGATCCGTGCCGGGCTGGGCCTCCAGCGGCAGGGGTTCTCCGGTGAAGCTCGAGACATCCACGGCCGAGCAGCCATCGAGCACCACACCATCGACCGGAATGCGGTCGCCGGGGAGCAGGCGCAGCCGGTCACCGGCGCGCAACCCGCCCACCGGCACCTGCCGAGGCGGGCCATCGCCGAGCAGGAGCAGGGCGGAATCGGGCTGAAGTTCGGCCAGTTGCTGGAGGGCACGGCCGGTGCGGAAGCGGGCCCGCTCCTCAAGGAAGCGGCCCAGCAGCACGAACCCCAGCAGCATCACCGGCTCGTTGAAGAAACAGGGCCAACCAGCGGCAGGCCAGAGAAAGGCGACCAGGCTGGCCAGGTAGGCACTACCCATCCCCAGGCCCACCAGGGTGTCCATGCTCGGCAGCCCATGGGCCGCCTGCCGGGCGCCGCGCACCAGGATCGGGCGCCCCGGCCCGAGCAGGGCGATGCTGGCCACCAGGGCGTGGAACCAAAGGGCACCAAGCGGCGACGCGGGCAGCGTGCCAGCCAGGGTGAGATGGCCCAGCACCGAGAGCAGCAGCAGGCCCAGGGCGACGATCAACTGCCGCCATTCCTGCCACCAGCGGGGATGGCCCTCCACCACCTCAGCCCTGCCGAGCGAGCGGCCCTGGCTGCGGGGTTGGGCCTTGAAACCGAGCGAGCGCAGGCTGGCGACCAGGGCCTCCACCGGCCCATCCCCCGCCTCAGCCCCAGCGGCGGGCAGGGGTTGATCCAGGCCCACCCAGGCCGTGCGGGTGAGCAGGTTGACGCTGGCCTGGCGAACGCCTGGCTGCTCCAGCAGCCGTCGCTCGACCGCACGCACACAGCCGCCGCACTT
This sequence comes from Synechococcus sp. CS-603, assembly GCF_977929215.1. Lineage (NCBI taxonomy): Bacteria > Bacillati > Cyanobacteriota > Cyanophyceae > Synechococcales > Synechococcaceae > Synechococcus > Synechococcus sp. CS-603. The sequence goes on from NZ_OZ376778.1 coordinate 209,793, forward strand.
CATCCCCTCCACATCGAGGAGCAGCGGCGCCAGCTGTCCAGCGTCGATCGTCACGGATTCAGGCGCCACGGATTCCGGCGTCACCGATTGCGGTGCCACCGATTGCGGCGACCCGGTGTCCAGCGCGGATGGAACGGGAGGCAAGGTCACAGTCAGGGTCGGGGCACCCAGGCTAGGGAGTCGGGACAGCGGCAACCACCGCTGCCGGCAAGAGCGAAGATGAGGGAAGGAAGTGCTCCCTTGCCGCCGTGCCCCGCAGCCAACGCAACGACAACTTCATCGATAAAAGCTTCACGGTGATGGCGGACCTGATCCTCAAGGTGCTGCCCACCAACAGGCGCTCCAAGGAAGCCTTCGCCTATTACCGCGATGGCATGAGTGCCCAGGGCGACGGGGAATACGCCGAAGCCCTGGAGAACTACGAAGAAGCGCTCAGGCTCGAAGACGACCCGAACGACCGGGCTTTCATCCTTTACAACATGGCCCTGGTGTTCACCAGCAATGGGGATCACCAGAAGGCTCTGGATCTCTACGACGAGGTCCTCGATCTCAACGCCAACATGCCCCAGGCTCTCAACAACATGGCGGTGATCCATCACCACCTGGGCTCCCTGGCTGAGGAACGGGGCGACACCGATGAGTCGGACCGCTGCTTCTCCCGCGCCGCCGAATTCTGGGGCAAGGCGATCCGGATGGCTCCGAACAACTACATCGAGGCCCAGAACTGGCTGAAAACCAGCGGCCGAGGCTCAGTCGACGTCTACTTCTGAGTCTTCAATCGACTTCCGGATGGGTGGCTGGATCGGCCGCTGGATCTACCCCCAGGGCGGCCACCAAGGCCTCCGCCACAGTGCCTGCCTCCAGTAGTTCCAGCCCCAATTCAGCCGCACTTTCCCCCAGGCCACTGCCGCGGGGCACCACGGCACGGCGAAAGCCCAGGCGGGCGGCCTCCTGCAGACGCAGCTCCAGCTGGCCGACCGGCCGCAACTGCCCGCCCAGGCCCAGTTCGCCCACCAGAACGGTGCCGGCCGGCAAGGTCAGATCGCGAAAGCTGGTGACCACCGCCGCCGCCACACCGAGATCCGCCGCCGGCTCCTCCACATCGAGGCCGCCGGCCACGGCGAGATAGCAATCGAAACGGGAGAGCGGCAGGCCCAGGTGCTTTTCCAGCACCGCCAGGATCTGGTGCAGACGGTTGATGCCGATGCCAGTGGCGGTGCGCCGCGGGCTGGCATAACTGGTGCTGCTCACCAGCGACTGCAACTCCACAAGGAGGGGTCGGGTGCCTTCGCAGGCCACGATCGTGGCCGTTCCTGCGGTCGGTCCATCGCTGCCTAGGAACAGCTCGCTGGGATTGCTCACTTCAGCGAGCCCCCGATCGCGCATCTCAAACACCCCCAGTTCCGCCGTGGCGCCGAAGCGGTTCTTCACTGCCCGCAGCAAGCGGTGACTGGCGAAACGGTCACCCTCGAAGGTGAGCACGGCATCAACCAGATGCTCCAGCACCTTCGGGCCGGCCAGCATGCCCTCCTTGGTGACATGGCCCACCAGCAGCAGGGCCGTGTCCTGGCGCTTGGCCAGGCGCTGCAAGGCGGCGGCGCAGTCGCGCACCTGGGCCACCGAGCCGGGCGCACTGCTGAGCTCGGCGTCGTGGAGCGCTTGGATGCTGTCGATGATCGCCACGGCCGGCCGCAGGGCTTCGAGCTCCTGGAGAACCAGCTCCAGGTCGGTTTCAGCCAGGAGCTGGAGGTTGATCGACTCCCCGCCGCCGGGCGAACCCAGCCGTCGCCAGCGCAGCTTCACCTGCTGGGCCGACTCTTCGGCGCTCACATACAGCACCGAGCACGACTGCGCCATCACCTGGGCGCTCTGCAGCAGCAGGGTGGACTTGCCGATGCCCGGGTCGCCACCCACCAGCACCAGCGAACCCGGCACCAGGCCACCGCCCAGCACCCGATCGAGCTCGACGAAGCCGCTGGCCAGGCGCTGCAGCGGCCGCTCGCCGACGGCGTGAATCGGCTGGGATCGGCGGGGCTTGCCACGGCCTGTCGCCTCGCCTGTCCCCTCGCCGGCAGGCGGCCCCTGTCGCCTGCGGCGGCCATCGGCGGCAGGGGCCGCCTGCTCGATCAGCGTGTTCCAGCCACCACAGCCTGGACAGCGGCCTAAGTACTGGCGCGACTGCGCTCCACAGCTTTGGCAGACGTAGAAGGTGGAAAGGCGGGGCAAGGAGATGTATGAAGAATGGTGGCGTTGAGTGAACCAGAGGGCACTCGGCCCTTTTCAGTGGTCGCATCTGTTGTAGTCGTGTAGCGACGCGATGACGGCATCCCCTCCCGCCAAGGAAACAATCCTGGTCGTCGATGACGAGGCCAGCATCCGCAGGATCCTGGAAACCCGCCTGTCGATGATTGGGTACCACGTGGTCACCGCCAGTGACGGCGTGGAGGCCTTGGAAGCCTTCCGCTGCTCCAGCCCCGACCTGGTCGTGCTCGACGTGATGATGCCGAAGCTGGATGGCTACGGGGTCTGCCAGGAGCTGCGCAAGGAATCCGACGTGCCGATCGTGATGCTCACCGCCCTCGGCGATGTGGCCGACCGGATCACGGGCCTCGAACTCGGTGCCGACGACTACGTCGTCAAGCCGTTCAGCCCCAAGGAACTGGAGGCACGCATCCGCTGCGTGCTGCGCCGCGTCGACAAAGAGCAAGTGGTGGGGATCCCCAACTCCGGGGTGATCCAGGTCAGCGACCTGCGCATCGACACCAACAAACGCCAGGTGTACCGCAACGACGAGCGCATCCGCCTCACCGGCATGGAATTCAGCTTGCTGGAGCTGCTCGTCAGCCGCTCGGGCGAGCCGTTCAGCCGCGGCGAGATCCTCAAAGAGGTCTGGGGCTATACCCCGGAGCGTCATGTGGACACCCGTGTGGTGGATGTCCACATCTCCAGGCTGCGCTCCAAACTGGAAGACGATCCCGCCAACCCCGAGCTGATCCTCACAGCCCGGGGCACGGGTTATCTGTTCCAGCGCATCGTGGAATCCGTTGGTAGCGAAGGAGCCTGAATTCGATCCCCGGTACCGGCGTCCGAAGCCGAGCCGGGCCATCCGGCGGCTGGTGATCTGGTACCGCCGCAACGCTGCCGTGACCAGCCTGGTGGGCACCGCCACCTCCTCGGCGACCACGATGGCCTCGGCCGCCGGCTCGGTGGCGGGGTCTGTGGCGGGCTCGGTGGCCTCAACGGCCGGCTCGGTGCTCTACCCCCTGCGCCGGCTGCAGCAGGGTGCTGGAGGCCTTGAGGCGCCGATTCGCGAAGCCGATCGCCTCTGGGTGGCCGTCGATGGCATGGGTGGCGATTTCGCCCCCGGGCCGATCCTGGCGGGCTGCCTCGATGCCGTCCGGGTGCTGCCCCTGCGCGTGCGTTTCGTGGCCGAAGAGGCTGCGCTCCAGGAAGCCGTGGCCGCGCTCGACCTGGGCGAGGAACTCCGGGAGGCGGTGGCGGCGGGTTTGCTGGAGTTGATCAGCAGTGGCCCCTCGGTACAGATGCACGAGGAGGCCAGGGTGGTGCGCCGCAAGCGCGATGCCAGCATCAACCTGGCCATGGACCAGGTCAGCCAGGGACAGGCGATGGCCGTCTATTCGGCGGGGAACTCCGGAGCCGTGATGGCCGCCGCCATTTTCCGGCTGGGCCGCTTGAAGGGCATCGATCGCCCGGCGATCGGCGCCCTGTTCCCCACCAAAGACCCCGCCGAGCAGGTGCTGGTGCTGGATGTCGGCGCCAACATGGATTGCAAGCCGGCCTATCTCCACCAGTTCGGCCTGCTGGGGAGCATCTACAGCCGCGATGTGCTGGGAGTGGCCAACCCCAGGATCGGCCTGCTCAACATCGGCGAAGAGTCGTGCAAGGGCAATGACCTCACGGTCAAGGCCTATCCGCTGCTGGAGGCCGAGAGTCGGCTTCGCTTTGCCGGCAACTGCGAGGGCCGCGACGTGCTCTCCGGCCAGTTCGATGTGGTCGTTTGTGACGGCTATACCGGCAACGTGCTGCTCAAGTTCCTGGAATCGGTGGGCGGCGTTCTGCTCGACGTGCTGCGGGCGGAACTGCCCCGTGGCCGCCGCGGCAAGGTTGGATCCGCCTTCCTGCGCAGCAACCTGGTGCGCATCAAGAAACGGCTCGACCATGCCGAACATGGCGGCGCCCTGCTGCTGGGTGTCAACGGCATCTGCGTGATCGGTCACGGCAGCAGCAAGGCCCTCTCGGTGGTCAGCGCCCTGCGCCTGGCCCACCGTGCCGCCAGCCACGGCGTCATGGACGATCTCCACCAGCTCAGTGCAGCCTCGACTGCCGAAGCGGGCCGTGAAGAAGCGGGCGCCGAACCCGGTCCTGAAGCCGGCGCCAAGGCCGGGGCCATCCCCGCCTGTGGTTGACTGAGCCCAACTGTGGTCGCGCAGGTGTCGCTCGGTCAATGGAGCGCTGGGATGGCGCTGGTGGGATGTGGCAGTGCCCTGCCCAGCCTCAGCCTGAGCAATGACCAGCTCAGCCATCGGGTCGAGACCAACGACGCCTGGATTCGCAGCCGTACCGGCATCGCCGCCCGGCGGGTCGCTGGGCCCGGGGAGACACTCACCAGCCTGGCCACCGATGCGGGGCGGGCGGCTCTGGCCCATGCGGGCTGGCAGCCTCAGGATCTCGATCTGATCCTGCTGGCCACCTCCAGCCCCGACGACCTCTTCGGCACGGCCCCCCGCATCCAGGCGGCCCTTGGGGCAAACCAGGCGGTGGCCTTCGATCTGACGGCGGCCTGCAGTGGCTTCCTGTTTGCCCTGATCACGGCCGGCCATTACCTGCGCTGCGGCACGATGCGGCGCGTCCTGGTGATCGGCGCTGACCAGCTCAGCCGCTGGATTGACTGGGATGACCGCAGCACCTGCGTCCTGTTCGGCGATGGCGCCGCCGCTGTGGCGCTCGAAGCCTGCCCTGGCGCTGAAGATGGTCTGCTGGGTTTCCGAATGCACTCCGATGGCCGCCGCGCCGAGTGCCTGACCCTGCAGCAGGGCCAGGAGCGCCATCCCCTGGTGGAGGGCCATACCGCCCAGCGCGGTGGCTTCCAGCCGATTCAGATGAATGGGCAGGAGGTCTACAAGTTCGCCGTGCGCGAGGTGCCTGCCGTGCTGGAAGCCCTGCTGAAGGACACCGGCACCGCCACCAGCCAGATCGACTGGCTGCTGCTGCACCAGGCCAACCAACGGATCCTCGATGCGGTGGGCACACGCCTGGGGATTCCAGCTGATCGGGTGCTCAGCAACCTGGCCGCCTACGGCAACACCTCCGCCGCCACCATCCCCTTGATGCTCGATGAGGCCGTGCGGGATGGCCGGATCGCCCCCGGCCATCTGATCGCCACCAGTGGCTTCGGCGCTGGTTTGAGCTGGGGGGCCGCCCTGCTGCGCTGGCGGGGTCCCGGCGGCAGCGGCGCCTAATCTCCAGCCGGTTCAACGCGCTGCCTCCATGACCATTGCCTGGGTGTTTCCCGGCCAGGGATCACAGAAACTCGGCATGGCTGAAGGCCTGCTGGAGCTCCCTGGCGCCAGGCAGCGCTTCGCGATCGCTTCGGAGCTGCTGGGCCGTGATCTGCTGGCGATCTGCTCCGGCAGCGTCCCGGATCAGCCCGACCAGCTCCACGACCTCAACGACACCCGCAACACCCAGCCCGCCCTGTTTGTGGTGGAAAGTCTGCTGGTGGATGGGCTGCTCGCCCAGGGGCGCACAGCCCAACTGGTGGCGGGCCACAGTCTGGGGGAATTGGTGGCCCTCTATGCCGCCGGTGTTTTTGACGTCGCCACCGGCCTGCGGCTGATCCAGTGCCGCAGCAACCTGATGGCCGCTGCCGGCGGTGGGGCCATGACGGCCGTGATTGGCTTCGATCGCAACGAACTGGAGCGGCTGGTGGCCAGCAGCGACGGGGTGGTGATCGCCAACGACAACAGTGCGGCCCAGGTGGTGATTTCCGGGACACCGGAGGCTGTGGGCGAGGTGAGCCGTGCCCTGCGCTGTAAGCGCGCCATCCCTCTGGCGGTGTCTGGCGCTTTTCACTCGCCGATGATGCAAGAGGCGGCTGCGGCCTTCGCGGCGGAACTGGACGCTGTGCCCTTCGCCACGGCCTCTATCCCGGTGCTGAGCAACACCGATCCCAGCCCCCAGACCAATGGCGAGCTGCTCAAGGAGAGGCTGGCTGGGCAGATGGTGCGTGGCGTTCGCTGGCGCGAAACAATGGCCCAGTTCCAAGCCGAGGGGATCGGCACCGTGGTGGAGATCGGGCCAGGGAACGTGCTCAGCGGCCTGGTCAAACGGGAGCTTGAGGGGGTGGTCAGCGCCCGGATCGCTTGCGCCGAGGATCTGGGCCTTTGAGCAACCTGCCCCTGGTTCCAGATCCCGGCCTGCCCAGGCCGGCCCTGCTGACACCGCGGCCCAGCGTCACCTACCGGCTGATCAGCTCCCTGCTGGTGTTTCCGATCTACCGGCTGCTCTTCCGCGGCCATACGGCAGACAACCGCCAGGTGCCGCTGCAGGGACCGCTGGTGGTGGTCGCCAACCACGGGTCCCATCTCGATCCGCCCCTGCTGGGCCATGCCCTCGGCCGCCCGGTGGCCTTCATGGCCAAGGCCGAACTGTTCAAGGTGCCGCTTCTCGGCGCGATCATCCGGGCCTGTGGGGCCTACCCGGTGTCACGGGGTGCCAGCGACCGTGAGGCGATTCGCGTCGCCATGGCCCGCCTGGCGGAGGGCTGGGCCACCGGCGTGTTTCTCGATGGCACCCGCCAAGCTGACGGTCGGGTGAACGATCCCCAGCTGGGGGCCGCGTTCCTGGCCGCCAGGGCCGGTGCACCCCTGCTGCCTGTCGCGATCGTCAACAGCCACCGGGCCCTGGGTCAGGGGCGGCCCTGGCCACGGCTCGTACCGATCCACATCCGCATCGGTCAGCCGATTGCGCCACCGGCCACGCGCCAGCGCGCCGACCTTGAGGCCACCACCCTTGCCTGCCAGCAACAGATCAACGGCCTACTGGACCAGGGGCTGCTGCCGGCGGCGCCGGTCCGAGCCGCTCTGCCGCCCATTGGCGCAGGTCGCGGCCACTGATCACCCAGACCAGCGCCCGCAGGCCATCCCGCCAGATTTTGCGGCGGCTCTCCGGTGCACAGTCGGCTCCGCAGGGTACCGGCACCGGGCTGAGCTCAATGCCGCGGCTACCGGCGACGATCCGGCCCACCAGCAGCGCCCGCTCCATGTGATCACTGCTGGTCACCAGCAGGACATGGCGAATACCGTCGCGCCGGAGGTCATCCACCACGGTGGTGAAGTTGCTGACGGTGTCTGAGGCGCGGTAGTCGAGCTGGTATTGATTCCGGCCCAGGCCTTCCTGACGCAGCAACCACTGGGCATATTCGGGATTGCTGCCACCGCTCACCATCAGTGGCAGGCCGTAGCGATGGGCCAGCTGGCCGGCGAGCTTTTCGCGGGCCACATCGCCGCCGAGCGCCAGGATCAACTGGGGGCCGGAGCGCGAGGCCGGAGCGAACGGGGGCAAGGGGAAACCCAGCGCCGTGGCGCGAATCAAGCCGGCCACTCCCAAGGCCAGCACCGCCCAGAGCAGGAGCCGCCGCATCAGCCCAACTCCACCGGGCTTGTCGGATAGAGCGGCAACACCGGCTGCCAGGGCGCCGTGATCTGGGCTGCTGCTGCCGCCTGGCTCAAGGCCAGCAGCTGGGCCAGGTCAGCCGCCGGCTCCACCCGGGCCTCCAGGCGCCTGGCCGCCGGCCCTTCCCCAGGGGTGCGCAGCAATCGCGGCGCCTGGAGTTCTTGGAGCCCCCCCGGCACGGCCGGATCCAGCAGATAGCAGCCGGAGACCAGGCCACGACGCGGCAAGGTCTGCTCAATCCAGAACGGTTCAGCGTCGTCGTTGAGCTCACCGGCCAACCAGAGGCGACGGGCGATCAGCAGAAAGCTGCTGAAGCCATCGAGGGGAAGCTGCAATTGCTGGGCCAGGGTGCGGGCCAGGAGCACCGTGAGCCGGGTGCCCGTGAAGCCGCCTGGCCCGGTGGCGACCGCCAGCCGGCCCAGGTGGCTCCAGCGCCGGGCCGGCAGCAACTCCTCGAGGCAGCCCAGCAATTCGTTGCCCAGGGCCCTGCCCAGCGGGTGAGTGGCGATCTGGGCAGCGGCAGGTTCGCCGCCGGGCTGGCGAGCGCCCAATGCCTGCAGGCCCACCGCCAGGGTGTCGCTGCTGCTGTGCAGGGCCAGGAGCAAGGGAGGGTGCTCCGTCATCGCGGCAGCAACTGCCCAGGCCGGAGCCGGAGCCAACGCCCCGGTTCGGCCTTGAAGCTCAGGCAACCCCGCACGTCCCACTCCACACCCACCTGGGCCTGGGGAAGGTCGATCACCTGAACATGGATCCGGGGTTCGATCGGCTGAAAATCGGGGGTCGCACTGAGATGGTCCACACCATGTTGGCGCTCAACCGCGTGATAGGCCTGGCAACGGTCGACCCAGTGGCAGTCCACGCAGATGCACATCCCCCAGCGGCCCACGGATCGCTCCATTCTGGGGTGGAGTGAGCAGGGTGCATCGGGCCTGGCCCTAGCCGCCGACCGCCTGCGGCTGGTGTTGGCCACGGACGCCTGGCCCCTGCCGGTTGCCGATCTCCCCGCAGGCTCGGCCCTGGTGGGCGGCGCCGTGCGCGATGGGCTGCTCGGGCGCCTGGCCGCGAGGCCCGACCTGGATCTGGTGGTTCCGGTGGAGGCCATTGCCCTCTGCCAGACACTCAGCCGTCGCCATGGCGGCAGCGCCGTGGTGCTGGACGCCAAGCGGTCGATCGCCAGGCTGGTTTTGAAGGGCTGGAGCATCGATCTGGCACGGCAGGTGGGGGGGAGCCTGGAGGCCGATCTGGCTCGGCGTGACTTTCGCCTCAATGCCCTGGCCCTGCCACTGCGGCCAGGCGCCCCCCTGCTCGATCCCACCGCTGGCCTCAAGGACCTGGCCAATGGACAGGTGGTGGCTGTGGCGGAGGCCAATCTTCGCGAGGATCCTTTGCGCTTGCTGCGGGGGATCCGTCTGGCCGCCGAACTCGGTTTCGCGCTGGGAGAGGAAACCCTGGACTGGATCCAGGCCCATCACCACCTGATCACCCAGGTGGCCCCGGAGCGGGTGCTGGCGGAGCTGGAGAAACTGGCGGGCTGCCCCCATGGGGGCCAGGGTCTGGCTCTGGCCTACGAGAGCCACCTGCTTGAGAGCTGGCGGCCGCGTTGGCAGCTGGCCCCCGGCGCCACCGACCAAGGGCCCGATGCGCCCGATCGCGCAGCAACGGCACGCTGCCTGGAGCAGCTGACAACTGAGCAAGCCAGGCTCAGAGGTCTGCTGCCGCCGGAAAGCTCTGCGCCCCTTGGTTTGGCCCGCTTGGCCGTGCTCTTCGATGGCGCTGGCCTCGCCAGGCTGCGGGGCAGCCGCCAACTGCAACAGCGTTGCGAGCGGCTGCACCACTGGTGGCGGCTGTTGGGCCAGGACGACAAAGGGCCCGAGTCGCTTCTCGATAGGTTGCCTGAACCCGAGCGCCTGCGGTTGCACCAGCAGATCGCCGGCGATCTGCCTGCCTTGCTGCTGTTTTTCCCGCCTCCGCTGGCCTTGGCCTGGCTGGAGCGATGGCGTGATCCCGCCGATCCCCTGTTCCATCCCCACCCTCCGCTGGACGGACGCGAGCTGCAGGAACTCCTGGGCCTGGCTCCTTCGCGGCGGCTGGGGCAATTGCTGGGGCACCTCTGCCTAGAGCGGGCCTTCGGCCGGATCAGCAATTCTGAAGAAGCGTTGAAGGCTGCCGCCATCTGGCTGAATGGAACCGCGTCGTGATTTACTGTTATTTGAAGAGGCATTACCAAATGCCTGACCCGTCGTGCCCCAGGGGTGCCGGTTAATCATCAGACTTTTCCATCCATGGATTCCTGGGCCCCTGGCTCCTCGATCCAGCCTGTCGATCGATTGATCAGCGGCCTAGAGCCAGTTGTTTCCATTTCTCCTCTCTTCCCATGAGCGTTCGCCTTTATGTCGGCAATCTGCCGCAAACTTTTGATGCCAAGGAGCTTGAAGCTCTGTTCAAGGCCGTTGGTGAAGGCGTGCGCTTCAAAACCGTTCAAGACCGCGAAACCGGCGCCTGCCGCGGCTTCGGGTTCGCCAATGTCGATGAAGAAAAGCTAGCTGACACCGTGATCGAGCAGCTCAATGGCCGCGATTTCGGCGGCAACACCCTGCGGATTGAGCGGTCCGAGCGCAAGGACGCACGCAGCACCCCCATCGCCGGCGGCAGTGATCGTCGTCCGGCCGGTGGAACCGCCGTGGCCCGCAAGGCCAGCAACAAGGTGGTACATAGCGACACCGTCACCGAAGGCGCCCCTGACCCACGCTGGGCCGGCGAACTCTCGAAGTTGAAGTCGTTGCTCGCCAACCAAACGGCCACGGTCTGATCGCTCTAACCGTGGCGCCAACCTGGCAGTGGCAGGGCCACACGATCGGTTTCAGCCAAGCCGGCCCGGAAGGAGACACTCCTGATCGCTCCACGGTGATCCTGATCCACGGTTTTGGCGCCTGCTCAGCCCACTGGCGTCACAACTTGCCGGTGCTGGCTGAGCGTTTTGATGTGTATGCGCTTGACCTGCTTGGCTTCGGGGCCAGCGCCAAGCCACGCTCCCGGCTCAAGGACGAGCCGCAGCTAGCCGGTTCCGTGCGCTACTGCTTCGATCTCTGGGCCACCCAGGTGTCCGACTTCGTCGCCAGCCTGGAGCCGAATCAGCGCCGGGGGCCCCTGCAGCTGGTGGGCAATTCAATCGGGGGTCTGGTGGCCCTGCGGGCTTGCCAGGTGCTTGAGAGTCGCGGTATCGCCCCCACGCAGGTGATCCTGATCGACTGTGCCCAGCGCACCCTCGATGAGAAGCGCATCGCCAAACTGCCGGCCTTTGAGCGGCGGTTGCGGCCGCTGGTGAAGCAGCTGGTGCGTCAGCGCCGCATCGTGGCGCCCCTGTTCCGAATCCTGGCCCGTCCCTCCTTCATCCGCCAGGTGCTGGCCAAGGCCTATCCCAGTGGCGCCAATATCGACGCCGAGCTCGTGGAGATCCTGCACAGGCCGAGCACCGATCCGGGAGCGGCGGAGAGCTTCCGGGGATTCATCAATCTTTTCGATGATCATCTTGCCCCTGAGCTGTTGGCAGACCTGTCGGTGCCGGTGCGCCTGCTCTGGGGCGAGCGGGACCCCTGGGAAAGCCCGGCGGAAGCGCTGGAGTGGAGTGAACAATTCGACTGCATTCAGGAGCTGAGGGTCCTGCCGGGGCTGGGACATTGCCCCCACGACGAAGCCCCCGAGCAAGTCAACCCGGTTCTGCTCGAATGGCTGAGTTTGGGTGAGAGCGAAATCAGCGCAACTGGGCAATCAGGTAAGAGAAGGGGAGATCAAGCAACTTGAATCCTCTTGGCACGAAAGCGCGACGATTGAAGACGTCGTAGTCATGCCGCTCAATCACCGCGAGGATGCCCCGATACAGGCGCAGCGAGGCCCAGACCGGCCAGCGGGCGTCGGCAGCCAGCCAGCGCACCCCTGCTTCGGATCGGCTGAACCACTGCCGGGCACGCAGCAACTGAAAGGCCATCAGGGCACGCCAGTTGTCATTGATCGTGCCGGCCATCAGGTCAGCCTCTGAATAATTGAATCGGACCAGATCCTCCTGGGGAAGGTAAATACGACCGCGGCTGCGGTCTTCGCCCACATCCCGCAGGATGTTGGTGAGCTGGTTGGCGATGCCGAGGGCAACGGCGGCATTGGAGGTGTCGGGCCGTTCGCTCCAGGGAGCCGAGGTGTAGGCGGGATCCAGACCCATCACTTCCTGCGTCATCAGCCCGACGGTGCCAGCAACGCGATAGCAGTAGAGCTCGAGGTCTTGGAAGCTGGCGTAGCGGTGGCGGAGCAGGTCCATGCGCTGGCCCTCGATCATGTCGAGGTAGGGCTGCAACGGCTGGGGGAACCGCTCGAGCGTGTCGACCATGGCCAGGTCGAGGGAGTCATCCACATGACCGTTGAACAGGGAGCGGGTGCGCGCCTCCCAGAGATCCAGCCGCTCCGCCAGGCAAGCCCCCGGCAAGGCCTGGGCCTGGGGGCTGTCCATCAGCTCGTCGGTGCGGCGACACCAGACGTAGATGGCCCAGATCGCCCGCCGTTTGGCCGGCGGCATCAGCAGCGTGCCGAGGTAGAAGGTTTTCGCCCACTGGGCCGTTTCCTGCCGGCAGGCTTCGTAGGCCTGATCGAGGTTCAGGGAGGATCTGGGTGTGGCTGTTGGGGAAGCAACCAGGACAGTCACACGGTCACCGCAGCGGGCCGGGCGGCGACGCTGACCGCCTCGGCGCAGAGCTTGCCGCTCAGCACGGCACCCTCCATCGAGGCCAGGTAGCGCTGCATGGTGTAGTCACCGGCCAGGAAAAAATTGGCGATCGGCGATTGCTGGGAGGGCCTGAGCTGCTGGCAGCCAGGGACCGATTTGTACACCGACTGCGGCGTCTTGACCACGTGGAACTTGCGCAGGGTGGGCTGGTCGTCGCCGCTGAAGTGGTTGGGGAACAGCCGCTTGAGTTCGCCCATGGTGGCCGCGATGATGTCCGCATCGCTGCGGCCGATCCAGGCCTCGGCAGGGGCAAACACCAGTTCCAGCATGGAACGGTCGGGGTCGGCGTACTCCCGGCAGGTGTTGCTCATGTCGGCGTACACGCTGAGCAGATCGGAACGACTGAACAAAAGGTGGTCGATCTCGGTCAGTTTGCGGTCAAACCAGAGATGAATGTTGATCACCGGAACCCCCTTGAGGCCCTCCAGCTTCTGGAAATAGGGCATCGACCGCCAGGTTTCGGGTACCAGCAGCTTGAGGGGATCGACCGGCAGGGCGCTGACATAGGCATCGGCTTCCACCTCCAAAGGCTCGTTGCCCTTGATTCCGGCGAAGCGGAAACCAGCCACCGAGCCGTCGCCAGCCAGCCGAATCTCGCGCAACGGCCGGTTCAGATGCACCTCCCCCCCTTGTTCGCGGATCGCGGCGACGATCGGTTCACACAGGCGCTCGGGCGGGTTGCCATCAAGGAACGCCATCTTTGAACCGTTTTTCTCCTGCAGGAAGCGGTTGAGGGCCGTGAGCAGCACCGTGCTGGAGATTTCATCGGGATTGATGAAATTAAGGGCCTTGCTCATCGCAATGAACACCTCGTCGTTGACCCGCTCCGGAATGTTGTGCAGCCGCAGCCAGTCGGTCCAGGAATACTGATCGCAGTCTTCGACGTAGCCCTGACCACGGATCATCGCTGGTACCAGGCCAAGCCCGAACTGGATTTTCTCCGGCCAGGTGAGCATGTCGTTGTTGCCGAGGATCGCCGCCACGCCGTTGAGCGGGGCGGGCAGATCAGGAAAATCGAAGCGGCTGTAGGTGCCGGGATCGTCCTTCTGGTTGAAGATCATCGCGTGGTCCTTCCACTGCAGACGGTCTTCAATGCCGAGTTCGCTGAACAGCTGGAGCATGTTGGGGTAGGCCCCGAAGAAGATGTGCAGACCGGTCTCGTACCAGTCGCCGTCTTCGTCCTGCCAGGCCGCCACCTTGCCGCCGAGCACATCCCTGGCTTCGTAGAGCACGGGGGTGTGGCCTGCGTCGCAGAGGTATTTGGCGCAGGAGAGGCCGGCAAGACCTGCTCCGGCGATGGCGACGCGCATGGGAAATCAAAAACCAAAATCAACCTTAAAAGGCCCAGGCCGCCCAGCGCTGAACGAGAGCTTCCTAAAGTCAGGTCGTGCGTCCTGTTCCGGCACTTCCGCCCCCCCTTTCATGGCCGACGAACTCCTGCTCAAATCGACGACCCGTCACGTACGGCTGTTCACCGCCCGCCTGGAGGAGGAGCAACTCGTGGCCGATCCCTCCAAACTCACCCTCGACCTCGATCCCGACAACGAGTTTCTCTGGGAGCCGGCCGTGGTCGCGACCGTCCAGAAGCGGTTCAAGGACCTGGTGGCGGCCGACGCCGGCAAGGATCTCAGCGAATACAACCTGCGCAGGATCGGCTCCGAGCTGGAGGGCACGATCCGGCAATTGCTGCAGGCCGGCGAGCTGAAGTACAACCCGGATGCCCGGGTCCTGAATTATTCGATGGGATTGCCCCGCAGCCCGGAGGCCTGAGATGAACCGTTCCCGTTTCGACCGCGAGCGTGACCCCTCTTCGGCTCGTAACCGTTCCAGTAGCACCAACGGCGATCGCGACGCCTACGCGGCCTACGACGAGGAGCGCTACGGCGAACGCTCCCGTCCCCGCCGCCAGCCCGGCCGGGCCGGCATCGAGAGCAACGGCGCAAGCGGCGTCGGAGCGGCTCCTGCCCAGCCCTTCAAGTTCAATGTGGCCACCATGGCCGTGCTCGCCGGCGTGCTGGTGGTTGGCATCGGCATCGGCACCGCCCTCTCCAGCAACACGGTGGGCAACCAGGGCAACATCGCCAGCAGCCAGCAGCTCGACCTCGCCGTCCCGGATCCGGAGTTCTGCAAGCAGTGGGGTGCGAGTGCCTTCGTGAACGACATCGAGCTCTACACGACCATGAACCCGAGCAGCAGTTTCGTGACCCAGCCGACCCTGCAGGCCGGTTGCGTGATCCGCCGGGAAAACTGGAGCGTGTTGCAGAAGGAAGGCGCCGTGACCGCCGAGCAGATGCGCCAGTGCAAGCAGCGCATGAACACCTTTGCCTACATCGGCTCGATCCGGGACAGCCCAGTGGTCCGCTGCGTCTACCAGACCGACATCAGCGGCAACAAATTCCAGACCCGCGGCATCGCCGGAGCCGCCGATGACGCCGTCGGGATCACCCCCGAAGGGGATCAGTTCTGAGCCGCTGCGCTCTGGGCCGTCGCTGCAGCCAGCACTTCGGGGCTGGCTGCAGGCTTGGCTGGCTGGCGTAGGGGGCTATCCGGGCTGGCGAACTCAGGCAGCACTTCGCGGCGGAAAGCTTCAGAGGCCCTGGAGCAATAGCGGGCTGGGTGGGTGATCAACTTCAGCTGACGCCGCACCAGCAAGTCGGCCACGGGGAGCCGTTGCAGGCTGCCGGTCGCCAGCTCCCGCTCGATCGAGACCACCGGCAGGAAGGCCGCTCCCAGACCAGACTGGACAGCATTTTTGATCGCCTCAAAGGAGTTGAGCTCCATCTCGATCTTGAGACGTTGCAACTCCAGGCCGGAGCGCGAGAGCAGATGGTCCACCATTTTCCGGGTGGTCGACTGGGCATCAAGGCAGACGAAGCCAAGGCGGTAGAGGTCGTCTTTGTGCAGCTCGCTCAGGCGCGACAACGGATGCTTGACCGGCAGTACCAGGGCAAGTTCATCGTTGGCGTAGGGAACCACCTGCAGCAGGTCGTTGAGCTCAGACGGCAGCTCGCCGCCGATGATCGCCAGATCCACCTGGCCATTGGCCACGCTCCAGCTGGTGCGCCGGGTGCTGTGCACCTGCAGCTGCACCGCCACATCGGGATACTTCTGGCGGAACAGGCCGATCATCCGCGGCATCAGATAGGTGCCCGTGGTCTGGCTGGCACCCACCACCAACGACCCCCCCTTGAGGTTGTGGAGATCCTCGATTGAGCGGCAGGCCTCCTGACACTGGCCGAGGATCCGGTCGCAGTAGCTCAACAGAAGGTGGCCGGCTTCGGTGAGCTGGGCCTTGCGGCCGCCCCGATCAAACAGGGAAACATCCAGCTGCTTCTCCAGATTCTGGATCTGCAGGCTGACCGCCGGCTGGGTCACGTAGAGGCTGTCCGCCGCCTTCTTGAAGCTGCCCTCGCTGGCAATGGCCCGCAGGATGCGCAGCTGATCGAGGGTGAAGGGCAGATCAGCCATGGAATGACCCGTGGGGCTTGCTCCAGCTGAGTGGGCGAACTCTAAGGGAAACCTTGCGGGTGAACCAAGCGGAGCAGCAGAGGGCAACAGGCCGTCAGAATCCGCCCAGCTGCGGCCGTTGCTTGCCCCTTGCAGACCACCAGTCCAGCCTGGAGATGCTGGCCCTCCTGTTCGCTTTCGCCGTAATCCACAGCGGCGGTGCGGCCCTGCGCGTCTGGGGGGAGAAGCGGATTGGCGCCCGGGCCTGGCGGCTGCTGTTCGCCGCGCTCAGCATTCCATCGGCCGTGCTGGTGATCGGCTATTTCCTCGCCCATCGCTACGACGGCGTGCGGCTCTGGAACCTGCAGGGCAGCGCCGGGCTGATCCCCCTGATCTGGATCGGCACGGCGATCAGCTTCTTCTTCCTCTATCCGGCCACCTACAACCTGCTGGAGATCCCGGCGCTGCTCAAACCTGAGCAGCGGCTCTATGCCACCGGCATCATCCGGATCAGCCGCCACCCCCAGGCCGTTGGCCAGGTGCTCTGGTGTGCGACCCACCTGCTCTGGATCGGCAGCAGTTTCACGCTGGTCACCTGTGTGGGGCTGATCGCCCATCACCTGTTCGCCATCTGGCACGGCGATCGGCGCCTGGCTGCCCGCTACGGACCGGCCTTCGCTGCCGTCAAGGCCAACACCTCGGTGCTTCCGTTTCGAGCCGTGCTCGATGGGCGCCAGTCGCTGGTGCCCGCTGAATTCCTGCGGCCCTCCCAGCTGGGCATCGCCATCGCCATCGGCGGGCTCTGGTGGAGCCATCGCTACATCGGCCTTGCCGCCAGCAGCTTCAGCGACGGTCCGCTCGGCGCTGCCCTGGGCTGAGCGCGGTCGCTCACACAGCCCGAAGCAGACCTGGAGGTCTGCTTACACTCCGGGGGACTGCCCAGGGACTGGATGACATCGGCCTCGGAACTCGCCTGGTTGATTCCAGTGCTACCCCTGCTGGGGGCAGCGCTGATCGGCCTCAGCCTGATCAGCTTCAATCGCACCATCAACAGGTTGCGCAAACCTGTTGCTGTTTTCCTGATCAGCTGCGTCGGGGCCGCCGCCGTGCTCAGTTACGCGGTGCTGATCGAGCAGATCGGCGGCGCGCCGCCCACGGAAGTGCTGTTCGACTGGGCCAGTGCCGGCAGCTTCAATCTGCAGATGGGCTTCCGGGTCGATGCGCTTGGCGCCGTGATGCTGGCCCTGGTGACCACCATCGCCGTGCTGGTGATGGTGTACTCGGATGGCTACATGGCCCATGACAAGAGTTATGTGCGCTTTTTCACCTATCTGGCCCTTTTCAGCAGCTCGATGCTGGGCCTGGTGATCAGCCCCAACCTGCTCGAGATCTACGTGTTCTGGGAGCTGGTGGGCATGAGCTCCTACCTGCTGATCGGCTTCTGGTATGACCGCGATGGTGCCGCCAACGCCGCCCAGAAGGCCTTTGTGGTCAACCGGGTGGGTGATTTCGGCCTGCTGCTCGGCATCCTCGGCCTGTTCTGGGCCACCGGCAGCTTCGGCTTCGAGGACATCGGCCTCCGCCTCAGCCAGGCCCTGGCCGATGGCAGCGTCTCTCACCCGGCGGCGGTGATCCTCTGCCTGTTGGTGTTCATGGGGCCGATGGCCAAATCGGCCCAGTTCCCGCTTCATGTCTGGTTGCCCGACGCCATGGAGGGGCCCACCCCGATCTCCGCCCTGATCCATGCGGCCACGATGGTGGCGGCCGGCGTGTTCCTGGTGGCCCGCCTTCAGCCGATCTACATCCAGTTCGAGGAGGTGCAGGCCTTCATTGCCGTGATCGGCACGATCACCTGTTTCCTGGGCGCCTCGATCGCCCTCACCCAGATGGATCTGAAGAAGGGCCTGGCCTACAGCACGGTGTCCCAGCTGGGCTACATGGTCTTAGCGATGGGATGCGGCGCCCCGGTGGCCGGGATGTTCCACCTCGTGACCCACGCCTTCTTCAAGGCCATGTTGTTCCTCTGTTCAGGCTCGGTGATCCACGCCATGGAGGAGGTGGTGGGCCACGAACCGGTTCTCGCCCAGGACATGCGCCTGATGGGAGGTCTGCGCAAGCACATGCCCGTGACGGCCACCACCTTCCTGATCGGCTGCGTGGCGATCAGCGGCATCCCTCCTTTGGCGGGCTTCTGGAGCAAGGACGAGATCCTCGGCCAGGCCTTCAACGCCTTCCCCCTGCTCTGGGCGGTGGGCTTCCTCACCGCCGGCATGACCGCCTTCTACATGTTCCGGCTCTACTTCCTCACCTTTGAGGGGCCGTTCCGAGGCACCGATGCCGCCTTGAAAGCCCAGGTGCTGGCCGATGCCGGCCGGGTGGCAATGGAGGAAGAAGGCCAGGAAGGGCATGGCCAGCACGCCAGCGTTCCCCACGAATCGGGCTGGCAGATGGCAGCCCCGCTTGCGGTTTTGGCGGTGCCTTCCGTGCTGATCGGCCTGCTTGGGACCCCCTGGAACAACCGCTTCGCCAACCTGCTTGACCCCAGTGAGGCCGCCGAGATGGCCGAGCAGTTCAGTTGGGGCGACTTTTTACCTCTGGCCGGCGCCTCGGTGGTGATCTCGCTCACCGGGATCACCGTGGCGGTCCTGGCCTACTCCCTACACAAGCTGGATCTGGCCACGGCCGTGGCGGGCCGCTTCCCCCGCCTCAACGCCTTTCTGGCCAACAAGTGGTACCTCGACGACATCAACGATCGAATTTTCGTCAAGGGCAGCCGCAAGCTCGCTCGCCAGGTGCTGGAGGTTGACGCCAAGGTGGTGGACGGGGTGGTCAACCTCACCGGCCTGCTCACCCTCGGCAGCGGCGAGGGTCTCAAGTACTTCGAAACCGGCCGCGCCCAATTCTATGCACTGATCGTCTTCGGAGGCGTGATTGCCCTGGTGGTGCTGTTCAGCAGCTTCTAGGCCTGCCGCCACTGTGTGTGTCAACCCGTATCTGGGGAGCTCAAGCGCGGCCTGTATTTCTACACTCCGCCCAGAACTGCTTCCGAGGTCTGTGCCGCTGGATTTCTCCGTTGCTCCAGGCGCCCTGGCGGTCCTGGGCGGCGATCACGCAGGGGCCTTCCCCTGGCTCAGCGTCTCGATCCTGATGCCGATCGTGGCCGGGCTGTTGATCCCGTTCATTCCTGATCCCGGCGACGGCAAGACGATTCGCTGGTACGCCCTGGGCGTCGCCCTGCTCACCTTCCTGGTCACCGTTGGGGCCTACCTCAACGGCTACGACCCCTCAGAGGCCGGCCTGCAGCTGATCGAGCGGGTGGAATGGCTGCCCGATCTCGGCCTGGCCTGGTCGGTCGGTGCCGACGGGCTCTCGATGCCCCTGATCCTGCTCACCAGCTTCATCACCGCCCT
Source organism: Synechococcus sp. CS-603 (assembly GCF_977929215.1). Taxonomy (NCBI): domain Bacteria; kingdom Bacillati; phylum Cyanobacteriota; class Cyanophyceae; order Synechococcales; family Synechococcaceae; genus Synechococcus; species Synechococcus sp. CS-603. Next base: position 229,116 of record NZ_OZ376778.1, read on the forward strand.
GGCGGTGCTGGCCGCCTGGCCGGTCACCTTCAAACCGCGGCTGTTCTTCTTCCTGATCCTGGCGATGGATGGCGGCCAGATCGCCGTCTTCGCCGTTCAGGACATGCTTCTGTTCTTCCTGGCCTGGGAGCTGGAACTGCTGCCGGTGTACCTGTTGTTGGCGATCTGGGGGGCCAAGAAGCGCCAGTACGCTGCCACCAAGTTCATCCTTTACACCGCCGGCGGCTCGGTGTTCATCCTGCTGGCGGCCCTGGCCATGGGCTTCCAGGGTGGCGGCCCCCCCAGCTTTGAATACACAGCCCTGGCGGCCAAGGATTTCGGCACGCGCTTTGAGCTGCTGGCCTACGCCGGCCTGCTGATCGCCTTTGGGGTGAAACTGCCGATCGTGCCGCTGCACACCTGGCTGCCTGACGCCCACGGCGAAGCGACCGCGCCCGTGCACATGTTGCTGGCCGGCATCCTGCTGAAGATGGGGGGCTATGCCCTGCTGCGCTTCAACGTGCAGCTGCTGCCCGCAGCCCACGCCCAGTTTGCGCCGTTGCTGGTGGTTCTGGGGGTGGTCAACATCATCTACGCCGCCCTCACCTCCTTCGCCCAGCGCAACCTCAAACGCAAGATCGCCTACAGCTCGATCAGCCACATGGGCTTCGTGCTGATTGGCATCGGCAGCTTCAGCGCCCTCGGCACCAGCGGCGCCATGTTGCAGATGGTCAGCCATGGCCTGATCGGTGCCAGCCTCTTCTTCCTGGTGGGCGCCACCTACGACCGCACCCACACCCTGCAGCTCGATGAGATGGGCGGCGTGGGCCAGAAGATGCGCAAGATGTTCGCCCTCTGGACCGTCTGTTCGCTGGCCTCGCTGGCCCTACCGGGCATGAGCGGTTTCGTCTCGGAGCTGATGGTGTTTGTGGGCTTCGTCACCAGCGAGGCCTACTCTCTCAGCTTCCGCATCGTCATGGCAGGCCTGGCGGCGGTGGGGGTGATTCTGACGCCGATCTACCTGCTCTCCATGCTGCGGGAGATCTTCTTCGGCAAGGAGAACCCCGAGCTGGCGGCCCACAACACCCAGCTGGTGGATGCCGAGCCCCGCGAGATCTACGTGATCTCCTGCCTGCTGGTGCCGATCATCGGCATTGGTCTGTACCCCAGGATCGTCACCGACACCTACCGCGCCTCCATCGAGGCCCTGGTGCTACGCGAGCAATCGGTGATGGCCCGGGTGCTGTCTCCTCCGGAGAACGGGCTGATCCGCAACGCCCAGCCGGTCGAGTGGATGGCCCCCGCCCTGCTCCAGGCCCCGGCCCTGGGCTGAAAGCGCCCGGGGCGCCTGCCTCTGAGCGGTTACGAAACCCTGCGGTTGCCGGCAGCGGATTGCAGAACCAGATCGCCCTGCCTACGCTCCCTGCCAGCAACCAAGACCAGCTGAATCGAGCCATGCGACAGCTGAATTTTCTGTTGATCTTCAGCTTCGGGCTGGCCACGGTGATGTTCACCCTGGAAAACACAGCCCCAACCACCGTTCAGTTCCTGCCGGGCGTGTCAACCACCCTGCCACTGGCGGCCATGTTGCTCGTGGTTGGCGGGATCGGCGCCACGGCCGCCTGGGTGTTCGCCGTCTGGACCGGCGTGGTCAAGAAGGTGGAGCTGGTCCAGTCCCAGAGCGATCGAGAAGCCCAGCGGGTGAAGATCACCGAGCTGGAAGCCGACATTCAGCGCTATCGGGCCACCGTGGATGCCCAGCTAGGCCTGCTGCCAGCAGCTGGGGAGAGTTCCGCACCGGCCGCCGAAGCCGTCACAACCGATTGAGCCCATTGGTCCGCCAGCCAGCTGAGTTCCAGCTGGCTTCTGGCTGCAGCCGGCCAAACCGGGTACGTTGCCCCTAGCGAGGGGAAGGAGTGGCAGACGCAGGCGCCAGGCTGGCCATTCGCCTGCTTCAGGACGCCGCTGAACGTGGCGACATCGACCCGTGGGACGTCGATGTGATCGCCGTTGTGGACGGCTTTCTTGACCAGCTGCGCGGACGCATCGAGGTGCCCCGCCTGATCGCGGCCACCCAGGCCGGACGGGGCGGCAGTTACGAACAGGACTTGGCCGCCTCCAGCGAGGCCTTCCTGGCTGCGGCCGTGCTGGTGGGCCTGAAGGCCGAGGTGCTGGAGCGACAGACGTTCCCAGCGCCGCAGCTGATCGAGGATCCCTTCGGCTGTGATCCGGATGATGAGGACGCAGATTTCGCGGGTTTTGTGTTGCCACGCCGGCCGGAGAGGCAACTCTGGCGCCGGCCGGTGGCACCCCCTCCACTGCAACGGCCGGTCAGCCTCGGTGAACTGATCAGCCAGCTCGAGGACATCGCCGCGCGGCTGGAGCAGGATGGTGGCCGCAACCGCCCCAAACCCAGGAGCCGGCCCTACAGCGAGCGGGAGGCCATCGAACAAGTGGCCTCCCTGGCCCACCGCGAGAAACTGCCAGAAACCACCGCGGCCCTGAGCCTGTTTCTGCAGCAGTGGCCCGCGGCCCTCGCATGGGTCGACTTCGAGCAGCTTGTTGCGGCCTGGGCAGCGTCGGCACCCGCCGATCTCGATCACGATCGGGTGGGGGTGTTCTGGGCCTTGCTGTTTCTCTGCTCCCAGGGCCGACTCGACCTGCAGCAGGAGGGTGGGCTCTTTGGTCCGCTTCAGATCAAGCGGCTGCAGGAGGTGGACCACCTGGAGACTCGGCGGCAGCAACAGCAGCAGCGAACCGACAACGACCCGGCCCCTGTGCTGGAACGCCAACGCACAGCTGGGCCAGCTCCCTTGCCGGCTCGATTGCCAGAGGCCGCCTGATTTTCTTTCATATAGTGATGTCTTGAAGTAACAAATTAAGGAAGGCGCCCATGAAGGCGATGATCCTCGCGGCCGGCAAGGGTACCCGCGTGCGTCCTATTACGCACACCATTCCCAAACCGATGATCCCGATCCTTCAGAAACCCGTCATGGAGTTTCTGCTGGAATTGTTGCGGCAACACGGATTTGACGAGGTGATGGTCAATGTCTCCCACCTGTCCGAAGAAATTGAAAATTATTTTCGCGACGGCCAGCGATTCGGTGTACAGATTGCTTACAGCTTTGAGGGGCGCATCGAAGATGGCGAACTGATCGGCGCCGCCCTTGGCTCGGCTGGAGGAATCAAAAAAGTTCAAACCTTTCAGAAATTTTTTGATGACACCTTTGTGGTGCTCTGCGGCGATGCCCTGATCGATCTTGACCTGACTGAAGCTGTTCGGCGCCACAAGGAAAAGGGTGCAATCGCCAGTCTGGTGACCAAGCGAGTGCCGAAGGATCAAGTCAGCAGCTATGGCGTCGTCGTCACCGATGAAGATTCCAGGGTGGTGACCTTCCAGGAGAAGCCCTCTCTGGAAGATGCCGCCAGCGACATGATCAACACTGGTATTTATATTTTCGAGCCCGAAGTACTCGATCACATCCCCGAAGGTGTTCCCTTCGATATCGGCGCCGACCTTTTCCCAAGGCTGACAGCTGTGGGCGCACCCTTTTATGCCCTGCCGATGGATTTTGAATGGGTCGACATCGGCAAGGTGCCCGACTACTGGCAGGCGATCCGCAGCGTGCTGCTCGGCGATGTTCGCCAGGTGCAGATCCCCGGACGGGAAGTGCGGCCTGGGATCTACGTGGGCCTGAACGTGGCGGCGGACTGGGATCAGATTGATGTGCGCGGCCCGGTCTACGTGGGAGGGATGAGCCGGATTGAACCGGGTGTGACAATCATTGGCCCAGCGATGATCGGCCCGAGCTGCCACATCTGCGAAGGTGCCACAATCGATAACTCGATCATTTTTGAATACTCCCGGATTGGCGCTGGCGTGCGCTTGGTCGAAAAATTGGTGTTCGGGCGCTATTGCGTCGATCGCAATGGTGACCACTTCGATCTTCAAGAAGCAGCCCTGGATTGGCTGATCACCGATGTGCGGCGCCAGGATGTCGCCCAACCCTCCCCCCATCAGAAGGCTTTGGCCGAGCTGCTCGGCACCGATTTCAGCCTCAGCCAGGGCGGAGTCTGAGCGACAGCGGCTCAACTGGAGCAACACCGGCCTTGGCCAGAATCATCGGGATTCGCTCTTCCGCTTTCACCGCCATCAGGTGCACCCCTTGGGCGATCGATTGATAGGTTGCCACCTGTTCGGCGGCGATGTTGATCCCTTCGGCAGCCGGATCTTCAGCGGCGGCGAGACGATCGATCAAGGCCTGGGGAATCAGTGCTCCTGGCACCATCCGGTTCACAAAGGCGGCATTGCGCGCCGACTTCAGCAGAAACACCCCCGCCAGCACCGGCAGACCCAGTGGTGCGGCGATCTCGCCACAGAAGCGCTTCAGGGCCTCCGGTTGCATCACCATCTGCGTCTGCAGAAAGCGGGCACCGGCGGCCTTTTTGCGCCCGACCCTGGTCTTCAGGCCGCTCCAACTGGGCGACTGCGGATCGGCAGCCGCGCCAGCGAACAGGCTGGTGGGGCCGTCGTTCAGCAAGCCTTTGACGGGGTCTTCCCCCGCATTGAAACCTCTGACCAGCTGCAACAGACGCACCGCTTCCAGCTCATTCACGGGGCGAGCCCCGGGTTGATCGCCGGCGCCGACAGGGTCACCGGTCAAGCAGAGCAGATTGCGAATGCCGAGGGCATGGGCTCCGAGCAGTTCGGCCTGGAGGGCAATGCGGTTGCGGTCGCGGCAGGAGAGTTGCAAGACGGGCTCCAGGCCGATGTCAAGCAGCAGGCGGCAGAGGGCCAGGCTGCTCATGCGCATCACCGCCCGGCTGCCATCGGTGACATTGACGGCATGAACAAGGCCTTTCAACCCCGCCGCCACCCTCAAGGTGCGGCCGGGGTCGCCGCCACGCGGCGGCATGACCTCCGCGGTGATCGCGAAGCGACCATCGGCAAGCGCCTGTTGCAGCAACAAAGAAACGGGAGAATCAGACGCTGCCCATCATGCGGCAACAGTGGTCCGGGCGCTTTGGTTGCTTAGAGTGAATCCCCGGAGGCTGGGATCCTTGATGTCCGTACCAGATGGTCTAGCCCAGCTGCCTGGCCCCATTCTTTCCGCGCGTGAGATCGAGATCATCGAGCTGGTGGCCACCGGCCTAACCAACCAGGAAATTGCCTTGCGCTTGATGATCAGCAAACGCACGGTCGATAATCACGTCAGCAATATCTTCAGCAAAACCGGCGCCAAGAACCGGGTCGCCCTGTTGAATTGGGCGATGGATCACGGCAAGATCTGCCGCGATGGCTTCAACTGCTGCAACCTTCCCTGAGCCTCAACCAGCCTGAAGGCGCCGATTCAGCAACCCCGCACTCAGTTGATGCCGGATTGTGACTCCGAGTGTTCGTCAGCGGATAACGCCTGCAGGCAATAGCCGTCGGGAGTGAGCCCGAACAATTCGGCGTAATCCAGGCAGGCAAGGGTGTCCCGTCCAGAGAAACGCAACATACCTTGATCGTCGTAGAGACCGATCATGGAAGGAGACAAGCCGGCAAAGGCAAACAAGGATAAAACCTTAAGACATGGGCTGAAGAGCCCCGCGGCCACCGAGTCATTGTTGATGTGAGCCATCTGGATTTGGTCCGTGTTGATCGGACCAGACAGGTCCGTGTTGATCGGACCAGCAGCTGTAGGGATGGGCTGCCAGGGCCGCATTGCTCCATGGACCTTGGCCGGTCAGCTCAATCCCGCACCACTCTGGCAAGGACAGAGGCTGCTCTGCGTGCTCGAGTTCCACCTCGGCGAGCACCAGAGGCGCATTCTCCGCCTCGAACACATCGACCACCCAGTCACCACCGGGACAATCAAGGCCAAAGCGCTGTTTGCTGAGGCGATGCGCCGCGAGAGCGAGCAGCGCTTCGCCATCGCCAAATGGAATCGGGTACTCGAACTCGTGGCGGGCGATCCCCGTCGCTGCGGCCTTGAGTGTGAGCCAGGCCTGGCCGTCATCACTGAGCCTCACCCGAACGGTAAATCCCTGCTCCGACGACACCAGGTAGCCCTGGCGGAACTGCTGCTGCCAGCAGATGTGCTCGCGCCAGCTGTTCCCCTCAACAAGAAAGCGTCGTTCGATCTCCAGTGCCATCAGACCGCCTGCTTCCAACGCATCGGTCCATCCTGGCCGCCGGCGGCAGGCAGCTCGCTCCCTTGGCCGATCACACGATCAATTGTTCGATGGTTCACCGGAGGTCAGGTCACCTGCCCAGTGGAGCTTGTGGGTCAAGGTCCGGTAATAGGACGGGCTCTGCTCGAGCACCACCATCAGGGCGGAGTGCTCACAGCGTCGCACCAAGCAGCGGTCGCCAGGTTCCAGCACGGTGGCGTGGGCCCCGTCTTTCCAGAGCTTCACCCGGCGACTGGCCTCACCCAGGGGCAACACCACCAGGGTCGAACCGGGGGGGACCACCAGGGGGCGGCTGGAGAGGCTCATCGGACAGATCGGATTGACCACAATGGCATCGATGCCAGGGTGCAGGATCGGTCCACCCGCCGCCATCGAATAGCCAGTGGAGCCGGTCGGCGTGGAAATGATCAGGCCATCGCCGCGGAACTGGTCCACCACCTCCCCATCGATCTCCAGCTCCAACAGGCAGGTGGGTGCAACTTCCTCCAGGCAAGGACGGAAATAGAAGTCATTGAGGGCACGATGCAGCCCTTGCCCGTCAGGCAGGCTGCGGTCGTCGGGCGCGCCATCACCGTGGTCGACGACAGCCTCGAGCATCATGCGGCGCTCCAGGGCAAAGCGGTCATCACGCAGCCGCTGCCAGAGATTGTCCGGGGTGCTGGGCGAAAGAACCAGCAACTGGCGCGCCTGCGTGAGAAAACCGAAGTGGCCACCCACGTTGAAGCTGAGGATCGGCACCCCCAAGGGGCCCAGGTGCCTGGCGGCGCCCAGCACCGTGCCATCACCGCCGAGCAGAACGGTGAGATCTGGCAGGCGCGGTTCTGTGGCCAGCAGGCCGGGGAACGGGTTGGCGGCCAGACCACTGGTGGCGACCGTGACCTCAATGCCCTGGCCCTTGAGATCGGCCGCACAGAGTCGGCCCTGTCGCTGGGCCTCCTGACTATTGCTACGCAGGATCAGCCAGACCCTCTCAAGCTGCATGAAGAGGTTGAGAGATCACCAGCGCAGCAGGTTAAAGCGCTCCATATCGACGGTTTCGCGGTTCCGATAGAGAGAGAGCAGGATCGCCAGGCCCACAGCCGCTTCAGCCGCCGCCACGGTGATCACAAAGATGGCAAACACCTGACCACGGATCAGCTGGCCATCGATGTAGCTGGAGAAGGCCATCAGGTTGATGTTGACGGCGTTGAGCATCAACTCGATACTCATCAGCACCCGCACAGCATTGCGGCTGTTGATCAGACCCCACACCCCTGTGCAGAAGAGAATCGCCGCTAGCACCAGATAGGCTTGCAGGGGCACATCAATCGAATTGGTCGTCATCATCGTCTGGTCTCCAGAGCGGTGGGTTCAGCTGGGGGGGTCTCGATCAGCAGGGGAGTTCTGGACTTCTCGATCAGGGCCTGATCGGCATCATCACCGGTGACGATGTCGACACTGAAGACATCGCGCCTGGCCAGCACAATTGCACCGATCATCGACATCAGCAGCAACACCGAAGCCAACTCAAAAGGAAGGAGATAGTCGGTGAAGAGATGGATGCCAATCCGGACGGTGGCGTCATCGCCGATCGGACTGGGGCCAGGCACCGCCCATGGCGTGGTGAGATCGACCCGCAGCAGCAACAGGAAGAGGCCGAGGCAAACACCACCGGAGAGCAGGCGACGCAAAGCTAGACCTGGAATGTCCGCCATCGCCTCCTTCTTGTTGACCAGCATGATCGCAAACAGGATCAGCACGTTGACCGCGCCGACGTAGACCAGCACCTGGGCAGCAGCAACGAAACTGGCGTTGAGCATCAGATAGAGGCCCGCCACCGACAGAAAAACGCCGCCGAGCAGAAAGGCCGAATAGACGATGTTGGGCAGCAGAACCACGCCGAGTGAACCGAACACCACGGCGGCCGACAGAATAAGGAAACAAATTCCCTGGGTGGTGGAAGCGATCGTCATCAGGCTGACTCCCCATTTGAACCGGCCTTGAGTTCAGCCAGCACCTGTTCGGGCAGCTTGCCGGCCCGGGGCCGGGCTGGATCGACGCCGTGGGGATCCATCTCACCTTTGGGCAGATAGGCCAGCTCTTTGAAGGCGGTGACGGCCGGATCACTGGTGACGCTGGTTGGCAGCCGGCCAAGGGCCACATTGTCGAAGTTGAGGCTGTGGCGATCAAAGGCCGCCAGCTCATACTCTTCGGTCATGGAGAGGCAATTGGTGGGGCAATACTCCACGCAGTTGCCGCAGAAGATGCAAACACCAAAATCGATTGAGTAGTTACTCAGCTCTTTCTTCTTGGTTTGCTTGTTCATCGCCCAATCCACCACCGGCAGGTTGATCGGACACACCCGCACACACACTTCACAAGCGATGCACTTGTCGAACTCGAAGTGGATCCGGCCCCGGTAACGCTCTGACGGGATCAGCTTCTCGTAGGGGTACTGAACGGTGATCGGCCGCCGGCTCAGGTGGTCAAAGGTGACCGACAGGCCTTGGGTGATGTAGGAGGCGGCGCTAACAGCCTCTTTGGTGTAATCGCCGACCTTTTGGAGGAATCCGAACATGGCTGGAGAAGTCGGAAGGTGAGAGGGGAGAGGGGCTACCCGGGCAACCCGAAAGCTGTAACTGAGCCCGCCTGCGGAAACGGAGTTTTGGAGGGAGTTCTGGAGAAGGTACTTCTACTCACTCATGATGGACGAACGCTGCCTTAACCGCCGAAGAAGGCAGGAAAGGCCAGCTTCAATCCGGCGGTGACCAGCAGATTGACCAGGGCGATCGGCAGCAGGAACTTCCAGCCCAGATCGAGCAGTTGGTCAATCCGCACCCGGGGCAGGGTCCAGCGCAGCAGGATCGCGATGAACACCAGCAGGTAGGCCTTGAGCACGGTCATGACGATACCCAGCGAGCCCGTGATCACCTGCACGACAGGGGCATCGACGGACTGGCCAATCGCCCCGGCTAACCACTCCACCGGAATCGGGAAGCCCCAGCCGCCTAGATAGAGCACCGCCACCAACAGGGCCGAGAGCACCAGATTGATGTAGCTGCCCAGGTAGAAAAGGGCGAACTTCATGCCGGAATATTCCGTCTGGTATCCGGCCACCAGCTCCTCTTCTGCCTCGGGAAGGTCGAAAGGGAGGCGCTCGCATTCGGCCAGGGCGCAGATCCAGAAGATCAGGAAGCCCACGGGCTGGCGCCAGATGTTCCAGCTGAGGATGCCGGCCGTGTTCTGCTGGTTGACGATGTCGATGGTGCTGAGCGAGTTGCTCATCATCACCACCGCCAGCACCGCCAGGGCAAGGGGAATCTCGTAGCTGATCGACTGGGCCGCCGCCCGCAGCCCACCAAGAAGCGAATACTTGTTATTGCTGGCGTAGCCACTCATCAGCAGGCCGATCGGCTGGATGCTGCTGAGGGCGATCCAGAGGAACACGCCGATGCCCACATCGCTGATGAGCATGTTCTGGCCGAAGGGGATCACCAGCCAGGAGAGGATCACCGGGATCAGCACCAGGATCGGGCCGAGGGTGAACAGCAGGCCATCGGCCTTCGCCGGGATGATGTCTTCCTTCCAGAGCAGCTTGAGGCCGTCGGCGAGGGGCTGCAGCACCCCAAGGGCGCCGGCATATTCCGGACCGATGCGCTGCTGAACGGCGGCGGAGATCTTGCGCTCCAGCCAGACGTTGACCAGTACGCCGATCACCGCGGCGACCAGCACCAGCAGCATGGGCAGGGGCAGCCAGAGCAGGTGGGCGGTGCCCGGAGTGAGGCCGAAGCCCTCCATGGCCGTGGTGAAGCTGCCTTGAAGGTCAAGGCCCGTACTGACCGCCGCCAGCGGAGATCTCAGCATTGTCATGGACTCTGGCGCGGTCATCATCACCACAGCGTCAACTGCCGAATCGGATCCGGTGCATGCAAGTTAACCGCCACCCGCGGCATTTCGGGCATCCAGGGGCACCCAGCTTCTGCCGGAACTGCCGGTATAGATCTGGGTGGGCCGGTAAATCCGATTGGCACCGAGCTGCTCCTTCCAGTGGGCCAGCCAGCCCGCCACCCGGGCGATCGCGAAGATCGGCGTGAACAGGTCGCGGGGGATGCCGAGCTTGCGGTAGACGAGGCCTGAATAAAAATCGACATTGGGGTAGATGCCCTTCGGCCCCAGCCGCGTGGCGGCCGCCTCCTCAAGGCGACGGGCCAGGTCGTACATCGAATCGTGGCCGAAGCGGTTGAAGAGTTGCTCGGCCAGGTCTTGCAGGATCACGGCGCGGGGATCCTTCACCTTGTATTCGCGGTGACCAAAGCCCATGATCTTCTGCTTTTCAGCGATGGCCCTATCCAGGTAGGGCTCCACCTGGTCTTCCGTGCCGATCTGCTCGAGCATGGCGAGCACGTCTTCATTGGCGCCGCCATGCAGGGGGCCAGCCAGGGTTCCCACTGCCGAGGCCACCACCGCGTAGGGGTCGGTGAGGGTGCTGGCGGTGACCCGGGCGCTGAAGGTGCTGGCGTTGAGGCTGTGCTCGGCGTGAAGGATCAGGCAGGCGTCGAAGATCCGAGCGGCGAGGGGATCGGGCTCCCGCTCGGTGATCATGTAGAGGAAATTGGCCGAATAGGGGAGATCGTCGCGGGGCTGGATGGGATCTTGGCCTTTGCGGATCAGCTGGTAGGCCGCCACCATCGTGGGGATCTTGGCGATCAGTCGCATCACCGCGTCAACGATGTAATCGGGATCGTCGAGGGCGCGGCGTGAATAGAAGAGCCCAAGAGAGGCGGCGCTCGACTGGAGCGCATCCATCGGGTGGCCGTCCGCCGGGAAGCACTTCATCATGTCGCGGATACGGAAGCTCACCCGACGGTGCATCTGGACATCGTTCTCGAAAGCGCGCAGCTGATCGAAGCTGGGCAGATCGCCCCAGATCAGCAGATAGGCCGTTTCCAGGAAGCTGCTGTTGGCCGCCAGCTCATCGACGCCATAGCCGCGGTAGGTGAGTAGACCCTTCTGGCCATCGATGTCGCAGATGGACGACTGCGTGGCCGGGACGCCTTCAAGTCCGGGCCGGAAGGCCTGGGCGGCTGGGGCCGCAGATTTCTCTGCCGCAGATTTCTCTGCCGCAGATGTATCTGCCGCAGTCTGCGCTGCATCCACCACCATCGCCAACGCCACCAATGGGAGTCGAATTTAGGGCCAGCTCCTCAGGGGCGCCGTAGCGGCGCTGACAGGCTGCGGGGCGTGAGCAGGAGCATCAGGCAGGCCCGGCCGAGACATCCATCCGGCTCCGGACTGCCGGCAGGAAGCTCCAGCAGCGCCACTCCGGCTTTGCGCAGCCGCAGGGCTCCAGGCGGCGCCCCGCACAACCGGGCGGCCAGGCCGCTCAGATCCGGCTCATGGCCCACCAGGCAGAGCCGCCGCCAGCCTGGCAGGGGCGGCTGCGCCCCCAGCCAGGGCAACAACAGATCGAGGGGATCGGCCTCCGGTGCCAGTTCAGGCGTCTGCTTCAGGCGGGGGGCCAAGCCGCCCGCGAGGGCAAGATCCGCGGTTTCGCTGGCGCGCAGCAGGGGGCTCGAAAGGATCTGATCGCAGCCCAGTCCCAGGCCCACCAACTTTTCAACCACCCAGGCGGTGCGTTGGCGTCCCTCCTCAGTGAGAGGCCGCTGCTGATCGGCCAGGCCCAAACGCCCGGCCAGCTCCCGGTCGAGAGCAAGCCCATGGCGCAGCAGCAGCAACTGGGATGTCCCCATCGGCTCAGCCCAGCTCCAGCCGGCCCCGCAGCCGCAGGGCCGGTTCGGCCTCTGTGTCTGCGGGAGCCTCCGCTTCCAGGCTGAAGGCGAGACCGTCGATCGTGTTGGCCAATGGGCTGCCGGCAAGCCCGGTGAGCAAGCGCCAGGGCTGCCACAGGGCCAGCAGCCTGCGGGCGGGCTCTGGGGCCAGGGCCGCTTGAAGCGGAGCCAGGGGCGACCCCAGGGCCTGCAACTGAAGGAGCCGCTCCTTGGGAGGCTGACGCCCTTCAAGCTGGGCGTCGAGTACGCCCAGCCCTTCCGCCCACCAGGCCACGCCGTTCTGAACGGCTCGGGTGCCGGCCACGCTGGCCTGGAGCTGGTCCGCGTTGCCTTGACGAGGGGCCGCCTCCAGCCGGGTCCAGACCTGCAGAGGCATCCGCTCGGAGCGGATCAGGGGGGCAGAGATCAGGCCATCGGCGCTGAGCGAGGGTTGGAGCTGGGCGGCGCTGGCGGAATCGCGGCTCGTTGCCAGCAACCAGCCTTTGGCCTGCTCGGCCCAGAGCAAGGGGCCCTGATCGTGACGGCTGACAAGGGCGGGAAGGGGTCCGGCCAATCCGAGCAGGCTTTGGTGCAGCAGCGGAGCCAGCAGGCGCTGCCAGAGCGCGAAATCAGTGGCCACAGCCTCGGCATCGAAGCGGTCCTGCTCGCTGCCAAGCGCACGCTCCTCGCTGCTCGCTGGCTGTGGTGAACCCGATGCGTTCGGGGGCTGCGATTCCTGCAACAGCAGGGCCGGGTTCTGGATCAGGGCAAGGCTGCTGGCCGGACTGCGCAGTTCCGAGAGCAAGGGCGGCTGGAGCTCGAGCTGAAGCGACGGCAGGGCTTGGCGCAGGTCGATGTCGGACTCAAGCCGTAACGCCCGACCCGAGGGAGAAAGGGCCGCCACCAGACCAACCACGTCTGGATCGGCCCCAATCTCCGCCGGAATCCCCAGCCAATCGGCGAAGACGTCGGGCCGGGCCGTGATCAGGGCAATGCCCTGGCCAAGACGTTGCAGATCGGCGGCCAGTCGTGGGTTTTCCGCCTGGTTGAGCTCGGCGATCTGGGAGACATCCAGGGCCTGCTCGAGCACACCGCGACCTGAGGCCACCAGGACCAGCCGGTCATGGATCAAGGCCGTGGCGAGGGGCCTGGCCCGCTCGCCCGTCACGCCGCCACGACCGCTGATCAGCCCCATGCCGCGATAGCTGCTGATCTGCAGTTCCGTGCCCGCCAGGCTGCGGGTCTGCCAGAAGCGCTGCAGGAAGAGGCGGGCCCCCTCCGCATCACGACTTTCCATGGCGAGCAGCCAGCCCGTCGGGCCAGCGGGGCCCTCGGGAGCCATCAGGGCCAGGCTGGTCTGGGAGCCCAGCCAATCGGCCAGCTCACTGGCGTAATCCAGTCCTGCAGCTGCAAAGGCGCCATCACGCAGGCGCTCGACCGCGGCCACTGCCCGGCGCCGCTGCCTTGCTGGAGCCATGACCCTGGTGTAGGCCACCAGCCCATCAGGATTGGTCAACAGATGGAGGCTGAGAGGGGCGGTGCGGGGAATGAACCGCGCCGCCTCAGGCATCGGCAGGCTGCGATGTTGCAGGTTGAGCGGGCTCTGCCGCACCACCAGCCACCAACCGCCGACGCCGATGGCGAGCAGGGTCAGGGCCACGGTCAGCACCAGCACCAGGAAGGGGCGCCCCTTCATGCGTCCAAGGCAGGATTCGCCTCATCCTTATGCATCCAGGCTGCTTTGCTCGCGCTAGCGGTGGTCTTCTCAGGCATCCGGCCTGACCTCGTAGGACCATCCAGCCTCGCTTCTGGCCCCTCACTCCCGGGAAACCCCTTCGATGAACCCTTCCAAACCCCATCCCCCCTCCAGCCTGCGGGCCCAGGAGCTGCAGGCCAGGCTCGCTCGAGGAGAGGCGCTGCAGTTGGTGGATGTGCGTGAAGACGCCGAACTGGTCCAGGCCAACCTGGGTGAGGGCGTGATCCACCTGCCCCTGAGCCGCTCGCAGGAGTGGATGTCTCAGATCGGCTTGCTGCTGGATCGGGACCGGGAGGTGGTGGTGTTCTGCCATGCGGGGATTCGCAGCTGGCAGTTCGGCTGCTGGCTGATCGAAACCCAGGGATTCGATCAGGTCTGGAACCTGCAGGGCGGCATCGACGCCTGTAGCGTGGAGGTGGATCGCTCGGTGGCCCGCTACTGAAACCCGCCACCAACCAGCCTTGCCGACCTGCAGCTTGCAACAGGGGAAGCAATACGATCCCCACGACTTACACAAAACCCAAAAGACTGTTCGCAATAAAGCAAAGCAAGAAGCTGGATTCATCCAGGGCAAAGTGCTGATAAAGGGCACGTTATTCACCCAAGTCCTTCTCTGCCGGCCAAGTGAAGAAGGCACAGCTTAAAATCACATAGCGCAGAAGCTGTGCCATAGAGACTAGAATCCAATTTGAATCAGTTCAATCACCAAACGTTGCCAGACCTGACACGGCGGGACCAACAGGTGCTAAGTGCAACCATTCAGCACTACGTCGACACGGTGGAGCCCGTGGGTAGTCAGACCCTGGTGAAGCGTTTCGATTTCCCGGCCAGCCCCGCCACAGTGCGTACCGCCATGGGGGTGCTGGAGCAGAAAGGTCTGCTGGTCCAGCCCCACATCTCCGCCGGCCGGGTTCCGAGCCAGCTGGGCTACAGGTTGTTTGTTGACGATCTGCTGCCAGCCCCCGGCGCCGGCGCCCTTCAGCTGGAGCGTGAACTGCTGGCTATGAGCCTGAAATGGGCGGCACTGGATGATCTCCTGATTCATCTGGCCCGGCGGCTGGCCGATCTCACCGGACTGCTCAGCCTGATCACCCGCCCACAACGCCTGCAGTCGCGGCTGCAGGCAACGCGGCTGGTGGCGGCCGGTGATCGGCTGCTGATCTTTTTGGTCGAGAACGGAGGGGTGGCCTGCAGCCTCAATGTGCGGCTGCAGGCCGGAACCGAACCGGAACTGCCTGCCCTAGAGCGCTGGGTGAATGATCAGCTCCGAAACAATCCCGATTCCACCATCCGCTGGCAGAGGCTCCCTCCCCAGCTGCAAACCAGTGGCCGGGTGGTGCTCCAAGCCCTGAGCAGCCATCAACTGGCCCGCAGGGCGGATGGCGAAGGAGCCGTGGCCCTTGGCCTCGGTGGCCTGCTGGGCCAACCGGAGTTCAGCCGCACCGCCAGCTTGCGGCCGCTGATTCAGCTGGTGGAAGAAGACCCCCAGAAACTGCTGCGTCGCGACGTCAGCGATCGCGACGGAATCCCTGCTTCGCTGATGGCCCTGCCCATGGCGATTCCCCTCGACGGGGTGTGGATCGGCGCCGAACACCCCCACCCGGCGCTCAACCAGTGCGCGGTCGTGCAGGCCACCTACGAGGCGGGCGATGGCAGCCGCGGCCAGGTTGCCCTGGTCGGGCCGATGCGGATGGCCTACGCCACCGCCCGCGCGGCGGTGCGCTCAGTCGCCAGTAGCCTGCAGCGCCTGCTCAGCTGAGGCCACGAGCATTGACCTATTGCGTCGGTTTTTATCTGGAGGATGGGCTGGTGATGGCCTCAGACTCCCGGACCAATGCCGGTGTGGATTACATCTCCAGCTATCGGAAGCTGCATGTGTTCCAGCCCAGCCCCGATCGCCTGTTCATCCTGCTGGCGGCCGGCAACCTGGCCACCACCCAGGCCTGTTTGAACTGGATCAGCCGCGATCTCGACCAAGCTCGCCTGGACGGTTCAAAGCCCAAGCCGCAGGCCTCGCCCGAAGCCGGCACGCCCCCCGACCTGCTGAGCGCAACCTATCTGTTTGAAGCCGCGGCCTACATCGGTCGGATCAGCGTGGCGGTGCAGGAGGCGAATCACTCGGCCCTGCGGCAGGCGGGCGCCAGCGGTGAGGCCACCTTCATCCTCGGTGGGCAGATCGCCGGACAAAGCCACGGGCTTTATCAGATCTATCCCCAGGGCAACGCGATCATGGCCACGCCGGAAACACCATTCCTGCAGATCGGTGAGAGCAAATACGGCAAGCCTCCCCTCGATGGCGTGGGCCATCACAAACTCTCACTCGAAGACGCCGCCCGGCTCTGCCTGGTGTCGCAGGTGATCACCCGTCGCTCCAATCTGACCGTCGGCCCCCCCTTCGAAGTGGCGCTCTATCGCCGCGACAGCCTGGAGATCGCCCATCAGCTCAAACTGGAGCGCGGCCATCCCGAGATCAGCCAGATCAACAAGGCCTGGATCGAGAGTCAGCGGCAGGCCCTCCAGCAGTTGCCCCGCTTTGCCTGGGAAGCCGAAGCCGACTCCCAGGCCTCCGCCACCCGCTGAGCGGTCCCCCGTCCCCACCCACGCACCTATGCAATCGGTGTCCAGCGGGATCTCCACAGGGCATCTGCCCGATACCGACGTGGTGCAGGAGCTGGTGCGCGAAGCCCACCGGCGCTTTGGCCCCATCAACGAAGGGCTGGTCGCCGATTACATCCCTGCCCTGGCAGCCGCCGCTGCCGATCACTTCGGCATCTGCGTGGCCGGCAGCATGACCGCCGTGGCCCCCGGCAACGGCGCGTGCGGCCAGCTCACCGCCCGTTTCCTCTCAACCGGCCATCGCATCGCCGAGCCGCTCGGCCACAGTGGTCACATCCTTGTCGCCGCGGCCAGAGAGGTTGATCACCACCTCCGTGCCCGGCGCCAGCGTCGGACAGAGCGACTCCAGCCAGGCAAAGGCATGGGCCGTTTCAAGCGCCGGGATGATGCCTTCGAGCTCGCTGACCCGCTGCAGGGCATCCAGGGCCTCCTGGTCGGTGACGGCGGCGTATTCGGCCCGGCCGAGCTCCTTGAGATAGCTGTGTTCCGGCCCGACGCCGGGATAGTCGAGGCCGGCGCTGATCGAATGGGCCTCCTGGACCTGACCCTCGGCGTCCTGGAGCAGCAGGCTCATGGCCCCGTGCAGCACGCCGACGCGGCCCTCGGTGATCGTGGCGGCGTGGCGCCCGGTGGCCACCCCCTCACCGGCAGCCTCCACACCGATCAGGCGCACGGAAGGGTCGTTCACGAACGGATGGAACAGCCCCATCGCATTGGAGCCGCCACCGACGCAGGCCAGCAGCACATCAGGCAGGCGACCGAAAGCCTCGGCGCACTGCCGCTTGGTTTCGTGGCCGATCACGGCGTGGAAATCGCGCACCAGCATCGGGTAGGGGTGGGGGCCGGCCACCGAGCCGAGGATGTAGTGGGTGCTCTCCACGTTGGTCACCCAATCGCGGATGGCTTCACTGGTGGCGTCCTTGAGGGTGGCCGTGCCGGCTGTCACCGGCTGCACCCTGGCTCCCAGCAGGCGCATGCGGAAAACGTTGAGGGCCTGGCGGCGCATGTCCTCGGCGCCCATGTAGACCACGCATTCCAGCCCGAAGCGAGCGCAGACGGTGGCAGTGGCCACGCCGTGCTGGCCAGCGCCAGTTTCAGCAATGATCCGCTTCTTGCCCATACGCAGGGCCAGCAGGGCCTGGCCAAGCGCGTTGTTGATCTTGTGGGCGCCGGTGTGGTTGAGGTCTTCGCGCTTCAGCCAGAGGCGCGGGCCGCCCTCGGGGCGCTGGTAGTGGGCGGTGAGTCGCTCAGCTTCATAGAGCGGGGTGGGCCGGCCCACGTAGGTACGCAGCAGGTGATCCAGGCGGGCGGTGAAGGCGGGATCGGCCCAGGCCGCCGCTGCTGCCGCTTCCAGCTCCGCCAGGGCCGGCATCAGCGTTTCCGGCACGTACTGGCCGCCGAAGCGACCGAAGCGACCGGCCGCCGTTGGCCGCACCGATGCGGCCAGGGTGGCGGGATCCGGATGGACGGAGGGGAGCGTGCTGGTCACCGGAAGAGGGGCGTGATAAGTCCAGCCTAGGAAGCTGGCTTCAACGCTTCGCTGGCGATACCGGCGGCTGGGCCGTTGCGCTGTGATGGAGGCGTCGCGACAACGGGCGCCATGGGCAAGGGAGGTTGGCAAGAATTCAGCAGGCCCGAGAGCACCGAAAGGGCGGGCAGCTCAGGCGCCGGTGCGGCGGCCCGATCCCAGCAGCGGGTGCGGGTGCAGCGCACCAAGGCCGGCAAAGGCGGTAAAACCGTAACTGTGATCACCGGGTTGGAGCTCAGCGACAGCGAAGCCAGCGGTCTGCTCAAGCGGCTCAAGACCTCCGCCGGCAGCGGCGGCACCCTCAAGCAGGGCCAGATCGAGCTGCAGGGAGATCAGCTGGCCATCGCCTTGGCGACGCTCAGCCAGGAGGGCTTCCGGCCAAAGCAGGCCGGCGGCTGACGTGGGCATCGGTGTGTGAATCGGCTCAGGGCCCGCGAACGTCCAGGCCGGCCTCACGGCCACGGATTTCGCCAGGCTCAGGCAGTCCCAGGCGGCAGGCGAGCTCATCGAGAAAGGTTTTCAGGCAGCTCGCCACCGGCACCGCCAGCAGCAGGCCAAGCAGGCCGCCGAGGCCGAGCAAGCTGCCGATACGGGCGCCGATCGGCAGGCTGACCAGCAGCCAGGCCGGCTGCAAGCCAACGATCTGACCCATCAGCCTGGGCTGGATGATCTGGTCGACCACCTGACCCACCGTGATCGCCGCCACCAGCACCTCAAGACCCGTGCGGGGATCATCGAGAGCCAGAAGGCCACTCACCAGGACGATCGTGAAGGCGCTGGCATAGGGAATCAAGGTGGTGAACCCGATCGCCACGGCGAAGAGCACGCCGTAGGGGATGGCCAGCAGGGCGAAGACCACAATCTGGGCAGCGCTGAGGATCAAGGCCAGCACCACCTGGCCGGCGAAATAGCCGCGGAAGGTGCGATACAACGTGCCCAGCACCATCGCTCTCCAGCTGGCCGGCAGCCAGCGTCCGAGCCCACGGCTGATCGACTCACCACCGATCAGCAGGAACACGGCCAGCACGATCACAACCAGCGTGTTGATCGTCAAGGTGAGCGTGGCGCCCAGCAGGCTGAGCAACCGCTGGCTGAGCTGGCTGGCGAGCTGGGTGGAGCGGGTGAGCAGCTCACTGCTGAGATCGCCGAAGTCGGCCGGCAGACCATGGGCCGTCGCCCAGCTCTGGGCCTCATTCAGCAGCAATTCACCTTGAACCAGCCAGCGGGGCAAGGCCTTGAGCAGATCGCCCAGCTGGTCTACCAGGCGCGGCACCAGCACCAGCGACACCAGCACCAGCAAGCCCAGCCCCAAGCCGAGCACCAGGGCAAGCGCCAGCAGGCGGGGCACCCCGCGACCCGTGAGCCAGCGGCTGGGGATGTCGAGCAGGAAGGCGATCAGGGCGGCCGTGAGGATCAGGGCCGGGAACGGCGCCAGCGGCAGCAGCAGCTGGCGCAGCACGAACACATTGAGCACCAGCAGCGGCAGGGCCAGACCCAGACGCAGGGACATCGGCACCGTCACGGTCGCAGCCTTGGTCATGACGGGGGGGCCTCCATCGCCCGGAGGTAGGCCGCCATCCCGAACGCTTCAAGACTGGAATCCTTCGCCCTCACCTGATCATGCAGTTCGGCCCTGTAGGCCATCAGCTGTTCGCCCAGGACGGGATCCGCCGTGGCCAGGATCTGGGCCGCCAACAGGCCGGCGTTGCTGCCGTTGCCGATCGCCACGGTGGCCACGGGAATGCCAGCCGGCATCTGCACGATCGAAAGCAGGGAGTCGAACCCCGAGAGGGCGCGGCTCTGCACCGGCACCCCAATCACCGGCAGGGGGGTGAGCGCCGCCACCATCCCCGGCAGATGGGCCGCCCCGCCGGCACCGGCAATGATCACCTTCAGGCCCCGGCCGTGGGCCCCGGTGGCGAACTCCACCATCGCCAGCGGCGTGCGGTGGGCCGAGAGCACCCGCACCTCCACCGCCATTCCGAAGCGCTCCAGGATCTGGACCGCCGGCGCCATGGTGGGCAGGTCGGAATCGCTGCCCATCACCACCGCGACCTGACAGGCGCCAGGTTCCGTTGCTGGCCGGGGTGTGGGGATGGCCGCAGCAGGCCTGGGCTCAACGTCCAAGGGAGGAGGGCAGCGAAGATGGCATTCTCCCGCTCCTGGCGCCTCGCCGCCGAAGGTCATGCGCTGGCTCAGCAACGTCCGCCTTCCAGGCGCCGGCCCAAGCGCGGGCAACGACGACCAGCGCTGGCGGATCGGTGTCGATGAGCAGGGTCAGATCGCCTGCGTGCGGCCGCTGCAGCCCGGCAGCAAGGCTGCCGGCGACGACTGGCAGGGGAACTGGCTCAGCCCAGCCGGCGTCGACCTGCAGATCAACGGCGGCCTGGGCCTGGCCTTCCCGGAGCTCCAGCCCCACGACCTGCCCCGCCTGCTGGAGCTGCTGGAGCTGCTCTGGCGTGATGGGGTCGAGGCGATCTGCCCAACCCTGGTGACCTGCGCGGTGGAGCCCCTGCGCCAGGCCCTGGCCGTGCTGGGCCAAGCCCGCGCCCAGCACCGGCCGGGCCGCTGCCTGCTGCTCGGCGCCCACCTGGAGGGCCCGTTCCTGGCCACGGCCCGCCGCGGCGCCCACCCCGAGCAGCACCTCTGCCCGCCCAGCCTGGCGGCGCTCCAGCAGCGGATCGGCGGCTTTGAAGACAGCATCGATCTGGTCACCCTGGCCCCGGAACTCCCCGGCGCCGGCGCCGTGATCGAGGCCCTGCGTGCCCGGGGCATCGTGGTGAGCCTGGGTCACAGCGCCGCCACAGAAGCCGAAGCCGACGCCGCCTTCACCGCAGGCGTTTCGATGCTCACCCACAGCTTCAACGCGATGCCCGGCCTGCACCACCGGGCGGCGGGTCCGATCGGCGCGGCACTGCGGCGCGGCGACATCAGCCTCGGGCTGATCGCCGATGGGGTGCATGTGACCCCCACCATGGCGGTGCTGTTGCAGCGGCTGGCGCCCCGGCACGTGGTGCTGGTCAGTGATGCGCTCGCTCCCTACGGGCTCGAGGAAGGCCGTCACCGCTGGGATGAGCGGACGTTGCTGGTGGAAGGCGGCAGCTGCCGGCTGGAGGACGGCACCCTGGCCGGCGTCACCCTGCCGCTGCTGGAGGGGGTGGTGCGGCTGGCCCGCTGGAGCGGCGCCCCGGGGCGGGCGATCGCCGCGGCCACCGTGCTGCCAAGGTGGGTGCTGGGCGATGACCGGCCGCTGGAGGCGATGCTGGTGGGCCTTCCCCTGGGCGAGGCCCTGCGCTGGAGCCGCCCGGCGCCAGGCGATCTGCGCTGGCGGCGGGCCGGGGCCAGCTGGGGCGGGGAGTCTCCTTAAGATTCGGCCGGTTGCACCCTGTCTCGATGTCCGCTGAACCGTTGCTGGAGAAGGCTCTGGAGAAAGCGGAGGTCCGCGACTACTTCAACAGCACGGGCTTTGAGCGCTGGAATCGCATCTACAGCGACAGCGACGAGGTCAATAAGGTGCAGCGGAACATCCGCATCGGCCACCAGAAAACCGTGGATCAGGTGCTGCTGTGGCTGCAGGAGGAGGGGAATCTGGCTGGGCGCAGCTTCCTCGATGCCGGCTGTGGCGTCGGCAGCCTCAGCCTTCCCCTGGCCCAGCTCGGTGCCGGCAGCATCGCCGCCAGCGACCTCTCCGAGGCGATGGTGAACGAGGCGGGCCGCCGGGCCGCAGCGGCTGATCTCGGCCCAGAGCGCATCCAATTCAGCGCCTCCGATCTCGAAAGCCTCAGCGGCCGCTACGACACGGTGATCTGCCTGGATGTGTTCATCCACTACCCCCAGGAGCCCGCCGAGCAGATGGTGCGCCACCTGGCCTCGATGGCCGAGCGCCGGCTGCTGGTCAGCTTCGCCCCCTACACCCCCTTGCTGGCCGCGCTGAAATCGATCGGTCAGCTCTTCCCCGGCCCCAGCAAGACCACCCGCGCCTACACCCTGCGCGAAGACGGCATCGTGGCGGCAGCGGCAACGGCAGGATTCCAGCCCTTACGCCGCAGCCTCAACACGGCCCCGTTTTACTTCTCGCGGCTGATCGAATTTGGCCGGAGCTGAGCAGGGCCGCCGGCAAGGGCGCCTCCAGCGCCAGCTCCTCCCCCCCCGGCAGTAACAGACGCAAGCGGTGGGCCCGCAGGGTGTACCCACCTTCGCCGGGGAGGGCCTCATCGCGAGCCCCGCCGCCAGCTCGATACAGCGGATCGCCCAGCAAGGGCGCCCCGAGGCTGGCGGTGTGGATCCGGATCTGATGGGGCCGTCCGGTCACGATCGCCACCTCCACCAGATCAGCCTCAGGGCGGCTCTCGATCAGGGTCAGCTGGCTGAGGGCCGTCAGGGCTCCGGGAGCCTCCGGCGGCACGGCGCACCAGACCTGGCCCAGCCGGGGATGGGGCACGCGCCCGATCGCGGCGTGGATCCAGCGGCTGAAACCGGGCTGCTGTGGCAGCACCCCGGGCCTGATCAGGGCGCGATAAAACTTGCGGCAAGAGGCCGGATCGCTCGTTCGCAGCTCGGCACTGAGCCAGGCCCGGGTGGCGGAGCGGCGCGCGCAGACCAGCAGCCCGGAGGTGAAGCGGCCGAGGCGGTGCACGGGCCTGGGAGCTGGCCCTGAACCCGAACCGCCAAAGCGGCGCTCCAGCAGGCGCAACAGCGTGTGCTCCAGGTACCCACCCGCCGGCAGCACCGGCAGCCCGCTGGGCTTGTCGATCACCAGCAAGTCGCCGTCATCGTGGATGACCTCCCAGTGATCCGGCACCGACGCTTCCAGCCAGGGGGGCCGCTGCCACTGCAGGCGGTCACCGCTGGATAGGGTGAAATCGCTGCGCAGGCGCTGGCCGTTGCACAAGACTTCGCCGGCCGCGAGACGCTGCGCCCAGACGCCCTGATCGGAATGGGCGTAGCGGCCGGCGTAGAACGCGCTGAGGCTGGAGCCGGCCTCAGCGGGCCCGATCCGGTCGCGGTAGGTCCAGCCGTTGTTGGCAGAAGCCGGCCGCCACTGCTCAGACAACCAGGCCGTTCTCCAGGGCGTAACGCACCAGTTCGGTGCGGCTGGTGGTGCTGGTTTTGATGAACAGCCGGCTCACGTACTTCTCGACGTTGCGGATGGAAGTTTCCAGCCGTCTGGCGATTTCCTTGTTCATCAGGCCCTCGGCCACCAGCTGCAGCACGCTTGCTTCGCGGGGAGTGAACTCATGGCGCACTGGAGCCGACGCCTTCTTGGCACCACCGAGCTGCAACAGGGAGCGGATCTCGGTGATCTGGCGAGCCATCTGGCCGATGTCGGCATCGGCGTAACGGGCGGCCTCCGCCAGCAAACGCTCCTGGCGCCGCACCACGTTGCGCACCCGGGCCACCAGCTCGTCGGGATCGAAAGGTTTGGGGATGTAATCGTCGACGCCGGCCTGGAAGCCCTCAATGCGATCGGCCGTCATGCCCTTGGCGGTGAGAAAGATCACCGGCGTACCGCCCAGCCGTTCATCGGAGCGCAGGCGCCGCAACAGCTCATAGCCGTCGCAGCGGGGCATCATCACGTCGCTGATCACCAGATCGGGCAGCAGCTCCTGGGCTGCCGCCCAGCCCTGGTCGCCATCGCTGGCGGTGGTGACATCAAAGCCCTCGTCCTCCAGGTAGGCCTGGACGGCGTTGCGCAGACCCGGTTCGTCGTCGACCAGCAGCAGCCGGGCTGGCGGCAGGGCCGCTTCAACGGGTGCCTCTGATGCCGTGCCCTCAGAAGAAGTGCCCTCTGACGCCGTTGTTGCCGCGTCCTGGGGAAGGGCGGGGATGTCTTGGCTCATGAACCCAGAAGCACATGTTGGGAATCTATCCAGTAGGGCTCAGGGGAAGCCCAGAGGCAGCACCGTCTCCCGCTCGACCCGATGGCCGCTGTAGCCGAGCTGGAGAGCCAACGGACGCAGGCCGGCGGGATCCTTGCCGGCCTGCTCGGGAAAACAGGTGGCCCACCAGACCAGATGGTCGATCCGGTTGACCGAGGAGATCGCCCCACCGGGGTTGAGTTCGCGCAGGATCAAAGAGCGGCCGTTATTGGTCACCCGCGTCGGCGCCGAGGGGGAGCAGCGGATCGTTTCGCTGCGCACCTTCACGTCGTCGGGGACTTCCTCCCAAACCTTGATCCGCCAGAGGTCTGGCTGTGATGGATCCGGCGTGATCCCGAACACCCCCAGCGCCTCGGGACCACCGCGGATGGTGCGCTCCATCAGCAACGCCATGCCCGCAGGACGGTTCTGGGCCGGGATGCCGACCCTGGTGCCCTGGGCGACGGCAGGAACCAGCGCGGCCCCCAGGCCCAGCAGGGCCGTGATCACGCCAACGGGCCACAGTTGGCTCAGCGACGGCCGGCTGCGATTGATCCTGTTCCCTGCCATCGGATGGCTCCACCAAGGCAGACGTGTTGTCAGCATGGAACGGTTCGTCTCTGTTGAAAAGGCCGGATGGCACGCCGGGGCGCTCCAGCGGACGGTTCGCTCCAGGGTGCACCGCCCCCCTATCTCGATCACCAGGCCACCACGCCCTGTGATCCTGCCGTGGTCGCGGCGATGGCGCCCTACTGGAGTGAGACCTTCGCCAACCCGGCCAGCCGCCTGCACCGGCCAGGGCTGGCGGCGGCGGCGGCGGTGGAGCGGGCCCGCCAGCAGCTGGGGTTCCTGTTGGGGGTGGGGCCTGAGCAGGTGGTGTTCACCAGCGGCGCCACCGAAGCGAACAACCTGGCCCTCAAGGGCTTGGCCGAGGCGCGGCTGAGCCGGGGCCGCCACCTGGTCTGCCTGGCCAGCGAGCACCGGGCCGTGCTCGATCC
This sequence comes from Synechococcus sp. CS-603, assembly GCF_977929215.1. Lineage (NCBI taxonomy): Bacteria > Bacillati > Cyanobacteriota > Cyanophyceae > Synechococcales > Synechococcaceae > Synechococcus > Synechococcus sp. CS-603. Next base: position 253,775 of record NZ_OZ376778.1, read on the forward strand.
GCTGCGCTACCTGGCCGGCCACGGCTTTTCACTCACCGTGCTGCCCGTAGGGGCCGATGGCCTGGTGGACCTGGAGCAGCTGGAGGCCGCCCTGCGGCCCGACACTGTGCTGGTCAGCGTGATGGCCGCCAACAACGAGATCGGGGTGCTTCAGCCCCTGGCCTCGATCGCTGCGCTCTGTCGCCGGCGGGACATCGCCTTTCACTGTGACGGCGCCCAGGCCTTCGGCCAGATCCCCCTGCAGCCGGCGGAGCTGGGCATCGATCTGCTCAGCCTCAGCGGCCACAAGATCTACGGGCCCAAGGGGATCGGCGCCCTGGTGATCGATCCAGCCCTGAACCTGGCCCCCCAACAGCATGGCGGCGGCCAGGAAGGGGGCCTGCGCGGCGGCACCCTGCCCGTTCCCCTGATCGTGGGGCTGGCGGTGGCCGCGGAGCTGGCTATGGCCGACCGCGAGAGCCGCCGGGTGCGGCTCGGCGGCCTGCGCGACCGGCTGCTGGCCAGGCTGCTGGCCCTTGGCGGGGTGCGGCTCAACGGCAGCCTGGAGGCGCGCCTGGCCCACAACCTCAACCTCAGCTTTGACGGGGTGGATGGCAACCGCCTGCACAGCCTGCTGCGGCGGCGGCTGGCGGTGAGCGGCGGTTCGGCCTGCAGCAGCGGCAACCCCTCCCACGTGCTGGCCGCCCTGGGTCGCAGCCGGGCGGAGGCGGCGGCATCGATTCGCTTTGGCCTGGGGCGCAGCACCACGGCAGAGGAGATCGATTCGGCCGCCGCCGCTGTGATCGAGAGCGTGGAAACCTTGCGCCACAACCCGATGACAACCGGCCCATAAGCTGGTTTTAAGCTCGCCAACAGCTGATGCCGCTCGTCCAGGGAATCGACGGCCAGCCTCCGATTGAAGGCCGTCCGGCCGAAGCGGGAGAGCGAGCGGCAGCGCAGCCCCTGCAACAGCGCCGACTCCGTTTCCTTGGCGTCGCTCTGAATCGCCTGCTGGGCCTGCTCGGCACGGCCATGTTGTTGTCTGCGGCTGGCCGGAGTTTGGGGGTGGATGGCAGCCAGGCCACCACGGTTCAAGGGGTCGTGGCGCTCTGCGGTCTGGTGCTGCTGGTGGCCGCCATCCGGCGCAGCGGCCTGGGCCTGCTCGCGGCCGCTGAACGGCCAGCCGGGCGCAGCCGTCTGATCCAGGCCATCGGGCTGTTTCCCTTCCCGGCGATGGGCGCCTTCGTGATCTATCGCCTCGGCGTCACCGACATTGAGGCCTACCAACCGCTCGTGAGCGAGGGGAGCCTGGTGGAGTGGCTGAGTTTCCTGCTCTTCCTGGCGGCAGGCGTGATCGGCCTGCTCAGTGCCAGGGCGGAATGGCGCTCCGGCCAGGCTCTGCTGGCGGGCGTGTTCCTCGGATTCGCCCTGCTCTGCCTGTTCGTGGGCCTGGAGGAAATGAGCTGGGGTCAGACGATCTTCAACTGGGACACCCCGGAGCTGTTCAACGAGGTCAATGCCCAGAAAGAGACGAACCTGCACAACCATGTGGGGTTCAAGGACAAGCTCTGGGCCAGCACTGCGGCGGCCTTCCTGGTGATCACCCTGCTGATACCGCTGCGCTGGCTGCTGCAACGGCAGGGCTGGCTGCGCTCCTGGTCGGCCGTGGATGCGGCCTTACCGGTGGGCTGTCTGATCGGCTACTTCCTGCTCGCCACGGCCATTTACATCCCGGTGGCGCTGGAGAAGGGAGGCCTCGACGTGCCGGTTCTGGTCACCCGCGACCAGGAAGTGGCGGAGCTGCTCTTCGCCTTGGGAGTGTTGCTGCACGCCTGCAGAAACTACCTGCACTGGGCCGCTCCGATCCGCAGCAAAACCAGGCTCAGCCCGGCAGCAGCACAGCGCTGAGCAGCACGAAACCAACCACCCCCAGTACCGCCAGCAGGGCCTGGGCCACCCGGCTGACCAGCATGCCGGCGACCACCGCCAGGCCCACCAGCAAGGAGCGGCGCAGGCGCAGCAGTCCGAGGGGCCCCAAGGCGCTGGGCGCGCTGATCAGCTCCCCCAGCGAGGCTCCCGCCAGCGGCCCCACCAGGGCTCCCAGCAGCGGGCCGCCCACAGGCAGGGCCGGCAGCAGGCCGAACAACCCCACCACCAGGCCCAGGGCCGCACCGATGTAGGCCCAGCGGGTGGCCCGCAGGCGCGCCGCCCCCAGCACCACCCCGAGGGCATCGGCCCCCCAGCCCAGCAGCAGGATCAAGCTGGCGAAGCCGATCTCTGGCCAGGCGGTGGCCCAACCCACACCCCAGACCCAGAGCCCGGCCCCGAGCGGCAGAAAGATCAATCCGGGCAGAACCGGCAGCAGGGTGCCGGGGATCGCCAGCAGCTGGATCAGCAGCGCCGCCCACCAGAGCAGGTCGCTGCGCGAGAGCTCCGGCAGGGAAAGGTCGATCACGGCAAGCGTCGCGCCAGACGCAGCTTGGCCGATCGGCTGCGGGGATTGGCCTCCTGTTCGGCTGCGGAGGCCACCAGCGGCTTCCTGGTGATCCGCTCCAGGCGTCCATCGCCCAGGAAGGCCGTTTTGACGCGCCGGTCTTCGAGCGAGTGGAAGCTGATCACGGCCAGAACCCCTCCGGGTTGCAGCCAGTCGGGGGCGCGCAGCAGCCACTGATCTAGGGCGGCGAGTTCATCGTTGACGGCGATGCGCAGGGCCTGAAAGGTGCGGGTGGCTGGATGGAGGCGGCCGCGGCGGGCCTTGGGGGGATAGCAGCCGGCCACCAGATAGGCCAGAGCAGCGGTGCCCTGCGAAGAGCCGCTCCAGGGCCGCTTCTCGACGATCCGCCGGGCGATCCGCCGGGAAAGGCGCTCCTCGCCGTAGGCATAGATCAGATCGGCCAGCTCGGTTTCGCTGAGACGATCAATCAGCTCGGCGGCCGTTTCCCCGCTCTGGGGATCCATGCGCATGTCGAGGGGGCCATCGGCGCGGAAGCTGAACCCCCGTTGGGCTTGATCCAGCTGCGGACTGCTCACGCCCAGGTCGGCCAGCACGCCCCGCACCGGCCAGGGCGGTGTGAACGCCGCGAAATTGGAGGCCACCAGCCGCTGCCGATCGCCGAAGGGGGCCAGCCGATCGGCAGCGGCAGCCAGGGCGGCGGGGTCGCGGTCGAGGCCGATCAGGCCCAGGGCGGGGTGGGCCTCCAACAGCAGGGCGCTGTGGCCGCCGCCGCCAACGGTGGCATCGATCAGCCAGTCGGCAGGGGGGGGCGCAGGGACAGGCCCAGCGGCGCAGACCTCGGCAAAAGCCGCGATCAACGCTTCGGCCAGAACTGGAACGTGATCAAACGACTGAACCATGGGTTCCTTCCTAAGATCCCGGCATTCGCCAGCAGTTCTGGGACCCCATGACGCAGCTCGAAACCCGCACCGAGCCGATGGTGGTCAACTTCGGCCCCCATCACCCCTCGATGCACGGAGTGTTGCGGCTTGTGGTGACCCTCGATGGCGAAGACGTGGTGGACTGCGAGCCGGTGATCGGCTATCTGCACCGCGGCATGGAGAAGATCGCCGAAAACCGCACGAACGTGATGTTCGTGCCCTATGTGAGCCGCTGGGACTATGCCGCCGGCATGTTCAACGAGGCGATCACGGTGAACGCCCCTGAGCGGCTGGCGGACATCACGGTGCCGAAGCGGGCCAGCCACATCCGGGTGTTGATGCTGGAGCTCAACCGGATCGCCAACCACCTGCTCTGGCTTGGTCCATTCCTGGCGGATGTGGGCGCCCAGACCCCCTTCTTTTACATCTTCCGCGAGCGGGAGATGATCTATGACCTCTGGGAAGCAGCCACAGGCCAGCGGCTGATCAACAACAACTATTTCCGCATCGGTGGCGTGGCGGCCGATCTCCCCTACGGCTGGTTGGAGAAATGCCTCGATTTTTGCGACTACTTCGGGCCAAAAATCGATGAATACGAGAAGCTGATCACCAACAATCCGATCTTCAAACGCCGCATTGAGGGTCTGGGGGTGATCAGCCGTGAGATGGCGATCAACTGGAGCCTTTCCGGGCCGATGCTGCGCGCCTCTGGAGTGCCTTGGGATCTGCGCAAGGTGGATCACTACGAGTGCTACGACGATTTCGAGTGGGACGTGGCTACCGCCAGCGAAGGCGACTGCTACGCCCGCTATCGGGTGCGGATCGAGGAAATGCGCCAGTCGCTGAGGATCCTCAAGCAGGCCGCCAAGGCCATCCCCGGCGGTCCTACCGAGAATCTCGAAGCCAAGCGGATGATGGAAGGCAAGGGCGGCGATTCCTCTGGCTTCGATTACCAGTACATCGCCAAGAAAGTGGCTCCAACCTTCAAGATTCCAGGCGGTGAACTCTACGCGCGGCTGGAATCCGGAAAAGGAGAACTGGGCGTGTTCATCATGGGCAATGATGATGTCACTCCCTGGCGTTGGAAGATCCGGGCGGCCGATTTCAACAACCTCCAGATCCTCCCCCACATCCTGACCGGAGCCAAGGTCGCCGACATCATGGCGATCCTCGGTTCGATCGATGTGATCATGGGCTCCGTCGACCGCTAACGGCTGTGTCCCAGACGGTTGGGCCTCTGAAATCAGCTCGTCGCCGTCGTTCAGCGTTCCTGAACCGATTGCGGGCCTCGGGCTATTGGGTCCCGGCTCTGCTGACCGGCTACCTGGCGCTCAAGGGCCTGCACCCGGATCTGCCTGGCTTGGCCTGTCCCTTCCGCGCCCTGACAGGCATTCCATGCCCCACCTGCTATCTGACCCGATCCATCAGCGCCAGCCTGGTCGCTGACTTCGGAGAATCCCTGGCGCTGCATGCCCTCGGCCCGCTCGCCGCGGCAGGACTGATTCTTTGGTCGCTGCAGGCGATCCGCCAACGGGAACTGTGGCCTAGGGGGATCTCATCTCCCCGGCTGGTGGCTGCCGCAGCCCTGCTGGCCGGCTACTGGGCGTTCCGCATCGGCATGACCTACGGCGCCGGAATCAATCTGTTTCCGGCGTTCTGAACCTGGGGATCAACGCACCAGACCCTTGTAATAAACAGCGTTTTGAAGATAGAAGCTGGAAACAGGAACAGCCACCAGGGCGCCAAGGCCGCAGGTACACAGGGAGACCACAACGGTGACCGCCCAGACGATCACCTGCAGCCCCACGAACGAAAGGCCATCGGGAGATTTATAAACGGCCTGAAACGAAGAGGTGAAGGCTTCGATCACCGTGGCATCGCCGTTAAAGATCTTGTTGACATACACAGGGGCAACCAGTGCCACGGCAATGCCTGGAAGGACACAAAGCAGCAGCCCAATTGCCGAGGTCAGCGCAAAAAGAAGGCCTGCCAGAAAATAGCGTTTAGGACGTTCAAGCAGCGTTTTAAAAGCCTGCCTTGGCGCGATCGTCTCACCCGTTGAATAATGCAGCGCCGGCACCGCAACCAATAACACACCAACCAGACTGGAGAGTATCGAGAACGGCAGCTGCCCGACCTGGCCCAACACCAGACCAATCGATGCGGCAGTGTCCACCTCCGGCCCGCCAGCAACTGCAAGACCAAGCAGGCTGAACAGGAAGTAAACGAATACGCCAACAGCGGAGATGGCAATCGTGGCCACCCAGATCAGCAGGATGGTTGGGACATGGGGGATGAAGGCTGTCCACGCCTTGTTGATCGTGGGAGCCTCGTAGGCAATTGGATCAGCCAAAGATCGATAGACGCACGACTGCAAACCTACTGGAGGCTCCTGTGCGCAGCAACGGCGAAGCTGAAGGCAAGAGGGCGGAGTCAGGCTCGATTAGATTTCCACTCTCCAGCGGCTCAACACAGCGGCTCAACACCTGCGATCGAACAGCCTTTGACCAGCCCCGCACCCTGGCTTTCCCAGCAGCGCACCGTTCGCTTCGGCGACACCGATGCCGCCGGCGTCATGCACTTCCATCAGCTGTTGCGCTGGTGCCACGAGGCCTACGAGCAAAGCCTGGAACAATTCGGCATCCAGGCCACCGCCCTGTTTCCCAGCCCGAATGGAGGCGTGGCCGTGGCCCTGCCGATCATTCACTGCAGCGCCGATTTCCTCAGGCCCCTGGCCTGCGGTGACAAGCTTTCGGTTCAGCTCACGCCCCTGCCGCTTGACTCCGGCCGCTTTGAGGTCGCCTATGTCTTCCGCCGCAGCACCGATGACAGCCAGGAAGTGGCCCGCGGCCTCACACGCCATCTGGCGATCGACACCTCCAGCCGGCGCCGCTGCCTGCTGCCGCCAGCCATCGATCAATGGCTGCAAGGCTCCACGGCCAAGGCCCAAGCCGAAGTCAAGATGGCCTAGGGCCTTCGCCCCAACACGGCCTCGCGCACGGATTTGAGGATGTCCCAGGCTCTTTGCTTACTGGCGCACCCATCCCAGCTTGAGGCCCTGCTGGCCTGGATGGATCAGTACAAGCCAGCGATCACCGCCTTTGCGCTGCTCACAACACCGGAGCTGGCCCAGGCCTTTCGCCAGGATCCAAGAACCGCCTCTCTCAAGACCACAGAGCTAAGGCCCCTGAAGACCGGCGGTGATATCGAGCTGGCCGGCAAGGTGCTGGCCGCCGAAGTGGCCGCCATCATCTTCTTTCCTGAGATTGGGGGCACGGTGCAGTTGGCCTCGGAGCTGCCGCTGTTGATCCGGGCCTGTGCCATCGAGAACACACCGCTGGCTCTCAATGAAGCCACCGCCGATCTGGCGATGCACGGGCTGGCGCACAGCCGCGTGGCCTATCTGATCTTCAACCCCGTGGCCGGGCAGGGAGATCCCAATCAGGAACTCGCCCAGATCCGCTATCTCCTGGAGCCGCAGATTCTGCTGAATGTGGTGATGACCAAGATCGATGTCGATCCCACCGACCAGGCCAGCGCCATCGTCGCCAGAATCGCAGCCCAACCCGAGAGTGATCCGGGCAGCACGATGATCATCGCCTCGGGTGGAGATGGCACCGTGTCTGCGGTGGCGGGCGCGGTGATCGGCACCGGGATCCCCCTGGGGATCATCCCGCGGGGCACCGCCAATGCCTTTGCGGCTGGCCTTGGCATTCCCTTCGATCTTCGCGGAGCCTGCCGGACGATCCTGGCGGGGAACACCCATGTGATCGATGCGGCCCGCTGCAATGCCAAGCCGATGATTCTGCTGGCCGGACTGGGTTTTGAAGCCGGGATGGTGAGCCGGGCGACCCGGGAGCTCAAGAACCTGCTGGGCACCCTGGCCTATCTGCTGGCGGGTGCCCAGCAGCTGGCCAATCAGGCCACCTTTAAAGCCAGCCTGACAATCGATGGCGAACTGATTGAACTTGAATCCGCCGCAATCACAGTGGCGAATGTGGCACCATCGAGTTCTGTTCTGGCCCAGGGATTCGGCCGGGTCATCCCCGACGACGGCCTGCTGGAGGTCACCATCGCCACACCAGCGAACCCTCTGCAGAGCCTCAATGCCCTGGCCTCGCTGGCGGCTTCAGCCGTGGTGCAGACGCCGACAGATCGCGAGGATCTGCTCTGCTTCCGGGCCCGCACAATCACGATCGAAACCGATCCGGCCCAGCTCCTTGTGATCGATGGCGAAATCGTCGAGGCCAACCCGATCACCTTTGAATGTCTGCCCGGCAGTCTCACGATTTACGCCCCCTTGCCCTCGCCTTAGCCGCTGATGCAGCTGATTCAAGAACCGACGATTCCCGTCAAGATGCACGCCATGCAGCAACGGGTGTGCTGGCAGGATCCGGCAATCACCAGTCGGCAGATCGATCAGACGCAACTGGCCTTCAGCTCCGAACTCGGACCAGAGGATCCATTCAGTTTTCTGGTGCTGGGCGACAGCGGTACCGGGAGTGGCACTGGGCGCCATCGCCGGCGCAGGCCCCAGTGCCAGGTGGCCAAGCTATTGATGGAGCAGGGCAACGGTGCCAGTTTCGTGCTGCACACCGGAGATCTGGTCTATCAGGTGGGCTCCAGTGAGCAATACCGCCGAAATTTCATTCGTCCCTACCGGGATTGGTTGGTGGGCGGTGATCAACCGAAGAGAATCGCCTATGACCAGATGACCTTCAAGCTGCCTTTCTTTCCCGTTCTCGGTAATCACGACTATTACGATCTGCCCCTGCTGCTCGGACTGCTCTCTGGGATCACCGGCCCGCTGCAATGGCTGTTGCGCTCTTTGATCAACCTGGATGTGGGCTGGCATGGCTCCCACCGCGGGGATGCCTTCGCCCGCGCCTTTCTCGATTACCTCAAGGGCCGTCCCAAACACTCGCTGGGCGACCATCTCGACCAGCACTACACCAGCAGGGTGGATGACAGGCGCTGCCTCACCTACCGGCCCGGCAACTTCACGCGGCTGCCGAATCGTTACTACAGCTTCCGCCATGCCGGCATTGATGTCTTCGCGCTCGACTCCAACACTTTCAACCAACCCTTGCCGGGACAGGGCTCCGGTAAGGGGGGCCAAAAGCGGCAGGATTGGCTGGCCGAACGGGCTGAACTCCACCAGCAGAAGGCCGAACGACTCAAGGCCATCGGCCTGGAATTGCTGCCTTCGTTGCAGAACACGGAACCGGGCGATCGCGCTGATGATCTCGCTGGTGAGATCGAGGCGATCGACGAACAACTCCTCGATATCGAGAAGCGCCTGAACAGCGGGGATGGCGCCGACAGTGTCGATCAGGAGCAACTTGACTGGCTCCGGGATCGGTTGGTGGCCTCCTGGCGCAACCCGGCCGTGCGCGGGCGCGTCCTGGTGCTTCACCATCCGCCGTATGTGACCGAGGCGACCAAGTGGTTCCAGGGGCAGACCCTGGCCGTACGCCATCAACTCCGCCGGGTGCTCGATCAGGTGGCCGCGGAACTGGAGGAAGCACAGGTTCAGCAAGGGCAGAAGCAACCCCTGCTGGATCTGGTGCTGAGCGGCCACGCCCACTGCCTGGAGCTGCTGCGCAGCGGCGACACCGGCCATGGCGACGCCCACATTCCCTGGCTGATCTGTGGGGGCAGCGGCTACAGCCTGCGCCGTCAGCGGCCCGAAGGAGCGGACCTGCAGGAGCGGATCGAAGCGGCTGACTGCACGGTGGCGTACTCGCAGCTGTTCATCGGCCGCAGTGGCAAGGGCAGCAGCCTGCGGCGCCCCTATTCGGCTGTGCGGCTGGAGGTCTCAGCCGGCCGCCCCCCCCGATTCACGCTTCGACCGTTGGTGGCCGAACGCCGGCAGCATCGCTGGGAGAGCCCTGAACTGGAGCCCATCACGTTCTGACGACAGAGAAGCCGCTGCCTACAGTTCGCTGGTGTTTGATTCAAGCCTCCGGTGAGCCTGACGGTTGCCCTGCTCACCGTTTCCGATCGGCGCAGCGCCGACCCCGCCAGCGGCGATCCCTCCGGCGATCTGCTGAGCGATCGGCTGAAAGCCGCCGGTCACCGGCTGGTGGATCGCGCCCTGCTTCCCGATAACCGCTATGCCATCCGTGCCGCGATCAGCGGCTGGATTGCCGATCCGGCCGTGCAGGTGGTGATCAGCAGTGGTGGAACCGGCCTCACCGGCCGCGACGGCAGCCCTGAGGCCGTCGCACCTCTGCTCGACAAAACAATCGAGGGCTTCGGGGAGCTGTTCCGGGTGCTCTCCTTTGAGACGATCGGTACCAGCAGCCTGCAGAGCCGCTGCCTGGCCGGCGTGGCCAACGGCACCGTGATCTTCGTGTTGCCGGGATCACCCGATGCGGTGACAACAGCCTGGGACCGGCTGATCAGCGCCCAACTCGATGGCGGCACCCGCCCCTGCAATTTGGTGCAACTGCTGCCACGGCTGCTGGAAGACCCTGAGCAAGCTGAATTGGCTCCCTAGGAGCCTTGTAGATGCTCAGCAATGAAGAAGCCCCAAGCGATACGAAAACATGCAGACTTTAATTCAGTGGGTCAGCTCTTTATTGGCCGATCCCCTCGTCTCGAAGCTATTCATTGCTGTGGCCGGACTTCTGGTCATCAGCCTATTGATTCGCTCATTTCAATATTCACTAACACGTTATCTCAAAGATTCTGATAGCCGCTACTACGGGCGCAAACTCATTACTTTTTCTGGATATCTTGCGGGCTTTGTCTTCATTACGATCGTCTTCAAGGATCGGCTGGGTGGCTTGACCGTTGCCATTGGTGTTGCGAGCGCAGGCATTACCTTTTCCTTGCAGGAAGTGATTGCCAGCGTGGCAGGCTGGATTGCGATTTCAGCTGGTGGCTTTTACAACCCGGGGGATCGGGTCCAGATAGGAGGCAGTAAAGGGGATGTCATTGATATCGGCATACTTCGAACAACGTTGATGGAACTGGGCGAGTGGGTGGAATCTGACCTTTACACGGGAAGGATTGTCCGCATCGCCAACAGCTTTGTGTTCAAGGCGCCAGTCTTCAATTACTCGGGCGACTTTCCCTATTTATGGGACGAGATCAAAATCCCTGTGAAGTACGGAAGCGATCATCGCTTGGCACGATCCATCCTTGAACAAGTGATTGCAGAGATGATTCCAACCAATACAACAGCGAATGTCAAAGCCGCCTGGCAAGTGATGTTCAGGAAGTATTTAATTGAAGATGCCAGAATTGACCCCGTCGTCAGCCTCGTTCTCACTGACAACTGGATAGAATTCACCATTCGCTACGTGGTTGACTACAAAACCCGACGCCTGATCAAGGATCAGCTGTTCACGCGAATTCTCGATGAGTTTGCAAGGACAGAACAACGCGTCAACATTGCATCCACCACGATTCAGTTAACCGAAGCCCCCACGCTTAACGTGAAATTAGACAACAATCGGCCGGAGAACAATCGGCTATGAATACAGAGCTGCTTGGAAAAGAGTAGTGGCTACACGCCTACTCACGCTCGGCACTGGTTGCTGGAGCGACTTCAAGGACGGTAATCGGCTTGCCCTCCACCCCCGCATAGACCATCACGATCTCGGCGGTTTCCGTGCCGTTATTGGTGCCGTAGTGGGGCTGGTTCACCATCTCGATTATTCCATCGCCCGCCTTGAGTTGTTTGGAGGGGCCCGCCTCACTGATCACCAGCAGCTGGCCGCGGATCAGCATGCCGGCGTTGATCACCGGGTGGATGTGCATCGGCAGCTTCACCCCCGGGGGAATCGTGATGTGCAGCACGGTGAGCTCCGGCTCACCTCTGGGATAGGCGGGCAGGCGCGTGCCGTTCCACGCCTGGCCGGATCGGACCAGCGTTTGCACCTGGACCCCAGCGGGCTCGCCATCCGCCACTGCCTTCAGGCTTGTCAGCAGAAGACTGCCACCAAGCAGCAGCAGGGCCAACAAGTGCTTCTGGTGCTTCTGGAAAAACGGTTTTGTCTGAAGCATCGTCTGTCAACTCTCGGGCTAGCAGCAGAAGTTAGCCGACGAAACGGAAAGAGACAGGCACTGCTGCATCAGTTTTAATGCGGAGCGAAGAAGCCATTAGCGCCTCAAGACAGTGGACCGCAATCTGGTTGCTGGCATGGTCGGAATCTACGTTCATGTTAGATAGCGGCAGCTCCAGCACTGGTGAAACTTTCTTCCTTAACGACAACATCCATGTATTTCCAGCAAGCTATTTTATAAGCCGCTCTTTAAGCGCTAGCAAAAGCATCGACCACCTGAATATTAAGCCGAATTTCAACCGCTCAGCCCTAAGATCGCAAACTCCAATCAGCGCGCTGGCCGCCGCACGCCGAAGGCTTCAACATGGGCTCACGAGATCAACACACAAAATGGTAAGATGTAAGGCTGAGCTCATGAATGAGATTTCAAGCGATCGCAATGTGCTATTTTATTATCAAATATTGTAAAGTGTAAGCCTTAAGCCACAGTCACCAAGGCTGGAGAACTAAAAGTTCCAGTCATTTTTGAGTTAACCAAAAAGCAAGTCTTAGGCAACTGGATGACTGTTAGCGTTATTACTCCAACCAGGCTATTGCCAGATCGGCTGAGCATGTTGGTGGAATTAAATCAAAGCCTACAAAACAATGATTGTGTGGTTGAACACGTTATTGTCGTTGATGGCCAAAGCGGTGAAGCCCTGCCAAGCGAGATCCGCAAGACATCCACAGTCATCAAGACAGAGCGACCGATTGGCCAGGCCGCAGCACGCAATTTAGGCCTGGCGATTGCCCGAGGCGGTTGGATCACAAGTGCCGATGACGATGATTGGCTCTATCCACACTCCATTGACAAAAGACTAGCCGCGTTAAAAGGGCAACATGGTGCTCTTTGGTCAGCCGGATATTGCACAGATGATTGCAAGATTGATCCAGCAATCGTGCCAGCAGGGCCCAGCTCTCCTGGAGACATCTGGCGTAGTTGGCCAACACCAAAAGCCAGTATTCCACTAGGGCCGACAACCTTGTTGGTGGATGCCAATCTTCTGAAAAAAGCTGGCGGATGGATGGGCCTGCCCCAAGGCGAAGACATTGGCATGATGATTGCCGTAACCTGTATGGCGCCAGGCATTGTGATTAAAGACTATGTCTATCATATTCGCTTGCATGAGGGGCAGATGACAAAGACAAAATGGTTTGACGATTTAGAACTCCTGTCAAGGCGATGCGCCTGGGAGCGGGGTGAACAGATTATTTCGCATACGCCGATCGGCAGCCATCCATGGAGTGGCGCAACCGCTCCTAACTACAGCTCAGCAAGAAAGGGCAATCAGGCAACAACAGCCAAGCTCCTTTCCGTATAAACAAATTACATAACTACTAAAAACCGCAGCAAAAGCCCACAAAAAATTATATCGCAAAGCGGTCTATTTTCTTGTATTTTTAAAGAAGTAAGGTGCCATCAACGCTTGTGTTCTGTTTGTTCCACTTGTTCTGTCACTGCCCTGGTGGCTCGCAGGCCCCGCCACTCGGCATACTTTCTCCATGACCTCCTCCGGCACCAGCGTCGCCTCCGGCGGCAGCCCAATCACCACCCAGCTGGGTCAGCAGGGCCTGGGGCAGCAGCCCTGGTGGGTGGAGCAGTGGATGGAGCTGATCAACTCCTACCGCTACAAGAAACGGCTGGAGCGCGCCTGGACCTACGCCCGCTCCGGCAACGTGCTTTCGATCCGCTTTGAGGGGCGCCGGGTCCATGCCCGGGTGCAGGGCACCGAAGCTGAGCCCTACAAGGTGAAGCTCTGGCTCGACACCCTCTCCGACGAAGACTGGGGCTACGTGCTCGAAGCGCTCGGCCAGAAGGCCCGCTGGTCGGCCCAGTTGCTGGCTGGCGTGATGCCCCAGGACATCGAGCGGGCCTTTGCCGCCAGCGGCAAGCGCCTGTTCCCCTTCAAACTGCAAGAGGTGCGCTGCGAGTGCAGCTGCCCGGACAAGGCCGCCCCCTGCAAACACGTCAGCGCCGTCTACTTCCTGATGGGCGACCGCTTCAGCGAAGACCCCTTCGTGCTCTTCCAGATGCGGGGGCGCAGCCGCAGCCAGCTGCTCGCCGATCTGGCTGTGCAGCGCCGCAAATTGCTGGTGTCCAGGGCCGCCAGCGCCAAAGCCGCCGCCAAAACTGCTGCCAAAGCAGAGGCCAAAGCAGAAGCCAAGGGGCGCTCCAAAGCTGGAGGCAAGGGCCAGGCCCCAGCCCCGGTGCCCGCTGAGCCGCTCGCCGCCCAGGCGCCGCACCCGGTTCATGCCGCCATCACCGACCCGAGCCTGTGGTGGTCGTACGCCGCTGCCCTCGATCCGGATCTGGTCGTGATCACCCAGGCGATGGAAGGCGAAACGGGCCTGGATGAGGCGGGCGAACTACCGCTCGCCGCCGAACCCCTCTTCCCAGAAGCCAACCGCCTTTTCCTGGAGCAGCTCAAGGCCCAGGGCAACCGGCTCGGCAAGGCGGCCATGGCCCAGGCGATGGGCAGTGGCCCTGATCCCGGTTGATACCGGTTGATGCCCGTTTGTTCCTCACGCCTGAGCCGCTGCCGGCGGAGTCCCCCTGGCTCAGCCCTGCCGCCCTGGAGTTCGCCGAGGCCTTGCTCGCCGCGTTCCACAGCGGTTTCGGCCGGCCCCTGATCGCCAGCCAGGCCAGCCACTCCCGTGGCCGCGCCCAGGACCTGTTCGCCGCCTCTGCCGTGGTGCTCGCCCATGGCGGCGGCGACGATCCCCGGCTGATCTATGCCAACGCCGCGGCGCTTGGCCTCTGGCGCCGGCCCTGGAGCGCCATGGTCGGGATGCCGTCGCGGCTCACCGCCGAAGCCTCCGAGCGCCCAGGGCGCGCCGAGCTGCTGGCCACGGCACGGCGGCAGGAAGCCATCAGCGGCTACAGCGGCATTCGCATCGACAGCCAGGGCCGCCGCTTCCGCATCGAGTCAGCCCGGCTCTGGACCGTGCGCAACGCCAGCGGTGCGGCCTGCGCCCAGGCGGCCTGCTTTTCCCGATGGTGGTGGCTCTGAGTGAACGCGGCCTGCCTGCTGGTGATTGGCAAGGCGTTCGGTTCTCCGTTCTGGCGTGGAGGGTAGACCGACCGAGGCGTAGACACCGTACCGAATGGATCGGTTTTCGCCGGCTTGGTTGGCATCAAAAGGCGCCACATTGGCTTGGCGGGTGATCCATAACCCACCCGAATTCATCAATCCGTAGAGGACATCACCATGCTGACCCTGCGCCATTCCCCCTTCGAACTGTTGGAGCGCCTGGAGCAACAGGTGCGCCAGACCGATCTCGTTCCTGCCGCCGAAGTGCAGGAAAGCCAGACCTCCTACACGGTGGTCTTGGAACTCCCCGGCGTCGATCGCGGATCGATCGATGTTCAAGCCAGCGACCGCTCCCTGGTGATCAGCGCCAAGCGCGAATCCCAGACTCCTGCCACGGACAGTGGCGACGCTCAGCAGGCCCAGAGCAACGAAGCCAAGCAGGCGACTCCCCTGCACAGCGAGTTCAACTACGGCCTCTTGAAGCGCAGCTTCCAGTTCCCCGTTCCGCTTGAGCGCACCGGCCTCCAGGCCCGTTACCGCGACGGCCTGCTCACCGTCACCGCCCCCAAAGCCCAGACCCACACTCCCGTGACCGTACGGGTAGAGGACTGACGGGGCTGGAGCCTGCCTGCGCAGGCAGGCTCAGCGCTTGATCTTCAGGCTGTCGAGATAGGCCTGGGGATTCTCCGGATCAAAGACGATGCCGTCAAAGAAGGTTTCCTTGCCCCGCGAGGAACCGCTGGGAATGTCGGCAGCGGGAACGCCCACCTCAATGGCCGCTTGACGCCAGAGATCTTCGCGGACCACCTTGTCAACAAGGGCCTTCGCCTGGGCGATGGTATCGAGCTGTCCGGGGTGGAACTTCCAGCGGATCGATTCCACCAGGAACCAGAGATTGAGGCTCTTGTAGGGGTAGGAAATCACACCGCGATCGCTGTTCCAGTAGAGCGGACCAAGCTTGGGATCGTTGGAGGTCTTCAGGTCGGCACCGAGCTTGTACTGGGCCTTGAGGGCCGGCTCAAGCACGGAAACCGGCGTGTTGAAGTAGGCCCGGGAGCTGAGCATCTGGGCGAGCGCCATCTTGTTCTCGGGCTTGTCGGCCCACTGCTGCGCCTCGATCAGTCCCTTGAGCAGGGCGATGGTGGCCTGCGGGTGCTTGTCGACCCAGTCAGCGCGCACAGCCAGGAATTCCTCCGGGTGAACGGGCCAGATCTCGGCGGTGAGCGCGGCGATGTAGCCGATATTGTCGGCCACGATCCGGAACGGCCAGGGATCACCGGTGCTGAAGGCTTCCATCGAGCCGTTGCGCATCCCCTGCAGCGTTTCAGTGGAGGGCACCGTCAGCAGCTCGATGTCCTTGTCGGGGTCGATGCCGCCTGCACCAAGCCAGTAGCGAATCCAGAGATCCTGATTGGCATTGGCAAAGGTGTGGGCAGCCCGGAACTTGCGCCCATCGGTCTTGGGGAAGCCAAGGATGATCGCAGCAGCAGGGGTCAGGTTGACCCGCAGATTGGCCTCCTTCAAGGAGTTGGACACGGCAATTCCATTGCCCTGGCTGCTCAGCTGCGCCAGCACGTACATCGGCACCTTCTTGCCGTTGGTGATGAGGCCCTCAGTGATCAGGTGCGGCATCGGCAATTGCCACTGGCCGCCGTCAATGCCGCCACCGGCTGAGCCGATCACCACGTTTTCACTGGCGTCGGGCCAGCTGGCCTGCTTGGCCAAGGTCACCTCAAGGCCATGCTTGGCAAAGAAGCCTTGTTCCACACCGGCCACCAGGGCAGCGGCCTCCAGGATCGGGACATAGCCAAGCGTGATCGACCTGGTTTCGAGCTTGGCCGCGGCCGTCGAATTAGAGCTGGCTCCATCAGCAAGTCCGCCCCGATCAGGAGCGTTCCCACAGGCGTTGAGCACCAGGGTGCTCGCCAGGGTGGCGCTGAAAATGGAGAGAAATCTGCGGCGACGCGGCATGGTCAGGCTGACAAGAGAAAGAAGGGGAGAAAAATGGAAGCCAACAGAAAAACGACGCAATATCTCGCTCTTTGGCTGTGAAATTCTATAAACCTCGCGTCAGCGAGGTGGCCAGATCAGGATGCAGCCACGCCAGTCCAAGCGCCAAATCAAGCCCCGAATCAAGCGGGTTGGGGAAGGGATTGCTGGTCTCCATTCCTGCGGCCAGGGCTGCGGCTGCAGGACCCTAAGGCCGCTTGGGACGACGAAGCGAGAGAGTTGAATCATTGATTGTCTTTGTCATGCACGAGCGCGAATGGCAGCGATCAGCTCCGCCCATCCAGCCAATAAGGAAGGAAACGAGGCAGAAGCGATCCAGCCAAGCTCAACCCGGCCGAGCTAGAGGTGCCAGGGGTGCCCGTGGATTCCATGGGGAAGCAGCAGATCGACATCTCTCCTGGTCACGATCAGACCGCTGGCTTTGAAACGGCTCAAGGCTTTGGTCACGCTTACCCGGGTCATGCCGGTGAGATCAGCCAACATGCGATGGGTCAGGTTCATTTCCTGCAGCGATACCACGGTGCCCTGACTGCTGATCATGCCAAAGCGTGCTCCGATCCAGTGCAGCAGATGGATCAGCCTGGAATCAACAGGCCGGAGCCTGCCGATCTGGAGCAGGCTGATGGCCTGGGCCATCTGGTGATGAAGACAGGCGGACAGCTCCTCATTCGACGGGCTGACTTCCTCCACACTGACCCTTGTCAGGCAGACTCTTTCCATGGCTTGCCCCTTCGAATTCAGGGGAGCAATCAGATCACCGGGACCGGCCAATCCGATCGTCACAACATCGCCATCCAGCGTCCAGGTATTGGCGCGGATGTAGCCATCGACCAATCTCCAGCAGAGATGGGACGGCAGGATGCTGGCTGCATCCAGCGTGAGCTGAAGTTTTTCTACGGTCAGGCTGTTGATCATGAACCCAAGCAAAGGATGGAGTAATGAGAAAGAGGGAGTGAACCCCATCGGCAAGGGATCAACACGGCAAACATTTGTTTTGTTTTTCGTCTTTTTGCTGATGCCGAACCCTAGGGACTTGAGCGTGGACTTGGATCAATTCTGGCTAAAGGGTTCTTAATCCAGGCAATCAGCTGTCGTGATCGGATTGACGCACTGTTGCTCCTTTCCCTGTGGATTGATGAACCGGCGTAAATTATTGATTCCATTGATTTCGCCAGCAGCGTGAGCCCTGGGCTTGGACCTGATTTTTCTGCCCCTGGCTGGCTGGGCTGGGGTCGGCGGGTGAGCCTCGCCACCCGGCACGGCAAGGAGAAGGTGATCGCCAGGCCTTTCCGCAAGGGTCTGGGGGCGGAATTGGTGCTCGCCAGCGGCTTTGACACCGACAGCCTCGGCAGCTTCAGTGGCGAGCGGCCCCGGCTCAGCGATGCCGAAACCACCTGTCGCCTTAAGGCCGAAGCGGGAATGGCAGAAACCGGGCTGGATCTGGGCCTGGCCAGCGAAGGCAGCTTCGGGCCGCACCCGGCCCTGCCCTTTCTGCCCCTGGCGATGGAATGGATGGCCTGGGTGGACCGGGCCCAAGGCCTGGTGATCACCGAGCAGCTGGTCGGCTGTCGCACCAACTTCGACCATTGCACCGCCAGTCCCGGCGCGGATTTGGATCCGTGGCTGGACCGGATCGGCTTCCCCACCCACGCCGTGATTGTGCAACCCCATCGGGCTCGCGCGAAACCCTGCCTGAGCAAGGGCCTCGGCGCCGTGGCCGAACTGCGCGAGGCGATCGAGCAGGCCAGCCGTGCCTCCAGCGATGGGCTGGCCCTGCTGGAAACGGACATGCGCGCCCACCAAAATCCCACCCGGATGGCCTCGATCCGGGTGCTGGCCTTCAAGTTGGTGCGCCGGATCGCCAGTCCCTGCCCAACCTGCGGGGCCCCGGGCTGGGGAAGGGTCGACGTGCTGCTGGGGCTGCCCTGTGACTGGTGCGGCACGGCCACAGACCTGGTGCGCAGCGAGCGCTTCGGCTGCGTGAGTTGCTCAGCCAGTGAGGAGCGGCCGCGCGCCGATGGGCTCACCAAGGCCGATCCGCAGTTCTGCCCGCTCTGCAATCCCTGAACGGTTGACCCAGGATCCGTGGCCTCAGCGGCTGAGGCCAGTGACGGCGAAGAGCAGCACGAAGCCGCCAAGAACCAGCAGTCCCAGCCGCGCCACGGTGAGCAGAGCGGGGCCCAGCCGGCGGTCCGGCGGCACCTGGCGGCCCTGGATCACCTGCAGATTCATCCAGCCGAGCAGGGGGGTGGTCACGAACGACACCACCATCGCCAGCTGCACCAAGGTGCCCATCGAGCTGGCGGAGAAGAGCAGAATCCCGGCGGCAGCAAAGCCATGAAGCCCGATCCAGAGGCTGTGGTCGCTCTGGTTCTGAACGTCGCGGCCCCGGAATCCCCGCAGCAGCCGCAGCCCGGCCGAAGCCGAACGGGGATAGCCATCCAGGCAGGTGAGGGTGGTGCTGAACATCGTGGTGAAGGCCGCCAGGGCAATCAGGAGATAGGCCCACCCCCCCAGGCTGGCGGTATAGAGCTCGATCAGTTGCTGCGCAAAAACGGCACCGGCCGGCGAAA
This sequence comes from Synechococcus sp. CS-603, assembly GCF_977929215.1. Classification (NCBI taxonomy): domain Bacteria; kingdom Bacillati; phylum Cyanobacteriota; class Cyanophyceae; order Synechococcales; family Synechococcaceae; genus Synechococcus; species Synechococcus sp. CS-603. The sequence goes on from NZ_OZ376778.1 coordinate 272,798, forward strand.
AGCTGCGGCCGGTGCCGTGCATCACCCAGGCCCCCAGGACCAGGAACAGCACCGCCATCAGCACAGTGGCGCCGTAGCCGATGTTGAAATCGGCCTCCAGCTCCGCTTGGCTGCCTTGATGGCCGGAATCCTCGCTGCGCGCAAAGATCCACAGCGATGACCAGGCCGCCAGATCAAGCGGACAGGGCATCCAGCCCATCAGGGCAATCAGGAACGGCAGGGCCGGCAGGGTCCAGGGGCTGGGGCTGAACATCGCGGCGATCGGAGCCCCGGAGACAGGCCCTTGAAGCAGGGCGGCCAGGGTGGCGGCGGTGGTGCTCAGCACCAGGATCGCCACCACCAGCTTGCTCAACCGATCCAGGCTGCGGTAGTGCCCCCAGAGCAACAGCAGTAGAGAGAGAACCAGCAGCAGCACGGCCAGGTTGGTGGCACTCAGCAACGCCCCGATCGAGGCCGGCAGCAAGCTGGTGGCCAGGCTGCCGCTCACCGCTGCCACCGCCACGATGTTGGCCACGCCGGTGGCGGCGGTGATCAGCAGGAACAGGGGCAGATACCACCGTCCCTGGCGTTGGTAACCCTCCAGCAGGCTCAGTCCGGTGGCGGCGGTGAATCGCGTGCCGACCAACAAAAAGGGGTACTTGATCAGGTTGATCAGCAGCACCAGCGCCAGCAACCCGAGGCCATAGCGGGCCCCCGCCTGGGTGGAGGCGACGAGGTGCGAACCACCGATCGCGGCGCCGGCCAACAAAATGCCGGGTCCAAGGCTCTGGCGCAGACCCGCCAGGCGGTAGCGCTTCGAAGCGGTGATAGGAATCATGGCAGCCAAAGGCAGCCATCAGTTTGACCAATCGGCCAGCCGCCGGACAATCGGCAGAGCACAGACTTGGCACTTGCTGGCGGCGCCCACGTGCGTTGCCAACGTGCGTTGTGCCAAATCACGATTGGCCACAGCCGTCAGTGCACCCCGCAAAGAAAAATCCCGGCCTGTGTAGACACACAGCCGGGATGGGAACGATGCAATGGGTTCGGATCAGTCAGATGGGATCAGATCAGAATTTGTGGGCGCGCAGAGCCTCCACCGAGGAGATGTAGGTAATGCAGGAGTAGTTGTCAAAATACTTCTCCACCACCTTGTTTTGAATGGCATCAGCCAGCTCACGGCTGGATGTCAGCACTTCAAATTTGATGTTGGAAAACGTATGAGAAACACTGGGTTCTCCCGTGGAGCGAACATTACGGCTACCTTCACCAGCCGCCGCAAGGATGGTGTATCCAGTGGCGCCCGCTTCCTTGATGATCTTAGCGATCTTCTTCAGCAGAATTTCTTCTGTGATGATGATCAACTTGCAGACTGGTTGGCTCATGGGAATGATCTCTGTTTGGAAGTGAGTTGAACAACGAAGGGATGGGGGCGCTTACTTGCCAAGCATGACCTCAGCAAGGCCCATGAAAAGCGGAATGCCGATGGCGATCGCCACTGGAGTGCCGATAGCGGTGGAAGCACCAATATAAGAAGATGGATTTGCCGTGGGAATACCAGCTCGAAGTGTCGGAGGGCCCGAAATATCAGAACTGGAGGCAGCGATCACAGCCAGCACAACAGCACCACCGATGCTGAAGCCAGTGAGCTTGTGAATCAGCAGGCCAACACCAAAACCGATGAAACCATGAAGCAGGGGCGCGATGAAAGCATAGATGGCAAACCATTGGGCCACTTTGCGCAGCTCATTCATACGCTGTGCGGCCTCCATACCCATGATGATCATGAGAACGGAGAGAAAGCCACGGAAAAGTAGATCATAAAAGCCTTCATAAACACGTTCAGGCCTGGTCAGAATGCCAAGGGCAACACCCAGCAGCATGGCCGTAACGGCAGAGCTCTGCAGGCTTTCCTTGATGATCGGCCAGATCTCGACTTCGTCAGACGTGTCAGGGGAATTGCGGCTGGTATAAACGCTTGCCACTACGATCGCCGTCACCAGCGCCGGGATATCCATGAACGGATAAAGGGCCGCACTCCAGGTCTCGTACTGGATGTTTGCCGATTCCAACTGGGGCAGAACCGCGGCGAGGGTGGAACCACTCACAGCACCAAAGAGACCACCTGTGGCGATGGCATCGGTGAATTTAATTCCCGGCAATCGCGCCAAAGTGAATTGACTGATCACCACGATCAGGATGCCAATCAGCACAGCCCCCAATGCCGGGAGAATGATCTCAGACAGGTTGGAATTGCGAATGCCAATGCCTGCGCTCAAGCCGATCTTCAAAAGCAAGAAGAACGTGATGAACTTGTAAATGGCATCCGGGATCGCCAATTGGCTACCGAACGAGGCAACAACGATGCCACCGATCAGGAAGCCTAGCGTTGGAGACTGAAGCTGCTTAATAAAAAGCTCAAAGAAGTCGGACAATTCAAATCCTCTGGTGTTTTGGTAAATGAGGTTGCTGGGAGAATTCAAAAGTCTTGGGCCGAATTCATCCCAAGCCTGCAACCAGATTGATGGGTTTCAGACCGTGTGTTCCAGGACACATGCGACTGCTCGAGCTGATGCCATCGCCATAGGCAAGGAAAACCACACGAGGTGATTTTGATGCCTGACAGGCACACAAGACCGCAAAAGCGTTAATGAAATTAACCTTTTGCGCGCATCCCGTTCTTGGTCAGGGCGAACGGGAGAACCTGAAGCGTGGGACCGAATCACCTGAGTGATCAAAAGCGCTCAGCAGGGAGACATAAAGGACTGATGTATTGGTTGCGTGACGTTAATTCCATCACGATGGCACTGGGTGCCTGTTGGACAAAGAGTTGCAAATCCTACAGATAAGCAGGGATTATCTGACGGCGATCTGATCGGCATATTGCGGGGAAAACCATAACGATTGCCGGCTTCCGTAACGGCTGGGCGTGAAATCTGCCGGTGGCCCAAGCCGTGCCTATGGCGGCCATCAGATGCCCGAATCGGCCCGGCCGGGCCCGGACGGCTCTGGAGCCAGGGAAATCCCAACGAAGTTTCTAGAGTCGGCGTCCTTGCAGACGCCGTCGATGACTGTCGCCACCGCTGCACCCCCCCGCCTTTCGCTCCAGTGCGAGGCGATCGGCGCCGATACCACCACGATCCGTTCCCTTGACTGGGACCGCAGCCGCTTCGACATCGAATTCGGCCTGCGCAACGGCACCACCTACAACGCCTTTCTGGTGCGGGGCGAGCGCACCGCCCTGATCGACACCAGCCACGCAAAATTCGCCGATACCTGGCTGCCACTGCTCGAAGGGCAGATCGATCCAACCACGATCGACTACCTGATCGTGTCCCACACCGAGCCCGACCACTCCGGCCTGATCGGAGCGGTGCTGGAGCGCAACCCCGAGATCGAGATCGTCGGCTCGAAGGTGGCGATCGCCTACCTGGCCGACCAGGTGCACCGGACGTTCAAGAGCCGGGCTGTCAAGAGCGGCGAGGTTCTCGATCTCGGCACCAACCCCAGCAGCGGTGTGGCCCACCGCTTCGAGTTCCTCAGTGCTCCCAACCTGCACTGGCCCGACACGATCTTCTCCTTCGATCACGGCACCGGCATCCTCTACACCTGCGATGCCTTCGGACTGCACTACTGCTCCGATGCCGTTTTCGATGTCGACCCCGGCTCAATCGCCCCAGATTTCCGCTTCTATTACGACTGCTTGATGGGCCCAAACGCCCGCAGCGTGCTGCAGGCCCTCAAGCGCATGGACGCCCTGCCGGAGCTAAGCATGATCGCCACGGGCCATGGCCCCTTGCTGCGCGATCACCTCAGCCTCTGGATCGGCGACTACCGCGACTGGAGCAGCCAGCGCAGTGCCGGCGAAACCTATGCGGCCGTCTGTTATCTGAGCCAGTATGGCTTCTGTGACCGGCTCAGCCAGGCCCTTGCCCGCGGCATCGGCAAGGCCGACAGCCAGGCCCAACTGGTGGATCTGCGCTCCACCGACCCCCAGGAGCTCGCCGCCCTGATCGGTGAAGCCAGCGCCGTGTTGGTGCCCACCTGGCCGGCCAATCCCGACGTGGAAACCCAGCAGTCGATCGGCACGCTGCTGGCCGCCCTGCACGGCAAGCAGTGGGTGGCCGTCTACGACGCCTACGGCGGCAACGACCTGCCGATCGACAGCATCGCCGCCAAGCTGCGCAGCCTGGGCCAAAAAGAAGCCTTCCCGCCGCTGCGGGTCAAAAAGGTGCCGGATGGCAACGACTATCAACGCTTCGAGGAAGCCGGCACCGACCTGGGCCAGGTGCTCGGCCGCGCCAAGACGATCGCGGCGATGAAGGCGCTCGACAGCGACCTCGACAAGGCGCTCGGGCGGCTCAGCGGTGGCCTCTACATCGTCACGGCCCGCCAGGAGGAGCGCAGCAGCGCCATGGTGGCCAGCTGGGTGAGCCAGGCCAGCTTTGAGCCGCCGGGCCTCTCGATCGCCGTGGCCAAAGACCGCGCCATCGAAACCCTGATGCAGGTCGGCGACCGCTTCGTGCTCAATGTGTTGCAGGAGGGTCAATACCAAGACTTGCTGCGCCATTTCCTGCGCCGCTTCCCGCCCGGTGCCGACCGCTTTGAAGGCGTGGCCACGTTGGAAGGGGCCGCCAGGGGCGGGCCTGTGCTCAGCGACGCCCTGGCCTTCCTGGGTTGCCAGGTGGTGCAGCGGATGGAAACCCCTGACCACTGGATCATCTATGCGGAGGTGGAGGAGGGCACCGTGGCCGATGCTGAGGGCAGCACGGCCGTGCACCATCGCAAGGTTGGCAACCACTACTGATGGGCAACTCCAGCTCCGCCACCCCCAGTGCTGATCGCAGCGTGATCCTGCTGCCGATCGAGCCTGGTCTCGTCTGCCTGCGCGGCCTCAGTCCGAAGCGGCTGCGCTTTGAGGTGGAGTACGGCCTGGAGCGTGGCACCACGGCCAACGCCTATCTGTTCACCGACGGCGAGCATGAGGGCGCGCCGATCGGGCCGGTGCTGGTGCATCCGCCGGGCCAATCGTTCGCCGAGCCTTTCCTGGCGGCCCTGGCAGCTGAGCTGGAGGCCGCCGCCACCCGCGCCTTGCCCACCCCCTTGCCACCGCTGCGCTTGGTGGTGGGCTTCACCAACCCGAACCGGGTGGCTTTCCTGCGCCAGCTGGCCGCCCGCTGGCCCGATCTCAGCCTGATCGCCTCCAACGCCGGCGCCCGTCTGCTCGCCGACCTCTGGCCCCAGGTGAAACCGAGCGCGCCGGGCTCCAGCGAACCGCCAGCGGCGCTGCCACCGCTGCCGCCGATCACAATCGTCAAGGGAGAGGAGCTGCTGGAGCTGGGGCTGGGCCGCCAGTTGCGGCTGATCCCGGTGCCCACCCCCCGCTGGCCCGGCGCCCTGGTGGCGTTTGAGGAGAGCAGCGGCCTGCTGATGAGCGGCAAATTCTTCGCCGCCCACCTCTGCATCGAGGCCTTTGCCGAGGCCAACCGGGTGAGCAGCGAGGAAGACCGACGCCACTTCTACGACTGCCTGATGGCGCCGATGGCCCGCCAGGTTGAAACAGTCGTCGACCGGCTCGAAGACCTGCCGATCCGCACGATCGCCCCGGGCCACGGCCCGGCGATCAGCGAGAGCTGGCGCAGCCTGCTGGCCGACTACCGCCGCTGGGGCGAGAGCCAGGGGAAGGCGCAGCTGTCTGTGGCCCTGCTCTACGCCAGCGCCTACGGCAACACCGCCGCCATCGCCGATGCCCTGGCCCAGGGGGTTTCGCGCACGGGGGTGCGGGTCGAGAGCGTCAACTGCGAATTCGCCCCGCCCGAGCAACTGCTCGAAACCATCCGCCGCTGCGATGCCTTGCTGATCGGCTCGCCCACCCTGGGCGGCCATGCCCCCACCCCGATCGTTTCGGCCCTGGGCACCCTGCTGGCCGAAGCCGACCGGGCCAAGCCTGTGGGAGTGTTCGGCAGCTACGGCTGGAGCGGCGAGGCGATCGACCTGCTGGAAGCGAAATTGCGCGACGGCGGCTTCCGCTTCGCCTTCGAGACCATCCGGGTGAAGTTCAGCCCCGACGGCGCCACCCTCCAGCGCCTGGAGGAAACCGGCACGGCCCTGGGGAGGGAACTGCTGGGTCAGCAGCGCCGCAGCAAACGGATCGCCGCCGGTGGCCTCAGCCAGAGCCTCAGCAACACCGCGGTGCTGGCCCTGGGCCGGATTGTCGGCTCGCTCTGCGTGCTCACCACCCGCCGCGGCGAAGGCGAGGCCGCTGTGGGAAGTGCCATGGTGGCTAGCTGGGTGAGCCAGGCCAGCTTCACCCCGCCGGGCTTCACCGTGGCGGTGGCCAAGGACCGGGCCGTTGAAACCCTGCTGCATGTTGGCGATGCCTTCACGCTCAACGTGCTGGCTGAAGGGCGCCAGATGGGCCCGATGAAACAGTTTCTGCAGCGGTTTCCGCCCGGCGCCGACCGCTTCGCCGGCCTGGAGCTGGAGAGCAGCCCCTCGGGCCAGCCGGTGTTGCCCGAGGCGATGGCCTGGCTGGAGGCGCGGGTGAGCCAGCGGATGGAATGCGGCGACCACTGGCTGCTCTATGCCCAGGTGGACCATGGCGGCCTGCTCGATCCAGTCGCCCTCACCGCCGTGCACCAACGCCGCAGTGGCGCCAACTACTGACTAGCAACACCGATCCCGCGATCAAACATTCTCCTGTGACCCGCAGAAGCAGCCAACCCTCCACCAAGGCTGCGGTCTTCCGCCCGGCCGCCGAGCGCTTCCTCAGCACACTTGACTGGCTGGAGAGCTGGCACAGCTTCTCCTTCGCCCACCACTACGACCCGGCCTGGCTGGGCTTCGGTCCGCTGCGGGTGATCAACGACGACACGATCGCCGCCGGCCGTGGCTTCGGCCTGCACCCCCACCGGGACATGGAGATCATCACCGTGATGCTGGAGGGCGAGCTCAGCCACAGCGATTCGATGGGCAACGGCGAGATGTTGCGGGCCGGCGAGGTGCAACGCATGAGTGCCGGCAGCGGCGTGGTTCACAGCGAGATCAACCGCGGCGCCGTGCCCTGCCGGCTGTTGCAGATCTGGATTGAACCGTCCAGCCACGGCAGCGCGCCGGCCTACGAGCAGAAGCCCTTCGCGTTGGGCGACGACTGGACCCTGCTGCTCGATCCCGAAGGCCGCCAGGGGGCGATGGCCTTGAACCGGCCCGTGCGGCTGTGGCGGGCCCGGCCTGCGGCCGGCAGCCGGCTGGGCCTGCCCCTGGCGGCTGGCCGCCAAAGCTGGCTGCAGCTGATCGATGGCAGCGTGCGGCTCGATTCCGGGCGCGCCCTGGAGCGTGGAGACGGCCTCGGCTTCGTGGCGGGTCCTGAAGCCCTCATCAGCGAAGCCGAAGGCCTGACAGCCGAGGCCGCCGGCGCCGATCTGCTGCTGTTCGAACTGGCTTGAATGGGACTGGCGAGAACGGCAGGACTGATGAACAGCTCCCAGCTGGAGCACTGCAGGCCAAAGCGGCAGAGATCCTGACCTTCTGGTTCGAGCAAACGGCGCCCCGAAGCTGGTTTGTCAAAGACCAGGCCTTTGATCGCTTCAGCAATGCCGACACCAGCCGCTTTGCCCGTCGGCACCGGGACGTGATCGCCTGATTGGGAATCGTTTTAGGGTCGAATGGCTTGGCGTTCCGGAACCGGAGAGCCTGGCTCAGGAGGCTTCGCTGGAAGGGATGGGGCCGGGTTGTGGAGGAGTTGAGAAGGAGTTGCGGAAGGGTTCTGGCCAGAGAAGGCCTTCGATCACAGCGGTTTCAAGGCCACACATCACCAAGATCGAGATCTTTTCTGAGACTGGCTTGAAGAGTTACGAAGAATACGGGTGAGTGCAGTGGTTGCTGCAGCATCCGGCGGCATCCATTCCTGTAATGAACTGAACCGTCCTGTCGACCATGGTCCAGGTCCGAGAGTTTCCTGACCCCAGCCTTCCCATTCACGGCCAGGCTGCCAGTCGTCAGGGCCGGCGCTGGATGGTGCGCTACAGGGGGTTTGTGCTCATGCCCCAGCCCGATCTCAGCTGGCTGGTGCGGCCAGAGCGCAGCCCGATGGGAGTACTGCCCTTCCGCACACCTCCCAATTCCCTCGACGATGTCAAGGCCTTGGTGGACTGGCGCCTCAATCAGGCCGCCTGAGGCGGTGTTGGCGTTGGTGAGGCTTGGAACGGCAGCACCAGGGTGACCCAGCGATCCGGTCGTTCGGGCCTGGCACGCCGCGCCTGACGCACACCAAACGGGACCCGCAGCACATTGGTGCCCTCAACGCGAAAGACCTCGCCGCGGGCGTGGGAATGGGCCATCGAACCGCGCAGGGGGGGAAGTTGGGGTTCGCGCCGCCTCGGAGTACTGCTCTGTGGAGTGCTGCCCTTCGAAGTGCTGCAACCCCTTGCATCAGCGCTGTCATCTGAGATGGCCAGGGCTGCCAGGTTCAGGTGACTGGGGGCGCGGGGGCCTTTGCTGCTGCCGTCGTTGTTGTTCATGATCCCGGGTGTGAGGAGCGGGCTGGCATGGGAGAACAACCGCACGGGGTTGCCCTGTTTGCCGGGAATGTAGCCCCCTTTCCAGTCGCCGGGTAGGGCGGAGATGCCGCCTACCTTTCCGGCTGAAGAAGTGACTGGATGATACTCACTCGCTGACCGCCATCTCCTCCACCGTCGGACAGGTGCAGACCAAGTTGCGATCGCCGTAGGCGTTATCGATCCGGGCCACGGCCGGCCAGAACTTGTTGTGGCGCTGGGCAACGCCGGCCGGGAAGGCCGCCTGGCTGCGGCTGTAGGGCCGATCCCACTGATCGGCGGTGACGGCAGCGAGGGTGTGGGGGGCGCGGCGCAGGGGGTTGTTGCTGGGATCGGAAGCGCCCGATTCAATGGCGGCCGCCTCGGCGCGGATGGCGACCATCGCCGCGCAGAACCGCTCGATCTCCGCGAGCGACTCGCTTTCGGTGGGCTCAACCATCACGGTGCCGGCCACCGGCCAACTCACGGTCGGTGCATGGAAGCCGTAATCCATCAGCCGTTTGGCCAGGTCATCAACCTCCAATCCAGCACTGCGCTTGAGCGGACGCAGATCGAGAATGCACTCATGGGCCACCCGGCCGCCGGCGCCGCGGAACAGCACCGGGTAGTGGTCTTCCAGTCGGCTGGCGATCAGGTTGGCGGCCAGCAGGGCCACGGCACTGGCCTGACGCAGGCCGGCGCCGCCCATCATCCGCACGTACATCCAGCTGATCGGCAGGATGCCGGCACTGCCCCAGGGCGCGGCGGACACCGGCCCGATCGCCTGGCTCTCAGGCCCTGAAGCGGACACCTTGGTGTGGGGATGGCCGGGAAGAAAGGGCACCAGATGGGGCGCTACTCCGATCGGGCCGACCCCGGGACCACCGCCGCCGTGGGGAATGCAGAAGGTCTTGTGCAGGTTGAGGTGGCAGACATCGGCGCCGAAACGACCCGGCTGGGCGAGCCCCACCTGGGCATTGAGATTGGCGCCATCGAGATAGACCTGGCCGCCATGACGATGCACCACCGCACAGAGCTGGCGGATGCCGGTTTCGAACACGCCGTGGGTGGAGGGATAGGTGACCATCACCGCTGCCAGCGAGGCGGCGTGGGTCTCGGCCTTGGCCTCCAGGTCAGCCAGGTCGATGTTGCCGTCGGCATCGCAGGCCACAGGCACCACCTTGAGGCCAGCCATCACGGCGCTGGCCGGGTTGGTGCCGTGGGCGCTGGTGGGAATCAGGCAGATGTGGCGCGCGCCCTCGCCGCGGCTGCGGTGCCAGGCCCGGATCACCAACAGGCCAGCATATTCACCCTGGGACCCGGCATTGGGCTGCAGCGACACCCCGGCAAAGCCCGTGCAGGCCGCCAGCCAACCTTCCAGATCGGCCACCAGCTTCGCGTAGCCCAGGGTCTGGCTGGTCGGGGCGAAGGGGTGCAGTTCGGCGAACTCCGGCCAGCTCACGGGCGCCAGCTCGGCGGCGGCATTGAGCTTCATCGTGCAGCTGCCCAGCGGGATCATGCCGTGCACCAGCGAGAGGTCTTTGGAGACCAGCCGTTGGATGTAGCGCAGCAGCTCGGTTTCGCTGCGGTAGCGATGGAAGACCTCCTGGGCCAGCCAGGGGCGCTGCCGCAGCGGCAGACCAGCCAGCAGCTGGCCATCGAGCGTGTGGCCAGCGGCGGTGGCGGCGCCCTCCAGCTCGGCCAACAAGGCCGCCGCGCTCGGGGCCTGCGCGCCTGCGGCAAAAACGGCCAGCAAGCGATCCAGCTCGGCGGTGTCGGTGCGCTCATCGAGGCTGATGGCCAGGCCAGCAGGGAACAGCGGCCGCAGGTTGAAGCCGGCCGCCTCGGCGCCCGCCAGCAGGCTGGCGGCAGCCGGGGTGCGCAGGCTGAGCGTGTCGAAGGCCGGGCCGGGCTCCACGGCAAAGCCCAGCCGCTCGAGGCCCAGGGCCAGGGCGGCCCGCTGCAGCATCAGCCGACGGGCGATCGCCGCGAGGCCATCGGGACCGTGGTGCACGGCGTAGAAGCTGGCCATCACCGCCAGCAGCACCTGGGCGGTGCAGATGTTGCTGGTGGCCTTATCGCGCCGGATGTGCTGCTCACGGGTCTGCAGCGCCAGCCGCAGGGCGGGGTTGCCTTCCGCATCGAGCGATTGGCCCACCAGCCGGCCGGGAATCTGGCGCTGGTGCTGGGTCGTGGTGGCGAAAAAGGCGGCATGGGGCCCGCCGCAGCCGAGCGGTACGCCGAAGCGTTGGCTGCTGCCGACGGCCATGTCAGCTCCGAGCTCTCCAACGGGCTCCAGCAGCACCTGGGCCAGGGGATCGATCGCCACGGTGACCAGGGCGCCGGCGGCGTGAGCCGCGGTGATCACGGCGCGGGGATCCCAGAGCCGGCCGCTGCTGCCGGGTAACTGCAGCAGAACGCCAAAGATGTCGCCTGCCTTCTCGCCTGGACCATCGCCAAGTCCAACAGGCAGGGGTCGGGCAGGGTCAAAGGTCTCGATCACCAGGCCCAGCGGCTCGGCGCGGGTCTGGAGCACGGCCAGGGTCTGGGGGAAGACCCCCTGATCCACCAGGAAGCGGCGGGCCTCGGGCCGCTTGCAGGCGCCGTAGCTGAGTGCCATGGCTTCGGCCGCGGCGGTGGCCTCATCGAGCAGGGAGGCGTTGGCGATCGGCAGGCCGGTGAGCTCGCTGATCAGGGTCTGGAAGTTGAGCAGGGCCTCCAACCGCCCCTGGGCGATTTCCGCTTGGTAGGGGGTGTAGGCGGTGTACCAAGAGGGGTTCTCCAGCACCTGGCGCTGAATCACCGCCGGGGTGGCGGTGCCGTAATACCCCAGCCCGATCAGGCTGCGCCGCACTTTGTTGGTGGCGGCGATCTGGCGCAGCTCAGCCAGGGCCTGGGCCTCCCCTACACCAACTGGCAAGCCCACGGCGGCCTCGGCGGAGCCCAGCAGGATGTCGGCGGGGACCACCTCGGCGATGAAACTGTCGAGATCAGCGCAACCAACGGCGGCCAGCATCTGAGCCTGATCGGCCGGCGACGGTCCGATGTGCCGCGCCACGAACGCAGAGAGGGCGGGCGTGACAGCTGGCGCGGCCGGAGCCGCTGCGGGCGTGGAGGTTGATGCAGCGAAAGAAGCCCGAGCTTCGGTCGCTTCGGTCGCCAGTCCTGAAGAGGCTGCGGTCACGGCCTGGCGCCCATGGGGAAGTGAGGGCGAGTGTAGGGAGGGATATTCGCCAGGCAGGCAGGCTCGCCTAAGCGCCTTCAGCTCCCTTCGACCTTGGCGCGGTATTGGCCGGCATCCATCAGATCGTTGAGTTCCGCCGCCGCACTGGGGCGCACCAGCAACAACCAGCCTTCACCGAAAGGGTCGTTCTGGATCTCCTCCGGGCTGGCCAGCACCGCTTCGTTGCGCACCTCAACGGTGCCGCTGATCGGGGCATACATATCCTCGACGGCCTTGACCGACTCCACCGAGCCAAAACTGGTGCCCCGCTCCAGGCTGGCGCCCACGTCCGGCAATTCGACAAAGACGATGTCGCCGAGTTGCTGCACGGCGAAGGCGCTGACGCCCACCCGCACCAGCTCACCTTCGGCACGGGCGTATTCGTGGCTCTCAGCGTATCGGCAGTCGTCGGGATAGGGGAGCGCCATCGCCGGCGGAATTTCAGAGGTGACTCACTGTGGCGGAACGCCACCGGTTAGGGCAACAGGCCAGCGGGTTCCAGCTGCCCTGCCGCTTCAAGGGCGGTGAGGGCCCGCTCCAGGGCCAGTTCGGCGTGGCAGTGATGGCTGCCGCCCTGGCTGAACAACACGTAGGGCTCCCGCAGCGGGGCATCGGCGGAGAACTCGCTGGTGCTGCCGTCGATGAAAGTGCCACCGGCCATCACCAGCTCACTGCCGTAGCCGGGCATCGGCGCAGGCACCGGATCGAGATAGGACCCCACCGGCGAGCAGGCCTGGAAGGCCCGGCAGACGGTTTGCAGCGGTCCTGCCGCACCGAAGCGCACCGCCTGGATCACATCGCTGCGCTCTCCCCCCACCAGGGGTTGGATGGCAAAGCCCAGCGAGGCGAACACCGCCCCCACCAGTTCGGCGCTGATCAACGCCTCAGCCACCATCTGCGGAGCCAGGAACAGGCCCTGGAACAGCAGGCGGTAGAGATCAAAACCGGTGCCGCCCTCCCGGCCGATGCCCGGGGCGGTGAGGCGGCAGCAGGCCTGCTCCACCAGCTCGCTGCGGCCGGCCACATAGCCGCCGGTGGGGGCCAGGGTTCCGCCGGGATTCTTGATCAAGGAGCCGGCGATCAGATCGGCCCCCACCGCCGGCGGCTCGCAGGCCTCAACGAATTCCCCATAACAGTTGTCGACAAAACAGACGCAGCCGGGCTGGAGCGCCTTGACCCGCTCAATCAGCGCGCCGATCGCGGCGATGCCCAGCGACGGACGCCAGCTATAGCCACAACTGCGCTGGATCAGCACCATCCGGGTGGGAACCGCCAGGGCGTCGGCCAACCCGGAAGTGTCCACCCGGCCGTCGGCATCGAGCCCAAGTTCGTCGTAGTGGATGCCGAACTCGGCCAGGGAGCCCTGGCCACTGCCGCGCAGGCCGATCACTTCTTCGAGGGTGTCGTAGGGGCGGCCGGTGAGAGCCAGCAGCCGGTCTCCAGGCCTGAGCACGCCGTAGAGGGCGGCGGCGATCGCGTGGGTGCCGCTGACGAACTGCAGGCGCACGGCCGCCGATTCGGCCCCCAGCACCCGGGCGAAAACCCGATCGAGGACCTCCCGGCCCAGATCACCGTGGCCGTAGCCGCTCACCGAGGCGAAGTGATGGGGCCCCAACCGCTCGGCCGCAAAGGCCTCCAGCACCCGTGCCAGGCCTGGCTTCACGGCGGCGGTGCGGCGGGCCGCCAGGGGAGTGATGGCGGCGAGTGCGGCGGCGACCCGATCGCTGGCCCAAGGGGAGATCGGCGCTGGAACGCTCCGTTGCGGCTGCCCGTCCATGACCCAAGGCCTCAGGAGTGGAGCCATCGTGCCTGCTCTTCCTCCTTTCACCGCTAGATTCCGAGGCGATTGAGCGGTGCCAAGCGCCGTTTGCCCAGGTTCAGGTGATCAACTTTGCCCCCACGGGGCTCCTTGCAGCGGGCCAGGCCCGTGGATGGCGAGGCGGCGGACACCACCCTGCCCACATCCGCGAGAGTTCATTTGGTTGCCGCTCCAGACACCAGCCCGGCCCCTTCCCAGCCGGGGCGATCTTCCCTTCAGACCCTGCGCAGCCCGGGTGTCCACGCCTCCGACAACCTGGAGGCAGCCATTCGCAGCGCCGTGAACTCCCGGCGTGCGCCGTTGCCGCCCAAACAGCGCGTCTACAAGCTCGGCACCACCGGCTTCATGCTGGCCATGCATGTGGGTGCCGTGGCAGCCCTGCTCCCCCGCTTCTGGAGCTGGCAGGCCGTGGCGGTGATGGCCGTCCTCTACTGGACCACCGTGCTCGGAGTCACCCTTGGGCTGCACCGCCTGCTGGCCCACCGCAGCTTCGTGGCCCCCAAGTGGCTGGAGCGCACCCTGGTGCTGATGGGCAGCCTGGCCTGCCAGAGCGGACCGATCGAATGGGTGGGGCTGCACCGCCACCACCACAAATTCTCCGACCAGTCCAACGACCACCACGACGCCGGCCGCGGTCTGTGGTGGAGCCACAGCGACTGGATGCTGCACGACATCCCCGCCGTGCGTGAGGTTGAGCGCTTCACCGGCGACCTGCAACGCGACCCCTTCTATCGCTGGCTGGATCGCTGGTTCCTGATGCTGCAGCTGCCCCTCGGTGCCGCCCTTTGGTGGTACGGCGAGCAGGCCGGCGTTCCAGGTGGCGGCCTCGGCCTGGTGCTCTGGGCGATTCCGCTGCGCCTGGTTGTCGTCTATCACGTCACCTGGCTGGTCAATAGCGCCACCCACGCCTTCGGCTACCGCAACTTCGACAGCCCCGATCTGTCGCGCAATTGCTGGTGGGTGGCGATCCTCTCTTTTGGTGAGGGCTGGCACAACAACCACCATGCCCATCCCTCCAGCGCCCGCCATGGCCTGCGCTGGTTCGAATTCGATCTCACCTGGCAGCACATCCGACTGCTGCAGTGGCTGGGCCTGGCCCGGCGCGTGCGGGTGGCCCGTTACGGGCCTGAAAGCTCGGCGGCGAGTTCCTGACGGATCACCTCAGCCAGTTCCCTGCTGCCCGCCTGTTTCTGCAGGCGGGCTTTTTGGCGCAATACCTCAAGGAACTGATCGGCACTGAGCTCCGGAGCGCCAGCCCCTCCAAGCCCCACCAGGGTGCGGTGAAGATCGAGCAGTTCGCTGTCGAGTTCGCCCGAGCTGTAATCGCGCTGGCCGGCCATCACGGCGGCGAAACGTTCACGGCGCTGGGATTTCTCGGCGGGATAGGCCGCCAGGATCTGATCGCGGCTGGATCGCCAGGGCCGACCGCCGCTGAGCAGTTCAGCCAGGGCGGCACTGAGCGGAATCGCTTCCTCGTCGGCGATGCGCAGGTCGAAGGCCGTGGGGGGCTGGCGGATCCCGACGAAAATCTCCAGCAGCTGGCCGCAGCCCAGCGCCAGGCCGTCGTTGTCGCGCAGGGGCAGGCAGCCGCTGGCGAGGGCCTCGATCAACTCGGGCTGGCCGGCGAGCGCCTCGGAGCGGCCAGCCCCAGCGCCGGCGCCCGCCAGCCACTGGTTGATGCGCCCCAGGGCGAGGAACACCTCCGGGCCTGGGGCCGCCAGCTTGCGGTTGCGCAGCATCGAGACCTGGGAGTTATGGATGCGCCCAAGGCCGAGGGTTTCAGCCAGGCCAGGGAGAACCCGGTGGGACCAGCCGTTGCGCTCATGCCAGGCCCTGATCAGATGAGCAAAGGCTTCACGGCCTGATTCGATTTCCTCTCGATATCCCACTCGATCTGGATTCGTATTGCTACCATTCTAAGGATTGATATGGAGATGACCCGCATGACCATGGCCCCCCAGCGTTCTCGCCCCCGGGGCCCAACCCCACACCTGATGCCAGGCCCGATGCCGGCTCCGCCTCCAAACCCGTGGGTCTGGACCACACCCCGCGACGAGAGGATCGCGGTGACAACTCGTGGCGCCGCAGGTGGCGTACACCCGCCCCAGCCAGTGGGAAACGCGCAGCGAGGGGGGGCTTACCGGCGGGTGAAGTCAGACCACGACCCGCTGCATGGCCGTGATCCATGTGCTGGCGCTGGTGGCATTGCTGCCCCGGTTCTGGAGCGTTCCGGCGGTCGTCAGCCTGCTGGTGCTCTATTGGATCACGGCCTGCCTGGGGGTCACGGTCGGCTATCACCGGCTGCTCAGCCACCGCTCGTTCCGGGTGCCCCACTGGCTGGAGCGGTTCTTCGCCACCTGCGGCGCCCTGAGCTGTCAGCACGGTCCGATCGACTGGAGCGGCCTGCACCGCCATCACCACAAGTTCTCCGATACGGATGTGGATCACCACAACAGCCACCGCGGCTTCTGGTGGAGCCACATGGGCTGGATGTTCGAGACCATCCCCGCCACCGCCGCCGTGCCCCGGCTCACCGGCGATCTGCAGCGCGACCCCTACTACCGCTGGCTGAACAATTACTTCCTGCTGCTGCAGATCCCCCTCGGCCTGCTGCTGTTCTGGATCGGCACGGTCAGCGGCGCCGGCGGCTGGGCTCTGGTGCTCTGGGGCATTCCCCTGCGCCTGGTGATCGTCTACCACTTCACCTGGCTGGTGAACAGCGCCACCCACCGTTGGGGGCAGGTCCGCTACCCCAGCGGCGACCAGTCGCGCAACAACCCCTGGGTGGCTGCCCTGACTTTCGGTGAGGGCTGGCACAACAACCACCACGCCTTCCCCCATTCGGCCCGCCACGGCTTCGGCCCCGCCCAGATCGACCTCACCTGGCAGCACATCCGCCTACTGCGTGCCCTCGGTCTGGCGACCCATGTGCGCCTTCCCCGCAGGGCTGGCTGAGGCCATCAAGCGTTGACCTAGGCTCGACGATCGCCCTTGCGGCCGCTCGCCCGAGTCGGCCCTTTGTTCACCTTCCTGCAACTCCCATGGCCAAACGCGTATCTGTCGTCCTCAGCGAAGACGTCGCCAGCCTCGGCAAGGACGGTGAACTGGTGGATGTGGCTCCCGGCTACGCCCGTAATTTCCTGCTTCCCCAAGGCAAGGCCGTGGCGGTGACCGCCGCGGTGCTGCGCCAGGTGGAGCACCGCCGGGCCAAGGAAGCCGAACGCCAGGCCGCCCTGAAGGCCGAGGCCGAAGCCTTCCGCACGGCCCTGGTCACGATCGGGCGTTTCACCGTCAAGAAGCAGACCGGCGGCGACGACGTGCTCTTCGGCACCGTCACCAACGGCGATGTGGCTGAAGCGATCGAAGCGGCCACCAAAAAAGAACTGGATCGCCGCGACATCCTGGTGCCCGAAATCCACCGTACTGGCGCCTACAAGGTGCAGGTGAAGCTCCACCCCGAAGTGACCGCCGAGATCAACCTCGAAGTGGTCAGCCACTGAGCCTGAACCGCGCCGAAACGGCGGCTGAACCCCTCGCAGCGGCCTAGCCTCGGCCGATGGTCAGCGCTCCCCTCTCAGCTCCCGATGGTGGCGGCCCCGAGCCCGGGGGCAACGTCACCCCGGCCTTCCGTCGCCGCGGCCGCGAGCAGGACGAAGCCCGCTTCGAGGCCCTTCCCGATCAGGTTCCGCCCCAGAACCTGGAGGCGGAAGAAGCCGTGCTGGGTGGCATCCTGCTCGACCCCGATGCCCTCGGGCGCATCGCCGACGTACTGCGTCCCGAGGCCTTCTACCTCAACGCCCACCGCGAGATCTACCGCACCGCCCTGATGCTGCACGGCCAGGGCAAGCCCACCGACCTCACAGCCATGGCCGCCTGGCTGGCGGACACCGGCCAACTGGAGAAGGTGGGCGGCAGCAACCGGCTGGTGGAGCTGGTGGAGCGCACGCTCAGCACCGCCTCGATCGACCAGGTGGCCCGCCTGGTGATGGACAAATACCTCAGGCGGCAGCTGATCCGCTCGGGCAATGAGGTGATCCGGCTCGGCTTTGATCAGACCAAGCCGATGGACCAGGTGCTCGATGAAGCCGAGCAGCAGATCTTCGCGATCAGCCAGGAAAAACCATCGGTGGGTCTTACCCCCACCGCCGAAATTCTCACCAGCACCTTCAACGAGATCGAAAGCCGCTCGCTCGGCATCTCGGTGGCGGGCATTCCGGTCAACTTCTACGACCTCGACGCGATCACCCAGGGGCTGCAGCGCAGTGACCTGATCATCGTGGCCGGCCGGCCAGCGATGGGGAAAACCTCGATCGTGCTCAACATCGCCAAGAACGTGGCCCAGCTCCACCAGCTGCCGGTCTGCGTCTTCAGCCTGGAGATGAGCAAAGCCCAGCTCACCTACCGCCTGCTCTCGATGGAGGTGGGCATCGAGAGCGGGCGGCTGCGCACCGGCCGGCTACAGCAGGAGGAATGGCCCCGGCTCGGCCAGGGCATCAACACCCTCGGCCAGCTGCCGCTGTTCATCGACGACAAGCCCAATGCCGGCGTCCTGGAGATGCGCTCCCTCTGCCGGCGGCTGATGGCCGAGCAGGGCAAGGAGCTGGGCCTGATTGTGATCGATTACCTGCAGCTGATGGAGGGCACCACCCCCGACAACCGGGTGCAGGAACTCTCCCGCATCACCCGGGGCCTCAAGGGCATGGCGCGCGAGCTGAACGTGCCGGTGATCGCCCTCTCCCAGCTCAGCCGCGGCGTCGAATCGCGCACCAACAAGCGGCCGATGCTCAGCGATCTGCGCGAATCAGGCTCAATCGAGCAGGACGCCGACCTGGTGCTGATGATCTACCGCGACGAGTATTACAACCCGGAAACGGCCGATCGCGGCATCACCGAGGTGATCGTCACCAAGCACCGCAACGGGCCGGTGGGCACCGTGAAATTGCTGTTCGAGCCCCAGTTCACCCGCTTCCGCAACCTGGCGGCGCCTTAAACCAGGCGGCACGCCTGCTGGAGCGATCAGCTGGATCCTGCTGCATCTCCATGATTTCGGCTGTTTCAAGGCGGCGCGGTGTCCCTAAGCTGTGCCGTGACGCCGCCTTTGGGATAACCAGTCCATGCCGATCGCACAGATCGACACTGAAAAGATCGACACCGAAACAGTGATCCGTTCGCTCGGCGATCACTCCTTCGTGTTCTACGGACTTGTTTTCTTCGGCATTATTTTAGCCCGTTATTTTCTGTTGGCCGGTGGATCCTGGTGGTGGCTCTATGCCCGCAGCCCGGAAACAATTCCCGCACCCACTCCCCAGCAGAGACATCGCAGCGCCGAGGGCATCCGCGCTGACATCCGCCTCTCGGTGCTCTCGGCGGTCGTGTTCGCCCTGGCCACCGCCGCCGTGCTCACGCTCCAGAGCCATGGGCTTACGCGCCTCTATGCCAAGCCCGACACCTACGGCTGGTGGTACCTGGCCTTGAGCTACGGCGCCATGCTGATCCTTCAGGACGCCCTGTACTACGCCAGCCATCGCCTCTTCCACCACCGCTGGTTTTACAGCTGGTGCCACCAAGGCCATCACCGCACGCGCCAACCCACCCCCTGGACCTCCTTCGCCTTCGATCCCCCCGAAGCCGTGGTTCAAGCCCTGGTGCTGGTGCTGCTGGTGATGCTGGTGCCCCTGCACCTGATCACCCTGATGGCGGTGCTGAGCACGATGACGGTCTGGGCGATTGTGAATCACCTCGGCCTCGATCACCTGCCCCGCCGTTTTCCCCACCACTGGCTGGGGCGCTGGGTGATTGGACCCGCCCACCATTCGCTGCACCATCGACACCCAGGCGTGCATTTCGGGCTCTATTTCACGTTCTGGGACCGCATCGGCGGCAGCGAAGATCCCGACTACGCCGCTGCGCTGGCCCCCCCGGGCGATCTGGGCGCCATACATTGAGGCGATGGCCTTCAGCGTCGAGCCCACCGAAACCTTTGAGCTGATCGTGGTCGGCGGCGGCCATGCCGGCTGCGAGGCGGCGATCACGGCGGCGCGGCTGGGGATCTCCACGGCCCTGTTCAGCCTCAACATCGATCGGATCGCCTGGCAGCCCTGCAACCCGGCGGTGGGCGGGCCAGCCAAGAGCCAGCTGGTGCACGAGGTGGATGCCCTCGGCGGCGTGATCGGCCGCCTCGCCGATGCCACGGCCCTGCAGAAGCGCGTGCTCAACGCCAGCCGCGGCCCGGCGGTGTGGGCCCTGCGCGCCCAGACCGACAAGCGCCAGTACGCCCGCCAGATGCGGCAGCTGCTGCAGCACACCCCCAACCCGCAGCCGCGCGAGGCGATGGTGACCGGCCTTGAGGTGGTGCTGGAGGGCAACGACCCCAACCAGGACGGCAGCGGGACTGTGGGCCGGATCACCGGCGTGCGCACCTATTTCGGCAGCGTCTATGCCGCGCCGGCCGTGATCCTCACCACCGGCACCTTCCTCGGGGGGCAGATCTGGGTGGGCAAGCAATCGATGAGCGCCGGCCGCGCTGGCGAGCAGGCCGCCGAAGGCCTCACCGAAGCACTGCAGGCCCTCGGGTTCCGCACCGGCCGCCTCAAAACCGGCACCCCCGCCCGGGTCGACCGCCGCAGCGTGGCCTTGGATCAGCTCGAAGAGCAGCCCAGCGACGCTGAGGGCCGCTACTTCTCCTTTGATCCGGCGGCCTGGGTGAGCGCTGAGCCGATGAGCTGTCACCTCACCCGCACCACCGCCGCCACCCACCAGCTGATCCGCGACAACCTCCATCTCACGCCCGTCTACGGCGGCTCGATCGACAGCAAAGGCCCCCGCTACTGCCCCTCGATCGAAGACAAGATCGTGCGCTTCGCCGATAAGGAAAGCCACCAGATCTTTCTGGAGCCAGAAGGCCGCGACACCCCCGAGCTCTATGTGCAGGGGTTCTCCACCGGCCTGCCAGAGCGGCTGCAGCTGGAGCTGCTGCGCACCCTGCCGGGGCTGGAGCGCTGCATCATGTTGCGGGCCGCCTACGCCGTCGACTACGACTACCTGCCCGCCACCCAGTGCCTGCCATCGCTGCAGACCAAACGGGTGGCCGGGCTGTTCACGGCCGGGCAACTCAATGGCACCACCGGCTACGAGGAGGCCGCCGCCCAGGGCCTGGTGGCCGGCCTCAACGCCGCCCGGCTGATTCGCCAGCAGCCGCCGGTGCATTTCCCCCGTGAGGGCAGCTACATCGGCACCTTGATCGACGATCTGGTCACGAAAGATCTGCGCGAGCCCTACCGGGTGCTCACCAGCCGCAGCGAGTACCGCCTGGTGCTGCGCTGCGACAACGCCGACCGGCGGCTGACGCCCCTGGGCCGCGAGCTGGGCCTGATCGATGATCGCCGCTGGCAGATCTTCGATCGCAAGCAGGCCCAGATCGTTGCCGAGCAGCAGCGCCTGGCCACGGTGCGGCTGAAGGTGAGTGATCCGGTGGCCCCGGCGGTGGAAGCGGAAACGGGGGCGCCGATCAAGGGATCGATCACCCTGGCCGACCTGCTGCGCCGCTCCGGCTTCCACAGCGCCGATCTGGTCCGCCATGGCCTGGCCGATCCCGCCCTGCCGCTCGATGTGCGCGAAGCCGCCGAGATCGACACCAAATACAGCGGCTACCTGGCCCGCCAGCAACAACAGATCGACCAGGTCAGCAAGCAACAGCAGCGCCCCATCCCCGCTGGCACCGATTTCCACGCCATCACCACCCTCTCGCGCGAGGCGCGCGAAAAACTCACGGCCGTGGGGCCGTTCAGCCTCGGCCAGGCCGCCCGCATCCCCGGAGTCAGCCCGGCGGACGTCACCGCCCTGCTGCTCTGGCTCGAACTGCAGCGACGCAAGGCCCTTGTTACCTGAGCCAACGAAATTCCATAGGCTGAAGCTCCCGCAAGCTGCCATGACGGGAACCGTTTCCCCCAGCACTGCTGACAGCCCAACCCCCAGCCCGGCTGAGCTCGGCTTGCCGTTTCTCTCGCCGCAGCCCCTCTGGCAGTGCTCCGTCGCGGCCCTGGCTGAGACCAGGACCACGGCCGAACTCAGCGGTCCCTGGCGCTTGCTGCTGCTCGGAGATGGCAGCCCCACCCGGCACCTGGAGCTGCTCACCGGCGCCCCGGTGGAGGTGGAGCTGATCGCGATGGCGCCGGATCCAGCCGGGGATGGCCGGGTGCCGGCAGAAGTCGGAGAACTGAGTCCTCCCTTGTTGCGACGGCAGGTCTGGCTGCGCTGCGGCGGCCAGGCCCTGGCCTGGGCCGAGAGCTGGTGGAACCAGACGGAAGCCGAACAAAGTCTTCGCGACCGGCAGCTGCCGATCTGGCGCAGCCTCAGCGCCGATCGGGCTGAGCTGTTCCGCGAAGTGGATGGGCTGGCACGGGTGCAGGCGAGCTGGCTGCAGCAGGGGTTCGCCGAGGAAGGCCCCTACTGGAGCCGCCACTACCGCTTCTTCCGTGACGGCAGGGAACTCACCGTGATCCGGGAGGTGTTCTCCCCGGCCCTCGAGCGCTGGCTTGGCCCCAGCAGCTCGAACAACATCTCTTAGGCCGAACCCAGGCGCAGGGCCTCGGCCTGTTGACGGCTCTTTTCGAGCAGCTCGCGCAGGCTGTCCTCGTCGGTGTGGCTGAGGCTGGTGCGCAGCAGCTTGGCGTGGGGAGCGAAGCGGCGCAGGCGCTCGATCACCCGATCAGGGGTGGCGTCACGCACCAGCAGGCAAAGGGCGGCATTGCCCTTCGGCAGGGTTTCGCCCACCTCGCGCAGAAAGCCATCGTTGATGCCCAGATCACTGAGCGCGCCGGAAGCGGCGCCCACGCCGGCACCGACAGCGGCCCCGAGCAGGGGATTCAGGAAGAGCAGGCCAACCAGTGACCCCCAGAAGCCCCCACCAAGGGCTCCAGCGGCAGTGAGGTTGACGGCCTGACGCAGCTGCACATGGCCCTGCTCGTCATGCTCGACGACCACCGCATCTTCCAGGGAAATCAGATGTTCCTGCTGGATGTTGACCAATTCACGGCGAACCTTATCGGCCTCATCAACCGAGGGGAAACCCACCACAATCAGGTTGCTCATCAGGCTTGCTCCCAGACATCACGACTGAATTCCAACCTAGGGGCAGCACCGACCCGGCGATCAGGGGCGGCGGCGGCTGGAGCGGGGCAGTGGCCTGGGCGAAGCCGACGCCGGCGGCAGCAGGGGGCCGCCCGGCGCGAGATGGCATCAAGCAAACGGCGCTGCTGAGGGGCGGCTAGGGGCGTGGTAACTGGGGGGAGCGGCCGCTTGATCGGTCTCGATTCGATCGTTGAATGGAGCTGGTGGCGTCCAGGGGTCCCGGCCTGGTGGCGACCGGCGTTCTTCCGGGATCGATTGCTGCCACGACTCCGGGGAGCGCTCGGACCAGTCGTCTTCCCCCTCCATGAACGCGTCGAGCTGGTTTTCCATCCAGCGCCCGACCCCTTTAAAACTGGGTAGGTCACTGGGTCGCTCAGCGGATCGCTCACTGCCGCGCTCGCCACCGCGGGCCTGGCTCCGGGAGCCCGGCCGTGCTCCGGCCACCCCATCCACCAACTGCCGCCCGGCAGTCATCCATTGATCGAGGGTGGATCCCGCTGATCGGCGCTTACCCCGACGGGCTGGATCACCAGAACCGTTCATCGCGCTGCCCTGACCTGCTCGAACGAAGCTGTTGGGCCAAGGTTAGCGGCTGTGGCGCAGTGCCCTGCGCTGCTTCAGCCAACGCTCCCGGCCGAGCCCCAGCAGGGCAATCGAAACACCGCCGACTTGCAGCACCCAAAGGAAAAGGTCCAAACGGGCGGAGAGCAGAAGGGCGAACCTTAAGGGGCGGTGTTCTCAGACACCGGCTTCGAAGATCAGCTGGCAGCTGGCGTTCCAGCGACCGCCGTGCAGGCGGTCACAGCAGAGGCGGCAGGCCACGCCCCGCACGCGGCGCTGGTAGGGAGCCGTGACACCGCAGCACGGACAGCGCGCCAGCCAGCGCACAGCCTGGAGTGGCAGGGGGTAGTGGTGACGCAGGCTCACCTCGAAGTCGCTCTGCGCCTGGTTGATCTCCGCCATGCGGGCCCGGAAGCAGGGACCATGCACCTCGCGCACCCCCAGGACCCGGTCGATCCAGGCATGGATCATCTCGTGGCAGAGCGTGCCGAGCATGGCCGTCTGCGGCAGGGGCTCCAGCAGGGGCCGCGAAAGCACGATCTCGCAGAGATCGCTGCCATCGGCGCGGCGACCGCGGCGGTAGAGGCCGGCGGTGCGGCGCATGCGGCCGTCACTCCAGCGCAGGTCCACCAAACGGCCTCCTGCCGGGGCCAGGGCACCGCCGAAGTGTTCCCGATCAAGGCGATGAAAAAGGGGAAGCAGGGGTGCAAGGGGCATGCCGCTTCGGCTTCGGGCCTTGGTGGCCCCCAGTCTGGCGGGGTCGTCGGTCAGACTCTGGGGCCAGAACGCAGCGGCACACACGATGGATTGGGGTCTGGCTCAGACGATCGGCACGAAGCTGCTGTTGGGTGGCGCCAGCGCCCTGCTCATCTACTGGACGTTCACGGCGGTGAAGCTGGTGCTCAGCGCCCGCGGCATCAACCCGCTGCTCAAGCAGTTCTTCACCCAGGTGGCCTCCGGTCAGATCGATGGCGCCTATCTACTCACCACCAAGAACTACCGCTCCCACGTGAACCGGCAGCAGTTCATCCGCTTCCTGGCCGGGCTGCAACTCAACAAGTACCGCAACCTCAAATCCGGCCGGCCCCGGCTGCAGGACAGTCAGATCATCCTCACGGTCAAGCTGAAGTCGGAAGCCAAAGAAGAGCTGCCCCTGGATTTCACCTTTGTGAAGGTGGAGAAAGCCTGGCGGGTGGAGCGAATCAGCCGGCTGGCAGCGGCCTGAGCCGAAGACGTCCGACGTCCTGCCACGGCCGATGCCCGATCCATCCCCCCAGCACAGGGCCGAGGAACTGCACCGGCTGCTGCAACGCGCCGCCCACGCGTACTACGTGCTCGATGCTCCGGAACTTGAAGACGCGGTTTACGACCGGCTGTATCGGGAGCTGCAGGAGATTGAGGCGCTAAGCCCCGAGCTGGTGCGTGCCGACAGCCCCACCCAGCGGGTGGGCGGCCCGCCGGCCGACGGCTTCTTGGCCGTGCGTCACCGCATCAGCCTGCTCAGCCTGGAGAACGCCTTCTCAAGCGAAGAGCTGCAGGCCTGGTACGGGCGGCTGCTGAAGGTGCTCGATCGGCCCGCTCCCCTCGGGGAAGCCGCCGCAGCGCTGCCGATGGTGTGCGAACTTAAGATCGACGGCAACGCCCTGGCCCTGAGCTACGAGCGTGGCGTGCTGGTGCGGGCCGCCAGCCGCGGCGACGGCGAATCCGGCGAGGAGATCACCGCCAATGTGCGCACAATCCAGAGCGTGCCCCTGCGCCTGCTGCTGGACGATCCGCCGGAGTGGCTGGAGGTGCGCGGCGAAGCCCTGATCCCCGATAGCACCTTCGCGGCCATCAACGCCGAGCGCGCCAGCCGCGAGGAGCCGCTGTTTGCCAACCCGCGCAATGCCTGCGCCGGCACCCTGCGTCAGCTCGATCCGGCCGTGGTGGCGGCACGGCGACTGGAGTTCTTTGCCTACACCCTGCACCTGCCGGGCGACTGGCAGCCTGCGGCCGGCGAGCCCTCCCGGCCCCGCAGCCAGTGGGAGTGCCTGAGCTGGCTGGCGGCCGCCGGCTTCCGGGTCAACCCCAACGCCGCGCTCTGCCCCGATCTGGCGTCGGTGGAGGCCTTCTTCGCGGCATGGGAACAGCAGCGGCATCAGCTCGCCTACGCCACCGATGGCGTGGTGGTGAAGCTCGATGACCTGCGCCTGCAGGCCGATGCCGGCTTCACCCAGAAGGCGCCGCGCTGGGCGATCGCCCTGAAGTACCCCGCCGAGGAGGCCCCCAGCCAGCTGCTTCATCTGGTGGCCCAGGTGGGCCGCACCGGCGTGATCACGCCGGTGGCTGAATTCGAGCCGGTGACTCTGGCCGGCACCAGCGTGAGCCGGGCCACATTGCACAACGCCGATCGCCTGGTCGAACTGGATCTCCATGACGGCGACACGGTGGTGGTGCGCAAGGCCGGCGAGATCATCCCCGAGGTGGTGCGCGTGCTGAGCGAGCTGCGCGCGCCAGGCGCCAGGCGCCTGCAGCTGCCCTCCACCTGCCCGGAGTGCGGCTCGACCCTGGTGCGCGAGGAGGGCGAGGCCGCCACCCGCTGCGTGAACAGCAGCTGCCCGGCGATCCTGCGCGGCGCCCTGCGCCACTGGGTGAGCAAGGCGGCCCTGGATGTGGATGGCCTCGGCGGCAAGCTGATCGAGCAGCTGGTGGACCAGGGTCTGGTGACCTCGATCGCCGCTCTCTACCGCCTCGATGCCGCCCTGCTCGCCAGCCTGGAGCGGATGGGCGAGACCTCAGCCTTGAAGCTGGCGGCGGCCCTTGAAGCCTCCAAGCAACAGCCTTGGCACCGTCAGCTTTATGGCCTTGGCATCCACCACGTGGGAGCGGTGAACGCCAAAGCTCTGGCGCGGCAGTTTGCCTCCGCCGAGGCCTTGGGCACCGCCGCGGCTGAGCAACCAGAAGCGATCACCGCCGTCTTCGGCATCGGCGCTGAAATCGCCGAATCCCTGCGCCAATGGTTCGCCACCGCCGCCAACCTCGCCCTGCTGGCGGAGCTGGAGGCTGAGGGGATCCCCCTGGCGGCAGCCCTAGGCGATGGGGCTGCTGGGGAAGCCGCCAACCGCTTGAGCGGCCAGACCTTCGTGCTCACTGGCACCCTGCCCAGCCTCAGCCGCAGCCAGGCCCAGGAGTTGATCGAGGCGGCGGGGGGAAAGGTGAGCAGCTCGGTGAGTAAAAGAACGAGCTACGTGGTGGCTGGCGCCGAAGCCGGCAGCAAGCTCAGCAAGGCCGAAGCCCTGGGCGTGGCCGTGCTCGATGAGGCCGGCCTGCGGGAGCTGCTGGAGGAATTGAGCTGAGACAGCCCAAGGCCGGATTGCGCCAGAGTGGCGACATGAACCCTGCACCCAGCCAACCCGCCGTCTACCGCTGGATCAAGACGGACTGCGGTCGAGCGCAATACATGGAACTGGCCAGCCGTCGCGGCCTACCCGCGAAAGTCCGCCTGGGCTGGTTCGTGCTGATCGCAGCGATCCGCGACTGGCCGCTGAAGCCGGCTGAGCCAGGCGCCTGAAAGTTGCCTTCAGCTCGGATCCAGCCGCTCCAGGGCCCGCCGCGCCGCCCGGCTCGCCAGCGAGATCGAGCCCACCGTGGCGATCAACCCCAGGATGCGCAGCACCCAGGTGCCGGCATCCGCCTCGCCGTGGAGCACCTCCCCGAAGCGGGCCACATCGCCGGCGAGCTCGCCAAGGGCACAGAACAACACCGTGCCCGGCAGGATCGCGATCAACCCGATCAGGTAGTCGCGCAGGCTCACCTCGCTGAGGCCATAGACGAGGTTGAGCAGACTGAAGGGAAACGCCGGTGAGAGGCGGGTGAGCAGCACCAACTTGAGGCCCTCCTGGCTCACGGCCCGCTCGATCGCCAGCAGCTTCGGAAAGGCCTGCAGCCGCTGGCGGGTCCAGTCGCGCAACCAGTGCCTGCCCAGCAGGAAGGCGGCGATCGCCCCCAACGAGGCACCCACGAACACGATCAGGCTGCCCCAGACGGTGCCGTAGAGCGCACCGGCCAGCATCGAAGCCCAGACCCCCGGCAGCAGCAACGTGACCCAAATGGCATAGAGCGGCACGAAAGCCACCGCCCCGGCGGGGGAGCGCAGGGCCGGCAGCAGCTGCTCCAGCCAGGGGGAGAGGTCCACTACCCAGACGGCGCGACAACCCCAACACTGGCAGCCGCAACCAGGCCAGTGACGCCTCCCTACAGTCCACTGCTAGAGAGCACCTGGCTCTGCTGGCAGTGGAAGCCCCCACGTCGATCAAGGAGAACAGCTTCTACGCTACGAGTCTGCGCACCACCTCAAAAGCGTTGCTGCAGCACGCGCGAGACCCTTGGCCATACCGCTGCCATGGGAGATCGGCCAGGGCTGACCGGCTCGCGTACGGTCAACGATGCAGTTCAAGCACCTCGGTCTGGCCGTCATGCCCCTGGTCGTAGGGGGTTGAGGCGAACCGGCCGCTCCAGCGGGGGGGAAGTTCGGCCAGAAGTGACTCAGCGAAGGGGTGCCGGCGGGCCTGACGTTCGATCGTGTGGGCGGGATAGAGGCGCACCGCCCTGCGGCTCACGCGCAACAGCTCAGCCAGCGCGCGGTGGTGCCAGGCCAGATCCAGCCCCTCTGCGGGCATCAGGCCGCCATCTGCCATCGACGCATAGCTGAACAGCAGGTGTCCGCTGAGCACCAGATCAAACTGTTGATCTGCAAAGGGCAACGCCGGCAGGCTGGCGGCGATGTAGCGATCCGGATTGGCACGGCGATCGGCCAGGAACACGTCGAGGGCAGCGAGGTGTTCCTGGCGGCAGGCGGCCAGATCAAAGCCCGGACGGATCGCTGGATCACCCGCGAGTTGGCCCATGGCGCGATCGAGGTCAGCCAGAGCCCGCTGCTTCAAGCTGTCCTCCGCCAACGCGTAGAGCGGATCCACGGCGGTCACATCGAATCCATCTGCCCGCAGCACAGCGGAAAGGGAGCCAGGGCCACCGGGACAGTCGAGCACCCGGGCGCCACGCCACTGCTGCGGATCGAGATTGAACATCGACAGGGCCTGTTTGCCAAGACGGCCGTAGAACACCACCTGGGCGAATTCCATGGCAGCCGCCTCTGGCGATGTGAACGATCAGTCTTGCTGTTCAACGCTGTCTGAGATCCGGTTCGCGCAGATCGACGACACCTGATCGCCCATGGGGCCGACAACAGATGCGGCTGATGGGCTTGGCGCATCTACGCGTGGCGATGCCGGCCTACGGTGCCAGCGGCGACATCGAGACAGGATCGTCATGGCATGCCCTGCCAGGCCAGCCAGCGCGGAAGAGCAGCTGGTCGAGAAGCTGCGCCGAATCGAGGCCCTGTTCGCCCGGGCCGGCAGCGATGGCGAGAAGGTGGCGGCCCAGCGGGCGCGGCAACGCATCCAGGCCCGCCTCAAGGAAATCGCGGCCGAGGAGCCGCCGATCGAGTTTCGCTTCTCGCTCGCCGACCAATGGTCGAGGCATCTGTTCGTGGCGCTGATGCGGCGCTACGGCATCACGCCCTACCGCTACCGCGGCCAACGGCGCACGACTGTGATGGCACGCCTCAGCCGCACGTTCGTGAACGACACCCTCTGGCCAGAGTTCCAGGAACTGCAGCAGAGCTTGGCCGCCTACTTCGACGCGCTCACCGATCGGGTGATCGAGCAGGCCCTGGACGTGAAGGCCAGCGAGGCAGAGGAGCGCGCCCCGGCGCAACAGTTGCCGCCGGTGGACCATCAGGGGTCGCTGCTGTAGGCCTTCATCGCGCACGGGGAACTGGCGGCGAGGGGAGCGCGCGCCAAACCATCTCCTAATTTGGACAAAGTTAGGAGTTCATTGGGAGTTGCCCATCCGTCTGCCCCACAGGCCTCCGCCCTTGGAGGAGTTGCTCGCCCGCAGCGGCGGGCTGGAGCAAGCCTTGGCATTGCTCAACCGGCTGGCCGCGGCGGCAGTACCAGAGCGCTATCTCCACTGGGACGAGCTGCGCCACCACCAGCCGCCGGAGGGCCTGAACCACGAGCAGTGGTGGCTGGCCGAGAAGCTCTCCCGCAGACCCATCCCCTTACCTCTGCAGGGGAGTGACGGCAAGGCCTTCTGGTTCTGCCAGCCACCCCTGCTGCTCCAGGGCCTCCATGAGATCGATCGGCAGGCCGGCGGCGGCGTAGTGGCCCCAGACGCTGTCACGACACGGTCCACGCGCGATCGCCACCTGCTGAGCTCGCTGATGGAGGAGGCGATCACCTCTTCGCAGATGGAAGGTGCGGCGACAACGCGGGATGTGGCCAAGGCCATGATCCGCAGTGGGCGGGTGCCGCGGGATCGCTCCGAGCGGATGATCCTCAACAACTTCCTGACGATGCAACGCATCCGGGAACTCAAGGATCAGCCGCTCAGTCCGCAGCTGGTGCTGGATCTGCACCGGCTGGTGAGTGAGGGCACCCTGGATGATCCGGCCGATGCCGGACAGCTGCGCCCGCCAGGCAAGGAGGTGGTAGTGGAGGACGCCTACGGCACGGTGTTCCATGTGCCACCAGCGGCTGGCGAGCTGGAGCAGCGGCTGGTGTTGCTCTGCCGTTTCGCCAACGGCGAGATTCCAGCCGTGTTCCTCCACCCGCTGGTGCGTGCCATCACGCTTCACTTCTGGCTGGCCTACGACCACCCCTTCTGTGATGGCAACGGCCGCACGGCTCGGGCGCTCTTCTACTGGGCGATGCTCCATCAGGGCTACCGGCTGTTTGAGTTCATCTCGATCTCCTCGGTGATCAACAAGGCCCGAGGGCAGTACGAACGCTCGTTTCTGTTCAGCGAAAGTGATGACAACGACCTCACCTACTTCCTGCTGGCACAGGTCAAGGTGATCCAGCAAGGGATCAGTAATTTGCATGCCTATCTGGAGCGCAAAGCCGGTGAGGTTGGCGCCTTGCAACTCCGGCTCGAAGGAGTGGACGGGCTGAACCACCGCCAGCTGGCCCTGCTACGCCATGCGCTGCGCCATTGCGGCTTTCGCTACACCGTGCTCTCCCACCAGAGGTGCCATGGGGTGAGCAACCAGACCGCCCGGACGGACCTACAGAAGCTGGCGGCACTCGGCCTACTCCTGCGCAGACAAGAGGGGCGAAGGGACGTCTTCTGCGTGCCGGAGGATCTCGCGGCGCGGCTGCCAAGCTGATCACCCCAGCTCAGAACTACTCGGAAAGCAAATAAAAGCCATTAACTCGGATTCCACTTAAATTGCGTTGATTAGGACTACGAGTAGGCGATGGACCTTAACGAGCAGGTGATCCGCGCACCATCACAGCTAGGCCAGCTGCTGAAGGGCCTCAGGCGCCAGCGGGGCTTGAGCCAGAAGGATCTCGCCCTCAGGGCCGGCGGCATCAGCCAGGCACGCCTGTCGCAGCTGGAGCTCCATCCCGGTCGCCTGACCCTGGAGCGCCTGCTGTTGCTGACGGCCGCTCTGGACCTGGAGCTGGTGATCAGGCCACGCCAAGAACCCTCCGACACCGCGGAGTGGTGATGGGGCGCCCTAGGCACAGCCGCGAACTGGCGGTCTGGATGAACGGGGAGCGGGTCGGCATCTGGGCGCTGCCGAGCAGGGGAGGCCAGGAGTTTCGCTACGCAGAGAGCTGGCTGGGCTCAAGCCAGTTCCGCCCCCTGTCGTTGTCGTTGCCAGCGGGCCTGGGCACCACCGCCCTGCAGGGCGCAGCGGTGGGGAGCTGGTTCGAGAATCTGCTGCCTGATAGCAGCGCGATCCGCCAGCGCGTTCAGCGACGCTTTCAGGCCGCCAGCTCCAGCGCCTTCGATCTGCTGGCCGCGGTGGGCCGTGATTGCGCCGGGGCGGTGCAAGTGCTGCCACTTGATGAAGAACCCAGCGGCCTT
Source organism: Synechococcus sp. CS-603 (assembly GCF_977929215.1). Classification (NCBI taxonomy): domain Bacteria; kingdom Bacillati; phylum Cyanobacteriota; class Cyanophyceae; order Synechococcales; family Synechococcaceae; genus Synechococcus; species Synechococcus sp. CS-603. Next base: position 303,957 of record NZ_OZ376778.1, read on the forward strand.
GATCGCATCGAGGCGACTCCGCTGTCTGAGCAGGAGATCGGGCAGGTGCTGCGGGGTGTCGTAGCCCCAGCGTTGCCTGGATTCAGTGGCCCTGCAGCAGAGGAGCTGCGGCTCTCCGTGGCTGGGGCGCAAGAAAAGACGGCCCTGCTCCGCCATAACGGCCGCTGGTGCCGGCCGCTCAACAGCACGCCCACCACCCACCTGTTCAAGCTGCCAATGGGAACGGTGGGCAACGGACAGATCGATTTCTCCACCTCTGTGGAGAACGAATGGCTGTGTGGTCGCCTGCTCAGGGCTTACGGCATCGATGTGGCTGCCTCCCAGATCGCCAGCTTCGCAGGCGAGCGCTGCTTGATCGTGGAGCGCTTCGACCGCAGGCTTCATCCCACGGGCAGCCACTGGCTGCGCTTGCCCACCGAAGATTTTTGCCAGGTCACCGGAACCCCGCCAGAGGCGAAATACGAAAATCAAGGTGGGCCTGGCCTGGTGGCGATCAGTGCCTGGCTGGCCCAATCCTCGGCTGCAGGAGATCTGTGCACGTTCTATCGAGCCCAAGTGTTGTTCTGGATGTTGCGCGCCATTGATGGACACGCCAAGAACTTCAGCCTGTTTCTCAACCCTGGCGGGCGCTACCAACTCACCCCGCTCTATGACGTTCTCTCCGCCTGGCCGGTGATCGGCACTGGCACCGGAATGTGGCCCCAGCAGGAGATCAGGATGGCCATGGCCTGGTATGGAAGCAAAAGCCGCACCTACAAGCCGTTACAGATTCAGCGACGCCACCTGATCAGCACAGCCCAGAAGCTGGGGCTGGGGGGAACGGCCGACACCATCGTGGATGCGTTGGTGGAGTCAACGCCAGGGGTGATTGATGCGGTGAGGGCTGAAGTGCCGTCTGGTTGCCCAGAAGAGCTGGCAGAGAGTGTTTTCAGAGGCTTGCAGTCGTCTGCAGATCAGATCAACAAATAGGCGTGAAGTTCAGTCTGTTAGTTATGGCATGAGGGTGGCATAGCAGGACACAGAGTCTGGCTGCAGCAGCTCACCCAAGCCCAGCTAACCGCCCCCGCGCCAGCCCCGCCTGCGCCTCGGCTTCCGCCAGGTTCGCGTGGCACTCGGCCACCACCTCCGGCGGCGCCTTGCTGGCGAAGTTGGGGTTGGCGAGACGGCCGGCCAGGCCCTTAATTTCCTTCTCGGCCTTGGCGATGTCTTTCTCCAGGCGGCCGCGCAGGGCATCGAGATCAACCAGACCCTCGATCGGCAGCAGCACCTGCAGCTCGCCGCTCACGGCCGCCAGGGTGCGCTCGCTCGCAGCCGCGTCGCCCGAGCCAGCCGGCTCGCGCACCTCCACCGACACCGCCCGGGTGAGGGCGGTAATGTCGCCGCTGGCCTGGCGCAGCACTGCCGCCAGCTCCGGACGGCCGGTGATGAACACCACCGGCGCCGGCTGCGACGGCTTGAGGCCAGCCACTGCCCGCAGGTTGCGCACCACCCGGATCGCCTCGATCAACTCCGCAAACGACGCTTCCAAGGAGGCATCAAGCGCGGACTGATCCACAGCCGGCCAGGGCTGCAGGGCCAAGAAGGTGCCCTCAGGCTCGCCGGTGAGGCCATGCCAGAGCTCCTCACTCAGGTGCGGCATCAGCGGGTGCAGCAACACCAACAGTTCGGCGAGCACCTTGGCGAGCACTTGCCGCGCTACGCGCTGATCGGCGAGGGCCTCAGGGCTGAGCGCGGCGCCTTCCGTGGCGGGGCGGGGATAGAGGCGCCGCTTGAGCAGCTCGATCGTCCAGTCGCACACCTCATTCCAGGCGAACTCGTAGAGCCCCTTGGCGGCTTCGCCCAGGGCGTAGCTGCCGTAGCGCTGGGCGGTGTCCTGGTTGACGCGGGCCAGGCGGGAGAGGATCCAGCGGTCGGCGAGGGTGAGGGCGGCCGGATCGGGGGCGCCAAGGGAAGCGGGGGTTTCGCCGCCCAGATTCATCAGCGCGAAGCGGGTGGCGTTCCAGAGCTTGTTGGCGAAGTTGCGCGCGCCCTCCACCGTGGCGGAGCTGCCGCTGGCACGGTCGTAGTCGAGGCGGATGTCCTGGCCGGCGCCGGCCACTTCGCGCACCAGGGCGAAGCGCAGGGCATCGGCGCCATAGCGCTCGATCAGCGGCAGCGGGTCGATGCCGTTGCCCGCCGATTTGCTCATCTTGCGGTTGTTTTCATCGCGCACCAGGCCGTGGATCATCACGTCGGCGAAGGGCATGCGCCCGGTGAAGGCGCCGGCGAGCATCGTCATCCGCGCCACCCAGAAAAAGATGATGTCGAAGCCGGTCACCAGCACGCTGGTGGGATACCAGGTGGCCAGATCGGCGGCGTTCTCATCGGGCCAGCCCAGGGTGGAGAAGGGCCAGAGGCCGCTGGAGAACCAGGTGTCGAGCACGTCCGGGTCCTGCTCCAGCTGCAGCGGCCGGCCAAATTGCGCCTCGGCTTTGGCGCGGGCTTCGGCCGCATCGCGGGCCACCACATAGGGGGTGGCGTCGCTGATCACACCGCCGGTTTCACTCACCACGAACCAGGCGGGGATGCGGTGACCCCACCAGAGCTGGCGGCTGATGCACCAGTCGCGGATGTCGGTGAGCCAGTCGCGGTACACCTTCTGCCAGCGCTCCGGCACGAAGCGTGGCTCGCCCCGATCGAGGGCCTCGCGGCAGCGGGCCGCCAGGGGCTCGGCCTTGGCGAACCATTGGGTGGAGAGCAGCGGCTCCACCGGCACCTTGCCGCGATCCGAAAACGGCACGCTGTGGCGGTGGGGCTCCACCTTCACCAGGAAGCCTTCGGCTTCCATCGCCGCCACCACCGCCGTGCGCGCCTCAAAGCGATCCAGCCCGGCGAAGCGGCCGGCGGCGGCGTTCATGCTGCCGTCCTTGGCCATCACCGTGATCAGCGGCAGGCCGTGGCGGGCGCCGATGGCGAAGTCGTTGGGGTCGTGGGCGGGGGTGACCTTGACGCAGCCGGTGCCGAAGGCGGGATCCACGTGCTCATCGGCCACGATCGGGATCTCGCGGCCCACCAGCGGCAGGGTGATCGTCTGGCCCACTAAGGCTGCATAGCGCGGGTCAGTGGGGTGCACGGCCACGCCGGTGTCACCCAGCAGGGTTTCGGGGCGGGTGGTGGCCACCACCAGGTGATCGAGGCCATCACGGGTGGCCCCACCACTAAGCGGGTAGCGGAAGTGCCAGAGGTGGCCGTCGAGCTCCTTCATCTCCACTTCGAGATCGCTCACCGCCGATCCCGAAGCCGGGCACCAGTTCACCAGGTATTCGCCCCGGTAGATCAGGCCCTGCTCGTGCAGGCGCACAAAGGCCTCCACCACCGCCTTGTTCAGGCCCGGATCGAGGGTGAAGCGCTCGCGCTTCCAGTCCACCGAGTAGCCCAGCCGGCGCAGCTGGCCCACGATCGTGCCGCCGCTTTCGGCCTTCCAGGCCCAGGCGCGCTCCAGGAAGGCGTCGCGGCCGAGGTCGTCTTTGCTGCCGCCTTCCGCCTTGATCTGCTTCTCCAGGATCGACTGCACAGCAATCGAGGCGTGGTCGGTACCGGGCAGGCAGAGCACGTTCTTGCCCTGCAGACGCTGGAAGCGCACGATCGTGTCGATCAGGGCCGTCTCGAAGCCGTGGCCCATGTGCAGGCTGCCGGTCACGTTCGGCGGCGGGATCACCACGCTGAACGGCTCGCCGGGGGCGGTGGGATCCGGGTGGAAGGCGCCGGCGGCTTCCCAGGCCGCCTGCCAGCGGGCTTCGGTGCCGGCCGGGTCGTAGGTCTTGGGCAGGGCCTCGGTCACGGCTGGCTTTGGGGAGATCAGCCCATGCTCTCAAAGGGGGCTCAGTAGCGTTGAAGCGGAAGCCTGCCTCAAGCCCCCGCACTGGATGCACTGTTGAACACACAAGCCGGGAGTTGATTCTTGTTGGTACGCAGAATCACTAGACAGCTCATCTCCATCGCCTCCCGCCTCACCGCAGCAGGGCTTGCCCTGGTACCGCTGGCGGCAGATGCAGCACCAAACGGCACGTGGCTATCCAAACCACAGATCTGGTTTTACACCTCAACCAACACCATCACCCAGACCCTGGCTGGGATGCGCGCGGTTCGCTATCGCGTGGTGTTTCTGGATTACCGGAACGTCGCTGATCCTGTTCAACAGCACGTTGCCCAGGAGGCCCGTCAACAAGGGCTGATGCCCGTGGTCTGGGTGCAATCACCGCAATACCGGTCCATGAGTATTCCAGATCTGGTGCATGAAGCCCGCCATGGGGATGGCATCCAGGTGGATGATCACTTTTTTGCCAATTACACCCGGGCCGACTTTTATCGACTTCGCCAGCTCTACACCAAGCCGATTTTTTGCAGCATCCAGCCCTTCCAGGTTGCGCTTTTGCCTCCCGGCGGCTGCAACCAGCTTGACGTGCAGTGCTACACAGCCCAGACATTTCAACAATGCGTCAAAACGGCTGATCGGCTCGGGGCCGTGGTGAGCTTGTCAACTAAAAACACCCTCGGGTATCAAAACAGCCTGGGTACCCGGCGCTTCAATACGTTCCTTTGGCCCGGCTGAGGGCCACCAGAGGCTGCCCTGCAGGTGGCAACGTTCTGAGGCCAAAATTTCAAAACAAAATCTCAGAATCAAAACGCCGTCAGGGTTCCCACGCACTATGGCAACGGCGCCAATCCGTTCGCCGCCGTCATCGGTATGTCCAACGGTCGGCCATCATCCCGATGCTTGCGCCGCCCACAACTGCCACTTCGCCACCTCCCGCTGGAGGTCTTCGAGCATGACATCTGCAACAGCCAAAACAGCCATGAACGCCGCCCTCTCAGGCGTCCTGGCCCTCGGCCTGGTGGGCGCCACCGCCGGTGAGGCCCTCGCGGGCAAAGCCGGCATGGAGAAATGCGCCGGCATCGCCAAAGCGGGCATGAATGACTGCGGCACCAGCAAGCACAGCTGCGCAGGAGAAGCGAAGGTTTCGGGTGATCCCGAAGAGTGGGTGTACGTGCCCAAAGGCACCTGCAAGAAGATTGTTGGAGGAACGATCAAGCAAGCCAGCTGAACGCAGGTGCCAGTGCCTATCGGGTTGAGGCCAACCATCCCGATAGGTCCATCGGCCAAGACTGGCAACCCAATGAGCCAACCAAGCGCCATGAATCTCCACGGAGTAGGCCTGGGCCTGCGCTCCCAGCACTATGCACCCATTCTCAACACAACCCCGGCCATCCCCTGGTTTGAGGCCCTCTCGGACAACTATCTCGGCGGCGGCCTGCCGTTGCGGCATCTCTCCGCCATCCGGGAGCGCTATCCCCTCACCCTGCATGGGGTCGGCCTGTCGATTGGCTCCGCCGATGCGCTCAACTGGGCTTACCTGCATCGTTTGAAAGCCCTGGCCGATCGGATTGAGCCCGTCTACGTGTCCGACCACCTGGCCTGGGTGTCAAGCGGCGGCCACTACTTCAACGATCTCGCCCCGCTGCCCTACACCGATTCCGTTCTCATTTATGTTGCCGATCGAATCCAGCAGGTGCAGGAGTTCCTGGGCCGGCGCATCCTGATCGAAAACCTGTCGCCCTACCTGCAGTTTGCCGGCAACGACCTCAGCGAATGGCAATTTCTCGCCGCGTTGGCTGAAAAGGCTGACTGTGATCTGCTGCTCGATGTCAACAATATCTATGTCAATGCCATCAATCACGGCTTTGATCCCATGGAGTATCTGGCCGCGATCTCGATTGATCGCGTCAAAGAAATACACCTGGCCGGCTATGAGCAGCAGGGATCCTTTCTCTTCGATACCCATGGAAAGCCGGTGCAGCCTGGTGTTTGGGCGCTGTACGAGCAGGCCCTGGAACGCTTTGGCCCGCTGCCCACCCTGATCGAATGGGATACCGACATCCCCAGCTTTGACGTGCTCCAGGCCGAAGTCCACAAAGCCGAGCAGTGCCGATGCCAACGCCAGCTCCCAACGACCTGATCCGCCTGCAACGGCTGTTCCATGGGGCGATCAGCCCTGGCGGTGATCCGGCCTGCCTGGAAGCGTTGGAGCCACAGCTTCATGGCTCCGGCAACCTCAGCGTGCGGCAGGGGATTGCGGCCTACAAGGGCAGTGTGAAAGGCAAGCTCATCCGTTGTCTGGAGGAGATTTATCCCGTCTGCCGGCGGCTGGTGGGCGCGGCCTTCTTCGGCGGCCTGGCCGAAACGTACGTGATGCAGAACGCGTCAACCTCGCCCGATCTGGGGGACTATGGCGGTGATCTGCCGGTCTTCCTTCAGACCTTCCCGCCTGCCAAAGCATTGCCCTATCTCGCCGATGTGGCGCAACTGGAGTGGCACTGGCACCGGGCCTTCAACGCTGCAGATGAAAGCGGCATCGACCTGACGGCCCTCGCCCAGGTGGCGCCTGGGCAATGGGAGCGGTTGGTGTTCCAACTGCCTCAATCCAGTGTGCTGATGCAATCCGACTTCCCTGTGCATCGCATCTGGCAGGCCAATCAGGCCGACGCCACGGATTCAGAGACCATTGACCTCGATGAGGGGAGTGTGAATCTCTTCATCTGGAGAGATGGGGTTGAAACCCGGATTGACAGGCCGAACCCTGATGAATGGCGGCTGCTGGAAGGCTTTGCCGCCAGAACAGAATTTGGCCAGCTCTGCAGCGAGCTGGATCAGGGGGCGGTCCCTGTGGATCCCGCCGTGTTGCTGCCGGTCTTTGTGCAGCGCGGCTGGGTGCGCTCGTTTGTGCTTGACAGCACCATGCTTCAGGCCGCCAGCCGTTTGACGTAGTCCTCCATCCGGCCGGCATTGATCCAGCCGGTGGCGATGGTTTTGCTGTGCTCCTGGCTCACCCGACCCCGGTGGATGTGTGAGACCCCGGCGGGGAAGATCGCCAGCTTGCCCCGCTCCGCTTGCTCGTGGTGCCCCTGCCAATGGAACTCGGTGCCCCCCTCGGGCAGGGAGTTGCAGTAGAGAATCCAGGCCAGCACGCGGGCGTGGGGTTCGGTGGCCTCATCGCTGAGGGTCCAGTCGCAGTGCCACTGGCGAAAGCCTTCCCTAGGGGCATAGCGCTGCAGGTTGAAGATCGGGTTCACGAACAGGCTCTGCTCGGGGCAGCACTGGCGCAGCAGCGGCCTCTCCTTGAGGTACTGACTGAGGCCGGCGTTCACGCCGCGCAGGATCACCTCGGCTAAGGCGAAGGCCTCTGGATCGCTGCGGTCGGTCGCCACCAGGCTGATATCAGTGGACACCTTCGCGGGCAGGCTGGCTGACTCAGCTTCGGGACCAACCTCAGGGCCGAAGGCCACACCTGGGCGCTGCAGGTCGCTGCGGTGATCAAAAAAGGCCATCACCCCATCGGCCAGGGCCGTGAAGCCGTTGTTTTGATACGTGGCAATCAGGTTCATGGATCGTCTCGCCAGGGCACAGCCACCAGGGCCTCCAGCTTCTGCCAGCGGCCGCGTTCACTCACCCGGCCCTCCAGACCGGCGGCGGCCAGGGCTGCCGCCACCCGCTCGAGATCAAGGGGCTGGCCGTCGCCCGCTTCGGACGCCAGTGGCAGCACCAGCACCTGGGGGTCGGCAGGGTCGGCCAGCAGCTTCAGGCCGAGGCCGTCGAGCTCACGCTCAAAGAACAGCCGCCGCATCCGACCCGCCAACGCAGGCCCCAGGGCGGCGGCGAAGCTTTCGAGGCCGCTGCGATCGCCGCTGCCGCCGCTGTTGAGGGCCAGCCAGATCATCAGCTTGGCCCAGCTCTCGGTGGTCCACAGGGGAGCGAAGCTGCCCCGGTGCTGGCGCACCAGCTCGGCAATGGCGAATTCGAACAGACCGGCCTGGAGGCTGGCGGCGGCGGGAACCGGCGGTGCAGGGGACATCAGCTCAACCAAGCATTTCGGATGAAGCGAGACTGACCCACCCATCGGGGGCCAAACTGTGAGGGCTTGAACCTGACAGACCCATGGGCCTCGACCTCAACGATCCCGAACTGGAGTTCGCAGACCTGGTCTACGCCTACCAGAGCTGGGTCATGGCAGTGATCAATGACGAGAAGCTTGGCGGGGAGGAGAAACTGCTCACCGACGACATCGCCGAGGACGCCCTCAACGCCATGCGCTTCCTGCCCGGCGAAGTCACTTCCGCGATCGAAACCAGCCTCGCCCGGGTCTACGACGTCGATGCCGACGAACTCGCCGACCTGCTGTTCCCTGAAGAATGAGCCGCAAGGGCTGAACGCCGAGCACGACCCATCCACGCCGATGGCCGCTTCCCAGCCTGATTCGCAGGCCACCGGCACCTATGTGCTCGGCACCGACGCCGCCGAACAGCAGCGCCTGAGCCAGCAGCACGCGCTCTGGCTTTCCTCCGCCCAGGAAGCCTGGGGCAGGGCCGGTCTGGCGGCAGGTGAACGGGTGCTTGATCTGGGGGCAGGTCCGGGATTCGTCAGCCTGGAGCTCGCCCGCCAGGTGGGAGCCGGCGGCCGGGTTCTGGCCCTGGAGCTCAGCCCCTCCTACGGGGAGGCCGCCCGACGGGCGGCGGCCGAAGCGGGCCTGGCCCAGCTGGAAGTCCGCCGCCATGACCTCTGCTCTGATCCACTGCCGCAGGAGGGCTTCGACCTTGTCTGGTGCCGCTGGGTGGCGATGTTTCTGCCGTCGCTTGAGCCCCTGCTCGACCAGCTCGCCGCCACCTTGAAACCGGGGGCACGGGTGTTGTTTCACGAATACGTGCACTGGAGCACCTTCGGGCTCCACCCCGATGGCGACGCGGTCCGCCGTTTCGGTGCCGCCGCCCTGGCCAGTTTTCGTGCCGCCGGCGGCGATCCCGATGTGAACCGCCGGCTGCCGTCGCTGCTGGCGGCGCGGGGGTTCCGCATTGATGCCCTGCGGCCATTGCCGCTCCTGGGGAGCCCTGGGGATGCTGGGGATGCCGTGGCGAACTGGCTGGAGAGCTTCGTGGATGTCTATGGCCAGCAGCTGATCCGCCAGGGGTTCTGGACGCCAACCGCCGCCGCTGCCGCCAGCGCCGAGATCGCCGCGGCCAGCCAGGATCCCGGGGCTTACTGGATGGGGCCCACGGTGATGGAACTTCAGGCGACACGATGAAGGCCCTGACCTGTTAGCGCGCCACAAGCCGATGCCCTGGACCACCGCCGACATCCCCGATCAGACCGGCCGGATCGCCCTGATCACTGGAGCCAACAGCGGGCTCGGGTTTGAATCGGCCCGGGCCCTGGCCGGCCATGGCGCCACCGTGGTGCTGGCCTGCCGCTCCCGCCGCAAGGGGGAGGCGGCCCGTGATGAGCTGCTGCCAGCCGCCACCGGCGGGCTGGAGGTGTTGATGCTCGATTTAGCCGACTTGGCCAGCGTGCGTGCCGGGGCCCGTTGGCTGGCCGAGCAATACGGTCGCCTCGACCTGCTGATCAACAACGCTGGTGTGATGGGCACGCCGCGGCAGCTCACCCACGATGGCTTCGAGCTGCAATTCGGCACCAACCACCTGGGCCACTTCGCCCTCACCACGGCCCTGTTGCCGCTGCTGGCCGAGCGGCCCGGAGCCCGGGTGGTCACGGTCACCTCAGGCGCCCAGTTCTTCGGTCGCCTCCCCTTCGATGACCTGATGGGCGAAAGCCACTACGACCGTTGGGCGGCCTACAGCCAGAGCAAGCTGGCCAACGTGATGTTCGCCCTCGAACTGCAGGAGCGGCTGCAGGCAGCCGGCAGCCCGGCGATCTCCCTGGCCGCCCACCCCGGCCTGGCCCGCACCAACCTGCAGCCGGCGTCAGTGGCCGCCAACGGCTCGAAGCTGGAGGGCCTGGCCTACCGGCTGATGGATCCCCTCTTCCAGAGCGCGGCGATGGGCGCCCTGCCCCAGCTCCATGCCGCCACAGCAGCGGAGGCCAAGGGCGGCGAGCACTTCGGCCCCGACCAACTGGGGGGAATGCGCGGCTGGCCGCGGGCCTGCCGGGTGGCACCAAAGGCCCTGAACGCAGAGACCCGCCGCCAGCTCTGGGAGGTCAGCGAAGCGCTCACGGCTGTTGGTTGAGCAAGGGAGATGAACATGCCGAGGATCACCTTTGCAGAAAGCAAGCGGGCTGAGCCCTGTTGATCCATCAAGGGCTAACGCCTTGGCTGGCAATGGCTCACTGGAGAAGGGTTGGTTATCGGTTCAGGATTCGGATTGATAGCCATGCTTGGCCGTGGGCTGGGGTGCTGATCTCCAGCCGCTGATGCTTGCGCTCCCAGCGCATCGGGCGGAACCGCGGACCATGACAGCCAGCGCTCAGCCACCCTTCCGACGGGATCAGGGGAACAGGTCGTGATGGCCGGCTCCTGTCTTTTGGAGTCAGACATCGATGGACTGGCCACACGGTTCCGGATTGCTGTCGCGCTCCTCAGACCTGCCCAGAGAAGAGAGCAGAAGCAGGCTTGCCACAGCGGCGGCTCCGCTAGCGGCCCCTGCATTCAACCAAGCCTGTGAAGGGGTGGTCGCTTGGCGCCGTGTCGCCATCGGATACCGCCATACAAAATTCAGCCCGATAGATGTAGTATGAGAATCGTTCTCAGGCCGATGATCGCGATCTCATGGTCCCTGTGCCCGTCACCGTGCTCACCGGCTTTCTCGGTGCCGGCAAGACCACGCTCCTCAACCACATTCTCAGCAACCAGAAGGGTGTGCGCAGTGCTGTATTAGTCAATGAATTCGGCGAGGTTGGCATCGACAACGAACTGGTGGTGACCACCAGCGACAACATGGTGGAGCTCAGTAACGGCTGCATTTGTTGTTCAATCAACGGTGAGCTGCAAGAGGCGGTTCAGCGCGTTCTGGAGCGCCCTGATCCGCCGGATTTCATCGTGGTGGAGACCACCGGATTGGCCGATCCGCTACCGGTGGCCCTCACCTTCATGGCTGGTGAGTTTCGCGATTTGCTCCGTTTGGATTCGATCATCACCTTGATCGATGCCGAGCATTTTGATGGCGCTTTTGTTGAGAAGAGCCCGATTGCCAGGGCTCAAGTTGTGTACGGCGACATCCTTGTACTCAACAAATGTGACCTTGTCGATGCCGAACGGCTAGTGGCCGTGGAGGCTCGCCTGAGGGAGATCAAGCCCGATGCCCGCATCCTGCATGCCAGCCATGGCGATGTGCCCCTGTCAATGCTGCTGAGTGTGGGCCTGTTCGAAACGGATCTATTGGTGGCGCTCCAAGACCAGGAAGCGCTCAGAAAGGATCACGACCACCACGTCCATCACGGCCAAGATCACCAACACAACCACCATCAATCGCACGACCATGTGCACAACCACGCAGACGCCCACACGCCTGAGCTGGAGGGATTCCGTTCAGTGTCTCTAGCGGCAGATGCTCCCTTTGATCTACGCCGCTTTCAACACTTTCTCGACAAGCAGCTGCCGGCCAACGTGTTTCGAGCCAAGGGGGTGCTCTGGTTTCGCGAGAGCAACCGCCGCCACCTGTTTCACCTCTGCGGCAAACGCTTCACGATTGATGATTCCGACTGGCCGCAAGGCAGCCCTCGGCACACCAAGGTGGTAGCGATCGGCAAAGACATTGATCAGGCCGGCCTAAAGGCGCAGCTCGAGGCCTGTTTGGCAGAACGATGAGCCAGATCCTGCTGATCTCCGGACCTCCAGGCTGTGGCAAGACGGCCTGGATCCTGAAACATTTTCAGGCCCACCTTGGGCCTTGCGGCTACCTCCGCCTTCCCGGATTTGCGGATGAAGGCCTGCAACACGCTGAGGATGGCGGCCTCGACCAGGCCTTTCTGTGCGATCAATGCCCGGAACTGATGGATCTCGCTGACCAAGACGTCAGCCTGGCTTCACACGCCACCAATCTGCTGGCCTGCCTTGAGATACCACAGTTTCACCACCCAGCGGAGAGCGGATTGGCCGGGATCGATCGACGCCTGATCCCCCAGCTGGCGGCCCTGCAGCTGATGCCTCAGTGTCATCTGCATTTTGGCCGTGATAACGAATTGCCCCAGCAGGACACCCTCGAATTCAGCGCTCTTGAGCACCACAGCCTGCCGCTCAATGGTGCGGTGTGGGATCCAGACAGTCTGAGCAGCTTCTGGTTTGAGCTGGTGAATGGAGCCTACGGCGATATTTTCCGCGCCAAGGCCCATGTCAACCTGCCTGACGGCCGCGGCTTCCTGTTCAACTGGATCGTGAGCCAGGAGGGGTCCCAATTTCTACCCTTGCTGGAGCTGGAATCACCACATGGACGTCCAACGCGGTTGTCGCGATTGGTCGTGCAAGGGAAGCAACTTCAGCTGAACCAGATACAAAACACGATCAACGACTGCCTGCTCAGCGACGCGGCTCTGGAGCTGCAGCAGGGGCCCTTGCGCCAACAGCAACAACTGCCGACCCCATCGCCTTGACACCCATGGCTATCGCCGTTCTCTCCTGCTTGCACGCCAACCTGGCCGCCGTGGAGGCGGTGTTGGCCGACATTGATCAGTTGGGTCTTGACACCATCATCTGCCTGGGTGATCTGGTTGGCTATGGCCCCCAACCCAATGAGGTGGTGGAGCTGGTACGTGAGCGGGGCATTCCCAGCTGCCAGGGCTGCTGGGATGAGGACATCATCGAGGGGCTCGATGCCTGCGATTGCAGCTATCCCTCCCAACTGGCCGAACGACGTGGGCAGCTGGCACACCATTGGACAGCGTCCCAGCTCAAGGCTGAAAACCGAGACTTTCTGGCAGGCCTTCCTTTTTCGCTACGCCGTGGGCGCCTGTTGTTTGTGCATGGCAGCCCCAACAGTCAGCACGAATATCTCCTGCCTGACATGAATGCTTTCACGGCCCTGGAGCGAGTCGATTCTGCGGAGGCCGACACCTTGCTCTGTGGCCACACCCATCGCCCCTATGTGCGCAGGTTGAACCATGGCTCCATCCGGGTGCGGGTTCAGAAACCTGCTGGCGCCGCAACCTCAAGTTCCAATCTCGCGAGCAGCGAGCATCAGCTCGATCTACCGCTTCGCCGCCTCATCAATGCGGGGTCGGTAGGCGAACCACGGCACGGCAGCACCAAGGCCACGTACATCACTGTCGACGAAGACCATGACGCGGTAGAGATCCGTGAAGTGAGCTACGACGTGGAGCGCACCTGCCAGGCCATCCTGAATGCGGGACTTCCGCCCATCTTCTCTTGGCGGCTTCGCCATGGATTCGAGTACGCCGAGCGGGCCGACGACGCTGCTCACGTTTGTGAGCGTTGATGGCGATGTGGGCACTTTTGAGTGGACTGCGCGGAAACCTGAAGGCCTATGAGGCCGTGCTCAGGGATCTTCGGCGTGAGCGAGTGAGCACTCTGTTCATTCTGGGCGATCTGGTGGGCCCTGACCCAAGCTGTCATGCCCTGCTGGAACGACTCCGGAACCCACGACGGGGGGAGTTGCAACCCCAGTGTGTCGTCGGCTGGTGGGATGAACAGCTCCTGGCGGAGTGGGGATACCGCGGGCGCAGCCGCGCCGATGGGTTGCGGGCGGCGCAAGGGGAGGCTGCCGTGGAATCACTGCTGAACGCGGTGGATCAAGCCGATATGGCCTGGCTGGCCAACCTGCCATTCGGCTTTAGGGAGCTTGACTGCGCCCTCCTGCACGGAAGCTCCGCCGATGTGAGCGACAGCCTCTCCAGCGACAGCTCACCACTGTTACTGCTCGATCGCCTCACACGGATGGATGTCAATCGACTGTTCACCGGCCGAAGCGGGGAGCAATTCTGTGTGGAGCTCAGCGGCGGCCTCGATTCCAACCTCCAGCACCTCGCTGGCGTGGAGGAGCATCACCAATCCGTACCGGCCCGCAAGGTGATCGGCGTGGGCTGCGTGAACCCGGGCCCAACGGCAGGGCCCAGCACTTACTGCCTCTACAATCCCGGATCCGATCAGGTCTTTTTCCAGCAGGTCGTCGCTCAGCGAGGTTTTGCATGAGCAGAGCCTTTGCTGGAGAGGTTGAACGGCTACGTCTCAATCTGGCGGGGCACCAGCTCACCGTCGTGCTGGAGCGCCGCGGACCAGCAGCCGCACCCCTTTGGCTGCTCCTACCTGCCCTGAGCACGGTTTCGAGCCGAAGCGAATGGCTGGCGTTTGTAGAGGCGGTCGGGGATCAACGCCAGCTGGTGAGCTTTGACTGGCTCGGTTTCGGTGAGAGTGATCGGCCGCCGATGGACTACGACGCATCGCTGCAGCGCTTCGTGCTCCAAGGCGTGTTGGACCATCTCGCTAGCCACCACTCCCAACCGGTCACGGTGGTTGCTGCCGGACACAGTGCCAGCCTGGCCCTCTCCCTGGCGGCGGAGTGCTCGAATCAGTGGCAAGGACTCATAGCGGTTGCACCGACCTGGCGCGGCCCCCTGCCCACCATGACTGGCTGGTCACCCCAGAGCTTTGGCTGGTTGCGACAGCTGCTGGCAGCGCCCTTGATCGGACCAGCGCTCTACTGGCTCAATACCAGCCGACCCGTGCTGCAGGTGATGCTGCGACGCCACGTGTGGATGAATCCTGCGCTGCTGACGCAGGCGCGAATATTTGAGCAGCAGAGCATCGCCCGTCAACCCGGTGCGCGCTACGCGAGTGCTGCGTTTGTCAGCGGTGGACTGGATGCCGCCACACATGGCAGGTGGTGGCGGCAACAGGCGACGTTGCTGAAGTGCCCTCTTCATGTCGTGCTGAGGTGGTCTGGCTTTTCTGGACAGGCCCCATCGTTAACCTCTGAGGCGGGGCACTGCCCTTGAAAAGGGGCTCCCAGCCATGAGCAAACGCCGTACCCACAGCCCAGAGTTCAAGGCCAGAGTCGCCATGGAGGCGATCAGTGGCCGCAAGACGCTCCAGGAGATTGCCGCTGATCACGCGATCCACCCGATCCAGGTGAGCCAGTGGAAGAAGCAGATGCTGGAGGGCGCCAGCGATCTGTTCACCCGAGGCAAGAAGAGCAACGCCAACGAGGAAGTACAGGCCAAGGAGGCGGAGCTGTTCCAGCAGATCGGTCGGCTCCAGATGGAACTGGAGTGGCTTAAAAAAAAGTCTCAGCTGCTGTGATGCCCGTGAACTGCGCAAGCTGGTCGACCACGATCACCCTGAGATCAGCATCACCCGGCAGTGTGAGCTGCTGGGGCTGCCACGATCCACGCTCTACTACCGGCCCACACCGGTGCGTGAATCGACGCTGCGGATCATGGCCAGGATCGATGCGCTGTATTTGGAGGATCCCTGCAGCGGCAGCCGCCGGATGGTGGACTACCTGGCCAGAGAAGGGATCCCGATCAGCCGTGACCGTGTCCGAAACCTCATGCGCCGCATGGGTTTACGGGCCATCTACCAGAAGCCACGCACCACAGTGCCAGGTGAGCCATCGGAGCGCTTTCCATGCCTGGTGGACCTCAAGGAGGTCAAGAAAGTGGATCAGGTTTGGGCAACGGATATCACCTATATCCCGCTGCGGAAAGGCTTTCTCTACCTCGTGGCTGTTGTGGATCTGTTCTCCAGGCACGTGCTCAGTTGGAAGCTTTCCAACAGCCTTGACACGGAATTCTGCCTGGAGGCATTGGAGATTGCTCTTACCGGTGGGCGAAAGCCACAGATGTTCCACTCCGATCAGGGGTGTCAGTTCACCTCCGGTGACTTCGTGGCAAGGCTCAAGACAGAGGAGATCAAGATCAGCTGGTCTGGTAGAGGACGCTGTTACGACAACATCCTGGTGGAGAGACTATGGAGGACAGTCAAATATGAGGAGGTGTACCTGCGCGCCTACAGCGATGGCTGGGAAGCTGAAATCAGCTTGTCCCGATTCCTGTGGAGGTACTGCCATGTAAGACCCCATAGCTCATTGGATAGCAAAACTCCCAATGAGGTCTACAATCAAATTGAACCCTGTCCCTCCCGCCCGAGGTTAACGATGTCAGGGGCCAGATCTGTCCAATAAAAGCCATCCACCTCATGCTGGCTGACGAAGCACCTCCCCGCTCACGACTCCAGATGCAGGCCTTGGCACAAGACGCCGATCAAGTCACGGTCATCGCCGGGCGCTTGGGCTTGCATCAGGAGTTCGGCGGTCTGCTGGCCCAACAACTGCTGGAGACCACGGGCGGAACTGGCTGATCAAAAGCGCCAGCAGGAAGCCGGCGAACTGCACGATCACCACACAGGGGCCAGAGGGCAGGTTGGTGATCCCCGAGCTGAGCAGGCCGATGACGGCGCAGCCTCCACCCAGCACAGCCGATGTGGTCACATAGATCGAAAATCTACGGCTCAACAACCGGCCGGCACACGCGGGAATCACCACGAAGGCACTGATCAGCAGCACACCCACCGCCTTAATTGACACGGCCACCACGACCGCCAACAGCACGATGAAGGAGAGGCGGTGGACAAGGCCTTGGACGCCGAAGGCTCCTGCCAGATCGCCATTGAGGGTCAGCAACACCTGAGCTCGCAGGCTCAGGGCCAAATACACCAGAGCACCAAGTAACAACGCCCCGATCACCCCCAGATCCAACCAGCTGATGCCGAGGATGTCACCGAAAAGAAGCTGCTGGATTCCACCCCGGTAGGACTTCACCAGGCTCAGCGCCACCACCGCAAAGGCCAAGGAAGTGGAATAGACGATGTTGAGCAAGGCATCGGTGGGCAGGCGGCTGCGCTCCACCAGCAGGTTCACCAGCAGGGCAAATCCCACCGCAAAGGGGATCAGCACCAAGGTGGGGTTGAGGCCCAGGAGGATCCCCAAACTGATGCCCAGGAGGGCCGAGTGGCCAAGCGCATCACTGAAAAAAGACAGCTGACGCAACACGGCAAAGCTGCCTAATAAGCCTCCGAGTGCGCCTGTGAGCAGACCGCCGATCAGGGCCCGCTGCATGAACGGCTGCGCCAGAACAGTACCCAGGGCTCCCACCTCAATCATGAAGGCTGCCGCTGCGCTCGTGATGATGCCGGTAGGGCACCATGTTGGGTCCGTAAAGCTCGCTCAGACGCGACGGACTGAGGGCATGGTCTGGCGACCCACTGCAACACAGCCGTCGGTTCAGACACAGAACCTGATTGCAGCTGCGTCGCACCATGTCCAGATCGTGGGACACATGCAAGACAGTCCAGCCCTCCTGACGACGAAGCTCCAGCAACAGCAGCTGGAACTGTGCCGCGGAGGGTGCATCCAAGCCGGCCTCAGCCTCATCGAGCACCAGCAACCGACGAGGCCGCACCACACAGAAGGACAGCAGCACCCGCTTGAGTTGCCCTCCGGACAGCTCGCTGAGCAACCGATCTCCCAGATCGCCGCAGCCAGTACGCACCAGGGAGCGGCGCACCGCCTGGCGCCGACGTTCGCCACCACGCCAAGGCAGCGTTGGACCCGGCGGATCAAACCCAAAACCCACGAACTCCGCCACCGAGAGCGGAAACTGCCCTTGCAAGCTGAGGGCCTGGGGCACGTAGGCGATCTGAGCGCGCACGGAACGGGGCAGCTGGCCCAGCGGGCCAAGCCGCTGGCCGAGGATCTGCACCGTGCCTCCCTGGTGGGGCAGCAGACCGAGCAGGGCTGCCACCAAAGTGCTCTTACCAGCGCCGTTGGGCCCCACCAGTGCGGTATCGCTTTCGCTGGGCAACTCAAAGGACACCCCATCAACGGCCAGCATCCCGTCGCGCCTCACGGTGAGGCCTTCAACCCGTAGCACCGGCTCAGCCTTCAAGGTTCAGCCACCGAAAGCCGAGAGCAAATCGGCCCCATTGCGGCGCATCACGGTGAAGTAGGTACCCGGGTCCCGCGATGCTTCCTCACTGCCGGTTTCCAGGGGGTCAAACACGCTGATCTTCACTCCAAGATCCCTGGCCAGCGCGTTGAAGGAGCGGTTCCCCTCCTGGGGTTCAGTGAGCAGGGCCCGCAACTGGGTGCGCTCCACGATCTCGCTCACCCGCTGCAGATCGGCGGGGGTGGGATTCATCTCGGGCACGTCCACCAAGTACTCCGCCTTAAGGCCGAAGCGCTCGGCGAAGTAGGGGGCGAAATCGTGGAAGGCCACGAAGGTCTTGCCCTGGAAGGGCTTGAGCTGGCCTGCTAACTCAGTGTTGAGACTTCTGAGCTGGGTGGTGTAGGCCTCCGCATTGCGGCGATAGCCCTCAGAACAGCTCGGATCGGCCTTCGTCAGCCCGTCCCGAATGTTTTCCACCTGCTGCACCGCCCGCAGCGGATCAAGCCAGATGTGGGGATTCACCTCGCCGTGGGCATGGCCGTGGGCTTGATCGTTCTCCTGGCTGTGGCCCTGCTCCTGCGGCGAATCAATTGTGGCCACCCCGCGGCTGGAGTCGATCACCACCAGCTGGCTGTTACCGACTGAGCTCACAAGCTTGTCGAGGAAGGCCTCCATATCCAGACCGTTCTTCACAAGCACGCGAGCCTCGCGTAGCGCTGCCAGATCACCCGGCTTGGCCTGGAAGTCGTGGGGGCCCGTGTTAGGCGGAATCAGGGCAGTGACTTCAGCGCAATCACCAGCCACCGCCTTCGTGAACAGGGTGATCGGCAGGAAGGTGGTCATCACCTTGAAGCCCTTGCCACCGGAACTGGCGTCATTGGCCTGTTGCGGGGCTCCGCAGGACACCAGGACAAGAGCCAGTCCCAACAGCCCCGTACGTCGCAGAGAGGAAAAGAGAACGCTCATCAAGATTCAGGGAGAAAAAAGGAAAACCCAGCAACAGGAGGCATCGCAACGAACGCCGCAACAACCAGAACCAAAACCAGAATGAGAATCGTTCCCATAGTAGCGGAGTCCACCTTCCCCGCATGAGCGGGTCCCGCTATTCAGGCGTCAGGCACCTCACTGGAGGTGAGCGGCCACATCACCCAAGCTCCCTCGTCTCCGCCAGCGGCGAGGGCCTGACCGTCAGAGCGCCAGACCACACGGCTTAGCCCCTGACCATCCAGGTCGAGCACTTGGAGCAGCGATCCGGCTTCCGTCCACAGCGCTGCTGTGCCATCGCGCGAAGCCGTCACGATCGGCACCTGAGCTGTGCCAAAAGCCAGTGCCGTGATCCGATCCTGATGCCAGGGGAGCAGCACGGCGTTCCAGGACTCGAGGTCGTCTTCTGGGCCGGACCACAGGACCGCGGCCTCCGCCGCAGCGACCAGTAGTCCCTGCTGCCCGCTGGGTAACCGCGCCAAATCAATGGCATGAATCTTTCCCAGTAAGTCACCGACGCCGAGCAAGGGTCGCTGCAGATCCCGCCAAAGCACCACGCGCCGGTCTATCAAGCCCGCCACTAGCCAAGGTGGATCGACGCCCCACACCAGTTGCAACACCGCCGAGCCCGTTTCCAGCTGTAGGGGCCCTGCAACTTGCGCTGAGGCCAGCGGCAGGGCCCAGATACACACCCCCTGCCCCGTGCCCGCAGCCAGCTGATCACCCAATGGACTCCAGCTCAGGGCCATGACGGCAGAGCCTGGACTGCGCAGCGGCGGCAGCCAGGCCTGATCGTCGCGGTTCCAGATCCAGATCTCTGCGCCCCGCGCCACTGCCAGCAGCGCACCACCCGGCTGCCAGGCCAGTTGATCGATCCAGCCCCCCACCGGAGGCACCGACATCCGTTGGGGCAGATCACCATCCAGGCGCCAGAGCGAAACAACCCCGCCCTCTCCGGCAGCCGCCAGCCAGTTGCCACAGCTGGAGAATCCCATGGCGTCAAAGCCCCGACTGTCTGCATCGTTGGCGTCGCGAAGGGGCCAATCCACGCCGGCCTGAAAGTCCACCAGGATCAGCTCTCCTTCGGCGCTGGCAATCCCGAGCTGGGCTGCATGGGGCGCCCAGGCCAATCCGGTGATGCAGCCCTGAACCCTGCCGCGCAGTCGCTGCGTCACTGGACCTTGGGCCATCGGCGAGCCAGTAGGTGAGCGTTCAACCATCACCGGTGGACCACTCCAGAAGCAACCCCACTGAGAGCAGCCAGGCCTGGTGGCGCAGCAGCCCACCCTGCATCTGCTCGAAGCATGCTTGCTCCTCCGCTGGGGGCTCGTGCTCTCAGGGGTGCTGCCCGGAAGATTCCTGCGCGCCCGAGGTCATCGGCAGACGCCAGAGCCTTGGGGCAAAGGGCAGCAGCATGGGCTCCACATGAATAAATGAGAATCGTTCTCACAGAATCGATTGCATGTCTGGTTCGGTCTGGCGGCGGGCATAGCGGCGCGTTCCTGCCAGAGGGAGGGCCCCACGGCCATCGTGTGAGGCGGAGTTCAGCCGCCATCAGGTTGTCAGCGAAAACCCTTTCCACTGGTTGGCGCTCTGCCTGCGCTGCCTTGGGGAATGTTCATCGGCCAAAGCCACCAGCGGCCCTGATCCCCGCCGGCGGCCAAGTGCCGCCCGTCGGGCCGCCAGGCAAGGGCATTGAACCCCTGGCCCTCGCCCTCCAGGGGCTGGCGCAGGCGCCCGCGGCCATCCCAGAGCCCCACCGTGCCATCGGCCGAGGCACTGGCCAGCAGGGGGCGGCCCGGTGCGAAGGCCAGGGCGGTGACACGTTTCTGATGCCAGATCAGGGGTTCGGGCTTCCAACCCTGTGAGCTTTTGTCCTGTTGTCTCCAGAGAACGACGCTGTCTCCAGAGGCGACGGCCAGCGGTGGTGCGAATCGGCTGGACTGATCACTCCAGGCCAGGGCCCGCACCTTGGCCGGAAAGCCACTGAACTGCCAGGGGCGAACATGGCCGACCGCAGGCCATAACAGCAGCGAACGATCCATTTGGCCGCTGGCCAGCAATCCGCCCATGGGCGAGAAGGCCAAGGCGAGGCCAGCGGAGCCTGTGGGTGCTCGCCAGGGCTCATCAGCCAGCGGCGTTGTTGGACGCCAGATGGCGACTTCCTTATGACAACTAGCAGCCAGCTGCAGCCCGTCAGGGCTCCAACTCAGGGCCTGCACGCTGCCGGGAAGACTGAGCGTGTCAGGGCGCCATTGACGCTTGGCTCCATCCCAGAGGCGCACCTGACGACCAGCGGCGACCGCCAGGAGCAGTCCATCGGGTTGCCACAGCGCCGCATCGAGCCAACCGGCTCCCAAGGGCAATGGCTCAAGGGCCATCGGCCGGATACCACTGCCACCCAGTTCCCAGAGCAGCAGCTCACCGGCCTGACCCACCGCCATCAGGAACTGTCCATCGGCACTGAAGCCAATGGAATCGAGGCTGACATCGCGATCTCCTTGGAGCAGCTCCTCAAAGCCGGCCCTGAAATCCAAGAACAGCAACTCGCCGCCGGCACTGGCGATGGCCAGGAATTCGCCATCCCTCGACCAGCTCAGCGTTGTGATCGCCTGTTGGAGCTCACCGCAGAGCCGCTCGCTCACCAAGGTCGCTGGTGCTGGCATCCGTCCTCAGGCGACGCAGGCGAGAAATCCGGACCGCAACGCTTCCGTATCGAGATCGCGGCCGATAATGACGAATTCAGTGCGGCGGCGTTCACCGGTTTTCCAGGAACGGTCGAAATCACCATCAATCAACATGTGCACCGATTGCAAGACATAGCGCTGATCTTTGCCGGCTAGCTGGATCAGGCCCTTCATACGGAACAGGTCGGGTCCGCGCTCGGCAACCAAGTCGGAGAGCCACTTGCTCAGTCGTTCCAGATCCATCGGGCGCTCCTCAACGAAGGCCACTGAACTCACCGCGTCGTCGTGTTCATGGGCGTGTTCGTCCACCAGAAAACCTGGATCCAGACTCAAGGCACGCTCCAGCTCAAAGGCCCCCACACCAAGGATCTGATCGATCGGCACATCGGCGTTGCTGCTGGTGAGCAGCCGGGCCATCGGGTTGATCGCCCGCACCCGCTGCTCAATCGCCTGGCGGCTGCTGGGATCAACCAGATCAGTTTTGTTGAGCACCAGGACATCGGCAAAAGCCAACTGCTCCTGCACTTCCTCAGCCTCCCAGTGTTGCTCGACATGGTGCAGATCCACCAAAGTGACTACCGCATCAAGCCTGAGCTCATCGCGCAGGTCTTCATCGACGAAGAAGGTCTGAATCACTGGGGCAGGATCGGCAAGACCCGTGGTCTCGATGATCAGATGATCAAAACGATCCCGGCGCTTCATCAAGTTGCCAATGATTCGGATCAGATCACCACGAACGGTGCAGCAGATGCAGCCGTTATTCATCTCAAAGATCTCTTCATCGGCATCGATCACCAGCTGGTTGTCGATTCCCACCTCGCCGAACTCGTTGACGATCACCGCCACCTTGAGGCCATGCTCGTGGGTGAGGATCCGGTTGAGCAGCGTGGTTTTACCGGCGCCGAGGTAACCCGTCAAAACGGTGACAGGCAGATGCTCGGAGGCTGGGACGGCACTGGAGAAAGTCACAAGAGCGCAAAGGACGACGCGTCCATGGGTGAGAATGGTTTTCGTTCTAGCAAGAACAGAGCCTCCTGCTTGTGTTCTGTTCTTCCCCGTTGACGGCCTTTGTCTCCGGCCTCCATGCCTCACCCAGACATCGCTCTCCCTTCGGACCTCTTGGAGGCGGCTTCAGTCCGGCCGGGCCCTCGTCAGCAGCAGTTGCTGCAGCTGCTGTGCGAGGCCGAGCGGGAATTGAGCGGGCAGGAGCTACATCAACGGCTCAAGGGCGGCCAGGAGCGCCAAGGCCTAGCCACCGTCTACCGCGGGCTCAAACAACTGCAACGTTGTGGGCTGGTGCGTTGTCGCAAGCTGAGCAGCGGTGAAAGCGTGTATGCCCCGTTGGAGCGGGATGAGCATCACCTCATCTGCATCCAATGCGGCCATAGCGAGCGGCTGCCGATCTGTCCGCTGGGTACCAGCGGACTGGGGCTGACCACGGTGCTGCTGCAGGGTTTCCGGCCGCTCTTTCACACGTTTGAGATCCACGGCCTCTGCTCCAGCTGCCAATACACCGGGGTGGCCTGCCATGGCTGAGCTGGTGATCGCCGGGGCCGGCCCCCAGGCCCTCACCCTCTGCTGCCAGCTGCTGCAGAAAAGGCCCCAGTGGCGCCGGCAGCTGCGGGTGCTCGACCCCACGGGAACCTGGCTGTCGTGCTGGCACAGCCAGATGCGGCGTTACGAGATCCCCTGGCTGCGCTCCCCCTCATCCCACCATCCGCACCCCAACCCCCATGCCCTGCGCCGCTATGCCCAAGAAAGGCAGCGCAGCCTGGACTTGGAAGGTCCCTATGGCCTCCCCCACACAAGCCTCTTTGCTGACTTCTGCCGCAGCGTCGTGGCCGACTTCCAGCTCGGTTCACACGTGCAGGCGGCCTCGGTGCAGCAGATCCGCCTGGACCAGGCAGGGCCCGCATCGCTGGAGGTGACCCTGAGTGACGGTGCAGTTGTGGCGGCCCATCGGCTGGTGATCGCCACTGGTGCGGGCGTGCCTGTGCTGCCGAGCTGGGCTCGGACCATCGCGGCTCCCCATCCGGCAGAGGCCATGCAACACAGCCAATCGATCGATCTGGCCGCCTGCCAGGGGTTGCGCGGGCAGCACATCTTGATCGTGGGTGGCGGTCTGACCAGCGGCCATCTGGCCCTGGGTGCCATCAAGCGGGGGGCCAGGGTCACCCTGCTGTGCCGGCGGGACCTGCGGAGCAAACACTTCGACGCAGATCCGGGCTGGCTGGGCCCGAACTACCTCAAGACTTTTCGTGCTGAACCGTGCTGGCACCGGCGCCGCCAGCAGGTGCTGGAAGCTCGCGATGGCGGTTCGATCACGCCCCAGCTCGTTGCCAAGCTGCATCAGGCGCGCCAGCAGGGCAGCCTGCAACTCCATGAGCACTGTGAGGTGGAGGAAGCTTGCTGGTGTGCAGGCCAGTGGCAGATTCTTTGCCGCGATGGAAGTCGGCAGCTGGCCGATCGCATCTGGCTGGCCACCGGCCTCCACCAGGGAGTCAGCCACCACCCGCTGCTGCGCCAGTTACTGGAGCAACGTCCCATCGAGCTGATCGATGATCAGCCCGCACTTACAAGCGATTTGCGCTGGCCAGGCACCAACGTGCACCTCATGGGAGGCCTGTCAGCGCTACGGCTTGGTCCTGCTGCGCGCAACCTTTTCGGAGGACGAGAAGCTTCTCAGCGCATTTGCCGCGCCGCCATGAAGGCCTGATGGACGTCCTTCCAGCGGTCGCAACAGACCATCTGGCTCAGCAACAGCCTGGCCACCATCCATGACAGCAGCATCAGGGCCGGCACCCTGCGGCAATCACAACTGTGAGCATCGTTGCCGCGCTCCCGCGCCCTGGCCTTTTGAATGAAGACTTCCCAGCTCTGTTACCAACGGTGGGCTCCCCAGTTCAAGGCGTTGCCGAGCCCGCGATCACCACGCCCCCCAGCGAGCTGATTCCCGTCGACGCCCTGCGCCAGCTGAATCGGCGAGCAGATGCGGCTGGCTGGCGACAGGTGGCGGGCCATGGGGGCCTGATCCTCGTGTGCGGGCTGATCTGGGGGGATGCTCGTTTGCCCTGGGCGCTGCGGATTCCGGCCCTGCTGCTGCTGGGCTGGGGTCTGGCCTTCTGCTTCTGCGCCATGCACGAATGCGGCCATCGCACCGCCTTCGCCAGCCGTTCGCTCAATGACGCGGTGGCCTGGTGGGCGGGGGTGCTGAGCTTCTACAACGCCGATTTCTACCGCCGCTACCACCAGTGGCATCACCGCTACACCCACCAGCCCGGGCTGGATCCTGAGCTCGAAGGGGGCACCCCCAGCTCTCGGCTGGCCTATGGCGTTGAGCTCAGCGGGCTGCCCTGGTGGATGGGCAAACTGCGCTCCCACTGGCGCGGGCTGGTGGGCGCCTACGACGACTGCCCCTACATCCCGGCAGACGCGGTGGCGGCTGTGCGCGCCTCCCACTGGAAGCAGGCGGCGGTCTACGCCGCGGCCCTGCTGCTCTCGCTGCTGGCCGGCAACGGCCTGCTGCTCTGGCTCTGGCTGCTGCCGCTGGCCCTGGGGCAACCCTTGCTGCGCTTCGTGTTGCTCGCTGAGCACGGTGGCTGCAGCACCAGCACCGATGGGCTGCGCAACACCCGCACCACCCACACCCTGGCGCCGTTGCGCTGGCTGATGTGGAACATGCCCTTCCACAGCGAACACCATCTGTTCGCCTCGATCCCCTTCCATGCCCTGCCCGCGGCACACCCCTGGATCGCCGCCGATCTGGAGCACAACGATCCGGGCTACCTGGCGGTGCACCGAACGTTCCTGGCCGATCCGTCAACACTGGCGCTGCCAACGGCATGAGCGTGGCACCAGCGGTTCAAGGCAGAGATGCGCTGTTTGAACTGGGGCCCATGGCGCTCAGCTGCGGCCGGGAACTGCCCGACGCTCGCCTCGCCTACCGGGTCTTCGGGGAGCTCAACGCCGATCGCTCCAACCTGGTGCTCTACCCCAGCTCCTACGGCGCCTGGCCTGAAGACATCGACTGGGTGGTGGGGCCGATCCTCGATCCAACGCGGTTCTGCGTGCTGCTCGTGAGTCAGTTCGGCAATGGGCGCTCCAGCAGCCCCAGCACCAGCGCCCTGGGCCTGGCCGAGCAGGGCTGGGTGATCAGCCATGCCGACAACGTGGCCGCCCAGCAACGCCTGATTCAGGAGGTGTTCGAGGTGGAGCGCCTCGCCCTGATCTACGGCTGGTCGATGGGGGCGCAGCAGGCCTACCACTGGGCGGCCCTGGCCCCAGAGCGGGTGGAGCGGATCTGCTGCCTCTGCGGCACGGCCCGCACCACGCCCCACAACCGCCTGTTCCTGCTCAGCCTGCGCCAGGCCCTCACCGCCGATCCCGCCTGGGATGGAACGCGCTTCAGGGCCAGCCCGGAGCAGGGGCTGCGCACCTTCGCCCTGATCTATGCCAGCTGGGCCGCCAGCCAGGCCTTCTACAGGCAGGGCCGGCACGAAGCCCTGGGCTACGGCAGCGTTGAGGCGTACGTGGAGCGCAGCTGGCTGCCCGCCTACCGCCGCCACGATCCCCACGATCTGCTGGCGATGCTCGACACCTGGCTGGCCAATGATCTGGCGGCTGCTGTGGCAGAGCAGGACAGCAAAACCAGCGCCGGCATTGAAGCCGAGCCGATCAATTTGGCGGCGGCCCTGGGGCGGATCACGGCCCGCACCACCGTGATCGCCGGCTCCCACGACCTGTATTTCCCGCCCGACGACTGCGCCGCAGAAGCCGCCCTGATTGCCGGCGCCCGCTTCGAGCGGCTGGAGTCGGTGCTGGGGCATCGGGCCGGCAATCCGCGCGAGGCGCCGGCCGAGCAGGCCGTGATCCGCGCCGCTGTTGAGAACCTGTTGAGAACCTTTTAAGCACCTGTTGAACCCATGACCGACCTGGCCCGCTACGCCGCCGACCACGGCCTCCGCCATTTCCTCTTCTCCTTCTCGGATCTGTTCGGGGTGCAGCGCGCCAAGCTCGTGCCAGCCAGCGCCGCTAACAAGCTGGCCCGTGATGGCGCCGGTTTCGCCGGCTTTGCCGCCTGGCTGGACATGACCCCGGCCGACCCGGACGTGCTCGCCCTGCCCGATCCCTCCAGCCTGGCGGTGCTGCCCTGGCAGCGCAACGTGGCCTGGGTGGCCACCGATCTGCAGGTGGAGGGCCAGCCGCTGGAGCAGTCGCCGCGCTGGGTGCTGCGCCGTCAGCTGGAGCGGGTGGCGCAGTTGGGCTACAGCTTCCGCACCGGGGTGGAGGCGGAGTTCTTCCTGCTGCAGCCCGGCGGTGAGGCGATCGCCGATGGCCGCGACAGCCAGCGCAAACCCTGCTACGACCAACTGGCGCTGATGCGTCAGTTCGAGCTGATCGGCGGCCTGCTCGAAGCGATGGAGGAGCTGGGCTGGGGGCCGTACCAGGCCGATCACGAGGATGCCAACGGCCAGTTCGAGATCAACTGGACCTTCGCCGATGCCCTGGTCACCGCCGACCGCCACGCCCTCTTCCGGGTGATGGCGCAGGCGATGGCCGAGCCCCTGGGCTGGCAGGTGAGCTTCGCGCCCAAGCCCTTCCCCCAGCTCACCGGCAGCGGCGCCCACCTGCACCACTCGCTCTGGGACACCGAAGGCCGCAACCTCTTTCACGACCCCCGCGGTGAGCTCGGCCTCTCGCCACTGGCGTACCACTTCCTGGCCGGCGTGCTGGAGCATGCGCCGGCCCTGTGCGCCATCACCAATCCCACAGCCGAGAGCTATGCGCGGCTCGGGGGCCAGACCACCAAGTCCGGCGCCACCTGGTCGCCGGGCTGGATCAGTTATGGCGGCAACAACCGCAGCCACATGGTGCGCATCCCCGATGACCAGCGCCTGGAACTGCGCCTGGCCGATAGCGCCGCCAACCCCTACCTGCTGCCGGCGGCGGTGCTGGCCGCCGGCCTCGACGGCCTGGAGCGGCAGCTCGATCCTGGCCCCCGCAACGACGCCAACCTCTACACCGACCCGCCTGCGCCGGGTACGACTCCGCCCCTGCCTGCCAATCCCGAAGAAGCCCTGGCCGCCTTCGCCGCAGACACGGTGCTGCGCCAGGCCCTTGGCGAACCCTTCTGCCAGGCCTACGAAAGCCTGAGGCGCCAGCACGGCTGAAGGCCGGCAGCAACGAACGGCTTGAAGGAGCGGCAAGAAAGATGGCTAGAAGGAGTGGCCAGAAGCAAGCTCCTGTAACAGCCGAACGTGAGATCCGGGAGTGAAGATGACGGTGCCTACCTGTCCATCCCCACGGTGTCCCTCCCTGCCTGCTCCCCGATCTCCGCGGCCCGGCCGCCGTTGTGGCGGGCCGCTCGGAGGCTGGCCGGCCCCGGGGCGGCCGCAGCCGTGATCGGGAGCCTGGCCCTGACGGCTCCGGCCGTGGCGGCGGCAGAAGATCCAGCGGCAGCGATAGCGGTGCCGGCGGCCGTGATGCGGCGCCTGGAGGCGGTCACCGGCAAGCCGATGTACCGCCACAGCACCTGGGGCTGGCAGGTGGTGGATGAAGGTAGCGGCGCGGTGCTGCTGGAGCGCAACAGCGCCCAGATGTTCGTGCCTGGCTCGATCATGAAAACCTTCAGCACTGCCGCGGTGCTGAACGAGTACGGGCCGGAGCACCGCTTCCGCACCCCGATCCACCAGTTCGGCAGCTTGCGCGATGGGGTGCTCGATGGCCACCTGGTGCTGGTGGCCTCGGGGGATTTCAGCTTCGGGCTGCGCGAGCGCGCCGACGGCAGCCTTGGCTTCAACAGCCTGCCCCAGATCGATCACAACTACGCCAGCACCGGATTCCCCGGCGTCGCCCTGCTGGACGACAGCGACCCGCTCCGGGCCCTGAACCAGCTGGCGGCCCAGGTGCGCGCCGCCGGCATCCAGCGGGTGCGCGGCGATGTGGTCATCGACGACCGCCTGTTCAACACCTACGCCGGCTGGCCCGATGGCCTGATCGCGCCGATCTGGGTGAACGAGAACATGCTCAACATCATCACCCGTCCAGGCCGCCCCGGTGAACTGGCCGTGGTGGACTGGCGGCCGCGCACCGCTGCGCTGAGCGTGGTGTCCCAGGTGACGACGGTCGCGGCGGGCACGGCCACCGAGCCGTTGCAGGTGGAGCCGCTCGATGGGGGGCTGGTGCGGATCAGCGGCCAGATCGCCGCCGATGCCCCGGAGCGGATCAGCAGCGCTGAGATCCTCCAGCCCGCTGCCTTTGCTCGCACCGCCTTGATCGAAGCCCTGGAGCGGGCCGGCGTGGTGGTGGAGGCTACGGCCACGGGGAAGAACCCGGTGGCGATCCTGCCGATCCTGCCGGCGACCGCCCGGACTGAGGCCATGACCAGCGCCTATGCCGGCGCCCCGAAGCTGGCGGAGCACGTCTCGCCGCCGCTCTCGGAATTCGTCAAGGTGGTCCTGAAGATCAGTTACAACCGCGGTGCCGCCCTGATGGTCTGCCTGGTGGCGGTCAAGGCGGGCAGCCTTGACTGCCCCGACGGCCTGGCGCGGGAGCTGGAGGTCATCACCGCCCTGGGCGTATCTCCCGCCAGCACCTTGGTGGAGGACGGGGCCGGCTCCATCGACAGCAGCCGCACCTCCCCGATCGATCAGACCACCCTGCTGCGCCGCCTGCTGAAGGAACCCTGGGGCCAGGCCCTGCGGCAGGGGCTGCCGGTGATGGGGGTGGACGGCACCCAGGCGCAGAACCAGGCGGGCCACCCGGCCGCCGGCCGGATCCGGCTCAAGGATGGCTCCAGGGTGATGGGCAGCGCCAGCGGCCAGGTCTCGATTCCCGCCAAGACCCAGGTGGGCTACATCGAGGCCGCCAGCGGCCGGCGGCTGGTGTATGCCCTCTATCTCAACAACGTGCCCACCAGCCCCGACACCCTGCTGAGCAGCTTCGAAACCGCAGACCGTGATCTCGCCGCGATCGCGGCGGCCTTTCAGGAGGCCTTCTGATGGGGGCCCTGCTGGTGAGGGCTGCACTGTTCGCCCTGGCGCTCGTGCCCGGCCTGGCGGAAAAGGCCCTGGCAGAGAAGGTCTTGGCAACGGCGTCCTTGCGGGAGGCGGCCCCATCCGCGGCAGTGGCGGCGGTGATGAACAAGCCGCGCTACTCGGGTGCGAGCTGGAGCCTGCTGGTGAGCGATCTTTCCAGCGGCCGCACGCTGATGGCTCTCAACCCCGATCAACTGGCCTTCACCGGGTCGGTTCGCAAGCTGTTCTCGGTGGGCCGCGCCCTGCAGACCCTGGGGCCGGAGCACCGGGTCGAGACCACGGTGCTCCGGCGGGGCTCCCTGGGCGCAGGGCGGCTGGCGGGTGATCTGGTGCTCGTGGCAGGTGGTGATCTCACCTTCGGGGGCAGGCGTCTGCCGGATGGCGGCGTGGCCTTCACGGCCTTCGATCACAACGATGCCAACAACCTCGGCACGGCCCTGCTGACGCCGCAGGATCCGCTGCAGGCTCTCGATGCCCTGGCGTTCCAGGTGCGGCAGGCGGGGATCCGCCAGGTGGAGGGCGATGTGGTGGTGGACGATCGGCTGTTTCCGGCTTACCGGGTCCCCAACGGCAATCTGCTGATCCCCCCGATCCTGGTGAACGAGAACATGGTCGATGTGTCGGTGACACCGACGGCCATGGGGGAACCGGCCCGGGTCGACTGGCGGCCCCGCAGTGCCGCCTTCCAGGTGCGCTCCAGCGTTCGCACCGTGGCAGCGGGAGGGCCAGCCGTGCTCGATCTCTCCGATCTGGGACAGATGGACTGCCAATGGCGGGAACCCTGCACGGGCACCATCAGCGGCACAATCCCCCTCGACTACCGGGCACCCCTCTCCGGCAGCCCGGTGGCGGTGCGCACCTTCCGGATCGAGGATCCCGCCTCCTATGCCCGCATCGCCTTCCATGAAGCCCTCGCCCGTGCCGGCGTGGTGGTGCGGGCCCCCCTGCTGGCCCCGAATGATCCGAGCCGGCTCCAGCCCGCCGGCTCCGGGGACGCCGAGCAGACGAACAAGCAGGCTGCGCAGCTGACGGAAGAGCAGACCGTGGCCTCCTGGCGCTCCACGCCCTATGGCGCCCTGGCCCGGCTGATCCTCAAGGTGAGTCTCAACCTGGGGGCCAACCTCAGCCTCACCCAGGTGGGACTGGTGGAAGGCGAACGGCAGGTGGACGGGGCCCTGGCCGCCGAACGGCGCGACCTGAACAGGCAGGGCCTGAGCCCCCAGAGCTTCCGGTTTCCCAGCAACGGCAGCGGTAGCCCCGACAGCCAGGCCACGCCTCGGGCGGTGGTGCAGTGGCTGGAGATCATGCACGGCAGCCCCCAGGCTGCCGTGTTCCGCTCGGCGCTGCCGGTACTGGGCGTGGATGGATCCCTGGCGGAAACCGGACGGGACCTGACCGCCCGCGGCGAGGTGATGGCCAAGACGGGCACCACGATCGATTCCACGGGCCTCAAGGCCCAGGTGCTGGCGGGCTACCTGCGCAGCGTCAGCGGGCGGGATCTGGCCTTCGCGTTGTTCGTGAACGACGCCGGTCCGGTGAGCTCGATCACCGATGTGGCCGAAGTGTTCGAGGATCAAGCGGTGATTACCGATCTGATCCGAAGCTGGAGCCCCTGACCCAGCCAAGGGCCAGCCCGGTCTCAGTTGGGCATTCTCAATTGGGCATCGTCACGAACTCTTCGGCGACGGAGGGGTGCAGCGCCATGGTGCGGTCGAAATCGGCCTTGGTGGCGCCCATGCCGATGGCGATCGCCGTCATCTGGATGATCTCTGCGGCGTGTTCACCCACCATGTGAGCGCCCAATACCTTTCCTGTGGCGGTTGCCACAACCAGCTTGAGCAGCACCCGGGGACCCCGGGCCGGCAAGGCCTGGTTCATCGGCCGGAAGCGGGCCCGGTGCACCTTGACGCCATCGGCGCCATGGCGCTCAATCGCCTGCTCCTCACTCAGGCCAACCGACGAGAGCTCAGGTTGGGAGAAGACCGCCGAGGCCACCAGGTCATGATCCACCTGGCGAGGCTTGTTGCCGTAAACCGTGTCGGCGAAGGCCCTGCCCTCATCAACGGCCACGGGCGTGAGGTTGATGCGATCGGTCACGTCACCCACCGCATAGATCGTCGGCACGCTGGTGCGTTGATCGGCGTCCACCGGGATCCGGTGGCCCTCCACCGCCACCCCGGCGGCCTCCAGGTTGATGCCCTGCAGGAATGGCCGCCGGCCTGTGGCCAGCAAGACGCCACCGCAGCTGAAACGTTCACCGCCCTCGCTGGTCAGCGTCAGCTCACCCGAGGGGCCCTCCTTGCTGATGGCGGCGGGCGAATGGGCAAATCGCAGGGTGATGCCTTCGGCCTCCATCCCCTCTTGCACGGCCGAGCTGGCTTCCCGATCGAAGCCGCGCAGCAGGTGATCGCCGCGGATCAGCTGGGTCACCTGCACGCCAAGGCCATGGAGGATGCAGGCGAATTCGCAGGCGATGAAACCGCCACCCACCACCACCACGTGGGCTGGGAGCGATTCGAGCAGGAACATGTCATCGCTCACCCAACCCAGCTCGGCGCCGGGGATGGCCGGGCGATGGGGGCGACCGCCCACGGCCACCAGAATCCGCTCGCCCCGCAGCTGGCGGGATGATCCATCCGCTGCCGTCACCGCAATGGTCTGGGCGTCGTCGAAGCGACCCCAGCCGCGCACCAGTTCCACACCGGCCTTGGCCAGCAGACCGATGTGGAGCTCATTGAGCCGATCCACCTCGGCGCGGACGTTGGCCAGCAAGCGCCCGGCATCCAGATTCAGATACCCCACGTCCCAGCCGTAGCTGGGGGCATCGGCAAGCAGATGGCGGTAGGCCGAGCCATAGACCAACAACTTCTTGGGAACGCAGCCCCGGATCACGCAGGTGCCACCCACCCGATCGCCCTCAACGATCGCCACCCGCGCCCCGTAGGAGGCGGCCCGCTTGGCTGCGGCCAGCCCCCCCGATCCGGCGCCAAGAACAATCAGATCGAAGGGGTCGCTCATGGGCAGGTGACGGGGAGCCAACGGATGGGTGGACAGGTCTGTATTCGCCTCAGCCGGCAAATTCGAGCCGGGGCTCGCAGACGCCCGTGGGTGCCACGCCCTTCAGGTAGGCCAGCATCGTGTCGGCGTCGGAGACTTCGAAGGGATCGGTGGGGCAGTTGTTCTCGGCGCCAGCTTCAGCGAAGACTTTCTCGATCGTGCCGTCATTAACCACCATCGAATAGCGCCAGGAACGCAGACCAAAGCCCAGGTTCGACTTCTCCACCAACATCCCCATCTCGCGGGTGAAGTCGCCGTTGCCATCGGGGAGCAGGAAGACATTCTTGGCGCCCACGCTCTGACCCCACTTGAACATCACGAAGGCATCGTTGACCGACACACAGACGATCTGATCGACGCCAAGCGCGCGGAACTCCTCATAAAGCTCTTCGTAGCGGGGCAGGTGGTTGGAGGAGCAGGTAGGGGTGAAGGCACCGGGCAGCGAAAACACCACAACTTTTTTGCCAGCAAAGATTTCACTGCTGCTGAGGTCTTGCCAGCGGAAAGGATTGCCCCCCTCCACGGATTCATCGCGGACGCGGGTCTTGAAGACGACGGTGGGGACGCTGGATGGGTAGGACATGGGAGGGGAAAACGGAGGGGTGAACTGGAGGCTGAAGGCCAAACGCTAGCCGGGCCAGCACAACAGCCAGCAGCTTATGCGAACTCATACTGGCTTCGACTTGGCCTGGCTGTCAAGGTGGTTTGACGTCTGTCTTCGCTTGGTCCACGCCTTTGCCTGAGTTGCGCCGCATCCTGCTCACCGGGGGTAACTCCGGTATCGGTTTCGAAGCCGCCGTCCTGCTCTGCAGGGCCGGCCATCCCCTCACCTTGCTCTGCCGGGATGGCACCAGCGCAGAGGAGGCCAGCCACCGGGTGGCAGAAAAGGCCGGCTCCACCACCCTGCCCCAGTCAGCCATTTGCGACCTGGGCGATCTGGAGAGCGTGAGGGCCTGCGCGGCCGCGCTGCTGGCGGCAGGAACGGTCAGCGACACGCTCGTTCTCAATGCCGGGCTGCAGTACGCGGGCGCCAAGGAACCGCGGCGCACCCCCCAGGGCTTCGAGCTCAGCGTCGGCGTCAACCATCTCGGCCATCTGCTGCTCGCCCAGCTGCTCACCCCCACGCTGGAGGCCGGACGCTCGCCTCGCCTGGTGGTCACCGCTTCGGAAGTGCATGACCCCACCAGCGCCGGCGGCAAGGTGGGCCGGCCAGCCGGGCTGGGTGATCTCAGCGGCTTGAAGGCTGGCGAGGACGCCGCCATGGTGGATGGATCCACCCCCTTCAATGCCGAGAAGGCCTACAAAGACAGCAAGCTCTGCAACGTGCTCTTCGCCCGCGAATACCAGCGCCGGATGGAAGCGCGGGGGCAGGACCTGCCGGTGATCGCCTGGAGCCCCGGGCTGGTGATCCCGCCGATCAGCAGCGGCGGCTTCTGGCGTTACAGCCGCCAGTCCAACGAGCTCGGCCAGCGCTTGTTTGCCCTGGCGGCCCGCTCGATCCTGCGGATCAGCGAGCGGGTGGAAACCGCCGGATCCCTGCTCGCCGCCCTGGCCACCGACGACGCCTACGCCACCCCTGGCTTCAGCTACTACAGCAACCGCCTGCTGGCCCCAGGTCGCCATCGCTTCGAGGCCACCGCGATCAGCGCCGAAGCCCAAAACGACGCCCTGGCCCTGCAGCTGTGGGAGCGGAGCACGGCGCTGGTGGGTACTGAGATCGGTACGGAGATCACCCTGCCCGACCAAGACGCCCACAGCGGCCAGATCGCTTAGTATCGACTTATACATTTCAGCTTGGCGGAGCCACTGGTATCCCTGCCCGGTCCTGGAGATCGGCAGACCATTCGGTCGTCTCCCCTGAGTCATCAAAACTGAATAAACACGTGGCATCCCCTTTTGGAGCCCTGGATTTGCCGATGGTGCAGTACGCGCCGTTGGCCCCCAAGGCTCCCGTTTCACCGCCCGCACCAGCCGGCATTCCTGCGGTGATCTACTGCGAGGGCCAGTTCATGAGCCCCGATGGCAAGACGGCCCATGGGTTGGTGCGCCACAGCGAGCGCTTCCGAATCGCGGCTGTGATCGACAGCCTCTGCGCCGGCGCCGATGCCGGCCTGCTCTTGGATGGTGTGGCCAATGGCATCCCGGTCGTGGCCGACCTGGAGGCGGCCTTTGCCCTCGGCGGAGCGCCACTGCGGACCTTGATCTACGGCATGGCCCCCGCCGATGGTCTGTTCAGCCCAACCGACCGTGCCGTGCTCCTCGGCGCCGTTCGCGCCGGCCTCGGCCTGGTGAATGGCCTGCGTGAGTTCCTCGGCGATGACGCCGAATTCACCGCCGCCGCCGCGCTCCATCAGGTCACGATTGAGGATGTCCGGCGTCCACCGGCCCTGAAGGACCTGCGCCTGTTCAGCGGCGCGATCGCCAGGGCCCACTGCCGGCGCATCGCCGTTCTCGGCACCGATGGCGCCATCGGCAAGCGCACCACCGCCACGCTGCTGGTGCAGGCCCTCAACGACCATGGCATCCGCGCCGTGCTGGTCTCCACCGGCCAGACCGGGATGATCCAGGGCGGGCGCTACGGGCTGCCGCTCGATGCCATCCCGTCCCAGTTCTGCTCCGGCGAAGTGGAAGCCGCCGTGGTGCTGGCCTACGAAACCGAGCAGCCCCAGGTGATCGTGATCGAGGGCCAGGGCGCCCTCAGCCATCCGGCCTACCTCTCCTCCACCTTCATCCTGCGCGGCAGCCAGCCCCAGGCCGTGGTGTTGCAACATGCGCCGAAACGCCGCTATCGCTGTGATTTTCCGCAGGTGGCGATGCCCACCCCCCAGAGCGAGATCACGCTGATCGAGGCCTTCGCCCCCACCCGGGTGATCGGCATGACCCTCAACCATGAGGGCATGGAGGTCGCTGAAATCCCCGCCGCCATTGCCCTTTACGAGGCCGAACTGCACATTCCAGTCACCGATGCCTTGGCCTGCCCGCCCGAGCGGCTCGTCCAGATGGTGATGCGGGCCTTCCCAGAACTGGCAGGGGAACTGGCGGCGGTGACGTGAGCGCCCCGCGGCTCGAGATCGATCTCGGCCGCCTCCAGCACAACGCCATCACCCTGGTGAGGCGCCTGGCACGCCAGGGCATTTCGGTTTCGGGCGTGAGCAAGGCCGTTCTCGGACTGCCGGAGATCGTGCACCTCTGGCTGGCCGCCGGGGTGAGCTCGATCGGGGATTCACGCCTCGAAACGATTGAAGCCATGGCGCATGCGGGCATCACAGCTCCACTGCTGTTGATCCGCACGCCCATGCTCAGCCAGGTGGAACGGGTCGTGGCCCATGCCGCCACCAGCTGCAACAGCGAACCCGTGGTAATCAAAGCCCTGGCAGCGGCGGCCTTGCGCCAAAGGCGGCGCCATGGCGTGTTGCTGATGGTGGAACTCGGTGATCTGCGCGAGGGGATCCTGCCGCCTGATCTGACGGCAATCGCCGAACTCACCCTGGGCCTGCCGTCGCTGCGGCTGGTGGGGATCGGCAGCAACCTGGGCTGCCAGCACGGGGTGGCGGCCGATGCCGACAACATGGGCGAACTCTCGGCCCTGGCCAACGCCCTGGAAGCCCGCTTCGGCATCAGCCTGGAGCTGATTTCAGGCGGGAATTCCGCCAATCTCCCCTGGCTGGAGCAAGGCGGAGCACCCGGCCGGATCAACCATCTGCGCCTGGGCGAGGCCCTGCTGCTGGGCCGCGAACCCCTGGGCCGCACCGCTATCCCCGGCCTCCACACCGACGCCTTCAAGCTGGTGGGTGAACTGATCGAAGTGAAAACCAAGCCAACCCGGCCCTGGGGCAGGCAAGGCCTCACCAGCTTCAGCGACGAAAGCCCCCGCCAACCTTCCTTACGCGAAGACCGGGGCCTGCGGCAGCGTGGCTTGTTAGCCCTTGGCCTTCAGGACGTTGATCCTGCCGGTCTGGAGCCGCCGCCGGGCGTTTCAATCGTGGGAGCCAGCAGCGATCACCTGGTGGTGGAGGCTGATCATCCCCTGAGCGTGGGCGAGGAACTGAGCTTCTCACCGAACTACAGCGCCCTGTTGCGTGCCATGACAAGCCTGTTTGTGGAGCGCCTGTGCATCGACGGAGAAGCCAAGGCTCCCAGAGGAGCGGCAGCCTCTACGGCTCAAGCACCAAGGCCGGGGAGTCAACCAGGGACGACTCTGGAGGGAGATTCGGAACGAGCGCTAGTCGCGACTACAAGCTGAACGGCACCGAACAAGCAGAAGTCAAATAAACAAATCACGGCTTTGTCTGATAATCAGCAAGGAAAGAGTGCAGGATCCACATGTAATCGTCACTTGACGATAACCAGCGGAGATCGACGCCAGCACTGGGATTGTCAAGCTGGACATTGAATTTTGCCGCCAGCCCCACCCCCGAACGGACCGAACTGACAGGACGGCCCTTGCTCCCGTGGCCAGTGGCCGAGGGAGACGAACGGCAAGAATCCGCCATACGGAGCAGGTCAGACTTGAGGAAATACCGCAAATCCATCGGCAAGCAAGCTAGAGCCAAGCCAGAACGACAGCTAAAACTTGACAGAACCACTGAACAATGGTAGGTATTGTCAAGTGACGAAGACATTCAATTAATGTTCAGGCCTTAGGCGCGCTCGCTCAAGGCACATACAGTTAAAAGAATTCACGCAAAAAATGTAGCCTTAAGTTCAACTGCAACTCCAGCAACTGGCAGCTCAGTTTCCTCTAGAATCCACACTACTTCACTTTTGAGCGAATGAAACTTGATCAGCACGTTTCCAATGGCTCAACTTCACAAAATACCAAATCTTGCATGTTTACTTGATTGGCCGTCCCACAAAGTCCTCAGCGACAGAATCCTGTAAACCACGGATTCTGCCCAAGAGCAGCAAGTGTTGAGGAAGATTGTAAGCGATAAGCACATCAATGCCAGCAGACCGCCCCCTCTTCATCCTGCTGATCAGCGTTCACGGCCTAATCCGTGGGGAGAATCTCGAACTCGGCCACGATGCCGATACTGGCGGTCAGACGAAATACGTTGTGGAGCTGGCCAGAGCCCTGGCCAGGCACGTTGACATTGAGCAGGTCGATCTGATCACCAGGCGGGTGGTGGATGCCTCCGTGAGCGACGACTACGCCAAACCAATCGAAGAATTGGCAGACAAAGCCCGCATTGTGCGCCTCGAAGCAGGCCCTGCGGCCTACATCGCCAAGGAAAGCCTCTGGCCCCATCTCGATACGTTGGCGGACAACGTCTTCGAGTGGATGTACAACCAGCCGCGCCTGCCCGACATCATTCACACCCACTACGCCGATGCCGGCTATGTGGGGGTGCGGCTGTCGAAGGCCACCGGCATCCCCCTGATCCACACCGGCCACTCTCTCGGGCGTGATAAGTGGCGGCGGCTGATGGCGATGGGCACCACGATCGAGCAGATCGAAGAGCGTTATCACATGGCTGAGCGTTTTTCTGCCGAAGAAAATGTTCTCGCTAATGCCGAGCTGATCATCACCAGCACACGTAATGAAATGGAGGATCAATATGGCCTCTACGACTACTACACTCCGGAGAAGATGGCGGTGATTCCGCCTGGGACCGATCTCAAGCTGTTTCATCCCGCCAGCAAGAAAGACTCCCCCTGCCAGCTCGCCCCAACCCTGGATCGACTGCTCAAGGATCCAACCAAGCCGATGATTCTGGCGCTCTGCCGGCCTGATCCGCGCAAGAATCTGCTCACCTTGGTGGAAGCCTATGGCGAATCCCCCAGCCTGCAACAGCTGGCCAATCTGGTGATAGTGGCTGGCAACCGCGATGACATCCGCGACCTTGGCGACAATGCCCAGGGTGTGTTTGCCGAGCTGCTGTTGGCGATC
The DNA here is from genome assembly GCF_977929215.1 of Synechococcus sp. CS-603. Taxonomy (NCBI): domain Bacteria; kingdom Bacillati; phylum Cyanobacteriota; class Cyanophyceae; order Synechococcales; family Synechococcaceae; genus Synechococcus; species Synechococcus sp. CS-603. Next base: position 342,330 of record NZ_OZ376778.1, read on the forward strand.
GATCTGCACGAGCTCTATGGCCTGGCGGCACTTCCCAAGCATCACAACTCCGACGACGTTCCAGGCATTTATCGGCAGGTTGCCGACTCGGGGGGGGTATTCATCAATCCAGCCCTGACCGAACCCTTCGGTCTCACCCTGCTGGAGGCGGCCGCCTGCGGACTACCGCTGGTGGCCACCGAGAACGGTGGCCCCGTCGACATCATCGGCAACTGCCGAAACGGGCTTCTGGTTGATCCACTCGATAAGGGGGCGATCGCCAGTGCCCTGAAACAGTTGCTCACCGATCAGGCACTCTGGCAACGCTGCGCCAGCAACGGCCTTCGCCATGTCAAGACGCACTATTCCTGGGATGCCCATGCCAGCAGCTATCTGCAGCGGATCCGCCCGATCACCGATCGCCATCAGGCGCGCCGCGCCGTACCCGCTTCGTCCGGAAGGCAGATCGACCGCCGCCGCGCCCTGTTCACGGCCATCGACAACACACTGCTGGGTGATGTCGAAGCCCTGCGCGAATTCATCGAAACCGTGCGCCGCCACCGCCGCCAGTTCGTCTTCGGCATCGCCACCGGCCGCCGGCTTGATTCGGTCCTGAAGCTGATCCGGGCCTATGGCATCCCCAGCCCCGATGTGCTCATTACCAGCCTGGGAACAGAGATCCACTACTCAGCCCAGTTGTTCGGCGACATCGCCTGGAGCCACCACATCGACCACGTCTGGACGCCCAAGGTGTTGCGGCGCGTTCTGGAGGGCATTCCCGGCCTGAAGACCCAGGGCAAGGAAGAACAGAGTCGCTACAAACTCTCCTACTTCTACGATGCTGCAGAGGCCCCACCGCTGGTAGAAATTCAATCCATCCTGCGCCAACGGGAACTCTCCGTGAATGCCATCTTGTCGTTCGGCCAGTATCTCGATGTGATTCCGGCCCGGGCCTCGAAAGGACAGGCGTTGCGCTACGTGCTCAACCAGCGGCGGATCCCCCTGGAGCGCAGCCTGGTCACCGGGGGGTCCGGCGGCGATGAGGACATGCTGCGGGGCAACATGCTGGGCGTGGTTGTTTCCAATCGCCACTGGGAGGAACTCTCCAACCTTCGTGAGAATGAGCGTGTGTATTTTGCCCAGGGAGCCCACTGCAGGGGGATTCTTGAAGCCATTGAGCACTACAACTTCTTCTCCAGCAGGCCCCAGGATTTTGCCCCTTCGAGCTGATCAAGCCGAGCCCAAACCGGAATCCTTTCTAGCGTTCAGCCATCCGCTTTCGGTCATCCTCCTTCATCTATCAGATCCAGCGATCAGATCCAGCCATCCGCTCCAGCCCTGGCTTCGGGCGTCGGTTATAGAACGTCCGCCTAGTGCCGTTCGATTGAGCCAGCACCCCACCAGATCAGCTCTCCCCCTTGTCTTGAATGTACGAACAAGTTTCCCATTCCCTGCTGAATTCGATCCTCAACGATCTCAAGCCCGAAATTCGCCGCCAAGACCTACGCCATTTCTACACACGGCTGGGGGCAAATTTCTATGCCATCCACTCCCTGTTCAGCACGCTCTACGGCCACCGCGATGATTTCAACATCCAGATCCTAAATCTGGTTGAAACGATGGCGACGGGCTACATCCAACGCAGCGCCGAGTTGGAGGAGCTCGACATGGAGCGGGAGCGTGACCACAACTGGTTTCTCTCCCAGAAGTGGGTGGGGATGGCTCTTTACACCAATGGGTTCGCCGAAAACCTGGAAGACCTGCTCCACAACAGGATCGGCTACCTCCAGGAGCTGGGCATCAACATGGTGCACATCATGCCGATTCTGAAATGTCCAGTTGGCCAGAGTGATGGTGGTTATGCCGTAAGCGACTTCCGGCAGATCGATGAGCGCGTGGGAACACTCAACACATTTCGCCAAGTGGCTGATGAGTTTCGCAAGCGCGAGATCCTGCTGGTTCATGACATCATTTTGAATCACACCTCCGATGAACACGCGTGGGCCCAGAAGGCCAAGGCAGGGGAGACTCACTACCAGGATTATTACTACACTTTCGAAGATCGGCGGATTCCCGATATCTACGAGCAAAGCATGCCGCAGGTGTTCCCTGGAACCGATCCCGGCAACTTCACCTGGAGTGGGGAGATGCAGCGCTGGGTGATGAGTGTGTTTCATCACTACCAGTGGGACCTGAATTACTCCAATCCAGAGGTGCTGATCCAGATCGTCGATATCATTCTGTTCTGGGCCAATCAGGGTGTCGATGTGCTCCGCCTTGATGCGGTGGCCTTTCTCTGGAAGCGGCTTGGCAGCACCTGCCAGAACGAACGCAAGGCCCACCTGATCCTGCAGCTGCTCAAAGACTGCTGCCAGGTCACCGCGCCGAGCGTGCTGTTCATCGCCGAGGCGATCGTGGCGCCGGTGGAAGTCACCAAATACTTTGGCGAAGATGCGATCGTGGCCAAGGAATGCGAGGTGGCCTACAACGCCACCTTGATGGCGTTGCTCTGGGATGCCACCGCCACCAAGAACGCCAAACTTCTCTGCCAGGGCCTCAAGAGCCTGCCAGGCAAGCTGGACCGGGCCACCTGGCTGAACTACGTCCGCTGCCATGACGACATCGGCTTCGGCTTTGATGATCAGGACATCCGGGCCGTCGGCTATGAACCCCGCGCCCACCGTCGTTTCCTCACCGACTATTTCACCGGCAGCTTCGACGGCCAGGCCAGGGGGCTGGCCTTCAACCGCGACGATGCCACAGGCGATGCCCGAATCTGCGGTTCGTTGGCTTCACTGGCGGGCCTGGAAACCGCACTGGAAGCCGACGATCAGGCCCTGATCCAAGCGGCCATCGACCGGATCTTGCTGCTGCACGGCGTGATCCTGTCCTTCGGTGGCATCCCGCTGATCTACAACGGAGACGCCATCGGCACCCTCAACGATTACAGCTTCTCCGATGATCCCAGCAAGAGCCATGACAACCGCTGGGTGCACCGCAACAAGATCAATTGGAAACGGGCCGAGCGGCGCAACCAGGCGGGAACGGTGGAACACAGCCTGTTTGGGGCGATGCAAAAACTGATCGCCATCCGCAAGGAGATCCCCGCCTTCGCTGATTTCAACAACCGCGAACTGCTGCCCCTGGCGAATGATCATCTGCTCGGCATGGTGCGCTTCAACCCCCAGCGTCCCTCCGACCTGGTGGTGGTAATCGCCAATTTCGACAGCAGCGCCCATGGGATCGACCTGGAGACCCTCTCCCGCCATGGCCTGAACCCAAGGGGCCGGCTGGTGGATCTCGCCAGCGGCCGCTCCCCACTCCTGCAGGACGGAGTTCTGGCCGTTGGCGGCCAGCAGTTCCACTGGCTAACCGAAACCTGAGCCCCGTCACGCCGGCCAATCAGCCCAGCAACACCACCGGATCCCCAAGCTTGAGGGCACCCGGCCGCAGCACCGAGAGCCGGATGCCTGCTTCCACCTTGTTATGGCGAGCGGTCGCCCGCAGGATTTCGAGGTTCTGAGGCAAGGCGCCCTGGGCCAGGGTGGTGACCACACAGCGCGGGCAGGCGTCGTCAACCCGCAGCTCCAGTTGATCGCCCAGTCGCAGCGTGCGGCCGATCCAGCCCGCCTCCACAAAGCCTTCGGCGCCTGCTTCCGGCTCGATCAGCAGGTTGGGGCGGAAGCGCTCTGCAGCGAAATCGAGCCCAGGCGCCAGGGCCCGCAAACGCTCCAGGCTGGCGGTGGTGATGGCGTGGATCGGGCAGGAATCGAAGAAGGTGCCATGGGGCAGCACCAGTTCGTTGACCACGTTCTGGAAATCACGCTCCGGCACTTCAGGCCAGTACTGATCTAGGCTGGCGTCCTGCGGGGCGCGATCGAGCAGGCTCACCTGGCGCCCAAGCAGGCCGGAGAGCCGCCTGGCCAGATCTGGGCCTGAGCTGAGCAGGTCGGGGCTTTCGGATTGTCCGTTGGCGAACCCCACCGGCGTGATCGCCACCGGCGGGGGGAGCGCCTCAGCCTCGGGTTCCGCCAGATAGCGGGCCCGATAGCCGAGCAATTCACTCCAGAGGCGCGGGTTCTTGGCACTGGCCACCCGGGAGGTGGCGTGATCCCAGAGGGCCCAGCCGCGGTCACCGCAGCCCCCCCGTCTGTCAACCGAGAGGCACTGCAGCGATTCCCCCAGCATCGATTTCACGGGGTAGCGCCAGAGCGCGGCCACCCGGCCCAGCAGCTGCGACGTGTCGCGTGAGACCAGCTCCGCGCCCATTGTCTCCACCATTCCTTCTGCGGCCGACCGCCGTTGAAACCGGAACCATCCAAGCCCCAGCCTGGAGGCGACAACGTTCGCAGCAGACCGGAGCTGAAGCCGACTGAAACCAGCCGTGACTATCTGCGTAGTCCCCCCCTCTGCCACTGGCCCGGCTACCACTGATCAGTCGACAACGCTTGATCCGCAGCAACTGCAGCAGGCCGTGGAACTCCGGCACCAACGCTTCACGCTCCGCCGCATCGCCCGGGCGCCACTGACACCACATGGCGAGCTGCCCGCGCGTTGCTGGTCGAAACCGCTGGCTACCCCGCTACCTGGAGACCTGTAACGGCAGCAGGTGCCACATGGCTCTCGGTAACCTCAAGCCTCAGCAGTGCCTCAATCGGCTGCTGATCGCTGAATGACCTGGTGAGAAAACACACCTAGGCAATGATTCCAATGCATCGAAACTTTCTCGCAATCCCGCTTGCCATTGCCGCCACATACTTTTTGGGTGGGCTTTTATTGTTCTTCTTTCAGCGCAACTTGATTTATTTCCCCACCAGCAAGATTGATCATGATTTCAATGAGCTGATCCTCGAAAACGATGAGCAAAAGATTCGCGTCATCTCTTTAAATGAGGGGAACGAATCTGCGATTTTGTATTTTGGCGGCAATGCAGAGTCCATGGCGTTTACGGCCATGGAGTTTCAAGCCAGATTGCCATCATTCTCCATCTATTTAATGAATTACAGGGGCTATGGCGGAAGCTCGGGGTACCCAGAGGAAGATGGATTGTATGCTGATGCTTTGCAGCTCTATGACTCCCTAAGATCAATGTACAACGACGTCTTTGTTGTTGGGCGCAGCCTTGGCAGTGGAGTGGCAACCTATGTTGCATCCCAGCGTCCCGTCAGCAGATTAGTGCTAGTAACACCTTTCGATAGTGTCGAGAATGTCGCCCAAGAGCAATTTCCTTTTTATCCTATTTGGATCTTACTGAAAGACAAGTTTGATTCTGCGAGCAGGGCAAAAGCCATCGATTCAAAAGTATTGATCCTATCGGCGGATGGCGACAGGGTGATATCCAAAAAACGTACTGATAACTTAGCCGCCAGCCTGAGCCGCGTCCAGCTCACCCAAGTGGTGATCAACAACTCTGGGCATAATTCTCTTTCGGAAAACAACAAATTCTACAACGCAATCCATCAGTTTCTTCAGTGATGCCAGCCAAGATCAAAGGCACTTGTTTTGTAAGGCTATCCAAAGCGTGCAGGCAAAGATCTGAACCGAAGGGATAAAATGGGGCCGAGATTGATTCAGTCGCATCTTCGTTGATGGAAGCGGCTCGATCGCCGGCTCTTCATGAGATGGCTTCCATAAAATGAGAACTCTATCCAGCACGATCGGATCCCTTTAGGGTTGATCATTCCGCTGCGCGACCAACATGAAACCGTTCGCTCCGTTGGTGGCCCTGCTGGCTGCGATCACACCTGCCATGCCGGTTGTCGCTCAAGTGGGCCTTTCTATTCAGATCGGTCAGCCGAACGTCTACGGACCGATTCAGTCCGGCTTCTACGGCCGCAACCAACCTTTCTTTACGGCACCGCAGTTTTACTACCCAAGGCTCAGGTGTCATGCCTTTAACGGATGCAGCAGGCCAGTTTATTCTGTTCGCGATCAGTGGTATCGAACGAATAACATTCCCCGCCTCCGGCCGGAGAGGCGCTGGAAACAGGACAACGACAATCGCTCGCGACGACAGCAATTCCGCTACCGAAACAACAAAAGGGGCTGGTATTAGGCCTCTCGAGCACAGCTGGCTCTTCATTCACAACTGATCAATGCCAACCGAAAGCTTTTGATCAATGCCAGCTAAAAAATTTGAGCTCGAAAACCTCACCAAACCAGCTCTGGTAATTCACGAAACACTTGTCGAACCCCGGCACTCCACTCGTCGCTGAGTTGCCTGAAAAAGCTGTCGCCTTCAGCGAAACGGCGGCGGTGGGTGATCGCCAGGCTGTCGCGCTTGTAGACAATCAGGTCAATCGGCATCCCGACCGACAAATTGCTGCGAATCGTCGAATCAAATGAAACGAGCACGCACTTGGCCGTTTCCCCCAGCGTCGTGTCGGGATGGATCACGCGATCGATGATCGGCTTGCCATACTTCGCCTCACCCGTCTGTAGATAGGGTGTGGTATCGCTGGCTTCGATGAAATTGCCTTCGGCGTACATCCGAAACAGCCGGGGCGGCTCGCCCTTCAGCTGGCCGCCCACCAGAAACGACGCATTGAATCCGCCGCCCGATCCCTCCAGGTAGGGGCCATCACGCTGCCCGATCGCCCGCACCGCATCGGACACAAGCCCCATCACATCGAACATCGTCCGCGCCGTCCACACAGTGGCCTGGCCATCTCCTGCTTCGCCGCGCTGACGCAGCAGACCAATCACCGCCTGCGTACCAGCCAGACTGCCGGAGCTGAGCAGCACCAACACCCGATCGCCGGCGCGCTCAAACACCGTCATCTTCGAGAAGCTGGCGAAATCATCCAAGCCCGCATTCGTGCGCGAATCCGAGGCGAACACCATGCCGCTCTCCAGCAACACGGCCACGCAATAAGTCATGCCGCCTGCGGACGATCGAGTCCTCAGCCTAGGAAGGGCTTGGCGTCTGCGCCTGTCAGGAGCCCGTCCGCCAGGGATCTCTCCAGCACGCTGGCGAGCCGATCGGCCCACTCCTGCTGGCCTGACTCCGTGGCCAGCAGATCCTGGCGGATCTCCAGCTCCACATGGGGAATCCGGCGCCGCTCACCGTGTTCCACCACCGTGTAATCGGTGCTGTCGCTAAGCGCATAGGGCTGGTTCTCCCCCACCAGGAGCCCCGGCTCGCGCCGCAGCTCCTGGCGCAGACGCCCAGCCAGGCGCCCGTCGCGGCCGTGCAGCACGCCCACAGGCCAGGGGCGCACCACGCCGGCGTACACCGGCGTGAAACTGTGCAGGGCCACAAGCACGCTTGGCTGCCCTCGCTGGAGACGGGAATCGAGCTCAGCGGCGATGCGGCGGTGGTAGGGCTCAAACAGTTCCTCGATCCGTTGCCGCCGCGCGGCAGACGAAAGCGTCTGGTTGGCGGCAATGGCTGTGTGCTCGCTGTGGTCAACGATCGAGTCCGTCGCCTCAAGCGGCCGGTTGGGGTCGATCACCAGCCGTGAGTAGTTGTGCAGGATCAAGAAGGCATCGAGTTGGGCCGATAGGCCTTCGGCCAGCCCGGCCACGCCCAGATCCCAGGCCACATGGGTCTCCAGCACCTGATCACTCAAGTGGAGGCGATTCAGGCTGCGGGGAATGGCGCGGCCGGCATGGTCGGCAGTAAGAAAAAAAGCTGATTCGCCAGCGGGGCGAACAAGGCGAAACACGGCCGGATCGTTCGCCCCCAGCAGCGGTTCTGGGTTCATCTTGGCCCGCTCTTCAACAGCCACTCACTTGAGCGAATGCAGGCCAATCGGATTGCCTTCCGTGTCGATCACCATCGAGATGAAGCCAAATTCACCGATCGCCATCTTTGGGCGACACACCGTTCCGCCGGCGGCGGCCACACGGCTCTCCTCCAGTGCGCAGTCTGCGCAGGCGAAGTAGACCGTTGTGCCACCCTTGCCAGGTTCAGCACCCTGCATCTGCATCAGCGCCCCACCGGCACCCACCACGCCGTCGTCCATCGGGAAGCACCAATAGGCCATGCCGTCCTGGGACATGTCCTCAAGCGTGACCTGGAAGACAGCGCTGTAGAACGCCTTGGCGCGCTCCATGTCGGCAACGTTGAGCTCGAACCAGCTGACGGGATTGACAGGCATCACTGCATTGGTTGAGGCAAATCCAAGCCTAGACCCGTCATTCCTTGCCTGGCCAGGCAGGGACGCTGACGCAGCGAGTGCTTCAGCCCAACGCTTCAACCGCATGAACGAGCGCTTGGTGGCGGGTGAGGTCGATGTGATTTTGAGGAAGCTGTTCATAGAGCTTGAGTTTCTCCAGACGCTTCAAGGTGGTGCCGCGGGCCCCCACCACATAGACGTTGCGGCCCACCTCAATTGCCTCTTCGACGGCGTTCTCGATCGCTAGTGCAGCGGTGAGTCCGAGATGCACCACCTCGCTGAGATCGAAGATCACGGCATCACAGTCTGCGATGGCATTGTGTTCCCGGTTGATCGCTTTGGCCACCCCGAAGATCATGGCGCCGTTGAGCTGGAAGAGCAGCACGCGGCCGCCGCCCTGGTTGAGCAGGACACGTTCGGAATCGCTGAGTTCGGCATCATTGTCACCCGTGCAGACTGATTTCACAGCCCGCGTCTGCATGCTGTTCATCTTGTCAATCGTGATGATATTGGCCAGGAAAATGCCCACGCCCACCGCCACCATCAGGTCGACGAGCACGGTGAGCGCCACCACCAGATAGGTGATCAGGGCACCCTTGGGCGAGAGCTGGGGCACCCGGCGCAGGAAGCCCCAGTCGACGATGTCGATCCCCACCTTGAAGACGATCGCCGCCAGCACGGCCAGTGGAATCCGCGAGGCCAGGCCTGAGCCGGCCAGGATCATCAGGGCGAGGATCAGCGCGCGCAGGATGCCCGACAGGGCGGTGCGGCCGCCGGCCTGGATGTTGACCACCGTGGCGGTGGTCGCCCCCGATCCAGGCAGGGCTCCGCAGAGGCCGGCCACGATGTTGGCGAGGCCCTGACCCACCAGCTCCTTGTCGGACTTGTGTTCGCTGCGGGTGAGGCTGTCGGAAACCAGACAGGTGAGCAGGCAGTCGATCGAACCGAGCATCCCCAGCAGGGCGGCATTGATCAGCACCAGCTGCAGCACATCGGGAGTGAGGGCCGGCAGGGTGAGCTGGGGCAGACCGCTGGGGATCACACCGATCCGGCGCAGCTCCACCCCCTGGAAGGCCACCAGGGAGATGGCCGTGCCAAGAAGCATGGCGAACAGCGGGGCCGGGATCAGCCGTTTGATCCGCTCCGGCGTCCACCAGAGAACGGCGAGGGTGATCAGGGCCAGCAGCGATTCCAGCGGTTGGACGCCCTGCAACAGCTGGGGCAGGCTCTGCAAGGTGCCGATCACACCCCCCGTGGGCTGGGCCTGACCGAGCAGGGGCCCGATCTGCAGCACGATCAGAATCGTGCCGATGCCGCTCATGAAGCCCGAGATCACCGTGTAAGGCATCTGGGTGATGTAGCGGCCCAGGCGGAAGACGCCGTAGAGGATCTGGAACACCCCGGAGAGCATCACCACGGTGAAGGCGATCGCCAGGGCCTGGGCCGGGCTGTCGGCCTTGGTGGCGAGGTTGGCGAGCACCGCCGTGAACACCACCGTCATCGGCCCGGTGGGCTCGGAAATCAGCGCCGGTGTGCCGCCAAACAGGGCGGTGACCAGACCGATGATCGCTGCCGACCAGAGGCCGGCCGCCGCGCCAGCTCCGGAGGCCACCCCAAAGGCCAGGGCCAATGGCAAGGCGATGACGGCCGCGGTGAGCCCGCCGAAGAAATCACCGCGCAGGTTGTTGCGGCCAATGTGGTTGAGGATCTGGCTTGGCATAGGACTTGTCATTGACACAGGCAATGGTCATCGATGTTTGACGGACACCCGTGAAGAGAACGAAGGCGTCCGTTGGCTAGGGGGAAGATTCTTTTGGCCCATTCATGCCCAGCATGGGGGTGAAATCACCCTTTGATACCGGGAACTGATTAAGCACACACCTTGGACCCGCGTTCAACCCGCCCTGCGCTGGCGGTTCATCTCCAACGGCGGCGGCAGCGGCCTGGCGGTTCTGGGGCTGGTTCTGGGGTTGGGGGCTCCCGCCCGTGCCCTCGAAGAGATCGTGGTGCCGCTGCCCCTGCTGCAAACCAATCTCACGGTGAAACTGGCTGAGTTGCGCAACCCCAGCAGCCTGTTGCGAGGCGACAGCGATCTGGCCCAGCTGGATCAGGCCAGCAATGGGGCCTTGGGTCGCAAGCTCGTGGAACTGGTGAACACCCCGTTGCCATTGGAGGTGAGTCGCTTCATCGACACGTCCGTGGAATCGCCGCTTCTAAACGAGGCCTTGGCGATCGTTGCGGCCATTTTCCAGGTCAAGGGATTGCCCCAGGAGCTCGACGGCAGCCAACTGGCGGCCGTCTTCAACCGAGCCGGCACCAACAAGACGTCGCCCACCCTGCTCGATCTGCTCGAAGCGATCCCGGGGCAGTCGGCCAGCCTGGATCTCGAGCAGGCCGTGTTGGCTGTGGACCGGCTGATCCGTCAGCAGGCGGAAGGTGAACGGTTGGCAAAGACGATTCCCGCGGCGGACATCGATCCTGCCTTGAGTCAGCTGGGGCCGCGGGCGATCCGCTTGGCCCAGCAGACCATCCCGGTGAGCTACCGGCCCGAGCCGCTCTCGGTCGTGTCGGTGGTGCCGAGAACAGGGGCCAACGGCCGGCTGGTGGTGATCTCCCACGGCCTCTGGGACGATCCCGAGAGCTTTGAGGGCTGGGGGAAGCACCTGGCCAGCCATGGCTACACGGTGCTGATCCCCCGCCACCCCGGCAGCGACCTCAGCCAGCAGCGGTCCATGCTCGCCGGCGAAGCGCCGCCGCCCAACCCCGACGACATGATCCTGCGGCCGATGGACATCTCGGCAGCCATCGATGCCGCTGCCGCCGGCACGCTCAGCAACCTTCCCGCCAACCTGCGCACCGACGCGGTGGTGGGCATGGGCCAGTCGTGGGGGGCGACGGACATGCTGCAACTCGCAGGCGCAGAGCCCAGCAACGCCGGCATCATCAAGCGCTGCCCGGGCCTGCGCAATCCGTCGCGCAATCTCAGCTGGGTGCTCCAGTGCAGCTTCCTCGAATCGGCCAACCGGGCCGGGCGGGCTGATCCACGCATCAAGGCCGTGATGGCCGTGAGTCCGGTGACGTCGCTGCTGTTCGACGTGGGGGCAGCCGGCCAGATGAACGCCCGCGTGCTGCTGGTGAGCGGCACCCATGACTGGGTCGTTCCCTCCGGGCCAGAAGCCATCGTGCCGATGGCAGAGGAGGCCCGCAACGTGGGCGGCGGCCACCAGTTCGTGCTGGCCAAAGGCGGCACTCACTTCAACCTGCGCGCCACATTGGCGCAAGGGGGTGGCCCCCTGGGAGGCCTGTTGCTGGCCTGGACGAACGCCGCCTTCGCGGCAGGGCCTGCAGCGGCGCCGGGCCCCAACGCAGCGTTGCTGTTGCCGCCCGATGGCTGGGGGGACAACACCTATCCCTTGATGAACGTCACACCTCAGCTAAAAACGCTACCGGTGCCTGCCAATCCCTAAAGACACACTGAAGCGTTGAAACGACGCAACAGCAGGACGTTCGATCATCACCACAACCTGGATCAGGGCCTTGCCAAGGCTCAAGGAGCGGGGGCGGAATCAGCCTGCTTCGGATCAGAATCCGCAGGAAGTTCCAGGCAATACCCAGCTCCATACACCGTTTTGATGAAGCGGGGTTTGCGGGAATCGGGTTCCAGCTTGGTGCGCAGATGGCGAATGTGGGCCCGCATCGTCTCAACGTCGTCATCAGGCTCGTAGCCCCAGACTTCCTGAAGGATCTGCGGCGGTGGCACGGCATGGCCGTGGTGTTGGAGCAGGCAATGCAACAGATTGAATTCCAGACGGGTGAGCCGCACCGCTTTGTCGAACCAGACGGCCTCAAAGCGCTCACGCACCAAGGTGAGAGGACCAAAGCTGAGGATCTCGTTGGGCTTGGTGGAAAGCGTGGCGCGCTGGCTGCGGCGCAGCAGGGCCTTCACCCTGGCAAGCAACTCCTCAAGATCAAAGGGTTTGGTGAGGTAGTCATCGGCGCCTGAGTTGAAACCACTGACTTTGTCGTGGGTTTCGCCCATGGCCGTGATCATCAGGATCGGGACCCCGGCGCTGCGTTCATTCCGGCGTAACCGTTGGCAAACGGTGAGGCCGTCCACCTTGGGGAGCATCAGATCCAGCAGGATCAGGTCCGGGTTCTCCTGCATGGCCAGGGCCTGCCCTTTGATGCCGTCCTCCGCACATTCCAGCCGAAAACCAGCTTGTTCGAGAAAGGCAACCACCAGCTCCTGCATGTCTGGGTTGTCTTCAATCAGCAGGATGCAGGGCTTCGCCAGAAATTGCCTGGTCATCAGCGGCAGCAGGGAATGGTGATTGACAAAACCAGCGTTCGCAGATTATCACGACTGCTCCATTGCAGAACTGTTACCTGGCAGGGTGCTCTAGCAAGCCACCCACAATCGGGTAACGGCTGATACGCAGTAAGCAAAAAGGCTCAATGGCCAACTCGATTAGGTAGCAAACTCCGCACACCTCAGGAGTCGTTCCGGCCGTGCTTGACAGCTGCAGATGGCATGAACCACACGCTCGGTCATTGCCGCCAGATTGAACCGCCGATTGAAGCGGTAGCTGAAGGCGCCCAAGTAGCGATCAGCGTACTTTTCGAAGCGAAGGGCATGGAAGCTGCCGCTGAAGCTGGTTTTCAAGTTGCTGAGCACCGTGTTAATCCAACGGAATTCTGGTAATTCATTGGGATGACGACCCTTTACGACCACAGGATGATGGAAGCAACCGACTTCTGCAACGGCGCGAAAGCAAGCCAGCCCATCGGAGATCACTTCACAGCCTATCGCCAGTGAATCTTGGGCCCAATCAGCAATAGCGGCAAAAGAGAACGTGGGCACGGTGGCAAGTTTTATATACCGGGGGTGGCCCGCCTCATCGACAGAGACGGCTGCCACGACCGGCACCTTGTTCTCCGATCCACGACCAGGCTTGCCACCACAGCGTTCTCCGCCAAGGTAGGCATCATCCACCTGCACCCTTCCTCTGAGGACATAGGCGCCATCACGTTCTTTCATTGCCTGCATGATCTTGTTCTGAAGCAACCATGCCGTTCGGTAGTTCACACCGAGATGACGCCTCAGAGCTAGTGAGGAGATTCCTGTCTTGGCTTGGCCGACGAGGTAGAAGGCAAGGAACCAGGTGGTCAGAGGTAACTTTGTTGCCTCCAAGATGGTACCGGCCGTGAGGGTGGCTTGATGACGACAGCTCCGGCACTGATAGCGCTTGTGGCGCCTGCCAATGATGAGCCCGTACTCCTTGCCCTCACAACGTGGGCAACGGAAACCATCAGGCCAGCGCGCCTGTTCCAGGGCAACTTCACATTTTTGCTCGGTTCCGTAGAGCTCAATAAACTGGGGCAGCGACAGGCTGGCCTGGAACTGGATCCGATTCATAGCCATGGCAGTGACGACTGGTATATGCGTACCAGCCTAGATCCCAAAAGGGCTGCCTGCGGAGCTTGCTGCCTAATCAAGATGGCCAATAGCGCCTGGAATGATGTGCCATTGGCCATTCCACAGTTCTGAGATAAGGCAAAGACAGAGAACTGGCTGCCTGGCCCGGGCAGACATCAACGAAGCTAGCAAGAGAGCAACGAGCCTGAAAGCCAAGCCAAGATGAACAAGCGCGCAGAAACTCCAGGAAATCTCTATGCAAACCAGCAGGAAAGACAAGGCACCCCTGTCAAACTACATAAGCCCTAAGCCAATTCCCGATAGGGAGTCGATGGAAAATGTCTGAGCTGAATGGCGTGATGATGCAATATTTCCACTGGTATAATGAACCCGATGGAAGTTTGTGGAACGAAGTTGCTGATAATGCTAAAGATCTGGCCGACGTAGGGATCACGGCACTCTGGCTTCCTCCCGCCTACAAGGGCAATGCAGGCGGTTACGACGTTGGCTACAGCGTTTATGACCTCTACGACCTGGGCGAGTTTGATCAAAAAGGAAGCATTCGTACAAAATACGGCAGCAAAGACGACTACGTGCGTGCGGTCGAAACCGCCAAAGAAGCAGGCATTCGTGTCTATGCCGACGTGGTCTTAAACCACAAGATGGGCGCTGACAACTTCGAAGAAGTGACAGCCACACCCATGAGCGAGGCCAACCGCCATGAAGCGATTGACGAACCACGCACGGTCAAAGTGTGGACCCATTTTAATTTTCCCGGTCGACAGGGTCAATATTCCGAAATGGAATGGCACTGGTGGCACTTTACGGCCATAGATTATGACGACAACAATCCAGATTACGAAGCTGTTTACCTTTTTGAAGGCAAACAGTTTGACGAGAATGTAGATCTAGAGAAAGGCGTTTTTGACTACCTCATGGGTTGCAACCTCGACATGAAGTCTGGGGAGGTGCGCGAGGCTCTCAATGACTGGGGGGCCTGGTACACCAAAACGACCGAGGTGGATGGCTTTCGCTTTGATGCGGTCAAGCACGTACGGGCCGGGTTCTTTCCACAATGGCTAGAGCATTGCCGCAAAACCTCCGGGCGCAGGCTGTTTGCCGTGGGTGAGTATTGGTCCTATGAAATTGAGGCCCTGCATCATTTTATCAAGGAAACGGGCGGAGATGTGCACCTGTTTGATGCGCCACTGCATTACAACTTTTGCGAAGCCAGCAAAGCCGGCAACGACTATGACCTCAGCACCATCTTCGACAATACCCTGGTGAAAGATCAGCCAGCCCTGGCCGTAACGCTGGTGGACAACCATGATTCTCAGCCGCTGCAATCACTCGAATCCGTTGTGGAGCCATGGTTCAAGCCCCTGGCCTACGCCCTGATCCTGCTGCGTCAGGATGGCTACCCTTGCATTTTCTACGCCGACTATTACGGCGCACACTACAAAGACAAGGGCAGCGACGGCGGCGAATACGAAATCTGGCTCGATAGCCACCGCTGGCTCATCGACAAGTTCTTGCTTGTACGCAGCAACTACGCCTACGGTGACCAGGTCGACTACTTTGACCACCCCAGCACCATCGGCTGGACGCGCTCAGGCGACAAGGACAACCCCGGCGGCATGGCGGTGCTGCTGAGCAGCGGTGATGATGGGCGCAAATGGATGGAGGTGGGCAAGCCCAACAGCGTTTTTCATGACATCACCGAACATATTTCAGATAGCGTCACCACTAACGACGAAGGCTGGGGGGAATTCAGCTGCAAGGGAGCTTCGGTGTCAGTCTGGGTGCCGAAGAACTAGGTATAAAAGAACAAAATAAATCTGCATACACTCCGAAAAGTGTATGCAGACTCGATTTGAAAGCCAAACAAACAGAACAACTAATCAGTTGATCGTGGCATGTGCGTCGTCTTTCATGTCTTCAACAGCATGTTGAACACTGGCGCGGGTTTGCTTGGCTTTGCCAGCAAGCTCATCTTCTTCTCTACCGGTTACCTTACCGAAGGTTTCCTGTGCCTTGCCTTCAAGGTCTTTGGCCGTAGCTTCAACCCTTTCACCTAATCCCATGATTGTCTCCTTTGTAATGGTCAACATCCAAGCAAGATGGATGTATGCAGTAACCATAGGCCATGCAAAGGGCTACAACTCACCAAATACCTTTGAACTTCCTTGAGTTCAGTTTGATTAAATCTGTAGCCTCGTCCATGTCTGCCGTTGATAGCTGGCATGAGCTCCTTGCTTACGTTGAGGCGGCAGAAAGCAGGGCTTCGGTCAGCTCATCAGGATCAGCATTGGAATCAGAACCTGGACCTGCATGGCCCAAGAGCTCGGGACGGTCAGCCAACGACTCGATCAGGGCAGAGAAAAAGTTGTCTTGATCATTGAGCATCAAGGCGCCCATGCTGCCCATCCTTCCACCGATGCACCAATCAACGGACCCATCCACTGCCGTGATCACCACCCCGGGGCGCTGGGGGAGAGAGTTTTGAATCTTCAATGGATCGCGACATGAAAAGAAGCCGTCGGCCTCTTCGGGTGTACAGCGAATTAAAGTGGCTGCTTGAGCCAATGGGCGGAAACGCCTGAGGATTTCCTGTGTCGGCATGGAGCCTGGCTCAAGCCCCCAGGACTGAGGCTTGCAGGCCACGTCCAGGGCAATCGCAACACCTTGTGGAATCGCACGCTCCAGCACCATCGTCAACGTTGTATTCTCTGTCGCACCAATCAGGGCATTACTGGTGATCTGAAGCCAGGAGGTCTTGGAGGCATCCGGCATCGTCACTTCCACCAGGCCAGCTGCCGTGGCAGTCGCAGAGTCTGCCTGTTCGAAGAGGGAAGCAAAGTCAGCATAAGCCTGATAGCAGGCCTCATCACTTGAAGCGAATGGCTCCTTGGCAGCAGGAGCGCTGTTGGTTGCATTCACAGTGTTATCAGTCATCAGAGTACAAATAGGGGTGGGCAATGAAAAAGTGTGCAGCGCTACTCAGCGTGACACGATGCAGTGGGACGACGACAAAAGACAGGCCAATGAAGAGCCATCAGCAACTCCTATCTCACTATCGGCAATGAGAGCTGAGGTTTGATGGTCAACTGAAGCGGCCTGAAACGCGAACTGCCATGGATTGTTCTCGGCCAATGTTCGGCATTCACAGCCTGGGTGAAAAGGCCACGACAAGAACAAGCACAGCCGAAACTATCGGCTAGCAAAGGATTGCGTATCGCAAGCCACCTGATCAGTATTGTGCTCGCCGCCAGCTTCAGCTTGCTTGGCTTTGCCTGCTAATTCACTCTGTTCATTTCCAATAACCTTGCCGAGCTGTTCCTGGATCTTGCCTTCAATATCCTTGGCAGTGGCCGCCACTTTCTGAGTCAAACCCATCATAACCTCGATTGTTTGCGCATCCGCAAAAGTTGGATGCATGCGCTCAAGATAAAACAGGGCACAAGGAGGTCGCCACCGTTAATCCATCATCATCCTTGAGTCCTTATGGATTAATTCTGGGATTTGAGAACTGGCTTTCGCAAGTACAGCTTAGATGAGATCGTACCTCCACGAGAACGATCCCATGCCTGCTGGAATACTCCCTGGAATACTCCGCAGAAGGAGTGGTAACAAAACGGGGCCTGTCAATCAAGCGAATGAATCAACAGGGTGCACGGGCCGGATGGTGCCACAAGGTCGGTGAGCACGCCATCTCTTGAACTGCTCTACGAGCAACGTGCGAAATGTTCGATGACGCTCAAACCTTCCACAGGGCCCGGTGAAATCAGCATCACCAAGGCATTGAGCCATTTACAGCGGCCGTTTCGCACGCCTGACATGGTGGGTGTTGCCATGCGGGCGCTACTGGCCAACAAGCTGGCAGACCTGCCACGACCAGCTGACGGCAGAACACTGCAACGCTGGCAAGCGCTAGCCGAAGTTGGAGCCAACGATCTTTCATTGGCCAAAGTCTATGAAGGCCATACCGATGCGCTGGCCATCCTTGCAGAACACCACGGTCCGATAGGTCAAGGAATCTGGGCGGTCTGGGCCGCCGAAACTCCACAATCACGCGTCAAATTCCTTGCGGGCAAACACGGAGGCGCGCTCTACGGAACGAAGGCTTGGTGCTCAGGGGCGGCACTGGCCGATTCAGCACTGATGACGGCCTGGACGCAGGATGAGCAACCGATCCTCGTGGCGCTGCAGCTGCGCCAACCTGGGCTCCGCATTGAAACTCAGCAGTGGAATGCGGTCGGGATGTCGGCCACTGAAAGTGCCACAGTCATCCTCAATGGTGTTCCTGCAGTCGCAGTCGGTGGTCAAGGAGAGTATGGCGGCCGTCCCGGTTTCTGGCAGGGCGGTGCCGGCATCGCAGCGGTTTGGTACGGGGCCACAGTGGCCATCGCTAAAGCACTTGCCACATCTTCGAAAGTTGCCAGCGATCCGCATGCCGCCGCCCATCTGGGCGCCATGGACAGCACCTTGCGCGCCGCCCGTGCGCTGCTCATCGAAACCGCCACATGGATCGACACCCATCCAATGGCAGACACCAAGTCAGCCGCGCTGCGCGTGCGAGCCACTGTGGAATCAACGGCCAACGACGTCTTGCAGCGCACGGGGCGGGCACTGGGCCCGGGACTGCTCTGTAGCGATGCCATTCATGCCCAGCGCTGCGCAGACCTCCCCGTCTTCTTGCGTCAGAGTCATGCGGAGCATGATCTTGCTGCCCTCGGACAATCTGTTAAGGGCCATTCCGCAAGGTGGTCATTATGACAGCAATCCAGTATGCGGGCGGATCAATTAAGGATGCGCTGATCACGCGGTCGTTGGATTTAGGGCTGGTAGCACCACATCCAAACCTACGTTCTTGTGTGGTTGTCCCGGCTCGCAACGAGGAAGCGGTTTTGCCAGCACTCATTGCTGCCCTAGCCGCTCAGCGAAATCTTGCCGGTGCCAAGCTCGATCCAAGCAGTTTCGAGGTCATCGTTCTAGTGAACAACTGCAGCGATTCCACAGCTTCAGTTGGCTTCGATCTGTGCAGACAGTTCCACCAGCTCCATCTCCACATCGCTGACGTATCTTTTGACGCCGATACGGCCCATGTGGGGCGTGCACGCCAAGCACTTTTTGACGTGGCCTTGGCCCGTTTTGAAAAGCTTGGGCGCCCCAACGGATTGATTCTCACCACTGACGCTGATTCACGGCCAGCAACCGATTGGATAGCCCAGACCGAGGCAGAGATTGCCAAGGGTGTGGTCGGCGTTGGCGGCCGCATTACTCTCCATCGAGAAGAAACAGCCGAACTGCAAGCAGGTGTACGCAAGTTCCTATTTCTCGATATTGCCTACCGACGGGCAATGGAAGAATTGCGCTGGCTCTACGCCCCAGAAGCGCATGATCCATTTCCCAGGCATCACCAGCACTTCGGCGCAAGTTTCGCTGTCACTGCGGCCGCCTACGTACAGGCCGGCGGCATGCCACTCCAGCGGAGTAGCGAAGACGTGGCCCTCTATCGAGCCATCATTGATTCAGGTGGTCGCTTTCGTCATAGCGCGCAAGTCAGGGTCCAGACATCAGCACGCATGGTCGGCAGGGCACAAGGCGGCTTAGCCGACGCACTTGACTGCTGGGATCAACAAACCCGCCATGCGGAACTCGTACTGGTTGAATCTGCTGCAGACGCCGAGGCACGTCTGGCCAGATTAGGGCTTTTATGCGCTGGGAATCCTGGCTGCATTCCACCGTCTTCGTTAATCATGACGCCAGACAAGCCTCTGCCAGGACAGGGGGCAGAGATTGGAGCCACCCTGCATTCCTTACGCGAAATCTGTGCCTCACTGAGGCCAATCACAATGACGGAGCGCCTCAATCAGGCGCGTTACCGATTCGGTCAGATCGATGCAGATGTCAAACCCCACAGAAACCAGATCATGCCAACTCCACTGCTACCCAAATCATTACTCGAAGAGCCAGAGCGTCATCCATTGCGTCCCGCAAAGGCAGCACTGGCTTTGGGGTCAACGGTCATCGTTGCTCCCCACCCAGACGATGAAACCCTGGGCTGCGGCGGTCTGCTGGCCTTACTTGCCCAGAGCGGTATCCCCACAAAGGTTCTGTTGATGACGAACGGCTCGCGCTCCCATCCAAACTCACTATCGCATCCGTACGAAAAGCTCGCAGAAGTGCGCGAGGGTGAAACAATCAACGCCCTCACTGCACTTGGAGTCTCACCGAACGCAGCAACGTTCCTACGCTATGGCGATGGCGAATTACCACAACCTTGCACCCCAGCCTTTGGCCAAACGATTGGACGCCTTAGAGATCTATTCACTGAACTTGAAGCGAACACCGTTTTGGTGCCATGGCGACGAGATCCCCATGACGATCACAAAGCCACTTGGCATCTGCTGAGATCAACCTTCGCTGGCTTGGCTGAGCGCCCGCGCTGGTTGGAATATCCAATTTGGGCTTGGCAGGATGCAAACAATGAAGCAGCACCAAGCAGCCATGAAGCCTGTGCCTGGAGGCTCGATATTTCATCCATACTGCTGCAAAAGCAACACGCTATCGCACAGCACCGTTCTCAGCTGGGTACATTAATCCATGACGATCCAGAAGGATTCGTGCTGAGGCCGGAAATGATCAGCTACTTCGTACAGCCTTGGGAACTTTTCATTGAGCCAAACGATGACTGAAGTAACACCACACATCAAAGCCACATGCAGCGGCTCCAGCTGCTTTGGGCGTGACTACTTCAATCTCTTGTACACACAGAACAGCGATCCATGGGCGTTTGAATCAAGCCCATACGAAGCAGCAAAATACGCGGCAACATTGGCAGTTCTACCACAGCTACATTATTGCAATGCCCTAGAACTTGGTTGCTCCATCGGTGTACTGACACAGCAACTGGCCTTAAGGTGCAATCAATTACTTGCCACTGACATCTCGGAAGTAGCCCTCGCGAAAGCGGAAGTGCGCTGCAAAAACCTCAATAACGTCAGATTCCAAAGACGTGATCTCAGCACAGATTTCACAAATGGACAATTTGATCTGATCCTGGTATCAGAAGTTGCCAACTATCTTTCGCAGCAAGAGTTAGAAGTTTTACGCTCCAACATCGCTAATGCCTTAATCCCTGGCGGCAGCCTGTTATTGGTACACTACACAGGCAAAACGCACTATCCACTCACTGCAGACCAAGTACACCAAACATTCCTTGAATGGGAAGGGGTGGCATGGAAATCTGAAGAACGTCAGTGCAGGGTGGACTACCGTCTCGATCTACTGACAAAAATCAACTCGTAGACATGCCAGCAGAGATTTAGCGGCCTGTGGGCCTATTCTGGATGCCCGCACAAAGGTGCTGTGAGCAACGCGCTGGGAAAGCATTCAGCAATATTCTGCTCGTTCAGCGCAGCAACAGAGAACGCCAAGTTTCAAGCGTGTCCAAGCAAGTCTGTTCAAGTCTGTTCAATTCTGTCGAAACAGACCGAACACAAGACGAAACTCATGTCCAGGCACCAAGCTCTAGATTAACTCAAGACTGAATCAAGAATTACGGAAGATTCCAGGTGCTCACAGGCTCTGTTCTTTGACATACTTTGAGTTGAAGGCTCGCTACTGATCACGATCAAGGGAGAACGCCATGCGCTTATCTAAAGAGGCGACAAGCAATGCAAAAATACTGCCAAGCATGCACTAGACAGTCTTCTATAGAATCAGCAACTTATCCAATTTCTAAGCAAAGCTCATGACCGTAAAAAGTATTAATCCGGCAACACGTGAAGTCATGTGGAGCTTTAAGACACTAACGAAATACGAGGCCCTGGACGCTGTTGACAAGGCACATGAGATGTTCGGTCAATGGAGGCATACGAGTTTTGAGGTGCGCAAAGATTTCATGCTCAGATTTGCTAGACAACTAAGAGAGCACAGGCAAGAACTAGCCGAGCTGATCACCTTAGAGATGGGGAAACGAATTGCAGAGAGTCTCGATGAAATCGAGCTCAGCGCCGAGATTGTAGATTATTATGCCCATAACGCTGAAGAATTCCTCTCCAATCAAAAACTTGAACTTGAGGGGTCAGAAGCCTACATCCAACACGCACCGATCGGAGTGCTTATTGGGGTGATGCCATGGAACTTCCCGTTTTATCAAGTGGTTCGATTCATCGCCCCCAACATTATGGCTGGCAATACCACATTGGTCCGCCATGCCAGTATCGTGCCTCAGTGCGCAGAGCGGATTGCCAACCTGCTGCAGAAGAGCGGTCTGCCAGAGGGGGTTTTTACAAATCTGCTGATCCCCCACGAATTCATGGCAACGTTAATCGCACACAAAGCCGTACGTGGTGTGTCATTAACAGGCAGCGAAAGTGCCGGCAGTTCGGTTGCTTCGCTGGCTGGAAAGAATCTAAAGCCTTCCGTTCTGGAATTGGGAGGCAATGATGCGTTTATTGTGCTGGAAGATGCAGACTTGGACTTAGCAGTAGAACTGGCCATCAAAGGACGGATGGCAAATACAGGACAATCATGTGTCGCCTCCAAGCGAATGATTGTTGTCAAACCAGTAGCAGAGCAATTCATCAATGGGCTGAAAGTGGGGCTGGAATCCATGAAGCTCGGGGATCCAATGGACCCTAAAACCGATGTAGGCCCATTGTCGTCCGAAAGTGCCGCACAACAACTCGATGATCAAGTACAGAAGACCATCGAAGCAGGGGCAACAGTCATTCTCGGTGGAGGGCGACCAGATCGTAAAGGAGCATTCTTTAATCCAACCATCCTGACTGGTGTAACTCCAAGGATGCCAAGCTATGACCAAGAACTCTTCGGACCCGTGGCTACGGTGTATGTGGTTGAGAACGAAACTGAAGCCATCAAGTTAGCCAATGATTCTGCCTACGGCTTGGGGGGTTCAGTCTTCACCAGTAATCCAGAACGTGCCTGTGCCATCGCAGAATCCGTAGACACCGGAATGATGTTCATCAACCAGCCGACAAACTCTCAGGCTGAACTTCCGTTCGGTGGAATCAAGAATTCAGGATATGGGCGGGAACTTTCGAAACTCGGAATTCTTGAGTTTGTCAACAAGAAACTCATCAACATCAGCAGAGCCTAATTCTCGCCACTGTGCCATGCTTTTTCAATGGCAACAAAGGCATACGCTATAGCGCATTTCAGCAGCTACAAAAGAAAGGCAGGCGAAATCTTTTGTGCTGATTCTTGATGACTCGTTGTACTGACTACCAATGAAATTCCATGGGAATCTCAAACACATCAGACACCCATCAATCAACGTAGTGACAGAGTTCAGGGTTTCATCCCTCCTAGGCGTGGTGATCGCATCCAACAACATAAAGCACGTCATTTTCAGCACACATCTAGCAGAAATCTGGCACAGATCCAGCAGGGATGCTCAACGGATTGATGTCTATGGCGGAAAGGGGCAAGAGCCTTCAACGGGCTCGTCAATGCAGACAGAATGGGCAAGTTTCTTGTGAAGGTCTACGGCAACACACCTCCTTACTCAAACAGCGTGGATAACGATGGATTTGAATGAAGATGTCGCGATTGTCACCGGGGCAAGCAGCGGAATTGGGGCTGCGATTGCAGTTGAACTCGCGCGTGCGGGGGCAACGATTGTCATCGCTTACTACTCCGATCCGGCCGGAGCAGATCAGGTCAAGGCAAAAGTTACGGCCTTTGGCGTACCCTGCTTGACGGTGCAAGGCAACGTCGCAGAACTGGATGATCTCAGGAGAATCTTTGCGACCACGATCAAACGATTTGGACGATTAGATATTATGGTGAACAATGCCGGCATCAATCCAGATAGTCCGCTCCTTGAAACAACTGAGGAGCTCTACGATAGAATAATGGCAGTAAATCTTAAAAGCGCCGTATTCGGTACGCAATTTGCCGCCAAGCAAATGATCAGCCAGGGAAGCGGTGGTCGTATCATTAACATCAGCTCAGTTCATGAAGACTGGCCAATGCCGGGACATTCGTCCTATTGCATCTCAAAAGGGGGGATGCGAATGCTAACGCGGAATGCAGCGTTAGAACTTGCAAGGTTCAAGATTTCTGTTGTCGGCGTTGGGCCTGGAGCTGTTGCAACACCGATCAATGAGGATACTCTTGAGGATCCTCAAGAGTTCAGTCGGTTGAATCAATCAATCCCAATCGGCCGCGTGGCAGAACCTGAAGAAATTGCTCGGATGGTAGCGTTCCTTGCCGGAGATGGCGCCAGCTATCTCACGGCAACAACCGTCATGGTCGATGGCGGAATTATGCACGGAAGCACTGGGCTATGAACAAGTTCAGATGTTAAGGTCGTTGTTACCAAAAACAGCCATTCCCCAAAGTTAGCGATTCAAACAAACGAGCCCATGTTCTCTCAGGTTGGGACTTCATAGCGAAGTTCCACAAGACCCGGTCCATATTGTTGAACTGCCACGAGTTTCAAAGCTGGAGAAATGATTTGACGTGGCAAGAGTGGCTTTCCCTTGCATAAGGTAACGGAACCTATCTGCACGATAATCTCATCCAGCAGGTTCTCGTCATAGAACTGAGCCACAAGGCCTCCTCCGCCAGCTAGCCAAAGATTTCTGCCATGGGCCGCTGCCTTCATGGCTTCGTGCACAGGTCTTACATGTCCAGAAACGAAGCGGATGTCAGCGCCCTCAACGCTTGGCAGGGTGCGGCTTGAGAACACCCAGGTGGGTTGCTCATAAGGCCAGGCAGAAGGGTTGGCCTGATCTGTGCCATGTTTGATCGTGTGTTGCAGCATCCAGCCATAGGTTGAAGAACCCATCGCAATGGCACCAACGTCATCTAAGAAAGATGGATAACTGGTTTTATTGACATCACCGAGTGGGAACAGCCAATCCAAGGAGTCGTCAGGTTTCGAAATGAATCCATCAAGACTAGAGGCGGAATAATATTGAGTACGCATAGCAAGGCTGGTGGGTTCGTTGTTTCGTTGACTAGACATGCGAACGAACGATCAATGGTCCGAAATGGTGCCTGAACGCACCACACCGGACCATCTGGTTCGTGAAAGGACATGGGCACAATCAGCCCATGCCAGCTTTGCTCGTAAGCGTGTCAGCTGTATCCCTGGCATTGGCTTCGGCCTGCTTGGCCTTACCGGCTAGGCGATCACCCTCATCACCAGTGACGAGGCCGATCGATTCCTGAATCTTACCCTCAACATCTTTGGCAACTGTTTTGGCTTTGTTAGAACCAAACAACATCAGAATGGGGGGTTGGTTGATGGAGGGTTGTGGCGTCGATGCAGCAAACACTGGGGAAGGAGAGGTGCAGAAAAAAGATAGAACTGAAAACAAGCCACCTAAACAGTAACTCAACGTTGAATGAAAGAGTCTTCGAAAAAGAATCATTGGAATGTCCAGAAGTGTTGATGTGATCCAAAGCAAAATGGAATGGATCTTGGCGCAGCAATTGGCAGAAGGCGATGAGCCCTGGCTGATAGCCAAATCTCATAGCTAGACTTGATAGGCAAAGCTGACAATGAGACCTGAGGGCCTCATGATGGTCAGCCCAGGCTGCGACGCCCCGTCAGGAAGGAGAACAAGGCAAGCACGAGGAACACAAGGAAGAGGATCTGGGCGATGCCAGCGGCTGAGCCGGCGATCCCACCAAAACCGAGGACTGCGGCAATGACCGCAACGACCAGAAAAACAAAAGAATAATGAAGCATGACGAATCACCGAGAAGTGGAAAAATAGACGCTTGGTTAATGCAATTAGTCAGAAGATTGCTTCATCATCTGTTCCTGGGTTTCACCAGTGATCAGTCCACTGGCCCGCTCCAGAGATTGCTCAACATTCTTGGAAACAGAGGGTATACCGCCTGGAACAAGCATGCTTTCCTCCATCATGTCCGTTGTGCCTTGAATTCGCTCTTGCTTGTTGGGGTCGAAGTCTTGGCTGACATCAAGCCCTGACAAGGCAATCCATGCACTGGTACCGGATGATGTAACTCCGATCATCGTGGTGACTGGAAGCCCGTCTGCCCAGGCCATTTGGGGGGCATAGCCACAGGCAGTAACGGCGGAGGTTAGAAATAGCAACCCAGAAACAAGTAACGCCTTTAGCATCTTTGCAATTGATTGTGCCATCGTATCGAAGGTTAAAGGTAGGTTTGTGCCCTTACTGGCAAAGCCAGAGGGCTTAAAATCATGATCAAGAACATAGGAAAGAAACGAAGGGCATCAATAGAGAAAAGACGACATTTAGGTGGCACCGCCAGGCACTTAGCCTTTCGCATCCTCAACTGCATGCTCCCCTTGGGCTTGAGCTTGTTTCGCTTTGCCAGCTAACTGGTTTTGCTCACTATCAGTAGCTTTGCCAAATGCTTCTTGAACTTTGCCTTCAATGTCTTTTGCTGTGGCTTGAGCCTTGTCACCTAAACCCATGATCAACTCCGCGATTGTGAATCGCATCCATGTGGAATGGATGCGTACAATCAATGTATGACAGGGAGGGCAGAACAGATCAGCCATAGGCTTTGAACTTCCTTGAGCTAACTTGCTTAAAATCTGTAGTATCTGCTAAAAGTAAAGTCAACGATACCAACCAATTGGTTCCTGAGCCAATGGGTATCGAATTCAGCCGGTCGTTTGGCGAAATAGCAGACAACGGTGATCAGCCGCCAAAGCTCCACCCCCATTGGATACCACAGATCAACTTCGAGGCATAACCGCCATCAAGGGTCGATCCTTTAGGCGTCATCAATGGATGACTAATTCTCTGGTCTTGTCTCCAACGGCATCGGCTTCTCCATTTTTATCACTACCTCCATTTCCATCATCAGAAATCGCAACGCCTGAGCCGGTCAGGTCTGAACCGGTCAGGGCAGTGGGATCATCATTCCATTCGTCTGTGACGACCTTGAAGCCCGCCAGCACGTTTTGGCCAAAGGAATGGGTAATCGGTACATCAGCCGCATCGCGACCACGGGCGATGAGAACGCGGCCGATCCGGGGCGTATTGTGTCTGGCATCGAAGGTGTACCAATGGCCATCAAGGTACGCCTCAAACCATCCAGAAAAGTCCATGGGCGCATCATGCGGCGGGATGCCGATATCACCCAAATAACCGGTGCAATAGCGCGCCGGAATGTTCATGCATCGGCAGAAGGTGACAGCAAGGTGGGCAAAATCACGACAGACACCGGAGCCTTCCTGATAGGCCTGCCATGCCGTCTTCATTGAATTGGCATGTTCATAACCAAAGCGCAGGTGTCCGTGAACAAAGTCACAGATCGCCTGAACGCGACCCCAGCCTTGAGGAGACGTGCCGAACAGTCGCCAAGCGATGTTGGAGAGACAATCTGTTTCGCAATAGCGGCTTCCCAACAGAAACAGCAGCGTCTCATCC
This sequence comes from Synechococcus sp. CS-603, assembly GCF_977929215.1. NCBI lineage: Bacteria > Bacillati > Cyanobacteriota > Cyanophyceae > Synechococcales > Synechococcaceae > Synechococcus > Synechococcus sp. CS-603. The sequence continues at coordinate 369,257 of NZ_OZ376778.1, forward strand.
GGCAACAGTTCCAAAGGAACCTGCTGAGCCTCAGGCACCATACGATCAGGTTGGCCTGAATCGTTAATCAAGGCATCGGTTGAAAGGCTGAGCCGTCCCTGGGGAGCCACAAAACGCTGGCAACAGTTACCGAAATGATCACGATAGGCCTTAAAGGGAATAGGCGGATCAAGTTGCGGAGGGTCAGCGATCAGCAGATCTTGACGGCGTGTCTCATGCACACTCAACATCAAGATCATGGGTGTGGGCTGAGGAATGTCATAGATCAGTTCGTAGCCGATGCGAATTTTCATAGTGAACTACCTTTCTCTCAAGGCAGTGAGGTGTGGAAGTGCTCGGAAAGTCTGTTGCAAGAAAAGGCTGTTGCAAGAAAAACCCTCAACAAATCAGTGTGCCATTGCAAGCGGTAGTGAAGCGGGTGCCCATTGTGTCAGTGGTCCGCCATGGATCTGACGATTCCATGGCGGACCAAGAGAGTTCAACGGACTTCAGACCTTGGGAATCAGGAATCCCGATTGGACTTAGCCCAACCCGGTCGCGTCCTTGACGTCTTCAACGGCATTGCGGACATTAGCTTCGCCTTGCTTGGCCATGCCAGCGAGACGGTCACCCGGATCACCCGTGGCTTTGCCAATTGATTCCTGGGTTTTTCCTTTGAGCTCCTTGGATGCAGCCGTGGCTTTGTTGGATCCGAACAACATCAACACACGTGGCTGACTGATCGCAGCAGGCTGGGGGCTTGCTGCAGACACTGGAGCAGGTATGAAGCTCAGTAGGGCCGCGATTGAGAGGATGCCGGCGAGACAGAAACTCATCATTGACTGACGAATTCGTTGAATGGTAATCATTGGATTCTCCAAGGTGGTAGTGGTTTAACGAAAGCATAGAACTTTGAATGACGAAAGATCATTCAATTATGGCTTTCTATCAGTAGCTAGGTAGCAGCGTTCGAGCCATGCCGGCCAGGGCTGGTGCACGACCGGCAACGCCGCAATGGCCTGGATTTGCAAAGCAGAACCTGAATGGATTGGGTTCAGCCCAGGCTGCGACGACCCGTAAGAAATGAGATCAAGGCCAGCACAATGAAGACCAGGAACAGGAATTGGGCGATGCCGGCGGCTGAACCAGCGATCCCGCCAAAACCAAGGACTGCGGCAATGACCGCAACGACCAGAAAGACTAGAGAGTAGTGAAGCATAACATTGCTCGAATAGTTGGGGAATTAATATGGATGATTAGTGGTAGTCAGTCCCTGGTAGCACCCGGGTTGACTCGCCTAGCCAGATCAAGGATCAGTGCCAGGCCAGGTCAGTCTTTTGCATCCTCGATAGCGTGTTCACCTTTGGCTTGGGCTTGCTTCGCCTTGCCAGCTAGTTTGTTCTGCTCATCATCGGTCACTTTGCCGAGGGTTTCCTGGGCCTTCCCTTCAATGTCCTTGGCAGTTGCTTGAGCCTTGTTTCCTAATCCCATGGTTGTCTCCGTATGGTGTGAATCACATCCAGAAGGTTTGGATGTGTGCAATCACCATATGCCAGGAACAAGCCCATTGAACAACTTCAACCGTTCATCTTCCTTGAGCTCTCCTGTTATAAATCTGAAATTTTCTGCAAAACCTGGCTGTTTAGAGTAAATTAAAGACAACACAGAAAGCTTTATTCTCAGATGGTGGACTTAGTGAGACAAAAATTGGCCGAATACGCTTGCGTCCTTATTTTGCCGAGAACTCTGCCTACAAACTTAGCGCAATACAATCGGAAATCGGAAGTTTGAAGAATATTTCCCTCGCCCCATCGGCCTTGGCAATGTTTGATTAGCAAAGTAGAGCTACGCACAGTTATGACGCAGTAACCAATGGATCTGTCCACCTGTGATCGCGAACCAATTCACATTCCGGGGCTGATTCAGCCCCATGGCGCTCTTTTGGTGCTGCAGGAGCCAGGCTTGATCATTGTCCAAGTCAGTGGGAACACACTTGAAATACTTGGCCATCGCCCAAAGGAACTATTAAGACAGCCGTTATCCATTTTGTTGGCTCCCCAGCAGATTGCTGCTATTCAGCAATGCCTTAGCGAAGATACGGAAAATGTGAATCCATTGGATATTGCTATTTCCTACAGAGGCAGCTTGCTGATGTTCGATGGCAATATCCACCGCCAAGATGCATTGGTACTTTTAGAATTAGAACCTCAAGATCAAAAGCAACGAAATGACTATTCCGAACTGCATCAGGGAGTCAAAAGCACGATAACAAAGATACAGAAATCCTCTAGCTTGCTGAAGATGTGCGAGCTGGTCGTTAAAGAAGTCAAAAAGATCACTGGATTCGATCGCATTATGGTCTACCAGTTTGATGCCGATGGTGCTGGAGAAGTCATCGCAGAAGAACGAACAGAAGGCCTCACGCCTTATCTGGGCCTACGCTACCCCGCAAGCGATATTCCAGTTCAGGCAAAACAACTTTATACACTCAACTGGCTACGCTTAATTCCGGACTCTAGCTATACACCAGTCGCCCTGGTTCCTGAGCGCAACCCCGTTGATGAGGAGCCCACAGATTTGAGTTTCGCGCTGCTCCGTAGTGTCTCTCCATTGCACTTGGAATATCTCAACAACATGGGAGTCGCAGCGTCAATGTCGATTTCCTTGATCCAAGATCAAAAACTATGGGGTTTGATTGCCTGTCACCATTCAAGGCCACGTCATGTGCCTTCTAATCTGCGAATCATGTGCGAGTTTATTGGGCAGGTGATGTCACTTGACCTCAGCAAGCGTGTAGACAATCAAGATTTGTCCTATAAGCTGAGCATGAAGTCTCTGCAAAGCAAGCTGGTCGAGTCGCTATCTCAATCCAAGCAGATTATCAAAGGATCCATCCAACTAGACGAAAGCTTGCTTGAACTCGTCAGTGCAACAGGAGCCATTTTCTGTACGGCAGATCATAGTATTGGTGTTGGTCAAACGCCACCAGCAAGTGAATGGCCTGCCCTGCGCGATTGGATTAAAACGCAGATGCAGGACAACATGTTTCAAAGCCGATCGCTCTCTCGCCTTTATCCCGCTGCAACATCGTTTAAGGCCGTTGCCAGTGGGGTGTTAGCTCTGGAAATCTCTCAATTCCATCAGGATTTCGTCATCTGGTTCCGCCCAGAGGTGATTGAAACGGTGACGTGGGCTGGCAACCCCCATAAGCCTGTCGAGGTAGCCAGCAACGGGATCGTCACCTTATCGCCGCGCAAATCATTTCAACAGTGGAAGGAAACACTGCAAGGTTGCGCCTTGCCATGGAAACCGTGTGAACTAAAAGTTGTTGCCGAATTACGCAGCTTGATCGTTAGCAAGATTCTCAAACAGGCGGCAGACCTGGCAAATGTAAATCTAGAACTTGAGCGAAGCAATATTGAGCTCGATTCGTTTGCATACGTTGCATCTCATGACCTCAAAGAGCCATTACGCGGCATTCACAATTACTCTAATTTTTTGATTGAAGATTATGCGGAAGTGCTTGACACTGCTGGTGTAGACAAATTAGCTACCCTCGTGCGCCTCACTCAACGAATGGAAGATCTGATCAATTCGCTTTTACATTATTCACAGCTGGGGCGCATTGAACTTTCCAGGCAACCCACAGACCTGGCTGAGTTGGTGGAACAAACGATTGAAGTTCTAAGAATTAGCCAACCGCAAAGCTCAATCGATTTTCGGATGTCAGGCTCCATGCCAATGGTGGATTGCGATCGCACACAAATCAGCGAGGTATTGACCAACCTATTAACCAATGCAATCAAGTACAACGACAAAGCTGAGAAGTGGGTTGAAATCGGCTGTGCCCAATCAGGCAATGGAGATTCTGACGGCCTCTCAGGTTGCACCTTTTTTGTCCGTGACAACGGCATTGGCATCCCGCCTCAACATTTGGAGCGTGTGTTTCAGATTTTCAAACGTTTGCATACCCAAGACCAATATGGAGGAGGGACTGGGGCTGGCCTGACGATCGTTCGCAAGATCGTCCATCAACATGGAGGCAAGATTTGGGTGGAATCGAGCTTCGGTGAAGGCAGCACATTCTTCTTTACGCTGGCATCAGGAGAGCAATCATGAATCAGTCATCATTGGCCAGAATCCATAATCGCTCGCTCATGTTGGTCGTTGAGGATAGCAATGAAGATTTCGAAGCCTTCCAACGCTATGCTCGTCGATCGCCGTTGAGAATTCCTATTTATCGCTGCGTCGATGGTGATCATGCACTGTCATTTCTCTATCGAACCGGTCGCTATGTTGACCCCAAGCAAGCACCACGTCCGAACTTGATTTTACTGGATCTTAATTTACCGGGAACGGACGGACGAGAAGTCTTGCAAAAAGTTAAGCGAGATGAAAATCTAAAAACGATTCCAGTCGTGATTTTGACGACATCAAGCAACCCCAAGGACATTGAAGCCTGTTATAGATGGGGCGCTAATAGCTATATGGTTAAGCCGATGGATTCCGATCGGCTAAAGCACGGGGTTCAATCCTTAATCAACTACTGGTTCAACACGACGTTACTACCCACCGACAATTGAGAGCTGCCCTAATGAATTCCCAACGGTGCCGCACCATTTTGATCGTGGACGATAGCCCAGAAGATCGCGAGATGTATCGACGCTACATGGTGCGCGATCGTGACCATGACTATACGTTCATCGAAACAAGTTTTGGTGAAGAAGGGTTGAATCTGTGGCGGCAGCACCATCCCGATGCTGTGCTACTTGATTATCGATTGCCCGACCAAGACGGATTGGAATTTCTCGCTGCGCTGCAAAAAGAACTTCCCCTTCCAATCGTGATGATGACCGCCGTTGGCAGCGAGGAGATTGCCGTTAAAGCGATTAAATCAGGCGCCCAAGACTATCTAGTTAAGGAGCAGATTACACCAGAGAATCTGAAGCACACTCTCGATGCAACAATTAAGACTGTGCAGCTAGAAGTACAACTGCAGAATCGCATCGATCGAGAAAGTATCATTGCCAAGTTATCAGAAAAAGTATTCCAAACTTTGGATCTAGATATGGTCCTGCAGACCATCGTCAAAGAAGTGCGCAACTTCCTTAAGGCTGATCGGGTCGTTGTGTTTCAAGCCAACTCGATTGGAAAGGAAGCGGTTGCAGCAGAAGCGGTGGGCAGCGAATGGAAATCGTTTCTTTCAGAGCCTATTAATGATCCGTCTTTTGTCGAAAACTATATCGACAACTCTCAGCGCGAACGCAATCCGCTGGCAACAGACGGCCACAATGCCAACATTTCACCCGGCCATGTTGAGCTGCTGAAGAAATATCAAGTGCAGTCTAATCTGGTCGTTCCCATTTTGAACGATGGCCAGCTTTGGGGAGGGTTAATTGCTCATCACTGTGCTGCTCCCCGCCAGTGGCAAGCGCTAGAGATTGATTTGCTTCACCAATTGTCCACGCAAGTTAGCGTTGCCATCAGGCAAGCAGAGCTGTATCAGGAAGCCCAGCGCGAACTTGTTGAACGGAGTCGCACAGAGGAGGTCTTACGAAACCAGGACGACAAACTCCGATTGGTGCTCGAAGCTGCCGGGATGACAACCTGGGACTGGGACCTTCTGACGAACTCTATTACCTGGTCCAGCAACATGGGCAGCCTGTTTGGATTGGGGACGGAGGAATCCAAAGGAACCTACGATGACTTCGTGGCTTGCCTACACCCCGATGATCGTGAACGCGTCTTAGGAGCCCTCCAAGACGCTCTAACACAAGAGAAAGATTACAACATTGATTTCCGAGTTCTACATCCGAACCAAGGGATTCGCTGGGCGTCAAGCCAAGCCACAGTCTTTACTGACCAGAATGGCAAGCCTATTCGCATGTCAGGTTGCACCCTGGACATTACTGAACGCAAACAGTCTGAGTGCAGATTGCAAGAGAGTGAAACTCAGGTGCGTCGTATTCTCGATGGGTTGTTTAGCTTTGTCGGCTTGCTAGCCTTGGATGGAACAATGCTTGAGGTTAATCGAACTGCCTTAGAAGCGGCTTCTCTGGTACCGGCAGATGTTGTAGGCAAGTCATTTCCTGATACCTATTGGTGGGCTTACGATTCAGAGGTTCAGGCCCAACTCTCTAAGGACATACGACAAGCAGCTTCAGGAGAAACAGTTCGCTACGACGTGCAGATCCGGCTCAAGGAAGATCACCTTATTACCATTGATTTTTCCTTGGCACCACTGTACAATCAGGCAGGGGATGTTGAATTCTTGATTCCCTCTGGCATCGATATCAGCGAACGTGTTCAGGCGCAGGCGGCATTAAAGCGAAGCCAAGACTTCAATAAACGGATCATCGAAAGCAGCAACGACTGCATCAAGGTTCTTGATCTTGATGCCAGATTGCTCTACATGAATGCGGCGAGCCGGGATTTCTTGAAGAGCTGCAAGCTGACAGTTGTCCCTCAAACAAACTGGTTGAGCCTGTGGAATGGTGATTATCAGCAAGCAGCAAAAAAAGCCTTTACTACAGCGAAATCCGGTGAAGTTGGCAGGTTTCAGGGGAACTATCAGCCTGCCAACGGCCTGCCCATTTGGCGGGATGTCGTGGTTACGCCAATCTTTGATTCAAGCGGACAGGTGATCCAGATTTTAACGACAACACGGGATATCACACAGCAACGATTGATGGAAGAACAACTACGGCAAAAGAATGCCATTCTGGACGTAGTCAATGAGTCTTCGCATACACTCATTTTCCTTAAAGATCGTCAAGGCAAAATGCTTTATGCCAACTCAGCCGTCCTTCAGACCCTTGGCAAAACGGAATCTGAGGTCATCGGACATTACGACTACGAGCTTTTCCCGAATGCCCATGAAGCAAAAAAGATCATGGATAATGACCAGCGAGTCATGGCGTCAAGGCAGGTTGAAAACGTTCAGGAGTCCATCGATGACTCTCAAGTTTTTCTATCCACCAAAGCGCCTTACTTTGATGAAAATGGAGACGTCATTGGGCTCGTTGGCATAGGCCACGATATCACTGATCGGATCAAACTAGAACACGAACGCGAGGACATCCTCCAGCAGAAACAATATTCCCTGGAAGAAGCGCAACGCGTGAACCGCATTAAAGACGAATTCCTGGCTGTACTCTCCCATGAATTGCGCTCGCCTCTTGGCCCAATTCTGGGCTGGACACAATTGCTGCAAACCCGCAAACTTGATGACACCAAAACCACAGCAGCGTTAGCAACGATCGAACGGAATGCCAAGGCCCAATGTCGCTTGATTGATGATCTGTTGGATATGGCCTGCGTGTTGCAAGGCAAGTTATCTCTAAAAATTGCTCCTGTCAGTTTAAAGGTGGTGATTGAGTCGGCAATCGAAACTGTGCAAACTGCTGCGATCGCCAAGTCTGTTCAGATTCGCTCCAAGCTCTCTGAAGTTCCAACACTATCTGGGGATTCCGTTCGCCTTCAGCAGGTCATCTGGAACTTGCTGACAAACGCGGTCAAATTCACGCCCAGCGGCGGCCAGATTGACATTCGGCTTGAGAACGTTGACAACCAGGCAGAGATCACCATCACAGATACAGGCAAAGGCATCAGTCCGGAATTCTTGCCTTATATCTTTGAGTCATTTTGCCAGGAAGACACCACAGTAACTCGGAAATATGGCGGCTTAGGGCTGGGTATGGCGATCGTCTATCAGCTGGTAGAAGCGCACGGTGGCCGTGTGACTGCTGAGAGCCTTGGCGAAGGGAAAGGAGCTTGTTTCACTGTGAAGCTTCCCCTGCTGAAAGCCCACATCAAGGAGCAGCAACCGAAACCTTCGCAAAAGCGAACCCTTGATCTCACCGGCATTCGCCTGCTGATCATTGACGACGATCCAGACAGTCGCGACCTACTTGACTTCATCTTGGATCAGGCCGGAGCAGAAAGTATTTCAGTTTCTACTGCTGCTGAATTCTTCCCCGCTCTGGAATCATTTCAACCTGATGTTGTGGTTAGTGATATCGGAATGCCAGAGATTGATGGCTATACGTTGCTCAAGAAAGTGCGATCCCTATCCCCTGAGCAGGGAGGGCAGGTTCCGATGATCGCCCTAACGGCTTACGCTGGCGAAGTTGACCGGCAACGTGCCATCACGGCAGGCTTTGAGAAACACATCACCAAGCCGATTGAGCCTGATCAATTGGTGGTAACGATCGCTGATTTGCTGAGCAAACAATCCATCGCCAAGAACTGAACTGCAACAACCGAACGCCACCAGCTGATCCAATGCCTGTAGCCGCCATGGCTGCGGAGATGGCGCGTGGATCGGCCGGTATGCGCAACAGCTCAGCACTAGCATCAAAAATCCAGGCCTTGAAACCATTGATCCGCCAGAAGCCATCCATTGGAGGCCGTCATCGGTATGCACAATGGGCGGCCACCAACTCCGTGTTGCAGCCCCCAAACCCCCATCCCACCCCCTCCAACAAGAGGGCTTCGAACATGACATCTGCAACAGCAAAAACGGCCATCAACACAGCCATCTCCAGCGTTTTGGCCCTTGGCCTGGTGGCCGTCACCAGCAGTGAAGCCCTCGCTGGCAAAGCCGGCATGGAAAAGTGCGCCGGCATCGCCAAGGCGGGCCTGAATGATTGCGGCACCAGCAAGCACAGCTGCGCAGGCAAGGCCACCGTGTCGGGTGATCCCGAAGAGTGGGTGTTCGTGCCCACTGGTACCTGCAACAAGATCGTTGGAGGGAAGCTCAAGATGGCGAACTGAACAGCCACCCATCAAGGACCAGCCCAAGCCGTTGACACATCCACCATGAATCTCCAAGGGGTGGGCCTCGGCTTGCGGTCTGTGCACTATTCCCACATCCTCAGGGAAACGCCGCCCGTGCCTTGGTTTGAGGCGCTCTCGGACAACTATCTGGGTGGCGGGCTACCGCTCCATCATCTGACCCTGATCCGCCAGACCTATCCAATCACCCTGCATGGGGTTGGGCTTTCGCTTGGTTCAGCAGATCCACTCAACTGGGACTATCTGCATCGGTTGAAAGCCCTGGCCACCCGCATCGAACCGGTGTATGTGTCCGACCATCTGGCCTGGGTTTCGAGCGGCGGCCACTATTTCAACGATCTGGCTCCGCTGCCCTACAACGAGCCTGTGTTGAACTACGTGGCTGATCGAATCCAACAGGTGCAGGAGTTTCTGGGAAGGCGAATCCTGATCGAAAACCTTTCGCCCTACCTGCAGTTTTCAGGCAACGACTACAGCGAATGGCAGTTTCTCGCCGCACTGGCTCAGCAGGCCGATTGCGATCTGTTACTTGATATCAACAACGTTTTTGTGAACGCCAGCAATCACGGCTTTAACCCGATGGAGTATCTCGCTGCCATGCCAGTCGATCGCGTCAAAGAGATCCACTTGGCTGGCTACGAGCAGCAAGGTTCCTTTCTTTTCGATACCCACGGAAGGCCGGTGCAATCCGGTGTTTGGTCGCTGTATCAAGAAGCCCTAGAGCGCTTTGGAGCGGTTCCGACCCTGATCGAATGGGACACCAATATTCCCTGCTTCGATGACCTCCAAAACGAAGCCCGCAAAGCCGAGACGTATCGATGCCAACTCCAGCCCCAAGCGAACTGACCTCTCTGCAGACCTTGTTCTATGCGGCGATCAGCCAAGCAGCCGATCCTGCCAGCCTTGCGGCTCTGGAGCCGATGCTGCATTGCAGCGGCAGCCTGAGCGTCAAAGAGGGGTTCGCCGCCTACCGGGGCAGCGTGAAGGGCAAGCTGATCCGTTGCCTCGAAGACATTTATCCCGTTTGTCAACGGCTGGTGGGTGATAATTTCTTCGGAGGACTTACCGAGCAGTTCATCATGACCTATGCATCAGTTTCGCCGGATCTGGGCGATTACGGCGCTGAGCTGCCGGCCTTCATCAAGACGTTCACTCCAGCTGAAGCCCTGCCCTATCTGGCCGATGTGGCCCAGCTGGAGTGGCACTGGCACCGGGTGTTCAACGCACCAGACGAGAAAGCCTTCGACATGCAGGCGCTTTCCCAAGTGGCAGCTGAGCAATGGGAAAGCCTGGTGTTCCAACTGCCTCGATCCAGTGTTTTGCTGCGATCGATCTATCCGGTCCACCGGATCTGGGAGGCCAATCAAGATGGCGTCACTGATTCAGTGCCGGTTGACCTGGACCAGGGAGGCGCGAATCTTTTCATCTGGAGAGATGGCGTTGAAACGCGGATTGAGATGCCGGGAGATGGGGAATGGAGGTTGCTGGAGGGCTTTGCCGCCAGAACAACATTTGGCCAGCTCTGCGCAGACCTGGATCAAGGCCTGGCCTCTGTGGATGCATCCGTGTTGCTGCCGGTCTTCGTCAAGCGTGGTTGGGTGAAATCGTTTGTATTGGGTGAGGGATAGAAGCTGTCAGTTGTCGTTGTCCCCTAACCGTCCATGGCCACACCGGCTTCTCGGGCTTGAGCTGAAACTTCTTGTACTGTTGCGGTTGGGGGGAATGGGCGATCACAGGATCGAACTGTGGACATCCTGCTTGTAAGGCAGGCGCTCTACCGCTGAGCTAATCGCCCCGGCTTTCATTCTGGGGCCTGGATGCCCCCATGCTGACGGGGACACCACCGATGCAGCGATGGCCAAGGGCCGTAGCCACGACCGCGCCACCTGGCTGCTGGCTCTGCCCTTTGCGCTGCTGTGGGCGCCGGGCCTGGGCCTGGCGGGGATGGGCACGGCCGGGCTCAGCTTCCTGGTGGGCGGCCTGCTGCTCTCCCCCGATCTCGACACCCGCTCCAACGCCACCCGTCGTTGGGGACCCCTGCGGCTGCTCTGGTGGCCCTACCGCAAGGGGCTCTCGCACCGCTCAGTGCTCTCCCACAGTCCGCTGCTGGGCACGGCTGGACGCCTGGCCTACCTGGCGTTGCTGGCCCTGGGCCTGGCAGCGCTGCTGTCTTTTTTCGGGGGGCCGCCGCCCCAGGAGCTGCTGGGCTGGGCCGGGCGCCTGTGGCGCGAGCAGCGCCCGCTGGTGCTGAGTGCGCTGGTGGGGCTGGAGGCCAGCAGCTGGCTGCACCTGATCCAGGATGGCGACCCGATGCCGCGGCTGCCCAGGCTGCTGCGCCGTCGCTGAGCACAGCAGCCGAGGCCCTGGCCCATGCCCGCCGATCCCACCCTGAGCGCCCTGGCCGAGCTGATCGCCGTGGTGGCACGGCTGCGCGATCCCGCCAGCGGTTGCCCCTGGGACCTGGAGCAGACCCACACCTCCCTGGTGCCCTATGTGCTGGAGGAGGCCCACGAGGTGGCCGATGCCATCCGCCATGGCGATGACGCCCACCTCAGCGAGGAACTGGGCGACCTGCTGCTGCAGGTGGTGCTGCACGCCCAGATCGCCAGCGAGGCGGGTCGCTTCGATCTGGGGGCGATTGCCCGGGGCATCAGCGCCAAGCTCATCCGCCGCCATCCCCATGTGTTCGCAGGCGCCGTGGCGGCCGACACCGCCGCCGTGCGCGCCAGCTGGGAGGCGATCAAGGCCGAGGAGGCCAGCGCCAGGGCAGCAGCCCACGCCAGCGCAACGGCAAGCCCACTCAGCGATCGGCTCGCCAGCAAAGTGCGCGGCCAACCCGCCCTGGCTGGCGCCATGACCATCTCCAAAAAGGCCGCCTCCGCCGGCTTCGAGTGGGACGACCTGGGCGGGGTGTGGGAGAAAGTGCAGGAGGAGCTGGGCGAGCTTCAGGAGGCCGTGGCCAGCGGCGACCGGGCCCACGCCCAGGAGGAACTCGGCGATGTGCTGTTCACCCTGGTGAACGTGGCCCGCTGGTGCGCGCTCGACCCGGAAGCCGGCCTAGCCGGCACCAACCAGCGGTTCCTGGATCGCTTCTCCCGCGTCGAAGCCGCCCTGGGCGGTGATCTTGGCGGTCGCAACATCGCCGAACTGGAGGACCTGTGGCGGCAGGCCAAGGCCGCAATCCGCGCTGAGGCGGCAGGGCCTTAGGCCGGCTCAGAGATCAAGCTCAGAGATCACTGCCACCGCCCCGCTGGGCACGCCGGGCCTTGATTGCGCCCCGCTGCTTCTTGGCCGTGAGCCGCCGCTCCACCGAGCCACGGCTGGGCCGGGTGGCGCGGCGCGGCGGTGGCGGCGGCCGCAGGGCCTCCTGCAGCAGCATCACAAGACGGCGCTGGGCCGCCACCCGGTTCTGCCACTGGGAGCGGTGCTCGCTGGCCGCCACCACCACGGCCCCCTCCACTAGGCGCGCCTCCAACCGCCGCAACGCCCGGGCCTGCAGCAGCGCCGGCAGCGCCGCCGAAGCCGCCAGATCAAACACCAGCTCCACCCGCGAGTCGGTGGTGTTCACGTTCTGACCACCCGGGCCCGAGGAGCGCGAAAAACGCCAGCGCAGCTCGGCCGCCGGGATCAGCACCGCCGGCGTCACGCGCAGATCACTGCCGGGCAGGTCGCTGGCCATGGATTGAGCCTGACATGGACAGGCGGCGCCCAACGTGCGGCCCTCTGTGCAAGCGTACGGATCAAGCCATCCGACCCCGCCCCGCCGCCATGGACCCCTCCCCCGGCTGGATCGATGAGGTCTACGACGGTGTGCGCTACGGCCTGGCTGGCCGGGTGATCGCCGAGACCAGCTCGCCTTACCAGCGCGTCACGATCATCGAGAGCGAGCGCTACGGCAAGGGGCTGCTGCTCGACGGTTGTTGGATGACGGCCGAGCGCCAGGAGCGGCACTACCACGAGCCCCTCGTGCATCCCGCCCTCTGCGGCGCCGCGGCCATCGAGCGGGTGCTGGTGATCGGTGGCGGCGACGGCGGCACCGCCCGCGAGTGCCTGCGCCACCCCGGCGTGCAGCAGCTCGACCTGGTGGAGATCGATGGCCAGGTGGTGGCCTGGAGCCAGGAGCACCTGCCCAGTCTCGGGGCCGGCTGCTGGAGCGATCCCCGTTTGCAGCTCACCGTGGGCGACGGCATTGCCTGGGTCGCCGCCGCCGCTGACGCCAGTTACGACGTGGTGATCGTCGACGGTTCCGACTCCGCCGGCCCGGCCGAGGGCCTGTTCAACCGCGCCTTCTTCCAGCACTGCCGCCGCATCCTCAGGCCCGGCGGCGTCTTCGCCACCCAGAGCGAATCGCCCGAGGCCTTCCGCTCGGTGCACCTCGAAACGGTGCGGCTGCTGCGCGAAGTGTTCCGCCACGCCGATCCCCTCTACGGCTGGGTGCCGATGTACCCAAGCGGCTGGTGGAGCTGGACCTTCGCCGCCAGCGACGGCCCCCGTTACCGGCAGCCGGATGCCGCCCGCGCCGCGTCCGTCGCCGAGGGCTGCGAGATCTGGAGCCCCCGCTGGCAGCGCGGCGCCTTCGAGGCGGTTCCGGCCGGAATCGAGAGGGCCCTCGCTGGCTGACGTGCTGGGCAGCACCGCTGAGGATCCAGACTTGTTGGCCATCACCTGTTTCAACCCAGACTTGCCCGACATCAACCAGTTCGACCCTGACCTGATTGACAGCGACCTCTTTGAAACGGACGGTGCGGTGTTCATGGCGGGCCGCCGCGATCCGGCCGGTTGCCAGGTGGGGCTATTCGGTGTCCCCTATGACGGCACCACCTCGTTCCGTCCCGGCACCCGCTTCGGGCCAGCGGCGATCCGGGAGGTGAGCAGTGGGCTGGAAACCTATTGCCCCCAGCTCGATCTGGATCTTGAGGACCTGGCCTTCGCCGATCTGGGCGCGGTGGCGATTCCCTTTGGCGCCCCGGAGCCAGTGGTGGCCGCCGTGGGCCAGGCCACCGAGGCGGTGCTGGCCCTGGGGCTGAAGCCCCTGATGCTGGGCGGCGAGCACTCGATCAGCAGCGGCGCGGTCGGGGCAGTCGCCGCCCGCCACCCGGATCTGGTGCTGGTGCAACTCGATGCCCACGCCGACCTGCGCCACAGCTGGCTCGGCTCAAGCCACAGCCACGCCTGCGCCATGCGCCGTTGCCTGGAGGTGCTCCCCAGTGGCCAGCTGCTGCAGATCGCCATCCGCAGCGGCACGCGCGCGGAATTCGCCGAACTCAGGCACAGCGGCCGCCTGGTGGGCACCGGCCCCGGCCTCTCTCTGCAGCCCGAGCGTCTGCAGGCCGACCTGGTGGCAGCCCTGGCGCCCCTGCGCGGCAGACCGCTTTACCTAACCGTGGATCTCGACTGGTTCGACCCTTCCGTTCTGCCGGGCACCGGCACACCAGAACCCGGCGGCTTTCTCTGGGGCCACTTCAGCGGGCTGGTGGACGAACTCCGCCACCACCGCCTGGTGGGCGCGGATGTGGTGGAGCTCTCACCCCTGCTCGACCCCGGCGGCAACAGCGCCGTTCTGGCGGCGAAAGTGGTTCGCAGCCTGCTGCTCTTGCTCGGTCGCCCCGCTCAGTAACAGTAAGAGCCGCTGGCCCGTTGTTCGCGCAGGCGCTCGTGCTGCTGGCCGATCAGGTCAATCGCGAGGGTGGGATGGTTGTGCAGCAGGTTCAGAAAACTGAGCCGGCCGAGCTTCACCAGTTCGACGGGAGTGCGGGCGATCGCCTCATGGCGGAAATAGCCCCCACGCCAGACGATGTCGAGATAGCTGAACAGTTCCCCTGGCCTGTAGCAGAGCCGGTCGCCAGCCTGGTCGATGATTTCGACGATTCCTTTGCGCACGGCATAAATGGCATTGGCTGGTTCGCCATGACCAAAAATGCGGGTTCCTGTCGGCAGGGTGAACGTTTCACCATCCAACTGACAGGCCATCAGTTCAACCGGCCTTCCCGGGGAAAGTGTGACCAACCATCTACCTCCTTACAGGGTTTGGGGGAGGGCTGCCTGGCAAAACAAGGGGCCAGAGGCCGGGAGATCATCCAAGCTGGCCCTTCGCCTTGTCACTGACAGCCGCTAAGCAGTCGCTGATTCTAGTTCAGTAAATCGCGTTTCAGGCATTCCTAAACAGAGACAGGCTCCTGTGAGACAGGCTCCAGCAATCCAACCAGGGAAAGCTGGCGATGGCCATAGGGCTGGAAGCTGATTGGCTGAGCCAGAACGGGCTCGACGGACGGGCGCCCGGAGCGCGCCGTCCAGTGGTGACACCAGAGGTCCCCACTCAATTCCGAATGGATCGCCAGCCGTCGCAACTGACACCAGCCAGGCTCACCACCCAAAGGAGCGATGCAGTGACGACAACTGCGACAGTTGGGGCGCTGGCCCATGATCGACTTAATCCAAGGTCCATAAGGTACTGATTTCAATGGGCTGCAAACAGGCGTAGAACCGAACCTCCCGGAAGTCTTCGGGTTTGAAACGCCACTCCATAGGATCGAGACAACGTTTCGGCAACCATTCAGCCATGGCAGGTGATCCCGTTGGCGCTGCCGCCGATCCGCTCCAACTCACCCCCCTGGCCGAACTCTGCAAGGCCGCCGGGGGGCGGATGGTGCCGTTTGAGGGCTGGCAGATGGCAGTGCAATACAAGGGGCTGGTCGAAGAACATCGGGCCGTGCGCGAGCGCTGCGGCGTCTTCGACATCTCCCACATGGGTGTGCTCACCCTCCAAGGCGATGGGGTGAAGAGCGCCCTGCAACGGCTCGTACCCACGGACCTCGATCGCATCGGCCCCGGCGAAGCGCTCTACACCGTGCTGCTCAACGAGGCGGGCGGCATCCGCGATGACCTGATCATCTACGACCAGGGCCGGCCTGATGGACCCGCAGGCCCCGTCGACACCCTGCTGGTGGTGATCAATGCCGCCTGCGCCGCAGCCGACACCGCCTGGCTGCGCGCTCAGCTGGAAACAGAGGATGTGCAGATCAGCGATCGCAAGGGGCAAGGGGTGCTGCTCGCCCTGCAGGGCCCCGAGGCCGCGGCCCTGCTGGAGGCCTTGGTGGGCGAAAGCCTCGCAGGCCTGCCCCGCTTCGGGCACCGCAGCCTGCGGCTCGCCGGCAGCGCCAGCGGCGCGGCGGCGGGGGCAGCCGTGTTCGTGGCCCGCACCGGCTACACCGGCGAGGACGGCTTCGAACTGCTGCTGGAGCGCTCGGCCGGCCAGGCCCTCTGGCAACAACTGCTGAGCAGCGGCGTGCCCCCCTGCGGCCTTGGCGCCCGCGACACCCTGCGCCTGGAGGCCGCCATGCACCTCTACGGCCAGGACATGGACGCCACCACCACCCCCCTGGAAGCCTCGCTGGGCTGGCTGGTTCACCTGGAGATGCCGGCTGATTTCATCGGCCGGGCGGCCCTGGAGCGCCAGACAGCCGAAGGGGTGAGCCGGCGGCTGGTGGGGCTCAAGCTCCAGGGCCGGGCGATCGCCCGCCATGGCTATCCGGTGCTCCTGGGTGGAGCCGTGGTGGGCGAGATCACCAGCGGTACCTGGTCACCGACGCTTGGCGAAGCCATCGCCCTGGCCAGCGTGCCAGCCGAGGCGGCCAAGCTCGGCACCGAACTGCAGGTGGAGATTCGCGGCCAGCCCCAACCGGCGCTTGTGGTGAAGCGGCCTTTCTATCGGCGGCCGTAGGGGACCCGGCCTTGGCTGCTGCCATGGGAAACTCGCAGATTCCTTTCCTCTTCCCCGATGCGCAGTCACGGATGCGGCGATCTGCGTCGTGATGCCGTCGATCAGACCGTTCAGCTCTGCGGCTGGGTGGACCGGCGCCGCGACCATGGCGGCCTGATCTTTCTGGATCTGCGTGATCGCAGTGGCACCATCCAGATCACGGTGGATCCCGAGCTCGCCGGCAACCTGCGCAATGAAACGGTGCTGCAGGTGGTGGGACGGGTGCAGCTTCGGCCAGAAGAGTCGCTCAACGAACGGCTGGCCACCGGTGCGGTGGAGGTGATCGCCAGCCAACTCACCGTTCTCAATGCCATCAAAAAAACGCTGCCCTTCGCCGTCTCCGTTCACGACGACGGCAACGTGCGCGAGGAACTGCGGCTGCGCCATCGCTATCTCGACCTGCGCCGCGAGCGCATGGCCCGCAACCTGCGGCTGCGGCACAGCACGATCCGGGCCGCCCGGACCTTCCTGGAAGGCGAAGGCTTCATCGAGGTGGAAACTCCGATCCTCACCCGCTCCACCCCCGAGGGCGCCCGCGATTACCTGGTACCCAGCCGGGTCTGCGGCGGCGAGTGGTTCGCCCTGCCCCAGTCACCCCAACTGTTCAAGCAGCTGCTGATGGTGGGCGGACTGGAGCGCTACTACCAGGTGGCGCGCTGCTTCCGCGACGAAGACCTGCGCGCCGATCGCCAGCCGGAGTTCACCCAGCTCGACATCGAGGTGAGCTTTCTGGAGCAGGAGGAGATCCTTGACCTCAACGAACGCCTGATCGCCGCGATCTGGAAGACAGCGAAGGGAATCGAGCTGCCGCTGCCCTTCCCCCGCCTCACCTGGCAGGAGGCGATGGATCGCTACGGCACCGACCGCCCCGACACCCGCTACGGCCTGGAGCTGGTGGATGTGAGCGACATTGCCACGCACTCCGGCTTCAAGGTGTTCTCCGGCGCCGTGGCGGCCGGTGGGGCCGTGAAGTGCATCGCCATCCCCGGCGGCAATGAGGCACTCAGCAACGTGCGCATCAAACCCGGCGGGGATGTGTTCAGCGAAGCCCAGGCGGCGGGAGCGGCTGGCCTGGCTTTCATCCGCGTCATTGAGGGGGTGGACCCTGAAACCTCCTTTGATGTCGGCGGCAACCTGGTCGGGATCAACACGATCGGAGCGATCAAAGATGGCTTCACCAAGGCGCAGATGGCCGAGCTGCTGGAGCGCAGCGGCGCCACGCCCGGCACCCTGCTGCTGTTCGGCGCCGGCGACACCGCCACGGTGAACAAGGCCCTTGACCGGGTGCGTCAGTACCTGGCCCGGGAGTTGGGCCTGGTTCCAGCCGAGGCCAGCAACGAGGCCTGGAACTTCCTCTGGGTGGTCGACTTCCCGATGTTCGGCTTCAACAGCGAGGAGAACCGGCTGGAGGCCCTGCACCATCCCTTTTGCGCCCCCAACCCCGCTGACCTCGGCAGTGATCCGGCCAGCTGGGCTGCGGCCTTGCCAAGCGCCCGAGCCCAGGCCTACGACCTGGTGCTCAACGGCCTGGAGCTGGGCGGCGGCTCCCTGCGCATCCATGATTCGGCCCTGCAGCGCCAGGTGCTGCAGACGATCGGCCTGCCCCAGGAAGAAGCGGAACGCCAGTTCGGCTTCCTGCTGGAGGCCCTTGATCTGGGTGCCCCGCCCCACGGCGGCATCGCCTTCGGCCTCGATCGGATGGTGATGCTGCTGGCCGGTGAGGAGTCGATCCGCGACACGATCGCCTTCCCAAAAACCCAGCAGGCCCGCTGCCTGCTCACCCAGGCCCCAGCCGATGTGGCCGCCCAGCAACTCAGGGATCTGCACGTGGCCAGCACCTGGAGCGACGCCGATTGACCCCAGAACTCCAGGAATATCAGGGATTTCAGTCCTGTAGGCCAACTAAAATGGCCTCATAACAACGCAACCCAGAACAACACCATGACTGCCACTGCCACTTCCAGCCAGGCCAGCACTTCCAGCCAGGCCAGCGCCCCACCGATCGACATCGGCATGTCCAGCGAGGAGCGCGAACAGATCGCCGCAGGGCTCAGCCGCCTCCTGGCTGACAGCTACGTGCTCTACGGCAAGACCCATGGCTTCCACTGGAACGTCACCGGTCCGATGTTCAACAGCCTGCATCTGATGTTCATGGAGCAGTACACCGAGATCTGGACGGCGCTCGATGAGATCGCCGAGCGCATCCGGGCCCTGGGTTGTCCTGCCCCGTTCGGCGGCTCCCACTTCGCCGCCCTCTCCTCGATCAGTGAGACCGAAGGGGAGCTCAACGCCATGGAGATGGTGCGGGAGCTGGTGCTCGGCCACGAAGCCGTGGCTCGTACGGCCCGCAGCGTCTTCGCCTCGGTGGAGGCCGCCAGCGATGAACCCACCGCCGACCTGCTCACCCAGCGGCTGCAGATCCACGAAAAAACCGCCTGGATGCTGCGCAGCCTGCTCGAGGCTTGAATCACCTGGGCCTGGCTTCGGTCGTTACGCCCGCTGCGCGGGCAACACGGGCCTACGCCAGGCCCAGGTGATTCGGCTGGGTGGGGCAGCAGGGGAGGGGAAGGGAGCCCTTGAGTTGAAGGAGCCTTTGGGTTGGAGGTCGTTAAAGTTGGCGATCGCCCTGGGGGTTCATGACCAAGTTTGTGTTCGTGACCGGCGGGGTGGTGTCGAGCATCGGCAAGGGCATCGTGGCGGCGAGCCTGGGACGGTTGCTGAAATCGCGCGGCTACAGCGTTTCGATCCTCAAGCTCGATCCGTACCTCAACGTGGATCCGGGCACCATGAGCCCCTACCAGCACGGTGAGGTGTTCGTCACCCAGGACGGCGCGGAGACCGACCTCGACCTGGGCCACTACGAGCGCTTCACCGACACCGCCATGTCACGCCTCAACAGCGTGACCACCGGCTCGATCTACCAGGCGGTGATCAACAAGGAACGCCGCGGTGATTACAACGGCGGCACGGTCCAGGTGATCCCCCACATCACCCGCGAGATCCGCGAGCGCATCCACCGGGTGGCCGCCGACAGTGGGGTTGACGTGGTGATCACCGAGATCGGCGGCACGGTGGGCGACATCGAATCGCTGCCATTCCTGGAAGCAATCCGTGAATTCCGTGGCGATGTGGGCCGCCGCGATCTGGCCTATGTGCACGTCACCCTGCTGCCTTACATCGGCACCTCCGGTGAGATCAAGACCAAGCCCACCCAGCACTCGGTGAAGGAACTGCGCTCGATCGGCATCCAACCCGATCTGCTGGTGTCGCGCTGTGACCGGCCGATCAGCGAAGAGCTCAAGGCCAAGATCGGCGGCTTCTGCGGCGTTCCGGCCACGGCCGTGATCCCCGCCCGTGATGCCGACAGCATCTACGCCGTCCCGATCGCCCTCGAGAAAGAAGGCCTGTGTCGGGAGGTGCTCCATGTGCTCGACCTCGAAGACCGCGACAGCGACATGGCCGGCTGGGAGGATCTGGTGCGCAAGCTGCGCAACCCAGGCCCGGCGGTGAAGGTGGCGTTGGTGGGCAAGTACGTCCAGCTCAACGACGCCTACCTCTCGGTGGTCGAGGCCCTGCGTCACGCCTGCATCGATCGGGATGCCTCCCTCGACCTGCACTGGATCTGCGCCGAGCAGCTCGAAATCGAAGGGGCAGAAGCCCTGCTCCACGGCATGGACGCGGTGGTGGTGCCGGGCGGCTTCGGGCACCGGGGCGTGGACGGCAAGATCCAGGCGATCCGCTGGGCGCGCGAGCAGCAGGTTCCGTTCCTGGGGCTCTGCCTGGGGATGCAGTGCGCCGTGATCGCCTGGGCCCGCCACGAGGCTGGTCTCAGTGGCGCCAGCAGCGCCGAGCTCGATGCCGACTCCCCTGATCCAGTTATCCACCTGCTGCCTGAGCAGCAGGACGTGGTCGACCTGGGCGGCACCATGCGCCTGGGCGTCTACCCCTGTCGCCTGTCCCCGGGCAGCCTGGCCTCCCGCCTCTATGGCGAGGAAGTGGTCTACGAGCGGCATCGCCATCGCTACGAATTCAATAACGCCTACCGCCAGCTCTTCCTCGACTCGGGCTATCGGATCAGCGGCAGCTCGCCGGATGGCCGCTTGGTCGAACTGATCGAACTCGACGGGCATCCGTTCTTCACAGCCTGCCAGTTCCATCCGGAATTCCTCTCCAGGCCCGGCCGCCCCCACCCACTGTTCCGGGGTCTGATCGAAGCCGCCCAGCGCCGCCTGCCCGCCAACGGCTCCGAGTTCGGCGTTTCTCCTGCGAGCACGGCCAGCGAGAGCAACGCCAGCGAAAGTCCTGTCAGCGAAAGGACCAACCAGCCGCTGAGCGAGATCGCGGTCTCCAGCTGAGGGGCCGACTGCCATGGCCGCCGTAGCGATGGTTGAGACCCCCGGGCTTCTGCCCGTGGTGGAAACCTTCCATTCCCTGCAGGGGGAAGGGGCCCATGCCGGCCGCAGCGCCTTTTTCATCCGGCTGGGCGGTTGCGCGGTGGGCTGCCCCTGGTGCGACACCAAGCACTCCTGGCCGCAGGCCAGCCACCCACTGCAGAGCCCCTCGGAACTCTCCGAGCGGGCGGCGCGGGCGGTGGAGGCGGGCGCTGGATTCGTAGTGATCACCGGCGGAGAACCGCTGCATCACAACCTTGATGGCCTCTGCCAGGCCTTGGCCGGTCTCAGCCAAGGCGGCGCCACTCCCTCCAGCTTCCAGCCCCTGCCGCTCCACCTCGAAACAAGCGGCGTGGATCCCTTCACGGGCCAGTTCGCCTGGATCACCCTCTCACCCAAGCCCCATCGCCCACCCACGGCCGAAGCGCTGGGCCGTTGCCACGAACTCAAGGTGGTGGTGCATGAGCCCTCCGATCTGGGTTTCGCCGAGCAGATGGCCGCTGCGGCGCTTCAGGCCCGGAGCAACAACGGGGAACCTGCGGCCGGCAGCCTACCGGTGCTGCTGCTCCAACCCGGCTGGGACAGCGCGAAGGGCCAGGCGCTGGCGGTCGACTTCGTGCGTCAACACCCCAGTTGGCGGCTCAGCCTGCAGACCCATAAGTGGCTGGGGGTGCGCTGAGCGGCCAGGCAGCCGTGGATTCAAAGGCTCATACGGTTCCAATTACGGTGCCAATTACAGTGCCGACCACTGCTCAAGATTCAGCGTGACGGCCTCCCAGAAGCGGAATCTCGTCACCGGTGGCGCCGGCTTTGTGGGATCCCATCTGGTTGATCGGCTGATGGAAGCCGGCGAAGACGTGATCTGCCTCGACAACTACTTCACCGGCCGCAAGGCCAACATCGCCCGCTGGATCGGCCACCCCAACTTCGAGCTGGTTCGTCACGACGTGACTGAGCCGATTTCGTTGGAGGTGGATCGGATCTGGCATCTGGCCTGTCCGGCCTCGCCGGTGCACTACCAGCACAATCCGATCAAGACGGCCAAAACCAGCTTTCTCGGCACCTACAACATGCTGGGCCTGGCCCGTCGGGTCGGGGCCCGCCTGTTGATGGCCAGCACCAGCGAAGTGTATGGCGATCCGGAGGTGCATCCCCAGCCGGAGAGCTATCGCGGCAGCGTCAATACCCACGGCATCCGCGCCTGCTACGACGAGGGTAAGCGGGTCGCCGAAACCCTCTGCTTCGACTACCAGCGGATGCACGGCACGGAGATCCGCATCGCCCGGATCTTCAACACCTACGGGCCACGCATGCTGGCCGACGACGGGCGGGTGGTGAGCAACTTCATCGTCCAGGCGCTGCGGGGCGAACCTCTTACCCTCTACGGCGAAGGCAGCCAGACCCGCAGCTTCTGCTTCGTCGATGATCTCGTCGAAGGGCTGATCCGCTTGATGAACGGGGAGCACTCCGGTCCGATCAACATCGGCAATCCAGGAGAGTTCACGATTCGCCAGCTGGCGGAACTGGTGCGCGAGCGGATCGATCCGTCGCTGGACTTCACCCTGCTGCCCTTGCCCCAGGACGACCCTCTCCAGCGCCAGCCGGTGATCACCCTGGCCCAGCAGGAGCTGGGCTGGGAGCCGACCATTCCCCTGCGCGCGGGCCTTGAGCGCACGATCGCCGATTTCCGCTGCCGCCTCGCGGCCTGAGGCCGGCCCCTGAGCCAGCTCCGGCTGGCGCCGGTTGATCCCCCAAACTGGGCGGCAGTGCTGGGTGCCGGCGTGGACAAGCTGCAGAGCCTTCGGGGCATGGTCGACCTGCTGCCGGAGCAGACGGCGATCTGGCAGCAGGTTGAGGCCGCGGCCCGCAGCCAGTTCCATCGGGCTGGCCTCGCCGAGATCCGCACCCCCCTGCTGGAGGCCACCGAGCTGTTCGCCCGCGGCATCGGCACCAGCACCGATGTGGTGGGCAAGGAGATGTACAGCTTCGAAGACCGGGGCCAGCGCCACTGCACGCTGCGGCCTGAAGGAACGGCCTCGGTGGTGCGCGCAGCGCTGCAGCACGGACTGCTCAACAAGGGGCCCCAGCGCCTTTGGTACACCGGCCCGATGTTTCGCTACGAGCGCCCCCAGGCGGGTCGCCAGCGCCAGTTCCACCAGCTCGGTGTCGAACTGCTGGGTTTCGCCGATCCCCGCAGCGACGCCGAAGCGATCGCGATCGCCTGGGACCTGCTGACAGCCCTGGGAATCGGGAATCTGGCCCTGGAGATCAACTCCCTCGGCGATGCCTGCGATCGCAGCCACTACCGCAGCGTGCTGGTGGAATGGCTCGAAGCCCGCCGCGACCAGCTCGACCCCGAAGCCCAGGGGCGGATCAGCACCAACCCGCTGCGGATCCTCGACAGCAAAAATCCCGAGACCCAGGCCCTGCTCGCCGCCGCACCCCTGCTCGGCGATTGTCTCAGCGCCAGCAGCCAGCAGCGCTTTGAGCGGGTGCGCCAGGCCCTCGACCGGCTGGAGATCCCCTATCAGCTCAATCCCAGGCTGGTGCGGGGGCTGGATTACTACACCCACACCGCCTTTGAGATCACCAGCAGCGAGCTCGGCGCCCAGGCCACGGTCTGCGGCGGTGGCCGTTACGACGGCCTGATCGAGCAGCTCGGTGGCAGCCCCACAGCGGCGATCGGCTGGGCCATCGGCCTGGAGCGGCTGGTGTTGCTGCTCCAGGCAGCCGTGGCCCCGGCCATGCATCCACTGGCCGCGGCGCAGGTGTATGTGATCAGCAGGGGCGAAGCGGCCGAGCTGCAGGCCCTTGCTCTGGCCAGGACCCTGCGCCAGGCGGGCTGCCGGGTGGAGCTGGATCTCACCGCTGCGGCCTTCGCCAAGCAACTCAAACGGGCCGATCGCAGCGGAGCCAGCTGGGCGCTGCTGATCGGGGAAGGGGAAATCGAGCAGGGGGTGGTGATCCTCAAGGATCTGCGCCTGTCCACTGAACAGCGCCTCCCCCCTGAGCTGGCGATCGGGGAGTTGGTCGCGAGGTTCTGCGATGCTGGCCCGCAGCCTTTCTCCTCGCCAACGGCATGACGGCACCGCTCACCGTCCGGACCATCTGTTGCATCGGGGCCGGCTACGTGGGCGGGCCGACGATGGCGGTGATTGCCGATCGCTGCCCGGGCATTCAGGTCACGGTGGTGGATCTCAACGCGGCCCGCATCGCCGCCTGGAATGGTGCCGATACCGCAGCCCTGCCGGTGTATGAACCGGGCCTCGCCGAGCTGGTGGAGCGCTGCCGCGGCCGCAACCTGCACTTCAGCACGGAGGTGGACCAGGCCATCGCCGCCGCCGACATGGTCTTCCTGTCGGTGAACACCCCCACGAAAACCAGGGGCATCGGCGCTGGTGAGGCCTCCGACCTGCGCTGGATCGAAGCCTCAGCCCGCCAGGTGGCTGCCCAAGCCCAGGGACACACGATCGTGGTGGAGAAGAGCACCCTGCCGGTGCGCACGGCCGAAACCGTCAAGGCCATCCTGGGCGCCTACCAGGAGCACAGCGGCACCACCGCCGCTGGCGGTGCCAAAACTTTCGCCGTGCTCTCCAATCCGGAATTCCTGGCCGAAGGGACCGCGATCGAGGATCTCAAGAACCCCGATCGGGTGCTGATCGGTGGCGATGAAACGGCCGCAATCGAGGCCCTAGCGGAGGTCTATGGCAACTGGGTGGCACCGGAGCGGATCCTGCGCACCAACCTCTGGAGCAGTGAACTCTCCAAGCTCACCGCCAATGCCTTTCTCGCCCAGCGGATCTCCTCGATCAATTCAATCGCCGCCCTCTGTGAAGCCACCGGAGCCGATGTGCGCGAGGTGGGACGGGCGATCGGCAGTGACTCCCGGATCGGCAAGCGCTTCCTGGCGGCAGGGCCAGGCTTTGGCGGCAGCTGCTTCCAGAAGGACATTCTCAACCTGGTTTATCTCTGCCGTCATTACCGGCTGGAGGAGGTGGCCCGTTACTGGCAGCAGGTGGTTGAGCTCAACAACTGGCAACAGCAACGGATCGCCCGGCTGGTGGTCAGCCGGCTGTTCGGCACGGTCAGCGGCAAGCGGATCGCCGTACTGGGCTTTGCCTTCAAGGCCGACACCAACGACACCCGCGCAGCGCCCGCCATTCGCATCTGCCAGGACCTGCTCGAAGAAGGCGCCCACCTGGCCATCCACGACCCCAAGGTGAGCAGCAGCCAGATCAGCGCCGACCTCAGCTCCCCGGATTGCTCAGGTGGCGACGGGCTGGGCCAGGGGCTGAGTGGCGAGGGGAGCTGGGAGAGCAGCGCCAACGTGCTGGCGGCTGTCCGTGGTGCTGATGCGGTGGTGGTGCTCACCGAATGGGGCGCCTTCGCCCAGCTCGACTGGCCGGCGATCGCGGCGCTGATGCGGCGGCCGGCCTGGCTGTTCGATGCCCGCGCCATCACCGATGCAGCGGCGGCTCGCTCGGCTGGGCTCCAGGTCTGGAGGGTGGGTGAGGGTGATTGATAGCTTGGCTGGCTTGAGGGCACAGCCGCGATGAGCATTCTGGTCACGGGGGCGGCGGGCTTCATCGGCGCCGCGGTGGCCGAGAGGCTTCTGGCCCGGGGCGATCGGGTGATCGGCCTCGACAACCTGAACAGCTACTACTCCCCCGCCCTGAAGCAGCAACGGCTGCAGCGACTCGAGCGGCACAGCAACTTTCACTTCCAGCGGCTGGCCCTGGAAGACACCGCCGCCATCTCCGAACTGTTTCGCTCGGAGGGATTGAAGCGGGTGATCCATCTGGCCGCCCAGGCGGGCGTTCGCTACTCAATTGAAAACCCGCTGGCCTATGTGAACAGCAATGTGGTGGGCTTTCTCTCGATCCTGGAGGGCTGCCGCCACCACGGCATTGAGCACCTGGTGTACGCGTCCAGCAGTTCGGTCTATGGAGGCAACCGCTGCCTGCCATTCTCAGAGCAGCAGGCCGTCAACCACCCAGTCAGCCTGTATGCGGCCACGAAAAAAGCCAATGAGCTGATGGCTCACACCTACAGCCACCTCTACGGGCTGCCGGCCACGGGCCTGCGCTTTTTCACCGTCTACGGCCCCTGGGGCCGACCGGACATGGCGCCGATGCTCTTCGCCAAGGCCATCCTGTCAGGAGAACCGATCCGGGTGTTCAACCAGGGGCGGATGGAGCGGGATTTCACCTACATCGATGACATCGTTGAAGGCGTGTTGCGCTGCCTCGACAAGCCTGCCACGGCTGAGGAAGGATTCGATCCGCTTCAGCCGAATCCAGCCACGGCCCAGGTGCCCCACCGGCTGTTCAACATCGGCAACAGCCAGCCAGTGCCGCTGCTCAGCTTCATCGCCCTGCTGGAGCAGGCCTTGGGGGTGAAAGCCATTCCACAATGGGAGCCGATGCAACCCGGTGATGTGGTGGCAACGGCGGCTGACACCACAGCACTGCAGCAATGGGTTGGATTCGCGCCCCACACACCCTTGGAGGTGGGTGTGGAGCGCTTCGCCAGCTGGTACCTGAACTGGGCTCAGGCGGAACCCACGGCCACATAGGAGCCGTAGAAGAACAGACCAACCACGAAGATCACCGCGATACCGCCAGCGGTGGCCACCAACCAGAGGGGCAGCACACCCTCGGTCCAGCGGCTGCGCCAAGCAACAGCGGGGCGACCGTCGGGAAGACGGTCGGGGATGCGGCCATCAGGCAGGGCTGATTTCTTACCACTCATGGCGAAATTGCGAAGTCAGGTTGAGGTCTCAGTTGAAGAAGTAGCTGGTGAACAGCACACCGATCACGAAGACCAGCAGCAGGCCGAGATAAAGGCTGGTGCGGTTCAGCTCAACCGGCAAATTGTTCGGATTCGGATTGCGCTCCATGGTTCTGATTTCAGCGACGGACGAACTGCATGGCCGCAAGGGCACCCAGGAAAAACACCGTGGGGACACCCAGGGCGTGAACGGAAAGCCAGCGCACCGTGAAGATCGGATAGTTGCGCGGCGTCGTGGCGGTTGGGGATTGACTCATCGGATTACTTCAAGCGCAGATCAAGCTGGTCTTTGCCTTCGTAGCGCTGGCTCACGACCGGAGCCTTCGCTTCCTGAGCCTGGAAATAGGCATCAGGGCGGGGGGTTCCGAAAGCGTCATAGGCCAGGCCCGTGGACACGAACAGGAAACCTGCCAAGAAAATGGCCGGCAGGGTGACCGCATGGATCACCCAGTAACGGATGCTCGTGATGATCTCGAAAAAGGGGCGTTCCCCGGTGGAGCCGGCAGCCATGGCAGCGGGCGAATCAGCTGAGCAAATCCTAAGGGGCGACCCGCTGCCGAGGCGCCCGAAGCCGCTGGTTGGTTACACAGGGTCGCCGATCAGCCGACCCAGCGCAGCATGTTGCCCCGCTCTCCGAGAACAAAGCCTTTGCCGTTGCCTGTGAAGGCGATTCGGTTGAAGTTGGTGGGCTGCTTGGCCCCCACTGGATCCCGCTGCCAGCTGGCTCCCCGGTCGCGACTGACCAGCAGGGTGCCGCTGCCGCCACCGGCCCAGATCGCGCCGCTGGGATCCCAGGCCATGTCGAGATAGCCGTAGCCATTGGTGATCGGGATCAGCGGTTTGCTCCAGTCCTCCGGATCGGCCGCATCGCCGTTGAAGCGCAGCTGGGCGCCACGGGTGACCATCCAGAGGCGACCGTCCGGTTCAAAACCCATGCTCTGCACCCGCTGGCTGCTGACCCGCTGATGGGGTTGCCAGGTCGCTTGGCCCGGATCCCAGGTGGCGAAGAAGTTGCCAAGGCTCGACACACTGACGTAACGCCCGTCCGGGGAACGGCGCAGGTCACGGACCGCTCCGGCCGCATCACTGACATCGGCCTGCCAGCTGGCTCCGCCGTCGTCCGTTCGGTAGATCGCGCCGACGCTGGTCGCCAGTTCGGCCTGCTTGGCCCCCAGGGCGGTCACGAGATAGGGCTCACCGGGAAGTTTGGTATCAAGCAGCAGGCGCTCCCAGTTCTGGCCGCCGTCGCCGGTGCGCAGCAGCAGGCCGGGCTGTCCGGCGATCCAGCCCTCCTGGCCCTTGAAGTCAACGCTGAGCAGGCGGTAGTTGTCGCCCTCGGGCAGGTCGAGCGAACGCTCCTGCCAGCTGGCGCCGCCATCCTCGGTTTCCAGGATCAGCCGGTTGCTGCCCACCAGGAAGCCATGCCGGTCGTCGGTGAAGGCCAGATCGAGCGGGCTGGCCTTGGTATCGAGTGCCACCGGCTGCCAGGGGCTGGTGGGCGTGACGGCCAGGCCGGTGGTGACACATCCACTCAGGCCGAAGCTGAGGCCCAGGGCCAGCACCACACCCAGCAGGGAAGAAAGCAGTCGGTTCACGGGTCTCAGCGGAGGGAATAGAGGGACAGGAAAAAGGCGAAACCCAGGGCAAGCCCCCCGAAGATCAGCACGTTCTTCTGGCCTGGGGTGAGCTTGTTGACCCCCAGACCGAAATTGAGGTTCTCCTCAAAACCGCTGGCCTGATTGCGGGGGCCGATGTCCCGGAAGGCCCCCACCCGGCTGCGGCAGACCGGGCAACGGAATGCAATCGGATCGAGGGCACTGAAAGGCACGCCGGCGGCGATGTTCAGCTTGCGGATGCCCTCGCCAGGGTCGTAGACGAAACCACAGCTGAGGCATTCGAAACGGTGGGTGTCCGGATCGGTGCTCTCACTGGGGTTCGGCCTCAGACCAGCAGCTGGTGTGGTCGCCTGGCTGCTTGCCTCAGTCGCGACATCCGGGTTGGCTTCGGCCGGAAGGGCGTTCTGGTCGTCGTCCTGACCACTGACCATCGTGATGGACCCCCGGGCTGAAGCTCAACTCTATCGAGGCCCCTCCAGGCCTAGAGCCGAGTGTCGCCGGAAACCGCCGCTTTCAAGGGATGGGTGCCAGACTTCCGCCCAGGTTTGGTCGGCTGATGTTCGTACTCCCGGGCTATGACGCCTTTCTCGGTTTTCTGCTGATTTCAGCGGCAGTGCCGATGTTGGCTCTCGTCACCAACAAGCTGTTGGCGCCGACCTCGCGCAATGGGGAACGGCGGCTTACCTACGAATCGGGCATGGAGCCGATCGGGGGGGCCTGGATTCAGTTCAACATTCGTTATTACATGTTCGCCCTGGTCTTTGTGATCTTCGACGTGGAGACGGTGTTCCTCTATCCCTGGGCCGTGGCCTTCAACCAGCTCGGCCTGCTGGCCTTCATCGAAGCCTTGATCTTCATCTCCATCTTGGTGGTGGCCCTGGCTTATGCCTGGCGCAAAGGCGCCCTCGAATGGAGCTAACCGGATCACCACCATGACCATCACTCCCTCCACCACCAATCCACTGGCCGCCCCCGGGCTCGGTGCCCCGTCGATCGACGCGCTGCGCGATCTGCGGGCCGCGAGCT
This sequence comes from Synechococcus sp. CS-603, assembly GCF_977929215.1. Lineage (NCBI taxonomy): Bacteria > Bacillati > Cyanobacteriota > Cyanophyceae > Synechococcales > Synechococcaceae > Synechococcus > Synechococcus sp. CS-603. The sequence goes on from NZ_OZ376778.1 coordinate 398,614, forward strand.
GCAACCCGGTCGGGGCGCCCACCGTGACTTCGGATCTCTCCGAGAACGTGATCCTGACCAGCCTCGACGATCTGCACAACTGGGCTCGGCTGAGCAGCCTCTGGCCCCTGCTTTACGGCACGGCCTGCTGCTTCATCGAATTTGCAGCCCTGCTCGGTTCCCGCTTCGATTTCGACCGCTTCGGCCTGGTGCCCCGCTCCAGCCCAAGGCAGGCCGATCTGCTGATCACCGCTGGCACGGTGACCATGAAGATGGCCCCGGCTCTGGTCCGGCTCTACGAGCAGATGCCTGAGCCCAAATATGTGATCGCCATGGGGGCCTGCACGATCACCGGCGGCATGTTCAGCGCCGATTCCACCACCGCCGTTCGCGGGGTGGACAAGCTTATTCCGGTGGATCTCTATATTCCCGGCTGTCCGCCCAGGCCGGAAGCGATTTTTGATGCCGTCATCAAGCTGCGCAAGAAGGTGGGCAATGAGGCCTTAGCCGAGCGGGCCAACCTGCTGCCCAGCCACCGTTACCTCACCATTGAGCACCAGCTCAAGCCGGTTGCACCGATCGTGACCGGGGCCTATCTCAAGGCCGAAACCCAGAAGGCCGCCCTCGCCGCGGCCGACGGCCTGCCGATGGCAGCAGCCGATTCAGTCCCCAGCTCCGAGCCTGTTCCCGCCAGCAGCGCCTCCAACGATGCCTGAGTCTTCCGACAACGCTCCAGCCACGCCATCCTCGCAACCCCAGGAGGGCGCCGAACTGGCGATCCCGGCTGCCGGCCCGATCAGTCAGTGGCTCAACTCCCAGGGCTTTGAACACCGCTCTCTCGGCCCCGATCACATCGGCGTGGAGCTGATCGGCATTGAGCCGGTGTTTCTGCCGATGGTGGCCGCCGCGCTCAAGGCCTTCGGCTTTGACTATCTCCAGTGCCAGGGCGGCTACGACGAAGGCCCCGGTGGCCAGCTGGTCAGCTTTTATCACCTGGTCAAGCTGAGCGCAGCTGCCGTTGCTTCGCCGGCCCCGGGCAGCAAACCCGAAGAAGTGCGCCTGAAGGTGTTCCTGCCGCGGGATGGCGCGCTCACGGTGCCCAGCCTCTACGGGCTCTTCCGTGGCGCCGATTGGCAGGAGCGGGAAACCTTCGACATGTACGGCATTCAGTTCGAGGGCCATCCCCATCCCAAGCGCCTGCTGATGCCCGAAGACTGGAAGGGTTACCCCCTGCGCAAGGATTACGTTCAGCCCGATTTCTACGAACTTCAGGACGCTTACTGAACAGCTTCAGGCCACTTCTGAGCTTTTGCCGCTCTTGTGCTTGCGGAAGAAGCGCATCACTGCCAGGGCGAGGTTGCGTGGATCGTGGCGGAGGCTGGCGTCGGCCTGGTTCCCCTGCAGCGGGGCCTGCATCACCTCGTAGCCCTGGCCGCGCAACTTGGTGGCATCACAGATGACCGGGTCAGCGCCGCGGGCGCGGTAGTGGTGGATCAGCCGGTTGTTGCGCAGGGATTCCTGGGCGAGTACGGCGGTGAATAGCCGTTCCTGGACGCCGAGGCTGGCCAGCTGGGCTTCGATGGCCCGCAGATGGCCCTCCACATCAAGCCGATCGGTTTCCCCGGGCTGGGTCATCAGGTTGCAGATGTAGAGGCGGGGAGCCCGGCTGCGTCTGATCGCCTGGACCAGTTCCGGCACCAACAGATTGGGCAACAGCGAGGTGTAGAGGCTGCCGGGACCCAGCACAATCAGCTCAGCGTTGGCGATGGCTTCAATCGCCCGGGGCAGGGCTGGCGGCCGCTCGGGGGTGCAGCCCAGCCGCACGATCGGGCTGGTGGCCTGACCGATCGACGATTCACCTTCAAGCCGGTCGCCGTTCTCGAGTTCGGCCCAGAGCCGCACATCGGCCGTGGTGGCTGGCACCACCTGGCCCTGCACCGCCAGCACCCGGCTGCTGGCGGTGATCGCCGATTCGAGGCTGCCGGTGATCGCGGTGAGAGCTGTGAGGAAGAGATTGCCGAAGCTGTGGCCCTCGAGGCCGCTACCGGCCTTGAAGCGGTACTGAAACAGGCGGGTGAGCAGGGGCTCTTCCCGGGCCAGGGCCGCCAGGCAGTTGCGGATGTCGCCGGGTGGCTGCACCCCCAGCTCCCGCCTGAGCACGCCGCTGCTGCCGCCGTCATCGGCCACCGTCACAATCGCTGTGATGTTGCTGCTGTAGCGCTTGAGGCCACTGAGCAGGGTGGCCAGGCCGGTGCCGCCACCGATCGCGACCACATTGGGGCCGCGGTTGAGGCGACGCTGGGCCAACAGGGCATCCACCAGCACGGTGCCCTTTTCTGGAGCCAGTGCCTGCTGGATCGAATCAAAGCTGCGGCTTTGTCCCCAGATCACCAGCCCGGCTCCGGCCACCAGCACCAGCGGACCGGTGACACCCCGCGGCAACACCTCGGTGAGCTGGGTGAGAACCCAATTGAGTGATTCCAGCGACCAGTAGATCGGCTTGAGATCGGCGAGGATGGCGGCTCCCAGCAGGGCCAGGAGCAGCCCCAGGCCGGAGGTGAGCATCCAGCGCTTCACCACCAGACCAGGCTGCAGCCAGCGCACGGCGCGGCGTGAGCGGCTCACCAGATCCTGTTGACGCTGGTCGCCACGTCCCATCCAACCGGGACGGCGCAGCCGCCGGCCATGCAGGCGTCGGGGGAGGTGGGGGCGCTGGGGGTTCAAACCGACAGGGCGTCACGCCACAGCACGGAGTCCATGAACTGTACGGATGAACAACTTGAAAGCAAGTTTGACCCCTTCCCTGCCATGCGCAGGCCAGCCGGTACTGGAACTTGGCAACATCAGCATGCGCTGGGGCAGCAACTCGGTGCTCGATGGCCTCAGCCTGACGCTTCAAGAAGGGGAGCGGCTGGCGGTGGTGGGGCCTTCAGGAACCGGTAAATCAACCGTGCTACGAATCCTCGCTGGCCTGCTGCTGCCCAGCGAGGGTGAGCTGCGGATCAACGGAATCGCCCAGCGCTACCTGCGCATCGACCAGCCCCGGCCGCCCGATGTGCGCCTGGTGTTCCAGAACCCGGCCCTGCTCGGTTCGCTCACGGTGGGGCAGAACGTCGGCTTTCTGCTCTATCGCCACAGCCGGCTGCCGGAACGCGAGATTCGCGCCAGGGTTCAGAAGGCCCTGGAGGCCGTGGGTCTGCTCGGCATCGAAGACCAGCTACCCGGAGAGCTCAGCGGCGGCATGCAGAAACGGGTGAGCTTCGCTCGGGCCCTGATCGACGATCCCAGCCAGTCGTCTGGCCAGCACCCCCTGCTGCTCTTCGATGAACCGACCGCCGGCCTCGATCCGGTGGCCTGCACCCGCATCGAGGATCTGATCGTCACCACCAGCCGCATGGCGGGGGGCTGCTCGGTGGTCGTCAGCCACGTGATGAGCACGATCCTGCGCTCCGCCCAGCGGGTGGCGATGCTCTACGACGGCCACCTGCAGTGGTGCGGGGGCATTGAGGAGTTCGAGCAAACGGCCAATCCCTATGTGGCCCAGTTCAGAAGCGGTAGCCTGCAGGGCCCGATGCAACCGACGGAACTATGAAGCGTCATGCGTCGTAGCGTCCGTGAGGCCTTGGTTGGGTTCTCGCTGCTTGGAGCCATTGCCGGTGGCTTAGGCCTGTGGTTCTGGTTGCGGGGGATTTCACTCAGTCAGAACAACTGGATCATCAAGGCGACCTTCGCCGATGCCGCAGGCCTGGCCGATCGCTCGCCGGTTTTTTACCGCGGCGTCCAGGTGGGCAGCGTCAAAAGCATCGAAACCACCTCGCAGGCCGTGCTGGCGGAACTGGAGATCAGTGATCCCAATCTGCAGTTGGCCAGGCCGACCGTGGCCCAGGTCGAGACCGGTTCGCTGCTGGGAGGCGATGCCCAGGTGGCCCTGATCAGCAGGGGCAATCCGCTGCCCAAGAACGCTCCCCTGCCCGGTGCCAATGACTGTGACAAGGACCTGATGGTCTGCGCCGGTGGCGAACTCCAGGGTGTGGAGGCCGCCAGCTTGAACAGCGTCACCGAATTGATGCAGCAACTGCTCTCCCAGGCCGATCGCGAACAGATCCTGCCCCAGGTGGCCAGCACCACCCGCAGTTTTGACGCCACCTCCAAGGAAGCCAACCTCTTCCTCAAGGAAGCCCAGCGACTGGTCAGGGAGCTGAATGCGGCGGTCGGTAAAGCCGATCCGATCCTGGCCAACCTCAATGCGGCCAGTGCCGATGCCGCCGCTGCCGGTCGGCATGTCCGCAACCTCACCGCCAGCCTCGATGACCCCAAGACCCTGGCCGAGATCAAGACCACAGTGAGCAACGCCCAGCGGCTCACCGCCCGGGTCGATGCCGTCGGTGGCGACGTCAGCAAGCTCACCAGCGACCCCGAGTTCATGGATGGGGTGCGCAGCGTGGCGATCGGACTGGGCCAGCTGTTCGACGAGATCTACCCCGCCCAGACGGGACTGGCCCGCGACAAGGCCCGGCAGGACCAGCAGGGCCAGGACAAACAAAGCAAGCCGCCACAGCGCCAGGTTGCTCCCTAACGGCCGGGCCCGGCTTCAGCCCGGCCCGGCTTCAGGTGCCATTGAGAGCGTCGAGGGCGATGGCGGCGATCGCCTGGTCGCTGGCTTTGGGCAGCTGCACGTACTTGCCGCCGGCTGCTTCAGCCAGGTCCTTGCCCATGCCGCTGCCGATGAACTTGCGCTCGGTGTCGATCACCAGCAGCTTGATCCCCAGGGCCCGGTAGCGGCCGGCCACCCGGATCACCTCTTCTTTGAGGTCCACTGGCTCCTCGCCTTCCAGGGGCGGCTGGCCCAGGGATCGCGCGAGGGGCACGTTGCCGCGGCCATCGGTGATCGCCACCACCACCACTTGGCCCATGTCACCGCTGGCAAGGGCATTGGCGCCGACCCGGGCTGCCTGGGTGAGGCCGTGGGCCAGGGGTGAGCCGCCGCCACAGGGCATCTGCTCGAGGCGGCGACGGGCGGCGGTGATCGAGCGCGTGGGGGGGAGCAGCACCTCGGCCTGCTCGCCGCGGAAGGGGATCAGGGCGACTTCGTCTCGGTTTTCGTAGGCCTCGGTGAGCAGGCGGATCACGGCCCCCTTGGCGCTCTGCATGCGGTTGAGGGCCATCGAACCGCTGGCGTCCACCAGGAAGATCACCAGGGAGCCGGCCTTGCGCTGCAGCTGCTTGGCGCGCAGATCACCCTCCTCAACGATCACGGTGCGATGGGGTTCGCGGGCGCGGCGGGCCTTCTGGTGGGGGGCGGCGGCCCGCAGCGTGGCATCCACAGCGATGCGGCGCACAGGGCCGCGGGGGAGCATCGGCTTGACGTAGCGGCCGCGCGAGTCGGAGAGCACCACCGAGCGCTTGCCACTGCCGCCGCCTCGCGATTTAGCCGCAGCGAACAGCAGCAGATCGGGGTCGATGGCGATCGCCTCAGGATCGAGCAGAAACTCCTCAGGCACCTGGGGCGGCGCCTGGTCGTCGGGATTGTCGTCCTGGTTGTCGTCGTCGGTGTCGTCCGGGTTGTCCGGGTTGTCGGGCTCGGAGGTGTCCTCGGGATTGTCGTCAGGGCTGTTTTCTGAGTTATCTTCGGAGCCGTTTTCTGGGGGCTGCTGCGGGGGTTCGGGCGGCTGCTCTGGCGGCTGCTCGGCCTGGGGCGGCGGCGGGGGCTCCAGCGGTTGCTCTGGATCGGGCGGCGGCAGCTGCAGGGCGCGCGGCGCGATCACCAGCCGCACCGCCACCTGCAGGTCGTCGGCATCTACGCGGTCGCGGCCGCACAGGGCCGCATGGGCCCGCGCCACCCGCACGGCGTAGAGCTCGGAGCGGTGGCCTTCCACGCCGCCGCGCAGGGCCTCCTTCACCAGATAGACGATCTGCTCGCGGGCAATCACCACATCGGGGAGCCACTGGCGGGCCAGCAGCAGCTGGGTGGCCAGGGCATCGGTTTCCTCCTGCCAGCGGGCGCGGAAGGCTTCGCTGGAGCTGCCGTGGTCGAGGGCGGCGCTGGTGATCGCCACCCGCTGATCCATCGCCAGCAACTGGTTGGCGGAGAGAACAATGGCGAAGCGATCGAGCAGGTGATCGCGCACCGCCCCCTCTTCGGGGTTGTAGGTGGCGATCAGCAGGGTGCGGCAGGGGTGGGAGAGGCTGAGGCCTTCGCGCTCGATCCGGTTCTCGCCACTGCCCACCGCCGCCAGCAGCAGGTTGGTGATGCCGTCGTCGAGCAAGTTGAGCTCATCGACGTAGAGGACGCCGCGATGGGCTTCAGCCAGCAGGCCGGGCTGGAACACCGCGGCGCCGGCGGCCAGGGAGGCGGTCACATCGACTGAGCCCACCAGCCGGTCTTCGGTGACGCCCAGGGGCACCTGGATGAACGGAGCCGGGATCACCGCCGTGGGCAACAGGGCGGTGGGATCGGCGCCGCTGGGGTCCCCCCCCAGTTCGGTGATGCGGGCGCACACCGGCCCATCCCAGTCGTCGGGACGCAGCGGATCCACATTGAGGCGACGGCAGGCTTCGCCCAGATCGAGCACGTCGATCGGCGGCAGCAGGGCATGCAGGCCACGGGCCAACACCGACTTACCGGTGCCGCGGCCACCAGCAATCACAACGCCGCCCAGGCCGGGATCCACCGCTGCCAGCAGCAGCGCCAACTTCAAGGTGCCGTGGCCGGTGATCGCCGCCAGCGGAAAGGCGCGCGCAGCGGCGTTGGCGGCCGCGGCTGCAGAGGCTGTTGTTCCGCTGACAACCATGGGGGCGGAGGGCGGAAAAGAGTGAACTCAGTCTGGCGGATCGCTTCCCAGGCCCAGGTGCAGGGCTGCCTTCTAGAAGCGCGACATCGCCTTGATCTTGGAGATCTTCTCGGCATCAAGGCCGCTGAGTTCGTCGAGCTGGATCAGGTCTTCCTTCAACAGGTTGGCGAAAACAAACAGGATTCCGTCGAGGCGCATGTCGAAGCGCCCCTCAATCACGTGACGCTGGGTGCTCAGGTAATCGTGCAGCTGCCAGAGAGACTCAGCCGAGCTGATTGAATCCGCCTGGCTGCGAACGGTGCTGATCAATGTGGCGATCGCGCGGCCGTAAGCCGTGTTGAAAGCCCGCTCAGCGATGGCCTGTTCCGCCTCGCTCCAGCCGATCACAACCGCTAGCGCCATAAAAATCTCTTTCGATAAATGACCCTAATGGGGAGCTGATGGGGCCGCGAGTGGAGCGGAGGAATTCCGGCGCTGCAGAGCGAACGCGCGCTGGCGTGGCAGCTGAAACCAGGCCATGGCTGGGAACTCATGGTGCTCCCAGTGGTAGCCGAAGTGATAGCAGGCCAGCAAAGACAACCATTCCGGCAACTCCAGGCTGCGGGCATGGTGGCGATTGCCAGCGCCGTGCCGGTCACGGTGCGGCAGGTAGGTGCCAAAGACAAACAATTGCAGCGAACTGAGCAGCAGGGGCAAGGTGCAGAACAACAACACATGGACCAGTCCTGACTGGACACTGCCCGGACCGGGGGCCACCGCGGCGGATCCGATCAACAGCCCCCACCAGCCCAGCAGCAGCAGCATCTGGGCGCCGGAGAGATAACCCGCCAGGAAGTGGAGATACCAGCGCAGCCCACCCCACGCGGGATCGGGCCGGTGATCGGGGTCATCGGCCCGATCCCGCGTGGGGTGGCGGATGGTGGCGGATGTGGTTGGCCCGGCAAGCGCCATAGGGCAGGCAGCCATACAGCCCCAGGGCCAGTTGCCCCAACTGGTGGTTGGCCTGCGGCCGGCCTGGAAGCAGCAGGCCATGCATGGCGTCGTGGGCCACGATGAACAGGCCGGTGTGGAGCAGCGTGCGGATCAGCACCGCCAGGGCCAGCAGCGGCAGGGGAAGTAAGCCCAGATCAGCTGGCAGCAAGACCACCAGGCTGGTGGTCCAGGCCAGCAGGATCAGGGCGGCGAGCCCCAGGCCCGTGTTGGCGGGGATGGGGCTCAACTGGACAACCTCAACGGGCGTACTTGAGCAGGTCTGCTGGGGAGGCCAGCAGATCAATGGCCACGAAGTAGATCTTGCCCTCGGGATTGAGCAGGAAACGCCAGGCCACGTTCATGCCCACGCCGGCGCCGAACCAGGGGGTCTGGACCTTGCCGGTGACCTTGATCTGGGTGAACTCGCCATCGGCGGGCTCGGAGTAGCCCGATTCGGGCAGCAACCGCAGGTTCTGACAATCTTCGCGGAAGAAGCGCAGCACGGCCTCCCTACCGACGATCGGCTTCTGGAAGGGGGGCTGCAGGGCCCCGTCGGGAAGGAAGAGTTCGATCAGGTTGTCGAAGTCGTTGGCGTTGAGCAGATCCATGTAGGTGGTGACCGTGGGGCTATCCAGCCCGCTGATCAAGACCTTTTTGCGATCGGCTTCCGGCGTGGGTGCCACCACCGGCTCCATGACCCGCTGGCCTTCGCCCTTGGCGGGGTCGTAGCCCATGTCAACGACGAAGTTGCGCAACAGGGTGATCTGCTGGCCCTGCTCCACGCCCCTCAACGAGCTGAGCACGGATGCCGCGTTGGCGGAGAGCTGATAGCCCTTGGGAATCGGAGCCACGAGGCCAGCGGCCATCCACTCTCCGAGTTGATACCAGAAGCCGAGCTTGATGTTGACCGACCAGCTGGCGTAGGTACGACCGACCTGGAAATCGGTCCTGTTGGCGAGATCACACATCAGCTGGCTCTGCTCGGTGAAGCCCATGGCCTTGATCGCGCTGAGCGTGGCCTCCGCAAACTGCATGCGGGCAGCGCCGGGGGCCGCGACGGTGATGGTGGTGCCCATCTCGAGGTAGGCGTACCAGATCAGAGCCAGCTGGTCTTCGGCGCTGAGCAGCCTGAAGCGAGCTGTGATGGCAGGTACGGCGTCCGCGGAGAGCGTGTCCGGGAAGATCTGGGAAGCCTTCTCGAGGGTGAACATATGCGGTCAGACCCAATTGTTAAGGAAGCTTACGAAGCCTAGTCGACAAGCGATCGACTTGGTATGAAGATTTAACAGAAAAATGTAATCAAGACAACAAGGCTGGCCTGCTACCGACTGGATCCATGTCAGCTTCAAGCCATGCCAGGTTCAAGCCATGCTTCGTTTCCTGCTTAACGCCATCTGGTTCGTGCTCGGGGGCTTCGTGATGGGCCTGGGCTGGTGGCTGGCTGGTCTGGTGGCCGCGATCACGGTTGTGGGATTGCCCTGGGCGCGGGCCTGTTTCGTGATCGGCAATTTTTCGTTCTGGCCATTCGGCTACGAGGCGATCAGCCGAAGCGAACTCACCGGCCGCACTGACCTGGGCACCGGCCCCCTGGGGTTGGTGGGCAACGTGATCTGGTTTCTGCTGGCGGGCTGGTGGCTGGCGATCGGCCATGTCACCTCCGCCCTGGCCTGCTTCGTGACGATCATCGGCATTCCCTTCGGAATCCAGCACATCAAGCTGGCCCTGATTGCCCTGGCGCCGATCGGCCTGCAGGTGGTCCCGAGTGGCACGCGGTCGCAGGGAGGGCTCTGAAGCGGCAGCGCAGCACCGCCAGAGCCTCATCGGGCAAGCCCAAAAAGCGATCCAGCCAGGGCTCGCCGCAGGGCTCGATCGTGGCCACCCCCACCAGCAGGGCCGTGCCGTCGCCCGCCAGGGGCTGGCCGCTGCTGCGGTGCCGTTGGCTGACCAGCGCCCCACTGGTCAACTCGGTGTCGACCCGCAGGGCCGGAGCGCGATAGAGCGAGCCCAGCGAGAACAGAAAGCGGGCCCTGAACTGCAACGTCACCGCGCCGCTTTCACCATCCAGGCTGCCGGCCAACCGCTCCGGCTCGATCGCGATGCGCAATCCCGGCGGCAGGGGCAGACCCAGGAAACGGGTGCTGCGCCAATCGAGGGGCGGGATCGTCAGCTCAGAGGGCTCAAAGTCAAGCGCCAGTCCAGCGACTGGGGCCGCCGGTTGGCGCTGGCCGCCTAGCGGATCGCCGCCGATCCGCCCGAGGCCCCCGCCGCCGCTGGCGTTGTAACGGAAGCGGGGATAGCCACCGATCGTCAGGGCGCAGCCCGCCAGGGTGGAGAGCTGCAGGGAACTGGAACTCATCGTTGGCGCAGGGACTCCAGTTCTCCCTTGCTATTGCTCTCGGCGAGGGCGTCATAGCCACCGATCAACGCACCGTCGATGAACACCTGGGGCACGCGGCTCTCGCCCTCGGGCTCGATCACCAGATGGGGGATGTCGAGGCTGCGCAACAGGCGAAGCGCGCGCCAGGAAAAGGGGCAGCCGGGGCGCACGGCGATGGTGACCCGCGGCTCGGCGGTTGAGCCTGACGAAAGGACCGCCGGCAGGTGCTCGGCTGGGACTTGGGCCATGGCCGGGGTCGGCAGCGGACCGTCGAGCAGGCCCACCAGCAGATCGGCGCCCTTGAGCACCAGGCTGCCAGGCTCCAGGTGGCCGCCCCACACCTGGCACTCGGAATCGGAGAGGCTCAGGTGCAAATGCACGCCTTGCGGGGCCACGGTGCCCTGCAGGGTGATGATTTCCAGCTCTCCCTGGAGCACGGTGGGAGCAGCTTTGCCGGGGCACTGAAAGGCAGCCTGGGACAGGTTGCCCACCACACCGAGCACGAAGCCGGAGGCTCCCTGCTCCAGCGCCAGCTGCTCCAGCGCCAGGCGCAGGTCGCTGCCGGGCAGGAGATGGAGGGGCACAGAACGCATCGGCAGGGCTGGGACAAGCAGGGGGCAAGGCTACCGGGGAGGCGCCAGCGGCCTGCCTGCAAGCACGGGCAGCCGGGGATGCTGCAACTGGAAGCCCAGCCCATGCAGCCGCCGGTTCGACACCCGCCGGCCGGCGCCGGCGTCAGCGGCCGGGGCGGCCTCGGCCTCCCAGATCACCGGCTTGAGTCCGGCGGCACGGCAGGTCAGATCGATCAGGTCGCGCACGCTGATCGGCGCGTCATCCACCAGGTTGAACACCCCATCGAGGCCGGTCTCCAGCGCCAAGGCCAGGGCCGCCACCACGTCATCGCGGTGGATCCAGCTGGTGAGCGCGGCGCCATTCCCCTGGCGCTGGCTGCCCGCCAGCGACCGGAAACGCTCCTGCAGCTCCCGCCCGGGTCCATAGAGCGCCCCCAACCGCCAGATGGCGACGCGGCGGCTGGGGCTGCGGCAGCTCAACAACACGGCTTCGGCATCGCGCAGGATCTCGCCATGCCTGTCACGGGGCTGCAGCGGGGTGTCCTCCTCCAGCAGGCCGCCGGCGTTGCCGTACACCGAGCAACTGCTGGTGTACAGCAGCTGGTTGAGCTGGGGCAGCTCGCCCACCACGGCGGCCAGGGCCTGCATGCTGCGCAGAAAGGTGGCCTCGTAGCCGTCGGCATCCACCTGCCGCTCACCGCTGGGCGCCAGGCAGAACACGGCGGCCTCACTTCCCTGCAGGGCCTGGCGTAGCCCGATGGGGTCAGCGGCATCGAGCACCTGAACCGAATCGGCCACGGCGGCCAGCTCTTCGGCCCGATCGGCGCTGGTGGTGGTCACCCGCAGCCAGTGCCGGCCTTGCTGGTGCCAATGGCGGGCCAGGGCCGTGCCCACATAGCCACAGCCAACGATCGTGATCCGCATCCGGGGTCATGCTGTGGGCGGCAAGCTAGGGGGCCATGACCGGTCACGACCGCCAGTGGGAGCTGAACCGGCTCAACTTCGAGGGCCGCTGGTGCGGGACGAGCCGCTGGTACGAACGCAACACCGCCGGTGTGCTGGATCTGATCACCCCCACCGCGGTGATCGAGAGCACCTGCTACTCCATCAGCTTTTCCGACCCCGACACCGGTCTGTGGGATGGCAGCGGCCTGCGCTTCGCTCCGGACGGCCGCCGCCGGCTGCCTCTCTGCCGCGCCACCTACAACAGTGGCGGCCAGTGCTGGCAATTCCGCGCCGCCGGCGGCCAATCAAGCCTGATGGTGGACGAAAAGCAGCCCCGATTCGGCCATGAACTGAATCTGTTCTGCGGCCGCTCCCGCTCGATGCTGGTGCTGCTCTACGCGCCGCTGGCACCAGCCCCGGCTGGTGGTCCCCTCTGGCGCCTGCAGAGCCTGGGGGTGGTTCCCTTCCGCTGCACCCTGGCGCCCGAACCGGACCCTCCCCGGCCTGCGGCCAGCGACTGGCGGGCCCTGCTGGCGGAGGTGGAGGGCTGGCCCGGGGAGCTGGAGCGCCTGGAGCCCCGGCACTGGCCCTCAACCGACCCCCAGCCGCAGCCCTGCGCACCCTTTCGCAGCCGTCAGTTCAGTGGCAACGACCTCTGCGCCGGCTTCGCCGATGGGCTGGTTTGTTCGCTGCCGGAGACGCTGCCGGCGAGGGCCTTTGCCTTGCAGGTGGGCTGCCGCCTCGATGGCGGGCACTTCAATCAGGTGAGCCTCCACTACGGCAGCCAACAGCAGCTCACGGCCTGGGAACTGAGGCGATTCCAGAGTCCCTGAGGCTCAGTTCCTGACGCGGCAGGCCCAGGCGGATGCCCTCGCGATCGAAGGCCTCCTTGACGCGCAAACGGAACTCCCGCCCCACCGGCCACTGGGCCAGCGGCAGGGTCTGGATCCAGACCCGGATCAGGCAGCCCGACTGGCGCACCTCATCCACCCCCAGCACTTCCGGGGTCCCGAGCACGTACGGAGACCAGTCGGGATCGTGGCGCATGTCTTCGGCGACCCGGCCGATCAGCTCCAGCACGGCGCGCAGGTCTTCGTCGGCTGAAACCTCAATGGTGAAGTTCACCCGCGACCAGTCTTTGGTGAGGTTCTCGATGGCGCGGATCTGGCCGTTGGGCAGGCTGGTGAGCTGGCCGTCGAGGCCGCGCAGCTGGGTGTTGAACAGATTCATGTTCTCCACGAAGCCATCGTGGGGCGCGATGATCACCACATCGCCGATGGCATAACGGTCGGTGAGGATGATCAACAGCCCCTGCATGAAATCTTCCAGCAGGTTGCGCAGCAGCAGGCCAGCCGCCACGGCCACCACCCCGGCACCGGTGAGCACCGAACGGTTGATGCCCACGAGCAGCAGGGTGAGCACGATGCCGATCGTGATGCACACCATCGTGGCCGTGTTCCTGAGCATTTTGGTGTAGGTCACCGCCTGCAGGGCATAGCGCCGGGAGCCGGGATTGCTGATGGTGGAGGCAATCACCCAGTTGTTCACGCTGTGGTCAATCGCCAGCAGCAGCAACCAGCGCACCACGATCAGCCCCAGCCACATCAGCGGCACACTCACCGACTTCTGCATCAGCAGCAGGGAGGCGATGCGGATGCTGGGGAAAAAGATCGCGATCGCCCCGAGCCCGGCCGCCACCAGACTCAACTGCAGCAGACCGGTGATCAGCAGTGCCATCTCGAGCAGGTTGCGGGCCTGGTCGCGCCAGCCCTGCTGACGGAGCGTGGCGACCGAAAGGGTCTCGATCAGGCGGCTGGTGCCCTCGATCAGGCGGCCGGTGCCCTCGATCAGTTGCTGGGGGTGGCGGCTGGCGCGGCGGCCGAGGCGCTGCAGCCAGCTGCGCCGGGGCTGGGGTGACGCCTCGGCGACCCTCTCGTCGCTCCCCTCCGAACTGGGCGCGGCGTTCTGGCCCTCAAGGTTGCCGCTGAAGGCTGCCATCACCTCCCGCGTGGCCGATTCGCGCAGGGCCTCGGCGTTGTCCCGCAAGCCCCGCAACGCGTGCCGCAGCGCCCAGCGGATCGACGAGAGGGCCAGCTGGACCAGAAGCACGATGCCGGCCACCGCCGCCGCCAGCACCAGGCGACCGGCGGGAAAGCGGCGGTTGAACTCCAGGCCCCAGAGTGATTCGCTGATCACCTTCTGGAGCACTGTTTTCCAGCGCTCCGCCAGCTCCATCGTCGTGCTGCCGGCCCAAGCCGCATCGGGTTCGGTGACCGTGAGCAGGGTCGCGGGACCCAGGCCCAGGTCAGGAGCGGCGGGCATGAACACCACCGGCACGTTGTTGCGGAAGCCCACCGCCACGGTGGGCGTGAAGGGATGCAGGGCCTGGCGGTTGAACACGTTCCAGACGTTCAGCTCCGCGACAGCCAGCGTCGCGGTGCTCTCACGCACCGCCGCCGCGGCCTGCCGGCGCTCCGGCGACAGGGCGGCGCTTCCCTCCCGCTGGGCCTGGCGCAGTTGGGCAATCACCCCCTCCACGCTGCGTTCCACCGTTTCGGCCCGCGTCTCCGCTGCCCGCGCGGCGTCTGATGCCGACATCGATTCGCCGGGATCGATGGCCAGGACGATCCGGGTGCTGAGAACGTCGTGGGGGAACACCACGGTGCTGCACCAGAGGCGGCCGCACGAGAAGGCCTGCTCGCGATCCAGCCAGCCCTCTTCCGCTCCGCCACCGTCGTCGCCACCAGCTCCGACCAGGTTCAGTACCGCGGCGGCGGGTTGCCCCAGCAGCAGGCTCAGGGCCAGACCCAGCAGCAGCGGCCGCCACATACGCCGCCAGCAGCGGCGGCGCCTTGGCCCCCGATTCAGCCCCATCCCTTGCCCTCCCCTCAGTGGTTCCGTGGCAGCTGCCCAGCCCATCCAGCAGCTATTCAGGGTACGGAGGTTGAGGGAGCTCAGCCGTTTTGAGTGGATCTAAGAACCCATCTCCGCCGACACGCCCATCTCCAGCGAAAGCATCTGATCGGGCGGGACTTGCGGATCAAGGGAGACCTCTTCTTGTTGGGCTGAGCCCCCACTGCCCCAGCCGGCGAGGCCGCTGGGGATGGAGCCGCTGAGCGCGGCCAGCCCCAGCACGGTGGCCAGGGCCAGGACCAGGGCGCCGATCAGGAGCTGTCGCAGCGAGATCTCAGGCATGGCACGGCTGGGGGCAAGGGCCTTGACCTGGAGCTGGAGCCTTCAAGGCAGAGCGCATCAGGCCTGCTGCCGGTCTAGCTCGGAATCGTTGGCCAACCTGGCCACCAGATCGCCACCGGCGACAACGGCTCACCGGGGGACGTTCGCCTACGTGGCGGAGATCGCTGGCGGCGGAGCAAGACCACCTGGCTAAGTGAGTAGGGACCCCCCCACGAAGGGGGTCCCCTGCATCAGCGCGTGCAGATTGGCGGCGGTGACGCGAGCAATGTCGTTGAGAGCTTCGTGGGTGAGAAAGGCCTGGTGGGCTGTGATCAACACATTCGGAAAGGTGAGCATCCGCGCCAGCAGATCATCCTGCAACACCTCTCCGGAAAGATCTTCGAAAAACACCCCTTCTTCCTCCTCATAAACATCCAGCGCCACGCCACCAAGGCGTCCGGATTTCAAGGCCTCGATCAGGGCCACGGTGTCGATCAGGCCACCCCGGCTGACATTCACCAGGATCACACCCGGCTTCATGCAGTCGATGGTTTCACGGCGGATGATGTGATGGGTTTCCGGCATCAGGGGAACATGCAGGGAGATCACATCACTGAGGCTGGACAGGGTGATCGGATCCACATAGGTGATGCCCTCGCGAATCGCCCAGGCCGCATCGGGGTAGGGGTCGTAGGCGACAACCACCATGCCGAAACCGCGCAGGATCCTGGCCACGATCCGCCCGATCTTGCCCGTTCCCACAATGCCGGCCGTCTTGCCATTGAGATCAAAGCCCACCAGGCCCTGCAGGGAGAAATTGAGTTCCCGCACCCGGTTGAACGAGCGGTGCACATGGCGATTCAGGGTCAACAGCAACGCCACGGCATGCTCGGCCACGGCATTGGGTGAGTAGATGGGCACGCGGGTCACGGCCATGCCAAGATCGCGCGCCGCTTCGATGTCCACGTTGTTGCACCCGGTGCAGCGCAGGGCCACCAGCTCGACGCCCTGGCTGGCCAAGGATTCAAGACAGCCTTTGTCAATCACATCATTGACAAACACACAAACAGCCCGCGCCCCATCGGCCGTAGCCGCTGTATCGACACTCAGGCGAAAATTCAGAAAGCGCAGATCCAGATCGGAGCCTGCAGCTGCTGGCAGGTGCAGCAGGTCGTAGGGCTTTGTGTCATAGACAGCCACAGAGCACTGCGTCTTCTGCATGGAAATGGCGTGCCATCAAAGGGTCGTGTGGAGGGAACCTAGCCAGAGCCATCCACCCCTGTTCCAGCTCAGCCATCGCACAGCGGGGTCGTTTCGGCCCCAACGATCTACTTGAGGTCTGGTTTCCGGTTGCGGCGGCGGATCAGGCTCCTCCCATGCGGATTTCAGCTCTGAGCGGCCAGACAGGCTGGCTCCTGGGTGCAGCTGGGTTCGTGCTTGAGCGCACCCTCAACTGGCGTGACAACGATGGCGACAGACTCGCCAGGATGATGGCCTCAACGTCTGGGCCCAAGCCCAGGCATGGCCAGAACCCGAGAGACCCGTGACGACAACAGTGCCAGCAGCAGTTCGAACAACAACGTTCGCGGAGTTTGCCCAACGGGCCAACTATTCGCTGCTGGAGTCACTGCATGCGGATCCTCAGGCGAGTAGTGATGGCCACGATCACCGGCCCCGCCAGGTGTTCTCAGGCCATTACGTGCCGGTGACACCCACGCCGATTCCAGCGCCGGAGATCGTTGCCCACAGCCGAACCCTGTTCCACGAGCTGGGCCTGAGCGATGCGCTGGCCCATGACGACCAATTCATCCGACTGTTTTCCGGCGACATCAGCGTGGCGCAGGGGCCGATGCGACCGTTTGGCTGGGCGACCGGCTATGCCCTGTCGATCTACGGCACGGAGTACAACCAGCAGTGCCCGTTTGGAACCGGCAACGGCTACGGCGATGGCCGGGCCATTTCCGTGTTCGAAGGCGTCTTCAACGGCAGGCGCTGGGAGATGCAACTCAAAGGCGGTGGCCCCACGCCCTATTGCCGCGGCGCCGATGGACGCGCCGTGCTGCGCTCCAGCGTGCGCGAATTTCTGGCGCAGGAGTTCATGCACGCCCTGGGGGTTCCCACATCACGCTCGCTGATGCTGGTGGTGTCCCGAGGCGAAACCGTGCGCAGGCCCTGGTATTCCGCGAACTCCAGGTCGTTCGATCCCGACATCCTGGTGGACAACCCGGCGGCGATCACCACCCGCGTGGCACCGTCGTTTCTGCGGGTGGGCCAACTGGAGCTGTTCGCCCGTCGCGCCCGCAGCGAGGCCCATCCGGGTGCGTTGAACGAACTGCAGATGATCACGGCGCACCTGATTGAGCGCAATTACCGGCAGGAAATTGATCCGGGTCTGGAGTTCAGCGATCAGCTGGTGGAGCTGGCGGGATTGTTTCGCGCACGGCTCACTTCGCTGGTGGCCAACTGGATGCGCGTGGGTTATTGCCAGGGCAATTTCAACAGCGACAACTGCGCCGCAGGAGGCTTCACCCTCGACTATGGCCCCTTCGGCTTCTGCGAACTGTTCGAGCCCAGATTTCAGCCCTGGACCGGCGGCGGCGAGCATTTTTCATTCTTCAACCAACCGGTGGCAGCCGAAGCCAACTATCAGATGTTCTGGGCCTCCATCCGACTGCTGCTCGATGGCAACACCAAAGCCCTGGCGCGGCTGGATCAGATCCACGATGGCTTCGCTGAAGCGATGACCCTGGAGATCGAGGCCATGTGGGCCAAAAAACTCGGCCTGAACAGCTATGACCCCACGCTGGTGAATGAGTTACTGGAGCTCCTGGTTCTCTCCAAGGCTGACTACACGATCTTCTTCCGCAGGCTCTCTGAGATTCCAGAGCAACTCTCAGCCCTCAAAGAGAGCTTCTACCTGCCCAGTTCAGAGCAACTCGATTCGCAGTGGAACAACTGGCTGCAACGCTGGCGGGAGCGCATCACGGAAAGTGGCGACAGCCGCGTGACATCCGATGCGATGAAACGCGTCAACCCAAAGATCACCTGGCGCGAGTGGCTGATCGCGCCCGCCTATCAACAGGCTGAGCAAGGTGACACCAGCTTGATCGAGGAGCTGCAGGAGGTGTTCAGCCATCCCTATGACGAGCTATCGGCGGAGCTGGCGGCCAAGTACGACCGTCTCAAGCCCAGGGAATTCTTCAACGCCGGTGGCGTGTCCTACTACAGCTGCTCGTCGTGAGCCGATCGCACGTTTTCGACCCGTCTCAAGCCTCAAGCAACCAGAGGGCCTCGCGGCCGCCAGCGACCCCCTCACAGCTGAGGCGGCGATCGAAGCTCACCAGCCGGCCACCGCGGTGCATCCACATGGCTCTGGTCCAGCAGGCTGAGCGAGTCTGGCCAGAACGGATGCTGCGGGTGGCTGATCAGCTCCGCCACCAGAGGGGCCACCACCGCCGGCGGCCCCGGGCTGTTGGGATAGCGCGGCTGGCCGAGGATGCGCAGGACGGCGTTCTGTGTGAGCGGGCAGGTGGCCCATCCATTTGCCACGTTCACATCGAGCAGAGCCGCACTCACGCCAGCTCGTCGCGCAGGTTGTTCACGAGCTCCAGATCCACCGGTGCTCCCCTCTCCATCCATGGCAGCAGGGGCAGGCCGTTGCGATGGTCGGACCTCTGGTTATCGGAGCTGGAGCGCTGTTGCCGAGCCAGCACCCGCGCCGCCGCCAGCACGTCGTCGTCGAGCTGCAGGGTGGTGCGCATCTGATGTGATCGCATCAGGCATCAAGGGAAGGGACGCCTGTCCTGACTGCGGTGCTCGCGCACCAACCGCTGTTCGGACGGAGGCGAGGCGAGTAGCCGCCTCGTCGATCAGCTTGATATTGCTCGAAACGGCAGTCTGCGTCCGTGGGTTGGTCTCTAACTGCGCACGACCAACTCCAACGTTTCCACGCTCTTCACTCCGGCCTCCTCGTCCTCGACCTCAAGCCAAAGGGTGATGGCCTCACGGATGCTGCTGAGAGCTTCCTCGCGGGTGTTGCCCTGGGAGTGACAGCCAGGCAGGTCGAGGCAGCTCACAGCCCAGCCTTCTTCGGTTTCGAGCAGGCGGATGCGGTCGGTCATGGGGCCGGCCCCTTGGTGGTAGCAAGCCTGGCCGGTCTCACACCGCCACCGCCAGCGAATCGCCATCGGCCGTTCGCCTTCATGGCTCACATAATCGGCAATGCGCAGGCACAGGAACGGCAGCGTGGAGCCGCCGCATCTCGAGTGATGGGGAGGACGAGACCCATCCAGGCGTTGGATGCGTTCAAGTCGCTGGCTAAGGCATTGGGGCGTCTTTGCTCAGTACATCCTGCAGAGAGGTTTTGAGGCCAGGGAGGTCATTCTGGACGCATCCCAGAGAATCAGCTGATCCACGGTTTCGTAGACGTGAATGATTCTGTTGCGGGTACCCACGATGCGGCGGAGATCGGGGATGACATCAAGAACGCTGGGATCGGCATCGAGGGCCCGCTTGAGCGCTTCTCCGATGATCTCGAACTTACGTTCTACTGCTGATTGGATCAATTCATCGTCAAGGTAGTGATCAAGGGTGCAGTTCTCAATGAAGCGCTCAATCGCCTCGATGGCCTCAAAGGCGTCAAGCAGGCGTTTCAGCGCCTCCCTTTGCAGCTCAGAGTTCCAGGAGTAGCCGCCGTGAAGCGTCCACGTCTTTGCGGAAAAAAGGATTGTGGATCATGGATTCCGTCAGGAGATCCACCGGACGGCCGAAGAGGGCTTCCAATTCATCGGCGAAGGAACAGAAGCGCCGGGCATAGCCCGGTTCCCGTTGACCCCTCATCTGCACGATGAAGTCCAGATCACTGCTGGCAGGGTCAAACAGGCCCTTCGCCGCCGAGCCGAACACTTCAAGCCGATCCACGCCGTAGCGATCGCAAAGGTGCCTGAGCGGCTCAAGCCGGTCGATCAGCAAGGGCAGCAGTGGGGCGGCCGTGTCCATGGAGTCAGGTTAGTGGAGTCGTGGGTTCCCTCAAACCGCCACCGCCAGCTCCGGATAGAAGCCCCCGGAATCGGCCGCTCGCCTTCGTAGCTCACGTAGTCGGCAAAGCCGAGGGCCAGGTCGCGGGTGCGGGTGGTTTGGGAGGAGAGGGCTTCGCTTTTGCGCAGGGTGATGAACAGAAGGCCGTGATGGTGGGCTGGTGCCAGCGCACGCCTTCGCGTTGGATCCAGGAGGCTTTTCATTCCCTCAGGACCAGGCAGTTCGTCAGGACAGAACGGTCTTCAGCTGAAGGATCAGCAGCGGCAATTCCACCTGGATCACATCCCACACCACATCAAGATCGACCCCTAGGTAGGCGTGGATGAGTTGATTGCGCATCGCGATGATCTCCCGCCAGGGGATCTCAGGATGGGCCAGCTTCACCTCCTCTGGGATGCGAGTGGCGGCCTCGCCGATCAGCTCGATGTTGCGAAGAACGGCGTCCTGCATCAGCTGATTTGCCTCGAACTGCGCACGGTCCAGCTCAGCGCAGTAACTCACTGCACGATGGGCAAACCGATCCATGTCCTGCGCATAGAGGCACCAGTCACGTTTCGGATTGCCGTCAGAGGGGGATGGCATCCGCCTCCACTGCAGGTCTGAGCTCCTGCCGGAGTGCTTGTTCTGTCACCAGATCGACAGGTTGCTGGAGCAGATCTTCCAGGAACAGCTGAAGGCCATAGAAGCGTCTGGCGGTGGCAGGGCCGTCGAAGGCCACCAGCAGATCCACATCGCTGCTCGATGTTGCTGTGCCACGCGCCCA
This sequence comes from Synechococcus sp. CS-603, assembly GCF_977929215.1. Classification (NCBI taxonomy): domain Bacteria; kingdom Bacillati; phylum Cyanobacteriota; class Cyanophyceae; order Synechococcales; family Synechococcaceae; genus Synechococcus; species Synechococcus sp. CS-603. The sequence continues at coordinate 419,224 of NZ_OZ376778.1, forward strand.
GGAGCCGAATAATCGCAGGCTGTGCACCCCGAAACGCTCACTACAGACGGGCGCGTGCTGGCGTAACTGGCTGATCAACGTTTCTGCACTGACGTCCATGGCCGACTGGGAACGCTCAGGAGTGGTCTGGAACAAGGCTAAACCGCCACCGCCAGCTCCGGGTAGAACGCAGGGCTGATTGAAAGTCTGATCAAGTCGCCCATCCTGGCCTGATCCCAGCCATTGTGAGCAGCTTGGCGATGTCGTGGGCCACCTCAGCCAGCCCAGCTCTCACCGAGTAGTGGCCGTGCAGCCCGAGCAGGTTGAGGGCCAGGGTCCTCAGCGTGGCCAGCACGGCAGCGCCGGGGCCGCCATAACGGTGTTCATCTTCATGGAGCTGGGTATCGCGGATCCAGTGCCAGCTTTCAATGCACCAGCGGTCCCTCACCAGTTGCAGCAGGGCTTTTGGCGTGGTGCGCAGGCTGGTGAGAAAAAGGTGCCGCTGGAGGGAGGGCTTGCCATGACGCTTGCCACTGACGACAAGTTCAACAATCCAGCTACTGCCGGGCCAGGCCTCGTTGATGAAGTCAGGAGCCTGTTTGGCCCTGAGTATCCAGGTGGTGTCGCGTCCATGGCTGCGTTCAGAAACCATTGCTGTGAGAGGGATCTTGCGGGAGTAGAGGAACTGCTCGCCGATCTGGCGATGCAGGGTCCTTTGGTTTGCTTTCACTGTGAGGAGGAAGTCGGCCCCCTGCTCCGTGAGCTGCCGAAAAACGGTTTCTGGGTATGAAGCGCGTCGGCCTGGATCAAGACGCCGTCGAGATCCATCGTGGCCAACAGCTCCCGCAGTACGGCACGCTCGTGAGATTCACGGGTGTCGTAGGTGGCCTGGGCAATGGCCACACCCAGGGTCTTGGAGTAGAGCGTCACCTGAGAAATGAACGCACCGCCGCCACCGTCGGTCTGGACAATCGAGCCGCGGAGTGTCTTGCCGTCGCACACGAGCTGATCAAGACCCATCGCACCACCTGGGATCTGGGCGAGCATCCACCCCTGCAGCTGCCGGCAGATCTCGGCCACATCAACCTGCAGGAACAGATAGCGGAAGGTGGAATCAGTGGGTGGCCGCCTGAGCTCAAGACCCAACGCCTGGTTCAGCGCAGCGTGATGGCGGAGGGCAAAGCGCTCCAGATCCCGCAGGCTCTGGCAGCCACTCAAGATCCCGAGGACCGCCACCAGGAGCAGAAACCACTGGGGGAAGCGCACCCCACGACGCATCCGTCCCTCTGGGATCGCCTGCAGAAAGCTGATCAGGTCGGCAGAGGCATTAGCAGGAGAGGGTTCTGGCAAAGAAGGGATCCATTCCCGCCGACCAAACCCAATGCTCGCAGCAACGCCAAGCTCGCTTGTGACAGACTTTCAATCAGCCCTGGGGTAGAACGCCCCCGGAATCGGCCGCTGCAGCCGCCAGCGAATCGCCATCGGGAGATCGTTCTCGTTGATGGTGACCCTTTGGTTCGCCTATCTTTGGTAAGCGGCTGGATGGATCTACGGTGAGAGCAGCAACTCCTCTGATTACCTGTACGCCGGGGATCCGAAGCGGCAAACCCTGTATTGCAGGCACCCGTATCAGTGTTTCGGATGTGTTGGAGTACCTGGCCAGCGGCATGCGTCAGGAGGATATCCTGGCCGATTTTCCTGACCTGCGGGTGGAGCATCTTCAGGCTGTCTTGAGCTACGCGGCAGATCGTGAGAAGCGCCTGAGTGACCTCACGACCGCGTGATTGCTTCGATGGCTGGGCCCCTTCTGTTTGATGAAAATCTCAGTCCTCGTCTGGCATCTGCAATGGCTGGCTTCTTTCCAGGCAGCATCCACATTCGCGATGTGGGCCTCAAGGGTGCAGCGGATCTTGAAATCTGGAGTTTTGCTCAGCAGCATGGGTTCACCATCGTCACGAAGGATGATGACTTTCGTGGACTAAGCCTTTTACGGGGTGCACCACCCAAGGTGCTGTGGCTGGTTGTGGGCAACACCAGCACTCAAACCATTTCCAGGATTCTGTTGACCAGGCGGGATGTGATCATAGCGTTCATCAAGGAACCCAACACTTCACTGCTGACGTTGCGCTGAGGCTGAGCAGCAGAGCAGCTTCGCCGCCCCCCTCACACCGCCAGCCCAGGAGGAGATGCCACTGAGGCGGCCATCAATCGTGCGGAATCAAACAACTCTGAGGAACTCACTGACGTCGACCTGAGCCTGGCGAAGAAGGCCTGCGAGGGTACCCACCTTGACCGGTCGATGCAACGGAACCACGCAACCCCGGCTACCGCAGCGCATCACCACGTGGCTTCCGTTCTGCCGGACAGCGCTGAACCCCAGGCGTTCCAATGCCCGAATGACCTCCCGACCAGAAAGGTGCGGAAGTTTAGGCATGGGCAGGAATGCTGAACATCGTGACCAGTGGGTGGCCCGTCACAGCGAGTGGGAACTCCTCGAGATACAAGGATGTCGCCTCTCGCAGGTTTGCAAGTGCTTCATCAATGGAATCGCCCTGGCTTGCGGTGCCAGTTTCGGGGTTGTAGGCCACATAGCCGCCTTCTTCGGCTGGGCTGAGCACGGCTGTCAGTTCCATGGACTTACCGCTTTCACTCCATTCTGACAGGGCTGGCAGCGGTCGGAAGATCCTGAAATTCTGACCCCCTTCACACTGCCACCGCCAGCTCCGGATAGAAGGCCCCCGGAATCGCCCTTTGAAGCCGCCAGCGAATCGCCATCGGGCGTTCGCCTTCGTGGCTCACGTATTCGGAAAAGCCGAGGCACAGAAACGGCAGCGTCACGCCACCGCGCCTGTTCTCCTCCCGCACCAACAACAGCACCCGGCTGCCGCGGGCGTGGTGGTGGATATAACGCTGGCCGGTGGATGAGGCTTCGCGGGTGAGACTCTGGCTCTCCCAGTGGAACTCGCGGGGCGAGATGGCGTAGTCGTTGTAGCGGGTGGTGGGGGAGAACAAGCGCTCGGATTTCTTCAGGGTGATGAAGAACACGTCGCAGCGCGACGCCTCATCAAAGAAGACCCCCTCGCGGCCGGGGAAGGGGCGGGCTTCGTTCAACAAGCCAAACGCCGCGAACACCTCGGCGCGGGAGTAGCGGCCATGGAGCATCAGGGGCACCGGCGGTGCTGGCTCGCCAGCGGCCAGAGCCGGCCAATCGAGCGGCGCCACCAGGTGGGTTGTGCGCTCCAGCAGGAGCTCTAACAGCTCCACCAGCTCGGCGCGGATGGCGGAAGCGGCCCAGAGTCGCACCAACGCCTCTGCGAGGGGCACATGGTTGCGGCCATTGCCCCAGAGCTGGGCCAGCAGCATCCGCCACTGGCGCTCCGCACACAGGTCCAACCCCCGCCGGATCGGGCGCCACTGGCCGCTGCAACTGATCCACCAGCCAGCGCAGTCGCTCCGAGTCGTCGAGATGCAGCAGGCCGCCGGCGATGCCCCGCCCCAACCGCTCCTCATCCGCCGTGGGCTCCCCGGAGGCTGCCGCCGCCCCCCACCCCAGCTCCCGCTGCAGCAACGCCCAACACCCCGCCACCCGATAAAACTCCCCCAGCTCCATACCGAGCCCGTCGAGCAGCGCCGCCAGCGAGCAGGACCCGAGGCGGCGGCATTCGGCGAGCAGCTGGGGCCGGCGGCTGGGCAGCGACTCGCGCAGATTGGAAAGCACCCGCTCCGTGGAGACGCGATCGAGCTGGAGGCTGCAGCCGGCGGGGAGGAAGGGGAAGCCGGTTTCGATTTACTGGCGCAGCTGGTCGCGGGTGCCGCCGAGCAGGGCGCGGTAGCGGAGGTCGTGGCGGAAGCGGCGGTGGGCCTGGCCGATGAAATCAAGAACGGTGAGGCAGCTCTTGCCCGGGCAGAGGCGCAGACCGCGGCCGAGCTGCTGCAGGAACACGATCGCGCTCTCGGTGGGCCGCAGGAACAGCACCGTGTCGATCTCGGGGATGTCGAGCCCTTCGTTGAACAGATCCACGGCGAAGAGGATCTGCAGCTCACCGGACCTGAGGCGGCGGATCTGCTCGGCGCGCTCGTCGCGAGGGCTGTTGGCATCCAGGGAGGCGGCGCGCAGGCCGGCCGCGGCGAACTTGCGGGCCATCCAGCCAGCGTGCTCCACGCTCACACAGAAGCCCAGGGCCCGCATCGTGGGCAGGTTGGTGATCTTGGCGGTGAGTTCGCGCAGGATCAGGCGCAGGCTTTTCTGGGCCAGCACCTACCCCAAAACCGCCCCACCCCAGGCAGACTCCCTCCAGCGCCGCCCCACCTGATCCAGCGATGCCCGATCAGGACCAGCTGAACGATTTCCGCGAAGGCCCGGAAACGCTGGGCGACCACGCCCCACTGATCTTCACTAGGCGCCTCTGCGATGGGTTCGACGACGAGTTGAAGCCGGGGACCGGCATGGAGATCGGCGGTCCGTTCAAGATTCCCAGGACCCGCAGCCAGGCGGGCGAACGGCTCAGCCTCGATCGCGGAACCAAGTGCTTCGCGCCATCCTTGCTTTGAACAACGCCATGCCATCGGAGAAGGCCGCTGTCGATCTACCCCAGAATCTGCCGTTTCCTGGCATCAGCGAGGAAGTGATTGAACGCGGCTTGATTGAAAAACTGCAAAGCCTGAAATACGACTATCGCCCAGACATCAAGAGCCGCTCCAACCTCGAAAAGAACTTTCGTGAGCGATTTGAGGCGCTGAATCGCGTTCAGCTCACCGATGGCGAGTTTGCCCGGCTGTTGGATGAGATCATCACGCCCGATGTCTTCAATGCCTCGAGGATCCTTCGAAGCATCAATGCCTTCACGCGCGACGACGGCACGCCGCTGAACTATACATTGGTGAACATCAAGGATTGGTGCAAGAACCACTTTGAGGTGATCAACCAGCTCCGCATCAACACAAACAATAGCCACCACCGCTACGACGTCATCCTTCTGATCAATGGCGTGCCGGTTGTTCAGATTGAGCTGAAGACCCTCGGCGTGAATCCGCGGCGGGCCATGGAGCAGATCGTTGAATACAAAAACGATTCCGGCAACGGTTACACCAAGACCCTGCTTTGCTTCATGCAGCTCTTCATCGTGAGCAACCGCGATCGCACCTATTACTTCTCCAACAACAACACTCGGCACTTCGCCTTCAATGCCGATGAACGCTTCCTGCCCGTGTATGAATTCGCCGGCGAAGACAACCAGAAGATCACCCACCTCGATGATTTCTCCGCGCATTTCCTCAAGAAGTGCGACCTCGGCCGCACCATCAGCCGCTACATGGTGCTCCTCGCCGGCGAGCAGAAGCTGATGATCATGCGCCCCTATCAGGTGTATGCCGTGCAGCACCTGGTGAGCTGCATCGCCGAAGACAACGGCAACGGCTTCATCTGGCACACCACCGGCAGCGGCAAGACGCTCACCTCCTTCAAGGCCTCCACCCTGCTCAAGGAAAACGAGCACATCCACAAATGTGTCTTCGTTGTCGACCGCAAAGACCTCGACCGTCAGACCCGCGAGGAGTTCAACCGCTTCCAGGACGGTTGCGTGGAAGAAAACACCAACACCGCCGCCCTGGTGCGCCGTCTGCGTTCCGAAGACTTTGCCGACAAGGTGATCGTCACCACGATCCAGAAGCTCGGCCTGGCGCTGGATGACAACAGCAAGCGCAACAAGCAGCGCAGCAGCAACGGCCAGCCCACCTACAAAGAGCAGCTCACCGGCCTGAAGGACAAACGCATCGTCTTCATCTTCGACGAATGCCACCGCTCACAGTTCGGCGACAACCACCGCGCGATCAAAGCCTTCTTCCCCAGGGCCCAGCTCTTCGGCTTCACCGGCACGCCGATCTTTGAGGTCAATGCCTCCTTGCAGAAGATCGAGAACACCCAGGCCTCGATGCGCACCACGGCAGACCTCTTCGAGAAGCAACTCCACGCCTACACCATCACCCATGCCATCGAGGATAGGAATGTTTTGCGCTTTCACGTTGATTACTTCAAGCCCAAGCTTGAGGCCGAAGGCACCCCGCCCCGGCCCGGAGAAGCGCTATCGAAACGGGCCGTCATTGAGGCCATCCTGGCCAAGCATGACGCCGCCACCGCCGGTCGCCGCTTCAATGCGATCCTCGCCACCGCCTCGATCAATGACGCCATCGAGTATCACGGCCTGTTCCAGACCATGCAGGCGGAAAAGGAGCGCAGCGATCTGGGCTTCAAACCGCTGAACATCGCCTGTGTGTTCTCCCCGCCTGCCGAGGGCGATCCGGATGTGAAGCAGATCCAGGAAGACCTGCCCCAGGAGCAGGCCGACAACACGGTGGACCCCGAGGGCAAGAAGGCTGCGCTCAAGGCCATTGTCACCATCTACAACAGCCGCTATGGCACCAATCACCGCCTCAGCGAGTTTGACCTCTACTACCAGGATGTGCAGAAGCGCATCAAAGATCAGCAGTGGCCTAATGCCGACTATCCCTCAGCGCAGAAGATCGATATCACGATCGTGGTGGACATGCTGCTCACGGGCTTCGATTCCAAGTATTTGAACACGCTCTATGTGGACAAGAACCTCAAGCACCACGGCTTGATCCAGGCCTTCTCGCGCACCAATCGCGTGCTCAATGGCACCAAGCCCTACGGCCACATCCTCGATTTCCGCCAGCAGCAGGACGCCGTGGATGCCGCCATCGCTCTGTTCTCCGGCGAAAAATCCAGCGAGCAGGCCCGCGAAATCTGGCTCGTGGAGAAGGCACCCGTGGTGATCCAGAAACTCGAAGCGGCCGTGCAGAAGCTCCATGGCTTCATGACTTCCCAGGGCCTGGCCTGCACCCCCTCCGCCGTGGCCAATTTGAAGGGCGATGCCGCCAAGGCTGCCTTCATCACGCACTTCAAGGAGGTGCAGCGGCTGAAAACCCAGCTCGACCAATACACCGATCTGACCGAGGAAAGCATTGCCACCATCGAGCAGGTACTGCCGAAGCAGAACCTGCTGGGCTTCAAAGGCCAGTACCTGGAAACCGCCAAACAGCTCAAGGAGGTTCAGGGCAAGGGCGATGACGACGGCGCCGGCACCAACCCCGTCGACCAGCTCGACTTCGAGTTCGTGCTCTTTGCCTCTGCTGTGATTGATTACGACTACATCATGGGCCTGATCGCCCGCTTCTCCGCCAGGGAGCCAGGCAAGACGAAGATGAGCCGCGAGGAACTCATCGGCCTGAGCAGCGCCGATGCCAAGTTCATGAACGAGCGTGAGGCCATCGCCGCGTACATCGGCACACTCAAGGCCGGTGAGGGTTTAAGCGAACAAGCCATCCGCGACGGCTACAGCCGCTTCAAGGCGGAACAATCAGCCGCTGAACTCGCCAACCTTGCCAGCCGGCACGGCCTCACCACGGCTGCCCTGCAAGCCTTCGTGGACGCCATCCTCGAGCGCATGATCTTCGATGGGGAGCAGCTCAGCGACCTCCTGGCCCCGCTCGACCTCGGCTGGAAAGCCCGCAGCCAGGCCGAACTCGCTCTCATGGCCGACCTCCACCCCCTCCTCAGCCAACGCGCCGGTGGCCGCAACATCTCAGGGCTCAGTGCATATGAGCAGTAAGACGAAAACCACCTCCATGAAGGAAGAGGTGAAGACTGTGATGGTGCCGAAGCTGCGGTTTCCGGAGTTTCGGGGGGCGGAGGGGTGGAAACTTATAGCCCTTCAAGAAGTATCCACGCCCATAACTGGAAGAGTGGGTCAAAAGAAACTCACGCCTGTGAGCATTTCGGCTGGAATCGGATTCGTTCCGCAGTCTGAGAAGTTCGGGCGAGACATTTCGGGAAAGCAGTATCAGCACTATACCTTGGTCAGCGATGGCGACTTCGTTTTCAACAAGGGTAACTCGCTCAAGTTTCCTCAGGGCTGTATCTATCTTCTGCAGGGATGGGGGGAAGTCGCTGCGCCAAATGTCTTCATCTGTTTCCGTCTGAAGGGTGGCTACTCGAATGGCTTCTTTCAGAATTGCTTCGAGCAAAACCAACATGGAAGGCAGCTCAAGAGGCACATCACGAGCGGAGCGCGAAGCAATGGCTTGTTGAACATCAGCAAAGAGACATTTTATGGGGTCGAAATCCCAACCCCAACCCTTTCTGAACAACAAAGAATCGCCGACTGCCTGAGTTCGGTGGACCAGTGGATGGCCGCCCAAGCCCGGAAAGTGGACGCGCTCAAGTCCTATAAAAGAGGGCTGATGCAGCAGCTTTTCCCCCGCGAAGGCGAAACCCAACCCCACCTTCGCTTCCCCGAGTTCCAAAATGCAGGTGAGTGGGAGCCGCGTACTCTTGGGTCTGTTTGCAGTTCATTTAGTGGAGGAACACCAAGCACTACCAAGCCTGAATACTATGAAGGGGACATCCCTTTCATAAGGTCAGCAGAGATTGCGAGAGATAGAACTGAGCTTTTCCCCCCTCTGCCAGCAAAGTTGACGCCTCTCCATCTCGACCACTTTCACCACCAGGGGGCTTAATGGAGCAGTTCAATGCGTGGATACAGCGAGGCCGTCAAGGCTGATGTGAGAAGGCGGATGAGCCCACCGCACAGGCAGAGCGTGGCCAGGATTTCAGAAGAGCTGGGCATCCACGTGATCACCCTCTACAAATGGAGGAAGACCTGGCGGTTGCAGGGTGAAGTGGTGCCGGCATCGGCGAAAGATCCCGAGGGCTGGGGTGCCACCGACAAGTTCACGGTGGTGCTGGAGACCGCTGGTTTTAACTCGACTGAGCTCAGCGCCTACTGCCGGGAGCGTGGTCTTTTCCCAAAGCAGGTAGACCGCTGGCGCCAAGCAGCCCAGGATGCCAACAAGAAGCCAGTGCTCACCTTGAAAGAGCAGAAGGATCTGGACCACCGCCATCAGCAGGACCAGCGTGAAATCAAGCAGCTCAAACAGGAGCTGCGCCGTAAGGAGAAGGCCCTTGCAGAAGCAGCCGCCCTGCTATTGGCGGCAAAAAAGATCCAGGCCTTCTGGGGAGAGGACGGGGACGACTGACGACCCCGGACGATCGCCGGAAGGCCCTGCAGATCCTGGATGAGGGCATCGCTGACGGAGCCCGAGCCAGTGAGCTGGCCATGCTGCTGGGCGTGGGCTTGACCACACTGCAGCGCTGGCGCCGACAGTTCGCAGGTGATGGGGATGGGACCGATGGCAGGAAAGGCAGCCATCGCCATGTGGCTCACCGCCTCAGCGATGAGGAACGCCAACGGATCCTGCTCACCTGCAACCAGCCGGAATTCGCCGCGCTGCCGCCGGGACAGATCGTGCCGATCCTTGCTGACCGTTCTCTCTATATCGGCTCGGAGCGCAGTTTTTACCGGGTGCTCTACACCCATGGGCAAGCCCATCGCCGTGGCCGTGCCAGGCCTCCTCAGGAACCCAGACCAGTGCCGCGGCTCCGAGCCGATGGCCCCAAGCAGGTGTGGAGTTGGGATATCACCTACTTGCCCACCACTGTCCGTGGTGTGTGGCTGTACCTCTATTTGGTGATCGACGTGTGGAGCCGCAAAGTCGTGGCCTGGGATATCGCTGAACGAGAGGACGCCAAGATTGCTGCTGATCTGGTGAGTAGGGCCTGCCTGCGCGAGCGCATCTCTCGCCATCGGGGATTCGGGACCCAGCAGCGCCCTCCGTTGATTCTCCACGCCGACAACGGCAATGCCATGCGCGCGGCCACGCTCGAATCAAGGCTGGAGGAGCTCGGTGTACTCAGATCCTTCTCCAGGCCAAGGGTTTCCAACGACAACCCTTACTCAGAATCCCTGTTCCGCACCGTGAAATACCGGCCCGATTACCCGAGCCGTCCGTTCAGCAGCAAGGACGAGGCCTGCCTGTGGGTGGCGTCATTCGTGGTCTGGTACAACCACCAGCACCGCCACAGCGGCATCAAGTTCGTCACGCCCCACCAGCGCCATTGCGGCCAGGCCGTCGAAATCTGCCGACACAGAGCCCACGTCTATGAACAGGCGCGTCAACTGCATCCCCGCCGATGGAGCCACTCAACGCGCTGCTGGCGTCAACCCGAAGTGGTGTGGATCAACCCGCCACCGCCAGAATTGGACAACGAAAAAGCTACATTGGCCATGGCCGCTTGATCAGCGGCAGGAGCGTCATCTTTCCTGGCAGTCACCGTTCTTGACTCGCGAGGGCCTTGCGAATTCAGCATCGAAGATTGTTGCCAAGGGAGATGTCTTGGTCGCGCTGTATGGTGCCAACAGCGGTGATGTCGCAATCGCCAAAATTAGTGGTGCAATAAATCAGGCAATCTTGTGCCTGAAATCCAAAGAGAGTAACGCCTTCATTTACCAGTTCTTGAGCTTCAAGAAGGACTGGGTTGTGGCGACCTATCTCCAGGGTGGGCAGGGGAACTTGTCGGGAGAGATCGTCAAGTCCATCTCCGTGTGTTTCCCCTTCCCCGCGGAACAACAACGCATCGCCGCCTGCCTTAACAGCCTCGACGTGCTGGTCACCGCCGAAACCCTAAAGCTCGAAGCCCTCAAGACCCACAAGCAAGGGCTAATGCAGCAGCTTTTCCCTTCACCGGAGGAGAACTGAATGATGATCTTCAAAATTAACCGACTCACTAACTTCGGCAACTTCCGCCAGTTTCAATGGGCAGGCACCACACCCTTTTCGAAACGCAACCTCATCTACGGATGGAATTACTCTGGCAAAACTACACTATCTCGCCTGTTTCAGATTCTTGCTGAACCAAATCAGCTCGCACAATGGCAGGGCTGTCAATTCGAAGTAGAGCTTCAAGACGGGACCACAAGGACGCACTCCAACCTGGTTAATCCTCTGCTCATTAAGGTCTTTAACCGTGACTTCGTCCAACGTAACTTTCAGCAGGAACACCAAGCCCCTAGCGTGTTCATTGTCGGTGGCGATGCCATCCACCTGCGCAATCGGATTGCTCGCTTGAGTGAGCACGAGACAAAGGTTCTAAGAATAAAGGTACGCATGTCCGAAGACCATGGGAGGCTACAAAGTGAACTTGATTTGTTGAAGACAAATCATGCTAGGGCCGTTAGCACGGTAACCGGAGACAGAACATACAATCGTACCAAACGCGTAGCTGAAATTGAACGAATCAAAGCGACGCCAGACGTTTTTATTCTTACAGAGGAAGACCTCCAAGCCAAGGTGTCGCTACTCCGCAGCACGGAACAATGGGCGGACATCAATGCTGTTCCCGCTCCAGCGGATAAACCAGATGCTTTGCATCAAGGTTTGCTCCCGGTGATGCAAAAGACCGCATCGAACGAGGCCATCGCCAAGCTGAAAGAAGATCGTGACCTTGAATCATGGATACGAACAGGCCTGTCGCATCATGTGGAATCCTCTCAGTGCGAATTCTGCGGGTCCACAATTTCGGAGGAGCGTCTGACGGCATTGCAAAAACACTTCTCAAAAGCCTACGAAGAGTTAGCTGCAGAAGTGGCTTCTCAAACCTCCACACTTGAAGACATAGAGCTGTCAATTAATCTCCCAGACGAGCGTGACTTCTTTCCAGATCTACGGACGCAGTTTGTTGCTCTGAAGGCTAGGATTGAGGATTGGATCACTTGGGCAGATTCAGCAGTCGGCGCGCTCGCCATGCTCGCCAAACAGAAACAGCTAAGCCTTGAAACTCAACTTGCCTGCGTGGTCGACACAAGACGCACCTCTGAAATTGATCAATTCGTAGCGGACATCAACGCGCTTGTTACATCCCACAATCAAAAGGGCACTCAGATCGACACTGAGAAAAGATCTGCTAAGGGTGCAATCGAGAAGCATCAAGCTGCGAGCTTTTATCAGAATAATAGTGTCCTAGATAGAGAGGCCGCGATTCAAGCTGCCATTGATCAAGTTGAAAAAGCACAAAATGTTCTGACTGAAATCACCGCAAAGAAGCTGGGGGTCGAAACTCTGATCCAGCAGCAATCCATCGCAGCACAAAAGATTAACGAGACGGTCCAGTTTCTTTTGCCGGACAACAACATCTCAGTCGCTGAACTCCCTGGAGGCTCATTTGAATTCAGACGCGATGGTTCACCAGCTAATAACCTGAGTGAAGGCGAGAAGACCGCCATCACCTTTGCCTATTTCCTCGTTACACTTGAAAATAATGGCGCTTCACTAATTCAAACAGCTGTCTTCATCGATGATCCCATTTCTAGCCTCGATTCAAACCACATCTACGCAATTTATGCATTGATTACAAGACAACTGGAGTCATGTCTGCAGATTTTTATTTCCACTCACAACATCGAGCTTTACACCCTGCTCAAGGACTATTGGTTTCAGGCAAGGCAACAGTTTGCGAACCACCCTGATGCATGCGCCTACTACACGCGGCGATACATAGATGGTACCAGCCGCCAATGGCACTCTACGCTCGAGGATACTCCAATTCTTCTTCGAAAATACAAATCTGAATACCAGTTTATTTTTGACCAATTGCACCTCTTTGCATCATCGCAGGCGCCGTCTCTTCATGAAGCTTATACCTCCCCCAACTTGCTGCGCAAGTTCCTTGAAGCATACCTTGGCTTCAAAAAGCCTTGTATATCAAAATGGTCAAACAAGCTTGACCTATTGTTTGATGTAGATATTGATCGGGTCGAAATCCAGAAGTTCGCTGACGATGCGTCGCACTTGCAAGGATTGACCCGTGCTCTCCAGCAACCAGACTTTATCTCTAATGCACAGAACACTGTGAACAAGGTTATCCAAGCCTTGAAAGCGAAAGACATCATGCACTACACGTCCATGTGCACTGTGATCGGAGTTAGTCCTTAATGGCTCTATGAGTGAGTTCATCTTATACGCCAGCGACGACGGCCAAAGCCACATCCAGCTGCGGGCACATGAGCAAACCGTCTGGCTGACCCAGCTCGAAATGGCGGAACTCTTCGATGCCACCAAGCAGAACATCTCCCTGCACCTGAAGAACGTCTTTGCCGAAGGAGAGTTGGTCCCAGCGGCAACTGTCAAGGAATCCTTGACAGTTCAGATCGAAGGCAGTCGCGAGGTGCAGCGTCCCGTCACCCTCTACAACCTCGATGCGATTCTGGCCATGGGCTACCGGGTGCGCTCGCCCCGTGGCGTGCAGTTCCGTCGGTGGGCTTCCACCATCCTGAAGGACTACCTGATCAAGGGTTTCGTGATGGATGACGAGCGGCTGAAGAACCCCGACGGCCGCCCGGATTACTTCGACGAGATGCTGGAGCGCATCCGAGATATTCGGGCCTCCGAGAAGCGCTTTTACAAGAAAGTGCGCAACCTCTTCGCCCTCAGCAGCGACTACGACAAGACCGACAAGGGCACCCAAGTCTTCTATGCCACCGTACAGAATCTTCTCATCTACGCCGTGACCAGGAAGACGGCAGCCGAACTCATCACCGCACGGGCAAATCCCGCCGATCCGCATTTCGGCCTGCTGACCTGGAAGGGCGACAAGGTGCGCAAGGCGGGCATCGTCGTGGCCAAGAGCTACCTGAGCGAGGATCAGATCATCACCTCCAACGGCTTCCCTCTGCTCACCCATGCAGGTTTGACAACGACCGCAAGAGGCAGGATGCCCTTCACGCCGATCAGCAGGATGAGGCCATCCTCAAGGCTCTGGAAACCAATATGAAACGCCGCCCCAAGCCATGACTGACCCCAACCAGAAGCAACTCGGCAGCACCCTTTGGGCGATCGCCGACCAATTGCGCGGAGCGATGAATGCAGACGACTTCCGCGATTACATGCTGTCGTTTCTCTTTCTGCGCTACCTGTCCGACAACTACGAGCTGGCAGCGAAAAGGGAGCTGGGCAGCGATTACCCAGAGCTGGAGGATGACAGCTATCTGGTACCACTGAACATCTGGTATGAACTCAACCCTGAGGATATCGATGCTTTTGAAAAACAGATGCGCCGAAAAATCCACTATGTGATTCAGCCAAAATACCTATGGAACAGCATTGCCCATCTGGCGCGCACCCAGAACGGTGAACTCCTGAACACGCTTCAGGGTGGCTTTCAGTACATCGAGAACGAATCGTTTGAGAGCACATTCCAGGGGCTGTTCGCTGAGATCAACCTGGCCTCCGACAAGCTCGGGCGAACCTACGCGGATCGCAACGCCAAGCTCTGCACCATCATCACCAAGATTGCCGAGGGTCTGGCGGAGTTTTCTACCAACATCGATTCGCTGGGGGATGCTTACGAGTATCTGATCGGGCAGTTTGCCGCTGGTTCGGGCAAGAAGGCGGGAGAGTTCTATACCCCTCAACAGATCTCAGACATCCTCTCCGGCATCGTCACACTCGACAGCCAAGAACCCAGAACCGGAACGAAGCAGCGACTGGACAGCGTGTTGGATTTCGCCTGTGGCTCAGGCTCCTTGCTTCTCAACATCCGTACGCGGGTGAAAAAAGCGGGCGGCACGATTGGCAAGATCTTTGGCCAGGAAAACAACATCACCACCTACAACCTCGCCCGCATGAACATGCTGTTGCATGGGGTGAAAGACACGGAGTTTGAGATCTTTCACGGCGACACCCTGCTGAACGAATGGGACATGCTGCGCGAGCAGAATCCAGCCAAGAAGCCGAGCTTCGATGCCATCGTGGCCAACCCGCCCTTCAGCTACCGCTGGGAGCCCACCGACGCACTTGCCGATGATGTGCGCTTCAAAAGCCATGGCATGGCCCCGAAATCCGCTGCAGACTTTGCCTTTCTGCTCCATGGCTTTCACTACCTGAAAGACGAAGGCGTCATGGCCATCATCTTGCCCCACGGGGTGCTCTTCCGTGGCGGAGCCGAAGAACGGATCCGCACCAAGCTGCTCAAAGACGGCCACATCGACACCGTGATCGGCCTCCCCGCCAATCTCTTTTACTCCACAGGCATCCCGGTCTGCATTCTCGTGCTCAAGAAGTGCAAGAAGCCCGATGACGTGCTCTTCATCAATGCAGCCGAGCACTTTGTCAAAGGTAAGCGCCAGAACCAATTAACTCAGGAGCACATCAGCAAGATTATCCACACCTATCAGCAGCGGGAGCCAGAACCTCGTTACTCCCGCCGGGTGGAGATGGCGGAGATTGAAAAGAATGACTTCAACCTGAACATCTCTCGCTACATCAGCACGGCCGTCGCTGAGGAGGAGATCGACTTGCTGGCCGTTCATTCCAAGCTGGCCTCCCTTGAGCAATCCATTCGTGATGCTCGAGACAAACACAATGTGTTCCTTGAGAAATTAGGCCTACCCCCCTTGCTGTGACGGCAAAGCTGAGCCATCCAGACGCCATGACCCCCGCCCGTCCCTTCGCCCTGCGTCTGTTCGTGCCCTCCAGCCAACCAGAGGGCATGCGCATTGTGGAGAAAACGAACTGGAGCGGCATCGGCTTCGTGGTGCCCCGCTCCCAGCTCAAGGAATTCACCCAGCGGCCTGAGGCCGCGCGCCCGGGCGTCTATGTGCTCTCGGGGCCAGATCCGGAGGGCGGCAGTGATCGCGTCTACATCGGCGAAGCCGATCCCCTAGGCCGCCGCCTGGAGCAACACCAGGCCAAGGAGTTCTGGACTACCGCCTATGCCTTCACCTCCAAAGATGGCTACCTCAACAAGGCCCATGCCCAGCATCTGGAGGCGCGCCTGATTGTGATGGCCCAGGAGGCCAAGCGCTGCCGCCTGGAGAACGTCGTGCAGGGGCACTCGATCTCCCTGGCGGAGATGGACCGGGCCGAGGCTGATGGCTTCCTGGAGGAGGTGCTGCTCTGCTGCCCGGTGCTGGGTTTCCGAGCTTTTGAGCAGCCATCGGGCAAGCCGTCTGCCTCCAGCCGCAGGCTGTTTCACCTCAAGGGCCCAGACGCTTCCGGCCAGGGCTTTGAGTCGCCAGGCGGTTTCACCGTGTTGCGTGGCGCCCGGGCCCGAACCGACTTCGTCGACTCCACGCCTCCCGCCTGGGTCACGGCCCGTGCGCAACTGGTGAGCCAGGGAGTGTTTCTCAAGGAACCATCCGGCCTCAGCCTCGCCCAGGCCTACGAATTCACCTCACCATCCCAGGCGGCGATGATGCTGCTCGCCCGTAATGCCAATGGCCGCACCGAGTGGAAAGACGCTAAGGGCCTCACCCTCAAGGCCCATCAGGAGCAGGCAGCGGAGGCGGCCTCCATCGAGCAGGAAAGGTGAACGCACCGTGCAGGTTTTGTAAGGAGGCATGTCGCTGATACGCCGGTGGCACTCACCAATGCAGCCGCCCCAGCGCCTTGGCCACCCGCGCCGTCTACTCCTTCACCGGCTTTCCCGGCGACCCGGAGAGCCACGTTTACCTCCATCACGACGGCTACCCCACCGGAGCCGCCTGGCGCTTTGCGGCAGCCCTGCGCGAAAACCATGAACCCGCCTGCTTCCTCGCCGCCTTCCTGAGCACGCAGCCCAGGGCGGAGCCAATTCAGAGCCCCGAGCAGGCTGCCGATGCCGAGTACCGCTACCGGGTGCAGCTCCTCCCTGGCACCGATCCCCACCTTGAGGTGCAGTGCCGGCGTCGGATTCCGGGTAGCGCCAGCTGGATTCCCCGCTGCGGGCCAATGCCGCTGAAGCTGTTCATTCGGCGCTTCCTGCCCGGTGATCAGCTTTGACCCGGCCAAGCGCCTGCGAACCGTTGAGCAGCGCGGCCTGGATTTTCTTGATGCTGAGCGCGTCTTTTCAGGGCCCACGCTTGAGTTCCAGGATGTGCGCCGCGACTATGGTGAGGAACGGATCGTCTGCCTGGGCCTGCTTGAGAGGCGTCTGGTCGTCATCGTGTACACGAAACGATCCTCCCACCGGCAGATCATTTCGATGCGAAAGGCTAATGCAAGAGAACAACTTCGTTTTCGTCTCTACTTCTCCTGAGGATCCGATCCGCTCTGATCTTCTGCGTGTGGATGCCCACGTGATCCAGCCAGAGGAGTACACAGAGATTCCGGAGATCACCGACGAGGATCTCCTCCATGCCGTGCTCCGGCGACCCGGGCAATCGGATCAGCCTGTGGTGGCCGACCCTCCCTCACACGCCTGATCGAAGCCGCCTCAGGTCCGAAGCGCCTCCCGATGGGCGCTCAGGAATGCCTCCTGCTCCCGACTGAACGGCCGGATCAGGTTGGCCCCATCGATCCCCCAGCAGCGAAGCGCATCGCGGGCCGCCTCGTGTTCGCAGAGCAGTGCACCCTCGGCATCAAAGCTGATCCAGTGGCGATCAAACAGCTTGTCCACATGGGGGGAGAGCAGCAGGCCGTTGGCTCCGCTGAGCCGCTCGCGGTTATCGCAATCCCGCCAAGGTTTGATGTGGCTCGCCACCAGAAACTGTTGTCGCGCCAGCCCCGTCACCCGGCAGGCCGGCTCCAGTTCAGACACCCGATGGCGGAACAACCCCTGCCCCAGCCGCGCCTTGGTGAGCGCATCGCGCTCGGTGCTGCTCGGCACCTCCCGCAGCCGTTGCATGTCATCGAGCAGGGCGGTGGTGTAGTTGCCCTCTTCTGCCAGCACCACCAGGTGCACGCGCACTGCCGGGTCGGCATGGTCTTCGATCAGCTTGAGCAGTAGCAAGCCAAGGGTTTCGCCCAGCCCCGCCAGGTACACCCCCTGGTTGCCCCGGCCTGAGTTGGTGCTGATCGGGCTGTGGCGCTCAGGCAGCAGCGGTTGCAGCAGCTCGAAGAACGTCTGCGGCACCAACGCTTGGCGCAGCGGTTGCCAGTTCACGCGCACCAGCCAACCTTCCTGGCTCCAGTTGTCGCCGGTCGATCCGAACTCAGGCGGCTTGGGCGCGGTGATCGCCGCTGTTTCCACCAAGCCGATCTGGCTGATCTTGCCGTTGGCGTAGCTGAACACCACATCCCCCCGCTGGCAGCGGGTGAGGTTGTCGTAGCTCACATTGCGCGCGCCGTTGGCATTGGCCTTGGGCGACCAGATGTAGCCGCCGTCGGTCTCCTGCCGGTAGGTCTGTTTTGGTTGACTCACCAGTAGGCCATGAATGGTGGCTGGGCTTGGCCCAGTTGTAGCCGAGTCAGAGCTGAGTGTCTTCAATAGGCCTGATGCGCAGGAATCACTCCCCGTACCCCACCTCGCGGCTGCTCACAATCCCCCTGCCGCCTTGGAATCAGATGCCAGTGCGCATGAAACACCGTCTGCACCGCCGCCTCGCCTGAGTTCAGCCCCACATTCCAGCCGCTGATCCCGGCATCGTCAGTCGCGAGCTGCTCCCGCCGGCGCTTGAGCAGTTCCACCACCGCATTCCACTCCGGCTGGTGCAACTCCAGCCCGTCGGACACATGGCGCCTGGAGATCACCAGGCTGTGCCCCTCACTCACCGGATAGGCATCGGCGATGCAGAGCGCCAATTCGCTCTCCAGCAGCACCCGGCCGCTGCCCTCCAGCGCGCAGAACACACAACCCTCCTGCCTGATCTGGTAGCTGGCGAGGAGTCCGCGAAAGTCGGTGCGATCCGTGTCTCGCTTGCCGGCATTACAGCGGAAGCAGAGGGCCTGGAAGTTGGAGAGGTCGTCGGGTCCTCCCTGGTTTCTGGGGATGATGTGATCCACCTCCAGGGCGCACTGGTGCTTGGGCGCGGAAGGCGTCGAGGCGCTGGCGGCAGAGGGCTAGAAGCTCATCGCGCTCGGCGTCACTCAGCTCCTCGCCGCCCAACAGGCGGTAGTGGTCGTAGGCGTAGCTGGTCATGCCGTTGACGGTGAGGTGTCGATCTGGGTCACGTCTTCCCCCAGGATCCGCCGGGCGATGTCCTGCGACGGGGCGGGGCTGGCTGTTGCTTGGCAAATCAGCGGCCGAGCAGTTCCAACCGCTACGCGGAAGCCTTCGGCTACACCATCAGCGGCTGGTCGATGGGGCTCATGCGCATCCGCCGCGTCACGTCGTCGCGCAGGCGTTCGTAGGTGGGGGAGGGGGCAGGGGGCATGAGGGCATGGGGGCATGGGGGCATGGGGGCATGGAGCGATGGTGGCGGTTGCCGGTCGCTCCGACCAGGGTGGGTTTTGGGCGGCCCGTCAGGCTGGCGCTCCTGCTGGGATCCCTTCTGGTGTGAGCGCGCAGCGGCTGCAGCCAACCCGGCTCCGGGTGTGGTTATGCCGCCCCAGTCCCCTTCATCTGCAGAACCAATGGGCAGGCCACGGCAACACTTGGGCCTCATCCAGCGGGGGAACGGACAAGAGCATCCGCTCCAACCCTTGCCCACTCGCGCTGCCATCACGTCCACCACGACGGAGTCCCAGCGTGATGCCCCTGTCGGCCTGCACCGTGATCATGTGGATAGACAACGTCTACCTGAAAGGGCTAGGGTTGCTTAACGCCTGCTGTTGATCCGTGGCTGCCACTCCTCGACTCAGCTGGAACTTGCGGGTCACGCCCGACGATCAGGCGCTGATCGATCGCGCGGTCCGTACTTCTGGCCTCACCCGAACCGACTTCGTTCTGCAGGCGGCCCGCAATGCCGCCCGTGAGCTGCTGGTGCAGCAGGCCTGGCAGGCCATTTCGCCTGAACAGTTCGACTTGTTTCTTCGCCAGCTCGACGCTCCGCCCACCCCATCGGATCGTCTACAACGCACCATGACGGCACCGAAGCCCTGGCAGCGCTGATGGATCTGCAGGCGCCGCAGCCGCTGGCGCAGCATCACAGCACTGTCGGCTTTGACTGTGGCGATTCCAGCCTTGACCACTGGCTTCAGCAGCGTGCACTGACCAACCAGAAGGGCGGTGCGACGCGCAGCTTCGTGGTCTGCAATGGCGACGACATCGTCAAGGCCTATGTAGCCCTGGCCTCCGGCTCGGTGGCCGTGGCCTCAGCCCCTGGGCGTTTCAGGCGCAACATGCCCGATCCCATTCCAGTGGTGGTGTTGGCGCGGTTGGCGGTCTGCCGCAGTGTCCAGGGACGAGGCATCGCTCGCGCACTGCTCGCCGATGCGTTTGAGCGGGTGCTGCAGGCCAGCACACAGATCGGCGTGCGCGGCATCGTGGTTCATGCAGCGTCCACGGAAGCCCGCAGCTTCTATCTCCACATGGGTTTTGATCCCTCACCCATCGACCCCGACACCCTGCTGATCCGTCTCTCGGATGTGGCGGCCACCTTGCCGTTCTGATCTGAGCGGCGCAGGGTGTCGCTGGCCTGCAGGTTGTGCTGAGGTCGTCGGAGCCGCTCATCGTCCTGGGCACGATGTGGTCCACCTCTAGGGCCCGCTGGTGAGGGATTTGCAGAGCAACAGCCCGCGCCGCAGCATTCGCAGCGGCCACGGGCGCGGAAAGTGTTGAGGCGCTGGCGGCAGAGCTGCAGCAGCTCATCGCGCTCGGCATCGCTCAGCTCTACTGCTACGCAGAAGCCTTCGGCTACGCCGCCCAACAGGCGGTAGTGGTCGTTGGCGTAGCTGGTCACGCCGTTGACGGTGAGCAATCGATCTGGGTCACGTCTTCGCCCAGGATCCGCCGGGCGATGTCCTCGGCTGGGGCGGGGCTGCGGCGGCCCAGCAGTTCCATGAGCATCAGTGGCTGGTAGCTGTGGCTCATGCGCATCCGCCGCGTCACGTCGTCGCGCAGGCGTTCGTAGGTGGGGGAGGTGGGAGGGGGCATGGAGCGGTGCTGGCGGCTGCCGGGCGCTTGGGCCAGGTCTGGTTTTGGGCGGCCCGTCAGGCCGGAGCCCCTGCCGGGATCCCTTCTGGCGCGGGCGCGTGGCGGCTGCAGCCAACCCAGTCCCCTCCATACCCAAAACCGATGGGAAGGCCATGGCAAAACGTGCTGCGGGCCCTGGAGCCGCGCGGCCCGGGATCGGGGCGGTACTGGCGAGGGGCAGCAGAATGGGCATCATGACCGCCAGCCAACCCCCAACGCTCCAGCAGCTGTCGCAGTTGGCGCCCAAGCTGCAGGCGCTCATCGCTGCCCACGGTGGTCGGGATCTGCGGGTGTTTGGCTCTGTGCTCCACGGCACGGCAGCGAACCAGAGCGATGTGGACCTGCTTGTGGATTTCCCAGGCAGCCCCAGCTTTGAGCAGTACATGGATCTCAAGCTGGCCCTGGAAGATCTGCTCAACGCTCGGGTGGATCTGGTCACCCGGCGCGGACTTCGCCCGGAATTACGCCAACGCATTGAGCAGGAGGCCCTTCCGCTTGCCTGAGCAGCACCAGGGTCGCGACTGGACCTTGTTTCTTCAGGACATGCGGAAGTGCTGCACCAAGGTGCTCCGCTACAGCAGTGGCCTCACCAAGCAACAGTTTCTCGATGATGAGCTGACGCTTGATGCCGTGCTGAGGAATCTGGAGGTGCTGGGCGAAGCGGCTAAGCAGATCCCTGCGGAGATCCGGGAGCGCCATTTGCAGGTTCCTTGGCGGCGAATTGCTGGTCTCCGTGATGTTCTGGCCCATGCCTACTTTGGCCTGGAAGACGACACCATCTGGCAGATTGTTTCCGAGAGCCTGCCAGCCCTTGCCGCACAGTTGGACCAGGTGGCTGAGGCTGAGCTGTGACGGCGGAAGCCATGCGCGCAGCCGAAGACTTCTGCCCGGCAGACCACATCCTCGCCGCGCTGCTCGCGGAACGCAGCAGAGGGCCAGGGTTGGCTTTGGGCGGCCCGTCAGGTCATCGCCCCTGCTGGGATCCCTTCTGGATTGGGCGCGGGCGGCTGCCCAGTCAGCAGCAGGATCCCTTCCTCCACTGCAAGAGTGATGACACTGGAGGCGGCCATGCAGGAAATCCTTTTCGTGGTGGAGGAAGCGGAGGATGGCTCCTTCCGGGCCAGTGCTGCCGGTGCAGCGATCCACACCGAGGCAGGCACCCTCGAGGAGCTCCACCGGGAGATCCGCGATGCCGTTGTCTGCCATTTCGATCCCGGCGAGGCGCCACCCCTGATCCGTCTTCATCACGTGAGGCAGGAACTGCTGGCCCTGTGAGGATTCCGCGGGACGTCAACGGCCAGCTCTTGGCTGAGCGCCTGCAACGCCATGGCTACGCGGTGACCCGACAGACAGGCAGCCACACCTCACAATTCCCGCCCACAAGCCCGTGAAGGTCGGCACCCTGCGCCAGATCCTCAAGGACGTGGCCGCTCAGCTGGGCTGCTCGATCGAAGAGCTGACCGGCAGCCTGGACCTATGAGGGCTGGCCTTTGGGGCCGCGCTTCTTTTTCGTGGGGATCCTGTCCGCTGACGCTCGATAGCCACTGATCGGCGTGTCTCGCCCATTCGCTTCATGCGTTCAGTGGCATGGGCGCATCCTCGCTGGGGTGTGACGGGGGTGGCACTTGTAAGGGGAAGAACACAGGCAAGCCAGGCCGCCATGTCAGCTCGTGATCGCCGTCGCCCTGTACCACCGCTTGACGTGCCTACGCCTGGCGGTGGTAAGGTAGCGGTGTGATCAGGTCGTTTCGTTGCCGAGACACCCAGGCCTTGTTTTCGGGAAAGCCGGTGCGGCGCTTTGGGAGCATCGCTCGCGTGGCCTTCCGCAAGCTCTCCTTGCGCAAGCTCGCCATTCTTGATGCCGCCGCAGGCCTCAACGATCTGCAGATTCCACCAGGCAACCGCCTGGAGCCGCTCCGGGGAGACCGCCATGGCCAGCACAGCATCCGCATCAACGACCAGTTCCGGCTCTGCTTTCACTGGACGGAAGCCGGGCCAGAGGATGTCGAAATCGTTGACTATCACTGACGCGATGCTCGTTCACCCCGGCGAGGTGCTGCTGGAGGAGTTCTTGCGGCCATTGGGGATCAGCCAGTACCGGTTGGCGCAGGCGATCGATGTGCCCGAGAGCCGCATCAACGCCATCGTGAAAGGGCGGCGGGCGATCACTGCCGACACCGATCTGCGCCTTTGCCGGTTCTTTGGTCTGAGCGAGGGCTTCTGGCTGCGGATGCAAGGGAGCCATGATCTGAAGCTGGCCAAGCAGGCTCTGGAAAGTGTGCTGCCGGCGATCGAGCCAATCCAGCCAATGGCGTGAGCAGCGCTGTCGGCTCGGCGTCGCTCAGTTCGTCGCCACCCAACAGGCGGTAGTGGTCGTTGGCGTAGCTGGTCACGCCATTGACGGTGAGTAGTCGATCTGGGTCACGTCTTCCCCCAGGATCCGCCGGGCGATGTCCTGGGCTGGGGCTGGGCTGCGGCGGCTGAGCAGCTCCATCAGCATGAGCGGTTGATCGATGTGGCTCATGCGCATCGGCCGCGTCACGTCGTCGCGCAGGCGTTCGTAGGTGGGGGAGGGGACAGGGGGTGGCACTGGTGAGTTGAACAGCAAACCTCTGAACGTGTGGTCTGGATCGTTGTCGTGGTTGCATTTGCATCAGCTCTACAGTGGTGAGATTGCTCCCTCGGAGGCCTCGGCTGATGGCGGCACATTTCTCTCTAGCTAAGATGAGTCTGGAAGAGAAGCTCGAGGCGATGGAACTCCTCTGGGCAGATCTCTCCGCTACGCCCGATCAGGTCGATTCCCCCTCCTGGCATCGCGATGAATTAGAGCGACGCCGTGAGCAGGTACGGCAGGATCCTGACCGTTTTCAGCCCTGGAATGCTGCCATCGCTGAGCTGAGATTTGAGCTCCGTGGACATCAGACTTCTTGACGCCGCCAGGGATGATCTCCGCAATGGCTGGATATTTTATGAGCGCCAACTCGTCGGCCTTGGCGACCGTTTTCTTGACGCCATTGAAGCCGATGTCCGGTTTTTGTCTCTGTACGCTGGCATCCATTCGAAGGTCGACGGCTTCCATCGGCTGCTAATCAGAAGATTCCCATTCGCGCTCTACTACTTGGTGGAGGAGGAAAGAATCGACATCTACGCCATCCTCGACTGTCGCCGCGATCCGCTCTTGATTCGCTCACGGCTACAGACCGATCGGCCCAACCCGTGAGCCCAGGCAGGCCGCCGATCAGGCTGTAGGCGTCGTTCCCGTAGGCGGTGATGCCGTTGCCGGTGAGCACCCGCTGCACGTAGGTGTCGATCTGGGTCACGTCTTCCCCCAGGATCCGCCGGGCGATGTCCTGGGCGGGGGCTGGGCTGCGGCGGCCGAGCAGTTCCATGAGCATCAGCGGCTGGTCGATGGGGCTCATGCGCATCCGCCCCGCCAAGTAGTCGCCCAGGCGTTCGTAGGTGGGGGAGAAGCCCCTACCAGGCGCCATGCCTTTGCATGCCCCCTCCACCAGGCCGGAGGAACTATTGTGTAGACACCTCACCATGAGGTCACACATGGCCACGAATCTCGCTCTCGATCAGGCCCTGCTCGATCACGCCTTCCGTGTGAGCGGTGAGCCCACCAAGAAAGCCGCCGTCACCCGCGCCCTGCAGGAGTTCATCGCGCGCCGGGAACAGCGCCAGGTGGCGGAGCTCTTCGGCAAGCTCGAGTGGGATCCCGGCTACGACTACAAGGCCGAACGTGATCGCCAGCTGTGAGTTTGCTGGTCGACACGTCGGTGTGGTCGCTGGCTTTTCGCCGTGATGGCCAGCAGGGCGTGCCTGAGGTGGGTGCACTCCGGGCCGCGCTCCAGGGTGCCGACCAGGTCTTCACCACCGGATTGGTGCTCCAGGAAGTGCTGCAGGGTTTTGCCGGCCCCAAAAACCGTGACGAGCTCGTGGAGCGCCTCTCCGTGCTCGCCTTTCTTCAGCCCGATAAGCAGGATCACATCGCCGCCGCCGGCATCCGCAATTCCTGCCGCCGCCGGGGTGTCCAGATCGGCACGATTGATGCCCTGCTCATCCAGCTTTGCCAGCGCTACGACCTGACGCTGCTCACAACGGATCAAGACTTTCAGGCGGCTTCTCAGCACGTGGATGTCCGGTTATGGGTGTGAGCAGCACCCGGCCATTGAGTACTTCTTGGAATGATGTGAGCCACCTCCAGGGCGCACTGGTGCGGGATTTGCCAAGCAACAGCCCGCGCCGCAGCTCATCGCGCTCGGCTTCGCTCAGTGGTGATGCCGTTACCGGTGAGTCTTGGCGTCGTGCATGTTCACCTGACGCATGGCCACCACCGCTGGCTTGAGTTCAACCAGTTTAGTCGACTAACCTGATCATTCCGGCATGTGCTTCTCAACGGAGACCCGCGTTGGTCCGTGGAGTAACCAACGTCCCTGCCATTTGTGGCCCAGCTCAGCGGAGAGCTGTTGGCTGATCAGAGCCCACTCCAGAGCGGCATCCGCCCCCACGCCAGAGATAAACGGCTCGAGTTTTCACCTTGCCAAGCGCCTCAGAAAATTCCGAGTGTTTTCTTCTTGCAATAGCCAGCCCCAATGTTCATCCATCCCGATGGACAGGGCTTTCCAGCGGTGGGCGTCACCTCGTAATAGATGAATGAATTGCAATGCTGCTTCAGGTCATTCACATAACCGAGCGGACACTGGTCATATCCCGGGAGTTTGGGAATCCGCTTTTGAGCCTGTGCTGTGCCAGGGGTCAGCAGCGGCAGAACCAGAAGCCCAGTGACCAAAGCGAGAGGTAGTTTCTGCACGGGGAGAGCCATCAAGTCATCAAACATAAGGAAAGTTCTCTGAATAGCGCCGCTTGGCCTGCCAAGGGCCGCTCTAACACCCGGCAGCCTAATCCGATTGAAACGATCTGACCCATTCAGCGGACGGTTGCCCGCGCCGATCTCGTCGCAGCGGTGGGACATTCGCCTGGAATCGAGACGTGAGGGAGGCCCTGCTGCTCGACACGAAGCGTTGGTAACCTTGATTTGAGCAGAAGCGAGAGCCTGTCGATGGCTCCTCTCAGGATCCGCAACCTCGAAGGCAGCACCAAAGCCCGGTTATTCAGCAAATCGATGCGGTGATTGCCGCCACCGTCCTGGCCCACAACGCTCAGCTCGCCACTGGGATTATGCCGACTTTGCCGAGGTCGAACTGAAGCTGATCACCCCCTGGCTCCTGCCATGACCACCCGTTCCCTACCGCCGATCGCTGGCGACGAAGCCGAGATCCTCGCTTTGGTGCAGCCAGCCGGCCCGGTCTTTCTGCCGCGCACCAACTTAAAGCTGGAGCAGATCAGCTCAGGCTTTGCCTGCGCCCTGCACATGCACCAGCCCACGATTCCAGCTGGGGCTGGTGGAGAGCTGATCTCCCAGCTTCAGTACATGCTGGAGCACCCCGGCGAGGGTGATAACCACAACGCCGAACCGTTTGCCCACTGTTACAAGCGTCTCGCTGAGATCATCCCCCAGCTGATTGCAGAGGGCTGCAACCCTCGGATCATGCTGGATTATTCCGGCAATCTGCTCTGGGGTTTTGAGCAGATGGGCCGCGTCGACATTCTCGATGCCCTCAAAAAACTCGCCTGCGATCCAAATCTGCAACCCCATGTGGAATTCCTGGGCAGTTTCTGGAGCCATGCCGTAGCTCCCTCTACGCCGATCCCCGATCTGAAGCTGCAGATCCTGGCCTGGCAACAGCATTTCGCCGCCATCTTCGGTGCTGAGGCGTTGCAACGGGTCAAGGGATTCTCGCCGCCGGAAATGGCCCTACCCAACCACCCCGACACCCTCTATGAATTGATCAAGGCCCTGCGCGCGTGCGGCTACCAGTGGCTGCTGGTGCAGGAGCACAGCGTGGAGAATTTCGATGGCTCCAGCCTCAGTCAGGAGCAGAAGTACCTTCCCAACCAACTGGTGGCGCGCAACTCCAGCGGCGAGTCGGTGTCCATCACCGCCCTGATCAAAACCCAGGGCTCAGACACCAAGCTGGTGGGTCAGATGCAGCCCTGCTACGAAGCGTTAGGGCTGGGCCGTCAAGGGCTGGGGGAAACCACAATCCCTGCGCTGGTGTCCCAGATTGCCGACGGCGAAAATGGCGGCGTAATGATGAATGAATTCCCCTCAGCCTTCATCCAGGCCCATCAGAAAATCGCCGCTATGGGGAGTGATTCAGGCCCTCAATCAGGCACGGTGGCGATCAATGGCACCGAATATCTGGAGTTGCTGGAAGCCGCCGGTGTCAGCGCAGCTGAATTCCCGCACATTCAGGCGATCCACCAACACAAGCTCTGGCAAAAAGTTGCTAGCCAAACCACTGGCAGCGCGCCCACCCCACAGGCCACCGAAGCGGCGATCGCTGAACTGCAAGCCAACGATCCCCAGTTCTCAATGGCGGGAGCGTCGTGGACCAACAACCTCAGTTGGGTGGAGGGCTACGGCAACGTGCTGGAGCCAATGAACCAGCTCAGCGCCCGCTTCCACCAGGTGTTTGATCCCTTGGTGGCGGGGGATCCTGCCGTGACCAAAACCCCGCCCTATCAAGAGGCGCTGCTCCAGGTGCTGCTGCTGGAAACCAGCTGTTTCCGCTATTGGGGCCAGGGCGTCTGGACTGACTACGCCCGCGAGATTCACCGGCGTGGTGAGGCGGTGATGGGTTAGGCCGCTGACACCCAGCTGTGGAGCTGAAGGCTCGGCACCTTGGCGAATTCACGTGTGTTGTTCGTGATCAGGATGGCCTGTTGGCTCAGGGCATGGGCCGCCTCATCAAGGGTTGATCTCAGCGCTGTCTTATTCCTCAGGCTGCTGACGCTTGATCTCAAACCCCGGCTCAAAGTCTTTCAGAGCAGCCTCCAGGATTTGCCAATGATCGTCTACCGGTAGCAAAAGCACGACATTGCCAAACTCGATTAGGTAGCAAACTCCGCACACCTCAGGAGTCGTTCCGGCCGTGCTTGACAGCTGCAGATGGCATGAACCACACGCTCGGTCATTGCCGCCAGATTGAACCGCCGATTGAAGCGGTAGCTGAAGGCGCCCAAGTAGCGATCAGCGTACTTTTCGAAGCGAAGGGCATGGAAGCTGCCGCTGAAGCTGGTTTTCAAGTTGCTGAGCACCGTGTTAATCCAACGGAATTCTGGTAATTCATTGGGATGACGACCCTTTACGACCACAGGATGATGGAAGCAACCGACTTCTGCAACGGCGCGAAAGCAAGCCAGCCCATCGGAGATCACTTCACAGCCTATCGCCAGTGAATCTTGGGCCCAATCAGCAATAGCGGCAAAAGAGAACGTGGGCACGGTGGCAAGTTTTATATACCGGGGGTGGCCCGCCTCATCGACAGAGACGGCTGCCACGACCGGCACCTTGTTCTCCGATCCACGACCAGGCTTGCCACCACAGCGTTCTCCGCCAAGGTAGGCATCATCCACCTGCACCCTTCCTCTGAGGACATAGGCGCCATCACGTTCTTTCATTGCCTGCATGATCTTGTTCTGAAGCAACCATGCCGTTCGGTAGTTCACACCGAGATGACGCCTCAGAGCTAGTGAGGAGATTCCTGTCTTGGCTTGGCCGACGAGGTAGAAGGCAAGGAACCAGGTGGTCAGAGGTAACTTTGTTGCCTCCAAGATGGTACCGGCCGTGAGGGTGGCTTGATGACGACAGCTCCGGCACTGATAGCGCTTGTGGCGCCTGCCAATGATGAGCCCGTACTCCTTGCCCTCACAACGTGGGCAACGGAAACCATCAGGCCAGCGCGCCTGTTCCAGGGCAACTTCACATTTTTGCTCGGTTCCGTAGAGCTCAATAAACTGGGGCAGCGACAGGCTGGCCTGGAACTGGATCCGATTCATAGCCATGGCAGTGACGACTGGTATATGCGTACCAGCCTAGGTCCCAAAAGGGCTGCCTGCGGAGCTTGCTGCCTAATCAAGTTGCCAAAAGACTTCACCAGCACTTCGGTGCCGAAGAAGCGGTAGTCCTTCGGCAGACGCACGGCTTGGCCCAGCGTGCCCTGGTGGTGAGGCATCAGTTCTGGGACGGCATCCAGAAGGCGCTTGATCCCCCGCTGCCTCAGCGAGCGCTCTGATCCTGGTTCTCAGCTGGCCGGGCGGCGTCAATCGGATCCGGTAGTTGCTCGAGTGCCTCCTCAAGCGCTTCAAGTTCCTGGTCATCCATGTCCTTCAGCAACAGGCTGGCCATCGCCCTGGCCTTGTCGGCATTGACATGGATTTGCTGCTTGGCCACTACACCGAAGTCACGGAAGATCTGGCGGCGCAACTCCACCCCCTCCTCGGAAAATCCGGGGCTGATCGTGGCGTTCTGGAGGATGAGGAAGTAATTGTTGCAGGCCTCGGTATACCCGATGATCAGGCGAAAGGCTCCCTTCAGGGCCGATGCCACCTGAAACTCCTGCTTGCTCAGGGTGGGCAGCGCCTCCTTGACCGCCGCCGACAGTCGCACGTATTCCTCCTTGCATTGGATCGGCGCAATCGCGATCGCCAGACCAGGCCCCAGCTGGTTCACATCCGTGACGTTGGCCGCGTTGCAGGAGGCCAGGAAGATGTCCAGCCCTCGCAGGCCCTCCCTCGCTTCGGTGGCGAGATCGGCCCGCAAAAAGCGCCGGGTCTTGCGGTTTTCCAGACCGCTGCGCACCACCAGTGTCAACTGGGTGACCACCGCCACGATCAGCACCGGCAGGGCTGTTTTGAAGAACTCGAACGTCTCCATCAGCGGTGAATCCACAGCACCATCCGACCAAGCATGGGGCCACCCCCAGGCCATCCGCCGTGGCGGCCAGATCCATCCCCTTGGCAAGGCATGCAGCAACGGCGAGTGACCAGCTGCGCTCAGCTGCAAATGAGCGGAGCTGTGGCCTTCTTACACCTTTGTCTAAGAATGGATCATCAGTTCCCGTCGGCAGCATGGCCCTGCGCTCAGCCAGCGAGTTCCCGCCATCCCCGGAGCCAGAGGCCCTGGGGGACACCTACAGCGAATGCCGCGCGGCGCTGGTGTCGGCCAATCGTTCGCGGGGGGTTCTCAAGGCCCAGAGCGACCGTCGCGGCGTGGTGATTGCCGAGCTGAAACGGGAGCTGGGCGAACTGGAGGCCGACTTGGCTGATGAAGCACGGACCAAGCTGCGGCTGCATGCCCTCAACGCCAAGCTCGGCGCCGTGATCCGCGAACTGGAGGACACCGGTGACGCGATGGTGGGGCTGATTGATGAGAGTGAGCGCCAGAGCGGCTTCTGGCTGGTGGAGATGTTCAGGCGGCTGATCACCCAGGCCAGCCGTTGGCGCCAGGCCAAGGCGCACGCTGCGGCACTCGCCAGTGAATCGGCGGTCGACAGCCAGGGCTCTGCCGAACTCACCCCGCGCCAGATCAACGGCAACTTGATCAACGAACAGCCATGAGCGCGGGTCCATCGATTGCCGATCTGCTTGAGCAGAGCCACCGAGAACTTGCCGGCAGCGATGCCCGGGTGTATCGCCGCGTGGAGGCGCATCTCCAACGCTCAGGTGAAGCCCTGAGCCAGCTGCACGATCCGCCCGATGCTCCTTCCCGGCGCGGCCAGGCCCTGCTGGGCAAAGGCAGCTTTCTCAAGCTGTCGGTGGCAGCCCTCAAGCAGCTGTGCAAGGCGCACGGGATCAAGGGCTACACCAAGTTGAAGAAGCCTGAGCTGGCCAGGATTCTTGAGCGGAACCAGGTGGAGCCCCCACCGCCGCCGTTGGAGTCGTTCAGCAAAAAGGAGCTGATTGGCTTGCTGCGGCAGTTGTTGGCTTAAGAGGCTGGGGGTCGCTCGGCCTCCAGCTTGTCCTTGCAGGTTGAACAAAGCAAACGCCCCTTTTCTTGCCGATAGAGCTGCACGGAGCGTTCGATCTGGACGCCGCAAACCGAACAGGGGAACAGAGGGCTCATCGGTTACGAGGCGTCATCCCCTGGCTAGCGGAACAGGGGCGACAGGATCTGATTCTGATTCATCTCTGATCGCCGTTGGCCGGATCAGCTCAGAGCGGAGCAGCGGCGGCCGGGGCGATGGCTGGGCACTCCAGATTCCCCTGCCATGACCCTCTTCCCGTCTTACCCGCCGTCCAGATGATGCCGGGTCGCCCCTCTCGGGAGACCGCCTTGCAGGTGCGTGACCCACTCGGGCTGGTCAGCACAGCATCGCCCGACTCGCACTGGTAGGTCTTGGGGTTGCCACTGCCCATGCTGCAACCGCTCAGGTTCTTGAAGCTGGCGCGGCTGCCATCCACCAGGGCCTCCTTGCCGAGGTAGGTGGCAAAGGCGATGGGGTTGGGCTCGAAGGGAAGCTGCGCTGCGGACAGGGGCGCAGCAACAGCCACCAGAGCCAGTCCGAGTGGGATCAATCTGCACATAGGGAGGGGTGAATGGGGAACGCAAAGCCTGAGGTGATGACCTCCTCTTTTCAATCATCCCCCAGATTCACCACTCTCCCTTCAAGGCCGCTGGTCATTCCATCAAGAAGGTGGGCTCGATCGGCGTGGAATCAATCCCTGAGTGCTGGCAAGCAAGAGTCGAACGCGATCGATCCGACATTTCGTCTGCTTTTCTCCTGCCTGAGCATTGAATCGTGTTGCACGACAGCCGGGGCCGTTGTTCGTCGCGCTTTGTCCGACAAAATCCTGTCGTGATTGCGCCCGCCGGCGATGGGCTCTGACACCGTTCGCTTCCTGCTTCGGCCCTGCTGGCTTGGCTGGATCCTGCTCGCCGCCACGCCGCGCGGCATTCTGGCGATCACCTTGGGCGATCAGCCAGGC
Organism: Synechococcus sp. CS-603; assembly: GCF_977929215.1. NCBI lineage: Bacteria > Bacillati > Cyanobacteriota > Cyanophyceae > Synechococcales > Synechococcaceae > Synechococcus > Synechococcus sp. CS-603. Next base: position 450,719 of record NZ_OZ376778.1, read on the forward strand.
CCACTGAGCGAAGAGCTGTGCCAGCGCCATCCCGCAGCCGAGCTCGCCGCGGCCGATCCCGAGCTGGAGGGCTGGCTGGCCCAGGTGCTCGCCGCCATCGACGAGCCGGTGCCGCCACCGCCGCTGGATCTGGGCGGCACGCCCTTCCGCCGGCGGGTCTGGCAGGAGCTGGTCCTGATTCCCGCCGGCCGGACGGTGAGCTATGCCGAGCTCGCCCGCCGTCTGGGCGAACCCCGCTCGGTGCGGGCCGTGGCCCAGGCCTGCGGCGCCAACCCGATCGCCCTGGCCATCCCCTGCCACCGCGTCATCGGCAGCGACGGCTCCCTGCGTGGCTACCGCTGGGGCCTTGAGCGCAAAAAAGCATTGCTGGAGCGCGAAGCTGGCCGTAACCGAGCCTGAGCCCGCCTTGACAACGGCCATCGCCCTTGGGGCCAACCTCGGCGATCCCGCTGCCACGCTCACGGCCCTGCGGCCGTTGCTGATTCAAGAGCTGGAATCCTGGATGGGTGGGCCTGAGCCGTTGCTGAAACTGCGTTGGTCGCCGCTGTTCCGCACGGCGCCGGTGGGTGGTCCGCCGGGGCAGCCGCCGTTTCTCAATGCGGTGCTGCTGGTGGAGCGGGCTGCCAGCGGCGCCGCCCTGCAAAACAGCGAATCCTGGCCCGATCCGCTGGACCTGCTGGTTCGGCTGCAGAGCCTGGAGGCGCGTTTCGGCCGCCAGCGGCTGGTGCCTTGGGGGCCCCGCAGCCTCGATCTCGACCTGCTCTGGTGTGGTGCCACGGCCACAGCCGCCGATCAGGGGTCGCCGCTCCAGCTGGAGCTGCCCCACCCACGCCTGCGCCAGCGCACCTTCGTGCTGGCGCCGCTGGCGGCGATCGAGCCAGGGCTGGTGCCACCCGGGGGAACCACAACGGCCGCCGCTTTGCTGCAGCAGCTGCTGGCGGGCTCCAAGGAGACACCACCGCAGCTCCTGCCTGGTCGCACTGGCTGGCCTGAGTGGGGAGCATCGCTTCTGGAGTGAACCGCGCCGGCTACGGCAGGCGGTCATGCTGGAATCCCCTCAGCCCTGCTCCATGGCTCCGCTGCCGCCCCCCGAGCCGTCCACCCACCTGGAAACCACGGCGGCCCTGCAGGCCCGCAAGATCCGTTTCGAGCTCAACCGGGTGGTGCTGCCGATGGGGGTGGAGGGCACCTACGGGATCATCCGCCACCCCGGCGCCTCCCTGGCGGTGCCCGTGCTCGACGACGGCCGGGTGGTGATCCTGCGCCAGTACCGCTTCGCGGTGGAACGCCGCATCCTCGAGTTCCCTGCCGGCACCCTGGAAGCGGGCGAAGACCCTCTGGGTTCGATGCAGCGCGAGCTGGGCGAAGAAGCCGGCTTCAGCGCCGCCCGCTGGGACTCGCTCGGTCTGATGCTGCCCTGCCCCGGCTACTCCGACGAGCTGATCCACCTGTTCCTGGCCCGCGAGCTCAGCGCCCTGAGCGAGCGGCCCGCCGCCGACGAGGACGAGGACCTGGAGGTGCTGCTGATCGAGCCCGCCGCCCTCGATGCCGCCTTGGCCAGTGGCGATGAGGCCCTCGATGGCAAGAGCGTCACCGCCTGGTTCCGCGCCCGCCAGCTGCTCGGCCTCGGATGAGTGCGTCCGCCGCCGCCCCGGAAGGGAGCACTCGCTGGCTGTTCTGGCACCGGCGCGACCTGCGCCTGGCCGACAACCTCGGCCTGGCCGCCGCCTGCCGTGCCACCGCTGCTGTCACGGGTGTGTATGTGATCGATCCGGCCGAGCTGGCGGCAGCGGATCAATCAGTGGCGCGGCTGTGGTTTCTCGCCGAGAGCCTGCGCGAACTCCAGCAAGGCTGGCGCGCCGCCGGCAGCCAACTGCTGGTGCTGCACGGTGACCCCGTCGCGCTGCTGCCCAGGCTCGCCGCCACGATCGGCGCGGGCGTGGTGGCCTGGAACCGGGAAGTGGAGCCGGCCGGGCGGGAGCGCGACCGCAAAGTGGCCGCCACCCTGCAGGCCGCTGGCCGGAAAGTGCTCGCGGGCTGGGACCAGCTGCTGGTTCCCCCCGATACCCTCAGCACCGGCAGTGGCGATCCCTATCGGGTCTATGGGCCCTACTGGCGCCGCTGGCGGCAACAGCTGGAGGAGAGGCCCGCCGCCACACTCACCCCCACCCCGGCGCCCAGCGGCCTGCAGGATCTGGACGCGGCTGCGTCCCAGGCGCTGGAGAGCGAGCTGCCCGGCGAGCCGGCCAAGGCGCTTGAGGATCTGGCCAACCTGGGTGCAGCCTTCGCCGGCGCCGAAATCTGCGCCTGCCGGCCTGGTGAGGCGGCCGCCCGAGAGCAGCTGGAGGGCTTCAGCCATGCCGCCCTGCTCAACTACGACTCCGGCCGCAACCTGCCCGGCGAAGCGGGAACCTCCGGGCTCAGCGCCGCCCTGCGCTTCGGCACCCTCAGTCCCCGTCAGGCCTGGGCCGCCGCCCAGGCGATGAGACCGGCCGCCGGCAGCGGGGAGCAGCAACAGGCGATCACCGTCTGGGAGCAGGAGCTGGCCTGGCGCGAGTTCTACCAGCAGGCGTTGTTCCATTTCCCGGCCCTGGCCGACGGCGCCTACCGGGCCCAGTGGCGCCAGTTCCCCTGGGAGAACGATCCTGTTCGCTTCGGGGCCTGGTGCGAGGGCCTCACCGGCGTGCCGATCGTGGATGCGGCGATGCGTCAGCTCAACGCCAGCGGCTGGATGCACAACCGCTGCCGCATGATCGTCGCCTCCTTTCTGGTCAAGGATCTGATCATCGACTGGCGCTGGGGCGAGCGGGCCTTCATGGAGCGCCTGGTGGACGGCGATCTGGCCGCCAACAACGGCGGCTGGCAGTGGAGCGCCAGCAGCGGCATGGACCCCAAACCGCTACGCATCTTCAACCCGTACACCCAGGCGACTCGCTTCGATGCCGAGGGCACCTACATCCGTCGCTGGCTGCCGGAGCTGGCCCGCGTGGCCACCGCCGATCTGCTCAGCGGCACCATCGCGCCCCTCGAACGGCTCGGTTACCCGGCGCCGATCGTGGAGCACCGGCAGCAACAGGCCCATTTCAAGCAGCTCTACGCGTCTTTGCGCTAGCTGTTTGCGCTGAACTGGTTTGCGACAAGCCGGCTCAGGCCGCCAGTGTGGTCGCTGGCTCCTGGGCGCTGAGCGAGAGGGCGCAGACGCGGCGCACCACCTCCACCACACGCTGCTGCTGCTCGGCGGTCAGTTCCGGGAAGATCGGCAGGCTGAGTACTTCGGAGGTCAGCCGCTCGGTGACCGGCAGGCTGCCGGGCCCGTAGCCCAGACCGGCATAGGCCGGCTGGCGGTGGATCGGGATCGGGTAATAGATGATCGTCTGCACGCCGGCGCTGGCCAGTTCCTGCTTGATCCAGTCGCGGCAGGAGCTCTCCGGTAGCCCAAACTCGGCGCTGGCTGGCGAAGGGGTGCAACGCCCCGCGCAACTGGGCAGGCTGTGGGGACAGCGGGGGATGCGCACCACGAACTGGTTCCAGCTGTGCCCCTCGGGTCCGGCTTCCGGCAGCCGCAAACCCGGGGTGCCTTCCAGCTCACGCCGGTAGCTGGCGGCCAGCTGGCTCCTGCGCTCGATCCAGCCCTGCAGGTAGGGCAGCTTGACGTTGAGTACGGCCGCCTGCAGGGCATCGAGGCGGCTGTTGTAACCCAGCGAGGTGTGCAGGTAGCGGCGCGGCATGCCGTGCACGGCCAGCTCGCGGATGCGTTGGGCCAAGGCCCCATCGCGGCAGGTGACAGCACCGCCGTCGCCGGCACCGCCGAGGTTCTTGGTGGGGAAGAAGCTGAAACAACCCGCATCGCCCCAGCTGCCCAGGGCCTGACCCGCCCAGCTGGCGCCGCTGGCCTGGGCGCAGTCTTCGATCACTCGTAGGTTGTGGGCGCTGGCAATGGCCATCAGCCGCTCCATGTCGACGGGGCGGCCGAACAGGTGGACAGGCATCAGGGCGCGGGTGGCCGGTGTGATAGACGCCTCAATTCGCCCCAGATCGAGCAGATACGAGCCTTCCTCGACGTCGACAAAGACCGGCGTGGCGCCGACGGAACTGATCGCCTCGGCGGTGGCGAAAAAACTGAACGAACTGGTGATCACCTCATCGCCCGGGCCGATGCCAAGACCACGCAGGGCCAGGACGAGGGAGTCAGTTCCGCTGTTGCAGCCGATTGCGTGGGGACAGCCGATCGTGGCGGCGAAATGTTGCTCGAACTGGGCAATCGTGGCCCCGCCGATGTATTGCCCACTGCGCAACACCTTCAATACGGCATCTTCGAGGGCTTCACCGAGTTGATGAAGCTGCTCGGTGAGATCGAAGGGGGGCACCTGCATGCGTGGCACCTTAAGCCCCGAAGTTGGGCTTCAGATCCAGGCGGGCTCCTTGCCGGGATGCCACTTGATGTTGCAACCGATCGAGGCGGTCTGCTCCGGATTCACCGGTTCACCGGCCAGCACCGCCTCAAGGGCGGCGCGCAGGTCGCGGCCGTCGGGGGGTTGGCCGTTGCCGGGACGGCTGGCGTCGAGCTGACCCCGGTAGAGCAGCCGATGGTCGGCGCCGAACAGGAAGAGATCAGGGGTGCAGGCGGCCCTGAAGGCCTGGGCCACCGACTGGTCCTGATCGAGCAGATAGGGAAAGCGCCAACCGCAGCGATGGCGCTGGACCGCCAGCTGCAGCGGACCGTCCTGGGGATGGCTGAGCTGGCTGTTGCTGGCGATCGCCAGGATCGTCAGGCGCTCGCCGTAGTCGGCGTCGATCCGGCTGAGCTCCGCTTCCACGTGGATCACGAACGGGCAATGGGCGCAGAGAAACAGCACCAGCACGGGCTCAGCTGGCAAGGCCGCGCTCTCGATGGCTGGTTCCCCCGCAGGTGTTAACAGCGTCGGCAACCGGAAGGTGGGCAGCGCCGTACCAAGGGGAAGCATCGTGGAGGGTGTCAGGGCCAAGGCCAGCTCGGACGATGGATCTGGTGATTGTGGCGTCCATGGCGAGCGCCTGGTTCCGGCAGGATCAGCGCCGCTTGCATTCCCAGCTCTTGTTTCGGACTTCGCCTCGCCTGGCGACCCTCGCCGGCACCGCCCTGCTGCTGGCCAGTTGCACGCCGTCCCACCAGAGCGCCAGCTGGCGGATCTTCCCGCTGCAGCGGCAGCAACCCCACGACGGCCTGGCGGTGGCCAGCCAGCCCGATGGCTATGGCCTCCACCTCTGGCTCGAAACCGACACCACCACCCGGGGCGTGTGCCGGCCCCGCTGGCTGCCGGATGCGACGCGGCTGTTCAACGGCAACGGCTCGGCACCGTTCAGCTCCGGGCTAGCCACTCGCCCGGAGGTGTTCGAGGCCTATGGGCGCCGTGATGTGCGCCAGGCCCTGCGCCGCGAACTCGAAGCGTTATGCGAAACCAGGGCGCCACGGAGCCGCTGGGAATGGAGCGACCCGCCCCGCCGGCTGGAGGAGCTGAAGGTGGAGCCGCTGCCGCCGCTCAAGGAAGAGGACCTGCTACCCGATCCCGAACAGGTGCGCCAGCAGGAAGAGGCCTTGGCGCCGATCCCACCCCAGCCGGAGGACAATTAAGGGCCAGCAGCGCAGACCATTGCCACCGCACCCGCGTAGCCCTCAGGCAGCTGGAGCTCGTGGAGGGCGGTGGCTGGCGGAGACGGCAACGGCGGCGCCAGGATGCCGGTTCCCTGGGCCTTGAGCGTGGCCTCCAGGCGGCACCAGTGCCTCAGGAACGCCAGCCGTTGCTTGCTGGGCGGCAGGGCCTCGATCTGGCGGCAGAGCGCCGGGTCGAAGCAGCGACGGGCGATCGGTTGCCAGCGAAGGCCGGCTCGCTGGCGCTCCACATCAACACCGACGGGGCAAGTGGCGTGAAAGGCCAGCAGCACCAGGGCGCCGGAGTGGGAAATGTTGAACTGGGGAGAAACCTGAGCGGCCAGCTGGGGTTTGCCGCCGGGGCCCACCGTCAGCGGCAACGTGGCGGGGTCCTGGCCGATCAAGCCACCCAGCACCAGGCGCAGTGCCCCACGGCCCAGCAGGCTGCGGTCACGGTCGTCGTCGCGGCGCAGGCGCTCGATCCGGCGCTGCTCCGCCGCCGAGAGCAGGGACTGCAGCAACGGCCGCTGGGCCACCAGGGCGTGACAGCGGCGGTCGATCAGCCAGATCAGCGGTGGGGCCTGCGCGGCGGGATCCAGCTGGGGCCAGGGCTTCGATGGTGGCGGCCAGCGCATCGGCCTGAGCGGTTCGGTCACAGCGACGGCAGGGCGAACCAGAACACGGGTGCGAGCGCTGCGAGAGAATCCCATTCTCTCGACCCCCAGCGATGCTTCTCGATCTGCGCGGCAAGAAAGCCCTCGTCACCGGCATCGCCAACAACCGCTCGATCGCCTGGGGCATTGCCCAGCAGCTGGCGGCGGCAGGCTGCGAACTGGCGGTCACCTACCTGCCCGATGAGAAGGGCCGTTTCGAGGCCAAGGTGCGCGAGCTCACCGCTCCGCTTGAGCCCAGCCTGGTGTTGCCGCTCAATGTCCAGAACCCTGAGCAGATCGAGGCGGTGTTCAGCGAAATCGAGCGGCAGTGGGGCCACTTCGACGTGCTGATTCACTGCCTGGCCTTCGCCGGCAAGGAGGAGCTGGTCGGCGACTACAGCGCGATCAGCCCTGAGGGCTTCGCCCGGGCCCTTGAGGTGAGCGCCTATTCCCTGGCGCCGCTCTGCCGCCACGCCAAACCCCTGTTCAACGAGGGGGCCAGCGTGATCACGCTCAGCTATCTCGGCGCTGAGCGCGCCATCCCCAACTACAACGTGATGGGGGTGGCCAAGGCAGCCCTGGAGGCTTCGGTGCGTTATCTCGCGGCGGAACTCGGCCCCCAGAAGCAGGTGCGCGTGAACGCCATCAGTGCCGGGCCGATCCGCACCCTGGCCAGCTCAGCGATCGGCGGCATTCTCGACATGATCCACAACGTGGAAGTGAAAGCTCCGCTCAAGCGCACCGTCACCCAGCAGGAGGTGGGAAGCACGGCGGCCTTCCTGGCCAGCCCCCTGGCCTCGGGCATCACCGGCCAGGTGATCTACGTGGACGCCGGTTACTGCATCAACGGGATGTGAGCCGCGCTGTGACCAGAGCCCGCATCAACGGGGGCTGATCAGTGTTTCTGAGCGCATGGGCATCACCGATCCCATCCAGTCGATGCTGGTGCTGTGCAGGTTGTAGAAGGCAGCCTCCACCTGCAGGCGGCCGCCGCGCATCAGATCGGTGAGCAGCACGCTGGAGTCGACCAGGTTGCGGGCCGCGTTGAGGGTGTGGAGGCGGGAGGCCTGATCCAGGTCGTGCTGCCCGCCCAGGCTGAGCAGCTCCATGCGGAGCTGTCCCACCACCTGGGCCAGGCTCGGGGTGAGCTTCAGCGCTGGGTTCAGGGCCGCCTCAACGGCACCGCAGCGTTCATGGCCGAGCACCACGATCACCGGCACGCCCAGGTGGGCAACGGCGTACTCCAGGGAAGCGATGGCCGCGGTGGTGGAAAGGGTGCCGGCGTTGCGGACCACGAACAGGTCGCCGAAGCCTGTGTCGAACAGCAGCTCGACCGGCACCCGGGAATCGGCGCAGCCCAGCACCGCTGCCGTTGGATGTTGGCCCGATTCCACCTCGAGCATGCGCTCACGGCTGCTGTGGGGATGGAGCGATTCACCGTCAAGGAAGCGCCGGTGGCCTGCGTGCAGCTCGGCGAGCACCGCCTGGGGACAGTTGTTCAAGCAGCGGCCGACGCGATGCCGGCGATTGTGGACTGCTTGCGTTCATTGACTTCGGCATGATTGGTACCGTCCCGACCGATTGCCCTGTGTCCTCCCTTTCGGACCTCGATCACGGCAGCCCCGTCGGCCGCAGCGGCAGCATCGAGCGCGTCACCGGTGAAACGGACGTGCGCGTGCGCTTGGGCCTCGATGGAACCGGCCTCTGCCAGGTGAGCACAGGCGTGCCGTTCCTCGATCACATGCTGCACCAGCTGGCCAGTCATGGGCTGCTCGATCTGGAGATCACGGCCAACGGCGACCTCCACATCGACGACCATCACACCAACGAAGACGTGGGCATCGCCGTGGGTCAGGCCCTGGCCCAGGCCCTGGGCAGCCGCCAGGGCATCCAGCGCTTCGGCCATTTCGTGGCGCCCCTCGATGAGGCGTTGGTGCAGGTGGTGCTCGACTGCTCCGGCCGTCCCCACCTCAGCTACGACCTGGTGATCCCGGCCCAGCGGATCGGCACCTACGACACCGAGCTGGTCAAGGAGTTCTTCGTGGCGGTGGTGAACAACTCCGGCCTCACCCTGCACATCCGCCAGCTCGCCGGCGTCAACTCCCACCACATCGTCGAGGCCTGCTTCAAGGCCTTCGCCAGGGCCCTAAGGCTGGCGGTGGAGATCGACCCCCGCCGCGCCGGCAAGGTGCCCAGCAGCAAGGGAGTGCTGGAGCAGGCCGGAGGCCGACCCGCAACGTAATGGTTCGTTACGTGATGATGGGGATCAAGTTGTCTTCCCTGCCGCCCGCCCGATGACCGTCGCCCCCAGCCGCCCCGAACCCACCAGCCCAGCCACCGGCTCAGCCGTCGGCGATTACGACCGCGACGATTGGGCGAGTTCCTTCCGCAACGTCGGCAGCGAGCTCACCGGCGTTGCACTCACGCCCAGCTCAGGCACGATCCCGCCAGAGCTGGGCGGCACGCTCTACCGCAATGGTCCCGGCCGCTTGGAGCGCGGCGGTCGCTGGGTGCACCATCCCTTCGATGGCGACGGCATGATCACGGCCCTGCGCTTTGAATCCGGCGCGGCCAGCCTCTGCAATCGCTTCGTGCGCACCGAGGGCTGGGTGGCCGAGGAAGCCGCCGACAAGGTGCTGTATCGGGGCGTGTTCGGCACCCAGAAACCCGGTGGCCCGGCGGCCAACGCCTTCGACCTGCGGCTCAAGAACATCGCCAACACCCATGTGGTGCGGCTGGGCGACAAGCTGCTGGCGCTGTGGGAAGCGAGCTCACCGCACGCGCTCGATCCCGACACCCTGGAAACCAGAGGCCTCGACCTGATGGAGGGCACCCTGGCGGAGGGCGAGGCCTTCAGTGCCCATCCTCGCTTCGATCCGGGCCACCACGGCGAACGGCGCATGGTCACCTTCGGGATCAAATCGGGGCCCCGCAGCACGGTGCGGCTGATGGAGTACGACGCCAGCGCCGCCGGAACAGCTGAACTGAAGGCGGATCAGAAGCACAACTTCCCCGGCTTTGCCTTCCTCCATGACTTCGCGATCACCCCGAACTGGGCGGTGTTCCTGCAGAACGCGATGTCGTTCAACCCGCTCGGCTTCGTATTCGGACTCAAAGGGGCCGCCCAATGCCTGGGCTCCAAGCCCGGAACCCCCGGCGAGTTCTGGCTGATCCCGCGCTCCGGTGGCGGTGAACCGCGACGGGTTTCAGCCCCCGAAGGCTTCGTGTTCCACCATCTCAATGCCTTCGAAGAACCGGATTCCGGTAGCGCCGGCACGCTGGTCGTCGATTCGATCTACTACAACGATTTTCCGACGATCCCCCAGGGCGTCGACTTCCGCTCGATCGATTTCGACAGCCTGCCGGTCGGCCAGCTGAAGCGCTGCCGCATCGATCTGGCCAGTGGCGAGGTCAGCACCGAGCTGCTGGAGCAGCGCTGCTGTGAATTCGCCACGGTGAATCCCTCCCGGGTGGGGCTGAAGGCCAGCTGGGCCTGGATGGCGGTGACCGAAGTGGAAACAGGCAACGCTCCGCTGCAGGCCATCGAAAAGATCAACCTCGACACAGGCGAGCGCCGGCTCTGGAGCGCCGCTCCTCGGGGCTTCGTCAGTGAGCCGGTGATGGTGCCACGCCCGGGCGCAACGGCAGAAGACGACGGCTGGGTGATGGTGGTGGTCTGGAATGGCGCCCGCTGCGCCAGTGATCTGGTGATCCTGCGCGCGGGCGACCTCAGTGAGCAGGCCGTCCTGCCCTTACCGCTGGCGCTCCCCCATGGCCTGCACGGCAGCTGGGCGGAGGCGGCCTGAAAATGGCACGATCTTCTGTTGCTTTTCTGCCCGTGCCGTTTCTAGCTTCGCTGCTGCTGATCACCCTGTTCTGGCTGCCGATGCCGGCGGCGGCATCGCTGTTGCATGTGGCCGGATCGGTGCCCGACACCCTCGGCCTCAAGGACGGGGCCCTGCCCACCTGCCCCTCGGCCAATCACTGCGTCCGGGAAGACTGGCCGCTGGCTGATCCCATCGCTGCCCTCGCCCAGCTGCAGCCGGTGGTGGCGGCGATGCCAGGCACCCGGATTGAAACCGGCGCAGAGCCGGCGGCCACCTACCTCCATGCCACGGCAGAAAGCCGGCTGTTCGGCTTCATCGATGATCTCGAGCTGGCCAGCGACCCCGACCACGGCGTCCTGCAGGTGCGCTCGGCCTCCAGGCTGGGTGATTCCGATCTCGGGGTGAACCGAAAGCGGATCGAGTTGCTGCGCGAAGCGCTCCTCCCTTAAGAAGCGCCCGTTTTAGTGGCGCAGATGACGGGAGAGGGTGGCCTCGGAAAACAGGTGGCCGCGCTCCTGGGCGATCGCCACAACCGCGCTCGGATCGGCGGCGGCATCCACCCGCTGCTTCAAGGCCGGATCGGCTTCCACCTCGACAAGAAAGGCGGTGAGTTGGGACTTGGACACGGGGCTGCTGGCGGGGGACAGCCTCAGTCCTAGTCGGGGCTGCCAATCCCGGCCTCGCCCGGCCCGGGCGGCCGCGCTGGCGGCGGTGGCAGGGGCGTGCGTTGGAGCAGCGGTTTTGGCTCCGGTTCGGGTGGCTCAGGAGCCAGAACAGGCGGTGGTGGCAGGTCGGGCTCCAGCAGCGGAACCCTGGCGGGTTCGGGGATCGGATTCGGGGCCGTCTCCGGACCCACCACCTCCACCGGTGAGCGCTCCACCACCAGCTGGAAGCGGATGCGTTCGCGTTGGTTGATCAGCCGTTGCACCTCCGCCACCTGTTTGGGGGTCGGCTCGCCCGGGCGGCTGGCCCGCACCACCACGCGGATGATCGGCGGGTTCACATCCCAGTTGATCGAGAAATCAGCGATCTGGGCCTCCTGACCCAGTGTCACCGTTTCCCTGGTCAGCAGGGTCTGGATCGTGGTGGCCACCTGGCGCTGGACCAGCTCCTCGCGGCTGCGGCGAACCAGATCAAGGAAGCTGCCGGTGAGCGGCACCACCAACAGAGCGGTGAGGCCGAGGCTGACGATGCCCAGCCGGCTGCGACTCATCTGGTTTCTCAGGCCAGGCCCTGATTTGGCCAACACCAGCAGGCAACCGCTGAGGATGCCCATCAAGTTGGTGAGATACAGCAGCCCGGAGCCGAGCGCCACCGACCACTGGCTAGCGGAGAGCAGCAGGCCCAGGGCGCAGACCGGCGGCACCAGGGCCACGGCGATCGCCGTTCCCGCCAGCGACGACACCGCCTCACTGCGCAACCGGGCATAGGCAGCGATGCCACCGGCCACCAGGGCGATGCCGAGATCCAGCAGGTTCGGGGCCGTGCGGGCCTGGACCTCGCTGCCGAAATCACCCAACCCCGAGAGCCAGCCCAGCAACACCGAAACCCCGACGGCGATCAGGCCGCCCAGCAACAGGGTGAACAGCCCCTGCAGAACCAGCTTCACCCGGCCCCGCAGGATGCCGAAGGCCGTGGCCCGCAGCGGGGTGATCCAGGGGGCGATGATCATCGCGCCGATCACCACCGCGGCGCTGTTGGCCAGCAACCCCAGGCTGGCGATCAGGCTGGAGCCGAGGCTGAGCACGATGAACACCTCGGTGGTCCGGGCGTCGTCTTCGAATTCGGCGATCAGTTCGCGAACTCTCCTGGTCTTGGGATAGGCCGCTGGATCGATGCCTTTGTCGCCGTAATCCGCCGGGTTCACCATCTCAGGGGCGACTCCAGAACAGACAGGGGATCGAGAGCAGCACGGAGCCGCACAGATCAATCACGACGGTGATCTTGAGGTCCCCCATCGTGGGGGTAGAGGGTGCGCACAGCAACAGGGCCCGGATCTACGGCCAGGTAATGCTCAACCGCCCGTTCAATGTTGCGGTGCATCCTCTCGTTGCCCAGACGCTGTCCCAGCTCCGAGCGGCGGATCAGATCCAGCACCGTGGGGTTGAGGCCCGCCAACCAGAGGCTGATTCCCTCCTTCTCAAGGCGCTGCTCGGCTTCGGTGAGCGTTTTGAGGGCGGAGTACTCGATGTCGATCACGGCACTGCCATCGAGCACCACCACCGTGGGCTGGTGCTGGTTCACCTCGGCGCGCATGCGGCTGAGAACGCCGTGGGCATTGGCAAAAAACAGGCGACCCTCGGCGCGGAGGAGCAACAGCCCCGGCCAGCTCTCATCGTGGGGATGGCGCGGCGAGAGAGGCCGGAATACATCGGTGCCGAGCTTGCGTCCGATCGCGTACACCGGCGGGTTCACCTCCTGTTGCACCAGCGCCAGCAGTGACAGGATCACGGCCACCAGGATGCCCTTGAGGGTGCCCAGAAACACCACGCCCAGGAAGGCCACAACGGCCCAGTGAAATTCGGCGGCGCGCACGCGGCGGATCGCCAGGAACTCGCCAGGAGCGATCAGTTCGAATGAATAAACGATCACCACCACCGCCAGGGCGGCCAGGGGCATCAGGGCGATCCAGGGGGCCAGCAGCAGCAGGGTGGCCAGGGCGGCCGCTGCCGTGACCAGCTCCGCCATCTGGCTGCGGGCGCCGGCCTGGCGGTTCACCGCGGTCTGGGTGGTGCCACCGCCGGCTGCCATCCCAGAAAAGAAGCCGCCGCCGATGTTGGCCAGTCCCAGGGCCAGCAGCTCCCGGTCGGGGTTCGGAGAGGGTTCGTCAGAGGCGCGGAACGCCCGTGCCGCTGCGATGCTTTCGGTGAAACTCATCATGGCGATGCCCGCCGCCCCTGGCCAGAGAGCACCGACCAGGTTGAGCTCAGGCCAACTGAGTCTGGGCAGGCCCCGTGGCACCGCTCCCACCAGCTCGACGCCGAAGCGATCGAGCCCCAACAGGGCGCAACTGGCGATCGCCACGGCCACCAGCAGCAAGGGTGCGGGCAGCCTCGGGCACCAGCGCTTCAGGCCAAAGAGCAGGCTGAACAGCCCGACCGAGAGCAGCACCGTGGCGATCGACGCCTGGGGGATCTGACCGAGCAGGGCGGCAAGGTCGCGAAAGAAACCGGCTTTCTCCACATGCAGACCGAGCAACTTGGGCAGCTGATCCACCACGATCACCAGGCCGATGCCGGATTTGAACCCCACCAGCACCGATTCAGAGATGAAGTTGGCGATGAAGCCAAGGCGGAGCAGAGACGCGCCGCAGAGCATCACGCCCACCAGCAGGGCCAGGGTGGCGCTGGCCGCCATCAGGGCACTGGAATCGGCCAGCGGCGAGAGACGGTTCAGCTCGCTGCCCACCAGGATCGCCAGCGTTGTCGTGGTGCTGACGCTCAGGGGCCGGGAACTACCGAAGAGGGCGTACACCACCATCGGCACCAGGGCCGTGTAGAGGCCCACCTGCACGGGCAGTCCGGCCACGGTGGCGTAGGCCATCGCCTTGGGCAGCACCACCGCCGCAGCCGTCAGGCCGGCCACCAGATCCACCCGCGGCAGGGCTTGGCCAACGGCAGATCGATGGAGAAGGGCCTGGATCTGCTTCAAGGCGTGGGTGATGAAACCTGAGTTCTTGCGCAAGTTTCCTCGTTGAAGCTCTCACGCATGGACCAAATCATGGATCCGCTTTCCCCCGTTGGGCTGGGCGGAGAATTCAGAGGAGATGGCCCATCAGCATCATCATTTGAGGGTTTTGATCGAACTGATCCACTCGCGCAACTGCTCAGAGGCCACCTCCTTGCCGCCCAGGCCGAAGGCCACGGCCACGGCCACAGCGATCGAGCCAAAAAGCAAACCGAAAGCAATCGAGACGATCATCGGCGCCACGCCGATCTGCTGCAGGGCCATGGCGCCGGCGAAGGCGATGATCGCCAGCCGGGTGATGGTGGAGAGCATGGGGGCCAGAGGACCCGACGAAGCGACGACCACCTGACTGGCCAGATTGGCCAGGTAAAGCCCGATCGCGAACACCACCAGCCCGGCCATGATCTGGCTGAACACCAGCAGCATCACTCTGAACACATCGGTGAGGGCCGGCAGGGCCAGCACATTCGAGGCGGCGATGCAGGAGAACAACAGGATGGCCAGAAAAGCCACCACACCCACCAGCTCCGAAGGTGAACGCATGCTGTCGTTGGCCTCGGCATTGGCAGCCTTGCCGTACTCCGGCAGGCCGATCCACTGGAACAGACGGTTGAAGCCGACGCCGGCCAGCACGCGATCCACCAAGCCAGCCACGAAGCGGCCCACCAAGATGCCCACGGCCACGATCAGCAGAGCCGTGAAGATCTGGGGCAGGCTCACCAGCACCTGGGCCAGCATGGCGGTGGCCGGGCCTGAAAGCGCCGGGATCTCCAGGGCATCGAGGGCAGCGGTGGCCGTGGGGATCAGCACCACCACATAGACCAGCGTTCCGGCGATCCAGGAGAGCCGTTGGTTGCCCTTGTCAGGGTTGAGGCCGAAATCGGCGCCGGCTTTGTCGAGGCCGCTGGCGGCCACCAAATTGGACACCACCCCCCGCATGGTCTTGGCGATCAGCCAGCCGATCACCGCAATCGCCAGCGCTTTGACCAGCTGCGGCAGGGCACCGATCAGATCTTCGAACAGGCCCACCACCGGCGTGATCTGGGCGCCGAGGTTGAGGGCGCCAAGCACCAGCGGCACGAAAAACAGAATGATCAGCCAGAAGACCAAGTTGGCAACGGTCTCGCCGATCAGCATCCCGGCCGGTGCGTCGTCCTCCTTGCTGTCGAAGAGTTTTTCGTCCAGTCCCAGGTTGGCTGTGGAAGAGCGGACGATCGAGCGCGCCAGCGTGGCCAGCACAAAAGCCACCGTGGCCAGGATCGCGGCCGAGAGCAACTTCGGCAGGTAGGCGAAAATCTGGTTCACCAGCTCGCTCACCGGCTCCGACACCGAGCGCAGATCAAGGGTGTCAAGCGCCGCCAGCAGGGCCAGCACGATCACGATCCAGAACACCGCGGTGGAGAGCCAGCGACTCAAGCGCAGGGGCTTGATGCCTTCACCACGGCCCGAGAGGGTGCGGGAGAGCCGCTCATCGACAGCCAACCTCCGCAGCACGGTGCGGCAGATCTTGGCGGCCACACCGGCCACCAGCCAGCCCAGAAGCAAAATCGCCAACGCCCCCAGCAGATTCAGCACCACTGGCAGCGCCTCAGCACCAAGGGCTGTCAGGTCAACACTGACGGGTGGAGACGCAGGCGTGGCAACAGCACTGAGCGGAAACGGTGGATGCATGGATGGCAATCAAGGTCAAAAGAAAATGGCGATGGCGACAGGCGCTGCTACGGCCAAGGCCACAGCCATCCGTTACAAGCTCGGCACGGAACTAGCCATTGTCAACAAATTGAAGGAATCGGAAGGGAACCGCGAGCTGAGCAAAACTGGTGGGCCAGCCGGCAAATCTGCCAGCCTCCAGTGAAGCTTGCCGCTGCTGGATGAACGACCTGGACACCTGGGATCAGCTGCTTCGCCTGCATGTGGATCAAGCCGGCAGGGTGGATTACGCCGGCTGGCTCAGCCACCATCCCCACACCCTGAGCCACTGGCTGGCTGCACAGACAGCCGAAACCGATGGACGCCAGGAGCATCTGGCCCACTGGATCAACCTTTACAACGCCTTCACCATCCAGGCCGTGCTCAAGGCCTACCCGATCGCCTCGATCCGCCCGACGCTGCTGGGCCTGCCGAACTGGATCGGCTTTCTGGCCTTCTTTCAACGCAAGCGACACAGGCTTGCGAAGCAATGGATCAGTCTGGCCTGGATTGAGAACCGGATGTTGCGTCAGCAGGGCGATCCACGCATTCACTTCGCCATCGTCTGCGCGTCATTGGGCTGCCCGTTGCTGCGCAACGAGGCCTACCGGCCCGAGCTGGTGGAGCAACAACTGGACGACGACCTGAAGCGCTTTGTCAACAATCCAAGCAAGGTGCGTTATGATCCAGAACAGAACATTCTATTTTGCAGCAAGATTTTTCAGTGGTACAAAGCCGATTTTCTTGACGAACATACTTCGCTATCGCATTACATCTTGCCCCATCTGACAACAAGCTCCAAGCCCATCAACAAACAAAATGCTGAATTAAATTCTCAGCCAAGCACGGAGACAAAGACTGAGCCAAGTATAGAGACCACAAACAAGCCAAGGAGTCACCAAAACAATGAGCCACACCTGTCCTTTCTCCCCTATGACTGGAGCCTGAATCAGCGAATGTCTTCATAGAAGCGCTTCATCCGGCCTGGTGGCATGCCAAGGCCCCAGAGAATACCAATGGAGAGATACATCACAACGGCTTTACAGGTTCCCCACTGCCGAACCCGCCGGTCTGAACTGAACACCACCCGGCGGATCAGTTTGATCCTCCCCCTTTTCAGCAACTTGAAGCAAAGATCCCCATCTTCCAGAAGTGGAAGCGATTCATTGAAGCCCCCAACACTCCAGAATGTGTCACGCCGGGTGATCATCACCTGATCACCGAACAGAAGCCGGAACCCCCTAAGGAACAGATGGGGGCGAAACAGAAGCGGCGCCCCATGGGTTTTCAGCAGGTTCAGAGTGGAAATCAACCAGCGGGTCTTGCCATCAGACCGCATCAACGACACGAAGCCAGCGCAGGCGATTGAATCATCCGCCAAGGCACCCCTGGCCACGCTCACCAGATCGGTGGGGATGCGGGTGTCGGCATGGAGAAAACAGAGGAGGGTGCCGCTGGCACGGCGGGCACCTTCGTTCATCTGAATGGCCCTGCCGGCCGTTGAGGTCTGTACAACTGTGATCCCCGCTCCATGGGCGATGGTTGTGGTGGTGTCCGTGCTGCCTCCATCCACCACCACCACGTCCCAGGCTGGCGGGTTGAGGGCCTGCACCGTGCGCAGGGTGCCGAGAAGCCAAGCCTCCTCATTCAGGGTTGGAATGATGATCGAGAGACGCTCCATCGCCACTGCCTAGGAGCTGGTTGCCAGGCCAAAACAACAACGGAGTGGACCGAGTCGCCGGATGATGCCCTCGTACACAGCAAAACTCAACAGCAGGGAAAGAATACAGATGATCAGAAACTTGGCTGTGATGCCAAGCTCAAGCGGCACCACAAACCAGGCCACCACCACCAGCAGCGGCTGATGAACCAGGTAGAGCGGCAGCGCGGCCCCACGTCCATAGCGAAGGATGGGATGGGGGGCTATCAGGAAGCGGCGCGCCAACGCCAACGCAGCCAACACGGCGATCCAGCTGTTAAAACCACGGAAAGCCTGGACAAGAATGAATGCCATCGAATAGCCAGACGGCGGCATCGATGGACTGAGCCCTAACCACACAACGCTCGCCATGCAGGGAACAGCAAGGCTGAGGATCGTCCATCTCTGCTTGTCCAGCACAAGCAAGATGCCTGGCTGGCAACAGAATAAATAGCCGTAAAAGAAATAAAGAAGATAAAGCGTCAGATTGGCCCAGTCGTCATAAACGTTCTGGAAGCCCGGCCAACCCGGACGCAACAGGGCTTCTGACAGCATCAGCGGCAGAGCCAAGAGCAGGAGCGAAGACCATGACACTGGCCAGGACATCAAGAGTGAAAGACGGCCATGGCTGCGATCATGCTGCAGCCATAACAGCACCGGAAGGCAGAGGAGCGAGATCACCAACAGATAAGCCAGAAACCAGAGATGGGCCCACTCAAAATGACCGACTGGCCGAATTCCATCAAAAAAGTGGGGATAAAACTGCAGGTAGTTCTGGTTCGATCCCGTGTCCTGCAGCTCGTGCAGATAAACCTGTGGAGGCACCAGCAACAGAATGCCAACCAGCAGGGGAACAAGCAACCGCCGCAGGCGTTCCCGCAGGTAGCGCGCAGGGCTGCGCAGCTGCAGGGAGTGCCAGCAGGCAGAGCCAGCCAGAAAGAACAACAACGGCATGTGCCATTGATACAGGAACTGAACCAGGCCAGCCAAGGCTGCACTCTTTTGGGGGTTGACCACATAGAAGACACCGAGTTCTCCGGTGTAGAATACGGCCGCTGCATGGAACGGGATCAACAACAACACGGCGATCAGCCTGGCCCAGTCAAGAGCCTGTGATCGCTCAGGTGTGTGGCTTGCCTGGCTGCTGATCATGAGTGCGTGATCATGGGCATGGCCCTAGAAGCCTGGAAGAACAATTCAAGAAGAAAAGTTATCACTTGAGCAAGGGAACACTATCGCCATAAAGATGATCTCGACAGCGATCTTTCTGTTACGAAGACGCTCAAAGTCAATGAACCAACACGTGAGCTGATGAGTCGGCTGGCTTCCCAAACAACTGCAAGTGCCTGCTCAATCTTCTCTTTCATTCCCGCCTGACTGAGCCTAGCAAGCCAAACAGCATGACTTGCCCATTCGCCATGAATGCTAGGTGCTCATTGCCATGAATCCTTTCTTTCAGCCAGATTTCGATCCAACTGATTTTTTTCAGCTTACTGCCATGGGGCGTGCCGATGACCCTCGTGGTCTACAACAGAGAAGATCATCGAGGAGATCGAAATACTCATAGTGCAGATTTTTATGGATGTTTCTATCTATCACAGGTTGCCAGCTTCTTGCTTTGGCTAGCATTTTGATGCAGCACAGGTCATCCACTAGTTGCCATGACTGGCGATTGAGTGCAATCCTGAAAATGTCCATTTCCGAACCTAAAGACGAAATAGCACTACTAGGGTCTGGTTGATTCAGATCGAGAGATTGTTGATCATGCGTTTGGATTATGGCTCGCTGGCCGGGGCTTTCGTGGGAGCCATCGTGGCCGCTTGGGGATCTGCGACGCAGGCGGAACAGCTGATGGATCAGTGCTTCGAAAACCTTGCAGTTCGTAGTGGGCAGGCCCATCAACGATCCTCAGTCGAGGCAGCCATCGATCTGACATCCTGTGAACTGACTCTTGGCGAAACGCAACAAGCCATTCGATTGCCCCAGCACGCTCAAGCCGAGCCTGCAAAAGCTTCCGATGAAATGCCCGCAAGCCCAGGGGGCACGGAGGATCTCGCCAAACAATCTCAGAATCCGATTGCCAATCTCATCAGCCTGCCCATCGAATTCAATACCATCTCGGGAGTAGGCCTTTCAGAGGCCCGATCACTGAACATTGTCTCCTTCAAGCCGGTCATTCCAGCGAAGCTGGGCAGCAGTGGTTGGAGCCTGATTACGCGCACGATCATTCCATTCGTGAATGCTCCCACCTCTGACACGGGCCGGCAAGCCATCACCGGTATCGGAGACATCAACCCCCAATTCTTCTTCGTTCCCGAAAGCAAAAATGGCCTCACCTGGGGGGTCGGTCCCGTGCTGACACTGCCCACAGCCAGCAACGAGCAGTTGGGGTCAGGGAAATGGAGTGGGGGGCCCGGGGCGGTCGTGGTCGTCACGACCGACAACCTGGTCTTCGGAGCCGTCGCCAACAACCAGTGGTCCTTTGCCGGCTCCAGCCGTCGTGACGAGGTCAACAGCTTGCTTATACAGCCCTTCTTGAATGTCAACCTTGATGGAGGTTGGTACCTGGTGTCGTCGCCGGTGATCACCGCCAACTGGCAAAACTCCGATCAGCAGGGACAATGGACCGTGCCCATCGGCGGCGGATTCGGTCGGGTGTTCCCGATTGGTACCCAACAGGTGAACGCCACCCTGCAGGCCTACTGGAATGCGGCCAAACCCGAGGGCGAGGGGACCTGGTCTGCCCGTGCCCAGATCACCTTTCTATTCCCACGCTGAAGCCGGGCGAGAGCGGTGTGGAGTCAGGCCGTTGTTCGAGCCGGCAGCAGCTTCAGAAACAACGTGGAGAGCAGAATGCTGACCAAGGTGTAAGTGAGAACAGCAGGGATCAGTCCTTTGATGGCGGATCCGTAGACCACCGCCAGCTGGGCAGCCAGGCCCAGATTCCTGGTGCAGGTCACCAGCGCCACGGTTCGTTGCTTGTCAGCATCCCTCTCGGCCAGGCCGTAGCCGATGGCCAGGCTGATCGCCACCATCAAGGCCATCGCCACCAGGGCCGCCAGATTCCCGGCCAGAAAGGGGAACAGGCTGCTGCTGGTGATCACCAGCAGCAGCACGACCACAAGCAACAACAAGGCCGTGGCCACTTGATTGATCACGCCACTCCAGCGCTCACCCCAGGCAGGCTTCCAGGCCTTCAGCAACAGGCCGGCCGCCAGCGGAAACAACTGCACCCTCGTGACCTGCAGCGCCACCTCAGCCGGTGTGATGTCCCAGCCATCCACCGGATTGACCCGGGTGAACAGCTCCACCATCAACGGGACCGAAACGATCGCCAGGATCGCCGCCGAAACCTGGATGCAGGCCGCCAGCTCGGGTGAACTGCCCGGGGAGCTCACGCGTCTCAGCGCCAATGGGGCACTGGGGCAGATCACCATCAAGGCGATGGCAAACCTGGCCGGGGAGGAGAGATCGGCCGTCAGAGGCAGCTCCAGAAGCAGGAGACCTGCCAGGGGCACCAACAGGCAGGTGCCCACCAAAATCCGTGCCATCACCCCGGGGTGCTGGCGCAGGACAGCAAAGGAGGAGGGTTTGAGCCCAAGGCCAAGGGCAAACATCACCGTGAAGATGGCGACACTGACCAACAGAGCAACGATGGGCGGCATTGGAGTCAGCGGAAGTTCAAGAGCAGAGCAGCGCAGCCATGGACCCTGATGCGAGCCTCAGGATCCAGACGCTCCCATGATCAGCAGCGACAACGCCACAATGCCGATCAGGGTGAGCGCAATGGCTGTGAAAATCGTGATGGAGGTCTGATCGATGTAGACAAAATCATCACGCTTCAGCTGCCTCAAGGTGCGCAGGTGCTGGCGGGTTGCCGCCGACATCGAAACGATGCCGATCAGCACGAATCCAATCGCCACCAGCCTCACACTCAGGCCAGCCTGGGAACTGCCCTCAAAGCGACTGGCGTTGATGGCGCCGACGATCTTGTCGAGACCGAAGCCGAAGCTGATCAGCGAGAGGCTGGTGCGGATCCAGGCCATCATCGTGCGCTCGGCCGCCGCCCGGCTGCGCTCTTTGGCCAGTTCGTTGTTGAGGTTGCCCATCAATCTGAGTGTTCACGAAGGCTGTCGGAAGGAATGTCGCCGGCTGCGGAGTGGGCCTGTCTGCGTTTCTGCCCATCCTCCAACTTCTGCTCGGTTTCCACCTCCCGGGCCAGAAAAACATTGAGGAAGGTGCGAATCACCGCCACCACCCCTAACTGGATCAGGTTCTGATTCGAGGGTGAGGTGGTCGTGGCCACGATGTCGGCGGCCAGCTGAAACTCCAGCGCCATCGACAACCAGCTGCCGAAGGTCAGGCGGATGGCATTGAAGGGCCGCGGCTGGCGATAGCCTCGCTGGCGCAAGCGCAGGGCCTGGCTGACGGTGACGACCAGGCCGATCGCCACGCACACCACCGACAGGCCTTCAAGCAGCAGGCGCAGGCCACCGGCCAAGCCGTCGATCCACTCGGCGAACAGGCCTGCTTCCATCGGTCAGCTCCGCACGATGCAGCGGAAGCCCATGTGGCAGGTGGAGGTGTCGATCCCCTGGGCCATGCGCGCCGCCGGCCGGTAGCGGCGGCAGTAGCTGGGGGCGCAGAGAAAGGAGCCACCCTTCACCACCTTGCGGGGCAGGCCCAGGTGCTGGGAGGTGGAATCGATGCTGGCCTCACGGCTGCCACCGCGGGGATTGGGGATCGTGCAGCAGCCCGGCTTGGCCTCATTCCGGTGGCGTTGCCGCTCGGGGTCGGCGGCGTGGTCTTGGTACCAGTCGTCGGTCCATTCCCAGACATTGCCGATGCAGTCGAGCAGGCCATAGCCGTTGGCGGGGAACACCCCCACCGGAGAGGTGCGCTCGTAGCCGTCCTGGCGGGTGTTCTGGTGGGGGAATTCACCCTGCCAGGTGTTGGCCAGCATGCGGCCGCCGGGGTGGAGCTCCGTGCCCCAAGCGAACTCGGCCCGCTCCAGCCCCCCACGGGCAGCCCGCTCCCACTCCGCCTCGCTGGGGAGCTGCTTCCCACTCCAGGCGGCGTAGGCCTGGGCATCTTCGAAGGCCACATGCACCACGGGATGGTGCTCGCGACCCTTGATCGAGCTGCCGGGGCCTTCAGGATGGCGCCAATGAGCTCCGGGGCGATAGACCCACCAGCGGTAGGGATCGCCCTGGCTCACAGACCCCGGCGGGGGGACGAACACGATGGAGGCAGGGGCCAGCAGGGCTGCGTCGGCGCCGGGATAGTCAGCGGGATCAGCGGGCCGCTCGGCCAGGGTGCGGTGGCCCGTGGCCTTCACGAACTTCTGGAACTGGGCGTTGGTGACCGGCGAGCAGTCGATCCAGAACCCTTCCACGCTCACCCGGTGGGCCGGGGCTTCCTCGGGGTAGTGATCGTCAGATCCCATTGAGAAGCTGCCGCCCGGAATCCACACCATCCCCCTGGCCGGGGGGCGGCCTGGGCGGCTGGCCCCCGGCAGGGAGGCGGGGGTAGGAGCGGCGGTCGGGGCCAAAAGGACGGGGTGAAAGGGTGATCAGGCGGGGCTGGACTCAGGAACTACCGAGGGTGGAGGTCATCTTCTCGATGGCATCCCCCACCGTGAAGCTGGCCGCCTTCTGGCGAGGCGGAAACTCCTTGAGGCTTTCCAGTGCCTTGGCCACCCGCGCCTGGGCAGGAATCAACAGGAAGACGTGGTCCAGCATCCAATCCCAGTAGGTGTTGGAGGTGATGTCGGCCCGCTCGTAGGGATCGGTGAGCAGGTTAAAGATCTTGGGGATGCGCAGAACGGTGAACGGTTCAGCCCAGATCTGCAGCGTTCCGGTGCAGCGCTGCTCCATGAACACGAACTTCCAGTTGTCATAACGCAGGGCGGTGAGATCGCCATCATCAGAGAAGTAGAAGTAATCCACCCGGGGGCTGGTGTCGGTCTTGCCGGTCCAGTAGTCGAGCATGTTGTAGCCATCGAGATGCACCTTGAAGGTCTTGCTGCCCACCGTGTGACCCTCCAGGCACTTCTGCTTGATGTCCGGTTCCCCGGCGGCGGCCAACAGCGTGGGCAGCCAGTCGAGATGGCTGACGATGCCGGTGAGCAGGCTGCCGGGCTCGATGTGCCCCGGCCAGCGCACCATCGCGGGTACCCGGTAGGCCCCTTCCCAGTTGGAGTTCTTCTCGTTGCGGAAGGGGGTCATGCCGGCATCGGGCCAGCTGTTCATGTGCGGCCCGTTGTCGGTGCTGTACATCACGATCGTGTCGTCGGTGATGCCCAGCTCATCCACCAGATCCAGCATCTCACCGATGCAGTTGTCGTGATAGATCATCACGTCGTGGTATTCCGATTGCCAACGCCCTGACTGGCCAACGTCCTGGGGACGGGCATGGGTGCGGAAGTGCATGTGGGTGGTGTTGAACCACACGAAGAACGGTTCGCCAGAGGCCACCGCCTCCTTGATGAAGCGCTTGGCCTCCTTCATGAACTCCTCGTCGGCCGTCTCCATTCGCTTCTTGGTGAGCGGGCCGGTATTTTCGATGCGCTGGGTGCCGTCGCCGTTGGCCCAGCAATGCAACACACCCCGGGGACCGAAATTCTTTTTAAAGTTCGGATAATCGGCTTCGGGGGGATAGTCCCGCAGCTCCGGTTCCTCCTCGGCATTGAGGTGATACAGGTTGCCGAAGAACTCATCGAAGCCGTGCATCGTCGGCAGATGCTCGTCGCGGTCGCCGAAGTGGTTCTTGCCGAACTGGCCGGTGCGGTAACCCAGGGGCTGAAGCAGTTCGGCGATGGTGGGATCCTCCGCCTGGTAGCCGGCCTCGGCGCCGGGCAGACCCACCTTGCTGAGGCCGGTGCGGATCACGCTCTGGCCGGAGATAAAAGCAGCCCGACCGGCGGTGCAGCTCTGCTCGGCGTAGTAGTGGATGAACTTGGCGCCTTCCTTGGCCACCCGATCGATGTTTGGGGTCTGGTACCCCATCAGGCCATCGCTGTAGCAGCTGAGGTTGCTCTGGCCGATGTCATCGCCCCAGAGAATCAGAACGTTGGGTTGACCGTTGGGCATGGGTGGCACAAAGAGGCGCAGGAAAGGGCGGGCGATGCCACGCCGAACCATTTTGTTGGCCGTGGCAGGCTTGTTCCACTCAAAAAGTGCAAGCGGCAATGCGGGATTGCCAGACCTTCAGCAGCGTTGAAGAACTGGCGGACCTGCTCCAGGCGACCGGGCTGGATCTCCAGCTCTGCCAGCTCTCCGGCGGGCGCCTGCAAGGGCGGATGGCCCTGAAGGAGCTGGGGGGGCTGAGGCTGCTGCGACTTCAGGTCAACCGCCGGCTTCTCTTTGCTGGTTCCAAGCCGGCCCATCGCCAGTTGGTGGCCCTCGATCTGGCCATGGGCCCGCGGCAGGCCCCGCTGCGGGCCCATGGGGTGGCGATGCTCCCGGACACACTCTTTGGCCTCGACGCCCGCTCGGAGGTGCACCTCTCCACACCGGAGCTGCTCGATCTGGGTGTGGTGATGCTTGAGCGCAGCGTCCTGCAGCAGAGCAGCAACGAATTCGGCGGCCCCGACCTCACGGCGCCCCGCCTGAGCGCCAACTGGCTGGAGGTGGGTCCCGAACGCCATAGAAGCCTGCGCCAGTTATTGCTGACGCTGTTGTCCGCCCCCACCGCGCCCGCCGGCGCGATCCAGGGCGACCTGGTGCCGCTGCTGCTCGAAGCGATGGTGCATGGCTCCGGCTGCAGGGCCGACCTCTGCCCGCCTCCGGCTCGGATCGATCTGGTCAAACAGGTGCAGCAATGGGTGGAGGACCATCCCGGCGAACCAATCAGCCTGGAGACGCTCTGCCGCCAGGCTCACGTCGGCCGCCGCAGCCTGCTCCAGGGCTTCCGGGAACACCTCGGCATGGGCCCGATGGCCTACATCAAGTTGAAGCGCCTGCATGGCATCCGCCGCGAACTGCTCCGGGCCCAGCCTGAATCGGTAACGGTGGCAGGGCTCGCCGCCCGCTGGGGATTTCTCAACCCGGGGCACTTCGCCCGGGATTACCAGCGGTTGTTTGGCGTTCTCCCCAGCCAGACCCTGAACGGCCGCGGCTAGCTAAGGGCAGGGCTGGGCGGTCGCCGTGCTATCCGGATCCGGGAACACCCGCGCCCAGTCGTTGCGCATGCTCACCACGGTCCAGCCGCGCTCCTGGGCCTGATCGAGCGCCAGGTCGAGCTTGCCGACCGGGGAGCGGCGGTCGTAGGCCACCTCCCGCTCGGCGTCGTCATGGCGGATGAGCATCCCCAGGCGGCTGCCGGGCAGGGAGGTCGTCCACTCCAGCATCTGCCGATCGCCATCGGAGTTGCCGAAGGCCGCAATCGGCGGCCGGCCGATCAGCCGCTCGATCGACAAGGGCTTGATCGCCTCATCATTGAGCACCTCCAGTTCGGGCTGCCGCAGAATCATCGGCTTGCCATCACGGACGACGTAGGTGGTGCGGACGCTGGAGCCGATCACCTGCTCCGGTGGAATGCCGTAGAGCTCCTGGCTGATCGCCCGCAGGAACGCTCCACCACCGCCGGAAACGATGTAGGTGCGGAAGCCGTTGACGCGGAGCAGCTCGAGCAACTCCAGCATCGGCACGTAGGTGAGGGAGGTGTAGGGCCGCTGAAGGCCGGGATGGCAGGCGGTGTTGAACCACTCGCGGGCCAGGGCTTCGAAGGCCTGGGGGGTCATGCCCGCGTGGGTGATCCCCACGAGCTCCATCAGCCCCTTCGTCCCCATCGCCAGCGCCGCCTCGCCGTTGCCGGCGGCGGCAGCGGCAACCACGGGATTGGCGGCGAGTTCCGGCCGCTCCTGCAGCAGGCGGCGGGCACGGTCGATGGCAAAGGCCAGCTGGGCGTACATCGGCTGCTCCGACCAGAGCGTGCCGTCGTTGTCGAACACGGCGATTCGCTCGGCCGGAGGCACGTACCCCTCGCCCCCCTCCGTGGTGACGGTGCGAATGAAGCTGAGCAAACGTTGCCGGGCGGGCCCCTCGCGCCAGGAGGGCAGCAGCGGCTGCTCGATCACCGCCCCTGCCAGCGGCGCCGACTCCAGGGCGGCTCCCGTGGCGGCACGCACGGGCAAACCCTGGCCCAGCACTGACGAAGCCAGCAGGGCGGCAGCCAACAGGGGGAGCGATCCGTGGGCCATCAGGGTGGGCTGAGAGGGAACAACATCGCCATTCTGGGGAGCAGCGCCTCAAAGGCCCGGCCGCGATGGCCCAGCCGCCGCTTCTGATCCGGCTGCATCTCGGCGAAGGTCAGGCCCACGTCCGGAACCAGGAACAGTGGGTCGTAGCCGAAACCACCGGCGCCGCGGGGTTGCTCCAGGATCAGTCCCTCACAGATTCCCTCCACCTCCAGCAGCGTGCGGCCACTGGGGTCGGCCACCGCCAGCACGGCGGTGAAACGGGCCCGCCTGTCGCTGCAGCCGGCCAGCTCCCGCAGCAGCCGGGCGATCCGCTCGGCGTCGGTGCTGGCGTAACGGGCGGAGTGGAGGCCAGGGGCGCCGCCGAGGGCATCGACGCTCAGGCCGGAGTCGTCGGCGAGGGCCCACTGGCCGGTGAGCCGCGCCACCGCTTCGGCCTTGAGGCGGGCGTTGGCGGCGAAGCTGTCGCCGGTTTCCTCCACCTCCAGGCCCGGGGGCTGGGGGCGCACGTCGAGGTTCAGGCCCGAGCCCGCCGCGCCCAGCAGGGCCGTGAACTCGCGCAGCTTGCCGGGGTTGCCGCTGGCGATCACCAGCGGCATGGGCGTGGGTTGGATCCGTTCAGTCATCGCGCTACGACCCCGCTCCTACCGCCTCGGCGAACTGCTGCGCCCAGGCCAGCACCGCGGCCACCCGCTCCTGGCTTGGGGCCTCGCAATACAGCCGCAGCAGCGGTTCGGTGCCCGAGAAGCGCAGCATCAGCCAGTGGCTCGGGCCCAGCCGCAGCTTGAGGCCGTCGGTGTTGCTCGCCTCCAGCACGGGCACTCCAGCCACAACCTGCGGCGGCGCCTCAGCGAGCTGGCGCTCCAGCCGTTCGCGGCTGGCCATGTCCTTGAGGCGGAGGTCGAGCCGGTCGTAGGCGCTGCCGCCGCCATGGGCCGCCCGCAGCCGGTCGAGCCGCTCGCCCAGAGGCAGGCCGCCCTCCACCAGGGCCTCCACCAAGAGCAGGGCCACCAGCAGGGCATCGCGCTCGGGCAGGTGCACGCCCACGCCCACGCCCCCCGATTCCTCGCCGCCGATCAGCACCTCACCCTTGAGCATCTCAGCGGCGATGTATTTGAAGCCCACCGGCTTCTCCACCACCTCGCGGCCCAGCCCCCTGGCCACCAGCTCCATCAGGTCGGAGCCGCTCACCGTTTTGATCACCATCCCCGGCAGGCCGCGGGCCCGGGCGAGGTGGTCGATCAGCAGGGGCATGAGCAGCTGGGTGCTGCAGTAGCGGCCCTGTTCATCAATGGCGGCGATGCGGTCGCCGTCGCCATCGAAGACGATGCCCACTGCCGGGCGCCCCGCCGCGGTGGAGGCGCGCACCGCTTCGATCAGCTCGCCGAGATAGGCGGCTAGCGGCTCGGGGGGATGGCCGCCGAAGAGTGGGTCGCGCTGGGAGCGAATCTCACGGATCGCCTCACCGGCTCCGCCAGATCCATCCGCACCGCCGGCGAGCAGGGCGGGCAAGCCGCCGGCAGCGGAGCCATGCATCGGATCGACGATCACCTGCAGCCCCAGCTGCGTGAGGCCCTCCAGCAGGCGGCTGGTGTCGACCTGGCGGCGCAGGCCGCTGAGGTAGTTCGTCCAGCCATCGAAGCGGGGGGTGACGCCGGGCACCGGCACGGTGAGGCCACCGGCCTCCAAGCGGCGCTCGACCCGGGCGGTGAAATCGCCTTCCACCGAACCGCCGAAGTGACCCTTGATCTTCAGGCCCAGCCATTCGGGCGGGTTGTGGCTGGCGGTGATCACCAGGGCCCCGAGGGCGCCCCGCTCGACCACCGCCCAGCTGCAGGCGGGGGTGGGCACGGGCGTGTCGGTGAGCAGGGGCTCAAGGCCGGCCCCGCGCACGGCACTGCCGATGGCTTCGGCCAGCTCCGGGGCCAGGAAGCGGCGGTCATAGCCGATCACCACCTCCCGACTCGTGAGGCCTTCGGGCGCGGAATGCTCCAGCTCCCTGGCGGCAGCCGCCGCCACCGGCAGCAGGCGCTCGATGGTGATGTCGACGCCGAGGATGCCGCGCCAGCCATCGGTGCCGAACTGGATCGGTCCTGGCTCCAGGGGCAGGGGTGGGGAAACCATCAAACTGGCGGGCAATACATAGCTCGTAGCAGCAGCTCCTGGCCTGCGGGACAACAAGGTGCCGGCCTGGTGGCAGACCACTGGCCGCCCTAGCCTGGGCCGATGCCTTGTGCCGTTGAAGAGCAGGTTGTCACCGACCGATTGCTGCGCAGCTGGCTGCGTTGCCGTCGGCGGGCCTGGCTTGACCGCCACGGCGACCCCAGCCAACGGCTCTGGAGCGCCCATCGCACCCTGCAGCTCGACGACCAGCAACGCTGTTTCGTGGGCCTGCTCGGCAAGATTCCCGGTCAGGGCGAGGCCGCTTGCGCAGCCGGCGACGCCGCGGTGGTGGGCCTGCGGCTGGTGGAACAGGTGCCGGGGGGGCTGCGGCTGGAGGGCCATCCCCCCCTGCTGGTGCGCACCGCCGGCAGCAGCCGCTGGGGCTCCCATGCCTACCAGCCAGCCCTGGCCCGCCAGGGGCGACGGCTCACCCGGGAGCACCGCTTGATGCTGACCCTCTGGGGCCGGCTGCTGGCCGGCTTCCAAGGGGCTCCTGTGAGCCATGGCCTGGTGGTAGCCGGCCATGGTCGCCACCAGGAGCGCGAACAGCTGCCGCTCACCGCTGCCCTGAACCGCCAGCTCGACGACGCCCTGCCCAGGCTGGCCGCCGAGCTGGCCTCTGCGCAGCCACCGCCCCTGGTGAACGACCGCCGCAAGTGCGTGCTCTGCTCCTGGCGCGGAGCCTGCGACCGGGAGGCGGCCGCCGAAGGCCACCTCAGCGAAGTGAGCGGCATCGGCGGCAAGCGCCGGGAGCTGCTGATCGAGCTGGGCCTGCAGCGGCTCTCCGACCTGGCGGGCGCCGAGCCCGAGCAGCTGGCCGATGCCTTGGAGGTGCACGGCGAACAGCACCGGGAGATCGCCGCCCAGCTGGTGGCCCAGGCCCGGGTGCAGCAGCAAGGCACGCCGGTGCGCCTGGAGGCCAGCCCCGCCCTGGCCGACCTGGAGCGGGCGCCGGGGCTGCTGCTCTACGACATCGAATCTGACCCCGATGCCCGCGACGACTTCCTGCACGGGTTCCTGAGGATCAAGCGCCAGGCCGATGGCTCCTGGCCGACCACAACCGAGGGCAGCCAGTACCTGCCGGTGCTGGGGCTGCATGAACACGGCGAAGCCCGGCTCTGGCAGCGGCTGCGCCTGTTGCTCGATCGCCATCCGGGCTGGCCCCTGCTCCATTACGGCGAAACCGAATCGGTGTCGCTCTGCCGGCTGGCCCAGCGGCAGGGGGAAGCGGAGCGGGAGGTGCAGGCGCTGCGCGGCCGCATGATCGACCTGCACAAACGCGTGCGCCGTCATTGGCTGATGCCGGTGAGCAGCTACGGCCTCAAGGCGGTGGCGAGCTGGCTGGGCTTCCGCTGGGGCCAGAAGGGCGTGGACGGGGCCCGCTGCCTGCTCTGGTGGCGCCAGTGGCGCGGCGATGGCAGCGACGCCGGTCGCGGCAGCCGTCACAACCTGCTGAGGATCCTGCGCTACAACCGCGACGACTGCCGGGCCACCTGGGCGGTGGCCACCTGGCTGCTGACTCAGGATCCAGCGGTGGCGGCACTTCCGGCACCCACCGGTGGGGCGCTGAACCCGGCTGGAAGCGAGATCTCCAGCGATTTTTCTGGTGATGGCTCGCCTGATGGCTCGCCCACCAGCAGCCGCTCCGCGCCTAGCGCCTGACGGCGGACCAGGGCCAAGCCGATCCAGCACGCGGGCTGATCCGCACGGGCCGGCAGCCGCTGGCAGGAGGTGATCCGCCCGGCCCGTTGGCCGTTGGCGTCGTGAAGCTGGGTTCCGGTCTCAAGGCCAGCCCCTGCAGCGGCCGCAGCCTGGTCGGGGCACCAGAACCAGCGTCTGAGCTGTTGTTTGACGCCGTCGTAGGTGGCGAGCTTGGCCAGGGTTTCCTGGCCCACGTAGCAGCCCTTGTTGAGACTGACCCGCTCCGCCAGCCCGAGCTCGAAGGGATTGAGATCGTCATTGATCTCGGCCGGCGCCTGGGGCCGGCCCTGCTGCAGCCGCCAACGCTCCAGCTCCGCTGCTGAGAGCTCGCTGCGGGCCGCCAACCAGGGCGCCAGCGAGGCCGGCTCCGCCTGATCGGCGAGCAGCAGCAACCGCTCCGGCCCAGCCAGCCGCCAGCCAGCGCCGGGTTCCGGACCCAGACGCTCCCAGCTGCCGGCTGCCGGCTCGCTGCCGGGCAGACCCGGATCGCCCTCGGCTCCCAGGGCCGTGATCAGCCGGGCCGGCTGCAGGGCGCCCAGCACCACCTGATCGGCGGGGAACAGCACCCGATCGAGCGCCTGGTGAATCGCGCCGCTGTAGCCGGCGGTGATCACCAGCCAGGCCCCACTGGCGTCGACGAGCACCTCGGCGAGCCCCCGCAAGCGGGCGGTGGAGGTGATGCAGCAGGTGGCCAGGCACTGGCCGGGGCGGGCACGCTCCAGGTCCTGGCTGGTCTGGCCATGCAGGAAGCGCAGCACCCCGGCGCCATCCAGCCGGATCACTGCCGCCGCTTGCTCCCAGCGGCAGGGCAGCGGCGGCTGCCACTGCCAGGGATCATCGCGGCGGGAATCGCCCAGGGCTGGGCTGCTCAGGACAGGGCTGCTCAAGGCAAAGCAAACGGGACGTTGACCTCAGCCTTGCAAATCCCTGGCCGTGCTGGCGATCTCCTCCAACAGATACAGAGCGCGCAGCTCCAGCCCGGCCGCCGTCATCGCCGCGAGCCCCCCCTCCTGACGATCCACGATCGTGACCACCCGCTCCACCACATAGCCCGCCTGGCGCAGCTGATCCACCGCCTTGAGCGAAGACCCGCCCGTGGTGACCACGTCTTCAAGCACGGTGATCCGGCTGCCGAGCGCCGGCAGGGGACCCTCCAGCCAGGCGCCGGTGCCATGGCCCTTGGCCTGCTTGCGCACGATCAGGGCATCGAGCGACCGTCCCGCCAGGGCGGCGGCCATCGCCACCCCCGACACCAGCGGATCGGCCCCCAGGGTCAGGCCGGCCACGGCACTCGCCTCCGTCTCCACCTGCTCCAGCATCAGCAGCGCCAGGGCCGCCAGACCCGGACCGCTGAGGCTCACCGGCTTGCAGTTGATGTAGTGGTCGCTGCTGCGCCCAGAGGCGAGGGTGAAGCGACCATGGCGGTAGGCGCGCTCCGCCAGCAGGCTGAGAACCGTGGCGCGGGGCGTGGCGCCGGAGAGGGCGGTTGCTGGGGACGAAGACATGGAGGGCGGCAAGGGCTCGTCGTGACCCCAGCGTCGCCGACGACTGGGCTGTGGAGGAGCAGCTCCTGGGCAAAGCAGGGATCAGCGGCCTAAATTCAAAATCATCCGTTGCCGGTTGCCCAGCATGGGTTCCATCCTCGACCTGCGGCGCTGCGCGGCCACCACCGCCGCCGGCCTGCTGGCCTGGACGGCGGCACCGGTGGCCGCCGCACCGGTGATCTGCACAACCACCCTGGAGGCTCCGCCGTTGGCCATTCACGGCAACAGGCCGATGGGGCCGGTGGAGGTCACCCGTTGCGGCGTGGTGGAGAGCACCGATGCCCTGATGGACCGGCGGGCCTCCACCTACCGAAGCAGCTTCGCCCGCGGCGTCAGCCTCACCCACCAGATCACCGATCTATTCGGCATCGCCATGGGCGGCGTAGGCGGCAACCGGATCATGGGCCTGGGCTTCCCCGACCAGGCGATCGTCTGGGATGGCTCCAGCATCGGCAACACCACTGAAGCCCTGCTTGAAGAGCAGAGCGCCCCGATCCCCTGGCGCAGCGGCGACCTTCCCAATCAGCTCACCAGCAGCCTCCAAGCCGAAGCCGAGCTATTAGCACCACTGAAGGGTGATTTCAGCCCCGACATGGGCGCTGTCAGGGGGCTGTGGTGAGCGCGGGGGTCTAGCAATCTGGTGAATGCAGCGGGCTCATAATCCGCCTTAGCCGAGTTCGATCCTCGGGACCCCCATCAACCAATACCCCTTCGGCATAACGTATTTTGGGCTTAGCTTGTTTTTTGCCAAGATCTCTATTCCTCTATTTGTCTATATCGGCAGTTCATGATCTAATCAGCACCACCAATTGATAGCCCAAGAAGCACAGCGAGATAGAGTTGCGACGGAATACATCAAGGCAATAAAGTCGCTCCTGCTTGACAATCAGCAGCGCTCATCAGATCAAGATTCTGAAGTCAGAGGGGTCGCGCTCCCTAACTCTTTCTTCCCTGTCGCAATTAGCAGGGGGCCGTGGTGGCCGCAAAGGCCTACTGATTCATTTTCTGCTCGACTCGTGCTTGAATACGAAGCCGAACAAGCTCTTCGACCGCAGCGGGGCCAATCTCAGGCATGCCAACCTCAGCGGTATTCAATGGGATGCCTTGACGCAGCGCCCATCAACTGACCAGCTTGATGGCACCAAAAATAAGCAACCAGAGTTGAAGCAACACCTGAAGCTGAACTAGTGGCCTCAAGATAATTCTCCTTGAAGCCCTCCACTGAGGGAATCTTGCACTCAGCGCTGCAGCAGCCAGCGTAAAAACGAGAGGGCAATGATCAGGCCGATGCCGGCGTTCCAGATCAGCGAGGGCCGCTCGGACAGCCGCTGCAGCCAGCGCGGCAGCCGATCCCTCCCGTGCTCCAGCAGCAGGGTAAACATCAGCAGCAGCGCCACGGGGATACCGATGGCCAACACCAGTTCTCGCGCCATGGGCCCCTATTCCACCAAGTGATCAGCGTATCGAGACTCCTCAGCGCTTGGACAAACACCGCTGCGAAGTTGAAGCGAGGGCATGCCGCGCCTGCGGGGGACGGGGCCTCGGCACAGCCTCAGAAGCCGGAGAGCGCAAATGATCCGAAGTCCTGCAGTCGCAAACAGTCACACAAGAGTGCTTGCGGTCGCCTAGAAAGCGCCCCGCAGAGCCACGGCCATCCAAGGGGCGCACCTAATCTCCACAAGTTACAAATCTTATCCCGCGATAATCGCGTTTGCCAATGTTAGTTCTCAATCGTTCGCTACGCATCGGTGTCGCTGCACTCTCCCTGAGCTGCTTGGCTTCAACCAGCGCCTTTGCAGGTAGCCCGCCGATGCCGACAAAGGACATCGTCGATACCGCTGTTTCTGCAGGCAGTTTCAAGACACTCACCACCGCGCTCACAGCGGCCGGACTCGTTGACACGCTCAAGGGCGAAGGTCCTTTCACCGTGTTCGCTCCCACCGACGAAGCCTTCGCGAAGCTGCCAGCCGGCACGGTGGAGTCACTTCTGATGCCCGCGAACAAGCAGAAACTCACTTCGATTCTCACCTATCACGTGGTAGCCGGAGATGTGAAAGCCGCCGATGTCGTCAAGCTCTCAAGCGCGAAAACACTGAACGGCCAGTCGGTCAAAATCAAGGCCAAGGGCAGCAAGGTCATGATTAACGGCGCCACCGTCGTCACGGCTGACATCGCAACAACCAACGGCACGATCCACGTGATCGATACCGTGTTGATGCCAAAGTAATCCTCAATCGGGCGCTCAACGACGGGCGCCCTTTCCGTGGATACCGCTTGGCGATGCCATTTTCGATACAGCTTACTAATACCTTTTAATGATTGTCTCTAATATTCTTTTTTAGCATTCTTGTTTAGATCTTTGATTTACTACGAAACAAGCAAGTTCGACTTCAGAGAGAGCAAGCATTGCAATTCCCGGCCCAGCACAAGTTCAACCAGCACTCTTTGCTGCCTCTACACCACGTTCAAGATAGGCGGAAAGATGCTTGGTGGTGATATCGCTGATCTGCCTGAGCTTGATATGGCGCCGACCTTTTCCCTTCCCTTCAAGAAAGCCAAAGGCATCGGTGATCAGTGCACCTTTGCTGAACTCAACGCTGACATGCTGCTTGTAGGCAAAAACGCCACCAAACTGGATCTCGGAAGAGAAGAGAATACCGCCGTACTTGACCTCCTCCGATAGGGGATGGATCGTCTGCTTCACCAGGGTGCGTACAGCCTCTACGACCAGAAATTGCTCTTCTCCGAGTAATTGGATGTCTTCCAGAAGGGCTTCAATTGTCTTGGGCATGGAGGGTTTCCTTGGCGACGTGACGAGGAGCTGTGACTGTCACCTCGCCAGCAGCGATCAAAGTGAATGCTGCCGTCTCCCCCCGCCTTGGACCGCCCCCTGCTCCTGCGCGCTGAGCAGCTCAAGCGTCAGTTGGGGGATCGACTCCTCTGGAGCCAGCTGGATCTGGAGCTGAGAGCCGGCGAGCGCCTCGGGTTGGTGGCGCCCTCGGGAGCGGGCAAAACCCTGTTGCTGCGCGCCCTGGCCCTGCTCGATCCGCTGCAAGCCGGCACGATTCATCTGCAGGGCCGCCCGCCGGCGTCGTGGGGTCTGCCCCGCTGGCGCTCGCTGGTGCTTTATCTCACCCAGCGGCCCGTCGCCCATGGGGGAACGGTGGAGGCGAACCTGCGCTCACCCTGGTCATTCCAGGAGCGGCGCGGGCGGGGGGGCTGGCGGCGCGAGCGGATCACGGATTGGTTGGCGGCCCTGGGGCGTGATCCATCGTTCCTGGCCTACGACGCCGAGCGGCTCTCAGGCGGCGAGCTGCAGCTGTTGGCGCTGCTGCGGGCCCTGCAGCTCGATCCAATCGTGCTGCTGCTGGATGAACCGACGGCCTCCCTGGATGGGGCCACCACCGGCGCCGTTGAGGCCCTGCTGATCGCCTGGCTCGGCGCAGGCCCGCGCGCCGCCGTGTTCACCAGCCATGACAGTGAGCAGATCCAACGCTTCGCCAGTCGCACCCTGGAGCTCGCCCGATGACGCCAACCAGTTCGGGGGCTCTGACGATCAGCGATGGCCGCCTGGCGCTCTCCGCCCTGCTGATCCTGGTGAACGTGGCGCTCTCAGCAGCGTTGCGCCTGGGCCTGGCGCGCAGCCTGCTGGTGGCGTCGGTGCGGATGGTGGTGCAGCTGCTGCTGGTGGGCTTCGTGCTCGAGTGGCTGTTCCGCCAGGACAACGCGCCGCTGATCGTGCTGTTGGGGGCGGCGATGGCGATGATCGCCGGGGTGTCGGCCGTGCAGCGCACCCGGCGCCGCTTTGCGGGGATCTATCTCAACAGCCTGCTGTCGGTGATGGCGGCGGCGGCCTTGGTGACCGGTCTGGCGGTGACAGGGCTGATCCAGCCCCAGCCCTGGTACAACCCCCAATATCTGATTCCCCTGCTGGGGATGGTGCTGGGCAACACGCTCAACGGCATCTCCCTGGGGCTCGATCGCTTCATGGAGGGGTTGCGCAGCGGCCGCGATCGGGTGGAGACGGCCCTGGCCCTCGGGGCCACCCGTTGGGAGGCCTGCCAGGAGGTGGTGCGCGACGCCATCCGCGTGGCGATGATCCCCACCATCAACTCGATGATGGTGATGGGGCTGGTGAGCCTGCCGGGAATGATGACCGGCCAGATCCTCCAGGGAGCCGCGCCGGCAGCAGCCGTTCGTTATCAGATTGTGATCCTGTTCATGATCGCTTCTGCCACGGCTCTGGGGGTGTTCGGCGTGGTGGGCCTGGCCTACAGGCGGCTCACCAGCGCCGACCATCAACTGCGGCTCGATCGCTTGACCAGTGTTAGCAAGCAGGGGTGAGCTGAGGGTGTGTGGGTATGGGTATGGGTATGGGCGGATGGAGGAGCCCATGCTGGCAATGGGGCCATCGTTCTCCCGCAGATAGAATCAAGGGAAACAACAGTTGAATCTCACTTGAAGAAACTTATTGGGCCACTGCGCAGAGCGTTGTTCTATGGCGTGATTAGCTATGGCGGGCTTGTTCTGATTAACAACTCAGAACTGAACCTCCCCAACATGTGGATTGCCTATCTGCCGATGTTTATCGGTGTCTACGTGCTGACGCAGTGGATCGATCAGAAGATTGGGAGTTGAGCTGAATCCGGCTGCCAGGCGAAGGGCAACGGCAGTGGCCTGTTTCTTGCTCGAGCGAGCTTTGGCTTGAGCAGACCAGCAAGTGGCCGAACCCTTGCCATCGCGCCGGCCGGCCTCTCCCCCATGGCAATCACAACAGTTCTGTCATGTTTGCAAAATTGCTACATGGTCTTTTAGTATCACGATGTCGTTATGACAGCAATCGATGTCACTGGCTTTGGCGCCTCCGCCTGCTCCCCTTGCCGAGACCAAGGCTCGGGTTCGCACCAGTAGGTCCCGCCGCTGGCCGCGGCTCTGGACTGAGCAGAGCCTGTTGCTGGAGCGCCAGCATGAGCGCATCGAGGCCTTGCTGGAGCAGCTGATCGACGGCCATGGCGTGTCCTCAGAGCACTGCTGCCGCCTGGTGCGGTCCCTCGGCCTTCACCTGCGGCTGGAGGAGCGCTGGCTGGATCAGGCGGGCTGCCTCTGCCCAGGCCATCGGGTGGCGCACCGGCAGGCCGCCGCCCTCGCGGCCACCATCCCGGCTGGAGCCAGTGAACGGCTTGGCTGGCTGATGGACCTGCAGCAGTGGTTCCAGCACCACCGCTTCGGCGCCGATGCCGTGGCCTATGCCCGCGCCTCGCTGAGCGACCAGCCATGACCGCCACCCCAGCCGCCCCCCACCTGCGCGAAGACCTGCTGACGCCGCGTTTCTACACCACAGAAATCAACAAGGCGGCCCGCACCGATCTGGAGCCCCAGCGGCCGGCCTTCGAGGCGATGCTCGCCGAGATGGAGGCCGATCACAACCGCGACCATTTCGAGCGCAAGGCGCCGCTCGATCGTTTGTGCGCCCTGGGCCCCGAGGAGAAGCAGGCCTACGAGAGCTACCTGGTGCGCTCCTGTGTTTCGGAGTTCTCCGGTTTCCTGCTGTTCAAGGAGCTCTCACGGCGCCTGTTCATGGCCGATCGCTCCGAACTGGGTCGCCTGTTTCAGCTGATGGCCCGCGATGAGGCCCGCCATGCCGGTTTCCTCAACCGGGCGCTGGTGGCGGAGGGGATCGAGATCGACCTGCCGAAACTGAGCACGAAGCGGCCGATCACCTGGTTCCCGCTCAGCTGGGTGCTTTACAGCGTCTTCCTGTCGGAAAAGATCGGCTACTGGCGCTACATCCTGATCGACCGGCACCTCAAGGCCAATCCCGACAACGCCTTTGCGCCCCTGTTCGATTTCTTCGAGCCCTGGTGCCAGGACGAGAACCGCCACGGCGACATCTTCAACCTGCTGATCCGCTGCTGGCCAGGCCTGAAGCAGGGCTTCCGCGGCAAGCTGCTCAGCCGTTTCTGCCTGTGGTCGGTGTTTCTCACCCACAGCCTCACGGTGTGTGAGCGGGGCAATTTCTACCGGATTCTGGGCATGGATCCGCACCGCTTTGACGCCGAGGTGATGCGCCAGACCAACCGCACCGCCCGCCGCGCCTTCCCCTGGGTGTTCGACCTGGAGAACAGCCGCTTTCTGGACCTGCGCGACCGGCTGGTGGCCTGCTTCCAGGAGATTCAGGCCACCAAAGCTGAGCGGAGTTCCCCGCTGCAGCAGCTGGGCCTGAAGCTGCACTTCGCAGGTCTGCTGCTCCGTCAGTTCACCCAGCCGATGCAGCAGGCAGAGGGCGGATGAGCCGCGCCCGTATCCGCCTCTATCCAGCGCTGCGGCGCTCTTCGCCATGACCGTTCCAATCCCCGAGACCCCACGTGTGTTCATCGGCTATGACCCGCGCGAGCGGGTGGC
Organism: Synechococcus sp. CS-603; assembly: GCF_977929215.1. NCBI lineage: Bacteria > Bacillati > Cyanobacteriota > Cyanophyceae > Synechococcales > Synechococcaceae > Synechococcus > Synechococcus sp. CS-603. The sequence goes on from NZ_OZ376778.1 coordinate 488,912, forward strand.
CGTGAATGTGCTGGCCGATTCCTTCCAAGCCTGCTCAAGCCTGCCGCTGTTGATCGGCCAGGTTCGGCTCGATCAGCTGGGCGGCATCTACGACCGCGAACACCACCCCAAGCAGAGCACTGATTTCTCCTTCTCGCGCTTCTTGGTGCCGTGGCTGGCGGGCTATCAGCGCTGGGCCCTGTTCATCGACGCCGACATGCTCTGCCTGGCGGATATCGCCGAGCTCTGGGCTTTGCGTGACGAGCGCTTCGCGGTGCAACTGGTGAAGCACCAGCACGACTGCGAGGCAGGCAGAAAGTTCCAGGGCATGCCCCAGACGCCCTACGGCCGCAAGAACTGGTCGTCGGTGATGTTGTTCAATTGCGCCCGTTGCCGGGCACTCAGCCCGGCCTACGTGAATACCGCCACGGGCCTGGAGTTGCACCAGTTCCACTGGCTGGCGGATGCCGAGATCGGCGAGCTGCCACCGGAATGGAACGTGCTTGTGGGCGTCCAGCCGCTGCCTCCCTCACCCAAGATCGTCCACTACACCCTGGGCGGTCCCTGGTTCGACGACTGCCTCGACATGCCCGCCTCGGACCGTTGGCTGGCCGCCCGCGCCGCGATGAACCACCCGCTGGAGTCCGCGCTGGCCGTTCACCACGAGGCCTAGGAGCGCATGAGTCGATGGGTCAAAGCGCCACTGCCGCCAGCGGCGCCTGGGGTGGCAGGCCGCTAGCCCGGGCATGGAGCAGCTCTGGCTCCAGAAGGGCCGTGCTCACCGTGCCACCGAAGCGGAGCTGAAGCCAGGTGATCACCGCCGGATCGCCGGCGACAACTGCTTCTTGGCCCAACGCCAGGGATGGCAGCAACCGGGCCACCTCAGCGGGCGGCAGCAGATGCAGGGCAGGGGGCGCGGGGAAGGACGCAGAAGCCATGGGCGGGGCGTTGCAACGAAATCGCAACGGCGTAACAACTACATAACGATACCGCGATAGCGTTGATTCGTTCATCTCACGCGGCCCTTCGCGTCCGATCGCGTTCACCATGACCACCACCCTCCCAGCCCCGATCTCCGACCACGCCAAACCCGGCGACGAGGCTGCCCGTAAGGGCTTCGGCCCCCGGGTGCGCCGCCTCCATGCGCGCATCGGTGCCGCCCACCACCAGGCCGAAGGCATGACCTTCTCCCGCGCCCTGCTTGACGGGCAGGCCAATCCACTGCAGTTGGCGGCCCTGATCCGCGCCCTGGGCCCCGGCTACGCCCTGATCGAGCAGCACGGCCCCGAACTGGCAGCCGCCCTCGGTGCGGCCGATCTCCCCTGGGCACACCTGGCTCGCAGCAGCTCCCTGGCCAAGGACACGGCAGCCCTGGCCGTCGCGCCGGCAACGCCCCCCTCAGCCGCTGCCGTCGTCTGGCAGGAGCGCCTGCGCACCCTGGCCCAGCAGGAGCCCCATCGCTTCCTGGCCCACGTGTACGTCCGCTATGGCGGTGACCTCTCCGGCGGTCAGCAGCTGGCTGAACAAGCCAACGCCATCCTGGCGGTCCACGGCCTGCCCCTGGTCACCTTTTGGAGTTTCGATCGGCCGATCACGGAGCTCAAGCAGGCCCTGCATGACGGCTTTGAGCAGCTTGAACTCAGCGAGGCCGAGGAAGCCGAACTGCTCGAGGAGACCGTGGTCGCCTTCCAGGACACCCAGCGCCTGCTGGCCGAACTGGCGCAGGTGGGGAGAGCCTGAGCTGATCACGTCCGCAGCCCACGCCCCCTGACCCGTCCGCCGCTTCCGCCACTCCATGACCGCCACCACTCCTGAGCGTCTCGATCCGCTGCAGTTGTTGCTCAAGCACGACAAGCCCGTTCCCCGCTACACCAGCTACCCCACCGCCGCCAGCTTCCACACCGAGGTGGGAGCGGCAGAGCTGGCAGCGGAGCTGGGGAGGCCCAGCACGGACGACGTTTCCCTTTACGTCCACATCCCCTTCTGCCGCCACGCCTGCTGGTACTGCGGCTGCAACCGGATCACCAGCCAGGCAGGCGCCAAGGTGGTGGGCCCCTACCTGCAGGCTCTGGCCCGGGAACTGGAGCTCATCGGGCAGTGCTCCGGCCAGCGCCGGCGGCTGGGCCAGCTGCACTGGGGCGGCGGCACACCCAACTACCTCAGCCTGGCCGAACAGGCCCAGCTCTGGGCCCTGATCGCGCAGCACTTCGACCTGGTCCCCGACCTGGAGGCCTCGATCGAAGTGAACCCAGAGTTCCTCAGCCGCGATGAGGTGCAGGGCCTGCGGCGGCTGGGGTTCAAGCGCATCAGCTTCGGCATCCAGGACGCCGATCCCCAGGTGCAGGCGGCCGTCAACCGGATTGTGCCGGTCGATCAGCTGCGCCGGGCGATGGCCTGGATGCGGGAGGCGGGCTTCGAGAGTGTGAATGTGGATCTGATCTGCGGCTTGCCACTTCAGACTCCGGAGCGCTTCGCCACCACGATCGCCCTGGTGGAGGAGCTGCAGCCGGATCGGGTGTCGCTGTTCAGCTTCGCCTACCTACCCGGGCAGCTGCCATTGCAGCGCAAGATCGCCGCCGATGATCTGCCCAGCCAGCGAGAGCAGTTGCGGATGCTGCAGGGCGCCTACGAGGCCTTCACCAGCGATGGCTACATCGCCATCGGCATGGACCATTTCGCCCTGCCCGGCGACAGCCTGGCAGCGGCGGCAGGCCAGGGACGTCTGCACCGGAATTTCCAGGGTTACACCACCGCAGGTGAGCTTGATCTGCTCGCGATCGGCGTCACGGCGATCAGCCAGTACCCCCGCTTGTTCAGCCAGAACCAGCGGGATCTCAAGGGCTACTACGCCGCCCTCGCGGCCGGCCAGCTGCCGGTGGAGAGGGGCCTGGTTGTTCAGGATCCAGAGGTGTTGCTGCGCCGCCAAATCATTCAGCGGCTGATGTGCGATTTCCGGATTGACTTCGACAGCTTGAGCCTGGAGGGACCGCTGGATGGCCCCCGCCGCTTTGCCGCCGAATGGGACGATCTAGGGCAACTGGAGGCGGATGGCCTGCTGCGGCTGGAGCCCAATGGCTTGACGGTGAGCCATGAGGGCCGCTGGCTGATCCGCACGATTGCCGCCGTGTTCGATCCCCAGCAGCGCCGACGGGCCAGCGGTTCACGGCTGATTTAGCGGCTGCTCAGGCTGAGCGCCAATCCAGCCACGGCAGGTGGGGAATGATCGCCGCGGTGGAGGCCCGGTAAGCGGCGTAGCTGGGATGGACCGCAAAAAGCCTGGCCTCCTCCCGCCGCGCCTTGTTGCCTAAAACCACCACAAAAGCAAGCAGCAGCCCCAGGTGCAGCACGCTGCCGAGCGCAATGGCGACACCCAGGGAGCAGATCAGCAGCGATTGGTAGAGGGGATGGCGACAGCGCCCGTAGGCACCCTCCGTCACAAGAACGGCGCCTGGCATCGGCTCCGGTAGGGGGCTGAGGCTGTCGCCCAGGTTGAAGGTGCCCTGGGCGCCCAGGACAAGTCGCACCACCACAGTGATTCCGCCGACGAGGCGCAGCGTTACCGGCCAATGAATCCCGAGCGCAGCCGGGGAGGGCATGGGCGGTAGCCAATGGGCGGCGATCAGCAGCATCTGGGCCAGAAGCCACCATTCACCATGGCGGTTGTCACGCAGGCCCTGCCAGGAGAACCCCCAGGCCTGCAATCGTTCGCCCAAAACGTTCCCCATGATCGGCTCGCCTGAATGGGCCAGTTTCTCCTCTTATGCTACTAGCGGCATGAAGACATGGCGGTTGGCAGTGGGTCGTCATGGCCGCGCCTAACTGCAATTCCCCGCTATGCACCGGGAAGTGAACGGGGAGATGGAGCTGAACCTGGCGATGCCGAATCAGCCGGCCCCAAGACTTTCGTGGCGTGAGAACATCAACGCGATCCGATGCTGATTCTGGATCCGTTCCTGGAGGCTGCCGGTATCTCAAGGGCAGTGGTGATGGGAAAGCCGGCGTCAATCTGCGCCGCTGAGATGACGGCGAAGCGAGCCATTGCCATCGATGGCGTCTTCCCTTCCGCTATATTAATTGCATTGTTGCTCGACATCGATGGCCCTTACCGGACCTGATCTACTCGCCAAAGTCAAGGAGCTTGGAGATGTTTCCAAGTCTGATCTGGTACGCGCCGCCGGCTACGTCAGCACCAAGAAGGATGGCAGCGAACGGCTGAATTTCACGGCCTTCTATGAGGCGCTGCTGGAAGCCAAGGGCGTCAGCCTTGGTGTTGGCGGTGGCAAAGCCATCGGCAAAGGTGGTCGCAGCTTGAGCTACACCGCCAAAATTCAGTTCAACGGCAACCTGCTGGTGGGCAAGGCTTACACCGCCCTGCTTGACCTCAAGCCCGGTGATGAGTTTGAAATCAAATTGGGTAAAAAGCAGATCCGCCTGATCCCCGCTGGCGCTAGCGACAGCGACGAAGAGGAGTGATCCACACGCTCACCTCTGTGGCCCAGCGGGCCACAGAGGTGACAAAACAAGGAAAAACTGCGATGGCCCCGATTGCCGTGACCATCGCCGGCTCTGACAGTGGTGGCGGCGCCGGCATCCAAGCCGATCTCAAAACGTTTTCGGCATTGGGGGTTTACGGCGCCAGCGTGGTCACGGCCCTGACGGCGCAGAACACCTGCGCCGTGACGCTTGTTGAACCTGCCAGCCCCGCGATGATCGCGGCGCAGATCGCGGCAGTTTTCGCTGATCTTGATGTCCGGGCCGTCAAAATCGGCATGCTGGGCGACACCGCCGCGATCGATACCGTGGCAGACAGTCTGGCCGGTTGTTCGCTGCCGATCGTGCTGGATCCGGTGATGGTGGCGAAGTCAGGGGATGCTTTGTTGTCAGCGGATGCTTTTTCCTGCTTACGCAGGCGCCTGTTGCCCATGGCGGCTCTCCTCACTCCCAACCTGCCCGAAGCGGCGGTTCTGCTGAACGTTCCGGTGGCCACAACCGAGGTAGCGATGTTGCAACAGGCGAAGGCCCTGGTCGGCTTCGGCGCGCGCGCGGTTCTGTTGAAAGGTGGTCATACCGAGGGCGCCGAATGTGTAGATCTTCTCGTCACAAGCAGCACTGTTCTGCGCCTGACGGCGCCACGTCAGGCGACCACCAACACCCATGGCACCGGCTGCACACTCTCAGCCGCCGTTGCCGCAGGTCTGGCCCAGGGGATTGATCTGGCCGACGCCGTCAGCCGCGCCCATGCCTATCTGCAAGGCGCGATCGCTGCAGCGGATGGCCTGCACGTCGGGCATGGACATGGACCGGTGCATCATTTCCATAACGTCTGGCCCCTTGTCTGACGTGCCGGTGGATGTGATCAGGCTCTTCCTGCTGCTTCCCGCACAGCAGCCAGCTCCCAGACGCACCGCCAGATCCGAAAACAGCTTCGGTAGCGCCCCTCCGTGTGATGTTCAATCTCGCCGCCCACAATCTGGATGATCACCTCAAAAACTTCGCCTTTCTTGGATAGATCGTCATGGCCAGTGGTCGCTTTCACCTGCCTTAGATGTCACCTGGAGTTTCAATCCCAAGGGCGATTAGACCGCAACCCATCAGATGTCAGCGAATGGCAAACGTGATCATTTCAATTGCGCCGATTTCGAAGTCATTGGCGGTACGTCCACGCTTTGTGGCGGATGCGGGTGTCCCTTGGGTCACCTGGAATGAGTCAGAACAGCTATCACCTGAGCCTCCTTCAGCCCTGCGCCGCCTACGCCTGGCCTCCAGAAACAACGGCTTGTTCTCACTATGTCCAGCCTGATGAGCTCAAGAGTGGGTGCACCGTGGCTTTTGTGACCCTGCAGGCGGGGGATGTACGGCGATGAGATGCTACGGTTCAAATGCTTTGCTGAGGACTTGCGGAGGCGAGGTAAAGCCTCTCTGAGGCACCCACCGCGAGTTGTAGCGCCGATGAGCACGAAGGGTGATTCACCCGGCACCAACGTCAGCCCACGGCGATGTCCCTGGTGGCGATGTGATCCTTCGCCCGGTCGCCCCTGGTGGAAGGATGCAGTGATCTACCAGATCCTGCCCTGGAGTTTCCTCGATACCAGCGGCACCGGCATTGGTGATCTGCAGGGTATCATCCGTCGATTTGATTATGTTGCCTCCCTCGGGGTGGATGCCATCTGGCTGACTCCTTTTTACGAGTCACCCATGAAGGATTTGGGCTATGACATCACGGATATGCTCGACATCGACCCCCTATTCGGGGTGATGAAGGATTTCGAGACACTCTTGTCCATTGCCCATGATATGGGTCTCAAGGTGTTGATCGATCAGGTCTGGAATCACACCTCCCAGCTGCACCCATGGTTTGTGGAGAGCGCCTCCAGCCGTAACAACCCCAAGGCCGACTGGTATGTCTGGCATGACCCACGCGACGATGGCTCCCCGCCAAACAACTGGCTTTCGGCCTTCATGGGACGCAGCGCCTGGCAATGGCATCTGGGGCGCCGCCAGTACTACCTCGCCAACTTCCTACCGTGTCAGCCAGAACTCAACTGGCACAACTCGGAAGTGTTGGAGGCCGTGCTCGATCTGGCCCGCTTCTGGCTCGATAAAGGTGTTGACGGTTTCCGCATCGACGCGGTGAACTTCTTCCTTGAGGACCCCGCCCTTCGCGATAACCCGGAGCGCACACCGGAGATGGGACTCCCTGACGGGATTTCGCCCGACAACCCGATGGTCCGCCAGCAGTTCGTCAACAGTTTCTGTCGCACCGAAATGTTCGAGCAGTTGCCTGCCATCCGGGCTCTGCTGGATGAATATCCCAACGTCGTGAGCCTGGGGGAGGTGACGCTCGCTGAGGACTCGATTGCTCTCTCCGGAGCCTATGTGCAGGGTCACAACCGTCTGCACCTCGCCTACAACAGCTCTCTGCTGCAGGAGCGCCCCTTGTCGATGGCGATGCTGCGAGGGGTGATTGAGCGCACCCTCAGCAACTTCCCCGACCAGGGGCAGTGCTGGATGGTGGGAAATCACGACTATGGCCGGTTCCGATCGCGCTGGACTGGCACCGATCAGCACGGCCAGCCCTATCCGGAAGTCGCTTATCACATGATGGCGGCTCTGCTGACCTGTCTCCCCGGAGCCCTCTGCCTCTATCAGGGCGATGAGCTGGGCCTGCCGGAAGCTCGGATTCCCGCCGACATCCCCGAGGACCGGATCCGGGACTCGTTCGGCAAGGCGCTCTATCCGGTTCTGCCCGGTCGGGACGGCTCCCGCACACCGATGCCCTGGTCGTCCAGCGCGCCCCAGCAGGGCTTCACCACTGCCGGCCAGCCCTGGCTGCCGATTCCGCGCCGGCATAGGGCTCTGGCGGTGGACCTCCAGACGAAGGATCCCAGCTCCCTGCTCAACACCTGGCGCCGGCTGCTGCACTGGCGCCGGGAGCATCCCGCCCTGCACAGCGGTGCAATCACCGTTCTGGAGACAGGGGAGCCCCTGTTGGCCTTCCTGCGCGGTGACGCCGAGGAGCGCAGTGTGTTCTGCCTTTTCAATACCAGCGGGCGCTGGGCCGACTTCCATCCCTCACGGCATGGTCTGGTCGATTGCCCCCTGCAACCCTCCTTGGTGATCCACGGCTTGAACGCCTTCGGCGAGGATCATGTTTGTGGCGAGGTTCTGCGATGTCCCCCCTACGGAGCCCTTGTGATGGAGCGATGAGCCCTCAACAGCAATGGTGGCGTTCCGCGGTGATCTACCAGATCTATCCGCGTAGTTTCATGGACAGCAGCGGCAACGGTGTTGGCGATCTTAGAGGCATCATCCAGAAACTTCCCTATGTCGCTTCCCTTGGCGTCGATGCGATCTGGGTGTCCCCGTTCTACCTATCGCCGATGAAGGACTTCGGCTATGACGTCAGTGACTATCGCCAGGTCGATCCTCTCTTTGGAACTCTTGAAGATGTTCGTGCGCTCCTCGATGAAGCCCACAGCCATGGCCTGAAGGTGATCATCGATCAGGTCTGGAGTCATACCTCCGACCAGCACCCCTGGTTTCTCGAGAGCAGAAAGAGTTGCCATAATCGCCACACTGACTGGTATGTCTGGCATGATCCTGGCCCCGATGACCAGCCTCCCAGCAACTGGCTGTCCACCTTCGGCGGCTCGGCCTGGACATGGGAACCCCAGCGCCGCCAGTACTACCTCCACCATTTCCTCAAGGAGCAGCCCGCCCTCAACTGGCGGAATCAGGAGGTTAAGGAGGCCATGTTGGACGTGGGGCGCTACTGGCTCGACATGGGCGTCGACGGTTTTCGTTTCGACGTCATCAACTTTCTGGTAGCCGATCAGAACTGCCGCGACAATCCACAGCGGCTTCCAGGTATGGCCCTGCCCGACGGGGCCTTCGGAGAGGTCCCCTTCTTTCAGTTCGTGAACACCTACAACCAGGGCCGGCCGGAGTCCGTGGAGATAGTGGAACGCATTCGGGCCTTGCTCGACAGCTATCCGGAACGCACCAGCCTGGCCGAGGTGTCGTGCGCCGAGGACGCGATCGCCGATGCGGCTGCCTACGTGGACGCTCCCGACAAGTTGCACATGGCCTACAACTCCTCCCTGATGAGCGAGGAGCCCCTTGATCGCGCCCGGCTCACGGGCATCATCGAGCGGGTGCAGGCCCAATTCAAGGGCGGAGTCCTTTGCTGGACCGCCGGAACCCACGACTTTCCCCGCCTCGCCTCCCGCTGGCACGGGGCTCTGATGGACGAACACTTCAGTCAGGAGGCCTTCGACCATCAGCTCGCCGCGCTCCTGATCAGCCTGCAGGGCAGCTGCTGCATCTATCAGGGTGACGAACTCGGGTTGCACCAGGCCGAGATCCCCCGCGAGCGGATGCAAGATCCCTTCGGGATTCGGGGCTATCCGCTGGTGCTGGGTCGCGATGGTTGCCGCACCCCCATGCCCTGGACGATTGAGGGCGATCAGGCCGGGTTCACCACGGCGCCGGAGGCCTGGCTGCCGCTCCCACGGGAACATCGCCGCATGGCGGTGGAGGCCCAGGAGCGCGACCCCCAGTCACTGTTGAACAAATACCGCCGTCTGATCCACTGGCGCCGGCGGCAGGAGGCCCTCACCGATGGTGACCTGCAGTTGCTTCCCAGCGAAGACCCTGTGCTGGCCTTCTGTCGTCGGGCCGCCAGCCAGACCCTCCTGTTTGCGTTCAATTTCGACAGGGTGCCGGTCTACCAGTCCCTGGAACATTGGCCGGCCTGCCGTCAGGCCGATGAACTGGATTTTCAGGTGAGGTGTTTCGAGAGCACAGTCGAGATCCCCGGTTTCGGAGTGTTCATCGCTGTTGCCGAGCCTGTGACCTCGTCCATCCATCCGATCGCAGGGTCTCCTGGTCTCCTCCGGTGAGGTTGTTTCTGCTGGATCCCAGCACGTTGGACGTTCTCCCGGGCCATGAGTGAAGCGATCCGACCGGCTTATTGAGGATCAAGCCCACCTCGGCGGCCCAAGAAAGAGGCCACGGCCGCCGGCAGCGTCGGGAAAAACCAGGCGGCTCCGACCAACTCCACGATGCCGGCACGATGGAGTTGGTTGTAGAGATCCTGTTTCACCCGCGCCATCCCGAAGGCGATGCCGAGGTCGGTGAGCTCCTGGTGGAGATCCTGCAACACGTCCACGGCAGTGATGTCGATCTCCACGATCGCCTCGGCGTTGAGCACGAACCACTCCACCGGTGCCTTTTCTCTCGCCACCGCTTCAAGGGCGCGACAGCGGAAGTCCTCCGCGTTGGCGAAGCAGAGCGGGGCGTCGTAGCGGTAGAGCACGAGGCCGGGATAGCTGCTGGCTCCCTCCCAGTCGCTGACGTCGTGAAGGCCAGCGAGTTTGGGCACCACCCCCATCACCGCGTCCTGGGGGCGTACCAGGCGGGCGAACAGATCGACCACGGAGAACGCCACCGCGAGCCCGACCCCTACAAGGATGTCCGTGACCAGCACGCCGAACAAGGTGATCAGGGCGAGCCCGAACTCGCTCTTGCGGAAGCGTCGCAGCCGCTGGAACTCGGGGATGTCAATCAGCCGCATGGCGGCGTAGATCACGATCGCCCCCAGGGCCGCCTTGGGGAACAGCGCCAGCAGCGGCCGCAGGAACAGCAGCACCAGCAACACCACCGCAAAGGCCACCAGTGAGAACAGCTGTGAGCGGCTGCCGAGCGACTCACCGATGGCGGTGCGGCTGCCGCTACTGCTCACCGGAAAACCCTGCAGCAGGCCATTGCCCACATTCACCACCCCCAGCGCCAGCAGCTCCTGGTTGGCATCGATGCGATAGCCACCCCGGGCGGCAAAGGAGCGAGCAGTCAGCACGTTGTCGGAATAGCCCACCAGGGCGATCCCCACCGCTGTTGAGACCAGATACTTGAGCTTCTCCGGCGCCACCCCCTGCGGCAGGGAGAAACTTGGCAGGCCGGCCGGGATCATGCCGATTACAGCGACGCCGGCGTGGTCGAGATGCCAAACGGCCACGATCGTGGTGGCCAGCAGCACCGCCAGGAGCGGACCTGGGACGGTAGGGAAGCGCCGCTGCACCCAGAACAGGAACAGCAGCGTCCCGCTCGCCAGCAACAGCGTGGGCAGGTGGATCTCGCTCCGCTGGGCCATCAGCTCGCCCATCTGGCCCAACAGAGACTCCGACTTAAAGCTCACCCCGCTGATCTTTCCGATCTGGCTGGTGATCATGATCACCGCCACACCAGCCATGTACCCCACCAGGATCGGCTTGGAGAGCAGATCGGCCAGGAATCCCAACCGTGTCACGGCGCCAATGCAGCACACGAGGCCCACAGTCAGCGCCAACAGGCTGGCCAAGGCGGCGTAGGTGCCTGGATCACCGGCAGCGATCGGACCGATCGCTGCGGCCGTCATCACGGCGGTGGTGGATTCGGGCCCTACTGATAGCTGGGGGGAGGAACCGATCAGGACATAGAGCAGCATCGGCGGCAAGATCGCCCACAGACCAGTGATCGGAGCCAGCCCCGCCAGCTCCGCATAGGCCATGCACTGCGGCACCAGATAGGCCGCCACGGTGCTTCCAGCCAGGACATCTCCTCTCAGCCAGGCTGGCTGGTAATGGCGGAGGCGCTGTAGGCCCGGGAAGGATGGGATCTGCATGGATCGCATGAACCACTGCGGCTGGGGGCTCTCAAGCTCCAGCAACCGACGGGCAACATTCAGCCTTTCGATCGAGCATGGCATCGAAACAATCCAGCGGCACGGCCAGCGGCCGCCTGTTGTCAGGCTTAACCACGAACGTGTTCGCGCTGTCGGCAGACGGCAAGGAGCAATCCGCTGCAAACCACCACCCTGCTTCAGGCGATTCAGGGCCTGGATGCTGATGGTCTGGTGAGCCTTGACTCTCTAGCCGCTACAGGATCTTTGATGGGTTCACTGCCCAAAGCCCCATGCGCAAGCACCAGCACGCCCCTGCGCCCAGCCTTCCGGCCCAAGCACCGACGGGCAGTGCATCAAAACGGACGTTTCGGATCCGCTCGATGGACTGCGCCAGCGAAGAGAACGAAATCCGCCACGCCCTGCGCGGCCTGCCGCAGAGTTGGTCAATGGTTTCGCGCCTGAGGCTCTCGGCCACGAGCCGGTGGAGATGGGGCTGGCGATCGGTGCGATCGCACTGGTGGGCCTGTCGATCTACCGCAAGGGCATCGCCGCCCTGCGGCAGGGCCGGCTGAACATCAACGCGCCTATGAGTGTGGCTGTCAGCGGTGCCTTTCTGATCGGGCACCGTCAACCAGAGCTGAGCCCTCGAGATCCGGGTGAGTGCCCCGGCCTCGCAGAGCACCCTGGCGCGCATCCTCCAGCGGTGGAGGAGGCCCAGGCCGCGCGCTACACGCCGGCGGTGTTTCTTCTGGCCTGCGCCGTGGCTGTACTGGTGCCGTTCCTGCTGGGCGTTGCGCCCCTTGAGGCGGCGATCCTGGTTCAGGAACGTCAGGGCCGCAGTGTCTCGCTTCTAGCCGACACGACCACGGTGCTGGCGATGGTCCCCGTGGCCGATACCGTCAAACCCTCATCCCAGCAGGCCATTGCAGCGCTGCGGGCCCTGGTCGTGCGGCCCAGGCCGGCAGCGACACAGCGATGGAAGTGGCCGATGTGGTGATCATGAAAGACGATCTGATGCGGCTACCGGAGACCATGGCCCTTTCGCGCCGCACGTTCACGGTGCTGTGGCAGAACATCACCCTGGCGCTTGGCTTCAAGGCCATTTTCCTGGTGCTCACGGTGGTGGGCCGCACCAGCATGTGGGAAGCCGTGTTTGCCGACATGGGCACCAAAAGCTGGGGATTCATGCACCCAGATGAGAACTCTCCGGATCGACCTACGATCCACCGACAGGGTTGGATCGGCGCCGATGCTGGCCATCTGCGTCGCTCTGCTCCAGCTCAAGGGCGCTCCCCTGGCCAGGGGTGGATGGGGTGCTGGGGGCACCGCTGTTGAAACGCCTGCCCGTCTGGATCGACCCCGTAGGCCAGCGCCTTCGCCTTGGGGAGGGAGCCGTGGCATTCGCGGACACCGGCGCCGAGGGTTTGTTCCTCAGCCCTGCCATAGCCACGCGTCTGGGGCCGATCGGGCCGGAGGAACCGGTACGGCTGGTGGGCTTTGGCGGCGAGCAACAGGTGAAACGCCAGCGTTTTGCTGGGTTGGGGCTCGGGTTGGGCCCGGCCCGCGTCGAGGGCATCGTCACTGCCAATCCGATTTTTGCTGAACTTCAAGTGGAGGCGATCGTTGGCCAGGAGCTGCTGCGCACGCACCGCCAGCTCTGGCGGCTTGATCAGAGGCCACCCACGCTCAGCCTGTGGTGAAGTCATTCACGGCTCTCCTGGCGTGGTCGCTAGCCCTGGTGCTGGCGCTCGCGGCCCTGTTCAGCCCAGCCCTGGCGACGATGGGAGCAACCTCCCCTGGCATCGGCACCCCCAGCGCTCCCTTGCCGCTCTCCAATGATGCCCTCAGCGAACGGGCCCCGTTCAACCAGAGCGCCCACTACCCCCTGGGCCTGCGCCCCGATCCCGCCCTCTACAAACCCCACGCCGACTGGATCGGCAGATTGATCCTGCCCAGTGAGCGCGAGCTGGCCGAGGCCCCGGGCACTCCGGGCCAGGACTGGACCTGGATCGAACTCGAACAGGTGCCAGCGCCGCAGGCGTCGTTGCTGGGCCAGCGCCTACGGCTCGGCTGGAAGGACAACCCACCTCTGACGAACCTGGTGCGCGCGGTCACCACCGACATCCGTCTGGATGCCGCCGCCCGCTCCGCCAGCACCGATGGCAACGTGGTGCCCGTGCGCCTCGATGGACGCCGGCGAGTGGGGCCGCTGCAGTCCCTGGCGGGCGCGCGCCCCCGCGATGACGTGATCGTGGAACTGCAGGAGGTCGCCGTGGCGCCTGCCGATGGGCTCGCCGCTGCGGGCGCCCCATCTCTGCGCATCGGCCGGCCGCCGATCCAGACCACCGGCCGCTGGGTCGCGCTGGCGCAGATCCTGGGCCCCGCCCCAGCTGTTGGCGGCGGTTCAGCCTCCGATCGCTACCGGGTGCAGCACTACGACAGCGAGCGGGGGGCGTTCAGTGGGCCGATCACCACCGTGCGCGTCCCCCAGCAGCCCCTCAACCGCAACGGCCGCTGGATGTCCAGCCCCTTGGGCCTGGTGAGCAACCCCATCGGCGAGCAGGGCTGGTATCTCTATGGCGCCCCCGATGCCACGGGGCTGTTCACGGTCCAGGCCCTGCGGCCCCGGGCCTTGTTTCAGCTCATGGCCGACCAACTGCAGCACGGCCGCGACGCCAGCTGGCGCTACCTGCAGCGCGGCAGCTGGGCCCCCACCAGCCTCCAGCGCGGAAGTTTCTCGCGGGTCGAGCTTGCCGCGAAAACTCCGGTGCCCTGGGTCCTGGGGGACCGCGGCCTGCTGATCCACCTGTTCGGGGGCATCGGTGGCCGCCAGGCAGAGCCCATCGCTTTTTTCACCGTGACCGGCCACTTCGCCTTCGGAGAGGCGGAGGTGGTGCGCGACCCCTTCACCGGCGAGCTTCAGTTCGCCCTGCGTTACCACCAGATCTATGCCAACAATCCCGATGGGATCGTGGCCGGCACGCAGGACTGGAGCGCCTATGCCGGCGACCTGCGCCGGGGCTGGCTGTGCACACGGCCCTTCTCTGATCTGCTGGTCAAGCTGGATCGCTTCGACGAGCCCGCCCGCTCCGATTTCGGCGCTGGCGAATCCCAGTTGTCGTTGTTGAGGGAACTGCAACTGCAGGCGGAGGTGTTGATGGCCCGCTACCGCAGCGGCGATGGCACCGGCTTCAACGGCGTGGGCGCGGCGATCTCCTGCGTACAGGACTCCAGCCAGGCCCTGGCGATTGCGGTGGAGCGCCTGCGCCTGCGGCTCGCGTCTGCCACCAGCCAAGGACCTGGCTCAGGCCCCGACGCCGAGCGGATCCAATCCCTCGAACGCCTCACCCGCTCCCTCGATGGCCTGCTCACGCCCTTTGGACAGATGCGCGCCGATTGGCGCCGCAATGCGGCCGTGGTGGAACAGTCGTCCCAGGGGATGGACGAGGGTGCGGCCTTCCGCCGCAGCACCGGTCTGCGGGTCACGTTGCTGAGCTGGCGCACGATGGTGCCCCGCAGCGGCCACGACAATCTGGCCCAGCTGTTCCTGAACCAAGGCGCCCAGCTGCATGTGCTGCGCACCAACCAGATTCCTGGCGGGGATGGGCGGATCACTCCTTTGGCCCCCACCGATCTGCTCGGTCAGCTGCCGCCCGTGGCCTCCCTGCTGCGCCGGATCGCCTCTGCCCTGTTCATGGCCGTCGGTTGGCGAACCGTGGCCATGACCCTGGCGATCCTTGTGCCCTACGCCCTGCTGGCTCTGGCCCTGGGACGACGCTCCGGTTTCCTCCATGCGCAGGTGCGCTGGGGACCGCCACTCCCCCTGTTGCGCCGATCCCTTGGTTGGTTGCTGATGCCCGCCTTGGTGGAAGAACTGTTGTTTCGCGTCGCCCTGCTGCCCCATCCGCTGGAGGGGGAAGGCCTGGCGGGCACGCTCGCCTGGGGCTCCTTGAGCCTGGGGCTGTTTGTGATCTACCACCCCCTGGCGGGGCGCACCTGGTACCCCAACGCCAAGAGGGTGTTCCATGACCCACGTTTTCTGGTGCAGTGCACCCTGCTGGGGTTGGCCTGCCTAGTCGCCTACAACCTCAGCGGCTCGATTTGGCCGCCACTGCTGATCCACTGGCTGGCGGTCACGGTCTGGCTAGGGCCCCTGCAGGGACACCGGCGCCTACGGCCAGCACGGTGACGCCGATGACCGCCAGGGCGATCAGCACCAGGCCCTGGGCCCACGGCCACCGACTGAAATCGAGCTCAGGCCGCTCTTGGCAAAGTTGAAGCGGAGGGGGCCAAGGCGGGCGGAGCGGCGGAAGCGGAAGGGCATGGCGATCAGCGGATCATGAAGCGCTTGCTCCCGGAGCTGAGTCAGCCCAATGGATGCGCCATGAAGACCACCAGCCTGCCGGGCCAACAACCTGTTGGCACTACACAGCCAGATCACACCTAACCCCATCCGATCCGGTCCGTTGCCGGTAGTCCCTGCATCCCCTACCGCAGCGGTCAGCATCGTTGGATCGTGACGACGCAAGCCACACCGATGAGCAGGCCATCCCGGGCGCCGCGGCCGGATCCGCTGCCTCGCGCCCTGCCGACCACGGCTGGGGGAGAATCCACGATCAGCGTGGTCATCCCGGTGCTGAATGAAGCCGGCCTGCTGGAATCGGCCCTTACGCACTGGCACAGCCTCAAGAGCAGCGGGGCCGAGTTGATTGTGGTGGATGGCGGCAGTCGCGATGGCACGGCCGAGCGGATCCGCCAGGCAGGCTTCACGGTGGTTCAGGCAGGGCGGGGCCGCGCCAGCCAGATGAATGCCGGTGCCGGCAACAGCAGCGGCGCGCTGCTGCTCTTTCTCCATGCCGACACCCGCCTGCCTACGGGCGCGCTCGCCATGGTGCGGCAGGCCCTATCGGCCGGCCCCGGCTGGGGTCGCTTCGATGTGGAGCTCTCGGGTGGCGGAGCGCTGCTGCGACTGGTGGCCGCCTCGATGAACCTGCGCTCGCGGCTGAGTGGCATCGCCACCGGCGATCAGGCGATCTTTCTGAGCCGCACCTGCTTCGATCGCGTCGGCGGCTTTCCCGACCAGCCGCTGATGGAAGACGTCGAACTCTCGGCGCGGCTGCGGTCCCTGTCCGCCCCCGTCTGCCTGCGGGCCCGGGTGGTCACCTCGCCGCGGCGCTGGCATCGCCACGGCATCGTGCCGACGATCCTGACCATGTGGGGCTTGCGACTGGCCTATGCCTGCGGCGTTCCGGCCCAGGCGTTGGCACGGTTCTACCGATGAACGCCAACCGCGCAGGCCGCTTCACCACCGTTGACGGCACCGTGGGCGACACCGTCATGGTGATCATTCCGGTGCTCAACGAGCAGGACACCCTGGCCTCGGTGATCGGCCAGCTGCAAGCAATCGGCCTGCCTCACATCCGGGTGGTCGACAACGGCAGCAGCGATGCCAGCGCCGCGGTGGGCACGGCCGCCGGCGCCGAGTTGCTGCGCGAACCGGTGGCCGGCTATGGCCGGGCCTGCTGGCGCGGGCTCGCCCAGCTGCCCGAGGCGATCGACTGGATCCTCTTCTGCGATGGTGACGGCAGCGACGACCTGGCCTCGTTGCCGGGCTGGATCAGCCGGCTGGCCGACCACGACCTGATCCTGGGCAACCGGGCCGCCACGGCGGCAGGCCGCCGGGCACTCACGCCCGTGCAGCGCTTCGGCAACAGCCTGGCGACCAGCCTGATCCAGCTGGGTTGGGGCCGGCGCTACCAGGATCTCGGCCCGCTGCGGTTGGTGCGCCGCAGCAGCCTGGCGGCGCTGGAGATGGGCGATCGCGGCTTCGGCTGGACGATCGAGATGCAGGTGCGAGCCATCGAAACCGGCCTGCGCATCTGCGAGTTGCCGGTGCCGCACCATCCCCGCCGCGGCGGCCACTCCAAGATCTCCGGCACCGTGGGCGGCAGTGTTCGGGCCGGGCTGGCCATCCTCAGCACCCTGGCTCGCCTCTACGGCCAACGGCTGTGGCGGAACCGGCTCGTGCAAGCGCGCAGCGAAGCGTCCTGAGATGGAACGCCCTCCCGCCTCACCACCTCCCGCACCACCGGCTCCCGCCTGGATCCTCCCCAGCAGCGCCGCCTTGCTGATCATTGGCGCCGCCGCGATGGCCCCGAACGGGCAGCTGACAGATCCCGACGTGCTGCAGCGTTTTTTCCTGGCGGCGGCAGTGATGCTGGCGGGCTTCGCCCTCACCTGGCGTCTGAAAACGGTGGGGGCGGCCTGGTTCTGGGGCGTGGCGCTGGCCGCCCGGCTGCTGCTGCTGCCGATGGAGCCCGGCGACGACATCTGGCGCTACCTCTGGGAAGGGCACATCCAGACCCTGGGCTTCAATCCGTTCGAGCTGGCGCCCGACGCCACCGCGCTGGTTCCCTGGCGCACGCCCTGGTGGGGGCTGATCAACCACCAGGACGTCTCAGCGATCTACCCGCCGCTGACCCAACTGCTGTTCCGGCTGCTGGCCTTGGGCGGCCCCAGCGTGCTGGCCGTGAAGCTGGCGATCGTGGCGGCCGATCTGGGGGTCTGCGCGTTGCTGGCGCGCCGCTTCGGCCACGGCCCGAGCCTGCTCTACGCCTGGAACCCCCTGATCCTCACTGTCTTCGCGGGGGGCGGGCATTTCGACAGCTGGTTCCTGCTGCCGCTGGTGGCGGCCTGGTTCCTGATCGATCCAGCCCAGGGCGATCGGCGTTGGCTGGCGGGCGCCCTGCTGCTGGGCGTGAGCATCGCGATCAAGTGGATCTCCCTACCGGTGCTGGGGTTCCTGGTCTGGCGGTCGCTGCGGGCGCGGCGCCCCGGGCTGGCCCTGCTGGTGGGGGCGCTGGGGCTGCTGCCGATGGCGGCGTCGGCGTTGGTGTTCTGCGAACCAACCAGCTGCCCGCTGGTTCCCACCGGATCGTCCTTCGTGCGTTACGGGCGCAGCGCCGAGCTGTTGCCCCATTTGGTGGGCGCCGTCTGGAGCGCCTCGCGGAGCTGGAACGCCCTGTTTCTGCTCGCCCCACTGCCGGTGCTGGCGCTGCTGACGTTGCGGGCCCGCAGCGTCGCCCAATTCAGCCGCTGGTGGTTCCTTTGCCTTTTCTTCACATCCCCGATCATCCATGCCTGGTACTTCAGTTGGCTGATCCCCTTCGCGGTGCCGAACGGGCACTGGGGGGCGCGGCTGGTCAGCGGCTCCGCCTTCCTCTACTTCGTGCTCCCGTCCCGCCTGCCGGTCTGGGAACTCAGCGATCCCGAACGCCTGCTGCTCTGGGGCCCCCTGCTGTTCGGCACTGCCCTGAGCGCCCTCGCTGGCACCGCTGACCCCGTTGAACTTCCAGAAAACGCCTGAATCAGATCCCTTCTGAATCCCGACGGCCTCTGACCGCACGGCCTTCTGACCCGACTGCCTCCTGAACCCGCCATGCTCCGCCCGTCCCTCTCCAGGCCCAGCCTGCCGTCGTTGCTGGGCCTGCCGGCCCTGATCGGCAGCCTGATCCTGCTACCCGCCTGCGGCCTGCTGCCCCAGTCCTCCGGCCCGTCCGATGGGCTGGGGGGCCTGGCGGGGCTGGCCAGCTCAACGGCCACGCCGGCCCCGCTGCTCGATAACAGCGCTTTCACCGAAGTGCTGGAGCGCTTTGTGGATGCCGAGGGTCTGGTCGATTACCGCGGCCTGCAGCAGAACCCCAAGGCGCTCCAGGCCTACGTGGACCAGCTCGCCGCCCTTCCCGCCGCCAGCTTCGCCAGCTGGAGCGAAGCGGAGCAGATCGCTGTGCTGCTCAACGCCTACAACGCCCTCACCCTGGTCGCGATCATCGAGCACGACCCGCTCAAGGCCAGCATTCGCGACATCCTCGGGGTGTGGAACCTGAGACGCCACACCGTGGCCGGCCAGTCGATGACCCTCGATCACCTCGAGCACGGCATCCTGCGCAAGGACTACAACGAACCGCGCATCCATGCCGCCCTCGTCTGCGCGGCGGTGAGTTGCCCGCCCCTGCGCCGCGAGCCGTTCAGCGGCGAACAGCTCGATGCCCAGCTCGACAACCAGGTGGACCTCTGGCTCGGCGGACCCCACGGCCTGCAGATCGATCGCGCCACCAACACCGTGGCGATCTCGAAGATCTTCGAGTGGTTCGCCGAAGACTGGGACCGCACCTACAAAACCGACAAGGTGTTCGGCGGCAACCCCAAGCAAAGCGCCGTGCTCAATTTCATCAGCCAACACAGCCCCCCGGCCGACCGCCTCTACCTCAACGACGCCACCTACCGCTTCACCTACCTCGACTACGACTGGGCCCTGAACAGCCAGAGAAAGCCAGATGGGTGAACGCTCAGCAGCAGCTGGCAGATTCTGAAGTCAGGCTGCCGTCAGGGGAGCAAACAGAGCCTGCATCGGCAAGGTCAAAAGGAAGGCCGCCACCGCAGCCGGGGAAGGGGCCGTAGTGGCGATCGAAGCTGCCGATGAACTGGAAGTGGGGCGCGTGGCGGCTTTCGGCCAGCATCCGGAAGGTGTTGCCGCAGACGGGGAACACCCGGCCCGCCTCGATGCGGTGGTGCTTGTCGAAGGGAAAGACGTGCGGGTGGGCGGCGATTCCGCCCTGGTAGATCACGGCCTGGCCGTGGTCTTCGCAGGCTTCTTCGAGCCCATCGATGGCGAACAGGCGGTGCGTGGCGGAGAAGAAGCGCAGCGGACCGGTGCGGGCGCTGAGGGCCGGATCGGTGATCGCCAGCGGCCGGTCGCTCACCAGGCGCGGATCGGGGAAACCGGCGCGGCGGGCCAGCTGCAGGAAGTCGTTCCAGTAGAGGGCGCCGCTGAGGCATTCGCCGTAGAGCACCGGGTCACGGAGCAGCGCTTCGGGTACGCGCCGATCGGCGTAGACATCGGCGAAATAGAACTCGCCACCGGGTTTGAGCAGGCGCCGCACCCCGGCCAGCACGGCCAGCTTGTCGGTGCAGAGGTTCACCACACAGTTGGAAACCACCAGATCGAAGCTGGCCGGCACCAGGGGCAGCTCGCCCAGGTTCTCCAGGGTTCCCTCCAGGAACGAGACGTTGGCGTAGCCGAAGCGCTCGGCGTGGAAATCGCGATGGGCCTCGGCCACCTCCAGCTGCTGGGGGGTCATGTCGATCCCCACCACCGAGCCGGTCGGTCCCACCAACTGGGCGAGCAGGTAAACGTCGCGGCCGCTGCCACAACCGAGGTCGAGCACGCGGGCGCCTTCCAGCAGCTCCGGCACCACCAGGCCGCAGCCGTAATAACGCGAGAGCACCTCGGGATGGATGCGGGCCAGCAGCGGCCGCAGCGCGGTGGGAACCGCCGAGGCATCACAGCAGGCGTCGGTGCGCAGGTCGGCGCTGCTCGCCAGGGTGCTGCCGTAATACTCCTGAACGCCCTCCTGGAGGGTGTTGGGCTGGGTGCTGATGCTGGCCATGGCGCCGGGGAACGAAGGATGGAAGGTGGGAGAAGGACGGAGGTGGGCGATCAGCCGCGGCGCCAGTCGTGGAAGCGCTTCAGCAGTTGCAGGACCCGCTGCGGAGCATGGTTTCGCTTCCATTCTCCGGCCACGTATTTGTTGGCCTCAGCAAGGGTGGGATAGGCATGGATGGTGCCGAGGATCTTGCCCAGGCCCAGGCCCCACTTCATCGCCAGCACGAATTCAGCCAGCAGTTCACCGGCGTGTTCGCCCACGATCGTGGCCCCCAGGATCTTGTCGCTGCCGGGCGGCGTGAGCACCTTCACAAAGCCGGCGCTGGCGCTTCCCGCAGTGCCACCTTCAATGATGGCCCGATCGAGTTCGGCGAGCGAAAAGCGGGTGACCTCCACCGCCTGAGCTGCAGCGGCCGCCTCCTGTTCCGTGAGCCCCACGCTGGCCACCTCGGGATCGCAGAAGGTGGTGCGGGGAATCACGCGGTTGTCCACCTGGAAGCGGCGCAGGTCGCCGAACAGGGCGTTGACGGCGGCATACCAGGCCTGGTGAGCGGCCGTGTGGGTGAACTGGTAGGGCCCGGCCACATCGCCGGCGGCATAGATGTTGGGGTAGAGCGTCTGCAGGTGGGCGTCAGTTTCGATCGTGCGGCCGGTGGGGATGCCGAGCTCCTCGAGGCCGAAGCCCTCCAGCCGCGCCTGGCGGCCGATGGCGCAGAGCAGGCGGTCAAAGCCGATCCGCTCGATCACCCCGCCGCTCTCCACGAGGGCTTCGCCGTTCTCGAACGCCTGCAGGCTGGCGTTGCTGAGCACCCGCACGCCATCGGCTTCGAGGGCAGCACGCACCAGGGCAGACACCTCGGCGTCCTCGCGCCTGAGCAGGCGATCGCCCCGTTGCAGCAGGGTGACGCGGGCGCCGAGCTGGGCCAGGGCCTGGGCCAGTTCACAGCCGATCGGGCCGCCCCCCAGCACCAGGATCCGCGGCGCGGCCAGCTCGCACTGGCGCAGGTTCTGCCAGAGGGTCTCGCTGGTGAGCGCCCCCACCGCCTCGATGCCGGGAATCGAGGGCAAGATCGGCCGGGCGCCGGTGGCCAGCACGATCGCGCGGGTTGTCAGCCGCCGCTCGCTGCCGTCGGCCGCGGTCACCGCCACGGTCCAGGGGTCGAGCAGGCGGGCATGGCCGCTGAGCACCTCCACCCCCAGGCCCTCGTAGCGCTCGACGCTGTCGTGGGGGGCGATGGCCTCCACCTTGCGGAACACCCGCTCCAGCACCGCCTGCCAGGACACCTCGGGATCAGCGGCCGTCAGGCCATAACGGTCGGCGCGGCGCATGCGGGCAGCCAGGCGGGCGGAGCTGATCAGCGCCTTGCTGGGCACGCAACCGGTGTTGAGGCAATCGCCGCCCATGCGATCGGCTTCGATCAGGGTCACCCGCGCCTTCACGGTGGCGGCGATGTAAGAGGTGACCAGACCAGCGGCGCCGGCACCGATCACGATCAAGTTGCGCTCGAAGTGCTGCGGCCGCGGCCAGGGGCGGTACAGACGCCAGCGCTGCCAGCGGCCCAGCAGCAGCTTGACGATCCAGGGGAAGGCGGCCAACAGGGCGAGCGAGCCCAGCAGCTGCGGCGAGAGGATTCCGTCGAGGCTGCGCAGCGCCGCCAGCTGGGTGCCGGCGTTCACGTACACGATCGTGCCGGGCAGCATGCCGATCTGGCTGGTGAGCGTGTAGGGGAGGGCCCGCATCGGCGTCAGACCCATCACCAGATTGATCAGAAAGAACGGAAACACCGGCACCAGCCGCAGGCTGAGCAGGTAGAGCACGCCATCACGGCGCACGCCCGCCTCGATCGGCGCCAGCTGGGCGCTGAAGTTGCGCTGCACCAGATCGCGCAACAGGGTGCGGGCCAGCAGAAAGGAGAGCAGGGCGCCAGCGGTGGAGGCGAACGACACCAGCAGCGTGCCCAGCACCAGCCCGAAGATGGCGCCGCCTGCCAGGGTCATCACCGCCGCGCCAGGCAGCGACAGCCCGGTCACCAGCACATAGGCCGCCGCATAAATCAGCGCCGCCAGCAGGGGCGAGCCGGCCCGCCAGGTCTGCAACGAGTCCTGGGCCGAACGCAGGGCCTCCAGGTTGAGGAAACGCTGCAGATCCAGCGCAAAGAACAGGCCCACCAGCAGGGCGACGGCCAGCAGCAACAGCAGGCGACGGATCATGCCGCCAGCGCACCGCCGCAGCTGGAGCCGCTGCCGGCGGTGCAGCCGAAGCAGTGGGCGGCCACCTGGATCGGGTCACCGGCGGGATCGCGCTGCAAAAGATCGCGCAGGTGGCGGCCGCCTGCGGGCAGGCCCAGCTGCTGGTTGAAGTCGCAGTCGTAGAGCCAGCCCTGCCAGTCGACGCTGATCAACTGGCGGCACATCACCTGATCGAGATTCGCCGGCTGGTGGCTGGCGCGCAGCAGGGCGAGGTAGTCATCGAGTTGGCCGCTGGCGGCAAGCGCTGTCGAAAACCGCTGGATCGGCATGTTGGCCAGGGCGTAGAGCCGGTTGAAGACGATGCCGTACTCGTCCAGCAGCACCCGCCGGTAATCGGCCTCCAGGGCCTGCTGGGGCGGGGGCAGCACCGCCCCCTGCGGGTTGTAGACGAGATCCAGCTCGAGGCCGCTGTCAGGCTGGCCATAGCCCAGAGCATTGAGCCGCCGCAGACCCTCGATGCTGCGCGCAAACACACCGCCGCCCCGCTGTTTCTCGACGTTCTCTTTGAGATAACAGGGCAGCGAGGCCACCACCGTGACCCCTTCGGCGGCCATGAACTCCGCCAGATCCTCCTGGCCCGGCTCCAGCAGGATGGTCAGGTTGCAGCGATCGATCACCTGCACGCCGAGCCGCCGGGCGGCGCGCACCAGCCCCCGGAAGCCAGGGTGCAGCTCCGGCGCACCACCGGTGAGATCCAGGCAACCCAGGCCACGGGCCTGCAGCACCGACGGGATCAGCGCCAGGGTGGCGTCGTCCATGCTTTCGGTGCGGCTGGGGCTGGCATCCACGTGACAGTGGGAGCAGGCCTGGTTACAGCGGTAGGTGATGTTCACCTGCAGGGTGCGCAGATCAAGCCGCCGCAGGCTGGGGAATCCAGGCGACGTGCCGAGGTCAGTACCCGTTGGGGTGGAGATGGTCGGAGTGGAGGCGGGGAGGCTCACGGAGCAGCTGCGGGCTGGGAACGGTGTAGCGGACGCTGATCAGATGGTGCTGGACAGAACAGTGGGACCGTGGGGGCCGCTGCCGGGTGCATCAAGCGCTTCGAGGCTGACGGTGAGGCTGCTGGCCTGGCTGGTGGGTTCCGGCGGGATCGGCATCGACACCGTGCCGTTGGCGTCGGGCACGAAGTGGACACAGCCCACCTCCTTGCCGTTGACCCGCGCCCAGAGCCGGTAGGCGTGGCGGGGCGGCGGAGCCGGCAAACCTTCCAACCGCAGCATGTTGTAGGGCTGGCTGCCGCTTACCTGAACTGCACCGCTGATGCGGTGGGCGGCATCCATGCTGCGCAAGGGCAGGCTGCGGCTGACCCGAAGGCCGGCATCGCCTGTGTCTCCAGGGAGCTGGGAGGGTGTGGCCTCGTAACGGGCCAGCTGGCTGCGGGTGCGCCACAGCTCGCCGCCGGTCACCAGCAGCCCCAGGGCCAGGGCCACGGGGATCCACCAGCGCTGGCCTGGGCCGGCCGCCGCTGGGGCGCGGTCATCCGCATTCAGCGACGGCACCGCCGGATCGAGCAACAGACGGCGCAGGCGAGGGGGAGGGACCGCGGCCTCGTTGAGGGCTAAGGGCAGCAGATGGAGGGTGCTCTGGAACTCCTCCAGCCGGCGGTTCAGCTCAGGTGCCTGCTGCAGCCGCAGCGTGAGCCGATCGCGTTCTGCGTCGTCGAGATCACCGAGCGCGAAGCCTGCGAGCAGCTCGTCGTCGAGGGATCCGGAGGTATCGCGGTCGTCGGCGGGGTTGGGCAGGGTCATGGCTGGGCAGCAAAATCGTTCAACAGGGTGCGCAGGCGGATCAGCCCTTGGCGCGCATGGGTTTTGACGGTGCCGAGGGGCAGCTGCAGCTGGCTGGCGATCGCCGACTGGCTGAGCCCCTCGTAGTAAGCGAGTTCGAGCACCTGCCGCTGGCGGGGGGCGATGGTGTCGAGGGCGGCCCGCACCCGCTCGGCAAGGTTGTCGGTCTCGGCGCACTCCTGCGGACCGCGGGAGGCCTTGGGCAGCAGCTGGCTCGACCACTGCTGAACTTTCTGCCAGCGCGACTGCCGCTGACTGAGGCGATTGAGGGCCATCGAGCGGGTCATCAAGAGCAGGTAAGCCACCACCGGCCCGCGGGCCGGGTCGTAGCGGCCCTGGCGCCAGTAGCGGAGGTAGACGTCATGGGTGAGATCCTCCGCTTCCTGGGGGGAGCGACACAGCTTCAGCGCCAGTCGGTAGACGGCCGGGCTGGTGGCGTCGTACAGGCTGGCCAGATCACCATGAAACTGTTGCGCCAGCTCCATCGGAGTGAGCCCTGTGGTCTCTTCACGGCGCTTCATGGCCACGGGTAGGACGGGCACAGGGGCGGCAGGGGCCATGGGATGGCCGGGAGGGAGGGCGGTGGAGCGGGCATCAATCGTGCAACGGCACACCACAGGTACCGGCCACCACGGCGATTGGATGTGCCTCGCTCGCGCGGCTCGGTCGTTCCATGCAGCAGATCAGCACTTTGGGGGCCGATCTCTTCAGCTGAGATTGAGATTCAGCTCACTTCTGCATACAGGAATCTAGAGACATTGCCCTCACCAGCTCACGCCATGGAGCTTCGGCAGCGGTGCGGTCTGGCTGGTGGTGGCGAACAGCCGGGGGATGCGGTTGCTGTTGTAGACCCTGAATTCCTCCACCAGGCTCACTCCTTCCTTGCGGACCGCCTGGTTGAGCACCAGAGAGCCATCGGGATCGGAGACCGAGCGGTGGAAGGTGCCCGGCGGGATGCGCAGGATGTCGCCACCGGTGTCGAGCCGGACGATGTGGAACGGGTAGTTCCAGCCCAGATTCACCAAAAAGAAGGTGCGGCCACCGTGCATGGCCAGCAGGTTGTCCTCCTGGTGGGGATGCAGGTAAAACTGCCAGGCTCCGGATTCCGGATCATCCGGGGGGCTCACCGCCGGCCCGCTGTGAACCACCAGGTCGCGGGCGTTGGAGGTGGGAACGGTGATATCGAAGAAGCGCACCGAAGGGGTGTCGCGGAACTTTTCGTAGGGGATGAGCTCGAACATCGGCGCCGGACGGGGCACTCTTGACTCGCTCGGCTGGAGGACGGAGCTGGACATCGGAACAACGCCGTCAGGGAAGAGACGCTTGAAAGTGATCCACCTAACCGGAGGAGTTCGGCCAGCAGCCGTGCGCACCGCTACGGAAGCCCGCGCTGGTGTCGAAAAGCAATCCGGCTGATGGACTTAGGCGGTTGTTGAGCTTACAAGCGCGCAAGCTTCAACTCCCCAGCAGAACCGGTCTGGCGGCCATTGCTTTAATGCGGGGAATACCCGTTGATGGAGCCCGAAGTCATGGCCGATCGCTCCCCTGCCGTTCTGCGCCTGGCGGCCGTGCTGGTGGCCGCCGGCCTGGGCCTGCAGACCTTGCCTGCTCTTGCCCAGACAGGCCGCTCCGCCGGCAGGCCCACCGTGTCGGTGCCCAACTTCAAGAACACCGTGACCCAGCAGGCCTGGTGGTGGCAAGGGCCGGTGGCAGAGGATCTCGCCGCCATGCTGGCCAATGAGCTGGCGGCTGAAGGCGATCTGCAGGTGGTGGAGCGCAGCAATCTCAAGGACGTGCTCTCGGAGCAGGAGCTCACCGACCTGGGAATCGTGCGCCAGAGCCCGAATGCGGCCCAGCGGGGCCAGATGACCGGCGCCCGCTACATCGTGCTCGGCACCGTGAGCTCCTACGACTCCAACGTGGAGAACACAAGCTCAGGCAGCAATTTCGGCCTGCTCGGCTTCGGCACCAAGAAGCAGCAGGTGGAAACCAAGGATTACGTGGCGATCGACATCCGTGTCGTCGACAGCACCACCGGTGAGGTGGTGGGACGCCGCACCGTGGAAGGGCGAGCCACCAGCACCGCTGAAGCCAGGGAGCAGGGGGGCAGCCTGCTGCCGTTGGCCGCCGGCGCCCTGCTGCTGGCCCCGAACATGGGCCGCACCGGTCAGGTGCTCACCGGCGCCGCCGGCACCTTGAACTTCGGCTCCAACGAAGCCCAGTCGCAGCGCACCCCGGCGGCCAAGGCCATCCGCGCCGCCCTGATCGACGCCTCCGACTACGTGAACTGCCTGCTGGTGCCCCGCGGGAACTGCATGGCCGCCTTCGACGCCCAGGACCAGCAACGTCGTCAACGTACCCGCGGCACACTTCAACTGGAGTGAACCGGCGCCAGTGGCCGGCCTGACCCTGGGCAAAGAATCAGAACGGGATCGGCATTTCGGCATCAGCCGGCTCTGGCGCGCACTGCGGAATCCGCTCCTCCACCACCTGGCCGATCACCACAATCGAAGGGGAACCAAAGCCTTCGGCCTCCACCCGATCGGCCAAAACCCCCAGGTAGCTCACCAGGTCGCGCTGACCACGGACCGTGCCCTGCTGGATCACCGCCGCTGGCGTTTCCTCGGCCAGGCCACCGGCGATCAGCTCCTCGCAGATCCGGCGCAGGTTGTGCAGGCCCATGTAAATCACCAGCCCGTCGCTGCTGCGGGCCAGCCCCCGCCAGTCGACCCCGGGGCGGTCCTTGTCGATCTCCTCATGGCCGGTGACGAAGGTGACGCTGGAGCCAGCGCGGCGATGGGTGACCGGCAGGCCGATGTAGGCCGGAGCGGCGATTCCGGCGGTCACCCCGGGCACCACCTGCACCGGCACCCCGGCCGCCACCAGGTGGGCGGCCTCCTCGCCGCCGCGGCCGAACAGAAAGGGATCGCCACCCTTGAGCCGCACGATGCAATCGCAGCGCTGGGCCAGGTCCACCAGCACGGCATTGGTGCTCGGCTGGGGCACCGAATGGTGGCCGCGCCGCTTGCCAACGAAATGGCGCTCACAACCTGCTGGGGTGAGATCAAGCAAGGCCCGCGGAACCAGAGAGTCGTAGACGAGCGCATCACACTGGCGCAGCAGACGGTGGGCCTTGAGGGTGAGCAGCTCCGGGTCACCAGGTCCGGCTCCCACCAGGTACACCGTGCCGGTCACGGCAAGGCCACCAAGGGCAGACCCCACGCCTGAGTCAGGTTGTCCGTGCGGGTCGCCAGCTTCCGGTCCTTCACATCTGCAGCAGTGTATGGAGTGGTTCAGCCACTCGCCTTGCTGACCTCATGGAGCGGGTGATGTGAGGGGCTGAGGTCAGGGGGTGAGGTCAAGGAGAAGGTCTGAAGATCAATCATTCCTAAGCTCGGTTTTTACGGGGACCTCACCACGACCTCGTTGCCACTGCCACGCAAGGCCGACTGGGGGCGGAGCCCTTCTGAACAGGCCAGACGGCCGGCGATGGCTGCCGATGCCCTGCGTTTTCGTGAGTTGCTCGCCAAGGTGGGCAGCGGTGAGCACACCAGCAAGGGCCTGAGCCAGGCCGAGGCCCGTGAGGCGATGGACCTGATGCTGGCCGGCGAGGTGGGGGAGGCCCAGCTCGGCGCCTTTCTGATCGCCCATCGGATCCGGCGGCCTTCGCCGGTTGAGCTCGCCGGCATGCTCGACAGTTACCGCGCCCGCGGCCCGGTCTTGCGCAGTCCGGTGTTGCTCAGTCCGGGGAAGAAGCCGCTCTGTTTTGGGGTGCCCTACGACGGCCGCAGCCGCACGGCGCCCCTGCTACCCCTGCTGGCGCTGATGCTGGCGGCCGCCGGCCAGCCGGTTGTGCTGCACGGCGGCGATCCGATGCCGGTGAAGTACGGCATCACCCTCGCCGAGCTGTTTGCGGCCCTGGGGATCGAATGGCGGAACCTCAGCCTGCCGGCGGTGCAGGCCAGGCTGGAGACGCACAACCTGGCCCTCACCCACCAGCCCCTGCACTTCGCCGCCGCCGATCGCCTGCTGCCGGTGCGCGACGCGATCGGCAAACGCCCGCCGGTGGCCAGCCTGGAGCTTCTCTGGACTCCCCATCAAGGGGAGCACCTGCTGGTGAGCGGCTTCGTTCACCCCCCCACCGAGAACCGGGCCTGGGAGGCCCTCGCCATGGCAGGCGAACCCGACCTGCTCACCGTCAAAGGGCTGGAAGGCTCCACCGACCTGCCCACATCCCGGGCGGGCATCACCGCTCGGGTGCGCGATGGCGTGATGACCCGACTCCTGCTCCATCCCCGCGACCATGGGATCAGCAGCCATGAACAGGCCTGGGAGAACCTCGAGCAATGGCGAGAGGATGCACTTGCGGCCCTGGTCGGGGAGGGGCCCCTGGCCGAAGGCCTGCTCTGGAATCTGGGGGCCTACCTCTGGCTGGCCGATCAGTGCAGCAGCCTCGAAGCCGCCCTGGACCAGGCCAGGGCCCTGCTGCTGGCCCGTAGCGGCGAAAAGCTTCGCCAGGAGCTGGCGGCATGAACCAACACAACCATTGCTTTGGCTTCGAGGCCGATTTCGTCGCCTCCCTGCGCTGCCTGCCGATGGCCGTGCGGCGCAAGCTCGATCTCGCCGGCGTCAAGCTCAAACTCAGCCACTGGCACGCCTTGAGCAACGACGAGCGGCTACAGCTGTTGGAGTGGGCCGATCAGCCTGACGCGATCACCGCCCTGCGGCAGTGGCTGAGCGGGCGCACCGCCGCCATGGCCGATGGACCGGCCAAGCCCCTGGAGCCAGCACACGCCGAGAGCTGGCAACAAAGCGAGCAGCTACCCGATCGGCTGCGCCTCTCTTGCGCGCAATTGGGCTGCTCAATCCCCTTGGCGGCCTGGGCGGAGCTGGGTGAACTGCAACGCTTCGCCTTAGTCAAACTCAGCCACCCTGGCCACGAACACCGCAACCTACCTGGGGCCATTCGCGAGTTCGGGCTTGGCGATTAGCCATGACCTCAAGGACCTCGGGCACCCGGTGGCGACGCTGACCCAAGCCTGATGACCAGCAAAGCCAATGAATCTCAATCCAGACTGCTGGGATGTAGAAAACGTTGATCAGAAAAGCTTGCTGAGGATGGTTATTAGGCCCGGCGCTCGATCGGCAGAATCACCGCCGCGGCAGCCTCGACGCGAACCGCCGCCGCCTTCAGCTCCGGCTGGCCGGAGATCGGGCAGGCCAACTCATGCATGAGCGCGTTGGCCTCGCAGGCCAACTCCTGCCTGAACCCCCAGTGCATCGGCAGAAACACCGTGCCGGCGCGGATGCGATCGCTGATCGACAGCCGGGCCGTGATGCTGGAGCGTCTGGAGGTGATCCGGGCCAGCGCGCCGTCCGCCAGGCCCAGATCAAGAGCGTCCACCGGATGCATCTCCAGCAGAGGCTCGGGATGCATGGCCACCAGCCGAGGAACCTGGGCCGTGCGGGTCATCGTGTGCCACTGGCCCAGATAACGCCCAACAGTGAGTACAAGGGGATAGCCCTCCGAGATCGGCTCGCCCAGGCCCAGCGGCAGATCGGCGCAGAAACGGGCGCGGCCGTTGGCGGTTGGGAAGAGCAGATCGGTGTAGAGGCGTTTCGCTTCGGTCGTTGGTGCGCTGCCTTTGGGAGCGGGCCATTGCTGCGGGCCGTGGCTGGCCAGTAGCTCGTGGCTGAGGCCGGAGACGTCGCAAAGGCGGCCGGCCGAGAGTTGGGCGTGCTCTGCATAGACCTCGGCTGCGCTGGTGTAGGTGAACTGATGCTCGAAACCCAGCCGCCGTCCAACAGCGGCGAAGATCTCCCAGTCGGGACGGGCCTTGCCTGGGGGGCGGCGGAAGGCCGGACAGAAGGTGACCCGCCGCTCGGAATTGGTCATCGTTCCCTGCTTCTCGCTCCACTGGGCGGCCGGCAGCAGCAGGTGGGCGTAATGCGCGGTTTCGGTACCGGCATAGGCCTCACTGAGCACGATCAATGGGCAGAGGGCCATGGCGGCCTTGACCCGTTCCAGGTTGGGCATACTCACCAGAGGGTTGGTGGCCGCCACCCACCACAGATCAATCTCGCCGCGCTCCATGGCCTCCAGCTGCTGCCATGCCGCCAATCCAGGCCTTGGGGCGATCGAGCCCGGCGCCAGATCCCAGGCACGCTCCACCTCGTCACGGTGCCCGGCATCATTCACATTGCGGTAGCCAGGCAGCAGGTGGGCCAGACCGCCAGCCTCCCGGCCACCCATGGCATTGGGCTGGCCGGTGAGAGAGAAGGGTCCCGCCCCGGGCCGGCCGATCTGACCGGTGAGCAGATGCAGGTTGATCAGGCCCGCCACCGTAGCCGTGCCCTCCACGCTCTGATTGACCCCCATCGACCAGAGGCTGAGCGCGGCCCCGGCGCCTCCCCAGAGCTCGGCCACCCGCCGCAGCTTGTCCTCGCTGACGCCACAGATGGCAGCAACCTTTGTTGGCGTCCACTCCTTCAGCACGGCGGCGAAGGCGGGAAAGCCATCGGTGGCCTCGTCGATGAACTCGTGATCGATGGTTCGCCGGGCCAGCAAAAGATGGGCAAGGCCATAGAGAAGTGCCAGGTCGGTACCGGGCTGAATGGCCAGATGAAGATCAGCGGCGTCTGAGGTGGCTGTGGCTCGCGGATCGACCACAACGATCTTGAGCTGCCTGGGGTTTTTCTTGCGACGTTTAACTAGTCGCTGGAACAACACCGGATGACAGGCAGCCGTGTTGGTGCCGATCAAGAAAGCCAGATCGCAATGATCAAGGTCGTCGTAACAACAGGGAGGGCCATCGGAGCCAAGGCTGCGGGCATAACCGGCAACGGCTGAGCTCATGCACAGCCGAGAATTGGCATCGAAATTATTGGATCCGATCGCTCCTTTGATGAGCTTCTGGGCAACGTAATAGTCTTCCGTATGGAACTGCCCTGAGCCGTAAAGGGCGATGGAATCGGATCGCTGCCTGGCGAGGCTGTTTTGAATCTGGCCAGCGATGAGATCAAGCGCCTTCTCCCAGCTGATCGGCTGGAAGGGCTGATCCAGGGTGGGGCGGTAGAGAGGTTCCAGCAGGCGGGATCGATCGAGCGTTTCCCCAACCGTGGCCCCCTTGATGCAGACCTGCCCCAGGCTGGATGGATGACCGCGATCCCCCTTCACCCCCCAGATCGGCAGGCCGTCGACCCCGCGACGGGTCGCTTGATTGGGGGCTGCTGGCGGCAGCATGGTGAGACCACAACCCACACCGCAGTAGGGGCACTGGGTGTTAACGGCAGAGGCTTCG
This sequence comes from Synechococcus sp. CS-603, assembly GCF_977929215.1. Taxonomy (NCBI): domain Bacteria; kingdom Bacillati; phylum Cyanobacteriota; class Cyanophyceae; order Synechococcales; family Synechococcaceae; genus Synechococcus; species Synechococcus sp. CS-603. The sequence continues at coordinate 520,835 of NZ_OZ376778.1, forward strand.
GTTGTGGCCGGGGAATCGCCCATCTCGGCCACCATCAGGGCACTTCAGCCAGTATCACTTCTCCCTCGTGGAGATCATCGAAGGAACCCTTTGGTTCCTTGAGGAAGAAGTAACACATCAGGCCCACCACCAGCCCGGCCACACCCAGAACCTGGAAGAAGGCACTGTTGGATGCCGCCACTACCGCCGGAGACGGATCACCGGATGCGTCACCGATCCAGACGGGCAGCAGGCTGTAGATGGTGAGATAGGCCACGGCTCCCACATTTCCATAAGCCCCGACCATGCCGGCGATCTGGCCTGTGACCCGGCGCTTCACCAACGGAACAATGGCATAGGTGGATCCTTCTCCAGCCTGTACAAAGAAGGAGCAACCCATGGTGAGCACCAGGGCCAGCAGGATGCCGGCCGTACCCACGAAAGTTCCCGGTTTAATCATGCTCATCACCAAGTAACCGATACCCAGGCCCACGGTCAGAAAGCCCATTGTCTTGCGGCGCGATCCCAGACGATCGGAAATGAGTCCACCACCCGGGCGGGCCACCAGGTTGACGAACGCAAAGGAGGCGGCAAGGATACCGGCAGTCGCCTTCGGCAACAGGAAGGTAGTTTCAAAAAAGGTGGGCAACATCGACACCACAGCCAGTTCTGAGCCGAAATTCACCACATAGGTGAGCTCCAAAATAGCCACCTGCTTGAACTCATAACGATCGTCTTTGGGATACACTTTCGTACCCTTGATGAGATCCATATTTGTGCGGATGATGCCCAGGGTTTGGGCCACGAAAAAGGCAAGCACCAGCAACAGGGCGATCGTGTATCCCGTGTCATTGAGAAAGTTAACCTTCTGAAGCCGCCAGGCCAGCACGCTGAGAATGGCTGCAAACGGAACGTTCATGCCGAGCAGCCCCCAGAAGTCGCGCATGGAGGTCACCTCTAACCCAGCCGCTTTAGCGGGCTTTTGATAAACCCTTCCCGGTGGAGTATCGGAAACATTGAAAAAATAGAAGATGCCGTAGGCTGCAGCGATCAGTCCAGTTATGGCAATGGCGCCGCGCCAGTTGAGCACCACATCACCGATCTGAGCTCCGCCGGCAAACGAAAGCCAGCCCGCCACGATCACCATGGTAAGGGCCGAAAAGGCCGAGCCGAAATTCCCCCAGCCGCCGTAAATCCCTTCCGCCAGTCCAATCTCCTTCGGCGGAAACCATTCAGCCACCATGCGGATTCCGATCACGAAGCCTGCACCAACAATGGAGAGCAACAGCCGGGCAATCACCAGTTGATTGAAATCCTGGGCGCTTGCAAATAGCAAGCAAGGAATGGCTGAAAATACCAGAAGTGTGGAATAGGTGATTCGAGGTCCGTACTTATCGAGCACCATCCCAATCAGGATGCGGGCTGGCACCGTGAGAGCCACATTGCAGATCGCCAACGTACGGATCTGGGACAGCGAGAGACCCAAGTCCTCCTTGACCGTGGTGGCCAGTGGAGCGAGGTTGAACCAGACGACGAAGGTGAGAAAGAAGGCAAACCAGGTGAGATGCAGGGTTTTGTATCTCCCCTGGAGAGACCAGAGTTCGGCAAGCATGGGTCACGAAAGAGGAACCCTGGCTTCGGAAAAAAGCGCTCAGGACTGAAAATCGGCGCACCATGCTGACCGAGACACAAATAAGAGCATCCGGAGCACTCCTTCCTCTGTAGTTGTAGATACGAATCCTGTCAGGCCTTGCCTTGGTCCGCTGGTGCCCCCTTCTCCAGACCAATCAAAACCCACGCCATTCACAATACAAAACTCCGGCGAGGCTCTCCCCTGCGATCCCGAGCCTTGTGAATAGGCAAGGCAAGGAGCCCCGCGTCAGCCTTGATCAGCCTGCTTCGCTCTTTAATTTCTCAACGAGAATCGAATCATTTTTCTTGTAGAGCTTTGCCTCGGCCTCAATGAAAATGTTTGCGAGGGCGTTGTAAGCCTCGCCCCAGGCATCGATAACTTGATCTGTAGCAGCTTCTCCCAGCACATCTTTCATCGCCTCAAGCAGCTTGGCGCCGATGAGGGAGTATTGCTCGGGCAGGATTCTGGCCTCCACATGCTTGTGAGCAATTCGCTCGACGGCTGAAGCAAGTTCTTCGAGGCGGTCAATATGAGTGGCATAGGCATAGACAGAGGCGGCCAGCTTCTTGGCTTGACCGTTGCCATGGGCATCCACCATCCAGGTATTTTCAAAGCCCAATCTATAGTCGGGACGCTCTGCAAAGGCAATTTCATACATTCGAGAGGTGATCTTTTCGCCGTGCTCTTTAACCGCCGGAGCAGTTGCCTTGACGATGTCTATCGTCTGCTGCGAAATTGTCATTCTTCACTGTCCCAGAACTTCTTGACCATACCACGATTTGCTTGATTGATTTGCTGCGAGCGTACTGTTATTGCTTCCCCTTGCTGTCTGAGTCACTATGCTATCCCCTATTGATGAAGGGACTGGAGTCCTGCGCCGCTTCAACTCCAGTAGAGCGTGCAATGGCGCCTGATCGTTGCTGCTTCTTGGTTGTGCGTCCATCAGCGGATGCAAGGGCCCTCTTCACCTCGGAGCCCACACCCTTCGAGTGCTGATCGGAAGGATGGCTCGGGGCCAGCTTTCAAACACTGCCTCGAAACATCAAGCTTGAGTCACAATCCTCGTTGAAGACCCACCTGACTGAGCAAGAGGATCGAGTCTCACGAAGGTTTCAATCACTTGACAGGACTTTCACTGTAAAAAAAGGGATTAGGGCGACAAAGAACCGACCTGACGACCCAGCCGACGCTGTTCTGGAGACCATGCCTAAAACTGGACCCTGATAGATGCAGGCAGTTCAACCAGCGCAGCATGGCCTGGCTGAGAGCATGGGGTAATGGCCGTCTCCATCCGGTTCTGCCCCTGTCTGCTGAGCGGCGGTGAGAGTCGGCGGATGGGCCGCGACAAAGCGCTGCTTCCCCATCCAGCTGGCGGCACCTGGTTGGAGCAGGCCCTGCGCCTGCTGGCCCAGCTGCAGCAGCCCGTCACCCTGCTCAGCCGCCACCCGTCCCACGGGACGATCGCCCGTCAACTTCAGCAGCGCGAGGGGTTCGAGCTAGAGGTGATCGTGGAGCCACCGCCCCAGGAGGGCCCCCTGCTGGCCCTGACCCGGCTGATGGCCCATCACCGCGGCCAGCGACTGCTACTGGCGCCAGTGGACATGCCCTGGCTGCAGCCAGGCACCCTGAAGCAACTGCTGAAGGCCGGCGCGGCGGAGCCGGAGCGGATTCTTGTGGCCCACGACGGCCAGCGGCTTCAGCCCCTGCTCGGTCTCTACCCCGCCAGCGACCCCTCCCGTCAGTCCGCCGAAACGTTCACCGGCCAAGGAGGCCGCAGCCTGCTGCGCTGGCTGAATCAAACCCAGCGCTTCAGTTCGGTGCCGCTGGACCCACTGCAGCTGCGTAACGCCAACCTGCCGGCCGACTGGGCGCCCTGAGCAGCCAATCCGAACACTGCCGCGCCAGGCTTGGCGCCCGGCAGCAAACCAGAGGAGGTTGTGATGGCTGAACCGGCCTCCCTGCGTGATCGCCTCGGACGCCCACCCGGCGTGTTGCGTCTGTCGCTGACGGCCCGTTGCAATCTGGCCTGTCCCTATTGCTGCCCGGATTCCCAGGAACCACCTGAGCTGCTCAGCCTGACGGAGCGTCTGCAGCTGGTGGCCGCCGCCGTGGATCTGGGCTTCGGCACGCTGCGGCTCACCGGCGGTGAACCGTTGCTGAACCGGGATCTGGAGGCCTTGATCGGCGGTCTCCAAGCCCTTCGTGATCCTTCCAGCCGCCCCCGCGGCCCGTTGCAGGACATCGCGCTGACCACCAACGGGGCGCTGCTGGGGGCGGAGCGGGCCCGGGCCCTGAAGGCCGCCGGGCTCGATCGGATCACCATCAGCCTCGATGGCACCGATGGCGAGAGCGTGGCGCGGATGGCGGGTCTGCTGGCGGGGCCCAGCGCCGGGGAAGCCCTGCTGGCCAAGGTGCTGGCGGCTGTGGAGCACGCCCGTGCCGCCGGCTTCGACCCGGCCGCAGGCCAGCTCAAGCTCAATGCCGTGATCGCCCGCGGCCGCAACGACGATCAGCTGCTGCCGTTGGCGGCGCTGGCGCGGCGGCTGGGGGTGGAGTTGCGCCTGATTGAGTTCATGGATGTGGGCAACCGCAACGGCTGGAACCTCGAGCAGGTGGTGCCAGCGGCCGAGATGCTGCAACGGATCGGCGCCGTCTGGCCGCTGCAGCCGGTGGGACGTGCCAGCGCTGCCACCGCCAACCGCTGGCGCTACCGCGACGGCGGCCTGGAGGCGGCTTCCGGTGGCGGGCAACTGGCCGTGGTGGCCTCGATCAGCGCCCCCTTCTGCGGCGACTGCAACCGCCTGCGCATCACCGCCGATGGCGTGGCCTACACCTGCCTGTTCGCCTCCAGCGGCTTCGACCTCAAACCCTGGCTGCGGCCAGGCGGGCGCCCGGGAGCTGACCGGGCTGGGCTGGATGCGGCCCTGCGCGGCCTCTGGCGCGAGCGCCAGGATCGCTACAGCGAAGAACGGGGGCCCGAGGCTGGCTCCGCCGAGCCCAGCACACCGGCAGCGGCCCACGCCGAGATGGCCTACTTGGGCGGTTGAGCTGCCCGGTCAACCTGCTGGGGGAAAAGCGCCGCGCACCAGCACCGGCACCCGTTTGAAGGCCGGCGTGCCGCTGCGGGCATCCACCTTGGTGCGGATGATGGCGTTCACCTCGGGATAGAACATCAGAGCCGCCCCTTCGCGGATCTCGCCGGGGATGATCTCGATGTTGGTAAGCACGCCGGCTTCGCCCTGCACCGACACCCGCTGGTGGGCGCTCAGGCCGGAGCGGGCCAGATCGCCGCGGTTCATCAGGATCGTCTGGCGGTGCGGCATGCCCCGGTAGGCATCGCCGGCTTTGTAGACCACCGTGTTGTGCTGGCCGTAGCTGCGGGCTGTGATCAAGGCCACCACCAAGCCGTGCTCGCCCGGCCCCAGGTCACCGAAGTGGGCCGGCTCAGGCAACTCCAGCGCCGGCAGGGGCGTGGCCTGCATCCGTGCTCGCCCCGATGGTGTCGGGAAGCGGGGCTGCTCGAACAGCCGCCCCTCCACGCTGAATTCCCCGTTATTGGCATCGATCCGGGCGATCGGCCCATAGCCGGGCACGGTGCGGGCGATCAACTGGCGCACGTACACCGGATCCTGCAGGCGTTCCCAGTCGATTGGATCGCGGCCCATCAGCCGCATGGCCAGCTCGGCGAGAAAGCCCACCTCGCTGATCAGATCGGCGCGCTTGAGGTGGCTGCTGCCGGGTTCGTTGAGGCGCACAAAATTGTTGCCCGATTCAGTCGTGGTGCGGTGTGGTGTTTCGAAGCGGTTGAACACCGGCAACACCAGGGTGGTGCGGGCCGCCAGGCCGTGGAAATGTCCCTGGTTGGGCTTGGTGGCGAGATAGAAGATCGTGTCGATGCGGCCCAGGGCCTGCCGGGCCTGCTCGGAATCGGGGTTGGCCCCCCAGAGATTGCCCCCCAGGCAGAGCAGGCTGTCGACGGCTCCGGCCTCGGCCGCCTCGATCAAGGCGCGGGTGTCATAGCCGGGCACCCGACTGAGCGGACGGCCCAGCAGGGTTTCCAGGGCTTTTTGCATCTCGGCGCGCAGCTTTACGGTCACGCCCATCGAGCCGAAGCCCTGCACGTTGGAGTGGCCGCGGATCGGCATCGTGCCCGCCCCCGGACGTCCGACGTTGCCGCTGAGCAGGGCGGTGTTGGCGATGGCATGCACATTGGCCGTGCCGTTGGCCTGGTGGGTGATGCCCATCGCCCAGGCGAACACCACCCCCTTGGCCCGGCCGATCACGGCGGCGGTCTCCTCCAGCTCTTCGCGGCTGAGGCCGCAGCAGCTGGTGATCGCCTCCCAGGAGGTTGACTTCAGCGCTTCCACCACGGCCTGCCAGCCCTCGGCGTGGGCCTTGAGGAAGTCGAACTTGATGCTGCCGGCCTCCAGCAGTGCCTTCTGGAGGCCCAGGAACACGGCCGTGTCGCTGCCGGGAATTGGCTGCAGGAACAGCGAGGCGATCGTCGAGCCCCGCAGCATCGACTTGATCGGAAAGGCCGGCGAGCCGAACTTGAGCAGCCCCACCTCCAGCACCGGATTGATCACGATCACGCTGCCGCAGCGCTCCCGCAGGTGGATCAGCTCATTCATCAGCCGCGGGTGGTTGGCCGGCGCGTTGGAGCCCACCAGCACCACGCAATCAGACTGCTGCAGGCTCTCCAGGCTCACCATCGAAGTGCCCGAGCCGAACACCTCGCCCAGCCCCACGGTGGAGGGGGCATGGCAGAGGTCGGAGCAGTCGGCCAGGTTGTTGGAGCCCCAGGCCCGCAGCAGCAACTGCAGCAGATAGGCCGCCTCGTTGGAGGAGCGGCCGGAGCTGTAGGAGGCCACCCGCTCCGGCGGGCGCTGGAAGGCGGCTTCAGCCAGCTCAAACACGTCGTCCCAGCCGAGGCGCTCGTAATGGCTTCCGCCCTCACGCAGGATCAGGGGATGGCTGAGGCGACCGAGGCGATCGGCCTCCATCGAACTCAGGCGCTGCAGTTCCGCCAGGCTGCGCTGCGCGAACACCCCCTCAGACACGGCCGGTTGCAGTTCCGCCGCAATCGCCTCGACGCTCTTGAGGCAGCGCTGCAGCGGTTGCCCCAGCTCATCGCGGAAGCCGCCGTTCTGGCCGCCTGTGCCCCAGGCACAGGACAGGCAGGCGCTCTTGTGCAGCAGTGTTTGCCAGAGCAGCGGGCCTTTGGGCGAGAGGGTCGCCTTGGCCCAGCCATCGATCACCGGCCAGCCGCCACCTACGGCCGGGGTGCCGGGATCAGCAGGGGAAGGTTCTGGAGTGGTTTTGGCGGAAGCGGAGACCCTGTCACCCATCTGCGCGACCGGCGAAGGAAAATCACGCTAACGACCACACCCCTGATTACGGTCAAGACAATCCACTCGCATCAGTTCAACCGATGAAATCGAGCCGTTTCGCCATCCACTTGGGATTCGCTGTGGCATTCGGCTTTGCCGTGGCGGGGTTATCGAGCTGTGCAGGGCCCGAGGCCAACCAGGGGAGCCTCTCCAGCCCACCAGCGCAGGATGCCAGCCTTGCCACGAAGTCTGAGCCTTTGCTGATCCGCTCCGGCGATTTTGTTTCCGGCGAGCATCCCACCAAAGGCTCTGCACAACTGGTGAAGGAGAACAACCAGCATCGCCTGGAATTGGATCAGGATTTTTCAACTTCAACATCTGGCCCTGACCTGGTTGTGGTCTTGCATCGCAAGGCCGATGTGATTGCCTCCACCACGCCACCAGCTTTCCCGCTTAACGAAGGTGATTACGTACTGCTTGCTCCCCTGAAGAGCTTCAGCGGCGCCCAGATGTATCCGATTCCAGAGAGCGTCAATCTCGAAGAGTTCAGATCAGCAACAATCTGGTGCCGGCGATTCAATGCCACGTTTGGTTCTGCCACATTGCAATAAGTGATCTCTGGCGTCCTTCAGTTGGGGGCAGTGGAAACGTGCCACCGTTGAGTTCAGCGCTTAGCTTTGATTTTGCGCGAGGTCTCGGTTTCGCACGTGGACCTGATGGCTGATTCGATCACCCCAGCCTTGCAGCGTCGCATCGGCCTCACCGGGGGCATTGCCAGTGGCAAAAGCAGTGTTGGGCGGATTCTTAGCGGCAGCTACGGGCTGCCCGTGCTGGATGCCGACGCCTACGCCCGCGACGCGTTAGCCCCGGGTACAGCGGCGACGCAGGCCGTGCAGGCCCGCTACGGCAACCTTGATCGAGCCGCCCTGGGGCGCATCGTGTTTGCCGATCCAGCCGAACGGCTCTGGCTTGAGCGCTTGGTGCACCCCTTGGTGCGCAGCCGCTTTGAGCAAGCCCTGGCACAATTCGCTGGGGCACCCTGCCTGGTGCTGATGATTCCGCTGCTCTATGAAGTGAATCTGCAGGGGCTCTGCAGCGAGGTCTGGCTGGTGGACTGCGACGAGGAGCAACAACTCCAGCGCCTGATCCAGCGTGACGGCTACAGCAGCGGTGAAGCCCGCGCCCGCATCAACGCCCAGTGGCCACTGGCCCGCAAGCGTGAGCTGGCCGATGTACTGATCAACAACCGCGGCGGCGAGGCCGAGCTGATCGAGCAGGTGCAGCGTCACTGGTTCTCGGCAAGCTGCCGTGATCCCTTCCCTCCAGCCGTCTCGCCATGACACGAACAATTCGCTTCTTCGCCACCAACCGCGACCGGGAGCAATTGGGCCAACGCTTTGATCGCAATCAGCGAATCAAGCTGCAGAGCAGTGGATATCACTGGGTCGACACCCATATCTGCATGGGCCACTACCTAGCCACCACCAATCCCAACACCATTCCCGTCGATGCGGTGATTTCGCCCTCCACCGAGCGGGTGTTCGACAAATTCCTTGCCAAGCCTGAAATCAGAAAGGTGGTGATCGGCATCCATGGCTTCAATGTGCCGTTGCATGGCGCCATCACCTCCTTTTCCCTGTTAGCTGAAGCCCTGGCCGCCACCCTTGAGGCCAGGGGCCTTTCCCTGGTGCTGGATCCCGAGCCAGCATCAACAACCACTGGCGTGAGCCCTCCACCAGCCGCCGCCGCTCCGGGCCGAGCTGTGCAAAAGGATCAGATCGCCTTCGTGGGGTTCTCCTGGCCTTCAGACGGCCGCCTGCTGGCCTACCAATCCGACCGGCTGGAGGCGGCCCAGTCGGCGAACGCCCTGGCCAACCTGATCGCCAACATCCGCGCCGCCAACGACAGCGTCGAGGTGGATGTGATCGCCCACAGCATGGGCAGCTATCTGGTCTGCAGCATGCTCAAAAGCCTGGTGGACCGCTCTGCCTGGCCCTACCGGGCCTGGGAGAACAACGCGATCGGCCGCTCGATCGCCCAACGGCTGAAGCGGCGCGACGATGCCGGTAGCAGTTCGTTCATCGATCGCCTGATCCTGCTGGCTCCCGATGTGGAGCGCCGCGAAGTCACCCAGTGCCACAACATCAACATTAACTCCGAGCTGTTGGACTACAACGGGCCGTTCCACGACGGTTTGAAGCATCTGGTCGGCCATACGTACCTGTTCTATTCGCGGAATGACTCCGCCCTGAAAGCCTCAGTGCTCGAAAAAGATGCCCTGCGCGAACCCTTCCAGAAGGTGAAAGAGCTTGTGGCCGGCGCCGACATCGACAAGCGCTGGGAGAGCAGCCTCGGCCTCAACCCGCTGCCCTCGCTTGCTCCAGCCAACATGACCGGCTTCAACGCCACCATGCTCACCAACCGCTCCATCGACCACGGTGATTATTTCGACGCCCCCCAGATCATCGAAACGATGGCCCAGCTGCTGGCGGATTAGCCGTGTGGTTCCAGCAGGTTGTTGCGCTAACCCTTCAGCTTTTCGGCCAGAATCCGGTTGGCGAGCTTGGGATCGGCGCGGCCGCCGGTGCGTTTCATCAGCTGGCCCACGAAGAAACCCTGCAGCTTGTTTTTACCGCCTCGGAACGCCTCCACCTCGGCTGGATGGGCCGCCAGCAGCTCCGCCACGATCGCCGTGATCGCCGCTGGGTCGCTGATCATGCCCAGACCGCGGTCGGCCACGATCGCCTGGGCGGAACCACCCTGCTCCAGCAGCTCCGGCAGAAGATCTTTGGCGATCTTGCCGCTGATGGTGCCGTCGTCGATCAGCTGCACCAATTCCGCCAGCTGCGCAGGCTTGAGGGGCAATTCGGTGATCGACATCTTGCCGGCATTGAGATGGGCGGCGATGTCGCCCGTGACCCAGTTGGCCACTCCCTTGGCGTCGGCACCAGCCGCCACGGCGGCTTCGAAGTATTCGGCCATGGCGCGCTCATCGGTGAGCACCCGGGCGTCGTAGATTGAGAGCCCTAGGGCATCGGCGTAACGATGGCGCTTGGCGGCAGGCAGCTCGGGCAGCTCGGCGCGCCAGCCCTCGCGCCGCTCGGCACTCACCTCAATCGGTCCCAGATCCGGCTCGGGGAAGTAGCGGTAATCGCTGCTGCCCTCCTTGCTGCGCATGCTGCGGGTGTGCTGCTTGCTCTCATCCCAGAGGCGTGTTTCCTGAAAGATCGGCTCGCCGGCCTCGATCGCCTTGATCTGACGGGCGATTTCGTGGTCACAGGCCTTCTGGATCGCCGAGAAGGAGTTCATGTTCTTGATCTCCACCTTCACGCCGAAGGGATCGTTGGGTCCGCGCCGCACCGAGATGTTCACATCGCAGCGCAGGGATCCTTCCTGCATGTTGCCGTCGCTGACGCCCAGATAACGCATGATCCGGCGGATTTCTGAGGCGTATTCGGCCGCCTCCCGGCCCGTGCGCAGATCGGGCTTGGAAACAATCTCGGCTAGGGCCACACCGGCGCGGTTGTAATCCACCAGCGAATGGGTGCTGCCGGCCAGACGATCGCTGCCGGCATGCACAAGCTTGCCGGCATCTTCTTCCATGTGCAGCCGCTCGATGCCGATCGTCTTGAGGTAGGTGTCTTTTCCCTTTTCGGCCACTTCCACCTCGATCCAGCCGTTTTCGGCGATCGGCTGATCGAACTGGGAGATCTGGTAGTTCTTGGGCAGGTCGGGATAGAAATACTGCTTGCGGTCGAACTTGCTGTGCTCGGCCACCTGCAGATTGAGGGCCAGAGCCGCCTTCACCGCATACTCGAGCACCTTCTGATTCAGCACCGGCAGGGTGCCGGGCAACCCCAGCACCACCGGATCGATGTGGCTGTTGGGCTGGTCGCCGAAGTTGGTGGAGGCGGCGGTGAAGATCTTGCTGGCCGTACCCAGCTGCACGTGGGTTTCCAGGCCGATCACGGCCTCCCAGCCCTCATGTCCAATCGCCGAAGCCATTCCGCTCTCCCGGCTTGCGCCTGTTGTGGAAACGATCCTATGCAGGGGACTGTTGGGCGCGGCCGCCATCACCCCGCTGCTGGCGCTTGGATAGTTTGAGTCCATGACAGGCCTGCGCACGGATCAAGTCTCGGCAAGCCGGTCCTTTGCAGAAGGCGACGCTGATCCGGTGCTGGTTCTCGGTGGCGGCCTGATCGGTCTGGCGATCGCCCACCAGCTGGCCCGTCGCGGCGAGTGTGTTCGGGTGCTGAGCCGCCGCCGCAACGAGGCGGCGGGCTTTGTCGCCGCCGGCATGCTCGCGCCCCATGCCGAGGGGCTGGAGGGGGCCATGCTCGCCCTGGGTCAACGCAGCCTGGCGTTGCTGCCCCAGTGGGTGGGCCAGCTCGAAGCCGACAGCGGCCTGCCCTGCGGCCTGCTGCGCTCAGGGATCGTGGTGCCCTTCACCACCAGCGCCGAGCGAGGGGCCTACCCCACCGCTTCGCTGGGGCAACCGCTCGATCGCGCCGAACTGGAAGCCGAAATCCCGGGCATCGGCGCAGACTTTTGCTGCGGGCTGCTGTTCGCCCAGGACGGCCAGATCGACAACCGCCGCCAGTTGATGCGCGCCCTGGAGCGGGCTTGCGTCGAGCGGGGCGTGGCCTTCGCCGAGGGCACCGAGGTGCTGGAACTGATGAGCGATGGCCAGCGGGTGCTCAGCGGGGTGCGCCTGATCGGCGCCGGTGGCCTGGTGCGCAGCCTGGCCTGTCGCCGGGCCGTGTTGGCCTGCGGGGCCTGGAGCGCCAGCCTGCTGCCCGGCTTGCCGGTGGTGCCGATCAAGGGGCAGATGCTCTCCCTGCAGGCCCCCCGCCGGGCCCTGCGCCGGGTGCTGTTCGGGCCCGGCACCTATCTGGTTCCCCGCGAGGACGGCCTGATTGTGGTGGGAGCCACCAGCGAACCGGAGGCCGGCTTCGCCGCTGGGCTCACGCCCCGGGGCCAGCAGCAGCTGGAGGCCGGCCTCACCGCCCTGTTGCCGGCGGCGGCCAGCTGGCCGCCGATGGAGCGCTGGTGGGGGTTTCGTCCGGGCACGCCCGATCAGGCTCCCTTGCTTGGCCCCAGTCCGATCGAGGGGTTGTGGCTGGCCACCGGCCACTACCGCAACGGTGTGCTGCTCGCGGCTGTCACAGCAGAGCTGATCACCGCCCAGGTGAGCGGCGATCAAGCCAGGGATGGATCAGGCGAGCCAAGCCGACGCAGCGTTTTGTCGGCCGCCAACGCCGCTTTGTTGGCCAACTTCCGCTTCGACCGCTTCGCTGTTCAGCCGCAAAGCGCTCAGGGCTCCACGCGCCAGACCTGATCGGCGGGCGTCCAGTCGCTCAGCTCGGAGGGCTCGAACCAGAGGCCGATCTCAAAATCAGCGGTTTCAGGGGCATCGGAGCCGTGGATCACGTTGCGACCGATGTTCACCGCCAGATCGCCGCGGATCGTGCCGGGCTCGGCCTCCAGCGGCTTGGTGGCGCCGATCAGCTTGCGGGCACTGGCGATCACACCATCGCCTTCCCAGACCATCGCCACCACGGGACCACTGGTGATGAACTCCACCAAGCCGGCGAAGAACGGCCGCTCGCTGTGCACCCCGTAATGGCTTTCAGCCAGCTCACGGCTGGGCACCAGCTGCTTGAGGCCCACCAGCTTGAAGCCCTTGCGCTCGAAGCGGCCGAGGATCTCGCCCACCAGCCCCCGCTGGACGCCATCGGGCTTGATGGCAAGGAAGGTGCGTTCGACGGCCATGGAAAGAGCGTTGGTGTGAGCCCCCATCGTCTGCGGCAGGGCCGCCCATTGGCAAGCCGAGCGCAGGGCTTCCCCAGCCACTCAGCCTGAGAGGGGCCAATCCAGACCCATGGGGAGATCGGGGAATGGAGGGGGCTGGCCCGTTGAGCGTGTCCAACGAGGTTCTGCGGACCGCCTCATTAGATTTCGGGTTCGTCCCCACGCACCGCCGCGCACCGATGGTGCTTGCCGATTCGCTTCCCCCCTCCGCGTCCGCCTGGTGCGCCGCCGACGGCGCCGCTCTCTATGGCGTAGACGGCTGGGGCGATCCCTATTTCAGTGTCAGCGAGCGCGGCCATGTGATGGTGCAGCCCCGCGGCGAACGCGGCGGCGCCCTCGATCTGGTGGAACTGGTGCGGGGGCTGCAGGGCCGCGATCTCTCCCTGCCGCTGCTGATCCGCTTCGACGACATCCTCGAAGACCGGCTGGAGCGGCTCCACGCCGCCTTTGAGAGAGCGATCGCCCAGTACGGCTACGCCGGCCGCTACCAGGGCGTTTTCCCGGTGAAATGCAACCAGCAGCGCCACGTGGTGGAGCAGCTGATGGAAAGCGGCCGCCGCTGGCACTTCGGGCTCGAGGCCGGCAGCAAGGCCGAACTGCTGATCGCCCTGTCGCTGCTCGACGACCCCGAGGCCCTGCTGATCTGCAACGGCTACAAAGACCAGCGCTACATCGAGACGGCGATCCTGGCCCGCCGGCTCGGCCGCCAGCCGGTGGTGGTGATCGAGCAGGCCGATGAGGTCGAGCCGATCATTGCCGCCAGCCGGGCCCTCGGCTCAGCGCCCTTGATCGGCGTGCGGGCCAAGCTCTCGAGCCGCAGCACCGGCCGCTGGGGCAGTTCGGTGGGCGAGCGGGCCAAGTTCGGTCTCTCGGTGCCCGACCTGCTGGCCACCCTCGACACCCTGCGCCAGGCGGATCTGCTCGGCGAATTGCGCCTGCTGCACTTCCACGTGGGCAGCCAGATCAACGACATCGCCGTGCTCAAGGACGCCCTGCAGGAAGCCGGTCAGATCTACGTGCAGCTGGCCCAGCTCGGTGCTCCGCTCGGTTACCTCGACGTGGGCGGCGGCCTCGGCATCGACTACGACGGCAGCCGCACCGCCACCGCCGCCTCCACCAACTACTCGCTGCAGAACTACGCCAACGATGTGGTGGCCACCGTGCGCGAGTGCTGCGAGCCCCACGGCATCCCCCTGCCCACCCTGGTGAGCGAGAGCGGCCGTGCGATCGCCAGCCATTTCAGCGTGCTGGTGTTCGACGTGCTCGGTGCTGGCCAGGTCAGTGGCGCGGTGCCGCCGCTGAGCGAGGGCGAACCACTGATTGTGCGCAACTTGCGCGACACCCTCTCGGCGATCGAGGCCGGCGCCGAGGCCAGCAGCGGCGACCACCTGCAAGAGGGCTGGAACGACGCGATCAAGTTCAAGCACGACGCCCTCTCCGCCTTCCGTCTCGGCTACCTGACCCTCACCGAGCGGGGAGCCGCCGAACGCCTCTACTGGGCCTGCTGCGAATCGATCGCCAGCCAGCTGGCCCGCTGGCCGGCCAGCGCCGCGATCCCCGATGAGCTGCGCACCCTGCCGGCGGCCCTGGCCAGCACCTACTACGCCAACTTCTCGGTGTTTCGCTCCGCCCCCGACACCTGGGCGATTGACCAGCTGTTCCCGGTGCTGCCGATCCATCGCCTCAACGAACGCCCCAACCGCCTGGGCAGCTTCGCTGACCTCACCTGTGACTCCGACGGCAAGCTGGCCCGCTTCATCGATGCCGGCCAGGTGAAACCGCTGCTCGAGTTGCATGACCTGCAGCCCGATGAGCCTTACTGGATCGGCCTGTTTCTCGGCGGCGCTTACCAGGAGGTGATGGGCAACCTGCACAACCTGTTCGGCAGCACCAATGCAGTCCATATCCGTCTTGGTGCCAATGGCAGCTACCGGGTCGAGCATGTGGTGAGGGGCAACACCAATGCCGAGGTGCTCGAAGCGATGGAACACGAACCCGACCAACTGCTTGAGCGTCTGCGCCTGGCCAGTGAGGCGGCCATCGACCGGGGCGACCTGCCAATCCGCGATGCCCAGCGGCTGATGGCCCACCTGGAAGGCAGCCTGCGCCAGACCACTTACCTGCAGACCTGACTGGAGCTGATGCCATGTGGGGAGATGAATCGCAGCTGAAGATCGTGCGCGAGCGCATCAAGCTGCTGCTGAAGATCCACTACGCCGATCTGGCGCCGGTCCAGCGCCTCGCCAGCCAGGGGGACCTGCTGATGCGTCAGGGAGATCCCGCCACCAGCCTGATGCTGCTCACCAGCGGCAAGGTAGCGGTCCAGATCCAGTTGCTTGAGCCCAGGCCCCACACCCTGGCGGTGCTCGAAGCGGAGGAACTCCTCGGTGAAATGGGATTGTTCGGCACCGGCATCCATTCCGCCGACGTGCGGGTGGTGGAGGGACCGGCCGAGCTGATTGAAGTCAGCGGCGACAACTTCCTCAAAACCCTGCTCTTCGACGTCGACCTGGCCATGGAGATGCTGTCGCTGGTGAGCCAGCGCTGCAAGTCGGGCAACAGGGTGATCGGCCTGCTCCTTGATGGCATCGCCGCGGCCCACCGGGGCGACACGGCCCAGCTGGCGGCCATCGCCAGCGCCATCCGGCCGCTCGATCACTGCCTGAGCCTGGCTGGCGATCGGCTGGTGGAACTGGGCGAGAGACGGGCCTGAACCATTCAGTTGGCGCAGAAACGCACCAGCAGTTCGAGGCGGTCGGTGGGGGCCGCCAGTTCGGCCGGATCAAACGGGGCCGCCTCATCAGCCATCGCTGTGCGAAACACCCTCGGCCCCATCCCTCCTTCGATCTGCACCTCCAGGGGGTTGAGGGCCCGCAGGCCGATCACCTCGGCAATGGTGAGGGCCTGACTGCGGGCCTCTTGATAGGCCGACCGCAACAGCTGGCGGCGTACGTCGGCGTCGGCAGCAGGGTCGGCCTCGGTGGTCACCGGGGACAGACGAACCCCCGGCAGGCTGCCCACCTGGCGGATCATGCCCTGGAGCTGGGGAGGCTGCAGCTGACCGTTCAGGCGCAGGCTAGCCTTCACCAGCTCGGGCCTGTCCTTGCTGCGCGGCTGCTGCCAGGTGGACGGGGAGCCCACCTCCAGCTCGCTCACCTGCAGCAGCTGCAAGGCCGTGCGCACGGCCGCCAGCCGTTCCTGCAGGGCTGGCAGGGCCAGCTCGGCGGTGGCGGCCTCAGCCTCCAGCCCCAGCGAGAAGCGCAGCCGCTCGGTGGTCCGTTTGACCTCGGCATTGCCGCGCGCCTCCAGCAGGGTGCCGTCGCAGCGGAGCTGAACCTGCTGGGAGAGCGCCGGCAGGGGCAGGAGCGCCAGGGACAGGGGCCATAGACCCAGCGCTGAGAGCCAGCACGCGGGAGGAAGGGGACGCATCGGCCAGGTTGCGACGAGACCCCAGACTGCCCCGCCGCGGGTCAGGCTCCCTGGCCGCTCCGTTCAGGAACCAGCCGCAGCCAACGCCGAGACCAGCTCCGCCCTGGCCTGCTCCAACGCACCATCGAGCGCCGCGCCGTCCTTGCCGCCGGCCTGGGCCAGGTTGGGGCGACCGCCACCGCCGCCGCCACAGCGCTTGGCCACACCACCGATGAAGGCCCCGGCCTTGGGACCCTTGGCGATCACCGCCTTTCCGAAGGCCGCCACCAGGATCACCTTGCCGCTGTCAGCCGGGTCAGGCAGGCCGCCCAGCAGCACCGCCGCCCCGTCACCGAGCTGCTGCTGCAGTTGCTGGGCGGCGCCCTGCAAACCGGCGCCCTCCACCCCGTCGAGGCGGGCCACCAGCAGCTGGAAGGCGCCCAGCGTTTCGGCCTCAGACACCAGCGCTGCCGCCTTGGCCAGGGCCAGTTCGCTGCGCACCGCGCCCAGCGCCTTGTTGCTCGCCTTGAGTTCCTCCTGCAGGGCGCTCACCCGCTCCACAATCTCGCCCGGCTGGGCCTTGAAACGCTCGCCCAGGTCGCGCACCACCTGCTCGCGGGCCTTGAGGTAAGGCAGCAGCGCCGGGCCGGCCACCGCTTCGATCCGGCGGATGCCTGCGGCCACGCCGCTTTCGCCGGAGATCTTGAACAGACCGATCTCGGCGGTGTTGGCCACGTGGGTGCCGCCGCAGAGTTCCATCGACACACCGGGCACGTCCACCACCCGCACCGTCGCGTCGTATTTCTCGCCGAACATGGCCACGGCTCCGGCGGCCCTGGCCTGCTCCAGCGCCATCTCCTGCACCTCCATCGCGTGAGCCGCTTCGATCCAGCCGTTGATCAGGTCCTCGATCCGCTCCAACTCCTCGCGGCTGAGCGGGCGCGGGCAATGGAAGTCGAAGCGCAGCCGATCGAAATCCACCAGGGAGCCGGCCTGGCTGATCGCGGGGTCCACCACCTGCTTGAGCGCCGCCTGCAGCAGGTGGGTGGCGGTGTGGTGGGCCTGGGCCCGGCGCCGGCAGCGGCGATCGACCCGGGCGTTGAGCTGGTCACCGAGCTGCAGCACGCCCCGCTCAATCCGGCCGTGGTGAACAAACAACTTGCGCAGGCGGCTCACCGCCTCGATCTCAACGATCAAGTCCTGGCCGACCAGCAGGCCGCGGTCACCGATCTGGCCACCGGATTCGCCATAGAACGGCGTGGCATCGAGCACCAGCTGCACCGCGTCGCCGGCCACCGCCCGCTGGCCCGGCGCGCCGTTCACCACCAGCGCCATCACCTGGCTGGGATGCTCCAGGGCGCCATAGCCGTGGAAATCGGTGTCGGCCAGATCGGCGGCGATCGCCTCAATGGCGCCCTGGACGGTGAGATCCACGCTCACCGCTGCCGCCTTGGCCCGCTGGCGCTGGGCCTCCATCGCTGCCTCGAAACCGTCGCGGTCCACCGTCAGACCATGCTCTTCGGCGATCTCTTCGGTGAGCTCCAGCGGGAAGCCATAGGTGTCGTAGAGCTCGAAGGCCTGGGCGCCGCTGATCCGCTGGGGTCTGGCGGCCAGCAGCTCAGCCAGCAGCTTCTCGCCCCTCTCGAGGGTTTCAAGAAAGCGGGCCTCCTCCCGCTCCAGCTCCGCGGTGATCGCCCCCCGGCGCTCCAGCAACTCGGGGTAGGCCGGCGCCATCAAGCTGATCGCCGCCTCGCCCATCGCGTGGAGGAAGGGCCGATCGATGCCGATCAGCCGCCCGTGGCGCACGACCCGGCGCAACAGACGCCGCAGGATGTAGCCCCGGCCCAGGTTCGAGGCACTCACCCCATCGCCGATCAGCTGGGTGATGGCTCGGCTGTGGTCGCCGATCACCTTCAACGACGTCTGAGCCTTGGTATTAAGACCGGGATAGGTGAGGCCAGCGAGGCCAGCGGCCGTTTCGATCAGCGGGTAGATCAGATCGGTTTCGTAGTTGTTCGGCACTTGCTGCAGGATCTGGGCCATGCGCTCGAGTCCCAGGCCCGTGTCGATGTTGCGGTTGGCCAGCGGCGTGAGCACACCAGCGGCATCGCGGTTGAATTCCATGAACACGAGGTTGTAGAACTCGATGAATCGGCTGTCGTCCTCCAGGTCGATGCCGTCATCGCCCAGTTCGGGTTTGAAGTCGTAGTAGAGCTCCGAGCAGGGACCGCAGGGACCAGTAGGACCCGACACCCAGAAGTTGTCGGCCTCATCGAGGCGCACGATCCGCTTGGGGGTAACCCCCACCGCGTCACGCCAGATCGCCGCGGCCTCGTCGTCGTCACGGAACACGCTCACCACCAACCGGGCCGGATCGAGGCCGAACAGCTCGGTGGAAAGCTCCCAGGCCCAGGCAATCGCCTCAGCCTTGAAGTAGTCGCCAAACGAAAAGTTGCCGAGCATCTCGAAAAATGTGTGATGCCGCGCCGTGCGGCCCACGTTCTCGATGTCGTTGGTGCGGATGCATTTCTGGGCTGTGGTGGCCCGCGGCGCCGGCCTCGGAGACTGCCCCAGGAACACCGGCTTGAACGGCAGCATCCCAGCGATGGTGAGCAGCACCGTGGGGTCGTCGGGAATCAGCGAGGCACTGGCCAGCCGCTGGTGGCCCCGAGCCGCGTAGAAAGCGAGGAAGGCTTCGCGGATCTCCGCGCCGCTGCGCGGGCGGGTGGCGCCGGTTGGGAAGTGGCGGGAATCTGGAGCGGCAGCCATGGCCCAAAACAGCGAAACAACCCTGGAAAGGGCATGATCGCCCAGCACAGGCACCAGCGACGCCGTTGTCTTCCACCGAGCAGCGCCATCAGTTGCGGCTCCAGTCGATCGGCTGGGCCCTGCTCGCCGGTGGCACCGCTCTGGCCCTCGGCCTGGTGCTGGGTCTGGAGCCGGGGCTGCGGGCCGGCGGCTGCGGTTTCTTCTACGGCCTGCTGGCCTTCCACCTGCAGCGGGTCGACCCGGACGATGGCCATCTCCAGGCCGGCCTGGTGGGAGCGGTCTGCGGCATCCGCAGCCTCGCCCTTCCCCTGGATCTCCCTGAGCTCGTTAGCGGGCACTGGGTCGAGGCGGCTCTGGCGCTGCTGCAGACAGCGCTCAAAGCCTGGTGGCCACTGTGGTGGCCGCTGCTGGGCGCCGCCCTGCTGCTGCAGGCAGGGCAACGGCTGCTGCCCGCCTTGAAGCCTTGAACTGATGCCTGGAGGGGGCAGGGGACCGCGATCGGGGATGATGGCGCCGATCCGTACCTGGCCGCGCCTCGGCGATGAGCCTTCTGCACGCCACCTGGCTCCCAGCCGATAGCAGCGGCATGGCGGTCGCCGGCCTGATGCTCTGGGCCGATACCTGGCGGGTGGCCCACCCGGCCAGTCCGATTGAGGCGCCCCTCGCCCACCCGCTCAGCCTCAACCAGGACGACCTCGGCGCCTGGCTGGAGGAGTGGGACCTGTGGACCGAATCGTTCCGGCCGGCCTCGGCCGCCCTGAGCCTGCCGAGCCGTCGCCAGAGCAGCAAGGGCAGGAAGAAGTCCGAGATGGGCGGCTGGAGTGGCCTGCCGCTGCAGGCCGGCGAACCGATCCCCAAAGATGTGGAGTGGTGGCCCTGGGAGGTGGAGGGGCTGTGGCTGGATCCCGCCGCCGCCGCCCTCTGGCTGGAGCGCCTGCCGCTCTCGGGAAACCATCCCGACCTGGCCGATGAATTGCGCTGGTGGAGCCATCTCCAACGCTGGAGCCTCAGCCTGATCGCCCGGGGCCGCTGGCTGCCCCAGGTGGAAGAGGGCCAGGCCCACTGGTTGCCCCTGCTCAACCGCGAAGACGACCGCCGTCGCCTCGAAGATCTGGCCACCCAGCTGCCCCAGGTGGCGGTGGCTGGCCTCTGCCGTGGCTCGAACCTGCCTGGATCGGGTTCAGCCTGGGCCGGCGCCAACGGCAGCGCACCCCTGGCCTGCTGGCGACCCGGCTCCGGCCGGCTGCGGGTGGTGACGATCCTCTCTGGCCTGGTGGATGCCCAGCTGCGCAGCGGCTTCAGCCCGAAAGCCGACGGCCTCGATCCCCTGCTGACGGCCTGGCAGCAGGCCCTGGGTCCGGGCAAGGGCGAGCTGCGCCTGGGCGAAGAAGAGATCGAGCGACTCGGCACCGCCACCCACCACTGGCGCGAAGCGGTGGCCGGGCGGGTCGCCCCGGCCCGGGCCTGCCTGGAGCTCGACACACCGCCAGAGGGCGCTGAGCTCTGGGAGCTGCGCTTCAGCCTGCAGGCCGAGGCCGATCCGAGCCTGAAATTGCCGGCGGCGGCGGTCTGGGCGGCTGGTGAAGCCAGCCTGCAACTCGGCGAGATCAACGTTCAGCAGCCCGGCGAACTGCTGCTCGAAGGCCTGGGCCGGGCCCTGCAGGTGTTCGAGCCGATCGGGCGGGGCCTCGATGCGGCCACCCCCTTGCAGATGGAGCTGGCCCCGGCCGAAGCCTTCGTGCTGGTGCGAACGGCCGCCGCCCGCCTGCGCGATGTGGGCGTGGGCGTGGTGCTCCCCCCCAGCCTCAGCGGTGGCCTGGCCAGCCGGCTGGGCCTGTCGATCGAAGCGGAGCTGCCGGCGAAATCACGGGGCTTCAGCCTCGGCGAAACCCTGGAGTGGCGCTGGGACCTGATGATCGGCGGCGTCACCTTGACCCTCAAGGACCTGGAGCGGCTGGCGAGCAAGCGCAGCCCACTGGTGCAGCACAAGGGGGCCTGGATCGAGCTGCGTCCGGGCGATCTCCGCAACGCCGAAAAGTTCTGCGCCCTCGATCCACCGCTCAGCCTCGACGACGCCCTGCGCCTGACCGGCAACGAAGGCGAAACCCTGCAGCGCCTGCCGGTGCACCGCTTCACGGCCGGGCCACGGCTGCAGGGGGTGCTGGAGCAGTACCACCAACAGAAGGCTCCCGATCCCCTGCCGGCACCGGAAGGCTTCTGCGGCCAGCTGCGCCCGTATCAGGAGCGGGGCCTGGGCTGGCTGGCCTTCCTGCACCGCTTCGACCATGGCGCCTGCCTGGCCGATGACATGGGCCTGGGCAAGACGATCCAGCTGCTGGCCTTCCTGCAGCACCTCAAGTCCGAGCAGGAACTGAAGCGACCGGTGCTGCTGGTGGCCCCCACCTCCGTGCTCACCAACTGGAAGCGTGAGGCCACCGGCTTCACACCAGAGCTGACCGTGCTGGAGCACTACGGCCCGAGGCGGCCCGCCACGCCGGCGGCCCTGGCCAAGGCGCTCAAGGGCGTCGATCTGGTGCTCACCAGCTACGGCCTGCTGCAACGCGACAGCGAGCTGCTGGCCTCGATGGACTGGCAGGGAACGGTGATCGACGAAGCCCAGGCGATCAAGAACCCTTCCGCCAAGCAATCCCTGGCAGCCCGTCAGCTGGCCAGGTCAGGCAAAACCAGCCGCTTCCGCATCGCCCTCACCGGCACCCCGGTGGAGAACCGGGTGAGTGAGCTGTGGGCCCTGATGGATTTCCTCAACCCCACGGTGCTGGGCGACGAAGAATTCTTCCGCCAGCGTTACCGCCTGCCGATCGAGCGCTACGGCGACACCGCCTCCCTGCGCGACATCAAGGCCCGGGTGGGCCCCTTCGTTCTGCGGCGGCTGAAAACCGACAAATCGATCATCTCCGACCTGCCCGAGAAGCTGGAACTCAGCGAATGGGTGGGGCTCAGCAGCGAGCAGAGCAAGCTCTACCGCAAAACGGTGGACGAAACGCTCGACGCCATCGCCCGGGCGCCCCTGGGCCAGAAGCATGGCCAGGTGCTCGGCCTGCTCACCAAGCTCAAGCAGATCTGTAACCACCCCGCCCTGGCCCTCAAGGAAGGGGGCATCGGCGAAGGGTTCAGCGCCCGCTCCGCCAAGCTGCAGCGGCTGGAAGAAATCGTTGATGAGGTGATCGAGGCGGGCGATCGGGCCCTGCTGTTCACCCAGTTCGCCGAATGGGGGCACCTGCTCAAGGCCCACCTCGAGAAGCGCTTCCGCCAGGAAGTGCCCTTCCTCTACGGCAGCACCAGCAAGGTGGAGCGCCAGGCGATGGTCGATCGCTTCCAGGACGATCCCCGCGGCCCCCAGTTGTTTCTGCTGTCGCTGAAGGCCGGTGGGGTGGGCCTCAACCTGACCCGCGCCAGCCACGTCTTCCACATCGATCGCTGGTGGAATCCGGCCGTGGAGAACCAGGCCACGGACCGGGCCTACCGCATCGGCCAGACCAACCGGGTGCTGGTGCACAAGTTCATCACCAGCGGCTCGGTGGAAGAGAAGATCGACCGGATGATTCGCGAGAAAGCCCGCCTTGCCGAAGACATCATCGGCAGCGGCGAGGAGTGGCTGGGTGGTCTCGATCCCGGCCAACTCCGGGATCTGGTCGCCCTCAACGACTGACCGAAAGGTTGATCAGGAGGCCGAACCGGAGAAGTAGCGCTGGCCTTGACTGCCCCAGACCTCAGTAACCAGAAGATCCTGCTGGCGGTGCGCTGGCCGGGAACTGGCTGAGGTAGGTGGAAACGGCGATGGACCGGGGCTGGTTGTAACCAACGGGCAACCAGAGATCACCGGCCGCTGCTGCGAAATGAATATCCCAGTGATAGAGCCCCACATAGGCGCTGGGGTCCTCCTTGACCAGGGAGGCATAGGTGAGCACGGCATTGCCGTAGTTGTCGCTGTTGTTATAGCCCCAGAGCCCTCTGCGGATGTCTTTCAAGCCACCCCGGCGCACCAGGTAACGGGCCGCCGCATGAATCGCGTCGTGGGGATCGCGGATGTCGCCCTTACCGACCCCCGCCTGCGCCCAGGTGGTGGGCAGGAACTGCATCGGCCCCTGGGCATTGGCCACGGAAACCCCATCGATGCGGCCCATGCCGGATTCCACCAGGTTCACGGCGGCCAGCACCTCCCATTCGATGCCCGTCGCCGCCTCGGCTTCTTTGTAATAGTCAATCAGCGTTTCGGCGGGCTCAGGCGCAATGATCCGCCAGGCCGGCAACGTTGTCGGTTTTCTGTCGCTGCGATGCATGGCCAGGAAGGAACGCCGCGCTGAGAGGTGCCGGTCGTAGATGCTCTGCCAAGCCACCGGAATGGAGCGCCGCACCTGCTGGGATCGCTCCGGCTGATGGGAGAGAACGCGGTAGATCACCTGCTGCTGGTGGCCGAGGCCAGGAAGCTCAGCGGCGGGGGTCTCCGGCGAGCGCAACGCCTGCTCCACCGACACCAGCAACGCCGCCAGCGCAACGGGATCAGATGGCACCAGCGGGTAATGGCGCCCCTGGGAGTTCAGCGGCAGGGCCTGATCGGTGGGCAGCTGCAGCACCGCCCGCTCCTGCCCGCCTTCAACAATCGCCGCCTGGGTGACGCCCTGGTGGGGGCGCAAAACCAGGCCAACCCCGAGCAGAAGGGCTCCACAGCCCAGGCCGGCGGCGAGCAATCGAGCAGATGGCTTTGGCATCGGACGGATCGGAGTCAGCAGGCGCCGACGGGGGAATGGGCAGATTAAGAGCCGGAAGGAGGCGGCCTCACGCCCCGGCGGCAGGATGCTCCCAGCTCCGCAGGCCAGCGTGATCTCCTCCAACAACGGCTCCCCGTCCGCAGAAGCCAGCGCCACCTGGCATCCCATCGCCGGTGGGATCACCGCGCCAATGGGGTTTGAGGCGGCGGGGATCACCGCTGGGCTGAAGGCCTCCGGCAAGCCCGATCTCTCCCTGCTGCTGGCGCCAGAGGGGGCCGTCTGCGCCGGCAGCTTCACCACCAACCGGGTGCGGGCCGCCTGCGTCGACCTCTGCGCCGAGCGCCTGGCTGAAGGCGCCGGCTGTGCCCGGGCCGTGCTCACCAACTCCGGTCAGGCCAATGCCTGCACCGGCGAGCGAGGCCTGATCGACAGCCTGCGCGCCACCGCCGCAGTGGCCGCCAAACTCAACGTGAAGCCCGAGCAGGTGCTGATCTGCTCCACCGGCGTGATCGGCGTGCCGATCCCGATCGACACCCTGCTGGCGGGGCTCGATCCACTGGTGGCGGCCCTGGGCCCGGCGGGGGGCGCCGCCGCCGCCAGCGCCATCCTCACCACCGATCTGGCCCTCAAGCAGATCGCCCTGGAGGCCGATCTCGGTGGCCAGCGGGTGCGGATCGGCGGCATGGCCAAGGGCTCGGGAATGATCCACCCGGACATGGCCACCCTGCTGGCCTATGCCAGTTGCGATGCCGGGGTTCCGGCCGCCATCTGGCAGGCCATGGTGGGCCGGGCGGTGGCGCGCTCCTTCAACGCGATCACGGTGGACGGCGACACCAGCACCAACGACTGTTACCTGGCCTTTGCAGCCGGCCCGCCCCTGAACCCCGAGCTCTATCCCGCCCTGGAGGCCGGCCTGACGGCGGTGTCGCAACACCTGGCCAGGGCCGTCGCCCGTGATGGTGAGGGGGCCACCTGCCTGATCGAGGTTCAGGTGGAGGGGGCCAGCAGCGACGCGGACGCCCGCGCCATCGCCAGAACGGTCTGTGGCTCCTCCCTGGTGAAAACGGCCGTGCATGGCCGCGATCCCAACTGGGGCCGGATCGTGGCCGCCGCCGGCCGCGCTGGGGTGGCGTTCCAAGCGGATGCCGTGGCCCTCTGGCTCGGAGAGCACCAGCTGATGGCCGCCGGTTCACCGCTGGCCTTCGATCGCCCCGCCGCGTCCACCTACCTGAAGGAGCGTGCCGCCGGCGCCTATCTCAACGCCGATCCGCGCAACGGCGACACCGTGACGATCCGCCTGGCCGTGGGCGCTGGCCCGGGCCAAGGGCTCGCCTGGGGCTGCGACCTCTCCGACCAGTACGTGCGCATCAACGCCGACTACACCACCTGACCACCACAACGAGCCGAAGCTGGCTCGGGGCTTCAGGATGGGGAAACAGAGCAGCTTCCCTCCATGTCCCAGGCCCGGCCCCGGCGGTCGTCCCGCCGCCACAGGCCAGCGCAGGCTGAGACCCCACGGCGGCCTCGATCGCCCTGGCTGATGGCCCTGCTGGCCGGCCTCTGCTTCGGCCTGGGATACGGCATCACCGGGCGTCTGCTTGCGCTGGGTGGCGGCGAGCAACAGCCACTGGGCCAGCCGTTTGAAGTGAAGCCCACGCCGGGAACGAGCCTGGAGAGCCTGCGGATGCGCTTCGGCGATCAGGACAGCGAGATCCGTGGCGATCTCGAGAAGCTGGAACAGGACGAGAAGCGCAAGGCGGGGGAGGCCAAGAGGGCCCAAGAGGTCAAAGAACGCCAAGCCGAAGCGGAGGCGGATGCCGCCAGCAGGACCGTGGCGCCGGAAGAACCGCCGCTGCAACGGCTTCTCCCCGATGAGCCCAGCACGGCCGCACCCAGCCCGCCGCCAAGGGATTTCCCCAGCGATCTGCCAGACCTTCCACCCCCCCAGACCTGATCTGCCACAGTTTGGCAAGACTTCAGGCCTGGAGATGAGCGCGCCCCAATCCTTGATCCAGGCGGCCCTGAACCGGTTGCAGGCCCGCATCGGCAGTGGCCTGGCTGACTCGGTGGCCGGCCTGGCGGTGCTGGCCCAGGAAGCGCCGGAGCGGCTGCGCAGCGAATGGGAGCTGTTCTGGCAGGAAGTCGAGATGGAAGCCGAACGGCTGGAAACCGACAGTGACGACCACGCCAGCTCGCCGCCAACGCCAGCAACGGGCAGCCCATGGGAGCCAGAGCGCAGCAGCCAGGAACGGATCGATGATCTACGCGCCGCGGTGGCCGCCCTCACCCGCCGCCTTGAGGACCGCGCCTGATGGGCAGCCTGGGCCCCCGCTGGCAGGGAGGGGTGCGCTCCCTGCGGATCTGGAGCGCGGTGCTGCAGTTCGCCTTTGGCCTCTGGCTCGATGGCAAAGACTGGAGCTATCGCGGCGGCGTCAATGAGCAGCGGCGAACGCTGCGCCAGCAAAGGCGAGCCCGCTGGCTCACGAAGGAACTGATCCAACTCGGCTCGGCCTTCATCAAGCTCGGGCAATTGCTCTCGGCCCGGCCCGACGTGCTGCCATCGGCCTATGTGGCCGAGCTCGCCAGCTTGCAGGACAAGGTGCCGGCCTTCCCCTTCAGCGTCGTTGAAACCTTGCTGGAGCAGGAGCTGGGGGAACGTTGCGCCGAGATCGTTGATCTTGAGGAGCAACCGCTCGGCTCCGCCAGCCTCGCCCAGGTGCACCGAGCCAGCCTGCGCAGCGGCCGCCAGGTGGTCTTCAAGGTTCAGCGGCCCGGCCTGGAGCGCCTGTTCCGGCTCGACCTGGAGGTGATGCAGCAGGTGGCGGCCGTGATTCAGCGCCATCCCCGCTGGGGCCAGGGCCGCGAGTGGGTGCCGATTGCCCAAGAATGCCGGCGCGTGCTGTTGCGCGAACTTGATTTCCGCCTGGAGGCAGAACATGCCGCCCGCTTCCGCCAGCAGTTCCTCGAAGACCCCGGCATCCGCATTCCCGGGGTGATCTGGGAGCTGAGCAGCCGCCGGGTGCTCTGTCTGGATTATCTACCCGGGATCAAGATCACCGATCGACCCGCCCTGGTGGCGGCCGGCATCGATCCGGCGGCGGTGGCGGAGAAGGGGGCGGCCAGTTACCTGCAGCAACTGGTGCGCTTCGGCTTCTTTCACGCCGATCCCCATCCCGGCAACCTGGCGGTGGCCGCCGATGGAGGCCTGATCTACTACGACTTCGGGATGATGGGTCAGATCTCCCCACGGCTGCGCAGCCGGATTGGGCGCATGGTGCGGGCGGCAGCGGGCCGCGATGCCTCGGCCCTGGTGGTGGAACTGCAGGGCGCCGGGGTGATCGCCGCCGGCATCGATGCCGGGCCGGTGCGCCGTCTGGTGCGGGTGATGCTGAACGACGCCCTCACCCCTCCCTTCTCCGCCAATGTGCTCGAGAAGCTCTCCGGCGACCTTTACGACCTGGTGTACGGCCAGCCCTTCCGCCTGCCCTCCGAACTGATCTTCGTGATGCGGGCCCTCTCCACCTTCGAGGGAGTCGGCCGTGGCCTGGACCCAGGCTTTAGCTTGATTTCGATTGCCCGCCCCTACCTACTGCCCCTGATGACCGCCAGCGGCCAAGGCCCCAACGACTTCATCAACGAACTGGGCCGCCAGGCCGGCGAACTCGGCAGCCGCGCCCTCGGCATCCCCCGCCGCCTCGACGACAGCCTGGCGCGCATCGAACAAGGCGACCTTCAGGTACAGATCCGCGCCGGCGAAACCGACCGCCTCCTCCGCCGCCTGGCCATCGCCCAGCAGGTCAGCGGTCAGTCCTTCCTGCTCGGCGGCCTGGCCATCGCAGCAGCCCTCCTGGCCTCCAGCGGCCGCCCAGCCCTCACGGCCGTGCCGCTAGTTCTTGGCGTGCCCGTGGGCCTCACCTGGCTGAAGCTCCAGGGCAAACTGCAACGCGATGGCCGCATCGATAAATTGCCAGGAGTGGGCGGCTGAGCACCCAGCCCAAGCCCACAAAGTCAGTTCTGCCTATCAAGACGATTGCGGCCAATAGGGTTTACCTGCTTCCAGAGGCTGTGGATCTGCTGTAATCACCCTTCTGCGCCTGGTTAGCCTGCAGCCATGCACAAGGGCTCCTCGAATAATGAGCAATCTACCTCAGCTCTGAGAGCATGAAAAAGCCGCCAGAGGGCGGCGGAAAATCAGAAGCCGACAAAAAACACTGACAAGTTACCCTGCAATCAGGGTTCGTCCGTCTGCGACTTAGGGCTTCCTGAAAAAGTCAAAACCCCTGCCCTGCAGTTGGTTTGAGCCAATCAAAGGCGCTAAACTGGTTTTGACCGAGCAATTCCTTGCTCGCTACATCGTGTAACGGCCACGAATGTATCGGAAACATCATAATGGCCAGCTCTCTATCGAGGAGTTCCACCTTCCTTTTGGTGGCACACTTGATCCAGATAACCGCTGGGTTGTTCTTGCTCAGTTGATACCGTGGGAAGAGCTTGAATCGTCCTACGCACCACAGTTCAGCGCCACGATCGGAGCTCCTGCAAAATCAGTGCGCTTGGCATTTGGCGCTCTTTACATCAAGCAGCGGCTTGGTCTGAGTGATGAGGAGACTGTGCTGCAGATCTAGGAAAATCCATACATGCAGTACTTTCTTGCTTTTTCTGGCTACTCGAGCAAAGCCCCTTTTGATCCATCGATGATGGTTCACTTTCGTAAGCGGCTATCAGATGAAGACCTGCGCAAGATCAATGAGCTGATCGTGCAGCGCGGCAAAGAAATGCTGGTTGAAGCTGTAGCTGCCAGAGTTGATGACAGCGACAAACCGGATGATCAAGATGGAGACGGTGGTGCGCAGCTCTCCCTGGACTCGATGATCAAGCCAGCTAACTGGCCAGAAGGCATGAACTGGGGAACGATCAGCCTCGACGCTTCCTGCGCCCCCGCAGATATTACTTATCCCACTGATTTGAAGCTGCTCAACGAGGCGAGGAATGGCACTGAAAAGATTATCGATGATCTTTGCCATCAGTCCACTGGTTTTGGACGCCATCGCCCCCACTACAACCGCGAAAAAGCTCGTTTCAGCTTCCTCACGATCGCCAAGCAGAAAAAGCCAAGGCTGCGCAAGTTGAAGGCCGCAGTGAGGAAGCAGCTCAACTATCTGCAGCGCAATCTTGAGGCTATCGACGCTTTGATCGCAGCTGGGGCAAGCCTTTCTGCCCTCAAGCAGCACTGGTGGCAGAAGCGTCTGGCCTGCAGTGAACTGGCACGGCAGCAAGCCATCCTTCTTGAAAGCAATTCCAGAAGCATTCCTCATCGCTTTGCGCACCTGGTTCAGAAACAAGTACGGCCAATTGTTCGAGGAAAAGCAAGGGCAGCCGTTGAGTTTGGCGCCAAAATCAGCATCACTGTTGAAAATGGATTCCCATTTCTTCATCGCATCAGTTGGGATGCATACAACGAAGGTGGAGATCTCATTGCTCAGGCAGAAAAATACAAAAAGGATAATGGTTGCTACCCAGAGCGGATCTGCGCTGATCGTATCTACATCAATCGCGAGAATAGGCACTTCTGCATGAGAAACGGAATCCGGCTCTCAGGCAAGCCTTTGGGTCGCCCCCCAAAGAACCCAGATCTGAATGCTGCCCGCAAGCAGCAACTCAGTGCTGATCTGCGCCGACGCAATGAGGTAGAGGGATCCTTTGGAGCTGGAAAGCGTAAGTATTCATTGGATCGCATCATGGCCAAACTCAAGCATGGTACCGAGACCACGATCTCGATGGCCTTCATCGTGATGTGCTCCGAGAAGGTGCTGAGGCTGCTGCGCCTCTTTTTTGTCCTTATTCTGGGTTGGTTATTGGGTCTGTACAGCCTCCAGGACGACGACTCAGAGGGCTGCCACTCGCTCAGCGGTCAATCACACGATTTGCTGCTTGCGGTATAGGCAGCATCGAGTCGCTGGCTGTTTCGGCGAAGTACCTGCATTTTGTGTGAGTGCCCTGGTTTTGTTTTTCAGGAAGCCCGACTTAGGCCGCTGCCACCACTTGGGTCGTGCGCTGAAGATATCGAAGGAAGTTGAAGGTCAGATTTTTGAGGCCCCACCATGCCTCATTCTTTTGAAGTCCAATCTTTCTCGTCAGCTTTCCACCCATTGACATGGTCATACAACCAAAGACATGCTCAACGCAGGCTCTAATTGCGGACTTGACATGATTTAGCTCCTTTGCTGCCTCATTGAGCGGGTGATTGCGAGAACCCTTTTCATGGATCAGGCTTTCAAAGCCTCCCAACCCAAGCAGTTCTTCAAAGCACTGCCCTGAATAGGCTGAGTCCACCCATACAAAGTCGTGCTCATTCTCTGGATCAAGGAGCCGTGGGAGCATCTGGCTATCATGAATATTGGCTGGTGTAACTGCATACCTGCGAATGAATCCATGGTCAACATCGATACAGATGTTGTTCTTGTGGCCATAGTAGTTGGCACCATTCTTCTTGACCCATCGAGCATCTAAGTCCTTCTGCTGCAGCCGATCTAGGTTTTCATCCCAGCCTTCCGGCAGCCTCCCAGCTTTGATTTCCTTGTTCTCTTCGCGGGTATTGCGTTGCTTGGGAACTGGGACAAGAGTTGCATCGATGATCTGACCGCCACGAGCTTGAAGGCCTTGAGTGCGGAGATACGCCTCAAACATCTCAAACAGCTCCTCGATGACCCCTGCCTTGCGGAGACGCTCCCTAAAAAAAGCCACAGTAGTTGCATCCGGAATATTGTTCATCACGCCAAGGCCGACAAACTCCTCGAAGGAGCGTCTGTCATTGACTTGGAATTCAAGCTCTTCAACCGCAAGCGGAAGGCTTCGCCTACGCTGAGATTAAAGAGCTGCTGGAGAACGAGCATCTTGAACAGGATCAAGGGATCAATCCTCTTGCGCCCAGCATTGCTCCTGCGCTCTTGCACATAGCCCTTATCGAGAAGTGGTCAGAATGACTCCCACGGGATCGATTCAGAAAGTCGCTGGAGAACCGGCTTCTTCTCCTTGAGCTTTGCGGCTCTTTGCTGTTCGTCCCAGAAGCCTCTCTGACCCACTGCAGAATTAGAATGTCATCTGTCTAATCTAGCTCAGACCAGGGCATAGTGCATTGGCTTGTTGATTTTTCGAGGTGCCCACAAGCTGATTGAAGCCATTGTGCGCGTCAATCGATCGCTTAAGGCAAAGGACCCAGCGGAGCTTGTGTGCCAAATTGAACAAGTGGTTCTCTGGCCAGCGAACCATTATCATGAAAATGGAAAGTACGATGAAAGTCCTAGGGACAGCTAGCTTCTGGAGAACATGACGACATGGGGCTCTCCATGTTCACAGAAGCAACCAACTGCTCAAAAATGGTTAACGGAACCTTCAATTGACAAGTTATCCGTATCCAACGAGCTGTTGTCGAGAAGCCACAGCTGGTACCGCGACATAGTACCATGCATGGATGAAGCGGAAGCACCAGCGAACCCTTGAGCTGATCTTCTCCCGTCCTATAAGCGGCAGTTTGCCGTGGAGGGACATCGAAGCCTTGTTTCAGGAGCTTGGTGGAGATGTCAGCGAGAGGGCGGGCAGCCGAGTCGCGGTCGTTCTGTTTGGCGAAGTCAGGGTCTTCCACAGACCCCACCCATCGCCAGATACAGACAAGGGTGCTGTTGCTTCAATCCGCAAGTGGCTTGAAGAACACGGAGTTACATCATGAATCTAATGACTGTGGATGGCTACCATGCCAAAATTGAATTCGACGAGGAAACGGATCAGTTTCGCGGGGAAATCCTTGGGCTTTCTGGAGGAGCGGACTTCTATGGATCAAGCCCGGATGAACTTCGTAGAGAGTTTAAAAAGTCACTGGACGTCTTTCTTGAGGTCTGCGAGGAGCAAGGAATTAAGCCGCGGAAACACTTTTCAGGCAAATTCAATCTTCGGATTCCGCCTGAACTCCATGAGAGGTTAGCGATGACTGCGGAAGTGCAGGGAAAGAGTCTTAACACGCTCGCACAGGAAGCGATCCAGAAAAGTGTCATCGCATAGATGAACGGATAACAAGCCCCTCGAGTGGGCAGGCCTCCACCGATTTCATTCTTGCGCTCTATAGTCACTCCCTGCCACTCAGGGGCGGCGTTCGAAGGATGTGTCGACCTTGATGGGGCACGCAAGGCAGTTTGCAGCACTGTAGTCAGGAGGCTACAGTTGGTAAATGGTTGAAGTCCGCCAGACAGAGCGGTTCGTTCGATGGCTTGCGGGTCTCCGTGATCTGAGAGGACGGGCGAAGGTTCTGGCCAGGATCGAGCGCCTCATCGGCGGCAATCCTGGTGACGTCAAGCCCGTCGGGGCCGGCGTGTCGGAGTTGCGGATCAACTACGGCCCTGGATACAGGGTCTACTTCCTGAAGAGGGGAACCGCCTTGATCATCCTTTTGGCTGGCGGAGACAAGAGCTCACAAGCCAAGGACATTGATGAGGCCCTTCTGTTGGCAGACAACCTTGCGGAGGAGACCTGATGAAAACTACGACCAGCCTGTACGACGTTGCCGAGCATCTCCGAACACCGGAGGACATGGCAGCCTATTTGGAAGCCTGCATCGAGGAGGCTGATGGAGATGCTGTCTTCATTGCAAAGGCTCTGGGCGACATTGCACGTGCCCAGGGGATGACTCAGGTGGCCAGAGATTCGGGGCTTTCCAGGGAGAGCCTCTACAGGGCCCTGTCTGGAGAGCGCAGCCCGAGCTTTGACACTATCCTGAAAGTCGTCACGGCTCTAGGACTGAAGTTGAGCGCCGGCGTGAGAAGTGAAGTGGAGGTGACTTGAACTCTGCTAGCGGGTTGTAGGTCGGGAAATGATGCCTGTGGTGATGCGACACCTTCGAACATGCGCCCCTAGAGTGGACAGACCACCTACGAATTTTTTTCGATAACATTAAAATCTTGCCTGCCACTCAGGGGCAGCGTTAGAAGGATCGAATCAAGGCGAGAAGTGCTGACGTCTTGACGCCATGACGTCAAAGAGGTATGGTTCGGAAATGGATGAGACAAAACGAGCCACCATCTACTTTGATGCGCATGTTCATCGTGCGCTGCGGATGAGAGCTGCTGAATGTAATCGGTCTATATCGGACATGGTCAATGAAGCTGTGCGCATGACACTGGCCGAAGATGCTGATGATTTACGTGACGCTGACCTTAGGCAAGCTGAGCCGAGTTCAAGCTTCGAGGAGCTTGTCACTGGCCTAAGGAATAGTGGCCGAATATAGTCTCTCTATCAGGCGATCAGCCTCCAAGGAACTCCAGGCTATATCGGACAAGGAGACGTTGACTCGCCTGGTTGAGAAGATCAAATCACTTGCGAATCAACCACGCCCATTAGGGGCAGAAAAGCTTGCTGGCAGGACAGATCTATATCGTGTCCGGCAGGGCAGTTATCGGGTAACTTTCTCTATTGACGATCAGGCAAATATTGTCGAAGTTATTAAGGTCGGCCACAGGAGGGACGTCTACCGTTGAGGGGTCCTTCTAACGAACAAGGATAGATCGTACGTAGCCACGATTTTATCCGGTGTTGGACAAGCCCTTTGTCGCTTCTGACCAGCTGCCTACAGTAGATACGTCCGGCCTGAATTCAGGCCTGATTCAGATTTGAAAATCAGGAGAATGGCCAGCAGTCTGGGTTCATGGGCGTTTCTGTTGCTTGATTCATACTGTACGCCCACAGCAAAGCTGCGGCTCCATGTTGTAATACGTCAAGCGCACTAGAGAGAGCCGTAGGCGGATGACTTCTGGCTATGAACCCATGACTATGATCAGCACAATAATCTCAGCTCAACACAATTGATGCTCAGTGATTCGGAGCATCCTAGCGATCAGTGTCATCGCTTTCTCGCAAGACTGACAGAGCACCGGTGATCGTTGCAGGTTGATCCTTGGCGACGGTACAGGAACTCTGAGCACAAGCTGCAATAGCTGAACCAGCCGCTTGCAGTTCGTATGCAGAAGGCCATAATCCCGCACGCGCCGAAACCGCCTTGGCAGCACGTGTCTCAGCAGCAGCCAGAGAAACTCTCCGCCGGGCATCGTGCGGATATGCTCAAGGCCCCGGTTGTCCTTGTAGCGGAAGCTGACCTCACCAGCGGTGTCAGCGATGATATTCTTCTCTGGCAGAACGCCCCGATAGAGATAGCGACCCAGATAAACGAGGGCTTGATCTCCGTGGCCGACATCCGTGCAGTCCACCACCTATTCATTCGGGAGCTGTTGCTCGCAGCGCAGACCCGCCAGTCGTAGGGCCTCAAACAATCTGGCGCGGAAGACCCTCGCCAGATTGTTGGCCCAGAACAGCACGTTGCCCTTCTGCTCGCACCACTCTCTACGTTGCTGGTTAATTACGCCTGCGGGCACAATCAGATGGACATGGGGATGGTAGTCAAGCCGGCGATTGTGCGTGTGCAGAACTGCATGGGCACCAGTTCGGCCTTTCAGCTTTCGATCTCTTCTCGAGAACGAGTCAATGGTCTGCCACGCGGTTTTGAGCAGCAAGTCATAGGTTTTGTGTTGATGATTCCAGAACAGACTCCTCAGCTGGGCCGGCACCGTGAAAGTGATCAAGAAATACCTGACTGGCAGCAACTTTCTGCGCTGCCCTTCCAGCCACGCCTGGCTCTCATGCTGCTGACAGTGGGGGCAGCTGCGATGACCACAGGAATGCGGCAGAATAACGTTCTGGTGGCAGTCCTTACATTCCAGGAGCATCACAGCACTGTATTGATTGCGGCACCGGCGGATGGCATTGAGGGCGTGGTGATGGCTTGGTAGAAGCTCATGGCCGTGGAGTTGCTCCAGTTCGTTGCGGTAGCGATCGACCAGATCAGCAAGCAGGATCATCAGCTTTCCTCCCAGCGGAGCTGGAAGCCACCCAGCAGTCCTCGATCCGCTCCTTTGCCTGGTCCCGATTCACTTCCGTGAGATGGGCATAGCGGGCCGTAGTTTCCGGCCTGCTGTGTCCCAGAAGCACCTGGATCGCCCGTAGATCCACGCCCAGCTCCAGCAGGTGCGTCGCGTAGGCATGGCGGAGCGAGTGCACCGTCAGGTGCTTGTGGATCCCGCACTCGATCCGCGCTGGTCTAAGGGCAGCCTGCACGCCACTGCGATCCATCGGTCTGCTTGCGGCTCGAACGGTGGCGGCGCTGCCGGAAGGGTTTGGGAACAGCAAGCGCCGGCGCTGGTGGGTCGTCCAGAACCGTCGTAGGTTCTGCAGCGTCAATTCCGGCAGCGGCACGTAGCGATCCTTCCCGCCTTTGGCCTGACGGATATGCACCCTGCGGAGTTGATCGTCCATGTCGCCAACTTCCAGATCCAGTCCCTCTCCAAGGCGCAGGCCCAGGCTGTAAACCGTCAGGAAGAACACGCGGTAACGGAGGCGCCGTACGCTATTGATCAGCCGCTGCACCTCCTGGCGTGTGGGAATATCCGGCAGTGATTGAACTTGCGGGGGTTTGACGATCTTGATCCACTCCAGTGGTCAACCCAGCACGTACCGATAGAAGAAGACCAGGCCCCATAGATCAACCTTGATGCTGCTCCAGGAGTAGCTTTCGACCATGGAGCTGTAGCAGCTCTTGAGCTCTTCTGTTGAGAGATTGTCAGGGCAGCGATCGAAATATCCGGCGATACGCCGCACGGCCCTGGCGTAGCCATCAATCGTCTTACCGCGTTTTCCTTGTAACTTGAGAGCTTGTAGATGTTGTGCATAGAGCCGATCAAATCGCGCCTGTTCAACGTGGTTCATAGCAATACTCATCGCTGATGGGACATGAAGGACAACCGCACACCTCAGGGCGTTCATCATTCACTGTGAGCCGCCAGGACTCAGTACAAGCGGAAACAAATACTTCTATTCCCTCTCAGGAGTTTCAGCCAGATCACTGTCGCTTACAAAGTGATGAGTGGGCTATGCTTCGTCTTGATCTGCCGCGTAGCGGCTTCGTCCAACATCAAGATGCAGCGATCGGGAGCATGAATACCTTATAAAAGCAAAGATATTCTTCCCGCCGCCGATCTTGAGTGTTAGATGTACAGAAATTCCATGCTGGCCATCCTTTGAGTGAAGATGGCGATCACAGTAGCCGACAATCCTCAGAAGAGGCCCTTACAGGTTTTACCTCTACAGTCACGAACCACAGGAACCTCTCTATAGTCATGTTGACCAGGATCGGGGCTCCTGCAAAGTGTGGCTCGGGCCAGTCGCGCTTTGTTCAAGTCTTGGCTTTTGGCCCATGGAACTGCGTGATATTGCAGGAATGAAAGCCAAGGAAAACTACAAGATAGATATCACGCTCACGTGAACAAGCAAAAGCTGCTTGAATAATGCTTTTCACTTCGGAAAGCGTAGTGTTTTATGCTTATATCTTCATTCGGTCAGGGCTGGTTCAGTTCTGCGCTTAGGCATTCTTCAGTTCAAAAGAAACTCTCAACAGTAGACAGACTCCTGCAGGATCTCGCCGCCATATTGCAAGTCCAGGTTGGGCCATAGGCTGAGCAGATCCCCAGCCCTCCCTACTGGCGCGGCCTGAGGCCAGTTTTCAGCTCGGTCAAACAGATCAGAAAAACAGCTTGAGGCCAAGTTCCACGCCGTTCATGTTGGTGTTGAAACCGGTGTCCCGGTTGGATCCATTGTTGTAGGCCAGGCCTAAGTAGCGCCAGGAAACATTCAGATCCGTGTTGTTACCCAGCGCATAACCCAACTCGATTAGGTAGCAAACTCCGCACACCTCAGGAGTCGTTCCGGCCGTGCTTGACAGCTGCAGATGGCATGAACCACACGCTCGGTCATTGCCGCCAGATTGAACCGCCGATTGAAGCGGTAGCTGAAGGCGCCCAAGTAGCGATCAGCGTACTTTTCGAAGCGAAGGGCATGGAAGCTGCCGCTGAAGCTGGTTTTCAAGTTGCTGAGCACCGTGTTAATCCAACGGAATTCTGGTAATTCATTGGGATGACGACCCTTTACGACCACAGGATGATGGAAGCAACCGACTTCTGCAACGGCGCGAAAGCAAGCCAGCCCATCGGAGATCACTTCACAGCCTATCGCCAGTGAATCTTGGGCCCAATCAGCAATAGCGGCAAAAGAGAACGTGGGCACGGTGGCAAGTTTTATATACCGGGGGTGGCCCGCCTCATCGACAGAGACGGCTGCCACGACCGGCACCTTGTTCTCCGATCCACGACCAGGCTTGCCACCACAGCGTTCTCCGCCAAGGTAGGCATCATCCACCTGCACCCTTCCTCTGAGGACATAGGCGCCATCACGTTCTTTCATTGCCTGCATGATCTTGTTCTGAAGCAACCATGCCGTTCGGTAGTTCACACCGAGATGACGCCTCAGAGCTAGTGAGGAGATTCCTGTCTTGGCTTGGCCGACGAGGTAGAAGGCAAGGAACCAGGTGGTCAGAGGTAACTTTGTTGCCTCCAAGATGGTACCGGCCGTGAGGGTGGCTTGATGACGACAGCTCCGGCACTGATAGCGCTTGTGGCGCCTGCCAATGATGAGCCCGTACTCCTTGCCCTCACAACGTGGGCAACGGAAACCATCAGGCCAGCGCGCCTGTTCCAGGGCAACTTCACATTTTTGCTCGGTTCCGTAGAGCTCAATAAACTGGGGCAGCGACAGGCTGGCCTGGAACTGGATCCGATTCATAGCCATGGCAGTGACGACTGGTATATGCGTACCAGCCTAGGTCCCAAAAGGGCTGCCTGCGGAGCTTGCTGCCTAATCAAGTAACCCAATCCCACCTGGGCGTTGCCCGAGAGGTCCTGTTCACCGCTGAGTCCAAAGCCGCCCACATCAGCCCGGGCGAAAATTCTCAGCCGCGGGGAAAGAAACAGGCTGGCCTGGGTGCCGATCAGGGGCTGCACCCAGGTGCGTTCGAGGCTTCCCTGCCGCTCGATCCTCCTTGGCCGGCCTGGATCGTTGCTGCGCAGCTCGGCGGTGACCCCCAGCTGGGCATTGATCACGCGCAGGCCCGCATAGGGAATCAGGCTGTACTGGCCGGGCTTGCCGATCGCCGCTTCTCGCTCCCCGAAGCGATAGCGCAGGGCCAGGTCGTAGATGCCGGTAATCGAGGTCACCCCAGCGGAGCCGGTGAGCAAACCATCGGGCCCGGTGCGGGAATCGGCTGCTCCCAGCTGGCTGTAGAAGATATCGGTGAGTACCCCGAAGCGGTTGTACTCCACGCTGCCCCGTGCGGCGAACGTGGATTGCAAGTTGTTGAGCACCTGGCCGGGATCCAGGTTTGTGGTGGCTTCGAAGCCCCGCACCGTGGTGGTGCTGTCGACCCAGGGGATGAACCCATAGAGCTCCACGGTTGCAGCCCAAGGCGACACCTCGGCCTGGATGTCGGGCTGTGTTTCGCTGTTAAGCGGTTTGGCAGGTTCAGCGGCATCAACTTCGGCGGTTTCGGGCGCGACCGAATCAAGCTGAGCTGTTTCAACCTCAGTGGAGCCGGCAACAACCGGTTCTGCGGCCCCCGCTGCTGGAGCGGCCAGCAGCCATCCCATCGGCTCCAGCATCAGACCCGCCACCAGGGCCAGGAGCGATGGCGCCCAATGGTTGGAGCGATTGGGATACCTGGGGAAGGTCAGCAGGCGCGGGGCTGGAACCGATCGATCCATTCGGACACATTCATGGAATAGCGAAAGCTTCAGAACGGCTCTCAGCCCTTCCCCCGTGGCCCGCGCTCTTCAGCGCCGGCGTAGAGCGCCTGACTGCCGAGCTCGTCTTCGATGCGCAGCAGGCGGTTGTATTTCGCCACCCGTTCGCTGCGGCTGAGGGAGCCGGTCTTGATCTGGCCGGCCCGGGTGGCTACGGCCAGGTCGGCGATCGTGGTGTCTTCGGTTTCGCCGCTGCGGTGGCTGATCACGCTGGTGTAGCCCGCCCTGCCAGCCAGGTCGATCGCTTGCAGGGTTTCGGTAAGAGAGCCGATCTGGTTCACCTTGATCAGGATCGAATTGGCGATCCCCTCCTCGATGCCCCGCTGCAGGCGGGTGGTGTTGGTCACGAACAGGTCGTCGCCCACCAGCTGCACGCGGCTGCCCAGCCGTTGGCTGAGCAGGGCCCAACCCTCCCAGTCGTCCTCGGCGAGGCCGTCTTCGATCGACACGATCGGATAGCGGCTCACCAGGGCTTCGAGCTGGTCGACCATCTCAGCGGCCGTATAGCTGCCGCCACCGAAGGCATAGCGGCCATCGCTGTAGAATTCCGTACTGGCCACATCCAGCGCCAGGGAAATCTGCTCGCCAGCTTTATAGCCAGCCTGCTCGATCGCCTCCACCAGCAACGCACCGGCGGCATCGTTGCTCTCCAGATCCGGCGCGAAGCCGCCCTCGTCGCCCACCGAGGTGGAGAGGCCGCGGCTGTGCAGCAGGCCTTTGAGGGTCTGGAACACTTCGGCGCCCATGCGCAAGGCCTCGCGGAACGTGGGAGCGCCGTGGGGCACCAGCATGAATTCCTGGAAATCCATGTTGTTGGCGGCATGGGCACCGCCATTGATCACGTTCATCAGCGGCACCGGCAGCAGGGTGGCCATCGGCCCACCCAGGTAGCGATACAGCGGCAGGCCAACGCCGGCAGCGGCGGCGCGGGCCACGGCCATGCTCACCGCCAAAATCGCATTGGCCCCCAGCGACGACTTGTTATCGCTGCCATCGAGTTCGGCCATCGCCGCATCCACCTGACCCTGCTCCAGGGCGCTGTAACCGCACAGGGCCGGGGCGATCTTCTCCTCAATGTTCGCCACCGCCTTCTGTACCCCTTTGCCGAAGTAGCGGCTACCGCCATCACGCAACTCATGGGCCTCATGGGCGCCTGTGCTGGCACCGCTGGGCACGATCGCCAGTCCGGTGGCGCCGCCCTCCAGGCGTACTTCCGCCTCGACGGTGGGCATGCCGCGGGAATCGAGCACTTCCCTGGCCACGATCGAATCAATCACCAGGTCCAAGGAGTCGATCACGGAAGCATCAAGGGCTCAATGGGACGGATCTTATGGGGCATCCCCAGGCCTGACTCTGTGCCTGTTGCCACGGCCTGACAGCTTCGGGCCGATCAAGGGGCGGTCAGAATGGCCTGATGATCCGGTAAGACGCCCCGATGCGACTGCTCCACACCATGCTCAGAGTGGGCGATCTCGATCGCTCCCTCGGCTTCTACACCGGCGTTCTGGGCATGACGCTGCTGCGTCGCCGCGACTTTCCCGAGGGTCGCTTCACCCTGGCCTTCGTGGGCTACGGAGACGAGACCGAGAACTCCGTTCTGGAGCTCACCTTCAACTGGGATACGCCCAGCTACGCCCTCGGTGACGGCTATGGCCACATCGCCATCGGCGTTGAAGACATCACCGCCACCTGCGCCGCCATCGCCACCAAAGGCGGAAAAGTGGTGCGGCCACCCGGCCCGATGAAGCACGGCAGCACTGTGATCGCCTTCATCGAAGACCCCGATGGCTACAAGGTGGAACTGATCCAGCGCAGACCGGAGCAGGATGCAGCCGCCTGAGCGCTTCGATCCCGGTAGCCAGGGGGCCGCTCCAACCGCCCAGGGCAGCCTGACCAGCGACCCCGATCGCTTCAGCGAGGCGGCCTGGGACCTGCTGCTCTCCGGCCAGGACCAGGCCCGCCGCTGGCGCCATGCCCAGCTCGATGTGGAACACCTGCTGCAGGTGCTGTTCCAGGATCCCCGTTACGCCAGCTGGGTGGACACCCTGCCCATCGACGGCGATCGCTTGCTGGATCAGCTGGAGGGCTTCTGCGCCGAACAACCCTCAGCCAGCGGCGAGGAGCTGTTCATCGGTGATGCCCTGGAAGACCTGCTCGAAGCCGCCGACCGGCGTCGCGCCAGCTGGGGTTCGCGTCTGCTCGACATCCCCCACCTGCTGCTGGCCCTGCGCGATGAGCCAAGGATCGGCGCGGACCTGCTGGCGGGCCAGGGGCTCAGTGAGGAGCGCCTGTTGCGCGAACTGCGGCCCACCTCCACGCCGGCCCCTACGCCCGCCCCTCTCCCTCAGCCAACAGCGGCGCCCGCAGCCGCGCCTAGCGGCCGTGACGACTGGATCGACAACCCCATCGACGCCCCCATCGACATCCCCTCCCCTCCGATCGACGACCGTCCCTTGCGCACCACTTCTGCCGGTTCCTCCGCCCCAGCCGCCCCGAGTGATGGCGACAGTGGCAGGGTCAGTGGCGGTGGCAGTGACCTGAGCCTGGACGCCGAACCGGCCGCCTTGGAGCAGTACGGCCGTGATCTCACCGCCGCCGCCCGGGCCGGGCTGCTTGACCCGGTGATCGGCCGCGACACCGAAATCCGCCGCCTGATCCAGGTGCTCTCGCGGCGCAGCAAAAACAATCCGGTGCTGATTGGTGAGCCCGGTGTGGGCAAAACCGCCATCGCCGAATTGCTCGCCCAGCGGATCGTGGCCGGCGAAGTGCCCGATTCACTCAAGGGGATCCGCCTGATCGGTCTTGATCTGGGCGCCCTGATCGCCGGCGCCAAGTTCCGCGGTCAGTTCGAGGAACGGCTGCGCAGCGTGCTCACCGAAGTGAGCGAAAGCGATGCGGCCGGCAACGGCGCCGGCGTGGTTCTGTTCATCGATGAACTGCACACCGTGGTGAGCAGCGATCGCTCCAGCGCCGATGCCGGCAGCATCCTCAAGCCGGTGCTGGCCCGCGGCGAACTGCGCTGCATCGGGGCCACCACCCCGGAAGACTTCCGCCGCACGGTGGAGAAGGACCCCGCCCTCAACCGCCGCTTCCAGCAGGTGGTGATCCGCGAACCGAGTCGGGAGGTGAGCGTGGAGATCCTGCGCGGCCTCAAAGAACGCTATGAGCTGCACCACGGCGTCACCATCACCGACGGGGCTCTGGTGGCGGCGATCCGGCTGGCCGATCGCTACATCGCCGACCGCTGCCTGCCCGACAAGGCGATCGACCTGATCGATGAGGCCGCCGCCCAGCTGCGCATGGAGGTCACTTCCAAACCCCAGGTGGTGGAGGAGGCCGAAGCCGAGTTGCGCCGGGTCGAACTGGCCCTGCTGGCGGCGGAGGCCGCACCGATGACCGAGCGGGTGCAGCGCCAGGAGCAGCGCCGCCTTGCCCTGAGCCGGCTGCAGGAGCTGCAACAGCGCTGGCAGGCCGAGCGGGAGCGCCTGGCCGAGCTGCGCGACCTGCTCCAGCAAGACGAAGACCTGCGCCACGCGATCAGCGAAGCCGAGCGCGATGGGGATCTGGAGGAGGCCGCCCGGCTGCAATACGACCAGCTGCATGGCGTGCAGCAACGCCGCCACGCCCTCGAAGAC
The DNA here is from genome assembly GCF_977929215.1 of Synechococcus sp. CS-603. Classification (NCBI taxonomy): domain Bacteria; kingdom Bacillati; phylum Cyanobacteriota; class Cyanophyceae; order Synechococcales; family Synechococcaceae; genus Synechococcus; species Synechococcus sp. CS-603. Next base: position 562,853 of record NZ_OZ376778.1, read on the forward strand.
GAGCTTCAGGCCGCCCAGCAGGCCGGCGAAGCCCTGCTGCGTGAGCAGGTGGAGGAAGGCGACATCGCCGATGTGGTGGCCCGCTGGACGGGCATCCCGATGCAGCGGCTGCTGGCCGGCGAGCGCCAGAAATTGCTTGAGCTCGAAAACCGGTTGGCGGAGCGGGTCATCGGCCAGCCCGAGGCGGTGGCGGCGGTGGCGGCATCGATCCGCCGGGCCCGGGCCGGCATGCAGGATCCGCGACGGCCGGTGGGTTCCTTCCTCTTCCTCGGCCCCACCGGCGTCGGCAAGACCGAACTCGCCAAGGCCCTGGCGGCGGCGCTGTTCGATGAGGAGGAGGCCCTGGTGCGCCTCGATATGAGCGAATTCATGGAGCGCAACGCCGTGGCCCGGCTGCTGGGCGCCCCTCCGGGCTACGTGGGCTACGAGGAAGGCGGCCAGCTCACCGAGGCGATCCGGCGCCGCCCCTATGCCGTGTTGCTGCTCGATGAGGTGGAGAAGGCCCACCCCGAGGTGTTCAACCTGTTGCTGCAGGTGCTCGATGACGGCCGCCTCACCGATTCCCAGGGACGCACCGTGGACTTCCGCAACACGGTGGTGGTGATGACCAGCAACCTGGCCAGCCGCGCCATCCTCGAGCGCGCCCGTCAGGACCAGCAGGACAGCGAAGCAAACCTGGATGCCGCCCTTGATGAGGCCGTGGAGCAGGCACTCTCCGCCCAGTTCCGCCCAGAATTCCTCAATCGCATCGATGAGCTGATCCGCTTCCGGCCGCTTTCGGCGGCGGATCTACAGCGCATCGTGCGGCTGCAGCTGGCTGAGCTAGCCAGCCTGTTGGCCGAACAGCAGCTGGAGCTGCAAGTGGAAGAAGCGGTGGTCGACCGGCTCGCCGCCCAGGGCTACGAACCGGAGTACGGAGCGCGGCCGCTGCGACGGGTGTTGCGCCGCCAGATCGAGAACCCCCTGGCCACCGAGCTGCTCGAGGATCATTTCCACGGGGCCTGGGGGGTGAGGGTCAGCCTGGCGCCGGAATCCGCGCCGCAACCGCTGCTGTTCGAGGCCCTGCGCGAAGACGAAGGGGACATCCGGTAGGGTGAATCTTTGCCGGGTTGTTGTCACAGCTCGGCAGGCCAGCATCCTTGGAATCCCCCAGCCGCTCCTCCACCCCTGAAGACACGCTGACCGCCGAGCCGCTTCCCCCAGCGCCTCCCGGTCCGGCCGGCTTCGTCCCCTCGCTGTTGGAGGAGCTGCGCAAGGTGGTGTGGCCCAGCCGCCAACAGCTGTTCAGCGAGTCGGTGGCGGTGATCTTGATGGTCACCCTTTCAGCCGCAGCGATCGCCGCCGTTGATCGGTTCTACAGCTGGGGCTCCTCCCAGGTCTTCCCCTAAGCGACAGGCCAGCGCGCGATTCATCGCCGGGCCACCTCCCCAGTTCTTCCCCAGCTTTTACCCTTTTCCAGCCCGTGTCTGAAGCCGATCTGCTCACCACCGCCAGCGACGCCATCGAGGACAACCCCGATGCGGAAGGCGAGGCCCTGCCCGCAGAGGCCCCGGAACAGGCGGCAGCTGACAAAGCCCCCCAAATCGCCCGCTGGTACGCCGTTCAGGTGGCCTCGAGCTGTGAGAAGAAGGTGAAGGCCACCCTTGAGCAGCGCGCCATCACCCTCGGCGTGGATAACCGGATCGTCGAGATCGAGATCCCCCAGACCCCAGCCATCAAGCTGAAGAAGGACGGCAGCCGCCAGGCCACCGAGGAAAAGGTGTTCCCGGGCTACGTGCTGGTTCGCATGGTTCTCGATGAAGACACGATGCTGGCAGTGCGCAGCACCCCAAACGTGATCAATTTCGTTGGGCAGGAGGAACGGCGGGCCACCGGCCGCGCCCGCGGCCACATCAAGCCCCGGCCCCTCGCACGCGCCGAGGTGGAGCGGATCTTCAAGCGGGCGGCCGAGAAGAAACCCGTCGTCAAGGTCGACATCACCGAAGGCGATCAGATCCTGGTCACCGCTGGGCCCTTCAAGGATTTCCAGGGCGAGGTGATCGAAGTCTCCGGCGAACGCAGCAAGCTCAAAGCCCTGCTCTCGATCTTCGGCAGGGAAACCCCAGTGGAACTGGAGTTCTCCCAGATCACCAAGCAAAGTTGATTCACTGCGGCCGCCTCCCTGCGGAGGGCGGCCCTCGGTGGCTCCGCCGGTTTCGGCGGTCCACCACCACGCCTCCGCTTCGGTGAGGCGATCCGCAGTCCTCCCGCAAGGGAGTTTTGTTCCCACTCCCAGCAGGGAGTTCTGTTCCCCAGATCCAGCCGATGGCCAAGAAAGTTGTAGCCGTGATCAAGCTGGCTCTCAATGCCGGCAAAGCCAACCCGGCCCCACCGGTGGGCCCTGCCCTCGGGCAGCACGGGGTCAACATCATGGCGTTTTGCAAGGAGTACAACGCCCGCACCCAGGAGAAGGCCGGCTATGTGATTCCGGTGGAGATCTCGGTCTTCGAAGACCGCAGCTTCACCTTCATCACCAAGACCCCGCCTGCTTCGGTGCTGATCATCAAGGCAGCAGGCATCGACAAAGGTGCCGCCACCTCCAGCAAGGGCAGTGTGGGAGCGATCAGTCGCGCCCAGCTCGAGGAGATCGCCAAAACGAAACTCCCCGACCTCAACTGCACCAGCCTTGAGTCGGCCTCCCGCATCATCGAAGGCACCGCCCGCAACATGGGCGTCGCCGTCACCGACTGATCAGTGGCCCCAGCGCCGGTCTGATCACCGCTCCATTCCCCATCCACCCAATCCGGGGGAGACCCAGGACGCCTCGGCCGCCCTACGGCCCGCCCGTCCCGTCGCCAGTACCCCAACACCACGATGACAAAACCCTCCAAGCGCTTCAACGCCCTGCTCGAAAAAGTCGAAGACCGGCCCTATGCACCGCTCGAAGCGTTGCAGCTGGTCAAGACAACGGCAACGGCCAAATTCGATGAAACGATCGAGGCCCACGTGCGCCTCGGCATTGATCCGAAGTACACCGACCAGCAACTGCGCACCACCGTCGCCCTGCCGAACGGCACCGGCCAGAGCATCCGCATCGCCGTGATCGCCCGCGGCGAGAAGGTGGCCGAAGCCACCGCCGCCGGTGCAGACCTGGCTGGTGATGAGGATCTGGTGGAGGCGATCGCCGGCGGCCAGATGGACTTCGACCTGCTGATCGCAACCCCGGACATGATGCCCAAGGTGGCCAAGCTGGGTCGGGTGCTCGGACCGCGGGGCCTGATGCCCAATCCCAAGGCCGGCACCGTCACCACCGACCTGGGCGGCGCGATCCGCGAGTTCAAGGCGGGCAAGCTCGAATTCCGCGCCGATCGCACCGGCATCGTGCACGTGCGCTTCGGCAAGGCCAGCTTCACGGCCGAGACGCTGCTGGAGAACCTCAAGGCGCTGCAGGAAACCATCGACCGGCAGAAACCCAGTGGCGCCAAGGGCCGCTATTGGCGCAGCCTCACCATCAGCGCCACGATGGGCCCCGGCATCGACGTTGACTTCTCCGCCCTCCAGGACATCAAGCAGGAGAGCTGAGCGCCTCGGGATGTAAAGTCCTGAACTGGCTTCGGCCAGGGGGCACGCGCCCCGCCCAAGACAGCAGGTGGCCAATTGGCCTTAAACCCTGCCGAGGTGCATGCAGAAGGTTTTGTTTCCCTGGGTCCCCCAGGGGGTCGGATCATCAAGCAGCCTCGCGGCGTTCCGGTTGCACCGGTGCGGGGTTCTCTTGATGATCGCCTGGTCCGAGCTTTCGGATCCGGGCCGATGAATCAGCGGGAATCGTCTGGGTCGCGTGCTCGGCTTGTTCCCTCGATTCGTACCACCCCATGGGCCGCACCCTGGAGAGCAAGCAACAGATCGTCGAAGAGCTCAAGGGGCTCCTCAACGGGACCGAAATGGCGCTGGTCCTTGATTACAAGGGTCTGTCCATCAAGGAAATGACTGATCTGCGGATCCGTCTGCAGGCCAGCAATGGCGTCTGCAAGGTGACCAAAAACACCTTGATGCGTCTGGCCATTGATGGCGACAGCACCTGGTCGGAACTCGATTCCCTGCTCACCGGCACCAATGCCTTCGTCCTGATCAAGGGCGATGTCGGCAGTGCCGTCAAGGCCATTCAGTCCTTCCAGAAGGACACGAAGAAGTCGGAACTGAAAGGAGGCCTCTTCGAAGGCCAACTCCTGTCCCAGGCCGACATCAAGGCCATCGGTGAGCTCCCCTCCAAGGACGTGCTCATGGCCCAGATCGCCGGTGCGATCAATGCCGTGACCACCCAACTGGCCGTGGGCATCAACGAAGTTCCCTCCGGTCTCGCCCGGGCACTCAAGCAGCACGCCGAAAGCGACGCCAGCTGAGCCGATCCCTTTTCCCCGATTTCTCCATCCCCGACCTGTTGCCTGCTCTCAACTATGACAACCAAAACCGACACGATTCTCGAATCACTGAAAACCCTTTCCCTGCTTGAAGCTTCCGAGCTCGTCAAGCAGATCGAAGAGGCTTTCGGCGTTTCCGCCGCCGCTTCCGCCGGCGCCGTGATGATGGCCGCTCCCGCCGCTGCCGCTGAGGCGGTGGAAGAGCAGACCGAATTCGACGCCATCCTCGACAGCTTCGATGCTGCCGCGAAGATCAAAGTCCTCAAGGCCGTCCGCGAAGTCACCGGCCTCGGTCTGGGCGAAGCCAAGGCCCTTGTGGAAGCCGCTCCCAAGGCCATCAAGGAAGGCGTTTCCAAAGAGGAAGCCGCCACGATTAAGAAGACCGTTGAAGAGGTTGGCGGCAAGGTCACCGTCAAGTGATCTCGCTTCGCTGATTTCTCAGTTCTTGGCGAGGGTTCCGGCCCTCGCCCCTGCCGGCCCCTGGTGGCCGGCTTTTTCATGGCCGCCGTTATCGTGGCAGACCAAAAAAAAACCCCACCGAAGGCAGGGCTTTAGAGGTGGAACGTTCTTGGGAGTCTGTCCTTGTTTCGACCCCAACAGTGGGTTCCGCACCCCTCACACGAGTTAAAGGTAACGCCTGCTCAGGCCTGGGCCAGGGCAGAGGGGTCGCTACTTGAACTGTCCCAGCAGCAGCGGTCGTTTCCTGGCCTACTTGGTGACTGGCCTATTCGACGAAAGGAATCACCGGCAGGGCGATCGGATCGGTTCCGAGGTCATCAGTGAGACCGGGTCGACGGGCGATCAGCTGCCTGCCAGACCTGGTCGCTGGCGCGGCGGCGGCGATCAGCTGGGCCATGGGGGTGGGATTGGTGAAGTACAGATGGCTGAGGGTCTGCTCGCGGAAGACACGGCGACCGAGCTGCCAAGTGGACTCCAGCGTGATCGGCACGAAGCCATCGCGGTCACGCCGGTTGGCCTTGCCCCTGCCCACCACGATCGTTTCGGTCTCCACGGGGCTCATCGCCTGCAGCTGCAGCTCCTCGCCCACCTGCCTGAGCCGCAGCCGGAACGAGCCGCCCAGGTCCTGGTTGGCCGTGCGCAGGGAGTAGCCGTTGCTGTCGATGTAGCGGCTACAGATTCCGGTGAAGTCGAAACGGTTGAGGGCCGCGTCAATCAAGCCGTCCGGACGGGTTTCCCAGCAGAGCGGCTGGCTCCTGAGCTGCTCGAGCACCAGCAGCGACCAGTCGGACCTGCCCACCGGCCTGGCGAGCACCGCGAACCTGGAAGCGTCCACGGGCCGGCTGTCGAACAAGCCAACGGCTTGCGCCTGCGGCAACGAAGGGCCCTGCAGGACCGCGGCGCCAAGGGCCACAGCGGCCAAGGCAAGGTAAGTTCGCTTCATGGTGGCGACCCGACAAGCCGTAACAGGCTCCAATGATGACCTGATTTGTGCCGAATCGCCCAGTGGCTGCTGATCAACCACGGGTGGTGGCCGCGGCCACCGATGGCGCCTGCAGTGGCAACCCCGGACCCGGTGGCTGGGGTGCCTTGCTGCGCTTTGAAGATGGCTCGGTGCGGGAGCTGGGGGGCGCGGCAGCCAACACCACCAACAACCGCATGGAACTGGCTGCCGCGCTGGCCGTGCTCGAAGAGCTCAAGCAGCTCCCCCTGCATCCCGATCTGCAGCTGCGCACCGACAGCCGCTACCTGATCGATGGACTGGGCAAGTGGATGGCGGGCTGGAAACGCAAGGGTTGGCGCACGGCTTCTGGCGCTCCGGTGCTGAACAAGGACCTCTGGGAAGCCCTCGATCGGGCCCGCCTGCCGGCCGTGCCCCTGGTCCACGTGCGCGGCCACAGCGGCGATCCCGACAACGACCGCTGCGACGCCATTGCCGTGGCCTTCTCCAAGGGCGGAACCCCCAGGCTGGCGACCGGCCCTGCGGCTGCAACCACCAAAGCCGCTGCCAGTCCGGTTGATCCAGCCCCAGCGGCCCTCGCTCAGCTGCTGAGCCGTCTGGAGCTGGCGGATCGCCTGGCCAGCGGTGGCTATGCCCTGCGCCTGCCCGAGCTGGCCCAGCTGGTGGAGCTGCCCCTCTCCAGGCTTGAGGAGAAGGAGGAGGCCTGGACCTGGCGCGATTGGCAGGTGAGCCCGGCCGGTGAGGATCGCTGGCGGCTGGAGCGTCTCTGATGGCCACACCCCCCACCAGCAAAAACACCACCCCGAGTACTGGATCGCTCTACAAGCGTTGGGTGACTCCCCTGCTGGAGCAGGACGAAGGCGCCGATGCCGAGCAGCTCAGCCGCCTCACCCTGACGGCCCTGGGCATGGCCTCGCGGCGGCGCCACTGGCCGCTGGTGTCCGGCAGCCTGGCCGGGCTCGGGGCGGAGTTGCAACGGCGCGACGTGCGCCTGGAGCAGACCCTGTTCGGTTGCCGCTTTGCCAACCCGGTGGGGCTGGCGGCCGGCTTCGACAAGAACGCCGTGGCCGCCGGCGTCTGGCATCTGTTTGGCTTCGGCTTTGCCGAGCTGGGCACGGTCACCTGGCATGCCCAACCGGGAAACCCGAGACCACGCCTGTTCCGGCTGGCGGCGGAGCGCGCCGCCTTAAACCGGATGGGCTTCAACAACGACGGCGCAGAAGCGGTGAAGCGCACCCTGGAGCGTCAGGACCTGGAGCCGCCGGGGCAGCGGCCGGCGGTGCTGGGCCTGAACCTCGGCAAGTCGAAGATCACCTCCCTGGAGCTGGCTGCCGATGACTACGCCTCCTCGCTGGAGCTGCTCTCGCCCCTGGCCGACTACGCCGTGATCAACGTGAGCTCGCCGAACACACCGGGCCTGCGCGAACTGCAAAATGCCACTCAACTGCGCCGGCTGGTCGAACGGCTGCGCCGGTTGCCGGCCTGTCCGCCGCTGCTAGTGAAGATCGCCCCCGACCTGGAGGACGACGCGATCGACACCATCGCCCGCCTGGCCTACCAGGAAGGCCTGGCCGGGGTGATCGCAGTGAACACCAGCATCGACAGGCTCGGCCTGGAGAACCGCCGACTGACCCAGACGGGTCGCACGCTGGGCGAGGAAGCGGGAGGCCTGAGCGGCGCGCCCCTGCGGGCCAGGGCCCAGGAGGTGCTGCGCCGACTGCGGGCCACCGCCGGCCCCGCCCTGCCGCTGATCGGCGTGGGCGGGATTGATTCGCCCCAGGCGGCCTGGGAGCGGATCACAGCCGGCGCCTCCTTGATTCAGCTCTACACCGGCTGGATCTATGAGGGTCCGGCCCTGGTACCGGCGATCCTGGAAGGCCTGCAAAGGCAGCTCGATCGCCACGGCTGCCGGCAGATCAGCGAAGCGGTGGGCAGTGGGCTGCCCTGGGGTTAGCGGGAGCGCACCAACCCGGTGCATGCCAACAACAGCAAATGCCGATAAGCTGCCGCCCAGACTGGGATAAGGAGCCTGCCGTTGGTTCTAACTGGCTTGCGGGAACGCTTCGGGCCGCTGACGGCACGGATCTTCCCCAGGCGGGTGCTGCTTGTTCTTGAGGATGACGGCCTGACCCTGCTGGCGTTGCGCGGCCAGGGTTTCAAGCCGGCAGCCAGTCTGTTGCATCGGGTGCCACTGCCGCGGGGCGCCTGCCAGGACGGACGTCCGCTCCAGCAGGCGGCCCTGGGCGACCTGATCGGTGATCTGATGCTCGAACTCGGCCTGCACGGGGCCGAGGTGATCGCCAGCTTGCCCCGAGCAGCCTGCAGCCTGCGCGTGGTGCAGTGGCCCTTCGAGGAGTGGCCCGAGGAACCCGAGGAGGCCCTGCGCCAGATCGACCCCGATCTCCGTCTGGCCTGCCCACTCGCCCAGTCCTATCTCTGCCTCACTCCCCTTGGCGGAGCCGACCCGGCCCTTCCCCTCTGCTCGCTGCTCGTGACGGCTCCCCGGGCGTTGGTGCTGGAGTGGGTCGAGGTGTTTGCGATCGCCGCTCTCGATCTCGAACGGCTCGAACCCGCCCAGGTCGCTGAGCTGCGGGCAGTTGCGCCGCTGCTGGCTGAGGCGCCTGCCAACGAACTCACCGCCCTGATCGCGTGCCAGGCCGTTGGTGCCGAGCTGACCCTGATCCGCCAAGGCATTCCGGAGTTCAGTCGCCACCTGCCCGCCGAGCCTCGGGCCCTGGAGCGGGCGTTGCGCCAGTGCCTGAACTTCTGGCGCCAGCGAGATCCGCAGGTTCGCTCGGTGCGGTTGCTGTTGTTCGGCTCCAGCCGGCGCTTGGCAGGCGTCGCCGAGGCCTTGGGGCGAGAGGAGACCTGGAGCCTGGAGATCCTCGATCCGCTGCAGCGGGGCTGGTTGGACCTGGAGGAGAACGCGGCGGATTCGCTCGGCCCCAGCGAACGCGACGGCCCGGGCCTGCTCAGGCTCAGTGGCCTGGCCCAGGCGGAGCGGGCGCCATGACCCGCATGCTTCCCGCGGTGGATCTGCTCAGGGAGCGGCGAATCGAGCTGGGGCTGCCGCCTGACCCCAGCCGCACCCCTGATCCGCGCAAACTGCTGTGGATCGGCACCGCCGTGGCTGCCGGCCTGGTGTCGACCTGCCTGGCACTGGCGTTGTTGCTGCGCTGGCAACAGCAACGCGTGAGCGACGACTTGGCACAGCTGCAGCCGGTGCGGGCCGAAGTGGAGCAACTGGAGCAGCAGCTCATCGCCGAGAAGACGGCGATCGACGCCACCGGCAAGGCCAATGCGGAGCTGGCGGGGGCGTTGGTGACCTTGCGCTCCGGCACCGCCCTGATGACCGACCTGGCCGAGCGCAGCTCCACCGGCGTGCAGCTCACTGGCGTCAAGGTGAACAACGACGACCTGGAGATCAAGGGGCGCAGCAGCGATCCCGGCGCCTTCGAGCGAATCAACGCCCTCGTGCTGCGCCTCCAGGTCTCTCCCCTGCTCGATCCAGCCAGTGTGCGGCTGAAACGCGCCGGCCGCCCGGACGCGGAAGGGGGCGAGGAGGGCAAGCCGCCACGGCGCCAGCTTGTCGATTTCGAGCTCACCGCCACCTTTCGCCCGCCCCGCAGCGGCCCCGCCCAGCTCCGGCTGCTTCAGGAACTGGGGGCCGACGGCACGGCCCAGCGCCTGCAGGTGCTGCAAGAGCAGGGGCTGCTGCCATGACCAATCTTCAGGAGGGAGCCAAGCCGCCTTCGAAGCTGGGGCGCACCGCCCTGCTGCTGGGGCTGCCGATCAGCGCCGGACTACTGATCTCCGCCGTGGTGGTGGCCGGCGGGGTGTGGCAGCCCTGGAGCAAACTCCGCGAGGGCCAGAACCAGCTCCATGCGGTGCGGGCCATGCAACAGCGTCTGCCCCTGCTGCGCGAGCAGCGGCTGCGTCAGCTTGAGGCGGCAGAGAAGGCAAGGGCCCAGCAGGCGGATCTGCTGCAGCTGATTGCCGGCAGCGGCGAACTCAGCACCTTCCTCGCCCAGCTCAGTCGTGAGGCCGGCGCGGCTGGCGTCGAACTCGACCTGTTCGAACCCACCCCACATCAGGGGGCAAGGGCACGGCCAGGGACGGCTGCCGCCCCACCCCCAGCCGAGGGCGAAGCGCCCTCGGCTGCGAAGGATCCCCTGGAAGCCCAGGGCCTCAGCAAGAGCTCGACGCTGCTGAGTGCGCGGGGGCGCTTCCCCAACCTGCTGGGCTTCATGCGCCGACTGGAGCGCCTGGGATTGCTGGTGGTGCAGAGCAATCTCAACCTCAGCGCGCCCGACCCCAAAGCCGGAGCCCCAGCCCCGCTCACCGAGCTGAAATTGACTCTGTCGCTGTACGGCAAGACGACGGAGCCACGACAACAAGCCGCAGCGGCTGATCCAACTCCAACAGAAAACTGATCGCGATCGGCGCCGAAACGCCCGACAAAAAATACTGAACAGATGCTGAATAGATGGTGAAAACGACGCTAGACGGCATGGCGACTTTGCCTTGCTGGCCATAGTCTCTGCCCATCGCTTGGATGTTCCTTCCGGTGATTCAGAAGCATCCGGCTGGATTAGCGCTGGCGGCGACGGTGGGATTGGCGGGATTGGTGCGCCCGGTTCAGGCCGTTGCCAGCGTCGGGCCTCTGGAGCTCAGGGTTCGCCGCCTGCCGGACGCCGTTGAGGTGGTGATCGAGGGCACTGGCCCCGGCCCCCAGCTGCAGCAGTTCAACAACAGTTTGGGTTGGGAAGGCCAGCTGATCCTGCCCAATCCCACCAGCCTGCGCCGAGGTCCACAACGGCTTGCCCTGCCGGAGGCGGGCTTCGAGACAATCAGCCTGGAGGGAGAGGGCGACCGCTTCGTCATCCAGGTAACGCCGGTGAAGGCCGGGGCGGCGCCGCGGCCAGTGGTGAGCGCCGATGGCCGCAACTTGATCCTCAGCTTTGCCGCCGCTCCCCAGGCCTCCCTCCAGACCGGCCGCCTCGATCTCAACACCCCGGGCCGTGTTCCCCAGAGCGCCTTCGTGCCCCCGCTGCAGCCCAGGGCCGTCGCTCCACCCGTGGGCGACATGGCCGTGGGAAGCCTGCTGCTGCGCAATCCCAGTTTCGTGAATGTGCAGGGTCCGAGCGTCACGATGACGCTGCGCAACGCCCCGGCCAGGGACGCCCTGATGGCAGTGGCCCAGCTGGGGGGCTATGGCTTCGTCTATGTGGATGACACCGCCTCCAATCCCGGTTCTGGTTCTCCGGGGTCGCCCAATCCGATCACCGCCCAGAGAGTTGTCTCCATCGCCTTCCGAAACGAAGGCTATGCAAAGGCCGTCAATTCGGTCCTTCTCGCCGCTGGGCTACAGGGCAAGTTAGAGGGAAATCTGATCCTGGCCGGACCGAATGTGCTGGGCAAAACCTTTGGCTCCCAGCTCTCGAAGATCTACCGCTTGAACCAGGTGTCAGCCAACTCAGCGGCTGACTACCTCGCCAGCCTCGGCGCCACGATCAACAAGACCTTCACCACCACCTCCACCTCCAGCGAAGTGGCCTCTACCGGCACACCGTCCAACAACACAGCGGCGTCGACGGCATCCACCGCCACCACCACCCAGATCAACTCGTTCGGAGCCGGCCAGGGCCCCTTGCTCGGCCTGATTGGCACCACCGACTCGCGCTTGGGCACAATCACTCTGGTGGGCGACCCATCCCTGGTGCTGATCGCCGAGACCTATCTCAAGCAGTTGGATCTCCGCCAGCGGCAGGTGGCCCTGGCGGTGCGGCTCTTGGATGTGAATCTCGAGAACGACACGACGATCTCCAACAGTTTTGCCTTCCGCTATGGCAATAACTTCATCGTCAACGACAATGGCCAGCTGCTCGGAGCGTTCGGTCGTTTCCTGCCACCCACAGTTGGATCATTCCTTGGCGCGCCAACGCAGAATCCCGGCCTGCAAGTGCCTCGCGATAACTTTTTCGACTTTGTTCAGGCCCAGATCGTTTCCCGCAACACGACCTTGCTGGCCAGCCCCACCTTGATCCTGCAGGAGAACCCCTCGATCCTTCGCGACCCCAGTTCCGGCAGTAGCGGGGGTGGCGGTGGAGGTGGTTCTCAGAACTCCTCCGCCGGACTGGATGCCTACACGATCGATTCACCGATCGGACGCGGCAGGGCGAACGAAGCGGCGGTACGGGTCGGCACCAATGTGATCACCAGCGTCCGGATCACTGAAACTCAGAATGGCGGCACCCAGTGTGAGCTTGAGCTCTCCACAGCCGGGCTGATTCTCGGTGCTCGCGTTGAGAAGATCGATGACAACGGCTTCGTCACCTTCTCCCTGTCCCCCTCGATTTCAGCCGTCACCGATACGGTCCCCGGCCCACCCGCCTGTACACCGCAGATCAGCATCCTGAGTGTGCGGCGGCTGGATACCGGCGCCCTGCGGGTGCGCGAAGGCCAGACCCTGATCCTCACTGGCGTGATCTCCGACTTTGACGTAGCCGAGGTATCGAAGTGGCCGATTCTGGGTGACCTACCGCTAGTCGGCCAGTTCTTCCGGGCCTCGAACAACCAGCGCCAAAAACGGGAGCTGGTGATCATGGTCACCCCGCGAATCATCCGCGATGACGAGGGCGGAACCTTCGGCTATGGCATTCGGCCCACAAGCGAGGACGCGCGCCTATTCATGAGCAATCCCCAATAGCGCCTGGTTCACAAGGTCGAGCTTCAGTGGTTCGGCTCGATCAGAACGGCAGCGGCACGAACGCCTTGATCGCCAGGGGTGCCAGAAATTGCAGGAGTCCCGCCGTTCCGCTCAGCAACTGGGGCCCCAGTCCATTGCCGCCCTGCACCGGCTCGGGCGTGTCAGCCAGCTTGAGCGCCGCCTGCAGCAACTGCGCGCTGGTTTCGGGCTGGCCCTGCTGGTCGTAAAGGGCCGCAGCGACGTTGAAGTCGTCGGCTGCTGCCACCGTGTTGCCTTGCTCACTGCGGCTGATGCCCCGGGCCACCCAGCTGATCGCCGCTTCGGGTTGGCGCCCGATCGCGGCGCTGAACAACTGCTCCGCCTGGGGAAACCTGCCCCGCTGGGCGGCGTCCACCCCAGCGTTGTGCCAATCGGCGTAGCTCTGCTGGGCGGGAATGACGCCCTTGGCGCCCTGCCAGTGGCTGCTGGAGAGGGCCTCAGGATCGAGCAGGGCACCGCTGAGGTCGGCGTCGCGCAGGTCGCTGCCCAGCAGGCGGGCGCCGCGCAGATCGGCGCCACGCAGGGAAGCGCCCCGCAGGCTGGTGAAACTCAGATCAGCGCCGCTGAGCCGGGCGCCATCCAGGCGGGCGCCGCTGAGATTGGCGCGCTGCAACTGGGCGCCGCTCAATTCGGCCTCCCGCAGATCGGCCTGGACCAGATCGGCATCGGCCAAGGGGCAGTTGACACATTGCTTGCTGTCCAGCAAACGGATCAGGACCTCGCCATCGGCCGCCCGTGCGACCGTGCCAGCCACGCCAGCGCAGGCCAGCAGGCCGATGGCGGCAACCAGGGCACGGGCAAGGCGGATCACGGCCGTGAACGGCGGCAATAAAAGCTGTCTAACAGGCTTTTGAGCCTTTGGCGCGCGCCAGCCGCCGCCGTGGGAACAGCTGCCGCAAGGCTGGTTCGTCCACTGTTGGACACGGTTCAGCAGAGACGTCGGTGAGGGATCCGTCCACAACGGGGGAGCCAGAGGCCCGCCACGGCGGCAATCTGGTCGCCAGCGCCCGCCGGCTGGGCTGCCGCCCCGAGCAGTTGCTCGATGCCAGCGCCTCGTTGGTGCCCTTCGGGCCGCCGGCCCCGGTGCGGCTGCTGCTGCGCCAGGCGCTGGGGGCCCGAGCAGGCCGGCCCTCGCCCCTGCGCGACTATCCCGACCGGAGTTATCAGCGGCTGCGCGAGGCGATCGCCGCAGCCCATGGCCTCGATCCCGCTGCCGTGCTGCCTGGCAATGGCGCCGCCGAGCTGTTCACCTGGGCAGCCAGAGACGCAGCGGCGACGGGCACCAGTTGGTTGCCCACGCCCGGCTTTGCCGACTACCCCCGCGCCCTGGCCTGCTGGGGCGGGTCGTGGCAGTCCCTGCCCCTGCCGCTGGGGGCCCGTTCCCGGCCGCAGGGGAAGGGGGCCGGGGCCGTGACGGTGACGGTAACGATGCGATCTGGATCACCAATCCCCACAACCCCACGGGCCAGCTCTGGAGTCGCAGCAGCCTGGAGCCCTTGCTGGAGCGTTTTGCCCTGGTGATCGTCGATGAGGCCTTCCTGCCGCTGGTGCCCGGCGGCGAGGCCGATTCGCTGATCCCGTTGCTGGCCGATCACGCCAATCTGATCGTGATCCGCAGCCTGACCAAGCTGTTCGCGATCGCCGGGCTGCGACTGGGCTACGCGTTAGCGGCGCCGGAGCGGCTGAAGCGCTGGGCCGCCTGGCGCGACCCCTGGCCGGTGAACGGGCTGGCGGCCGCCGTGGGTGAAGCGGTGGTGGGTGATCGGCGCTGGCAGGAACGGGTGCGGCGCTGGGTTGCGAAGGAGGGGCCGTGGCTGGCAGGCCAGCTCTCTGGCCTGAGTGGCCTCAGGCCGCTGCCCTCCGCAGCCAATTTCCTGCTGGTGCAAGGCGAGGGGTCACTGCTGGGGCTGCGCGAACGGCTGGAGAGCCGCCAGCGGATCCTGCTGCGGGATTGCCGCAGCTTCGAAGGCCTCGGTGAGAACTGGTTGCGGATCGGCCTGCAGGACCGGCGGGGCAACCAGCGCATCCTGCGGGCCATGCGAACAGAGTTGGCCCGGAAAATGCGTTGAACCGATCAACCAAGAAGACCGATCAAACAGGCCAGCTCCCGCCTCTGGGGCCCAGCCGCTCAGACCAGCTCCTGAAGCAACAACGCCAGCCGTTGGTCCGCATCCCGCACCGCCAGCCGCTCCATGCCGTTGCGCAGGCTGAGCAAGGGATCGGCCGCCGCGGCCCCTCCCCGCAGCTTGGGGCCCAGCAACTGCCAGAGCGTCTGGGCCAGGGGGCCCTGGCCCGGAGGGTGTTGGGCGACGATCACGGCCCCGCCAGCGGCGACGGCAGCGGCGGCATTGGCGTCCTGGTGCCGATCGGCCGCCTGGGGAAACGGCACCAGGACGGCGGGGGTGCCGCAGACGGCCAGCTCACTGAGGCTGCCGGCGCCGGAGCGGCTGATGGCCAGATCGGTGTGCTGGAGCAGGCCGGCCAGCTCATCGCTGAAGGGACGCTCCACATAGCCGCTGGCGTGGATCGCTCCTACCTCCGGATCGCTGGAGCCGGTGAGATGCACGACCCGGCAGCCAGCAGCCAGCAGCTGCGGCACCAGGGGACGCACCATCCGGTTCAGCCCGAGCGCCCCCTGGCTGCCGCCCATCACCAGAAGCAGCGGACCCTCGCCAGCGGGAACCCACGCCGGTAACGGGGCAGGCAGCAGGAAGTCCTGGCGAACCGGCGTGCCGGTCAGCAGCGGGCGACAGCGGGGCAGGCGCTCGGTTGCAGCCGGAAGGCCCACCGCCACCCGGCTGCACAGCCGCCCCAGCAGCCGGGTGACCCGCCCCGGGATCGCATTGGAGTCATGCAGAACAACAGGCACACCACACCAGCGCGCCGCCAGGATGGCCGGGGCGGCGATGTAGCCCCCCGTGCTGAAGACCACGTCGATGCCTTCACGGCGGATCAACTGGCGCACCTTCAGGCTGGCGGCCAGCAGTTGGAACAGTTGCCAGAGTTTGCGCAGCCCCCGGCCCTGTAAGCCCCCGGCGCGAACGGTATGCAAGGGGTAGCGCGCCGGCACCAGCTCCCGCTCCAGGCGATCAGGCACTCCCAGCCACTGCACCGAGAAACTCGGCGGCAGCGCCTCGGCCACGGCCAGGGCAGGGAAGAGATGTCCACCAGTGCCGCTGGCGGCGATCAGAAGCCGGGTCATGGGCCTTTTCAAACGCGCCAAGCGTGCAAGCGAAGCGCGCCTAACTTATGTGAACTTCCCTGGCCGCTCCCGATGTCGTTGCCCCGCCCGTCCCTGCCTGCACTGCTGGCGGCGGCTGCGTTGTGCTTCGCTCCTCTCGCGGCTGCCGCGGCCCCCAGCCTGGCCCTCCTCCAGACCCTGGAAGCCAGCCTCAACAGCGGCAACTCCGGCTCCCTCTCCGGCCTGCTCAGCGAAGGGCCGGGCCTCGATCCCAGCGAGCTGGTGGAGCGTTATGACGCCCTGCGCAAGCGCTTCCCCGATGCCCGTTGGCAGGTCAGTCCGGGCAAGGCGCTCCGGGATGGCCGCAGCACGGTTCAGATCAAGGTCAGTGGCAGCCGCAGCGAAGGGCCCTACCTCTACCGGCTGGAAGCCGAACAACTCCTGGCCTTAGGCGAGGGCGGCGGACGGCTGAACGGCCAGGAAGTGATCCGTGAAACCAGTGTGCTGCGCAGCGGTTCCGTTGAGCTGCCGATCAGCCTGCAGATCCCCGATGCCGTGCTCACCGGCCAGCGCTACGACGTTGACGTGGTGTTCGACGAGCCACTGAACGGGGCGTTGGTGGCGGGCGGAATCGCCCCGATCACCGGCCCGCAGATCAGCGCTTCGCAGAACCCGGAGCTGGAGCTCGCCGCCCTCGCCGGTGGCGGCCTGTTCAAGATCGTGCAAGCGCCGCTCGAACCAGGCAGCCAGACCTGGGCCGTGCTTTTGGTCCATCCCGACGGCATCATCAGCACCACCAAGCGGGTGCGGGTGGTGGCTGACAAGGCCGCGCTCACCCCTTGAACCAGCGGATCAGGGCCGACACGTCCTCATCCCCGTGGCCGGCCTCGATCAGGGCGTCTTCGATCGCCGCCACCCGTTCGCCGATCGGCAACTCCAGCCCGGTGGCGGCTGCCGCGGCCAGAGCGATGGCCAGGTCCTTGCGGTGCAGCGCCAGCTTGAAACCCAGCGGGAACGACCCCTCCAGCATGCCGCCAGCCCGGTTCTCCAGGGCCCAGGAGCCCGCCGCCCCGCTGGCGAGGGCCTGACAGACCGCCGCCATCGGCAGCCCCAGCCGCTGGCCCAGGGCCATCGCCTCGGCCACGGCGGCGTAGCTGCCGGCCACCAGCACCTGGTTGACCGCCTTGGCCTGCTGCCCGCAGCCCACCGGGCCGAGGTGGGTGATGCGGCTGCCGACCACCTCCAGCAGGGGGCGGGCCCGCTCCAGATCGGCCATCGTTCCGCCCACCAACACCGACAGGCTGCCGGCTTTGGCCCCTTCCGTGCCACCGGTCACCGGGGCATCGAGATAGGCCACGCCCTGACGGCCCAGGCGCTCGGCCAGCGAGCGGCTGACGGCCGGATCGATCGTCGAGAAGTCGATCACGGTGGCCCCTGGGCGCAATCCAAGAGCGGCCGGCTGGGCGGCACCGAACAGCACGGCCTCCGCGGCGGCCCCATCGGTGAGGCATAGGCAGAGCCAGTCGGCGGCGGCTGCAGCTGCTGCCGGCGTGGGCGCCGCCGCCGCACCGGCAGCCAGCAGCGAAGCCTCCCGCGAACGTGTCCGGTTGTGAACGCTGAGCGGAAAGCCTGCGGCCAGCAGATTGGCTGCCATCGGGGCGCCCAGGGCCCCCAGGCCGATGAACGCCAGCGGGGGGCGGAAAGATTCAGTCATGGTCGGGCGCCAACGGGTAGGAGTTCAGTCGGAGATGCAGCCAAGGCCAGGGCCACGATGGTTGGGTTCAACGCCCCAGATCCATGTCCCGATCCCTCACCCTGCAGCGCTTGTTCTTGCCGCCGGTCGCTGCTGGCCTGGCCATGCTGCTCCAGGTCGATTCTGGAAAAGCCCAGACCAACCCCAACCCTGCGGTTCGAGTCCCAGCTGGCGAGCGGGTGCAGCTCAGCGAGAGCCAGAAGCAGGAGATCTTCAAGTCGCGCCACAGCTGGGCCCTGCGGGACAACGCCGCCCAGATGGCCATCCTCAAAGACAACGAGCGTTGCCTCAAGGCCGCCGCTGACATCGAAGCGTTGCGTCGCTGCCGCGGCGAGCAACGCAAGGAGCTGCGCGAGGTGATGCAGACCACGCGCAGCGAAAACCGTGCCCTCGCCCAACGGCTTGGGATTCCCATGCCCGAAGAGCGCGGCAGGGGTCAAGGCCGAGGCGGCAAGCGCAACCCCACGCCACAGCCCTGAGCGACAGCTTGAGGCCCCTTGAAGTCAGGCGTCGTCGAGGGCGGCGACGCCGGGGAGCACCTTGCCCTCCAGCAGCTCCAGGCTGGCGCCGCCACCGGTGGAGATGTGGCTCATTTTCTCCGCCACACCCACCTTCTCGACGGCCGCCACGGAGTCACCACCGCCGATGATCGTGCAGCAGCCCGTGCCGCTCAGCTCGGCGAGGGTGTGGGCCACACCGTTGGTGCCGGCGGCGAATTTGTCGAACTCGAACACGCCCATCGGCCCGTTCCAGATCACGGTTTTGCAGTCGGCCAAGGCCTCCTGGAAGGCCTGGAGTGAATCCGGGCCGATGTCGAGGCCCATCCAGCCGTCGGGGATCGCGTCCACCGCGGTGGTGAGCGTGTTGGCGTCGGGGGAGAAGGCGTCGGCGAGCACGACATCGCTGGGCAGCAGCAGCTGCACGCCCTTGGCCTTGGCCTTGGCCTCGAGCTCCTTGGCCAAGTCGAGCTTGTCGTCTTCAACCAGGCTTTTGCCCACCGCCAGGCCGCGCGCCTTGTAGAAGGTGAAGATCATGCCGCCGCCGATCAGCACCTTGTCGCACTTGTCGATCAACGACTCGAGCACGCCGATCTTGCTGCTCACCTTGGAGCCGCCAACGATCGCCGCCAGCGGACGCTTCGGCTCATCGATGGCGCCCTGCAGATACTGCAGTTCCTTTTCCATCAGCAGCCCGGCCACGCTGGGCTTCAGGTATTCGGTCACGCCGGCGGTGGAGGCATGGGCCCGGTGGGCGGCGCCAAAGGCATCATTCACATAGACATCGGCCAGGGCGGCCAGCTTGGCGGCGAAGCCGGGATCGTTCTTCTCTTCCTCAGCGAAGAAGCGCACGTTCTCCAGCAGCAGCACATCGCCATCGGCCAGGGCCGCCACCTTGGCTTCGGCGTCAGGGCCGATGCAGCTGTCGGTTTTGAGCACCGGCTTGCCCAGCAGCTCACTGAGGCGGGCCGCCACCGGGGTCAGCCGCATCGCCTCATTCACCTGACCCTTGGGCCGGCCGAAATGGGCGGCCAGAATCACGCGGGCCCCTTTGGCAGTGAGCGCGTGGATAGTGGGAAGCGCGGCGCGGATCCTGGTGTCATCGCTGATCGCCCCCGAGTCCGCCAGCGGAACGTTGAAATCGACCCGCACCAGCACCCGTTTGCCCTGGAGGTCATCGCTGCTGAGGCTGGCCAGGGAACGCTTCGCCATGGGGGAATGGTCTGGGGAAAAGATTGGGCGAGGCTAGGCCCCGGCCCAGCGGGCGCTAGGACAAGAGAGTCAGATCCCACCGCCCGCCTTTTCAGCCGGACTTCGAACGATGTTCAGCACTGTTCTGTTTCCCATCGATCAGAGCCGCCAGACGATGGACACCGCTGCGGTGGCCCTGGAGCTTGCCCAACAGCATTCCAGTCGGCTGGTGGTGCTCTCGGTGGTGGAAGAAGAGGAAGGGGCGATGCATGATGCCGCCGCCGTCGCCCGGCTGCTGGAGCAGGCCCGCGTGCACTTCGAGCAGGCCGGCATGGCCTGCGAGGTGATCGAACGGCAGGGCAAACCAGCCTTCGTGATCGGCGATGTGGCCGATGAGATCAACGCCGATGTGATCGTGATGGGCACCCGCGGCCTCAGCCTCGAGCCGGGCGAGGAGAGCACCGCCTCGCGGGTGATCCAGCTGGCCCCCTGTCCGGTGCTGGTGGTGCCCTGATGGAGCGTGTCGTCGACCCGACTCCGGCGGGTCCGATCCCGGCGGGCCATGGCCTCAGTGTCTCGGCCCCGGCGATTCAGTGGTATCCGGGCCATATCGCCAAGGCGGAGCGCCAGCTCCACAAGCAGCTGGCCAAGGTGGACCTGGTGATCGAGGTGCGTGATGCCCGCATTCCCCGCGCCACCGGCCACCCCCGCCTGCAGCGCTGGATGCAGGGCAAACAGCGGCTGCTGGTGATCAACCGCCGCGACATGGTCAACGAAACGGCCCGGCTCGCCTGGGACCGTTGGCTGCGCAGCCAGGGCGAGACCCCTTGGTGGTGCGATGCCCGGGCCGGCACCGGCGTGAAGCAACTGCAGGAGGCAGCCGTGCGGGCTGGCCGGCAGCTCAATGCCCGCCGGGCCGGTCGCGGCATGCTGCCGCGGCCGGTGCGGGCCCTGATGCTGGGGTTCCCAAACGTGGGCAAGTCGGCCCTGATCAACCGGCTGGTGCGCCAGAAGGTGGTGGACAGCGCCCGCCGGGCCGGGGTGACCCGCACCCTGCGCTGGGTCAGGGTCGGCCAGGACATCGATCTGCTCGACGCCCCCGGCGTGCTGCCGCCACGGCTGGATGATCAGCGCTCCGCCCTGCTGCTGGCCCTCTGCGACGACATCGGCCAGGCGGCCTATGACGGCGAGGCCGTTGCGGGCGCCTTCCTGCGCCTGCTCGACAGCCTGACGGGCAGCCCGGAAGCTGGCCTCAACCCTGGGCTGGTGGAGAGCCGCTATGGCGTCCCCATCGGTCGGCTCGATCCCGGCGATGGCCGCTCGGTGGTGGATGGCTGGGCCTGGCTGCAGGCGGCGGCGGCACGGCACACCAGCGGCGATACGGCCCGCATGGCCCAGCGCCTGCTCGACGACTTCCGCCGCTCCCTGCTCGGCGCCATCGCCCTGGAACTGCCGCCACCGCCCCAGCCACAGCAGCCATGACCGGCTCTGGCAGCGCTGAAACCTTTGGCAATGGCGAGGGCGAGCTGGTCAGCCTGGTGTACCCCAAGCCGTTGCCGATGCGGCTCGACCGCTGGCTGGTGGCCCAGCGGCCGGAGCAGAGCCGCGCCCGCATCCAGAAATTCATAGAAGCCGGCCTGGTGCGGGTCAACGGGATCGAGGGACGGGCCAAGACGCCCTTGCGCCCCGGCGATGCGGTGCAGCTGTGGATGCCCCCACCGGAGCCACTCCCCTACCTGCTGCCGGAGGCGATGCCGCTGGATGTGCTCTACGAAGACGCCCACCTGATCGTGCTCAACAAGCCGGCCGGGCTGACCGTGCACCCAGCCCCGGGCAACCGCGACGGCACCTTGGTGAACGGACTGCTGCACCACTGCCCCGACCTGCCGGGGATCGGCGGTGAGCGGCGGCCGGGGATCGTGCACCGGCTCGACAAGGACACCACCGGCTGCATCGTGGTAGCCAAAAGCCAGGAAGCCCTGGTGAAACTGCAGGTGCAGATCCAGAAGCGGATCGCTTCTCGGGACTACCTGGCCGTAATCCATGGGGTACCCAGGGAGGAGAGCGGCACGATCGAGGCACCGATCGGCCGCCACCCGCTGGATCGCAAAAAATATGCGGTGGTAGAGCTCGAGAAGGGCCGCCAGGCCCGCACCCACTGGCAGCTGGTGGAACGGCTGGGCGACTACTCGCTAATGCGCTTCAAGCTCGACACCGGCCGCACCCACCAGATCCGGGTGCACTGCGCCCATCTGGGTCACCCGATCCTGGGCGATGCCACCTACGGCCGCTGCCGCAAGCTGCCGATCTCCCTCACTGGCCAAGCCCTGCATGCGCTGCGCCTGGGGCTCGACCATCCGATCAGCGGCGAGCGGCTGGTGTTCGAGGCCCCCCTGCCGCCGATCTTCGAAAAGCTGCTGGCGGAGCTGCGCCGGGGCTGATCAATCAGCCAACGATGTTGTGCTCCGCTTCTCGGCGCAGCAGGTCGAAGATCGTCTCGCGC
Source organism: Synechococcus sp. CS-603 (assembly GCF_977929215.1). NCBI lineage: Bacteria > Bacillati > Cyanobacteriota > Cyanophyceae > Synechococcales > Synechococcaceae > Synechococcus > Synechococcus sp. CS-603. Next base: position 584,543 of record NZ_OZ376778.1, read on the forward strand.
TCGAACAGATCGGCCACGGCGATGGCGGTGAGCACCGCGAAACCGATTGGCAGCAGCAGGGAGTAGTCCTTGCTCAGTTCAAAGCTCAGCAGGATCGCCGTGAGCGGTGTACGGGTCAGGGCGGCGAGGAAGGCGGCACCACCGGCGAACACCAGCGTGGTGGGGGCGTAATCGAACAGCACCAAGCAGAGCTGCTGCACCAGGGTTCCTAGGCAGGCGCCCACCACCAGGGCCGGGGCGAGGATGCCGCCGGGCGCTTCGGCAGCGACGGCCGCTGCGGTGCCCACCGCCTGCACCAGCAGCACCAGCAACGACTTGAACGGGGTGGTCAGGCCCAGCAGGGCATCAAAGCCGAGTTTGTCGACGTTGTCGAAGGAGGCAGGCAGCAGCGACCAGCCCAGCCCGATCAGCAGGCCCAGCAGCGCCAGCAACTGCCAGGAGGGCAGCCGCAGCCGGAAGAACCTCTGGCGCATCGAAAGGATCCAACGCTGATAAAGCATCGCCAGGAATCCGGCAAGCACACCAAGGGCCAGCAGGAAGGGCAGATCGAGGAGGCGGAACTCATCGAGACGGCTGGGATACTGGATCACCGGACCCAGCTCCCTCAGCCAGAAGGGGCCGCTTCCGGGCACGGCCAGCAGCCGCGTCCAGGCCACAGTGGCGAAGGTGGCAAAGGTGGCGGCCGCATTGATGCGGATGTCGGCGCGTTTGAGCAGCTCCTCGAGGATGTAGGCCAGGCCACCCAGGGGGGCATGGAAAATGGCGGCAAGGCCGGCGCCGCTGCCGATCGCCACCGCCACGCGCCGGGTGGAGCCGCGGGTCTGCAGGGCATCGGCCGATTCCTTGGCCAGCGAGGCACCGATCTGAATCGAGGGGCCCTCAGGCCCCACCGGGATGCCGCTGCCGATGGCCAAGCCACTGGCCAGCAACTTCACCACGGCCACCCGCCAGCCCATCGGCAGCGGGAACCCCCGCAGATAGAGCAACACCTGCACGATTCCCGAGCCTTTCGCCGCAGGCTCCAGGGCCGTGATCAAGGCACCGGCGAGCCCTCCCCCCAGCAAGCCCACCAAGGGCAGGGCCAGCCAGCGAGGCAGCGCGGCGGCCAGCTGCAGGCGCAGACCGTTGACGGCGGCGATCTCCTGGCCATAGATCCAGATCCCTACCCCCACGCCGATGCCGATCGCATTGACCAGCAGGAAGATGCGCAGCAGATGGAAGGCTTTGCCCATGGGCTCAGGCCAGCTGGGGCAGGCGCGGGCAGGCCGCCACCAACTGCTTGGTGATCGCCGCCTGGGGATGCTCCAGCAGCCGCTCGCCGACCCCCTCCTCAACGATCTGGCCGTTTTCGAGCACGAGCACCCGCTGGCAGAAGCCGCTGGCCACCGAGAGGTCGTGGGTGATGAAGATCATCCCCAGCCCCAGCCGCTCCTGCAGGTCGCGCAGCAAGGCCAGCACCTCGGCCTGCACTTCGGCATCCAGCATGCTGACGCTCTCGTCACAGAGCAGCACCTTCGGCTTCAGCACCAGGGCGCGGGCGATCGCCACCCGCTGCTGCTGGCCGCCGGAGAGCTGGCGGGGCAGCCGGTTCTCGAAGGATTCAGCGGGGCTCAGCCCCACCGCCTCAAGCCCCTGGCGGGCCAGGGCGCGGGCCTCGCTGCGGCCGGCCAGGCCATGGATCAACAACGGATCAGCCACCGCTTCGCCCACGGCCATGGCGGGGTTGAGGCAGGCGAGTGGGTCCTGGAACACCATCTGGATCTGGCGCCGGGCCCGCCTGAGCTCCCGGCCACGCAAGGCGCGCAGGTTCTTGCCGTGCAGCCGCACCGCACCGCCGCGCACCGGCACCAGGCCGGCCACGGCCCGGCAGAGGGTGCTCTTGCCACAGCCGGAAGCCCCCACAACCCCGACGGTTTCGCCCTCGTGCAGGCGCAGGCTGACCCCATCGACGGCCTTGAGCCAGCGACGCTGCCAGGGCGGTGAGGGCAGCGGATGCCAGCAGCGCAGACCATCGAGCTCAAGCAACAGCGGCTTGGTGCTCGTTTCAGGAGAGCCACTGCCCTCCCGCAGCCGGGCCGCGGCCACCAGCCGGCGTGTCAGCGGCGCCGCGGGTTCGGTGAGCAGGCGCTGCGAGGGGGCCTGCTCGACCAGGCGCCCCTGATCGAGCACGGCGATCTGCTCGCACCAGTGGCCGGCCATCGCCAGGTCGTGGCTGATCAGCAGCAGGGCGCTGCCGCTTTCGCGGCAGAGGTCGGTGAGCTCGGCCATCACCTGGGCCGCCACCGCCACATCCAGGCTGGTGGTGGGTTCATCGGCGATCACCAGGGGTGGTTCCAGGGCCATGGCCAGGGCGATCGACAGGCGCTGGCGCATGCCACCGCTGAATTCATGGGGGTAGCTGTTGAAGCGCTCGCCGGCGATCCCCACCCGCTCGAGCAGGTCGAGGGCGCGCTGGCGAACCCGCTGGCGCGCCCAGCGCGGCCGGTGGGCCGCCAGGGTGTCAGTGAGGTGTTCCCCCACCCGCAGCAGGGGATTGAGCCGGGTCATCGGGTCCTGGAACACCAGTCCCACCGCCTCGCCCCGCAGCCGCCGCAGCGCCTGGCGCTTCAGCAAGCGGGGATCCTGACCGGCGAGCAGCAGGCCACCGCTGCAGGAGCTTCCGGCCGGGAGCAGCTGCAGCACCGCACGGGCCACCGTGCTCTTGCCGCAACCGGAGGGACCCACCAAAGCGAGCCGGTCGCCGGGCTCCAGGGTCAGATCGAGGCCATCCAGCACGGCAGGCCCCGCGGCAGCCCCCACGCCAGACCCCTCAGGCTCCGGGTAGCGCACCACCAGGCCGTCGATCTTCAGCACCGGGCCGACGCTGCTGGAGGCGGTCATGGGCTGGGCAACGGGCAAACGCTGGCGGCCCCAGCATGGGGGACTGGACACACCATGACGAACACCTGATCTGATTTGCCTACGATGGGAAGATCAGAACGTTCTGATGACTGAAGCCGCCGGCTCCCTGATCACCCGTCCACGAGGCCAAGCCTCCACGCTGATCGAGGCTGCCGACTTGCCATCACCACCCCTGAGTTCGGAGTTGGTGAGCCCTGAGCTGCGCCGCCAAACACTCCGTTCCGTCGCCGACTACGGCGTGGAGCTCCCCGCCTGGCTGCAGGCCTGCATCGAAAAAGCGCCTCCGGGCGAACGCCACACCATCCCCACCAGTGGCGAAGGCCTGCTCGCCTCGGCCTTCGATTTTGCCTACCAGCTCCACGACGGCCAGGTCAGGGCCACTGGCGAGCCCTACATCATCCATCCGATCGCGGTCGCCGACCTGCTCCGCGACATCGGTGCGAGCCCCTGCGTGATCGCCGCCGGCTTCCTCCACGATGTGGTGGAGGACACCGAGGTGGTCTCCGAGCAGCTGGAAGCCCACTTCGGCCCCGAGGTGCGGGCCCTGGTCGAGGGCGTCACCAAACTTGGTGGTATTCACTTCACCAACCACACCGAAGCCCAGGCCGAGAACCTGCGGCGGATGTTCCTGGCGATGGCCAGCGACATCCGCGTCGTGCTGGTGAAGCTGGCCGACCGGCTCCACAACATGCGCACCCTCGGCGCGCTCAAGCCGGAGAAACAACAGCGGATCGCCCGCGAAACCCGCGAGATCTATGCCCCGCTCGCCAACCGGCTGGGCATCGGACGCCTCAAGTGGGAACTCGAAGACCTGGCCTTCAAGGTGCTGGAGCCCGAGTCGTACCGGGAGATCAAGGAGGAGGTGGCCAGCAAGCGCAGCGACCGGGAAGACCGGCTGGCGGTCACGGTGCGGCTGCTCAAGGATCGGCTGACAGCCGCGGGAGTGCGCCACTGCGAGGTGAGCGGGCGGCCCAAGCACCTCTATGGCATCTGGAGCAAGATGCGGCACCAGCAGAAGGCCTTCCACGAGATCTACGACGTGGCCGCCCTGCGCATCCTCACCGAAGACGTGGAAGGCTGCTACCGGGCCCTGGCCGTGGTGCACGACACCTTCCGGCCGATCCCCGGCCGCTTCAAGGACTACATCGGCCTGCCCAAGCCGAACGGCTACCAGTCGCTGCACACCGCCGTGATCGGCCGCCACCGGCCGGTGGAAGTGCAGATCCGCACCACCGAAATGCACCAGGTGGCGGAATACGGCATCGCCGCCCACTGGAAATACAAGGAAGGAGGATCACCGGCCACCGGCGGCGGCGACACCGAACGCTTCAACTGGCTGCGTCAGCTGGTTGATTGGCAGCAGGACGGCGGCAGTGAAGACAGCAGCGACTATCTCGCCTCGATCAAGGAAGACCTCTTCGATGAGGAGGTCTATGTGTTCACGCCCAAGGGCGATGTGGTGGGGCTGCGCACCGGCTCCACCGCCGTTGATTTCGCCTACCGGATCCACTCGGAGGTGGGCAATCACTGCCAGGGCGTGCGCATCAACGACCGGCTCTGCCCCCTGGCCACACCGTTGCAGAACGGTGATTTCGTGCAGGTGATCACCACCAAGAACGCCCACCCGAGCCTCGACTGGCTCAATTTCGTGGGCACACCGACGGCGCGCAACCGCATTCGTCAGTGGTACAAACGCAGCCATCGCCACGAAAACATCCTGCGGGGCCGCGACCTGCTCGAGCGGGAACTGGGCCGCAACGGCTTTGATGCCCTGCTCAATGGCGAGGCGATCGCCAAGGTGGCGCGCCGCTGCAATCTCGGCGGCACCGAAGACCTGCTCGCTTCACTCGGCTTCGGCGGCGTCACCCTGCATCAGGTGCTCAACCGCCTGCGCGAGGAGATCCGGCTGGCCAGCGAAGCCGCCGCCCCGGTGCTCTCCAACGAGGATCTGGCCCGCTCGGTGGGCAAGCAGGCCGAAACACTGGCCAGCCCCGACACCAGCGGCAGCGCGATCCTTGGCCTTGAAGGTCTCGACTACCGCCTCGGCGGTTGCTGTTGTCCCCTGCCGGGCGAAGCGATCGTGGGCAGCGTGGCCCTCGGCAACCATGGCATCACCATCCATCGCCAAGATTGCGCCAACGTCAACCAGATCCCCGTGGAGCGCCGCCTGCCGGTGCACTGGAACCCCAACACCGACCCCCAGCGCCGCCGTTACCCCGTGCAGTTGCGCATCGAAGTGCTCGACCGGGTCGGCGTGCTCAAGGACATCCTCACCCGCCTCTCCGACAGCCGCATCAACGTCAGCGACGCCCGCGTCCGCACCACCTACGGCAAACCCGCCTGCGTCGACCTCAAGGTGGAATTGCTGAGTGCCGGCCAACTGCGCACCACCATCGACCAGATCCGCTCGATGGCCGACGTGCTCGACCTCTGCCGCACCGGCATCGGCTGAAGGGTCGAGCGGCTTCCTACGCCAGTGATGCCCTCCAACCCCCTGCTAGCCCTGCCCTTCGAGCCTGCCATCGAGGGCCTCGGGGGTGACTACTGGGATGTGGTGGAGGCGGCGGCCTTTCCACTGACGCGCCTGCGCTTCCGCAACGACGAGCTGCTGCGCCAGCTGGGAATCGATCCGGCGGCGGTGAGCGATGCAGATCTGGAGGCGGCCTACGGACGCTTCGAGGCGCGCACGCCGCTGCTGGCCCTGCGCTACCACGGCTATCAATTCGACAACTACAACCCCTTGCTCGGCGACGGTCGCGGCTTTCTTTACGGCCAGCTGCGCGATCGCCACGGCCACCTCCAGGACCTGGGCAGCAAGGGCTCCGGCACCACGCCCTGGAGCCGTGGCGGTGACGGCCGCCTCACCCTCAAGGGCGGCGTTCGAGAGCTGATCGCCAGTGAGGCGCTGCACCGCCTCGGCGTGTCCACCAGCCGCACCCTCAGCCTGGTGGAAACCGGCGAGGACCTCTGGCGCGGCGATGAGCCCTCGCCCACCCGCAGTTCGGTGATGGTGCGGCTGGCGCGCACCCACCTGCGCTTCGGCAGCTGCGAGCGGCTGCGGCACCTGGGCCAGCCCCAGCAACTGGAGCGGCTGTTGCGCCATGTGGTGGCCATCTATTACCCGCAGATCGCGGCAGCCCATCCGGCCGATGGCCCCGCCGGCGTGAAGCCCCAGTTGCTGGCCTTCTACGGCGCCTTGGTGGAGCGGCTGGCGCGGCTGGCGGCCGAATGGATGGTGGCCGGCTTCACCCATGGGGTGCTCAACACCGACAACATGTCGCTGGCGGGCGAGAGCTTCGACTACGGCCCCTTCGCCTTTCTGGAAACCTGGGATCCAGGCTTCACCGCCGCCTATTTCGACCAGAACGGCCTCTACGCCTACGGCCAGCAGCCGCTGATCTGCCATCAGAACCTGCGCCGGCTGCAGGAGCCCCTGGCGATGCTGCTGCCCCGCCCTGAACTGGTGAGCCGCCTCGAGCGCTTCGCCCCCGCCTACGACCAGCACTACCGCCTGCGCCTGCTGCGGCGCCTCGGTTTCGACCTCAGCGTTGATCCAAACGGTGGCGATCAGCCGGTGGGGTCAGGCGCTGAGCTGCCCGACCTTGTGCCGCTCACCCTGCAGCTGCTGGCGCAATGGCCGGTGGCCTACGGCTCCTTCTTCGCCGCCCTGGCGGCACGGATCAGCAGCGCGGGTGTGCCCCAGGAAGCCGAAGCCCTCCTGCCCTTCCTGCCTGGTGCCCCGCCACCGCCCCGAGGCCCCTGGCAGGCCTGGCGCGATGGCTGGTGGGCCTGGAGCCATGCCCTGCCGACCGATAAGCAGGCCCAGATCGGCGCCACCCTGCGGCGCTGGAACCTACCGATCACCCCGGTGCGCGCTGAGGTGGAGCGCCTCTGGGAAGCGATCGATCAACGCGACGACTGGCAACCCCTGCATCAGTGGCTGGATTCAGTTGTTTGAGCGCGTGGTTTGAATCATTTGAGTCTGCCGATGCTGGCGAGTCCGGGTGTTTTGCGCTACAGCCCCAAAAAGCTGAATCTGTCTGACTTTCCCTAACAAGACTTCGAATTGATGCATCCCGATGACTTCCGAACAAGCCGCCCAGCTGATTGACGACACCCTCGATCTGGTCCATCAACGGCTCCAGCAGTTGGACGCCGTGCAACAACGGCGCGAACATCGGGCCCTCTCCGAGGAGTTCAGGGAGTGGCGTCAGCCCAGTGGCGGCCACATCGACCTGATGCTCTGCCCTGGATTCGGCAAGGGTTGATCCCGGCACAGGATCCGGCTCAGGATGGTGTCAGCGGCTGGCGTGCTTCGCGCTCCAGCCAATACCAATAAGCCAGGGAAACGGTGCTGGACGCCACCAGGCCCACAAGGCTGGAGCCCAGCAGCAAGCGGCTCGAGAACGACCAGCCCAGCTCCCAGAACCCTTCTCGCTGCAGCACCTCGGCGCTGGGCCAGCCGCGGCCGGGGCCGAGCAGCCAGGCGCCGAGCTGGTAGTTGAACCAGTAGAGCGGCACGTAGGTGATGGGGTTGCTGATCCAGGTGCCGGCGGCCGCCAGCAGGTGATTGCCACGCAGCAGGCTGGCCAGGCCGATGCCGAGCAGGGTCTGAACCCCGAAGAAGGGAAAGCAGCCACAGAAGATGCCGGCCGCCAGCCCACGGGCCCGCTGGCCATGGCTGCCCTCCTGCTGCCAGAGCCAAAGCAGCCACCGCCGCAGCCGAGACTGCAGCGAGCGTCGTTGCGAAGGACTGTTGGGATCAGACGACACGATTGCGGCGATCGCCACGGCGGTGGCGCCCGGGCAGGGGAGTGTGGCAATCGTAAGGATCTCGGGACCGCAGGCGGAGACGATCGGCCGTCTGCTCTTCCGTGCCCCAGGCCAGCAACCCTGGGACAGCCACCGGGTGCTCTACGGCCACATCTGCGATCCAGCCACGGATGAACGGGTGGACGAGGCCCTGCTGCTGTGGATGAAGGCCCCCCGCAGCTTCAGCGGCGAAGACGTGATCGAGTTACACGGCCATGGCGGATTGATCGTGGTGGAGCGGGTGCTGGAGCTGGTGCTGGCGGCCGGGGCGCGCCGGGCGGGGCCTGGCGAGTTCAGCCAGCGGGCCTTCCTGAATGGCCGCCTCGATCTCACCCGCGCCGAGGCGATCAGTGAACTGATCACGGCCCGCAGCCGCCGGGCCGCCCAGCTGGCGATGGCCGGATTGGAAGGGGGATTACAGCGCCGCATCGAAGCCCTGCGCCAACAACTTCTTGACCAATTGGCCGAGCTGGAGGCCCGGGTGGATTTCGAGGAAGACCTGCCGCCCCTCGATGGTGCTGCGGTGGTGGCAGCTCTCGAAGAGGTGCGCAAGGCGTTGGAGGAGCTGGTGGCGGAGGCCGGCCAAGGCCAGCTGTTGCGTGAAGGGTTGAGGGTGGCGATCGTTGGCCGGCCCAATGTCGGCAAATCCAGCCTGCTCAATGCCCTCAGCCGGCGGGAGCGGGCGATCGTCGCCGACCAGCCCGGCACCACCCGTGACCTGGTCGAAAGCGAGCTGGTGCTCGAAGGGGTGCCGCTCACCTTGCTGGACACCGCCGGCATCCGCCCCACCGACGACCCGATCGAGCAGCTGGGCATCGCCCGCAGTCATCAGGCGATGGCGACGGCCGATGCGGTGCTGCTACTGGTCGATCTGGCCGAGGGCTGGACAACGGCCGACCGGGACCTGCGCGCCCAATTGCCGGATCAGGTGCCCCAGCTGGTGGTGGGCAACAAGGCGGATCTGGCCGGGGTGACGCCAGGCCTGCTGCCAGACGCCGACGCGACGGCCATCGATGTGGCGATCAGCGCCCGCCATGGCGACGGCCTCAAGGCCCTGGCGACCGCCCTGCTCAGCCGCTGCGGCAACAGCCTCGGTCCTGGCCTGGTGGTGGCGCTGAACGGGCGGCAACGGGATCTGGCCGCCGCCGCCGCCGGCAGCCTGGACCGGAGCCTGGAGGCCGCCGCCCAGCAGTTGCCCTACGACTTCTGGACGATCGATCTGCGCCAGGCCGCCGGAAGTCTCGGCGCGATCACCGGCGAGGAGGTCACCGAAGCGGTGCTCGATCGGGTTTTCGCCCGCTTCTGCATCGGCAAATGAGCCGGAAGCGGGCTGGCGTTGAGCAGGATGGAGCCGAGCACGTTGCTGCGCAAAGCCTTGACTCCGCTGCCTGAGTCTCTGAATCATTCAGGCCTCCAGGCGGCGGCCCAGCTGGACCAGCCGGCCCTGGAGGAGCTGCTGCGCGCCTGGCTGCGCGAAGACATCGGCCGCGGCGATCTCACGGCCCCAGCCCTGATCGGCCGCCGCGGCCGGGCCCACTGGACCTGCAAACAGGCGGGCCTGTTCTGCGGCGGCGTGCTGCTGGAGCCCCTGTTCCAGCTGCTGGATCCAGCGCTGGAGCTGCGCCTGCTGGTGGCGGACGGGGAGCCTGTGCAGGCCGGCCAGCGGCTCGTGGAGCTCGATGGCCTGGCGACAGCGCTGGTGGCCGCTGAGCGCACGGCCCTGAATCTGGCGATGCGGCTCTCCGGTATCGCCACCGCCACCGCCACCTTGGTGGCGGCCCTGGAAGGCACAGGGGTTCGCCTGGCTGACACCCGCAAGACCACACCGGGTCTGCGGCTGCTGGAGAAGTACGCGGTGCGCTGTGGGGGCGGGCTGAATCACCGCCTCGGCCTCGATGACGCCGCCATGCTCAAGGAAAACCACCTGGCCTGGGGCGGCGGGCTGGAAGCGGCGATGGCGGCGGTGCGCGGCTCGGCCCCCTGGCCGGCAAGGCTGATTGTGGAAGCGGAAACCGCGGCCGAAGCGGAAGCGGCCGTGCGGGCCGGGGCCGATGGGGTCTTGCTCGATGAGTTCTCCCCGGCGGAGCTGGCCCAGCTGGTGCCGCGGCTGCGGGCACTGGCGGCCACCGGCCCGGCCGGGCGGGTGGTGCTGGAGGCCTCCGGCATCCAACCGGAGCAGCTGCGCGCCTACGCCGCCACCGGCATTGATCTGATCTCCAGCAGCGCCCCGATCACCCGGGCCCCCTGGCTCGACCTCAGCATGCGCTTCACAGAATGGGCCGCCTGAACCTTGTCTTCAGCACGTGCCAGTCCGTTGCGGCTTGCTGACAGACCAGACCAGCATGGGCAGAGTGGCGGTGGGTTTTTGATGCCGTAGGCCATGCCGCACCGCCGCTTGAATCCCCCTCGCCCCTTGTGGGCCTCAGCGCTACTGGCCCTGCTGACCGGCGTGCTGGTGGCGGCGCCGGCCAGGGCCGGAGGGGTCCTGAAACAGGTGGCCACCAGCGGCGAGCTGCGGGTGGGCGGCGACACCGACCTGCCACCGTTGCTGTTCAGCGATGCCGGCGGCAAGCCCATCGGCTACGGCATGGCGGTGAACAAACGCATCCAGGCGGAGCTGGCCACGACCCTGGGCCGGCCCGTGACGCTGCGCTTTGAGGCGGTGGCCGATCCCGCCGAGCTGGTGCGTCGCGTCGCCGCGGGCGAGCTGGCCCTGGCCTGCGGCGTGCCCTTCTCCTGGGCGCGCGACAGCCAGGTGGATTACACCCTGCCGATCGGCCTCTCGGGGATCCGGGTGCTGGCCGAAGACGGCCGCCTCGACGGCACAGCCGAGTCGCTGCAGGGCCAACGCATCGGCGTGGTGGCCGGATCCCTGGGCGAGGGGGTGCTCCAGGCCATCCAGCCCCAGGCCACAAGCACCAGCTTCTCCGGCCTGGGCGCAGCCGTGGCCGCCCTGCAGGCCGGAGATCTCGATGGCGTGATCGGCGACACCAACCTGCTCAGCGGCCTGGCCCACAGCCGCAACGCCAAGGGCCTGGTCCTCACGCCCTCGCTTCCCTACGAGCGCTACGCGATCGGTTGCATCGTCCCGCAGGACGACTCCGCCTTCCGTGACCTCAGCAACCTGGCGATCGCCCGATTGCTGCAGGATTATCTGAACGGCGAGCCCGAGGCGATCGCCAGCGTGGATCCCTGGGTGGGGCCCCAGGGGGTGCTGGGGGTGCCCTCTGAGCGCATCCGCACCTATTTCGAGTCGGTGCTGCTCAACCACGAAGCGATCCGACCCCAGGATCCGGCCACACCCCGCTAACCACCCAGCGTCCGTCACCCCGTCCGTTGTCTTCCCGGTCCCACCCCGATGGCATTTCTGCTTCGTTCCAGGCTGTTCGGTTTCCTGTTGATCCTGGCGGCCCTGCCCGTGATCCCCAGCGCCGCCCAGGCGGCTGCCTCCGACGGGCCCGACCCTGACACCCTCTCCGTGGAGGCCCGCCTGCGCCGCATTGCCGGAGCGCTGCGCAGCAGCGAGGACGGGCCCGAGAGGCCCGACGGACCCAGCGCTGGGCAGGAGGATTCCGCCACCTGCGCCTCGGATGATCTGCTCGCCTACGTCTTCGTCAACGGTCCAGGGATCGGCTGGCGCAATGGCGGCTTCCGCAACGGGGGCTTCCGCAATGGCGGCTTCGGGAATGGCGGTTTCCGCAATGGCGGCGGCTTCCGCAACAGCGGCGGGCACCACGGCGGTTTCCGCAATGGCAGTCATGGCTTCCGCAACTACTGGTGAACCGGCGCGAGCCATGCAGCAACCCATGGCCCTGAGCCCAGCCCAGCCCACCAGCGCAGACAGCTTCGGCCCCCTGCGCCTGCTGGTGGTGCAGCCCACGCCGTTCTGCAACCTCGACTGCGACTACTGCTACCTGCCCAGCCGCAACGACCGCCGTCGCCTGCCGCTGGAGCTGCTGGAGCGCACGCTGGAGCGGGTGCTGGAGAGCCCCTATGTGTCGGGCGATTTCACCCTGCTCTGGCATGCCGGTGAGCCGCTCACCATGCCGATCGCCTTCTATGACGACGCCACGGCCCTGATTCGTCGCGTTCTGGAGAGGCGCGTTGGGCCGCCGCTGCGGATCCAGCAGTCGCTGCAGACCAACGCCATGGTGATCGACGCCGCCTGGTGCGACTGCTTCGAGCGCAATGACATCCATGTGGGCGTCAGCCTCGATGGCCCGGCCTCCCTGCACGACGCCCATCGCCGCACCCGCACCGGCCTGCCCAGCCACGCCGCCAGCCTGCGCGGCATCCGCTGGCTGCAGAGCCGCGGCATCCCCTTCCAGGTGATCGCCGTGCTCACCGACGACGCCCTGGATCAGGCCGACCTGCTGTTCGATTTCTTCGCTGACCACGGCCTTCACAACCTGGCTTTCAACATGGAGGAAACCGAAGGCGACAATCTCAGCTCCTCCCTGTCGCGGCCCCACGCCGAGGCCCGCTACGTCAGCTTTCTGGAGCGTTTCTGGGAACGGCTGCGCCAGCAGCCCGGGGCCTTGCGCCTGCGCGAGTTCGACGAGATCACCAACCTGGCCTGCTGTGACCAGCGCCTCAGCCGCACCGACATGAACCACCCGTTCGCGATTGTGAACGTGGATGCCCGCGGCAATTTCTCCACCTTCGACCCGGAGCTGCTGGCGGTGGCCACCGCGGAGTACGGCGACTTCGTCTTCGGCAACGTGCGCAGCGACAGCCTGGAATCGGCGGTGGACAGCGCCAAATTCCAGCGCGTGCTCAGCGAGATCCGCTCCGGCGTGGCGCGCTGCAAGGCCGAATGCGACTACTTCGGCCTCTGCGGCGGAGGTGCCGGCAGCAACAAGTACTGGGAGCAGGGCAGCTTCGACTGCAGCGAAACCCAGGCCTGCCGCTACCGCATCAAACTCAGCGCCGACGTGGTGATGGCCGGCCTGGAGCGCGAACTGGAGCTGACTGGCTGAGTGGCCTGCCAGCGGGGTCCGGCTGACGCGGGATGATCGGAACCAGTGACCGCGCCGCCGCGACCGACCACCCCAGCCATGCTGCGCATCTTCGAAGAGCTCAACGCGCATCTCGCTGCTGCGACCCAGAGGGCCTTCCCGGCTGCCGCCGCCGGCCAGCCCCTCGACCCCCAGCTGGCCGCCGCCAGCAAGCCGGAATTCGGCGATTTCCAGGCCAACGGCGCCCTCGCCCTGGCCAAGCCCCTGAAGCAGGCACCCCGGGCGATCGCGACCGCGATCGTGAACCAGCTGAACGCCGACACCAGCTTTACGGCCCTGTGCCTGCCACCGGAGATCGCCGGCCCCGGCTTCATCAACCTCACCCTGCGACCCGAGCGGCTGGCCCATGAACTGCGCCAGCGCCTGGGCGATCCCCGCCTGGGGGTGCCCAGCGTGGCCGCGTCGGCGCCAGTGGTGGTGGATTTCTCCAGCCCCAACATCGCCAAAGAGATGCATGTGGGGCACCTGCGCTCCACGATCATCGGCGACTCGCTGGCGCGGGTGCTGGAGTTCCGCGGCCATCCGGTGCTGCGGCTCAACCATGTGGGCGACTGGGGCACCCAGTTCGGCATGTTGATCACCCATCTCAAGCAGGAGGCCCCCGAAGCGCTCAGCACTGCCGATGCGGTGGATCTGGGTGACCTGGTGGCCTTCTACCGCCAGGCCAAGGCCCGCTTTGATGCCGATGAGGCCTTCCAGGCCACCTCGCGTGAGGAGGTGGTGAAGCTGCAGGGGGGGGATCCGGTGTCGCTGAAGGCCTGGGGCCTGCTGTGCGATCAGAGTCGCCGCGAATTCCAGAAGCTCTACGACCGGCTCGACATTCGCCTGAACGAACGGGGCGAATCCTTCTACAACCCCTACCTCGAAGCGGTGGTGGCCGATCTGGAAGCCAGCGGCCTGCTGGTGACCGACGACGGCGCCCGCTGCGTGTTCCTTGAAGGGGTGCTGGGCAAAGACGGCACCCCCCTGCCGGTGATCGTGCAGAAGCGCGACGGCGGCTTCAACTACGCCACCACCGACCTGGCGGCGATCCGCTACCGCTTCGCTGAACCGCCCGAGGGCGATGGGGCTCGGCGGGTGATCTACGTGACCGATGCCGGCCAGGCGGCCCATTTCGCCGGCGTGTTCCAGGTGGCGGCTCGGGCCGGCTGGATTCCCAAGGAGGCCCGCCTGGAGCACGTGCCCTTCGGGCTAGTGCAGGGGGTCGACGGCAAGAAGCTCAAGACCCGCGCTGGTGACACCGTGCGCCTGCGCGATCTGCTCGATGAAGCCGTCGAGCGCGCTGAGGCCGACCTGCGCCGTCGCCTCCAGGAGGAAGAGCGCAGTGAGGACGAAGCCTTCATCACCCATGCGGCCACCACCGTGGGCCTGGCGGCGGTGAAGTATGCCGATCTCAGCCAGAACCGCAGCACCAACTATCAATTCAGCTTTGATCGAATGCTGGCCCTCACCGGCAACACCGCGCCTTACCTGCTCTATGCGGTGGTGCGTATCGCCGGCATCGCCCGCAAGGGAGGCGACATGGCGACAGCCGGAACGGAACTGCATTTCAGCGAACCCCAGGAATGGGGCCTGGTGCGGGAGCTGCTCAAGCTCGATGGCGTGATTGCCGAAGTGGAAGAAGAGCTGCTGCCCAATCGCCTCTGCACCTACCTGTTTGAGCTCAGCCAGGTGTTCAACCGCTTCTACGACCAGGTGCCCGTGCTCAAGGCCGCCGAACCGGCCCGCTCCTCCCGCCTGGCCCTCTGCAGCCTCACCGCCGACACCCTGAAATTAGGCATGGGCCTGCTGGGAATCCCGACCCTGGAGCGGATGTGATGGCAAGTGAAACGGCCTGGGTTGCCTAGCCAGAAGGCCAGCTAATTGCCGCGATAGGTGGAGTAGCCATAGGGGCTCAGCAGCAGTGGCACGTGATAGTGATCCAGGCTGCCATCCATGCTGAAGATCACGGGAATCTTCGGGAAGAAGGTGCTGATGCCTTGTTTTTTCAGCCATTCACCTGTCTTGAACGTGACCCGATAGGTTCCCTTCTCAAGCGGGGTACCTTCGGGATAGAGATCGCGAACGCGGCCTTGAGCATTGGTGCGAGCCGTACGCAACAGCGTCCATTGCTCACCCTTCATCCGCTCAAGAATCACCTCAACACCAGCACTGGGCAGCCCATCTTGTGTATTGAGAACATGAACGCTTAACGGATTGTCAGCAGCCACGGCCATCGACAAGAGTGAAGTCTGCATGGCAAAGCCGAGTGCCAGTGTCTTGAGCATCTTAGAAGTCTCCACCAGAGACAGTCTACTTGAGCCTACCAACCAGACGTATCTGCAGGCATGAAGCGCAGTGGACTAGCGGCAGGAGAAAACACTGTCTGGGGCGCAGTTTCTCTCTCATCCCACTTCAAAAGAGGTGACGCCAAACAGGCGATCAACCGGCAGATCAGGCACCTCTCCCCTGAACATTCTGGCGGTCTCAAACGAGATGGTCATGCCGTTGCGTTCAGCCATGTCCACAGCAGCCTGGTTGACGTCTGGTGTGTCAAGAAAGATTGGCCCTGAAGGCTTTACCGAAGCCTTCAGGGCCAGAAACAATGATTCCGCCCATTCTGGATTGTCCGCAAAAAGTGGCCCGATCTTATGGCCAGAGCGGCACTGGCGAATCACACCATAACCAACAAGCCGGCCGTTATGAATCATTCCCAGAGCCTCACAATTTGGTTGCTTAATCCAGGTCGAAAGGAACGGAGACCGGTCTGCAGGAAAAAATGGCTGGTCGTAATGTTCGATCATTTCAAAGGGCAATGTATTCAGCTGCACGATGTCTGCATTTACAGGCATGCTGCCGCTGCCAGCTCCTTGATAGCGTCTGTTGCGATAGGCCAAATGGAAGCCTGACCTTTCGTAGTTGGCTTGCTGGTCTGCGACGCCATCAAGGCCAATGGTGCGGCCTTCAAGCTGCTGAAGGCCGGCGTTCCAGATCTGGATGCCATAGCCTCTGCCGCGATACCCTGGCTTCACAATGTAGAACCCTAAAAATCCAAAAGATTCGCCATATTGGATTGCGGAGATCGTAGCAATCGGTTCATCACCAAGAAATCCAATCAGAAAACCATTGGGATCAGCGGTATAGTAGCAATGAGCGTCATGAAGTCCTGGATTCCATCCTTCCTGCGCCGCCCAATCAACAGCGATAGCAACTTCGCTTCGGCTCATTGTCTTGATTCTGTAGTCGTTGTTTTGCATGAAGGAAATTTCTGTTTTGTGCCCCGATCACTTGGCCACAGAGGCAGGCGAATGGCGGTGCTAGACAGTTGAACTTACCTCAACTTCAGGGCTCGCACGCAATTGACCCAATGGCGTAGCGATGAGGCTTGAGGTTGGGACCTCTATCTTCAAGAGCCGCTTAAAGATAGGCTGATATATCTTGACCTAGAAAGGCTTGTCCTATACTGAAAGAATGCGAAAACACTCGCCAGCGTTCTGGGTAAAATAGATACGGCAGCCTGAGGCAGTTCAATATCAAACCCAAACCTCCTTCCCTAGCATGTCGAATATCCACTGGATTCATAGATGCAGTTGTCACCCTCTAACGCTCCAGATCAGAAGCGAGCCCGCCTTTTGCCGTTAAACAATCACCCATTGATCCCATCTTCTGTATCTTAATGTTAGCCGAGACCACGCCAACTTCACAGGTCGCCTGGCTCAAGGCCGGTGTGCTTGGCGATTTGGACAAGCATACTGGGGCCTATCTCCACGCCCTCATGGAAAGCAAAGACATAGTCCGGGTATCCCTCATGTTCAAGCGTCTTGTGTGATCCTGATTGTCGCTTAACTCTCCATCCAATTGACTTGAGCGCGGCAAAGACCTTTTTGCTTTGGGTGACGGCTATTGCTCATGCAGAGAGTGGAAGTGAGAAGCTGATGCTGATTGGCTCGAATTCCCCATTTTCAAGTCGATCAGCGATGACGCGAAGAGCCAAAACCTCAGCCTTTGCCATCGCATTAGCAGAAGAACCCCCATAAGCCAGAACTCCAGGCAGCTCTGGCACTTCGGCGATCCAGCGACCGTCTACTTCTTGCTCACACTCCAACGAGAAATTCATGTCTTCCTCCCAGCAGAGGCGACGGGAGCAAGTTCCAGGTTAAAGCACATCCATTCCTTAAAAACAGCCTGGCCGATGCCCTCCTACCGATTCAGCTAACGCTCAAGATCAGCGGCGGGAAGTTGATCATTGCTCAGATTAAGAGTTGAATACGCCCGCCCGCTGAATCTTGATGTTAGATATCTCTGGAATCGCTTGCGGGAGCAGCCTCAAGCTAGCCCAACAGACTAGATTCATTGTCGCCGATTGTCAGTCCGACTTCCTCTATGCTAACAGTAGAAGCGACTGGCGCATTAACGGGTATTTCAAGATTCCGATTAGCGATTCCGAATGGAATGTGAACCATAGGAATGTCACTGGCCGGCGACTCGAGATGACTGATCTGGTCATCAAAGAACATGTGTGGGCGCAAGATTGTGAGAATACGGTGCTTCTCCATGCCACCCAAAAAGAATGCCTCATCCACTGAAACCCCCCAAGCTTTGAGGGTCGTTACAACGCGTTCGTGAGCTGGCGCATTTCGCGCAGTCACAATTGCAATTCTCAGTATCTTCTTGTATTGAGGATCATCTTTTTGCTGCTTTTGTTCTAGCTTTTGCATGAAAGCAAGTTTTTTGAATAGGTCGGCCAAAGGCCCTGGCTGATGAGGCGTTTCCTGATGAACTGTTTCATGCGCCTGGAACTCTACAAGATCATTGTTCTTCTTGAAAACGGCCTCCGCTTCATCGTTTGCAATCACACCGTCAAAGTCGAAAGCGACTCTTAGTTCGGCGTCGGCAGCATCATCGAAGACTTTTGACTGCAGCACAACTCCAGCGGGATAATCCGAAGCAATTGCTTGCCGGACATCGCTTGGGTTTGCGCTTAGAAAGAGAGATGCGTTAAATGCAGGGAGATATTCGTGCGGCGACCGGCCAGCAATAAATGCAGCTCTTGTTATATTAAGCGAGTAATGGTGAATAGAGCGAAAAACTCGTAGGCCTGTCTCAGGAGAATTCTTTGATAACAAAACTACCTCAACAGGCTCTCTCTCGGGAAACGCCCGATTAATGCCAAGAAATCGACGAATGAAAGGAAATGCCACTCCCTTAGACAAGGGAATGTCAATATTTTCCTCCTGGTGCACACGATATTTTTCAATGCCCTCCTCATTAAATATCCGATTTGACTCGGACAAGTCAAACAGGGCGCTTGAGGCGACGCCGATAACCAGCTTTCGATCGATGGGGTAAGGCATAGAGCAAATCTAACGCTCGCAATCACCTGGCCGCAAAGGGAGATTGCGATTCACAATGTCCATGCGGTGGCGGCTCAGGTGAATGGCGATGTTAGGCAGACCTAGCCGCCGCAATGAAGTCTTTCGCATCATCTGAATTACCGAGAGCCTGTCCGATGGCTACGGCTTCAACTAGCAAGCCATCAGTATTATGAACCATGATTCTTTTTTCAGCTTTACCGAGGCGATCTATTAGCTTCTTCTCCTGCTTCCGCGCTTGAGAGCTCAGGTGGACACCTCCTTTGACGTTGGCAATATATTTAATCACCTCACGGCGCTTGAACCTCCTCCCGTGAATTACTCCTGAGGTGGAATCAAGGAAATCTGTCAGCGTGAATACACGCTCAAAGGGATAGCCGTTTTCACGAATTGGCTCCGGCGGCGGATTGCCAAGAGGACCATTTCCTTTGTGGATCACCATTGCAGCCATCTGGACGCCTCTGAAGTCAGCTCCGCCGGCAAGAGCAATATCCATCAGGTTCCAATCATTCCCTAGAATCATGTCTAGATCTACTGCGATGAGCCTTGGCTGTTTAGGGCGTCCAAGTGATCTCCAGGCGTGCCCATATGCGACCTCCACGAGCAATCGACGCAGGACAGCGGTGCCCCGCCGAATTTCTGGATACTTGATATCTCCGCACCAAGTTGCCAAATATTCTAGATCCTCGGCCACTAGCAGAATTGATTCGGTGTCCATGGTTTGAATAGTTCCGCCTAACGCTGCCATCACCTGGCCGCAAAGGTTGTGTGTAACGAGAGCCACAGTGATACAGGGCTTATTTGTGGCAGCTCAGGTGAATGGCTGTGTTAGGGGGGGGGCATCCTTGGCAACATTTAGAATAACGCCCGAACGGACCATAGTCACCAGCTACATGCCCTTATCGGGCACAGGCAACAAAGTTCGGTACAACCAGCAGTGCCACTCATGAAGCAGGTATACAAGATCACATATCCGACAGGCAAGATTTACATTGGCAAGGACAGTGTTGGGAGCGCCCGATACATGGGCAGCCCTGACATGAACCTGGTTAACGCTGACTTTGAAACACTTCCAGATCACATTCGCAGAGACTACACCCTGCGAAAGGAGATTCTCTGGGAATCTGATAGTGCAACTGAAGCCGAGCTCTCCGCAAAGGAAGTAGAGATGATCCGTCTCTATCGATCCAATGACCCAACGGTTGGATACAATAGATGGCCAAAGCCATCAACTGATGATTGAGTGGAGAATTGTTCTTCTATGGAACCAAATCAGCAACCCGCTTAACGACCAAGCTGCGCGGCACAAACGAAGCGAAGCGTAGTTTGTGCCCGAACGAGCGCCTTGTTAGCGTTTACTATCATTATCATTCGACTGTAAGGATGGCAAGTAATCGAGACGCTCAGTTACGCTTAACGTACAAGTAGCCTCGCACTTCATACCTTCCTTAGACTCTCCTTTTGACGTATGTTCGGATATTCCTTCTAGCCTCATTTCTGACTGGGAGTATTTGACTTGAGAAATACCCCCAAAACTGACAGTAAACGGCAGATAGTATTTGTACGGATTCTTAATCTTCTCAACCATTTTCTCTGGAACAAGAAAATCACTGAGATGAACAGATCCATACCTGGAATGTTGATCTTTTGTTTCGTTATACCAATGAACAAGATCACCTGAGTAGCCCCCGGCCTCTCTCACATGGTTTTCGTAACAAGTACCTTCCACTTTTAAATATTCAATGAATTTATATTCATCCTTGGGCTTTTCTTCAGAACAAGCTTGCAGAACAAGCTTGCAGAACAAGCTTGCAGAACAAGCACTGTAACTAAAGAAACCATCATTTTCTGAATGCCTCTCATATATTTTCTTTAAACGCTAACTTGTTATTGGACGGTTCTGAGAACCAACCTGCAGGGCGCCGCTGCTTCTGTGAACCCTGCTCATGGCGAAGGCGCCTCTTGGTCAGAATCAAGTAGCCGTCTAGATCCTTAGGATCCGCAAGCACAATCCGTCCGCGGTTCTCTGGTCAGAGAACCACATGTTCAATCTGCTACATAAAATCTGCGGGGCTGCTCACGCCCAGGGGGCCTCTGTTCAGCACATGCGTGTAGATCATGGTGGTGCTCACATCCTGATGGCCCAGCAACTCCTGAATCGTACGGATGTCCTGGCCCCGTTCCAGAAGGTGCGTTGCAAAGGAGTGGCGAAAGGTATGGCAGCTGGCAGCTTTGCTCACGCCAGCATTAGCCACCGCCTGTTTCACGGCTCGCTGCACCACGGTGGGGTCGAGGTGGTGTCTTCCCTGGGCCCCTGTTGTGCGATCCAGCCAGCGTTTCTGCTGGGGAAACACCCACTGCCAGGCCAGCTGCCAGATCCCCCTGGTGCAACCGCCGAATCTCTAATAGATGCTGCCGAAGATCAGCCATCTGGCTCTGGGGCAGCAATGTGAGCCGATCCTTCCCGCCCTTGCCGTCCCGAACCAACAGTTCACGACGCTCGAAGTCAAGATCTTTCACCCGTAATCTCAGCGCCTCCATCAGCCGAAGGCCACTGCCATACAACAGACCCACCACCAATGCCGGCACCCCTTCTAGCCGCTGACGCACGGCTTTCACCTCCCCCTCGCTGAGCACCCCTGGATGCAGCTTCAGCATTCCGCGTTGCAGCGGCCTCCCTACGCTGCCGGAGGTTGTCGCTCCGCTGTGCCTTGACCCCTTGCCTGCCTGACGGTCCCCAGGCCCGGCCCGAGGTGGAGAGCCTGCAGTCCTACAGCGCTCCGCTGGAAGGGCGGCGCGGTTTGCTGCGGCTCGATTTCAACGAAAACACCATCGGCCCCAGTCCGCAGGTGGTGGCGGCGATCCGCGCCATCCCGGCCGATCACTACGCCATCTACCCCGAATACGACGGCCTGCGTGAAGCGGTGCTGGCCAACCTGGGATTGCCGGCCCTCAGCCCTGGCCACATCGGCCTGTTCAACGGCGTCGATGCGGCGATCCATGCTCTCTTTCATGCCTTCGGAGCTGCGGGCAACGTTCTGCTCACCACCAGCCCCACCTTCGGCTACTACAGCCCCTGCGCCCAGATGCAGGGCATGGCGATCGAGGCGATCCCGTACCTGGGAGCGGATTTCAGCTTCCCCCTGGGGGCGATCCGCACCGCCCTGTTCAAGCGGCCCAGCCCGCGCCTGTTGCTGCTCTGCAATCCCAACAACCCCACCGGCACTCGCCTGGCTCCCGAGTTGATCCTGGAGCTGGCTGCTGCCGCACCGGCCACGCTGGTGGTGGTGGATGAGCTCTATGAGGCCTTCACCGGCGACAGCGTGCTGCCCAGCGCCGACTTCAGCGCCACACCCAACCTGCTGGTGCTGCGCTCCCTGGCCAAAACGGCCGGCTTGGCCGGGTTGCGTATCGGTTTTGCGATCGGAGCGAAGGCGGTGGTGGATCGCCTCAGCCGTGTCACCGGCCCCTACGACATCAACAGCTTTGCGGTCACGGCCTCCCGGGCGGCTTTGGCGGATCAGGCCTTCACCGATGCCTACGTGGCCGAGGTGTTGCGCTCCCGTAGTTGGCTGCTGGAGCAGCTGCGGGGCGGGGCCGTGCGTCACCACGCCGCCGGTGGCAACTACCTGCTGATCTGGCCCAGCCGTCCCGTGCAGGCGGTGGAGGCGGAACTGCGCGCGACAGGCATTCTGGTGCGCTCAATGGCCGGCAAGCCCCTGATCGATGGCTCCTTGCGCGTCAGCATCGGCACCAAGGAGCAGATGGAGCATTTCTGGACGGCCTACCGCGAAATTGAGAACCTAGGTTCTCTCGCTTGAAACAGCTTATCGGTCAGCTGTCATCACAACATGAGCTATCTGGACTGGGCCATTCGTCAATTCCAAAGCAGAGAAAGTTAAGAACTTGAACAGACAGAAAGTGGACGCATGGGTTGAAAGGTTCAGTTCAGCCCGGCGGTCAGCCTTCTATTGGGTTATGGGGTGATCGCTTCATCTGTTTCATCTACCGAATCCACTAGCCTGATTCGATCAACTGGTCTTCGGATTTAGGATTTGATGGTATCTGCATGAAAAGCATTGGCCTGGCCTTGGGCAGCGGTGGTGCCAGGGGCTGGGCACACATTGGCGTCCTGCGTGCTCTTGAGGAAGCAGAGATCAGGATTGATTGCATCTCCGGTGCCAGCATTGGCGCACTCGTTGGCGCCATCTATTGCGCTGGTGAACTGGATGATCTCGAAGACTTCATCAGAGACCTGAGTTGGAAAGACATGCTGTCCTACTTCGACCTGGTGTTTCCCAGTTCTGGCCTGCTGGATGGCAACAAGATCTACGACCTGCTTTCAGAACACATCCAGGGGATGAGGATTGAGGAATCAGAGATCAAGTTCTGTTGTGTCGCCACCGATCTGATCAAAGGAGAGGAAATGCATCTCAGCTCAGGTTCAATGGTGGAAGCCGTGCGAGCCAGCATCTCTGTACCAGGTATCTTTACGCCCTTCTGCCATGGCGATCTGTTCTTAGGGGATGGCGGTATTGTCAATCCAGTGCCGGTAGACGTAGCCAAGGCCATGGGAGCTGATCTGATCATCGCCGTGAATCTCAACTGCGCTGACAGCACCAAAATTGGAGCAGAAGCCACCAAAATCGAGATCACTGGCGGTGCAGAGCAATCGGACAATCCACAAGAGAAGGATCACAAGGAGAGTCAGTCCCAACGGGAAAGCAGTGAGGCCTCAAAACTGCGCAAGCAGTCATTTCTGAAGAATCTCAGTGATCGCTACTCAGACCTGGAGGACAAACTCCATTACAAGGTAGAAAACTGGTTGGCCAACGAAAATCCATGCCCAAACATTTTCGAAGTAATCGGCACATCGCTCAATGTGATGGAGCAGCAAGTGACCCGTAGCCGCCTAGAAGCGCACGCTCCTGATCTTCTTGTTGAACCGAAACTCACTGACTACGCCATTTTTGACTTTCACGAAGCCGATGCGATCATCCGCAAAGGCTATGCCGCCATGAAGGAACAGCTGCCAGCTCTCGAGAAGCTGCTTCAAGAAGAATCAGCCGAAGGGAAGAGTCAATAATCAATTCGGATGAGTTGGTCCAGACGGAAGCCATCTTTGCCTGGGGGTCTTAGATTCATTTGTTGATTCAGCCTCATGCCCTCTGCTTCAACGTCATACCCAGTGCTTAGGGGATCACAACCTTGTGACGCGAGGATTTCGCGCTGCTGCCGAACCGTTGCATCCATAGATTCTGTCGGGCTACGACTGCCCAGTTGCGTCAAGAGCTGCTGCGAAAGCTGCATACACTCCTGAGTTTGTGCCACAATCGGCGGGACGAAACCTGGCAAAAGCAGGCTGAAAAGGAAGACAACAATCTTCATCAGGGCGTGGCTGAGACCATCCATTCAAGCTCCAGTCTGCCACCTATACCAATCACATGGAGAAACAAAAAAGAAGCTTACCTGTAGCACCGAAGCTTTGTGCTGCTACGTAAATACGGCCAAGTACTAGTGCAATCACTGAATAACGTCGCGCTTGGCAACCAGAAAGAAAGCTATGGCGAGAAGAAGAAAAACAAGAAAGACGAGTTTTGTATAGCCCACCACTGCACCAGCAAACCCGCTAAATCCAAACAGTGCAGCAGCAAGAGCAATGATTAAGCAAGTACCTGCGGTTTTACGCATGGAAGCCTTGCTGATCAGTTGATTTTTTAGAGAATCAGGTGGGCTGGCTCTCTTCGATAGGGTGCTGCAGTCAGCAAGGGTGCTGGGATTGTCGGCCGAGTCCTGAAAACATTTTTCACGCTGCTCAAGCCCATCTTCAACATTGTTCTGCTTGGACCGTTCATCCACAGTGCCAAGAGCTTCAGGTGTAACCGTGGGCATCGCTTGCAGATTATTGGAATTCGTGTTCATGGTGTTGTCCTTGGGTTGTTATGAGCAAATGGTTGTTATCCACTGATGCCAAGCCAATGATCGAGGGGCTTCAGAAGTGCTAACGATCCACATCAATTCAATGTGGCGATGACTGTGGTGCATCTGCCTTTCATGCCGATGAATCGTTTGTACCTACCCATTTCCAGGCCAGCAAAGGCTTGCAGCACAGCCGAATTGACTCAAGATTTCAAGGCCTGATCGTTTCCTTGAAGACCTGCTGCCCAAATTGTCGAGAGCCCGAAGCCAAGGGAGACAGGATCAGGATGTAGCGGAAAAACGTTTCCAACTCTGGGGCAATATAAACCTGCATTTAGACTTACGAATAGCCCACAGGAACTCTTGCTAAAGCCAGTTTAACACATGGTTCTCATTCACCAACGTCCCAGCCATATCAGCAAAAGCGAGCTGTTTGGCAGGACAATCTGAGAATAACCGATAGATTCAAGGTTGTCAGCGGGAGAATGATCCCGCGTCCAGGGGGCAGACCTCCGCAGCCTCTGAGTTGTTTTGGAGCCATTCGGACCTCCGTAAAACGACTTGTTCTCCACGCAAAAGTCCAAGGTAGCCCATTCAACCTTTTCTGCATAGAGATTACAGACCGACAATGCAGATTTATACTAGGTTTCCCGAGAGAAGACTGACAGATATCAGCTAATATAGCAAAGGCTAGTCCATTCAAGTATTTCAGAGCTTTTTATGACCGGATGGATTTTGTATCTAATCACAGCGATTGGCAAGGTGTTTATTGCCTCTGCAGTGGTATTCATAACTTCGAAGCTATTAGCAAGTTGGGCGAGACGGCTTACTAGAAGAACAACATCAGACCTCGATGATCGCTTGGCACAGTCTATTCTGAAGACTGCAGCCCCCATCGGCTACTTACTTGCCTTGTGGTGGGGGTGGAACTCTTTCGTTGGCGATTCAGACTTGGTGGCTATTGAAAGCATGGTCACGCGGATAGCGGAAGCCACTATATTGTTATTAATCACCATTCTGCTCGTCAGAATGGTCAACCGCATAGCCATTCTGGTTCTCGATAAGTCACTTCGGCGCGCGGGGAAGCAAGAACAGCTAGCCGTACTACACAGCTTCGAACCAATGATTCGAACTGTTGTCTTTATCCTAGGGATTCTGGTATTCCTGCAAACGCAAGGAGTACAAATGGGAGTCATCTATGCATCACTGGCAGGCGCTGGCATCGGGGTTGGCTTGGCCTTAAAAGGTCCAATTTCCAATTTCTTGAACTACTTAACGATTTTGCTGGATGAACCGTTCAAGATCGGCCACTTCATCCGATTTGCCGGAATGCTTGGAACAGTCGAGAGTGTCGGCATGCGCTCCACACACGTCCGCAGCCTCAGTGGTGAGCTCATCGTGATCAGCAATGAGGAATTGCTAAGTAATATCATTCAGAATTATGGTGACCTACCAAAACGTCGCATTGCCACCACAATTGGGGTTGAATACAAAACACCTTTGAAAACCATCAAACAAATTCCAGAATTGGTTGCAGCTGTTATTCGCAGAAATAGGCCCGCAGAGTTTGACCGCTGTCACTTCACCCGTTTTGCAGACAGCTCACTGGAGTTCGAATTCGTATACTTTGTTCCCGATGCCGATATCGTACTTTATCTTGATTTACAACAAGATATCAACCATGGTTTGATGGAGGAATTCCAAGACAAGAATATAAGCTTTGCCTATCCCAGTCAAACGCTTTATCTTGAATCAGCCCTAGGAGAAGCAAAAAGCAAGTTAGAGGTAGCCGTCAACTGATAAGAGTTCTGTTTTCATTGGCCAACTCCCATACGTAACTTTAGGACCAATGAATCAGCTGTTGACAAGCCTAGATGAGCTCCTTGGTACGCGCCAAATGGCAGAGAATGTGCTGAACTGGATCCCGAATGCGGCGTCAGCAGCCGGGATTCTTTTCGCTTACTGGGTGGTTTGGGGCCTGGTGCGGCGCAGTGTTAAATATGCAGCCCTACGCGCTAATCTTGATCGAACAGCCTTAAATTTTCTTCTCACAATCCTGAAATACGCCATTCTCAGTCTTGGCGTTGTCATGGCGCTGGGCAGGCTTGGCATCAACACCACATCGCTGCTGGCCAGCATTGGCATTGCTGGTATTACCGTAGGTTTTGCAGCGAAGGATGTGATTTCGAATATGATATCTGGACTCTTTATCTTCTGGGATCGACCGTTTGTGCTTGGAGATCTCGTTGAAGTTGGAGGGCATTATGGCCGCGTTGAAAGCATCACGATGCGATCAACGCGCGTTGTGACACCAGACGGCAAGATGCTTGCAGTTCCTAATTCAGTGGTGATCAATACAACCGTTGCTTCCTATACCAATTTCCCTCACCTCCGCATTGATATTCCGTTTGCCGTGGCAGTTCAGGAAAATCTGGGCAGGGTTCGCTCCATCCTGCTATCGATGTGCCATCAGAATATTTCGCTTCTTGATGAACCCGCGCCTGCAGTTATCGTCACTGACCTCAATGATTACAACGTTGGCATGCAGCTCCAGGTATGGCTTGATGATGAAGAGCAGCATATCGTTGTGAGACAGCAGCTCTATGAACAAGTTTTTGAAGCCCTGCGCAAGGCTGGTGTCGACATGCCATTCCAAACTCTCTCGCTCACGTCAGTAGAGATTGAGCGCCCAACAACAATGCAAGATTAGATGAAGCCTCAGCCATATTATGCCAATGAATGCCTATTTAGCGGCTACCCTGAATAAACCGTACATCCACAAGGCGGTGCATTCTTGCTCCGCCCATTCCCAATGCCACCCAGCCTCTTTGCTCCCGGCCTGAGGGATCGTCTCCAGTTCAACCTCAACCGTCTGCGCGAGAAGATTTGGTTTCGGCCACTACTGCTCTGCCTGGTGTCGTTGATCGGGGTCGGCATGGCCCATCTCGCCGATGATCTGCTTCCGATGGCCCCGCTCCCTGATGTCTCGAGCGACACGCTGGAGACCTTGCTGCGAATTATCACCTCCAGCATGCTGGTCATTGCGGTGTTTGCCGCCGGTTCCATGTTGACCGCTTACTCCTCGGCCGCTTCCGTCGCCACGCCCCGCGCCTTCACCCTGGTGGTCGCTGACGACATTTCCCAATACGCCCTCTCCACCTTCATCGGGGCCTTCATCTTCGGGATCGTCGGCTTGATCGCCTTGATGAATGGCTTTTATGGCCGCAGCGGTCGATTTGCCTTATTTCTAATCACCGTAACGGTGTTCACCATCGTGGTCCTCAGCTTCGTCACCTGGGTTGACCGTATCGCCAGGCTGGGTAGGGTGACGAACACGATCGACCGGGTTGAAAAAGCAGCGACCAGTTCCTTGATGGAGCATGGCAGGTCGCCCACCCTGCGCGCTCGCTCAGCCGCCAACGATGCATTCAAAAACCCAGATTCCTCGTGGGACTTGGTGATCCGCGCCCAGGAGGTGGGTTATCTCCAGAGGATCAATCTCGCTGAGCTGCAGCAGGCATCGGAATCACTCGATCTGGAGGTAGTCATCGAGATCTTGCCGGGTGCTTTCGTGACACCCCAACGGATCTTGGCCCGGGCCATCAGTTCCAAGCCGATCGAGTCAGGCGCTGCCGAGCGCCTGGCCATGTCGTTCCGAGTCGGCAATCGACGCACCTTTGATGACGACCCCCGTTTCGGCTTGTTGGTGCTCTCGGAAATTGCCAGCAGGGCCCTCTCCCCTGCCGTGAATGACCCCGGAACAGCCATCTACATCATTGGTACCTTCGTGCGTCTGTTCACCAAGTGGGTTGATGGCTCCTGCCAGCGACCAGACGACGCAGATGAGCCGCCACGTTTCGATCGGCTCTGGATGCAGGAGCTGGCCCTGGAGGATCTGTTCGATGATGCTTTTCAGGCCATCGGCCGCGACGGTGCCTCCACCTTGGAGGTTGGCCTCAGGATTCAGAAGGGTCTCTCCTTGATCAGTGCGTTGCCGAAATCCGGAATCCGTGAAGCCGCCAGAGCTCAGGCCACCCTGGCGTTGCATCATGGTGAGAAAGCCCTACGGCTGGCTCAGGACGTGGCGCGGCTGCGCAAGGCTGCCGGTTGGGTGCTCCACCCAGAGCATCTTGGCGATGAGATCACTCTCGGTAGATGAGTGTTCACTCCCTCAACCAGAGTGTCGTCGAACAGAGCCCCAAGCACCCATCGAACCAAGATAAACATCGAGTTGCTTGAAGCCTCTGCTCGCAAGCCATCCAGCTGCCACCGTCGCACGCGAACCGCTGGCACACATGAGCGTATAACTCATGTCCTTATCTAGATCTTTCCACTGTTCGTTGAGATGCCCAACATAGATATGCCAAGATCCCTCAATAGCCGCCAAAGTACGTTCGTCCTGATCACGCACATCAAGCAGGATCCAACCACTTGGAACGTCTTTTAGGCGCCGCTCAATTTCGTGGGTTCCTATCATGGGAATTGACAGCATCTCTTCACCGCTCGCCGCTGCAGAAACAACACCGACATAACCTCCAATGATATTGTCGAGAGAGATACGCAGCAGTTGCTCACTAGCTGACTTCAATTCGCTCTCATCTGACGCAATGAGCACAATTCTCTGGCCTTCACTGATGAACCAACCAGCGAAGGCCGAAATCATATTGACTGGAAGGCTCATGGCTCCCTGTAAGTGACCGGCCGCATAAGCCATTGGCTCACGCACATCGACGAGATGGTCAGCCTTGCAATCGTTTAACTCGTTAAGCGAGAGGATGCGCGGACACGAGACACGAGGGACAGCCGTTCCACCTTCGAGATTAAGGCGCTCCATCAGCCTAAAATAAGGTGGTTGATAATGATTTTCTGCTACTTTCACACGAATAAACTCGCCTCTGCTGTCAATCTGCAAACGGGGATTATTGCGACGTTCGTGACCAATGCTGGAGAATTCACGAGCTGCCATGCTTGAGCCACAAACGGAGCCTGAGCCGTGGGCGGGATAGATGATTGCCTGATCACCAAGCAAAGCAATTTTACGAAGGGAATCGAATAGAAGACCAGCTACTTCCTCTTTGCGGTCGGGATAAAAATCGGTGCGCCCAACATCACCGACAAACAGTGCATCACCAGTAAACACGCCCACGGCCCCATCTGGATACTCGGTGTCATAAAGGACATAGGCAATATGGTCGTCGGTATGACCTGGTGTTTCCAGTACTTCAATGAGCAGCTGTCCGAGTTCGAAGCGTTCACCATCTTGCACATAATCGGCATAAACCACCTCTCCTGCTGGATTGGGACCATGCAAGACCCGGGCACCCGTCATCGCGGCGAGAATTGGCGCACCAGATACGAGGTCTTCATTCCGATGTGTTTCAAATATATACACAATTTCAAGCCCTGAAGCACGAGCTACTTCAATATAAACTTCACAATCCCTACGTGGATCAACAACCGCCGCCTTACCAGCTGAACCAAGGACATAGGAAAGGTGTGATAGACCTGGCGTTTTGACTGTTTGGAGCAGCATCGTTGAACCCATTATTTTTACTGAGAGACATTAGAATTGCAAACACCTTATCGCTAGAGTGCCTTTACAATTGGGAGATCATCAGCGAGATTACTTCGACTTTTAGTTTCATGTTACAGGCCACAGAATTGCCCAACCTTTGGATTCACCATCCTGGCCTGCGAACCCAGAAAGCCTGGCTCTCGAAGGTCAGAAATCAACGGTCTTAGCCCTCCGCCCCGCACCAAGCAATGCCGGCGAGGTCGGCCAGATCTCGATGCCAGCTGGTGAGATCGTGAGCAGCAAAACCGCTGAGTGTGGTGTGGCCACAGGCACGGGCCATCACCTGCATCAGATCGACCGAGGCTTGCAGAAAGCGCGCCAAACGATCAGCGGCATGGTCAATGTTCAGCTTGCGGCGCAGATCGGGGTTCTGGGTGGCGATGCCGGCGGGACAGTTGTTCGTATGGCAGATCCGGGCCCCAACGCAGCCAATCGCTTGGATCGCGGCGTTGGCCAAGGCAATCCCATCGGCTCCAAGGGCCATGGCCTTGATGAAGTCGGCGGGAGTTCTTAGGCCGCCCGTGATGATCAAGGTGACACGACCGCTGGCCCCCCGGCGATCAAGATGGCGCCGCGCCCGCGCCAATGCGGGGATCGTCGGCACCGAGATGTGATCACGAAACAGCAAGGGAGCACCTCCTGTGCCACCACCGCGTCCATCGAGAATGATGTAATCAGCCCCAGCCTTCAGCGCAAAATCCAGATCGGCTTCGATCTGCTGAGCACTCATCTTGAAGCCAATGGGAATCCCTCCGCTGATCTCCCTCACCTGATCTGAGAATCGCCGGAAGTCATCCACCGTGATCAGATCCTTGAAGGTCGGTGGAGAAATCGCCGCTTGGCCCTCAGCGACGCCACGCAATTCGGCGATACGGTCTGTCATCTTGCTGCGTGGCAGATAACCTCCGGTTCCGGTCTTCGCCGCTTGGCCGCACTTGAAGTGGAAGGCCTGTACGTGCTCAAGCAACTCCGGCCTGTAGCCGAATCGCCCTGAGGCGTATTCATAGAAATAACGCGTGGACTCCGCCTGTTCCTCGGGCAGCATTCCTCCTTCCCCGGAGCAAATGCCTGTTTCGGCTTTTTCGGCACCTCGTGCCAGGGAAACTTTCGCCTCCATGGAGAGCGCTCCAAAGCTCATGTCTGAAACGAACAGGGGTATCCGTAACGACAGGGGCTTGGCGGCCTGCGGACCAAGCACCAGTTCCGTTCCCACCGATGCGTCATCCTGCAAAGGTGTTCGAGCGAGCTGGGCCACCAGGATCTGGATGTGATCCCAACTCGGAAGTTGGCTGCGGGGCACTCCCATCGCCTCGACTGGCCCATGACTCCCCACCTGATCGAGGCCATGCTCAGCCAATTCATGAATGAAGCGGACATATGGTTCCACAGCAGTGGAATGGGGTTCCGGCATCTGAGCCTGATCAGGCTGCTCCGAAACTGAATCCTTTTTTGCATCGGAATCGGAATCCGAGCCCGAGTCCGAATGGGACAGGGCCTGCCCGACCTGCTCGTCAGAAACCTGGGCGTGGCTGCCATCGCAATAGGGAGGATGATCCGTCTGCTTACAGCGGCAAAGTGCGGACTCGCCCCCTGATTCGGGCGTGAAAGACAGGGGGGTAAAACGACTGCCTTCATGGGAGCCATCGCAGAACGGTTGCTCGCTTGAGCGTCCACAGGTGCAATACAGGTAGCTTTTCCCTGCCTTCAGATCGACAGATATAGGTTCATTCGCTGAAACGATGGCTTGGTTCATACAAGACTGGCGTGATGGTGAGGCTGGCGCAACCGTGACAGCCTCGTTAGAGACGCCGGTTGCTGGAGAGCGGATGGCTGCTAATCGCGTACGCAGAGGCAAATCTCAGCAGCTCTTCCACTTGCGCCGCACTGGCAAGGCCTCGGGAGCCAGCGGCCGACTTGCCAACCAGTTCAGGTTGGCTGCAGAGACCATCGAGGACAGCGGCCAGGAAGTTTTGGCTACAGCTTCCCCCATCGTCTTGGCTGTTGAGCGCTAAAAGACCACGATGACCACCCAGACACCACTGGATCGTGCCGGTGGGGCCGGGAATCAGCACGGAGGGGCGATTCGCCAATTGCCCATGAATCGCTGTCGCGTCGGTGGTACCAAAGAAATGATCGGCTTCTTCTTTGGTGCAGTGGATCAGACTGGCCGCTTCAGATAGAAGTTTGAAACGCTGCAACACGTCCGCACTCGGCGCTGAGCCTGGAGGCAGGCCCCAGAACGACGGTTGCCAGGCCACATCAAGGGCAACGCAAACTCCTTGTGCCCGCGCACGCTTGAGCAACAGGCTGATCGCCATGTAGTTGGAGAGCTCCTTCAGCGAATTAGTGGCAACGAGCAACCAGCGGGCCTCATCCAGGTAAGGCATGATCGATTCGGCCAGGGTTTCTGGAACCAGGGCTTGATCGGCAAAACCGACGTCCTGACTGCCGAGAAAATTGGTTCGCTCATGACCCCCATTTCGGTTGAGAAAGACTTCTGCCGTACGGGTGGGTCGGTCTGAATCGAACTGGAGAGCCACAGGGGCAATATTCAGACTTGTCAGCAAGGAGCCCAGTTGACGGCCGATGGCATCCTCACTGAAGCGCCCCAAGAAGCCCACGGGAACCCCAAGCAAGGCGGCACTGCAAGCCACATTGAAGGGCTGTCCACCGGGGAAGGATCCGACGAACTGATCCCCTGTTTCTGTTGAAGCATGGACATGATTCAGCGAGACTTCGCCAATACAAACAATGTAGGTTGCTCTGTTGAGCCGACGCTGATACTGGGAGTGGTTAACATAATTTCTCCAGATAAAGGATTGTGATCGCTTGGCTTCAGCGGCTTTTTGTGAGCTCTTGGCGCCTTACTGCAGAAGGCTCGCCAGCTTCCAGGCTGTCTTTTGGTGCGTGCGCAGCCGCTGCGTCAGCAAGTCGGCGCTGCCTTCATCGCCGGTCTCTTGAGCCTGAGCCAGCGCCTTTTGGCAATGGGCCGCGAGATGGCGGTGATCAGCCTCAAGCTCCCTCACCATGGCCATTGCATCAGGACTGCCACTGGCATCACAGAGAGAGGAGAGCCTGGAAAGGGCCGCCGCTCCATAGGGTGCTTCGACCCTGAGCACACGGATGCGCTCAGCCAGCTCATCGATGGCTTCGAACAGTTCGGTGTATTGCTCCATGAACAGAGCATGCAGGGACGTGAACATGGGACCCGTCACATTCCAGTGAAAGCCATGGGTTTTGCTGTAGAGCACGTAAGTGTCAGCCAGCACCTGCTTCAAGCCAGCAACGTTCTTGCCGTGGCTGTTTGCCGTTTGCGTTGTGGGGGCAATCAATGTGTTCGTCATAAAAAATATTGTGGACTCCTTCATCACTATCACGATTGACCGAAGGAGACAAATGAAGGCACAACAGAATTCAACCTCAAGAGGCATGAGTCATTAGGATCACTCATGAACAGGCTCAACATCCTCAGCCTGCAGTCTGATGTTGCTATAAAGAAAGGATAAAGCTGTTCGATTCTGCTTGAATCAGCAGAAAAAAGGGCTCAAAAACTTTCATCGGCAAGCCAAGCAGTCAAGAAAACTGATCAATGATCAGGCCCTGTCTGCTTAACCGGCGAGATCGCTTGCGCTGCCGATCATCTCAGCGGTGAATCGAAGCAATCAGCCCTGCCCAGCCTGGCATCTATCGCTTGACCGCAATCTGCCTATCGGTTACGGTAGAGCAATCGGATCAAGATCAGCGCATCATGCGATTGGTCGTTCAAACGATTGTTTGAGCATTTTCCCGAGCTGTCCGCCTAGGCACTGCCTAGTGAGAGATTGCCGGCGAAGACACTTCTGGCGGGCTCTCTGCTTACGAGGGCTCTATTTTCAAAGCTTCGGCTTAAGCGACGTCTTTCGCGAGCTTCGCGAAAGACGCAGACACGTTTGGCGATCCCTTTCTTGCCCAGCCATCACGCCGGGGCAGATGCAGTGATCTTGGTTCCGTCCCCTATCAACTCTATCGAGACCACCTATGACGATGACCAAAGACAACACCCTGATGACCAACGCCAAGCAAGTTCTCAGTGACAAGGAGCGCCAGGCCTACTTCGAGCAGCAGCAGGCCCGCCTTGATGAGTGGACAGCTGAACTGGAGAAACTCAAGGCGAAAGCCAGCTATCAAAGCGCCTCGGCCAAGCAAGCGGTACTTGAGAAGATCGACCAACAACTGGACACACTTCAAGAAGCCCGCAGCTTTGTTCACAGCAAACTCCTCAATGTTCAAGAAGCCTCCAGTGATCAATGGAACCAGCTTGTTGAGGAATCAGACCACCTCTTGAGTCAACTATCGGAGAAGGTCAAAGGGTTCATGGACGACATCAATGGATCGCCTACCGACGGTGCGGCGAACCAGCAACAGGACCAGGCCTGAATCCTGAAGCCAGGGCTTCCATGCCCTGGCGCTACCCAGGCCAGCGACACCCTTCCTCGCCTGCACCCACTGAATCGATGAAGCCAATCAAGCTTCCATTCGTCAGTTTGAAGGCCGGATTGATGGCAAAGCCCGCGCTTCTCAAACCCCTGGCCGTCCACTGGTTGCAGGTGCTGAACAGGTGATAGGAGCCCGTAGCTTCGTAGAACTGGTTCACGCCTTGCCTGCCTGTTGGCGTCGGCAACAGGCCTCCCTTTGCATCCCTGAGAAAACTATCCGCCAGAAATTGGCTCAATGATCTGATCTGTTCCTCACTCAGGCACAGGCGCCGTACAACGCGATCAGGGAACGACCGGTAGGGCGAGCTGGGAACAGACACCACATGCACGACGGAGTCGGTGGGCCAGAACAACGCCTTCAGCGTGTGGTCCGTCCTTTTTTCTCCAGCTTGATAGAAATCATTGTCCCCCCAGCCCACCTCGAGATAGCGGCCGGCAGGAAATCGCTCGGCCAATCCCGGCAGCAGATCTTGCAGTTGCTCGCTTGGAACAACGATTCCGGTGTGCAAGCCATGGGTCACCAGATAGGCCGAATGCCGACCTGATGCTTGCGTATGCCCTTGTGGAACAGGGCGCCGATGCTGTTGAGGACTCGCGCACCCAACGCTCAGCAGCACCACTAACGAAACCAGCCCAAGGCGTAAGCCCATGGCACCAACCCCAGGGCCCGAGCCCTTGACGTGATCAGCGCATCACCTTGATCTCAGTGTTGTCGCTCAACGTTGCCGAGAGGCTGAAGCTGCGGCCCACCCGTTGCACGGGGGTGCCGGCCATCGCATCGAGGAAAGGTTGCAGGCCGCCCTGATCGCATTGGGCCGGGGTTGTGCCGCTCACGTATTGCACCGGGATCACCCGGCGGGGCTGCAGCTCCCGCACCACTTCGGCCGCTTCGGCACCGGTGTACACCTTGGCGCCGCCGCCCACACCGATCACGAGCACATCAGGGCGACCCAGCAACACCCGGTCTTCCGGCCGCAGGCCGGCGGCGGTGCCGCCCAAATGGGTGAACTCCAGGCCGCCTTGCTTCCAGCGCCAGATCGTGGCCATGCCGAAGCGGCGGCCGCCGAGACGGTCGTGGGGAATGGACACCCCTTCCAGCTGAAGCCCGGCCATCCGGTATGAGCCCGGGTTGACCAGCAGGGGCCCGGAGGCCACCGGCGCCCCTTCATCGAGCAGGCGGCTGCTGGCCAGGATCACATCGGCGCTCACCCGCGGCTCGGCCAGCCCGGCGGCGCAACCCACCGCCTTGAAGGGATTGAGCAGCACCCGGGCACCGCCACCCTGGATCAGCAGGGCGGTGTGGCCATAGCTGGTGATCGTCACGCCACTGGCCTGGCTGGCCGCAGGGCTGACAAGGCCGAGACCCAGCAGCAGGGCCGCTGAGGAGGTGGCCAGGCTGGCCGAAAGCTTGGTGGCGCTGGCCATGGCAGGGTGCGCCCTGGCGGCGCCTGGAGTGGCGCGAACCTAGCAGCGCCGATCCAGGGATCTCAGCGCAGCGTTCCGGTGACGGCTCCGGCGGCCTGGCGCAGGAAATTGGCCAGCAGGCGATGGCCGTCCTGGGTGAGCACACTCTCCGGGTGGAACTGCACGCCCTGCAGGTGGCGATGCTGGCGGTGCTGCAGGCCCATGATCGTGCCGTCCTCGAGCCAGGCCGTGATCTCCAGGCAAGGCGGCAGGCTGTCGCGCTCGGCGATCAGGCTGTGGTAGCGGGTGGCGGTGAGCGGGCTGGGCAGCCCCTCGAACACCCCTTCGCCGCCATGCAGCACCGGCGAGGTCTTGCCGTGCATCAACTCCGCCGCCCGCACCACCCGGCCACCAAACACCTGGGCCAGGCATTGATGGCCGAGGCACACGCCGAGGATCGGCAGGGTGGGGCCCAGTTCCTTCAACACCTCCAAGCAGATGCCGGCCTGGTTCGGATCGCCCGGACCCGGCGAGATCAGGATCGCTTCGGGGGCAAGGGCGCGGATGCCATCCAAGGAGAGTGCGTCGTTGCGCACCACCCGCACCTCGGCGGCCAGGGGGTGATCAGCGGCCAGTTCACCGAGGTATTGCACCAGGTTGAACGTGAAGCTGTCGTAGTTGTCGAGAACGAGAAGCATTCATCCGGGGCCAGAGGGCCCGATCCGGGGCCAGGCCCCCCATCAAAGACCAAGCACGACCAGCAGCGGCGGCAGCAGCAGCAACAGGGCAATCAACAGCGAGGCCACGGCGGCCACCAGCACCGCCGCTGCGGCGCAATCCTTGGCGATCCGGGCCAGGGGATGGAAGCGGCGGCCGATGGCCAGATCCACCACCGACTCGATCGCCGTGTTGATCAGCTCCAGCACCAGCACCGCCGTGACCGTGAGCACCAGTACGGCCAATCGGTCCGGGCTCAACTGCAGCCAGAGGCCCAGGCCGAAGGTGAACGCCCCCACCACCACATGGATGCGGAAATTGCGCTGGGTCAGAAAACCATGGGCCAGCCCCTGGGCGGCGTAGCGCAGGCTCAGGGGCAGGTCACCGGCCACACGCCAGGGACCCGTCCGCCGGCCCCGTCCCCGTGGACGGATCTCGTTGGCCAAAGGGGCTGGATTGGCGGGGAAAAGTGTTGTCATGGGGCCCTGTTTCCGGCCTGCATCGCACCCTACCGTCGATTTTTGTTCACGCCACATTTGGTCGCTCAGTCCGCACAGCCGAGCAGCTGGTCCTGGCGGGCAAGCATCGCCTGCAGGCGGGCCTCCGTCGGGTGATCCCAGCCCAGCAGGTGCAGCAGGCCATGGCTTGCCAGCCAGGGAAGCTCCCGCTCCAGGCCCTCGCCCGCCGCTGTGGCCTGACGAGCGGCCGTCTCCAGGGAAATCACGATGTCACCGAGTTCAAGCGGTTCAAGCTCCATCTCGGCAGGCTGTGGGGGGGTCGGGGCCGCATCAAGGTCGGCGTCCTGGGCGGCAAAGGCCAGCACATCGGTGGGGCCTTCCACCTGCCGCCAACTGGCATTGAGCTCAGCGATCTCGGCGTCGCCACAGAGGCTGAGCCCGAGGCTGTAGGCCTGGGCACTGAGGCCCGGCGGCAGCTCGGCCGCCAGCTGGACCAGCCAGCCGCCCAGTAGACCCTGCCAGTGCTCTTCAGCGGCGTTCGGATCGCCATAGGGGCCAGCCGCCCGAAGCAGATCGGCAGGCAGGGCCGGATCGAGGCTGAAGGCCAGATCGAGCGTCAGGCTCATTGGGGAAGGCTGGGCCGACCGAACCAGGCCAGCAGGAACAGCAGCGCGCTGAAGCCCACCGCGGTGAGCCCGAAGTGGACCAGGCTCTGGCGCCCCTTCCTGACCATGTTGCGCATCGCCAGCTTCACGAAGCTGGGTGGCGGGCTGGTGGGGGCCGGCGGCTCCAGAGGGGCTGGATCTACTGGGTTTTGGTCAATGAGGCCTGGCTCAGTGAGGCCTGGTTCAGAGAGGCCTTGATCCATGGGGCTGCTGCTGTCAGTCATTGGTCAGTTTTCGGGGGATCGGCAGGGCTCAAGCGGCCACATCGGCGGCGATCTCCACACCCTGGCGCAACAACGATTGGATGAACGGGTCGAGATCGCCATCCATCACCCCCTGCACATCGGTGGTTTCCACGGCCGTACGCAAATCCTTGACCATCTGATACGGGTGAAACACATAGTTGCGGATCTGGTTGCCCCAGGCCGCCTCGACGATGTCGCCGCGAATGTCGGCGATCTCCGAGGCCCGCTGCTCCTGGGCGATCACCAGCAGCTTGGCCATCAGCAGCGCCATCGCCTTCTCCTTGTTCTGCAGCTGGGAGCGCTCCTGGGTGCAGCGCACCGCCAGGCCGGTGGGCACGTGCAGGATGCGCACCGCCGTCTCCACCTTGTTGACGTTCTGGCCTCCGGCACCGCCGGAGCGGGAGGTGGTGACCTCCAGGTCCTTGTCGGGGATGTCGAGCTTGACGCCCTCCTCCAGCTTCGGCATCACCTCGACGCCGGCAAAGCTGGTCTGGCGTTTGTCGTTGGCGTTGAACGGTGAGATCCGCACCAGCCGGTGGGTGCCCTTTTCGTTGCGCAGATAGCCGTAGGCATAGCGGCCATCGATCTCGATCGTGCAGCTCTTGATGCCGGCCTCTTCCCCTTCCGAGAGCTCATTCACCGACACCTTCATGCCGTGGTCTTCGCCCCAGCGGGTGTACATGCGCATCAGCATCAACGCCCAGTCCTGGGCGTCGGTGCCGCCAGCGCCGGCGTTGATCGAAATCACAGCACCTTCCTTGTCGTAGATGCCGGAGAGCAACCGCTCCAGCTCCCAGCGATCCAGCTCGGCCTTGAGGGTTTGCAGGCCGCCATTGGCTTCGGCCAGCAGCTCCTCGTCGGGTTCGAGGTCGTAGAGCTCCAGGGTGGCGCGGCCGTCATCCACAGACGTTCGCCACTGCTTCAGCTGCTCCAGCTGCGCCTTCACCTCATCGAGCTGGCGCATCTGCTTCTGGGCCTGCTGCTGGTCGTCCCAGAAGTCGGGCTGGGAGGCGAGCTGCTCCAGGTCCTGCTGGCGTGCGTTCAGTGCCGGTACGTCAAAGACAGTCCTGGGCATGGCCCAGGCGGTCAGTGAGCTCGGAGAGATCGCGTTTGAAATCGGTGAGATCGAGCACCGGGTGGAAGCTAGAGACTGAAATTGACCGTATCAGCAGGGCCACCAACACTGCGGTGTGCCGAATCCACCAGCACAGGGGCGTACGGAGCAAGACTTCTAGGATCCCCTTTCCTTCCCCGCCCAGCGATGGCCGCCAACGTCGAGATCTACACCTGGCGGTTCTGCCCCTTCTGCATCCGCGCCAAGGCCCTGCTCGATCGCAAAGGCGTGCCTTACCAGGAGTTCGCCATCGACGGCGACAACGCGGCCCGTTCCGCCATGGCGGAACGGGCCGAGGGGCGCAAAAGCCTGCCCCAGATCTTCATCGATGACCAGGGCATCGGCGGCTGCGATGAACTCCACGCCCTGGAGCGGGCCGGCCGGCTTGATCCGCTCCTACAAGGGAGCTGAGGGTGACGGCCAGCGCCATGGGGGGCGGTGAGCCCCAACTGTTCGTCGTCGATCCGCTGGAGCGCCTGCGCCCGGCCAAGGATTCCAGCGTCGCCCTGATGCAGGCGGCCCAGCGGGCCGGCCAGGCGGTGTGGGCCTGCCGCACGGCCGATCTGGCGGTGGAGGGGCAACGCAGCGAAGCGGCCACTGGCGGCTGCACACCGATGGTGCGCGCCCAGCCGCTCAGCCTCGCCGACATCCGCCCCAACAGCACCCACAGGAGCGGCTGGCAGGTGCCCGATCCCTGGTTCACGGCCGGTGAACCGCGCTGGCTGCCGCTCAGCCACTTCCCGGTGGTGTGGATGCGTAAGGATCCGCCCGTCGACGAGGTGTACCTCTACGCGACGCTGCTGCTGCAGCTGGCCGAACAGCAGGGGGTGCGGGTGCTCAACCGGCCGGCGGCCCTGCTGGCCTGGAACGAGAAGCTGGGTTCGCTGCGTTTCAGTGAGCTGATGGCGCCCTCGCTGGTGAGCGCCAACGTGGAGCGGCTGGCTGGCTTCGCCGCCGAACACCAGGAGGTGGTGCTCAAACCGCTGGGTGGGCGGGCAGGCCAGGGGGTGGTGCGCTGTGCCGCAGCAGCGCCCGGTCTGCGGGCGCTGCTGGAGCTGGTCACCCAGCAGCAGACGCTGCCGGTGATGGTGCAGGCCTTCCTGCCGGCGGTGACCGCCGGCGACAAGCGCATTCTGTTGGTGAACGGTGAGCCGCTGGGCGCGATCAACCGCCGGCCCCTGCCCGGCGAGTTCCGCAGCAACCTGGCCGTGGGCGGCGAGCCCGAAGCCACCACGCTCACCACCGCTGAACGGGCGATCTGCGCAGAGCTGGCCCCCGCCCTTCAGGCCGACGGTCTGTTTTTCGTTGGCATTGATGTGATCGGCGAGCGGCTCAGTGAGATCAACGTCACCAGCCCCACCGGCATCCGCGAGATCGAACGGCTCGGGGCTGTGCCCGTGGCCGACCTCACCATGGAGCGTTTGTTGAAGGGGTGAGTGGCAGGCTGAGTTGCTGCTGCAGCACCCCCAGCTTCAGGGCCACCTCCTGCAGTTCCCGCTCCGGCTCCGAGCCTTTCACCAGGCCAGCGCCGGCGGTCAGTTCCAATTGATCACCGCGCAAGCGGCCGCTGCGGATCGCCACCCGCAGTTCCGCATCGCCGGCATTGTCGATCCAGCCGATCGGTGCGGCGTAATGGCCCCGCTCGAACACCTCCAGGCTGCGCAGCCAGGCCATCGCCTCCCGCCGTGGCAGCCCTGCCACGGCGGGAGTGGGATGGAGGGCTGCGGCGATTGAAAGGGGCTGATGGGCGCCGATCGCGGCGGTGATCGGTGTCTGCAGGTGCACCAACTGACCATGGCGGACCAGCCGCGGCTGGCGGGGCCAGCGGGGAGACAATCCGGCAACGGCCAGCACGTCGGTGATCGCTTCCACCACCAGCGCGTGCTCATGACGATCCTTACCGGAGCGGCTGAGCTGGTCGGCGAGCGGGCCCCAGGGAGCGGTGCCGGCCAGGGCGTCGCTGCGCAGCTGGCCCCGACGTACCGCCAGCAGTCGCTCGGGCGAGGCACCGATCAGGGCATCACCGGGGCTTTGCTGCCAGAGAAAGCGACAACTACCCGGCTGGTGCCGCCGCAGCTGCTGGAGCAGCACCAGCGGGTCGAGCGGACGATCGAGTTGCAGCTGCTGGCGCACGGCCACCACCAACTTGCGCAGCTCGCCGCTCTCCACTAAGGCGAGGGCGCGCTGAACCGCCAGGCGGTAGCCCGTCTCCCAGCTGGAGCGCTGGGCGATGTCGGGGCTGCGCTCCCAGCGGGCTCCGGCCTCGCTGGGATCGGGCAGGCGCTCCAGGCGACGGGCCTCCTCCCAGAGTTCTTCGGCCACGCTGCGGGCCGTGACGCCGCCCCCCAGCGGGCGCTGCAGCCGCAGCCAGCAGTGAAGGCCCTGGCGGCTCAACTGCCAGCGCGGCAGCACCGCCTGCACCCCAGCCACCCCCGTGCCCTCCTGCAACGGGCTGTCGAAGAAGGAGAACGCCAACAGCACCCGCGGCCGAGCCATGGGCAAACAGACCTGCGGCACCGTCACCAGCCGGCTGAGGCAGATGGTGCTGAAGCGCTGGGCCAGCTCAAAGCGCCGCGGACCGCTCAGCTCCAG
This sequence comes from Synechococcus sp. CS-603, assembly GCF_977929215.1. Lineage (NCBI taxonomy): Bacteria > Bacillati > Cyanobacteriota > Cyanophyceae > Synechococcales > Synechococcaceae > Synechococcus > Synechococcus sp. CS-603. The sequence goes on from NZ_OZ376778.1 coordinate 625,789, forward strand.
GCTGTTGGCGCTGCCACAGGCGGCCAGGCAGAGGCCAGGAGCCCCATCCCAGAGGAAACGAAAGCGATGGCCAGTCCCCAGCGCGCTCAACAGGGCCAGTGGATCGGGGCCAGCCCCCTGGGCAGGCACGGCCAGCGGCAGCGCCAGGCTCAGCACGCCTTCCTCCTCCAGCTGCCGGCCCCCCTCGGCGGCAGCGGCCAGAAGCTCGCTGAAGGAGTAGGGAACCATGCCGGTTGCGAGGTCCGGGGGGTGGGGGCTGCTCAAATGTATGGGCCCCCTTCCCGTCAGCGTCGGCCCCGCCCATGTCAGGCCCCCAGGTCGTCGCAAGCCGTTACGCCGCCGCTGGCGGCCGCCGCCAGCTCTGGAAGGCGGCGATCAAGTGGCCGATGTATTCGGTGGCGGTGATGCCGGCACTGCTGGCGGCCGGCTGGTGGCTGGCCCAGGGTCAGCCACCGCGCTGGGGCCAGCTTCTCGGGTTCTTGCTGGCGGCCGTGCTGCTGCTGGCCTGGGAAAACCTGGCCAATGACGTGTTTGATGCCGACACCGGCGTCGACCGCCAGGGCAAGCCCCACTCCGTGGTGAACCTCACCGGCCGCCGTGACCGGGTGGCGCTGCTGGCCAACGGCTGCCTGCTGCTGGGGTTGGGGCTGATCGCCCTGGTGGCCGCCCGCAGCAGTCCGGCGGTGCTGGTCCTGGTGCTGGCCTGCTGCGGCATCGGTTACGCCTACCAGGGTCCACCGCTGCGGCTGAGCTATCGGGGTCTGGGGGAACCGCTCTGCTGGCTGGCCTTCGGTCCGCTGGCCACCGCCGCCGCCCTGTTGGCGCTCGCCCCGGTGACGGGCGAAGCCAGCCCCTTTTCTGGCCTGGTGGTGCCCTGGCGGTCAGCGATCGCCCTGGGCGGAGGGCCAGCGATCGCCACCAGCCTGGTGCTCTATTGCTCCCATTTCCACCAGGTGGATGAAGACGCGGCCCATGGCAAGCGCTCACCCGTGGTCCGGCTCGGCACGGCCGCAGCCGCCGGCCTGGTGCCCTGGTTCATCGCCCTGACCCTGGCGCTCCAGTGGGCGCCGGTGCTGGCGGGCCGCTGGCCGCTCACTGCCCTGCTCGGCGTGATCGGCCTGCCGCCAGGTCTACGTTTGATCCAGCTGCTGGGAGACCACCACGCCAGCCCGGAGCGCATCAGCGGTAGCAAGTTTCTGGCCCTGAAGTTCCAGGCCTTCAACGGGCTGGGCCTGGCCTGTGGCCTGGCTGTGGGGCCGTGGCTGGGCGCCGTGAACACCAGCTGGTTCCAGGGCCGATGAAGCGGAACCAGCGATGAAGCTGCAGTGGCGGCCGTTCCGCTTTCAGCTGCCCCGGCCCCTGATCACGGCGAATGGGAGCTACACCCACAAGCGTGGCTGGTTGCTGCGGCTGGAGGCCGAGGAGCTGCCCGTGGCCGGACGGATCGGTTGGGGGGAGGCCTCGCCGCTGGAGGCCGATCCTGCGGCCCAGGCCAGGGCCCTGGCCCAGCTGGAGGCGGCGATCTCAGCCCTGGGGGAGCGCCAGCAGCGCCAGCGGCTGGAGGCCGCGCTAACGGGTTTGCCGGCAGCGCTGGGCTTCGCGATCGGCGCCGCCCTCGCCGAAATCGATGGGCAGGTGGGGGCGTGCAGGGGCGGCGGCCAGAGTGGCAGCGAAGGTGGCTGGCTCCCGGCTCCGCGCTCCGCCGTGCTGCTGCCGGCGGGAGAAGCGGCCATCGAGGCCCTGGAGGCGCTGATTGGTGGAGCAGCCGGTGAACAGGCAGAAGCAGTGGCAACGAGCACCCCGCCGCTGACGCTGAAATGGAAGGTGGCGGCCGCCGCTGATGCCGTCGAGCGGCAGGTGTTGGCCACCCTGCTGCAACGGTTACCGGCCAGCGCCAAGCTGCGACTGGATGCCAACGGCGGTTGGGATCGGCCGACGGCAGACCAGTGGGCCCGGATCCTGGCGGGCGAACCTCGGCTGGAATGGCTGGAGCAACCGCTGGAGCCCGCCGACGCCGCAGGGCACCAGGAGCTGGCGGCCCAGCTGCCGGTGGCGCTGGATGAATCGCTGCGCCACTGCCCCTCGCTCTACCGGAACTGGAGCGGCTGGCAGGTGCGGCGTCCGGCCCTGGAGGGCGATCCCAGGCCCCTGCTGGCCCAGCTCCAGGCCTGCAGCCCCAGGCTGATGCTCAGCACCGCATTCGAAACCGGCATCGGCCGGCGCTGGCTCAACCACCTGGCCGCCCTGCAGCAACGAGGCCCCACCCCCACCGCGCCCGGCCTGGCCCCCGGCTGGAGGCCGGCGGGGGCCCTGTTCAGCGGCGATCCCCAGCAGGTGTGGGCAGCGGGCCTGGCCGGCAGGGGGGTCCGGAATGACCTGTCTGGGGGCAATGCCGATGACGCAGCTGAGGACTGGGCCGACGACCCGGCCGCCGCGGCCGTCGCCCTGGAGCGTCTCTGGGCCGCCGGCGAGGTGGTGGGTCTGGCGGCGCCCGAGGAGCGGGCCGAGCTGCGGCAGCTGCTCGATCGGGCCGGCGAACCGCTGCGGTACTGGGGGCCGGCGGTGGTGATCGGCAGCGGCGGCAGCAGCGGCGGCCGGCGCTGGTGCCTGCAACCGCTCAGCCATCTGCGCCAATCGGCCGCCGCCACTGGGGAATGGCTGCGGCGTCAGGGGATCGATCCGGCCGGCACGGTCGTGGTCAACCCATTGCCACTGCATCACGTCAGTGGTCTGCTGCCGTTGTTGCGTAGCCGCCATTGGGGCGTACCGCTGCGCTGGCTAGCCCCAGCGGTGATGCGGCAGACGGCGGCCCTGCTGGCCCTCGATCCCCTGCCGACAGAGCGGCAGGCCCTGATCTCCCTGGTGCCCACCCAACTGCATCGCCTGATGGCCGATCCGGCCGGGCTGAGCTGGCTGCGGGGCTTTGCCGTGATCTGGGTGGGCGGAGCCAGCCTGGCGCCGGCCCTGGCGGCGGCGGCCCGCCAGGCCGGCCTGCGCCTCTCACCTTGCTACGGAGCCACCGAAACGGCGGCGATGGTGGCGGCCCAGCCACCCCAGGCCTTCCTGGCCGGCGAGACGGGTTGCGGAGCGGCCCTGGCGGATGTGGAGCTGCGCCTCTGCAGCGGTGGCGGTGAAGGCGTCAACGGAAGTGGCGCCATCGAAGTGCGCACCTCCCGGCTGAGCCCAGGCTGGTTGCGGGCGGGTCCGCTGAGCCCCGGGGCACCCGCCCTGCAGCCCTTCGCTGGCCCAGAGGGCTGGTGGCGCAGCGGGGATGCCGGCTGGCTCGATGGCACGGGGCTGGGGGTGCACGGCCGGCTCGATGGGGCGATCCTCAGTGGCGCTGAAACGGTGTTTCCTGAACGGGTGGAGGAAACGCTGAAGCAGCGGGCCCGCCAGGCCGGCCTGCCCATCGCCGAGCTGCTGCTGCTGCCGGTGGCCGACCCCCTCTGGGGGCAGCGGCTTGTGGCCCTCTACAGAACCGAGGACATCGTCGGCCGTCCAGAAACCAGCCTGGGGCCTTCCTTCGCCGAGATCGCCCGGCAGCTGCCAGCGGCGCAGCGCCCCCAGCGCTGGATCGCCTGCCCGCCGCTCGAGCGCAACGGTCTGGGGAAGTGGGAACGAAAGCGCTGGCAAGCCTGGCTGGTCAGTGGCCATGCGAGCAGCAGCCTGGGCGGCGCCATCCTCTGAGCCGACGGGCCAGCATGGGGAGAGGCAAACCAAGCGTCCCCGACCACCGCTCCGATGAACCCCTGCTCACCGCCAGCTGTCTCAGCCAGCACACCACCGAACTGGGTCGACGACCGCACGCCCCTGGGCTGGCTGATCGCCCGTGTGCTGGCAGTGGAGCCCCTGCGGCAACTGCTGTTTCTGCAGGCGCGGCGGATGATGATCCGCACCGCCGAGCGGCGGGGAATTCCCTGGCGGGCCCGCCGCGACGCGCTGCAGCGCCAGGCCGAACCCCTGCTGGAGCAGAGCACCAGCGCCGGGGTCAGCACCCCCGCCTACTACCGGGCCCGCTTCCACGCTTACGCCGATGGCAACCTCTGCTGGGCCGCCGCCTGTGAGGCCGAGCAAGCCACCGCCTCGGTGGCGCTGCGGGTCTGGAAAGAGGAAGCACTGAGCGCTGAGGCCGCCCAGGCGCGGATGCGGGACGCGATCTTTGCCGCGATCGAGCCGAGCCTCACGGGTCCGGTGCGCCAGGCTCTCGATGTCGGTTGTTCCGTTGGCGTCGGCACCCTCGCCCTCAAGGATTGGCTTGACACGCGCGTGGGAAGCTCCGTGGCCGTCAGCGGCCTCGACCTCTCCCCCCAGATGCTGGCCGTGGCCCGGGTGCGCGATGCAGGCGGCCGGATCGAAGCCTGGCACCACGCCGCCGCCGAAGCCAGCGGACTGCCTAGCGCCAGCGTCGATCTGATCACCCTGCAGTTCGTCTGCCATGAGCTGCCTGGCGAGGCCACCCGCGCCGTGCTGTCTGAGGCGGCCCGGCTGTTGCGGCCCGATGGCGTCGTGGCCCTGGTGGATCAGGATCCGGAATCGGAGGTGATCCGGGCGATGCCCGCCCCCCTGGCCACCCTGCTCAAGAGCACCGAGCCCTACCTGGAGGATTATTTCCGCCTCGATCTGCCCGCGGCCTTGGCGGACGCCGGCTTCCGCCGCATCCGCCGCGTGGCCTCCGACCACCGCCACCGGGTGATGGTGGCCAGCCGTTGACGGGCCCCCTGCAACACGGCCAGATCCGCGTGCGCCTGTTCGCCGCCCTGCGGGAACGTGCCGGCTGGAGCGAACGCTCCATTGCGCTCACTCCTGGCCAGCCCCACCCCACCGCCTCCGACCTCTGGTGGCAGCTGGAGCTCGGGGGCACGGCCGCCAAGGACGATGGCGCCCTGCCCGCCAGCCTGCGCGTCGCGATCAACCAGGCCTTCGCCAGCTTGGATCAACCGCTGCAGGCCGGAGACGAGCTGGCCTTCCTGCCCCCGATCAGCGGAGGCTGAGGCCATGGCACTGCGGGTCCGACTCCACCACGACGCCTTCGATCCACTCGCCGCCCTGGCCGCCTGGCAGCGGCACCTGGAGCTGGAGCTGGAGCTGGATCCAAGCAGCCCGCCAGAACCATCCCGACAAAGAGCTGCCGCCGAAGCCCATTTCATCGGCCGGGTCCGCGGCATCAACGCCGCCGGCGAACCCCTCGACGCGCTCGAACTGGAGCACTACCCCGGCATGACCGAGGCCCAGATTGAACACCTCGCCGCTGCCGTCTCGGCACGCCACGGCCTCATCCACGCCCTGGTGGAACACCGGGTGGGGCGGGCGCTGCCGGGGGAGGCGCTGGTGCTGGTGGCCGTGGGCGCCGATCGTCGTGGCCCGGCCCAGCGCGGTTGCCAGGAGCTGCTGGAGGCGCTCAAGCACGAGGCCCCGTTCTGGAAGCGGGAGTGGATCGGCAGCAGCGGCCGCTGGATCGAAGGCAACACGCCCCTTTAAGCACAGTTCAGAACAGGGGCAGGCGCAGCAGCTGGGCCCAGAGCTCCGTGCCCGCCTCCAGGCCGCCTTGTTCCGCAGGAATCTCCAGCAGCAGGTCGGCGCCTTGCAGCGAACCGATGCGGGAGGAGGCCTGGCTGCCCTCCACCGACGCCTGAAGCTCACCGTCTGGCCCCACCAGCAGCCGGGCGCGCGCCAACTCGGGCCGGCCCGCCGAGCGCCTGATCGGCGCGGCCAGGCGCACCTTCAGCCGCGGCAGCAATTCCACCGGCGCCCCCTCGAGGTGCTGCAGGGCGGGCCAGAGCAGCTGCAACGCCGTGATCGCCGCCGCCACCGGATTGCCCGGCAAACCAAAGAAGGGCTTGCCGCCCAGCTGGCCGAAGGCGAAAGGCCGACCCGGCCGCAGGAACAACTTCCAGAAGTCCACCGCTCCGAGTTCCGCCAACAGCGGCCGGATCCAATCGGTGTCGCCGGCCGAAACGCCACCGGTGCTCACAACAACATCAGCGGCTGCCGCCAGCTCGCTGAGCGCCTGCCGCAACAGGGCCGGATCATCGGCCACCACCCGCCGCTCGGCCACCACCACCCCCAGCCGGGCCAGCAGGGAAGCCAGCAGGACGCCGTTGCTCTCCCAGATCTGGCCGGGGCCCCGGGCCAGGCCGGCCGCCACCAACTCATCACCGCTGATCAACAGCCCCACCCGGGGCCGAGGGCGCACGCCGAGCTGGGCCACACCGCAACTGGCGAGGCGGCCGAGATCAGCCGGGCCCAGGCGGTGACCACCGGGCAGCAGCTCTTCGCCGGCCGCGGCCTCCTCATCGGCGGCGCGGATCCAGGGGTTGCGGCCCAACTCCCCCTTCAAGGTCAGAGCCTCTGCGCCGCTGCCTTCCCCGCTGCCCGGACCGGCCAACCGCTCCACCAGCTCCTGGGGCAACACCCGCTGGGCCCCGGCCGGAAGCGGGGCGCCGGTGAGGATGCGGATCGCCTCGCCGGGCCGCAACACATCGCAGAGCGATGGATCAGCTGATTCATCACCCGATTGAGCTCGATCGCGCTGGAAGGGGGCACCGGGGGCGGATCGACCCACCAGCTGCCACAGCGCTCCAACCGCTGGAGCCTCCAGCTCGGCAATGGCATAGCCATCCATGATCGAGGCCCTGAACCCCGGCACCGCCTCCAGCGCCAGCACGGGCTCGGCCGTGACCCGCCCGAGCGCGGCCTCCAGCGGCACCTGTTCGCGGCCCGCCAGGGGTTGGAGCGCGGCCAGGATGCGCTGGCGGGCCTCAGCCAGGGGCAGGCCTTCGCGGGGGAACGGCTCACGCGAGCCAGGGTCCATCGCCAACGGCACTTCAGGCACGGGAGCCCACGGCGTCGGGATGGCGCCAGGGGCCATGGCGTCCCCCTGCTTTCTCCAGCAGGCGCACCGGGCCGATCGTCATGGCGGGATCGGCGGATTTGACCATGTCGTAGAGGGTGAGCAGGCCCACCTGAACGGCGGTGAGGGCCTCCATCTCGACGCCGGTGGGCGCGTTGGTGCGGGCGCTGGCCTCCAGCCGCAGTCCGCAGCCATCGGCACTGGGCTCGATGCGCACCTCCAGGCCGGTGAGCGCGATCGGATGACAGAGGGGAATCAGCTCCCAGGTGCGCTTGGCCGCCTGAATCGCCGCCACCCGCGCCACCGCCAGGACGTCACCTTTGGGGGCACGGCCCTCCATCACCAGCGCCAGCACCTCCGGGGCCATGGCCAGGAAGCCCTCGGCAACGGCAGAGCGGTGGGTGGCGGGGCGATCGCCCACCTCCACCATGTGGACTTCGCCACTGGCGTTGAGATGGCTGAGCTGGGTGGGCGGATCGAGGTGTTCGGCCAAGGCCTTGCTGCCGCTGCCACGAGCTTGCTGCATCGGGGCCCAGGTCCCATGGGAAGGTGAGCCACGACCGCGGGGAGCCCCTGTTGCGCCGGCCTCAGCCCTCCACCTTGTTCTGCGCGTTCCTCACCCTGCTCAACGATCGGTTGAGCGAGAGCATCGTCTTTCCGCTGCTGCCCTTCCTGCTGGCCAGCTTCACGGGTGATGCGCGCACCCTCGGCCTGCTGGCGGGCTGCTACGCCCTGGCCCAGTTCCTGTTCACGCCCCTGATCGGCGCCCTCAGCGATCGCTTCGGCCGTAAACCGGTGATCACCGCCTGCGTGACCGGCTCGGTGCTGGGCCTGGGCCTGTTCGCCTTCACCGTGTCGCTCGACTGGCCGGCCGGCAGCCTCTGGCCGCTGCCGCTGCTGTTCACCGCCCGCCTGATCGATGGGGTGAGCGGCGGCACCGCCGCCACCGCCGGGGCCGTGCTGGCCGACATCAGCCCGCCCCAGCAGCGGGCCCGGGCCTTCGGGCTGATCGGTGTGGCCTTCGGCTTCGGCTTCATCCTCGGTCCGGCGCTGGGCGGGGTATTGGCGGAAATCGACATCAGCCTGCCGTTGCTCGTCGCCGTGAGCGTGGCGATCCTCAACCTGGTGCTGGTGGTGAAGGTGCTGCCGGAGACCCTGCCGCCGGCGGCCCGCCTGGCCCTGCCCCGCAAGCGGGACCTCAGCCCGCTGGTGCAGCTCCAGCGGGTGTTCGGCAACCCCAGGGTGCGGCGGCTGTGCGCGGCCTTCTTTCTGTTTTTCCTGGCCTTCGGCGGCTTCACCGCCGTGCTGGTGCTCTATTTCAAACAGGCCTTCGGCTGGGGCCCGGGCCTCTCGGCCACCGCCTTTCTGGTAGTGGGCGTGGTCGCCACCCTGGTCCAGGGCGCCCTGATCGGGCCGTTGGTGCAGCGCTTCGGCGAAGGGCGCCTCACCCTGGTCGGGCTTGGCCTGGTGATCAGCGGCTGCCTGCTGGTGCCGCTCGCCACCCCCGCCAACGCCCAGCCGCTGGTGTTCATCGCCGTGGGAATCCTGGCGGCAGGCACCGGCCTGGTCACCCCCTGCCTGCGCAGCCTGGTGTCGCGCCGCCTCGATGGCTCCGGCCAGGGGGCTGCCCTCGGCAGCCTCCAGGGTCTGCAGAGCCTGGGCAGCTTCATCGGGCCGCCGCTGGCCGGAGTGGCCTATGAGCTGCTGGGTCAGAAAAGTCCGTTCTGGCTGGGCACGGCCTTGCTGGTGGGCGTGGCCCTGCTGGTGGCCAAGCAGCTCCCTGCCGAGCCAGGCGGAATCTGATTGCTACCTTGCCTGCGTGATCCGCAAAGGCCTGTTCGTCCCCATGAGCGATCAAGTGGTGGCCCCGGAGCTCTACATCAACCGGGAATTGAGCTGGATCGCCTTCAACAGCAGGGTGCTGGCCCAGGCGCTGAATGAACAGACACCCCTGCTGGAGCAGGCCAAGTTCAGTGCCATCTTCAGCAACAACCTCGATGAATTTTTCATGGTGCGGGTGGCTTCGCTGAAGTCACAGCTGGAGGCTGGCGTGACCGCCCTCAGTGACGACGGCCTCACCCCCCAGCAGCAACTTCTCGAGATCCAGAAGACCCTCAGGCCACTGCTGGAGAAACAACAGGTTCATTACCGCCAATACCTCAAGCATCAACTCGCCGACCAGGGCGTCCAGCTGGTCGACTACGAACGGCTCAATAAAAAACAGAAAGAATGGACGGATCAGTATTTCCGGATGGCGATCTTCCCGGTGCTGACACCACTGGCCGTGGATTCGGCCCACCCCTTCCCGTTCATGAGCAACCTCAGCTTGAACGTGGCCGCCCTGATCCTCGACCCCGACACCGGCCAGCAACAGTTCGCCCGGGTGAAGATTCCGCAGAAGAACCTGCCTCGCTTCGTCGAGATCCCCGCCGAGCTGAGCAGCCGTCAACCAAAGCCGCTGTACACCGCCGTGCCGCTGGAGCAGGTGGTGGCTTTCAACATGCAGCTCCTCTTCCCCGGCATGACGATCGAAGGGCACTACTTCTTCCGCGTCACCCGTGACGCCGACCTGGAGCTGCGGGATCTCGAAGCCGACGACCTGATGGAGGCGCTCCAGGAAGGTCTGCGCAAACGCCGCCGTGGTGGTGAGGTGGTGCGCCTTGAGGTGGCCAATGAAATGCCCGATGAGGTGGTCGAGCGGCTGGTGGAGGCCACCGACATCCAGCCCGAAGACCTCTATCGCGTCCAGGGGCCGCTCGGACTCGACGACCTGATGAGCCTGCTCTCGCTCCCCCTGCCTGAACTCAAGGACAAACCGCACCTGGGGCGTACCGCCTCGGCGCTGGTGCAGGCCCAGAAGAGTCAGCTGGAGGACGGCTCGATCAAGCCCGAAGAGTTCCAGAGCATCTTCTCGGTGATCCGCCGCAACGATGTGCTCCTGCATCACCCCTACGAACTGTTCGCCACATCGGTGGAGGAGTTCATTAACCAGGCCGCCGACGACGCCTCGGTGCTGGCGATCAAGATGACCCTGTACCGCACCTCCAAGGATTCACCGATCGTCTCCGCCTTGATCCGGGCGGCCGAGAACGGCAAACAGGTGATGGCCCTGGTGGAACTCAAGGCCCGGTTCGATGAAGACAACAACATCCAATGGGCCCGCCAGCTGGAGCGCTCCGGCGTGCATGTGGTCTATGGCGTTCTGGGTCTGAAGACCCACACCAAAATCATGCTGGTGGTGCGCAAGGAAAAGGAACGCCTGCGTAGCTACGTGCACATCGGCACCGGCAACTACAACTCCAAAACTTCCGGCCTCTACACCGACATCGGCCTGCTCTCGGCCCGTCAGGAACTCGGCCAGGACCTGGTGGAACTGTTCAATTACCTCACAGGCTTCTCCAAACAGCAGAGCTTCCGGCGGCTTCTGGTGGCCCCTGTCACCCTGCGCAAGGGGATGGAGGCCCTGATCGAGCGGGAGATCGGCCATGCCCGCGCCGGCGGGGTGGGCGCGATCAGGGCAAAAATGAATGCGCTGGTGGATCCTGGGATCATTGCCCTGCTCTACGAAGCCTCCCAGGCGGGCGTCCAGATCGATCTGCTGATCCGTGGCATGTGTTGCCTGCGGCCAGGGGTGGCCGGTGTCAGCGACAACATCCGGGTGCAGAGCATCATCGGCCGCTTCCTTGAGCACTCCCGCCTGTTCTGGTTTGGCAACAATGGCGAACCGGAGATCTTCTTCGGCAGTGCCGACTGGATGCCCCGCAACCTCGACCGGCGCGTCGAGGCCGTGGCGCCGGTGGATGATCCCAGGCTCAGGGCCCAGCTGGAGCGCTTGCTGGAGGCCTATTTCGCCGACAACTGCGCCGCCTGGGACATGCAGAGCGACGGCAGCTTCCAACAACGCCAACCGGAGGGTGAGCCGCACAGTGCCCAGCTCGATCTGATCAAGAACTGGCGGAAGGGGCTCCTGGCTGAAGCCTGATCCAGGCCCTGGGGCGGCATGGCTGTTCTCGGCCGTTCAGCTGGTTGATCAGTTTGATGGATCAGTTTGATCGTTCAGCTTGGTCGTTGCGGTCAGAGAAGATCTCTCACGAAGAGATTTTTTGCAGGTATTTTGCTCGCCAGCCCTGCGGTCCAGCCATCAGCTTGCGGAGAATTTCATTTGATGACGAAGGATCAGGGGCGATCTGTTCACATTCCCCTCAAAAGTCTCTGATTTGAAACGCTGAAAGCAACGCATATCTGCTAAGTTCCGCCGATAACTTACGGAGCATGAGGTGATGGGGACACCTCCGAGACTCACGGCTGCAAACGCAGACAAGGGTGATGACGACAAGCCGTCAGCCAAAGTGGGTCAGTCACGGACGAGTGGACGGTTAAGCGCCGATTCGATTGGCTGGTATCTCAGCACGATCGGTCGGGTACCCCTGCTCACGGCGGCGGAAGAAATCGAGCTGGCCCATCATGTCCAAGGTATGAAGGTGCTGCAAGCCCTTCCCCCCGACACCCTCACCCGGCGCCAGCACCATCAGATTCGGATGGGCACGCGCGCCCGCACCCGGATGATGGCCGCCAACTTGCGTCTGGTGGTCAGCGTGGCCAAGAAATATCAGAACCAGGGTCTCGATCTGATGGATCTCGTGCAGGAAGGGGCGATCGGCCTCGAGCGTGCCGTCGATAAGTTCGATCCCGCCATGGGCTACAAATTTTCCACCTACGCCTATTGGTGGATCCGCCAGGGCATGACCCGGGCAATCGACAACAGCGCCCGCACGATCCGCCTGCCGATTCACGTCAGTGAAAAGCTCTCGAAGATGCGGCGGATCACCCGTGAGCTCTCCCATCGTTTCGGGCGCCAACCCAACCGACTCGAAATGGCCCATGCCATGGGCATCGAGCCCAAGGACCTGGAGGATCTGATCACCCAGAGCGCTCCTTGCGCCTCCCTTGATGCCCACGCCCGCGGCGACGAAGACCGCAGCACCCTGGGAGAACTGATTCCGGATCCGGCCAGCAACGAGCCGATGGATTCAATGGATCGCAGCCTCCAGAAGGAGCACTTAGGCGCCTGGCTGTCCCAGCTCAATGAACGGGAACAGAAGATCCTCAAGCTGCGCTTCGGTCTGGAGGGCGCCGAGCCCCTCACCCTCGCGGAGATCGGTCGCACGATCAATGTCTCGCGCGAGCGGGTGCGGCAGCTCGAAGCCAAGGCGATCATGAAGTTGCGGCTGATGAGCAGCTACCAGCAGGCCGCCTGAGGCTGTTGGCCCTGCAGAGCTGGTGGGCTGGCCTGGCTGGCTGGAGCCAGCAGGTGCTTGGTGTGGGAGCCGTGGCCCTTTGGCTTGCTGCCGTGGTCGCTGCGGCCCTCGGCGTGCGCTGGCTCTGGCCGCAGCAACGGGAATGGAGCCGGAAGTTGCTGCACATCGGCACCGGGCCGGTGGTGCTGATCGCCTGGGCCCTGGGAATCGATCGCTGGATCGCCCTGCCTGCCGCGGCCTTGGTCACCCTGATCACGGCCCTCAACCACCGCTTTCGCCTCCTGCCGGCCATTGAGGATGTGGGCCGCGCCAGCTACGGCACGGTGGCCTATGGAGCGGCGATCACCCTGCTGTTCGGCCTCTTCTGGCCCCTCCACGCCGATGCCGTCGCGGCCGGGGTGCTGGTGATGGCCCTCGGTGACGGCCTTGCCGGCCTGCTGGGAGCGGCGATCCCCTCCTGGAGCTGGAGGGTCTGGGGGCAGCGCAAATCGCTGCTAGGCACAACCACGATGGCGTTGGTCGGATTGGCCGTGTTGCTGGCCCTGCGGGCCGCCATCGACCTGGGGAGCGCGGAGCTACCCACCGCCAGCCTGGCGGGGATCGCTGTAGTGGCGACACTGCTGGAGCAGGTCGCCGTCCTCGGGCTCGACAATCTGAGCGTGCCGGTGATCACCGGCCTGCTCTGGGCCTGGCTGGCGGCTCAGGCCTGAAGCATGCGTTCACAGCGGTTCTGCCAATCGTCGTGGGTGCCGAGGCCGGCCACCAGCAGGCGATCGGCTGGCTCCTGACGCAGACGCCACTGCCATTGGCGGATCACCTCGGCCCGCTCCATCCAGACATTGAGCACCGTGCTCTCGATCCCCTCGGCGTCCCAGCCCCGCCGCTGGCAGGAGGCCTGGGCCCAGCCGAGCAGGTCGTCGAGCTGGAAGGGACGGAAGCCGGCAAACACCGGACCGGATTGTGGCGTTGCGGCGGCACTCTGCTCGAGATAAAAGATCTGCAGTGGCTCTGAGAGTCCACAGAATTGAAGGAGATAGGCCATCGTCCAATCACCCAGCGAAAGGATGGGCGAAACTTAAGCAATCCCCAGCAAAGAGCTGTTCAGCCAGAACGTTTTGTTGCAGTCAAACTAAACCTGGCAATCACAACTCGCGAGTGCCAAAAAGAGTTCAGACCGGGGCCAGCGAGGCCGCCTGCAACTCCGCCACCGCCTCGGCCAGCTCCTTGAGCAGCGCCTGGGTGGTAGCCAGATCAATGCAGGCATCGGTGATGCTCTGGCCGTAGGTGAGCGTGGAGCGGTCCGAAGCGATCGCCTGGTTGCCGGCCACCAGATGGCTTTCGAGCATCAGCCCCATCACCGGCGAGGAGCCCTGGCGCACCTGCTGGGCCACCTGGCGTAGCACCTCAGCCTGGAGCCGGTAATCCTTGTTGGAGTTGCCATGGCTGCAATCCACCATCAACCGAGGCGGCAGGCCGGCTTTGGCCAGGCTGGAGGCAGCGGCGGCCACGGCCTCACCGTGATAGTTGCTGCCGCCTTTGCCGCCGCGCAACACCAGGTGGCCGTCAGGGTTGCCGGTGGTGGAAACGATGGCGGCATGGCCCAGCTGACTGATGCCAAGGAAATGATGGGGGCGGGCAGCCGCTTCCATGGCGTTGATCGCTGTGAGCACGCTGCCATCGGTGCCGTTCTTGAAGCCGATCGGCATCGACAGTCCCGAGGCCATCTCCCGGTGGGTCTGGCTTTCGGTGGTGCGGGCACCGATGGCCGTCCAGCTGATCAGATCGGCGATGTATTGGGGCACCACCGGATCAAGAAGTTCTGTGGCCGCCGGCAGACCCAGCTCAGCGAGGTGCAGCAGCAGGCCACGGGCCAGGCGCAGACCGGTGTTGATGTCGTAGCTGTGATCCAGGTGCGGATCGTTGATCAGCCCCTTCCAGCCCACGGTGGTGCGCGGCTTCTCGAAGTAAACGCGCATCACCACCTCGAGCTGCTGGTGATGGAGCCGCTGGGTTTCGGCGATCGCGGCCGCGTACTCGCGGGCGGCGCCTAAGTCATGGACCGAGCAGGGGCCGACGATCACCAGCAGCCGTGGATCGCGGCCATGCAGGATCGCCTTGATCCGCTCCCGCGCCCCTGAAACGGTGGCGGCGGCTCCGGGCGAAAGGGGCAGTTCACGGTGCAGGACAGCGGGAGCGACCAGCGGCCGGGTCTCGACCACATGCAGGTCAGAGGTGGGGTTCATGCCGGTCGCGCTCGAGAACCGTGGACGGATCATCCAGCCTAAACAGTCAGAACACCCCCGTATTGGCAGCGATGACGACCACCTCTGTCAAAACGGGGGCGAGAATGGGGCCTCCTAACATTGGATTGGAATGCAGGCCGTCACCTCTGCCCCCTTCGACCTTCTGGCCAGCTACCGCCAGGAGGCGGCGGAGCGCGAGGCCCAAGGTGTCCTGCCCCTGCCGCTCACGGCCGCCCAGACCCAGGCCCTGACGGCCCTGCTGGAGCAACCCCCCGCCGGCGAGGACGCCGTGCTGCTCGATCTGCTCAGCGAGAGGATTCCACCGGGGGTGGATGAGGCGGCGTATGTCAAGGCCACCTGGCTGAACGCCGTCGCCCGGGGCGAGGCCGTCAGCCCGCTGCTGAGCCCGATCGAGGCCACCCGCCTGCTGGCCACCATGATCGGCGGCTACAACGTCAGTGCCCTGGTCGGCCTGCTGAGCCACGCCGATGCCGCCATCGCCGCCGAGGCGGCCACGGGCCTGAGCCGCACCCTGCTCGTCTACGACGCCTTCCACGACGTACTTGAGCTCGCCGCCAGCAACCCCTGGGCGAAGCAGGTGGTGGAGAGCTGGGCCGCGGCCGAGTGGTTCACCGCCAGGCCCGGGCTGCCCGAAGCCATCAGCGTCACCGTGTTCAAGGTGGAGGGCGAGACCAACACCGACGACCTCTCCCCGGCCACCCACGCCACCACCCGCCCCGACATCCCGCTGCACGCCATGGCGATGCTGGAGACCCGCATGCCCGGCGGCCTCAAGCTGATCGAGCAGCTCAAGGCCAAGGGCCATCCCGTCGCCTACGTGGGCGATGTGGTCGGCACCGGCAGCTCGCGCAAATCAGCGATCAACTCGGTGCTCTGGCACACCGGTACCGACATCCCCCATGTGCCCAACAAGCGTGGGGGGGGCGTGATCCTGGGCGGAAAGATCGCCCCGATCTTTTTCAACACCGCCGAGGATTCCGGCGCCCTGCCGATCGAATGCGATGTCTCGGCGCTGAACTCGGGCGATGTGATCACGATCCGCCCCCACGTCGGCACGATCGAGCGGGCCGAAGGCGAGGCCAACGCCGGTGAGGTGGTGGCCCGTTTTGAGCTCAAGCCCAGCACCATCGCCGATGAGGTGCGCGCCGGCGGCCGCATCCCCCTGCTGATCGGCCGTTCACTCACCGACAAGGTGCGAACCCAGCTGGGCCGGCCGCCCTCGGAGTTGTTCATTCGCCCGTCGGCGCCGGCTGAAACGGGCAAAGGCTTCACCCTGGCCCAGAAAATGGTGGGCCAGGCCTGCGGCCTGAGCGGCGTGCGGCCCGGCACCAGCTGTGAGCCACTGATGACCACCGTGGGCAGCCAGGACACCACCGGGCCGATGACCCGCGATGAGATGAAGGAGCTGGCCTGCCTCGGTTTCTCCGCTGATCTGGTGCTGCAGAGCTTCTGCCACACCGCCGCCTACCCCAAGCCGGTGGATCTGAAAACCCACGCCGAACTGCCCGATTTCATCAGCTCCCGCGGCGGCGTCGCCCTGCGCCCCGGCGACGGCATCATCCACAGCTGGCTGAACCGCATGCTCCTGCCCGACACCGTCGGCACCGGCGGCGACAGCCACACCCGCTTCCCGCTCGGCATCTCCTTCCCGGCCGGTTCTGGCCTGGTGGCCTTTGCCGCCGCCATCGGCGCCATGCCGCTTGACATGCCGGAATCGGTGTTGGTGCGGTTCACCGGCTCGCTCCAGCCCGGCGTCACCCTGCGCGATGTGGTGAATGCGATCCCCTATGTGGCGATCCAGAAGGGGCTGCTCACCGTGGCCAAAGCCGGCAAGGTCAACGTCTTCTCCGGCCGGATCATGGAGATCGAGGGCCTGCCCGATCTCAAGCTGGAGCAGGCGTTTGAGCTCACCGACGCCACCGCCGAGCGCTCCTGCGCGGGGTGCACGATCAAGCTCTCCGAGGCCACGGTGGCGGAGTATCTCAGCAGCAACGTGGCCCTGCTCAAGAACATGATCGCCCGCGGTTACGACGACGCCCGCACGATGGCGCGGCGGCTGCGGGCGATGGAGGCCTGGCTGGCCGATCCCCAGCTGATGGCCGCCGATGCCGACGCCGAGTACGCCGAAGTGATCGAGATCAACCTCGATGACCTCACCGAGCCGGTGCTGGCCTGCCCCAACGATCCCGACAACGTCAAGCTGCTCTCGGAGGTGGCCGGTGCAGCGATCGATGAGGTGTTCATCGGCTCCTGTATGACCAACATCGGCCACTACCGGGCCGCCGCCACCGTGCTCAAGGGGGCCGGCAGCAGCCAGGCCAGGCTCTGGGTCTGCCCGCCCACCCGCATGGACGACGAGATGCTGCGGGCGGAGGGCTACACGGCGATCTTCGAGGCCGGCGGCGCCCGCATGGAACTGCCCGGCTGTTCGCTCTGCATGGGCAACCAGGCCCGCGTCGACGACAACACCACCGTGTTCTCGACCAGCACCCGCAACTTCAACAACCGCCTCGGCAACGGCGCCCAGGTGTACCTGGGCAGCGCCGAACTGGCCGCCGTCTGCGCCCTGCTGGGCCACATCCCCACCCCGGCCGAATACCTGGAGATCGCGGCCGCCAAGATCGATCCGCTGGCGGCCGATCTCTACCGCTACCTCAATTTCGATCAGATCGAGGGCTTCGGTGACGAGGGCCGGGTGCTGAGCAGCGCCGAGCAGGCCAACGTGCTGGCGGAGGTCTGAGGGGAGGCGCGGGCCCCTGATGCACGCCAAAGCCAGCGGCCGGACCAAACCTGAGCAGCAACGGCTTCAGACCGTCACGATCCGGCGGCTGCTCGAGAACAAGTGGCTGGCCGTGGTCCTGGCCCTGATGCTCACCGGTCTGGGTGCCGCCACCGCCGGCTTGTTCCTCAAACTCGGCCTCGACAACCTCGGCCGGGCCCGGCTGCAGTTGCTTGAGCTTGGACCTTCCCTGCTGCTGCTGCCGGCAATCGGCGGCGCTGGCGGCTTGATCGGCGGTTTGCTGGTGCAGACCCTGGCCCCGGCAGCCCAGGGTTCCGGCATCCCCCAGGTGATCCAGTACCTGCGCCGGCAGCCGATTCCGATGGGGCTGCAGGTGGGCGTGGTCAAGTTGATCGCCAGCATCGTGGCGATCGGCAGCGGCTTCCCCCTTGGCCCTTCAGGCCCCTCGATTCAGATGGGCAGCTCGATGGGCTGGCAGGTGGCGCGCTGGATCAAGGCGCCCAGTTCCTTCCTGCGCATGATCGTGGCCGCCGGTGGCGGCGCCGGCATTGCCGCTGTCTTCAATGCCCCGATCGCCGGCTTTTTCTACACGATCGAGGAACTGCTCAAAGGAGCCCGCCCGGTGGTGATGCTGCTGGTGCTGGTCACCACCTTCTGGGCCGACACCTGGGCCGACCTGCTGGGCCTGGCCGGACTGGGACCGACGGCCAGCGGCTGGAATCCAGGCGGCAGCCTGGAGCTGGAGCGCCAGGTGTTGCCGTTCATCCAGGTGCTGCCGATCGATCTGGTGGTGCTGTTCGGCTTCGGAGGCCTGGTGGCCTTCGCCGCCGAGGCCTATTGCCGCTTCGTGGTGGTGCTGCAACGGCTACGCCGCCAATGGCAGGTGCCACTGGCGGCGGGCATGGCCTGCACCGGCGTGCTGATCGGACTGGTCGACGCGCTGCTGCCGACTGACTTCATCAACCGCGCCGGCATCCGCCAGGTGGTGGTGGAAGGCGACGTGGACATTTCCCGTGCCCTGGCGATCTTTGTGGTGCTGTTCTTCAGCACCGGTCTGGCCGCCGCCGCCGGTACCCCCGGCGGACTGTTCGCGCCGATGCTGACGCTGGGCGGTGCCCTTGGCCTGGCCGCCGCCGGTCTGATCGAGCAGTGGGGCGGTCAGGCCCCCAGCACCGTGGTGTTTGCCGGCATGGGGGCCTTCATGGCGGCCTGCGCGCGCACACCGATGACGGCCATGTTCCTCACCTTCGCCCTCACCAAGGATCTGTTGATCCTCAAACCGTTGATGGTGGCCTGCCTGGGCAGCTTTCTGATGGCCCGGGTGTTTCACAAGCATTCGATCTTCGAACGCCTGATTTCCCTGGGACCTCCCTGGCGCGAACCTCCACCCTCCAGCGGGACCATTGGCACAAAGGAACTCACCCTTCCCTCAGTGCCGCTGCCGCCCAGAAAGCTCTGATGGGGCGTGGCTTGTTGAGCGTCGCCAGCCATGGGGCTCGCAGCTGAGTGGAAAGGCCGGGACGGCCTGCGCGGAACGATCTGTGTTGATCATGACCAATTCCAAAGAAGAGCGAACCCGCTGGGTGAATCCCACAGGGATCGGTAGGTTGCTCTGGACACAAGATTGCCTTCCTTATGACTGCATGGCCTCGGCTTCTCGGCACCTACACCGTCCTCCTCGCCGCCGCCGGCTCTCTGGCCCTTGGCGGCTGCAGCGGCACCAAGGAGTCCATGAAACAGGCTGGTGACAAGATGGGTGATGCAGGCCAGACGGCCGCCAGCGGGGCCGCACAGACGGCCCTGGCCCCCGCCGTCAATCCAGTCATCGACATGCTCCAGGAAGGACGCAGCGAAGTGGAGGCTGGCAATCTGGACAAAGCCAGCGCCACGATGGCCGGCTTCAAGCCGCTCTGGGAGAAGGCTTCACCGGTGATCAAGCCCCTGGCTGGCGACAAGTTCCCCGCCATCGAAAACGCCGCCAACACCCTGATCAGCACCTTCAGCGGTGGGCAGCCGGACGCCGGGCCTGCCTCCGCTGCGATCAGTGGATTGCTCGGACCGCTCTCCTCCCTGATGGGCAGCTAGCCCGATGGGGTGACACGCTGGAAGGCCGACCCTTTTCGGCTAACCCCTGAACCAGGAGATCCTGCTATTCGAGCCGGCCCAACCGGCCGCCGATGCGCTCAAGGCGGTGCTGGCCTTCCCCAGCACCTACACCGTCGGGATCACCAGCCTGGGCTACCAGGTGGTCTGGGCAGCCCTGGCCAGCCGGGGTGATCTCGACGTGCGGCGTTTGTTCACCGACCAGGGCGATCCGGCTCACCGCCACTGCGATCTGTTCGGGCTGTCGTTGAGCTGGGAGCTTGATGCCCCGGTGCTGCTCGATTTTCTCGAGCGTCAGCACATCCCGCTCTGGAGCAGCGAGCGCGGCGAGCGCGATCCGCTCGTGTTCGGGGGCGGGCCGGTGCTGACCGCCAACCCCGAGCCGCTCGCGCCCTTTTTCGATGTGCTGCTGCTCGGGGACGGCGAGCTGCTGCTGCCCGCCTTCATCGATGCCGTCCAGGCCCACCGGGGAGCGCCCCGGGCCGAGCGACTGCGAGCCCTGGCGGCGGTGCCGGGCGTCTATGTGCCGGCGCTCTATGCCCCCCGCTACAGCAGCGACGGCCAGCTGCTGGGCGTCGAGCCGATCGGCAGCGGCATCCCGGCCCGGGTGGCCAAGCAGACCTGGCGAGGCAACACCCTCAGCCACTCGATGGTGATCACGCCGGAAGCGGCCTGGCCCTCGATCCACATGGTGGAAGTGGTTCGCAGCTGCCCGGAGCTCTGCCGCTTCTGCCTGGCCAGCTACCTCACCCTGCCGTTCCGCACCCCCAGCCTTGATGACGGCCTGATCCCGGCGGTGGAGAAGGGCTTAGTCGCCACCCAGCGCCTGGGGCTGCTGGGAGCGTCCGTCACCCAGCACCCCCAGTTCGCCGACCTGCTGAGCTGGCTCGATGGCGACCGCTTCGAGGACACCCGGGTGAGCGTCAGCTCGGTGCGCGCCGCCACGGTGACCCCCCAGCTGGGGCGGATCCTGGCGCGGCGGGGCAGCAAATCGCTGACGATCGCGATCGAAAGCGGCAGCGAGCGCCTGCGGCGGGTGGTCAACAAAAAGCTGGAGAGCGAGGAGATCTTCGCGGCCGCCCGCTACGCCAAAGAAGGCGGATTGAGCGGCCTGAAGCTCTATGGCATGGCCGGTTTGCCCAGCGAAACCAACGACGACATCGAGGCCACCGCCGCCCTGTTGATCGCGCTCAAGGGCGCCACCCCAGGTCTGCGCCTGTCGCTGGGGGTGAGCAGCTTCGTGCCCAAGGCCCACACCCCCTTCCAGTGGGAGGGGGTGCGGCCGGAGGCAGAGAAACGGCTGAAGCTGCTGGCCAAGCGGCTCCAACCCAAAGGCATCGCGCTCCGCCCCGAGAGCTATGGCTGGAGCGTCATCCAGGCGCTGCTCTCGCGCAGCGATCGCCGTCTGGCGGCCGTGATTGCTGCGGTGCGTGGCAACAACAACACCCTGGGGGGCTGGAAGAAGGCCTATCGCGCCGTGGCCGCCGAAACGCCAGCGCCCGGATCAGCCCCTCTGCCCGCCTGGCAGGAGGTGATCCACGCCAGCTGGAGCCCCGATCGGGTTCTCCCCTGGGACCATCTCGACGGCCCCCTGCCGAAAGCCACCCTGGCCGGCCATCACCGCGACGCCCTCGCCATTGGCCTCACCGCTGCGCCGGCTGTGATGGCTGCAGAAGGGTCGCCCTGATCCCCGCCATCAGAATCCAGCCCACCACATTGATCCTGCTGTCGTAGAGCGGCATGTCGGTGGCATGGAGCGCGACCAGCACCAACGCCGCCGCCCACCAGGCCCGCTCGAAAACCGCTCCGGTGGCCATGCCCCGCTGGGCGGAGCGGATCAGCAACCAGGCCACCAGCCCGACCAGCAGCAGCGCCACCGGCAGGCCATGGCTCAGGGCCAGATCAATCGGCAGGTTGTGGGGATGGCCATGCCAGAAGCCTGTGCGCAGCGGGTAGATCACGCTGAACGCGGCCGCACCCCAGCCCAGCCAGGGGCGCTCCGCCACCAGCTGGAGCGCCACACCCCACTGGCTCAGCCGGGTGATCGCCAGGGGGCGCTCGCTTGCGAAGGTGAGATCGCTCAACCGGCCCCAGATGCCATCGGGCACCAGGCTCCGGGCCGGTTGCTGGATGGCTGCTGGCACACCGGAAAGGCTGGCCAAGCCCACAGGAATCAGCAGTAGCAACAAAAGGGGCAGCAGCCACAGCCAGTTGGCTGGACCGGCCACGATCGGCAACACCAGCACCAGGGCCCCCCAGGCATTGCGCGAATCGGTGAGCGCCAGGGCTGCCACCAGGGAGCTGGCCACGGCCAGGGCCGCCAGACGGCGCGGCCACACCTGGCGGGGCTGCATCAGGGCCGCCAGGGCGAATGGCCAGGCCAGGGCCAGCCAGGCCGCGGCGATATTGGCGTAATCGAACAGGCCCGCCAGCCGACCCGTGGGGTTGCCGCCTGCCTTGAGGTGCCAGATGATCAGGCCACCGAGGCTTTGGAAGGGTCCGCTCCAGCCCCAGAAGAGCTGGCCCAGGCCGGTGAGGATCACCGGCACCGTGCCAGCCAGTATCCAGAGCGCCACCCGGCGGCGGGCCTGCGCTTCGCCCAGGTAGGGCTGAAATCCCCAGAAGGCCCAGAAGAATGGGAGCCAGTTGCCCAGGCCCACCCAGGCCAGCCAGCCGCTGCTGGCCGTGAAGCCGCCCAGCAGCATCAGGGCCGCCAGCAAGAGCAGCACCGCGTTGACCCGGTCGGCCAGGAACGGCTGGCGCCCGCGGCCGCCGAGCACCAGGGCGATCAGCAGCAGCGGACCACCGAGCAGGGCGCTGCTGGCAAGCAGGAACATCCCGAGCTGAAAGCACCTCCAGCCGAGTGGCGAGGCCGCCTCGGGCCTGGTGCTGTCGAGACGACGCAGAACAGCACCAGGGTCAGGCCGCGCCATCGCTTAGGAGAACACCGCCGTGCGGCCTCCGTACACCATCACCTGGCGGCGCAGGTGAACCCGAAGGGCGCGGGCCAGGGCCAGCCGTTCGCTGTCGCGGCCCTTGCGGATCAGATCCTCCACCTCATCGCGGTGACTCACCGCCACGGTGGCCTGCTCAATGATCGGCCCGGCATCGAGTTCCTCGGTCACGTAGTGGGCCGTCGCTCCGATCAGCTTGACGCCGCGCTGCCAGGCCCGTTGGTAGGGCTGGGCCCCTTGGAAGGCCGGCAGGAAGGAATGGTGGATGTTGATCACCGGTGGGCAGCCGGCCAGGAAGGTGGGACTGAGCACCTGCATGTACTTGGCGAGCACCACCAGCTCGATGCCCTCCTCGGCCAGCAGGGCCAACTGGGCCGCTTCGCCCTCCTCCCGGCTGGCCGCAGAGATCGGCCGATGGGCGAAGCGAGCACCGAACGTCTCCGCCAAAGGCCTGAGGTCGGGATGGTTGGAGACCACCAGCGGCACCTGCATCGGCAGTTCACCGGCCTTGGTGCGCCAGAGCAGATCCACCAGGCAGTGGTCCTGCTTGCCCACAAAGATCGCCACCCGGGGCAGGGAATCAGAGAAGTGGAGCTGGCCTTCGCCGCCGAGTCGCTCGGCCAGGGCCAGCGCGGCTGGGGCGATCGCGTCGCGGGGCAAGCCGAAACCCTCAAGCTGCCATTCGATGCGGCTGAGGAAGAGACCGGCCCCAGCATCGGTGTGGTGATCGGCATGGCGGATGTTGCCGCCATTGGCGGCCACCCAACCGGAGAGCGCACTGACCAGACCTGGCCGGTCCGGGCAGATCAACTGGAGGATCGCCGTTGGGGTGCTCATCGCCGCATCGGCTCGCCAAAGCGGCATTGTGCCCGCCCGGAGCCGGCCTAAAGTCCCGCCGACCGTCTCAGACGCCATGGCTGCCCTGTTGAAGCGAATCGCCCTTCTCTGTCTGGCCGTGGTGCTCTCGTTCGGCCTCACCGCCTGCGGCGGCGCCCAGGCCAAAGCCCCCACGATCAGCGCCGAGGATCTGGCGACGATCCAGCGCCAGGCCGAAGGTTTCCTTGCCGCCAAAGACCGGCTGCCCGAGCTGGCCGAGCTGGTGAACGAACGCAACTGGGTGTTCACCCGCAACTTGATCCACGGACCGATGCAGGAAGTGGGGCGCCAGATGCTCTACATCAACCAACGCCTGCTGCCCGCCGACCGCCCCGAGGCCAACAAGTTGGCCGCCAGACTCAAGGGCGCCCTGGCTGAACTCGACGAGTCGGCCCGCCTCCAGGACGGCGAGCGTTTGCGCAAGGCCTACATCAAGGTGGCCAGCGGCTTCGGCAACTACGGCGAAGTGCTGCACGCCGACGGCATCTCCTGAGCGAGTCGGGCCATCGGTTGGCATGGTGATCGGCAACCGTCGCGACCGTGACCGCGTGCTGGTCATCGGCGCCGGCATCGTCGGCCTGGCCAGCAGTTGGAGGCTGCAGCGCCTTGGCTATGCCGTGACACTCGTGGACCCGGCAGCAGCCGGGCCCCAGCCCGCAGGCAGCGGCAGCAGTGCCGCCCTCGGGGTGTTCATGGGCGATGTCTTCCATCGCGCCAGCGGGCGGGCCTGGCGATTGCGTCAGCAATCCCTTGATCTCTGGCGCCGCTGGTCGGCGGATCTGGCAGCCCAGGGCCTGCCCCTGTCGTTCCAGGCCGGCCTGTTGCTGCTGGCCGCAACAGCCGAGCAGGAGGTCCGCCTGCAACGGTTGGCGCACGAACGCCAGCAGGCAGGCCTGCCCCTCGAACTCTGGTCCAAGCAGCAGCTGCGGCGCCTGACACCATCGCTGCCTGCTGGCGCCTTGTGCGGCCTGTTCTCCCCCCGGGACGGCCAGCTGGATCCGCTTGAAGCCATGCGGGCCTTCCGCAGCGATGGCCAACGCGCAGGCCTGGAACTGCGCCATGGGGCCGTGGTCCGCCTGGGGCGCCTCGCCGGCGCTGACTGGCAGGTGGAGCTGGAAGGCGGTGAAACCCTTGAAGCCAGCTGGGTGGTGCTGGCCAGCGGGCTTTCAACCCCGGCACTGCTGGAGCCCCTGGGGCATGAACGCCCCCTGGAGGCGGTGCTCGGCCAGGCGGTGGAGCTGCAGCTCCCGGCTGGCGCCCCGGCCTTCGCGCACTGGCCGGGGGCGGTGGTGTGGCAAGGGGTGAACCTGATCCCTAGGCCGGATGGAAGGCTGTGGCTGGGGGCCACGTTGGAGCCGGGACAAGTCGCCGATCCCCAGAGCCTGGAACCACTGCTTCAGCTCGGTGGTCAAGCGCCCGCCTGGCTGCGTGAGGCCGAACTGGTGAGCCGCTGGCAAGGGCTTCGCGCCAGGCCCATCGGCAGACCGGCGCCCCTGCTCGAGGTGCTCGAGCAGGGGCTGGTGTTGGCCTGCGGGCACTACCGCAACGGCATCCTGCTGGCGCCGGCCAGCGCCCAGTGGGTCACTGACCAGATCGAGGCCGGGATCACTTGCTCTCGGTGAACTCGGCGTCGATCACATCCTCAGCCGCGCCGGCACTGCCGGCCGAGCTGCCGTTGTCGCCCGTCCCGTTGGCTGCGGCTCCATCGGCGGCGGCACCCGCCTGCTGGTACACCGAGGCACCGGCGGCATAGAGGGCCTGCTGGAGTTGTTCCAACACGGTTTTGATCGTGGGGTAATCCTCCTGGGCAATCGCCTCCTTGAGCTGGGTGGAGTAGCCTTCCACCTTGCCCTTGTCTTCAGCGCTCACCTTGTCGCCGAGCTCGCCGAGCTGCTTCTCGGCCTGGTACACCAGGGTTTCGGCCTGGTTCTTGAGGTCGATGCGCTCGCGCTTCTCCTTGTCGGCGCTGGCATTGGCCTCAGCATCTTTCACCATCTTCTCCACCTCGTTCTCGCCGAGGGTGGAGGCGCCGGTGATCGAGATGCTCTGCTCCTTGCCGCTGCCCTTGTCCTTGGCGGTGACGCTGAGGATGCCGTTGGCGTCGATGTCGAAGGTGACTTCGATCTGGGGCACGCCGCGGGGGGAAGGCGGAATGCCATCGAGGCGGAAGGTGCCGAGACTCTTGTTGTCAGAAGCCAGCTCACGCTCGCCCTGGAGCACGTGAATCTCCACATTGGTCTGGCCATCCACAGCCGTGGAGTAGGTCTCCGATTTCTTGGTGGGGATCGTGGTGTTGCGGGTGATCATCTTGGTCATCACGCCACCGAGGGTTTCAACACCCAAGGAGAGCGGCGTGACATCCAGCAAGAGGATGTCCTTGACCTCACCGGCCAGCACACCGCCCTGAATGGCGGCGCCAACCGCCACCACTTCGTCGGGGTTCACGGTTTGATTCGGGCCTTTGCCGGTGATCCGCTTCACCAGTTCGAGCACGGCGGGGATGCGGGTGGAGCCGCCCACCATCACCACTTCATCAAGCTCGCTGGTGGAGAGCTTGGCGTCCTTGAGGGCCTGCTCCACCGGCACGCGGCAGCGATCGATCAGCTTGGAGGCCAGTTCCTCGAACTTGGCCCGCGTCAGGGTGAGATCGAGATGCTTGGGGCCTTCCGGCGTGGCCGTGATGAACGGCAGATTGATCTCGCTCTGGGTGGCGCTGGAGAGTTCGATCTTGGCCTTCTCGGCTGCCTCGGTGAGACGCTGCAGGGCCTGCTTGTCCTGGCGCAGGTCGATGCCTTCGTTGCTCTTGAAGGTGGCAGCCAGGTGATCGACGATCACCTTGTCGAAGTCATCGCCGCCCAGATGGGTGTCGCCGCTGGTGGAGAGCACCTCGAATACGCCATCGCCCACCTCCAGCACCGAGACGTCGAAGGTGCCGCCGCCGAGGTCGAAGACCAGGATGCGCTCGTTGCTCTTGCGATCGAGGCCATAGGCCAGAGCGGCCGCCGTGGGCTCGTTGATGATCCGCAGCACTTCGAGGCCGGCAATTTTGCCGGCGTCCTTGGTGGCCTGACGCTGGGAGTCGTTGAAATAGGCGGGGACGGTGATCACCGCCTGGGTGACAGTTTCACCGAGGTACTTACCGGCGTCTTCGGCGAGCTTGCGCAGCACTTCTGCTGATACTTCCTCAGGCGCGAACTGTTTGCTCAGCACCGGGCACTTCACCTTCACGTTGGAGCCGGCCTTCTCGACGCCGTAGCTCACTTCTTTGGATTCCTCGTTCACCTCATCCACCCGGCGGCCGATGAACCGTTTCACCGAATAGAAGGTGTTCTCCGGGTTCATCACCGCCTGGCGCTTGGCGATCTGACCCACCAGCTTGTCCTGGTTCTTGGTGTACGCGACCACCGACGGGGTGGTGCGAAAGCCTTCGGCGTTGGCAATCACCGTGGGCTTGCCGCCCTCCATCACCGCCACGCAGCTGTTCGTGGTGCCGAGATCAATGCCTACAACTTTGCCCATGGGTGCTTCCCCGCTTGGATCGAATGAGTTCCTTCCGTTGCATCCTCATCAGCAGAGGCCATCTGAGGCGAGGGGTGGTTTCCGAACCGCTGCCGTACCGTGCCGCCCATTGATCGCGGCAGAGTCGCGGCAGAGCGCCAGGATTCATGCCCGTTTCGATTTCAGGCCAGACAGCCCTGGTGGGGCTTCTCGGCGATCCGGTGGCTCACTCACTTTCGCCGGCCATGCACAACGCAGCCCTCGCTGAGCTGGGCCTGAACTGGCGCTACCTGGCCTTTCCGGTGGCCGCAGCGGAGCTGGGCACGGCCCTGCGGGGTCTTGAGGCCCTGGGCTGCCGTGGTCTGAACGTGACCCTGCCGCACAAACAGGCGGCGGCGGCGGCCGCGGCCGAGCTCACACCGCTGGCCGAGCGACTGGGCGCGGCGAACACCCTGGTGCGCCGCGCCGAAGGGGGCTGGCTCGGGGCCAACACCGATGTGGAGGGCTTTTTGGCCCCCCTGGGCGACCTGCCGAGCGGAGCCAGGGCGCTGGTGCTGGGCTGCGGCGGCAGTGCCCGGGCGGTGGTGGCGGGTCTGGTGGAGCGGAATCTGGAGGTGATCGAGCTGGCCGCCCGCGACCCCCAACGGCGCGCAGCCTTCCTCTCAAGCTGCCAGGCCTGGGCCCCCCAACTGCGCGGCCTTAATTGGACCAGCGAGCTGCTGCTGCCGGCCCTTGCCGCAGCCGATCTGGTCGTGAACACCACCCCGGTGGGCATGGCGGCTGACGCCTGCCCGCTGGCTCCAGCGGAGCTGGAGGCCTTGCGCCCCGAGACCCTTGTCTACGACTTGATCTACACGCCGCGGCCGAGTCGCCTGCTGCGGGAAGCCCGCGAGCGTGGCTGCCAAAGTCTGGACGGCCTGGAGATGCTGGTGCAGCAGGGAGCCGCAGCGCTACGGCTCTGGTTGGCCGCCGCCGGCGACGAAACCACCGTTCCGGTGGCAGCGATGCGGCAGGCCGCCCTCAACCAGCTCGGGCACGACCCCTAACCTTGGAAGACGCGGTCTGCCTCAATGCAAATTCCCCCCTGGCAACGCCTGCTGGCGCTGCTGGCCTACCTGTTGCCGTGGAGCGACGGCGTGATGTTCGGCGAATCGCTGTTCACGCTCTTCCCGGCCCTGCAGTGGACGGTCTTGCCGGCCCTGCCGTTGCTCAGCCTGCAGCGGCTGGTGCCGTTCGGCGGCTTCCTGCTGTTCCTGGCCCTGTTCCTGGGGGTGGTGCGCAACCAGCGCGTCCCTTACTTCATCCGCTTCAACGTCCTGCAGGCGATCCTGCTGGACATCGTGCTGATCCTGCTGTCCCTGGCATTCCGGCTGCTGCTGGCTCCGCTCGGCGGCAGTTTCGCCCTGCGCACGCTCAGCAACACCGTCTTCTTCGGCACCCTGCTGCTGGTGCTGTTCGCCGTGGTCCAGTGCGTACGCGGCAAGGAGCCCGATATCCCGACCGTGTCCGAGGCGGTGCGGATCCAGCTGTACTGAGGCGTCTGGACTGACGGGGTACGGTGCCGCGTTACGGTATCGAGTCCGTCGCTGGCAGCCGCAGGGCCGCTGGCCTCACTCGAGCCCGTCACGGAGGTTTCAGCCCGTCATGTCGCAGCAGCCCTACTACGAAACGATGTACATCCTTCGCCCGGACATCGCGGAGGAAGAAGTCGAAGGCCATGTCAACAAGTACCGCGATCTGGTCACCGAGGCCGGCGCCGAAGTGCTCGACACCCAGATGCGTGGCAAGCGCCGTCTGGCCTACACGATCGCCAAGCACCGCGAAGGCATCTACGTGCAGCTGAACCACAGCGGCGATGGCCAGCAGGTGGCGGCCCTGGAGCGGGCCATGCGGCTGAGCGAGGATGTGATTCGCTATCTCACCGTCAAGCAGGACGGCCCCCTGCCCGCCCCCCGCGGTGCCGGCGGCGAAGCGGTCAGCGCTGAAGCCTGAGCTAGCCACAACACCTCCACCATTTCTGGTCAAAAAGCCAGGCATCCCCCAACTGGATGCCTGGCTTTGGTTTTGAGATGGTTCGTCTGATCAGCGGCTCTTGAAGATGAGCTGTTCTTGGCCAGCGTGACTCCGCTGATTGGCCCTAGCGGCGCAAGCTGGCGGCCCAGAGCCGGGCCGGCAGCCCCCAGATATAGATGAATCCTTCGGAGGCGCGGTGATCAAAACGATCGTCGCCGCCATAGGTGGCCATGGTGGGCACGTAGAGGCTGTCCAAAGCTGAACTCCTGCCGATCACGGTGGCATTGCCCTTGTGCAGCCGGATCCGCACCGTGCCGTTCACCGTGGCCTGGGTGGCATCGAGGAAGCCATCGAGGGCCGCCTTGAGCGGGCCGAACCAGAGGCCCTGATACACCAGATCCGCCCAGCTGGACTCGATCTGGCGCTTGTAGCGCTGCACATCGGCCGCCAGGGTGAGGCTTTCGAGTTCCTGGTGAGCGCGAATCAACAGCAACAGGCCGGGAGTTTCATAGATCTCCCTCGACTTGATGCCCACCACCCGGTTCTCGATGATGTCCAGCCGACCGAAGCCGTGGCTGCCAGCCAGGTCATTGGCGCGCCGGACCAGGCTGACCGGATCGAGCATCTCGCCATTGAGGCTGACGGGATTGCCCTGCACGAAGCCGATCTCCACCACCTCGGGCTCTTCGGGGGCCGCCGCGATCGAGCGGGTCATGGCAAACACCTCCTCGGGTGGCTCCACCTGCGGATCCTCGAGGGGGCCGGCTTCAACACTGCGCCCGAGCAGGTTGAGGTCGATCGAATAGGGATTGGCCTTGCTCACCGGTGCCGGCATCCCGAAGCGCTCGCCGTAGGCGATCGTTTCCTCCCGGCTCATACCCCACTCCCGCGCCGGGGTGAGCACCTTGAGCTCGGGCGCCAGGCAGGCGATCGCCACGTCGAAGCGGACCTGGTCGTTGCCCTTGCCGGTGCAGCCGTGGGCGACGGCATCGGCGCCCACCAGGCGAGCCACCGCCACCAGCTCCCGGGCGATCAGCGGCCGGGCCAGGGCTGTGGAGAGGGGATAGCGACCCTCATAGAGGGCGTTGGCGCGAATGGCGGGGAAGGCGAACTCCGTGATGAACGGCTCAATCAGATCCCCCACCAGCGATTGGCTGGCGCCGGCTTCGAGGGCCTTGAGACGGATCGGTTCGAGCTCATCGCCCTGGCCCAGATCGGCGGCGAAGGTGATCACCTCCTCGACACCCCACTCCTCGCGCAGATAGGGAATGCAGACGCTGGTATCGACCCCACCCGAGTAGGCCAACACCACCTTGCGGGCACGCCCGACCCCTTGCCCCGCCAACTCCTCTCCCATCCGCTCAGTCCTGCTCGTGAATGCCGTTGGAGGATTGTCCCCTGTCGCCGTTCAAGTTGCCGTCGAAATGGCGCCAGCGCGTGGCCAGCCACAGGGCCAGCAGGCCAGGAGGCCCCAGCACCAGGGCCCAGACCAGTTGCGGCTGAATCGCCAACGGCTCGGGCCAGCGTTCACCGCCGCGCACCAGCAGGGCGGCGAGCAGAAGGGCGGCCCCCCAGGTGATCAGCAGCTGGAAGGCTTTGGGCCAGGTCACAGAGGAAGATCAGCAGCATGACCTATCGTGATGGATTGGCGTGTTGCCCGCTTCGCAGGCTTGCTGCGCCCCCAAGGCCGTCCATGAGCACACTCGACAGCATCAATCCTTCCCTTACCCGCTACCGCAGGGATGAGCCCGCCCCGGTGCTGCCCCTGCGCGATGAGCCCGACCTGCTCAGCTGGCTGGAGACCAGCGGCCGCCTGGTGGCCGATGAAGAGGCCGCCGCTCCCGATGTGAGCACGGTGGAAGAGGAGGAACTTTCAGCTCTGATGGGCGAGAAAGAGGAATACAACGCCGCCGACGAGCAGACCGAGGAGAACTGGGAAGACTGAGCCCTGTGCCATTGACCCAGACCACACAGGCCCCCTCAACCCTGCCCTTGCCTGACCGTGAACAGGTGGCTTGGCGCTGGCTGGCCCTGCTTGTTCTTGGCGTCTGCTTGCTGACGGACGCACTGAGTCGCGCACCCCAGCTGACACCGCCCCTGCTGGTGGCGGGCTTGGTCAGCTGGGGTCTCGGCCGCTGGGGGGTGCCGAATCTGCGGGCCCTCAAGCTCGGCCAGGTGATCCGCCAGGAAGGGCCCCAGGCCCATCACAGCAAGGCCGGCACTCCCACGATGGGGGGCCTGCTGGTCGTACCGGTTGGGGTGATTGTCGGCAGTTTGGTCGCCCCGAGCGATCCACGCCTGCCAGCGGTGGCCGCGATCACCCTGGCCTTCATGGCCATCGGCGGCTTCGACGACTGGCGCAGCCTGACCCGCCGCACCAACACCGGCCTGAGCCCCCGCGGCAAACTGCTGCTTCAGGCCCTTGCTGCCGCGCTCTTTCTGTTGGTGGCAGCCTGGAACGACTGGATTTCCCGCAGTGTGGGCTTGCCGTTCGGCCTCGCCCTGTCGCTCGGCTTGCTGATCCTGCCGCTCGGCCTGTTCGTGTTTCTGGCCGAAAGCAACGCCACCAACCTCACTGACGGGCTCGATGGGCTGGCGGCAGGCTGCGGGGCCGTGGTGTTCGCTGGCTTCGGGGTGCAGTTGATGCTGCGGGGCCATCTGGGCGATCCGGCCCTGGCCGGGTTCTGTGCCGCCATGGCCGGCACCTGGCTGGGTTTCCTGGCCCATAACCGCCATCCGGCCAGGATGTTCATGGGTGACACTGGCTCCCTGGCGATGGGGGCGGCCCTGAGCGCCGTGGCCCTGCTCAGCGACAGCCTCTGGCCCTTGCTGCTGATGGGCGGCGTGTTCGTGGCCGAATCTCTCTCGGTGATCCTGCAGGTGTGGGTGTTCAAGGCCACCAAGGGGGCCGATGGTCAGGGCCGCCGCCTGTTGCGGATGGCCCCACTCCACCACCACTTCGAGCTGGCCGGTCACTCCGAGCAACGGGTGGTGGTGGGATTTTGGATGATCAGCTTGCTGCTGGTGGCCATCGGCCTGCTGCTGCTTCCCTGATTCGGGTGGCTGCTGGTGCCAGCTGGGGCCAAGCTGATGGCATGGCTTCAAGTTGGTGTTATGGCTTATTTCACCTGGAAAGAAAAGGGGCTGACGGCCGATTGCGCCAGCCTCGCGGCGATGGCTTCACGGTTTGAGGAGGCTGCGGCCCTGATGCGCCGCATGGCCGACGAAGGCTTCGAGTTGGAACGCCACAGCGATGGTCAGCACATCACCCACCCCGACGACCAGGTGTTCGAGGCCTACGGCTTCATCAGTGAGGAGACGCCCGTGCGCCAGCTCGACCTGATTGCGGACCTCCCGTCCGGCCGCGAAGACTGATCCGACCCTTGCATCCGAACAAAACAGCTCAGGAGCGGCGCAGCAGGCCCAGTCCCCAGACGAGCACGAAGGCGAGGGAGGAAATCCCCAGATAGATCAACACCCCCCGCTGCAGGCCCGCCACATCCCAGCCAAACGGCAGGCCGTTGGCCACATCGCCGGCCGTCGAGAAGGCCAGAACGGCCTGGGAGGAGATCAACACGGCGGGCCGTTGCAGCGGAGTGGGTCGCCGAGCACTTCTAGCAGGCCCGTCAGGCAGCAGGATCGGAGCCTCCGCAACCCGCGCGCCATGCCCATGCCCGCCACCTCCTTTCCCCGCACCCTGATGCTGCTGGGCAGCGGTGAACTGGGCAAGGAGGTGGCCATCGCCGCCCAGCGCCTGGGTTGCCGCGTGATCGCCGTCGACCGCTACCCCGGCGCCCCGGCCATGCAGGTGGCCGATGCCGCCGAGGTGATCGCCATGACCGATCCCGAAGCGCTCAAGGCCGTGGTGCGCCGCCACCGGCCCGATCTGCTGATTCCCGAGATTGAGGCCCTGGCCGTCGATGCCCTGGCGGAACTTGAAGCGGAAGGGTTCACCGTGATCCCCACCGCCCGGGCCACGGCGGTGACGATGAACCGCGACCGGATCCGCGACCTGGCCGCCGGCAGCCTCGGCCTGCGCACCGCCCGCTTCGCCTATGCCGGCAGTGCCGCCGATCTGGCTGAGGCCGCCGCGCCCCTGGGCTGGCCGGTGGTGGTCAAGCCGGTGATGAGCTCCTCGGGCAAGGGCCAGAGCGTGGTGGAGGGGCCTGAGGGAATCACAGCCGCCTGGGAGGCCGCCCTGGCCGGCGCCCGCGGCGCAGGGGCGCGGGTGATCGTCGAGGAGTTTTTGCGTTTCGAGCAGGAGATCACCCTGTTGACCGTGAAGCAGTGGGATGGGCCCACCCTGTTCTGCCCGCCGATCGGCCACCTCCAGGAGCGGGGCGACTACCAGTGCAGCTGGCAGCCGGCGGACCTGGGTGCCAGCGCCCTGGCCACGGCCGAAGCGATGGCCCGCCGCGTCACCGACCACCTGGGTGGGGCCGGACTGTTTGGCGTTGAGTTTTTCCTCTGCGGCCCACGCGGCCAGGAGGAGGTGGTGTTCTCGGAACTCTCGCCGCGGCCACACGACACCGGCCTGGTCACCCTCAGGGGCCAGAACCTCAGCGAGTTCGACCTGCACCTGCGGGCTGTGCTGGGGCTGCCGATCCCCGCCATCCACTCCCGCGGCGCGGCCGCCAGCCGGGTCATCCTGGCCACAGGCAACCTCGCCAGCGTCGCCTATGAGGGCGTTGCTGCGGCCCTGGCCGAGCCTGACACCCAGGTGCTGCTGTTCGGCAAACCGGAGGCTCGGCCCCAGCGACGGATGGGCGTGGTGGTGGCCGGTGGCGAAGATCTGGCCGAAGCCAGAGGGCGCGCCGATCGGGCCGCCAGCAAGGTCAACGTGGTCGCCGGAAGCCCAACAGAGCTGGCCTGACCGGGGATTGGGTTTTAAGCTGCGCCCAACAGGACACTTCATGGCCCAGGCCCAACCGCGTCGTCGCTCCAACCCTCCCGGCACCGTGTCCCACTTGGACCGGCGAAGCGGGAGCCAGCCCCCCGCCCCACCCGAGCTGCCGGCTGGCGGCCCAGAGAAGCCCCGACTCTCCCGTCGCGCCCTGCTGATCGGCTTCGGTTGCGGGCTTGCTTTCGGCTACGCCCTGGCCGGCCCGTTGCCGGGCCTGCTCGGCGGCGCCTTGGCCAATCTGCAGCGCTCCACCCCGGCCTTGACCTCGCTGGTCAACCCTCTCAGCCTGGATAATCGCCGCATCCTGGTGCTGGGCACCGATCAGATCAGCGGCAGCACCGATGTGATGTTCACCGTTGAGGTTCTCGACGGTGTCACCCAGATCACCCAGGTTCCGCGGGACACCTTCATCGAGTCTGAATCGTTCGGTGTGATCAAGGCCAACGCCCTCTATGCGGTGGGCGGGGTGAACGTGGCCAAACAGGAGGTCTCGAGCCTGCTCACGACAGACATCGATCGCTACTTGATCGTCAATCTCGACGCGGTCGAGAAGCTGGCTGAAGCCCTCGGTGGCGTCGAAATCGATGTTCCCAAGAGCATGTATTACGTCGACAGTCGCCAGGATCTCTACATCGATCTCTACCCGGGTCCCCAATTGCTCAAGGGCCGGGACCTGGAAGGCTTCCTGCGCTATCGCAACGACGAGCAAGGCGACCTGGGCCGCATGGAACGCCAGCAGATGGTGTTGCGCGAGGCCTTCAAGAAACTGGTTCAACCCTCCACCATTGCCAGGCTGCCGTCGTTGCTGGCCATCGCCGACGAGGACATCACGACCGACCTGTCGCCGGTGGAGCTGGCCAGGCTGCTCTCCGTGATGGGCAACAGCAAGCTGAGCAGCCAACGCCTGAACGGCAGGCTGTTCTGGCACGGCGACCTGAGCTACTGGATGCCCGATATCAACACCCGCTATGCCGGCCAGGACAGCGCCGATCCTGAGTACTAGCCGCGAGGGTTCAGCCCCCAGCCAGCCCGCAGCACAGGGATAGGGATTCTCCGATCACGGACTGGCTTGCAATCGCTCCGTCACATCGAAGAGCGGACGGCTGGTATTCCCCCAGCCGTTGGCGGGAAGGAGGGATGGGGCGGCCGGTCCTGGAGCGGCGGCGGCACCAGCGGCAAAGGCCCCGTCCACCCAGGCCAGCAGCAGGCCACCGAGCGCGCCGCCGCCCTCCTCCCCGTAGCGGGAGCCGAGGTTGAAATGATCACCGCCTTCGGCAATCACCAGCCGGTGACCACCACCGGCGGCACCGGCCTCAGCAGCCAGCGGCGTGATCGCCTCAGGGCCAGACGGCACGACCCAGTCGCGGCTGCCACTGACCACCAGGGCGCGGGCATTCATGCCCAGGGCAGCGCCGTAGTTGAACAGCAACGACATCGGTGGACTCACCGCCACCACCGCCTTGACGCGGGGATCGGCCAGCGAGGCCTCGCTGGCCGAACTGATGAAGCTGCACTGCAGCACCCAGCTGAGGTTGCGGGCCGGATCCTTGACATCGCCGCAGCGTTCCTCCAGCAGGGTGGCGCTGGGCTGGGCGCCGGCGAGCTGCAGCACGGTGGTGGCCCCCCACGACTGACCAAGCACCGCGACGAAATCGGTGCGCAGGCCGGCCGCCAACCCGAGCTTGCCGGCGGCGGCACCGTCGATCAACGACGAGACATCGAGGGGCCGCAACCTCAGCTCTGCCGGGCTCGGTGGTGGGGCGGTGCCGGAGAGCATGGCCCGCTGCTGGCTGAGGTCACTGCCGGGATGGCGTGGCAGCAGCACGGTGTAGCCATGGCTGGCCAGATGGCTCGCCCAGCCCTCGAAGCTTTCCGGATCATCCCAGAGCCCATGGGAAATCAAGACCAAACGGCCGTTTCCCGCCCGGCCGGGGCTCACCACCACCACCTGGAGAGGATCGGGGCGATGGCTGACCACCAGGCTGGTCTCGCGCCGCTCCACCGCCAGGGGGCCAGGGCGAACCAGGGAGGGAGCCTGGCGGGCCGCCGCCCCCGCGGCGATCAGCCTGTCGGCCGGTTGCAGCTGGCGGCTGAGGCGCTGGACAGCGAACAGGGCCAGCTCCAGGTCAACGGAGGCCGTCTGGCCGGGCAAGGCCTGGAGCACCGTGAGCATGGTCAGCGGACCCCTGGTGGCGGCGCGATCGAGAACGCGGCGGAGCTCTTCACCATTGATGTCGGCAGGCAGGCCATCGATGCCGCCGATGGCCGAAACCAGCAGCAGGGCCTGGCTGGCCAGGGGCGAATCGGCCGTTTCGCGCACCACCGCCAGCGACTGAATCGGCAGCGGGTAATTGAAGAACTCCAGCAGACGCCGCCCGATCGCCCCGTTGGTGGCTCGATCGAGCTCGGCCAGATCACTGGTGCCGGCGAACAGGCCGCCGGGTGCATTCAGCTCCGACAGGTTGACCGTGAACATGGTGTCCAGCACCGGAATGTTCAGATCGATCTGCTCAAGGGCAGCCGCCGGCCTGGGCGCCCCCCCCATCGAGGCGAGCAGCGCTGCTGCCACGACCAGCCAACGGGTCGGCAACGGAAAACTGGGCGGGCGCACGGTGGCTGGGCGTATTGCCACCATGATCCCCCGACAGGGTCACCCATCGACCGATTTCCAACCAACTCCCTGAACCCGTACGCCAGACAACCGCTTTAATTGGGACGACTCGAAAGGATTGGATGAACCTTTTTGCCCTGTTGGCCCTGGCGGCGCCGCTTCTGATTGGCAGCGGATCTGGCGCGTCCGTTGCCGCCGAGCGCTGCACCTTTCTGCAGCCCATCGGCGGCGATGGCACCACACCGATCGTGAACAAGCAGGTGAGCCGCGCCAAACTTCTCGGCAAGACGAACTGGAACACCGACTTCATCGTCGACCAGCCTTATACCAGTTTCAAGTTCTTCTTCACCGCCAACTCCTCCGATCCAGGCGCAAAATACCCGGTGGAAGGGTTCATGAAGTTCAGCGATGGCTCCAACCTCCAGGTGATCAATGAAGTAATGAATCCACCGATCGGCACAGGCCGCATGTTCGGCCCGTTTGCGGCTGTCGAAGGCAAGCAGGCCAGCCAGATGAATTTCAAGGTGGGCGCCAGCGCCGACCCCAAAGCCCTTGGATTCAGCTATCGCCTCTCCGTTCAGGGCTGCAGCTGACGCCGGGGTTCAGACCGTCGCCCCAGCAACGGCGGGGTGTTGGGCCAGCACCTCTTTGAGGTAGCGGCCGGTGTGGCTGCTGGGGTGCTCGGCCACCTGCTCGGGCGTGCCGGCCGCCACGATCTCGCCACCCTTGTTGCCCCCCTCGGGGCCGAGGTCGATCAGCCAGTCAGCGCAGCGGATTACATCGAGGTTGTGCTCGATCACCACGATCGAATTGCCCTTGTCCACCAGGCGCTGCATCACGTCCATCAGCTTGTGGACGTCGTAGAAGCTGAGGCCGGTGGTGGGCTCGTCGATCAGGTAGAGCGTCTTGCCGGTGGCCCGTTTTGACAGCTCCGTGGCCAACTTGACCCGCTGAGCCTCGCCGCCGGAGAGGGTGGGGGCCGGTTGACCGAGCTTGATGTAGCCCAGCCCCACATCCACCAGGGTGCGCAGCCGATCCGCCGCCTGGGGGATCGCACTGAACACATCGGCAGCCTGCTCCACCGTCATCTGCAGCACCTCAGCGATGGTGTGGCCCTTGTAGGCCACCTGGAGGGTTTCGCGGTTGTAGCGGGCCCCCTTGCAGACATCGCACTGCACATACACATCGGGCAGGAAGTTCATCTCGATCACGTTCACTCCCTGGCCGCTGCAGGCCTCGCAACGTCCCCCTTTGACGTTGAAACTGAATTGCCCCACCTGGTAGCCGCGGGCCTTGGCCTCCACGGTGGCGGCAAACACCTGGCGGATCGGATCGAAGGCACCGGTGTAGGTGGCGGGATTGGAGCGGGGCGTGCGGCCGATCGGGCTCTGATCGATCACGATCACCTTGTCGATCGACTTGATCCCGCGCAGCTCCTGGAGCCCGGAGGGGAAGGGCACCTTGAGGCCGAGCTTGTGCTCCAGGGCCGGATGCAGCAGCTCATTCACCAGGGTGCTCTTGCCGCTGCCGCTGACGCCGGTGATGCAGACCAGACGACCGAGGGGAATGTCGAGATCGAGGTCCTGAAGGTTGTTGCGGCGGCACTGCACCAGGCTGAGCTTGCGGCTGCCGGCGTTGCGGCGCTCCGGCGGTGTGGGGATCGAGCGGCGACCGCTGAGATAGGCACCGGTGATGGAGTCTTCCGCCTCCAGCAGGTTCTGCAGCGAACCCTCAGCCACGATGTGGCCGCCATGTACGCCGGCCCCCGGCCCGATGTCGACCAGATGGTCAGCAGCGCGGATCGTGTCCTCGTCGTGCTCGACCACGATCAGGGTGTTGCCCAGGTCGCGAAGTTTGAACAGGGTGGCGAGCAGGCGGTCGTTGTCGCGCTGGTGCAGGCCGATGCTTGGTTCATCGAGCACGTAGAGCACGCCGGTGAGGCCGGCGCCGATCTGGGTGGCCAAGCGAATGCGCTGGGCCTCGCCACCGGAGAGGGTCATCGCCGGGCGATCGAGGCTGAGGTAGTCGAGCCCCACATCCAGCAGGAACTTCAGCCGCATGCGGATCTCGCGCAGCACCAGATCGCCGATCTGGATCTGGCGCGCGTTGAGCAGGGGAGCTGAACCCTCGGCCGCACCCACACCCATCAGGGCCTCGATGCGCTCCAGGGTGTCGGCCACGCTGACGTTGGTGAGATCCGTGATGCCATAGGGACCCACCTTGACGGCAAGGGCCTCGGGCCGCAGCCGCAGGCCATGGCAGGTGCCGCAGGGCACCAGATCCAGGTACTTCTCCAGCTTCTGGCGGATCGCCTCACCGCTGGCGTCGCGCAGCTGGCGCTCCAGGATCGGCAGGATTCCCTCAAAGGGCCGCAGGTAGCCCGGACCCTTGGCGTAGCGGCTGTCGGCCTGCACGGCGATCGGCTCGGGGCTGCCCTGCAACAGGATCTGCTGCTGCTCCAGCGTGAGCTGGTTCCAGGGCTGTTTGATTTCGAAGCCGAAGGCTTCGCCCACACTGAACAGCAGGGAGAAGTAATAGCTGTTGTCCTTCTCGCTCCAGGGGGCGATCGCCGCATACACCGGCAGGCTCGGATCCGGCACCACCCGCTCAAAGGTGAAGGTACGCAGGTGGCCGAGGCCGTGGCAATCCGGGCAGGCGCCGTAGGGGCTGTTGAACGAGAACAGCCGTGGTGAGAGTTCCTCCATCACCGCGCCATGGACCGGGCAGGCGAAGTTTTCGGAATAGAGCCGCTCCCGCTCCACCCCTTCCGGCGGCTCCTCACCCGCCTTGGGCACCACCTCCACCAGGGCCAAGCCATCGCCCCGTTTCAGGCAGGTGCGCAGCGAATCGGTCAGCCGCTCGGCGATGCCCTCACGGGCCACCAGCCGGTCGACGACGACCTCGATGTGGTGGGCGTGGTTCTTGTCGAGCTCGATGTTGTCGGAGAGCTCACGCACCTCGCCATTGATCCGCACCCGGGCGAAGCCTTCGGCCACCAGGCCGCTGATCAACTTGGCGTGGGTGCCCTTCTTGCCCCGCACCACCGGAGCCAGCAGCTGGTAGCGGGTGCCGTCGGGCAGGGCCAGGATCCGGTCGACCATCTCATCGATGCTCTCCGGCCGGATCGAGCGCTCGCACTGGGGGCAATGGGGCTCACCGGCACGGCCAAAGAGGAGCCGCAGGTAGTCCTGAATCTCGGTGACCGTGCCGACGGTGGAGCGGGGGTTGTGGCTGGTCGACTTCTGGTCAATCGAGATCGCCGGTGAGAGCCCCTCAATGGCATCCACGTCCGGCTTGTCGACCTGGCCAAGGAACTGGCGGGCATAGGCGGACAGACTTTCGACGTAACGACGCTGGCCTTCAGCGAAGATCGTGTCGAAGGCCAGAGAGCTCTTGCCACTGCCACTGACGCCGGTGAACACCACCAGGCTGTTGCGCGGAATGGTGAGGTCGAGGTTGCGCAGGTTGTGCTGGCGGGCGCCCCGCACCCGGATCACGTCTTCGACGCTGCCGTCGAGGTTGAGGGTGTGATCCGCCGTTGGCGCCTGCTTCGGCGAGCCCTTCTTCTTTGCCGCCGGCTTCCCTGCCGGCTTGGGTGCTGTTGTGTCCTGCCCGTTGACGCCAGCCAAGCGACCCATGCCTTCTGTTCGTCAGCCAGTCATTGTACGAAGCCGCACCGGGCGGCGAGTCAGGCCGCGCCCCGGCCCAGCAGGCTGGCGGCGTAGCTGTGGGCCTCACCGGAATCACCACCGGCCAACTCGGCCAGTTCCCGCTGCCGCGCCTGGGTG
Source organism: Synechococcus sp. CS-603 (assembly GCF_977929215.1). Taxonomy (NCBI): domain Bacteria; kingdom Bacillati; phylum Cyanobacteriota; class Cyanophyceae; order Synechococcales; family Synechococcaceae; genus Synechococcus; species Synechococcus sp. CS-603. Next base: position 665,647 of record NZ_OZ376778.1, read on the forward strand.
TCCCGCAGGTGGGACACCCGCGTCAGCGTGCGGCCGTCCTCCACCTGCTTGCTCACCTGGAAGTGGTGGTCGGCGGCGGCCGCAACCAGGGGCTGGTGGGTGACGCAGAACACCTGGCGTTGCTGGGCCAGGCGCCGCAACAGCGCCGCGATCGCGCCGCTCACCCGGCCGCTGACGCCGGCGTCGATTTCATCGAAGAGCAGGGTGACGTGGGGATCGGCCGCCGCCAGGCAGGTGGTGAGCGCCAGCAGGAAGCGGCTCATCTCGCCACCGGAGGCCACCTCCTGCAGCGGGGCCAGGGGCTGGCCGGGGTTGGCCGAGAACAGGAACTGGACCAGATCGGCGCCGTCATCTTTTGGTGCGACGGCCTCCAGCGCCACGCTGAAGCGCACATTGGCGAGGCCAAGCGGTCTGAGTGAATGAGTCAGTTGCTCCTCCAGGAGACGGGCCGCCTCGCTGCGCCTGGTGCTGAGCAGGGCGCAGGCCCGATCCCGCGCGCTGCGGGCAGCGGCCTCAGCGGTCTCCAGGCTTGCGAGCGTCTGGGCTTCGCCGCCGGGGGCCAGCAGCAACCGCAGCTGGTCACGCCGGGCAATCAGGCCGGCGAGATCCTGGCCATGGCGGCGCTCCAGGCCCTTGAGCTGGGCGATCCGCTCCTGCAGACCGGCCAGGCCGGCCGGATCGCTCTCCAGGGCGGCGCCGTAGCGCTCCAGGCCGCGGGCCAGATCCTGCAACTGCTGCAGGGCCTCGCCGCAGCGCTGCTGTAGCGGCTCCAAGCTGCCGTCGAGGGCGGTGATCAGTTGCAGTTCCTGCTCGCAGGCGCCGAGATGGTCGAGAACCGACGGGGCCTGCTCGGCCCCTTCCACCAACCGGCCCAGCAGTAGAATCACCCCCTCCTGCAGCCGCACGCCGTGGGAGAGACGGTCCTGCTCAACTTCAAGCGCCTGCCGCTCGCCTGGATCGTCGAGATGGGCCGCGTCGAGATCCTCGAGCTGCTGCTGCTGAAGCTGGCGGCCTTGCTCCAGTTGCTCGCGATCGGCTCGGGCGGCCTCAAGAGCAGCCGCCGCCTGCTTCCAGCTCTGGTGGGCGGCGCGGACCGGGCCGAGGGCCGCCGCCAGGGGCTCACCGCCAAAGCGATCCAGCCAGCGGCGCTGCTGGCCGGGGCGGGCGAGTTGGCGGGTCTGGCCCTGAACGGTGAGCTCCAGCAGCAGGGGCCGCAGCTCCAGCAGCTGGCTGCGGTTGACGGCCACGCCGTTGAGGCGGCTGCGGCTCTGGATGCGCTCGCCGCTCTGCCGCCACTCACGGCTGAGCAGCAGCTCCGGCTCGTCGCCATCCAGGTTGCCATCGAGCTGCTGGGCCTGGAGCCAGGCCTGCAGCGGCGGCGAAGAGGCAAAACTGGCCTCAATCAGGCCACGGTCACAGCCCTGGCGCAGCAAGCGGCTGCCCTGGTTGGCCGGGCCGCCGCCAAGCAGGGCATCCAAGGCATCGAGCAGCAGCGACTTGCCGGCACCGGTTTCGCCGGTGAGCACCGTAAAGCCCCGGTCGAAGCTGAGCTCCAGGCCGTCAATCAGAGCGATGTTCTCAAGGCGCAGACCCGTGAGCACCAGGGTCTCCGGTCAGGGACCCGACCGTAGCGAGGGTTGGATTCGTTTAGAAGGGAATCAACGATTCCTGAGGGGGCGATTGACTCTCCCGACCACGACGGGGCTCAGCGATTTCACCGAAGCCGCTGGCCTGCTCCGCTACGACCCGGCCGCCATCAGTCGGATTTATGCCGGCCATCCCAGGCGGCTGTTCCGGCGGGTCTGGCAGACCCTGGTGCCGATCGGTCTGTTTCTGCTCGGTGTGGGTTTCGATCGCTTCAGCGGCCGGCTGGCCAACAAGGAGCGTGCCCAGGCCAGGGCGCGGCAATGCACTGAGCTGCTGGCCAGCCTCGGCCCGGCCTTCATCAAGGCCGGCCAGGCCCTCTCCTCACGTCCCGACATCGTGCCGCCGCTGTTGCTCGATGAGCTCGCCGGCCTGCAAGACCAGCTGCCGGGCTTCGACAGTGAGCTGGCGATGGCCTGCATCGAAGAAGACCTGGGGGCAGCGGTGGGTGAGATCTACGCCCAGCTCGATCGTGAACCGATCTCGGCGGCCTCCCTGGGCCAGGTGCACCGCGGCCGGCTCAAGGATGGCCAGGCGGTGGCGGTGAAGGTGCAGCGTCCGGGGCTGCGCGAGCAGATCACGCTCGATCTCTACATCGTGCGCAACATCGCCAGCTGGCTGAATCGCAACGTCAGCCTGATCCGCAGCGACCTGGTCGCCCTGATCGACGAGCTCGGCATGCGGGTGTTCGAGGAGATGGACTATCTCCACGAAGCGGAGAATGCCGAAGCCTTCGCCAGGCTCCACCAGCACAATCCCCGCATCGCCGTGCCGGCCATCTACCGCCAGGCCACCAGCCGGCGGGTGCTGACGATGGAATGGATTGATGGGGTCAAGCTCACCAACCTCAAGGCCGTCGAAGCCCTCGGCATCGACCCCGATGACATGGTCCAGGTGGGGGTGAACTGCTGCCTGGAGCAACTGCTGGAACACGGCTTCTTCCACGCCGATCCCCACCCCGGCAACCTGCTGGCGATGGCCGACGGCCGGCTGGCCTTCCTGGATTTCGGCATGATGAGCGAAGTGAGCCGGGCCTCACGCACCGGCCTGATCCAGGCGGTGGTGCACCTGGTCAACCGAAATTTCGATGCGCTCTCCACCGATTTCGTCACCCTCGGTTTCCTGGGCGAGAAGGTGAACCTGGCACCGATCGTGCCGGCGTTCGAGTCGGTGTTCGGCCAGGCCCTGGAGATGGGGGTGAGCCGGATGGATTTCAAGGCCGTCACCGACGACCTCTCCGGGGTGATGTATCGCTTCCCCTTTCAGGTACCGCCCTATTACGCCCTGATCATTCGTTCGCTGGTGACGCTGGAGGGCATTGCCTTGAGCGTGGATCCGGAGTTCAAGATCCTCGGTGCCGCCTATCCCTACTTCGCCCGTCGGCTGATGGAGGATCCCGACCCGGATCTTCGCCGCAGCTTGCGCGAGATGCTCTTCGACGGTGACGACTTCCGCTGGCAGCGGCTGGAGAGCCTGATCAGCAGCGCTTCCCTGCAGGAGCAGCTGGATGTGGAGGGATTGCTGGATCAGGTGCTGGATTTCCTCTTCTCCGCCAACGGTGGGATGCTGCGCCAGCAGCTGGTGGACGGCCTGGTGGATCAGGTCGATGCGCTCGGTTGGCGGGCGTTTCAGAGGCTGGGTCGGCGACTGCCGAAGCGGTTGCAGCCCCCCGGGCTGCGCTCCAGGCCCGTGGTCGCCATCGAGAGCGATCCGTTACTGAACCTGGAGCCCATTCAACCCCTGCTGGAGATCCTGCGCCAACTGCCGGGTTTCGAGCCCCAACTGCTGCTGAACCGCCTGCCACGACTGCTGGCCGAACCGGACCTGCGCCGCATGGGCGTCAAGGTGGCCCAAGGGTTGGCCGAACGCAGCGTGGTACGGCTGCTGCGGGACGTGCTTGTGACCCAGGAGATCCGTAGCGAAGCGGGATTGACGCCAGCGACAAGCTTCTAGAGTTCGGCTGCGAACAGGAACGCACCTTGCCCAAACGCTCGAAACTCCTTGGGGCCCTGCTCGGTCTCAGTCTCAGCCTGGCTGGGCCAGGGCTGCAGGCGGCCGAGCAGATCGTTTTGGTGAGCGGAGCCTTCCGCCGCTCGATTCCTGTGGCCGATTTCACCCATCTCGCTGAAACAGGCCAGGCCAGGGGCCTTCTGGCCGATCTGCTCAGCTTGAGCCGCCAAGATCCTGCTGAGGTTTCGAAGCTACTGAATCAGCCTGTGTCACTGCCGCTGGTGCTGACCAGCCGCCTGCTGGGCACTCGAATCGGCGAGGTTCTGCTGGAGCGTCTGGCCCGGATCATCGCGCCACTCAGCGCTCCTCAGACTGGCGTTCCGGCACTCCGGGCCGCCGTGATCCTGGGTCTCCATGCAGGCGACGGCACGATCACCCCAGTCGGCTTCCTGCAGGCCTACCCGGTTAATGAATTGGCGATCAGCCTGCCGGCCCTGGTTGCCCTAGCTGACAAGGCCAGTTCGATTGCCGATCTGGTGCGCTTCTTCTCGGAATCACCGCTCGATGGCCTGCGCGAGGAGGCTGAGCCTCCAGCCCAACCGAAGGAGCCCTGAGCCGGCGCGTAGATTCGAATCCGCCCCTTTTGCTTCGATCGTGCCCGTTCTCTCCGCTCTCAGACGTCTGGGCGCGAGGCCGACGATGCAGGACTGGCCAGGTCTGATCGAAGCCTATCGGCGCTGGTTGCCGGTCACCGATCAGACGCCGGTGGTGACCCTGCGCGAGGGGGCGACCCCCTTGATCCCGGCCCCATCGCTTGCTGAGCGCATCGGACGTGGCGTCCGGGTCTTTCTCAAATACGACGGCCTCAATCCCACCGGCAGCTTCAAGGATCGGGGGATGACGATGGCGGTGAGCAAGGCCAAAGAAGCGGGCGCCGAAGCGGTGATCTGCGCCAGCACCGGCAACACCTCAGCCGCCGCCGCCGCCTATGCCCGCCGCGGCGGCATGCGGGCCTTTGTGATCATCCCCGACGGCTATGTCTCCCAGGGGAAACTGGCCCAGGCCCTGGTGTACGGCGCCGAAGTGCTGGCCGTGAAAGGCAACTTCGATCGGGCCCTTTCGATCGTGCGCGAGCTGGCCGATCGCTATCCGGTCACCCTGGTGAACTCGGTCAATCCCTACCGCCTGCAGGGCCAGAAGACAGCGGCCTTCGAGGTGGTCGATGCCCTCGGTGAGGCCCCGGACTGGCTCTGCATTCCGATGGGCAACGCCGGCAATATCAGCGCCTATTGGATGGGTTTTCAGGAGTATCAGGCGGCGGGCCACTGCCGCCGCCTGCCGCGGATGATGGGCTTCCAATCGAGCGGCTCAGCGCCGCTGGTGCTGGGCCACACCGTGGAGCAGCCCGACACCATTGCCACGGCGATCCGGATCGGCAATCCCGCCAATCGCGAGAAGGCCCTGTTGGTGCGCGAACAGAGCGGTGGCGCCTTCCAGGCCGTGACCGACCAGGCCATCCTGGAGGCCTACAAGCTGCTGGGCCGCGAGGAAGGCATCTTCTGCGAGCCCGCCAGTGCCGCCTCGGTGGCCGGACTGCTGCAACACAGTGATGAGCTGCCAGCAGGCGCCACGGTGGTGTGTGTGCTCACCGGCAATGGCCTCAAGGATCCCGCCACCGCCATCGACAACAGCGACGGCAGCTTCCACGCCGGCCTGGACCCTGAGGTGGATGTGGTGGCCTCTGTGATGGGCTTCTGAGCGCTCCGGCGCCGACAACCTGCTGACTGCTTACCGCGATGTCGAGGACATGGCTGAGGGCATCGCCTGCGGAGAACGGCCACGAGCTGCTGAAACAGGCTGGCCACTGCGGGGGTGTCGGCATGCCTCCAATCGCACCACCGCAAACATCTCCAGAGGCCTGAAACCGGTCGTTAGGCCATGACTGCGGCAGAAAAAGCCTTAGCCAGTCGAGGAACTGGCCGAAATCGGGCTGCGGAAAACCGCGCCGGCATCGGGGAGAACCGGCAGAGAACTCGACCGCCGAAGTGCGCCAACGTTTCCCCCAGGCAGGGGAATTTGTGGGAAACGTTTGATCAAGGGTTCATGGTCTTTTTCATTCCCCAATCAACAAAGCTGAAAAACCTTGAAATCACTGGGCTTCAAACGTTTTCCACCGGTTTCCACAACCCCTACGGCTACGGGTCTTTTCTTCTTTTTTTTAATCCTTTTAAACCCGTAGTGAGCAGAAGCAAAAAGAGCGTGATCGCCCTGGCTTGTGGCTCTGTGCCGTTGCGGATGGAGCCCGGTTGTGGAACCGTGGTGGGGCCTGTGGCGGGGTGTCTGTCCCCGATGTGTCAAACGCCATGAAGCTGGTCTGCTCCCAGAGCGAACTGAGCACCAGCCTTCAGCTGGTCAGCCGGGCGGTCGCCAGTCGTCCGACCCACCCCGTGCTCGCCAACGTGCTGCTCACCGCTGATGCCGGCACCGGCCGGCTCAGCCTCACCGGCTTCGATCTCAGCCTCGGCATCCAGACGAGCCTGCCGGCGGCGGTGGAAACCAGCGGCGCCATCACCCTGCCCTCCCGCCTGTTCGGCGAGATCGTCTCGCGGCTCTCGCCCGAAAGCCCGATCACGCTCAGCTGCGAGGAAGGCCAGGAGCAGGTGGAGCTCACCAGCCTCTCGGGCAGCTACCAGATGCGGGGCTTATCGGCCGAAGACTTTCCCGATCTGCCGTTGCTGCAGACCGGCGCCCCGATCCGCCTCAACGTGGATGCGCTGGTGAAAGGCCTGCGCGCCACCTTGTTTGCCAGCAGCGGCGATGAGGCCAAGCAACTGCTCACCGGCGTGCACCTCGGCCTGGAGGCCCGCGGCCTGGAATGCGCCGCCACCGACGGCCATCGCCTCTCGGTGCTGCGCCTCGACAATGCCGCCCAACCCTCTGACAACCAACCCAGCGACAGTGAGGCCAGCGAGAGCTTTGCCGTGACGGTGCCAGCCCGTTCCCTGCGCGAACTGGAGCGCCTGCTCTCCGGCCGTCAGTCGCAGGAGCCGGTGAGCCTGTATTGCGACCGGGGCCAGGTGGTGTTCCTCTGGGCCGACCAGGTGCTCACCAGCCGCAGCCTTGATGGCACCTACCCCAACTACGGCCAGCTGATCCCCACCAGCTTCAGCCGCAGCCTGGAAGTGGATCGTCGCGGTTTCATCACCGCCTTGGAGCGGGTGGCCGTGCTCGCCGATCAACACAACAACGTGGTGAAAATCAGCAGTGATCCGGCCGCCGGCCGCCTGCAGATCAGCGCCGATGCCCAGGACGTGGGTTCGGGCGCCGAGGAATTGGCCGCCGTGGTGAGCGGGGAGGCGATCGCCATCGCCTTCAACGTCCGCTACGTGCTCGAAGGGCTCAAGGCGATGGCCGCCGAACGGGTGGAGCTGCGCTGCAATGCCCCCACCACCCCAGCCGTTCTCGTGCCGGTGGAGGATCCCGGCTACACCTATCTGGTGATGCCCGTGCAGATCCGCAGCTGATCCCGTGCCCCTCCCCCAGCAGTTGCTGCTCAGTGACCTGCTGCGATTGCGGGTGCGTTGCGATCAGGGTCTGGAGCATGGCGCCGGCCTGATCGGCTGGATGCACCCGCCGGTGCACCGGCTGCTGGGCTGGGCGAGCAAGCCTTCCGCCTTCGGTGGCCGCCGTCTGATCTGGCGGCTGAACCAGCTGCGCGGCCTCAGTGAGCTCGAAGCGATGGTGCAGGGGGAGCCAGCTGAAACCGAGCAAAGCGTTCTCGATCGCCTGCCCACCCTGTTCGACGCGGCTTTAACCGGCAGCGATGGCAGCGTGCTCGCCACGGTGGTGGATGCGGCGGTGGAGCTGCGCACGGGCCGGATCCTGCATTACCTGGTGGCCCGCAGCGATCCCCGCCTACCGGGCAGCAGCCGCTGGCGACTGACGCCCGATCGCATCGTCGATCAGCAACCGGGCCTGGTGGCCACCGGCCTGGCCGGCCTCGACGACCTGCCGCTGGCGCGGGCCAGTGTGCGCCAGGAGCTGCTGCGCCGGTCTCGCCGCTGGAGGGATCAGATGGGCGAGGAAACCAGCCGGTTGCGTGGCCAGTTTCAGCAGGTGGGTGATCGCTTTGAGGAGCGGCTGGAGGGCTGGCTGGAAGAGCCCCGTTGGGATGACCCCGATCCCCGCGAGCCCAGCGATTCCGCTGAACCCAGCCCCCACGGCCCCCGGGCCAGCGATCCCCTTGATGACTGGGACGAAGCCGGTTGGTTAGAGCCGGAAGCTGAACGCGAATTTGAACCCGAGCTGGAACCTGACTTCGAACAGGATTTCGAACAGGAGCTGGAACAGGACGATCATCCGGATGCCCCCGCGGCGGCCCGGCGCAGCCACGACTCCAGTCGCGATCCCGATCCCTGGGTCTGAGGGCCGGATCGCCCTCCGTCAGACTGAACTCCTGTCGTCGGCCTTGCCGTGGTTGCTTCCTCGCCTTTTTCGGTGGCCGATGCCCTGCGGCGCGAAGGGCTCTCCCAGGCCGATTACGAGGAGATCGTGCGGCGGCTGGGCCGGGAGCCGAACCGGGCTGAGCTGGGCATGTTCGGGGTGATGTGGTCGGAGCACTGCTGCTACCGCAACTCCAGGCCCCTGCTGAGCGGTTTTCCCACCACCGGGCCCCGGGTGCTGGTGGGGCCAGGCGAGAACGCCGGTGTGGTGGATCTGGGCGAGGGCCAGCGGCTTGCCTTCAAGATCGAGAGCCATAACCACCCCTCGGCGGTGGAGCCGTTCCAGGGGGCGGCCACCGGCGTGGGCGGCATCCTGCGCGACATCTTCACCATGGGCGCCCGACCGATTGCCCTGCTCAATGCCCTCCGTTTTGGCCCCCTCGACGACCCCCGCAACGTTGGCCTGATCGAGGGCGTGGTGGCCGGCATCGCCCACTACGGCAATTGCGTTGGCGTACCCACCGTGGGCGGAGAAGTGGCCTTCGATCCCAGCTACAGCGGCAACCCCTTGGTGAACGCCATGGCCCTGGGGCTGATGGAAACCGAGGAGATCGTCTGCTCGGGGGCGGCCGGGGTCGGCAATCCGGTGGTCTATGTGGGCAGCACCACCGGCCGCGATGGCATGGGCGGGGCCAGCTTTGCCTCGGCCGAGCTCAGCGCCGCCTCTCTCGACGATCGCCCCGCCGTGCAGGTGGGTGATCCCTTCCTCGAGAAGGGTTTGATTGAGGCCTGCCTGGAGGCTTTCAAGAGCGGGGATGTGGTGGCCGCCCAGGACATGGGCGCCGCCGGGCTCACCTGCAGTTGTTCGGAGATGGCGGCCAAGGGTGGCCTGGGGATCGAGCTGGATCTCGATTTGGTGCCGGCGCGAGAAACGGGAATGACGGCCTACGAGTTCCTGCTCTCGGAATCCCAGGAGCGCATGCTGTTCGTGGTGAAACCAGGCCGCGAGGAGGCGCTGATGGCGCGCTTTCGCCGCTGGGGCCTGCAGGCTGCCGTGGTGGGACGGGTGCTGGAAGAGAACGTGGTGCGGGTGCTGCAACACGGTGCGGTGGCGGCCGAGGTGCCAGCCAATGCCTTGGCCGATGACACCCCGATCAACCACCATGAATTGCTCGCTGAGCCACCGGCGGAGATCCAGCGCCACTGGCAATGGCGGGAAGGCAGCCTGCCGCCGGCGCTGCGCGAAGGCATCACCCCCGCTAGCGGCCAGCTCCTGCCGTGGGGCGCGGTTCTCAAGGCATTGCTGGATGACCCCACCATCGCCAGCAAGCGCTGGGTTTACCGCCAGTACGACCAGCAGGTGCAGGCCAACACGGTGCTGTTGCCGGGTGGCGCTGATGCGGCGGTGCTGCGGCTGCGGCCCCAGGACGGGGAAGGGGCGCTTCAGGCCTCCAGCCGGGGCGTGGCCGCCACGGTGGATTGCCCCAACCGCTGGGTGGCGCTCGATCCGCAGCGCGGTGCGATCGCGGCGGTGGCAGAGGCGGCCCGCAACCTCAGTTGCGTCGGCGCCGAGCCGCTGGCTGTCACCGACAACCTCAATTTCCCTTCACCGGAAACACCCACCGGCTACTGGCAGCTGGCGATGGCCTGTCGGGGGATCTCCGAGGCCTGCACGGCCCTGGCCACGCCGGTCACCGGCGGCAATGTCTCCCTCTACAACGAAACGCGCCGGCCCGATGGCGGCCTCCAGCCGATCCAGCCCACGCCGGTGGTGGGCATGGTGGGTTTGGTTCACGACCTCACCCGGGTGACGGGCCTGGCCTGGAAGCAGGCCGGCGACACGATCTGGCTGCTGGGCGTGCCGCTGGAAACCGGCCCGGACAACCAGGCCAAGCAAGCCTCCGAGGATCGACTCGGGCTGGCCGGCAGCAGTTACCTCGAGCGGATCCATGGACGGGTCACGGGCCGCCCGCCCCGCACCGATCTGGCCCTGGAGTGCCGCGTGCAGGCCTTGCTGCGCGAAGCGATCAGCCAGGGCCTGCTGGCCTCCGCCCACGACCTCAGCGACGGCGGCCTGGCGGTGGCCGCGGCCGAGTGCTGCATCGCCTCGGGCCTGGGGGCCGAGCTGGCCTTGCCGACTGGCGACTGCCGCCTGGATCGGCTCCTGTTCGCCGAAGGCGGTGCCCGGGTGCTGGTGAGTGTGTCGCCGGCGCGGCTGCCGCAGTGGCAGGCGCTGCTGGCCTCCAAGCTGCCGGAAGCTGAACCCGGCCAGCCGGCGTTTCCCGCCCAACCGCTCGGCCAGGTGGCCGCCGATGGCCGGCTGCAGATCAGCGCTGGCGGCGCGGCGCTGCTGGGCGAGCAGGTGGACGACCTGGCCGAGATCTATGAGCAGGCCTTGCCCAGTCGTCTGGCTGCCACGGCCTGAGGCACAATGCAAGCAGCACTTTCATGGTGAACGGGCCTGTGGCTTCTGCGCACCCCAGGCTTCACCAGCCCGAGCCGGCCGAACGTCCCGATCTGCCCGAGCGGCCCGACCGGATGGAGGAGGCCTGCGGCGTCTTCGCCGTTTACGCCCCCGGCCAGCCGGTGGCCAACCTCACCTACTTCGGCCTCTACGCCCTGCAGCACCGCGGCCAGGAATCGGCTGGCATCGCCGTGTTCAACGGCGCCAAGATCAGGCTGCACAAGGACATGGGCCTGGTCAGCCAGGTGTTCGATCAGGACGTGCTGGAGCGCATGCCCGGCGACCTGGCGATCGGCCACAACCGCTATTCCACCACCGGCAGCAGCAAGGTCTGCAATGCCCAGCCCGTGGTGCTGATGACCCGGCTGGGCCCCTTCGCCCTGGCCCACAACGGCAATCTGGTCAACGCCACCGAGCTGCGCAGCTCGCTCGACCACCTCGCCGGTGAATTCACCTCCACCACCGATTCCGAGCTGATCGCCTTTGCGCTCCAGGAGGCGGTGGATGGGGGTCTGGGCTGGGAGGCGGCGATCAAGGCGGCGGCAAGCCAGTGCCGTGGTGCCTTCAGCCTGGCAATCGGTACGCCGGAAGGGCTGTTTGCGTTGCGTGATGGTTACGGGGTGCGTCCTTTGGTGTTCGGTCACATCGGCGAAAAGCACGAGGGCCAGTGGGTGGTGAGCAGCGAATCCTGCGGTCTCGACATCATCGGCGCTTCCTATGACGGTGATGTGGCACCCGGTGAGCTGATTCATTTCCAGGCCGGTGAGTCGGTGCCACTGCGGCAGCGCTGGATTGAGGAACCCGCCAAGTTGTGCGTGTTCGAGATGATCTACTTCGCCCGCCCGGACAGTCGCTTTTTCGGCGAATCGCTCTACAGCTACCGCCACCGCATCGGCATGGTGCTCGCCAAAGAATCAGAGGTGGAGGCCGATATCGTGATCGGGGTTCCCGATTCCGGCATTCCAGCGGCGATCGGTTTCTCCAAGGCCAGTGGCATTCCCTATGCCGATGGCCTGATCAAAAATCGCTATGTCGGCCGCACCTTCATCCAGCCCACCCAGGCGATGCGGGAGGCGGGTATTCGCGTCAAGCTCAATCCCCTGCCCGATGTGCTGGCCGGCAAGCGGGTGGTGGTGATCGATGACTCGATCGTGCGTGGCACCACAAGCCGCAAGCTGGTGCAGGCCCTGCGCGAGGCCGGTGCCACGGAGGTGCACATGCGCATCAGCTCACCGCCCGTCACCCATCCCTGCTTCTACGGCATCGACACCGACAACCAGGAGCAACTGATTGCCGCCCGCTACACCCTCGAAGAGATCACCGCGCATCTGGGGGTCGACTCCCTGGCCTACCTGAGCCAGGCCGGCATGCTCGAGGCCGCCCACGACAAGGCCGCCAACTTCTGCACCGCCTGCTTCGATGGCAATTACCCGATTCCGATGGATGATTCAATTCGCTCCAGCAAGCTGATGCTCGAACCGGCCGGTATTGCGGCCACGGTCTAGAACAACCACACCCGTTTAGATCAACCACTTCGACGAGAAGCATCGACCTGGAAAACGGTTCCGATCAAGGGTTTCTGCTCACAGCCGATGACGGTATCTGCCGCTGTTGGTGGGGCGCCAGGCACCCTGACTATCGCCACTACCACGACCACGAATGGGGCCACCCCACCCGTGACGACCAACGCTTGTTCGAAAAGATCTGCCTGGAGGGCTTTCAATCGGGCCTCTCCTGGCTCACCATCCTGCGCAAACGCGAGAATTTCCGCGAGGCCTTCGATGGCTTCGACTTCACCAGGATCGCCGCCTACAACGACGGCCCGGCCGTGGCCCGTCTGCTCGGCAATGCGGGCATCATCCGCCACCGCGGCAAGATCAAGGCCACCATCCACAACGCCCGCCGCGCCCTGGAGCTGGTGGAGGCCTACGGCAGCCTGGCCGCCTACCTCTGGCAGTGGGAGCCGCCTGGTCGGGAGCCCGATCTCGGCAGCGCGCCCGCCCATTCCCCCCTTTCCAGCAGCACCCGCACGTCCAAGGCCCTGAGTGCCGACCTCAAGGCACGGGGCTGGATGTTCGTTGGCCCGACCACGGCCTATGCCCTGATGCAGGCCTGTGGACTGGTGAATGATCACCTGGAGGGATGCGCCAGCTTTGCCGCCGTTGAGGAGCTGCGGGCTGGCTTTGTGCGGCCGGCTTCCTGCCGTCTCTGACTGAACCGCTGCTGGTTAAGTGTGCTTTCTCACCAGGTCATTCAGCGATCAGCAGCCGCTGGAGGCATTGCTGAGGAGTGAGGCCACCGAGAGCCATGTGGCACCTGCTGCCGTTATAGATCCCCAGATAGCGGGGTAGCCAGCGGTTGCGTTCATCCGATGTTTGGTAGGCGATCACATAGGCCCATTCCGACAAGATGGTTTTGATGAACCGTTCGGCCTTGCCGTTGGTCTGCGGGGTGTAGGGCTTGGTGCGGATGGGTTTCAGATCCAGAGCCCGACAGGCTTTTCGCCAGTCATCCGAGCGATAGGAGGGGCCGTTGTCCGAGAGGATCCGGCGACAGGTGATCCCCTGTTCAGAAAACCATCCGACGGCACGGGCCAGGAAGCCAACGGTTGTCGCCTTCTGCTCGTCTGCGAGCACCTCGACGTAAGCCAGGCGGGTGGCGTCGTCGATCGCGACATGTACCTTCTCGTAGCCGGCACCTCGGGAGGAGCCTTGACGACGGTCGCCGGTGATGCGGTGGCCGACCCGCTCAAACCTGGCCAGCTGTTTGATGTCGACATGGATCATGTCCCCGGGGCGCTCCCACTGGTAGCGACGAACAAGACGTTTGGGGTCAAGGTTCTTCAGGCGTCCCAGGCCCAGGCCCTTCATGAGCCGACCAACGGTGGAGAGGGGCGCACAGAGAGCCCTGGCGATGCGGCGGAGCGTGCAGCGCTGGTGCCGCAGGTCTACAGCCTGCTGGAGTTGCTGCGGATCGAGCGTCCGCCGCTGGCTGCGGCGAACACTCCGTCGATCCGCCAGTGCCGCTACGCCGCCTGCTCGAAACCTGGAGAGCCACTTGTAGGCCGTACGCAGGCTGATCCCGGCTTGTGCTGCAAGGGCTTTGAGTGGCACGCCTTCATCGAGATGCCGGCGGATGAGCCGTTCCCGACTGATGGGTGTCAGTCGGGCCAGAGGGTGGCTATGCATGGTGTGTGAGGTCTTGGGACGGTGGTGACACTCCGACCCTGGCGACCTCACACCCCCTTGTCAGCTGAACAACGTGGTGGGACTACACAGTTAAGCCCCATGGATCGATCTGCTGCTGATCAGGGCGGCAAGTCATCGAAACCTTGCATGCGCCGCCAGGCCTGGCGCAGGGTGCCGGCTGTGCCGAGGTTGCCCGGAAAGGTGAGCAGGGGCAGGGCGGGGAAGAGCGGGTGATCGGCTGGCAGCCGCAGCAGTGACAGCCCTGGCAGCAATTGACCCTCCAGCCGCACCGTGCCCAGGTCGAGGCCGGAGCTCAGGAGCGTCTGGCTGGTGGTTCCTCCTTTGCTGATCAGATAGCTCAGCTCGACGGGGAGCCGGGCGGCCAGGCGGGCGATCTGAAGCGCCAGAGCCCGGCCCAGCCGTTGGCGTTCCTCGGCGTCGTGGCAAATAGCCTCCCCCCGGCTGGTGAAAAGCACCGGCGTGCGGCCAGCGGCGATGACGTTGGCCATCACTTCAGCAAGCTCAAGTTCCAATTCCAGCTCAAGTTCCAGGTCCCGATCCAACTCCAGATCCCGCTCTTGCTCGCCACCGAGGCTTTCCGCGCTGGCCGTGTGCGCCTTGCGCAACGCTGCAAGCACCCGCGTCACCGGCAGCTCCACGCCCAAACAAGCCGGCTCCAGCAGCAGCTCCTGCAGTTGCCGGTTGCTGAGCGGCACCCAGGAGCCCACTAGCACGGCACCCGGTGCTCCACTGCGGCGCAGCTGGGCCAGGGCCGCGGGCTCCAGCGGTTGAGGTGGCAGGTTTGCCAGGCCATTCAGCAGGCTGGCCGCCGATTGCAGTAGCAAGCGCCGCGGCCGCGGCCCCTCCCGGCCAGGCAACGGCACCGGCCGCACCACCTGGCGCAGCGCCGCCCCCAGGGCCCTGAGCTGCTCAGGCTTCTCCGCATCCACCACCAGCAGCGGGTTGCCGGCCAAGGCCGCCAGTCGGGCGCTGAGCCCAATGGCGTTCGCGGGCTCCAGTTCCGCCAGGCCGATCCTGCCCACCTGGGCCGCCTTCCGCCTTCCGCCACTCTTGGCTTCCGCCCAGTCGGGCAGAAAGCTGGTGGCGTAGCTGAAGCGGCTGTCGGCGGCAAAGGGGGAGTGGTGCACCGGTTCACCGTGCAGCAGGTGCACCCCCTCCACCGTGGTGCGTCCGCCCTCCACGAAGGCCGGAACCAGCAAGGTGGCATCGAAGGGGCCGAGCTCCTGCTCGATCACCTCCACCTCCAGCGGGAAGTGACCCCGCAGGGTGGAGTCACCGCGGCTCACCAGCAGCCACTGCTCCAGACCGGCTTCGGCCAGGGCCGGTTTCAGGGCCCGGCAGATCTGGCGCACCCGGGCCGCCGCCGCCGCCGGGCCCAGGGCGCGGGTGTCGGCCAGCAGGAAGACCAGGGGGGAGGGATCCCGCAGGCCGGCCAGCAGGGTCGGCCGATCCCAGCGCAACAGCAGCGGGCAGCTGTGCACCGTCTGCGAACCGGTGGGATCGTCGTCGATCACGACAATCTTCAGGGCCGGCACTCCATTCGCTACTCCATGCGCCATGGCACCATCGTGCCGTGATCACGCCTGAGCCCCACGAACTGAGCGAGCTGGTGCGGCAGCTGCATGGCCAGGCGACCCCCTGGCTGCCGGCTGGCTTCGGCAGCCGCCTGGGCTGGGGACCCGCCGTGCAGGACACGGCCACCGTTGTCAGCTGCCAGCGCCTCAACCGCATCCTCGACCACGCCGTCGGTGACTTCACCGTGACCGTCGAAGCCGGCACACCGCTGCGCCAGCTGCAGGAAACGCTCTGGAGCCACGGGCAGTGGCTGGCGATCGACTGGCCCTGGGGCAGTGAGGCCGATGGCTCGGGGGCCGGCTCGGTCGGCGGCCTGGTGGCCCGCGGCCTGGCCGGTGGGCTCTGCCATCGCTACCTCGGTGTGCGCGATCAACTGATCGGCATCGGCCTGATGCGAACCGATGGGGTCGCGGCACGGGCCGGCGGAAAGGTGGTCAAGAATGTGGCCGGCTACGACCTGATGCGGCTGTTCACCGGCAGCTGGGGGTCCCTCGGCCTGATCACCGAACTGACCCTGCGCACCACCCCGATGCCCCCCCAGCGGCGGGGCCTGCTGCTGCAGGGACCGCTCGAAGCCCTCGATGGCCTGCGCCGCTGGCTGCTGCGCTCCAGCCTCACGCCGGAGTTGATCGACTGGTGGAGCCCGGCCCTGAGCCTGCGGGCGGCCCGTGAGCCGAAGAATGCTTTGTTGCTCAGCCTGGCCAGCGTCAGCGCCGAGGCCCTTGCCGACCAGAGCACGGAGATCCAGGGCCGGGCCGAGGCGCTGGGCCTGCACGGCCAGCGCCTCGATCCCGAACGGCTCGAAGCCTTGCGGGCCGTGGCCCTCGGCGAGCGCAGCGCCCAGGGTTGGCTGCTGCGCCTCGGGCTGTTGCCCAGCCATGCCAGCGAGCTGCTGGCCGACCGCGCCCTGCGCGATCTTCCGCTGGTGCTGGGCGCCGGCAGTGGCCTCGGTTACGCCTGGGCCACCGCCGAAGCCCTGCCCGCCTACCGGGTGGAGGAGCTGCGCCGGCTCTGCTGCCGGCACGGCGGCTACCTGACCGTGCTGCAACAACCGCAGTCCACGGCAGTGCCCGCCTGGAGCGATGCCCCCTCACGCGCCCTGATTGAAGCGGTGAAGCGGGAGTTCGATCCGAAGCAGCAGCTGGCCCGCGGCCGCCTGCCCGGGGTGCTCAAAGCAGCCTGAGGGCGTAGCGGCACTGCAGCCTCTGCACGCCGCCGGCGGGCACCACCAGGCGACGGTCGCCACTGACTAAGGCGCCGCGTGGAGCGGTCCAGGGCTCGAGGCAGAGCATCGACCGCGGCGGTTCGGTCCAGATCACCGCCAGATCGAAGGGGGGTGTGGGCTGCAACTCAAGGGCGAGGCCGGCGGCGGGATCCAGCAGCCGCACGGCTCCTGCAGGGGCGGCCAGCAGGTCGACGCCAACCGCCAGCCGCTGCAGCTGGGGCGCGGTGGCCTCCTCGGCCATGGTCAGGTGGTTGAAACAGTGTTCGGGCAATCCCTCCAGCCGCAGAGCGTTTCCACTGGCTGCCTCTTCACCAGCCGCCTCGGCTGTGGCCAGCCCCGGGGCCTGCAAACCCGAGACATTGAAATAGGGGTGGAGGCCGAAGCTGTAGGGCATCGGCTCGTCGCCGCAGTTCTCGATCCGCACCTTGATCGCCAGGGCCGCCGCTTCGAGGCGATAGGCCAGTTGCAGGTGGAAGCGAAACGGGAAAGCGGCCAGGGTCGCGGCTGTGTCAGTGAGGCTCAGCTCCACCCCACCGCCCTTGCCACCTGCGGGCTCAAGCGGGGCGAGCTGCCAGGGCAGATCCCGGGCAAAGCCGTGTTGCTTGAGCTCAAAATCGCCCTGGGGTAAGGGCAGCCGGTCGCCCGGTAGGTTGCCGCAGATCGGGAATAGAACCGGGATTCCCCCCCGCACCGACAGGGCCGGCTCGGCGAAGCGGGCCTGATCCAGGTAGAGCAGCTCATGGCCAGAGCAGCGCCAGCCGCTCAGCAGCCCGCCCCGCTCGGGCACGACCCGGAGCAGGTCGCCGCTGAGTGGATCCTCGTACTGCCAGTGGGGATAGGGCGTGTCGCGTTGGAGCAACGGCATCGCGGTGATCTCGGATCTCTCAGGCCAACTCCAGCTTGGCGAGCCACTCCAGCAGGGCGGCGTTCACCTGATCGGGCACCTCGTCGTGGGGGCAGTGGCCAGCCTCCAGCACCACCTCGGTGGTGGCGGCAGGGGCGTGGCGCTGGAAGTCGCCGCGCCGGCCGACGGCATTGATCCAGGGATCGCGGATGCCCCAGAGCAACAGCAGGGGGGCCTGCAGCTCGGCGAACAGTTCATCGAGCGGCTGGCCGCGGGGGATGTCGAAGACGGTGCGGAAGACACCGAAGGCCCCAGGGTCGAGTGACGGCCGCCGGATCGCCTCCACCAGGGCGTCGTCGACGTTGGTGCGATCGATATAGACCTGGTTCAAGGTGCGGCGGATCGTCGCCGGTCGCCGCAGGTTTTCGAACAGCAACCGCTGCAGCACCGGGCTGCGTAGCAGGGCGCCGCCGATCGTGCGGCGTGCGATGGCGCCCCAGCCGCCCGGTTCGGCTTTTTCATCACTGAACGGTCCGGCTGCATTGATCAGCACCACCCCGGCGGCTTGGGGGCCCAGGGCGGCACCGGCGGCGAGCACGGCGAAGCCGCCCAGGGAATTACCCACCAACACGGTGGGCCGGCCGATCCGCTCGTTCACATAGGCCACCAGCTGGTCACGCCAGAGGCCGCCGCCGTAGGGCAGACCCACAGGCTTGGCACTGCGGCCGAAGCCGATCAGGTCGATGGCATGCACCTCGTGCTGCTCGGCCAGCACGGGGATGTTGAAGCGCCAGTGGTCGGTGGAGGCGCCGAAGCCATGAACCAGCAGGACGGCCGGACCTTCGGGCTGGGCCGGTGCCTGGCAGACGCTGTGGACGGGATGGCCGTGAAAGGTCCAGCCCTCCGCTCGATCGATGGACAACCGATCGATGGACAACAGATCGATGGACAACACGGGCCAGGTCGGGTGGTCGATGCTAAGGATCCATCCCCGGGGTGCGTTCCTTGCTCGATTGGTCCAGCCTGTTGCCAGGAACGGCTCTCTGGGCCCTGGCGCTCTACCTGCCGCTTTCCGTGCCATTGAGGCGGCTGGAGGCGGCCCTGGCGGAGGGCACGCTCAGCGAAGGTCTGCGCCAGATCGCCCTGCTGCTCAGCAGCGTGGCCCTGGCCCTGGCGGTGGGTGCCCTCACCCAGCTGGCCCTGAGCGTGCTGCTTGGTCCCAGCTGGGGCGCCAGCCTCGGACTAATGGCTGTGCTGGCTGGTGCTTTCTGGAGCCTGGCCAGCCGCAGCCAGGACGATTGAATCCGGCTCAATGGCGCCAGTCGAGCCAGGGCAGGCCGGGAATGATCGCGGCGGTTTCGGCTCTGTAGCTGGCGTAGGCGGGATGCTGGGCGATCAGACCCCGCTCCTCGCGCCTGGCTTTGCCGCCGAGCACCGCAATGAGGGCGAGCAACAGGGCCAGGTGCAGCAAGCTGCCCAGCGCCAGGCTCAACCCGAGGCCGCAGATCAGCACCGCCTGATACAGCGGGTGGCGGCAGCGGCCGTAGGCGCCGCTGGTGACCAGGCCAGCGCCGGGTTTCGGGTCAGGCAACGGGCTGAGGCTCGACCCCAGGCGCAGGAAGGCTGCGGCGGCCAGCAGCAGGCCGATCGCCAGCAGGCTCCAGCCCACCAGCGCCAGGGGCCAGGGCCACACCAATCCCAGCGATAACGGCGCCGGGGTGGCCGGCAGGAGGTTGAGAAGGATGAGCACGCCCTGGGCGGCCAGCCACCATTCGCCCTGGCGGTTGTCGCGCAGGCCTGCCCAGCTCAGGCCCCAGCCTTGAAAGGCCTCAGGCAGGTTGTTCGGCAACGTCGGTCTTGCGGCTCAAGACCAGTCTGAGCAGAACCGGCGCCAGGAAGGTGGTGCCGATCACCATCAGCAGCACGGCCGCCTCCAGCGACGGGGTGAGCAGTCCAGCGCTGGTGCCCAGGCCCAGAAAGATCAGTCCCACCTCGCCGCGGGGCATCATGCCCAGCCCCACCACCAGGCGATTGGTGGGCTTGTCGCTCACGAAGCTCCAGCCCGACGCCAGCTTGCCGAGAACGGCCACCACGAACAGGAAGGCCGCAATCACCAGGCCGGAGCGGTTGGCGGGGTCGGCCGGGTTGATCACCGAAAGATCCATGCTGGTGCCGATCAGCACGAAGAAAATCGTCGCGAATAGCGACACCAGCGGAACCACGGCGGTCTGAATGGCGTGGGTGCGCTTCGAGCCACTCAGGATCAAGCCAGCGGCGAAGGCGCCCAGGGCGGCCTCCAGGCCGATCGCCGTGGCGGCGAAGCAACACAGACAGAGCACCAGGAAGGAGGCCACGATCACTTCGCCCGGTGCCTTGAGCTGATCGAGCACCCAGTCGAAGGCCGGTGCGGCGGTGCGGCTCAGGGCCAGGGCCACCACCACGAACAGCGCCGCTGCGATGCAGAGCTTGACGATCGGACCGATTTCCAGCTGGCCGCCACCGGCCAGTGCCACCACCACCGCCAGGATGACGATGCCGAGGATGTCATCGAGCACGGCGGCGCCGATCACGATCTGACCCTCGCGGGTTTTCAGGTATTTGAGTTCGCCGAAGACGCTGGCGGTGATGCCGATGCTCGTCGCTGTCATCGAGGCGCCGGCGAACACCGCCGGGATCAGATCCACCTGGAAGATCGCCATCAGGCCGAAGGTGCCCAGGGCAAACGGCAACACCACACCGGCGAGGGCCACCGTCGAGGCCTGGGCGCCGACGGCGACCAGTTCATCGAGCTCACTTTCGAGGCCGGTGAGAAAGAGCAGGGCGTAGAGGCCGAGGGTCGAAACCCCCTGCAGGATCGGGAAGGTCTCGTCGTAGATCGGCTGGACCGAGTCAGGCGGGATGGCGGAGAGGGTGCTCACCAGCCGGATCAGACCCTGGTTCAGTTCCGCGTGGGTTTCCGGTGGTACCACCAGATGGAGCCCGGAGGCGCCGATCAACACACCCGCCACCAGTTCGCCAAGGATGGTGGGCAGCTGGAAGCGCACCAGCAGTTCAGCGAGGGCGCGGGCCGCCACAAAGATCACCAGAAAGCGACCGACCCCGATCAGGGTTTCGGCCACTTCTATTTGGTGGTTGCCCAGTTCGAGCAATAGGGAAGGAACGATCATTCAGCCAGCTGACACCCTGGGTGGGAGTTGGAAATGCGGCGACCTTAGGGTGTTTGCCAGCGAGCTGACCGTCCAGCCCTGCGAACAAGCCATGGGCGTTGTTTGATGGGCTTGCCTGCATGGGCGCAGTGCAACGGGACGCCGCCGGCGATGGATCCGCCGTGATCGGGCTGCCCAGTCCGAAAAAGCTGATGTTTCATGCAGCCAAGAGCCAGGCCAGGGATGCTGAAGGCTCACCCGTTTTGCCAAAAGTTGATCAGGGCTTGAGCCAGCCAAGCCCTGATCAACTGTCTCCCCTGCCGCCATTCCCATGACAAAAAGCCTCACCACGGATCTTTCCCGCGAAACGGCTCCCCTGGGCACAGAGGAACTCAGCCTGGTCGATGCCTGGTGGCGCGCGGCCAACTACCTGGCTGTGGGCATGATCTACCTCCAGGACAACCCCCTGCTGCGCGAACCGCTTGTCCCGGAGCACATCAAGAACCGGCTGCTCGGCCACTGGGGCTCGAGTCCTGGTCAGGCGTTCATCTGGGCCCACGCCAACCGGCTGATCCAGGCCAACGATCTCGACATGATCTACCTGTCGGGGCCTGGCCATGGTGCCCCCGGCGTGCTCGGACCCACCTACCTCGACGGCAGCTACAGCGAGATCTATCCCGACAAATCCCAGGACGCGGAAGGGATGCGCAGCTTTTTCAAGCAGTTCTCCTTCCCCGGCCACATCGGCAGCCACTGCACCCCGGAAACGCCCGGCTCGATCCATGAGGGCGGTGAACTCGGTTACGTGCTCTCCCACGCCTGTGGCGCCGTCTTCGACAACCCCGACCTGATCGCCCTGGCCTGCGTCGGTGATGGCGAGGCCGAAACCGGCCCTTTGGCCACCTCCTGGCACATCAACAAGTTCCTCAACCCGATCAGCGACGGCGCCGTGCTGCCGGTGCTGCACCTGAACGGCTACAAGATCGCCAACCCCAGCCTGCTGGCCCGGATCGGCCACCAGGAGCTGGAGCATCTGATGCGGGGCTACGGCTGGAATCCGCTGTTCGTCGAGGGGCATGAGCCCGAGGCGATGCACCAGGCGATGGCCGCGGCGATGGATACGGCCGTCAGCCAGATCCTGGCGATCCGCCAGCAGGCCCGCCGTAGCGGTGAGGCCGTGCGGCCGGCCTGGCCGATGATCGTGCTGCGCTCCCCCAAGGGCTGGACGGGCCCCAGCGAACTGCATGGCAAGAAACTGGAGGGCTTCTGGCGCTCGCACCAGGTGCCGCTGCCGGCGCCCAACAAGGATCCCGAGCAGTTGCAGATGCTCGAGACCTGGCTGCGGAGCTACCGCCCCGACGAACTGTTCGATGCCGGCGGCACCTTGATCGCCGAGCTCCAGGCCCTTTCGCCCAAGGGCTCCAGGCGGATGGGATCGAGCCCGCATGCCAATGGCGGCCTGCTGCGCCGCAAGCTGCGCCTGCCACCGATCGAGGCCTATGCGGTGGCGGTGGAGCACCCCGGCCAGAGCGAGCACGAGAACACCTACCCGCTCGGTGAACTGCTGCGCGACACCATCGTCCGCAATCCCGACGGGATGCGGGTGTTCGGCCCCGATGAAACCGCCTCCAATCGCCTACAGGCGATTTATGAGGTGAGCAAGAAGGTGTGGATGGAGGAGCTGCTGCCGGAAGATGCCGGCGGTAGCGAGCTGGCCCGCAACGGCCGGGTGGTGGAGATGCTCTCGGAGCACACCCTGGTGGGAATGATGGAGGGCTACCTGCTCACCGGTCGCCACGGCTTCTTCCACACCTACGAGGCCTTCGCCCACGTGATCGCCTCGATGTTCAACCAGCACGCCAAATGGCTGGAATCCTGCATCCACCACGCCACCTGGCGCGCACCGATCGGTGCCTGGAACTGCCTGATCTCCTCCACGGTCTGGCGGCAGGATCACAACGGCTTCACCCACCAAGACCCGGGCTTCATCGACCTGGCCGGCAACAAGAGCGGCGAGGTGGTGCGGGTGTATCTGCCGGCCGATGCCAACAGCCTGCTAGCGGTGGCCGAAGAGGCGTTCCTGGAAACGAACGTGTGCAACATCATTGTTTCTGACAAGCAGAAGCACCTCCAATACCTCACCATCGAGCAGGCCCGCCAGCATGTGGCCAAGGGCATCGGCCTCTGGAGCTGGGCCAGCAACGATGACCGCGCCGAAGAGCCGGATGAACCCGATGTGGTGATGGCCTGCGCCGGCGACATTCCCACCAAGGAGGTGCTGGCGGCCGTGGAGATCCTGCACCGCGAGATCCCGACCCTGAGGATCCGGGTGCTGAACGTGGTCAAGCTGTTCGCCCTCTGCGAGCCGAGCGAGCATCCCCACGGGCTGTCGGATCGCGATTTCGACAGCCTGTTCACCACCGACAAGCCGGTGATCTTCAACTTCCACGGCTATCCGTGGCTGATTCACCGTCTGGCCTACCGGCGCACCAACCACGCCAATATGCATGTGCGCGGCTACAAGGAAAAGGGCAACATCAACACCCCACTGGAGTTGGCGATGAACAACCAGATCGACCGCTTCAACCTGGTGATCGACGTGATCGACCGGGTGCCATCGCTGGGCTCCCGCGCTGCCCATGTCAAGGAGCGCATGAAGGAGGAGATCCTTCGGCACCGTGCCCATGCCCACATCCATGGCATGGACTCTGCCGAAATCACCGGTTGGCGCTGGGGGCTGGGAGCTGGCACCGAGGCGCCCGGCTAAGTCTTACCCGGCCCCGTTTTCTCCCTTCCCCTTTGCCAGCCCCGTTTCTCCATGACCCCTATCGATAGCGCTCCCCGTCAACTGATCCTGCCCACGCCGGGCTGCCTCAAGGACGAGGAGCGCATCGGGCTCAGCGCCGACGGGTTGTTCGAGGGCATGACCGAGCACCTGTTCTTCACGCTCGGCAAGCTCGCCCCGACGGCCAACCACCACGACTTCTACCTGGCGCTCAGCTACGCGGTTCGCGACAGGCTGATGACCCGCTACCTCGCGGGAATCGAAGCGATCAGCGCCACGCCCACCCGGGTGGTGGCCTATCTCTCGGCCGAGTTCCTGATCGGTCCGCAGCTGGGCAACAACCTGCTGATGCTCGGCATCCGCGAAGCGGCTTCCGAGGCGTTGCAACGCTTCGGCATCACCGATTTTGAGTCGATCCTGGAAGTGGAAGAAGAGCCGGGGCTGGGGAACGGCGGTCTCGGCCGTCTGGCGGCCTGTTATCTCGAATCCCTCTCCAGCCTGGAGATCCCCGCCACGGGCTACGGCATCCGCTACGAGTTCGGCATCTTCGATCAGCTGATCCGTGATGGCTGGCAGGTGGAGGTCACCGACAAATGGCTCAAGGCCGGCTGGCCCTGGGAACTGCCGCACCCTGATCAGGCCTGCTATGTGGGCTTCGGCGGCCACACCGAGGTCTACCGCGATGAACGGGGCCACGAGCGGGTGCGCTGGATTCCCGGCGAACATGCGATCGGCATCCCCCACGATGTGCCGGTGCTGGGCTACCAGGTCAACACCTGCAACCGGCTGCGCTTGTGGCGGGCTGAAGCCACCGAGAACTTCGATTTCTACGCCTTCAACATCGGCGATTACGACGGCGCCGTGCAGGAGAAGGTGAGCATGGAGAACCTCTCCAAGGTGCTCTACCCCAATGACGGCACCGCGGAGGGCCGGCGCCTGCGGCTCAAGCAGCAGCACTTCTTTGTGAGCTGCAGCCTCCAGGACATGCTGCGCAGCCTCGATCTGCGCCAGTTGCCCGTCAGCGAATTTCCCGATCACTGGGCGGTGCAGCTCAACGACACCCATCCCTCGATCGCCGTCGCCGAGCTGATGCGGCTGCTGCTCGATGAGAAGCACCTGAGCTGGGAAGAGGCCTGGTCGATCACCACCCGCTCGCTGGCTTACACCAACCACACCTTGCTGCCGGAGGCCCTGGAGAAATGGGGCCTTGATCTGTTCGGCAGCCTGCTGCCCCGCCACCTGGAGTTGATCTTTGAGATCAACCGACGCTTCCTGCAACAGGTGCGCCTCAAGTACCCCGGCAATGATCGGCTCCTGCGCAGTGTGTCGATCATCGACGAAGGCGGCAACAAGGCGGTGCGGATGGCCAACTTGGCCACGGTGGGCTCTCACCACGTCAACGGGGTGGCGGCCCTGCACAGCGAACTCGTGCGCACCCAGCTGTTTCCTGACTACGCCACCCTCTGGCCTGACAAGTTCATCAACGTCACCAATGGCGTCACGCCCAGGCGCTGGATCGCCCTGGCCAATCCGTTGCTGCGCGAGCTGCTGGATGGCTCGATCGGCACCAACTGGATCCGCGATCTGTCCGAACTGAAGAAGCTGGAGCCCTTCGCTGCTGATCCAGGCTTTTTGGAGCGCTGGGGACAGACCAAACTGGCTGTTAAAACGCGGCTTTCCGATTACATTCACCGCCAGAGCGGCCTGTTGGTGGATCCCTCCTCGCTGTTCGATGTGCAGGTCAAGCGCATCCACGAATACAAGCGCCAGCACCTCAATGCCCTGCAGGTGATCGTTCAGTACCTGCGCATCAAGAACGGCACGGCCGATGGCCAAGCCCCCCGCACCGTGATCTTCGGTGGTAAGGCAGCACCTGGCTATTTCCTGGCCAAATTGATCATTCGCTTCATCAACGGCGTCGCCGAAATGGTGAACTCCGATCCTGATATGGAAGGGCGCCTGCGGGTTGTTTTTCTACCTGATTACAGTGTCAAGCTGGGCGAGCGGGTCTATCCGGCCACGGATCTCTCCGAGCAGATCTCCACCGCCGGCCTGGAGGCTTCCGGCACCGGAAATATGAAATTTGCCATGAATGGTGCCCTCACGATCGGTACCCTCGACGGGGCGAATGTGGAAATTCGCGAGCAGGTGGGAGCGGAGAACTTCTTCCTGTTCGGCAAGACCACCGAGGAGATCGAAAGCCTCGGGGATGGCGGCTACCGCCCCTGGGACTTGATCGGTGAGATCCCCGAATTGCCGGAGGTGCTGCACTTGATCAAGCTCGGTCATTTCAGCAATGGCGATGTGGAGTTGTTCAAGCCCTTGCTGGACAACCTCACCGGCCGCGATCCCTTCTTCCTGTTCGCCGACTTCGCCGATTACCTTCGCGCCCAGGACGCGGTCAGCGCCGCCTGGGCGGACCGCGAGCAATGGAATCGGATGTCGCTGCTGAATTCGGCCCGCAGCGGCTACTTCTCCTCTGACCGCTCGATCCGCGAGTACGCCACGCGCATCTGGCAGGCCGATGCCTTCCCCGTCACGATCAGTTGTGCCATCGATGGGGATGGCGACAGCAATGGAAACAGCGACAGCATTGGAGAAGCCTGAATCCGGCGTGGATCTGGTGCTCGTCTTCAATCTGGGGAGCTCCAGCCTCAAGGTCCGCCTGATCGATGCCGGCGGCGACACTCTCTGGCAGCAGAGCTCCAGCTTCGAATCCGGGCAAGGAGGTGACGGGCCGCTGCTTGGCTTGGATGCCTGGCTGCCTGAGGCCCTGGCGCCCTGGTTGGAGCGGATCGGTCTGGCCGCCCACCGGGTGGTGCATGGCGGCGACTGGTTCACGACCCCGACGTTGATCACACCGGCGGTGGAAGAGGAGCTCAGCGCCCTCATCCCCCTGGCGCCGCTCCACAACGCCGGCGCCCTGGCGGCAATCCGCTGGCTGCGGCAGTGGCGTCCGGCCCTGCCCCAGTGGGCCTGCTTCGACACCGGTTTTCACAGCACCTTGGAGCCGGCTGCTTTCACCTATGCGGTGCCGGAGTCCTGGCGCTGGGCGGGCCTGCGCCGCTTCGGTTTCCATGGCCTCAACCACCAGCACATCAGCGAGGTGGTGATGGCCCAGCACGGCCATCACCATCCGTCCGGCCTGAGGCTGATCAGCTGCCACCTGGGCGCCGGCTGCTCGCTGGCGGCGATCCGCGATGGGCGCAGCATCGACACCACGATGGGCTACACCCCTTTAGAAGGGCTGGTGATGGCCAGTCGCAGCGGCTCAGTGGATCCGGGGTTGCTGCTGCACCAGCTCCGCGCCGGCCTGACGGTCGAGGAATTGGAGCGGCAGCTGCAGAAGGAGAGTGGGCTGCGGGGCCTCTCGGGTCTCAGCGGTGACATGCGCCAGCTGCGCGAGGCCGCAGCAACAAACCATGCCGGGGCCGCGCTGGCCCTGGAGGTTTTCCTGCACAGGCTGCTGCAGGGCATCGGCGCGATGGCGGCAAGCCTGGGCGGTGTTGATGTGATCGCCCTGACGGGTGGGATCGGCGAAAACGACACCATGATCAGGTCCGAACTGGCCGAACGGCTGGCCTGGCTGGAGCCTTTTGCTTTGGTGGTGGTTCCCGCCGACGAGGAGGGGATGATCAATCGACTCTGCCGGCGTGCTAACTACGATCAGGCAGGTCAGGGGTCTGATGCAGCAGGCGATTGAGCCGCAAGCGGTCAGCATTGAGCGGATCGGGTGCCAGTTCGCCGGCCACCTCGCGGAATTTCTGCTCCACTTCCTCCGGTACCCGCACATCGAAGATGCGCTCCATCAGCGCTTCGATCGAGAACAGATGGGCGTTGATGTTTTCGAGATCGGCAATCGCCTGCTGAACCTCGTCGGGTTCGTCAGCGGCTGTGCTGCCTGGGGAAGCAGGGGCTGCTGCGCCAGGGGCAGCGGCACCAGCGCCGGAGCCGGCCGGACCTCCGCTGGCATTGATCGAGCGCGGCGCGGTGGCCTCACTTTCATCCTCCCCGTGTTCCTTCTGCAGCTCCTCCAACACCCGGCCTGCCAGGGTGCGAAACGACTGCAACGCAGCCCAGTTGAGCTCCTGCTGCTGGCGCAGCGTGGCATGTTCGCGGATTAGTCGGTCATGTTCCCGATAAAAACGCTGACAATCCGGACATTGGCAGGGCTCTTCAGGCACCGAGCTCCCTATTTCCTTCGGGTTCCATCATGGCATTGCGTGCAGGCTTTCAGCGATCAGGCCAGACCAGGACAGGAATCGGCTCCACCCTCTCCTTCTTCCAAGCGGTGGTGGGAGGTTTCCTCCTGGGCGGCTGGCAGAGGGATTTCGATCGAACTCACCACCTGGAGCACGTCCCGCAAACGCATCGAATCGGCAAACCAACCCATGGCCTGCCCCATGTCGCCATGACGCTCGGCCTCTGAGGCCTGATCTTCATGGGCTTCGGAGAGCAGGGCCAACCAGCAGAGGCAGCGTGCCTGCACCACAGAAAGGTCCAGTTCGGCGGGCTGGCTACGGGCGATGCGCTCGCTTTCCTGCTGCACCAGCAGCCGCAGCCGCAGATCGTGGAGCTGGGTCATCAGATAGGGACGGACGACTGAACCAACGTTAGTCACGGTGACTGGGTTGTGCAGAGCGCCACAGGTGGTGGATCCGCCCAGGTTGTCTTCGTCTGTGAATGAAGATTTGCGGGCAGAGGCGCCAGCGCATCAATGCTGCTGGGCCAGCAGTGAGATGGCCGGAGAGTTTTCATTGAAAATGGAGCAATGAGCCCTGAAGATAGCTGTTTCTGATGACATCGACACTTTGATGACAGGAATGCCTTGGTGACAGGCAACTCTTAACGATTAGCGAGTTTTGATCATTGCAAGGCTGGGTCGTCACCCCTTGCTGGTTACAGGCTGGCCTCTGCTTTGGCTTCTTGCCCCACCGCGAAGGTGGCGAGCACCTCGTGGCAACGGCTGATCTGCCGCTCCCTCAACGTGGAGCTGATGTTGCCTTGATCCGCCATCGATACTGATCGTTCCCCGGTTTGTGTCATCGGGCCAATCAGATGGCTGGATGCTCAGAGCGTCCAATGCCAGGCACAACGTTCTCTTCGTAAGTTCACGCTGCACCAGCACCCAATGCGGTAGTCCCAGGCTCTGGAAGATGCTTTGGCAGGCCGTGCCTGGAGGCCTGGGAATTGCCCTGCTGATGCAAGAGCTCAGCCGATCGGAACGCGGCAGAATGGTTCACGCCGGAAACGCCGGTAGATATCGAAGTCGCTGTCCAGGCTGAGGATCTCGGCAACATCCAGCCGTTCCGAGAGCGTCACCAAGGTGAGATCGGCAAAATCGCCGGGTAGATCGGCATAGCGGTGATTGAGTTCCGCAATGCGGGCGTAATCCTCCCGAAGCAGGTTGATTGCCTCGATGCCACCGCGGCTGACGGCCCCAAGCAGGTGGTTCTGAGCCGACAGGACGCGGGGATCACCTGGATTCCCCAGCAGCCAGAGCACCTCGGCGATGCAGATCGGTGAGGTGATCAGCTGCGCAGCGGTCTGGTCAAAGAAGCTGACGACAGCTTGATGCAGGGGCTCCTGCTGCTGGTAATAGCTCAGCAGGATGCCCGAATCAATCAGGATCCGCCGCATCAGCGCCGTTCCGCCTGCCTTGCTGTGAGTGTCTGGCCAAGCCGCCGGCGCCGCTGCTCACGCTCTGCACTGCCGGGCGGCAGGGTATTGAGGAAGGACTCAGGGTGCCCGCCAATCCGCTGCGCGATCGACGGACTGGGTTGCCGCTGCTGCCAACACTCGCGGATCAGTTGGCGGATCAGGGAACTCCTGTCCTGGCCGGTTTCCGCCAGGAGCTCCTTCAGGCAGTGCTCGGTTTCGTTGTCCAGCCGGACGGTGAGCGGCATGGTGCGCAGGGACTACGACCCGTATGACGAAGTAATTGATTGTAGTACCGATGCTTGGGACGTCGACCGGCTTGACGCGAGACAGGTGTTCTTGACCTGAAGCTGGCCGAAAATCCCCGTATCACCCAGACCAAGCCGTTGAACGGCACTCCCTCCGTAAGTTGACGCCGCACCAGCACTAAAGGCGAAGGGCCCATGCTCTGGCAAACCGTGCGAGGAAGCCTGGGGATCGCCCTGCTGCTGCTGGTGGCCTGGTTGTTCTCGCAGGATCGGCGGGCGATTCCCTGGCGGCTGATCGGGGTGGCCCTGGCTACGCAGGTGGGGCTCGGTTTGCTCCTGTTCCAGCTGCCATTCGGGCGGGTGGTGTTCTCCTCGCTCAATGGAGCGGTGGTGGCGCTGCTGGCGCCGGCCCGTACGGGCGCTGAATTTGTGTTTGGCCCGCTGGCGGTTCCTGCGGGAGAAGAGGGCAGCCTGGGTTTGATCCTCGCTTTTCAGGCCTTCCCAATTGCGATCTTTTTCGCGTCTCTCACGGCCCTGCTCTATCACCTGGGGGTGATGCAGAGAGTGATTCACACTCTGGCCCGCTTTTTTCGCCGGAGTCTGGGGATCACAGGTGTGGAGGCCACGGCGGCCGCCAGCAATGTGTTCGTGGGAATTGAATCGATGCTCACGATTCGCCCCTATCTGGCCACGGCCCAGCCCCATGAGCTGGCCGTGGTGCTCACCGCTGGCATGGCCACCATCGCCAGCACCATGTTGGGGCTCTATGTGGGTGTGCTCCAGCCCTATTTCCCAGGCATTGCCGGCCATCTGATCACCGCCAACCTGCTCAGTGCCCCGGCGGCGGTGATGATGGCGCGTCTCCTGGTGCCGGCACCACGGAGGCCGGAGACGGTGGCAGGCAGCGCATCGCGGCCGTTGCTGCCGGAGCTGGTGGACGAGGGGCGCTACAGCAGCAGTGTGGAGGCCATCACGCAGGGCGCCAACGACGGCCTCAAGCTGGCGCTGGGCATCACCGCCGTGCTGATCGCCTTCGTGGGGCTGCTCGCCCTGGCCAATGCGGGGGTCGGCTGGATGGGCGGCTGGTTTGGCCAGCCGCAGGTCACGCTGCAATCCCTGCTCGCCTGGCTGTTTCTTCCCTTGGTCTGGATGATCGGGTTGCCCTTCAACGACGCGCTACCAGCCTCGGAACTGCTGGCCCTGCGGCTGGTGGCCACGGAGGTGCCGGCGTTTGTGAGCCTGGCCGGCAGCCTGCAGGCGGGCGAATGGAGCGATCCCCGCTCGGTGGTGATCCTCGCCTATGCACTCTGCGGCTTTGCCCATCTCCCCTCACTGGGGATTTTTGTGGGTGGATTGTCTGCGCTGGCTCCCGAGCAGAAGGGAGTGGTGGGAACCCTCGCCTGGCGCGTGCTGCTGGCTTCCACGCTGGCCTGCTTGCTCACCGGGGCCATGGCCGGCTTGCTGGGCGGATTCACCGGATTTTCCCTGGCCACGTGAGCGGCCTGTGCACAACAAGAACCTGATCAATCGCCAATTCAAGCCATCGGGATGAGCCTCCCCAACAGGCCAGAGATCGTTGCTGGGGCTCCGATGCTTGGATGGCTGGATCTGATTCAGGCAGGGGCCGATGGAATGGCAACAAGGGGCCTTCACGCTCTCCTGTGATCCCGAGCGCATTCAATTGGATGTGGTGCTGGAGTTCCTGCGTCAGTCGTATTGGGCCAGCGGGATCACCACCAGCCAGGTGCAAGTTTCCATACAACATTCGTTGAATTTCAGCCTGTTCCGAGGGCCCGATCAGATCGGCTATGCGCGGGTGGTCAGTGATCGCTCCACCTTCGGCTATCTCACCGATGTGTTTGTGCTGCCGGAGCATCGGGGCCAGGGTCTGGGCAAATGGCTGGTCAGCTGCGTGTTCTCCCACCCCGAGCTGCAGGGGTTTCGCCGTTGGATGCTGGCCACCGAGGATGCCAAAACCCTCTACGCCCGCTATGGCTTCAACGCCTTCGACGACTCCGGCATGATCATGCAGAAGTTCGACCCAGACGCCTACAAGCCCGCCTCCATGCCGCCTGCCGCACAATGACCCATCTCGGGCTGGGGCTGATCCCGCTGGTGGGGCTGTCGATCTCTTTGTCGCAGGTGTTCGCGCTGCTGGCCAATCGGCTCACCCCCCGCCAGATCGCGCTTCAGCTGGTGCTCACTGCCCTGCTGCTGGCGTTGGCGCTGTTGATCGTCTGCCTGCTGGACATGCTGCTGCTGGCGGCGTTCGGTAGCCAGCCGGTGCCGCCCAGCACCTTTGTGAACGCCATGGTGCCCGCCCTCTGGCCTGGCCTCTTCTATGTGCTTGCCGCGGCGCCGTTCATCGGTGATCTCATCGCCGTGGCCATCTGGGCCCTGATCCAGCTCAACGTGATCCTGCTGTTGCACAACTTGTTCGCAGTTCCCTATCAAGAAGCGCTGCTACTCGCCACACCGGGCTATGTGCTCGGCCTGGTGGTGGTGGCGATCCTGTTCCGCCAGAGCTGGAACGCCGGCTACCGCCGCCTGATCGCCGATCTCGATGGCTGAGCCTGGCCCTTCCACTGCCACCACCAACTCCTCCGCCGCGTTCCGTGGCCTGCTGCGCAGCCATCGCCTTGGCCTGCGGGGTCTGGTGGTGGTGCTGCTCGCCGTGGCGATCTGGGTGTCGCTCAGCCTCGGCGTTCTGTTGCCGGTGCTCGGCTCGGTGTTCAGCGGGCCCGACCTGCGTCTGCTGATCAGCGTGGTTGCAGCCCTGCTACTGCTGCTGATCCCCACCGCAGGCATCTATTCGCTGATCGGCCAATACGCCTTCTGGGAAGGCTGGCTCACGGGCCTGCCCAGACCCGCCGACCTGTTTCGATCTGCCCCCTCGCCACCCTCGGCTGCACCAACGCGCTTCCTGGTGTATCTCGATGGCATCCACCAGGTGGAGCGCGACCATCCACCGCGGGTGCTGCGCCTGCTGGAGGAGATCGAGCGGGGCCTCGATCCGGGCACGGTGCTGTTGAAGGGGATGGAGTCGTACACCGTGCTGCCGGTGAAGCTGGCAGACGATCGTGGCAGTGCCTGGCTGTGGCGCCGGCTGTTTGCCCTGCAGGAGGAGCACCCCCTGGCCTGGATCCGCTTTCTCGCCGCCTTCCTGGTGCAGGCCAACAACGTGATCAAGGTGGGCATCTCCTCTGATCGGCGCTACGGACCTATCGCCAATTACCTGCTGGCGCTGAAGATCGTCCACAGCCTGCTGCCGCTTGGCTTCGTAATCGGGCAGCAGCAGCAGCTGGTGCTGCTGGGCTACAGCGGTGGCGGCGAGATGGCGATGGGCGTGGCCGACTATCTCCACCAGCTCAGCCGCAGCCCGATCCGCATCCTCGCCTTCTGCGGGGTGTTCAGCGGCAACCAGCAGCTTGAGCATGTGGAGTCCATTGAGATGGTGGTGGGCAGCCGTGATCCGGTGGCCGCCTTTGGCCGGCTCGCCTACCCCGGCCGCCTGGACTTGCTGCCGCTCTCTCGCTGGAACCAGGCCCGGCGGCGGGGTCAGGTGTCGCAACGGATGCTGCGGGGCATGGGCCACAACGGCGAGTACGGGCCGTTCTCCGATCGCTTCCGCTCTTCCCTGGCCCGCTGCCTGCTCGACCTGCTCAGCCGCCCGGCCTGAGCAGAAAGGGGCTGGAGAGGGGCGCACTGCTACCGATCCGCGCGCTGGCTCCGCCGATGGCCGCCTCCCCGTGGATCGAGAGGTCGAGCGGCAGGCTGCCCAGGGCACGGTCATGGCGCGCCAGGGCCCGTGCGTGGCCGTCGCTCCAGCGGCCTCCTGTGCCGGCCATTGCCCGCGCCTGGGTGCTGGCGCCACGCAGCCGTTCGCGCCAGAGGCCGCTCAGCAGGATCGGGAAGAGGGAGCAGCGATCGCGCATGGCCTGCTGCAGCAGCGCCGTGCTGTCGATGCAGAAGCCGAGGCTGCCGTAACCACCGAGGCTCAGACTCTGCTGCGTGGCGATCCCGTTATGGAGCAAGGCCACCACCTCGCAGAGCTCGATCAGCTCCAGCAGCTCCTCGCCCTCGAAGGGGGCATCCAGATACCGCACCGTGCCGTTGGTGCGGTCGTTCTGCCAGGGGCGATGCAGATCGTTGAGACCTTCCCAGCCGCACAGCCCCTCCGTTCCCTGGTAGTACTGCAGCAGCAGGGGAGCGGCCCCAGCGGGCCGGCACGACGCCAGCTCCAGCTCCAGCTCCAGGCTGCTGTGGGGCAAGAGGATGCGCTGCTCCGGCCGATTGGGCCGTGGCGCAGCGGCCGGATCGAGAAGGCCGGTACGCAGCGGCAACGCCAGGGGCACCTGGGCCCAGCCGCCAGTGGCCAGCGGCAGGCTGGCACCCAGCCCGAAGCTGGCGACGCTGCTGCGCAGACGGGCCCGCACCGTCCAGCCCTGGGCCTGCAGCGCCGCGATCAACGACCGTCCCGTGCGGCAGCCCTCCAGGCTCCAGGCCTGGTCGGTGAGCAGGTTGGCTGCCAGTCGGTTGAAGGCCTGGGCCAGCAGGGCGTTACGCCGCCGGCAGGGTTCGCTCTGCAGAAATGCCAAGCCGGTGTTGCGCAGGCGCAGGCCCCCAGGGGGGTTGGGGCTGCGACCACGATCCCCGGAAACGGTGGCCACAGAAACAGTGGCTTCGAAGTCAGTGGCCGCGTTGGTGGCGGTTAAGGCAGTGGCCATCAACTCGCTGAGGGCGCCAGGCAGCGGCAGGGTGGCGCCGCCCCAGCGGATCGTTTCGGCCCGCCAGCGCTCCAGTGCCGACGGCTCCCGCCCCAGCCCCGTTCGCAGGATGGGCAGTTCGTCCACCAGGGCATGGAGCAGGGCGGGGCTGAGCAACTGGCCCTCCAGCAGCTCCGCCAGCGAGCGCAGCCGGGCGGGAACCTGGGCGGCGCTCAGCCGCCAGCGCTGGGGCAGCATCCACAGCAGCGGCAGGTGGACGCGGTGGCGGAGCGATCGCCCCAGCTGATCGAGAACGTCCTCACGGCTGACGCCCCGCCGCAGCACGGTCTGCTCCAGGGCCTGCTCCAGCCCGAGCAGGGGCACCGGCGAGGGCCAGGCCGGGTCAATCGCCAGGGGATCCGGCGGCGAAGACGACGCCAGCGACACTCCGACCACCAGCGCTCCGCAGCGGATTCCCAGCATGGCGGCGCCGTGCTCCAATTTCAGCGCCAGTCCGTGTCCTGCCGCTTTGGATCGTCGTCACTGGGTGCTGCTGTTCGCCGCCCTGGCCTGCCTGGGCGGGCTCTTCCTCTGGATCGCCGCAATCGACCTGGTTCTCGATGAATCCCTTCCCCCCGCTCCTACGGCCCAGCCGGCCCCGGAACCAGGGGGCTTGAGGTAATGACCAATGCGTCGTTACAGCGAAGCCGTTAAAGCTGATGTGAGAAGCCGGATGAGCCCGCCGCACCGGCAGAGCGTGGCCAGGATTTCAGAAGACCTGGCGGTTGCAAGGAGAGGTGGTGCCGGCATCCCACGGGGCCTGCCTTGCCGCCCGGCAGTTCTCCGCTGAGATAGGCCTCATCCATCTGGATCTTTCCCCGCAGCACGTAAGCGTCTTCCCGCTCACTCATGGCCCGCTGGATCTTTTTATGCAGCAGCCAGGCTGTGTCGTCGTTGACGCCTAAGTGGCGGCTCAGTTCCAGAGAGGAGATCCCCGTTTTGGCCTGACCGATCAGATAGAACGCCAAGAACCAGGTGGTGAGCGGGCTTTCTCCAGCGCCGCCTCACACGGCTCCTCCGTTCCGTAGTGGCACTGGAACTCAGGCAGGGAAAGGTCTTAGTGGAACTGGATACCGCTTCGAGCCATGAGTGGAACAGTATTTGTGTGCTGCTCTAGCCGCGCTGGCTGGGCCCGGCGGAGCAAGCTGGGTCATCAAGTTTGTCCTTTCTGGTGTAGGCAAGTGCCTTCATCGTCCATCGTGAGGATCTTCAGAAAGATCGTTCGGTCTTTCTTTGGATCGACGGATGCGGGCATCAGCCTGCCGAGGATGCAAGCTCGAACCAGGATCAATGGCTACCGTCCCCACCATTGACCCAATCGAGAGGAACCCAGTTTTCAAGGAGCAGGCCGGGAACCTGGGCAAACTCGCGGCTGTTGTTGGTGATCAGCGTGGCCTGCTGGCTCAGGGCATGGGCCGCAATCATCGTGTCGAGAGAGCCGATTGGCGTGCCCCGGCGTTCCAGTTCGGCACGCAGGTCGCCATAGGCCCAGGCGGCGCGCTCATCAAAGGGCTGAAGTGTGAGAGGGGCTAGAAACATCTCCAGGGCCTGGCGGTTGCGCGCTGAACCACTCTTGGCCACACCAAAGGCCAACTCGGCGGCCACCACACTGCACAGACCAATCTCGCCCATCCGGTACTGCTTGAAGCGCGCCAGCACTGACGCTGGCCTGGCATTGATGATGTAAATGCAGATGTTGGTATCGAGCAAGATCATGGGCTGAAGGCTTCCCGGATCTGTATCTCGGGTTGCTCGCGCTTGAGCTCAAAGCCAGGCTCGAAGGCCTCCAACGCGGCCTCCATGGTTTGCCAGGGGTCGTCGATGGGCAGCAGCAGCACGCCACTACCGAAGTGCTTCACCACCACCTCGCTACCGCTGAAGCGGTACTCCTTCGGTAGACGCACCGCCTGGCTGCGGCCCGATTGAAAGAGCTTGGCAGTGTCCATGGCAGGGCTCTGATCGGGTAGTGACCCACGATAGATACCAAGGCTGGAAATTGGCTCCTAGCGACAGGGCCAGCCGTGAACACGGACAGGCGCCCTTATTCAAGGTAAGCCCCTTGCTCTTTAATAGAATGCAAGCCTGTTCAAGGTTCTCGAAGCAGCCCCATGCAGCGTGACGACGCGGGCCGCTATGAGGTCACCAGCGCGGCTGGTGAGTCCGTTCGAGCCTTTGTGCCGGCGCCGTTGCCGCCGGATCCACCCGTGCTGCTCGAGGGTGCTCTCCAGGCGCTGCATGAGCGGGCGCTGCTGGCTTGCGGGCGCCTGGACGGGGTCTCAGCCCTGCTGCCGGATCAGGCCCTGTTTCTCTACGCCTATGTGCGGCGGGAGGCCCTGCTGTCCTCCCAGATCGAGGGCACCCAGTCCTCGCTCTCTGACCTCCTGCTGTTTGAGCTGGAGGAGGCCCCCGGCGTTCCCACAGGCGATGTGGTCGAGGTTTCCAGCTACGTGGCGGGGCTTGAGCACGGCGTGGCACGGCTGCGGGAGGGCTTCCCGCTCTCCTCCCGCTTGCTGCGGGAGATCCACGCCCGGCTGCTGGCCAGGGGTCGCGGGGCCGATCGGCTGCCCGGGGAGTTTCGCCGTAGCCAGAACTGGATCGGCGGAACCCGCCCCGGTAACGCCAACTTCGTGCCTCCGCCACCTGGCCTGGTGGAGGCCTGCATGGGCCAGCTCGAGCAGTTCATCCATGGCACGCCTGGCGGGGCCCATGCCCTGCCTGTGCTGGTGCGGGCCGCTCTGGCCCATGTGCAGTTCGAAACCATCCACCCCTTCCTCGACGGCAATGGCCGACTGGGCCGGCTGCTGATCGTGTTGATGCTGATCGATGCCGAGGTTCTGCAGCTGCCACTTCTCTATCTCAGTTTGTTCTTCAAGCAGCACCGCAGCCGCTACTACGACCTACTCAATGGCGTGCGCCAGAACGGCGACTGGGAGGCCTGGATCGATTTCTTCCTGGAGGGCGTCGAGAGCACGGCGACAGCCGCTGTGACAACGGCCCAGCGGCTGCTGGCGTTATTCTGCTCCGACGAAGCCCGTTTGAGCGGGATGGGGCGATCCGGCCCCAGCGTTCGCCAGGTTTATGCGGCCCTCTGCCGGCGGGCACTGAACAGCATCGGCCAGCTCAGCGCCGCCTGTGACCTGAGCTTTCCCACCACGGGCAAAGCCCTGGAAAGACTGGTGGCACTCGGTATCGCGCGGGAAAGCACCGGCGGCCAGCGCAATCGCCTTTTTGCCTACGACGCCTATCTGGCGATCCTCAGCGAGGGCGCGGAGCCGCTTTGACCCAGCCAGGGGTCGAAGGCAGGCACAGGATTGGCCTAATCATTTGACTAATGGTGGTCGATCCGGGCCGATTTGCCTAGTTCTTTGCCTAACGGCGGCGGTGGGCGGGAGTCGAGTTTACGGCCTTGACTTACGTGAAAACCCCTGTAGCGACTGGGCTTTAGAAGCACGGGGCTGGCGGGACTCGAACCCACGACCTACGGTTTAGGAAACCGTCGCTCTATCCGGCTGAGCTACAGCCCCCAGGTGGTCATTATCAGCCTCGGACGCTCCCAGCCGCTGGCCCGCGCGGTTGACACTCGGCTGCTCCTTCCTCTCTCGACCTTTCCGTTGAAGCAGGCTGGCACCCCGGCCTAAAGTCTGGGGTTGAAAGCAGGCGAGGTGGTCGCAATCGGAGTGGAACATTGGCCTGCGGGTCGGTGGACTGGGTCCGGTTGAGGAAAGTCCGGGCTCCCCAATGGCCAGGCCTGCTGGGTAACGCCCAGTGCGGGCGACCGTGAGGACAGTGCCACAGAAACACACCGCCGATGGCTCCGGGTTCGCCCGCTGCACAGGTAAGGGTGCAAGGGTGCGGTAAGAGCGCACCAGCAGCATCGAGAGGTGCTGGCTCGGTAAACCCCGGCTGGGAGCAAGGCCCAGGGACAACGGTTGGCCATGACACCCGTCCCGACACAAGTGCGCCGCTCGAGGCCGTTGGTAACAGCGGTCCCAGATAGATGATCGCCCCGGCAGGCTTCGGCCTGCCGAACAGAACCCGGCTTACGTCCTGCTTTCACCCCATTCCCGCGCCCCGCTCGCCTGCGCATGCCCCCAACGCGCTCCCAGCTGATCAGCTTTCTCGCTGAGATCGGCGTGCTCGAAGCGGCTGGGCCCGAGCCAGGCGCGCTCCCGCCGATTGAGCCCGATCTGGCGCCGATCGAGGAGGCCCTCACCCACAGCTCGGCTGGTCTGGCCTGGAACCACGAACGGCTCGAATTCCTCGGGGATGCCGTGCTGCGCCTGGCCGCCTCGGAGTATCTCCAGCAGCACCATCCCGAGCTCAGCGTTGGCGCCTGCTCGGAATTGCGCGCCCAGATCGTCTCCGATCGCTGGCTGGCGGAACTGGGCGCAACCTGCGGCATCGACCGGGTGGTGCGCCTGGGGCCACTGGCCATCGGCGACCAGGCCGCCAGCCGCACGATCCGCGCTGAATCCTGCGAAGCTCTGGTGGGCGGGCTCTACGAGGCCTGGGGCAACCTGCGGGCGGTGCACCGCTGGCTGGCCCCCCACTGGAAGCGCAGCATCGCCGAACTGCTCGCCGATCCCCATCGCCACAACTGGAAATCGGGCCTGCAGGAATGGAGCCAGGCCGAAGCCCGGGGACTGCCCAACTACCGGGTGGAGGAGCGCAGCCAGCTCCATGGCGATCCCCGTCGCTTCCACTGCTGGGTGGAACTCGAAGGCAAGCGCCTGGCCGAGGGCTGGGGGGGATCGCGACGGGAGTCTGAGCAGCAGGCGGCCCGGGCTGCCTTGGCCGGAATCGAGCTGCCGGTGTCAACTCAGCCCTGATCGAGGGCGCTGAGCGGAATCGTGACGAGCTTGTCCCAGTTGCCGCCCTCGAAGAAGACCGCAGCCCTCGCTCCGCTGATCCGCTGCACGAAACCGCGGTAGCCGTTGTAGATCGAGCGGCCGTCACGCACGGTCACGGTGCTGCCCGGCAGGATCGGCAGGTCAGACGCAGCCATCAAATCGATGCATCGGGTTCGTCCATTATCGAGCCTGGAAGCTGAAAATGGTTGATGGACAGCGGCGATCAAGCGGCGACGGGCGCAGGGGCGGGCTCAGCGAAAGGCACAGTGGCGGGCTCAGAGGAAGACGAGTGGCTGGTGGTGGGCCGCGTCGTCGGGGCCCAGGGCCTGCAGGGTGAACTGCGCATGCTGCCCCGCACCGATTTCCCGGCACGGTTCACCCGGCCTGGCCGTCGCTGGTTGCGCCACAAGCGCGAAACGCCGCGG
Source organism: Synechococcus sp. CS-603 (assembly GCF_977929215.1). Classification (NCBI taxonomy): domain Bacteria; kingdom Bacillati; phylum Cyanobacteriota; class Cyanophyceae; order Synechococcales; family Synechococcaceae; genus Synechococcus; species Synechococcus sp. CS-603. The sequence continues at coordinate 704,878 of NZ_OZ376778.1, forward strand.
CAGGTGCAGTTGCTCAGCGGCCGTCAGCTGCCTGGCCGGGAGCTGTTCATCGTGCGCTTTGAGGGCATCCACAGCCGCGAGGCGGCCGAAGCCCTGGTCGACCATGACCTGCTGGTGAGCGCGGAGGATCGCCCTCCCCTGGCCGAAGGTGAATTCCACCTGCTCGACCTCCAGGGACTGGCCGTGCGGCTCGCGCCGGAGGGCACCGTGATCGGAACAGTGGTCGACCTGATCCACGCCGGCAACGACCTCTTGGAAGTGGAACTGATCGCCCCCGAGAGCCACGAGCAGCCCCCAGAGCCAACCCAGGATTCCGGCCAAGCTGCCGGCAAAACTTCTGGCAAGACGTCCGCGAAAACGTCCGCCAAGCTCCGTCGCGTCTTGATCCCGTTTGTGCTGCCGATCGTGCCGCGGGTCAACGTCGGCGAGGGTTGGCTGGAGATCACGCCGCCACCAGGGCTGCTCGACCAATAAGCAACGAGATTTCCGGACTATTTTTGCCTTCATCAACCTCGGCGCGATGCGGATGTTCCGACCATGAGCCCAGCTGCCTCCCTGGTGCCGGTCATCCTCTGTGGCGGCACCGGTACCCGCCTCTGGCCGCTCTCACGCGCCTCCTATCCCAAGCAGTACTGGCCCCTGGCCGGCCTGGGCGAAGAAACCCTGCTGCAGCAGACCCAGCAGCGGCTCGAAGGGCTCGCCAATCTGGGCGCCCCGTTGCTGATCTGCAACGAGGATCACCGCTTCATCGTCGCTGAGCAGATGCGGCAGATCGGTGTGGATCCCGCCGCCATCCTGCTGGAGCCGATCGGCCGCAACACGGCTCCGGCGATCGCGGTGGCGGCCCTCCATGCCACGGCCTTTGGCGACGACCCCCTGTTGCTCGTGCTCGCCGCCGACCACGTGATCCGCGACGCTGCCCGTTTTCGCGCCACCGTCGAAGCCGGCCGCGCCGCCGCCGAAGCCGGCCAGCTGGTCACCTTCGGCATCGTGCCCACCGCCCCTGAAACCGGCTACGGCTACATCGAGGCGGTCGAGCCGTTGCCAGCCCGGCTCGCCGACTCCGGGGCCATCCCGCCGCCGGTGCCGATCGCCCGCTTTGTTGAGAAACCCGATGCCGCCACGGCCGAGCAGTTCCTCTCCACCGGCCGCTTCACCTGGAACAGCGGCATGTTCTTGTTTCGGGCCAGCGCCATCCTGGCTGAGCTTGAACGGCTCTCTCCTGAGCTGGTCAGCAGTTGCCGCGCCGCCCTCGATCACGACAGCGCCGATCTCGAGTTTCTGCGGCTGGAGCGCGAGGCCTTTGCGCGCTGCGCCAACGTGGCGATCGATGTGGCGGTGATGGAGCGCACCCTGCTGGGGTCTGTGTTGCCCCTGGAGGCGGGCTGGAGCGATGTGGGCAGCTGGAAAGCGCTCTGGGAAACCGCCGATCAGGATTCCGCCGGCAACGTCTTGCGGGGGCGGGTGATCAGCGAGGGCAGCCGCAACTGTTACCTGCGCAGCGAGCATCGCCTGGTGGTGGGCCTCGGCGTCGATGATCTGGTGGTGATCGAAACCGATGACGCCGTGCTCGTTGCCCACCGCGACCGGGCCCAGGAGGTCAAGACGATCGTTCGCCAGCTTGAAGCCGCCGGTGCCTCTGAAGGCAAGGCCCACCGCCGCATCTACCGGCCCTGGGGCCACTACGACGGCGTGGTCGAAGGGGAGCGCTGGCAGGTGAAGAAGATCCTGGTGAAACCTGGGGCCTGCCTGTCGCTGCAGATGCACCATCACCGCGCCGAGCACTGGGTAGTGGTCAAGGGCACGGCCGTAGTTGAAAAGGACGGGGTCGAGGAGTTGGTGGGCGAGAACGAAAGCACCTACATCCCGCTTGGCTCCAGGCATCGCCTGTCCAACCCAGGCAAGATCCCGGTGGAGCTGATCGAGGTGCAGAGCGGCCCCTATCTTGGCGAAGACGACATCGTCCGTTTTGAAGATCGCTATGGCCGCAGCGACGTCCAGGCCAGCTCAGCGCGCCAGCACCCGGCCGATCACAGCGGCCTGCTCGAAGCCACTGGCCCTTAGCTCCCCTAGCGCGGCGGCGGCCCGCTCGGCTGGCAAGGCCGCCAGCAACGGGCCGCAGGTCTGGGGATCGATCAGCAGCTCTTTGAGCAGCTCCGGCTGTTGTGCTGGCGGTCTGAACCGCACCAGCCCGCACTCCAGCCATCCCAGCGCCTGCCGGTTGGATGGCGCCAGGCTGCTGGAGAAGCCATCGGCCAGCAGCGCCCAGACACCTGGCAGGACCGCAATCGCCTCCCCATCGAGCTCAACGGTCAGCTCCCCGGCGGCGAGCATTTCGCCCAGGTGGCCCAGCAGCCCGAAACCGGTGATGTCGGTGCAGGCCGTGCAGCCGTGGGCGGCCAGCTGCTCCACCAGCACCGCCTGGCTCTGCTGCATCACGGTCAGGGCCTGATCGATCCAGCTGGCGCCGGCGCCGCCGGCCATGGCCGCGGCGAACAGCACTCCCGTGCCGATCGGTCGCGTGAGGATCAGGGCATCGCCGGCCCGGAGGCCGCCCTTGGCCCAGAAGCGGCAGGCCGGGGTGCTGCCGTTGACGCAGAGGGCCAGACTCAGCCCTTCGCCAGCCTGTAGCTGCTGCAGGGTGTGGCCGCCCAGCAGCTCGGCGCCAAGGTCGTCGAGCACCGAGCGCACCCCGGCCAGGGTCTGCAGCAGCAGGTCTTCCTGGAGTGAATCGGCCGCTCGGGGCAGGGTCACCAGGGCCTGGGCACTCTCCACCCGGCCGCCGCAGGCCCAGAGGTCCGAGCAGGCATGCAGGGTGGTGAGGCGGCCATTCAGCCAGGGATCGTCCACCAGGGCGGGGAAGCCATCGAGGCTCTGCAGCAGCCGGGAGCCATCGGCTGCGGCCGCGATGATCACCGCGTCTTCGGCGGTTTGTGCGGTTGCGATCCCGCCTGACTGGCCTCCGGCCAGGCCGGCCAGCCGCGCCAGGGCACGCGAGAGGGGCGCGGCCGGCAATTTGGCCGCACAGCCTCGGCAGGGCATGGCGATAGCCGACTGGCCGGCCTGGCCCATTGCCGCCACGTCTTCGAAGCCGTCCATGAAGCGCTGATCGAGGTGTGCTTTCCAGCGCCACAGCCAGCGGCTCGGGCCCACGGCCAGGGGCCCCCAGAACGCGACCGCCCTGGGTTGAGCGGCCTTGTGTCCTGCCGTATTTCCAGGGCCGGCGCCGAGCAGCCGCAAAGCCTGCCGCTGGGGACGCCAGCGGCGCAGAGGCGTGCCAGCCGGGCTCAAGCTGCGGCGCAGATTGGTCGCCAGCACGGGTGCGGCGCGCACCGCCCACACCCCGCTGGGCGGGCGCGGTGCCGTTCGGATCAGGCCGCAGTCGCCGCTGGCGAAAATCGCCGTTTGGCCCTCCACCTGCAGGCTGGATTCGGTCCACACGCGGCCGCTGGCCGGATCGGTGGCCAGACCGGCGGCCGCCAGCCAGGCCGGTGCCCGGCTGCCCGTGCAGAGCACCCGCTGGGTTTCGGGCTCGGCGGCTCCGATGCGGATGCCCGCGGCGGCCAGCAGCCTTTCGCCGCAACGGTTCGCTGCCGCTGAGCCCAGCTGCAGGCCCGTGGGCCGCGGCTCGATCGCCAACGACCGCCCCGGGCCGAAGCGCCTGCGCAGGGCGAGGGCCACCTCCAGCCCGGCCGCCCCTCCCCCCAGTACCGCCAACGCGGCGGAGCTGGAATCCTGGGCGTCACACCAGCCCAGAAAGGGCTCCAACGGCTTGATGGCGATGTCCCGGCCACAGCCGTCGCCTCTGCCGTCGCCTCCGCAGCGCGCCGGGGCAGGGGCGCTCACAGCCCCGACATCAAGGCTGAGTCGGTCCCAGCGCAAGGGGGGGCGTCCCGCCAGCTGCAGCTCCTGCCTCGTCAGGTCCAGGCCGGTGATCTCGGCGCAGACGAAGCTCACCCCCGCCTGTGCGCAGAGCCGGCGCAGATCAATGCTGCAGGCCTCCCGGGCATAGAGCCCGGCGATCAGGCCAGGCACCATGCCGCTGTAGAGGGCGCTGCTGCTGCGGCTCACCAGGGTGATCAGGGCGTGGGCAGGAGGGCCGCTTCTGCTGTTACCCCTGGCTCTGGCCATGGCCCAGGTGCGCAACACCAGGGCGTGGCTGTGACCACCCCCGGCCAGCACCAGGTGGTGGGTGGGCGGGGTGGTGGACCTCAATAGCCGGCGGGATTGGCCCGCTGCCAGGCCCAGCCATCGCGGCAGATGTCATCGAGTCCGCGCTGGGTGCGCCAGCCGAGGCGTTCGCCGGCCAGGGCGGGATCCGCCACCGTGATCGCCACATCGCCCGGCCGCCGCGCCACCAGTCGGTGGGCGATCGGGTGACCGCAGGCCCGCTCAAAGGCGTGCACCAGCTCCAGCACCGAATGGCCCTGGCCGCTGCCGAGGTTGAGGATGAGGTGCTGGGGCGCCTCGGCGAGCAGGACGTCGAGGGCGGCGCGGTGACCCTCAGCCAGATCCATCACGTGGATGTAGTCGCGCACGCCGGTGCCATCGGCGGTGGGCCAGTCATGGCCGAAGACCTCGAGATGGGGCCGCCGCCCCACCGCCACCTGGGTGAGGAAGGGAAAGAGATTGTTGGGATGGCCGCCGGGGTCTTCGCCGATGCGGCCACTGGGGTGGGAGCCCACCGGATTGAAATAGCGCAGGCAGGCGATGCGCCAGCCGTCTTCGCTGGCCGCCACATCGGCCAGCAGCCGCTCGGCGGCGGCCTTGCTGTGGCCATAGGGATTGACCGGTCGCAGCGGCGCCGTTTCCGGGATGGGCACCGTTTCCGGCAGGCCGTAGAGGGTGGCGCTGCTGCTGAACACGATCGTGCGGCAGCCCGCCTTCGCCATCGCCATCAGCAGCCGCTGGGTGCCGCAGACATTGACATCCCAGTAACGGAGCGGATCAGCCACCGATTCCGCCACGGCCTTGAGGCCGGCGAAATGAATCACCGCGTCGATCGGCACGCTGCCGCCGAAGGCCCGCGCCAGGGCTGCGGGATCGCGGATGTCCCCCTCGATCACCTCCAGCCGATCGCCTGCGTCTGCGCCGGCCAGCTCGGCCACCCGGCGCAGCGCTTTGGGAGAGCCGTTGGAAAAATCATCCAGCACCACCAGCCGGTGGCAGGCCTCCAGCAACACCAGAGCGGTGTGACTGCCGATGAAGCCCGCTCCCCCGGTGATCAGCAGGGTGGGCATGGCTGGATTGGCACAACACCATTGAGCCTAACAAGCGATTGCCGATCTCCTTGCTGTTTATCTAAAGCCGTGGCCATAAATCAAGCATTTTTGCAGTTAATAAAAAGCAGCAGATCCTTGCCAAGGAAGTAACCAATGCTGGACATCTGCGCCAAGTTCAAGCCTGGTTCAAGCCAAAGCTCCAATCTGGTTCAGGCCAGGCGCAGATCGAGCGTCCGGCAGCCTCCAGCTGGCTCCGGCCAGTCCGCTGCATCGCTGGCCCAGGGGGGCGCTGCCTCTTCACTGCTTTCTGCCGCGGCCGCTTCCTGCGAAGGGCTCAACGGCTGAAAAGCATCCCCTGCCTCGCCCGTGCCATCGAGCACGAAGCGCGCTGGGAGATCCTGCAGGTCTGGGTTGCCTTCAATGGCCAACTGCAGGGGCAGGTGGGGCTCAATGCAGGGATGCAGCGAGGGGTAGAGGCTGCTGTGCCGGTAGCGCAGCCCCAGCCAGCCGTCGCCGAGGGGCAGCACCCGGCCGTTGAGGCGCAGGCGGTGGTTGGCGAGAAACGCTGCATTGGCCTTGATTTCCAGGCGCTGCAGCGAACTGTCCACGAAGCGGCTCGTGCTGCCGCCCTCCACCGGGGTGTCGCAGAGCAGGGGCCAGGGCTCCAGGGCCCGGCGGATCTCCAGGCTGGCTCCGTCGCGCTGCCAATCGAGCAACAGCGGAAAGCGCCACTCCCAGATCTGGCGGAACGGAGCCGTCTCAAGCGGCAGTCCATCGCCGCCGAGGCGGGCAATCAGGCCTTCAAGGTCACTCCAGAGGGCGGCGGGGAGAAGGAATTCGTCGTGGAGCCGCTCACCGAACGGCTCCAGACCGCTTGGACGATGGCTGGGCTCCAGCAGGTGGGCCGCCAGCGCGGTCCAGAGCAGGGCGATCGTGGCGGTCCATTGCGGCTGCGGCAGGCTTTCGATCGCCCGGAATTCGATCAGGCCCTGGCAGCCGCCGCCCCAGGCGGGATTCCAGAATTTGTCGAAGCTGATTTCACTGCGGTGGGTGTTGCCGCTGCGATCGGCGTGGATGTGGCGCAGGGTTTCGCTGATCAGTTGGCGTTGATCGCCCTCCGGCAGCGCTTCGATTGCGGTGTGGGCCAGGGTCAGATCGAGGCGGCTGGCGCTGCCTTCATCGAGCCGGGGTGACTGCGAGGCCGGACCGACCGAACGGTTGCCGAACAGATAGGACAGGCTGGGGTGGTGCTGCCAGAACCGCAGGATTCCAATCAGCCAGGCGGGCCTGCCGAAGAATGGGTTCTGCTCCAGGCTTGGTCCGCCCCAGAGCAGGTGATTGCCACCGCCGGTGCCCTCGATCGAGTTGCCGTTGCGCTTCCAGGAACGCAGTCCAACCAGCGCGCCGACGGTATCGAGGGTGTGGATCCAGCCGGCGTACTCGCCCCAGCTGTGGCAGACCGGCAGGTTCACCTCCAGCACACCGGGATCGGCCGTCAGGCCGAGCACCTGCCAGTGGCCGTCCATGTCGATCGGCAAGACGCCGCTCAGCTCCGGCCGACTCCAGCCGGCACTGGCCGTGGCGATCACCTCCAGCAGTTGTTGCAGCGGCTGGCGGGCCAGGGGAGGGAGGAACAGGGTCCAGCCATCGGCTGTGATCTCCAGGGTGAGCACCTGGCGCAGCACGCCCTCCGGGAAGGATTGGAGCGGCAGGCGCAGGCCGGCGGGCCCCGTGGCCATCAACAGGTTGCGCAGCTCCTTGGCCAGGGGCCAGCGGGCCGCCTGCCAGCCGGGCGGCTCAGCGGCCTCGGCCGGATCCTCCGGTTCGCTGATGTGGCAGAGCGCCGCGGCCCAGACCCGGCTGTCAGCGGCGAGGGGATCGCGCAGCTTGAGCGGGTGCAGGCGGCAGCCCAGGGCCGTACCGATCGCCTCGAGAAAGGCCTCGGCCTGCTTGGCAGGCAGGGGTTTGGCCTTCTTGAGCTTCTTCGGTCGTCCCTTGGCCGGGGAGGAGGCGGGATCGGCATCCTGGGGCCAGTGCACCACTGGCGTGGCGTCGGGCCCGGTGATCAGCCGCAACGCCCAGCGCGGATTGACTTCGCCGTCGTAACGCTTGCCCGGGCAATACATCAAGGTGCTGCCAGGCCAGACCCTGAGACGCAGCTCCTGGGCCAGGGCGCGGGCGTAGGTGAGTTTGGTCGGCCCATCGGCTGCCACCGTCCATTCGGCGCCTGTCGGCTCAAAGGGCACATAGGTGGGCTCACCGCCGAGGGTGAGGCTGATGCCGGCCGCCTGCAGCCGGACCTCGGCGGCAGCAGCGGTTGCTTCCATCCAGTCCCCGGTCTTGGCCATCGACGGCGCCAGTTCGGTGATCAGCATCTCAGGCTTGGTCCGCCTGTGCCGAGGGGATCAGGGCGCAGGTTGTGATGGGCACTGGAGACACCTTCCAGATGCGCTCGGCGTACTCGTTGATCGAGCGGTCGCTGCTGAAGAAGCCGCAGCGGGCACAGTTCAGCAGGGACATCTTGCTCCAGCTCTCGCTTCGCACCCAGGCCTCATCCACCGTGTTCTGGGCGCGGCGGTAATCGCCGATGTCGGCCATCACCCGGAAGGGATCACTGCTGCAGAGGTTGGCCAGCAGCGGATGGAAGAGGTCGCGGTCACCTTCGCTGAAGTGGCCCGAGCCGATCAGGTCGATGGCCTCGCGGGCGATCGGGTCGTTCTCCAGCCAGGGCATCGGGTGGTAGCCATTGCGGTTGATCGCCTCGATCTCTTCGGCGGTGTGGCCGAACAGGAAGAAATTCTCGTGGCCCACCAGATCGCGGATTTCCACATTGGCGCCATCGAGGGTACCGATCGTGACCGCCCCGTTCAGGGCCATCTTCATGTTGCCGGTGCCGGAGGCCTCCTTGCCGGCCGTTGAGATCTGCTCGGAAAGGTCGACCGCTGGATACACCTTCTGGCCAAGGCTGACACTGAAGTTCGGCAGGAACACCACCCGCATCCGGCCGTCCATGGCGGGATCCATGTTGACGATTTCGGCGATGCCGTTGATCAAGCGGATAATCAGCTTGGCCATGGCGTAGCCCGGGGCCGCCTTGCCACCGAAGATGAAGGTGCGCGGCGGCAGATCCTCACCGTTGCGCAGGCGCAGGTAGCGCTCGACGATCTGCAGGGCGGCCAGGTGCTGGCGCTTGTATTCGTGGATCCGCTTCACCTGCACATCGAACAGGGAGGAGGGATCCACCAACACCCCCAGGTCCTGATGGATGGTGTTCGCCAGGCGCTGTTTGCCCTGGTCGCGCACGGAATGCCAGCGCTCCAGGAAGCTGGCGTCGTCGGCGAACGATTCCAGGCGCTGCAATTCGCCCAGATCACGGCGCCAGTTGGCGCCGATCGCCTCATCGAGCAGGCCGGAGAGAGGGGGGTTGGCCACGGCGATCCAGCGCCTGGGCGTGACGCCATTGGTGACGTTGGTGAAGCGCTCGGGCCAGAGCCCGGCGAACTCGGCGAACAGCTGGCTGCGCACCAGTTGGCTGTGCAGCTCCGCCACCCCGTTGACGTGGTGGCTGCCCACCACCGCCAGGTTGGCCATGCGCACCTTGCGCTGACCGCCCTCCGAAATCAGCGACATCCTCTCCAGCAGGCCCGGTTGGCCGGGGTAGCGGATGCGAACCATGCGCAGAAAGCGGCTGTTGATTTCGTAGATGATCTGCAGTTGGCGGGGCAGCAGCCGCTCGAACAGATCCACTCCCCAGGTTTCCAGCGCCTCGGGTAACAGGGTGTGATTGGTGTAGCTGATGCTGGCGGTGGTGATTGACCAGGCGGTGTCCCAGTCCACGTCGTGCTCATCCATCAGCAGCCGCATCAGCTCAGCCACGGCGATTGCCGGGTGGGTGTCGTTGAGCTGAACGGCGAATTTGGTGTGGAAGTCGGTAACCGCCAGCCCCTGCCCCTTGAGGATGCGGAACATGTCCTGGAGGCTGCAGCTCACGAAGAAGATCTGCTGGCTCAGGCGCAGCTGTTTGCCCTGCTCCATCTCGTCATTGGGATAGAGCACCTTCGAGAGCGTTTCCGACTGCATCTTCTGCAGAACCGCCCGGGTGTAGTCGCCGGCGTTGAAGGAGGCGAAATCGAACGCTTCCGGGGCCTGGGCCGACCAGAGCCGCAGGGTGTTGGCGGTGCTGACTCCATAGCCAAGGATCGGCGTGTCGTAGGCGACGCCGATCACCGTGTTGTCGCCGATCGTGACCGGGTAGCTCCACTCCGGGCGCACCACTTCCCAGGGGTTGCCCTGGGCCAGCCAGGGGTCGGTGCTCTCCACCTGATTGCCGTAGCGAATCTGCTGGCGGAAGATGCCGAACTCGTAACGGATGCCGTAGCCGATCGCCGGCAGCTCAAGGCTGGCCATTGATTCCTGGAAGCAGGCCGCCAGGCGACCCAGACCGCCGTTGCCCAGCCCCGGTTCCGGTTCTTCCTCGATCAGCTCCTGCAGGTCAAGGCCCAGTTCGCTGCAGGCGGCTGCGGCGGCCTCGCGCAGGCCGAGGTTGACCAGGTTGTTCTCCAGGTGAGGGCCGAGCAGGTATTCGGCCGAGAGATAGCTGACGGTCCGGACGTGGGCCTGGGTGTAAGCCTCGGCGGTATCGACCCAGTTGTGCAGCAGTTGATCGCGTACCGCCAGTGCCAGGGCGCGGTAGTAATCGTGCTGGGTGGCCAGCGAGGGCGACTTCGCCAGGCTGGAGAAGAGATGGTGGCGCATCCCCTCGGCCAGGGTGTGGCCGTCAGAGAAGGGAGCGTTACCCCGGTTGGCGGGGGGTGCGCTGGTCGTTGCCATCAAGCGTGACGTGTTGCTGAGACCTTCATGGTGCGGGAAGGGTGATCAATGCTGCTCCAACGGTTACCGATTCCTGTTGAGGATGGATGGCCCTCAGGCTTTGGTTTGGGTTTTGCTCAGAAGTGCAGCAGGTTCGGCAGCGTCGGTACGGCGTCAAGCATTTCCGCTTCGATCAACCAACTCAGCTCGCTCTCCACACCCAATGGCCCGCTGAACGAGCCGGAGATCGCGGCGGTAAGGGTGGATTTCGAGGAGGTGGCCAGTGGGATGTAGCGATCGTCGATGGCCCCCATGCCGCTGGGATCGAAGCCCCGCCAGCCAGCACCCGGCAGGTACACCTCTGCCCAGGCGTGCAGGTCGTAGCGCTCCGGTTTCGGCTCCACCAGGTGGTAGCCACTGACGAACCGCGCCGGCAGCCCGACGCAGCGGCAGGCTTCGATCATCAGCACCGCCAGGTCCCGGCAGGACCCCACCCGTTCCTTGAGGGTGCGTCCGGCCGGCCAGGCCGGACCGGTGTGCCGTTGTGTGTACTTGACCCGGTCCTGAATCATTTCGACCAGTTGCTGCAGAAACATCAGGGCGCGCTGATCGCTTCCCATCAGTGCTTCCTGGGCCAGTTCCACCGCCGCCGGCTCGTGCTGTCCGTTGGGCAGCCAACCCTCCAGGCTGCCCATCAGATCCCCGTTCAACTGGCCCACGGGATAGGGCAGTTCCGGTTCGTTCAGGGCCAGGCAGGCCTGCAGCAAGGGAGCCACCTGGGTTTCCACTTCGCTGATCGCCCGGACCTCAAGGCAGTCGGTGGAGCCGAGGAAATGGGCGCGCAGGATGTCGTCACCACTGGCGGCGATCAACGGATGCAGGCCGTGGGGATCGGGGGAGAAGGCCAGATCAAAGGCCAGCAGCCGCTGAAAACCATGGGCGCGCGGCTTCATGCAGAGGCGATGGGGTCCCAGCAGCACCGGCGCGCTGTAGCGATAGGTGAGGGTGTGGGTTATGCGGGCGCGCATGCCTGGGACGTGGGAGCGGTGGGGAGGGTGGAGCTCGCAGCGACAACGGCGGATTCGGCCCCAGTGTCGCCATTGGACGTGTCGCCACTGAAATCGGACGGCATCGAGGCAGTGGCCGGCGCCGGTTGGCTGGTGACGAAATAACGCTCGTCGATGCGTTCATGCAGGGTGTTGAGATCGCTCTGGAAGTGATCGATCGCCTCATGCAGGCCCCGACCGACCAACTCATCGATGCGCACATAGCTCCAATTGGCGAGCATCAGGCCACTCAGGCATTCCAGGTCGTCGGGTGGACCTGGCACGGGGTTGCCGCGAATCACCCGCAGGGATTTGTTGATTCCCTCCAGGCAATAGCGCACGGAGCGGGGAAAAATCGGGTCGAGCAGGAGGAAAGACGCCACGGCCTTGGGGGCGATGGCCTTCTGCTGCGACTGCCGGAACATCTGGTAGGCGCCGGCGGAGCGCAACAGCGAGATCCACTGCAGCTCATCGACCACACCGCCGACCACCTCGGCGGCTGGCAACAACAGAAAATACTTGACATCGAGAATCCGGCTTGTCTTTTCGGCGCGCTCGACCAATCGGCCCAGTTTGCTGAATTGCCAGGAGAGATCACGGCTGAGCGTTGCATCGGTGATGCCATAGAACAGCTGGCAGGCGTAGCGGATCTGGTGCAGTTGCTCCTGGGCTGGCTGCTGCCAGAACTGGTCGCTTTCGTGAATGGTGAGATAGATGTCGTTGAGCTGCTCCCACATCTCGGAGGTGATCACCTCGCGGATCTGACGGGCGTTCTCCCGGGCCGAGGCGATGCAGTTGACGATGCTGCTGGGGTTCTCCGGGTGGTTGATCAAAAAGCCCACCACGTCGCTGGGGCGGCCCTGCGGACAGAGCTCGTCGAAGAGCTCACGATCGTCGCTGGCATCGATCAGGGGCAGCCAGGGCTCGGCGCTGCCCGGCGGGCAGTCGAGGGCCATGGCTTCGCTGACCTCAAGGAAGCGCGACAGGTTTTCCGCTCGCTCGATATAGCGGTTGATCCAATAAAGGGAGTCGGCGACGCGGCTCAGCATGTGGCTTCATCCACGATCCAGGTGTCCTTGCAGCCCCCGCCCTGGGAGGAGTTCACCACCAGTGAACCGCGCCGCAGGGCGACACGGGTGAGGCCGCCGGGGCTGACCCAGGCGCCCTTGCCGCGCAGCACATAGGGCCTGAGATCCACGTGACAGGGGTAGAGCTCACCTTCACTCAGCGAGGGCACCGTTGAAAGTTCCAGGGTGGGTTGCGCAATGAAATTACGTGGATCGGCCTGAATCTTCTCAGCAAAGAGCTGGATCTCCTCGGCGGAGGCATGGGGGCCGATCAGCATGCCGTAGCCGCCCGCTTCACCGACGGATTTGACCACCAGATCCTTGAGGTGGGCCAGCACGTAGGCCCTGTCTTCAGCCCGCGCGCAGATGTAGGTGGGCACGTTTTCGATGATCGGCTCCTCGTCGAGGTAGTAGCGGATCATCTCCGGCACATAGGCATAGATCAGCTTGTCGTCGGCCACGCCGGTGCCGGGGGCATTGGCAATCGCCACCCGGCCGGCGGCGTAGACCTCCATCAGCCCGCGCACCCCCAGCATCGAATCGGAGCGGAACACGGCTGGGTCAAGGAAATCGTCGTCGATGCGCCGGTAGATCACATCCACCAGCTCCAGGCCGGCGGTGCTGCGCATCCAGACCCGGTTGTTCTCACAGACCAGATCCCGGCCCTCCACCAGCTGGATGCCCATCTGCTGGGCCAGGAAACTGTGCTCGAAGTAGGCGCTGTTGAACACCCCTGGCGTGAGCAGCACCACCTTGGGGGTGTCGGTCCAGGGGGCGAGCTTGTGCAGGGTCTGGAGCAGGTGGGAGGGGTAGTCGTCGATCGGCTGGACGGTGGGCCCGGCGAACAGGCTCGGGAACATCCGCTTCATCACCCGCCGGTTTTCCAGGAAGTAAGCCACGCCCGATGGGCAGCGCAGGTTGTCTTCCAGCACCCGCCAGGTGCCCTGTCCATCACGGATCAGGTCGAGACCGGACACATGGCACCAGCGCCCGAGCGGCGGCTTGAAGCCCCGCATCTGCGGCCGCCAGCCATGGGAGCTCTCGACATCGCTGCGGGGAACGACCCCGTCCTTGAGGATGGCCTGGTCGCCGTAGACATCGGCGAGGAAGTGATCGATCGCTTCGAGCCGCTGGATCAGGCCCCGTTCCAGGCGCTGCCAGTCGCCGGAGCGGATCAGGCGGGGCAGGGGATCAAAGGGAAGGATGCGCTCGCCGCCATCCTCGCCGGAGCCGTTGAGCCGGAACGTGGCCCCGAGCCGCTTGAGCAGCAGACCGGCGGCCACGTGGTTGCGGTTGATCTCCTCGATGCCGAGCTGGCCCAGGGAGGAGAGCAGGGGTTTGAGTGCGGCCCGGGGCTCGGCCGTTGCGGTGAAGTACTCGTCATATCCCTTGCGTGGCAGATACTCGGTGAACATCGATCAGCCTTGGGCAGATGGAGATCATGAAGAGCGTCATTGACAGCCCCAGTGATCGTTGCTACTGATTCAACTCGGGTTGGTGATCGATCCCCCGGCTGTGTGTTCAGAGCCGTAACGATCACGACACCGCCTGGCAGCCCTGCCCTGCATGATCAAAGCGGCTCTCGACGATTGGGCCGGCCCTTCAGGGCCTTGTTGACCATTCCCCAGGCGACGCACCTCTCATTGGCGTCAGCCGGCTGTTTGCGGTTCCACCTCTGCTGGGGCCCGGCTGCAGGCGCCGCTGTTGCTGGATCTACCGGTGCTGAATTCGCTGGCACCTTGAGCTTTGGCTCCATTGGGTTTGCCGCTGCGTGATTAGCGCCGTCACGCCATTTTTCCCACGTTGTTCGGGTGTGCCTGTTGGGCGTGCCGTTTGTATCGCCATGACTTCCGCTTCCCCTCCGGCTTCAGAACATCTGCCAGCGACGCTGACCAAGGTGGAGCAGGCCAAGGCTGACCTCTGCGGCCTCGACCTCCTGCCCCGCTTGCCCCAGCTGGCCCGCAATGGCTGGGAGGCCCTCGATGAGGCCACCCTCACCATTCGCCTCAAGTGGTTGGGGATCTTTTTTCGGCCGGTCACACCCGGCCGCTTCATGCTGCGCTTGCGGCTTCCCAACGGGGTGATCACCGCCGAGCAGCTGGAACTGCTGGGTGAAGCGATCGATCGTTGCGGTGAGCACGGCAGCGCTGACATCACCACCCGCCAGAACCTGCAGCTGCGGGGGCTGCTGTTTGAAGACATGCCGCCGTTGTTGGACGCCATGGAGCGGCTCGGCCTCACCAGCCGCCAATCCGGCCATGACAACCCCCGCAACATCACCGGCAACCCTCTGGCCGGGATCGACCCCGAGGAGATCGTCGACACCCGCCCGCTGGTGCAGGCCATCCAGGATCGCCTGTTCTGCGCCGATGGCCCGCGCAACCTGCCCCGCAAGTTCAACGTGGCCGTCGGCGGTGCTCCCGACAGCTTCCTGCTCCACAACGACCTGGCCTTCCTGCCGGCCCATCACGACGGCCGGCTCGGCTTCACCGTGATGGTGGGGGGCTTCTTCTCCGCCCAGCGCAATGAACTGGCCATCCCCCTCGGGCTCTGGCTGGAGGCCGACCAGCTGCCCGATTTCGCCCTGGCGGTGCTGCGCCATTTCGAGCAGTGCGGCAACCGCAAGCTGCGCAACAAGAGCCGGCTGATGTATCTGATCGACGAGTTCGGCCTGGAGGCCTATCGGGCGGCGGTTCTGGAGGTGTATGGCGAGCAGGCCGGTGCCCCGGCTGAGGCCCGGATCCAGCCCCACGACGGCCGCCACCTGGTGGATCGGGCCCCCCGCGATGGCCTGGGCTGGAATCCACAGGCGCAGGAGGGGCTCGGCTGGCTCGGGCTCCACGTGCCGATGGGCCGACTGGATGGGGAGTCGATGCTGGCCCTGGCCGGCCTGGCCCGCCGCTATGGCAGCGGCGAGCTCAGGCTCACCGAGGCCCAGAACGCCCTTCTGCCCGATGTTCCGCTGGCTCGCCGCCAGGCGCTGGAGGCGGAGCCGCTCCTGCAGCGCTTCCGCCCCGACCCCGGCGCCCTGCAGGCCGAAGCCGTGAGCTGCACCGGCAGCGCCTACTGCAGCTTTGCCCTGATCCCAACCAAAGGCACCGCCCAGGCGCTGGTGGAGGAGCTGGAGCGACGGGTTGACCTGCCTGAATCGGTGCGTACCCACTGGACCGGCTGCCCCAACGCCTGTGGCCAGCCCTACATGGGTCAGATCGGCCTGATGGGCGCCAAGGCCCGCAAAGACGGCGAGATGGTGGAGGCGGTGAAGATCTTCCTTGGCGGTGCCATGGGCGCCGAACCCCGGTTGGCCGAGCTGCACCACAAAGGGGTGCCCCTGAGCGAACTCCCCGATGTGATGGAGGAGCT
The DNA here is from genome assembly GCF_977929215.1 of Synechococcus sp. CS-603. Lineage (NCBI taxonomy): Bacteria > Bacillati > Cyanobacteriota > Cyanophyceae > Synechococcales > Synechococcaceae > Synechococcus > Synechococcus sp. CS-603. The sequence continues at coordinate 720,385 of NZ_OZ376778.1, forward strand.
GCTGGTGGAGCACTTCGGTGCCCGGCGGAAGCTGGCCGGCGGCTGAGGCCGCTGGCTGGCGAGGCTGCCATCGTGGAACCCCATCACCTGCGAGGACGGCGTGGCCTGCACGCCTGAGACAAGCCTGTTGCCGGCCGCCTTGCCGGGCCCGGAGTCTGCGCAGCGCTGGCCCTGGCTGCAGCGGCTGCGGCGCAGCAGCGATGTGCCCCTGGAGGCCTGGTTGCAGGCGATCGAAACCGGAGCCCTGTCGCTCGATGCCGACCTGATCGCCGCCCTGGCCCCGCGCCTCGACGCCGCGGCGGCGCTGCGGCTGCTGGACGGCTGGTTGAGGGGCGGCTCCAGGGATCCCGCCGTGCTGCAGGTGATCGGTCAGCACCGCGGTCCCGCCCTGGCGGCCCGCTTGCGCCAGGCTTTGGCCGCCGATGGGGTCGGGCGGGCGCCCTGGCTGCTGCCCCTGCTCGGTCATCAGCGCGATCCGGCCGACTTTGCGTTGTTATCGAGCTGGCTGCTGGGTCCGCAGCCGTTGCGCTGCCGTCAGGCGGCCCTTGAGGGGCTGGCTGTCGGACTCTCCAGCTGGCCCCTGCCTGCGCTGCGCGCCCTGTTGCGCCAGCTGGTTACGGGTCTGCAGCCTTCCCTGGCCGCCCCTGCGCTGGATCTGCTGGCCCGCTTGCCCCAGCCCAGGCGGGCGCTCGCGGGCCTGGCGCCCGCAGCCCTGGAGCCTTCGGTGCAACGGCGCCGGCAACGCCGGCTTGCGGCCTTGCCGGCCAATCCCCTTGTCCTGGTGGTGCACGGCCGCAGTGGTGGGCTGATCCCGCCCGAGCTGGAGGTCCTGCGCGCCGAGTTACAAAGCCTGCGTCGCTCGCCGGTGCTGCTCCAGGCTCTGACGGCAGCGGCCTTGCCCGTTCCCGAACCGCTCCGCCAGGCCGCTGAGGGCCAGCCCCTGAGCCTGATGCCACTGCTGCTGCTGCCTGGCAGTCACGTCTGCGGCGATGTGCCGGCGCTGGCCGCCCGCTGGCGTAGCAGCGGCCCAGTGATCCGCTTGCCCTTCCTGGGGGCCTGGCCCCTCTGGCAGCAGGCCCTGCGCCAGGAAGTGTGCGCCCTGGTGGCGGCCAGCGAGCCATCCGCTGGCGACGACGGGCCGCTGCTGCCACTGCTGCTGCATCACCCGCTTCGGAGCTCCCTGGCCGGGCGCTATCTGGCCCACCTCGGCCCGTTCTGCGGCGCCACCTGCCTGCCCACGCCCTACAGCGCGCCGGATTCCGATGCAGGGCGCTCGCTGCTTGAAGACCCTTCAGACCGCCCCGTTGTGCTGCCGTTGGTGCTGGCCAGCAATCGCCTCACTGAGGCCTTGCCCGATTGGTGTGCTGAGCCCCTGCTGCAGCGCCCCGCACTGCGCGCGTGCCTGCTGGATTTGCTCCTCTGCCTGCCTTAAGCGCTCCCGCTGCGTGAGCAGATGACCACATGGGGCGGCTACCGAGCCGGGATCGGGGTGGTTGGTAACACGAGCTACAGGCAGGAAGACTCGCCCCTGTTCTAATAATTGAGTGAATGAGTCAGCCTTGGCTGCTTCATTTTCTTTTTGGGTCAATATCTGCGGGTGCAACTTTGTTATGGGGCCAATCGGCTCCTGACGCCCGCACATTGACTTCCACGCGTGAAACGCTTGGGCTCTGTGTCCTTCTAGGCATTGACCCGCAAGCTTTTGTTGCGTCGTTGCTTTGGCCAGCACGATTCAGCCGTTTGAATGATTTGCGTTGCTTGGCATCTTGGGTCCGCTCAGGTCCCTGCTGCCGCTGTATCTCAGCGAATCTCGTCCAACTATTTTTGCATTGAGTTTTTATGGCTTCCATCCCTTCCAAGCAAGCTTCTGACCCGATGTCGCGGCTCCTCAATTGGTTCAGCGCCCTGGGCGCAGATACCCCTGAAACGCAGCCTTCACGGAAACGGCTTGATCCATTCAGCAGGTTGATGAATCGAATTAGCGGCTGATGTCTTCTCTTTTTGCGAACGTCAGGCTCGAATCCCAGGCCTGATTCAAAATCTGATACGCGCTTCTGTCCCACACCCTTTTCCAGGCTTACCTTCCTCCAATGGATTACGTCTTACCGAATGAACTCGTCGACGGCATGATTGCCGCCGGCGGCAAGAAATCCAGCGTCAGTATTAAGAATCTGTTGTTGCGCGGGTTTTATTCCGGATCCGCCCTCGGCCTGGCGTTGTGCCTGGCCCTCACGATCATGGTTCAGACGGGCATTCCCTGGATCGGCTCGTTCATCTTCCCGTTCGGATTCGCCAGCATCGTGCTGTTCGGTATGGAGTTGGTGACTGGAAACTTTGCCCTGCTGCCGATGGCGGTCTGGGCAGGCCGGACCACCTGGAGCAAAACCTTCCGCAACTGGATCTGGGTGTGGATCGGTAATTTCCTTGGCACCGGCCTGGTCGGCATTCTCTTTGCCATCAGCCTCACCAGTGGTGGCACCGCAGACCTGGCCACAGGCTCCGGTGACTGGGTGGAGGTCGCCAACAAAATCATCGGCCTGAACAAGGCCAATGTGATTACCAAGTATCAAGATCTGGGCCTTCTTGGCTTTTTTCTTGCCTTTCTTCGTGGCGTGATTGCCAACTGGTTGGTTTGTCTTGGGGTCACCCTGGCGCTGGTGAGCAAGAGCGTTCCAGGCAAGATCATGGCCTGCTGGCTACCGATCACCGCCTTCCAAGCCCTGGGTATGGAGCACATTGTGGTGAATATGTTCCTGCACACCACCGGCCCTTTGCTGGGTTCTGGCGTGGGCTTCGCCCAGATCGTCTTCTGGAATTATCTTCCCGTCACTCTGGGCAACATTGTGGGCGGCATGGTGTTCATCGGCATGCTCTTCTACAGCACGCACCGTTCACCCATCAGCAATGTGTTGCCGCTGAAGCATGATGAACGGCTGGAGCGTGAATTGGCTGCCGAGCTTGGTGCTCGCTGATCCAGCACTCTCTCGATAAGTGGCTACTCTTCGTGAGTGGCCGAAACCCAGCCTCTGGCTGGGTTTTTTATTGGCGAAAAGAACCGGGTCTGATCACCTGGCGGCGATTACCACTTCTTGTAGGGCAGGAACTTGCCACACATGCTGACCTGGACGCGAGCGCCGCCGGGGTCTTCGATTTTTTCCACATTGAGGGTGAAGTCGATGGCGCTCATGATGCCATCGCCGAATTTCTCTTGAATCACATCTTTGAGCGGCAAGCCGTACACCTGCATGATCTCGTAGAAGCGATAGATCAAGGGATCGGTGGGCAGCACCGGATCCAGGCAGCCTTTGGTGGGGTAGGCCTGCAGGGCTTCGGCAATCTCCGCTGAGAGATCCAGCAGGCCAGCCAGTTGTTCGGCCTCCGCCGCTGAAGCTGCGGCCTGGCCATAGAACAACGAGGCAATCCAGACCTCATCGAGACCCATGGCCGCTTCCAGGTCAGCAAAGCTGAGGCCCTTGGCTTTCTTGGCGGCCATCAGGGTGGCGGTGAGGCTGGGGCCTGGCGAAGCTGAGGCAAACGAGTGGGCCATAAAATGAGTAGAGCGGCGTACAGAAGGGATGGAAACAAGCAGGTTTTTATGCTGCTGAGCAACCGCCATTATGCGGCCTTTCAATCATCTCTTCCTAACGCGCAATAGCCCGTGCCGGTTGCTACGAATAGCCCCACCCTGCCTGGACTCAGAGCAGGAAGTAGCGCTGGGCCATCGGCAGCACATCGGCTGGTTCGCAGGTGAGCAATTCGCCGTCGCCGAACACCTCGTAGGTCTGCGGGTCCACCTCCACCTTGGGCAGGGCGCTGTTGTTGCGCATGTCTGCCTTGCCGATATCGCGGCAGTGCACCACCGGCACGCAGGGCCGCTTCAGGCCCAGTTTGCGCGGCAGGTCGTCGTCGAGGGCGGCCTGGCTCAAGAAGGTGAGGCAGCTGGGGGCGAGTGCTGCCCCGTAGGCGGCAAACATCGGCCGGCCATGCACGGGGCCCGGGGTGGGAATCGAGGCATTGGCATCACCCATCTGCGCCCAGACAATCGAGCCCCCCTTGATCACCAGCTCTGGCTTGACGCCGAAGAAGCCCGGCTTCCAGAGCACAAGATCGGCCAGTTTGCCCACTTCCACCGACCCCACTTGGCTATCGATTCCGTGAACAATCGCTGGATTGATCGTGACCTTGGCGATATAGCGCTTGAGGCGGTGATTGTCGTTGCGGGCGCCGCGGGGATTGGCGGCATCTTCGGGGAGATGGCCCCGCTGCACCTTCATCTTGTGGGCCGTCTGGAAGGTGCGGGTGATCACTTCACCCACCCGGCCCATGGCCTGGGAATCGCTGGCGATGATGCTGAAGGCGCCGAGGTCGTGGAGGATGTCTTCAGCGGCGATCGTTTCACGGCGGATGCGTGATTCAGCGAAGGCCACGTCTTCGGGGATTGAAGGATCCAGGTGGTGGCACACCATCAGCATGTCGAGGTGTTCCTCGAGCGTGTTGCGGGTGTAGGGGCGCGTGGGGTTGGTGGAGCTGGGCAGCACGTTGGCCTCGCCGCAGACCCGGATGATGTCGGGGGCGTGGCCGCCGCCGGCCCCCTCGGTGTGAAAGGTGTGGATGGTGCGACCGCCGATTGCCCGGATCGTGTCTTCAACAAAGCCCGCTTCGTTGAGGGTGTCGGAGTGGATGCAGACCTGAATATCGAACTTGTCGGCCACTGTTAAACAGCAGTCGATGGCGGCGGGGGTGGTGCCCCAGTCTTCGTGGAGTTTGAGGGTGCAGGCGCCGGCTCGAATCTGCTCTTCGAGGGCTTCGGGGGTGCTGGCGTTGCCCTTGCCGAAGAAGCCCAGGTTCACCGGCAGACCTTCGGCCGCCTGCAGCATGCGGCCCATGTGGAAGGCGCCGGGGGTGCAGGTGGTGGCGTTGCTGCCGGTGGCCGGGCCGGTGCCGCCGCCCAGCAGGGTGGTGACCCCGGAAGCCAAGGCGGTTTCGATCTGCTGCGGGCAGATGAAGTGGATGTGGGTGTCGAGGGCTCCGGCGGTGAGGATGTGACCCTCGCCAGCGATCGCCTCGGTGCCGGGCCCGATGACGATCGTGACGCCATCGGTGATGTCGGGATTGCCCGCCTTGCCGATCGCGCAGATGCGGCCGTCGCGCAGGCCGATGTCGGCCTTGACCACCCCCCACCAATCGAGGATCAGGGCGTTGGTGATCACCGTGTCGACGGCGCCAGCGGCGCGGGTGGTCTGTGCCTGGCCCATGCCGTCGCGGATCACCTTGCCGCCGCCGAACTTCACCTCCTCGCCATAGGTGGTGAAATCCTTCTCCACCTCCAGGATCAGCTCGGTATCGGCCAGCCGCAGCCGGTCGCCGGTGGTGGGGCCATAGGTTTCGGCGTAGGCCCGCCGATCCATCCGATAGGGCATGGGTCTGTTGGGGAAAGGTGTGGTGCGGAGAGGTTCGGTGCTGAAAGGGTTGGGCGAGCAGATTCAGTCGAGCGGACCGTTCACCAGGCCGTTGAAGCCGTAGACATGGCGCCGGCCGGCCAGGGGCACCAGATGCACCTCCCGTTCGTCCCCCGGTTCAAACCGGATCGCTGTGCCGGCGGGGATGTCCAGCCGCTGGCCGCGGGCGGCCTCCCGATCGAACTGCAGGGCGCTGTTGGCCTCATGGAAGTGGAAGTGGGAGCCCACCTGCACCGGCCGGTCACCGCGGTTGGCCACCGCCAGGGTGGTGACCGGCCGGCCTGCGTTGAGGGTGTGGCTGCCGGGCTCGCTGAACAGCTCGCCGGGAATCAGGGGGTCATCGGGGGCGGGGGTGTTCAACGGATCGGGTCGTGCAGGGTGACCAGCTTGGTGCCGTCAGGGAAGGTGGCTTCCATCTGCACCTCGCTGATCAGCTCAGGGATCCCCTCCATCACCTGGTCGCGGCGCAGCCAGGTGGTGCCCTCACTCATCAGCTCAGCCACGGATTTGCCATCCCGCGCCCCCTCCAGCACCTGGAAGCTCAGCCAGGCCACCGCTTCTGGGTAGTTGAGGCGCAGGCCCCGCAGCAAGCGGCGCTCCGCCAGCAGGGCAGCCGTGACGATCAGGAGCTTGTCTTTCTCCTGGGGAGTGAGATGCATGGGTGGAAACGACCAGCGACACTCTGGCAGTGGCCAGGCGTCCGGGCAGGTTCAGCAGGAACGTTCAGACGGTGCTGGTTGAGAGGCCCAATTGGCTACGAAAGAGACGGTGGGGAGTTCGCACTCCACATCAATGGGGTCTCTCTTGGGAGTCAGGTTGGCGAACTTCAACTCGTAGACACTCTGGGAGGATCGTCTCATCCAACGGCCTGTGATCTGGAGCCAAGCGACGTCACCAGAGGGTCTGACAGGGAAAGGTGGAGAGCTGTGGATCGGCGGAGAGCAGCACCAAGCGATCCAGTTTGGCCTGGGCAGCGAGGACGCGATCAAAGGGATCCCTGTGAGGCTGGGGGTAGGCCCCTGCCCTCAGCCCGTGGGCCGCTGTGATCGGCAGGCCCCCGAAGCCATCGGCCTGCAGCAGGCCCTGCAGGTCAGCGATGGAGCCTTCCAGTTCGGGCAGCTTGCCGCGGTGGTGCTTGAGGCTCAGTTCCCAGACAGAGGCAGCACTCACCAGGATCTGGCTGGTGGGATCCACGAGCAGCGCCTGCACGGCTGAAGAGAGCCGTTCAGGATCGAACCACCACCAGAGCAGCACATGGCTGTCGAGCAGGTAGCCCGAGGAGTTCGTCCCAGGCTGCAAGCTCTTCAGCCTCCATGGGCTCCAGCAGGGCGTTGGGTTGGCTCAGTGGCCCTTGGTTGCGCAACCGGCCTGGTAGGCGCTGCGGGGGTGGGGGCGCCAGAGGCCCCAGCTGTGGGGCAGGCTGTTCCATGCCGGCATGACTGGATGATTTTTTAGCTTAGGGCTGGACTTAGTCCATCACAAGCCACCGAAATCCTGCCGCCTTGGCCCAGCCCGCTTCCGGCACCGGGGGCAGACCAACATGCTCAGAGTCTGAGCCGCTGCACCGCCATGGCCGAGCCGATGGATCTGCTGGCCTTGCCGTCGGCCCTGCGTCACCGCACGGTGGTCGCCTACGGCATCGGTGATGCCGGCACCGGCATGGCTGCGGCGCTGATCGGCTTCTATTTATTTGTGTTCTATACCCAGATCGCCGGGCTGCCGCCCTGGCTGGCGGGCCTAGTGCTGATGGTGGGCCGGCTCTGGGATGCCATCAACGATCAGCTGATGGGCTGGCTCAGCGATCGCACCCGATCGCGCCTCGGCCCGCGCGTTCCCTGGATGATCTGGAGTGCGCTGCCGCTCGGGTTGAGCATGGCGCTGATGTGGTGGTTCCCGCCGGGTGGTGAACTGCTGCGTTTCGGTTGGTTCGTGCTCAGTTCGGTGGTGTTCATGGCCGCCTACACCGGCGTGAACCTGCCCTATTGCGCCCTTGCCACCGAGCTCACCGAAGACACCAAGCTGCGCACCCGCCTCAACGCGGCCCGCTTCACCGGCTCGATTCTCAGCAGCCTGGTGGGCCTGCTGCTTGGCGCCCTGCTGGTGGGCTACGGCGCCCCGGGCTACCTGGCGATGGGGGCGGCCGCCGGAGCGGTCGCGGTGGTGGGCACCCTGCTCTCGGCCTGGGGCCTGGCCCCCGCGGCCCGGGTCTGCCGCCGGCCATCGGGGCGACCCGAGCCGATCACAGCCCAGTTGGGGCGCATCCGGCGCAATGGCCGCTTCCTGCGCGTGGTGGGGTTGTATCTGCTGCTCTGGGGAGCGCTGCAATTGATGCAGCCGGTGTCGTTGCTTTATCTCTCTGAGGTGATGCATCTGCCCCAGTCTTGGAGCACCTGGATGCTGATTCCTTTCCAATTGAGTGCCATGGCCGGCCTGGAGTTGTGGAGCCGGTTGGCGGCGCGGCGTGGACGGCTGGTGGCCCTGCGCTGGGGCGGTGGACTCTGGATCGCCATGGGTGTGCTGGCCATGCTGCTGGTGCCGCTCGATGCCACCGCGGCACCGTTGGCTCCTGGTGGCAACAGCCTCAGGTTCGCGTTGCTGGTGCTGGTGGTGCTGCTGCTCGGCCTGGGGGCCGCCACCGCCTACCTGCTGCCCTGGTCGTTGCTGCCCGATGCGATCGATGCCGATCCGGAGCGCCCCGCCGGGCTGTTCACCGCCTGGATGGTGATGACCCAGAAGCTGGGCAGTGCCCTCTCGGTGTTTCTGCTAGGCAACCTGCTGAGCTGGAGCGGTTATGTGGCCGGGCTCGCCGAGGATCAGCCCGCCACGGCCGTGGCGATGATCCGCCTCTGCATCGGCTTGATCCCAGCGGTGCTGGTGACGCTGGGGCTTGTGGTGATGCGGCGCTGGCCTCAGCAGCCAGTCGTTTCACAACAAGCATCAGCCTGAGGATTCCGGCGGCGCTGCTGGGCCAAGGGAGCGCTCCAGCCCATCAAGGATGAACTCAAGTCCGAAGCTGAAGGCATGAAGCCCGTCGTAGCGGCACTCGATCACCTGGCGGCTCAGCGCGTTCAAGTGGGGAAAACGATCGACGGGAAGCTGGGGCAGGAAAGAGGAGGCCATCGCGGCGTAGTCCTGAGCCTCGATCGGAAAATTGATCTCCTGCAGGGTGAAGCCGTAAATGTGGCTGTCGACGGCGTTCCAGCCGTGATCGGCCTGCTCCAGGGAGAAACCCGCCGCCACCAGGCATCCGAGGGTGGCATCGATGGAGCGGAGCATGGCCGGCCCGGTGTTCAGCCGCGAGAGAATCGCCAGGGCGGCCCAGGGGTGGCGTAGCAGGGCCCGATGGGCCGATAGCGCCCGTTGCCGCATCGCGGCCTTCCAGTCGCCGCCGATCTCCGGCAGGGCGATCTCGCTGACCACGATCTCAACGAGGCCGTCGATGATCGCGTCCCGGTTGGCCACGTGGTTGTAGAGCGACATCGCCTTGACCCCCAGCGCCTCGGCGAGCTTGCGCATCGAGAGGGCCGCGAGCCCCCCCTGATCGGCGATCTCCAGCGCAGCCGCCAGCACCCGCTCCCTACTGAGGGGACGTCGGGCGATCGGCATCGAAGGGTTCGCTTCAGCCAGGTTCCCCGCTGCCAATCCGATCCAGTAAAGGCACAAACCTTACGGCGTATGCTTCGCTTACGGTGTAAGTGAGCAGCGTTGATGTCGAATCCGGGCCCGGCCACGACCACCATGCGGGCCATCACCCAAGACGTCTACGGCTCCGCAGACGTCCTCTCGCTCCAGACGGTTGAGAAGCCCGCCATCGGTGACAAGGATCTGCTGATCAGGGTTCGCGCCACCTCCGTCCATGCCGGCGACTGGCATCTGATGCGTGGCAAGCCGTTTCTGGTGATTCGGCTGTTTTTCGGGGGCCTGCGCCGACCGAAGTTCCGAACACTCGGCTGTGATGTCGCCGGAACCGTCGAGGCCATTGGCAAGGGGGTCGGCCGATTTCAGGTCGGCGACGCGGTGTTCGGTGATCTCTCGGTGTGCGGCTTTGGCACCTTTGCCGAGTACGCCCGTGCCACCGAAGACGCCCTGACGCTCAAGCCCGCCACGATCTCTTTCGAGGCCGCCGGCACCGTGGCCTGCTCCGGTTTGGCAGCCCTGCAGGGCCTGCGCGACCAGGGCCAGCTCCAGGCGGGACAGCACGTGTTGATTCTTGGGGCCGCCGGTGGGGTGGGCTCGTTCGCCGTACAGATCGCCAAGGCCTTCGGGGCTGAGGTCACCGGCGCCTGCAGCGCCCACAAGATGGCCATGGTGCGCTCCATCGGCGCTGACCACGTAATCGATTTGGCCGGCGCGGATTTCAGCGCCGGCAACCACCGTTATGACCTGATCCTCGATACAGCGGCCTATGGCCCCCTCGCACAAGTTCTGCCTGCACTTACTCCTGACGGCACTTACGTGCTGGTCGGTGGCTCGACGGCACGCTTTTTCCAGGTGATGCTCTGGCAGGGTCCCTGGATCTCCCGAACCAGCCGTCGCCGGGTCGGCGTGTTGGCCTCGAACCCCAATCCGGCCGATCTGCAGACCCTGGCGGATCTGCTCGAGTCCGGCAAGATCGTGCCGTTCATCGATCGCCGCTGTGGCCTCACAGAGGTTCCCGAGGCCATCACGGCGCTTGAGCAGCGCCAGGTCCAGGGGAAGATCGCCATCGCGGTTGCACCCAAGAGCAGCGGCAAGGAGTCATCAGACCGGACTGAAAGAGCCGCCTGAGCCATCAAGCCATGGCGCCTCCTGGAATGGCCACACCCGGGGCAGAACCGGTGCCGGCAGGCCGCGCTCGGCCCGAATCCGGGCCCAGATCCTTGTGAACCAGAAGCGGGCCGCCTGGCTGGAAGGGCCCCGGTAGCGGGCCACCAGGCCCTGATCGAGGCGGCCGCAGACCATCTCCCCGTCGAGCCCGGCTCGGTCGGCGCGGCAGAGCTCCAGCAGCGCTTCGGGAACCGGCGCCGGCGCGGCCCAGACCAAACTGCCGAACACCGGGTGGCCGCCGAGGCCATGGCCGCCCATCAGGCTGTCGCCGCCCAGCTCGATTCGGTCGGCCACACTCCAGCGTCCCTCACGGCGCACCTCCAGCAACGAGCGCCAGCACCCGCTGCCGAGGGTTTCGGCGTCGGCGCTGCGGCCCAGCCGCACCACTTCAGCCCCCAGCCAGCTGGCGCCCGCGGCCAGCTCCACCCGGCACGACTGCTCGAACAGTCCGCCGGCAAACATCACCAGTTCCTGGGGCAGCCACTCCAGATCCGCGCCCGGCTGCAGCGCAAAGCGCAGCTCCTGCCGCGTCCAGCGACCCTCGGGCGCCAGCCGCGAACGCCCGACCGAGCCATAGACCTTCTGGGCCGCCACGCTGGTGATCAGGGCGCGGCTGCCGGCGGCCAGCTCCGCCTGGATCGACAGCTCATCGCCCCCCACCAGTCCGCCGGCGGTGTGCAGCAGGGGCAGTTCGCAGCGGCCGTCGCTGAGGGCAAAGGCCTTCTGAATCTTCAGTGGTGCGGTGGTTCCGCCCTGATGGCTGGTACGACCGTTCGCTTCGCCGCTGGCCTCGAAGCGCAACAGCGCCGAACCGCGCCAGGGGGGCGAGGCCTTGGTGTTGGTGGTGGCCAGAGCCGGTGGGGGAAGGGCGGTCATCGGGGCGATCGTCAGCGCCAGTTCGGTGCGCGCCAGTAGCAACGGGCACCATTGGCCGCCAGAGCGCTGGCTTAGGTGATGCTCAGCCCGTGGAGCAGCTCCGTTGTCAGCGAACCCGGCGTGAGCGAGTCTGCAGTCAGTCCGATCGTGTTGATACGACGGCTGGGCCTTGTGAGCGGTAGCCCTGGCTCAGCCCTTTCCCCATACAGCGAGCCCCTGCGGCTGCCGCTCAGCGCTGACCAGCGCAGCAGCCTTCGCGGCCACCGCCGCAGTGCCTGCGGCCGCGACCTTCTCCTGCAGTTGCCCCGCGGCGGCGCGCTGGAGCCCGGCGAATATCTGGCCGGAGCCACGGGCTCGGCCCTGGTGATCGTGGAGGCGGCCCCGGAGCCGCTGCTGCAGGTGCGCAGCCCCGATCCGCTGGCCCTCCTGCAGGCCGCCTATCACCTGGGCAACCGTCACGTGGCGATGGAGCTGCAGGAGGGCCAGCTGCGACTGCTTCAGGACTCGGTGCTCGAAGAGCTGCTGCACCAGCGGGGCCTGGTCGTCGAGAGGATCACCGCACCGTTTCAGCCCGAATCCGGCGCCTATGCCAGCGCAACCAGCCATTCCCATTCCCATTCCCATTCCCACTGAGCCTGGCGCCCGGCGCCTGCAGCTGCTGCAGCTGGTCAGCCCGGCCTTGCCGGTGGGGGCGTTCAGCTATTCCGAGGGCCTGGAGGTGCTGGTGCAAGCCCAACGGATCACCAGCGCTGGCGATCTGCGCAGCTGGTTGGAGGCCGAGCTCGACCGGGGTGCGATCGCGATCGAGGCGGCGGCCCTGGGCCCGTTGCAGGTGGCCTTGCGTCGATGGCGCGACGGGGAGCGTGAGCAAGATCGGCTGTCAGCGGCGAGCGCCCAGGCGGAGCTCATCGATCTCGATGGCTGGCTGCTGGCCCTGCGCGAAGCGCCGGAGCTGCGGGCCCAGCAGCGCCAGATGGGACGGTCGCTGCTGCAGTTGGTCGCTGAACTGGGCTGGCCGCTACCCAGCTCACCCGCCCCACGGCTCGCCTGGCCGGCGGCCTGGGCTTGGGCTGGCCTGGTGCTTGAGCTGGGCCAGCTGGAGTTGCTGGAGGCCTACCTCTACAGCTGGGTGGCCAACCAGGTGAGCGCGGCGGTGCGCCTGATTCCACTCGGACCCACCCAGGGCCAGCGCCTTCAGCTCGCCCTGGCCGCTCCACTGGCGCGCCGGGCCGGCGAGCTGATCGGCGTTGATCCGCGCAGCCTCTGGAGCGGGGGCGTTGGATTAGGGATGGCCCAGCTCGGCCACGCGGAGCTCTACTCAAGGCTGTTCCGCAGCTGAACGGTCTCTGTCGGGCAAGGTTGCAGACCCCGGAATTCGCAGTTCAGAATCTGCAGCCGCTTGGACCCAGGGCCCCGCACCAACCACCTAGAACCCCGTCAACCGTTGAAGACTCCTCCATGAGCAAATTGCGTGTCGGCGTGGCCGGGCCGGTGGGCTCCGGCAAAACAGCTCTGGTCGAAGCGCTCTGCCGGCGGCTGCGGCAGCGGCTGCAGCTGGCAGTGGTCACCAACGACATCTACACCCAGGAGGATGCCCAGTTCCTCACCCGCGCTGGTGCACTGGAGCCCGAGCGGATCCGGGGGGTGGAAACCGGCGGCTGCCCCCACACCGCCATCCGGGAAGACTGCTCGATCAACCGGGCGGCGGTCGAAGAGCTCGAACAGCAATTTCCAGATCTGGATCTGGTGCTGGTTGAAAGCGGCGGCGACAATCTGGCGGCCAGCTTCAGCCCCGAACTGGTGGATCTCTGCATCTATGTGATCGATGTAGCCGCTGGAGACAAAATCCCGCGCAAGGGCGGTCCTGGCATTACCCGCTCCGACCTGTTGGTGATCAACAAAATCGATCTTGCCTCCATGGTGGGCGCCAACCTGGAGGTGATGCAACGCGACACCGAGCGCATGCGTGGCGGTCGACCCTGGTGCTTCACCAACTTGCGCAGTGGCGAGGGGCTTGAGCAGGTCGAGGCCTTTCTGTGGCGCCAACTACCGAAATCCATCCCTGATCATGACCAACAAGTGCTGGAAGCGGGATCTCTGCCTTGAGCGCGCCCTGTCGCCCTGCTGATTTGTGCTTTTGACTACACGCCCTAAAAGGCATGCTCCCTAGGTTCACTCAGCCGACAGCATTGCGGCGTTTCCATCATTTTAAACAAGCCCCAATGGTTTCCATTTCCCAACGACAACTCTTCGCAGGATTTGCCGCAACTGTTCTCGGAGTTTCACTCTCTGCCTGTGGTGGCGGAACGGAAACGACCACAGACTTTGATGGTGAAATCAAGGTTGGAATTCTCCACTCCCTGAGTGGAACGATGGCAATTTCTGAAACCACCCTCAAGGAAGTTGAGGAGATGGCCATTAAAGAAATCAATGACGCCGGTGGTGTCACGGTCGCAGATAAGAATTACAAGATCGTTCCGGTCATCGAAGATGGTGCTTCAGACTGGCCCACCTTCGCCGAGAAATCCCAGAAACTGATCGATTCCGACGGCGTCAACGTTGTCTTTGGTGGTTGGACTTCGGCAAGCCGTAAGGCGATGTTGCCGGTGTATGAGGCCGAAAACCACATGCTCTTCTACCCCATTCAATATGAGGGTCAGGAATGTTCGAAAAATATTTTCTACACCGGAGCCGTTCCGAACCAGCAGGCTGAGCCTGCGGTGCAGTGGCTGATGGACACCTACGGCGAGTCCCTCGGCAAGAAGGTCTACCTGGTGGGTTCCGACTACGTCTACCCAAGAACAGCCAACACGATCATCAAAGAGCAGATGAAAGCTCTTGGTGGTGAAGTTGTTGGTGAAGATTATATTCCCCTCGGCAACACGGAGGTTGCTCCCATCATCGCCAAGATCAAGGAAGTCTTCCCTGAGGGCGGCATCATCATCAACACCTTGAACGGTGATTCCAACGTTGCCCTCTTCAAGCAGTTCCAGGCTGCGGGCATTGATCCTGAGAAGTACAAGATCATGTCGTTCTCGATCGCTGAGGAAGAAATTCGTCAGATCGGGCCTGAATTCACAGCTGGCACCTACGCCGCCTGGAATTACTTCATGAGCCTGGACACCCCAGCCTCCAAGAAGTTCGTCGAAGATTTCCAAGCCGCCTACGGTGACGACCGCGTGGTGGGCGACCCTGCGGAGTCGGCCTACAACATGGTTTACCTCTGGAAGAATGCCGTCGAAAAAGCCGGCACCTACGACGATCTCGACAAGGTCCGCGAGACCATGATTGGCATCACCTTCGATGCTCCCCAGGGTGAAATTGAGATGTTCCCGAACCATCACACCTCCGAACGGGTGATGATCGGCGAAGCTGAACCCAGCGGCCAGTTCAAGATCCTCCAGGACAGCGGCACGGCCATCCCGCCGCTTCCCTGGAATCAGTTTGTGCCTGAAACCAAGGGCTACACCTGTGATTGGACCCAGGATCGTCCAGATGCCGGCAAGTTCCGGATGTGATAAGCCCGGTAGCTTCAATGATTCAGTGGAGCCAATAGTAGAGCCAGCAGTAGAGCCATCAGTGGCGTCAATCTGATCTCTTCCTACGTAACGGATTCAGTCAATCATTTGAACTGGATTCGCCGCAGGTGGGGGAAGCTCAGCTTTCTCCACCATTTTCCCTACACAGGTGACCATCATCGTCGCTTGTAAGAAGCGACCCCACTTCCACTTATCAGTCTTCGTCGGTGGAACTTTTCTTTTCTCAAATTTTAGATGGCCTCAGCATTGCCTCAGTGCTGCTTTTGGCCGCTACTGGATTGGCCATTGTCTTTGGCTTGATGGGTGTCATCAATCTCGCCCACGGTGAGCTGATGATGTTGGGTGCCTATGTCACTTTTGTGGTTCAAAATCTGTTCAAGCCCCTGGGCCCGGCGATTTTCGAACTGTATTACCCGGTGGCGTTGATCCTTGCCTTCATTATCACGGCCATGGTTGGGGTGTTGCTGGAGCGAACCCTGATCAGAAAGCTCTACGGCAGGCCTCTTGAAACATTGCTGGCCACCTGGGGTGTCAGCTTGGTGCTGATTCAGTTGATTCGCAGCATCTCAACGTCCATGCTGATTGGCATCCTGGCGGCCGTCGCGATTGGTTTGATTGGAAGTAAGTTTATGGCCAAAAAGATTGGTGATAAGCCGTATTTCACCTATCTCAATGGTTTGATGTGGGCTTTTTCTCTGGGCATTGGCTTGATTGTTGTCAACTCCATGTCTTCGGTGCGGCAGCTCTCGTCGCCCTGGTTTGGTCCTCGAAACCTGGATGTCAGCCCACCGAAATGGCTGCAAGGCAGTTGGGGCAAGATCGGTACCGTTGAGTTGCCTGGTATTCGGGTCTTCATTATTCTTCTATCAATCTTTTTGCTCATCGGTGTTCTCTGGTTTCTCAGTAAGAGTGCATGGGGGTTGCGGATTAGGGCGGTCACCCAGAACAGGCAGATGAGCAATTGCTTGGGAATTCCAACTGATCGTGTCGACAGCATTACCTTCGGGCTTGGTTCTGGTTTGGCCGGTGTCGCCGGTGCTGCGATTACGCTGTTGGGTTCGGTGGGTCCCAACCTCGGTACGGCTTATATCGTTTCCTGTTTCATGGTGATTGTGCTTGGGGGCGTTGGCAATCTGCTCGGCACCGTGCTGGCTTCAATCATGCTGGGCATCATTCAATCTGTTGTCGGTTCGGGCTCAATCCTGATCGTCTTCCCCAACCTGCCGCCGGCGCTTAAAGGGGTGGTTGAATTCTTTGCCACCACCAGTATGTCGTTGGTTCTGGTCTTCATCTTTATTATCGTCTTTCTGCAGTTTAAGCCGAATGGGATGTTCCCTCAAAAGGGACGTTCAGTCGATGCTTGAGTCCTACTTGGCCTACCCAACTGTTTTACTTTGTCATAGATCCACTTGGAGAACTAGTTAACCATGAAACTCTTCAAACGCCTGGTTCCCTGGATCCTCCTTGCCATTGCCCTTTTCGTCCTTCCGGCAATTCTCAGTGATTTTCGGCTGAATCTTTTTGGACGCTATTTTGCCCTGGCCATCACGGCCTTGGCGATTGATTTGATTTGGGGCTATACAGGTCTGCTCAGCCTTGGCCAAGGAATCTTCTTCGCCTTGGGAGGTTATGCAGCGGCGATGTACCTCACGCTGAATACGCCGAGCCAACAAGGCGGTAACGGGATTCCCAAATTCTTTGAGAACTTTGGAGTTAGTGAGTTGCCATTCTTTTGGCAGCCGTTTAATTCTCCATTCCTTACCCTGGCTTGCCTGTCTCTGATCCCCGCATTGGTTGCAGGAGTAGTTGGATACTTGATTTTTAGAAATAGAATCAAGGGTGTTTATTTCTCCATCATCACCCAAGCGGCCTTGATGGTGTTTTTTCACTTCTTTAATGGCCAGCAAAAGCTAATTAATGGTTCCAACGGGCTCACCACCAACACTACTGAATTATACGGCCTGTTGGTTGGATCTAGTGATATGAAGCTCTGGTTTTATCGATTAACGGTATTATTGCTGCCTGTTGCTTTTCTAATCTGCAGATATTTCACGACAGGCCGTTTTGGCGATGCTTTGATTGCGATCAGGGACGATGAGCAAAGATTTAGATTTGCTGGTTTTAATCCCGTTCCCTTCAAGACCATTGTTTTTATTGTTGCTGGTGGCCTTTGCGGTGTTTCAGGAGCTCTTTATACCGTCCAAACAGGCATCGTCTCGCCTCAGTTCATGTCGATTTCATTCTCGATTGAAATGGTGATCTGGGTCGCAGTGGGCGGCAGGGGGTCCCTCGTGGGACCGATCATTGGGGCCGTTCTCGTCAATTACCTGCAGAGCTTGGTGAGCGAAGCCTTGCCAGAGCTCTGGTTGTTCGTCCAAGGGGGTTTGTTCATCTTTGTCGTCGTCTTGATGCCTGATGGCATCTACGGATGGTTCACCGGCGGCGGTTTGCGCAGCTTCCTAGCTTCTTTCGGGATTGCCCAGAAAGCCCGAACCTATCCCAAAATCGATGAGCAGATCGAAAGCCTGCAGGAGGTTGTCAGCACAACTCCAACCGATTCTTCTGCTTAGGGGCCCTCATAGCCGAAGCACCTTGCCGATCAACTAATGACCCTCCTTTTGCCAATTCAGGTTCTCTCCACCCCCTCAACGTTGTCGCAACGCTAAATGCCATGGCTGAAACGCTTCTTGAATTGACTGATGTCAGTGTCAGCTTTGATGGCTTTTATGCTCTGACCGATCTTTCTCTCAAGCTGATCAAAGGAGAGGTCAAGTCGATCATTGGGCCCAATGGTGCTGGCAAGACGACGTTTCTCGATGTGATCACTGGCAAGGTCCGTCCGACTAAAGGAACAGTGACCTACAGGGGCCAATCGTTGGTTGGCATGTCGGAGCAGAAAATCTCCAGGAACGGCATTGGCCGAAAGTTCCAAACACCAAGGGTTTTTGACAATCTGACAGTGCTTCGAAACCTTGAATTGGCTGTGTCACCGCGAAAGAACGCCTTAAGCCTGATGCTTGATCCTCTGCCAATGGCGGCCAAGGATGAGGTCCATCGGCTGATGAGTTACGTGGGCCTGGCTCCCTTTGCCGGCACCCAGGCGGGTTCGCTCTCCCATGGTCAGAAACAGTGGCTTGCCATTGCCAGCCTTGTGGCCCAAGCTCCAGAAGTGCTGCTTCTCGATGAGCCAGTGGCTGGCCTCACCGATGAAGAAACCCTACGCACAGCTGAATTGATCAAATCACTGGCCGGTGATCATACTGTTGTGGTGATTGAACATGACATGGAGTTCATCAGAGATCTCGACTTTGATGTGACAGTCCTCCACCAAGGCCAACTTCTCACAGAAGGTCCCCTTGATGAAGTCAAGAAAGATCCAAGGGTGATTGAAGTCTATCTTGGCACCACAGAAGACTGAACTAGATCCACCCCTATTGACTGTCAACTCACCAGCCATGACAACATCCAACATTCTTAAGGTCAATGATCTCAATGTTTATTATGGTCAAAGCCATATTCTGCGAAATGTAGATCTTTCGATTCCAGAAGCCCAAATGGTTTGCTTGATTGGCAGAAATGGCGTTGGCAAGACAACATTTCTTAAAACAATCATCGGGCTTCTGAAGCAACGTTCCGGTTCGATCCTCTATGGTGATCAAACGCTTACAGATCAACCGCCCTATCGTCGCGCCAGATCAGGGATTGGCTATGTTTCCCAGGGGCGAGATATCATTCCCCAGGTGACAGTCAAGGAAAATCTGTTGCTGGGTATGGAAGCGTTGCCTGGGGGGTTAAGTAAGAATCGCCACATCGATCCGATTGTGTTCGACCTCTTCCCCATTCTCGAGAAATTTCTAGGACGTAAAGGTGGTGACCTCAGTGGCGGCCAGCAGCAGCAATTAGCCATTGCCAGAGCCCTTCTTGGGAAGCCCAAACTGCTTTTGCTTGATGAGCCAACTGAAGGTATCCAGCCTTCCATCATTCAAGACATTGAGATTGCAGTCCAACGCATCATGAAAGAAACGGGAATCAGTGTTTTGCTTGTTGAGCAACATCTTCACTTCGTCAGGCAGTCAAACTATTACTACGCCATGCAACGGGGTGGAATCGTGTCAAATGGGCCAACGGAGAATCTCTCGGATGATGTGATCCAAGAGTTCCTCACGGTGTAAGGCCCATCCAGTTCAGCAACCTCGGTTGAGCATCCATGGACGGCTGGTGTTTTCGCGAAGTCTGGGCGACTTGGATGGTTCCTGGCTTTGTTTGCGAACCAGCTTTGGCTCTTTTGTCTCGACCTTGAGCCTGAAGGCCCCAGACAGTGTCATCGGTGGCGTAAAAAATCTGATCCCATCATCACCACAGGATGGGCATTGCGTATTGGTCTGGCGCTCTTCAATGCTGCGCCAAACGTCATAATTCTCGCATCCTCTTGTGCAGCTGAATTCGTAGACGGGCATGGAAGTAAAGTCTTGAGGAATTTTCAATCAGCAAAAGCTCCTTTCAATTCGTTGAAAGGAGCAGGAATAAGCCTAACCACTAGTGTGGCAATATATCCTGGTCGAAAATGGACGTTGGCAAGGCCAGGGTGCAGCAGGCATTAGGAATATCAACAATTCCGCTGATGCGACCCTCCACCGGCGCACAACTCAACAGCAGGTAGGCTTGTTCGCCCGTGTAGCCAAACTTCTTGAGATATTCAATGGCATTGAGGCACGCCCTGCGGTAGGCAATGTGCACGTCCATGTAATACTGCTTGCCGCTGAATTCATCAACAGAAATCCCCTCAAACACCAGGTAGTCAGTGAAATGGGGCTCCACTGGGCTGGTTTTGAACATGGGATTGACCATCCCATACTTTTCAACGCCGCCTTTGATGATCTCCACATGAAGATCAAGAAAGCCAGACATTTCAATGGCTCCACAAAAGGAGATCTCACCATCTCCTTGCGAGAAGTGGATATCACCCATTGAAAGCTTGGCGCCTTCAACATAGACAGGGAAGTAGATCTTGGTGCCGCGCGTGAGGTTTTTGATGTCACAGTTGCCGCCATGCTCCCGCGGCGGAACGGTGCGAGCGGCTTCATTGGCCACACGCTGAAACTCAGAACCAGGCAAGGTTCCAAGGATGGCGCTGTTGGGATTTGGCAAGGCTGCCAGCACCGGCTCACTGCCGGATAGTCCGGCGCCATAGGTTCGACGGTCGGGTGCCGTGTTGACCAATTCGGTTTCGCGGCGGTTCCATTCCCGCAGCAGCTCATGCGAAGGGGCACAGCCGATCAGGCCTGGATGGGTGATCCCGGCGAAGCGAACGCCTGGGATATGGCGTGAACTCGTGAAAATCCCTTCAAAATCCCAGATGGCCTTGGCTGCCTTGGGGTAGTGATCGGTCAGAAAACCGCCACCATTTTCTTTAGCAAAGATCCCTGTAAAACCCCATTCATCGCCTTGCAAGGCGCCGACATCAAGAATATCCACCACCAGGATGTCTCCTGGCTGGGCGCCATTCACCCAGATCGGACCACTGAGAACGTGAACCACTTCGAGGTTCACATCGGCAATGTCCTGGGGATCGTCATTGTCTTTGATCTGTCCATCCGTCCAGTCTTTGCATTCAATCCTGAACACTTCACCGGGATTCACTGAAACGACGGCAGGAATGTCTGGATGCCAGCGGTTGTGGCCGGGCATCTCCTGCTGATCCATCGATTTGGTCAGATCAACCTTGAAAAGTGTTTTGGGCATGGATGCTGACAGCACTTGCTAGCGATTCATCCAAGGCGATGACACCATCTACGGTGGTGTCATTGGCTACTGGATCCCAGCCTGCTTCGGCTTGGCCGTGCTGTCGTTGAAGTCACCCCGCCGGCAGAGATTGTCTTTCAGGCGCGCAGTCCAGGCCTTGCCCTTGAGATCGCTTTTGCTTTCGACACGGCCATCGTAGTGATAGAGAATCTGCCAACGGGAGGCTGTAGAGAACTCGCCAACTTTCTCGATATCGGTTAACGGATGGCCATAGAGATTGTCATACTCGGGCCATCCCGGCAGATCTTCCATGCTGCACACCGCGCTCACCTGATACAGCACCTCTGGCGACTTCTCCGCTGCATCTCTGACATTGACGGCCCCGTTGTACAGCCCGTTCGGAGTTCCCGCTGTGAATTGTTTCACCAACGACACCTGGGTGTCCTCGGTGTTAACCAGGACATCACCTGCCTTTGCATCCTGAATCGCGACTTCTTTTTGTTGACCACAACCCAGCAAGCCGATCAAGGCAAGGCCGCAGACCAGGGAGTTGCGCCACGGCTGTCTGTGGATGGCATCCCTTGGCATGATGTCGAGATGGAGAGTTTGGGCACCCTATGGCAGGGGCCTCGGCGCGGAAAGCAGCGACCGCCACAGCGGCTCCACGTCCAGCCACTGCGGTCTGGCGAACCCGTTGAGATTCACGATTGCCCGGCAGCTGAGGCTGTTGATCAGCACGGCAGCCCCCTCAAGCCCCTGGCCGCTCGCCAAATCACGGTCCAGGTCGGCGGGATTGATCCAGGCTTCTTCGGCCAGCCCCAGGCTCAGGGCCCGGCCTCGCATGACCCCGGGCAGGCAGCCGCTGGCCGCCGCTGGTGTTCGCCAGCGTTCGCCGTGGTGAACCAGCAGATTGGCGGTGCTGCCGCAACAGAGCCCACCGGCTGTGCTGAGCAGTAGGGCGTCGTCAGCGCCGGCGGCGCGTGCCTCGCGTCGTGCCTGGATCGAAGCGCCGTAGGCGAAGGTCTTGCAGCGGCTCTGCAGGCTGTTGGCGTTGCGCTGCTCGCTGCCGCTGACGAGGACGCTGACTGGCTCGAAGCAGGGTGTGGCGGCGTCGAATTGCAGCCAGAAGCGATGCGGTGGCGCTGGTTCATCGGCGGCGGGCAGGTTGATGCCGCGGCCAGTGGCCGGGCCATGGCCGCGCCCCCAGTTCAGTCGCAGGGCTCCGTTGCGGATGCCGCTGCGCCCGATCGCTTCTGCCAGCAACAGCTCCACTTCCTGGCGCTCAGGCGGTTGTTCCATTCCCAGCAAGCCGGCGCTGCTCTGCCAGCGCTCCAGGTGCTCACTCAGCAGATGGGGCTGGCCGGCTTCGACGCAGAGGGTTTCGAACAGTCCATCGGCCAGTTGCAAGGCGCGGTCGCCGAGGGGCAGGTTCAGGCTTTCGGGTGATCCCCATTCCCCCGCCCGGACCTGGCCCGGTGCAGGGCAGCGAGGCGTCCGCTCGGCTGCTGCGATCCAGGCGATCGCCCTCATCCCAGGGCCTCGAGCAGGGGCCTGAGTTTCCAGCCCAGTTCTTCGGCCTCGGCCGCCGGGTCGGAGTCGGCAACGATGCCGCAGCCGGCGTGGGCCCGCAGGCGCCGGCCGTGCAGCATCAGGCTGCGGATCAGGATGTTGCTGTCGAAGCTGCCATCGGCCCCCAGCCGGAACAGGGAGCCGCAGTAGGGGCCGCGGGCCACGGGCTCGATTTCGCCCAGGCGTTGGCAGGCCCGCAGTTTCGGGGCGCCGCTGATCGAGCCCCCCGGCCAGCAGGCCCGCAGCAGATCCACCAGGCCGGCGCCGGAGCGGAGCTGGCCCTCCACCACCGAGGTGAGATGGTGCACCTGGCGGTAGCTCTCCAGCCCCACCAGTTGCGGCACCTGGATGGTGCCCGGCTCGCAGACCCGTCCCAGGTCATTGCGCAGCAGATCGACGATCATCACGTTCTCGGCGCGGTCTTTGGGGCTGCTCACCAGGGCGGCGGCCGCAGCGGCGTCGGCCTCGGCATCGCCATGGCGGGGGCGGGTGCCTTTGATCGGCCTGGTTTCCACCTGGCCGCTGGCGCTCACCTGCAGGAAGCGTTCCGGGGAGGCCGACAGCACGGCGTCCTCGCCGTTGATCAGCAGTCCGGCGTACGGCGCCGGACAGTGTTGGCGCAGGCGTTGATAGAGCGCCAGCGGATCGGGGCGTTGCTCCAGCACAACCTCGCAGCAGGCCGAGAGATTGGCCTGGAAGAGATCGCCGGCGGCGATCCTTTCGCGCAGCTGGCTCACCTGGGCGGCAAAGACGGCCTCGCCGGTGTGCCAGTGCCAGTGGCCGGGATCGATCGGCTGACCAGGCGGGTCGGCGGGCACCTGCTCGGGGCTGAGCCCGGCCACCAGCCCCTCCCAGATCCCCAGCCGGAGGGGCTCCTCGCCCTCAAGCCAGAGCCGCCGGCCGCTCAGATCGAACTGCAGCAACGGGTCGTAGCGGCCGGCCACAAGGGTGGGCATAGCGGGGGAACGCCAATGATCGGCGGGCTCCACCCAGGCGCCGGCCTCGTAGGCCAGCCAACCCAACCAGGTACCGCCTGCGCCCACCAGCTGGGCCAGGGCCTCGAAGGGATCCCTGGAACCGTCGCTGCCCGGTAGCCCGCGACAGACCACCAGCTCCCGGGGATCGGCGCCCAGCACGGCGGTGGCGCCGAGCGGACTGCCATCGCCATCGAGCCAGCCGAGCCCATCGATCCCGAAGCGGGCGGTCAGGGCCTTGGCAACGGCCCAGGGTTCCCGCCAGGGAAGCTCTCGCCGCTGGACTTCTGCCATGCTGAATTCAGCTGCTGCTAGCCCCGGCTCGCCGCCAGGGGCTGGCCAGATCAGGGCGGCCGGCCTCGCTGAGGGCCGCGTCGCGGATGCGGCAACTGTCACAGCGGCCGCAGGGTTCAGCACCGCCGGCGTAGCAGCTCCAGGTGGTCTCAATCGGCACCCCAAGCCGGAGCGCCTCGCGAACGATCCGTGCCTTATCCCACTCCACCAGGGGTGCCCAGAGCCTGGTGGAGTGGCCCTCGCGGCCGCTCTTGCTGGCCAGATCGGCCAGCTGTTGAAAGGCGGCCAGGTAGTCGGGCCGGCAGTCGGGGTAACCGGAGTAATCGATGGCATTGACGCCGAGCACCAGCCGCTGGGCGCCTCGGGCTTCAGCCAGGCTCAGGCCCAGGGCGATGAACACCGTGTTGCGGCAGGGCACGTAGGTGGGTGGGATCGTGCCTTCCACCACGCCGCTCTTTGGCAAGGCGATGGCGGGATCGGTGAGGGCAGAGCCACCCCAGGCCGCCAGATTCACCGCCACGGTGAGGTGCTCCTGCAGGCCCAGGGTCTGGGCCAGGCTGGCTGCGGCAACCAGTTCCTGTTGATGGCGCTGGCCATAGTCGAACGACAGGCCGATCACCCGATCGCCTGCTTCGATCGCCAGGGCCGCGGCTGTGGCTGAATCCAGGCCGCCGGAGAGCAGGGCAACAGTGGTGTGGGTTGTCACGTCTGCTGCTCTCACGGTGGTGGTGCTGGCGGAGCAATTGGTCTTGGCGGTGCCGGGGGCGGATTGGCTGGCCTGGAGGGTTGCTGCTCTGCTTCGCCGCCTGGCCGGATCGGTTGGTTCGGGGCCGTTGGCGTCCGGGGCACCAGGGGGAGGCCAGGGGCGTCAGGCTCCGTCAGAGCCGGTTCGGGCCTTGGTTCGGGTGGCGGCTCCGGAGGCGGTGCCTCAACCTGCAACGTGAGCGAGATCGAGGCTGCGGCAACGCCGTCATTGCTGACCAGCACCTGCACCTGGGAGTCTTCGACCCGTTCAACGGTGATCCTGCGCAGGGGACCTTTCGGTTCGAGCTGGGTGCCATTGCTGTCGTAGACGCTCATCTGCATCAGCGGGGACCCGTTCACCCCGAGGGAGAGTCGGTAGCCCTTGGGTACTCGGATCGGGAAGACCCGCGCGCCGCCGGCCTGAATGCGGGCCGAAACGATTCGCGCCTGTTCGGGAGCGACCTCGATCGATTCGATTCTCAGGTTTTCCAGGGTTTGTTGAGCAGCGGCATACCAGAGCTGTCGCTGGGGCTCGGGTGGGATGTCCTTGCCGGCGCGGCCTGGCAGCAGGTTCTGGGCATTGCCGGACACCAGCTGCCGCAGCACCGGCGGGCTTAAGCCCTGGCCGGCCAACCGCTGCTGCTGGGCTTCCCAGTCGCCGGCACTGAAGCCTCCCAGCCGGCTGCGTAGCGACAGGGGCAACGTCTCCACCCGCACCAGCCAGTCTTCAGCCAGCTCATTCCACACCCGGCGCAGGGGCGCATCCTCAAGACCATCGCCTGGCAGGCGCCCACCCCGCTCGGGGAACTGGGCCAGCAGGCTGGAATCCACCAGCTTGAGGAACCAACCCCGATTCACCTGCAGCGCCCTCAGGCGATTGAGCAGCTGCTGGCGTTGGTCCACCTCGGCGGGTGGCAGGCTGGAGGGGAGCTGCTGCAGCGGTACCTCCGCCTGGGTGTCGCTGGGGGCACTGGAGCGGCCCAGAAGCCACCAGCCCAGACTGATTCCCACCACGGCGGAGAGCGCCAAGGTCACCACCAGGGGCCAGAGGCGTCCTTCGACAGCCTCCTCCTTGTTCTGCTGGCGCGATCGCGCCAGCACCGGCGGCACCGGCTGGGGCGACGGAGTTGGCTCGGCCGCTGCTGGCTGGGTTTGGGGCAGTTGGATCTGTTGCGCCGGGCTGGCCGCTGCCGGCGGTGGCACCAGAACCACGGTGCGGTCGGCCCTGGGCACCGGCCCTGTGCTCTCGGGCATCGGCAGCTGTTGAAACGCCTCCAGGGCATTGCCGGCCGAGCTGAACCGCCGGGCGGGATCGGCGCTGATCAGGCGTTCTATGGCGGCCTGAAACGGGGGATCGAGCGCCAATCCACTCGGCCAACGCCAGGAGAGGCTGGCTGGATCCAGCAACCCTGCGGGCTCCTCGCCACTGAGCAAGACCAGGGCCACCACCCCCAGGCTGTAGAGATCCATCCAGGCCGCTGCCGGCGCGCCGCGGCCCAGCTCCGGCGGGGCATAGCCAGGCGTCGCGCCCGTGGCAGCACGACTGTCGTTGCCGAGGCCAGTCGTCAGACCGAAGTCCAGCAGGACGGGCAACCCATCGCGGTCGCGGCGCAGCAGGTTGGCGGGGCAGAGATCGCCATGGACCAGCTCCTGGCCATGGAGCACCGCCAGCACCGGCAACAACTGGCGCAGCAACAGCATCACCTCCCCGTTGCCGAAGACCAGCTGGCGTTCACGCCTCGCCTCGATCAGCTCCCGGTAGGTGCGACCCCCCTGCCACTCGCGCACCAGCCAGAGATCGCCGTCGCGGCTGATCACCTCTCCGAACCGGGGGACCTGGGGGTGAAGCACCCCCCGCAGCTGGGCCCAGAGCTCCTGCAGCCGGGGCTGGTCCTGATCGGGCCCCAGTTGCCGCAGCACAATCGGCGCCTCAGCCGCCAGCTGGTCGCTGGCGCGCCAGAGCTTGCCCTGGGTTCCATCGCCCAGTTCCGCCTCCAGTCGGTAACGCTCGGCGATCACCATTCCAGGTGCCGCGCTGGCCATGCTGTCCATCAGGTTGCCGTGTCCATCAAGGCGCTCGCCGGGGCTGACTGAGCCCCTTGGCGGCCAGCCAAGCGTTGTCATAGAGGCGGGAGCGGTAGCGGTCGCCGCTGTCGCAGAGGACCGTCACGATCGTGTGGCCGGGCCCGAGCCGCCGGGCGGTCTCGACGGCCGCGGCCACATTGATGCCCACGGATCCCCCCAGGAACAGCCCTTCGCGCCAGAGCAGGGCGTAGATCGTGTCAAGGGCGCTCTGATCGTCGATCCGAACCGCGTCATCCACCGGAGCACCTTCCAGGTTGGCGGTGATGCGGCTGTTGCCGATCCCCTCGGTGATCGAGCTTCCCTCGGCCTTCAGTTCGCCTGCCGTCGCCCAGCGGTAAAGGGCGCTGCCATGGGGATCGGCGAGCACGCAGCGCACAGCGGGCGAACGCTCCTTGAGATACAGCGCCACCCCGGCATAGGTGCCACCCGTGCCGGTTGCCGACACCCAGGCATCCACCTGGCCGCCGGTCTGCTCCCAGATCTCCGGACCAGTGGTGCGGTAGTGGGCGCGCCGGTTGGCGAGATTGTCGAACTGGTTGGCCCAGATGGCTCCGGGGGTTTCGGCGGCGAGACGGCCGGAGAGCTTCACATAGTTGTTGGGGTCGCGGTAGGGGACCGCCGGCACGGTGCGCACATCGGCCCCGAGCGAGCGCAGCAGGTCGATCTTCTCGGCCGACTGGGTGTCGGGGATGACGATCAAGCTGCGGTAGCCGCGGGCATTGCAGAGGTGGGTGAGGCCGATGCCGGTGTTGCCAGCGGTTCCTTCCACGACCGTGCCCCCTGGCTGCAGCTGGCCGCTTTCCTCAGCCTCCAGCAGGATTCCCAGGGCGGCCCGATCCTTGACAGAGCCGCCGGGGTTCATGAATTCGGCTTTGCCGAGAATCTCGCAACCGGTGAGCGCGCTCAGCTGGTGCAGGCGAATCAGCGGCGTGTTGCCCACCGCCCCCACGAAACCCTGGCAGATCATGCCTGGCGGGTTCGAGCCCTGGATCACCGTTGGCTGGCTGCTGCCCATCACGCCGGCACTGCAGAAGTGAACGAACTTTGCCGATCGTACGGTCGGCGGCAGCCCCGCCTGCGCCCCCTACGATCAGAATCAGCAACAGTTAGGCCATGGCCACCGCCGCCCCGACCGAGGCCTTGTTGGAACGCCTGGGGTCCACACGGCGGCGAAGCGAAGAGCTGGTGTCAGGGCTGGAGCCCGAAGACCTCGGCCTGCAGGGGATGGCCGACGCCAGCCCGCCCAAGTGGAACCTCGGCCACACCACCTGGTTTTTCGAAACCTTCCTGCTGCGGCCCCATCTGCCCGGCTACACCCCGGCCGACAGCCGCTGGGGCTACCTGTTCAATTCCTATTACGACGCCATCGGCGCCCGCCATCCCCGGCCGGAACGGGGCCTGCTCAGCCGCCCGGTGATCGCTGAGGTGATCGCCTGGCGGCGGCGGGTGGATGCCGGACTGACGGCCCTGCTGGAGCGGCTCGGCAACGAATCGGGCCCCGAGGCCGAACCCCTGCTCGCCTTGCTGGAACTGGGGTTGCAGCATGAGCAGCAGCACCAAGAGCTCCTGCTCATGGACCTGCTCGACGGGTTCAGCCGCAATCCGCTTGAGCCTGCGGCCTGGGTGGGGGGCGCTGGCCCCGAAGCCGGTTATGGCCCCAGCCAAGTGGCCGGCCCCCTGCGCTGGCTGGATGGCCCCTCCGGACTGGTGGAGATCGGCCATCCAGCCAACGGCGGCGGCTTCCACTTCGACAACGAGGCCCCCCGTCACCGCGTCTGGCTGGAGCCCTATGCCATCGCCAACCGATTGGTGCGCAACGGCGACTACGCCGCCTTCATCGCCGATGGCGGCTACGAGCGCCCGGAACTGTGGCTGAGCGAAGGCTGGGCGGCCGCGCTGGCTGAGGGCTGGCAGGCGCCCCGCTACTGGCGTGGCAGTGGGCCTGCCTCCGGCTGGGAGTGGGAATTCAGCCTCGCCGGCCGCCGCCCCCTGCATCCCGAGGCTCCCATTCGCCATCTCAGCTGGTTCGAAGCCGACGCCTATGCCCGCTGGGCCGGTGCCCGGCTGCCCAGCGAGGCCGAGTGGGAGGCCGTTGCTTGTGCCGCAGCGCTTCAGGCAGGGGCAGATGGCTGTGGCGTGCGGATCGCAGAAGTGGATGGGCTGCTCTGGCAGTGGACGGCCAGCCCCTATCGCCCCTACCCGGGCTTCCAGCCAGCGGCCGGTGCCGTGGGCGAATACAACGGCAAGTTCATGAGCTCCCAGATGGTGCTGCGCGGCGGCAGTTTTCTGACGCAGGCGCAGCATGCGCGCCCCACCTACCGCAACTTCTTTCCGCCGGGCAACCGCTGGATGGCCAGCGGCCTTCGCCTGGCCAGGGACGCCTCATGAACACCCAGTTCCTGGAGCGGCAGTCTTCCCTGGAGCGACAGGCCGTTGCCCTGATCGATCTCCACCCGGTTCCCGCTGATCTGGAGCGGCTGGCAGTGGAAGGCCTCAGCCGCGTCCCTAAACAACTGCCCGCTTGGTTCCTCTACGACGCCGAGGGCTCCAGGCTGTTCGATGCGATCTGCCGGCAACCCGAGTACCGCCTCACCGCCACCGAAACCGCCCTGCTGGAGCAAGAAGCGGTGGCGATGGCCGCGGCGATCGGCCCCGGCCTTCCTATTGAGTTCGGTGCCGGCAGTGCCCGCAAGGTGTCGCCCCTGCTGGAGGCCCTTGCCCCTGCGGCCTATGTGGCGCTGGACATCAGCTCCAGCCACCTGACGGCAGCCTGCGGCACTCTCCAGGCCCGCCATCCGGCCACCGCCGTGCTCGGCATCTGCTGTGATTACAGCCAGTTGCAGGACCTGCCGGCCCATCCCCTGCTCGAAGGCCAGCGCCGGATCGGTTTCTACCCCGGCAGCTCCCTGGGCAACTTCGAGCCCCCCCAGGCCAGGGCGTTGCTGGCCCAGTTCGCCCGGCTGCTCGGCCCCGATGGCTGTTTGCTGATCGGTATCGATCAGCCACGGGCGGTGGCCAGCCTGGAGGCGGCCTACAACGACCGAGCCGGCTATTCCGCCGCCTTTGCCAGCAACCTGCTGGTGCGGCTCAACCGTGACCTCGGCGGCAGCTTTGACCCCGAGGCCTTCAGCTATCGGGCCCGCTGGCAGCCTGATCAGTGCCGCATCGAGATGGCCTTAGTCAGCCAGGGGCAACAGGTGGTGCGGCTCGCCTCCCAGGACTGGACCTTCGCCCCCGCTGAAGCCCTGATCACTGAGTACAGCTACAAGTACACGCCGGAGGCCTTCGCGGCCCTGGCCGGCTCTGCAGGCTGGCGGCCGCGCCAGCGCTGGAGTGATCCGGCCGGTACGTTCTCTCTGCATCTTCTGGAGCCTCAGCCATGAGCCGCGACGACCAACGCCAGGCGATGCGCCAGGTGCGGGAGGGGCTGATCGACCAGCTCGAAACGCTCTACCGCCAGGCCTTCGACAGCATCGGCGCCCAGGATCTGGGCGAAGGGGCCATCGCCCGGCTCACCCAGCTATTGCTGCGTTCGCGCGAAGCGGCGATCACGCCGCTGCAGGAAGAGATCGAGGCTCCGCTGATCACGCGGGCCCCGGAATGAACCACTTCTGATGGGCCGTCGCCGATGACCTCTCCCCGATGAGCAGCAGCTGGTTCGATCAGCTTGAGGCCCAGCTGGATCGTCAGCTAGAGGCCTTTTTGGGCTCTCACCCGGAGCAGCAGGTGCTGCTTGAGCTGGAGGAGCGCCAGGAGCGGCAGCGGCGCCTGAACCGCCAGCGCCTGCAGATTCAGGGCCAAGCTGAGAGCGCCCGAGCGGCGCTGCTGGAGCTGGCGGCCGAGATCACCCAGTGGCAACAGCGGGTCGAGCGGGCCCGAAAGGCCGGTGCCGAGGCGCTGGCCGATCAGGCGGAGGCCCACCTGCGCCAGCTGATGGGGCAGGGCCGCGACCGCTGGCAGGTCCTCAACGACCTGGGCCTCACGTTCAGCCAGGTGGAGACGGAGCTGGCGGAGCTTGAGGCCTCTGGCGGCCCGGCCACCCCGTCGGGTGGACGCCCCAAGGCCGCTGCTGATCGCTCCGAGCCACCTGAC
Organism: Synechococcus sp. CS-603; assembly: GCF_977929215.1. Lineage (NCBI taxonomy): Bacteria > Bacillati > Cyanobacteriota > Cyanophyceae > Synechococcales > Synechococcaceae > Synechococcus > Synechococcus sp. CS-603. The sequence goes on from NZ_OZ376778.1 coordinate 750,565, forward strand.
CTGGAGCAGGCCTGGGCCAGCTTCGAGAAGGAGCAGGCCCTGGAGGATCTGCGCCGCCAGCGCCGCTCCCCGAGGGCCTGAGCAAGCAACGGCGATGGGATTTCTGCTCTCCAAGTTGCTGCCGCTGCTCGCCTATCCCCTCGGTCTCAGCCTGGTGCTGCTGCTGGCCGCCCACTGGGGCCGCAGCCGCCGCTGGTCTGGCTGGCTGGGCAGCAGTGGTCTCGCCCTGCTCTGGATCAGTGCCATGCCGCTGACGGCCCGGCAGCTGGTCTGGGGGCTGGAGGAAGCCAGCGCCGCCCTCACCCCGGTGGTGGTGCCCCGCGCCGATGCCGTCGTCGTCCTGGGCGGCGGCCTGCAGGCCCAGCTGCCGCCCCGCGCTGCCGTGGAGGTAACAGGCGCCGGTGACCGGCTGCTCACCGGGGTGCGGCTGATGCGGGCCGAGAGAGCGCCGCTGCTGTTGCTCAGCGGCGGCAAGGTCAGCTTCCGCCGTGACGACCCCGCCCCGGCTGAAGCCGTCACGGCCCGCACCCTGGCCCTGGAGCTGGGTGTTCCCACAGCCCGCATCGCCATCAGCGACACGGCGCGCACGACCGCCGAGGAGGCCGCCGCGGTGGACCAGATCGCCAGGGAACGGGGCTGGAGCTCGGTGCTGCTGGTCACCAGCGCGCTGCACATGCCCCGCGCCCTTGCCAGTTTTCAGCGCCGCACCGGCCTCACGGTGATCCCGGTGGCCTGCGATTACATCCTGCCGAGCCGTAACCAGCTCGGCACCGTCACGCCTGGATCGCTGCTGATGTCCCTGCTTCCCGATGCCAACGCGCTTCAGCTCACGACATTGGTGGTCAAAGAGCGGATCGGCCTGCTGGCCTATCGCTGGCGCGGATGGGGTTGAGCTGAACCCAACGGAGCCGAACGGGCTCGGGCCAATTACTTCTTGGGGGCCGGTGGTACCAGGCTCACCCCTTCCGGCGGCGGGGTGGGATCGGGATCGGCGATCAGCATGTGCTGCAACACGATCTCGGGGCGCTCACTGTCGCGCCAGCGGATGCGGTAGGCAGGCATCTTGGTGCCTCGGCTGGTGGTCTGCTCCACCGGCTCCATCACCCAACCCCGACGGGACCGGCCCTGGGGATTCCGCTTGACCACCGCATCGGCGTGTTTGAAGCGAAACCCGACGCGCTCACCACTCATGGGCTGGGATGGATGCCAACGTCTCCCAATTATCCACTGTGGCCGTCTGCGCCTCCAACCGGAGCCGCCACCGCCACCGCCTCAGCAACCGCACCGGTCTCTGGCCTCATCAGCGGAAAGGCGATCACATCACGGATGCTGGGGCTGTCGGTGAGCAACATGGCCAGCCGGTCGATGCCGATACCCAGCCCGCCGGTGGGAGGCAAGCCCACCTCAAGGGCTGCGAGGAAGTCTTCGTCAACGCCCTGGGCCTCGAGGTCGCCGGCGAACCGGCGCTCCTGCTGGGCCTCCAGCCGCCGGCGCTGGTCGAGGGGATCGATCAGCTCGCTGAAGGCGTTGGCCGTTTCGCGCCCGACGATGAACAGCTCGAAGCGTTCCACCAAGCCCGGCTTGCTGCGATGGGCCCGGGCCAGTGGCGAGATCTCCACCGGGTAATCCAGCACAAAGGTGGGCTGGATCAGGTTCGCTTCCACCGTCTGCTCGAATGCTTCGTTGAGCAGACGACCGACGCTGTCGGCCGCCGCCGGCACCTCCAGGCCCACGGCGGCCATCGCGGCCGCTGCTGTCTGCCGCTGCTCGAAGTTGTTGAAATCGAGGCCGGTGGCCTGCTCCACCAGCTCATGCATGGTGGCCCGGCGCCAGGGGGGCGTCAGGTCGATCGGCGTGCCCTGATACGCGATCTGCGTGCTGCCGCAGACCTGCTGAGCGGCCTCGGCGATCAGCGCTTCGGTGAGCGCCATCATGTCGGTGTAGTCGGCGTAGGCCTGGTACACCTCCACCGAGGTGAACTCGGGGTTGTGGCGGGTGCTGATGCCCTCGTTGCGGAAGATGCGGCCGAGTTCGTAGACCCGCTCGAAGCCGCCAACCACTAGTCGCTTGAGGTGGAGCTCGGTGGCGATCCGCAGGAACAGCGGCAGATCGAGGGTGTTGTGGTGGGTGGTGAACGGCCGGGCGTCGGCGCCGCCGGCCTCGGCATTGAGCACGGGGGTTTCGATCTCCAGAAATTCGCGCTCATCGAGCCAGCGGCGGATGCAGCTGACGAGCTTGGCGCGGCGGCGGAAGGTCTCCCGGGTCTGGGGAGAGACGATCAGATCGAGATGGCGCTGCCGGTAGCGCTTCTCCACATCGGCCAGGCCATGCCATTTGTCGGGTAGCGGTTGCAGCGCCTTGGAGAGCATCTCCCAGCGCTTCACCTTCACCGACAGTTCGCCCTTGTCGGTGCGGCGCAGACTGCCATGCACCCCGATCAGGTCACCGGCATCCACCAGGGAGGTGAGCTGGGCGAAGCTTTCGGGCTGGTCCGGCAGCGCGGCGGCGAGGGTGGCCTTCTCAATGAACAGCTGGATGGGGCCGCTTTCATCCACCAGGGTGAAGAAGGCGAGCTTGCCCATCACCCGCCGGGTCATCACCCGCCCGGCCACTGCCACGGCGAAGTCGCGGTCCTGGCCATTGGCCAGATCGGCATGGGCCTGCTGCAGCTCGGCGTTGCGGTGCGTTGGATCGAAGCGCAGGGCATAGGGGCCCTGGCCGATGGCCGCCAAGGCCTCAGCCTTCTCCAGGCGGGCCTTCTCCAGGCGGTTCAAACGCGGCTCAGGCAAGGGAAGAAGGAGCGGTTGCAGCCCTCCATCCTGCAGGAACGGGCCTGCACGGGGTTGGCCCCAGGCCGTTTTCACCGGATCTAGGTGGTGGCGGTGCCCACCGGTTCACCCGTCCGCTGGGAGGAATAGCCGGTGCCGCGCACGGTGAGGATCAGCTCGGGGTTGCGGGGATCCGGTTCGAGCTTGCCGCGCAGGCGGGCCACATAGACATCAACAACGCGCAGGTCGGCGGCGCGACGTGGTGGGTAGCCCCAGAGCTGCTCGAGGATCTCAGCGCGGGGCACCACACGGCCGGGCTCGCGGAACAGCATCTCCAGCAGGCTGAATTCGGTGTAGGTGAGCCCGATGCGCTCGCCGGCCCGGGTCACCTGGCGGCGGTTGGTGTCCACCATCAGATCGCCCACCCGCAGGATGCCCTGACCAACCGGAACGTCGCGGGGCTCGATCGTGGCCGAGCCCCGCCCGACCCGGCGCAGGATCGTTGAAATCCGTGCTTCGAGCTCCTTGGGGCTGAACGGTTTGGGGAGGTAGTCGTCGGCTCCGAGATCGAGGCCAGACACCCGCTCGGTGATCGCATCGAGCGCCGATAGAAAGATGATCGGAACGCAGGATTCAGCCCGCAGACGCCGGCAGACCGCGAAGCCATCAAGCTTCGGCAGCATCACATCGAGAACCACCAGATCCGGCTGCTCCCGGTGGAAGAGGGTCAGGGCCTCTTCGCCATCGACGGCGCAGAGCACCCGATAGCCAGCGAGTTCCAGGCGCATCTGCAGCACCCGCCGCACCGTGGCTTCGTCATCCACCACCAGCACCGTGGCAAGCGGTGCACCGACTGGTTCTCTGGAGGCTTCACCCTGAGCAGGTCTGGGTTGTGCTTCCAGGGACATGGCACCAGAGGCATTAAGAAACGCAACCCTACAACTCAGCAAGTCGTCGCTGAGAGCTGGCAGCCACTGGGGAGTGGCCCCATCAGGGCCAGCGGCCCACCGCATAGCTGTTCCACTCCCGCTCGGCGGCAGCCAGCGCTTCATCGCTGCTCGACTGGCCCAACATCGCCCGTTGCAGCTGCCTGTAGAGGATGGCTTGCAGCCGTTTCACCCCCGGGCTGGCGGGCACCAGCACCTCGGCCATCTCGAGCGTCTCGAGGGATTGCAGCCGGGCCCGACGCACCAGCTCTTCCTGCGCGTCGCCCAGGGCTGGCTGACGCAGGCCCTGCTCGATCTTGGCGAGGGCGCCGCTGGCGGAAGGCAACACCCGGGCTTCCTCGGCGAAGCGGGCCTGGTTGGTGGCATTGGTGAGGAAGAGGGCAAAACTCAGCGCTTCCTCTGGAAAGGCGCTCTGGCGTGGCACCGCCAGGTTCATCATCGCCACATTGGCTCTGTCCTTTGGTCCGGTCAGCGGGGGGTGCGGTTCGGTCTCCGCGGCGATCTGGGGGGCGTTGGTCTGGATGCTGCGCAGGAACTCGGCGCCGCTGGCCAGGGTGGCCAGCTCTCCGCTCTGGTACAGCTCAACGGCGCGGCGGTAGCCCTGGCTGACCACCTCCCTGGGGAGCAGGCCGCGGCGGTAGAGATCGGTCCAGAAGGCAAAGGCACGGCGGCCGGCAGGGCTGTTGAAGGCGGCACGGCGCCGCTGGTCCTGGAGGGTCACCCCCATCTGTACCAACGACTCCAGCAACTCGGCGGAGTCGTCGGGAACTGCGGTGACGAACAGGGCGTAGCGCCCGGTGCGGCGTTTGACCGCTTCAGCGAAGGCGGGAACCTCCTGCCAACGGCGGGGCGGAGCGCTGTAACCGGCGCGTCGCAGCAGGTCGTTGTTGGCCAGCGTGATGCGGGCGGTGAGATACCAGGGGATGCCGATCTGCTCGCCTTCGATTCGGCCGGCCTGCCAGATCCGTGGCAGAAAGGTGTCGCCAGCGCCAGGTGGCAGCAGTGGATCCAGTGCCAGCAGTCCCCCTTTGCTGGCCAGGTTGGCGGCGAACAGGGGGTTGAGGTTGACCACATCCGGTGCCGTTCGGGCGAACACCGCCGCCAGCAGCTTGCGCTCCACCGATCCCCAGGGCAGGTCGGTCCAGCGCACCTTGATCCCGGGATGGAGCGCTTCCCAGGCGGCGATCACCGAGGTGATGTAGGTGTCGAACTTCGGTGAGAGTTCGAGGCTCCAGAACTCCAGCTCCCGGCCCGGGCGGCGGCGCGGCGCGCAGCCCGCCGCCAGCAGCAAGGCCGACCCCAGCACGGCGCGCCGGCTCCAGCGAATCCCGCCGCTCATCGCTGCCGCCCGCTTGCAATCGGCCGCCGGCCGGCCTGGCATCGGTTCAAGTTCATCAGATCGGCTCTTCTAGATCGCGCCCTGCCGTCGCCAGAGCAGCAGCAGTAATGAACAGATCATCGGTGCCAGCAGCGCGGTGACCAGGGTCTGGGCCAGCAGGGTGTGCAGGCCAGCCTGCCGGAGGAGCGGTTCCGACAAGCTGATGCCATGGCGCTGCAGCAGCAGGCTCAGGCCAAGAAAGAGGGTTCCGAGGAGGGCCAGCAGCCCCAGGCTCAAGCTGCGCTCGATCGGGGCCCCCTTGCGGGCCAGGCGCCCCCACCACCAACCCAGCAGGGCCAGGGCGGGGATCTGGGTTTCCGGGCCCACCTGCAGGGAATCAACGAGCAGCCCCAGGCCCACCCCGGCCAGGGCGCCGGAGAGCGGGCCATCGGCCAGGGACCAGGGCAACAGCCAGAGCACGGCCCAGCTGGGCGACACCCCAGCCACTTTCAGAAAGGACGGGGAGGCCAGGGTGAGCAGGGGCACAACGCCAGCGCTGGCCACGGCCCACCGAAGGCGATGCAGGACCCCCATCGCTCAGGGTGCCTGCCTGCTGGCGGGCGACGTCACCAGCACCTGCACCCAGTCGATCGCACCAACCGGTGCGCTCAGCTGCACCACCGCCGTGGGGGCCGGCACCGCCTTGTCATCCACCGCCTGGAGGACCCCCACGCTCAGCCCCGGCGGCACCAGGGTGCTGGCCGGAGAGGTGACCACCAGATCCCCCGGTCGCACTTGTGGGTCTTTCTCCAGGAAGACGAGCTGCGGCCGGCTGGTCCCCAGGCCAGTGAGCAATCCATGGCGCTTGGTGCGTCCCACCCAGACCCCCACCCGGCTGGTGCGATCGGTGAGCAGGGTCACCCGGGCCGTGGTTGGGGTCACGCTGGCCACCCGGCCGATCAATCCGCCCGGACCCACAACCGCGTCGCCTGGGCCGATTCCCTGAGCCTGACCGGAGCCGAGCACCAGCTGCTGCCACCAACCCTCAGGCTCCCGCGAGATCACGGCGGCGGTGAGTTTGTCGGGATTGGCCCGTTGCAGGTCAAGCAGCATGCGCAGCCGGCGGTTGTCCTGCTCCAGATGGGCCTGACGGGTCAGCAGCTCCAGACCCGTGCCCGACTGCAGCCACTCGCGCTGGGCCGTACCGGGCCAGAACGGCCTGCTCAGTAGGGCATAGGCGTCGCTGAGCACAGCCCCCTTGCTCAGCCTCACCGCAACCAAGGCCAGTACCAGCAGCCCCCAGGGCCAGGAGCGGAGCACCAGCCGCAGGGGCTGGAGGCGTGGCAGACGCCCTATGGGCATGGCGATCAGCTGGAGAGGCGGCTGAAGCTAGGGGTGTCGAGAACCCGCTCCAGTCGCTTGTAATCCTCAAGCACCTGACCGCAGCCGTTGACCACGCAGAGCAGGGGGTCCTGGGCCACGTGGGTGAGGATGCCGGTTTCGTGGCTGATCAGATCACCGATGCCGCGCACCAGAGCGCCGCCGCCGGCGAGCATGATTCCTCGATCGACGATGTCGGCGGCGAGCTCGGGCGGGGTGCGCTCCAGGGTGCGCTTCACCGCCTCCACGATCACGTTGAGCGGATCGGCCATCGCCTCGCGGATGTCGCCGGCGCGGATATTGATCGTGCGGGGCAGGCCCGAGAGCAGGTGCAGGCCGCGCACGTCCATCGAGCCGTTGTCGTGGGCGTCGTCGGGGAAGGCCGAGCCGATCCGGATCTTGATCTCCTCGGCGGTGCGTTCGCCCACCACCAGGTTGTGCACCTTCTTGAGATAGACGCTGATGGCGTCACTGATTTCATCGCCCGCCACCCGCACCGACTCGCTGACCACCGTGCCGCCGAGGCTCAACACGGCCACTTCGGTGGTGCCGCCGCCGATGTCCACGATCAAAGTGCCGACCGGTTCGGTCACCGGCAGGCCGGCGCCGATCGCGGCTGCCACCGGTTCGTCGATCAAATGCACCTCCCTGGCCCCGGCCAAACCGGCCTCGCGCACGGCCCGCCGCTCGACGCCGGTGACGCCGCTGGGGATGCCGATCACCAGCCGGGGCGCCACGATGCCGCGACCCTCGTTGCCCTTGCGGATGAAGGTCTTGATCATCATCTCGGCGGCGTCGAAGTCGGCGATCACGCCATCGCGCAGCGGCCGCACCGCCCGGATGTTGCCGGGGGTGCGGCCGAGCATCAACTTGGCCTCATCGCCCACCGCCAGGGGGATGCCGCGCTCGAGATCCAGGGCCACCACCGAGGGCTCCTGCAGCACGATCCCCTTGCCGGACACATACATCAGTGTGTTGGCCGTTCCCAGATCGATGCCGATGTCACGGGAGAGCTGGAACCGTCTGAAAAACACGGATGTGCCGCACTGCGGCGCGAATCATAGGAGTGAAGGATCGAGTGCTTGGCCTACGTCAGCGCCAGCTGTTCAGGCCCGCCGTGCGCTGGCGATGGAGCCCGAACCCTTCGCTGAAAACCTGGCTGAAACCCGTTTCTGATACATCCGGGTCAAAGGGTGGAACCTGCGGAGTGAAGCGCCTTGAACCAATGGCGCATCATTGATCCAATCAACCTCTAGCCCCCGTCCAAGGAGAACCCCATGGGTGTCAATTCCATAACCCTCGTCGGCCGTGCCGGCCGTGATCCCGAAGTGCGCTACTTCGAATCCGGCACAGTGGTGGCCAACCTCACCCTGGCGGTGAACCGCCGCAGCCGCGACGACGAACCCGACTGGTTCAACCTCGAGATCTGGGGTAAGCAGGCACAGGTGGCCGCCGACTATGTGCGTAAAGGCTCCCTGCTCGGCATCATCGGCAGCTTCAAGCTCGACCGCTGGACCGATCGCAGCAGCGGCGAGGAACGCTCCAAGCCGGTGGTGCGGGTTGACCGGCTCGAACTGCTGGGCTCCAAGCGCGATTCCGACCAGGGCGCCTATGGCGATGGCGGCCCCAGTGGAGGATCGAGCTACCAGGGTGAGCCGAGCGACCAGGAAGTTCCGTTCTGAAGCAGCGGGGTTGCAGGTGGGAGAAGCAAAGGGTTAGTGGTTGTGGATGTTCTGGCGTTGGCGCCAGACCCGCAGCCCGAGCCACACAACGAGGGCGAGCCCGCCGATCACCACCGCCACCTTGATCACCTGGGCCACCGGCTCGATCCACACCTCCACGTTGGTGTAGCCCTCACCCAGCAGGATGCCGGCCACGGTGAGCAGCACGGTCCAGATCAGGCTGCCAGCAGTCGTCCAGATCAGGAACGGCACCATCGGCATCATTTCGATGCCCGCTGGCACGGAAATCAGGGTGCGAATGCCGGGTACCAGCCGGCCCCAGAACACCAGGGCGGTGCCGTGGCGGCTGAACCAGGCGCGGCTGCGGCGCAATTCCTCGGAGCGCACACCGATCCAGCGGCCGTGGCGATCGAGCCAGTGCTCGATGCGCTCCTCATTGACCAGCCGGCCGATGCCGTACCAGGGCAGGGCCCCGAGCACGGTGCCGAGCAGGCCGGCCAACACCACCGGCACCAGGGCCAGCTGGCCTTGGTGCACGTAGAAGCCCCCGAGGGGCATGATCAGTTCCGAGGGAATGGGCGGGAAGAGATTCTCGAGAAACATGGCGAGAAAAATCGCGCCATAACCCGCCCATGGATTGGCTTCCACCGCTGCACCGATCAGTTCGGGCAGTTTCTGGACCAGTTCAGCAAGGCCCATCAATACCGGTAGTGCTCGGGCTTGTAGGGGCCCTCCACCGGCACGGCGATGTAATCGGCTTGTTGCTGGCTGAGTTCGGTGAGCTTGGCGCCGATCTTCTCGAGGTGGAGACGGGCCACCATCTCATCGAGGTGCTTGGGCAGCACATAGACCTCCTTGCCGTAGGCGTCGGGTTTGGTGAAAAGCTCGATCTGGGCCAGCACCTGGTTGGTGAACGAGTTGCTCATCACGAAGCTTGGGTGGCCGGTGCCGCAGCCCAGGTTCACCAGCCGGCCTTCGGCGAGCAGGATGATCCGCTTGCCATCGGGGAAGATCACATGATCCACCTGGGGCTTGATCGTGTCCCATTCGTATTGCTTCAGCGAGGCCACATCGATTTCGTTGTCGAAGTGGCCGATGTTGCAGACGATGGCCTGATCCTTCATGCGCAGCATGTGCTCATGGCCGATCACCTGGAAGTTGCCCGTGGCGGTCACGAAGATGTCGACATCGCCGACCACCTCTTCGAGCCGCACCACCCGGTAGCCCTCCATGGCCGCCTGCAGGGCGCAGATCGGATCCACTTCGGCGATCATCACCGTGGAGCCCAGGCCCCGCAGCGACTGGGCCGAACCCTTGCCCACATCGCCGTAACCGATCACCAGCGACACCTTGCCCGCCACCATCACATCGGTGGCGCGCTTGATCGCATCCACCAGGGATTCGCGGCAGCCGTAGAGGTTGTCGAACTTGCTCTTGGTGACTGAATCGTTGACGTTGATCGCCGGGAACGGCAGCTCACCAGCCTTCTGCATCTGGTACAGGCGAGCCACGCCGGTGGTGGTTTCCTCGGTTACGCCCTGGATCTGGGCATGGATGCGGGAATAGAAGCCCGGCTGAACCGCCAACCGCGCCCGGATCGAGGCGAACAGGGCGATCTCCTCTTCGCTGCCGGGGTTATCGAGCACGGAGAGGTCTTGCTCCGCCTTAGTGCCGAGCACGACGAGGCCGGTGGCATCACCGCCGTCGTCGAGAATCATGTTCGGCGTGCCGCCGTCGCCCCACTCCAGGATCCGGTGGGTGAAGGCCCAGTATTCGTCAAGGGTTTCGCCCTTGTAGGCGAACACGGGAATGCCCGCTGCCGCCATCGCCGCAGCGGCGTGGTCCTGGGTGGAGAAGATGTTGCAGGAGGCCCAGCGCACCTCGGCGCCCAGGGCTGTGAGCGTTTCGATCAGAACGGCCGTCTGAATCGTCATGTGGAGGCTGCCGGCGATCCGGGCTCCCTTCAGCGGTTGTTCGGTGCCGTACTTCCGGCGCAGGGCCATTAGCCCCGGCATCTCGGTTTCGGCGATGGCCAGTTCTTTTCGTCCCCAGTCGGCAAGGCCGAGGTCGGCGATCACATAGGACGAGGGGGCCGGGAGGCCGGATGCAGTCGTTGCTGTTGCGGGCGTTGCTGTTGCGGCCGTTGCGGCGTCAGACAGCACAGAGGTAGGTGCAGCCACCATGGTGGGATAGCTCCCATTCGGGAGGAAGAAGTGGACGGGGAATATCTGCAGAGACGCCGAGGCTTCGGGCTCGCTTCTGGCGAATCTACAGGGACCTCGGTGAGCCTGGAGACAGGCACACGGTTTCGGGCCGACCTGGTTCTGGCCGACCTTGCGGCCACGCGCGCCTTGGGCAGTGAGCTGGCGGTGTGGCTGTTGGAGCTGGAGCCACCGCGGCCGCTGCTGCTGCTCAAGGGCGAGCTGGGGGCCGGCAAGACCAGCCTGGTTCAGGGGCTGGCAGCCGCCCTGGGCATCGAGGAGCCTGTCACCAGCCCGAGCTTCGCCCTCGCCCAGCACTACAGCGGCCGCCGCGAGGGCCGTATCAGCCATCTCGTCCATCTTGACCTCTACCGCCTGGAGCAGGCCGCTTCCGCCGATGAGTTGTTCGCCCAGGAAGAGGAAGAAGCCCAGTCGCTTGGTGCCCTGCTGGCGGTGGAATGGCCCGAGCGCCTGAGCCAGCCGCCCGCGCTGGCCTGGACGGTGGAACTGTTCCATGGAGGCGAAGGCCGCCATGCCCTGATCACGCCGGCGGATTCTCTGGGTTAGCCCCGCTGCTGTCTGCAGAGAACTGCTGCAAAAAGGTTTCTACCTCTGCCGCGCTGGGCTGGGGCTCGATCGCGCCGGACCCCGCGCAGACCAGGGCCCCGCAGGCACTCCCGAAGCGCATGGCCTGCCGCACCCCATCGGGATTGGCGGTGGTGTTTTCGGCAGCAGTGAGCAGGCTTGGATCCAGGCAGAGGCGATGCAGCAGGCCGGCCAGGAAGGCGTCGCCGGCGCCGGTGGTGTCGACCACCTCCAGCTTGAAGGCCGCCATCGAGCCGGCCTGGCCGCCCAGCCACCAGGCCAGGCCGTTGGCGCCGTCGGTGACGATCACCGCAGGCTTCTGGGGTAGGCCGGCGCTGATCGCGGCCGGATCCCGGCTGCCGGCGATCCAGTCGGCCTCTTCGGCGGAGAACTTGAGCAGGGCGGCGTGGCTGAGCAGGGGCCGGATCGATTCGAGGGCCTCAGCGGCCCCACAGCTCCAGAAGGTGGGTCGCCAGTTCAGATCGATGGCCAGGGCCACGCCGCGGGCGGAGGCCCGATCAATCGCCAGCTGCAGCGCAGCGGCGGAGGCTGGGCTGGCCAGGGGGATCGTGCCGATCAGCAACCACCTGGCCCCTTCCAGCAGTGGCTCCAGGGGCGACGCCAGGGCCGCGGCCTCGATCGCCTGGTCGGCGAAGCCAGCGCCTTGATCGCCGCTGAAGCCACCGAAGCTGCGCTCGCCATCGGCATCACGGCGTACCAGCACGATGCGGCTGGGCCGGAGCGGATCGCTCTGCAGGGCGGTGGTGTCGACGCCGCGTTCGGCGAAAAGCTGGTTGAAGGCTGCAGCGATGCCGTCGTTGCCGAGCCGGCCGATCAGGGCGGCGCCGCTGCCGAGCCGGGCCAGGGCGCAGGCCACGTTGGCCGGGGCCCCGCCGAGGCAATCCTGCAGCGGGCGATCGCTGGCCGGATCACCCCCCAGCGGCCCGAGCCGGTCGATCAGGGCCTCACCGAAACAGAGCACCTGGGGGGGCGAACACCGGTTCATCAGCAGGCAAGGTGTGAGCGCCCAGCATGGCTGGATTCACTGCTTCATTTACTGCCTTTAAGTAGCGCTGCTTCGGCCCAGCTGCTCTAACAGGGCCGCCATGATCCGGCTGTTGGCGGCGGGGAAGGGAAAGTCGGCCAGCTGCTCCGGCTCCACCCAGCGCACCTGTTGGCTGGCCAACGGGCGGGGATCACCGGAGCACCAGCGGCAGAGATGGACGATGAAACGCAGCCGCTTGTGGCTGTAGATGTGCTCCAGGGTGATCAGCTCTTCGCCGACCTCCACCGTGATCCCCAGCTCCTCGGCCAGCTCCCGCCCGATCGTGGCGGTGATCGCTTCGCCGGCTTCCTGCTTGCCGCCGGGGAACTCCCACAGCCCGCCCAGCAGCCCCACATCTAGGCGTTGATCGATCAGCACCCTGCCGCCGGCATCCAGCACCACGCCCACGCCAATCACCTGAAACGGCAAGGGTCTCGTGGCGTCTTTCACGGGGTAAGCAGCGGGATCGCCGGCAGCGTAGGCAGCGCAGTGCCCCTGCCAGGGGCAGCGGTCGCAGGCGGGTTGGCGGGGCGTGCAGACCGTGGCGCCCAGGTCCATCAGGGCCTGGTTGAACGCCCGGGGCCGCTGCGGGTCGAGCAGTGAATCACTGAGTTGCCAGAACCCGGCCAGCTGCCGCTGCGGAGGCCGGGGGCTGGCGGTCAGTCGCGCCAGCACCCGTTGCACGTTGCCATCGAGGATCGAAAACGGCAGGTTGTAGGCGGAGCTGAGGATGCTGCCGGCGGTGCTGAGGCCGATTCCCGGCAACGCCAGCCAACCCTCCAGCTGCCGCGGCCAGGGATCGACCGCCGAGGCCTGATCGCCGTCCAGCCCCGCTGCCAGCAGCTGGCTTGCCCCCTGCTGCAGTCGCCGGGCCCGGGCGTAATAGCCCAGGCCCTGCCAGAGCATCAGCACGTCGTGCTCGCCTGAGCCAGCCAGCGCCGCGAGGGTGGGGAAGGCGGCCATCCAGCGCCGCCAGAAGGGCAGCACCACCGCCAGCTGGGTCTGCTGCAGCATCACCTCAGCCACCCAGAGCGGGTAGGCGGGCAGGGGCTCCCCATCGCCAGGCCGCTGGCCGTCGGGCCTCAGTTTCCAGGGGATGTCGTGGCGACCGTTCGCCTCCCACCAGGCCAGCAACAAAGCGCGCAGTGACGGGGCCTGCTCCAAGACCCCTTCCCAGCCGCCATCACAAGCCCAACGTAGGGGCCAACTGAAAAGGTGTTCGTAGGGTTGGTCTCTTTGGCTTGGAGGCCTTGGTGCCAGCGCTCATTGCCGGAATCTGGCCTGACTCCCGCAGCCATGGGCTGCGTTCCATTCGACGACCAACGACATCCCGCTCGCTAGGCAGGGCCTTGCCGCCCTTGTGTGGCGCCACCCTGGCTCTGGCTACCGCCTTGGCCACAGCTTTTGCCACGGCCTTCGCCTCCTTCTTCATCCCTGTCCGTGCCGCCGAGGGTCTGCCGGGCTTTGCCCCAGGCAAGGGCGTGGATGCCGCAGCGGCAAGGCGAATCAGCCGCTGGGCGCTCAACACCTACGCGGTGCCCGGGATGGCGATCGCCCTGGTGCAGGACGGCCGGCTGGTGATGGTCGAGGGCTTCGGGGTTCGCGATCTCGCCACCGGCGCGCCCACCAGCGCCGACACCGTGTTTCAACTGGCCAGCGTGTCCAAGACCTTCACCGCCGCCACGGTGGCGGCTTTGGTGGATCGCAAGCAGCTGGCCTGGGAGCAGCCGATGGTGGAACTGTTACCGAACGTCCGCCTCCAGGACGCCTACGCCGGCCAGTGGGTGAACGTCCGCGACCTGCTGAGCCACCGCGCCGGCTTTCCGGCCTTCTTCGGCGACCTCTTCGACCATCTCGGCTACGAGCCCCGCGATGTGCTGCGCCGCATCCGCTACGTGAAGCCAGCCACCAGCTTCCGCGACCGTCCTGCCTATTCCAACATCGGCTTTTTCCTTGCCGGCGAACTGGCGGCAGCGGCCGGCGGCCAGCCCTTCACCGATCTCAGCCGCAACTTGATCTTCCAGCCGCTGGCCATGACCCGCACGGGCATCGCCTCGGCCCTGATCGGTGAGCGGCCGGGCCAGAGCGGCGCGCTGACGGATGTGAGCCGTTCCCACGCATTGGTGGGGGATCGCCTGCAGGTGGTGCCCCCGAACCTGAGCGGTGTGTTCATCCCCGCCGGCGGCTTCGCCAGCAGCGCCAACGACCTCGGTCGCTTCGTGGCGATGCTGGCCCGGGGCGGCGAGCTGGGCGGCCAGCGGGTGCTCTCGGAGCAGGCCGTGAAGGATCTGTTCGAGCCGGTGATCGCCGAAGAGCCCGGCTTCGCCGAGTTTCCCCCGATCGATGAACACTCCGGCTTCGACTACTCCCCCGGCTGGGGCGTGTATCAATACAACGGCCTGAAGGTGCTGGAGAAGGGCGGCGCCCTCGATGGCGTGCGCACCCTGCTGCTGGTGGTGCCCCAGAAGCGCTTCGCCGTGGCGATCGTGGCCAACCGCAACCTCACGGCCTTGCCGGAAGCGGTGCGCGCCGCCCTGCTGCAGCAGGCCTTCGGCCGACCGGGCGAACCCGACATGCAGCCGGAGATCAGGGCCAAGGCCAACGAGCTCGAAAGCCTCCTTCTGGCTGTCGAAGTGAAGCCCACCAACTCAAAGCCCCCCTCGTTGCCCCTGCCGGCCTACACCGGCACCTATGTCAACGATCTGTTCGGCTCCTGGACCGTGGCCCAGCGCGATGGGGCCCTGCAAGTGCTGGCGGGGCCAGCCGACTACCGCGGTTCGTTGACGCCCTGGAACGGCGATACCTTCCAGTTGCTCTGGCCCGGAGTGATCTCCTCATCGGTGGATGTGCCGTTCCAAACCGATGCCAACGGGCAGGTGAGTGGCTTCCTCTACGAGGGGTATCAGTTCACCCGCCGCCCGTAGAGCGCTGCCGCACGGCTGACGCGATGAACCCTCAGGCAAACCCCCCGGGCCGTTGCCGCGAGCTGGAGAGGGAGATATTGGTAGCAGCGGCCGGTGCCGGCCCAGCAGGCTGCGCCGGCGTTGGCACGGCCACCACGTTGAAGGCCAGAGACCAGCGCTCGCCGTCGCCACGGAAGGGCGGCACCGAATGGGGTTGCCAGGCGGGGAACACATACAGCTCGCCGGCCACCGGCAGCATGTATTGGGCCATGCCGGTGCGAAAGCTCTGGATGTGCCACTCCTCGGGGCCGTGAAAACAGAGCTGGCCGTCGAAGCTGTCGTTGTGGATCTGGGGCGGCACCTTAAGGAAGATCACACCGGAGAAGGAGCCACCGTGGGTGTGCATCGGGTTGTAATCCCCCGCCACCTGGGAATTGAGCCAGACATCGATCATCTGCAGCCGGTAGCGGCCAGGCGTCCACGGCCCCCGACCCTGGGGCGGCTGGCGGTCGATCACATGGCGGATCCAGTGCTCACAGGCCGGCAGAATCACTTCGGCGCAGAGGGCCTGAATACAGGGGTGCTGGGGGCCCAGCTCCCGCTGCTGGGCCAGCTGACCGGCCAGCTTGGTGGAAGCATCGGGGCTCTGCTCGGGGCGCTCCAGCACCTGAACTCCCAGTTGCAGCAGCTCAGCGAGCAGGGGCACGGACAGCCGGCTCTTGAGCACGTAGCGCGGGAAGAGGGCGAGAACTTCGGTGCTGCTGTCCATGGCAGGGGAACGATCAGCTGGCCGCGTAATCCTCCACGCAGGCGCTCAGGCGCCGCAAGCCCACGAGGCCATCCCGCTCCAGGTTGCGCACCCGATCACGGCTCATGCCCAGGATGCGGCCGATGCCGGTGAGGCTCATCGGCTCCTCCACGTCCATGCCGTAGCGCATCTTCAGCACATCGCGCTGCAGCTCCGGCAGTTGCTCCAGCAGCGCCCGCATGTCACCGCGTAGGCACTCGTTATCGACGTTTTCCTCGGGCAGGGTGCCATCGCCCTGCAGCAGATCGAGCAGCTCGGTGTCTTCGCCGTCGCCCACCTTTGTTTCCAGGCTCACCGGTTGCCGCGCCCGGCAGAGCAGTTCCTTCACTTCCTCCTCCGGCAGCTCCACCGACACCGCCAGCTCGCTCAGGCTCGGGGTGCGGCCCAGTTCCTGGCTCAGCTCACGCTGACCTTTCTTGAGCTTGTTGAGCGTTTCGGTGATGTGGATCGGCAGCCGGATCGTGCGGCTCTTCTCGGCAATCGCCCGGGTGATCCCCTGGCGAATCCACCAGTAGGCGTAGGTGGAGAACTTGTAGCCGCGGGTGGGGTCGAACTTCTCAACGCCGCGCACCAGACCGATCGTGCCCTCCTGGATCAGGTCGAGCAGCTCCATGTTCCGCTTGGTGTATTTCTTCGCCACGCTCACCACCAGGCGCAGGTTGGCCGCCACCATCCGCTCCTTGGCGCGGCGCCCGCAGGCCAGCTTGCGCTTGAGCACGGGCTGACTCAGGCCCAGGGCCTGGGCCCACTCCAACGAACTCGGCTTGGCGCCGCTGCGGATTTCCAGTTCCTGCTCCATTTCCTCGAGCCGCATCAGGTCTTGAACCTGGCGGCCGAGGGTGATCTCCTGCTCATGGCTGAGCAGGGGCACCCTGCCGATGTCGCGCAGGTAGGAGCGCACTAAGTCGCCATCCACCGGAGGCATGGAGCGGCCGGCCGTGGCGGGCTTGGCGTCAGCAGCTGCCTTGGGCTGCGAACCAGCCTTCGTTTCCGAACCAGGCTTCGCTTCTGAGAAAGCCTTGGACTTGGACGGGCGATCCAACGAGAGTGCGACAACCACAGCGAAATCCAGAACGTGTGTAAAGCCTAACCTGAAGAAGTGTGAAGCAACTCTCAGGAAGCCTGCGGATTTCCACCGTTCAGGGGGTCAGGCCCACGTGGTTCAGCAGCCAGGAGGCGGTCTGCAGGTAGATGAACACCCCGGCCACGTCGGTGGCGGTGGTGATGAATGGAGCCGACATCAGGGCTGGATCCAGGCCCAGCCGGTGAAACAGCAGGGGCAGGGACGCCCCGGCCGTGGCCGCCAGGGTGGTGATGCAGACCAGGCTGATGCCGGCGGCGGTGGCCACCAGCATGCCGCCGCCCACCTGCCAGGCCCAGGGCACCACCACGATCACCAGCAGCAGGCCCAACAGCAATCCTGAGAACGCTTCGCGGCCCACCGTGCGCCACAGGCCCAGGGCCTGGATCCGCTGGGTGCTCAGGCCGCGGATCACCACCGTGGAGCTCTGGGCGCCCACGTTGCCGCCGGTGCCGATCAGCAGCGGGATGAAGGCGGCCAGTCGCACCACCTCCTGCAGCACCCCCTCCTTCGAGGCGATCACCGCCGAGGTGCCGGTGTTGGCCACCAGCAGCACCAGCAGCCACACCACCCGGCGCCGGGCCACGGTGAACAGGTTGCTCTGGAAGTAGTCGTCCTCGTCGCCGGCCTGCACGGCACCGGCGGCGTA
The DNA here is from genome assembly GCF_977929215.1 of Synechococcus sp. CS-603. Taxonomy (NCBI): domain Bacteria; kingdom Bacillati; phylum Cyanobacteriota; class Cyanophyceae; order Synechococcales; family Synechococcaceae; genus Synechococcus; species Synechococcus sp. CS-603. The sequence goes on from NZ_OZ376778.1 coordinate 767,932, forward strand.
GAGGTCGCGGGTGGCCTCCTGCTGGATCACGTCGATCACGTCGTCGACCGTGACGATCCCGACCAGCCGCTCCTCCCGATCGACCACCGGCACGGCCAGGAAGTCGTAGCGCTGGATGATCCGGGCCACCTCTTCCTGGTCGGTGGTGGTGGTCACGTTGACCAACTCCCGGGTCATCACATCGCCAATGCGGTCGTCGGGCTCGGCGGTGACCAGATCCCGCAGCGAGAGGATGCCGGTGAGATGGCGGGAGCCATCGGTGACATAAAGGCTGTAGACGGTCTCGGTTTCGCGGGCCCGGCGGCGGACAATGGCGAGGGCCTGGGCGGCGCTGTGGAATTCCTTGAGGTCGATGAACTCGGTGGTCATCAGCCGGCCTGCCGTCTCGGCCTCATAGCCCAGAAGTTGGGCGGTGACGCGCCGCTCGGCCGGGCTGAGCTGCATCAACAGCCGGCGCACCACCTTCGCCGGCAGCTCGTCGAACAGCCGCACCCGGTCGTCTGGTGACATCTCCTCCACCAGCTCCAGCACTTCGCCGGAGCGCAGCCGCTCCAGCAGGCTCTGCTGCACACCGGGATCGAGATATTCGTAGACCTCAATCGCCTCGTTTTTGACCAGCAGCCGAAAGGCCAGGGCCTGCAGGGTGCGGGGCAGGCGGCCGATCGCCTCGGCGCAGTCCACCGGCTGCACCGGCTCCAGCAGCAGCTTGACCCCGTCATAATTGCCGGCCGTGAGCAGGCCCTGCAATTGGCGGGCCACCACATCGGCCACCTGCAGGCTGTTGTTTCCCGCCGCAGTGGGACTGCTGGCGCTGGTTGCCTCGCTCATCGCCCCAGAGGATCGCAGCCTTCCGAAGTGTATGGGGAGAGCCCGAACGCCTAGGGTCCGCTTCGACTGCACTTGGTCCCATGACTGTGAATGTATCGGACGTGGTGGTGAAAAACGCCATCGGCAGCGAGCAGCGGCTCGGTGATCTCGGCGGTGAGGTGCTGCTGATTGTCAATGTGGCCAGCCGTTGTGGCTTCACCCGCCAATACGCCGGCCTGCAGGCGCTTCAGGACAGCTACGGCCCGCGCGGCCTGAAGGTGCTCGGCTTCCCCTGCAACGACTTCGGCGCCCAGGAGCCCGGCAGCCTCAGCGAGATCCAGCAGTTCTGCGCCACCACCTACGGCGCCAACTTCACCCTGTTCGACAAGGTTCACGCCAAAGGGAACAAGACCGCCCCCTACGACCTGCTCACCCAGGTAGAGCCGGCCGGAGACGTGGAGTGGAATTTCGAGAAGTTCTTGGTGGGCCGTGACGGCACGGTGCTGGGGCGCTTCAAGAGCGCCGTTGAACCCGACAGCGCCGAGCTCAGCGCTGCGATCGAGGCGGCCCTGGCGGCCTGATCCACAACCAGCGGCTGGTCGCCAGGCCGGCGGCGGCGGCGGCCAGGCCCAGCACCAGGCTGAGGATCAGCAGGGCCTGGGCCTCTTGGGGTTGACCCTGGCCGTTGAGGCGCACCAGATCCAGCATCCAGGAGCTGAAGGTGGTGAGCGATCCACAGAAGCCGATGCCGCCGAGCAGCAGCAGGGGAGTTCGCCGGGGGATCGGTCCGGCCAGCACGCCGAGCAGGAACGATCCCAGCAGATTGGAGAGCAGGTTGGCTGCGGCTACCCCGGTGGCGCCGTCGGCGAGGAGGGGCCCGATCTGCACCCCCAGGCGCCAGCGCAGCATCGCGCCGGGCACAGCACCGGCGGCCACCAGCCCCAGTTCCCATAGGGCGAAGCGCAGGCGGCGTTTCATCTCAGCCTGCTCCCAGAAGCAAGCCCAGCTGCACGGCCAGGACGCCGGCGAGCACCGAGGCGGCTGCCAGCAGCGCCGCATCGCCGGGTTGGCCCTGGCGCAGGTTCTGCAGAACTTCCACCATCAAGGTGGAGAAGGTGCTCAAGCTGCCCAGGAAACCGGTGGCGATCAGCAGCAGCAGCTCTTGGCCGTCCGGGCCGCCACGCTGCACCAGGGCGACCAGCAAGCCGAGGGCGAAGGCGGCGCCCACGTTCACTCCGAAGGTGGCCCAGTGCCGACGGGGCAGCATCGGCTCGAAATGGTTGACCAGGCGCAACCGCAGCCAGGCGCCCGGCACCGCTCCGAGTGCCACCAGAAGGGTGCTATGCCAGGTCAAGAATCAGGCATGTGATCATCCGGGCAGCCAGCCGCGGCGGGGTTGGCCGACCGTGGGGCTGGAAGCTTGAACCTGCAGCCAGCGGTTGCCACCGGGTTCCCGCCAGGTGCGCAGCAGCCGCACGGGCTCGCTGCGCTGCAGTTGGGTCAGGACAGGGGCGGAGTGCTGGGGCGCGCAACGCAGCGACAGCGGCCCGGCGGCCAAGAGGGGATCTTTGCTCTGGCGCCGACGCAGCTCCGGCGAGCGGCGCTCACCGCCCCCGGCCGGCAACGCTGCTGGAGCGATCAAGGCCAGCCCCAGCACCCATGGCAGACGCCAATCCATCAGATGTCGAGCTGGGCGAAATCGAGTTCGGCGCTGTGGGCCTCGATGAACTCCCGCCGCGGGGCCACCTTGTCACCCATCAGGATTGTGAAGATGCGATCGGCTTCGGCAGCATCTTCAATCTCGACCCGCTTCATCGTTCGGGTCGTTGGATCCATGGTGGTTTCCCAGAGCTGCTTGGGCATCATTTCGCCCAGGCCCTTGAAACGCTGGATTGTGTAATTGGCCTTGCCGCCAAAACCATCGAGGGTGGTTTTGAGATCCTGCTCGTTGTAGCAATAGGTGTGATTTTTACCGCGCTCCACTTTGTAGAGAGGCGGGCAGGCGATGTAGATGTAGCCACCTTCCAGCAGAGTTTTCTGATAGCGATAGAAGAAGGTGAGTAGCAAGGTGCGGATGTGGGCGCCATCCACATCGGCGTCGGTCATGATCACGATGCGGTGATAACGCAGGGCCGATTCGTTGAACTCCTCCCCCTTGATGCCCAAGCCCAAGCCTGTGATCAGGGCCTGAATTTCGGTGTTTTTATAGATCTTGGCATCGTCGGTTTTCTCGATGTTGAGGATCTTGCCGCGCAGCGGCAGGATCGCCTGGAAGCGCCGATCCCGGCCCTGCTTGGCTGAACCACCGGCGGAGTCGCCCTCCACCAGGTAGATCTCGGATTCGGAGGGATCGCGGGAGCTGCAGTCAGCCAGTTTGCCCGGCAGGGTGGAGCTCTCCAGCACCGATTTACGCCGCACCAGCTCCCTGGCACGCCGCGCGGCCTCAGCAGCGTTGAAGGCCTGGATCGCTTTCTCCAGGATCAGGTCGATCACCTGGGGATGGAATTCCAGAAATTCAATCAGCGATTCGCCCACCACCGTGTCAACGATGCCACGAACCTCGGTGTTGCCGAGCTTGGTTTTGGTCTGGCCTTCGAATTCAGGATCCGGCACCTTCACCGAGAGCACAGCGGTGAGGCCTTCGCGGATGTTCTCGCCGGCCAGATTGGAATCGGCGTCTTTGCGTTTGCCGCGCTTTTTGGCAAAGGTGTTGAAGGTGCGGGTGAGCACCGTTTTGAGGCCCTCGATATGGGTGCCCCCATCGACGGTCCGGATGTTGTTGGCGAAGCCGAGGATGCTGTCGGAGTAGGCATCGACGCACCACTGCAGGGCGGCTTCAACCTGAACGCCGTCCTTCTCGTTGTTGACGTAGATGATGTCGGGATGGAGAGGATCCTTGCCCGCATTCATGTAGGTCACATATTCGCGAATGCCGCCTTCGTAATGATAGATCTCCTCATGGGCTTCACCCTCAGGGCTCAGGGCTGCCGCCCTTTCGTCGCGGAAGACGATCCGCACCCCGCCGTTGAGGTAGGCCAGCTCGCGCAGGCGTCCTGAGAGGGTGGCGTAGTCGAAGACGATGCCGACGGTGAAGATCTCGGTGTCGGGCTTGAAGCGCACGGCTGTGCCGGTTTTGCCGCTGCTGTCGGCTTCAGAGCGCAGTAATCCGATCGGTGTGCCCTGCTCAAAGCGCTGGCGGTGCACCTGGCCCTGGCGGCGCACGGTGACTTCCACCCATTCGCTCAGGGCGTTGACCACCGAGATGCCCACCCCGTGCAGACCGCCGGACACCTTGTAGCCGCCACTGCCGAACTTGCCGCCGGCGTGCAGCACGGTCAACACCGTTTCCAGGGCCGACTTGCCGGTGCGGGGATGGATGTCGGTGGGGATGCCGCGGCCGTTGTCGGTGACTTCCACCGAGCCGTCGTCGCAGAGGCGAACGAAGATTTCGTCGCAATGGCCCGCGAGGGCCTCATCCACAGAGTTGTCGACCACCTCATAAACGAGGTGGTGCAGACCCCTTGGCCCGGTGGTGCCGATGTACATGCCCGGGCGCTTGCGCACCGGTTCCAGCCCTTCAAGGACCTGGATCTGCTCGGCGCCGTAGGCGTGCTCGATTCTGGAGGGATCGGTCATGGTCAGATGCTCAGCGGCTGGCGCCGGTCGGTGGAAACGGCCCTAGCCCCAGCGGCGATGGCCAGATCTGCGCCAGCCCCATCGGCGAGATTCATCTGAATTGGGAACGCTGAGATTGGAAAGCGAGGTTCTGAGGGCTTCAAGAGACGCTCAAAGCCCAATCAAGAGGTTGACTTTATCACCCTGGGCCCTGAGAGGCTCCCAGGGGGCTCTGAGAGCCTGTTCGGGTATGGAGACCAACCATGCCTGGACTGTCTCCTGCTCCAGTCCCCTGTTTTCGCCTCCGCCCAGCGGCCGACCCGATGGCTCCCCAACCCCTGCCCGTGATCGTTCTGCTCGGCCCCACGGCCGCCGGCAAGACCGACCTGGCGATCGAGATCGCCGGCGCCCTCGACCTGGCTGTTCTGTCGGTGGATTCCCGCCAGCTCTATGCCGGCATGGACATCGGCACCGCCAAGCCCACAGCGCTGCAGCGGGCCCGGGTACGCCATGAGCTGCTCGAACTGCGCTCACCGGATCGGCCGATCAACCTCCACGACTTCCGCCAGGCCGCAGACGCCAGCATCGCCGCCGAGGGGGAGCGTCGGGGTATGGCCTTCCTGGTGGGCGGAAGCGGCCTCTACCTCCAGGCCCTGATCCAGGGACTCGAGCCCCCGGCCGTGCCACCCCAGCCGGCCCTGCGTGACCAGCTGGGGCGCCTGGGTCAGGCCAGCTGCCACCAACTGCTTGCCCAGGCCGACCCGATCGCCGCCGCCCGGATTGCCGCTGCCGATTCGGTGCGCACCGTGCGCGCCCTGGAGGTGCTCTATGCCACCGGCCGCCCCCTCACGGGCCAGCGCAAACGCAATCCGCCTCCCTGGCGCGTGCTCGAACTCGGCCTCGATCCACCTGACCTGCCAAGCCGCATCGCCGCGCGCAGCCGCCAGTTGTTCAGCGGCGGCCTGCTCGAGGAAACCGCCGCACTGATTGGTCGCTACGGCGAGGCTTTGCCGCTGCTCGACACGATCGGCTATCGGGAAGCCAGGCAGACCCTGGCCGGCGAGCTCAGCGAAGCCGAGGCCATCGCTCTTACCGAGCGGCGCACCCGCCAGTACGCCAAACGCCAGCGCACCTGGTTCCGCCGCCAGCACCAGCCCCTCTGGCTCGAAGGCCAGGATCTGCTGGGACAGGCCTTAAGGGCGGTCAAGAGCGGCCTAGAGTGAAGGTCTGGGTGTTTCCAGGGATTGATCTGTCGATCAGGCTCTCGGAAAGTTCAAGCTCTTGCCTCCCGCCCAGACGTCCTAAGAGCGGCACCTCCGCTCCGTCCCCTCGCTTCTTTGAATGCCACCTCGTCCCCGTTTTGATCGCCGCGCTCCTGTGCGGGAGCTCCCCAACATCAACGACCGCATCAGTTACCCCCAGTTGCGGGTGGTCGATGCCGACGGCAGCCAGCTCGGGGTGATCACCAGGGAAGCGGCCCTGGAGGTGGCCAAGGATCGGGATCTGGATCTGGTGCTGGTCAGCGAGAAGGCCGATCCGCCGGTCTGCCGGATCATGGACTACGGCAAGTTCAAATTCGAGCAGGAGAAAAAGGCCAAGGAAGCCAAGAAAAAATCTCACCAGACGGAAGTCAAGGAGGTGAAGATGCGCTACAAGATCGACTCCCACGACTACCAGGTGCGCATCAGCCAGGCCGTCCGCTTCCTCAAGGACGGTGACAAGGTCAAGTGCACGGTGATCTTCCGTGGTCGGGAAATCCAGCACACAGCCTTGGCTGAAGTGCTGTTGTATCGCATGGCCAAAGACCTCGAAGAGAGCGCTGAGATCCAGCAGGATCCGAAGCGGGAAGGCCGCAACATGAGCATGTTCCTCACCCCGCGCAAAACTCCACTCACCAAGGAGAAGGATGCTGCTGCCCTGGCAGCCAAGGCGGTGCGCACCATTCCCTCACCGGTGCGTCAGATCACCACGGCCAACCACGCCCCTGCCGAGGCCTGAGCAGCGCTCCTGGCCCCAACCGGCACAGCCCCGTATGCCAAAGGGGGAATTGTCACCGGGACAGAAGCTCCGTAGGGTGGCGGCAAAGCTGCAGGTTCCCACCGGCGTGCGATTCCACATCCAGCAGGAAAGCGACATCCCGGCGTCGACCCAGCTGTACAACCAGATCTGTTTCGCCATCGCGGCGCGCCACTACCCGCCCGGCCACCGGCTGCCCAGCACCCGCCAGCTGGCGATGCAGACCGGCCTGCACCGCAACACAATCAGCAAGGTCTACCGCCAACTCGAAAATGACGGCGTTGTAGAGGCCATGGCTGGTTCCGGCATTTATGTGCGCGACCAGCAGAAGCCCCGCGAGCTCAAGGTGCCGCCGGGGCTGCGCAATCGCCTCCGCCCCGACATTGACCGGGAAGTGCGGCAGTCGGTCGACGGGCTGCTTAATGCCGGTTGCACCCTGCAGCAAGCCCGCGAGCTGATCACCCGCGAGATCGACTGGCGCCTGCGCTGCGGCGCCCGGGTGCTGGTCTCCACACCCCGGGAGGACATCGGCGCCTCCCTGCTGATCGCTGAGGAGCTGGAGCCTGTTCTGGAGGTGCCGGTGGAAGTGGTGCCGCTCGAGGAGCTCGAAGCGGTGCTCGAAACCTCCAGCAACGGCACCGTGGTGACCAGCCGCTACTTCCTGCAGACCGTCGAAGAGCTGGCCCATCGCTATGGGGTGCGGGCGGTGGCCGTCGACCTCAATGATTTCCGCCACGAGCTCGACCTGCTCAAGGAACTGCGCACCGGCAGCTGCGTGGGGCTGGTGAGCATCAGCCCCGGCATCCTGCGGGCGGCCGAGGTGATTCTGCACAGCATGCGCGGCAACGATCTGCTGGTGATGACCGCCAACCCGGATGTCGGCAGCCGCCTGCTGGCGCTGCTGCGTGCCGCCAGCCATGTGCTCTGCGACAGGCCCAGTTTGCCGCTGGTTGAGCAGACCCTGCGCCAGAATCGGTCCCAGCTGATGCGCCTGCCCCAGGTGCACTGTGCCCAGAGCTACCTGGGGGCTGCCACCATCGACCTGCTGCGTAAGGAGATCGGCCTGACCTCCCCGCCCGACGGCCTCCTGGATCGGGAGTCAGCCCAGGCCGGCTGAGCTGCCTCGCCCCCCTCCCAGCAGGCCTTCCCCGTTCTTCTCCCGTCCACCTTTCCCCGTCTGCCTTGGGTTCCTCGTTCCGGCAACTCCTGAGCACCGTGGCCGCCGATCTCCGGATCATCCGCGAGCGCGACCCTGCCGCCCGTGGCAACCTGGAGATCCTGCTCTGCTATCCGGGATTCCACGCCCTGGTGCTGCATCGGTTCAGCCACCGGCTCTGGCGCTGCCAGATTCCTCTGCTGCCGCGGCTGCTCTCCCAGCTGGCCCGCAGCCTCACCGGCGTGGAGATCCACCCCGGCGCCAGGATCGGCTCCGGGGTGTTCATCGACCACGGCATGGGCGTGGTGATCGGCGAAACCTCCGAGATCGGCAACCGCTGCCTCCTCTACCAGGGCGTGACCCTGGGCGGCACCGGCAAGGTGCACGGCAAGCGTCACCCCACCCTGGGGGAGAACGTGGTGGTGGGCGCCGGCGCCAACGTGCTCGGGGCGATCAGCGTTGGATCGAACACCCGCATCGGCGCTGGATCGGTGGTGCTGCATGACGTTCAACCCGACAGCACCGTGGTGGGCATCCCTGGCCGGGTGGTGCATCAATCGGGGGTGCGCATCGACCCCCTGGCCCACTCCCAGCTGCCGGATGCGGAAGCCAGGGTGATTCGCAATCTGATGGAGCGCATCGACGCGCTCGAAGGCGACCTCAGCCGTCTGCAGCACTGTCTGCGCGAGGTGGCCGCCGGGCGTCCGCTGCAGGAAGCCTGCGGCGGCACCTCCCAGAACCTCAAGGATCGCGAAATCATCCAGTTCCTCGGCGAGGATGCTGCCAGTGATTCCGCCGCCACCAGCACCAGCAACTGAGCGGGGCGGGGGCCGCTGGGCGGCTCGGCTTCAGCCGGTGGCCACGGCCGGGCTGTTTTCCATGCGGGGCTGGAACATGAACATTGAATAGATCACATTGCGGCGCATCGAAGTCATCATGTCGAGGAACATGTCGTAGCCCTCGTTCTTGTATTCGATCAGGGGATCTTTCTGGCCGTAGCCGCGCAGCCCCACCGATTCACGCAGGGCGTCCATGGCCTGGAGATGCTCGCGCCAGAGGGTGTCGATCTGCTGGAGGATAAAGAAACGCTCGGCCTCGCGCATCAAGTTGGGACGGGATTGATCCACCTGGCTTTCCTTGAGGTCATAGGCATTGCGCAACTGCTCGCGCAGGAAGGCCTTGAGCTCCTCCATCGACAGGCCCTGCAACTGCTCAGGCGTGAGATCGGCCAGCAGATAAACGAATTCCTGCACCTTCGAGACCAGCCGGGCCAGATCCCACTCCTCCGAGGGCAGGTCGGGGTTGACGTAGGCCTCGACGACGTCGTCCATGGTGCGCTCCCCGTAGCCGATCACCTGCAGCTTCAGCTCCCGGCCCTCCAGAACACGGCGGCGTTCGGCATACACGGCACGCCGCTGGTTGTTCATCACTTCGTCGTACTCGAACACCTGCTTGCGGATGTCGTAGTAGTAGGTTTCGACCTTTTTCTGTGCTCCCTCGAGCGAGCGGGTGAGCATGCCCGATTCGATCGGCATGTCCTCTTCCACCCGGAAGGCATTCATCAGACCGGCCACCCGATCCCCACCGAAGATGCGCAGGAGGTTGTCTTCCAGCGAGAGGAAGAAGCGGGTGCTGCCCGGGTCCCCCTGGCGGCCGGCGCGGCCACGCAGCTGGTTGTCCACCCGTCGCGATTCATGGCGTTCGGTGCCGATCACGTGCAGGCCGCCGGCCTGCCGCACCCGTTCCTCCTCCTCTTGGACCACGCCATCGTATTCGGCCCGCACCCGGGTGATCAGCTGGCGCAGGCTCTGGATCTGGGCGTCGTCGGTGGGGGCCTTCTCGGCCGCCTGGGCGATGCGGTCTTCGAGTTCAAGCACCGAGAGGGCCCGATCGCCCCAGGCCTTGACCAGTTCCCTTGCCAGCTCCACCAGGGATTGTTCGGTGGCGTCGGTGAGGGCGCAGGGGTAGAGGGCGCCGATGGCGCGGGCCTCGCTGGGGGCATGGGCCAGGCCGGAGGGGCTGCTGCCGAAGCCACCGCCGGCAGCCTCCCGCGGCAGTGGAACGGGGGGACGGTGGCCCTCCTCCGGACGCACCAGGCGGGGCAGCAGCACCTCGCGCAGTTTGAGGCGGGCCATGTAATCGCTGTTGCCACCGAGGATGATGTCGGTGCCGCGTCCAGCCATGTTGGTGGCGATCGTGACGGCCCCGGCCCGGCCGGCCTGGGCGATGATCTCAGCCTCCCGCTCCACGTTCTCCGGCTTGGCGTTCAACAGGTTGTGGGGGATGCCCTGTTCGGCAAGAAGGGCACTGAGCAATTCTGATTTCTCCACGCTGGTGGTTCCCACCAGCGCCGGCCGATCGGCCCGGTGGATGCCAGCGGTTTCGGCGGCCACGGCGCGCCATTTGGCGGCCTCGTTCTTGTACACCTGATCCACCAGATCCAGGCGTGAACGGGTGCGGTTGGTGGGTACAACGGTCACTTCGAGCTTGTAAGTTTTCTCGAATTCCACTTCTTCGGTCTTGGCGGTGCCGGTCATGCCAGCCAGACGCGGATAGAGCAGGAAGAAATTCTGATAGGTGATGCTGGCAAGAGTCTGCGTTTCCGGTTGAATCGCCAGGTTTTCCTTGGCTTCAATCGCCTGGTGTTGGCCGTCGCTCCAACGGCGACCAGGCATTACCCGACCAGTGAACTCATCGACGATCACGGCATCCTCGCCGCGCACGATGTAGTTCACATCCTTGATGAACAGGGATTTGGCCTTGAGGGCGTTGGTGATGTAGTGGGCCCAGGGATCTGCAGGATCGAACAGATCCTGAACATTTAGCAGCTCTTCTGCCTTCGCGTAGCCCTCGTCGGTGAGCGTCACGTTGCGCTGTTTTTCATCTACCTCGTAATCACCTTCGGGGTCGATCCCGTCTTTGGAGGTTCCTTCGGCCCGCAGTAGCTGATCGGCGATCTCGGCAGCCCGTCGATACTTTTCCTGGGGCCTCTCGATCTGGCCTGAAATGATCAAGGGTGTGCGCGCTTCATCCACCAGAATGGAGTCGACCTCATCGATGATGCAGTAATTGAAGCTTCGTTGTACTACCTCTTCGATGTCGTTGGACATGTTGTCGCGCAGATAGTCGAAGCCCAGCTCACTGTTGGTGGCATAGGTGATGTCACAGCCGTAGTTGCGCCGTCGCTCGGACGGGGGCATGTCCTGTTGGATCAGCCCCACCGAGAGGCCAAGGAAGCGATGCACCTGGCCCATCCACTCGGCATCGCGGCGGGCCAGGTAGTCGTTCACGGTCACCACGTGCACCCCGGCGCCGGTGAGGGCGTTGAGGTAGGCCGGCAGGGTGGCCACCAGGGTTTTGCCTTCGCCGGTCTTCATTTCGGCGATCTGGCCTTCGTGCAGCACCATGCCGCCGATCAGCTGCACGTCGAAGTGGCGCATGCCCAGCACCCGCTTGCCGGCTTCGCGCACCACCGCAAAGGCTTCCGGCAGCAACTCATCAAGCAGCTGGCGCTGCCTGGCCGGGGATTCCGCCTTCGCCAGCATCTCCTTGAAGCTGGCAGTCTTGCCACGCAGCTGGTCGTCGCTGTATGGGGCGATCTCCTCCTCCAGCAGGTTGATGTCCGACACCAGGGGCTGAAAGCGCTTCAGCTTGCGGGCATTGGGATCACCCAGCAGGAATTTGAGCATTGCAGCGGCCACCTTATTGGCTTCAGCTTATCACCGCTGAACCTCTGAACGTTTGCAAGAAGCAAGGCAGGGCAAGGGGTTTGGCCTCACCAGCGTCCGCTAATGACGGCTCAAGGCAGGGTCTGCCGGCAGATTGGAAAGGGGCTGGCCGGTGAAGCTTGAGGATGGCAGCCGGCCCTGGAACGCCATGCCTGCCCGCCCACCCTCTGCTGAAGCTGTGTCTGGCCCTGCGGCCATCAGGCTGATCGCCCACGGACCGCTGAAGCTGCGGCTGCTTTGGCGTCTTGGCGCCCTGCAGCAGTTTCTCGATGCCCACAGCTTCTGGGCCTGCGGCCGCAGCCGCCACGACCTGCGCCGCATGCTGGGGGGCAGCAGCGCCGTGGTGAGTGCCTGGCGGGAGGGCGAATTGCTCGGCTTTGGCAGAGCCACCAGCGATGGGGTGTTCCGAGCTGTGCTCTGGGACGTGGTGGTGGCCGAGGCAAGCCAGGGTCAGGGGCTGGGCCGCAGCATCGTCGAGGAGTTGCTGCACGCACCGGCGATCAAGCGGGCCGAGCGGATCTACCTGATGACGACCCAGGGAGCTGGCTTCTACGAGCGACTCGGTTTCAGCTACGGCCACGCCCAAACCTTGCTGGTGCGCGACCGATTGGCTGATTCAAGCGGATGAAGAGATTCGAACTCTCGACTTTCTCCTTGGCAAGGAGATGCTCTACCACTGAGCTACATCCGCGATTCGACGCTTCCGCCGAATCAAGAGCATGCCCTAAAGGGTGCCCCCCAGTCAAATCAGAGGAGCTGGTGCCGTCGCTGGGGTCGTCTAAGTTCAAGTCCATGACACCGCGTTTCGTCCAGAGCCTCTGGAACAATCGGGAACTCTGGTGGACCCTGGCAACAGGGCGGATTCAGAGTCTCAGCAACGATTGGCTTCTGGCTGTTTCCGTACCATTGCCAGCAGTTAATTGATGTCGTGGGACACGAACTGCAAGCCGGCCTGGATCTGTTGAAAGCCGGCCAGCCTCAGCAGGTTGAGCGCTGCTGTTCAAAAAATCGCCAAGGCACCCGCCTTAGTGGTGCACATCAGAATTAGGGACGAACTAGCTCATCACTTCGAAAGACCTCCTTGCGTCTTCGCTTCCACTTCTATTGCCCCATATTCAGGAACCAGGGCTCGAAAGCAATTGCTCTAAATGGCTAAGCAATTAAATAGCACCAGTCAGATGCTGGCTCCTGCTACTCTGGACCTGGAAAACACCACTCTGAAACCATATGATACCACTCAGGGACTAGAAAACGCTAATCTGAAACTACAAAATGCCAGTCATGAGCTGAATCAAAGTAATTCCAGCAAAAGCTGCAGATTTATTCATTAAGTTGGGGAAACCACTCTATTCCTCGAATTCTAATACATAACAAATGAGCAACACAGCACTCATCGCCGGCATCACCGGCCAAGACGGGGCATATTTGGCTCGCCATCTACTTGAGTCGGGTTACCGGGTAGTGGGCAGTAGTCGCGATGCCCAAAGTAGTGATACCAGTCGTCTGCGCAGGCTCGGCGCCGATCAAGACATTGAGCTCATCTCCTTGGCCCCCAACGATTTCCGAAGCGTGCTTAAGGCACTGTCATCTATCGAGCCAACTGAGGTATATAACCTTGCCGGGCAAACGAGTGTGGGGCTCTCGTTTGAGCAGCCTGTTGAATGCATGGAGTCAATCGCCAGTGGTACGTTAAATTTTTTAGAGGTGCTGCGCTACCTTGACGCACCAACACGTCTCTTCAGTGCTGGCAGCTCGGAGTGCTTCGGTGATACCCAGCAGAAACCGGCAAATGAGACAACTGCCTTCCATCCCAGAAGCCCCTATGCCGTCGCCAAAAGCACAGCCTTCTGGCAGGTGGCAAACTATCGTGAGGCCTATGGTATTTTCTGCTGCACGGGTATTCTTGCCAACCACGAATCACCGCTCAGGCCTTCACGCTTTGTGACCCAGAAGATCATTGAAGGAGTACGAAGCATCAAGCGGGGAGATAGCCATGAGTTAAGACTCGGCAATCTCGACATTTGGCGCGACTGGGGTTGGGCGCCTGAGTATGTGCTGGCCATGCACCAGATGCTCCAGGCCCCAGAGCCCAAGGACTACTTAATTGCATCGGGTGTTACCACATCACTGCGTGAGTTTGTACGCCTGGCCTTTGTTGCTGCTGGGCTGGACGTAGAAACCTACCTGATCAGCGACGCCACCTTCCTGCGGCCAAGTGATCTTAGATACTCTGCCATGGATCCTAGCCTCATCGCCGCCGATCTCGGCTGGAAGGCTCAGGTGTCACCGGCTGAGATCGTCCAACGAATGTACGAAGAGAGACTCATCTAACACAGAAAACTACGTTCTGGATCCCTGCGTTTTGGTGACCTTCACTTCTCCAATCAACCTTTAACTTCTATGGCCAAAACGCATTGATCACTGGAATTACCGGTCAAGAGGGTTCCTGTCTTGCGGAACTACTGCACTAGAAGAGTTGTGAGGTACAGGGGCATCCAGCGACGCGCCAGCAGCTTCAACACCAACCGCCTCGACCACCTCTATCAGGACCCTCATGAACGCAATCCACATCTGAACCTGCACTATGGCGATCTCACGGATAGTACCAACTTGATCCGCATCATCCAAAAGGTGCAGCCCGCATAAATCTATACTCAAGGTGCTCAAAGTCACGTGGCTGTGAACTATGAAACTACTGAATACACAGCCAATTCCGACGCTCTGTGAACCCTTCGCCTCCTCGAAGCCGTGGCGGATCCCCTTGGGCTCACCAGCAAGGCTCGCATTTATCGGTCCTCTACAAGTGTGTTGTATGGCTTGCTGTAGAAAATATACAAGAAGGAGAGAGCTATCTTCTTTCCCTGCAGCCACTATGGTGTTGCCATCCTTTATGCCTGCTGGATCGGGGTCGATTACTGTAAAGCCTATTAAATGCATGCTTACACTGGCACTCTGTTCAGCCATGAATCACCACAGTGGGGCGAAATCTTCGTAGCCCGCAAGATCACACGAGGCCTTGCCCGCATTGATGGCGGGCTTGACGATTGCATCTTCATGGACAACCTCGACTCGCTTCGCGATTGGGGCCATCCACGTGATTATGTGGAGATGCAGTGGCTGATGTTGCAGCAGGAGGGGCTACCGGAGAATTTCGTGATCGCCACAGGCCGTCAGGAAAGTGTAACGCGGTTCATTGAACTCACCGCCAAGCACCTGGGATGGAATGGTATCACTTGGAGCGGTGAAGGCCTCAGCGAGATCGGCTCTCCAGTTGACAATGGAACACCCATCGTAAGGATTGATCCCCGCTACTTCCGTCCAGCGGAAGTGGAAACGCTCCTGGGTGATCCCACCCGAGCCAAGGAAAGACTGGGCTGGACGCCCACCACCACACTGGAAGAGCTGGTGGCAGAAATGGTCGCCTGCGACAAGGAAGAAGCTGCGAAGGAATCCATTCTAAGGCGGGAGGGATTTGACGTTGTGGGATCAATGGAAAACCCCACGACGAAACCCTTGTCATTAACAACAAAGCAAACAGCTGAGTCCTGAAACCGTGTCTTCTGTGGCCTGCCTTCTGCCAAGAAGGCACATCAGAGATGTGAGCCAAAACGGGCGTAGGCCTCAAGATGTTGCCGCACTAAACGATCCATTTCGTAATGGCGGCGAAGACGCGTGTAGTCCTCAGACCCGAGGCGATGGCTGGGGCGCTGCTGATCCACAGCTTCACCACTCCCGAGCCAGTCCGCCCATGCCTGAGCATTGAGAGGCGACAAAAAGGTCACGAAACCCTGACCAACCTCCCGATGCACTTCAAGATCGGAAGCTACAACCGGCGTGTCACAAGCCAAGGCCTCAATCAGGGGTAGGGAGAAGCCCTCGGCAAGCGAGGGAACCAGCACCGCCTCAGCATGGCGATAGAGCCAGGCGAGCATCGGGTCAGTCACCGAAAGCTGGAGAACGGCATGCTGGAGAGCGTGGTTGGCGATGCACTGATGCTCTTGAGGGGTCCAAGAACCGCCACCTGCGAAGACAAGGAGCGGAAGATCACAGCCTGCCGAGCAACCACGATGCAATATCGCCAGTGCTCGCATCAAGGTCTGACCATTCTTGTAGGCGTGGCGTTTACCCACCATCAGCCAGAAGCGCCGATCCACAAGCCCATCCACCTGCTGGGGGGGGATCTGATCCATGGCCGTAGCCAGATGAATCACATGGACAGGGGTACGAATACGCGGGTAAAAGAAATTGAGGTCATCAACAGATGCTGCACTGATGCTGATGATCAAATCAGAGGCAGCAAGCCAGCCTGGCTTGTTTGCATGGGGGGAGCGCAGAGCTGGAAGAAAGAAGTGTTCAGGATGTCGCTCTGGGGTCATGTCAAACAGGGAGCTCACAAGACGCTGCTCGCTGTGTAGCCGGTAGGGGCGGCCGCCATAGAAGGTGGCATGAACCACATCAGCCCGACGCCATGATGACGGGTTCAGCCAACATCTGGGTGGCCTTGAGGCACGGCTCACGCATACACCAGCCTGCAGAAGCTCAGCGGCAAGAGAATCGAAATAACGGCTGATACCACCTCGGCTCTGACGCCGAAAGATCTGAGCGTCAAAACCAATGTGCAGAGAATCCACAGATTGAACGCCGGTTGGAAAGGATAAGGAATAAAACGCTTGGGATGAAACAAGCGCGGATTGCCTAACAATCGACCTGGAACCATGATCGCTATGGCAGGCTGTGATCAGCTTACAAGCTCCCAGCCTATGGCCAAAGCCCCTGAAGGCATGGACTGTGAGGTATCTGATCAGACTGACACAGAGGCCGCTGGCCATCCACAACCGTTGATCACGGTCATTACACCCTGCCTGAATGCGATTGCCACCATTGCCGAAAACCTCCTGAGCGTCCTGGCGGCCCGTGAAGCTCTGAAACGAGATGGATGGCTTCTGGAACATCTCATCATTGATGGTGGCTCTGACGACGGCACGACCGAACTGGTGGCTGAGTATGCGGACAGATATTCATTCTGCCGGTGGATCGCCAACATCCGAGGCGGCCCCTATGCGGCCATGAATGCAGGGCTGGAGCAGGCCAGCGGCCACTACACCCACGTGCTTAATTCCGACGATCTGCTGCTGGATTCAGCTGGCTATGCCGCGTTCTTACAGGAGGGGCACAGGAAGGGGGCCAAGGTACTGATCACTTCCATCGGCTACTTCCGGAGACCCGATCGTCAGCTCAAAAGCCTATGGCTCGTGAATCCTGTGCCGATGAACACAAGCGAATGGAAACAGCAGCTCTTACGAGGGCTGCATTACCCACATCCGGGCTTTATTGCAGAGACAGAACTATACAGAGATGAAGCCTTTGACGAAAAGTACAGCCTATCGGCAGACTACAAACTGATGCAGAAACTTCTGCTGGGGCCCGCACGACCAGAAACAACGCTGCTTTACACCCAACCGCTCGTGGCGATGGCGGAGGGAGGAGCAACAGGCAGCTGGAGAGCCATCCTCAAGGGCTGGAAGCAACTGACGGCCATCAATCAAGAACTGGGGATCCAGGCATCGAGCGCGAAGCGCTATTGGAAAAAAGCACGACGTAGGTTACTGCCCCTGGCTGAAAAGATCATGATCGAAAAGCTGGAAGGCTGTGAGCGATGAGTGGATTAAAGGTCGCCTTTGATGTGAGTCAAACGGGTGGGCG
Source organism: Synechococcus sp. CS-603 (assembly GCF_977929215.1). Lineage (NCBI taxonomy): Bacteria > Bacillati > Cyanobacteriota > Cyanophyceae > Synechococcales > Synechococcaceae > Synechococcus > Synechococcus sp. CS-603. The sequence continues at coordinate 784,957 of NZ_OZ376778.1, forward strand.
CAAGGCTGGATGCGGATACTATGCGGCCTCTCTGATTGAGGGTCTGCTGACCTCAGACGTGACCAATGAGTTCACATTGCTGACCAGCTTCGGTGACTTCTTCCATGACCCCACACTGGCTTTTGCCCTGCCCCATCTCGGCCAGGGTATTCGCTATGGGCCACGTCTTCTGCGCCGAAAAGATGCAGAAATCTTTTGGCGCGACCATGACAGGGGTGGTCACTTTCTGGAGCAATTTGACGTCGTTCATGCCAACAACTTCTGGTGCCCTCCCTGGCCGATGCCAGGAGCACTCATCTACACGCTCTATGACATGAGCTTTCTCGACCACCCCGAATGGACAACCGAAAAGAACCGACGGGGCTGCCTTGAGGGCGTTGAACGGGCCGTCACGCTGGCCGACAAATTCGTGGCCATTTCCGAAGCAACCAAGCAGTCCTTTCTCAAGCACTTCCCACAGATCACACCAGAGAAAGTGCATGTGATTTATCCAGCCTCTCGCTTTGGTCAACCTGGCTTCAATGCAGCACCAAAAAGACCAAGACAGGAGATCTTCAACATCGGAAACCCTTTCTTCCTATCAATAGGAACCATTGAGCCAAGGAAGAATCAGACCTTCCTCCTGGACGTTTACCATCAATATCGGCACCGAGGTGGAGAAGCGACTCCTCTTGTACTGGCTGGCAAGAAAGGATGGCTAATGGATGACTTTGAAGAAAAGATTGTGGCATCACCCTGGGCTAGCGACATTTTCATATTGGGCTACGTGAGCGATGGTGAGTTGGCTTGGCTTTACCAGCACTGTCTTGTCAATCTCTACCCCAGTCACTATGAAGGGTTTGGTTTGCCCGTTCTGGAGGGAATGGCCTTTGGAGCTTGCACGCTCTGTTCTAACAGTACGTCCATGCCAGAAATAGTAGGAGATGCAGGGATCCTGCTCCCGCCAGATGATTTGGAGAGGTGGGTTCACGCTCTGGAATCGGTGGTGTCTGAAACCGAAAAGCGCATCAGCCTTAAGGAAGAAGCTCTAAAACGCTCAACCAGCTTCCAATGGGAACAAAGTATTATGCAGACTTTGAGTCTATACGAAAAAGCAACAAGGTGATATCCTCCTCAAGCCCAAGTGTAGATGACCAAGACTCAACGGATGGCCAAGAATATCTAGGGACTCCTAAAAAAGGAGCGTCTACCTACCTACCATGTAACCTTCCAGAAAGGTTAGCTAGAAAATGGGACAGGCTTTGTTGATGTCCGAAAGGGAAAAGACTCCTCGCATTGAAGGAGCATAGTAAGAAGCCGCTTTGAGCAGGAAGACAAGTCCAACTCCACGGCTACAGAGGTGTCGTCAGATGCAAGATCAATATATTCGATCATAAGCGTATGAGACTGGATACTTTTTCTGCCCTTAATCCAGTCAAGCAGCCCATCCGCTACTTTTCTAGAAATGCATATCGCGCCATAGTCTTTAACAACTACCTCAAGCCAATTCGCGAAGCTATCGGCCAAAGGAGGAGGGCAGTGATAATAATGCTCAACCAAGAGCAGATCATGGATAAAAAACTTCACCTTCAAGCCCCGGCAGCGAAGATACTGATAATAATCCGCATAATTAGACTGAAATTCAGGGCGTAGATCCATAGCAAAGAAAATATCGCCTGATGCGAAGTCTATAGGATCATCATTCAACCCCTCATTCTGCACATCAAGGAAAGTAGTAGTGAATTTACGAGCATATCTGTATGACTGATCCAATGTGGCGTAAACAGGTTCAATGCGCCAGCCGACAGGAGGATTTAACAACCACTCTCTCAATATGTACCTAACGTCTTGCGCAATCCCGGTAACTACTTGGTTGTTGATCAGGCCTGAGACATCTACGAGTAACTGCATTTGCGCCTGCGGTGGCGGGAATGTCAAGGCAATCGCTTGAGCAATCGACAATAAATCATCATCAGATGGCTCTTCGGAAGAAAGTGCCGCAATAGAGGGAATCAAGGTTTTAGGCATGAATCGTCTAGTAGAATAAAAATGCTCAACTGCATTCATATAGCGCTCAGCACATCGTAAAGGATCATGCGTTGTACGTATTTCGTTCAAGGCATTAGTACCAAGTTGTTGGCGCTTTTCGCAATCACGCCAAAGAGCCTCCAAAGCTTCAATAAGATCTTGGTCTGTAAAATCATCTGGCAACATCAAAACATTATCGTTGGCCAAGTCGGCCATGCTGCCATTGGCATTAACGATCGTGGGGTGGCCATAGTTCATGCAGTCAAGAACGGCTGCCGAAGTTTCACCACGCGTGAGTGATCGCAACTGAATCGTCAAGTCTGCAGCAGCCAGATATAGACGATAAACCTCCTGCTCTAACCAGCCAGTGATGCAGACTCTTGAACCGCCGGGGTGGCGAGTGATGGATGAGAGAAGTTGTGATCCGTAGTCACCAGGTAAGCATTCACCGACAAACATTAAGCGACAACTACTTGCCTCCGCCAGATCAGAACTTTGCCATGCTTGCAACAAGCGGTGGTTGAGCTTTGTGGGTGCAATGATCCCGAAGGAGCAAACCACAAAATCAGTAGGAGACAATCCGAGCGCAATACGCGCTTCAGGCTTATCAAATTGCAATACGGGCGCACGCAGAAGTGGAATCACCGTCAAACTATGCTCGTCAAGCCCATACCACTTCTCGGCGAGTTTGAGCGCATGATCTGAGTGAACAACTGTGCCCAAGCCATCTTCAATCACCTCCCTACTACAAGGATACTTCAATACTACTTCTGTAGCATCCTTGCATTGGGCTTTGTCAACAAGGCCAAGGTATCCGTGAGAACGATAAATGCTTCGATTAAAGTAGCCAAAAGCATATCCATGCATATCTATATGATGAAGTATGCCAGAAAGAAAAAAGTCATGTAACACAACAACACCTGGAACCACTTTCAGCAATCCGAACATGTGTTCATGAAATGTGGAGTTACCAAAGTGGTAAAGAACACGGTCAAAACGGTCAGCGTTGGCGACAAACCATTCAAGAGTGCGGATTGGGCAGTTGGCCATTATCCAAGGATCCGTAACATTCGCTTGAGCAACTACAACTTCAATCTCGTAATATTTCGACAATGCAGGCAGCAATGCGGCGCTGTAGTCGGAAATTCCCGAGCGCTCCGGCGGAAGTGGAGAAAGATAAGCAAGGAGAGGCCGAGTAAGATCGCTAATATTAAGCTTTTGTTCTGCATCGCGCTCGGCATATTTACGTTCCATTGCAGATATTGAACGCCGTGCGCTTTCGTTCCACGAAAATCTTGCCGCCTGTTGAGTGCCATGCGAGATAAGATGCTCGCGGAATGCAGCATCGGCAAGAGCACGTTCCATTGCGTTAGCTATGGCAAAATCGGAATATGGATCAAACACGGCTTCTGATAGATCAACAACTTCCGGCAGGCTTGATGTATTCGCTGCAATCACCGGTGCCCCGCAGCGCATGGCCTCCAGTGCAGGCAAACCAAAACCTTCATGCAATGATGGAAAAACAAATAATGCACACAAGTTGTAGAGAGATATCAGATCTTGTTCAGGGACGAAGCCGGTCAGGATAAGTTCATCTGCTCCGAGCCCTTGTTCCATCGCCAGTTTCACCAGAAGGCGTCGGCTCTCCGGTTGCACTGAACACACTATGGCCAATTGATGGTTTGTTCTCAGTTGAGTTTCCAGCCGAGCAAATGCGCGAATAAGGCCTTCTATGTTTTTGCGATGATCAATACCGCCGGTATACATCACAAATTTGCGAGTAAGGCCATACTTTATCCGTAAACTTTTCTGAGCATCAGGAGATATCGTAATTTTCTTGAAGCAACTGTCCGCGTCTGATGAAATATTTATGCAGCGCTCAGACGGCAGGTCTAGATGATGACAGCCTTCTTGTCGGGAAGACTCAGAGATCGCTAACCATAAATCAGCTCGACGCAGATATTGGGCCTTCTCAAAGTACCAGCCCTTGACTAGCGGATTATTCAGATACGATTTTGAATGTATGAGCGGGATAAGGTCGTATAGGATAACCACATATATAATGTCTGTCGAAAAGTGCTTGATGCTGGTCACAGCATCGTCAACCAACCCTTCGAAGAGGCTACTGACAAGAACTATATCTGGTTTAAGGCTTACGAGAAAAGCCTCTCGGATCAGCTCACTGGCTTGACACCGCCAATAGTTGGCAGCATCCTTTCTAGCCGTAGACCTAGGAGAATTCCAGATACGAATACATTCCGGTTGTAATAAACTTACGAAATGAGCGCGCACACGAGCAATAGAGTCTGGGAATGCGCCATTCAATACAAGAATAACTTCATGAGATCCGCGGTTGCTAACGATCGCAGAGGCAAGTGACATTGTATAGCGTCCAATCCCACGATTCCATGAGCCTGTAGATTGAGCGCCTTGCATATCGATAACGATCCGCATCAGCGTTGCCCTTCCTGATGAACTTTAATCGCGCCCTTTAGATCAGCATAGATCTGTCTAGCTCGAGGGCTTAACTGGTTAAGATCCTCAGGCGCTTTAGGTAAAAAATGCTGGAATCCAACAGGGTGAACTTGCCAAGCGAAATACAACTCTCCCAATTTGTTAGCAGCGCCAAGCCTTGAGGCCGAAGTGATGACGGCGCGTTTTAGACGTGGGTGATTATTGACAACCCGGATCGCCCGGAACAGCATACGTTTAGAAACCTCCTTCACCTTTACCTGAACACGAAGTCTCCTCATTCTGTGAATGAAGTCCATCGACCAACGCAGTGGCTTGGTTAGGTGCCAAGAGGTGCTTGCAAGAACAGCAGCAAGTTGAGCATGGTATTGATCTGCAGTGGCTAGAACTCGCAGGGCTTTGCTCTCAGCTTGCTGGGCTTTGTTCTCGGCTTGCTGGACTTTGTTCTCGACAAACCTGCAGAAAGGGTGCGAGGCACTCCCACTCAAGACAAAACCATCAAATACATTTGGCGGAGAACTAAATGAACTCACAAGTTCAAAATGTCTATGGGAAACATAGAAACGATTCAACCCATCGAAATATACAAACTTATAGCCCTTGCGTAGGAGTAGTTGCTCCCACTCGTTATAGCTTTTGTCTTGCGTCAAAGGGCGAGTACTCTCTATCACTAACACCCAAGGGAGCATCAACTCGCTCTGCCAACTCTCCAAAACAGGCCCCTCCGACTCTTCGACATCAATCTTCATCCAATGAATATCCTGAACACCAATACGGTCAAACAACATGTCAAGTGATATCACTGGGACCAATGTTTCATGATACCGAAAGCCTTCTTCTTGGTGCCTCAGAGCGAGATCAGTGACGGCGGTAGAAAGACCGGTGTCTGCAAACTCATAGAATTTTAAGGTGCCCGATTGGTTGCCAATAGCCACCTGCATTACAATTTCATCTGGGCGAGCCAGCTTTAAAAGCTCTGAGTATTGCTGCGTCGGCTCGACATTTACACCCCGCCAGCCATGCTCATAAAATGCAAGGCTTACAGAATCAACAAGCGGGTCTTGCGCACCGATATCAACATAAAATCCCTTCTCGACATGCTTAAGCGCACGCCAAAGCATAACGTCCTCAAAGTTCTGAGCATATGAAGTAATACCCATTAGATTTCTTTTCGAATGATGATCAGCATAGAGGTACTGACATACTCGCCAATCATCAGCTTTACATGCTGACGACCATGGGTATAGTAAGGAGGGTAATCAAACGCAATATCATGTTGTTCCGATCCTGCATCAAAATCCAGTGCCTCGATAGCACAGCCAAGCTTTCGTAAGCGATAATCAAAAGCTTCAATATCTCCCTTGCGATAAATCACGCTTTCACCCACTTCAATGGTATCCTGGTTTGAAGATACGTTAAACTCTGTAGTGTGGACTGCTATCCCACCGGGCTTAAGGCAGTCCAAAGAATTTATCAGAAATTGCAAGCCAGCTTCCAAGCTGCCTAAGTGTTCGAAAGAGCAGGAGCTCCAACTGAAATCATACATCTCACTTGGAATACGACTCAGATCGCGCATGTCGATGTTTTGATAACTTACTCTGGCATCAAAGTCGCAAAAACTGAGAATGCCGGGCCAATGAATACTAGCGAGTGAGTCTCCAAGCTGGCCTGTTTCCTCCCAGCTGGAATCATCAGTTTCGCCATGAAAATCTGACGCGATCAATTGAACACCGCGTTCAGCAAAGAGTGAGGCCAATGGCTCCATTCCTACCGCAAAACCAATGCCTTTATGATCCGGAACCAGCAGGCCGCGTTCTTCCAGCACTTGTGCAATAGCACACCATTCCCAGAGTTTTCGGTGCATCGTCTTCTCGTTATTCATACCGTCCCATACAACGCCCCAAATGGCTTTCCTCTCGAGCTCTAGTAGCGGGGCTCCTTTGGCAATACGTTGCCTCCAGATCTGGTACCAAGAGGATGCGAAATGTTCTTGCCGGCATAACATAGAACGAATAACAGGTAAACTAAATTGCTTAGGCATGACACTCGCCCTGTCGCGACGACTTCATGACACGACAGATAAAGTCTCCATCGACAATATCCTCCACAAGCTGTAGATTAGCCAGTTGCATCAAGAGATCTTTTGATTTTCCGGTGAAGAAGTGCAAGTGAAACCTCGTGTACTCATAGAGGTATTCAAAACATGGTGTTGCGTGTGCCATGCTCCCCCCTTCATGTAGCAAGCGTTCCATTCGTTGCAACTCCTGAACAGGATGCCTAAAGTGCTCCAAGACATTGTTCGAAAAGATTCCGTCAAAGCGCATAAGTTGTAATTGCTCTGAAGAGCAAACACACCAATCTTGAGCTAAGCTGTGAGTGGCAGAGATATGAGGCTCATAGGCATAGACAATCCATCCTTGAGCTCGTAATTCCTGAACAGTGCGGGACCAACCACCTGCCCCATAATTCAGATAAACACCGCGTTTGTCTGGATTGAGTGCAAAAAACGCCCGTAGCTCACGCTCAGTCGAGTCTCCTTCTTGATAGACTTGATAATGCCATTCATAGTCCTCGGCGAGTCCAGCCTCAGTTAAAGCAAACATCTTGTCTGGCCCATAGATTACTTCGCATGCAGGGCAAATATGTCTCAGTAAATCACCACCACCAAAGATACAGTGAGACCTTAGTTTGCTAAATTGGTTGTCTGACGCCTTAAATCCGCATAACGGACAGCCTCTTGTTGACGTCTCCTCTAAGTTCTTCCTGAAAACGAAATCAACAATACTCCACTTGGCAGCTATCTGACTGCGTAGGAGCGTGCTCTGGATTTCCTTCAACAACGCATCAACACCGGCTAAGCCTAGCGAATTGGATGTCTCGCCAACAGGCAAGTTTCTGATAGCACTACGTGGCGCAATTACCATGCCAGTAGGGCCTAATATGTTATTAATTACTTGTAGAAGACTCACGGGTGCTCCACTTGCTGTGAATGAACAACAAATCGTGCATCTAGCCAAGTACACCCTGCAAAAAGGGGTTTTCCAACATTAATGACACTAAAGTGCAATGCTTGCTCACGCCATTCATGGTTGTCAACAAAGTGTGTGCCTGAACTGGTAAGCGCCGTGTGAATAGAGTAAGTACCAGGTCCAAGAAGCATTAAAAAGCTGATTTCGAAGTAAACGATGCCATCGGGTGATATGCTTTCAACAGCTTGACCTTGTAAATCAGTATTGGTTCCGTAGATCATTAGCCCGAGTCTGTCTTTGATACCAAAGCCTAGAACTAAGCGCTCATTGTATTGCCGAACCTGCACTGCAATGCGAAGTAAGACCGGCTGTCCGACGCGAACTACGTCAACTCGCAAGCCCTCACTGTCGAACAATGCAATATCCGTAACTTCAGCCTTGCCGGTCCCCGAAATGATTTGTATCTTGTTATCTTTCCCAGCCTGCTGGGAAATTTTGGCGGCTGACTCAACGCTGAGCAGCAAGGCATTATAGTAATCCATGACTTCTTCCGGCTCCCCTTCCCTGACCAATCTACCAGAATTGAGTAGTATAGCTCGGTCACAAATAGCCTGAATAGCTCCTTTATCGTGACTGACAAGTAACAAGGTCGTGCCCCGCTCACGGAACTCACGAATGCGGGCAAAACTCTTATGTTGGAAATAGGCATCTCCCACTGACAGCGCTTCGTCGACGATCAACACATCAGGGCGATGGGCTGTGGCGACACTGAAGGCCAAGCGCATTTGCATACCGCTGGAGTAAACGCGCACCGGCTGGTCGATGTAGTCTCCGATTTCGGCAAAGGCCTCAATTTCCGGCATCAGATGGGCGATCTCATCGACCCCGTAGCCAAGGAGCTGGCCCGCCATGAAGGCATTCTGACGGCCGGTGAAATCGGGATGGAAGCCCATGCCGAGCTCAAGCATCGCCGCAACACGACCGGTAATGTGCACTCCGCCAGTGGTGGGCTGGGTGGTACCAGTGATCATCTTGAGCAGGGTGCTTTTCCCCGCGCCGTTGATGCCGATGATCCCCACCGCCTCGCCGGGATTCACTGTGAAGTCAATGTCTTGCAACACCCAGTGCAGGTGGTGGCGACGCTGATGGAATGGACTGATCCACTCGGCCAGCCGAGCCCAGCGGCTGGGATACTTCTTGTAGGCCTTGCCTAGATGGGAAACTGTGATCGTGCCCATTACAGTTCATCCACCATTTCACCCGAGTGTCTGCGGAACAGGCGTAAGCCGACAGCACACAGTGCAAACGCGCATATCGTCATATAGGTCAGGCTGCTCCAAGCCGGCCATGTTCCCCTCACCAACACACCCTGAACCGCGCCAATGAAGGCGGCCAATGGATTGAACGCCATCAATGACTGCGTCCACGGCGGCAAGATGGTGGGAGAATAAACGATCGGCGTCAGCCAGAACCAGAACGTGACAATGATACCGAAGGCCTGGCCGACATCCCGGAAAAAGACGTTGAGCACCCCCAGCACCATGCCCAAGCCTGTCGAAAAAGCGACCAGCAGAACCAGCAGCGGAAACAATGCCAAGTAGGCCGAACCAGGAAAACTGCCGCTGATTAACAGAAAAACGGTGAACAACGAAAAAATAATGGTAAAATTTAGCAAAGCATTAGCAACCACCACGGCTGGTAAGCAGATGCGCGGAAATCTCAGCTTCTTCAGAAGATTCGCATGTTCGATGAACATCGTTTGCGACCGGCTCGTGATCTCGGCAAACAAGCCCCAGGAGAGAACGCCGGCGCAAAGGAAGATGCTATAGCCAAATGTATTGTCAACTCCTGGGAGCCTGGTACGCATGATTTGAGCAAAAATCACAGTATAAACAAGGATCGTGGCCAAAGGATTGACCACGTTCCACGCAAAGCCAAAGATCGAATTCTTGTATTTGCTCTCAAACTCTCGCTTCACACTGCTGGAGATGAATCCGCGGTAGGCCCAGAGTTCCCGGATCAATCGCATCAGTCAAAAACCTCCGATAGCACATGGGTAGATGATGGTCGCAAGACGTCTCATTGTTACGAAGGAACGAATGCAGTGCTTGAGTGCAAACTAATTTAAGCAAAAGGGCGAGCGGTACTAACATTCTCCATAGGAAGCAGTATCGACAATCTAGGTCATTGGATTGTCTTGATCCACACACCCTTAATCATACAATAACTCCCTTGGCCCCGGGCGTCACAAAGAAGCATCCTTGTGAATCGAAAGGCCTTGATGCTCGGTCTGATCGGAACGAGCCAGAATAGATTCAACTCAATTACAATTAGCAGTAAGTAGGGCTGTAGCCATTCAGTGGTCGTGACAGCGAACATCGCTACGGCTGACCCTGACGGCGGCCTGATTGCCGGTTGTGTCTCATGTAGAGACTGCCTGAGACGAGAGCCCCTCCTGCCGGGATTTCAGAAGCGGACTGGTTGGCATGGCCGGCCAGTGCCCGTTTTCTGATCCTGCATCAACAGCAGGAGATTCAAGTGCTGCGCCAAGAGAACGAACAGCTCCGAGCTGAACTCACCGCCCTGGCGACGGAACTGGCCAGCCTGCGCGACCGGATCGGGCGAACGTCTCGCAACTCTTCCAAACCACCCTCCAGCGACGGGTAGGGTTTTAAGCCGTCTGAACGCCGTAAAGGCAGTGGCCGCAAGCGGGCTGGCCAGCCGGGCCATCCCGGATCCGGGCCGGAGCTGCTGCCGATCGAGCGGGTGGATGAAGTGCTGGAGTACCACCCCCAGGCCTGCCGCCGTTGCGGGCAGCTGCTGGACGGTGTGGGTCCAGATCCGCTGCGCCATCAAGTGATCGAGATCCCGCCGATCACACCGCTTGTGATCGAGCACCGGCTGCACCGGCTGGTCTGCCCCTACTGCTCGACCAGCACCTGTGCCACCCTGCCGGCGCATGTTGGGGGCAGCCGTTATAGGCCAAGGCTGAGTGCTCTGGTGGGCCTGTTTGGCAGTGCTTTCCCGTTGAGTTTCAGCAAGACCCAGGCGCTGCTCCATCAGCTGCTGGGGGTGGTGATCAGCCGCGCAGGGATTGCTGGGATCCGCCAGCGGCTGAGCCCAACCCTGGCCCCACCGGTGGCAGAAGCGCTGGCAGCTGCTCGGCAGCAGCCGGTGGCCTACGTCGATGAAACCGGCGCCCCCACAGGCAATGCCGACGGCCGCAATCCCGATGGCCGCAGAGGTTGGCAGTGGGTCATGGTCACCCCGGTGGCAGGGCTGATTGAAAGTCTGATCAAGTCGCCCATCCTGGCCTGATCCCAGCCATTGTGAGCAGCTTGGCGATGTCGTGGGCCACCTCAGCCAGCCCAGCTCTCACCGAGTAGTGGCCGTGCAGCCCGAGCAGGTTGAGGGCCAGGGTCCTCAGCGTGGCCAGCACGGCAGCGCCGGGGCCGCCATAACGGTGTTCATCTTCATGGAGCTGGGTATCGCGGATCCAGTGCCAGCTTTCAATGCACCAGCGGTCCCTCACCAGTTGCAGCAGGGCTTTTGGCGTGGTGCGCAGGCTGGTGAGAAAAAGGTGCCGCTGGAGGGAGGGCTTGCCATGACGCTTGCCACTGACGACAAGTTCAACAATCCAGCTACTGCCGGGCCAGGCCTCGTTGATGAAGTCAGGAGCCTGTTTGGCCCTGAGTATCCAGGTGGTGTCGCGTCCATGGCTGCGTTCAGAAACCATTGCTGTGAGAGGGATCTTGCGGGAGTAGAGGAACTGCTCGCCGATCTGGCGATGCAGGGTCCTTTGGTTTGCTTTCACTGTGAGGAGGAAGTCGGCCCCCTGCTCCGTGAGCTGCCGAAAAACGGTTTCTGGGTATGAAGCGCGTCGGCCTGGATCAAGACGCCGTCGAGATCCATCGTGGCCAACAGCTCCCGCAGTACGGCACGCTCGTGAGATTCACGGGTGTCGTAGGTGGCCTGGGCAATGGCCACACCCAGGGTCTTGGAGTAGAGCGTCACCTGAGAAATGAACGCACCGCCGCCACCGTCGGTCTGGACAATCGAGCCGCGGAGTGTCTTGCCGTCGCACACGAGCTGATCAAGACCCATCGCACCACCTGGGATCTGGGCGAGCATCCACCCCTGCAGCTGCCGGCAGATCTCGGCCACATCAACCTGCAGGAACAGATAGCGGAAGGTGGAATCAGTGGGTGGCCGCCTGAGCTCAAGACCCAACGCCTGGTTCAGCGCAGCGTGATGGCGGAGGGCAAAGCGCTCCAGATCCCGCAGGCTCTGGCAGCCACTCAAGATCCCGAGGACCGCCACCAGGAGCAGAAACCACTGGGGGAAGCGCACCCCACGACGCATCCGTCCCTCTGGGATCGCCTGCAGAAAGCTGATCAGGTCGGCAGAGGCATTAGCAGGAGAGGGTTCTGGCAAAGAAGGGATCCATTCCCGCCGACCAAACCCAATGCTCGCAGCAACGCCAAGCTCGCTTGTGACAGACTTTCAATCAGCCCTGACCCCGGTGGCAACGGTGTTCCTGCAGGGCCTGAGCCGCTCGGCTGCAGCGGCCACGGAGCTGTTGGGGGACTCTTTTGGCGGAATCGTGGTGAGTGATCGGTTCTCTGCCTACAACCATCTGCCACTGGGGCAACGCCAGCTGTGCTGGGCGCACCTAATCCGTGATCTCACCGCTATCGCCGAACGCACAGGCGCCAGCGGTGAGATCGGAGCGGAGCTGCTAAGCCTGCAGCAGCAGCTGTTTGGGCAGTGGCACCGCTGGAAGGACGCCGCGATCGACTGGCCGCAACTCCAAAAGAACTGCCGGCCAATCCGACAGGCATTTGAGGCCACGCTGCAGCAGGTGGTGGAGCTGGGATACCAACGCGGCGAGCGAACGCCATGGGCCCAGACCGTTCGCACCTGCCAGCAACTGCTGCAACGCAGCGATGCCCTCTGGACCTTCCTGGAGCACCCTGGCGTGGAACCCACCAACAACGCCGCCGAAAGGGCCCTACGCCAGTCGGTGATTCAGCGCAAAATCAGTCACGGTGTCCAGTCGACCAGCGGCGCCATCTGCCGCAGCCGATTGCTCACGGTGACCACCACTCTGCGCCAGCAAGGCCGTGATGTCTGGCAGTTTCTGGAGCAGGCCTGGATTGCCCACCACCGCGGCGGACTAATGCCATCACTCCTGCCCAATACCTGAGCCGCTCAGCTCACAGCCTCAAGTCCTTGGTTGCTCAGCGCTGCGGGATCAGGACGATTGGCGCCATCGGCTTCCCGACCCCTGAATCGGTACTTGAAGTCTTACTAAAAGCCAAGTGAGGCACTGGCGCCTGTTAGCCCGGCAACACCCCCATCAAACTCCCCATCTCCAGCGCCTGCAGCGCGTAGCTCCAGCCCATGTTGCTCTTGATGCCGGCCCGCTCCAGTGCCTGCTGCATGGTGTCGGTGGTCAGAACGCCGAAGATCACCGGCACGCCCGTGTCGCGGGCCACGCTCGCCACTCCCTTGCTCACCTCGGCGCAGACGTAGTCGAAGTGGGGGGTGTCGCCTCGGATCACGGCCCCCAGGGTGATCAGCACCTGATAGCGGCCAGTGGCAGCGAGGCGCTGGGCGACCAGGGGAATCTCAAAGCTGCCGGGTACCCAGGCCAGGTCGAGCTGGCTGCTGCTGGGAGTCACATCGATCCCGTGCCGCGAGAGGGCATCCAGGCAGGCGCTCAAAAGCTTGCCTGTGACCAGGTCGTTGAAACGACCAACAACCACGGCAATCTGAAGGTCACTGACCTCGGTGAACCGTCCTTCAAAAACCGCCAATGGAACTCAGACCACGAAGTAGCTCATGCCCCAGTTGAGCAGAACGAGGACCAGCCAGGTTGCTCCTCCGAGCAGGATCAGGCGGTTGGAGCGGCCGCTGTCGTCGGTGCTGGCGTAGAGCACGGGCACGGCCACCACCAGGGCGAACGACATCACCACCAGGGCCAGAACGGTGAGGGTGTTGAGAATCTGCATGGAATCTGCGGGGCCTGGGCGGGCAGAAATGGATTGTCCCACGGCGTCTCTGGCTGCCTGGAAGGCGCCCTTGGATCCTTCACAACTTGTCGGGAGGTGACCCTCGTCTTACGATTGCCTCATCGATAACTTTGTTGTGGAATGGCGACGACGACAGTCTCTTCCAAGTTCCAGGTGGTGTTGCCCAAGGCGGTGCGTCAGCTCTACGACCTGAAACCAGGCCAGGTGCTTCAGCTGATCTGTCTGCCCGATCGCATTGAGCTCCTGCCCCTGCAGGCTGCCTCGGCCCTGCGCGGCTTCCTCAAGGGGGCGAACAGCTTTGAGCGGGAGCCCGATCGGCTGTGAGTGAAAGGCTCGTGGTGGATTCCTCAGGCTGGATCGAGTTCTTCACGGATGGCCCCAACGCTGACCCCTTCGCCGAAGCCATCGAGCAGCCGGAGCGCTTGGTGGTGCCCACCATCAGCCTGTTTGAGGTGTTCAAGTGGATCCTGCGTGAGCATGGCGAAGGCCCAGCCCTGCAGGCCATCGCTTTGATGCAGGGCGCTGAGGTGGTGGGCTTGAGCCCCGAAATCGCCCTCCATGGGGCCCAACTGAGCCTGGAGCTCAAGTTGCCCATGGCCGACAGCCTGATGCTTGCCACCGCACAGGCCTTTGGCGCCCTCTTGATCACCCAAGACTCGGATTTTCAGGGGCTTGCCGGGGTGCGCTGGCTGCCCAAGGTCGCGGGCTGAGCCTCCTACGATCGGGGACGTGCTGCAGGGGAAGCGTGGCGGGGGAAGCCCAGGAACAGCTTTCGCTGATGGCCGCCCCGACGCTGCAGGGATGTCTGTTCGGCCCTGCCGATGCCTCCACGGATCGATCACCCCAAGCTCCTGCCGGGGCCGATCCAGGAGAAGCTGATCCAGATGAAACCGGGCTCGACGACACAGCCCTGATCTCCCAGGCTGCCGCCAGGCCCCGTCAGCGCCAGGTCAGGCCCGAGGCGAGCCCAACGGAAACCAGCGCCGCCGATGGATCCGAACTGCCCCGTTGGCACCACCACAGCCTGTTGGATCCGGCGGCCCTGCCGCCGATGCTGCGCCACTACGTATCGCTCAAGGCGGCCCACCCCGATCGGGTGCTGCTCTACCGCCTGGGGGATTTCTTTGAGTTCTTTTTCGAGGACGCCCTGCTGCTCTCGCGCCTGCTGGAGCTGACCCTCACCGGCAAGGAGGCGGGCAAGGGGATCGGCCGCGTGCCGATGGCCGGCATCCCTCACCACGCCGCCGAGCGCTATTGCACCGAGCTGGTGCGCCATGGCCTGAGCATCGCCCTCTGCGACCAACTCGAAGCGGTGGCCGCCAAGGGCAGCCTGCTCAAGCGGGACATCACCCGGGTGATCACCCCCGGCACCGTGCTGGAGGAGGGCATGCTGGCCGCCCGTCGCAACAACTGGCTGGCGGCGGCGGTGGTCGAGCAGGGCCACTGGGGCCTGGCGATCGCCGATGTCAGCACCGGCGAATTCAGGGTCAGCGAGCGGGTGGGCAGCGACAGCCTCTACCAGGAGCTGCTGCAGCTGGAGGCCGCTGAGCTGCTCTGGCCGGCCGTAGAAGCGGCCTCTCCCAGCTGGTGCCCTGACGCTCTCCACCTCACCCGCCTGCCGCTCACGCCGTTTTCAGCGCCGGAGGCCCGCCGCACCCTGCTGGAGCGCTTTGAGCTGGCCAGTCTCGATGGCCTGGGCCTGGGCGAAGCGCCACTGGCGCTGCGGGCGGCCGGCGGTTTGCTTCGCTACCTCGATGACACCCAGCCAGGCCAGGGTGGCGAGCCGGGCGAAAGAGCGGATCGGGCTGATGGCCGCCGCGCCGTGGTGGTGCCGCTTGATCCCCCCACGCTCACGTTTGCTGGCGATCAGCTGGTGCTCGATGCCCAGACCCGCCGCAACCTGGAGCTCACCCGCACCCAGCGGGACGGCCAGCTGCAGGGCTCCCTGCTCTGGTCGTTGGATCGCACCATGACCGCCATGGGCGGGCGGGCCCTGCGCCGCTGGATCGAGCAGCCGCTGCGGGCTTTGGAGCCGATCCGTGCCCGCCAGGAGGCCGTCTCTGCCCTGGTGGCCCAGCGTCCCCTGCGTCAGGCCCTGCGCCGCCTGCTGCGGCCGATGGGGGATCTGGAGCGGCTGGCAGGCCGTGCCGGGGCGGGCAGCGCCTCAGCCCGGGATCTGGTGGCCCTGGCCGATGGCCTGGAGCGGCTGCCCCAGCTGGGCTCGCTGCTGGAAGCGGCGGACAGCCCCCCGCTGCGGGCGCTCCACCAAGCGGCCCCCGAGCTGGCTGAACTGGCCGCCAGCCTGCGCCATAGCCTCCAGGATCCGGCGCCGCTAAGCCTCTCGGAGGGTGGCCTGATCCATGACGGCGTCGACCAGACGCTCGATGGCCTGCGCAACCGCCTCGACGATCACCAGGCCTGGCTGGCTGAGCAGGAGGCCCAGGAGCGCCTGGCCAGCGGCATCCCCTCCCTGCGCCTGCAGTTCCACCGCACCTTCGGCACGTTCCTTTCGGTGAGCCGGGCCAAGGCCGCCACCGTTCCCGGCCACTGGATCCGGCGCCAGACGCTGGCCAACGAGGAGCGCTTCATCACGCCCGAGCTCAAGGCCCGCGAAGCGAAGATCCTGCAGCTGCGCGCCCGCGCCGCCGGCCGTGAATACGAGCTGTTCACCCAGTTGCGGGCGCTGGTGGGCGAGCAGGCCGCCCCGATCCGGGCCTGTGCCCGCCGGGTCGCGGCCCTCGATGCGCTCGCCTCACTGGCCGAGGTGGCGGCCCTCGGCGGCTACTGCTGCCCCGAGCTCAGTGATGACCGCGGCCTGTTCATTGAGGCCGGTCGCCACCCGGTGGTGGAGCAGCTGCTGGTGGCCGAGCCCTTCGCCGCCAACGACATCCATCTCGGTACGCCCGGCCAGCCCGACCTGATGGTGCTCACGGGGCCGAACGCCAGTGGCAAGAGCTGCTATCTGCGCCAGACGGGCCTGCTGCAGCTGATGGCCCAGATCGGCAGCTGGATTCCGGCCCGCTCCGCCCGGCTGGGTCTCTGCGACCGGATCTTCACCCGGGTGGGTGCCGTCGATGATCTGGCCGCCGGCCAGTCCACCTTCATGGTGGAAATGGCTGAAACGGCCAACATCCTGCACCACGCCTCCGACCGCTCCCTGGTGCTGCTCGATGAGATCGGCCGCGGCACCGCCACCTTCGATGGCCTCTCGATCGCCTGGGCGGTGGCCGAACACCTGGCTGAGGGCTTGCGGGCCCGGGCGGTGTTCGCCACCCACTACCACGAACTCAATGAGCTGGCCTCCCTGCTCCCCAACGTGGCCAATTTCCAGGTGATTGTGGAGGAAACCGGCGACAGGCTGGTGTTCCTGCACCAGGTGCGCCCCGGCGGGGCCAGCCGCAGTTATGGCATCGAAGCCGCCCGCCTGGCCGGGGTGCCGGCGCCGGTGGTGCGCCGTGCCCGCCAGGTGCTCGGCCGGATCGAGGCCAACAGCCATGTGGCCGTGGGCCTGCAGAGCGCGGCTGAACCCTCAATGGCCGAGGTTGAGCCCCTTAAGCCGAACGATCCAGATCCAGCCAGGCTCGCCGCAGCAGGGCATTGACGGCCGCAGCAGCGAGGCCGGCGCCGCCCCTGCTGCCCTCCAGCCGGATCTGGCTCAGGCCGCTCTCGGCCAGGTGACGCTTGCTGCGCTCCACCCCCACGAACCCCACCGGCATGCCGATCACCAGGGGCGGAACTGCCTCCCCCCTGGCGGCAGGCCCGGCGATCAGCTGCAGCAAGCGCTCCAGGGCGGTGGGGGCGCTGCCGATCAGCACCACCGCCCGTGGATGTGCAGCCAGCGCCGCCGCCATGCCCTCGGCGCTGCGGGTGCCCCCCTCCGGCGCCAGGGCGGGGGCCCAGTCGAGGATGGAGTGCACGGGGTTGGCGAAGGTGCGCCCGGCCATCGGCCTCACGGCCGCCGCTGCCATGGCGGTGTCGGTGAGGATCACGGCCCCGGCCGCCAGGGCGTCCATGCCCGCCTCACACGCACCGGGGCTGAAGCGCAGCGCTGGGCCAAGGGTCAGGTCGCCGCTGCTGTGCACCAGCCGCTCCAGCACGTCCTGGTGCACCCCATCGAGGCCGGTCGGCCCCAGGCATTGGCGGATGTGCCGCACGCTTTCGGTGAAGATCGGGTGATCCACGGCCTGCCCTGATGCCGATCCATCTCTACTGGGGAGACGACGAGGCCGGCCGGCAGCGGGCCGTCGACGCCCTGATCACGGCGGTGGTGGAATCCAGCTGGCAGAGCATCAACCTGACCAGGCTCGATGGCAACGATGGGGCCCAGGCGGCGCAGGCCCTCAGTGAGGCGCGCACGCCGCCCCTCGGTGGCGGTCACCGGGTGGTGGTGCTGCAGCGCAGTCCCTTCTGCAGCGCCTGCCCTGCCGATCTGGCTGGCCCCCTGGAGGAAAGCCTGGGGCTGATCCCCGAGCACACCCATCTGGTGCTGGTCAGCCCGGGCAAACCGGATGCCCGGCTGCGCACCACCAAGAGCCTGCGGGCCGTGGCCGAGGAGCAGAGTTTTGCCCTGCCGGCGGTCTGGGATGGCAGTGGCCAGCTGGACCTGGTGCGGCGCACGGCCCAGGGCCTCGGCCATGCCCTCACCCCCGAGGCGTTGGAGGCCCTGGCTGAGGCGATCGGCAGTGACAGTGCCCGCCTCGCCAGCGAGCTGGAGAAGCTGGCGCTCTATTGCTGCCAGCGGCCGATTGATGGCGCCGCCGTGGCGGCTCTGGTGGGCAGCCAGGCCACAACCAGCCTGCAACTGGGCGATGCCCTGCTGCGCGGCGATCTCGGCGAAGCGATCGCCCTGCTCGATCACCTGGTGACGGCCGGGGAGCCCCCCCTGCGGATCGTTGCGGCGCTCACCAGCCAGATCCGCGGCTGGCTCTGGGTGAGCCTGCTGGAGGCCCAGGGGGAGCAGGACGTGGCTGTGATCGCCCGGGCCGCCGGCATCGGCAACCCGAAGCGGATCTACGTGATGCGCAAACAGATCCGCGGCCGGCCCGCCCAGCTTTTTCTGGCCCTGCTGGGCCAGTTGCTGGAGATTGAGGCGTCGCTGAAGCTGGGAGCCAAACCTGGCGACGCCTTCCGCGATGGGCTGTTGGCGGCAGCCCCCCGATAATCAGCTCCTCACGACAGCGTTGCGCGCAGACCGGGATGGCCCTGCTGGTTCAGAAGTTCGGGGGGACCTCCCTCGGCAGCATCGAGCGAATCCAGGCCGTGGCCGGGCGCATTGCCGCCAGCCGCGAGCAGGGTTACGACCTGCTGATTGTCGTCTCGGCGATGGGCCACACCACCGATGAGCTCACCGGCCTGGCGCACGCCATCCATGCCGATCCACCCCAGCGGGAGCTCGACATGCTGCTGGCCACCGGCGAGCAGGTCTCGATTGCCCTACTGGCGATGGCCCTCCACGCCCTGGGGGTGCCGGCGGTCTCGATGACCGGCACCCAGGTCGGGATTGTCACCGAGTCGGCCCACGGCCGCGCCCGCATCCTTGAAGTCCGCACCGATCGGCTCAGGAAACTGCTCGACGATGGCTGCGTCGTGGTGGTAGCCGGCTTCCAGGGCACCAGCTGCGGCAGTGCAGGCACCCCGGAGATCACCACCCTGGGCCGGGGGGGATCGGACACCTCGGCCGTGGCCCTGGCGGCGGCGATGGGGGCGGAGGCCTGCGAGATCTACACCGATGTGGCCGGGGTGCTCAGCACCGATCCCCGCCAGGTGGCCGGGGCCCAGCTGATGGAGACGGTCAGCTGCAACGAGATGCTGGAGTTGGCCAGCCTCGGGGCGGCCGTTCTCCATCCCCGCGCCGTGGAGATCGCTCGCAACTACGGCGTGCCGCTGGTGGTGCGCTCCAGCTGGAGTGAGGCCGCCGGCACCCGCCTGACCAGCGGCTCGCCGCGACCGATCGGCAGTGGGGGTCTGGAACTGGGCAAGCCGGTGGATGGGGCTGAACTCGAGGATCACCAGGCCGTGGTCGCCCTCACCTACGTGCCCGATCGCCCCGGCGTGGCGGCCCTGCTGTTCGAAGCCCTCTCAAACGCCGGTCTGAACGTCGATTTGATCGTCCAGGCCACCCACTCAGGCGCCACCAATGACATCGCCTTCACCGTCAGTGAAGACCAGCTGGAGGCGGCCACAGCCGTTTGCCGCAGCTTGCTGGCAGAGCTGGGGGCCGATCAGACGGCCCTGACCAGCCAGGCTGGGCTGGCCAAGCTGAGCATCTCCGGGGCAGGAATCATGGGACGGCCTGGTGTCGCCGCCCGCCTGTTCGACACCCTGGCCCGCTACGGGATCAACCTGCGCCTGATCGCCACCAGCGAAGTGAAGGTGAGTTGTGTGCTGGAGGGCAGCCAGGCCTTCAAGGCCCTGCGGGCCACCGCCGAGGTGTTTGAGCTGCAGGATCAGCAGCTCCGCCAGAACCCGGTCCCCTGCAACCTCGGTGATCCCGCCGTGCGCGGTGTCGCCCTCGACCGCCACCAGGCCCAGGTGGTCGTGCGCCAGGTGCCCGATCGCCCCGGCAGTGCCGCCGCCGTCTGCCGCGCCCTGGCCGATGCCGGCATCAGCCTTGACACGATCGTGCAGTCGGAGCGCACCCACAGTTGTGAGACCGGCCCGGCCCTGCGCCGCGACATGAGCTTCACCCTGCGCCGCGACGACCTCGGCAGAGCCAGCCTGGCGCTGCAGCCGCTGCTGATGCAGTGGCCTGCCGCCAGCTTTGAGGAGGGGATCGCCATTGCCAGGGTGAGTGCGGTCGGTGCCGGCATGCCCTGCACTCCTGGCACCGCCGCGCGCATGTTCCGCGCCCTGGCTGAAGCGGGGGTGAACATCGAGATGATCGCCACCAGCGAGATCCGCACCAGCTGTGTGGTGGGCGAGGCCGATGGGGTTCGCGCCCTGCAGGCCGTGCACGCCTGCTTCGGTTTGGATGCGGCCTGCGTTGAGGCGGCCTGTTAGATGCACTGGCTGCGCCACCGCCGCTTGCTCGCCCTGGCCGCGAGTCTCGACGCCCTCGGGGTCAGCCTGTTGGCCGTTTGGATCGATCGGGCCCGCAGCGGCCAGATCGAACAACAACTTGGCCTGCTGCTGCTGATCGTGGCGATCTATTGGACCCTGGGCTGGTTGCTCGGCTCTTACACCCTGCTCAAGCAGGCCCGGCTGCGCTGGAGTCAGCTTGTGATCAGGGTGGGGATAGCCTGCCTCGGCACGGTGCTGGCGGCGGCAGTGCTGGGCTGGTTGCTCCAGGCCCCGCCTGCGATCACCCTGTTGCATCGGGGCAGCCTGATCCCCTTGTTCGCCTTAGCCGGCCTCTGGAGCGCCGGGGTGAGGCTGTGGATTCGGCGGCTGTCGCAGACCAACGGCGATGGGTCCTGGCTTGTGCTGGCCCTGGCGGAGGAGAAGGCCCCGGTTGGCTGCGAATGGCGGCGCCTCGGCCCCCAGCCACTGCCATTGATCGAAAGCCTGCCGGCCTCCCTGTCGATGCCAGAGGCCCTGGCAGGCCAGGGCCGGGTTCCGGCCGGAGTGGCCTTCAGCCCGGGGGTGCTCGCCCAGGCGAATCTCCAGGCCGATGTGGAGGCATTGGTGGGGCGCGGATGGTCGGTCACCACACTGGCCCAGCTGGCTGAGCGGGAGCTGCAACGCATCCCTCCCCAGTGGGTGGGTTCCCAGTGGCTGCTGTTCGCTGCTCGGATCGAAGCCAGCCGCTTCGGCTTTGAGCACCAGCTCAAGCGCTACGCCGATGTGTTGATCAGCCTGCTGTTGCTGCTGTTCAGCGCACCGTTGTTGGTTGTGGCGGCCCTGCTGATCAAGCTCGGGGATGGGGGCCCGATCCTTTATCGCCAGTGCCGCAGCGGCTTCCTCGGACAGCCCTTCATGGTGATCAAACTGCGCACGATGATCTCGGATGCGGAAGTTGCCCAGGCCGTCTGGTCGCAGCCCAACGATCAGCGCATCACAGCGGTGGGCAGCTGGCTGCGACGCACCCGCCTCGATGAACTGCCCCAACTTCTCAACGTGTTGCGCGGCGAGATGAGCCTGATCGGGCCGCGGCCGGAGCGCCCGGAACTGGAGGAGGAACTGGAGCGTCGCATCCCCCATTACCGGCTGCGGCACTGGGCCCTGCCTGGGCTGAGCGGCTGGGCTCAGGTGAACATGCCTTACACATCCTCAGTGGAAGATGCCGCCCTGAAACTCAGCTATGACCTCTTCTATCTGCGCAACAGCAACATCTGGCTGGATCTGTTGATCCTGTTCAAAACAATCAAGATCGTACTTAAAGCTGCGGGCCGTTAGGCATTGCTTGCACTGCTCTTCTGAGTGATCACTTCAGTGACGGCCCACCAGCTTCTGGCGCAGTTTCTTGATGCGGTCACGCAGGTTGCCGGCCTCTTCAAATTCAAGATTCTTGGCCGCCACTTTCATCTTGTCTTCGAGCTCGAGGATCACTTCCGGTAAGGCGTCGAGGGGCACATCCCTGTACAAGGCCCAATCGTCAACCACCTCCGGGATGTCATCGTTGAGCCGGCGGCTGAACTCAAGAGAGGAGAGGATCGAGTTGCCGGCCCGCTTGCCGGCCGGAGAGGGGGTGATTCCGTGCGTTTCGTTATATGTTTGCTGGATGACCCGGCGCCGTTCCGTTTCGGAGATGGCTTTGGCCATCGAGTCCGTGAGGTTGTCGGCGTAGAGCAGGGCTCTGCCATCCACATGGCGGGCGGCCCGGCCGATCGTCTGAATCAAGGAGCGCTCGGCCCGCAGGAATCCTTCCTTGTCCGCATCGAGAATGGCCACCAGAGAAACCTCCGGCAGGTCGAGGCCTTCGCGTAGCAGGTTGACACCAATAAGGGCATCAAAGAGGCCATTGCGGAGATCCTGAATGATTTCAATCCGCTCGATCGAGTGGATCTCCGAGTGCAAATAGCGGACTCGCACCCCATTCTCGGCCAGGTAATCGGTGAGATCCTCGGCCATCCGCTTGGTGAGGGTGGTGATCAAGCAGCGTTCCTGGCGCTCGGCCCGAACCCGGATCTCCCCGAGCAGGTCGTCGACCTGGCCCGCACTGGGGCGCACCTCCACAACCGGATCGAGCACGCCCGTCGGACGGATCACCTGCTGGGCCACCTGGCCAACACTCTGCTCCAGCTCCCAGGTGCCTGGGGTGGCCGAGACGAAGATCGTCTGGTGGGCTTTTTCCCAGAATTCCTCGGCCTTGAGCGGCCGGTTGTCGGCGGCGCTGGGCAGCCGGAAGCCGTGGTCGATCAGCACCTTCTTGCGGGCCTGGTCGCCGTTGTACATGGCGTGCAACTGGGAACAGGTGACGTGGCTTTCGTCCACCACCAGCAGCCAGTCATCGGGGAAGTAGTCGATCAGGCATTCCGGCGGAGTTCCCGCTTGGCGGCCGGCCAGGTGGCGGGCATAGTTCTCAACCCCGTTGCAGTAGCCCACCTCCTTGAGCATCTCCAGGTCGTAGGCGGTGCGCTGCTCCAGCCGCTGGGCTTCAAGCAGCTGGCCCTGGCTGTTGAGGACGTCGAGTCGTTGCTTCAGTTCTTCCCGGATAGCGGCGATGGCGCCTTCCAGTCGGTCTTTGGGTGTAACGAAGTGTTTGGCCGGATAGATGTTCACCGTCTCCAGGCTCTGGAGAATCTCACCGGTGGTGGGATCCACATAACGGATCGCCTCCACCTCATCACCGAACAGTTCGATTCGCACCAATCGGTCTTCATAGGCGGGGCCGATCTCGAGCACATCGCCCTTGATACGGAAGCGACCTCGGCTCACGTCGATATCATTGCGCGAATACTGGTTATTCACCAACTCCCGCAGGGAGCCGCGCAGATCGAGGCTCTCGCCCACCTGAAACTTGACGGCGGCCTTGAGGTATTCCGAGGGGATGCCGAGCCCGTAGATGCAGCTGATCGAGGCCACCACAATCACGTCCCGCCGCTCGAACAGGGAGCGGGTGGCCGAGTGACGCAGCATGTCGATCTCTTCGTTGATCGAGGCCGTCTTGGCGATGTAGGTGTCCGAGACCGGCACATAGGCCTCGGGCTGGTAATAGTCGTAGTAGGAGATGAAATATTCGACGGCGTTGTTCGGGAAGAATTCCCGCAGCTCGTTACAGAGCTGGGCCGCCAGTGTTTTGTTATGGGCGAGAACCAGAGCTGGCCGCCCCGTGCGCTCGATCACATTGGCGATCGAAAAGGTCTTGCCGGTGCCGGTGGCACCCAACAAGGTCTGGAAGCGCTCCCCACCATCCACTCCCTTGGTGAGAGCGGCGATGGCGGAGGGTTGGTCGCCTTTCGGTACGTAGGGCGCCTGAAGATCGAATCGGGCCATGCCCGTGGGAAATCAGGCGGAGCCTGGAGAATGGGGCAATCAGTCTACGGAGGGTTCAGGCCACACCGCCGCTCACCAGGGTCATGGCCCGGGTCAGGCCCACATCCAAACCGAGCAGTCGCAGGATCAGAGCGCTCAGAACGCTGTACACCAGGGCACCGAGAATGGCGCTGACCAGCCCGTTCTTGAGCTGGAAGCCCTTGATCAGCCAGGCCGCCAGGGCGAACAACACGATGGTGATTAGCCAGTTGAACAACAGCGACACCGGGCTGATCAGGCCACCGAGCGACGTGACAGCCCAGATCGGCCCGAGCAGGAGCCGCAGCGGAAAGATCAGCAACGTGCCCAGCAGGCCGATCACGACCGCCGAGAGCAACGCCGTGCCGAAGTTCGCCATGACCACGCCGAGGGGCAGGGCCGCGACGATCAACAGCACCACGGCCCGGATCGGCCATTGCAGCAGCCAGATGAAAGCACCCATGGATCAGGGAAAGCAACGCTGTAACCGTAGGCAGCGAAGGGCCATGGCGCCAGAACCAGGCGGTCCACTGCCATGGACTGTTACTGGATCAAGAAGCGATCCCAACCGCCAGCGGTGCGCCCAGGGCTTCGCGCAGGCTGCGCACCGCGGCTATCATGGCCGGCTCATCATCGAGGCGGCTCACCGCTGAGCCGACGCCCACACCGCTGGCCCCTGCGGCGATCGCCAGCGGCAGGGTCACCGCTGAGAGGCCCGAGGCGCAGAGCACCGGCAGCGGCGCCTCCAGTGATTGCAGGGCCCGGCTGATCGCATGGGCTGCGGCCAGGGTCGGAGCCGCCTTCTCGATCAGCCCCAGGGTGCCGGCGCTGAACGGACGGGCTGCGGTTCCCCCCTCGGTCTGGATCAGGTCGGCACCAGCCGCCGCCAGATCGATCGCCAGCTGCTCCTGTTGATCCAGGGGAAGGATGTGGGGAACGGTGACCGAAAGCACCACGCTTGGAAGCAGCCGACGGGTCCGGCGGGTCAAGGAGAGCACCTCGTCGGCGCCGAAGCGGCGGCCCAGGGGGTAAAAAGCATCGAAGTTGCCGATCTCCACGATCGTCGCTCCGGCGGCCACAGCCGCCGGAAACAGGTCAGGATCCACCGCTGATGCGCAGATCGGCAGCCCGGAAACCTTGGCTGCCAGCTGAACCAAAGCGGGGTCGCAGGCCACATCGATCAGATCGGCGCCCCCACCGCCGGCGGCCCGGCTGATGCGCTCCACCGCCAGCGGATCGCGATTGGTGAGCCCCGTGATCACCTTCAACAGACGCCGTGACACCAGCGCCGCATGGAGTTCGGCGGGCAGGCTGGAGAGACGCGACATCGGCAGGGTCAGCAAGTGGCAGCCATTCTCCCACCTGAAAGCACACCAGCCCAGACCAGTCCCCGGCATCCAGGGCCGGGCTGGGGGCCCCTGCACCGGCGGCTGCATCGGCAGTTATTGGCAGACCCATTCCTCCTGCCCAGGGGAGAGCGGTTGCTGGTGGCTGTCTCCGGCGGCCAGGATTCGATGGCGCTGATCCGGCTGCTGCTTGATCTGCGCCGTCTGCACCACTGGGAGTTACGGCTCTGGCACGGGAACCATGGCTGGCGGCCGGAAGCCGCCGCCCAAGCGGAGGCCCTGGCTGACTGGGCTGGGTCGTTGGGCTTGCAGGTCCAGCAGGATCAGGCGCAGCCGCCACCGAGCAGCGAAGCCGCCGCCAGGGACTGGCGCTACGCCCAGCTTGAACATTGGGCAGCCGAGCTGGATTGTGGCCATGTGGTCACCGGTCACACCGCCAGCGACCGGGCCGAAACCGTGCTGCTGAATCTGGCCCGGGGCGCCGATCGGCGTGGGCTCAGCAGCTTGCGCCGCCGTCGCCGTTTAGGGGAGAGCCGCTGGCTGGTCCGCCCGCTGCTGAGCCTGAGCCGCGAGGAGACGGCAGACTTTTGTGCCGCCTGGGAGTTGCCGGTCTGGATCGATTCGAGCAACGCCAGCCCCCGCTTCAGCCGCAACCGCATCCGCCACGACGTGATGCCCGTGCTGGAGGCCCTCCATCGCGGCGCCAGCCGCAGGATCAGTGCCCTGGCCGAACGCCTTGAGCAGTACCCGGGCGAGGAACTACTGGGCCTGGCCCTGGTGCCGCTGCTGGATCCAGCCGAGCCGAGACGGTTGTGCCGCCAACCCCTGCAACGGCGTAGCCCGGCCTGCCAGGAGTTGCTGCTGCGCCATTGGCTGGAGCAGGAAACTGGTAGGAGTCCGGCGTCGCGAACGCTGCTGGAGCTCTGCCGCAGCTTGCGCAGCTCTTGCGAGCCTGGCAGCCTCGATCTGGGCGGGGGCTGGCGGCTGACGTGGCGGACCCACCACCTTCTGCTTCTGGAGCCAACAGTCAAATGACGTCAGGCCGCTTCGATTCCGACTCGTTCGACCAGGCCTACAGGGCGGTGGAGCTTGCCTACAGCGAGGGCCGCTTCCAGGACGCCTTTCGCCAGGCCGATGCCCTGCTCCAGCAACAAGGTCCTGGAGAATCTGACCCCAGGACGCAACGCCTTCAACTGATCCTCGGCCATATCCACCTCCATGGCCTGCAGCAGCCGGAGCTGGCCATTCCCCACTACCAGACCGTTCTGGAGAGCGGAAACAGCGTTACTTACAGGGAGCTGGCCGAGCAGGGGCTGGCTCTGTGCCAGGAAGCGTTAGTCGAAAAAGCCGTTGAGAAAACCAACGAGCCGTCGACCGTGGCACCGGGCCCCGCAGCCGACCTGAGAATCGAAGCGGACAGCGTCGAAGAATTCAGGCCGGTAGCTACGGCAGAGGAGAGCGAACTGGCCAAGGGCCTGTTGCGCGTGGTGCTGGGCTGAGGCTTCAGCCGGCGGCGGTGGAGCGGCGGCGACGCACCCGGTTGGCGGGCATCTCCGGTTCAGCTGGAACAGAGACCGCTGGGGCTGCTTTGACCACTGGGGTCACGGCTGCGACCGGAGCTGCTGTAGCTGTTGCTGCTGCCGGGGCCGGCAGGGTGGCCACGGCCTGGCGCGCGGCAGCCGGAGCGGCTTCGCTGCGGGAGCCGACGTTGCGGATGATCTCCCGGCTGGTTTCCCGACCGCCCTGGCGACCACCCCGACCAGCCGGGCGGCTGTCGGGCTCGGCATCGGCACGGCCCTTGTAGGCGGGCGTCCCGGCCGGTGCCGGTTGAACCAGGCAGATGATCAGAGGTTCCACCTGCAGCTCGCGGCGCAGGCGGCGCTGCAGGCCCACCTCGATTTCGCGTTGCACCCCCACCCAATCCACATCGGGGGCGGTGCCACCGGTGTTGCGGCAGAGCTGGTTCCAGCGGTTCTCGAGCACCCATGTGATTTCCCTCTCTGCCCAGATCGAGAGTTTGCGGGCATCGGCGGTGGTGACCACGCCCCGCAGGTTGACCCGAGGCGGGGCACCCATGGCCCCATCGGTGCTGATCACAGTCAGCAGGGTGATCACGCCGTCTTCGGCGAGTTGCTGGCGTTCCTTCAGCACGCGGGCATCAACGATGCCGTTGCGGGACGCATCGAGCAGTTCGATGCCGGCCTTGACCGGATCGCCCTTGCGGATTGAATCGGGGGTCAGTTCGACCACGTCGCCGTTGTCGATGATCAGCATGTGATCGGCCGGCACACCCATCGATTGGGCGGTCTTGGAGTGAGCCACCAGCATGCGGTGCTCACCGTGAACCGGAACGAAGTACTTGGGCCGGGTGAGGGCAATCATCAGCTTGTGGTCTTCCTGAGAGCCGTGCCCGGACACATGGATGCCCTCGCCCTTGCCATAAACAACCTTGGCGCCGAGCATCATCAGCCGGTCAATGGTGTTGACCACGGAGATGGTGTTGCCCGGAATCGGGCTGGCCGAGAAGATGATCGTGTCACTGGCTTTGACCTGCACCTGGGGGTGCTCGCAACGGGAGATGCGGCTCAGGGCTGCCAGCTCCTCACCCTGGCTGCCGGTCATCAGCAGCAGGGTTTCACGGTCGGGCAGATCACGGATCTGCTTGATCGGCACAAACAGTTCGTCAGGGCAGCGGATGTAACCGAGTTCCCTGGCCTTGGCGATCACGTTGAGCATGGAGCGGCCGAGCAGGCCCACCTTGCGGCCATGCTTCATGGCCAACTCGAGGATCATCGAAACCCGGTGCACCGAGCTGGCGAAGGTGGTGACGATCACCCGACCTTCGGCCTTGGCGAAGTTGCGATCCAGGTTGGGGAACACGGCTCGCTCCGGCAGCGTCGAGCCGGGAAGCTCGGCGTTGGTGGAATCGCTGAACAGGCAGAGCACACCCTGCTCGCCGTAATGGGCCATCCGCTGGATGTCGAAGTATTCGCCATCCACGGGCGTGTGATCGAACTTGAAGTCGCCGGTGAAGACAATCACACCCACCGGAGTGGTGATCGCCAGGCTGAAGCTGTCGGCGATGGAGTGGGTGTTGCGGATGAACTCCACTTGAAAGTGCTGGCCCACCTTGACGATGTCGCGGGGGCTCACCGTCTGGATGATGGTGCGATCGGTGACCGCCGCTTCCTCCATCTTCCCTTGCAGCATCGACATGGCCAGGCGTGGGCCATAGATCACCGGAATGCTGAAGTTCTTGAGGTGATGCGGGATGCCGCCGATGTGATCTTCGTGGCCGTGGGTCACGATCATGCCGCGGATGCGCTTCTGGTTTTCGCGCAGATAGCTGGTGTCGGGCAGCACCACATTGACGCCGTGCATGCCATCACTGGGGAAGGCCAAGCCGGCATCGACGAGCATCAGCTCATCGCCGTACTCGAACACGCAGGTGTTCTTGCCGATTTCATGGAGGCCGCCGAGGGGAATCACCCGCAGGGTGGGCTTGTTGCCGTTGGTGCTTGTGGGCATGGGTTGGGAATCCGGGGTGGTCCCGGGAGAGGGAAAACTTGGGGGTGCTGAAGCTGAAATCACCGGGCCAGGCTGCACCGGAGAGAAGCCATCGCGTCAGGTAGGACGCAGGGCAGCCAGGGCGGTGGTCAGGCGGTCGCGCACGTCGCTGTCAGCGGAAACAAGGGGAAGCCGGGGGGCGCCGACGGCCCAGCCCTCAAGCTCCAGGGCGGCCTTGACGGGAATCGGATTGGTGCAGGAGAACAGGGCCCGGCAGAGGGGCAGCAGCTGATCGTGAATGGCCAGGGCGCCGGGATGGTCACCGCCCAGGAAGGTCTGGATCATCTGCTGGATCTGGCGCCCGACCAGATGGCTGGCCACGCTGACCACACCAACGGCTCCGACGGCCAGCATCGGCAGGGTGAGGGCGTCATCACCGCTGTAGACCGCCAGACGGGAGCCGCAATGCTGGCGCAGGCGGCTCACCTCATCGGTGCTGCCGCTGGCCGCCTTGAAGCTGACCACGTTGGGCAGGTCCATGAGGCGGGCGGCGGTTTCCGGCGCCAGGCTGCAGCCGGTCCGACCGGGGATGTTGTAGAGCATCACCGGCAAGGCTGGCGCCGCGGTGGCGATCGCCCGGAAATGGGCTTCGAGGCCGTCCTGGGGAGGCTTGTTGTAATAAGGAACCACCACCAGCGCCCCATCCGCCCCGTGGGCCTGGGCCTGGCGGATCGCCTCCACCGCTTCGCTGGTGCAGTTGCTGCCAGTGCCGGCGATCACATGGGCCCGATCAGCGACGGCGCGCTTGACGGTGGCAAGCAGTTGATGCTGCTCCTGCCAGCTGAGGGTGGGCGATTCACCCGTGGTGCCGGCGACCACCAGACCATCGGAGCCATGGCTCACCAGGTGTTCGGCCAGCCTGGCCGCCTGGGGCAGATCCACGGAACCATCGCTGGCGAAGGGGGTCACCATGGCGGTGATCACGCGCCCGAATGGAGCGGTGCTGGCGGCTATGGCACTCAAAGCACACCTCCGGCTACGGCTGAGTGGGCTGGGTGAGCGGCCTGGGCGGCTGGATGGAGCAACAGCTCGGCGATCTGGATCGCGTTGAGGGCAGCGCCCTTGCGGATCTGATCGCCGCAGAGCCAGAGCTCAAGGGCGTTGGGGTCGCTGAGGTCCTGACGGATCCTGCCGACCGCCACCGGGTCCCGCCCGGTGACATCGGTGGGCATCGGGAAGCGGTTGGTTTCAAAATCTTCGATCAGCTCGACGCCGGCCGCCGCCGCCAGGGCCGCGCGCGCCTCCTCCAAAGGGAAGGGCTCGGTGAAGGCGATGTTCACCGATTCGGAGTGGGCCCGCAACACCGGAACCCGAACGCAGGTGGCGGACAGCCGCAAGCCCGGCAAGCCGAGGATTTTGCGGGTTTCATGGAGCATTTTCAGCTCCTCCTCGCAGTAGCCGCTGGGCTGAAGCGGTGAGTTGTGCAAGAAGAGGTTGAACGCCAGGGAGTGGGGCAGCACGGTGCTCACCGCTTCGCCGCCATCAAGCACGGTGCGGCTGAGCTGGCGCAGCTCCTCCATGGCGCGGGCGCCGGCCCCACTCGCGGATTGATACGTGCTCACCACCACCCGCTCGATCGCCCGGTGGGCCTGCAGCGGAGCCAGGGCCAGGCAGAGCAGGATCGTGGTGCAATTCGGGTTGGCGATCAGGCCCCGATGGCGGATGGCAGCCAGCGGATTCACTTCCGGCACCACCAGCGGAACGTCTGGATCGAGGCGAAAGGCGCTGGAGTTGTCGATCACGATCGCCCCAGCGGCCATGGCCACAGCAGCCCATTCCCTGGAGATCGAACCGCCAGCCGAAGCCAGTACCAGATCGACACCGATGAACGATGCGGCGCTGACCGCCTGCACCGTCAGGGTCTCCCCGTTCCAGCAGATGGTTTGGCCAGCCGAGCGGGGCGAGGCCAGCAAACGCAGTTCGCGGATTGGAAAGTGGCGCTCGGCCAGCAGCTCCAGCAACTCCTGACCAACGGCGCCGGTGGCACCGAGGATCGCCACGGTCAGGGGACGGTCGGGGAGTTGGGAGGGAGGTGCGGCGGTGGTCAAGGGCAGCGGGGAATCGGTACGGAGGAGGGAGAAATCAGTGGGCTAGGGCCAGGCTGAGGGTTGCTGTTCGCGTCGCTCTGGTGCGTCAAGACCATGGACTCAACCAGGTTTGTGGCCCGATGCTTCCGCCTGATGAAGGGGGAATGGGGCTGGGAAGCCTGAGTTGAAAATCGAGAATGGCCGAAGCGCTGGTCGGTGGCTGAGCGGAGAAAAGGCTGTAAATTGAAGGTTGCGTTAGGTGCTGAGAAATGAAAAGAAAAAGCTGATCAACTGAGCGAGCATCCGATGAATCACAGGGCACTGACAGGCCTCTATGAATTCAGGCTTATTCAATCAAGCCTGCCCAGATCTGTCCCAGATCCGTGAAAAACCTTGCCGGTTTCAGTCACGTCGTCGTTCTTTAACCATAGTACCCAGAACTGCTTCTCTGTTGTCAAGATTCTGGGTTGTCAAGCCGCTGAGCGGTTGCCCGGCACGCCGATGGCAGAGCCCGGTTTGCAGAGCCTGTTGCATGGGTTTCTAGGATCAAAGGCTGTCCTGCATTGCCGGTCCGGCCGGTTCAGCCATGAGCTCCGCCCTGAAGGTCAAGACCAGCCCCCGTCCCGGCAGCCGCTTGGCGCTGGAGGTGGAGATCCCGGGCGGCCGCTCCAAGGCCAGCTACGAAGCAGCGGTGACCAAGCTCAGCCGCAGCGTGCGTCTGCCGGGCTTTCGCCAGGGCAAGGTGCCCCGTCCGGTGTTGCTGCAGCAGATCGGCCCCCTGCGCATCCGCGCCACGGCCCTCGAGGACCTGGTCGATAGCGTCTGGCGCGATGCCCTCGAGCAGGCAGCCATCGCTCCGCTCAGCCAGCCTGAATTGAGCGAGGGATTCGAGGCCCTGCTGGCCCGCTTCAGCCCCGGAGAGGAACTGACCCTCACCCTCGAACTCGACATCCAGCCCTCCCCCAGCCTGCGCACCACCAAGGGCCTGGTGGCGGAGGCCGAAGCTGTGGCCTACGACCCGGCCCGGATCGAGGAATTGATTGAACAGTCGCGGAAGCAGTTGGCCGCGCTGGTTCCTGTGGAAGATCGCCCCGCCGGCCGTGGTGACCAGGCCGTGGTCAGCTTCAGCGGCACCTATGTCGACAGCGGCGAAGCGATCGAAGGTGGCAGCGCCGACGACCTCGAAGTGGAACTCGAAGAGGGCCGGATGATCCCGGGTTTTGTCGAAGGGATCCTCGGGATGGCCCTGGGCGAGAACCGTGAGGTCAGCTGCCGCTTCCCCGACGACTACCCCCAGGAAGACGCGCGCGGCCGGGAAGCCTGTTTTGCCATGACCCTGAAGGATCTCAAGGCTCGCGAGCTGCCCGAGCTCGATGATGCCTTCGCCCAGCAGGCCAGCGAAAAGGCGACCCTCGCTGAGATGCGGGCCGATCTGGAACAGCGCCTTCGCGATGATTCCGAGCGCCGTTCGCGCAACAACCGCCACGAGGCCCTGCTCGCCGCCCTGGTGGAAGAGCTGGAGGTGGAGCTGCCGGAAACCCTGATCCAGCAGGAGATCCGTGCCTTGATCGAGCAGACCGCCAGTCAGGTGGCCCAGCAGGGCATGGACATCAAGAGCCTGTTCACCCCGGAGCTGGTCCGCAGCCTGATGGAAAGCTCGCGCCCGGAGGCCGAGCTGCGCCTGAAGCGCAACCTGGCGCTTGAGGCTCTGGCGACGGCAGAGCAGATCGAGGTCGAGGCCGGGGCGATCGACGCCAAGCTCAAGGAGGTCAGCAGTGGCCTCAAGCAGCAGGAAAGCATCGATCCGGCCCGGCTGCGCGCAGCCCTGGCTGAAGATCTGCTCCGCAACAAGCTGCTCGACTGGCTGGAGGAACACAGCACGGTTACGGAGAAAGCACCTGACCAGGCCGCTGACCAGGCCGCCGATGGGCCCGATGACGGTCAACCCGCCAGCGGCGAGGGCTGAGTCGGCCATAGATTGCAGCCTCCACCCGTTCCATTCGTGCCTGCCGCGTGATCAACGCCTCTCGCCCCCATCCGATCCGTAGCCAGTGGCAGGGACCCTTCCCTGCGGCGGTTTCAGGGGCTGCCCGCCCGCTTGCTCCCCAGGGCGCTCCCGGTGTGTTGCCCACCGTGGTGGAGCAGTCGGGCCGGGGAGAGCGGGCTTTTGATATTTATTCCCGGCTGTTGCGGGAGCGAATCATCTTCCTGGGTACTGGCATCGACGACGCCGTTGCCGATTCCCTGGTGGCGCAGCTCCTCTTTCTCGAAGCCGAAGACCCAGACAAGGACATTCAGATCTACATCAACTCACCGGGAGGTTCGGTCACCTCGGGTCTGGCCATCTACGACACCATGCAGCAAGTGGCCCCTGATGTGGTCACGATCTGCTATGGCCTGGCCGCCAGCATGGGGGCCTTCCTGCTGACCGGTGGAGCCAAGGGCAAGCGCCTGGCCCTTCCCAGCGCGCGGATCATGATCCACCAGCCGATGGGTGGTGCCCAGGGCCAGGCCGTCGATCTCGAAATCCAGGCCAGGGAAATCCTCTACCTCAAGGACACCTTGAACAGCCTGATGGCTGAACACACCGGCCAGCCACTGGCCAAGATTGCCGAAGACACCGATCGCGATTACTTTCTTTCTCCACCTGAAGCCGTCGCCTACGGCCTGATCGATCGTGTCGTGGATGACGAGACTCCAGCCGATGCCGAACAGGTGGGAGCCAGCCTGGCCTGAGCTCTACCGTTGCATCGACGCGATCGACATTCCCCCGCGCTTTCGCCGCAGCTTTCCCCTTCGCTCTGAAGCCTCCGCCTGATGGCCAAGTTCGACGCCTATCTGAAGTGTTCGTTCTGCGGCAAGTCCCAGGAGCAGGTGCGCAAGTTGATCGCCGGGCCCGGGGTCTACATCTGCGATGAATGCATCGATCTCTGTAACGAGATCCTTGATGAGGAACTTGTTGAGGTTCAGGGCGGTACCCGGCCCGCTGCGGATACGGCCCGCAAAGCCGCGCCGAAAAAAACCGCCAAGCCAGCTCCCACCCTGGCCACGATTCCCAAGCCCCTGCAGATCAAATCGTTTCTCGATGCCCAGGTGGTGGGCCAGGAGGAGGCCAAGAAAGTGCTCTCCGTGGCTGTCTACAACCACTACAAGCGCCTGGCCTGGCAGGGCGATGGCAATGGCGAGATCGATCGCACCGCCACCCGGCTGCACAAATCCAACATCTTGCTGATCGGCCCCACCGGCTGCGGCAAGACCCTGCTGGCCCAGACCCTGGCCGAACTGCTTGATGTGCCGTTTGCGGTGGCGGATGCCACCACGCTCACCGAAGCGGGCTACGTCGGTGAAGACGTGGAGAACATCCTGCTGCGGCTGTTGCAGAAGGCGGATATGGATGTGGACCAGGCCCAGCGCGGCATCATCTACATCGACGAGATCGACAAGATCGCCCGCAAGAGTGAAAACCCCTCGATCACCCGGGATGTCTCGGGTGAGGGGGTACAGCAGGCCCTGCTGAAGATGCTGGAGGGCACCGTCGCCAACGTGCCGCCCCAGGGGGGCCGCAAGCATCCCTACCAAGACTGCATCCAGATCGACACCAGCCAGATCCTGTTCATCTGTGGTGGTGCTTTCGTGGGTCTCGACGATGTGGTGCAGCGGCGGCTGGGCCGCAATTCGATCGGCTTCCTGCCCAACGACGGCCGCGCCCGCCACCGCAACCAGAAGGAACAGCAGGCGGCCCATGTGCTGCGCCACATGGAGCCCGAAGACCTGGTTCGCTACGGCCTGATTCCAGAGTTCATCGGCCGCTTGCCGGTCAGCGCGGTGCTTGAACCCCTCGATGTGCGCGCCCTCAAGGCGATCCTCACCGAGCCGCGCGATGCACTCGTCAAGCAGTTCCAGACCTTGCTGAGCATGGACAGTGTCCAGCTGGAGTTCGAGCCCGAGGCCGTCGAGGCGATTGCCCATGAGGCCCACCGGCGCCGTACCGGTGCCCGAGCCCTGCGCGGCATCATCGAAGATCTGATGCTCGACCTGATGTATGACCTCCCGACCAGCACCGATGTCAGCACCTTCACGGTTACCAGGGAGCTGGTCGAGCAGCGCGGCAAGGTCAAGGTGCTGCCCCATCCCAGTGTGATCAAGCAACAGGAGTCGGCCTGAGGCCGGAAGGACGCCGCCATGGCCGCCGCTGACCATCTGCAGGTGCCTCGCCAGCATGGTCTGTTCGACCATCACGGCATCGACCTGGGCGACGGCACTGTCGTCCACTACCTCGAAGGCAGCCAGATCCTGCGCAGTCCGCTCGAGCAGTTCCGCCGCGGCGAAGACGCCACCGTGGTGTCCTACGACCCGGCCGCCATCTCCCCTTCGGGCGTGACCCTCAGGCGGGCCATGGGCCGGCTCGGCGAGCAGCGCTACAACCTGGTGTTCAACAACTGCGAACACTTCGCGATCTGGTGCAAGACCGGCCACCACCGCAGCACCCAGGTGGAGGACTGGCTGCGCAACGGCAGCTTCGGCGCCCTCGCCATCGGCCAGTTCGTCCCAGCGGCCCTGCTGGTGGCCGTTCGTCTGCTCCTGCGCCAGGGCCTCTCGCTCGATAACGGCCGCGACCTGGCCCTGAAGAGCCTGGAGCAGCTCGATGGCCTGCGCCAGCGCCTGCAGCAGCGGCTTGAGCAGGAACTGGAGCAGGCGGAGCTGTGGTGGTCGAGCAAGAAAAGCGCCGACCAGTTCGGCAGGCTGCAGCTGCAGGCCCAGAACCTGGCCGACCAGCTCGCCACGGTGGAGGAGCTGGAAGGAAGGCTGCAGAAGCTGATCGGAGAGGGGACATCCGGCCCGGGACCCACCGCCCCATGAGCGAGGCCCGCGCCTATGAACCGCTGCACCAGAAGTACCGGCCGCAGCGGTTCGACCAGCTGGTTGGCCAGGAGGCGATTGCGGCCACGCTGCGTAACGCCCTGCTGCAGAACCGGATCGCCCCCGCCTACCTGTTCAGTGGCCCGCGGGGCACCGGCAAGACCTCCAGTGCCCGGATCCTGGCCCGTTCGCTGAATTGTGGCGCCAGCGCCGCCCCCACCCCGGAACCCTGCGGGGTCTGTGAGATCTGCCACTCGATCACCGCAGGCAACGCCCTCGATGTGATCGAGATCGACGCGGCCTCCAACACCGGCGTCGACAACATCCGCGAGCTGATCGAGCGTTCCCGTTTCGCACCGGTCCAGGCCCGCTGGAAGGTCTACGTGATCGACGAGTGCCACATGCTCTCGACCGCGGCCTTCAACGCCCTGCTCAAAACACTGGAGGAGCCGCCGCCCCGGGTGGTGTTCGTGCTGGCCACCACGGATCCGCAGCGCGTCCTGCCGACGATCCTCTCCCGTTGCCAGCGCTTCGATTTTCGCCGCATCCCGCTGGCGGCCCTGGAGGGCCACCTGCGCTACATCGCCGAGCAGGAGCAGATCGGCATCACCCCGGAGGCCCTGCAGGTGGTGGCGCAACGGGCCCAGGGAGGGCTGAGGGATGCGGAGAGCCTGCTCGACCAGCTCAGCCTGTTGCCGGCTCCGATCGAAGTCGGGGCGATCTGGGAGCTGCTCGGGGCCGTGCCGGAGCAGGAACTGCTCAACCTGGGCATGGCTCTGGCTGCCTTTGAGCCCCTGGAGCTGATCGAGGCCTGCCGCCTGCTGCTTGACCGCGGCCGCGAACCTTCCGCGGTGCTCCAGGGGCTGGCCTCCCTGTTGCGCGATCTGGTGTTGGCCGTAGCCGCCCCGGATCGGCCCGAACTGAGCAGCCTTTCCCCCCAGTACCGGCCCCAGCTGCTTGAGCTGGCCCAGCGGCTCAGCAGTGATCGGTTGCTGCGCTGGCAGAGCCAACTGAGGGGCAGCGAACAACAATTGCGCCAGAGCATCCAGCCGCGGCTCTGGCTGGAGGTGTTGCTGTTGGGGTTGCTGGCCGAACCAGCAGCCGTTGCCATCGCCAAGCCGGTACACCCAGCTCCCTCAACCGCCCCTCGCGTTCAGGCCGCCCCTCTGCCCGTCCCCCGATACGCCGCTCCTCCGCCCCTCGCCCCTGAACCCAGCCCTGATCCGCCGCCGCTTCCCGTTGGGGTGCCAGATGCGACCAGCCAGAACCTGGCTGAGTTGTGGCAGCAGATCCTTTCCTGCCTGGAGCTGCCTTCGACGCGCATGTTGTTGTCCCAGCAGGCGTCGCTGGCGCGGCTCGACAGCCAGCGGGCCGTGGTGCAGGTCAGCGGAAACTGGATCCCGATGGTGCAGAGCCGGTTACCCCTGCTGGAGAAAGCACTGCTGAGTGCGCTGGGCAGCCCGCGCCAGCTGCTGCTGGAAAGCCACCAGGGCCCTGCAGTCCAACCTGTGGCCCCGAGTCCAAGTGCTCCGGCTGTCCCAGCTGCGATCCCCAGGGCCCCAGCGGTTCAACCTGTGGCGCCCGTTGCAGCATCGCCTGCGCCCCAAGCCCCTAGTCCCGCTGCTGCTCTGGCTCCCACGGCCCCAGCTCCGACGGCCCCGGAACCCCAGCGGATCGCGCAACCGCTTGAAGAGCAGGCCCGCCGGCTGGCGGAGTTCTTCAACGGAGAGGTGGTCAGCCTGATCGAGGAACCTGGGAGTGAGGGCGAAACTCTTGCCGAGTAAGTCAGCAGCCGACTAGGACACCTGGGTGGTCAGATCGGGATCGCCGGGCAGGGCGTCGTCGTCGTCGGGATCGTCATGGAAGACGCCGAGATGGAGGGTCTTGGCCCAGACCAGTCGCTTCGGCAAGAGGGCCATGCGCAGCGCCACCCAGGGGATCACCACGAACCAGTGGGCCAGATAGCCCATGCCCAGGGCGATGGAGAACGGGTTCATCGGCGGCAGGGCAGGCCCCTCGGCTGAACGGCGGCAACCGATCACCATGGCCCCGCCCGTCAGTCCTGATGCCACGAAGGTCAGGGGCCAGATGGCTGGCTGGGAGCGGGTCAGCAGGGCGGTGAACAGATCGAACGCTCCAATCACCGGCAAGGCGTACTGGATGAAAAAGAAGACACCGAGATCCAAGCGCTTGCGCAGCGATAGGCGGGAGGAGGTAAGGCCTGGCCAGTAATCGAAGAAGCGCTGCAGCCCCCCTTCGGCCCAGCGCTGCCGTTGTCTCCAGAGCGAGGGCAGGGTCAGAACCGCCTCTTCCTCCACTGGCGGATTCCACAGCATTCCAACCGGATGCCCAGCCAGCAGCAGGCGGAAGCTGAGGTCAAGGTCATCGGTAACGGTCTCTTCGTTGAATCCACCGCAAGCCGCGAGCGCGTCACGGCGGAGCAGCTGGCCATTGCCGCGCAGCTCAGCGATTCCGCCGGCAAGCAAGCGCCCCTCCTGGATCCCAGCGTCGAGAGCCATTTCCATGGCCTGGCCCCGGGTGAGCAGGTTGCGCTCGGTGTTCACCACCGCCTTGCGCAACTGAACCGCCGACCAACGGCCGGTTTCGGCATGGGCCACCAGCCGCTGGAGCAGATCGGCCTGCAGCCCGGCATCGGCATCGAGCACCAGCATCCAGCGGCCCTGAAGGCGGTCGAGAACGGTGTTGAGCGCCCCTGATTTGCCGCCGCCCGCCTCGCGGCTGCGCCGGATCACGGTGAGCTGGGGTGTCTGACGCTCAAGATCGGCCAGCAGCCCTGCCGTGCGGTCTTCACTGCCGTCATCGACCACCCACAGCCTCAGGCAGTTGGGCGGATAGTCCAAACGGCAGACCCGCTGCACCAGCCGCACGATCACCGCTTCTTCGTCCCGGGCGGCCACCACCACATCCACCTCGGGCCAGACCTGATCACCACCAGGCCAGGGCGAGGGGGGATCCGGCGTCGTTGACGACGGACCGCGCCAGAGGGACTGAAAGACGGTGCGCGCCAGGTAGGTGGCCATCAGCAAGCTGACGCTGATCGCCGGCAGCAGCATGCGGGGTGGCTCAAGCCAGTGGGGAGCTACCCCGGCCCAGCCGCAGAGGATCACAAACACGGCCGCCTTGCCCCTTCGCCGCCCTGGGGCGGCCATGGCCTTCGCTGTGCCTGTCACGACGACCTCTGCAGCTTCAAGACATCACCTTCAAGAACGTGCCCTCCAGGGCCTGGATCCGTGGACGTTGAACGGTGTGGTTTCAATTCTAGAGGTCACCGCCAAAGGAGCTGATCGGCCTTAGATCCGTGCCCGGGTAGTAGTGCTCGAGGATGCGCGTCAGGCTCCAGCCCCGTGCCGCCAGATCGATGGCTCCAGCCTGGGACAACCCAGCCCCATGGCCAAAGCCGCCTCCGACGAATCGCCAGGCACCGGCACCATCAGGAACCAGCTCGAACAGGGTGCTGGGCAGTTGGCGGAAGGTGCGACGGATCGCATCGAGCCGCAGAACCCGCTCCCCGGCGCTGCCCTCGACGGCCAGTGCCACCACCCGCCCGCTCGGCCCCCGCTCCAAGACCTTGAGCCGCAGGGGGGTGCCAATGCTGGGGCCGCCGCTGCGAGCTAAATCCTGGCCAATCTGGGCGCCAGTGAGCCTTCGTTGCCAGCGGAAACGGGGGTGGTCGGCGCCATAGGCGCTGCCGCCCTGGCTCAGGAGTCCGGGCAGCAGGGTCGCTGGCAGAGGGACGGCGAAGCGTTGGGCAAAGGCGCTCGGCCCATCCGGACGGGCCTGCAGATAGGGGCGGGCCTCGCCGCTCCAGACCTCCTCGAACCCAGCGGAGATGCCGCCATTGGTGGCGTGATACACCGCGTGAATCGGTTCGTTCCCAAAGCTGAGTACCTGGCCCTGGGTGGCCTGAATGGCCCCACGCACGGCAGCGCCGGCCTGGCGGGGATCGGCATAGACCTGGCACTGGGTGTCAGCGCAGAGGTGGTAGCCATCGGTGGCGAAGCGGTGGCGGTTGCGCAAGGCCCAGGTGCGTGCCAGCACCGCCTGGGCCGCCAGGGCCGCCGCTGGCGAGCGGGCGCCAATTTCGTGGGGAACCACCCCGAGCAGGTAGCGCTCGATCGGCACCTGCTCGATCAGGCTCCAGCCGCCGTAGGCGTTCGCCTGGAGGCGGAACGGTCCTTGGAACACCCCGCCGTCCCAGCGCAGCCCACCGGGAGCGCTGACCTGAATCGGACCCTCCAGCAGCGCGCCCGCCGGGGTTTCGAGCGTCAGACGGCTGTTCAGCACCTGCCTCTGCTCGCGGGCCGTGAACCCTTGCGGAGCGGTCGATCCCAGCGGTGCCCACACCTCAAATTCCCTGGGGAAGGCGACCTGGGCTGGCACACCGAGTGCTTGCCAGGCCGTGGCCGCCTGCTCGGCACTCTCGAAGCTGGCGAACGGCCCCAGCACACTGCGCTCCAGGGGCAGCGGTTCGGCGAGGGGCCGCTCCCGCCAGCGCAGGGTCAGGCTGGCCGCGCTGCTGCTCTGCCCGGAGGCATCGGTGAGGGTCACAGCTCCACTGGCCGCCTGCAGCACCAGCGGAGCTGCAGGGCCCAGCCTTGAGGCCAGACCAATCCAGAGCACGGGATTGTTTCCGTTCAGTGGCGGCGGCGGCTGGGTCGGCCAGTGCAGCGCCACTGGAGCGGACGCGGCACGGCACCCCGCCGCCATCGACAGCGAAGCACCGAGACCCAGCAAGGCGGCCGCTAGGCGTTGCTTGGAAAGGAAGTGCCTGGAAGGGCGGTGACTGGAGCGGGCCTGAAGCAGGGTCAGGTGAGGCATGGGCGGCAGCAAGGCGGCAGGGGTTCAGAAAGGACAGGGAAGCAGGGGGGAGTTGGCGGAAGGCGCTTCCACGTCGTACTTTGGTTGTTTGTGGTTGGGCGGAAGAGATGCCGAAACTCAAGACCCGCAGAGCTGCGGCCAAGCGCTTCAGGCTCAGCGGTAACGGGAAATTCATGCGCCGCCGCGCTTTCCACAATCACCTGCTTGATCACAAGAGCCCGAAACGCAAGCGCTATCTCGGCACGATGGCTGTCGTCGACGAGCGCGATGTGGACAACGTGAGGGGCATGCTCCCTTACGCCAACTGATCGACCACCCCATTCACTCCCGAAACTGATCCATGGCTCGCGTCAAGAGGGGCAACGTTGCCCGCAAGCGCCGCATCAAGGTTTTAAGACTGGCCCGCGGCTTTCAGGGCAGCGGCAGCAAGTTGTTCCGTACCGCCAACCAGCGGGTGATGAAGGCCCTGTGCAATGCCTACAGGGATCGCCGCCGCCGCAAGCGTGACTTCCGCCGCCTCTGGATTGCCCGCATCAATGCGGCGGCACGCCTGAATGGCCTCAGCTACAGCCGCCTGATCGGTGGGCTCAAGCGGGCCGATGTGCAGCTGAACCGCAAGATGTTGGCCCAGCTGGCTGTGGCCGATCCCGCCAGCTTCGCCAGTGTCGTTGGCGCAGCCAATCGCTGATTCACCCTGAACCGGGAGGCCCCATGGACATGCTCCTGCCTCAGGCTTACCTGATTGGACTGATCGTCCTGTTGGGTGCCGCTGCTGTGCTGATCGGCTTCCAGTTGGTGCGGGTGCGCCGGGATGAAGCCACCCTCTCCCGGCTGGAAGGGAAAGGAAAGGAAGCGAGCCAGGATCCGGCCACTCTCTATGAACTGGCTTCGGTGCAACTGCGCAAGCGGATGTATGCCCAGGCCGTCGCCTCCTTGCAACTGGCCCTGAAGCGCTCAGCCGGTGAGCCCGATGAGGCCCAGGCCCTGATGCAGAACGCTCTGGGCTTCTCACTGGCCGCCCAGAACAACTTCAGTACGGCCACCCGTCACTACAAGGCGGCCCTGCAGGCCAAGCCTGATTATCCCGTTGCGCTCAATAACCTGGGCTATGCCCTTGAGCGTCAGAGCAAACCGGACGAGGCGCGGCAGGCGTACCAGCAGGCTCTTGTTCTCGACCCCGGCAACAAAACAACGGCCAAACGACTCAAACTGCTTGATCGCCGCAACCCTCAGGACGCTGTCGATCCCGCTCCCAGCAGTGGGGCAGGCATGAAGAAGGCGTCGTCAGTTGTGAGCAAACCATCGCCATCCTCGGCGAAGAAACGCAAACCGCCTTCTGGAAAGCCGCCGTCTGGCAAGAAAGTGGCCTGACGTCTTCAGGAATTGCCTGCGGATTCAGAAGAGCTCTGCGGAACCTTGCTTCGCCTCACCACAGACCTCGGATCGCTCCAGGAGATTGGTTGCCCAGCGGCGCTTGGTTGGCTGGTCCAGCCCCTTGCAGTGGTGACAGCACCAGCCGTCCGCCGGGATTGGTCAGCCTGGGTGCATTCCAGCCGCTCAAGCTCAACCCCTCCAGGCCGAGAAAGTCACCACCGGGCTCCAGGCCGGTGCTGAGATTGTCGATCAGGGGCAGCAGCTCAAATTGATCCGACTTGGCATTGAGATTGCCCTGCACGGCCGTCGTGACGGATCCGATCGTCATCGCGCCGCGCAGATCAACGATCTGCCCGATGGCGGTGAGCGTGTCGAGCCGCAGCTCCACCGGCACAGGGGTGGCCGAGCCGAAAGCCTGATAACTGCCCCCCCAGCGGCGGGGTAGTTGCTCAACCAGTTGCAGGGCGCGGAGGCTGGGATCGAAGGTTTCAACCGAGCCGAAGTCAGTTTGGAACGATTCGACCGTGTTGGGATTCGGCGGGTTGAAGGGCACCATCGAGCCGATCGGAACCGGCGTGGCGGCGAGCAGCAGCGGAAGGACCAGGGACAAGGGGCTGACCAAGCTTTGATCAAGATTAAGGGCCAGCGCCAAGGTCAGCTGCGCTGATGAAGCCACGCGCTGCCGGAGCAGCTGCCTGAGGCCCGGTGGCCTGATCCCGATGGACCCCGCCCACGCCTGCGACCTTAAAGTTGCTGATTCATCCGCAGCGGCAACCGTGGCCGAATCGGAAATCCTGGCTAGACGCGAAGCAGTTGCTGTGCCGGAAACAGTGTCTGCAACGGATCCAGCCGCATGCGACAGCCTGATGATCGGTGGCCGGCGCTTCGGCAGCCGGCTGATGACCGGAACCGGCAAGTACCCCAGCCTCAGCGTCATGCGGGCCAGCCTGGCGGCGAGCCGCTGCGAGATCGTCACCGTGGCGGTGCGCCGGGTGCAGAGCTCAGCTCCGGGCCATGGCGGCTTGATCGAGGCCATCGACTGGAGTGCGATCTGGATGTTGCCCAACACCGCAGGCTGTGCCACCGCCGAAGAGGCCGTGCGGGTGGCGCGGCTCGGCCGGGAGCTGGCCAGGCTGGTCGGTCAGGAAGATAACAACTTTGTGAAGCTGGAGGTGATCCCGGAGGGGCGCCACTTGCTCCCCGATCCCTTCGGCACGCTCCAGGCGGCCGAGCAGCTTGTGGCCGAGGGCTTCACCGTGCTCCCGTACATCAATGCCGATCCGCTTCTGGCCAAACGGCTTGAAGAGGCCGGTTGTGCCACGGTCATGCCGCTGGCCTCACCGATCGGCTCCGCCCAGGGGATCCGCAATGCCGCCAATATCGCCCTGATCATCGAAAGCGCCGGGGTTCCGGTGGTGGTGGATGCGGGCATCGGCGTTCCCAGCGAAGCGGCCCAGGCCATGGAGATGGGTGCCGATGCCCTGTTGATCAACAGCGCCATCGCCCTGGCCGGTGACCCTGCCGCGATGGCTGAGGCCATGGCCATGGCCACAGAGGCTGGTCGGATCGCCTGGCGGGCTGGCCGCTTGCCCTTGCGCCAGGAGGCTCGGGCCAGTTCTCCCGTTCAGGGGCTGGTCGGCCAGGCGGGCGGGCGGAGCGCATGAACTTCCCCCCGAGCATGCCGATCCGCCAACGACGCGTGCTTACTCTTGCCCTCTCTTCAGGGGGGTTCTGCGATGTCGGTGACACGGGAAGACGGCGGCCGCCTGAATGCCTTTGCCAAGGAGCCCCCGATCCAGGTGGTGGTCCCCGGTGGTGGCCTCAGCCGCCCCACGCTCCTGTTGCTGATCGGTGGGTCCTTGCTGGTGCTGGCGATGCTGGCTGTGGCTGTGGGGATCAGCTGAACGGGCCGGGCCCCGGCGGAGGCGCTGAATGCCTGTAGTAGCTTGCCAACAGGGAGCATTCGCTCGTTCAGCAGGAGTTCAGACGTGAAGGTTCTCGTTCTCGGTGGCGATGGCTTCTGCGGCTGGCCGTGCGCGGTGAATCTGGCCGATGGCGGCCACGAGGTGGTGATCGTCGACAATCTCAGCCGTCGCAAGATCGACATCGATCTCGGCGTTGAGTCGCTCACCCCGATCGCCAACCTGCAGGACCGCCTGCGGGCCTGGGAGGAAACCGGCGGCCAGCCCATTCGCTTTGTGCCGCTCGACATCGCCCAGAACTACGAGGGCCTGCTGGAGTTGCTGCGCCAGGAGCGGCCCGAAGCGGTGGTGCATTTCGCCGAGCAGCGCGCCGCGCCTTACTCGATGAAATCCAGCGCCACCAAGCGCTATACCGTCGACAACAACGTCAACGGCACCCACAACCTGCTCTGCGCCATCGTCGAGAGCGGCCTGGATGTGCACATTGTCCACCTCGGCACGATGGGGGTGTACGGCTACGGCTCCCACCGCGGCGCCACGATTCCCGAGGGCTACCTCACCGTTGAGGTTCCCCAGCCCGATGGCACCCGGTTCCGCGAGAAGATTCTCCACCCCACCGATCCGGGCAGCGTCTATCACA
Source organism: Synechococcus sp. CS-603 (assembly GCF_977929215.1). Lineage (NCBI taxonomy): Bacteria > Bacillati > Cyanobacteriota > Cyanophyceae > Synechococcales > Synechococcaceae > Synechococcus > Synechococcus sp. CS-603. The sequence goes on from NZ_OZ376778.1 coordinate 829,407, forward strand.
TGACCAAGACGCTCGACCAATTGCTGTTCTTCTATTACAACAAGAACGACAACATCCGTGTCACCGATCTCCATCAGGGGATCGTCTGGGGCACCAATACCGATCTCACTGACCGCGATCCCCGGCTGGTCAACCGCTTCGATTACGACGGCGACTACGGCACGGTGCTCAACCGTTTCCTGATGCAGGCCGCGATCGGCTATCCGCTCACCGTCCACGGCACCGGTGGTCAGACCCGCGCCTTCATTCACATCCGCGATTCAGTCAAGTGTGTGGAGCTGGCCGTCGCCAACCCGCCCAAATCTGGCGAAAAGGTCCGGATCTACAACCAGATGACCGAAAGCCACAAGGTCAAGGATCTGGCCGAGAAGGTGGCCGCCGTCACCGGCGCCAAGGTGAGCCATCTGCCCAACCCACGCAAGGAAGCGATCGAGAACGATCTGATCGTCGATAACCGCTGCCTGATTGAGCTGGGCCTCAAACCCACCACCCTGGAAGATGGTCTGCTGGCCGAAGTGGTCGATGTGGCCCGCCGCTGGGCTGACCGCTGCGATCGCTCCCGAATCCCCTGCGTTTCCGCCTGGACCTCCTCCCAGGCGCTGGCCGTCGAGGCCAAGGTCTGAACCCGCCAAGACCTCACCTGGACATGCGGCCCCCCTTGAAGATCGTCTTTTTCACCGAAACCTTCCTGCCCAAGGTCGACGGGATCGTCACCAGGCTCACCAAGACGGTCGAGCATCTGGTGGCGGCGGGCGAGGACGTGCTGGTGTTCTGCCCTGAAGGGGGTCCAGACACCTACATGGGCGCCCGGGTGATCGGCGTTCCGGCCATGCCCCTGCCGCTCTACCCCGAGCTCAAACTGGCGCTGCCACGGCCGGCGGTTGCCGAAGCCCTGGAGGCGTTCGCGCCGGATCTGGTCCATGTCGTCAATCCAGCCGTCCTCGGGCTGGGCGGCATCTGGCTGGCCAAGTCGCGCCAGATCCCTCTGGTGGCCAGCTATCACACCCATCTGCCCAAGTACCTCGAGCACTACGGCGTCGGCCTGCTGGAGCCCTTGCTCTGGGAACTGCTCAAAGCCGCCCACAACCAGGCCGAGCTCAACCTCTGCACCTCCACGGCGATGGTTGAGGAGCTCAGCCAGCGGGGCATCCAGCACACCGCCCTCTGGCAGCGGGGCGTTGACACCGAACTGTTCCGGCCGGAGCTGCGCAATCCCGGCATGCGCCGCACCCTAATGGGGCAGCACGCCGACAGTGACAGCCTGCTGCTCTATGTCGGCCGACTCTCGGCCGAAAAACAGATCGAGCGGATTCGGCCCGTGCTCGATGCCATGCCCCAGGCCCGTCTGGCGCTAGTCGGTGACGGCCCCCATCGCCAACAGCTCGAAAAGGTGTTTGCCGGCAGCGCCACCACGTTCCTCGGCTACATGGCCGGTGAAGAGCTGGCCAGCGCCTATGCCAGTGCCGATGCTTTCCTGTTCCCCTCCAGCACCGAAACCCTGGGGCTGGTGCTGCTGGAGGCCATGGCGGCGGGTTGCCCGGTGGTGGGCGCCAACCGCGGCGGCATCCCGGACATCGTTACCGATGGGGTCAACGGTTGTCTCTATGACCCCGATGAGCCCAGCAGCCTGGCGTCGGCAACAGCCCGCCTGCTGGCCAGCCCGCAGCGTCGCGAGGAATTGCGGCTGGCCGCCCGCTCAGAAGCGGAGCGCTGGGGCTGGGCGGCCGCCACCGACCAGCTGCGCGGCTTCTACCGGCAGGTTTCCAGGCCGAAGCTGCAGTTGGTGGGCTGATCGGCGGCTGGCCCGATCAGTTGCTGGCAGGCGTTAGTGGGCGGATTTCGTTGCTGGGCGGTGTGGACTTGAACCAGGTGGTCATCAGGGCCTTGACCATCGGCGCCGCCACGGTGCCCCCGTAGCCCCCACTGTTTTCCCCGAAGGCAATGATCACCAGTTCGGGCTTGTCGGCCGGCGCATAGCCGCCGAACCAGGAGTGGTCCTGCCGGGGTGGGTCTTCGGCGGTGCCGGTTTTGCCTGCCACCGGCGGCAGGCCGGGGATGTTCAGCAGGGTGGCGGTGCCGCTGGTGACCACCTGACGCAGGCTTTGTCGCAGCACCTTCAAGGTGGAGGGCTTGAGCCCCAGGTTCTCGCGAGAGCTTGGACCCTCCACCAGATGGGGCGTGACCAGCCAGCCGCCGTTGGCGATCGCGGCGTAGAGACGGGCCATCTGCAACGGTGTCACCGAGACCGCGCCCTGGCCGATCGAGGAGGTGATCGTGTCAACGGAGGTCCACCTCTCCTTGAGCGTCTCCAGCTTCCAGGCGGGATCCCCCAGCAGGCCAGCGCTCTCCTCCTCATCGAGCTCGATCCCGGTGGGGCTGCCGAAGCCCAGCCGCCGGGCGGCCTTGAACAGGTCTTCGGCCCCCAGTTGCAGGCTGAGCCGGTAAAAGAAGCTGTTGCTGCTCACGGCCATGGCAAAGGCGAAGCCGATGCTGCCGTAACTACCGTGATCGGCATAGCACTGGCCGTCAAAGCAGAAAGACTTGGAGGTGAGAATCTTGGAGTCGGGGTGGAAGCGACCCGATTCCAGCGCGGCCAGGGCCGTGATCACCTTGAAGGTGCTGGCGGGCGGAAAGGCCCGCAGCACCCGGTTCAGCATGGGCGCTTCGGGTCTGTTGAGTTCGTTCCACTCGGCGGTGGTCGGACCCTTCGAGAACATGTTGGGATCAAAGTTCGGGCGACTGGCCATCGCCAGGATGGCTCCGGTCTGGGGATCCATCGCCACGATCGCCCCCTTTTTCACCCCATCGAGGGCCTTCTCCGCAGCCCGTTGCAGTTCCAGATCCAGGGTGAGATTGAGATCCTTCCCGGATCGGGCCTGCTTGTCGCCCAGCACCCGCTGCACCTCCCCTGCCGCATTCACCTCCAGCTGCTGACCGCCCCACTCACCACGCAGGTGGGACTCGAACACCCGCTCCAGGCCGCTGCGGCCGATGCGGTCCTGAACCCGGTAGCCCTCGCGGGCCAGGCGGCCGTATTCCTCCTCGTTGATGCTGCTGGTGTAGCCGAGCAGATGGGACGCCAGCGTTCCATTCGGGTAGGAACGCAGGTAGTCGACGTCGATGTTGATGCCGTCGAAGGCGGTTCCCTGCTCCTTGAAACGCAGCACCTGGACGCTGCTGAGTGGTCCGGCCAGCGGAATTCGATAGCCGTCGCCGCTACCGGCGTTGCGCCGCTTCTGCTCCAGCTCGCCGACGGACACATCCAGCACGGCGGCGAGCCGATCGCGCAGCGATAGCCAGCGTTCCTCGGTGACCACCCGGGGTAGGAGGTAGAGGTTGTAGCTGAGGAGGTTGGTGGCCAGCACCTCGCCGTTGCGATCCAGCAGGCGGCCCCGCATCGGGTGGCGGGGCAGCAGCCGGATCCGGTTCTGATCGGCCATCTCCCGGTTCTCCTGGCCGTGGACCAGCTGGAGCCAGGCCAAGCGGCCGCCGATCGCTGTGGCGACCAGAAGAACCAGGCCCAGCAGCCAGGCCGGTTGGTGGCGCATCCCCGCCTGGCGTGACCCGCCAGCCAGCAAGCCGATGGCCATGGCCTTCAGGCCTCAAGCCGTTGATCCAGCAAGGCCAGCCGTGCGGTGATCCCGGCCAGCGCCCCGTGCAGGGCTTCACGATCGGCGTTGAGGTCGCCCTCGCCCGGGCCGGCTGGGCTGGTGGTCACCGCTTCACTGACTGGGATGTCACGCACCTCCACCTTCATCACCGGATTTCCCAATCCCGGCTGGATCTGATCGAGGCTCTCGCGCACGGCCTGTGCGGCGGGATCTCCCTCCTGTTTGAGCCGGGCGAGGGGATCGGTCGAACCGGTGAAGGCATCCACCACCTGGCGGGGGCCGCCACGGCGGGCCCGCTCGACGACAGCCATTCCCACCGGCAGCAGATCCTGCATCAAGGAGAGCCTCAGGGCATCGAGGGGATCAGTGGCCATGGCACGGGCAGCAGCGCGGCGCAGCAGGAAGAATGTCCTGTTGCAGATGTCCCAGTTTGCCGCCCTTCGGACCTGGGCTGCTCAGAGATTGCGTTCAATTCCTGGCTGGACCAGTCCGGGCCGGCAGAATTGCCTCGATCCCAGCCAGGATCCGGCCAGTGCCGAGAGCACCAGCAGGGTGGTGAGGGGCAGCAGGGCCTGGCGGGTTGTGTCCAGACCCAGCCATTCGCCCCAGCCACGCAACCAGCGCTCCCGATCAAAGCGACGCCGCTCCCTGCGTTCACCCTTGAGCCGTCGCCCCAAGGCCTTCTCCACCCAACGCTCGAAGGAGCGCTTCTTGGTGACCGCCATCTTGCGCTCCACCTCGAGCAGATGGCCGGCACTCAGATCGGGGTTGAAGGTGCTGATCAGCTCGAGGGTCTTGAGAAACATCTCAACGGCCCCGTCCTTGAGTTGCCGTTCCTGATCGGACAACTCATCCCAGAGCAGTTCGGGGTAGAAACGGCTGCGGTTGGCCTGGATCTGCTCCTCCGGGAGCTGACCTGGCTCGCGCAGCCAGCGGTCGGTATTGGCGTCGAAGCGCCTCCAATAGAGAAAGGGATTCAGGAAGATCGTCTTGGCGCCGAGCTGGATGCTGTCCTGCTGCAGGCGGCGCTGCAGCTGGGGATCCGGCTGGGTGGCGACGGTCACGGGAATCACGCTGGTGCCCGATGGTATCGAAGCTGCCGGGGGCTTACCAGTGGAGAACGCGCGCTCTGGCGGCAGGTTTCCTCATTCCCACTCGATCGTGCCGGGCGGTTTGCTGGTGATGTCGAGCACCACGCGGTTCACGCCCTTGACTTCGTTGACAATCCGGTTCGAGATCCGCTCCAGCAGGTCGTAGGGCAGCCTGGACCAGTCGGCAGTCATGCCGTCTTCGCTGGACACGCAACGCAGCACGATCGGATAGGCATAGGTGCGCTTGTCGCCCATCACCCCAACGCTGCGCACCGGCAGCAGCACGGCGAACGCCTGCCAGATCTCGTGATATAACCCCGCCTCCTGCACTTCCTCACGCACGATCAGATCGGCGTCCCGCAGGAGGTTGAGTTTCTCAGCGCTCACCTCACCGAGGATGCGGATCGCCAGGCCGGGGCCAGGGAAGGGATGTCGGCGGACGATCTCCTCGGGCAGGCCCAGGCTGCGGCCCACCTTGCGCACCTCATCTTTGAACAGGCGGCGCAGCGGCTCCACCAGCTTGAACTGCAGATCCTTGGGCAGGCCGCCCACGTTGTGGTGGCTCTTGATCTTCACCGCCACCCGTTCACCGGTGTTGGGGTCCACGCCCGTTCCAGCCGATTCGATCACATCGGGGTAAAGCGTGCCCTGGGCGAGGAAATCGAAGGGACCGAGGCGCTTGCTTTCCTCCTCGAACACCCGGATGAATTCAGCGCCGATGATCTTGCGCTTGTCTTCGGGATCGCTGATGCCGTCGAGCTTGTCGAGGAAGCGATCGCGGGCGTTGATGTATTCGACGCGAATGTGGAATTGATGGTCGAAGAACTCAGTGAGGAATTCAGGTTCCCCCTTGCGCATGAACCCCTGGTCGATGAACATGCAGGTGAGCTTGTCGCCGATGGCCTTGTGCAGCAGGAACGCCAGAGTGGATGAATCCACCCCTCCAGACAGGGCCAGCAGCACGCGCTTATCACCAACCCGTTCGCGAACATCGGCGAGGGCTTCATCGATGAAGGCTTCTGTGGTCCAATCAGGCTGGCAGCCACAGATCTCGTACACGAAGTTGCGGATCAGCGTCATGCCTCCGCTGGAGTGAATCACCTCCGGATGAAACTGAACGCCGTAAAGATGGCGCCGGTGATCAGCGATCACCGCCTCTGGCGTGTTGGCGGTGTGGGCCAGTCGCACGAAACCCGCGGGCATGGTGGTGACCGAATCGCCATGGCTCATCCACATCGTGGAGCCATCGACCACGTTGCTGAGCAGACTGTTCGGATCGTCCACGAGCAGAGGCGCCTTGCCGTATTCGCCCCGTCCGGCTGCTTCCACAGCCCCACCGAAGTGCTGCACCATCAACTGCATGCCGTAGCAGACACCGAGGATCGGAATGCCGAGATCCCAGAGGCCGGGATCGCAGAGCGGTGCCCCCTCGGCATAGACGGAGTTGGGCCCACCGCTGAGGATGATTCCCTTCGGGGCAATTTGGCGTAATTCTTCAACGCTGGTGCTGTAGCCCATCACCAGCGAGTACACCTCCGTTTCCCGCACCCGGCGGGCAATCAGCTCGGAATACTGCGAGCCGAAGTCGAGGATGACGATGGCTGGATGGCGCTTGGATTCCGGTTGTTCAGAGGATTGTGAAGCGTTCGACATACGACCGTTGCGGCGGCCAGGCCCTTTCAATTCACCCTAGAGGGTGCCCGAAAGCCTGCAGCAACCGCTTTCCCTCAGAGCCGCAGGCGCGCAGCTGGCGCGCCTGATCGAACAGCACCGCTCCGACACGCGTGTCGAAATCGCCGTAGCGGGCCAGGTAGGCCTGGCTGCGCTGCTCGATCGTGTCCGCCAGTCGCTGCTCCAGCCGTGCCGCCAGCTGGGGATCGAGCAATGCAAGTCCAGCGAGGGCTGCCTCCACCGTGGCGGCGCCATGGAGCTGGGCCAGGGGCTCGCCGCTCACCCCCTCCAGGGCCGCCAGGCTGGTGAGGATTTCGGCTCTGCCGTCGGCCAGATGGTGGTGGGTGTGGAAGATACCGCCAGCCAGCTTGATCAACTTGCCGTGGTACCCGAACAGGATCAGCTGCCGCACACCCGCCTCGCCCGCGGCCACGATCACCGGCCCCAGCCAGTTGCCGGCCTTGAGCAACAGCTCCGCCGGCAGGCCCAGCCGCGGCGCCAGATCCAGGCCGTTCTCGCCGATCACCACCACCAGATTTCCGCTGAAACCGGGTGCGGCGGCACGCTGACGCAGCTCGGCCAGGCAAGCCTCCAGCTGGTCGGGGGCGGCACTGCGCTGAACGATGGCCTGGGTGCCAATCAGGGCCAGGCCATCCACCACACCGAAGGCCGCGTTGCTGGTGCGCTCGGCGAGCCGGCGCCCCTGGGGAAAGATGATCCGCAGCCGCAGGCCCTCGCCGTCGGGCCAGAGCGGCCGCAGGTTCACGTCCAGCAGCTGACGGGCGTAGTTGGAGAGGCAAAGCTCGGAACTGCCTCCTTGGCCAGCCCCCCCATCGATACTCCCCGCGTGCACACCGACGCCTTCGCCTGCCTCCAGCCGCAACCACTCGCCTGTGCCCTGCCGGGGGGGCGCTTCGCCGGCAGGCCAGGCGCTCGCCCACACCCAGATGGCCAGATCGCGGGTGAGATCAAGCCCCTCGCCGGGTTGGCAACGGCTGATGCCCAGGGCCGTTCCCCCTCCCAGGCGGGCGGCGGCTTCGACGGGCACAGGCCGCAATCCCGGCGGATCGAGCAATTCCAGCAGTGGAGCTGGATCCAGCGGACCGGCGGCCTGATCCGGGCCAGCCACCAGGGCCTGCACGGCGGCGCGCGCCGCTGCTGCCACCCAGACCGGCAGGGTGAAACCGCTGGGGGAGGTCATCGCGGCGGCGCTGATCGGAGGGTCGCAAGGCCGTTTTTTAAGCTGGATGATCGCGCCGCCGCGCACCCACCTTCCGCGCCACTGCCATGCAGGACAAGCTGACCCTGATGATCCCCGGTCCTACCCCGGTGCCGGAGAGCGTCCTGCTGGCGATGAGCCGCCATCCGATCGGCCACCGCAGCGCTGAGTTCCAGGCGATTGTCCAGCGCACCACCGCCCAGCTCAAGTGGTTGCATCAGACCGAAGCGGATGTGCTGGCGCTCACCGGCAGCGGCACGGCGGCGATGGAAGCCGGAATCATCAACGTGCTCAGCACGGGCGACAAGGTGCTCTGCGGGGACAACGGCAAGTTCGGCGAGCGCTGGGTGAAGGTGGCCAGGGCCTACGGGCTCGAGGTGGAGGTGATCGAGGCGGAGTGGGGCCAGCCCCTGGATCCTGAAGCCTTCCGCACCGCCCTTGAAGCTGACACCGACAAGCGGATCCGGGCCGTGATCCTCACCCATTCGGAAACCTCTACCGGCGTGATCAATGATCTCGAAACGATCGCCCGCCACGTTCATGCCCATGGCCAGGCCTTGGTCGTTGCTGACTGTGTCACCAGCCTTGGCGCCTGCAACGTGCCGATGGACGCCTGGGGCCTTGATGTGGTGGGCTCCGGTTCCCAGAAGGGTTACATGATGCCGCCTGGCCTTGGCTTCGTGGCGATGAGCCAGCGGGCCTGGAAAGCCCAGGAACGCTCCAATCTGCCGAAGTTCTATTTCAACCTGGCCACTTATCGCAAAGCCGCGGCCAAAGACAGCAACCCCTTCACCCCTCCGGTGAATCTCTACTTCGCCCTGGAGGCAGCCCTGGAGATGATGCAGGCCGAAGGGCTTGAGGCCATTTTTGCCCGCCATGCCCGCCACCGCCGCGCTGCCCAGGCGGGCATGAAGGGGATCGGTCTGGCGCTCTATGCCGCCGACGGCCACGGCAGCCCCTCGATTACCGCCGTGGCACCGGAGGGGATCGATGCCGAAATCTTGCGCAAAGCCGTGAAGGAGCGGTTCGACATCCTGCTGGCCGGCGGACAGGATCACCTCAAGGGCAAGGTCTTCCGGATCGGCCACCTCGGTTTCGTCTGCGACCGCGATCTGCTCACCGCCGTGGCGGCCATTGAGGCCACCGTGGCGGCGCTGGGACTGGCCAAGGGAGCGGCTGGTGCGGGGGTGGCCGCTGCTGCCGTCGAGCTGGCCAAAGGCTGACACCCAGGGGCGGCGGTAAGTTCAGGCCGAACAAAACGCCCTGTCTGACATGCGCCGCTCCCTCGCGCTGGCTCTGGCTGTTGTCTCTCTCGCTGCGGCGGGCTGCCAGCAGGACACCGAGAAGACCGAAGCAGAGCTTGAGGCCAAGATCTGCAACAACCTGGCGGGCGTCGGCACGGCTCTTGAGGAGGTTGCGGCCCTCGAGCCAAGCTCCACGGTGGGGGAGGCCAAGGTGGCCAACCTGGCTCTCAGCTCTTCCCTGGCCAGCCTGAACCAGTCGGAAGCTTTGCTAGAGAAATATCGCCTGCGCGATTTCCGCGACCAGCTCAAGGCCTTCGACGCCGCAGCCACCCGGGTGACCACCAACAAGACCCTGACCCTCCAGGAAGCCGCCGGCGAGCTCAAGACCGAGGCTGCCCCCGTGATCGCTGCCCGCCGCAGGGTCTCGCAGCAGGTGAATTGTCCAGAGGAATCGGCAGAAGCCTCACCCACCGCCCCGCCAGCGCCGGGCAACGGCACGTGATGGGATGGCCCCGCGAGCAAGAGGTTTGCTACTTTGGGTGAGTGCGGGTGTAATTCAGTGGTAGAATGTCAGCTTCCCAAGCTGAACGTCGCCGGTTCGAATCCGGTCACCCGCTTGCTATTAACAGTTTAAAGCTTTTTCAGACAAAAGGCAAAAGCGCGGCCAAAAATTGAGTCAGTTCATCCAGCGAAACGTCGCGCGCGCAACCTCTTCCTGCTGGCCGCTGGGCTGGATGAAACAAAAATGGGTCTGTAACGCTTAACCCTGAATTGAGAAGCGTCTGGCTGGATCAAGAACGGGGCTTGATCAATTGGAGCACCTGTGGGCCCAAGCCGCTGACGCGCCTCTCGCAATCAAGAATCTTGAGGATTCCACGGCCCGCCTTGCCCAGGTCTCCTTGGGCTGCTGCCTGCTGTGCTTCAGCTTCCAATCCTTCAAGCTCCAGCAGCAGGGCCGCCCGCTGCCCTTTTTGCTGGAGGCTGACGTTGCGCAGGGAATCGTTCAGATGAACAGCGTTCGTTTGCGTCAAAACAGACGTATTCCTCTGCGAAGTCCTCGGTGAATTGTCCTTTAAGATGGAGCGGGGCTTGCTTAAAAGTTGAAAAGGAGCCACAGAAAAATCAACTCTGATTGCCAAACCTCTGCAGATTACATTGCAGCGTTATCAAGTGCCTGGTTCTTCCCCTTCTCCGCCGAGATCAGCAATCATGGAGCGGAGCTGATCAGCCCTCGAAAACTCCCCTTTGGCCATGGCGACAGCAAGGGAGAATTCAAGTTTTTCAAGCTGATGTCCTCCCTCGATGAACACCGAAGCGGGCTGACGGGGTGAGCCTGACTTGTGCTGCTCTGCGCTGAGGGGACGGGGCAGAGGGCAGGCCGGAAACGAAGGCGCCATGGTTGCATTTCTTTTCATTTTGACATCCCAGGCCGTGTGATGCGATACGGGCTCAGTGCTCAAGCGGCGTTGGCGAAGCCTTCCGGTTTTTCGGCGGCCGTGGTCAGCGGCGTCGAGAACGGTTCCGGTCCCTGCACGGAGTTCTCAACGGAGTCCTGCAGGGAGTCCTGAATGGGAGGATCGGAAGCCTCGGATGAGTCATCTAGAAGCAGCCGGCAATCACGGAGCAGCCCCTCCACATTCGTCAGAGCAGCCAGTTCGCCGGGATCGCCCTCCTGGCGATGATCCAAAGCCAGCTCCAGCGTCCCGAGCCGTTGTTCCAACTTCACCAGTCGGTGGGACAGGGCGCTCACCGTCTGGGCGAGGTCTTCGGCCGTGCGCGTGATCCGAAAGGAAACCGATTCAGGTGCCATCAAGGAGCGGCAGTAGAGCCGATGACAGCACAAAAACTCGCCGGACTCAAGTCAGCGTCCAGACTGCGGAAGCTCTGATCGACCACCCGGGCATGGCCCTGACGAGTTCTTTGCTGCCCTACATGCTCTGCGGTCTGGTGGGTGGGCTTTTGGCACTGCGCACGGGGATTCCAGCGGCCCCCCTGGCTGGCGCCCTGCTCGGGGCTGGCCTGGTCAGCATGAGTGGCCGTCTTGAGGCCGCAGAGTGGCCGATGGGAACGCGCACCCTGTTGGAAATCGGCATCGGCACGGTGATCGGTACCGGCCTGACCGGTTCGGCGCTGAGTGAACTTCGTCTGCTCTGGCGGCCGGCCATCTTGATCACCGTGACGCTGGTGGCGGCCGGCCTGGTGGTCGGGCTCTGGTGCAGCCGGCTGCTCGGGGTTGATCCGGTGATCATGTTGCTCGGGGCCGCGCCGGGTGGGATCACCGGCATGAGCCTGGTGGGCGCGGAGTTCGGGGTTGGGGCCGCGGTGGCCACCCTTCATGTTGTGCGGCTGATCACCGTGCTGATCGTGCTGCCGCTGGCCGTGCGCTTGCTCGCTTCGACCACAACGGGTCATCCCTCCGGTTGATCAAGACAGGCCCTGGCCCTCGACAGTTGGAAGTTGGCCGATACGTTGGGCCCATAGGTCCGGGTTCACCAACGCTTTCCATGGTTGCTCTGCGTTCGCTTCGTCTCTCGCCGCTGCTGCGTCTTGGCGTCGTTCTGGCACCGGTGCTGGCTGCCTTGGTGCTGCCGGCACCGGTTCGCAGCCAGACCACGGTGGCTGCAGGCTCCGATCCTTCCTCCAAAGGGGCGGAGGTGTATTGCTTCATGCGCCAATCAGGCAATGACCATGAGGTCAGTTGGACGGCCGCCTATGCCTTGATCAAACGGCAGAGCGCCAGCCTGTTCAAGACATCGCCTCAGCACGGGGCGGTGATGATCACCGAGGCCGTGGTCAACAATCCCAGTGCCTTCCCCGATTGCGGCCGCTACCTGGGGGCTTTGTTCGGCTCGGAACAGGGAGCCTCCGCCCCGACCCAGCGGGGTACGGCGGACAACAGCGCTTTCGCTGAAGGCCCCATGGCCATTCCCAGTGGTGGGACCACCAGGGATGATCGCTACAACTATTGAGATCCGTTCTGCGGTGATCCGTTCCCTGCGGCTTTTGGTGATTGCTCTTGTCGGGGTCTGCCTGGGGGCCTGCCGGGCTTCGCCACCGCCGCTCGACCCCAATCGCCTCAGCCGTGACGACTGCCTGAAGGACGTCAGGGTGGACGCGCTGGAGAAGGCCTTGCTGGCCTGTGATCAGGTGGTAGCGCAGTTCCCCCAGGATCCGCAGCCCTTGAACGATCGCTTCGTGCTTCATAGCCTCAACGAAGATCCCAAGGCAGCCTGCAGGGATATCGATCAAGCCGCCGCCCTGCTCGATAGCGGTGAGGTCGATGGGGATCCCCAGCTGGGCATTGATGTCCGCGTCCGCCAGGAAAGCTGCCGCGAGCGTGCCCCGCTGCCGCAGTCGTTGCGTTAATCCGGCTGATCAGGCCCAGCTCTACCAGCCTTCGAGCAGCTCCCGAACCATGGCCGGCAGGGCCCGCCGCCGCAGGCTGGTCTGCCGCCCTTCAAGCAACAGGGCGATGCGTTCGGCCTTGCTGGTGATCAGGCCATCGACCAGCTGATCGGCAACGCCAAGTTGGAGCCAGTGGCTGGTCAGGGGGCCCGCCATGCCGATGCGATGGCAACGGTCTTCGGCCTGCTCGGCGTCGCCTGGGGTCCAGGGACGCTCGATCAGGATCACGTGGGCTGCGCGGTGCAGGTTGAAACCAATGCCGCCGCTGCCGAAGGTGGCGACCAGCAGTGAGGTTTCGCCGGCCTGAAAGCGATTCACCTCTCCCTGGCGTTCGGCGGGCTTCAAGCGGCCGGTAATCAAGGCACCGCCCAAATGCTGCTGCAACAGCTCGGCGGCGGCCACGAACGCCGTGAACACGACCACGGCCTCCTGGCGCTGCAACAATTCCGCCACCAGCTCCCGGGCTGCGGGCAATTTGTACTGGGCCCCGATCTGGCGCAGGGCGGTGAGCATGGCCAGCGATTCGGCGCCGGGGCGCACCTCGCCGCGGGCCGCCCGACGGCGGTAGTCGTTCACCTTGGCCTGCAGCAGGTGTTGGAATCCCCTGCCTTCCGTTGTGCTCAGATCCACCGCCTGAAATCGGCGCCGTTTGGGGGGGAGTTCCAGGCAGTCCTGCTTGCGGCGATGCAGTAACAGGGGACGGGTCAGAGCCTGGAGCTCTTCGAGGCGTTCCGCACCGCTGGCCTGCCACTGACGCCGTTCGCCGATCTGACGCCAATGGCCCTGGCAGTAGCGCTGCTCAAAGGCCAGCTGATTGAGACCAAGTGGGTGGCCGATCGCCATCAGCAAGGGGAACAGCTGGGCTGGACGGCCGTTCTTCATCGGCGTGCCGGTGAGCAGCCAAATGGCGCGCAGACGGGGGTGACGCGCCAGGCGCAACAGGGCCTGGGTGCGGGCGGCGCCAAGATTCTGGGCATAGTGCGCCTCATCCACCAGCAAAACGGTTCCGGCTGGGGGCAGGCAGCGGGGAAGTCGGCCCCAGCTGATCAACTCCAACTGCAGTCCGAGTGCGATCGCTTCCTGGCGCCAGTGGGCATGGAGTCCGCCCGGGGCGATCACGGCGATGCGGCAGTCGGCCAGGCGGGCCATCGCCCGGGCGGCGGCCAGGGCGGTGAGGGTTTTGCCCAGGCCCATCGGATGGGCCAGCAGGGCGCCGCGGCGGGCCAGCAACCAGCGGACGGCTAACCGCTGATGGGCATACAGCCGGCGACCATCGGGCAGGCAGCGCTCAAGATCGGCGGCGGCAACAAGCTCGCGGTGGGCCGGCAAGGGCGGCAAGGGCTGCTCCAGCCAGTCCATCCACTCGCTCAGTTCGGCGTCGATGCGAAACTGTCTCCCCAGCAGCTGGCGCAGGGCCAGCGAGGCTTCCAAGGGAAACTCCCAGCAGTGCCGACGGGCCCGCCACTCACCCCGGGGCCTGACGGCGCGCAACTGCGCCTGGGTGACGGGATCGAAGGGAGAGATCACCTCGATCAATCCGGCCGGGCCCAGGGCAAGCCGGCAACTGGCACCGCTGCTGCTGTTTGCTGCCGCAGCAGCGGTGGGGGCTCGGCTGACCGGAGCAGGAGGGGCGCCAGACAGAAACAGGCCGCGCAGCTCGGTTGGAATCTAAGCCAGCCCCCCGGAGGACAAGCCGGATGGCAAGCCGTTAAAATGCAGTGGTCGACACATTGACAGCAGAGCTTTCCGGTGCAAACTGGCCCAAATTGAATCAAGGAGATGCACGCCAGAGATGCGGTCTTTCTTGAAGAACTCTGCCCCAAACTTAGGGTCAGACACTGGCGTCAATCTCTCCATAAATACACCCATCACCGTTGCATTTATTGCGGTGATCGCTCCGAATCCATTGATCACCTCATGCCCCGTTGTCACGGTGGTCTGAGTGTGACCGCCAATTGCGTGCCGGCCTGCCTGGCCTGCAACGGCCACAAGAGCGATGCCGATGCCTTCGATTGGTACCGGCAGCAACGCTTTTACGATCCCCGGCGGGCCATGGCGATCCGCGCCTGGATGGACGGTGATCTGCGGCTGGCTGTGCGACTGCTGCAGTGGGCCACCCCAGAGCTTGCGGCTGCGACCCAACAGACCCCCACGGAGCAGGGCCCTGCCGGCATGGTCTGGCAGGCCGCCTGAACCGGTGGCCCCAGGTCACCAGACCCGGCAGGCCGCAGGGTTCTGGTGACGCTGGCAGATCTGGCCATCAACCCAGGGGCGCTCCGGTGCGATCACCACGGCGGCCGCCAGCAGAGCAAGGGCACAGGCGGCGGGCATGGCCCGTTGCCAGGCCTGGCTTGATCGCCGGCGCGCGGCCCGTTGTTGGCCGCTGGCGACGGGCCTGCGGGCAGCGACCACGGAGCGGACTGGGTCGCGGGATAGGGAGCTGGATGTAGAGAAACAGGAGGCCGCCATCGGTCAACAGAACAACACTGATACAGGTGTACTCATGCCATCGAGCGATGTCAAGGCCGCGGCCGCGAAGCTGCTGGTGATCGGCGGCGGCTACAGCGGTCTTCGTTTCGCTCGCGCCGCTGCGGCGCAGGGAATGGCTGTCACGCTCACCCGCCGCCAGGTGGCCGGGAGCGATGCGTCCCCTGGCCTCCGCTGGCTGGTCTGCGACCCTGACCGTGGCCTGGTGCCGCCGTTATCCGAGCTGGCAGGCACCACCGAGGTGTTGGTGACGGTGCCACCGGACCGGCAGGGACGTGACCCCGTGTTTGCCAGCCTGGCGCCGCTCCTCGCCCAACTGCCGCTGCAATGGCTGGGCTATCTCTCCACCACTGGGGTCTACGGGGATCAGGCCGGCGGCTGGGTTGGCGAGGGCGTGATCCCAAGGCCGGGTCTGCCGCGCAGCCAGGCCCGGCTCGCCTGCGAGCAGCTCTGGCTCGGAAGCGGCCTGCCGGTGCAGGTGTTCCGGCTGCCGGCGATCTATGGCCCCGGTCGTACTCCTTTTCAAAAGCTGCGTGATGGCAGCAGCCGCATGATCCACAAACCCGGCCAGGTGTTCAGCCGCATCCACGTCGATGACATCGCCTCCAGCCTGCTGTTCTGCCGCCAATTACCGGCAGCCCAGCGCCCGGAGTTGCTGAACCTGGCCGATGACGAGCCCTGTTCATCGAGCCAGACCCTGGGCTATGCCGCCCACCTGCTGGGCTGCAAGTTGCCATTGGTGGAGTCCTTCGACCAGCTGGCTGGCGAGCTCAGCCCGATGGCCCTGAGTTTCTGGGCCGAAAATCGCCGCGTCAGCAACCGCCGGCTATGCCGTGAGCTGGGCTACCAGCTGCGCTATCCGAGCTACCGCCAGGGCTATCGCGCCTGTCTTGCCGAGGAGCTCAGCGGTGTCGGTACACCAAAATGACGTGGAGGCTCATCGGCCGGCAGGAGTGGCCTGGCCGGAGACCACCGAAGGGCAGACCACAGGGGCTTCCGGTTGAAGACTGTTCAGGCTTGGCAAATTGGTATCCGCCAGGAAACGACACCAATCGATTGCCACCCAGCCCCGTCGCAGCCCCGTTCCCAGGCCGAAAAACATTGAACCAATCAGCAGCCAACGGATCATGAGCGAGGCGATCCCCAAACTCCAGGGTAGGCAGCGGCGCATCGCCCTCTCCCTCGGAGATCCCGCCGGCATCGGCGTCGAGGTGACCCTCAAGGCACTCGCCGAGCTGGAGGGCCGGGGCCTTGAGGTGGTTCTGGTCGGTTGCCGCCGCTGGTTGGAGCACAGCCATGCGGCCTTGCAGGGGGTCAGCGCAGTGCCCCTGGCCAATCCCGCCAACTATCCGATCCTCGATCTGCCCCTGGCCGAGGACCTGCCGCCCGGCTGCGGCAGTGCGGCCAGCGGCCGGGCCAGCTTCGCCTGGCTGACGGCAGCAGCCGAGCTGGTGGAACGCGGCCAGTGCCATGCCCTCACCACCGCCCCGATCGCCAAACAGGCGTGGCACGCGGCCGGTCACGCCTACCCGGGCCAGACCGAGCGGCTGGCGGAACTCAGTGACAGCGCCGATCCCTCCATGCTGTTCACCGCCCGCTCCCCCCACGGAACCTGGCGACTCAACACCCTGTTGGCCACCACCCACATCCCCCTGGCAGCGGTGGCCCAGCAGCTCGGCCCCGCCCTGGTGGAGCGCAAGCTGGAGGTGCTGCTGGCCTTCTGCCGTCGCTTTGTCCCCAAACCCCGGCTCGTGGTCGCCGGGCTCAATCCCCATGCCGGCGAAAGCGGACTGCTCGGCTGCGAGGAGCAGGACTGGCTGATTCCAGTGCTGGAGCGCTGGCGGCGCTCCCATCCCGAGGTGGAACTCATCGGCCCCCTGCCACCCGACACCTGTTGGCTGGGTGCTGCCGCCGCCTGGCGCGGTGAGGCCCTTGGTCCGGATGGCTACCTGGCGCTGTACCACGACCAGGGCTTGATCCCGGTCAAGTTGCTGGCCTTCGATGCCGCAGTGAACACCAGCCTGGGGCTGCCCTTCTTGCGCACCTCACCGGATCACGGCACCGGTTTCGACATCGCTGGCTTGGGGATCGCCCGATCGATGAGCATGCGGGCCGCCCTGGAAACCGCCTGGGAGCTGGGTTGAGCGGCGCCCCTGTTCAGCCTGGTTTGAGGCGCACCAGCACCTGGCCATATTCCACCGGTGTGCCGTTTTCCACCAGGATTTCGACCACTTCGCCACTCACTTCAGCCTCGAGCTCGTTCATCAGCTTCATCGCTTCGAGGATGCAGACCGGCTGTCCAACCGTGATCCGGCTGCCGAGTTCAACAAACGGCGGATCATCCGGGCTCGCCGCCCGGTAGAAGGTGCCCACCATCGGCGCGGTGATCTCGACCAGATCGGCGCGCAGGGCAGGGGCAGCCGGTGGTGGGACCGAGGGGGCGGTGGCCTGGCTGCCGCTGACGGCCTGAGCCGGAGCTGTGACAGTGGCCGCAGGGGCCTGGGGCACGGCTAGGGCAGCCGGGGCAGGCAGATTGCGGCGCACTTCAAGCCGGAAGTCGTCCCCTTCGAGCTTGAACTCCTGAATATCGCTCTGCTCAAGGACGGCGAGCAGACGATGGAGCTGGTCATGGTCGAGCTGCATGGTGCCTCAGGACTCCCTGCCGAGATAGCTGTCGTTGCGCGTGTCGATCTTGATCTTCTCCCCAATCGTGATGAACAGGGGCACCATGATCTGGGCCCCGGTTTCGACGATGGCCGGTTTGGTGCCCCCCGTGGCGGTGTCACCCTTGACGCCGGGATCGGTCTGGGTGACCTCCAGGACGACGGAGTTGGGAAGTTCCACTTCCAGCGGCACGTCGTTCCACGACACCACATTCACCTCCATGCCCTCCTTGAGGTACTTGCGGCCGTCGCCGATCTGTTTGGCGGACAGGCGGGTTTCTTCAAAACTCGCCATGTCCATGAACACGAAGTCCTCGGCTTCCATGTAGGTCAGCTGAAGCGTCGATTTCTCGAGCACGGCCTGGGCAACGGTTTCACCGGCGCGAAAGGTCTTGTCGACAACGCTGCCGCTTTGAACGCCTTTCAGCTTGGTGCGCACGAAGGCCGAGCCCTTGCCCGGTTTGACATGAAGAAATTCGACGACTCTCCAGACCTGGCCATCGAGCTCGATCGTGGTACCGGTGCGAAAGTCGTTGCTGGAGATCATTCCGGCGGAACGTTTGAGCGGGATTGTACGGCTGCCCTTCCTCGGCGGGTCTTCCGCTGCCGGGCTGGCTGTGGGGGGCTGGCCGGCTGGTTGTGCCAAAGTCCGCTGAGAGACTCAATCAGCCATGAAAGGGATCCGGTTGGCTCTGAAGCAACGCCTGCTGGCCCCGGGGCTAGCCCTGCTGCTGGCGCTTGTCGTCAACCTCTTGGCGGTGCACCCCGCCGCCGCTGGCCTTCCCCCCGGCAATGCGGTCAGCGATCCTTCCGCTCTGCTGCGCAATGCCCTGCCGATTCCAGAGACGGATCTGCAAGACCTCCAGCACCGCCTGGAGGGCACCAGTGACGACCTGCGTGCCAAGCGCTGGAGCTCCCTGAGCAACGCCGTGCGCCGCGGCCAGTCGTTGCTGACCAGTCGCCGCGCCAGGCTGATCAGCAACTTTCCCTCCGAGCAGCAGGCAACGGCCGAGAGCCTGCTCGACCAGCTGGAGCTGGATTGGCGGACGCTTGCTGAAGCAACCGAAGCCCGCGACCGCGACGCCTTTCTCACCAGCCGCCGGGCTGCCTTGAGCACGATCGGCAGCGCGGAATCGTTGCTGGTGGGGCCGTTCCCCTTCGAGATCCCCGAAACGTTCGTGGCTCTGCCACGGCTGCTCGGCAGGGCCACGATCGAGCTGGCCACCACCAAGGGCACCCTTACCGCCGTGGTCGACGGCTACAACGCCCCCCTCACGGCCGGGGCCTTCGTTGATCTGGTTCAGCGCGGCTTCTACGACGGCCTGCCGTTCGGCCGCGCCGAGGACTTCTATGTGCTCCAGACCGGAGATCCCATCGGCCCCGCCGATGGCTACATCGATCCCACCAGTCAGCAGCAACGCCGCGTTCCTCTGGAAATCATGGTGCCCGGCGAGGACCAGCCCTTCTACAACCAGACATTCGAGGATCTGGGGATCTTCAAGGCCACCCCCGTGCTTCCCTTCGCCACCAAGGGAACATTGGGCTGGGCCCACTCCGATGAGGCCCTCGACGATGGCTCGTCCCAGTTCTTTCTGTTCCTGTTTACGGCGGAACTCACCCCCGCTGGCCTCAACTTGATCGACGGCCGCTACGCCGCCTTCGGCTATGTGGTCGATGGCTTTGAGGTGCTCGAGGAGCTGACCGGGAGCGATGGGATTGTTAAAGCCACCGTGCTGGAAGGGGCCGAGAACCTGCGGCCCCATGGCTGAGGGCAGCGATCCGACCCTGGCTGACCTGGGCGAATCAGGGCTGCTGGAGCGGATCGCCGCTTTTGCGCCGCCCGGACAGCTCGATGATGATGCCGCCCTGCTGCAGGAACGCAGCGGAGGTGTGCTGGTGCTCAACACCGATGTCTTGGTGGAAGGCGTTCACTTCAGTGATGCCACCCTCGATCCCGAGGATCTGGGCTGGCGCGCCGCAGCCGCCAATCTCTCTGATCTGGCGGCGATGGGCTGCCAGGAGGTGATCGGACTCACCGTCGGCCTGGTGGCGCCACCCGCCACTCCGTGGAGCTGGGTGGCGGGGGTGTACCGGGGCCTGGGCCAGGCCCTCGATCGCTATGGCGGCGATCTGTTGGGCGGCGATTGCAGCAGCGGCCAGCAGCGCCTGCTGGCGATCACCGCCCTGGGACGCCTGGGGCCGGCCGGGGCGATCCGGCGCCGCGATGGACGGCCCGGAGACCGGTTGATCAGCACCGGTCCCCATGGCCTGAGTCGGCTCGGTCTGGCGGTGCTTGGCCGGGAGCCGCTGCCGGCCTCCCTGCCCGCCAGCTTGCTGGAGCGGGGCCTGGCGGCCCACCGCCGCCCCCAACCCCGCTTCGACGCCGTGGACGCCTTGGTCGACGCCAGGCCCGCCGCTCAGCCCTGGCGGGTGGCCGGAGCCGACAGCAGTGATGGCCTGGCCGCCGCTGTCGCGGCGATTGCCCGCAGCAGCGGTTGCGATGCCCAGCTCGACCGCGGTGCCCTGCCGATGGCCGCCGGCATGGATGGTCTTGCCCAGGCCGAAGCCTGGTGTCTGGGGGGAGGTGAAGATTTCGAGTTGATCCTTGGCCTGGATGCGGCCTGGGCCGAGGCCTTGCTCAAAGCCCTGCCTGGGGCCAGCCCGATCGGCCAGCTCTGCGCGGTTACCGGTTCAGAGGCAGGCGGACACCTGAGCTGGTGGCCCAGCGGCGAACCGCTGGATCGGCGGATGATGGGTTTCAGTCACTTTCACTGAAGGGCCTTGAAGTTGGCCCGGCAGGTCAGTCAGGCCTGACTGAATCAGGCCCAGTTGCGGGCGACAATTTCGGCCAGGTCGACGACCCGCTGGCTGTAACCCCACTCGTTGTCGTACCAGGAGATCACTTTGACCATGTTGTCGCCCATCACCAGGGTGAGGTCAGCGTCAACGATGGCTGACTCATCGGTACCGGCGTGATCAGACGAAACCAGGGGCAGATCGCAGTACTTGATGATTCCTTTCATGCCATTTTGCGAGGCATTTTTGAGGACTTCATTCACCTCTTCCTTGCTGGTGCCGCGGCTCACTTCCACCACCAGGTCCACCACCGACACGTTCGGGGTCGGAACCCGCATGGCAATGCCGTTGAGCTTCCCCTCCATCTGCGGATAAACCAACGCCACGGCCTTGGCGGCGCCAGTTGAAGTGGGCACGATGTTGATCGCCGCAGCCCGGGCCCGGCGCAGATCGCGATGGCTTGCATCAAGAATGCGCTGGTCACCTGTATAGCTGTGGGTCGTGGTCATCGTTCCTTTGATGATCCCGAAGTTCTGGTCAAGGACCTTGACAATCGGAGCTAGGCAGTTGGTGGTGCAACTGGCGTTGCTGAGGAGGTCGAAATCGGCATGGTTGTAATCACCTTCGTTGACACCGACCACAAACGTGCCGATGCCGGGACCCTTGCCGGGGGCCGTGATCAAGACTTTTTTGGCGCCAGCCTGGATGTGCTTGCTTGCTCCATCTTTGTCAATGAAGACGCCTGTGGCTTCGATCACCAGATCCACTCCCCATTCTTTCCAGGGAAGGTTCAAGGGGTTGCGGTCTGAGAAGCAACGGACCGTTTGGCCGTTGATGATGAGTGAATCTTTGGCGTAATCAACCTCAGCATTACGAATCTTGCCGAGCATCGAATCGTATTGAAGGAGATGCGCGTTGGTGTGCGGATCAGATGTGTCGTTGAGACCAACAACCTCAATATTCGTGTCAGTCCCGCGGCTCAGCCAGCAGCGCATGAAGTTGCGACCAATTCGGCCAAATCCATTGATCGCAACACGCAAGGTCATGGCAACGGCGGGAAACCCGCAAACGCAATAGGTTTTGGATGCTGATCATACAGAAATGGCCTCTGGCAACCTTTCAGGGCCAGCGAGGCCAGCTCCCAGAAGCTTCTGACTGGCAGCGCTGACAAGGGGGGTCATCCACGATTAAGTTTCTGGGCGTCTGGGTGGGGCCGTTGGGACTTCTGCTTGATCGTCAGCAGCCGCTGCATTTCATTGGAATCGGTGGCATCGGCATGTCCGCGCTAGCGGTGATCCTCGTGGAGCGGGGCTTTCAGGTCAGCGGATCTGACAGCCGCGAGAGTGCCGTGGTTGAAGACCTGCGCCGTCGGGGCGTGCGCATCCACACAGCGCAGGACGCCGCTTCGTTTGAGGCCCTGTGCCAGGCCATGGCTGTTCCACCCCAGGTGGTGATCAGCACGGCGGTAAGGGAGGGCAACCCTGAGCTGGAAGCCGCCCGTGCCGCCGGTCTGCCGATCCACTACCGCTCGGATGTGCTGGCGGCCCTGATCAATGCCCAGCCTTCAATTGCTGTGGCCGGCAGCCATGGCAAAACGACTACCAGCACCCTGGTCGCCACGCTCCTGGCCGTCACGGGCCAAGACCCCACCGCCGTGATCGGTGGGATGGTTCCGGCCTTTCAGAGCAACGCGCGGGTCGGCCAGGGACCGCTGCTGGTTGCCGAAGCCGACGAATCCGATGGCTCGCTGGTCAAGTTCAGGCCCAGCCTTGGGCTGATCACCAACCTGGAGCTGGATCACACCGACCACTACCCCAACCTCGAAGCCTTAGTCGAGACCCTGACTGAGTTCGCCGACGGCTGTGGCCTTGTCCTGGCGAACAGCGATTGTCCGGTGCTGCGGAAACATTTCCTGCCCGGTGCCTGGTGGTCGATCGAAACGTTTGAAGGGGTGGACTTCGCCGCCCTAGCCGTCGAGGCCCATGGCGGCGGCACTGTTGCTGATTTCTATGAATCCGGGATCTGTGTGGGCCGCGTTCGCCTGCCCCTGCCCGGCCGCCACAACCTCAGCAATGCCACGGCCGCCCTGGCTGCCTGCCGGTTGCAGGGCCTGTCCTTCGCTGATTTGAGCGTCGCGATTGAATCGCTGCAGTCGCCCGGGCGCCGCTTCGACTACCGCGGCTGCCTGGACGGGCAATTGATTGTTGATGACTATGCCCACCATCCCAGCGAGGTCGACGCCACCTTGAAGCTGGCCCATCTGATGGTGGAGAGCGGCCGCTCGCCTCTGCCTGCCACCCCCCAGCGGGTGGTGGCCGTTTTCCAACCCCATCGCTACAGCCGCACAGCGGAGTTCCTCCTCCCGTTCGCCGCAGCCCTGGCCCAGGCCGATGCGGTCTTGCTGGCACCGCTCTACAGCGCTGGCGAAGCGCCCCTTCCAGACATCTCAAGCCAGCGACTGGCCACGGAGATCCGCCTGGTTCAACCGGCGTTGCCGGTTCAAGTTGCCGCCGATCTCGATGATCTGGCCCAGCTTGTTTGCCGTTACGGGCGCCAGGACGACCTGGTGCTGGTCATGGGCGCCGGGGATGTGAACAGTCTCTGGGACCGGTTGCAGGTCCAGCGGCAAGCGCAGGCAACGCCGCCCCCCCTGGCCGCATGACGGCGGCTTCTCCACGGCCGGCCAGCGGCAGCTTCCAGCCTGCTGGGCTGCGCCAGCGGGTGCCGCTCCTCAACTACACCACCTGGAAAGTGGGCGGAGCGGCCGAATGGTTCGCCGAGCCCGCCGCCTGCGATGAACTGATCGCCCTGGCCCGCTGGGCCGGCAGCGAACAGCTGCCCCTGCAGCTGATCGGCGCCGGCTCGAACCTGTTGATCAGTGATGAGGGGCTCGATGGGCTGGTGATCTGCAACCGGCGCCTGCAGGGAAGCCGGCTCGATGCCAGCAGCGGCTGGCTGGAGGCCCAGGCCGGCGAACCCCTCCCCAGCCTGGCCAGGCGGGCGGCGAAGGCCGGGCTCAGTGGCCTGGAATGGGCGGTGGGCATCCCGGGCACGGCCGGCGGTGCTGCGGTGATGAATGCCGGCGCCCAGGGGGGCTGCACGGCCGAATGGCTGGAGACGGTGACCGTGCTGGATCCGGCGGCCGGCGGTGAGCCCTTCACGCTCAAGGGCTCCGAGCTGCAGTTCGCCTATCGCCACAGCCGGCTGCAGCTGGAGCCGCTGCTGGTGCTCTCGGTCTGTTTCAGGCTCAGTGCCGGCCACGATCCAGCCGAGATCAGCCGCCGCACCACCGCCAACCTGCAGAGCCGAACCAGCAGTCAGCCCTATCACCAACCCAGCGGCGGCAGTGTTTTCCGCAACCCCGAACCGCTCAAAGCAGGCCGGCTGATCGAGGATCTCGGCCTCAAGGGCCTGGCTGTCGGCGGAGCGATGGTTTCGCCGCTGCATGCCAACTTCATCGTCAACACCGGCGAGGCCAAGGCTGGGCATATCGACCAGGTGATCCAGCAGGTGCAGGCGGCCGTGCGCGCCAGTCACCAGATCGACTTGCACCCTGAGATCAAGCGGCTCGGTCACTTCGCCCCCTAGCGGCCGGCGGGAGTGAGCTGAAGCCCAGGCCCTAGCCTGTGGGCCACACGCATGTCAGGCATGGCCGGCTTCGGGCTTCCCAACTTCGGACAACTGACCGAGGCTTTCCGCAAGGCCCAGCAGATTCAGCAAGACGCCCAGAAACTCCAGGACGAGCTCGATGCCATGGAGCTGGAAGGCACCAGTGCCGATGGCCGCGCCAGTGTCTGGGTCTCAGGCAACCAGCAGCCCCTGCGGGTGCGCCTGGCGCCGGAGCTGGTGGCGGAAGGTGCCGCTGTCACCGAAGCGGCCACGTTCGAGGCACTCAAAGCCGCCTACGACCGCTCCACGGCCACGATGAAGGAGCGGATGGAGGAGCTCACCGGCGGCCTCAGCCTGCCGGGGCTGGGGGGATGAGCTCGCTGGGGGCCTCGTCGCGGTCGCGCTCCTGGGCTTCCCCCTGCTGCGACAGGCGCCGCCGCGATGACTCCCGCCGCCGGTCGATTCTGAGCTCGGGCCGTTGGCCCGCCGGCTGCCGGCTCGCTGCTGGTGCGCGGGATTCGCCCAGCTCCTGCAGGCACTGCCGATAGATCGCGAAGCGGTCCCAGTCGGTGCCGACCCGGCAGCCCGGATCGCCTTGGTGCAGGCAATTGCTGTAGCGGCAGCCGCCTTCGGCCAGGGCTGGGGCCAGCTCCGGGAACAGGGCGGCCAGCCGGGTGGGATCAGCGGGAAGGTCCGGGCGGTTGAAGCCGGGCGTGTCGGCCAGCAGGGCACCGGGGCCCAGCGGGAACAGCTCGACATGGCGGGTGGTGTGGCGCCCCCGCTGCAGCTTCCCGCTCACCGCCGCCACCCGCAGGCTCAGGTCGGGGATCAGGGCATTGAGCAAGCTGCTCTTGCCCACCCCCGACGGCCCGCAGAGCACGGCCAGGCCTGGCCTGGCGAGCTGGCGGCGCAGGGCGAGCAGCCCTTCCCCCGTGGACAGGCTCACACTCAAGGCCTGGTAGCCCCAGCCTGCGGCCCGCTCTGTCCAGGCCAGCACAGCCTCCGGGGCCAGCAGATCGGCTTTCGAGAACACCAGCTCGACCGCCTGGCCGGTCGCCTCGGCGCTGAGCAGGAAGCGGCTGAGTTGCAGCGGATCGAGATCGGGCTCGGCCAGGGCCACCACGATCACCACCCGGTCGCAGTTGGCCACGGCCGGGCGCTCGAGCAGGCTCTGGCGTGGCCGCACCTGGGCGATGGCACCCCGCCTGGCTGGCCAGTCGATGCCGTCGAGCTCCACCCGATCACCCACGCAGACCTGCAGGCCGGTCTTGCCGAGGCGGGTCCGCCGGATGCAGAGCAGCCGTTGGATGGCTCCTGGGCCCGGGAGATCCAGCTGCACCTGGCAGAAATTGGCCTGCAGGGCCACCACCAGGCCGGAGACGACCACGCCTAGGCGCCGTCGCGGCGGATCAGTAACCGCACCGCTGCGGGGGCCTCGGCGGCGCTGATCGGGTTCTGCAGAGGGCTGGATTCGACCCAGTGTCCTTCCGATCTGAGGCCCTCGCTCACCATCCGCTCGGGCTCGCCGCCATCGAGGTCCACCTGGAGCCAGGCGCCAGGCGCGATGGTTTCCAGCTTGAGGCGGCTGCGAATGAAATTGACCGGGCAGGGGGTGCCGCGCAGGTCGACGCTGGCCTCAGGATCAACCTGTCTTTGGGACTCTGGACCGTCCACCTTTTCATCCACCCCCTTGTCCACCGCCATTCAGTGCCGCTGCAACGGTCCTAACCGAACAGGCCTCCGAACAGGCCGCTCTTGTGGGGATGCCCCTTGTCGGAGTGGTGTCCGGCCAGTTGTTCGAGCAGCTCCCGTTCATGGCTGCTGACCTTGGTGGGAAGTTGCACCTTGATCGTGATCAGGTGATTGCCTCGCGCCACGGGATTGCCCAGCCGCGGCACCCCTTTGCCGCTGAGCGTGAGCACGGCGCCAGGTTGACTGCCGGCCGGAATCTCCATGGTTTCAGGGCCATCCACGGTGTCCACTTCGATCTTGTCGCCGAGGATGGCCTGGAGATAGTTCACCGCCACGTCGGAGTGGATGTGGATGCCTTCGCGGTGCAGCTTGTCGTGGGCCTGCACCGACAGGTAGACGTAGAGATCGCCAGGGGGGCCACCCCGCTGGCCAGCGTTGCCTTCACTGCTGACCCGCAGGCGGGTGCCGGAATCGACGCCGGCTGGAATCGTGATCCGCAGTTTCTTGCGCACCTGCTGCACCCCCTGGCCGCCGCAATCGCCGCAGGGGTTGGCAATCACCTGGCCGCTGCCTTCGCAACTGGGACAGGGGGCCACCTGGGTGAAGCTGCCGAAGGGGGTGCGGGTGGCGCGACGCACCTGGCCGGCTCCTGCGCAGGTGCCACAGGTGGTGGGGCCGCTGCCGGTCTTGGCGCCCGAGCCAGAGCAGGTGCTGCAGGTTTCCAGGTGGCGGATCTGGACGTCACGCTCCTGGCCGAACACCCCTTCGTTGAAGCTGATGTTGAGGTCGAGCCGCAGGTCGTCGCCCTGGCGGGGGCCGCGGCGACGGGGGGCGCCGCCCTGGGCCCCGCCACCGAAGCCGCTGAAGAAGGTTTCGAACAGGTCGGCGAAGCCGCCCACATCGCCCATGTCCGGCGCCCCGCCGCCGCTGACGCCGGCCTCACCGAACTGGTCGTAGCGGGCGCGGGTCTGGGGATCGCTGAGGATTTCGTAAGCCCGACCGATCTCCTTGAAGCGGTCTTCGGCCCCGGGATCCCTGTTCACATCAGGGTGATACTGACGGGCAAGACGTCGGTAGGAACGCTTGAGTGAGTCGGCATCGGCATCGCGCCCCACCCCCAGCAGGTCGTAGTAGTCGGCCATCAGAGTGTTGCCCCATCTCCGGCTGAACTGTCCTGGCCTGCGTTGGGCTCGGCCGGGTCCGTCGTCGGGCCTGGACCCATCGACACTTTCACCAGAGCATGGCGCAGGACCCGTCCGTCGAGCTGGTACCCACGCTGCAGCTCTTCGACGATGAAGTCTTCGGGGTAGCGCTCACTGGGCTCGCGCAGCACCGCCTCGTGCAGCATCGGATCAAACACTTCCCCCTCCACCCGCATCGGGGCCACCCCCAGCTGCTTGAACACTTTCACCAGCTGCTCGTAAAGCACCTGATAGCTGCGGTGCAGGCCCTGGGCTTCTTCGCTCTGGGGATTGAGCTGCTGCCGGGCGCGATCGAAATTGTCGACCACCGGCAGGATTTCGCTGAGGGTGGAGCAGGTGATCTGCAGACGCAGATCCTCCTGATCCCGGCTCTGGCGCTTGCGGAAATTGTCGAAGTCGGCGGCGATCCGCATGTACTGGCTTCGGACCGTGTCGTGTTCCAGGCGCAGGGCAGCCAGCTCCTGGGCGATCTCAGCGGCGCTGGGGGCGCCACTGCCCCGGTCCGCGCCTGGCTCCTCCGCAGGATCTGGGCCACCCGCAGGCTTGCCCTGTTGATCACTCTGAGAGCCGCCTGCGGGTTGTTCACCCCCGGCTACAACGGGGGAATCGATCGTCTGGGGATGGCCATCTTGCAGGGCATCCGCCTCGGCGAACGGTTCCCGACCAATGGGTGAGGCTTCTCCACTCATGCTGACTTAACCGCCAATCGCTCCTAGACATGTTGGACGCCAGAGCGTGCCTCCCACAAGCGGCGGAAGCCCGCACCTCCTGAACACCCCCAGCGGCCATGACGCGTTCCAGCCACGGACCGGTCCCCAATGCCACGGAACGCGAAGAGCCGCTGCTCCGCATCGGTGAGCTGCAGCAGGCGGACCGGCGGGCGATCGAGGCCTGCGCGGCGATCGATGCCCGTGGCTGGCAGCAGCACAGCTGCCTGCCGCTGCAGCAGCTCGGCGAGAGCCTGGTGGTGGCGGTGCCGGCCAATTGGGAGGCCCAGCAGCGCAACGCCCTGGCAACGGCCGTCGCTAAAGGCGGGCTTCAGATCGAGTTCCGCTTCGCTCTGAAGCAGGAGATCGATACCGTGCTGGCCGAGCGGATGGCGCAACGCCAGCTTGAACGGGCGCCCAGGCCGGCCAACCCGGGCCTCCCCCCCGCACCGGCCGCTGCCGTGAGCCGGTTTTCGCTGCTCGATGACCTCAGCCTCGAGGATCAGCAGACCGAGGTGCCGGACGACCAAGACCGGGACGCCACGCTGGATCTGGAGGCCAACCTCTCGGCCCCACAGTCCTCACCGGTGATCAGCCTGGTGAACCGGATCCTGATCCAGGCCCTCGACACCGACTCCAGCGACATCCATGTAGAGCCACAGGAAGATGGGTTGCAGATCCGCTTTCGACAGGACGGGGTGCTCCACCCCCTGGAACAACTGCCGAAACGGCTGATCCCAGCGATCACCTCCCGGCTGAAGATCATGGCCGAGCTGGATATCGCCGAGCGCCGCATGCCCCAGGACGGGCGCATCCGCCGGATGTACAAGGGCCGCCGCATCGAGCTGCGGGTCAGCACCTTGCCGGGCCGCTGGGGAGAAAAGGTGGTGCTGCGGCTGCTCGACAGCAGCAGCACCCAGCTCAGCCTCGATGCCTTGATTACCGAACCCGCTGCCCTGGCCCAGGTGCGGGCCCTTGGCTGCAAACCGTTCGGAATGATTCTGGTCACCGGACCGACCGGATCGGGCAAGTCCACCTCCCTTTATGCCCTGCTCTCGGAGCGCAACGAACCGGGCATCAACATCTCGACGGTGGAAGATCCGATCGAATACATGCTCAAGGGAATCACCCAGACCCAGGTGAATCGGGACAAGGGCTATGACTTCAGCACGGCCCTGCGGGCCTTTATGCGCCAGGACCCCGACGTGCTGTTGGTGGGCGAGACCCGCGATGGTGAAACTGCCAAGACGGCGATCGAGGCCGCCCTGACGGGACATCTGGTGCTGACCACCCTGCATTGCAACGATGCGCCGAGTGCGATCGCTCGCCTGCAGGACATGGGCGTGGAGCCGTTCATGGTCAGCGCCTCCCTGCTGGGCATCGTTTCGCAGCGGTTGCTGCGCCGGCTCTGCATGACCTGCCGCAGCCGTTACCACCCCAGCGAAGAAGACCTGGGCCATTTCGGCTTGTTTGCCAGCCAGGAGGAAACGATTACTTTTTATCGGGCCAATCATTCCCCCAATGCCGAACAGTCTGTCTGCCCAACTTGCCAAGGAAGGGGATACAAGGGACGGGTCGGAGTGTATGAGGTGCTACGAATCAATGAGGCCCTGTCTACCGCAATCGCCCAGGGGGCCAGTACGGATGTGATCCGCCGACTTGCCTTGGATTCAGGCATGAAAACCTTGCTCGGTTATGGCCTGGATTTGGTCAGGAGGGGATACACAACCCTGGAAGAAGTTGAACGAATGCTGCTCACGGATACCGAACTGGAATCCGAGCGCCGTTTGCGCGCTCTCACCACCTTGACCTGCCAGGGCTGCGGAGCTGGCCTCAGGAGTGAGTGGCTGGAATGCCCCTACTGCCTCGCGCCAAGGGCCTGATCTTGTGCCAAGTGCCTGACCAGTGGCTCGGCTGCAGTATTGGACTGGCGGGGAGATCAGGAGATCCATTGGATTCAGCTCTAGATCCTGAGCGATTCTTTCGTTAAAACAAGCCAATGGAGCTGCAGATTCAAGACTTGATGGGGCAGCTGATCCAGGAGAAAGGCAGCGATCTCCATCTCAGTGCTGGCCAGCCCCCCTTCGGCCGCTTCAATGGGGAACTGCGGGTCATGCAGGCCGCCAGGCTCTCAGAGGACGACTGCAATCGCATGATCTTCTCGATTCTCAACGATGGGCAACGCCAGCACCTAGAGCAGACCTGGGAGCTCGATTGCGCCTATGGCCTTCGTGATATCGCCAGATTTCGCGTCAATGTCTATAGCCAGAATGGGTCCTACGCTGCTTGCCTTCGTGCTCTGAGCAGCAAGATCCCGGCTGCTGGGGAGCTGGGACTGCCTGCCGTTGTGATCGAGACAACAAAACGACCTTCCGGGCTTGTGCTGGTCACAGGGCCGACCGGCTCCGGCAAGAGCACCACCCTGGCTTCGCTGCTTGATGAGATCAATCACACGAGTTCTAAGCATATTCTGACGATTGAAGATCCGATTGAGTTCGTCTATCAGAGTGATCGCAGCTTGATTCATCAGCGCCAGCTCAACGAAGACACCAAGAGCTTCAGCAATGCCCTCAGAGCAGCGTTGCGTGAAGATCCCGACGTGATCCTGGTGGGGGAACTGCGCGACCTCGAAACGATTCAGTTGGCGATCACGGCCGCCGAAACCGGTCATCTCGTTTTCGCCACGCTCCACACCAGCTCCGCCGCCCAGACGGTGGATCGGATGGTCGACGTGTTTCCCTCCAACCAGCAGACCCAGGTACGGGTCCAGCTCAGCGGCAGCCTCGCGGCGATCTTTGCCCAGACCCTCTGCCTGCGCAGCGACCCCAGTGGCCATGCGTTCGGCCGGGTGATGGCCCAGGAAATCATGGTCAACACACCGGCTGTAGCCAACCTGATCCGGGAAGGCAAAACAGCTCAGATCTATTCCCAGCTCCAGACCGGCGGCCAGTTCGGCATGCAGACCCTGGAGAAGGCCCTCGCCGCGTTGGTCGCCGAGGGTGCCATCAGCTTCGATGAGGCCCGCTCCCGATCCACCAGGCCCGACGAGCTCAGCCGCCTGATCAGCAGCCAGCGCTGAGCGGATCGCCATGGCCGCCTTCCTCGCCACCTTCACCACACCCCGAGGAGTCACCAAGCAACTCCGGGTCACGGCGCACGACCTGGTCAGTGCCAAACGGGATCTGCGGCGTCGCGGCATCCTGGCTCGCTCGATTGTTCCGCTCACGGCCAGTTCCTCCGCTTTGGCCGCCAAAGGCAAGCCGGGCCATCGACTCCAGCTCGACCTCGGCAAAGTGTTCGAGGCCAGCCCCAGCGTTCGGGACAAGGCGCTGTTCGCGAACAAGCTCGCGGTGCTGATCGACTCGGGTGTGCCGATCGTGCGCAGCCTGACGCTGATGGCCAATCAGCAGAAGAAGCCCCTGTTTCGGCGATCGCTGGAGGCGATCAGCCAGAACATCAGCCAGGGCGAAAGCCTCAGCAGTGCGATGCGCCAGTGGCCCAAGGTCTTTGATCGGCTCAGTGTGGCGATGATTGAAGCGGGAGAAACGGGTGGTGTCCTCGATGAAACCCTCAAACGATTGTCGATTCTGTTGGAGCAAAATGCCAAACTGCAGAATCAGATCAAGGGAGCCTTGGGGTATCCGGTCGCCGTTCTGGTTATCGCGGTGGCCGTGTTCCTAGGGATGACGATCTTCCTGATCCCCACGTTCGCGACGATCTTCGATCAGCTCGGTGCCGAACTCCCTTGGTTCACCCAGATGATGGTTGGCATCAGTGCGTTGTTGCGCTCACCGTTTTCGATCTATTTGATCGGTGCCCTGATTCTGGCGGCCTGGTTGTTGCGTGGCTTTTACAAAACCCCGACTGGCCGCCGCAGGGTTGACGCTGCATTGCTGAAGCTTCCCCTGTTCGGCGATCTGATTCTGAAAACCTCCACGGCTCAGTTCTGCCGCACGTTCAGTTCCTTGAGCAAGGCGGGTGTTCCGATTCTCACGGCCCTTGAAATTGTGCGCGATACGGTCGGCAATGCGATTATTGCTGATGCAATCGCCTTCTCAAGTCAGGAACTCCAGAACGGGATTCCCTTGAGTGAGGCGCTCGCCCGAAAATCCGTCTTTCCAGACATGGCACTGAGCATGCTGGAAGTGGGAGAAGAAACCGGTGAAATGGACAAGATGCTCTCCAAGGTTGCCGATTTCTACGAAGATGAGGTTGCATCCACGGCAAAAGCGCTCACGGCCCTGCTGGAGCCAGCCATGATCGTGATTGTGGGCGTCATCGTGGCGGCCATTCTGCTGGCCATGTACATGCCGATGTTCTCGGTTTTCGACAAGATCAGGTAGGCGTTTCCCGGGTTGGCAACTTTCCTGTAGGCACCGCTGCCACCGCCTCAGTTGCAGCCGCTGCCGCAATCGCCTGGCCGGCCAGCCAGCCTGAGGTCCAGCAATGCTGAAAATTGAACCCACCGGTCACGCCGTCGATATCGAGCAGTTCCCCGGCGAAGAACAGCCCAGGTTGCAGGCGGCTCTCCATCGTGGCCATCGTCACCTCCCCCAGGTTCACTCCACCGGCGGTGACGAATTCCTCGCCGAAGGGGCCGCGGCCGCTCACCGCATAACAGCTGGCGCGCAGGGCCGTGATCAGGCGCCGTTGCTCGCTGCGGCCCAGGTCAGCCCAGCGCTTCTGCCCGCTCACGTCGTTGGCTTCCAGCAGATGGATCCAAAGCCGCCGGCTCAGTTCCGGCCACGGGCGCCAGTTGCACAGCAGCCGCTTGGCTTGCTCGATCCGGGCCGAGCTGAAGGCCGCCTCCAGCTCGGCGGCGGGCCTGCCGCCGCTCCAGTCGACCCGCAGCTGGGCGTGGTAGTTCTGCTCTTTGAGGGCACGGGCGGCGAAGGCGGTCAGCCGCAGGGTGGCCGGGCCGCTCAAGCCCCAGTGGGTGATCAGGGCCGTTCCCTGCTGCTCGAAGCGCTGGCCTGGCAGTAGCAGTTCCAGACCCACCGGGTCCATGACAACGCCGCTGAGCTCAGCTAGGGGGTTGGCGTCCAGCGCCAGGGTGAACAGCGAAGGCACCGGAGCCACCACCCCATGGCCCAGCTGGGTTGCCAGTGCCCGCCCGCTGGGGTGCCCGCCGGTGGCCAGCAGCAAGCGGCGGCTGCGCAGCTGGGCTTGTTGGCCGCGCTCCTGGCTGTGGGCCGGCAAGCGCAATTGCAACTCAAATCCCCCCTGCTCCAGGGGCTGGGCGCCCCGCAGGGCCGCGCCGCGCCAGACGCTGACCCCGGCGGCGGCGGCCGTCGCTTCCAGCAACGCGACCACGGAGCTGGAACGGTTGCTGCGCGGGAACAGGCGCCCATCGGGCTCTTCCACCAGCTCCAGGCCGCGGCTGGCAAACCAGGCCAGGGTGTCGCCGGCGGCAAAGCGACTGAAGGTTCCGCGCAGGGCCTTGCTGCCCCGGGGGTAATGGCCCACCAGCGCTCGCGGATCCCAGCAGCCATGGGTGACGTTGCAGCGGCCACCACCACTGATCAGGACCTTGCCGAGTGGCTGCAGGGTGGCTTCAAGCAGCAAGACTCCTTTGAGCCCCCTCTCCGCTGCTGTGATGGCAGCCATGTAGCCGGCCGGACCACCGCCGGCCACCACCAGGGACTGATCAAAAGGCAGCATGGGTGGATGGGAGAGGGGCACGGTCAGCCGACGGCGACAGCCGCGTATCGCTTCAGTGTGGCGCCGATGATGGACTGCACCGATCGCCACTTCCGGGTGTTGATGCGGCAGATCACTCGCCACAGCCTTCTCTACACCGAGATGGTGGTGGCGCAGGCCCTGCACCACGGCCGTCGCGACAGCCTGCTGGATTTCGACCCCTGCGAAAAGCCCCTCGCCCTCCAGGTTGGCGGTGACGATCCCCGCCTGCTCGCCGAAGCGGCCCAACTGGCAGCGGCCTGGGGGTATGACGAGATCAACCTGAACGTGGGCTGCCCAAGCGAGCGGGTGCAGAAGGGGCGCTTCGGCGCCTGCCTGATGGCTGAGCCTGCCCATCTGGCCCGCTGCGTCGAGGCGATGGCCCAGGGGCCCCTGCCGGTGACGGTGAAACACCGGATCGGCATCGACGACCAGGATTCCTACGCCGAACTCCTGGCCTTCGTGGACACCCTGGCTGCCGCCGGCGTCGCCCGCTTCAGCGTCCATGCCCGCAAGGCCTGGCTCTCGGGCCTTGATCCCAAGCAGAACCGCACGATTCCGCCGTTGCGTTACGACCTGGTGCACCGGCTTAAGCGCGAACGACCGGAGCTTCTCTTTGAGCTCAATGGCGGTCTGCTGGAGTTGGCCGACTGTCAGGCCCAGCTGCCGCATGTGGATGGGGTGATGGTGGGTCGTGCCGCCTATGACCACCCGCTGCGCTGGGGGAGCGTGGATCGGGAACTGTTCGGGGTGGCTGACCACCAGGCCGCGTTGGCCTCGGCGGTGCTGCGCGGCCTGATTCCCTACGTCAGCCGTTGGTGTGAGGGCGGCGGCCGGCTCTGGCCGATCGCCCGTCACCTGGTGCACTTGGTGGAAGGTGTGGCTGGTGCCCGCCACTGGCGGCGTCAGCTGGGGGAGGCCGCTGGTGTGCGAACGGCCGGGCCCGAAGTGCTGGAGCAGGCCGCTGTGACGCTGGAGCAAGCAGGCCTCTAAGGCGGTTCGCCACCGGCCTTCACGGCTTGCTCAGAGGGGGCGACTGCGGTCTTCCCAGCCCACGCTGCCGCGCTGGTAGCGCGGACGGGGGCCTCCATCCACCGGCTCAGGGCGCGGCGCGGCTCCCCGGGGCTCCGCCTTGTTGATGCGCAGGGGACGACCCATCAGCTCTGCGGCCTGCAGGGCCTCAATGGCCCGGTTTTCGCTGGCCGGCTCCGCCATCTCGACAAAGGCGAAACCGCGCTTGCGGCCGGTTTCCCGCTCTACAGGCAGGTTGCAGCTGGCAATGGCGCCAAAAGGAGCAAACAGTTCGGCTACATCACTCTGCTCTGCATGAAAGGGAAGATTACCTACGAAAATACTCACGACAGGAAGGGATTGAATAGATCAGCAGTTGATGCAAAATGCTGCTGCGAAGCGAAATAAAGCTGACTCAAAAATATGAATTCCTCAATCAAATTCATTATCCAGATTCATCGTCTGATGATTTTAAGGCCGATCTGCAAAGCCAGCAGGTTCTGGATCAAAGATTTAAGAATCAATCCCTGATCGGTGGTTGCTCGCCAGTGGTCCCGGGGCCGAGCCGCACGCGGGCGAGGCGAACCTGCTCCTTCACCTGGGCAAATCCGGTGCCCCCTTCGCTGCGACGGGCCGCCACCACCTGGCGCGGGGCGATGGCGGCGTAGAGGTCGGCGGCAAAGGCCGGATGCAGCAGCTGCCAGCGCTCCAGGGGCAGGTCGCGCAGCAGCACCCCTTCGCCCAGGCAGGTTTTCACCACACCGCCGACCAGCTGGTAGGCCTCCCGGAACGGCACCCCCCGGGCGACGAGATAATCGGCCACATCGGTGGCATTGGAGAAATCGGCCGCCACGGCCTGCTCCAGCCGCTCGGGGCGGAAGCTGATGCCCTCCTCGATCAAAATCGCCATCGCTTCGAGGCAATCTTCGGTGGTGCGGACCACATCGAAGAGGGCTTCCTTGTCTTCCTGGAAATCTTTGTTGTAGGCCAGGGGCAGGCCCTTGATCATCGTCAGCAGGCCCTGGAGATGGCCGAACACCCGCCCGGTCTTGCCGCGCACCAGCTCCGGCACATCCGGGTTCTTCTTCTGCGGCATCAGGCTGCTGCCGGTGGCGCAACGGTCGGTGAGCCGCACGAAGCTGAACTCCTCGCTGGCCCAGAGGATCACCTCTTCAGCCAGGCGGCTGAGGTGCACCAGGATCAGGCTGGCGGCGGCGCTGAATTCGACGGCGAAATCGCGATCGCTGACCGCGTCGAGGCTGTTGGCGTAGAGGCTTTCAAACCCCAGTTCGGCGGCGGTCTGGCGCCGGTCGATCGGGACGGGGGTGCCGGCCAGGGCCGCGGCGCCCAGGGGGCAGATGTTCACCCGCCGGCGCACGTCGGCCAGCCTCTGTCGGTCGCGCTCGGCCATCTCCAGGTAGGCCATCAGGTGGTGGGCCAGGCAGAGAGGCTGGGCCCGCTGCAGATGGGTGTAGCCGGGGATCAAGGTGTCGGTGTGGGCTTCGGCCTGCAGCAGCAGGGCCAGCTGGAAGCGCTCCAGACCTTGATCGATCCCGTCGATCTTCTGGCGCAGCCAGAGGCGCAGATCGGTGCCGACCTGATCATTGCGGCTGCGGCCGGTGTGCAGCTTCTTGCCCAGCGGGCCGAGCAGCTCGATCAGGCGTCGCTCCACCGCGAAGTGGACGTCCTCCGCTTCCAGGCCAGGGTTGAAGCTGCCGGCGGCCGCCTCGGCCCGCACCGCCTCAAGCCCGGCGATCAGGCCGTCGGCCTCAGCGAGGCTGATCACACCGCAACGGCCCAGCATGCGGGCATGGGCGATCGAGCCATCGAGATCCTGGGGAAGCAGGGCGAGATCGAAGCCGATCGAGGCATTGAAGCGCTCGATCGCCGGATGCAGGCCCTGCTCGAAGCGGTCGCTCCAGCCGCTGCTGCTGCCTGTGGTTCCGCTGCCAGTGCTCAGCCCTGCCTCCGCTGAGGAAATCTCCCCTTCCATCCAACTCCGTTGCGGCCCTGGGGCTCAGCTTGACGCATCAGCCGGGCAGGAAGGGAAGCCTCACTTCGTCGCGCACTTTCAGCACCACCATCGAGGCATCGTCATCGAGTTGGTGGCCAGCGCCGACGAAGCGATCCAGGCGGGCGAACAGGCGATCAAGGATGCCCTGGGCAGGCAGACCGGACCGGCTGGCGGATTGCAGGCATTGGATCAGCCGGTCTTCATCGAAGCGCTCCCCGCCCGGGCCGGCGGCTTCACTGACCCCATCGGTGTAATAGAGGATGACATCTCCGGGTTCGAGCACCACCTGCTGGCAGCCATAGTCCGCTTCGAGCTGCAGGCCGATCAGCAGGCCGGGGGCATCGAGCCGCTCGACCCGGTAGCCCTCGCGACGACAGATCAGTGGTGGATTGTGGGCCGCGTTGGCATAGCGCAGCACCCGGGTGAGTGGATCGAAATCGGAATAGAACAGCGTCACGAACCGATGCGAATGGGCCAGGTCTTCCTGGGCCAGCGCGTTGAGGTCGTGGAGGATGCGATCGGGCGGCAGACCGCTGAGCACCTCGGCCCGCAGCATGCCGCGCAACAGGGTCATCAGCAGGCCGGCCGGCACACCCTTGCCCATCACATCGCCCATCACCAGGGCCCAGGGCGAGGTTTCCCGCTGACGGCCGAAATGCTGGGGGTGGGTCGGGATGAAGTCGTAGTAGTCACCGCCCACCTGGAAGGCCGGCCGGCAATGGGCTGCCAGCTCGATCCCCTCGATCACCGGGCAATCGTTGGGCAGGAGCTGGGCCTGGATTTCCGCGCCCGTACTCAGCTGGCGATCGAGCCGTTCATGGCGGCGGCTGTCCTCCTGCAGCCATTCACTCTCGATGGCCACAGCGGTGAGGTCGGCCACCAGCTGGATGTGACGGCGATGGCTGTCGCTCCAGCTCAGGCCCTGGCTGGAGCCGAACACGTACAGCCGTCCCCACGGGTGGTTGCGGGCCACGACCGAGGTGCCGAACACCTGGGTCTCACCCAGCAACATGCCGACGTCCCGATCGAGCCGCAGGGCCACGGCTTCCTCTGCCGCTCCTTCCACTGGGGGTTGATTCGCCGGGGAGTGATGGGCCCTTGGCTGATCGGCCAGGCTGATCAGCTGTCGCAGCAGGTCGTGGCTGCGCTCCGGCGGCGAGGCCTGGAACTGCTCCTTCCAGAGGCGCCCATCGGCATGGAACGGCACCAGCAGGCTGCCCTCGGCTCCCACCAAGCGAGCGCTCACCAGTGGCACCAGCTCCAGAAACCGATTCAGATTGGTGAAACTGCGCAAGGCAAAGCCAAGCGAGGCAAGGAGTTCCTGGTTGCGGCTTTGTTCCCGGCTGAGGCTCTCGAGCAGCTGGCGCATCGAGGCCGTTGCCGTGAGCGAGGGATGCGGCCGAGGCGGCGGGGGTGGCACCCGTGGCGACGGCGCTCGGCTCAACGGGGCTCACCCCTTGGGTCGCGCAGGTTAGCAAGGTTTATTTGGGGCCCTGAGGCTGCTGCGTTCACCTGGTGGCTCAGGTCGCCAGCAGCGCTTCAACGAATTCGAAGCTGTTGAACGGCCGCAGATCACCAATGCCTTCGCCGGCGCCAACAAAGCGGATCGGCAGACCGGCTTCCGAGGCCACCGCCAGGGCCACGCCGCCGCGGGCGCTGCCGTCGAGCTTGGTGAGCACCACGCCGGTGAGGCCGGCGGCGCTCGCGAAGGCCATCGCCTGGCGCAAGCCATTCTGACCCTGGCTGGCATCAAGCACCAACAGCGATTCCACCGCCGCCGAAGGCGCCAGCCGGTCGATGATGCGCCGCACCTTGGCCAGTTCTTCCATCAAGTTGTGCTTGGTCTGCAGCCGGCCGGCCGTGTCGACAAGCACCAGTTCGGTGCCCTTGGCCTGGGCGGCCCCGATCGCATCGAACACCACGGCGGCGGGATCGGCGTTGGCGCTGGGGTTGGCGATCACCGGCACGCCGCTGCGCTCTCCCCAGACCGTGACCTGCTGCACCGCGGCCGCGCGGAAAGTGTCGGCGGCGGCGATCAGACAGCTGTAACCGCTGCGCACCGCCAGGTTGGCCAGCTTGCCCAGGGTGGTGGTCTTGCCGACCCCGTTCACGCCCACCAAAAGCCAGACATTGAGCTGATCCCGCTGGGGGGCCAGCAGGCTCTGGCCACTGGCGGTGATCGGTTGCTCCAGCAGGCCGCGCAGCTGCTCCTTGAGGAAACGGAAGCCCTCGGCAGGATCAACCACCTCGATGTTGAGCCGCTGGCGCAGGGCCTCCAGCACCTGATCGGTGGCCTGCACCCCGACATCGGCCCGCAGCAGGAGGGTTTCCAGATCGTCGAGAACCTCGGGCGTGAGTGGGTCATCGCCGAGGGTGTCGAGCAACTGGGAGACAAAGCCCTGGCGGGATTTCTCCAGCCCACGGCGGAGCCGGCTCAGCCAGTCGATCTCCTCAAGCGACACCTGATCGACGCGGCGCCCCTGGGCGGCCAGCACCTCGGCCGACCAGCTGAACTCGGCATCGAAGCTGCCCAGCTGGAGTTGGGGGGCTTCCGCTCCGGTGGTGGCGGCTGGCCTGGCGCTGGGAACAGCAGTGCTGGATTGGGAGGCCCCGGGTTCAATCGGGTCTGGCAGGAGTTCTGGGGCCTGCAGCTCGGACTGGCGTTGCTGACGCGCCGCCGCCGCCTGCTCCAGGAGCGACAGACCGGTCGCAGGTTTCTGGTCTGGCTCGGCGCTGGCGGGCTGGGTGGATTGGGGAGGCTGCTGCGGGGGAAGAGCGCCCGTGCGTTCTGGGGCCAGCTCAGCGGCTGGAGGGGTTGGGCTGGGTTCCTGCTTGGCCTGTTGCTCGGCCTTGAGTCGGGCGTAGGCCTGGCGCGCCCAGTCGAGGGCGTCCTGATCAACTCCCCCAGCCGCCAGCTCTGGCTCTAGCGGCGCCGGCGCGGCCAGCGGGGCGGCCTGGGAGGGTGCCTCCACGGCTGTCTGGCTGGCCTGCTTGGCTATCTGACTTGGCTCGGGGCTGGCCGGCTCAGCCTGATCGGCAGGACTTGCAGGCTCCGCAGCTGGGGCAGCTCTTCGTTTGAACCAGTCGAAGACCATGGCTTGCTCAGGAGCGCGGAGTTCAGGCGGCCGTGGTGATCAGACGCCGCAGGACGCCATTGATCATCCGCCGGCCCTGGTCGTCGCTGTAGCGGTTGGCCAGCTCCACCGCTTCATTGCAGGCCACCGCCGCTGGCGTGCCAAAGCTGTAGAGGTCGACAGCAGCCAGGCGCAGGATGTCGCGGTCGATGCGGGGCAGCCGGGTCAGGCGCCAGCCCTCCATCACGCCATCGAGGCGCTGATCGAGATCGTCGCGTCGTTCCAGCACGGCCCGGGCCCGATCGAGGGCTCCGCGACGGATCTCCTCCTGATCGGCGAGCATCAGCAGGCGAGGCAGTTCCAGGCTCGCCGAGAGGCGGTTGAGGGCTTGCTCGGCATGGGCCAGACCGTTGCGCAGGTGTTCGCGTACCCGGGGGATCTGGGCTTCGCCATCGATCAGTTCGCTGTCGAGCAGTTGCTGCTGGGCGTTCTGCAACTCCAGTTCCGAGCTGTCGAGCGTTTCACGCACGTGCTGATTGAGGCTGGCCAGGGCCTGACGCAGCAGGTGGTCGAGGGGAAGATCGGCCGGCGGCAGGCGGTCGCTGATCTGGCCGAGCATCAGCAGGGCCAGTTCTCGGGAGACGGATCGACTCTGCATCAAGAGGTTAGGGAAGGGCTTGAGCGGACTCAGGCCTTGGTCGGGGGGGTGGAGGAGAAGACAGGGGCGCGCAACTGGGCCAGAAGGCTGGAAAAACTGCGGCTGGCCTTGCCGGCGCGATCATCATCGGGGCTGACGATCCCCGCCGAGATGATGGTGCGGAAAGCTTCTTCAACCGAGAGGTCGATGTCGCGCACGGAAGGTTCGGGCACCACCGCATACCAGCCGGTGGTGGGGTTGGGTGCCGTGGGGATGAACACGCTGAGCATGGGTTCGGGGAATCCGCTCTGCAGGGCTGCGCCCATTACCCCGGTGACAAAGCCGATCGCAAACAGCCCCTCGCGCGGGTATTCCACCAATACAACCCGACGGAAGCGGGTGGAATTGTCCCGAAAGACGGTTTCGAGCAGCTGCTTGAGGGTTTTGTAGACGGAGCCGGCCAGGGGAATGCGCTGCAGGGTTCCCTCGCCGAAATCAAGCAGCCAGCGCCCAACAATGTTCCGCGCCATCAGACCGATCAGCAGGATGGCCAGCAGCGGCACCGACAGGCCAACTCCCAGGTTGATCAGGTCCTGGAGGAGCGGATTGAGGGTGTTGAACGGGTTGAACTGTTTCGGAATCGTGGTCAGAAAGGCCAGCACGAAACGGCTGAGCGTGGTCGCCAGCCAGATCGTGGTCGCCAAGGGGATGACCACCAGAAGCCCGGCGATCAGATCGTTCTTGAGGTCCTGCCGCAAGCGCCCTGCCAGGAGTTGATCAGATCTCGGACTCGATTCAACCAACGGTGGAGTCCGGCAGACCGGCGTTCAGAAAACTGGCACCAACTTAGCCAGCCATCGACTGGAGTGTTCCTTACAGGACAGCGGCCAGGGCCACCAGGGTGAAGGCGATGGTCAGGGCGATCGCGGCTGCCGTGCCTCCGTAGAGACGCTGGTTCACGGCAATGCCGCTGGCCCGTTCCTCCTGTTGGAGTTGCTGCTCCATCTGCTGGAGCTGGCGGTCGATGAAACCGCGCGCCGCCTCAAGTTTCTGCTCGGGGGTGGCTTGGGCTGGAACCTGTCCGGCCTGTTCGGCCTGCTGGACGAGTTGCTGGATCACCTCCGGATTCTCGCTCTGCTGCTTGGCCATCTCGAACTGGCTGCGTCGGGCGGCCAGGGCCTGCTCGTTCTGGGTCGTGAGCTCTCCGTCACCCGTGATCGTCAATGGCACCGCCACGGCGAGGGCGACGGCCAGCACGGCGGCCAGCGCCATCACCAGCCAGCGCAGCGGTGTGCGTGTCTGATCGGGATGGTCGAGGCGGGAGCCGAACAGCATCAATAACAGTCCCACCAAGGCCATGGGCGCCTGGCTGATCAGCCGCTCCAGCACCACCTGAACGAAGGCCGGCTCGTCCCAGTTGCCAAGGGCGGCGACGGCCATCACCTGGAAAAGCAGCAGCACGACCAGAGTGAGGCCGAGCCAACGCAGCAGATAGCCGAGACGTCCGGAGGTTGCAGTGGTCACAACAAAATGAATGGTGTACGGGAACTTTACGGATGAGCTCGGAGCCCCCCCAGCCCCGGCCAGCCAGCAGTGCCCCCGGCGGCGCCACAGAATCGATGGCGGCCCTGGCCTTGGCTCTGAAGCGGGAAGCGGCTGCCCTGGGGTTTGAGCCGGTCGGTATCGCCGCCGTGCCAGGCGGGGAGAGGTTGCAGCTGCGCACCGCCTCGCTGCAACGCTGGCTGGCGGCAGGCCATCAGGCCACGATGACCTGGATGGCCGACCCCAGGCGACAGCGGATCGAGGACCTGCTGTCGGGGGTGACCAGCCTGCTGGCGGTGGGGCTGAATTACCACGTGGCCGTGGAGCGGGCACCAGGCAGCCTGGCGGTGGCGCGCTACGGCTGGGGCCGCGACTATCACCGGCTGATCGATGGCCGCTTGCGTCGGTTGGGCCGCTGGCTGGAGCGTCAGCGGCCGGGGGTGCGCTGGCGTGTCTGCGTCGATAGCGCACCGCTGCTGGACAAGGCCTGGGCCGAGCAGGCTGGTCTGGGCTGGATCGGCAAGAACGGCAACGTGATCCACCGGCGTCGGGGCTCCTGGTTCCTGATCGGCCACCTGCTCACCAACCTGGAGTTACCGGCCGATGCTCCGGCCGAACCCCTCTGCGGCAGCTGCAGCCGCTGCATCGATGCCTGCCCCACCGGCGCCATTGCCGAACCGTTCGTGGTGGATGCCCGCCGCTGCATCGCCTTTCACACGATCGAGAACCGCGATGCGCGCTTGCCGGCGGAGATCAGCGCCGCGATGGGCCCTTGGGTGGCCGGTTGCGACATCTGTCAGGACGTCTGCCCCTGGAACCACCAGCCTTTGATCAGCAGCAGCGATCCCGATCTGCAACCGAAGCCGTGGATGCTCGATCTGAAGGCCGAGGAGGCCCTGGGCTGGAGCGATCAGCACTGGGACAGTCAACTGCGGGCCTCCGCCCTGCGCCGCATCAAGCCCTGGATGTGGCGCCGCAATCTGCTGGCTGGCCGCGGCGGTTTCGGCCCCTAGGCTGAATTCTGAAACGAATGGCAGCCATGGCACCGCGCTGGATGCAAACTCTGGCGGCTGCGCCCCTGGCCCTGAGTCTGGCCATGGCCGGGGTTGTGCTGCCGGCCG
Source organism: Synechococcus sp. CS-603 (assembly GCF_977929215.1). Lineage (NCBI taxonomy): Bacteria > Bacillati > Cyanobacteriota > Cyanophyceae > Synechococcales > Synechococcaceae > Synechococcus > Synechococcus sp. CS-603. The sequence goes on from NZ_OZ376778.1 coordinate 871,882, forward strand.
CGGCGGCGCGTGCCCTGGTTCCCTACACCTTTTTGCCCAGTTCCAAGGAACTGGAATCTGCTGGTTTAGGCATTGCCCAGGCCGCCTCTCGCCTGTTGCGTCTCGGCCAGGCCGAAGATGCGGCCCGGCTGGCCAGCCTCACGGTCCAGTTGCTGCCGGACGATCCCCGGGGCTGGGTGTTACTGGCCGAGGCGCAGTTGCGCAGCGACAATCCGGCCCTGGCCAGCATTTCCCTGGCCAGGGCCAAGGAGCTCGACCCCCGCAATCCCGGCATCTGGTTCGCCCAGGGCTCGATCGCCTTGCGACAAGGCCAACCGGAGCAGGCAGTCGGCCTCCTGCAACAGGGCCTGAAATTCGATGGAAAGAACGCCGGCGCCTACTTCGATCTGGGCAACGCCCACCTGCTGCTGAGCAATCCCAACGGTGCCCTGGCCGCCTTCGGGCGCGCCTCGGAGCTGCGCAAAGACTTCTGGGAGGCGATCAACAACCAGGGCCTGGTGCTCTACGAGCTGGGCCGGCGTGACCAGGCGATCGAGCGCTGGCGCCGTTGCCTGAAGATCAATGCAACGGCCGCTGAGCCGATGCTGGCCCTGGCCACGGCCCTGCACACCGGCGGCGGTTCCGCCCAAGAGGCCCAGCGGCTGGCCAGCGAAGCCCTGGCGATCGAGCCGAACTACGTGCTCGATGCCTATCAGAAAGAACAGCTTTGGGGGGAGCGTCTGCGCCTCAGCGCCCAGACCCTGCTCAGCCAGCCGGAGCTGAAGAGTGCCGTTGACCGAGCGAACGCCAATGCCACCGGCAGCACCGATTCTGGAGAAGAGGCTGGCGAGGGGGGCTCCCGGAACGAGTAAGCGAGCCCCAGGCCGGCCCAGCCCACCCAGACGTGATCTGTAGGCTGAGCCCCTTCCGCCCCAAGACACCAGACCCGGATGGCTGAGGAGCGCGTTCTGCCGATTGCTCTGCATCAGGAGATGCAGCGCTCCTACCTCGAGTACGCCATGAGCGTGATCGTGGGCCGGGCCCTTCCCGATGTGCGCGATGGGCTCAAGCCGGTGCAACGGCGCGTCCTCTTCGCGATGCAGGAGCTGGGGCTCACCCCCGATCGGCCCTACCGCAAGTGCGCCCGGGTGGTGGGTGATGTGCTCGGCAAATACCATCCCCACGGCGACCAGGCTGTCTATGACGCCTTGGTGCGGATGGCGCAGACCTTCTCCAGCCGTCACCCGCTGCTGGATGGCCACGGCAACTTCGGCTCGGTCGATGACGATCCGCCGGCGGCGATGCGCTACACGGAGATCCGGCTGGCCCCGATCGCCAACGAGGGCCTGCTCGACGAAATCAGCAGCGATACCGTCGATTTTGCGCCGAATTTCGACGCCTCCCAGCAGGAGCCCACCGTGCTGCCGGCCCTGCTGCCCTTCCTGTTGCTCAACGGCTGCACCGGCATTGCCGTGGGCATGGCCACCAGCATTCCGCCCCACAACCTGGCCGAGGTGGTGGAGGCCCTGATCGCCCTGATCCGCAACCCCGAGCTCAGCGATGACAAGCTGCTCGAGCTGGTGCCCGGACCCGATTTCCCCACCGGCGGTGAGGTCCTCACCGGCAGTGGTGTGCGGGACACCTATCTCAACGGCCGCGGCAGCATCCCGATGCGAGGCGTGGCCCATATCGAGGAGATCCAGCCGGGCAAGGGGCGCCACCGCCGCGGTGCCGTTGTGATCACCGAGCTGCCCTATCAGCTCAGCAAGGCGGGCTGGATCGAGAAGCTGGCCGATCAGGTCAACGACGGCAAGATCGGCGGCATCGCTGACATTCGCGATGAAAGCGACCGCGACGGCATGCGCGTGGTGGTGGAGGTGCGCCGCGACGGCGATCCCGAAAAGGTGCTGGGCGAGCTGCAGCGCCGCACCGCCCTGCAGAGCAATTTCGGCGCGATCCTGTTGGCCCTGGTGGACGGCCAACCGCGCCAGCTCAGCCTGCGCCAGCTGCTCCAGCACTTTCTGGAGTATCGGGAGCACACGATCATTCGCCGCACCCGCCACGCGCTCAAGCGCACCGAAGACCGCCTCGAGGTGGTCGAAGGCTTGATCCGGGCGCTGGATTCCCTGCCTGAGGTGATCGAGCGGATCCAGGCGGCCACGGATGCGGCGAGCGCCAGGGCCAGCCTGCAGGTCCACCTCGAATTAACGGAACGCCAGGCCGAAGCGGTGCTGGCGATGCCGCTGCGGCGGCTCACCAGCCTGGAGCAGGACGGCCTGCGCAAGGAAGCCGGCGAACTGGCCCAGGAACGGGAGCGGTTGCGTCACCTGCTCGACGACCGCCAGTCGCTGCTCGACGCGATGGTGGTAGAGCTCAGGAGCCTGAAGAAGCGCTTCGCCACGCCCCGGCGCACCCGCCTGGTCAGTGGTGGTGATGCCCTGGTGGCCCAGCGGGCTGCGGCGATTCGGCCTACCACCGAACTGCAGCGCCAGCAGGCCCTTAATGCCCTGCCGCCTGACGGTCGCCTGCTGATTCAGGCCGACGGTCAGCTGCGCATCCTCGGTCCCCAGATGCTGGGCCGCCTCCACCTCGACGAGGCAGCGCCGATCGGCGAGCACCCATCCCCAGCCCGGCTGATCCTGCCGATCGCGGCCAAGCCGGCCCTGCTGGCCTTTAGTGCCACGGGCAAGGTGGCCATGCTGCGCTGGGAGTTCGCCGCCCAGCAGAACGGCGGCATTGAAAAGTTCCTGCCCGAGAGCCTGGGCGGTGATGGCGTCCGCCAGTTGTTGCCGCTGGGCAAGAAACCGCAGGGCAGCCTCGGGCTGCTCAGCAGTGATGGCCGCTTCAAGCGCCTGCCGATCGAAACATTTCTGGAGCTCTCCGGCCGCGCCGCCACGGTGCTGAAGCTCAAGGACGGGATCGAGCTCTGCCGGGTGGTCGAGTGCCAGGAGGGGGAAGACCTGCTGGTGGCCAGCAGCACCGGCCGGATGCTGCGCCTTGTGGTCAACGACGCCACCGTGCCGCTGATGGGCAAGACGGCCCAGGGGCCTGTGTTGATGCGCTTGTTGCCGGGAGAAACAATCGTCGGAGCCGCCTCGGTTTCAGCGGATGGCGACGTGCTTCTGGCCAGACGGCATGGCCAGATCAAGCGCCTGCAGGTCAAGAGTCTGCGCTTGTGTGAACGGGGCGATCTCGGCCAGATCGGCCTGCGCTTCGAGCGCCGCGACGATGTGCTGGTGGATCTGCAGGCCGCCACGGCGGCCGTGGTGGCGGCCGTGATGGTGGGCGGGCGCAGTCTGCGGCTGAAGGTGGCGGACCTGGAGCGGCAGGGCAGCTCGGGCTGCGGCCAGCCATGTGCGCTCAAGCCGGGAGAAATCCTGCAGGAACTGGTGCCGCTGCTCGAGTCGCCCGCCTAGAGGTTCCCTCCCCGCCGCTGAGCTCCAGCAGTTGCACGGGATGGAGCACCTCGATCGGGCGGGCTGTGCCGCCCATGTGTTGGCGGATCTGGAGGCTGCAGCCGATGTTGCCGCTCACGGCCAGTTCGGCGCCGGTGTTGCTGAGGTCGGCGGCTTTGATCCGCCCCAGCTCGGCGGCTTCGTTGGGTTGCACCAGGTTGTAGATGCCGGCACTGCCGCAGCACACCCCAGCTTCCACCGCTTCGAGGAGCTGCACATGGGGGATCTGACGCAACAGACGCCGGGGTTGGTCGCGCAGGCCCTGGCCGTGGATCATGTGGCAGGCGTCGTGATAGGCCAGGCGCAGGGGCCGCTCCGCCGTCGCCGCTGTGCCGTCGCTGTGCCGGAGCGGCTGGAGCTGGGCGGCGAAGTGTTCGCTCAGTCCGACCCGATCGAGGAATTCCTGCACATCGGCCACCCGATCGGTGAAGGCTCCGGCGCGGGCCGCCCAGGCGGGGTTGCCGGCCAGCAGCTCGTCGTATTTCTTGAGGGTGTGGCCGCAGCCTGACGCCGTGACCAGCACGGCATCGAGGGGTTCGGGTCCCGCGGCTTTGCCCGCGCCGACCACGGCCTCGAAACAGTCGATCAGATCTTTGGCCAGACCCTGGGTCTGCTCCAGCTCTCCCTGGTGATGGGTCATCGCGCCGCAGCAATTCTGGTCGGGCGGAATCACCACTTCAATGCCGTTGGCGCTGAGGACGCGCACCGCCGCGCTGGTCACCGCCGGATCGAACAAACGCTGCACGCAGCCCAAGACCAGTCCCACCCGATAGCGCCGCGGACCGGTGGCGGGCACCACCAGCGGGTAGGGATCGCTGAACGCCTCTGCGCTCAGCGGCGGCAGCAACCGTTCCATCGCCGCGATCTCTGGCCCGAACAGGCGGGTGAGTCCGCTGCGTCTCGCCAGATCCTGCAGGGGGCTGCCGGCGTAAAGCCGCAGCGGCTGCAGCACGGCCCGCAAGCGCTTGGGGTAGGGCAGCAGGCGGAACAGCAGGGCGCGGAAACTGTTCTGCCAGGGGCTACGCAGCTCCGGGGCATTCAGCTTCGGCCGCGTGGCTTCGATCAGTTCGTCGTAGCGCACCCCCGACGGGCAGGCGCTGACGCAGGCCAGGCAGCCCAGACAGGAATCGAAATGCCCCGCCACCGTGGCATCGAGGGCCAGCTCTCCAGCTTCGATCGCCTTGAGCATGTGGATCCGCCCCCGCGGCGAATCCATCTCCGTGCCCAGCACCCGGTAGCTGGCGCAGCTCGGCAAGCAGAAACCGCAATGGATGCAAGGGTCGGTGGCGCTGAGGCTTCCAGCGGCGCCGGCAGATGAACAGCTCATGGTTCTCAGTTTGCCTGGCTCGCGTCCAGCACCGGTTGCTCCAGCCGCCGCACCGCTGTGTCGGTGAGATGGTCGTCGTCGGCCAGCAGCTTGCGCAGATCGACGAGCGTGCAGCCCTGCGGGCAGATCCAGGGCATCGGATCGATGAAGCGCACGCCAGCGGGCAGCGATTGGCTCAGTTGAGTGTTGATCTGCTCGGCATTGACGGCTTCCTGCTGGAGCGCCTCCAGGCAGGCCGGGTTCCAGTCACCCGGGCGGAACCATTCCGGCAGGCAGGTGTCCCGCCCAACCAGCCGCGGCCCCGCCCCGATCACGATCACCCGCAGGCCCTTGGCCTCGGCCCTGGCCGAGAACGTTTGCAGGGCCTGGGCATAGATCGTCACCTTGGCGTTGGTGCCTTGGATCGGCTCGCCGGCAGGATCGAGGAAGCCATCACGGCTGGCCTGCACATCTCCACCCAAGTGGCTCAGCTGATAGGCCGCGATCAGCACGGCGTCGCCGGGCCGGGCCTCGGCAAGAATCCTCTTGGCAATTTTTCGCTGGAAGCGGGCACAGCCAGGGTCGAGATGGCCGTGGGCTGTGGCCGGGAACGGACAGCCGGCCTTGGCCAGCAGCGTGATGCCCAGGCCTTGCTGGTGCAGGTCAGCGGCCAGGGGAATCAGGGCTGCGGCGTGGCTGTCTCCGACCACGAAGAGGGTGCTCCCCTGGGTGGTCTCGGGCGGAGCCGAGCAGGTGCGGAAGAGCGCGCCGATCTGGTTGGTCTTGGGTTGTGCCTTGCGGTTGACCAGACAATCCGAGGATGTGATGGATGTGCCGGCGATGCGCTGCTTCTGCCGTTGCTCCGACAACGTGGCCGGCCGCTGGCCTGCATAGAGAGAGCTGCCGAGCTCGCCGCTGATCAGCAGCAACAGCAGGGCTGCAACGGCGGCATTGATGCCGAAGCCGATCAGGAGGCTTCGGATGCTTCGGGTTACCCATGGCTTGGCGCCCAACGGAGTTTCGATCCAGCGGTAGGAGAGTTCGGCCAGCCCCAGGATCAGCAGCAGCTGGAACGGCACACTCCAGGCGTGGATGCCGATCGTCCAGCGGCTGAGGGCAATGACGCTCCAGTGCCAGAGGTACAGCGAATAGGAGATCACCCCGAGGCGCAGCAGCGGCGGCCAGTTCAGGACCCGTCCCAGGGGCGATTCCTGCTGCAGGGTTGTGATCAGGGCGGCGGTGGCCGCCACGCTGACCAGCATCGGGATGGGAGCGGCGTCCTGTGGCGCCAGGGTCACCCCGATCAGGGCGGCCAAGGACCCCCAGGCCACCCCGTTGCGGATGCCGCTGGCCTGGTCCGGAGTTCCGCGCTGGCTCTCCCCGGCGGTGGCCAGCAGGCAGCCCAGCGCCAGTTCCCAGACCCTGGCGCCTGGCAGGAAGAAGGCGGCGGATGGATCCAGCTGCCTCTGGATCAGGAACAGCAGGAACGAAAGCGCGGCCACGACGGCCATCGCCAGGCGGAAACGCCGGCGACCCGGAGCGCCTGCTCGCCCGAGGCCGAGCTGCCAGGCCGCCAGGGGAAAGATCAGATAAAACTGATAATCAACCCCTAGATACCAGGTCTGGGTGAAGGTGTTCAGCAGCCCACTGCTGCCGAAGTAATCCGTGGCCTCCTGATAGAGGAACACGTTGGAGCTGCCCACCAGCGCCAGAAGACCGGTCCAGAGCGAGGCGGTGGGATCGGGAACCACCAGGCAGGTCAGCAGGGCTGTGACAACCACACAGATCGCCAGGGCCGGCACCAGCCGCTGAATGCGCCGCCGGTAGAACTCCAGCAGAAAGGCCCCCCGATTGGCGGCGGCTCGCTTCTTCTGGATGGAACGCGTGATTACATAGCCGGAGATCACGAAAAAAACGTCAACCCCGATGAAGCCGCTGGGTAACAGCGCTCCGTTCAGGTGATTGACGATGACGGCGATGATCGCGACGGCCCGCAAGCCGTCGATTTCGCCTTTGCGGCTGCTCTGGTGCTGGGTCTCCCTGATCGCTGCAGTTCCATGGGAGTGCGACCTTACCCAAGGTGGGTTGGCTGGCCTGACTCAGCTGTCGAAGTGCTGGATCACCGCCTCAGCGAAGCCTGAGCAGCTCACCGGCTCCAGCCGTGGCTCCATCAGTCGGGCGAGGTCGTAGGTGACCTGGCCACTAGCGATAGCGGCGCCGAGGCCTGCTGTGATCAGGTCGGCGGCCTCCTGCCAGCCCATGAACTCCAGCATCATCACGCCCGAGAGGATCACCGAGCCGGGATTGATCCGATCGAGGCCCGCATGTTTGGGTGCTGTGCCGTGGGTGGCCTCAAAGATCGCGGCGTGATCACCGATGTTGGCTCCCGGTGCCATGCCGAGGCCGCCTACCACCGCGGCAGCGGCATCGGAGATGTAATCGCCGTTGAGGTTGAGGGTGCACAGCACCGAATACTCCTGGGGCCGGGTCTGGATCTGCTGGAAGATGCTGTCGGCGATTCGGTCATCGACCATCACCATCTGTTTCCACTTGCCGCCGCCGTGGCTGGCGCCGATCGCCGCGATCACCCCGTCCACCTCCGCATCGATCGCCGCTTTCTTCTCCGGGGTGAGACTGTCGTAGCCAGGTTCGATCAGGCGGGCATTGGCCTCGGCACTGAGTCCGGGATCCTGGTCCAGGTTGCCAAGAATCCAGCTTTCCCGCTCGGTGATGCACTGATCACGGAATTCGCTGGTGGCCAGTTCATAGCCCCAGTCACGGAAGGCCCCTTCGGTGAATTTCATGATGTTGCCCTTGTGCACCAGGGTCACGTGGCGCTTGTTGCCCTCCAGGCCCAGAGCGTGCTGGATCGCCTTGCGCACATGGCGCTGGGTGCCGTTCTTGCTGACAGGCTTGATGCCGATGCCGGAGCCGGCAGGGATGCGGCGCTGGCCCAACTTGCCGTTGGCCGGAATCACGGTGTCGTTGAGGTGGGCGATCAGTTCGACGCAGACCGGATCATCGGCGGCCCACTCGATCCCCATGTAGATGTCTTCGGTGTTCTCCCTGTAAACGATCACATCGAGATCCTCGGGCCGTTTGTGCGGGCTGGGGGTGCCGGCGTAGTAACGGCAGGGGCGCACACAGCAATAGAGGTCGAAGATCTGGCGCAGGGCCACGTTGAGCGAGCGGATGCCACCGCCGATCGGGGTGGTCAGCGGGCCCTTGATGGCCACGCCGTAGGCCTCGATCGCCGTCAGGGTGTCCTGGGGCAGGTATTGATAGGTGCCGTAGAGCTCGCAGGCTTCGTCGCCGGCGAACACCTTGAACCATTCGATCCGGCGTTCGCCGCCGTAGGCCCGCTCCACCGCCGCATCGAGCACCCGCTGGGTGGCGGGCCAGATGTCGACGCCGGTGCCATCGCCGCGGATGAACGGAATGATCGGGTCGCTGGGCACCACGGGCTTGCCGTTCTCGAAGCGGATGGCGGTGCCGCTGCTGGGGGCGGTGAGCTTGTCGTACTGGGCGGTAGAGGCGATCACCATTGGGCGGTCAAGCGGGGTTGGAGGCGGCAACCAGGGAATGACCCGTGGTTGATTGACGACCATGGCTCACGGCGGCCGCGAAGACGCTGCAGCATGAATCGGTCGGCGGAGCCTAGGTTCAGCCCGATCTGCTTGTCTGCTCAAGGGAAACGCCATGAATGCGGCAGACCTGGCCCGCAGTCCTGAAATGGCCCAGGCCATCGCCTCGGCGGCCGCCCTGTTCCGCCTCCACTTCCCTGATGCCCGCGCCAATCTCACCCCCTGGCGCGACGATCCCCTCACCCGTGAATTCCGGGAGGAGGAATCGGTGGACCTGGCCTTTCATTTCCCCGGCTGGAGCCCCCGCCTCCAGTGCCGCAGCCTGCTGATTCAGCTGCGGCTGAGTGAAGCCCCCGCCCAGGCCGGCAGCGGCGGCAAGCCCCGGCTGCTCGGCGTGTTGATCAGCGGCATGACGTTTCAAGGGGAGCAGTGGCGCCTGGCCACCGTGGGCGACTGGCAACCCAGTGGCCCCCACCCGCCCCAGCCGGAAGTGGCCCAAACGCTCCAGCAGATCTGCCGGCAACTGTTCGATCTGCTGGCCCGCGGTCCGGCCGCTGAGTCTGGCCGCTGAGCCCAGCCAGGCTGCGTAACCCTTCGCAATCAACTTCAGACCCCAAGGGCCCAGGAGGCCTACCGTTTTCGTCTGTACCAACGACACCCAAACGGCGATGAGTGTTGCCCTTGCTTCCCAGTTGCGTGAAGGCACCAAGAAGGCCCACACGATGGCCGAGAACACCGGCTTCGTCACCTGTTTCCTCAAGGGTGTGGTCGATAAGAGCAGCTACCGCAAGCTTGTGGCCGATCTCTATTTCGTGTATTGCGCCATGGAGGAGGAAATCGGCAAACTCAAGAGCCATCCGGTTGTGGGCCCGATCGCCAGCGACGCGCTCAACCGTCGCTCGTCCCTTGAGGCCGATCTGGAATTTTATTTCGGCTCTGACTGGCGCAGCACCGTTCAGCCCACCTCCGCGGCCCAGGAGTATGTGGCCCGGCTGCATCAGGTGGCCCAAGAGACACCCGAGTTGCTGGTGGGCCATCACTACACTCGCTACATCGGCGATCTCTCCGGTGGTGTGATCCTCAAGAACATTGCCCAGAAGGCGATGAATCTGGGCGAACACGAGGGATTGCGGTTCTACGAATTCGACGCCATCCCCGATGAGAAGGTCTTCAAGGCGGCCTACCGCCAGAGCCTCGATGCCCTGCCGATTGATCAGGCCATGGCCGATCAGATCGTGGCGGAGGCCAACCATGCCTTCCACCTCAACATGACGATGTTCCAGGAGCTGGAAGGCAACCTGGTGGCGGCGATCGGCAAACTGCTGTTCGGCTTCCTCACACGCCGTCAACGCGCCGGCAGCACCGAGCCCGTGGTGGCTTGAGTTCGGTAGCGGCCAGGGCCTGAGCCAGAGTTGGTGGCGATCGAGCCAGCTCCCTTGCGCTATCTCCGCTTTCTGGTTCCTGGCACCACAGGTCGTTTCCGCTGTGGTGGCCTTCAGGTGGAACTCCAGACAGCGCAGCTCACCGCTGGGCTGGTTCCCACCGAGCTGGTCACCTACCGGCAACGGGAACCGGGCCGCCCCTTCCTCGCTGACCTGCTGCGTGGCGAGCCTTCCCCGGGCGAGGCCCTCTGGATCGTCAGCTGGGGTTTTGATGTGCCGCAGCTGCTGCGCCGGCTGAAAGGGCGGCCGGTGGCGTATCACGCCCACAGCAGTGGCTATGGCTTTGACCTCCCGCCCGGAGTGCCGGTTCTGGCGGTGAGCAAGAATACTCTGGGTTATTGGGGAGACCGGGCGCCCCGCAATCCCCTTTTCCTTGTGCCCAATGCCCTGGAGCCCCAGTGGCTGCAGCGCGGAGCGCGCCAGCCGGATCAGGTCGCTGCGGGGTCTCGGCCCATCGACGTGCTGGTGCAGGAGCGCAAGAGCAGTGCCTATGTGCTGGATCGGCTCGCGCCTGCCCTGCGGGGCCGGGGCCTGCGGGTGGAGGTCCAGCGCGGCTGGGTGGAGGATCTTGTCGAGCTGTGCAATGGCTCCACCGTGGTGCTCTACGACTCCGCCGATTACTGGCGCGGGCGGGGCGTCAGCGAGGGTTTCGGGCTGCCGCCGCTTGAGGCCCTGGCCTGCGGCTGCGTCGTGTTCAGCAGCCTCAACCATGCCCTGGCTGACAGTCTCGATCCCTCCCTGCTCGGCCATCAGATCGGTTGCGGGACACTCGAAGCCGATCTGGAGCGGATCGAGGCGGCCGTGGCCGACCCAGCCGCCTGGCTTCCGCAGCCGGCGCGGTTGAAAGCCCTGCTTGAGACCTGCTCAGAGCCCGTGCTGCGCCGGCGCTGGCAGCGGGCCTTGACGGCGATCGATGCCCATTGGAACCGCATCCTTCTGGATCAGGCCTTGGCTCTGCGCTCACTACCGGTGTGGAGATTGCGGCTGGACCAGGTCCGGGGGCGGCTAAAGCGCTGGCTGCTTAGGCGCAGGAATGGTGGCCGTCTCCCATAGGGTTGGGTTGAACGTTTGAGTCCGTCAGGCGATTGAACCCGCTCTTGAAGAGCCGGACCTACCGACAGCTGCGCACCCTGCTCACGTTCTTGCCTCAGGAACGCATCAGACAGCTGAAAATTCTGGTGCCACTGTCGATTCTTCCGGGCCTGATCGACCTGGCTTCTGTCGGCGTGATTGCCCGATTGATGGGCGCGCTTGTCGGCCGCCCGCTCGAAGATCGCATCCCTGGGGTGCGCGTTTTCGGGGGTGATCAGGTCGATCAGAGCCTCTGGCTGATTCTGTTGTTTGCCCTGCTGGCCTGGGCGGCTTCGTTCAGCAAGCTGGCTCTGCAGTTCTTTCAGCAGCGCCTCACCGCAAGGGTATGGATCGATCTTTCGAACAAGATCCACGCCAATGTCTTGGCACAGAATTATGAATATCATCTCTCTAGGAGCACGGCCAAACTATCGGCGATGCTGCTGAGCCATATCAAGAAAACATCTAACTCCGTGGTGAATCCACTGCTGAGGATGTTTGGCAGCGTCTTCTCGATTCTGTTGCTTTCCTTGGGTGTTTTGGTGATTGGCCGCTGGGCGGCTGTTGTGCTGATCGTGTCGTTGGTGGGCTCCTACCTGGTGCTCTCCCAGTTGATCACCCCCTATCTGCGCCATGCGTCTAAGCAGAAGCTGCGGCTGGAAGCCCGTACGGCCCACATTCTGCTGGAGTCGCTCGGCTCGATCCGCGACATCAAACTCACCGGTTCGGAGGCTTTTTTCCGCAAAGGGTTCATCGAAACCGGTGAGAAAGCCAAGGAATATGCCTGGTCGGCATCCTTGCTGCCGGTGGTTCCACGCTTTTTGATTGAACCGTTGGGGATCACCCTTATTTTTGCAGTTGGTGCTGTTCCCGCCCTGCTCAACGGCAACCGCTCCAGCATCACCGAGATCATCCCCTTCATCTCCTCGCTGGCCATTGCCGCCCTGCGCCTCACCCCACCGCTGCAGGAATTCTTCAGTTCGCTCAATCAGCTGCGTGGAGGGCTGCCGGTGATCGACAAGACCATTGAGTATCTGACCCTTCCAACTGGAAGTCCCGTGCTTGGTGACCTCGGTGTACCCACCCCCAAGGGGGTGATGCCCGCGCGCACAATCGGCCTCGAGGATGTCTGGTACGCCTACCCCGGCGCCCACGACTGGGTGCTCAAAGGGATTGATCTCACCATTCCGGTGGGCTCGCGTGTGGCCTTCGTGGGGGCCACCGGTAGTGGCAAGACCACCACCGCCCAGCTCCTTCTGGCCTTGCTGAGCCCGGGGAAAGGGCACCTCTCCCTCGATGGCATTCCTGTTTCCAGCTTTGACGTGCCGGCCTGGCAGGGATGCTGCTCTCAGGTGCCGCAGTTCATCAACTTGCTTGATGCCAGTGTGATCGAGAACGTGGCGTTTGGCCGCCACGCCGATGAGACCGATCAGGACTCAGTCTGGGCGGCGCTGGAGGCGGCCCAGCTCGATGAATTTGTCAGCGAACTTCCCTACGGACTCCATACCCCCATTGGCGAAAATGGACTGCAGTTGTCTGGTGGCCAACGTCAGCGGCTGGCGCTGGCTCGTTCGTTTTATCGGGGTTCCGAGTTTCTCCTGCTGGATGAGGCCACCAGCGCGCTTGATAACCGTACGGAGAGTGATGTGATTGAAGCCCTCGATGTGATCGGCAGGCGCTGCACCACCGTGGTGATCGCCCACCGCCTCTCCACGGTGATGCGCTGCGATCGGATCTATGAGTTTGATAAGGGCAAGATCAAGGCGTTCGGTAGCTTCCGCGAGTTGTTGGAACGCTCCGATTCCTTCAGGGATCTCGCCTCGCTGGAACGCAAACTCGTTCAATCGTGACTGCCGGCCTGACCCGCTGACACAGCATCTGTTTTGTTGAGCTCCACCCTCCATCCCCCGACTCCCCGTTTGCACCGATGACCTTCACCCTGATCGCCGGTCCCTGTGTGATCGAGAGCCCTGAGCTGGTCTTCGAGATCGCCGAAAAGGTCAAGGCGATCACTGATCGCCTGGGCATCGATTACATCTTCAAGGCCAGTTTTGACAAGGCCAACCGCAGTTCGGGGGGCTCCTTCCGCGGACCCGGCGTTGCTGCAGGGCTTGATGTGCTGGCTGAAGTGAAACGGCGCTTTGGCCTGCGCGTGCTCACCGACATCCACGAGAGCGTGCAGGCGGCCCCCGTGGCAGAGGTGGTCGATGTGTTGCAGATCCCGGCCTTTCTCTGCCGCCAGAGCGACCTGCTGATCGCGGCCGCTGAGGCCACCCGCGGCACCGACAAGGTGATCAACGTCAAGAAAGGTCAGTTTCTCGCTCCCTGGGACATGGCCCAGGTGGTGGCGAAGCTCCGGCAGGCCGGCGCTCCCGAGATCTGGCTGACGGAGCGGGGCAACAGCTTTGGCTACAACACCCTGGTGGTGGATTTCCGCAGCCTGCCCCAGCTCAGGGATCTGGGCTGTCCGGTGATTTTTGATGCCACCCATTCGGTACAGCAGCCCGGTGGTCAGGGCACGAGCAGCGGCGGCCAGCGGGAATTCGTGGCGCCCTTGGCCCGCGCCGCCGTGGCCGTGGGCGTGGATGGTTTGTTCATGGAGGTCCACCCCGATCCCGAGCAGGCCCTCAGCGATGGTCCCAACATGGTGCCCCTGCATCGCCTCGAAGCCCTGCTGGAGCAGCTGCTGGCGATCCGGGCGCCGCTCCAGCAGGGGCCGCTGGCGCCCAGCACGCTCTAAGCATCCGGCAGGCTTCCCTTGCAGCATTCTTCGCTTCTGCGCCGTCTTCGTTTCCAGCTGGGGCTGCGCCTCTGCTGCCGCCGCCTTGATGGGCTGCGCTTGCTGGTGCTCGATGTCGATGGTGTGCTCACCGACGGTGGCCTGTATTACGGATCGGAAGGCGAGCCACTCAAGCGCTTCGATGTGCGCGATGGCCTGGGGATCCGCTTGATCCAGTCGCTGGGCATCGAGGTGGCCTGTCTCAGTGGCGGCCGGGGCGGAGCCACCCAGCTGCGGGCGGCCCATCTCGGCATTCGCCACGTGCTGGTGGGAATCAAGGACAAGGCCGCCGCCATCGTCGAACTGGCTGCTTTGGTGGGTGTGGCGGCGGAGCAGACGGCCTACGTTGGCGACGACCTCAATGATCTGGTGGTGCGGGATCACGTTGGCCTGCTGCTCACCCCGGCCGACGCACCCGACTGGTTCTGCCGCCGGGCCGATCTGGTGCTACCAGAGCCCGGCGGCCATGGCGCCATCCGCGCTCTGGCTGAGGCGCTCCTGTACCGCAGGGGCCGGATGGAGGCCCTGTTGAGCCAGGGCTGGACGGACCGCAATGCTTAAGCTTCGAAGAAAGGATGCCCAGTGGTGGCTGAGGGGCCTGAGACGGCGGATCCAGCCCGAACCACAGGAGCAGCAGGCGCTGGCCGCCTACGCCGGCCTGGTGCATCAGGCCTTCCACAGCCAGCCCTTCGCTCCCCGGGTCTGTGCTGATCTCTGGGAGGGAGGACGGTTTTGTCTCAGCCATGGTCTGCCGGCCTTTCACACCCCGGCGCGGCGTGAGCGCGAAAAATCCTCGCACCACTACGGCCACGACATCCAGCTGAAGCGGCATGGCGGACTGCCCCTGATCGCAGCGCCCCTGCCCTTGCTGCTTGAGCATGGCCTCAAGGTGTCACGGGAGTCGGGTTTCGAGACTCCTAAGCCGTGGTCGAAGGCCTTCCTTTGCATGGGACCGCTAAGAGCCCAGTGGGTACGGGAACGGTTTGACCTTCCGGCGCTGGCGATCGGCCCCTGGATCGCCTATGCCCGCTCCCTGCTGGAGCCCCATCGGCAGCAAGAGCTGCGACAGCAGCTCGGCCCCACCCTGCTGGTGGTGCTGGCCCACAGCTGGGAAGGGGTGGAGCGGAGCACGGATCTGCCGGCCTGCCTCTCCGCCATCGAGGCCATCCGGGCCAAAGGGGGCTACCGCTCGGTGATCTGGCTGCGGCATTGGATGGATCCGGAGTGGCCCGGGCTTCCACCCGACTGGATCGTGGCCTGCAACGGCCATCGCTCCAACCCCTGGTTCCTGGATTCCCTGCGCACCTTGATGGAGCTCTGCCATGGCCTGGCGTCCAATGCCTTCGGCACCCATCTGGGTTACGCACTGGCGCTGGATCTCAACCTGCACTGGATCGGGGTGGACCCGCAGCAGGACCTCTCCGGGTTGCGCTCGGCCAAGGTCGAT
Organism: Synechococcus sp. CS-603; assembly: GCF_977929215.1. Lineage (NCBI taxonomy): Bacteria > Bacillati > Cyanobacteriota > Cyanophyceae > Synechococcales > Synechococcaceae > Synechococcus > Synechococcus sp. CS-603. The sequence continues at coordinate 886,945 of NZ_OZ376778.1, forward strand.
GTCGAGGTCAACGAGTGGAGCCAACGCCTGGCCCTCAGCCGCCAGCTTGCTTCCCTGCTCGATACCGGCGACAGTACAGGCGACACGACAGCGGCCCTGCGCTTGCTGCTCCAGCCCTACTGGGGATTTGATCAGGTCAAGAGCCCGGCGGAGATGCGCTCTATCCTCCGTTGTGATTTCTCCGCGTGATGCGTCGCCAACGACTCTCGATGATCCGCGCTTCGGCCGCTGCCCTCTGCGGGCTGGCTCTGTTGAGCGCCTGCGGTCGGCACGACCCACCCGAGGCCATCGATCTCACCACCTTCATCGTGGCCTCCCGCAATCAGCAGACTTCGAAAACTGTGCTGGCAACCGCCGGCCAGCGGGCCATGCGATTTGATCCCGATACCCTCGCCTGTGAGGGGGTCGGCGAATACCGGCAGGTGGGCCCCAGCACCGATGTGCTGATCCGCGATGAAAGGGGCGATGTGATCGGCTCGGGTGTCCTGGGGGCGGGAACGGTGCTGGCGAAAGAGCGGGACGCCGATGGCAGTTGGGTCTACCGGGGCTGCAAGTTCTCCGCCACCATTCCGCTGCTGGGTCCAGCCAGGATTTATACCGTGGAGCTGGCCAAGGGCAAGTTCGGGGTCCGGCGCCACATCAGTGAACTTGCGGCCTTATCCGGCGTGGTGGTGATCGACCTGGAGTGAACGCTTTTGCAGGCTGGAGGGGGGATAGATCGCGGCCAGGAAATAGCCGAACAGGGCGGTGAGGATGGGGACCTTCATCATCCCCAGCTCCACCATGTGGAAGCCGAGTAAGTAGAGGAACAGGGCCGTGCTGCTGAAGGCCAGTGCCCGACCCATCTCCTGGCCGCGTCCAGGCTGAGGGCTGTGAGCCGTGTTGCGCAGCACTCGGCGGATCATCAGCACCAGGAAGAAGACGACCAGGGCAAGGGGAACGACCCCGTTCTCTGCCCAGATCTGCAGCAACAGATTGTGAGAATGGGTGAGAAAGCGGCCGGTCACCTCGGGGGTGCAAAAGAGTTGCCAGGAGTTCTGAAAGCCGACCCCATAGATGAACCGGTTCTCCCCCATGAACGGCAGTCCGAGATAACACCCCCAGACCCGGAACCTGCCGATGTCGTTGGCGATGTTCTCCGCTCCGTAAAGATTGTTGAACCAGCCGAGCAGGCTGCCCGGGGCGCTGATCTCCACGACCAGGACGATGGCCAAGAGCGAGAGCGGCACCAGCACAGCAGCCAGGCCGAGGCCGCGCCGGGCAGCTGGGGAGAGCCGATGGCGGTTGATCAGCAGAGCCGCCAGCAGCAGGGCCAGGGGCACCAGCCCCAGGGCCGCCCGAGAGGTGGTAGCCCTCGCCAGGATCATGCTGGCGGCGATGCACGGCAGCATCGGCAGCCACCAGCGCACCTGACGCCGACCCAGCAACGCGGCCATCACACCGCAGAGGGCGCCCACTCCAGCCAGCAGGGCCGTCTGGTTCTTGGTGAGGCTCTGGGCTTGATACTCGATGGCCCACCAGGCGAAATCGGCGATCACCTCGGCGTTGAGCAGCACGCCCAGCAGGCAGGCCCCACTCACCAGGGCGGCCGTGCGACGCCAGCGCTGGGCGCTGCGGCCGAAGCCCACCAGGAAAGCGATGATGATCAGTACGTAGTCCATGTGCGAGACCGGGGTCGGACCGTCCTCGAGCACGATTCCCCGCACATTCAGCGCCAGAATGGCCAGTGCTCCCCACGACCAGGGCAGGGCGCTGGTGAGGCGCAGGGTCTCGATGGCGAGCCAGATCGTGGTGGCTCCGGCGCTGTAGCGCTTGCCGTCTTCGATGAACAGCATCACAACGGCCAGCACCAGGCTGGCGTCGCTGATCAGTGACACAAAAAACTGGCGGCTGAGTCGGTTGCCTGTCGTCGGATCCGCTCGTTTCAATGGAGGGCTGGCAAAGAAGGGGCAGAGGTTCGCTGTGATGGTGAGCGGACCCAGAAGCTGCAGGCCGGCAGAAAGCCGAACAGCAGGGTGAGCATCGTCACCTTCAGCGTCGTCAGCTCGAAGATGTTGAAGATCAGCAGAAACAGGCAGCTGGCCAGCAGCGCCGGCCCGATCAGATGGGCCCTTGGGCCATCGACGCCCGTGCCACTGCTGGCGCTCAGCAGCCGTTTCAGCCGACCGAAGACCAGGACCGCCGCCAGGGTCACGGCGGCAGCACTGATCAAGCCTGAGTCGGCCACGATCTGGACGATGAAGTTATGGGCGTGGCTCACGGTGATGCCCACATCCTCGTCGCAGAAGCGGACCATCGCTGCTCCATACCCTGCCCCGAAAAACCAGAAGCCCGGCTCCAGGAAGGGCAGGCCGAGATAACAGGCCAGCACGGTGAGGCGGCCGTCATCCCCACTGGATTTCCGCTCGAAAAACGTATGCAGCAAGCGTGAGTCAAGCCCGCTCTGATGCAGCAGGACCAGGGCCAGCGCCGCAGCTCCGATCACCAGGGCCAGCCTGCGGGGCCGCCACCAGTCCCGCCGCGGTGGATGGCCATCCGCTCTTGCTGGTGTGGAGGGGGACTGGCGCGTGAGCAGCAGAGCTGCTGCCACCAGCAGCGGAGGCAGCAGCATGGCCAGCCGTGAGCCGGTGGCGAAGGCCGCGATGGCGCTGCTGGTGGCCGCCAGCGTCATCAAGATCCGCAGACTCCCGCTGCTGCGGATCGCCACAGCAGCGCTCTGACAGAGGCTCAGACCACAGAGAAAGGCCGTCTGGTTCACGCTCAGGGAGCCGACCCGGAAGTATTGGCCGCCCCAGGACTGGGCGAGATAGCCGGGCAGATCGGCCTGGCCTGCCCAGATGGCCTGCAGCGAGACGCTCAAGGGGGTGAGGTTGAAGACAAAACCGATCACAGCGGCCACCGCGATGGCCACCAGGGAGGCCTGCCAGTGCCGCAGCGGTCGCCCCAGGCCAGCCACGAAGGCGGTGATCACCACGATGTACTCAATGTGAGAAAAGGGCTTGGGGCCCTCGTGCAGCACCACGCCGCGCAGATTGAGCAGCAGAATCAGAATCAGTGCCCAGTTGAAGGTCTGGCTTCCCGGGCTGATCGCCAGCCTCAGCACCAGCCAGAGCAGGCCCACCAGGGCACTGGTCACATCGCTCTGAGTCCAGGCCATCAACACGCCCAGACCAAGCAGAACATCGCTGCTCCGCTCCAAGGGTTCGCGGTGCCGCTCGATCCAGGCCCTGGATCTCTCGGCGATGGGCTCGACCCACCAGCTGGGCTCCCTCGCCTGCTTCGCGTCGATGGGGCCGGCCTCAGACATCGATGGCGCCAATCGGAGTCAGGTGGGACCCAAGAATCTTGGCCCCCGAGCCAAACAGGTGAGTGGATGGTACCAAGCTCTGCTGCTGAAGGCCTCGAATCAGCAGCAGGCTGTGCCAATCAAGCTTGAGGGGATCAAGCTGAGCCCATTTGAAATTGACAAACCTCAACTACTTGGCGCATCTCTGCAGCCCAAAGGATTGGGGCTGTTGTTCTGAATCTACGTTCAGGATCACAAAGGTGCTGGATCGCGAAAATTGTCTGGGTTCCCAGCAGGAGGCTTCTGGGTGGGAGGCGAGCAGTGGCCGGATCAATTCCTGTTCACCGTGTAATCCGATGAACGGAAGTCTGACTGTTGCCCAGCGATCCGCTTGATCACGCTCAATACGCACCACAGGGATCGTATCGAAATAGGGGCGGAGCCGCTCTTTCTTGGCAGAGTTGCTGGAGCATCCCTGGCTGCAGAGGTCTGTTGCACGCAGGAAGCTGGCTAATTGCTTGTAGTTTTGCTGGGGATAGATTTTGGCGGAAAGAACCTCTTGAGAATGCCCGAAGTGCATGGCAATGGTGACGGCCAAAACGATCGCGGTGGCTCGTCTGGTCTGGGTGCTGCCGCTGTTGAACAGGGCCTGGCCGCCATCGGCTAGGGCGAGAGCCAGGGCAGGCAGTAGAACGATGAAATACCGCTCGACAGAGAGAGGTTTGATCAGATCAATCAGACAGATCAGCCCTAGAAATGTGGCGGCGCCAGCAAGCAGCTTCAGGGCTTCCTTGCTGTTGGGATCGCAGCGCAGCTCCTGATGCAGGCGTGAAGGCCGCGATTGCTGCCGCTTTCTCTCACCCAGCGCCCAGGCCAGAGTGGTCATCAACGCCAGGGCCAGGGCAACGCTGAAGGCAGGGAAGACCCCGTTGAAGGCCGCCTTGATCACGCCGACGACTGGCTGAGGTTCAATCCAGGCGGTTCGACCGCCGCCGCCGCCGAACAGGCGATGCAGCAGCGGCCAGGCAGTCAGCGACACCAATAAGATCAGTCCATGGCGCCGGCGACCCAGGCAAGGTGCGCCTGAGCGAAGGTCTAGGGCAACCAGGGTGGCGGCATAGAACAAGCCGAAGTAATGGCTCAGGGACAGCAGCAGCAGCGATAGGCCAAAACCAAGGCGAAGTCTGTGGAGTTTCGATGGGCGGATGGCCAGGCCCGGCCGCTGTGATCGCCACAGCAAGGTCATCGTGGTCACCGCTGTTGTTGCGAACAGCAGCGCCCAGGCGTAGGGCCTGACCTCCTGGGCATACAGGCTGAATAAGGGGCTGGTGCCCAGAAACAGAATCGCGATCAGCTGGCGCGTGAATCCGCCGCCGCGGGTGGCCACGGCCATGGCAATCAGGCTCAGCCAGGCTGGAATCAGGCTCAGCAGCCGGGTGGAGATCTCACCAGACCCGAACAGGCCGATCCAGGCTTTCAGCAGAACCAAATGGAAAGGAGGGTGGGTGTCTGGAAAGATCCAGATCTTGAAAAGATCCGCCCATGACTCGACGCTGGCAGCTCCAATCGTGAACAGCTCATCGTGCCAATAGGAGTAAGCCTGAAATAATCCGCGCGAACTCAGAAGAGCTAGGCCGATCAGAGCCACCAGCAGAATGAAGCGCTGCAGCCTTGCCTTGGTGCAGGGAGCACCGCTTGATCCAGTGGTGGGATCTGGGTTGTGGACCGCCTTCATCTGGGCCGACAGGGGCTGCTCATGGCAGGGGCTCAATCGGTGCCAGGCGCGGGTCGAGGATCTTCGGGCCCATGCCCTCAAACTTCACCGCGATCGAGATCTTCTCGCCGCTACCGAACAGGTGGGTGATCGTGCCGTCGCCGAAGCTGGCGTGGCGCAATTGATCGCCAATCGCCCAGGTCCGGGCCGGCGCACGCCGCCGCACCGCATTGGCCGGGGCTGCGGGGCTGCCACCGGCGGCCACCCGTTGGCTGTCCTCGCGATCGACCCGAGTGAGGCGATCCAGCCGCTGCTCCCGCCGGATGGACGCGCCACCGCTCTGGGGGATGTCGCCCTGGATCAGCTCCGGCGGCAGTTCCGAGAGAAACACCGACGGCACCGCCGGCTCGCGCATGCCGCCCCAGAGCCGCCTTTCGCTGGCGTGGGAGAGGAACAGCCGCTCCTTGGCGCGGGTTATACCCACGTAGCAGAGGCGCCGCTCCTCCTCCAGGGCGGAGGGATCCTCCAGGGAGCGGTAGCTGGGGAAGAGACCCTGCTCCAGGCCCACGAGGCAGACCACAGGAAACTCCAGCCCCTTGCTGGCGTGCAGGGTCATCAGGGTGACCCGGTTGGCCTCGGTGTCCTTGCTGTCGGCGTCGCTGGCCAGGGCGGCAGAGGCCAGGAAGCCCTCCAGCGAGCCCTCCTCGTTTTCTTCCTGGTATTGGAGGGCGGCATTGACCAGCTCCTGCAGGTTGCGCCGCCGTTCTTCGGCCTCATCAGTGCCCTCGGTGATCAACTCGGCCAGGTAGCCGCTCTGTTCCATCACCCGTTGCACCAGCTCCGAGGGGGGCGCGTCCTGGATGCGGCTGCCCAGATCCCCGATCAGTTCGCTGAACTGCAACAGTCCCTTGGCGGAGCGGCCTGCCAGGGAACGCACGGCCTCCGGATCGCTGACCACCTCCCAGAGCGGCAGACCCAGCTGGGCGGAGGCGTCGGTGAGGCGCTGCACGGTGGTTTTGCCGATGCCGCGCCGCGGCACATTCAGCACCCGCAGCAGGCTGACGCTGTCGGCCGGGTTCACCAGCAGGCGCAGGTAGGCCAGCATGTCCTTGATCTCGCGCCGGTCGTAGAAGCGCAGCCCCCCCACAACGATGTAGGGGATGCCCCAGCGCACCAGCGATTCCTCCATCGCCCGGCTCTGGGCGTTGGTGCGATAGAGGATCGCCATGTCGCCCCAGCTCAGCTCGGGGTGGGCCGCCTCCAGCATCCGCAGTCGGTGCACCACCGCTTCGGCTTCGGCGATCTCGTCGTCGCAGCGGGTGAGGGTGATCAGTTCGCCTTCGCCGCGGGTGGGCCGCAGCACCTTGTCGATGCGCTCGCTGTTGTGGGCGATCAGGGCGTTGGCCGCCGCCAGGATCGTGGCGGTGGAGCGGTAGTTCTCCTCCAGCTTCACCATCGTGCGGGTGGCTTCGTCGCTGGCCCGATCGCCGAAGTCGTCCTGGAAGCCCATCAGGATCGTGAAATCGGCCGCCCGGAAGCTGTAGATGCTCTGGTCGGCGTCGCCGACGACGAACACCGAGCGCTGGCCCCAGTCGTCGAACTGCTCGGGGTCGCGGCCGCCCGTGACCAGCAGCTTGATCAGGTCGTACTGGGTGCGGTTGGTGTCCTGGTACTCATCCACGAGCACGTGGCGAAAGCGGCCGTGCCAGTAGTGACGCACCTGTTCGTTGCTCTGCAGCAGTTGGACGGGCAGCAGCAGCAGATCGTCGAAGTCGAGGGCGTTGTTGGCGGCCAGGGCGCGGCGGTAGAGCCTGTAGGCCTCGGCCTCCTTGCGGCCACGCATCCCTTCGGCCTTCGCCTCCATCACATCGGGCAGCCAGCCCTGGTTCTTGGCATTGCTGATCGCCCAGCGCACCTTCTTGGGCTCAAAGCGCTTGGGATCCAGTCCCAGCTCCTGGGTGACGATTTCTTTAACCAGGGTCTGGGCGTCAGATTCGTCGTAGATCGAGAACTGACGGGTCCAGCTGAGCCCTTCGGGGTCCTTGTACTTGTCGATGTCGAAGCGCAGCAGCCGCGCGAACAGGGCATGGAAGGTGCCGATCCAGAGCTCCTTGGTCACTTCCCGGTAGATGCGGTTGCGCAGCTGCCGCTGCTGCTGGGGCATGAGGGTGCTGTAGGGCTGGCCGAACTGACTGCTGGCCAGGCGCTGGGCCAGGAGCAGCTCCAGTCGGTCCTTCATCTCCCGCGCCGCCTTGTTGGTGAAGGTGACGGCCAGTAGCTGGTGGGGGTCGGCGCCGTGGTGGCCGATCAGGTGGGCGATGCGGTGGGTGAGAGCTCGCGTCTTGCCGCTGCCCGCTCCGGCCACCACCAGCAAGGGGCCGTTGTGGTGATCGACGGCGCGGCGCTGGGCCTCATTGAGTCCACCCAGGAAGCCACCCGAGTCGGAGGGGGTATGACTAGTACTAGGCATAAGTGCAGCTTAGGGTCTGGCCTCCGGATTGACTGCGACTACATCCAGCTCATGAGTGGCCTTCCATCGTTATCGCCGAGGTGTTTGAAGCCAGGGATGGAAGTGTGAATAACTTCAATAGTTTTGAGCCCAGTGGTTTAGAGGCGACTCGCCAGGATTGCTTTTTCTGTATCCTTCGCCAAGCTCCAGAGGATTTTGGCATGGTTAAGTCAGTCGTGCGTCATTGGCTTGGTCGAGCCCGCATCAACTGGCGACGGGCGGATGGTAGTCGGGAGGGGATGGTTGTAGTGGGGGTGAGTCTATTTACGGCCGGCTTAACTTTAATAACGCTGCTTCGTCAGTACTCTCTTTATGCTCGAGTCGGATCTGTTCACACCACAAGGCTGCTGAATTCGGCTCAGGCCTGGATCGATCATGGATTTTGGAATCTGGGCGGATTTCTTCTATTTCAGAGGGATTATGGAGGTGAATTTCCTGAACAGTTGTATAAGTCACATGTTTCTCTTTATGCGCTGCCTCATTTCATTGGACTGTCCCTCGGCGGCGAGGCTGGCTTTGCTGCCGTAGTGGTTGCGATCCCGGTAATCACTGCTCTGGTGATGGCCCTTGGTCTCGCCGTCATCGCCTTTTACGCTTGTCTGGGCCAGGTATCTAGCGGCTCTGATGAGGGCTCGTCCCGCAGCATGGCCTGGGTGGCGGGAGGTGTAGCCTTCTCGGTCGCATTCAGCTCTGAGCCGGTATGGGGATTGGCTTGGAACAACTTCGATGGCTCCTTGGCAATCCTTCTATTGGTTGTCTCTGTCGCCATCTCGGTGGCTAAGCCAGCATGCCGTTCGTGGCAGAAGGTCTCTACATTTTTTCTGCTTCTTTCTGCTCTCAGTTGTGGCCGGTTCGGTATTTTGCTCGCTTTTGTGCTGTCGCTGGTGAAGCTGATGGCTCCTCCTGCGCCCACGGTCATCGCCGCCTCCCTGCGCCGTCCATTCTTTAGATGGCCCATTATCGCTGGCATCTTCTTCCTTGCCGCGTCTCACTACATCAGGGTTTGGGTCTATGAAACTTGGTTTGGCTTCTCCTTCTTTGGCAGTGATGCATTGCTGAGGATGGGGCTCACCCACTGGTACAAGGAGCTGGGACAGCAGAATATCGACTACCAGACACCCCTGAGTGCCTTTACTTTCCTGTGGCGACAGTCGGAGAATGCTATCGGGGAACTTCCTGCCTGGATGAATACCTATCATTTCCTCGTTTGGGTGTTTGCAGCCGCTGTATTTGCTCTCGTGGTTGCCTCCAGGAGCTCCTATCCGGCGCGCCCTTTTCTGGAGGTGTTTCTGCTTGTGCCGCTCTGCTGGTCGTTGCTACTGAATCAATCTGCTGCGGAGTATCCCGATCTTGTGGCCATCCTTTGGTTGCCGGTTTACGTTCTCGGCTGGTCGCTTTTCTTGGCCGGGTTGTTCCGCTTTGTCTGTCATCGATGGAGGCGCACAGCGGCACTATGGTGTGTTGGCTCAATTCTGTACTTACTATTCCTGTGGCAAGTTCAGTATTTCCTCAGGGCCTATCCCAAGTTTCACTGATTGAGGGTTGAGTAAGCTTTTTTAGAGCAAATGGTTGGAGTACACCAGTCGGCGGTTCATGGCCTGCAGGGGCGGGAGCTGGGCGGCGAGCCCGATCCAGGGATGACTGCCGCTGAGCCACTTGCCGTCGTAACGGATCGCGCTCGATTTGGAGGGATCGAAGCGCATGCGGTTACCCGAGAGGATGTGACTCCCTTCGATCGTTTGAGCCGGGCTGAGCATCGTCGGCTCATAGTCGAGCTCGAGCCAGCTGCAGAGCTTGCGCAGCGCCGCCTCCGGAGCCAGGGCCAGCTCCTCGTAGCCGAGCTGGAACACGGGCTGGCCGGAGCGACGCAGCACCTCGGCCACCTGCGCGTTGGTGCGGGCCCAGCGGGCCAGCGATCGCCAGGCGGCCCCAGGGGCAGAGCGCGAGCCACCGGCGCGTGAGTGCACCCAGGAGCGAACGTCGCGTACCAGATGGATCATCCGCACCTCCACCCCTGGCAACGGCAGCAGGGGGACCTCCAGATCGGACTGATAGGAGTCAACCGCCCAGCTGATCGGCTGGGCCGTGGGGCTCAAGGCCTGCACCTGAGCCAGCAGCCGCTGCAGTTTGTCGCCGATCGGGCGCTCGTCATGGCCCGGCAGCCACTCCAGCAGCGGCCCCCAGAGCGGACACTGCGCCGCCGTTGCCCCGCAGGTGCAGCGGCGCGTGTGGCGGAGCTCCAGGCGCAGCTGGGCTGGTCCCCGTTGCTCGTCGCCAGGGCGGATCGGCTCAAGGATCCGCACGGCCTCGCCCAGCCCGAGCATGCGCGAGTGGCTGCCGAGGATGAGATCGAGAATGGTGGTGCCGCTGTGGCCCAGGCCCCGGATCAGCAGCAGATTCGGGGCCTGGGCCACAGCGGGAAGGCGGGTCGACAGGGGGCTGACCTTACGGCGCCCGCCGGAAGGCGGAGGGGGGGCCGTCAGCACGGACGCGCTCGATCAGGTCCATGAGCTGCTCGATGTGATGGCTCACCGTGAACTGGGCTGAGCAGCGGGCGCGGCCGGCGAGCCCCAGCTGCTCCGCCAGCGCCGGGTCGTCGGCCAGGCGGCCGATCGCAGCGGCCATGCCGTCGCGATCGCCTTCCTCCACCAGAAGGCCCGTTTCCCCCTCCAGCACCACCTCCGGAATCCCGGCATGGCGCGTGGCCACCACGGGCAGGCCGCTGAGCTGGGCTTCCATCACCGCCACCGGTGAGCCCTCCTGGTCGCCGTCTGGTCCGGTCAGCGAGTGCTGCAGGAAGGCACGGCTGCGGCGCATCCAGTCGGCGATCTGCTCCGGTGTCTGCAGGCCGGGGAACTGCACCTGCGCCTCCACCCCCAGGGCCAGCGCCAGCTGCCGGGCCTGCTCCAGCAGCGGCCCCGCTCCCACCATCACCAGCCGCAGCCCGGCGGGACGCCCTTGGCTGGCTTGGGCGAAGGCCTCCAGGGTGATCAGCGGACCTTTCTTGGCCACGAAGCGTCCTACCGCCAGGAACAGGGGCGCTGCCGCCGCCGGATCGGCCCCGCTGAAGCGATCGGGATCGGCGCCCGATGGACTGATCAGCACGGGCAGTGGCGTGGCCCGCTCGCTCGCCAGGCCGCGCAGGGTGCTCGCCATTGGCTGTGATTTCACCACCACGGCGCTGCAGAGCTGCAACAGACGCCGGTAGCGCGGCTTCAGCCGCTGCAGGTAGCGGCTTGAGGAGGCATCGGCCCCGCGGAAGTGGACGATCAGCGGCAGCCCGGTGGCGGGCACCAGCTCCATGACCCGCACGGCGTGGAAGCCGAATTCGGCCAGCACCACATCGGGACGCTCGCGGCGGCAGATGGCGATCGCCACCTGCGCGGGAATCCAGCTGGCCAGCCGCTGGCAGCCAAGCCGATCCAGCACCTTGCTGGCCAGGATCGCCAGGCCATAAGCCAGCCGCAGCGGCGGCCCACACCAGGGCCGCTCATCACCGCAGTAGACGGTGGTGGCGCAGGGCAGGGCGCGCAGGTTGGCCCGGATGAACGTTTCCGAGGGGGCGCGGCGGCTCGGGGCGAACACCAACAGCTTGAGCAGGACCGGTGATGCCTTGCTGCCAGTACGAGAGCTCATCTCGTGCTCCCGCCCCCAGCTCCGCCTAAAAACGGCTGGAGCAGCTCCAGGAACTGGTCCTGGATCCGCTCGGGCGCAAAGCGCTCCCTCACCTCCCGGGCCTCTTCGCCCAGGGCACCACGACGCTGTGGATCACCCATCAGCCGGGAGAGGGCAGCGGCGAGCTGGGTCGCCTCGGCGTCAGCCGGCAGCAGCAAGCCGTTGCGCCCGTTCTCGAGAATCTCCGCCGGGCCGGTCGGGCAGTCGAGCGCCAGGCAGGGACAGCCGCAGGCCATCGCTTCGAGCAGCACGTTGGGGAAGCCCTCGTAGCGGGAGCTCAGCACGAACAGGTCGGCTCGGGCGTACCAGTCGGCCACGTTGCCGGCTTTGCCGGGGAACACCAGCCGCTGCTGCAGCTCGGCCCCACCCGCAAGCAGTCCGCGCAGGGCGGCCACCTGGTCGACACCGTGATACGCGCCGGCGTCGAGCCCCAGGATCACCAAGCGCCAGCTGGGGTGGTCGGCCGCGATCCGCGCAAAGGCGCCCACCAGCCGGTCGAAGCCCTTTTGATGGGATTTGGTTCCCACCGCCAGCAACACCGGCCAGGCGGGATCGAGCCAGTCGGCGGGGTCGAGGCGGGGCTCGAAGCCCGCCAGCGGCCAGGCCACCGCATTGGGCAGGCAGGCCGTCTGGCGGGCCAGCCCCTGCCGCCTCAGCCAGGTGGCGATCGCCTCGGTCTGAACCAGGTGCAGGGCCGCTTTGGGGTAGACGAGCCGCCGCAACAGCCGCCAGGGCGCTGCGGGGGGTTTGGCGGGCGGATAGTTCCGCTCCGACACCACCACGGGCAGGCCCAGGCCGCAGCTGGCCAACAGCAGCTTGATCGCCGGCAGGGTGGTCATGCCGATGGCCAGCTCGATCCTCAGCTGCCGTAATTGCTGCCGCAGGGCCAGCAGGCGCCAGGGAAAGCCGAGCGGACCAAGGCCGCGGGCGGCGTCGCGCTCGACGAGCCGCCGCAGATCGGCGCCGACCGGATAGAAATCCCAGGCGGGCCCCTTGCGGGTGAGCACGGTCACCTCATGGCCCGCCTGGCTCAGCCAGCCGGCGAACTGAAGCGTGACCCGTTCGGCGCCACCGGCCTTGAGCGAATCGATGTAGAGCAGGATCCGCATCAGGCGCTCAGGAACTCCGTCAGCCGCTGCTTCAGCTCCGGTGTGGCCACGTTGAGGAGGCGTTCCGGTTCGATCGGTTCCGGCCGTGGCATCGGCCCCGAACTGGCCGGCTCCCCAAGGCCCGTGGCATACGACTCCAACAGTCCGGCCACGAAGCGCCGGTGGTTTTCCTGGGCGCCGCTGCCACCGTGGCGTGGGCTGAGGGTTTCAAGCCGAACGGCCTCAAGGGCGGCGAGCGCCCGCCGCTGGCCCGCGCCGTCGCCTCGGCGCCAGGCGTCGAGATAGCCGCTGCCCAGGCTGCGCGCGAAGTTGGAGGTGAGGCGATAGGCCACGTCGGCGGGCAGCTGCCCGTAGTCGATCCGCCCGGCCAGGGCCAGCGCCCGCTCGCCGAGGCCCGCCACCGCGTCTTGGTTGCCGATCAGCAGATACAGGTGGAGCAGGGTTGCGTAGGAGGAGATCAGCAGCTTGGAGCGGTTGCGGCGGTTGTTGCGGCCGCAGGCCAGGGTGGCGGGGTCGTTCTCCAGCGCCGTGGCCATGGCCTCGATCGGGGGGATCAGCAGCTCCGCCTGGGCGTGATCCCCATCCTTGAGGCTGCGGTAAGACAGCCCGATCAGGGCGTAGGAGCGGTGCGACTCCTGGAACACCGGATCGCCGGCCACCCCCCAGAGCAGCCGGCGCTGGCTGGCGGGGTCCTTGGGCCGGAAGCCGCGGCGGAACAGCAACCGATGCACCAGGTCGTGCCGGCCGTGGCCTTCGGCCAGGTTGTGGAGGTCGGCGAGGGCCATGGCGTCGTCATTGCGGCCGACGGCCCGGTGCACCCGGGCACCTAGCAGCAGGCTGCGCAGCGGTGCGGGCAGCCTTGGCCCGATCGGAGCGGGCAGCAACCAGCTCGCCAGCGCCCCGCTGCGCCGCTCCAGCATCAATCGCAGGGCGGCTCGCCGACTCACCGCATCCTCCGCGTCGTTTGCAGGGAGCCACGCAGGCCGGCCAGGGCATTCACCGGCAGTTCAATGAGCCGCCGGATCGTGTGCCAGTAGCCGCGATGCCACCAGGTGATCGCTGGGCCCTGGTGCGCACCGGCCGGTAACAGTTTTTCGGGCAGCCGCTCCACGCAGATCTCCGGAATGGCCAGGAAGCGGCTCCAGAACACCACCCGCCGCAGGCGGTTCAGCTCCTTGGCCACCGCCGCGGGCGGCTGCGGCAGGGAGCCGGCCTCAGCCAGCCAGTCGCCGGCGCTGGTCTGGCTATAGCGGCTGGGGGTGGCGCCGGCGTGCCAGGGGCAGTGGGCCGCCACCACCCGGTTGGCCAGTGATGTGGCCGACTTCAGGGCCTGGCTGCGGCGCAGCTCGAGGCCGGGCGTCTCGCGCTGTGACTCCCTGCCATCGCGGTGAGCGGCCCGGTAGTGGATCGAGTGCTGGATGATTCCGATGGCGGCCTCCGGCAGTTCCTCAAGCGGCAGGGGCAGCAGGCAGCCCAAGCGTGCCTTCAGGTCCTTGTCATCGAAGCCGTAGCCCCAGAGCAGTTCGTTGAAGCCGCCCACCCGCTCGATCAGAGTCCGGTCCATGATCCACTGCCCCAGCCTGCCGTGGGGCCCGCTGCCGAAGCGGCAGAGCGTCGCCCCTGTGGCCAGCGCCTCAGGGTGATCGAGCTGCTCGGGCCAGCAGTCGGCATCGAGCTTGAACAGGCAGGAGCCGCGGGCGCGCGCCAGGGCGAAGTTGTAGGCGCGGCAGAGGTTCCAGTGGCCTTCGCCGTTCACCCGCAGCAGGCGGATGCGCGGATCAGCGGGCAGATCACTGCGCCGCAGGGGGATCGCGCTGCTCCAGTCGACGATCAGATGCTCCTGGTGGTGAGGCCAGGCCGCGACCCGCTCCGCCGACTCCAGCAGGTGGGCCTGGCGGTTCATGCAGGCCGTCACGATGCTGGTCGATCTCGGCATGGGCCCGCTTCACTCCAGTCGGCTCAGATCCTGCAGCATCGCTTCGGTGCGGCCCCGGTAGGTGTGGGCCGCGGCTCCGGCAAGCCGCTCGGCTAGGGCCGGCCCTTCACCCCGCAGGGCTGCGGCGATGGCTGTGGCGAAGGCTTCTGCGGTGGGTGGGCGCAGCAGGGCCAGGCTGGCGAACGGCTGCAGGGCGTCGATGGCCGTGGCCACCACGGGCAGGCCCGCCGCCAGATACTCGAAGAATTTCATCGGAAACATCGCCTGGGTGTAGGGGGTCAGGCGCAGGGGCAACAGGCCCAGATCAAGGCCCTTCAGGTAGGCGGGCAAGGCGTTGTACGGCCTGGTGCCCAGCAGGTGCACGTTGCCCAGGGCCGCCAGTGCCGCCACATCCGTGGAGGGATCCCCTTCGCCCACCGGACCGATCAGCACAAACGACCAGTGGGGATGGCGCCGCGCCAGGGTCTCCAGCAGCGTCAGATCCAGCTTGTAGGCGCTGATGGCACCGACGAAGCCGATCCGTGGCGCTGGCAGGGCGGCCAGTTCGGCCGGCACGGCCAGGGCTGGATCCATGGCCCGGGCGAAGTGGGCGCCATCGGCCACATTCGGGTAGTGGAGGGTGGCTGGATTGAGGGCCCGCAGGTCGGCCAGCAGCTGGGGCGAGGTGACGAACACCGCATCGGCCTCGGCGCAGAGCCGCGCTTCAGCCCGGTCGATGGCGGCCGCCGGCATGTCCGGTTGGGCCTGGATCGCGTCGACGCAGTGATAGACGAGCCGTGAGTAAGGGCGGGCATCGAGCACCTCCAGGGTGCGGGGGTTGTAGGTCCAGAGCCAGTCGCGCCGCAGCCCCAGCCGGCGGCGGCAACGGGCCAGGCCCAGCCGCAGCACCTGGCGATTCAGCCAGGCGGCTACGCCGCCGCTGGCCCCCGGCAGCACCAGCGGCGACCAGACCCAGAGCCGCTCGCGCACCTGCCGCGGTGGACGCAGGCCGTGGCGCAGCCGCTGCAGCACCCGTCTCCAGTCGGAGCCACCGGCGCGCAGCGCGCGCAGGCCCAGCGACTCCACATACAGCACCCGGTGGCCCAGCTCGGCGAGGCTGCAGGCCACATGCTGCTTGTTGGTCCAGAGCGGATGGTCCCAATCGGCCGTGGCCAGGAGCGTGACATCGGCCGGCTCGGCCGGGCGCCCGCTCTCGGGCACGATCCTGACGGTCTCCATCTCGACCCTTACCCTCTATCCATGAGCAGACCCGTCCCCATCTTCATCGGTTACGACCCGCGGGAACGGGTCGCCACCAACGTGCTGATTGACAGCCTGTATCAACACAGCAGCCTGCCATTGGCGATCACCCCGATCGTGGCGGAGCAGCTGGGCGAGCAGCACCGCCGTGCCCGTGATCCGAAGCAGAGCACGGCCTTCTCCTTCACCCGCTTCCTGGTGCCCCATCTGATGGGCTACGAAGGCTGGGCCATCTTCATGGACTGCGACATGCTCTGCCGGGGGGACATCGCCGCCCTCTGGGCGTTGCGCGACGCCCGTTTCGCTGTTCAGTGCGTGCAGCACAACCACGTTCCGACGGAAACCGCCAAGTTTCTGGGGGAAGTCCAGAGCGCCTACCCAAAGAAGAACTGGAGCTCGCTGATGCTGCTCAACTGCGCTCGCTGCACCGCCCTCACACCCGCCTACGTCGAAACCGCCAGCGGCCTGGAACTGCATCGCTTCCACTGGCTGGCCGGCGACCATGAGATCGGCGCGCTTCCCACCGCCTGGAACCACCTGGTGGCCGTGCAGCCCGCGCCGGAAACCGGATCCCCGGAGACCGGCCCCAATCTGTTGCATTGGACCCTCGGCGGCCCCTGGTTCCGCCAGGACCGCGCCATGGGCGGTCCGCTGGCGGCCGAATGGTTTGGCGCCCGCGATGACGCCATGGCCCTGTGGAACTGAGCGGAGTGCTCGGCAGCAACGGTGCGGTGGCTGGTCTCAACTGCGGGGTCTGCAAGATCCAGGCGGAACTTGAGCCCGGCGCCGACCCTTTGCTCTACAGCGGTGGCCCCTGGCTGCTGCGCCACCATCCCCATCCTAGTCCGCTGTTGGGTTGGCTGCTGCTGGATACCCGCAGGCACGTGCCAGGCCCAGATGCGTTCGATGAGGCAGAAGCCGCCTCATTCGGGCCGATGCTGCGGCGCTGCTGCGCCTTGGTGAAGGAGCTGGCTGGCTGTGATCGGGTTTATGCCATCGCTTTCGGGGAGGGGGCACGCCATTTCCACCTGCACCTGATCCCCCGCCATGGCTCCGATTCAGGCACCGAGAGCTGGCGGGTGGCTGATCTCTACCGGGCCGTGGCTGCTGGAGAACAGCCCCCGGCTGATCCGGTCGCCGTGGCGTCGTTCCAGCGCCGGGCCCGGGCCCGTTGCGCCTCCTGGTGAGAGGGCCACGCCGGGCTCCGGGATGATGCAGCCCATGGCCACCGCTCGGTTCGACGCCGTGGAGATCCCCGGCATTCCCGCCTCCCTCTGGCCGCTGCTGCAGCGGGCCGCCGCTGGGGATCGTCTGGCGCTGGTGGGGGGCGCCGTGCGGGATCTGCTGCTACACACCGTGCACCGCGACCCCTGGCGGGGCCTCACCGATCTCGATCTGGTGGTGGATGGCGGCGAGGGGGCGACTCCTGATGCTGGAGGTTGTGACCCGCAGGCCGCCCAGCGGCTGGGGCGGGCCTTGGCCAGGCAGCTCGGGCCGGCCTCGCTGAAGCTTCAGGAACACGGGGCCTACGGCACGGTCGAAATGGAGCTGCAGTTGGCGGAGGGTCCGCTGCTGCTCGATTTGGCCACCGCCCGCCTGGAGCGCTATCCCGTGGCGGCGGAGAACCCCCTGGTGCAGGCCGGCCGGCTGGAAGACGATCTGGCCCGTCGCGATTTCAGCATCAACGCCATGGCCCTGGTGCTGATCCCCGAATCCGCAGAAGTCTTCAGAAGCGGTTTTGGCGACGATTCCAGCTGCGCAGATCTTCTGGCTGGCTCGTCGCTGGCCCTGCTCGATCCCCATGGCGGGCAGGCCGACCTGGCCAACCGGCAGCTGCGCTTTCTGCACCCCGGCAGTGTGCGCGACGATCCAACTCGCCTGATCCGGGCGGCCCGCTATGCCGCCCGCCTCGGCTTCCGCCTCGCGGCGGAGAGCCGGTCGCAGGCGGAGGCCACCCTGGCGGCCTGGCCCTGGTCGTGGCGCCAGGGCCAGGATCCCGCCCTGGCACCGGCGGCGCTCGGCACCCGAATGCGCCGGGAGCTGGAGCTGCTGCTGGAGCGGGAGCCGTGGCAGGCCGCCCTGGCGGCGTTGCAGGAGTGGGGCGCCCTGGCCCTGCTGGATCCTGGGCTGCAGGCCGACCGCCACTGGCTGCGCCGCTTGCGCTGGGCGGCTCGGTTCGGCCTTCCCCCGCTCGTGGCTCTGTTGGCTGGGGCAGCCGATCCGCTGGCGCTGGCCGAGCGGCTGCAGTTGCCCCAGCGCCAGCAGCAGCTGTTGGCCCAGTGGTTGCTGCTGGCGCAGCGCCTGGAGCAGGCCGGCTGGCCGGGTTCCACCGGAGTCTGGTTGCCATCGCGCTGGTCGACGCTGCTGGAGGGCGGGGGGCTCACCCCAGCGGCGGTGGCCCTGGCTCTGGCCGCCGGCACCGGCCCCCGCCGCCCCCTGCTGCGCTGGTGGTTGCGCTGGCGCCATCTGCGCGGGGACCTGACGGCGGCGGATCTGCTCGCCGCAGGGATCGCGCCTGGCCCGGAGCTGGGGGAGCGGCTACGCCACTCGCGGGCGGAGCGGCTCGATCGCGAACGGCTCTAGGGCTCACGGCCGCGGCGATAGGCTCCGCGGCAGCAACCAGGACCCAGCGGTGAACCAGGCGGACCTGCAGCAGGAGGCCGTGTCCCCTTGGCGCTGCCTGGTGGCAGTGCCGGCCCGGCTGGAGTCGTCGCGGCTGCCGAACAAGGTGATGGCCGACATCGGCGGCAAGCCGATGCTGCGGCGGGTGTTGGAGTGCTGCCGGCAGTCCCGCCGAGCCGCGGCGGTGGTGCTCTGCACCGACAGCGACCTGCTGCGACGGGAGGCAGGCGCCTGGGGCTTCCCCGTGCTGATGACAGCGGCCTCCTGCAGCTCTGGCAGCGACCGCCTCGCGTCTGTGGTGGAGGCGCTCATGGCCCTGGCCGCAGAAGCCAGCGCCGGGCCGCAGTCGGATCCGCCGGATCCCGCTCGCACGGTGATCATCAACGTCCAGGGAGATCAGCCCTTCATTGATCCGGCGGTGATCGACGCGATGGCGGAGGCCTTCAGCGCCATCACACCAGCCCCTGCCGTGCTCACCCCGGTGTACCGGATGGCGGCGGAGAAGGTTCATAACCCGAATGTGGTGAAAACCCTGTTGGCGGCGGACGGCCGCGCCCTTTACTTCTCCCGCTCGGCCATCCCCCACGTGCGCGGTGTCGAGCCTGCCGAGTGGCCCCAGCACGCCCCCTACTGGGGCCACGTGGGCATCTATGGCTATCGGGCCGATGTGCTGACGCGATGGCCTGGTCTGCCCGCCTCGCCCTTAGAGCAGATCGAGAAGCTTGAGCAGCTGCGTCTGATCGAGGCCGGCATCCCCGTGGGCACCTTCCCTGTGGCCGGCGATTTCCTCTCGGTGGACACCGCCGAGCAACTGGAGCAGGCCCGGGCCCTGGCCCTCAGCGCGCCGTTGGGCTGAGACCCGCCTGCACCAGATCATGCAGCCGCAACAGGCCTACCACCATTCCCTCCTTCCCTAAAACCGGCAACACGCCGATCGGTTTGCGGCGGTTGCGCTCCATGCGCTCCAGGGCGGAAACCGCCAGCAGATCCGCTGTCACGGTGATCGGGTCGGCGGTCATCAGTGCGGTGGCCTGCAGCTCGGCCCAGGCCGTGGCCGGATGCTGCTCCAGGGCCCGACGCAGGTCGCCGTCGGTGATCAGGCCAGCCAGCCGTTCGCCCGGCCCGCTCTTGCGCACCCAGCAGGCCCCGGCGCCATCGCGGGTGAGCAGGGCGATCACGGCCTGGAGGCTGGCCGATTCGGCCACGGGATGGAGCCGCTCGGCCGGCACCATCAGATCGCCCACCGTGAGGGTGAGCTGCTTGCCGAGCGCACCGGCTGGGTGGTTCATGGCGAAGTCAGCCGGAGAGATCCCCCGCCGCTCCATCCACACCGCCGCTAAGGCGTCACCGATCGCCATGGCCACGGCCGTGCTGGTGGTGGGGGCGAGATTGAGCGGGCAGGCCTCGCGATCGACGCCGCCGTCGAGCACCACCTCACAGCCGCGGGCCAGGCTTGAGTGCAACCGGCCCACCAGGGCGATTCGGGCCGTACCACGCCGGCGCAGGTGGGGCAGGATTTCGATCAGTTCCTGGGTTTCGCCGCTATTCGAGAGCAGCAACACCACATCTTCAGGGGCAACGACGCCGAGGTCACCGTGCAGGGCATCGAGCGGATTGAGGTAGAGCGCCATCAGCCCGATCGAGGAGAAAGTGGCGGCGATCTTGCGCGCCACGATCCCGCTTTTGCCCACGCCGGTGATCACCAACTTGGCCCGCTGGTCGGCGCAGCGCTCCAGCAGATCCAGGGCCGCATCCACCTGGCTTGCCTCCAGCCGCGTGGCCGCCGCCGCGATCGCCGCCGCTTCCTCGTTCAAGCAGCGCGTCAGTGCAGACATCCAGGCCCCACCTCCTCCGCCGCGACTGTATGGCTAAAGCCTGGCCATGGCTGAGCGCACTTCCCGGTCGGCATCCTTGCGACGCTCGTCCTGGCGCTTGTCGTGCAGCTTGCGGCCCTTGGCCAGCCCGATGGTGAGCTTGATCCACGATCCCTTGAGGTGGAGGTTGAGCGGGATCAAGGTGAGGCCTTTCTGGTCGAGGGCGATGCGCAGTTTGTCGATCTCGCGGCGGTGGGCCAGCAATTTGCGGGTGCGCAGCGGCTCGTGGTTGTAGTAGGCGCTGGCGTGGCTGTGGGGGGAGATGTGCACGTTGTGCAGCTGCAGCTCGCCGCTGCGGATCAGGCAGAAGCCATCGCGCAGGTTGGCCTTGCCGGCCCGGATTGATTTCACCTCCGTTCCCACCAGCTCCAGGCCGGTTTCGATGGTCTCGAGGATTTCGTACTGATGGCGGGCGAAGCGGTTGTCGGCCAGCAGGCGGTTGGCGGCATCCCGGGCCGCCTTGGCGGCTTTCTTGCCTCCTCCCTTGGCCATCTCCCTCACCGGCGCAGGCCTTGACCCTAAACAGCCTCCGGCCTGCCTACTGTCGAGCCCATGGCGATCGTTTCCTCCGGAGCCGGGCGCGGTGGAGTTCAGCCACCTGCCCGCCCGCCCGCTGCAGCGGCGGCGCGCTTGCTCGATCCCCGTGGCCAGCCCCTCCAGGAAGGGGAAGCTGAGGCGCCGCTGCCCAACCGGGAAGACCGCCTGCGGCCGCGGCGGCTGGCGGATTACATCGGCCAGCGGGAACTCAAGGAAGTGCTCGGCATCGCCGTGGAAGCCACCCGCAACCGCGGCGAGGCCCTCGACCACGTGCTGCTCTACGGGCCCCCTGGCCTCGGCAAAACCACCATGGCCCTGGTGATCGCCGAGGAGTTGGGGGTGCGCTGCCGCATCACCAGTGCGCCGGCCCTGGAGCGCCCCCGCGACATCGTCGGCCTGCTGATCAACCTGCAGCCCCATGAGCTGCTGTTCATCGATGAGATCCACCGGCTCAACCGGGTGGCCGAGGAGCTGCTCTATCCGGCCATGGAGGACTACCGCCTTGATCTCACCGTTGGCCGCGGCAGCACCGCCCGCACCCGCTCGGTGCCTGTGGCGCCGTTCACCCTGGTGGGAGCCACCACCAGGGCCGGCGCCTTGAGCTCACCGCTGCGTGACCGCTTCGGCCTGATCCAGCGGCTGGAGTTCTATGGTCTCGCCGATCTCCAGGCGATCGTGGAGCGGGCCGCCGGCCTGCTCAATCTGGAGCTGGACGCCGAGGCCGCCGCCGAGGTGGCCCGCCGTTGCCGCGGCACGCCGCGTATCGCCAATCGCCTGTTGCGCCGGGTGCGCGATGTGGCCAGCGTGCGCGGCCAACCCCGCATCGGGCCGGCCTTGGTGGCCGAAGCGCTCAGCCTGCATCGGGTCGACGACCGGGGCCTTGATGCCAGCGACCGGCGCCTGCTGGAGCTGCTGCTCACGGGCTATGGCGGCGGGCCGGTGGGCCTCGACACCCTGGCTGCCGGGCTTGGCGAGGATCCGATCACCCTGGAAACGGTGGTGGAACCCTATTTGTTGCAACTGGGCTTTCTGCTGCGCACCCCCCGTGGTCGGGTGGCCACGCCGGCGGCGCGCCAGCATCTCGGCTGGCCGGAGGCGGCCTGATGGGCTGGCTGCTGGCCTTGCTGCTCACCACCCAGCTGGCCTTTCCCCAGCTGTTCGATCAGGCCCTGAACGCCAGCCGCGAGGGCCGCTTCGGCGACGCACTGCCGCTCTGGGATCGGGTGCTGGAGCAGGCCCCCAACGACGCTTCGGCCTGGAGCAACCGCGGCAACGTGCAGTTGGCGCTTGGCCGCCCTGAAGCGGCTATCGCCGATCAGGCCAAAGCGATGGAGCTGGAGCCAGGCAGCCTCGATCCCCATCTCAACCGCGGCATCGCCGAGGAGGCCCTCGGCCAGTGGGAGCTGGCGGAAGCCGATTACCGCTGGGTCCTGGCCCGTGATCCCGCTGAGGCCTCCGCCCTCTACAACCTGGGCAATGTGCAGGGATCGCTGCAGCAGTGGGAAGAGGCCGGCCGTTGCTTTGAGGCGGCCGCCGCCGCCCGGCCCGGGTTCCCGATGGCCCGCTCCAGCGCCGCGCTGGCGGCCTTCCAGCAGGGTGATCTGGCCGGGGCGGAAGCGGAGTTCCGCAAGCTGATCCGTCGCTATCCGCTGTTTGCCGATGCCCGGGCAGGGCTTACTGCCCTGCTCTGGTTGCGCGGGGCCTCAGGGGAGGCGGAAAGCAACTGGGCGGCGGCCTCAGGCCTCGACCCGCGCTACCGCCAGCCAGAATGGTTAGCGGCTATTCGCCGCTGGCCTCCGAAACCCGTGAGCGCCCTTGAAGATTTTCTGAACCTGGCGAGCCGATGATTCCCGCTGCCACGTCTGCTGCCTTCCCCGCTTCTTCTGCCTCGCCAGGCTCCGCGGCGGCCCGCCTGCGGCCGGCGGAGATTCTCGAGCGCTTTGGCCTGGAGCAGGCCCTGGAGCAGGCCCTGCCGGACCTGATTGGTTTGCGCCGCCATCTCCATGCCCACCCGGAGCTGAGCGGGGCTGAATATCAGACGGCGGCCCTGGTGGCCGGGGAGTTGCGGCAGCTCGGCTGGACGGTGCGTGAGGGTGTGGGCCGGACCGGCGTGGTGGCCGAGCTGGGCCCCGTGGGGGCGCCGCTGGTGGCCTTGCGCGTGGATATGGATGCCCTGCCGGTGGAAGAGCGCACGGGTCTGGCCTTTGCCTCCTGCCAGCAGGGTCTGATGCACGCCTGCGGCCATGACCTACACACCAGCGTGGGGCTCGGGGTGGCCCGGCTGCTGGCTCCCTTTGCCGGAGAGCTCAAGGCCCGGGTGCGGCTGTTGTTTCAGCCCGCCGAGGAAATCGCCACAGGAGCCGCCTGGATGCTGGCCGATGGCGCCATGGAGGGGGTGCAAGCCCTGTTCGGCCTGCATGTGTTTCCAAGCCTGGAGGTGGGCAGCATCGGGGTGCGCAGCGGCAGCCTCACGGCCGCAGCTGGCGAGCTGGAGGTGGAGGTGCTGGGCGAAGGCGGCCATGGCGCCAGACCCCACCAGTCGATCGATGCGATCTGGATTGCGGCGCGGGTGGTGAGCGGCCTGCAGGAGGCGATCAGCCGCCGCCTCGACGCCCTTCAGCCGGTGGTGGTCAGCTTCGGGCGGATCGAGGGGGGCAAGGCCTTCAATGTGATCGCCGACCACGTGCGCCTGCTCGGAACCGTTCGCTGTCTCGACACCACCGTGCACGCCCAGCTGCCGGGCTGGATCGAAGACACCGTCCAGGCCATCTGCCGCGGCTACGGCGGTGAGGCCAAGGTGCGCTACCGCTGCATTGCACCACCCGTTCACAACGACCCCGCCCTCACGGGCCTGGTGGAAGAGGCGGCCGTGACGCTGCTTGGAGCCGAGCAGGTGATCCGGCTGGAGCAGCCCTCCCTGGGGGCGGAGGATTTCGCCGAACTGCTTCGGGCCGCTCCCGGCACGATGTTCCGTCTGGGGGTGGCCGGAGCTCAGGGATGCGCCCCGCTCCACAACGGCAGCTTCAATCCCGATGAACGCTCGCTGGCGGTGGGGGTGAAGGTGCTCGCCCTCAGCCTGCTGCTTTGGATGGAGCGGCAGGGTTGAGATCCCCTCTGCCGGCGATTCGTCCCCTGCTGGCCCTGGCGGCGCCCCTGTTGATCCTGTTGGCGATGATCAGTCTGTTGGCGCGCCACGGCAGCCAGCGTCTCCAGGCTGTTCCCGCCCTGGTGATCGGTTCTGGCCTGATGGTCACCAGTCGTCTGCGGAGGTCTCGCCGGCGCCGCAGGCTGGTGGAGGCCCTCCGTGGCCAGCCGTTGGCGTCGCCACCGCCGCACCCCAATCCACCCGTTTCCATGGGAGGGTGAAGGCATGGTTCAACCTCGATCGGATTCTGATTCTCCAGGCGATCTGGAGGCCCTGCGCCAGGCGATCCTCTCCGGCGACCCGGTTCGGGCCATGCCGGCCCTGGTGGACCTGCGGCGATTTGAGCCTGAGCAGGCCGTTCCCCTACTCCTGCTCGGCCTGGAGCAGGAGCCCTTCATCGTGCGTTCGATGAGTTGTGCTGGCCTGGGTATCAAGCGCAACGAAGAAGCCTGGCAGGTTCTGATCACGGCCCTCAGTGAGGATCAGGACGCGAACGTGCGGGCCGAAGCGGCCAATGCCCTGGCCAGTTACGGCGTCGAGCGGGCCTGGCCCTTGCTGCGCGATGCCTTCGCCCGTGATGGCGAGTGGTTGGTGCGCTGCAGCATCCTCTCCGCCCTGGCTGAGCAACCGCAGATTGATCCGGAGGCTCTGTTGGAGCTCTCGGAGATGGCGATCGCCGATGCTGACGGCACCGTGCGGGTGGGCGGCGCTGAAATCCTCTCTCGACTGGTGCGCGACTCAGCCGCGCAGGCCGCGCCGGCATCGCCGGCCTGGGCAGAAGCGGCCCGCGCGTTGTTGCGGGGTCTGCAGCAGGACGGAGACCACCGGGTGGTGGCCGCGGCCCTGAACGGACTGCAATCCTGAAATCTTGCTAGGTTTGGCCAGTCACTAGGGGTGCCGGGCCCGAGCACACTTCCCACAAGAAGAGCGCTTCACGCCCCGGCTGAGATCACACCCTCCGAACCTGATCCGGGTCATGCCGGCGCAGGGAAGTGTCCCGAATGCAACCGCAGGCCGATCGGCCCCGGTGGCGTCCGGATCCGGAGTTGTGCCCTCGCCTCCCAGCGGCCCCCGGTCCGAACGCCCCTTTTTCGAGTCGATCATGCGCAGCGCCTGGATTGAGAAGCGTCGTGGTGACGCCAACGTGTCGCAGATGCATTACGCCCGTCAGGGCGTGGTGACCGAAGAGATGGCCTTCGTGGCTAAGCGCGAGAACCTACCCGAATCACTGGTGATGGAGGAGGTGGCCCGGGGCCGCATGATCATCCCGGCCAATATCAATCACCCCAACCTGGAGCCGATGGCGATCGGCATCGCGTCGAGGTGCAAGGTGAATGCCAACATCGGCGCTTCCCCCAACGCTTCCGACCTTGATGAAGAGGTGGCCAAGCTGCGCCTGGCCGTGAAATATGGCGCCGACACGGTGATGGACCTCTCCACCGGCGGCGTCAACCTCGATGAGGTGCGCACGGCGATCATCAATGCCTCCAGCGTGCCGATCGGCACCGTGCCGGTATATCAGGCGCTCGAGAGTGTGCACGGCTCGATCGAGAAGCTCGACGCCGATGATTTCCTGCACATCATCGAGAAGCACTGCCAGCAGGGAGTTGATTACCAGACCATCCATGCCGGCCTGCTGATCGAGCACCTGCCGCTGGTGAAGGGGCGCCTCACCGGCATTGTGAGCCGCGGCGGCGGCATCCTGGCCCAGTGGATGCTGTATCACCACAAGCAGAACCCGCTGTTCACGCGCTTCGATGACATCATCGAGATCTTCAAGCGCTACGACTGCAGTTTTTCGCTGGGTGATTCGCTGCGTCCCGGCTGCCAGCACGATGCTTCTGATGCCGCCCAGTTTGCTGAGCTGAAAACCCTCGGCCAGCTCACCCGCCGCGCCTGGGAGCACGACATCCAGGTGATGGTGGAAGGTCCGGGCCACGTGCCGATGGACCAGATCGAGTTCAACGTCAAAAAGCAGATGGAGGAGTGCAGCGAAGCTCCCTTCTATGTGTTGGGTCCGCTGGTCACCGACATCGCCCCCGGCTACGACCACATCACCAGCGCCATCGGCGCGGCGCTGGCGGGCTGGCACGGCACGGCGATGCTCTGCTACGTGACCCCCAAGGAACACCTGGGCCTGCCCAACGCCGAAGACGTGCGCGAGGGCCTGATCGCCTACAAGATCGCCGCCCACGCCGCCGACCTCGCCCGCCACCGCCCGGGCGCCCGCGACCGCGACGACGAACTCAGCCGCGCCCGCTACGCTTTCGACTGGAACAAGCAGTTCGATCTCTCGCTCGATCCCGAACGCGCCCGCGAATACCACGACGAAACCCTGCCGGCCGACATCTACAAAGAAGCCGAATTCTGCTCAATGTGCGGCCCCAAGCACTGCCCGATGCAGACCAAGATCACCGATGAGGATCTGGCCGGATTGGAAGACGTGCTGAAGGCCCAGGAGCAGTCCAAAGCAGTTGCGGTTGTGTGATGTTCTAGAGGCGGGGATTCACTCCTCCCTATTGATCTGAACTTGGTGGGGTTTGGGCGGCTCTTGCTCCCTTATCCCTGCCGCTTTACTCCCCTTCAGGTAGATGAGGATGATGGATCGATAGAAGACGCATAACCGCAAAGAACAGTACGCTGCGCTTCTTCAAAACTCAACCCAGGTAGGTGCGTAAGCCTGTGTGGCCAAGATGGGGTTGGCCGAACGGCAGATATAGATACTAAAATATTCCAAACTCCTTCTTCTCGCAAGGCCCGTTGCCGGTATTCATTCACTCAAATTTATAAAC
Organism: Synechococcus sp. CS-603; assembly: GCF_977929215.1. Classification (NCBI taxonomy): domain Bacteria; kingdom Bacillati; phylum Cyanobacteriota; class Cyanophyceae; order Synechococcales; family Synechococcaceae; genus Synechococcus; species Synechococcus sp. CS-603. The sequence continues at coordinate 913,383 of NZ_OZ376778.1, forward strand.
TATTCGATAGCTTGACCTTGGTGCGATGTGAATCGGTAAAAATGGCTGGCGCTGACATTGTCAATTTAGCGAAGACGGTAAAGGGATTGCAACTTCGGAATCTTCTTCGGCGGCGAAAGCCGATGTGATCAGATTGCTTACACCAAGGAAGAGCCATGGGAAGAGTCGTCCTGTTGCAGCGGTAAAGAGTTCCCATTCGGTCAACGCCATGCTTGATGCCGAGATCGAGATTGTTCCCTATAACTCTGGATGGACTACTGCATTTCTTGAGGAGCGGAAACTGCTTCGCGCTGTCCTAGAGCCTTGGCTGATTGGTGAAATTGAGCATGTAGGCAGCACTGCCGTTGCTGGTATGTCAGCCAAGCCAACCATCGACATCATGGCTCCAGTGGAATCGCTCGGTCGGTCTCGTGCAGCCACCGCTGTGGCTGTGGAGGCGGGTTATGTTCACTATCCCTACAAGCTTGAGCAAATGCTCTGGTTTTGCAAGCCTTCACCCGAGCGGCGTACCCATCATCTGTATCTTGTTCCGTACAACAGCTTATTGTGGTTGGAGCGATTGGCCTTCAGAGACATCTTGCGACAAGACAAAATACTTTCTTCTGCCTACGCCAACCTGAAAGTTGAGCTGGCGAGTAGATTCAGGTCTGACCGCGAAGCCTATTCTCAGGCCAAAGCACCGTTCATTCAAGCTGTTCTTGCATCAAGATGCAGCATTGGACCGGCCTGAAACTCCAAACCAAAGGAGATCATTATTAATGAGAGAAACAGTTAGTAGTGCTGATCAAAATACAGTGAGCTCTCGCTCCTATCGCCTGCAACGCTTCCTTCGGGGCCTCCTGCTGGTTGTTGTCTTAATCGTTGCTTGCCAAACGACAACGACCCTTCATGCCCAGGAAAAGACTGGTCCGGAGCGGATTGTTGATGTCGGGGTTTCTCTCAGCCCTCCTTTCGTAATGGTTGATGACGGGCAATATTCCGGCTTGGCGATTGAGCTTTGGGAAGATATCGCAAAAGATCTGAACTTACAAAGCAACTATCGTTCTTATCAAACATTCCGGGAGCTTGTCGATGCCACAGCAGCGAGTGATATTGATATTGCAGTAACGAATCTCACGATTACCAAGGCGCGTGAAGAGCGCATCGATTTCACTCAACCATGGTTTGATGCCGGTCTGCGAATCATGGTTCGTGCTGACCAAGGCGTTGACATCAGAGCAGTGATCGCGGGGCTGATGGATTCTGGGCACTTTGGTGCTTACGCTTGGCTGGCTATTATTATACTGGGTGCAACTCTGGCGGTTACGTTGTTTGATCGGAGATTTGATCCGGATTTTCCAAAGCGTTGGCGCGATGGAATTGCCGAAAGTTTCTATACCGTGATGTCGGTGGCAACATCAGGAAAGCCTGCTCGTCGCAAGAGTTTGACTGGTTGGCTTGGACGTATTTGGGCGGCCGCGTGGCTGATGTGTGGAGTTGCCGTTCTTTCCTATATCACCGCTTCGGTTACAAGCGTTATGACAATGCTTTCCTTGAACAATCAGATCAGCAACTTAAGTGATCTTCCCGGTAAGACGATTGGGGTTTTCTCTGGAAGCACAGCAGAAGACTATGTGCGTGAAGTCGGGATGATGTTTCAAGCCTTTCCAAGCATCGAGTCCGCAGTGGCATCGTTACGAAAAAAAGATGTTGCGGCCATTGTTGCTGATGCACCTGTTCTTGAATACTATCAGCATAATAATCCTAATTCAGCTGTCGAAGTTGTGGGCCCAATATTTGAACCCGATAAATATGGATTTGCGCTTAATCCTGGTAATCCCCTCACCGAGGCTGTGACCCTCGAGCTGCTCGAAGGCAAAGAAAATGACTTGATAGAGAAACTACGCGCAGATTACTTCGGGAGATAGGCCCTGAGGGGAACCGTGGCTCCGTTTGCGGTAGAGCTTCAGAAGCACGGCCCAGCACGCCACATCATTCCAAGGCTGATCTGTGCATCAATCTACCTTTCCTAGGCCATTAGGAATCGGTCAATGGACGCAATCCTTCCTGTGGACGTAGTTGCTCAATAGCGCATGCGCCAACTTGTGATGCGCCCATCCTCCACGGTGAATAGGAAATCGGCTTGGCTGCTGTAGCCATTGCTTTGATACTGGCCTGTTGCAACAACCTCGTTTCCGCTGGCTGTGAGTTGAGCGTTCTCCACACGGCCGTTGCGTTGGATGATGTCGCTATCAAGCCAGCGAAAGAAGGCCTCTCCTGATTTCGCTGTTCCATTGCCATAGGCCTGGGAGGCGTTAGCGGCAAACAGAGAGCGAATCTTCTCCCCATCATTGGCAGCCATGGCCGCCATCAAGGAGTCAACAACACTCTTGGGATTGTTGGCCGGAGCTGTAGCGGGAGCTTGGGCCAGCTCAGATGCCGCCACTGGCCTTGGATTCTCGGCAGGTGCCTGAGAGGTTGCGCATTGCGGCAGGATGGCAAAAACCATGACAGCGGCAAACGGCGACGCCAATCCGCCGGGGTTTTTCAACCTGAGCCACTGCAAGGGAGAACGGTTCGTTCTACTTCTGATGGATACAGTAAGCCATTTCCAGCTTGAATGTATGGCCCCAAAAATGGCCCTGTTCACGAAGTTCTGCATGCTTTCTGCACGGATGGTTTAGGGAATCGGATCAACAGGGAGTAGTGAAGGGTATTCTGCTCCCTGGCTTGAGCCTCTGCTACTCCGCTGCAGTGCCAGAACTTGCAATTTAACGTGTTGTGTAGCCACCATTGGCGAAAATCGTCTGCCCGGTAATCCATCAGCCCTCGGTTGCCAGAAATCTCACAATCGGAACAATATCTTCAATCTGGGTGAGTTGGTTGCCCATCCCCTGGGATTTGTGAAAGGCCACCCGCTCAGGTGTTTCCTGACCATAGAAGAAGGGTGTATCCATCGGGCCTGGTCCGATGGCTGTCACCGAGAGGCCACGGGATGAAAATTCCTTGGCGGCCGCGCGGGTGAAGTGCTCCACCGGGGCCTTGCCGCCCGCATAGGTGGAGTAACCATCGGTAAAGGCCGCCAGGAGAGACGTCACCAGCGAGATGATTTTTCCATTGTCGTGGAGATGCTTGCCCGCTTCTTTGATAAAGAAATAGGCTGTCTTTGCATTGATATCAAACATCGAGTCAAACTCGTCTTCGCTTGTTTCCAGGATTGGCTTGCGCAACACTTTGCCTACGGTGTTAATGGCGATATCAATGCGACCAAAGCGCTCCTTTGCCTTCTTGAAGAGCAGGCTGACATTCTCTGGCTTTGTCAGATCGCCTTGGACGGCTATCGCCTCCCGGCCGAGTTCTCCAATGGCCTGCACGGTTTGCTCAGCTTCTTGTTCGGCCGATGGGCTGTGGTAGTGAACAACAAGATTGGCCCCTTTGCGGGCAAGATCGCGACTGATCAGTCCGCCAAGATTCTTGGCGCCACCGGCAACAAGCACCACTTTTTGATTCAAGTTATCGCTGGGCATGGCTGACTCCTGGAAGATTGAGGATCGCCCGCAGTGATCGCCCCTGTGGAATCGGTGGGGAGGTCTGCAGACTACAGAACCCTACCGAGTTGACGAAACTATGGGTAGTGGGTAAAATTGCAATTATATATTGCGATGAGAGCAATAAGCATGCCGAGCCTTCAGCAGCTGTTTGTCCAGGTGGTTGAAGCAGGAAGTTTCAAGCAGGCAGCAGAGCAGATGCAGATGGAGCCATCCTCGCTCAGTCGCAAGATAGCGGCCCTGGAGCAGCATCTCAACGTGCGATTGCTGCATCGTTCGACCCGCCATACCCATCCAACCGAACTTGGCCAACGTTATTATGCTGGCCTGTTTCGCTCGTTCGTTTCAGGGGGTGTTCCAGACGAAGCGCGAGGAGGCCGCATAGTTCCAGACAAAGACCACCAGGATTCCGGCTAGCTGGGCCCAGAGCCGGTCTGCTGAAACGTGGCTGTAAAAGGCCGAAGCCACACCCACGTTCGCCAGGACCGGCAAGGAGGCCACCAAGAGAAACTTCAGCAGGCCCCGCAGCAGGGCCGCTCCCTTCTGCCGTTGAAAGCGGAAGGTGAGGGCATTGTTGATCAGGTAGTTGGTGGTGGCCGCTGTGAGCACCGCCACCGGCAGGGCCTGGTCAAAACGCAACGAAACCAGGCCCATCAGGGCCTGTACGACTAGAAGTTGAATGACCACGCCTGTGGCGCCCACCAGCGCAAAGCTGATGGCACGGCGCGGAATGGCCCGCAACAACAGGGTGTGCAGGATCGAGATGCCGAGATCCCAGACGATGGCCAGATCCAGCTTCGAATCTCCGGTGATCCGGGCCTGGAAATTCAAGGGAATTTCGCTCACGTTCAGCTGCCCGTCGCTGATAGCCAGCAACTCGTAGAGGAACTTGAAACCATTCACATCCACCCGCCGCACCAAAGGAATCGTGCGCTCCGGCCTGAGGGCGAAAAAGCCACTCATGTAATCGCTCAAACGGCGATAGCGGGGCAAGCTGAAGCGGGCCATGCCATTGGCCCAGGTGGAATGGAGGGTCCGTTGGCTGCTGAGGCCAACGATGGCGGCCTCGCGATGGAAACGACTGCCGATCACCAGATCGCAGCCACTGTCGATCAGTTGGCGCACAGCCGTTTCGATTGCAGTGGGCTCATGCTGGCCGTCGCTGTCCATGACGACCACCACATCACCGGTGGAGTCGAGAATGCCCTCTTTGATCGCGCTGGCCAGCCCCCCGCGTCCCACCCTGCGGATCAGGCGAACGCAAGCCTGCTGATGGGCCAGCTCCCTGACGCGATCCGCCGTGCCATCGGCTGAATCATCATCAACAAACAGGATCTCGAGGATGAACCGTTGCTGGAGCGGCAATAGCTGATGGAGGATCCGCTCAACGTTGTCGAGTTCGTTGTAGGTGGGGAGCACGATGGACAGTCGCTCCACGCTCAGATTCCCGTGACGCCTTTGCGTTTCCCGCAACGACGCCGGGAAGAATCCTGAGGATTCCGCCCGGACGCCTTTTGCTCCAACGAGGCCACATTCAAGCCGTTGACCCTCAACGAGTTGACACTCAATGGATTGACAATCAACGACTCAACGCTCAAAGAGCCTTGGCCGTGGCGACCACGTTGGCCACGGTGAAGCCGAACTTCTCGAGGCAGACAGCGCCAGGGGCCGAGGCACCGAAGCGATCGATCGAGACGGTCGCACCGTCGAAGCCGCTGTACTTGTGCCAGCCGAAGGAGCCGGAAGCTTCCACCACCACGCGTTTACGCACGGCGGCCGGCAGCACCGACTCGCGATAAGAGGCGTCCTGCTCCTCAAACAGCTCGACGCAGGGGATCGAGACCACCCGCACTTTCCTGCCCTCGGCGCTCAGCTGCTGGGCCGCCTTGACGCAGAGATCCAGTTCGGTGCCTGAGCCGATCAGGATCAGCTCCGGTGTGCCATCGCAGTCTTCGAGGACGTAAGCCCCTTTGGCCACCTGGGCCGCTGAGCTGTTCGCCTGGTTAGCCATGGCCTGGCGGCTGAGGGCCAGCACGGTGGGGCGCTTGCGGTTGCTGATCGCCACTTCGTAAGCACCACTGGTTTCATTGCCGTCGCCGGGGCGGATCACCAGCAGGTTGGGGATCGAGCGCAGCGAGGCGAGCGTCTCAACCGGCTGGTGGGTGGGGCCGTCTTCGCCGAGGCCGATCGAATCGTGGGTGAGCACGTAGATCACCCCGAGTTCGGAGAGGGCCGAGAGGCGCATGGCGCCCACCATGTAACCGGCGAAGACCAGGAAGGTGCCGCCATAGGGGATCAAGCCACTGCCGTGGTACGCGATGCCGTTGAGGATCGCCGCCATGGCGTGCTCGCGCACACCGAAGTGCAGATAGCGGTTGGCTTCACCGCCCTTCTGGAAGCTGGCCTCTCCCTTGATGTCGGTCAGGTTGGAGTGGGTGAGGTCGGCGGAGCCGCCGATCAGCTCGGGCAGGCTGGGGGCGATCGCATTCAGGCAGTTGTAGGAGTACTGGCGGGTGGCCAGGCCCTTGTCAGCTGGGGTGAAGGACGGCAGCGTCGCTTCCCAGCCCTGGGGCAGCTCACCGCGCAGCATCCTCTCGAACTCGGCCGCTTCAGCTGGGTACTGGCTGCGGTAGGTGGCCAGGGTGGCGGTCCACTCGGCTTCGGCGGCCTGCCCGCGGCTGATTGCTTCGCGCCAGTGGTCGTAGGCCGGCTGGGGCACCTCGAAGTTGCCGTAGCTCCACTCCAGCGCCGTGCGGGTGAGCTCGGCCTCATCGGCCCCGAGTGCGGCGCCGTGCACGCCGGCGGTGTTGGCCTTGTTGGGTGAGCCGTAGCCGATCGTGGTGGTCACCTTGATCAGGCTGGGCCTGTCGGTGACGGCCTTGGCGGCTTCGATCGCCTGGGTGATGGCGGCCACGTCGTCAGCGTTGCCATCGGCCACGTGCTGCACGTGCCAGCCGTAGGCCTCGTAGCGCTTGAGCACGTCCTCGGTGAAGGACACACCGGTGTCGCCATCGATGGTGATGTGGTTGTCGTCGTAGAGGGCGATCAGCTTGCCCAGGCCCAGGTGGCCGGCCAGGGAGGCGGCCTCACTGGAGATGCCCTCCTGATGGCAGCCGTCACCCATGATCACGTAGGTGAAGTGGTCGACCAGATCGACCCCAGGCCGGTTGAACTTGGCGGCCATGTGGGCTTCGGCGATCGCCAGGCCCACCGCGTTGGCGATGCCCTGACCGAGCGGGCCGGTGGTGACCTCAACGCCCGGGGTCTCGAAGGTTTCCGGGTGGCCCGGCGTCTTGGAGCCCCACTGCCGGAATTGCTTGAGGTCTTCGAGGCCGACGCTCTTGTAGCCGGTCAGATGGAGAAGGGAATAGAGCAACATGCAGCCGTGGCCGGCTGAGAGCACGAAGCGATCACGGTTGAACCATTTCGGGTTCTCCGGGTTGTGGCTGAGCACCTTGTCCCAGAGGGCATAGGCCATCGGTGCGGCGCCCATGGGCAGCCCTGGGTGGCCGGAATTGGCCTTGTTGACCGCATCAATCGCCAGAAAGCGGATGCTGTTGATGCAGAGAGTGTCGATGGACAGGGTGTCCACGGAGGGGGCGGCGACCATGGCGATGGCAGAAGGGGTGGGGAGGGGTTCCTCTGGGGAGCGGAACGGAGGTTCAGCTCATCCGGCGGAAGGCGAGGCAAACATTGTGACCGCCGAACCCAAAGGAGTTGGAGAGCACGACATTCAATTTGAGTTCCCGTGCCTTGTTGGGAACGACATCCAGATCACAGGCCGGATCGGGATTGTGGTAATTGATCGTAGGAGGCACCAGGTTGTGCTCGATCGCCATCACGGCGGCAACGGCTTCAATGCCGCCGCTGCCGCCCAGCAGATGGCCGGTCATCGATTTGGTGGAACTCACTGGAATGGTTCTGGCGTGCTCCCCGAGGGCCGACTTGATGGCTGAGGTTTCGTTGCTGTCGTTGGCCTGGGTGCTGGTGCCGTGGGCATTCACGTAATCCACCTGTTCCGCTTCCAGCCGGGCATCGGCCAGGGCCAGCCGCATGGCTTCGGCGCCGCCGACGCCACCCGGTGAGGGCGAAGTGATGTGATGGGCATCGCAGGTCATGCCGTAGCCGACGACCTCCGCGAGGATGGTGGCGCCGCGGGAGCGGGCGTGCTCGAGGCTTTCAAGCACCACCACGCCGGCCCCTTCGCCGATCACGAAGCCATTGCGCTCCGCATCAAACGGGCGGCTGGCCGTGGCGGGATCGTCATTGCGGCAGGAGAGGGCCTTGGCACTGGCGAAACCGGCCACCCCCAGGGGGGTGATCGCCGATTCGGCTCCGCCGCAAACCATGGCATCGGCCAGGCCGAGCTGGATCAGGCGATAGGCATCGCCGATGGCGTTGGAGCCGGCGGCACAGGCGGTGGAAGCTGCCGTGCTCGGTCCCTTGGCGCCGATGGCGATGGCGGTCAGACCAGCCGCCATGTTGGGAATCATCATCGGCACGCAGAACGGGCTGACCCGATCGGGCCCCCGATCAGCCAGCACATGGGCCTGGGTTTCCATCATCAGCAGCCCACCCACGCCGGAGCCGATGGCCACGCCCACCCGCTCGGGCCGCGCCTCTTTGATCGCCAGACCCGCCTGGGCCACCGCCTGCTTGGCAGCCACCACGGCGAACTGGCAGAAGCGATCCCAGCGCTTGGCCTCTTTGCGCTCGATACTGCCGCTGGGATCAAAGTCCTTGACCTCGGCCGCCAGCCGGCAGGCATGGCGGGACGCATCAAACAGTGTGATCGGCCCGACGCCGTTACGACCCGTGCTCAACCCTTCCCAATATTGGGAAATGGTGTTGCCGATCGGTGTGACCGCGCCCAGCCCTGTGACGACGACGCGGCGGAGACCCTCCACCATCAACAACCTCAGGCCTGCTTGTCCTGGATGTACGTCACGGCATCACCAACGGTGGTGATGCCTTCGGCGGATTCATCGGGAATCTCGATGTCAAAGGCTTCTTCCAAGGCCATGACCAGCTCGACGGTGTCGAGAGAGTCGGCGCCGAGATCGTTCTGGAAATTCGATTCGGGCTTCACTTCAGCGGCGTCGACGCTGAGTTGCTCGGCAACGATCGAGCGCACTTTCTCGAAGATCGCTTCCTGTGACATGACCGATGAGTGAGAGGCCGCATCCTACGGGTCGCCCTGTCTCAGGCCTTGGCCGATATGAAAAAGGGTGACGGCCCGGCGACGGCTTGCCCAGCGGACCGTTCGCTGTGGGTACTTTGACCCCACGACGTTCGCTACCAGGCAGGGCATGTCCCATTCCGTCAAGATCTACGACACCTGCATCGGTTGCACCCAGTGCGTCCGGGCCTGCCCTCTCGATGTCCTTGAGATGGTCCCCTGGGATGGCTGCAAAGCGTCCCAGATCGCTTCGTCACCGCGCACCGAAGACTGCATCGGTTGCAAGCGCTGTGAGACAGCGTGCCCCACTGACTTCCTCAGTGTTCGCGTCTATCTCGGTGACGAGACCAGCCGCAGCATGGGCCTCTCCTACTGAGTCCGGCTCCGTCCTGCAGACCACCCGGCTTCGGCCGGGTTTTTTTTTGGTTGTGAGTTCTGCCCTTCTGCTGTCCGATTGGGTCAGGCGCCGGTCAATCCTTTAGAAACAGCCCAATTCCGGCCCATCGGCCATGTGTGGCATCGTCGCGGTGATCGGTTCCAGGGAGGCTGCCCCCCTGTTGCTCGAAGGCCTTCGTCAACTCGAGTATCGGGGCTATGACTCCGCCGGGCTCGCCACGGTCGAGGCCCTCGCGCCAGGAGGCCTCGGCAGTCCTGCCGGCGCGCTCACCTGTCTGCGGGCCGAGGGCAAGTTGGTCAACCTGCAGCTCCGCTTCGACCAGCTCGGCGCTGGCGGGCAGTGCGGCATCGGCCATACGCGCTGGGCCACCCATGGCAAGCCTGAGGAACGCAATGCCCACCCCCATCTCGATGGGGCCAAGCGGCTGGCCGTGGTCCAGAACGGCATCATCGAGAATCACCGCCAGCTGCGTGAGCAGCTGCAGGCCCGGGGTGTTGTTTTCCGCTCCGAGACCGATACGGAAGTCATTCCTCACCTGATCGCCCAGCGCCTTGGGGAGCTTGACGCCGCCGGTGGAACTGCCAGCGCCGGCCTGTTGCTCGAAGCGGTGCAGCACGTTTTACCCCTCCTGCAGGGGGCCTACGCCCTGGCTGTGGTCTGGGCCGAATGCCCTGGTGTCCTGCTGGTGGCACGGCGTCAGGCACCGTTGCTGATCGGTCTGGGTGAAGGGGAGTTCCTCTGCGCCAGTGACACCCCCGCCCTGGCCGGCTTCACCCGCACGATCCTGCCGATGGAGGACGGCGAAGTGGGCCTGCTGACGCCGCTGGGCATCGAGCTCTACAACCAGGCCGGTGAGCGGGTGCAGCGCAGCCCCAGCCTGCTGACGGGCACCGAACACGTGGCGGACAAGCGCAGCTTTCGCCACTTCATGCACAAGGAGATCCACGAGCAGGCCGAAACGGCGGCGCTCTGGGTGGCCCGTCACCTGCCGGAATCTGGCGGCGTCGCCGGGCTCCCGTCCCTGGTGGCCCTGCCCCTGGCCGATCAGGTGTTCGATCGGGTCGAGCGGATCCAGATCCTGGCCTGCGGCACCAGCCGCCATGCCGCCCTGGTGGGCGCCTACCTGCTCGAGCAGCTGGCCGGCATTCCCACCAGCGTGTTCCACGCCAGCGAGTTCCGCTATGCCCCCACTCCCCTGATGGCCCACACGCTCACGATCGGGGTCACCCAGTCAGGAGAAACGGCCGACACGCTTGCCGCTCTGCTGATGGAGCGCGATCGACGCGCCTTGATCGCTGACCCCGCTTTCGCCTCCAACCAGCTGGGCATCACCAACCGGGTCGAAAGCTCCCTTGGTCGGCTGGTGCCGCACATCCTTGATATCGGCTGCGGCATCGAGGTGGGGGTGGCCGCCACCAAGACCTTCCTGGGCCAGCTGTTGGCTTTCTACGGCCTTGCCCTCTCGTTCGCCGAGCGGCGCAGCAGCCGCAGTTCTGACGACCTGCGCGCCCTGGCGTGTGGGCTGCGGGCCCTGCCCGCCCAGATCAAGGCGCTGGTGGCCGATCACGACCGCCGCTGCGCCGAGCTGGCCCATTTGTTTGCCGATACCCAGGATGTGATTTTCCTGGGCCGTGGCATCAACTACCCCATTGCCCTGGAGGGGGCCCTCAAACTCAAGGAGATCAGCTACATCCATGCGGAGGGGTACCCAGCCGGCGAAATGAAACACGGACCGATCGCCCTGCTCGATTCCCGGGTGCCGGTGGTGTCGATCGCGATGCCCGGCAGCGTCTTCGACAAGGTGCTCTCCAATGCCCAGGAGGCCAAGGCCCGCGATGCCCAGCTGATCGGTGTGGCGCCGCCCGGACCTGACACCGAGCTGTTCGATGTCTTGCTGCCGGTGCCTGCGGTTGACGAGCTGCTCTCGCCTCTGCTGACGGTGATTCCGATGCAATTGTTGAGCTATCACATCGCGGCCCATCGCGGTCTTGATGTCGATCAGCCGCGCAACCTGGCCAAGAGCGTCACCGTGGAGTGACCGTCTTCCCCCTGTCCCCGCAGCTTTTGATGCGTCTGTTCGCGCTTCTCGCCGCGTTGATCGCCCTGCTGGCCTTCTTCGCCGCCGCTGAGTTCGCCATGATCCGGCTGCGCCCGAGCCGGGTTCAGGTGCTGGCTGCTGAAGGCCATCCCGGTGCCGCCGCGGTCGACCGGCTGCAGAAGCGTCTGCGGCGGGCCTTGCTCTCCACCCAGCTGGGGGCCGCCCTGGCCCTGGTGGCCCTGGGCTGGGCCGGCCGTGGGCTGGCCGTCCGCCTGGATCCCCAGACTGGGCGGCCCTGGATCGATGTATTGGTGTTTCTGGGTCTGGTCTGCCTGGCCACCCTGCTGGGCGGCTTGTTACCCAAAGCCTGGGTGATGCACAACCCGGAGGTGTCGGCCCTGCGCCTGGCACCGGTGCTGGAGTCGGCGAACCGCACCCTCTCGCCCCTGCTCTCGCTGCTTGAACGCCTGGCCGATGGCCTGCTGAAGCTGCTGGGGCTGCCGCGCCACTGGGACGCCCTGGTGCCGGGCCTCTCAGCCGGGGAGCTCGAAACCCTGATCGAATCCAACAGCGTGACCGGCTTGATGCCCGATGAACGCAACATTCTTGAAGGGGTGTTCTCCCTGCGCGACACACCGGTGCGCGAGGTGATGGTGCCCCGTTCCGGCATGGTCACCCTGCCGCTCGATGCCTGCTTCGCCGAGATGATGGATGCCGTCCATGCCACCCATCACGCCCGCTTTCCAGTGATCGGTGACTCCCTCGACGATGTCCGCGGCCTGCTCGATCTGCGCCGGTTGGCCGAACCAATCGCCCGGGGCCTGCTGCAGGGAACCACCCGGCTGGCCCCCTTCATCTCACCGGTGACGAGCGTGCAGGAAACGACCTCCTTGGCTGAGCTGCTGCCCCTGATCCGCAGCGGTCAGCCGCTGCTGCTGGTGGTGGATGAACATGGAGGCACCGAGGGCCTGGTCACGGTGGCCGATCTCACCGGTGAGATCGTCGGCGATGAGGACAACAGTCAGTCAGGCGTGGCCGATCTCCAGCAGATCGATGCCGACAGCTGGCTGGTGGCTGGGGATCTCGAGGTCGTCGAGCTCAACCGTCAACTGGGATTGCGCCTGCCCGAAGCCGAAGGGCACCACACCCTGGCTGGCTTCCTGCTGGAGCGCTTGCAGCACATTCCCAGCCGGGGCGAGAGCATGCGCTGGAAGGGCGATCACTTCGAGATCAGCTCCATGGATGGTCCCCGGATCGAGCGGGTGCTGATCACCCGCCGGGCTGCCGAAGAGACGGCCCACGAGCCCAATCCCTGATCATTGATAATGATCTCTTCAGGTCGAAGGATGGTCGCGTTGACGCGAGTGCTGGGGATGCGATGACCACCGTTCCGATCGAACCGGTCAAGGTGGGCGTCATCGGCATCGGCAACATGGGCTGGCACCACGCCCGCGTCCTGAGCCTGTTGCGCGATGGCGAACTGGTCGGTGTTGCCGACCTCAACGAGCGTCGCGGGCAACTGGCGGTCGAGCAGTTCGGCTGCCGCTGGTTTTCCGACTTCGAAGCCCTTCTGCCCCATGTCGAGGCGGTGTGCATCGCTGTTCCGACCCTGTTGCACCATCGGGTCGGCATGGCCTGCCTGCGGGCCGGCGTGCACGTGATGATCGAAAAGCCGATCGCCGCCAACCAGGAGGAGGCCACCGAGCTGATCCAGGCTGCCGAGGTCGCCCAGCGCCAGCTGCAGGTGGGCCACATCGAGCGCTTCAATCCCGCCTTCCGGGAGTTGCTCAAGGTGGTGGCCGATGAGGAGGTGGTGGTGCTCGAAGCACGCCGGCACAGCCCCCATGCCGATCGCGCCAACGATGTGTCGGTGGTGCTGGATCTGATGATCCATGACATCGATCTGGTGCTCGAGCTCGCCCAGGCTTCGGTGGTGCGGCTGGCGGCGGTCGGTGGTCGCAGCGCCGAGGGCCCGATCGACTACGTCAATGCCTCTCTAGGTTTCGACAACGGTGTGGTGGCCAGCCTGACGGCCAGCAAGATGGCTCACCGCAAGATCCGCAGCCTCAGCGCCCACTGCCGGGCCAGCCTGGTGGAAACCGATTTCCTCAACCGCAGCCTCCATATTCATCGCCGCACCCACGAAACGGTGTCTGCCGACCACGGCGATCTCCTCTACCGCAACGACGGCTTCATCGAAGAGGTGAGCACCACCTCGATCGAACCCCTCTATGCCGAGCTGGAGCACTTCCTGCAATGCGTGCGCGGCTGCGAGATTCCGGCGGTGAATGGCCAGCAGGCCTCCAGGGCCCTGTTGCTGGCCAACTTGATCGAGCAGGCCGTCGATCAGCCCTCGCTCTGCATGACGCTTGACGCCCCGATCTGAACGGGGCCTGATTCGATTCCCTTGGTGAGATCACGCAGGGCCAGGATCTGCCAGCGGCGGCAGCTGGCCGGTGAGGCGCGGTAGAAGCTGTCCCAGGCCTCCGCTTTGTGCAGTCCGTAGGCTTCGGCGCTGCTGTCGCCGTGGTCCTGCTGCCAACCGACGCGGACGGCGTGGCCGATCACCACGTCAAGGGCCAGGTTGTCATCGAAGCGAACCTCAGGATTGGCCCCCACGAAGGCCACCAGGGAAAGCAGGGTCTCGCAGCAGAGCCGCCGATATTCGGGAGCTTCGATCTTGCTGAGCAGATGCTCCACCAGGGCGGCGAAGTTGCGCTCACCGGGGGTTTTCTCGGAGATCAGAGGGGCGCTCTCTAGCCGATTACGGCGTTCCAGTTTGTCGCCGATCACCAGGCCGCGGCAGTGGTGGAGCAGATCCCAGACACCGGCATAGAAATCGCGGGGGACCCGTTGCAGGGCCCCGAGCCGCTGGCGGTGCTGCAGCCAGCGGGTTTCCCCGCTTGGCAGGGTTTCGAGTGCCACCGGTACGTCCCAGCGGACCCGGCCGCTGAGGTGGAGCTGTTCCTTGCGCCGCAGGGCATCGCGGGCATGGTCCACATCGGCCAGCACGGCCCGGAGGCGGCGACGGATCGCGTGCGGGGGCAGGCTGCACAGCGCTTCGAAGGCGTCGCCGGGGCTGAGGTCCTGCTCGGCGGCCAATTCACCGGTGAGCAGCAGTAGCAACTGACCCAGCTGCAGGGTGAGGCTGCCGCTGAGCAGGGCAGGTTCCAGCCGAGCCAGGCCGTCCAAGGCCAGCAGCAGCTCCTGTTGCAGCATCCATTCGCGCCCGTCTTCGCCGCTGAAGCGGCGGATCATGGCGGCGATCGTCGCGCTGCCCTGGGGCTGGGTGATCAGCGAGTCGTGGGTGTAGTTGCGGCCCACCACCAATTGTTTCTGGCGCACCAGCAGGTCGGTCATGGCATCTTCGAGCTGGGGGTGGACCAGGTCGATCAGGCCGGCGCAGCGGCGCACCACCGACCAGTCGGATTCGCCCAGGCTGCGGCGGTAGATCTCCTCCACCAGGGCCTGCAACCGCACCGGTCCTCCCTGCGATGGTCCCTGCAGGATCGCGTTCTGACCGAGGCGTCGCACCAGCTGTTCGAGCAGCTCCGCCTGCTCGCTCAAGGAGGTGCTTCCCCAGAGCCGCTCCGCCAGGTCGGCGATCGGGATCTCTTCGAGCTCCTGCTCCTGCTCGATGGTGAGCGGGTGGTGGCTGCTGCTCGGCAGCATCGGGGTGGCGGCGATCGAGGCTGCGGAGCTGCCGATCGCCTGGGCCGGTAGGTCCACCCAGCAGGCCCAGGCGCTGAGCGCTTCGAGCCGATCCAGCCGCACCGGCACCCCCTCGATGCAGCCGCTGGCGAGGGCATGGCCAAGGCGAAGGATGGCCTCCGGATCGCGCTGGAACGGCCCTGCCGCCACTGGGATGACCAGCAACGGCTGCCCGGATCCGCGCCAGTGGCGCTGGAGCAGGCGCAACTCACCGATCACGGTGTCACCGAGCTGTTCCGGGTCATCGACGAGGTAAAAAGTGCCTTCCTCCAGCACCGCCGGCAGGAAGGCGATCAGGCCGGCGCTGTCGTGGTAGACCCGTGCCGTGGCCATGGTCTCCATGCGAACAGGTGGATGGCCGCTGAGGCCGAGCTTTGCGTTGGCGCCCACCTCGGCCATGCGGGCGGCCAGATCGCGGGAGCCCGCCAGCCGCACCGGCCTGGCCCCGCCAGCCCAGTCTTCCTCCGTCACGCTCTCTGCGCCGCTCACCGGCAGGCCTGCCGCTTCCAGTGCTGCGGCGATCGAGGCATTGGCGGGTGCCAGGGCGACGAGCAGTTGCTCGGCGCCGGGCTGGATCGGGTGGCGACGGCCAATGGGATCGATGTCTTCGGGTTTGATCAGCCCGTTGAGCAGCAGATCACCCAGCCAGGTGAGGCTCTGGGTCCAGAGCAGGGGAACGTTGGCATTGGCGATCCGCGCCTGGCTGCCGGGCTGGAGCCGTTCCGCCTCGATCGACTCCTGCGGCACCAGATAGAGCTCCGGCAGGAGCGGCAGGCCGTCCACCTCCAGGCTCACCGCCTCCAGCCGCCGCCGCCAGCTCCAGGCTTCCTCCCAGCGCGATTCACAGCAGGCAGTGACCAGCTCATAGGCGAAGAACAGCGGCCACTCGCATTCGATCGCTTCGAACTGGGCCAGTTCCTCCCGCTCATAGTGGAGACGGTGGTGGTCTTCCACCACCGTCTGGTGGCCATCGCGACGAAAGCGTTTGTAGCCATAGAACCCCCCGAGCTCCCGCCGGATCTTGTCCCTGGTGCGCTCGACCAGCAGGGGATCTTCAACGGCCCAGGCGGGGTAGCCGATCACCGAGAGGCAGGCACTGTCCACCTCCTTGCTGGCCGACTCCCGCGGCAGCAGGGCCTGGAGAGCGCGGCGCAGGCGCATCACCGGCGGCTGGGGGATGTGCAGGCAGCAGCTCCCGTCGCCATGGGGGCCATAGAGATCGAGCCCATCGAGGGCCTCCAGGGCCGCCTTGACCAGGCCGATCGAGCTGGCGTTGCGCTCTGGCTCGCCATGGTTGCCCTTGTCGCCCCGCTCCCAGATGCCGTAATCGGCCACCCGGTAGGCCCGGGCCACGTAATACACCAGGTTCTGCAGGAAATCCCGTTCGTGGTGGCTCTGAACCACGACCAGTCCGGACTTGGTGAGCTGGGCGAGCTGGAGCAGATAGAGGGCCGTGGCATCGAGCTGCAGGTGCCCCCAGCCGTCATCGGCCACCACCGGCTCGCCCCGGCAGGTGTCGAATTTGGCGTGGATCGCATCGCCTCGATCGAGGCTGTTTTTGAAGCGCTCCACCTTGTCGGCCTGGCGCAGCATCGCGACCAGCAGGCCACGCATCAGCATCAAGACTCGCTGCTCCAGCTCGAACACCCGCTGGCTGGCTCCATTGAGGCGGCGGTGTGCCAGGGCCAGCCCCCAGACGCATTGAATCGAATACACGCAGTCGCGGACCCAGGCATCGCCGTAATTGCCATGGACGGTGTTGGCGGTGCTGGCCGGCAGCAGGCCGCTGATCGGGTGTTGACGCACCAGCACGGCCCGCTCGATCTGGCCATCGAGGAGCTGAAGCATCGCCTGGGCTTCGGCATCGGCCAGAACCCGGGGCCCTTGATCGTTGCCTCTGCCTGGGTCTGTCATCCTGCCGCTGAACTCCCGGATCGATGGATACCGGCGCGAATGTCGCCGGTAGTCTCCGTAGATTCTCCCCTGCCGTAAACGCGGCCCTCAGCAGCGATGGCGACGGAATCGGTTCAGGCTCCGGCACCCAGAAGCCGGGTGCTTGGCGTTCCAGTGCATGTCTGCCCCGATGTCTTCGAGGCTGCCCTCGCCCTCCAGGACAGGGGCGGCGGTCAGATCGTCACGCTCAATGCTGAGATGACGATGGCGGCGTTGGAGACCCCGGCGCTCCGGGCCGTGATCGAGGCGGCCGAGCTCGTGATCCCCGATGGGGCCGGGGTGGTCTGGGCGCTGGCTCGGCAGGGCGATCGGGTGCGACGCAGCCCCGGCATTGAACTGGCCCACCGCCTGCTCGGCCATGCCGCTGCTGCCAACTGGCGCGTCGCCTTGGTGGGGGCCAGCCCGGCGGTGATGGCGGCCCTGGTGGAGCGGTTGCGCGCCCGCTGGCCGGGCCTGAATCTGGTCTTCACCAGCGATGGCTACCAGCAGGCGGAGGCTTGGCCGGCCCTCGAACAGGGCTTATTGGCCGCCAGGCCTGATCTGGTGCTGGCGGCCCTGGGTGTGCCTCGCCAGGAAACCTGGATCCAACGCATGCATCGGAGCCAGCCTGGTCTGTGGATGGGGGTGGGCGGAAGTTTCGATGTCTGGGCAGGTACAAAAAAAAGAGCCCCCGCCTGGATGGGAGCGCTGCAGATCGAATGGTTGTACCGGCTCTATCAGGAACCTCACCGCTGGCGGCGGATGCTGTCACTGCCCGCGTTTGCCTGGGCGGTGCTCCGCGGTGGGTGAGCGTGAAGCCTGCGGCTGATTCGAGATTCAGCGGAAGCCGACGGAGGCTTGCCAGACGAAGGCCAGCAGCAGGAAGAAGAGCGGAATGATCGGCAGGATGTCGACCAGCGGGCCGAAGGCCTGATACGCCTCAGGAAGCTGGGCCAGCGTCAACACAGCCATGCCGGTGAAAACTGCCATTCCTGGTGCTTAGAAACAAGATCAAATCGGACGCTACCACGTGTGGGCCGCCGCAGAGCCAGGCTCCCAGGGAGCGAAATCCTCTGCAAAACAACCCTCGTCAATGGCGCGGCCCATCGCCGTGGTGAAGCGGATCAGGTGGGTGAGGTTGTGCAGGCTCAGCAGGGTGCGGCCCAGCATTTCATCGCTGCGAATCAGGTGGCTGAGGTAAGCGCGGCTGTGGGTCCGGCAGGCCAGGCAGGGGCAGCTGGCATCGAGGGGTGTGTGGTCGTGGCGGAAGCGGGCATTGCGCAGGTTCCAGCGTTCCCCTCCCACCAGGGCGGTGCCGTGGCGTCCCAGTCGGGTCGGCAGGACGCAGTCGAACAGGTCGATCCCCTGGGCCACTGCGATGGCCATTTCGCGCAGGCTGCCGATGCCCATCAGGTAGCGGGGTTTGTGCTCCGGCAGCAACGGGGTGACCTGGCGAACGATTCGGTGCATCTCCTCCACCGGTTCACCGACGCTGACCCCGCCGATCGCGATGCCCGGCAGGTCCATGGCCGCCACGGCCCTGGCGGATTGTTCCCGCAACAGGGGATAGAGGCCGCCCTGGACGATGCCGAACAGGGCCTGGTCGGCGCGGGTGTGGACGGCCGCACAGCGCTCCAGCCAGTCCTGGGTGCGCCGACAGGCCACGGCCACCTCGGCTTCGCTGGCCCCATAGGCAGGGCACTGGTCAAAGGCCATCACCACATCGGCCCCCAGGGCCATCTGAATCTCCATGGAGCGCTCCGGCGTCAGCGTGATCCGAGCGCCGTCGCGGGGGGAGCGGAAGACAACGCCGTGGTCGTCGATGCGATTGAGCGCCCCCAGGCTGAACACCTGATACCCGCCCGAGTCGGTGAGCAGGGGCCCGGGCCAGCCCATGAAACGGTGCAGTCCGCCGGCTTCCGCCACCACCGCTTCGCCGGGCTGGAGGTGCAGGTGATAGGTGTTGGCCAGCACCATCTGGGCGCCGGTGGTGGCTAATTGATCGGCGCTGACCCCCTTGACGGTGGCCGCGGTGCCCACCGGCATGAAGCGTGGCGTCGTGATCACGCCGTGGGGGGTGTGAAACCTGCCGCAGCGTGCCTGGGTGTGCCGGCAGGAGGCGGTGCGCTCGTAATGAAAAGGAATGGCCGGAGTCGATCGACTGGCCCCTGCCCCAGGGGGTGACAAGGATGGGTTCGCTCAACGGTGGGTTGAACTTAAGGGGTGCCCCTCACGCCTGCCCCGCCGGTGATTCCCGCTCCGCCCGTGACGCCTCCCTCTTCCGGCCGTGCACGCGCCCCTGGATGGCTGCGGGATCTTGCTGGAGCCTGGGTCTTCTACAGCGTGCTGCCGCCCTGGCCCAGGCTGCAGCCGCGCTTCGAGCGCATCGCCCGTTTTGCGCCCTGGATCGGGCTGGTGCTGGGTGGCTTGCAGGCCCTGCTCTGGGGGGGCACCGCCCTCTGGCTGCCTGCGGAGGCCCGCGTGGCCCTGGTGCTGGCCCTGGGCTTCTGGCTCAGCGGCGGCCTTCACGTCGATGGGGTGATGGACACCGCCGATGGTCTCGCTGCCGGTGAACGCTCGCTTGAGGCGATGGACGACAGCCGGGTGGGGGCCAGTGGTGTGCTGGCCTTCACGCTGCTGCTACTGCTGCGGGCCGCCGCCCTGCTGAGCCTGGCGGCGGCCGCCTCTGCGGCAGTGGTGGCGCAGGTGTTGATCTGGTCAGCGGTCTGGGGACGGATGGCGCCGCTGCTGGCGATTGGGGCCTTCCCCTATCTGCGCCAGGACGGCACCGCTGGCTTTCATCGCCGCCACTGGCTCGGCATCGGCCGGGAGTTGCGTCCCTCGTTACTGCTGCTGGCCGCACTGGCGCTCCAGGGGGCAGGGCCGCTGGGGTGGTTCTGGCAAGGCTGGCTGGGGCTGCTTCCGGCGCTGCTGGTGCCGCTCTGGCTGGGCCGGCGGCTGGGCGGCCACAGCGGCGACAGCTATGGGGCCTGCGTTGAGTGGACCGACACCCTGGCCCTGCTGCTGATGGCCCTGGTGATCTCAGCGGGCTGGCTGATCTGAGGGCAGGCTGAGGCAGAAAGCATTCCCCTCGCCGGGCAGGTCCGCAGCAACGGCCTGGGGGGGCTGGATCAGCTGCAGTTCACCACCCAAGCTGTGGGCCAGCTGCCTGGCCAGGGCGAGGCCCACCCCCGTTCCCGAGAGCCCCTCCGACGTTGCGCCTCGGACCCCTCGCTCGAAGATCGCCTCTCGCTCGTTGAGGCCGATTGGCGGCCCCCCATCCCAGACCGTGAGGCGAAGCCTGCCTGACTGGCTGTCGTTCTGGCTAGCTGGCTGGCTGCAGTGGAGTCCAACGGCGCTGCCTTTCGGGCTGTAGCGGAAGGCATTTTCAAGCAGATTCGCCAGGATTTCAGCCACGGCTCCGCTGTCGCCGCTCCAGTCGGGACGCCACCCGGGCCCGAACCAGTCGCGGTCCTGCAAGGACGCGGTGGCCGCTGCCCGCTGCAGCAAGGGGTCCAGGCGCTCCTGCAGAGGCTGCGCTTGCCCGGAGCTCAGCGAGGGGGGCAGCAGCAGGGGGTGGGGCTCGGCGCTCACCGAGTCCAGCTCCAGGCGGCTCCCCAGGCTGTCGATGGCGTCGACGTAACGATTCAGCTGGCGTTCTTCCTCCAGCAGGCCGTCGACGAGGGAACGGTTCTCGGGATCACGTTCCAGTCGCCGTTTCAACAGTTGGCCGAAGGTGCGCAAGGCAGCCAGCGGATTGCGGAGCTGGTGCACGAGCAACCGCAAATCCCGGTCCTGGCCCTCCAGCTGACCCTGCAGGCGCTGATTGTCGAGGTCAAAGCAGCGGGCTTCGGTCAGGCAGTGCGCCACCGCCTGGAGACGGACGCTCAGGCTCGGTGGCCAGGGAAGTTGGGCTGTTTCCACCCGCAGGGCTCCCAGCAGCAGTCGGTCCTGACGCAAGGGCAGCCAACGCCGCTCGGCGCTGGGCAGTTGCAGGCTGCGGTCCTCGTCAACGGCCGGCAGAATCCGATCGTCGCGGGGCCAGTGGCCGACGGGAATCAGGCCGGGTTTGCCATCGCCCCCTGGCAAGGCGAGGTAAACCACCAGAGAGCGAAGGTCGGGACGGTCGGAGAACTGGGCCAGCTGATGGCCGAGCAAGGTCAGGAAGCGGGCGGAGATCTCCATCGGTGACTGGGCTTGACGCTGAAACCGTGAAATTTGCGCTCGGATGTTGGGATCCAGTAAAAAAGGCGTAATATTTGAGTATCGACCAATACTTCGCACTCCGGGAGCCGGATCACCAAGCGAAGCAGAGGCGGCCTTCGTTGCATCCCCTTGCAGCTGAGGTTACAGCAGAGGCAGACACGTCCCTCTGTTGTTCGATGGCCTGTTTTCAGGCCATCGCGTCACTGTTGGCCTGGTTGCAGAGAGTCCCTTATCCGGGTGATCCTCTGTTATCTCCTCCACCCGGCAGAAAGTTGTTTGGGAGTTGGCAAGCATGCTCCTTTTGAGTGTGCCGCCGCTTTGGCTCGCCCCTGGCCCGCCATTTTCCTACCCATCCTCATCCTCCTCCCCTTTGGGAGTGGTTTCATGTCAAAGAAGCGCAAGCGGATCAGCCGCCGTCGTCTTGCCGGTCAGCGCGTGCTCGCCCACATTCCCACCCATAACCTTGAAACTGGTGAACACAAGCCGGTCACGGCCGCCCGTCGGTTCATCGCCGAATCCGGCCTGCAGCCCCCGGCCTTGCTGAATGTGCGCCGCAACGAGCACACCACGGATCGTTTTTTCTGGGGTGAAAAGGGCCTGTTCAGCGCCCAATACGCTGAGGAGAATCACTTTCTGTTCCCTTCCCTGCGGCTGATCGTGGATCAGATCGGTGAAGACGCGCTCTTTGCCGGCCTTGAGCCCACCGGCTCCGACGACTGGGAAGAAATGGAAGAGTACGAATACGCCTTCGTTTGACGCCGAAGGCCTGATGCCGAAGCAGGCCCAATCATCCTCTTGCCGGTTCATCCCGGCTCCGGGGTGCTTGGGGTGGCCGATCTAAGCCTGGCTTGCTTGTTCAAGGCCACTCCTTCGCTCACGGCAATTGTTCCTTCAGGAACGTCCGCAGCATCGGAAACAGGCCGACGTCGATCGTGTGTCCACCGCTGAAGCGCAGCAGCTCGGCGCTGCCGCCCGCTTCACGCAACTGGCGCAGCACCTCTTCACTCGCTGCCACCGGCACCACCGGGTCTTGTTCGCCATGGGTGAGTAACACCCGGGCCAGCGGTGCTTGTGGGGCCCAGCCGGGGTGGGGATAGCCGCTGCAGGCGATCAGGCCGGCCAGCGGCAGGCCGCTAGCCACATCGAGGGCCATGGCCGCCCCCTGGGAAAAGCCCAGCACCACGGTGGCCTCTAGCGGAATCGACTCCGCGAGCACCAGCAGCCGCTGGCGCAGATCCATACGGGCGGGCGGCAGCCCTGGCCATTCCGGTTGCTGCAGGTCGTACCACTGCCTGCCCACCCCGTGGGGATGGGGCTCCGGAGCTCGTAAAGCCACAAGGGCCACGGCCGGCCCTCCCAGTTCTTCGCCGAGATCGAGCAGGTCGTCGGCGTCCGCGCCCCAGCCATGCAGGAGCACAAGGCGCTGTTTGGCGTCGGCGGGGCCTTGCTGCAGCTGGTCCTGGGTCATGGGGAGGGAAGCAAATGGGAGCTCTGGGTAGGTTGTGGCGATTCAGTTCGGCGATCGCCATGCCACCCACGGCCCTCCTGAGTGTGTCGGATAAGGAAGGGGTCGTGGCCCTGGCTGAAGCGCTCCACCGCAGCCACGGCTACCAGCTCCTCTCCAGCGGTGGCACCGCTTCGGTGCTGGCGGCGGCTGGCCTGCCGGTGACGCGGGTGGCCGATCACACCGGATCCGCTGAGATCCTCGGTGGGCGCGTCAAAACCCTGCACCCCCGCATCCATGGCGGCATCCTGGCCAGACGCGATGACCCGGGTCATCAGGCCGACCTGCAGGCCCAGGCCATTCCCTTGATCGACCTGGTGGTCGTGAACCTCTATCCGTTTGTGGCCACGGTGGCCGATCCGGCCGTGGACTGGGAGCAGGCGATCGAAACCATCGACATCGGCGGCCCGGCGATGCTGCGGGCCGCGGCCAAGAACCATGTCGATGTGGCCGTTCTCACCCGCCCCGAGCAGTACGGACCGTTTCTCGCCGCCCTGGCGGAGGGGCGGCTTGATCAGGCTTTCCGCCGCCAGCTGGCCCTCGAGGCCTTCCGGCACACCGCCGCCTATGACGCGGCCATCAGTGGCTGGCTCGAATCCCAGCTGGCCAGCGCGGCCGCTCCGCCCCTGCAGCTCCAGTTGCCGGCCCGGCAAACCCTGCGCTACGGCGAAAATCCCCACCAGAGCGCCGTCTGGTACAGCGCCCCGGACGCTGGCTGGGGCGCCGCCCGCCAGCTGCAGGGCAAGGAGCTCAGCACCAACAACTTGCTCGACCTCGACGCTGCCCTGGCCACCGTGCGTGAGTTCGGCTACGGCGTGCCGTTGCCTCAGGGAGGCCAGCCGGCGGCGGTGGTGGTGAAGCACACCAACCCCTGCGGTGTGGCGATCGGCGCTGACGGCATCGAGGCCCTCAGCCGGGCCCTCGATGCCGACAGGGTCTCGGCCTTCGGCGGCATCGTGGCCGTCAACAGTCCGGTGGAGCTGGAGGCCGCCCGCCTGCTCAGCGGCCTGTTTCTCGAATGCGTGGTGGCCCCGTCTTACAGCGCCGAAGCCCTGGCGCTGCTGGCGAGCAAGGCCAATCTGCGGCTGCTGGAACTGAGCGCCACCCTGATTCAGCGGGCCTCCCGCCGCCAGCTGCGCAGCGTGCTCGGTGGGGTGCTGGAGCAGGAGCTCGACGACCAATCCGCCTCCGAGGACAGCTGGCAGGTGGTCAGCCGCCGGGCGCCGAGCAGCGCCGAACGCGACGACCTGCGCTTTGCCTGGCGCCTGGTGCGCCATGTGCGCTCCAATGCGATCGCCGTGGCTCGGGGCGGGATCAGCCTGGGGATCGGTGCCGGCCAGATGAACCGGGTGGGCTCCGCCCGGCTGGCCCTGGAAGCGGCCGGTGAGCAGGCAAGGGGCGCCGTGCTCTCCAGTGATGGCTTCTTCCCCTTCGCTGATACCGCGCAGCTGGCGGCCAGCCATGGGATCACCGCGCTGATTCAGCCGGGAGGAAGCAAGCGCGACGGCGAATCGATCGCGGCCTGTGACGACCACGATCTGGCCATGATCGTCACAGGCCGCCGCCATTTCCTGCATTAAGCGGCGCAGGGGTGCGTGCCAGTTGTAACTTCGCTAGCAACGCCCCACCTCTCCATGCCAGACGCCATCGCCTTCAACCTCAACTTCCTCCATCCCTTGTTGATGTGGTCGTTGCTGGCCCTCTCGGGCTATGCCCTTTTCCTGGGCATCAAGGCGAAGAAAACCCGCACGGCCGAGCTTGAACAACGCAAGGAACTGATCAAAGGCAAGTACGCCCAGCGCCACTACGTGATCGGCAGTCTGGTGCTGGCGGTGATGGTGCTGGGCAGTTTTGGTGGCATGGCCGTCACTTACTTGAACAACGGCAAGCTGTTCGTTGGCCCCCACCTGCTGGCAGGCCTCTCGATGGTGGGCCTGATCGCCGTGGCCGCCTCCCTCTCCCCCTGGATGCAGCGCGGCAATCTGATCGCCCGTAAGGTCCACGTGGGCCTGAATATGACGGTGATGAGCCTGTTCCTCTGGCAGGCCGTCAGCGGGGTTCAGATCGTCAACAAGATCTGGGTCAATCGCTGACATTCATCAGCCGGATCAAGACTCAGCAGGATCAAGCCCTGCCTGGTGGCCACAAGCCACAACAGGCTGTCCGCGATGGCCGGCTCCGCGTTCAGAAGTGAGCCCGGCGCCTTGGCGGGCAGCTGAGGTTGTGGTTGGCGTGAAAATCTTCCTGAACCTTCCAGGTGAGTTTGCGGGAGACCTGACGCACGATCTGGCGAAGCAAATGGTCTCCACTTGACTGCACCAGGCCATCTGGGAGCAGACCGATCACGGCAGGCAGGCGAATCCAGACACTCAGGTCGAGTTCCCAGCACACCTGGGTGCCAGGCCCGTGCTCAAGCTCCAGCCGCTCAAGCTGCAACGTGGCCTTGAAATCCACGTCGTAGATCTCCTGGAGTGAGGGATCGCCATCGGCCAACGGGACGGTGACGATGCGGTAAATCCCTTCGCTCTGGGGCAGCAACTCCAGGGCGATCGTGGGTTCGACCTCAAAGCCGAAATTCCCGAAACGACCCAGGGTCAGGGCATAGCCGTTCTGGCCGATCGACAGCACCTTCATCGGGGCGGCGCAGCGGCGGAACCAGCCGTCGTGGTGGTCGAGGTAGTTGGCAACCAGCGGTGCCTCCGAGCGCATTTCCATCAGGTCGGCGAACTGGCTGCTGTAGCAGCGCACGCGCGGATCGGACCCGTCTCGTAGCCGGGCACTGGCCACGGTGGCGGATGGAATGCGGGGATGGGCGATGGACAAAAGACTCCGATTTCCCCCCTTGCCCGGCCAGGAGAGCAGATCAATGAGGGCAATCCCAATCTAGGTGTCAAAAGCCAGCCGAGTTGGCGCCGCTGTGACAGCGATCAGTTGTCGCACAGGTCCATCAGATGGCGGATGACGTCTTCAACCACCCGGTCGGGGGTGGAGGCCCCAGAGGTGATGCCCACCCGCAGCGGGCCGGCGGGCAGGAATGGGGTGACCGATTCAAGATCGCCGCCCAGGGGCATGTGCTCAATCTGGTTGCCAGGACCGATCCGCTCCGGCGTATCGATGTGAAAGGAGCGGATGCCCCGGCTGATCGCAATCTCCTGGAGGTGGGTGGTGTTCGAGGAGTTGTAACCGCCGATCACCACCATCAGATCAAGCGGTTCGTCCACCAGGGAGAACATGGCGTCCTGACGTTCCTGGGTGGCGTCGCAGATCGTATTGAAGGCGAGGAAGTGCTCGTTCAGTGCGACCGGGCCATGGCGTTGCAGCATGGTGCGCTCGAACATCCGGCCGATTTCCTCCGTTTCGCTCTTGAGCATGGTGGTCTGATTGGCCACGCCAACCCTGGAGAGGTCTCGGTCGGGGTCGAAACCGGGCGAGCAGGCTTTGGCAAAATGCTCGATGAACGCTTGGCGATTGCCCTTGCCGAGGATGTAGTCGCAGACCATCTGGGCTTCGGTCAGGCCGAGAACCACCAGATAGGTTCCGGCGAAGGAACTGGTGGCCAGGGTTTCCTCGTGCTTCACCTTGCCGTGGATGATCGAGGTGAAGGCATGTTTCTTGTGCTTCTCCACCGTGTTCCACACCTTCGACACCCAGGGACAGGTGGTGTCGACGATGTGACAGCCCCGCTCGTTGAGGAGTTGCATCTCCTGCACCGTGGCGCCGAAGGCCGGCAGGATCACCACATCACCGACGCCCACCTCTGAAAAATCCTTGACCCCATCTTCGACCTGGATGAACATCACGTTCATCTCGCGCAGATGGTCGTTCACCGAGGGGTTGTGGATGATCTCGTTGGTGATCCAGATCCGTTCGGTGGGGAAGTGACGTCGGGTTTCGTAGGCCATGGCCACGGCCCGCTCCACACCCCAGCAAAAGCCGAAGGCTTCGGCCAGTCGAATCGTGAGCCGGCCATGGCGCAGTTCGTAGCCGTTTTCACGGATGGTGGCGATCAGTTCGCTCTGATAGGCCTCCTCCAGGTTTCCGGACACCTCTTCAGCCCGACCGAAGCCGCGGCGGTTGTAGCGCTCGGAATGGTGCAGCGAGCGTTTGAAGGCGCGGGTGTCCATGGCAACGCCGTCTCAATGTCCGCTGACTCTATGGGCCAAGCCCAGCGGTTGGCGCAAAAAAAACCCACGGCCGAAGCCGTGGGTGCAAGAAGCCAAACAGGGGTGGATCCGATCAGCCCACAGAGGAGACGAAATCGGGATAAGCCTCCATGCCGTGCTCGCTGATGTCGAGGCCCTCGGTTTCTTCCGATTCGCTCACCCGGATACCTCCGGAGACCGCCGAAAGCACCGACCAGAGGATCCAGGAGGTGACAACGGCGAAGATGCCGTAGGCCAGAACTCCAACGATCTGATAGCCAAACTGGCCAAAGCCATGGCCGTAGAGCAGGCCTTTGTCCTTGTTGAACAGGCCAACAGCCAGGGTTCCCCACATGCCACAGGTGCCGTGAACGGAGAAGGCACCCACGGGATCATCGATACTCAGCGAATCGAGCATCGCCACGGAGAAGACCACCAGGCCACCACCGATGAAGCCGGCGATCCAGGCACCGGCCATGGAGAAACCATCGCAACCGGCCGTGACGCTCACCAGACCGGCAAGGATGCCGTTGATGGTCATCGTCAGGTCAGGTTTGCCGCCGCGAATCTGGGACACCAGGGTTCCGGAGATGGCACCACCGGCTGCACCGAGGGTGGTGGTGACGGCCACGTAGGGGACGGTCTGATCCATCGCCAACACCGAACCCGGGTTGAAGCCGTACCAGCCGATCCAGAGGATCAGGCAACCCAGCGTGGCAATGGCCATGCTGTGTCCAGGCAGGGCCTGGGTTTTGCCATTGACGAACTTGCCGATGCGGGGGCCGAGAATGATCGCGCCGACCAAGCCGGCCCAGGCACCAAAGGAGTGAACAATCGAGGAGCCGGCAAAGTCAATGAAGCCCATCTCACTCAGCCAGCCACCATTCCACTGCCACGATCCGGCGATGGGATAGAGCAGACCGACCAGAACCAACGAGAACACCACAAAGGCGCTGAACTTGATGCGCTCGGCAACAAGGCCAGAAACGATCGTGGCGGCGGTGGCGGCGAAGGCAACCTGGAAGAAGAAATCAACAGTCGGAACCAGGGAACCGTCTGTGACCATCTCCGGGGTTACCGCAGGATCAAAGAAGATGCCTTTGAAGAACAGCCAGCCGCCGATAACGGCGTTGCCATACATGATTGAGTAGCCAACGAACCAATAGGCCGTTGCGGCAAGCGCAAAGACAATCAGATTCTTGAGAAGGATGTTGACAGCATTCTTCTGCCGGCACATCCCGGCTTCGACCATGGCGAAGCCCGCATTCATGAAAATGACGAGGATCGCTGCAACGAAGATGAACAGGTTGTTGATCAGGAAGACTGGTGTCAGCTCCGGTAATTCAGCGGCATGGGCCGAAAGATTGAAGACTCCAAGCCCGAAGAGGGCGAGGGGCACACAGGCCAGCCAGGTCAGGGTGCCCTGATCTTTCAGGCCCTTGATGCGGCCAAACAGCAGGGAAGGAGCCTCAAGCAGGCTGGTGTCCTTCGGCCGCCGTGGCTTGGGCCGGCGAGGAGCATGGAGAGCGACTGTCATGGAGCGATTGATCGCAGAGGACGGCATGTGGACATTGCAACGCCTGAAAAAGCGTTCCATCGTGGCTAAAAGTGCTCGCAAGTGTCCCTTTCTCAGGTCGCATCCGCTACAGAAGCTCTGAAAACTTCGTTCAGGTTGGAATCTTGGGACCTCTCGGCAGCACCGGCGCTACCCCCAGCCAGGTCACGGCCGTGGCCTCGAAGCGGTAGCGGCAAGGCAGCACCTCCACCCCTTGGGCCAGGGCCTCGCGGAACAGCTCCCCATAGCGGGGATCGGCGGAATCCCCGGGGGCGAATCGGCTCACATCCCAGCGGCTCAGGCATGGAACCAGCACAGCCCGCGCCGTTGGGATCAGGGCGGCCAGTTCGATCAGGTGCTTCTGGCCCCTCTCAGTGACGGTGTCGGGGAACAGGGCCAGATCCCCCTGGCTCCAGGTGGTGTTCTTCACTTCCAGGTAGATCGGCCGGGGGTCAGCCGCCGCCGCAGGCGGGCTCAGCAGCAGGTCGATGCGACTGCGACGGTTGGCGCCATAGGGAACCTCGGCCCTGATCGTCTCGATCGGGCCCAGCCAGGGCTCCAGGCAGCCTGCCTCGATCGTGCCCCGCACCAGTCGGTTCGGCAGGGCCGTGTTCACCCCCACCCAACCGCTCTGGCCATCGGCGCCCACCACCTGGGCCTGCTCCCAGGTCCAGTCGAGTTTGCGTTCCGGCCGCGGGTCGTGCCGCAGCCGCACCAGGCTGCCGGGCTTGAGTACCCCGGTCATCGGCCCGGTGTTGGGGCAGTGACAGGTCACCACCTGCCCGCCTGCCAGCTCCACATCGGCCAGAAAACGTTTGTACCGCTTCAGCAACACCCCTTCGACCAGGTTCTGGGGCCAGAGGATCTGGGTGGGCATGCTGCAAGGCCGGCAGACCATGCTGCACCGCCAGAGGGGAGAATCAGCCGGCGATGCGGCTTCGGCAGCGACTGGATGGCGAAAACCCTGAGGCGGATCGCCCTGATCGTGGCCATGGCCACCGCCTTGAGCAAGGTGGCCGGCCTGGTGCGACAGCAGGTGATCGCCGCCGCCTTCGGGGTCGGGGCCGCCTACGACGCCTACAACTACGCCTACGTGCTGCCGGGGTTTCTGTTGATCCTGCTGGGGGGGATCAACGGTCCGTTCCACAGCGCCATGGTGAGCGTGCTGGCGCGCCGTCCCCGCCAGGAAGGGGCCCACGTGCTAGCTGCGATCAACACCCTGGTGGGGGTCGGATTGCTCGGAGTCACGATCCTGCTGGTGGTCGCGGCCGATCCGTTAATCACCCTGGTGGGGCCGGGGCTCGGGGCTGATCGCCATGCCATTGCCGTTCTGCAGTTGCGCTGGATGGCACCGATGGCCCTGTTCGCGGGGTTGATCGGTCTTGGCTTCGGCGCCCTCAACGCGGCCGATGTCTTCTGGCTGCCCTCCGTCAGCCCGCTGGTCTCCAGCCTGGCGATGATCGCTGGAATCGGCCTGCTCTGGTGGCAACAGGGCGCCGCCATCAGCCTGCCCGCCACGGCGCTGCTCGGCGGGGTCGTCCTGGCCGGCACCACCACGCTCGGAGCCTTGCTGCAGTGGTTGATCCAGCTGCCGGCGCTCGCCAAGCAGGGCCTGCATCGCTTCCGGTTCGTCTGGGACTGGCACCATCCCGGCGTTCGTGAGGTGCTGCAGGTGATGGGCCCGGCCACACTCTCCTCGGGAATGCTGCAGATCAATGTGTTCACCGATCTGTTCTTCGCCTCCGGCATCGTTGGAGCCGCCGCCGGCCTCGGCTACGCCAATCTGCTGGTGCAGACCCCGCTGGGCCTGCTCTCGAACGTGCTGCTGGTGCCCCTGCTGCCGGTGTTCGCCCGGCTCACGGCTCCCGCCGATCGGCCGGCACTGGTGGGCCGCATCCGCCAGGGCCTGATGCTTTCCAACGCCAGCATGTTGCCGCTCGGCGCCTTGATGGTGGGCCTGGCCGGCCCGATCGTCGCCCTCGTCTACGAGCGGGGGGCCTTCGACAGCCAGGCCGCCGCCCTGGTCGGTGGTCTGCTGATGGCCTACGGACTGGGGATGCCGGCCTATCTGGGGCGCGATGTGCTGGTGCGGGTGTTCTATGCCCTGGGTGATGGCGTGACGCCGTTTCGCTTTTCGATGGCCGGGATCGGTTTCAACGTGATCTTCGACTGGGTTCTCGTCGGCGGCCCGACGCCCTGGGGGCTGCAGCTGAGCGCCCTGAATTTTGGAGCTCCCGGTCTGGTGTTGGCCACCGTGGCCGTCAACCTGATCACCTGCGTCGCCCTGCTGCTGGCCCTGCGCAAGCGTCTCGGCGAGCTCCCCCTGCGCCGCTGGGCCAGCGACACGGCCCTGCTGATGGGAGCGGCGCTTGTGGCCGGTCTGGCCGCCTGGATCTTGTCGAACGGTGTGCGCTGGCCGGCCGGGCTGCCTGGCCTGCTGCTGCAGGGTGGCCTCAGCGCCGGCCTCGGCATGGGACTGTATGGCCTGCTGGCCACCGCCGCCGGGGTGCCGGAAGCCCAGCAGCTCAGCCAACAGATCCGGCAACGGCTCAGCCGTCGTTCTTGAGCCGCACCTGCCGTTCTTCGCGCACGTGAACAGGGATCTCCAGGTGGTTGCGGCCCAGCATCACCGGACCATCAAGGGAATAGATCTTCGCCTCGATGCCGAATTCCCGAAAAGCTGTCTCCAATTCCTGGATCAGGGCCTTCTCGACCTGGGCTTCGGCATCGACCACCTTGCCGATCAGCCGCCCGCCCAGCTTGCCCATGCGCTGGCTCACCACCTCACGGGCATTGGTGACCTCGATGACCAGCATCCAGCGCCTGCGGGAGGGGCAACACTATGCGCCAGTTGGTGCGCCTGTTGGTCCCCCTGCACAACCGCTTAGGAGCAGAAGGATTCGAGGATGTCTTCGAGATCCCGCAGTTGGCCCGCCGGAATCAACCGGGCCAACGGCACGCGGCCGGGCCCTCCGCCGATCGGCACCTGAAGGGCTTCGAGGGCCTGGCGTGCGCAGATCCCAGCGCCCTGATCGATCCGGGCGGCGCACTCGATCGCCAGCGGATCGGCCAGTCCGGCGTCCCCCAGGTAGAGGTGCCAGCCAGCGATCTGGATGTAGAGGCGGTCGGCCAGAGCCAGCGAGAGCTCTTGGAATTGGCTTGTCGTCAAACTCAAGGTTGCAGTTGCGATCCTTTCCTCAGGATGGAGCCACTGGTGCCGACTTCGCATGTAGTCGCAACACGATGAGAAGATGCATCAGCAGAGCAGCGGCCCAGGCCAGCGTCAGCAAGCCCAGGTGCTGGAAGGGATGGCGCAGCCCCTGCAGGAACCAGAGGCCGCTGTTGAAGGCGGCGAACACCCCGCCATGGACGCAGAGGTTGACGACCCGCTCGAAGTGGCGATAGGTGGGATCGGCGGGGTCGGCGGGCCCGTACCAGCGGATTGGCATGGAGGAAAGGAGCAAGGCCCCCAGACGCTGGATCCATTCTCTCCTTCTGTCGAAACGTCAGGGCAGTTGACGGATGGCACCCCCGTGCGGTGAGAATGTCGGTTCAAGCGCTTGTAGCTCAGCGGATTAGAGCATCTGACTACGGATCAGAGGGTCGGGAGTTCGAATCTCTCCAGGCGCGCTTTCAACCGTCCCCAGGGGCGGTTTTTTATTGATCAGCCACGGTTTGTTCGTCCACGGCCACGGTTGTTCGTCGTTGCTTGCGTTCGTCGCTTCTTACGATGAGCCACTAGCGCCTTGACTTGCAGCGATGACGGATTTCACCGGTGCCGCCCTGAACCAGTCCCTCGCGGCCGGCGATCCCGCCATCGCGGCCCTGATCGCCAAGGAGGGCGAGCGGCAGCAGCACCATCTCGAATTGATCGCCAGCGAGAACTTCACCTCGCGGGCGGTGATGGAGGCCCAGGGATCGGTGCTCACCAACAAGTACGCCGAAGGCTTGCCCCACAAGCGCTACTACGGCGGCTGTGAGCACGTTGACGCGATCGAGGAGCTGGCGATCGCCCGGGCCCGCCAGCTGTTCGGGGCCGCCTGGGCCAACGTGCAGCCCCACAGCGGCGCCCAGGCCAATTTCGCCGTTTTTCTGGCCCTGCTCCAGCCCGGTGACACGATCCTGGGGATGGATCTTTCGCACGGGGGCCATCTCACCCATGGCTCGCCGGTGAATGTGTCAGGCAAGTGGTTCAAGGCGGTCCACTACGGCGTTTCGCCCGACACCGAGCATTTGGATTTTGCCGTGATCCGTCAGCTGGCCCTGGAGCACCGCCCCAAGCTGATCATCTGTGGCTACTCGGCCTACCCGCGCACGATTGATTTCGCGGCCTTCCGCGCCATCGCCGACGAGGTCGGCGCCTACCTTCTGGCGGACATGGCCCACATCGCCGGCCTGGTCGCCGCTGGGGTGCACCCCAGCCCCATTCCCCATTGCCATGTGGTCACGACCACCACCCACAAGACCCTGCGTGGGCCCCGCGGCGGCTTGATCCTCACCAACGACGCCGACTTCGGCCGCCAGTTCGACAAAGCGGTGTTTCCCGGCAGCCAAGGGGGGCCGCTGGAGCATGTGGTGGCCGCCAAGGCGGTGGCCTTCGGAGAGGCGCTCCAGCCAGGCTTCCGGGCCTACAGCCAGCAGGTGGTGGCCAACGCCCAGGCCCTGGCTGAGCGGCTGATCGAGCGCGGCCTGCGGGTCGTCTCCGGTGGCACCGATAACCACCTGGTTCTGATCGATCTGCGTTCGGTCGGCCTGACCGGCAAGGTGGCTGATCTGCTGATGAGCGATGTGAACATCACCGCCAATAAAAACACCGTTCCCTTTGACCCTGAATCCCCGTTCGTGACCAGTGGCCTGCGCATTGGTAGCGCCGCCCTGACGACACGAGGTTTCGATACCGAAGCCTTCGAGGAGGTGGCCGAGGTGATTGCTGATCGCCTGCAGAAGCCCGCCGATGCCGTCGTCGAGCTGCGTTGCCGCGAGCGGGTCAAGGCCTTGTGTGACCGTTCCCCCCTCTATGGGCCGTCCAAGGTCGCCCAGATGGTCTGACCCCCATCCCTAAGCTGTCGCTCACAAGCTGATCGGTTATGACCAGCCCGGCCGATCTGTTCGGCAGTCCGCTCAAAGTGGCTGTCGTCACGTTCGGCATTGCCGCCGTGCTCACGGCCCTGATCGTTCCGCTGGTCCGGCGTCTGGGCCTGCGCTATGGCCTGATTGACACCCCCGATCCGCGCAAGCAGCACGCCGTCCCGATGGTTCGGCTCGGTGGTGTCGGCATGGTGGCCGGCTTTTCCCTGGCCCTGGCGATCACTTGGTTTCTCGGTGGCTTCGGCAGCCTGGCGCCGGCCAAGGATGAACTGATCTGGACGACCCTGGCCGGAGCTCTCTGCTTCTTTGTGATCGGCCTTGCCGACGACCTCTTCGCCCTGCCTCCCCTGCCCAGGCTGGCCGGTCAGGTGGCGGTGGCGATGGTGGTCTGGAGCGAAGGGGTGCGCATCGGCGGGATTGATCTTCCCCTCGGTCTGGTCGGCTTGCCAGGGTCGGCCCTGGTGCTGCCCGATGGGCTTAGCCTGCTGGCCACGGTGATCTGGCTGGTGGGCATCACCAATGCGATCAATTGGATCGATGGCCTCGATGGCCTGGCCGCCGGTGTGGGTGGCATCGCCGCGATCGGCTTGCTGTCGGTGAGTTTCAGCCTGCAGCAGAGCGCCGCTGGCCTGCTGGCTGCCGCCCTGGCCGGGGCTTGTTTCGGCTTCCTGCGTCACAACTTCAACCCCGCCCGCATCTTCATGGGCGATGGCGGCTCCTATTTCCTCGGGTTTGCCCTGGCGGCTATCAGCATCGTGGGCCCCGCCAAGGGGCTCACCACCGTCAGCCTGCTGTTCCCCCTGCTGATTCTTTCGCTGCCGCTGGCGGACATGTCGGCGGTGATCATGGGCCGGCTGAGTGAGGGCCACTCGCCCTTCTACCCCGACCGCCGCCATCTTCACCACCGGCTGCTGCGGGCCGGCTTCAGCCATCGCCGCACCGTTGTGCTGATTTATGCCTTCACCCAGTGGCTGGCGGCCCTGGCTCTGGTTGTGGCCGATGTGGAGATGCGCTTTCTCTGGCTGGCGATCGCCACGGCGGTGCTGATCGGGGCCTTGGTGCGCTCCCGCCAGAAACGCCTGGTGGCGGGCGTTTCCGAACGTCCATGCTCCGGTGATGCCGATGGCTGACCCCAGCTGTTCCGCTGAGTCTCCAGAAACCAGCAGTGCAGCGATCAGCAGTGCCGCGAAAGGAGCCCTTGCTGCCGAGATTCTCTGCATCGGCACCGAGCTGTTGCTCGGCACCATTCTCAACGGCAACGCCCGCTGGTTGGCCGAGGAACTGGCGGCCCAGGGCCTCCCCCACTACCGCCAGACCGTGGTGGGCGACAACCGGGAGCGGCTGATCCAGGTGGTGCGCGAGTGCGCCCAGCGCTGCAGCCTGCTGGTGTGTACCGGCGGCCTTGGCCCCACCCCCGACGACCTCACCACCGAGGCGCTGGCCGCGGCCTTCGGCGCACCGTTGCAGGAGCGGCCCGAGATCTGGGCTGACATCAGCGCCAAACTCGCGGGCCGCGGTCGCCCGGTGGCGACCAGCAATCGCAAGCAGGCGCTGTTGCCCGTCGGCGCCCAGGTGTTGCCCAATCCCACCGGTACGGCGCCGGGAATGATCTGGAGCCCCCGACCGGGCTTCACCGTGCTCACCTTCCCGGGGGTCCCCGCCGAGATGCGGGCGATGTGGAATGGCACCGCTGTGGACTGGCTGAGCGGGCAGGGCTTCGGCGGTGGGGTGTTCCAGAGCCGCCTGCTGCGCTTCTGGGGCATCGGCGAATCCAGCCTGGCCGAGCAGGTGGACGATCTGCTGGCCCTGGAGAACCCCACCGTGGCCCCCTATGCAGGTGCCGGTGAGGTGAAGCTGCGACTCACTGCCCGGGCTGACACGGCCGCGGCAGCCCGGGGCCTGCTGGTGCCGGTGGAGGCGGAGTTGCGCGAGCGCACCGGCCTGCTCTGTTTCGGCGCCGATGACGACAGCCTGGCCTCGGTGGTGCTGGAGTTACTGCGTCAACGGGGGCAGACGCTCGCTGTTGCCGAATCGTGCACCGGTGGGGGCCTCGGTGCTGCCCTGGCCGGGGTGGCAGGGGCCTCCGATGTTTTTCTTGGCGGCGTGATTTCTTACAGCAACCGCATCAAGCAGGAGCTGATGGAGGTGCCGGCGGGAACCCTGGCGGCATATGGAGCTGTGAGCGACCCAGTGGCGCTGGCGATGGCCGAAGGGGTCCGTCGCCGGCTGGGCAGTGACTGGGCCATGGCGGTGACCGGCATTGCCGGCCCTGGCGGCGGAAGTGCCGACAAGCCCGTCGGGCAGGTTCACTTCGCCGTGGCGGGCCCCGATGGCAGCGAGGCGGCTTCTGTTCGCTTCGGTGCCCGGCGCGGCCGTGCCTGGATCCAGACCCTCAGCGTTGGCGAAGCCCTCAATCAACTGCGCCTGCGCTTGGGCCGATCAAGCCGCTGATTCCCCCGTCTCGGCAGCCCAGGTGATGTGCGGGTCTCCTGCTGCGAGAGCCGGCCGGCCGTTTCGCGCCCACCCTTCGGTTTTAGGCTGCTGGGATCGGCGGAGGTCACGGTGAGTTCCGGAACGCTGTACGACAAGGTTTGGGATCTGCACCGCGTGGCTGAGCTGCCCGGCGGCGCCACCCAGCTGTTCATCGGTCTGCACCTGATCCACGAGGTGACCAGTCCCCAGGCCTTCGTGGCCCTGCGGGAGCTGGGCCTGGGAGTGCGCCACCCGGAGAGGACGGTGGCCACCGTGGATCACATCGTGCCGACTACCTCCCAGGCGCGGCCCTTCGCTGATCCCCTGGCCGAAACAATGCTGGCCACCTTGGAGAGCCACTGCGAGGAGCACGGCATCCGCCTTCACGGCATCGGCAGCGGCCGTCAGGGGATTGTGCACGTGATTGCACCGGAGCTGGGTCTCACCCAGCCAGGCATGACCGTGGCCTGTGGCGATTCCCATACCTCCACCCACGGGGCCTTCGGAGCAATCGCCTTCGGCATCGGCACCAGCCAGGTGCGTGATGTGCTGGCGGCCCAGAGCCTTTCGATCGACAAACTCAAGGTGCGTCGCATCTGGGTGGAAGGCCGGCTGCCTTTTGGTGTGTACGCCAAGGACTTGATCCTCCACATGATCCGCCAGCTCGGGGTCAAAGGTGGCGTGGGCTATGCCTATGAATTTGCTGGTCCGGCCATCGAAGCCCTCTCGATGGAGGAACGCATGACCCTCTGCAACATGGCGATTGAGGGTGGCGCCCGTTGCGGCTACGTCAATCCCGATGCCACCACCTTCGCCTACCTGCACGGCAGGCCGATGGCTCCGAGCCGGGCGAACTGGGAGCGGGCGGTGGCTTGGTGGCAAAGCCTGGCCAGCGGGCCTGAGGCCCACTTCGACGACGAGGTGCGTTTCGATGCCTCGGCCCTGGCGCCCACGGTCACCTGGGGGATCACCCCCGGCCAGGGGATCGGCATCGATGAGGCCGTGCCGACCCCCGAGCAGCTCGAACCCAACGAGCGCCCCCTGGCCGAGCAGGCTTACCTCTACATGGACCTCACCCCGGGGGCTGCGATCGCCGGTCTACCTGTGGATGTCTGCTTCATCGGCAGTTGCACCAACGGTCGGCTCAGTGATCTGCGCGCCGCTGCGGCCGTGGCCCGGGGGCGAACGGTGGCCAGCGGAATCAAGGCTTTTGTGGTGCCTGGCTCTGAGCAGGTGGCCCGCGCCGCTGAAGCCGAAGGGCTCGATCAGGTCTTCCGCGCCGCCGGGTTTGAGTGGCGCGAACCGGGCTGCTCGATGTGTCTGGCCATGAATCCGGACCGCCTCGAAGGCCGCCAGATCAGCGCCAGCTCCAGCAACCGCAACTTCAAGGGTCGCCAGGGCTCGGCCGTTGGCCGCACCCTGTTGATGAGCCCGGCGATGGTGGCGGCCGCGGCCGTTCGTGGTCACGTCACCGATGTGCGCGAGCTGCTGCTGGCGCCGCCACACCCCGAGCCAGCCCAACCGGAGCCAGCGCTTTCCTGAGTCAGTTTGTTGCCCGCACCCTGCCATCAATGACCACTTCCACTTCTCCCACCAGCTCGCGGCCCAGCTCACCCCCGCGTTCGCACGCCGCCTTCCCCTCCGGTCCGATCCGCTCGGTTCAGGGGCAGGCGGCGGTGATCAGTGGCGATGACATCGACACCGACCGCATCATTCCGGCTCGTTTCCTCAAGTGCATCAGCTTCGAGGGCCTGGGGGAACAGGCCTTTGCCGACGACCGTCTTGAGCTGGCCGGGGCCCATTCCCTTGATCGGCCTGAGCGCCGGGATGCCCGGATCCTGTTTGTGAACCGAAATTTCGGCTGCGGCTCGAGCCGGGAACATGCCCCCCAATCGCTGATGCGCTGGGGGATCCGGGCGGTGGTGGGCGAGAGCTTTGCTGAGATCTTCTTTGGCAACTGCCTGGCGCTGGGGATTCCCTGCCTGCAGGTCAGCCATGACAGCCTCGTCGACCTTCAGGACCTCTCCACCGCCGACCCCGCCCTCGACTTCCAGCTCGACCTGGTCACAGCTGTCTTGAAGGCTGCCGATCGGCACTGGCCGCTGGAGATGGCGCCCGGGCCGCGCCATCTGTTGCTCAGCGGTCAATGGGATGCCACCAGCCAGCTTGTGGCCCACGATCAGGAGCTGCGCGCTACGGCGGCGCGACTGCCTTATTTGGTCAATTTCGCCCCTAGCTGACGCGTGCTCAGAACCAGCGGCCGCGGGGCTGACCGGGAACAACCGGGCGGAAGGGCACAAAGGGTACGCCGGTGCCGTTGAAGCCGAAATCGTTCAGCCTGACCCGCACGCCGCCGATTCCCTCAAAGGGGCTATAGAACACGCTTAAGGCATAGGCGCGCCGTTGCCAGCGCAGCTCCACGAACGAGCCGGTCAGCTCGCCATAGTTTGGAGACGATGGATCCACATTCAGGCCGATCCCCCCGTTGAACAGCAACGGTCCGGCCAGTTGCTGGGTCAGGCCGACCCCCACGGTGCCCAGGTCAACGGCCTGATCGAAGCCAAATGGGCTGAGCCCATCACGCACGGCGATGCCGCCGGTGAGCGTGATCTGGGTGAAGTCGAAATAGGGTTTGCTGAAGTTCCCCAGGGTGAGGGTGGGCCCGCCGGAGAACGACAGGACGTTCTGATTGGTGCCGTCGCCGAAGTAGGCCAGATCGGCAGAGAGATTGGTGTTGAAGGTCAGGCCCGGCACGATCGGCACGGGCGA
Organism: Synechococcus sp. CS-603; assembly: GCF_977929215.1. Classification (NCBI taxonomy): domain Bacteria; kingdom Bacillati; phylum Cyanobacteriota; class Cyanophyceae; order Synechococcales; family Synechococcaceae; genus Synechococcus; species Synechococcus sp. CS-603. Next base: position 951,903 of record NZ_OZ376778.1, read on the forward strand.
ATAGCGCAGGGCGCCATCCGGGGTCAGGGGTAAGGTTTGGCCTCGCCAGATGTTGAGGGAGCTGTTGATGGCGCCGAAGGCATTGGCGCGCCAGAGCTGGGCGAAATTATCCGATTCATTGCCGTTGATGAATTCGTTGCTCTGGTAGTTGCCGACGCCGAGCCGCCAGAAATAGCTGTTCCTCAGCCGTCCCAGATTCGGCAAGACCCCCTGCTGTTCCAGGGAGCCTCCAAAGGCGGAATAGACATCCTGTTCACCGAGGGAGCCGTTCCAGATCCGAAAGCGATAGGCGGCAAACAGGCGTGCCACCGTGTCACCCAGCAGCGGTAGCTTCAACGGCCGGCTCATTTCTCCCCAGCTGCGGGTGCCGTTGGCGATGTTCTCCGGGTTGAAGCTGGAGAGATCGAGGTTGAACTCGGCGTCGAAGCCCAGTAGGGGCAGGTTGAGCTGGGCCTCCAGGCCGAACAGATCCCCCAATTGCGCGTCCTGCTCGACAGACGAGGACCCCGCCGAAGTTCCTGGCAGCGGGTAGCTGTTTGTTGTGCCCTGGACGGCACGCTCCAGCAGGAACTGGGGTTCCAGTTGCAGAGTTCCGGTCGATCCGATCCCGATTGGTCTGAGGCGGCGGCCGACGAAAAAGCCGTCGCGGTCCTCCTCGTCGAAACCGAACACCCAGCGGTTTTCCACCTCCTGTTCCTGCTGGATGCGGGTGCTGCTCGCCACGGGGACCGACAGACGATCCTCAAAAATCAGGCGGTTGCGGTTGGCGCGGATCACCGTGTCGCCGTTCTCCTCTTGGACGGCCACCACGTTCTCGGCGTCCATCCACACCTGGGCTGGGGTGAAGGGATCGTTGCTAAAGCTGACCCGGTTGGCGCGCCAGTCGGTGTTGGTCATCTGGATGCGCGGCGACTGAAAGCGCAGCCGCGTCAGGGTGCCCTGGACCAGACCCTGCTGCCTGTTGCTGCGCAGACGGCGCACCTGGGGGGGAGTGGCAGGACCGAAATTGCTGTTCTGCTCGCCCTCGGTCAGGTCGGTTCCGCCGGGTACGGAAAACTGACGGTTCAGCACCAGTCCCTCCCGGGCCTGAACGTTGCTGATGCGCTGCTCGATCGTGGCGATCGCCTCGTCCCGCTCACGTTCTTGCTGACGCAGGTTGAGGAAGGAGGGCTTCTTCGGAGCTGGTAGCGGCCCCTGGGTTGTTTCAGGGGCTTGGGACCTGGGTTCAGCCCCAGCTTCTGGAAAAAGCTTGGGCGCTCCTCCGCCCATCGCCGCTTGCTCTAGGGCCTCGGGCAGCGAGCGCGGCCGCTCCGGGGGCTCCTCCGGGCGATTCGGGCAGCCTTTGGCGGGCGGCATTGACGCTGCCGCCTGCAGGGCGGCTTTCGGGGTGGCATCTTCGCCAAAGCGGTAGCGCAGCCCCAGAAGATAGGCATTGCTGCCTTCCTTGACGCCGTTGAAGGTCCCGAAGGCACCCGAGCGATGGTGGATGCGCCCCACCACCGACCATTGCGGGGAGAAGGATCCCTCCACCTCGAAACCCAGGTAATTGAGAATCCGGGACGATCGTTCGCGGAAGGTGTCCTCAAAGTTGCTGAGGCTGGTGGTGACGCTCACGCCCTGGACAACGCCCACATTCAGCCAGGGCTGCAGCCAGGCCCGCAGGCCGATGCCTGCTGTGAACTCGCCGAAGCTCTGGGCGGCGGTCCGCTGCCCTGAGGCGTCGTTGGTGAAGCGGCTGGTGAAGCCGCTGCCTCTCTGGGCGGCGGCCCAGTGGCCGAGGGCCGTGAAATCCAGTTCAAGGGCAAACGGTCCTGCCTTGATCAGCCGCCGCTGCAGGCCTGCGCCGAGCAGCAGCTCCTCCCTGAGCTGGCCCTTGAACTTGAAGGTGTCACCGAAATTGGCGTCGAACAATTGCCCGCCCCAGAGGGTGGCCGCCCAGGGATGGGGGTGCCAATCCGGGACCGGCGGCAAAATGGTCGGGCAGGCGATCGGCTCAGGGTCCGGCAGGGGTGTGGAGACCGGCAGCTCTGGATTGAGATCCACCTCGCTGGTGCTGAGATCCAGGACCCCATAGACGTCCTCCATCTCGCCGGTCGCCTCGATCAGGCTGAAGCGCAGGCGGCTGGCCTGGAAGTACTGGTTGCCGCGCCGGAAGCGCACACTGCCGCTGGCATAAACCGTGCGGTTCGTGGTGTCGTACTCGAGGCGTTCCGCCATCAGCCGGCCACCGGCCAACACAGCTTTGACATTCCCCGTCGCGACAAAGCGCTGGATCAGCTGGTCAAAGCCCTGCTGATCGGCTGTGATCTCAAGCACCTTGGCCAGCGACTCCGGCGTGTCCACTGGTTCTGCCAGCTCGGGGCCCATTGCCGCAGGATCGGCCGATGGGCTGCCTGGCTGGTTAGCCAGCGGGCTGCTTAGGAGTGGGTTCGGCGGCTTCTGGCTGGGAGGTGCTTGCCAGGATCCACTCGGGTCAGCGCTGGTGGCAGGGTCGCCTGTTTTTGGATCCCTGAGTTCCGGATCGGTGCTCTTTTTTGGATCGCCGACCTCTCGATCGCCAACTTCTGCCTGAGCAGCTGGCGTTCCAGCGGGCAGCTGGCTGGCTGGGGTGCGTACTTCCAGGGCAGAGTCTGCATCCAGAGCAGAGCCCGCCTCCTTAATGCCAGGCAGAGGGTCAACCTGCGCGTGAGCTGTGGACCCCAACAAGCCAGCCGCACCGACCAACCCGATCGTCCAGTGGATGGGGTTGACCAGAGTCACCGCAGATTCTGAACAACGGCTGATCTTGCCACGTCAAGGAAAGGCTGAGCCGATCAATGGACCAGCTGGAGAGTGGCTAGCTAAAGAGTGGCTAGGGAGGGGGTGGCTAGCTAGTGAGTGACCAGCTGGAGTGGCTCAATCCTCAAGATCCTTGCGGCTTGGGGTGCGGGTCGGATCGCTGGCCAGGAAGCCGAACACAAAAATGCCGATGAAGAAGAAAACGACCGAATAAACGGAAATCTTGAGAGCGAGCATGGTCCGTCTGGCGGGTGACAGGGAGTGACAGGCCCCAGGTGGGCCCTGAACGACCCTTCGGCAGCGGCATCATCCTATGGGTCACCCATGGCCACCTCCGATGCCCAAGGCCCTGGAAACGACACTTCCCACCTGGATTGAAACGTTTCAGTCACGTTCAAGGCTGGATCTGCTGCCGCAATGGGAGCGCCGCACGGCTTCCGGGTGCTGGCAGAACGCCGCCGCCGACCCCTGGGGAGGGCTGCACCGGCCCGACTGGCAGGCCCGCGGCCTGTTGATCTGGCCGCGGGGCGGCCTCAGCCTGAGGCTCAGGTTGCAGCTCCACTGTCCCGAGGCCTGGCGGTTCCATCAAGCCTGCGGCGCCCGCCTGGCGCTGCGTTGGTGGGCCATTGAGGCGCAGTTGCGCGTCGATGGGCTCGCGGTGCACCGGGGCGATCTCTACGACTCCGCCTGCCGCTGGCTGCTCCCCCCCCGCTGGTGGCAGGGCGAACCGCTGGAGCTCGAACTCGAGCTGCGCAGCCCTCTCCACGATGACGGCGCCCTGATCCTCAGCCGCCTGGAGCTGGAGCCCCTGCAGCCAGCCGACCCGGAGGGTCTGTTGCTGGCTACGGGCCTGGAGCTCGAGCAGCTGCGTCAGGCCCACCGCCTTGGCGAGCCGGCCGGACGCCTGGGGGGTGGGGCGACCCTGGGCTCACGAGCTGACGCTGAGGCGCTGGCCCGCTCCACGACCCCGTCGCCGGGGACCGTTCAGGTGCTGGGCCATGCCCACCTCGATCTGGCCTGGTTGTGGCCGGTGGCCGACACCTGGCAGGCCGCCGAGCGCACCTTCCGCTCTGCCCTGGCGCTGATGCGCCGCCATCCCCAGCTCCATTTCGGCCATTCCACCCCCGCGCTCTATGCCTGGCTGGAGCAACACCGCCCGACCCTGTTCGAAGAGATTCGTGGGGCGATGCGGGCCGGACGCTGGGAACCCCTCAACGGCCCCTGGGTGGAGAGCGACTGCGTGCTGATCAGCACGGCTTCGCTGCTGCGCCAGTTTCAGGAAGGACAGGCCTACAGCCGGCGCGCCTTCCCGGAATGGACCCATGAGCTGGCCTGGTTGCCCGACAGCTTCGGCTTTGCTGCCGGCTTGCCGCCGGTGGCGGCGGCCACCGGCGTGCGCTGGTTCTGCACCCACAAGCTGGCCTGGAATGCCACCAACCCCTTTCCCCATCGACTGTTTCGCTGGCGGGGCCGCTGCGGAGCGGAGCTGCTGACCCTGGTCACCGCGCCGATCGGCAGCGATGGCGATCCGGTGGCGATCGAGCGCTACCGGCTGGAGTGGCAACAGGCCACCGGCTGTGCGGATGCCCTCTGGCTGCCAGGGGTGGGAGACCACGGCGGCGGCCCGACGGCCGAGATGCTGGAGCAATTGGCGTTGTGGCAAAACCAGCCGGTGGCGGCTGTCCAACGCCACGGCACCGTGCGGGCCTACCTGGCCGACCTGGAGCAGCACCGCGAGCAACTGCCGGTCTGGCGCGACGAGCTCTACCTGGAATTGCACCGCGGCTGTGCCACCAGTCGGCCGGATCAGAAGCGTCACAACCGCAGCCTGGAGCGTCTGCTGCGGGAGGCGGATCTGGTGGGCGCCTTGCTCTGGGCCATTCCGGTTGCAACCGCTGGCCAACCCCCTGAGTCTGCCCCGCCAGCGGACACGGTCGACTGGCGAGCGCTGCTGTTTCAGCAGTTCCACGACATTTTGCCGGGCACCGCCATCCCCGACGTGTTCGAGCAGGCCGAACCCCAGTGGCACCGCGCCCGCCGTCAGGCGCGGTGCCAGCGCGATCAGGCGCTCCTGGCCTGGCTGAGTGGCGCCGGACCGGCAGCGCCGGCAGGGCCCGGCCAGCTCTGGTGGCTCGCGTGCCTGCAAGCCCTGCCGGCGGCCTTCCGCACGGTGCGTTTGCCGAAGGGGGTTTGGTGGCAGGGTGATCAGCGCCTCCCCAGCCAGCCGACGGCGGCCGGGGGGGAGTGGGTGCAGCTCGCCAGCGCTGGTGGGGTGGCGGCGCTGGCCCTGCGTCGTCTGGTCTCTGCCGGCGCGATGACTGAGGCGTCAGCCGGAGGCACGGCGCTGGCCATGAACGGGATGGACGAGATGTTGCCCGGCGCCATCGAAGGACCCGTCACCCTGCAGCGCGCAGACGGATCAGCTGGTGCCCGTTGGCGGCTGGGCAATGGGCTGGTCCGCGCCGAACTCGGCCCCGCCGGGGTGGAGCAGCTTTGGGGTGCCGACGCCCTTCCCCAGCTTGCCAGCCCGCTCGAATGGCGCCGCTGGCGGGATCGCGGCGAATTCTGGGATGCCTGGGATCTGGCCGGGGACTACCGCGATCACCCCCTGCCCCTGAGCTGGCAGGGCGAGCTCCAGGTGGCTGAACAGGGGCCGCTCTGCTGCCGACTGGTCTGGCGCGGCCAGTGCGGCAGCAGTGCCCTGCGGCTGGATCTGCAGTTGCTGGCCGGCAGCCCCTGGCTTGAGCTGACCTTGCGGGTCGACTGGCGCCAGCGCCATGAGCTGTTGCGGCTCGAGCTGCCCCTGCAGCAGCAGGCCTTGCGCTGGGCGGCGGACACCTCTGGTGGCGTGCTGGAGCGGCCCGCCCGGGTCTGCACGCCGCGGGAGGCCAGCCGCTGGGAGGTCCCTGCCATCAGCTGGGTGGCCAGCCAGGCCGCTGACGGTGGACTGGCGGTGCTGCTCGATGGCCCCCAGGGTGTGTCGGCCGGCCCGCAGGCGCTGGGGGTGTCGTTGCTGCGCAGCCCCAGCTGGCCTGATCCTGGTGCCGATCAGGGCGTGCAACGGCTGCGGCTTGCCCTCTGCCCCTGCCCGGGTGGCTGGCGCCAGGCGGCGGTGCCGGCCGCGGCGGTGCAGTTCCGGGAGCCTCTCTGGCTGCGGCCAGCCCCGCCGGGAATGGCGGCCGGGCCGGCGGGCTGGCGGCGGATTCTTGACCTGGGCAGCCGAGCGCTGCAGCTGGTGGCCCTGCGCCCGGATCCGGAGCAGGGCGTGTTGCAACTCACAGCCCAGAACCTCTCGCCCTGTCGCCAGACCTTGGCGCTCGGCGGGAGGTGGCAGCTACTGGGGCGCCTGAATGCCGGTCAACGAAGCACTGCTGGCCGCTGGGCGTCAGCGGGGCCGGAGCGGCTCGGGCCCTGGGAGTTGGTGACCTGGCGGATTCGGGCTCAGTCGTCGTGATCGTCGAACGGGTCGGTGAGGCCCTTGGAGGGCGGACCGAAGGCCAGGTACACGCCAAAACCTGTCAGCGCCAGAAGCGCCAGCAGCACGGTGATCGCGATCGAAAGGGCGGGGGAGGTTTCTGTCACAGGTGGGGGCTGGGAGACGGGCAGGACAGGGCCGGTTGTTCCATCACAACTCTCGACCCTGGCGGCTCGGTGCAGCGGCGGGAGCTTTACAGTAACGACCCAGACACCTGTGTCAGAGAGGTTCAGCCGCCATGGCCCAACGCACTCCCTTGGGGAACCTGCTTCGCCCGCTCAATTCCGAGTACGGCAAGGTCGTGCCGGGTTGGGGGACGACCCCGGTGATGGGCATCTTCATGGTTCTGTTCCTGGTCTTTCTGCTGGTGATCCTGCAGCTGTACAACAAGTCGTTGTTGCTCGATGGGATCACGGTGAACTGGAACGGCCTCGGCTGAGCGATCTGCGCTCCTGCTCCATCGCCCTCTGGCCATGAATTTTTTCGGGATCGGTCTTCCGGAGATCGCAGTGATCGCTGCTGTCGGCTTGTTGGTGTTTGGTCCCAAACGCCTGCCGGAGCTTGGGCGCACCCTTGGGCGCACTCTTAAAGGTTTTCAGTCGGCTTCCCGGGAGTTCGAGCAGGAATTCCGCCAGGCGATCGATACCGAAACGGTCACGGCCCAACCCACCAGCCAGGCCATGGCTCAGTCCGCTGAGCCGCTCGTCTCCGAGGCTCGCGCCTCAGAAGCGGCTTCGCTGCAAGCTGCTTCCTCTGAAGCCACGTCCGCCGAAGCCGCTGTCGCCCCGCCAACGGCTTCGTCCAGTGGCCGGCCCGTTGAGCTGCCTGTGACGCCTGAAGCGGAGACCATCAGCGGTTCTGTCCCTGCTTCAGAACGGCCTGCTTCAGAACAGTCCACTTTAGAACGGTCTGCATCAGCGCAGCCTGCTTCAGAGTCTGCTTCGGCAGAATTGCCCCCTGAATCCTTGCCGGTCTCGCCGTCCTGATCGGGCCGGGCGGCTTCCTCAAGCGGCCTTGCCGAAAGGTTTGGCAATGGCGTTTGAGTATTCCGGTCGCCCTTCGGCTCGCCACCACAGCGCCGCAGCGACTGAGCTTCACCCGCATGGCCCGATGACTGCCGCTCCTGCCCCCGCTGGGGATCTCCAGTTGTTGGTGGGGTTGGGAAATCCGGGCAGCAACTATGCCAAAACTCGCCACAACGTCGGCTTCATGGCCCTGCAGCGCCTGGCCCAGGCCGAAGGCGTCAGTTTTCGGGTCAACACCAAACTGAAGGGAGAGGTCGCCGACCTGCGTCAGGGCGCTCGGCGCCTGCGCTTGCTGATGCCCACCACATTCATGAACGAAAGCGGTTGGTCGATTCGTGCCACTCTCGACTGGTTTGATCTGAAGCCCCACCAGTTGCTGGTACTCGTTGACGACATGGACCTGCCTCTGGGCCGCCTGCGGCTGCGCCGCGAGGGTGGCGCCGGCGGCCATAACGGCCTGCGCAGCACCATCGAGCAACTCGGCAGCCAGCAGTTCGCCCGACTGCGCATCGGCATCGGTGCCCCATCGCTCGATCCTGCCGTGCGCAGGGAGCGCACCGTCTCCCATGTGCTGGGCCGTTTCTCCGCCGCCGAAGGTCCTGTGGTCGATGCCGTGCTCGAGGAGGTACTGGCTGGCATCGGCCTGATTCAGCGTCTCGGCTACGAGCGGGCCGGCAACCGCCTCAACAGCTTTCAACCCAACCCCGCCTGACGGGGCGCTCCCCATCCTGTTCGCCGACCCCGTGCCGTGAGTCGCCTGCCTGCCACCACCGCCCAGCTGCGGGTGCTGCATCAGAGCTTCAGCCAGAAGCTGGTGGAGGGCGAGGTGGTGGCGGGCGGATTTCAGTGGTCGTTTCGCTGGGCCTTCGACCGCGGCGAGCTGAGTGTGGAGCCCTCGCTCGGCCGTGCCCTGATCCAGGACGCGCTGCTGCGGTTTCTGCTCAAGGCCGACTACCAGCTCGAACCAGGCAGCGATTACGCCTTTACGGTCCGGGCGAAGATCTAAGTCCAGGTTTTAGGTTCAGGTTCTAGGTCCGTGGCCCAGTGCCCCCAGCCTGTCGCCTCCAGTCTCGCGCTCAAGGCGGTGGCCCAAGGCCTGCTCCACCAACAACTGGGCGACGACGTCGTCCCAGGGCCGTGGTGGCTGGCGCAGGCCCATCGGCAGCAACCGCCTCCAGCCCCGTGCCGGGAACAGCTGCCAGTAGCGCGAACGGGCCGCCAGGGTGCTGCCCCGTTCCTCGATCAGCAGCACCGGAGCGAGGGGCGCCAGCTGCTCCAGCCAGGCCCTGCTGCCGGTGCCATTGCCCAGCAGGATCGCGCCAAGCAGGCGCTCTTGCAGCCAGGTGTCGAGCTCCCTTCTGGTGTCCTCCGGGGTGAGGATCAAGGCCACCTCGATCCGCTGGCGGTCAGGGTCGCTGCGGACCAGACCACACTTGCTCCGGCCCGGGTCGATGCCGGCAAGCGCTCCGTGCGCGGGCAGCTGGCTCATGGTCGCCGGGGCTGGGGCTGAACAGCGTCCCCACTGCTTTCTCCCCCCACACGACGCAGCTCCAGGAAGATCGGATCGGCGGTGTCGGCATTCCGCAGTGCCACCGCTTCGAGCTTGACGCTCTGACCGGCCGTTCGCTCGCTGAGCTCACGGCCGAGCTGGTTGAACAGATTCACATCGAACTGAACCCCATCGACCACGGATCCCTGGCGCTGTGCTTTGGCGAAGGAGGCCGCCAGTAGCAGGTTGAGCCGGTTGCGCACCTGATTCGGCGAGAGCTCCTCCCCCTCGAGATTGGTGGTGGCCATCACCTCACCGGCGCGCATCACCTGACGGTTCGGGCGCAGATCGGGAAAGGCCAGCACCTGGCGCTCGCCCCGCAGCACGTTGGCGGCGGAGCGGATGCTCACCACCCAGGCACCTCCCTGGCTGATCAGGCCTTCCAGTCTTTCGATATCGCCACGGGGAACGAGCAGCATCTGGCGATCGGGCGCTGTTCCCGGCAGGACCCGATCGAAGGCGGCCAGGTTGGCTTGGCGCAGCAGCTCTTCGATCACGGGCTTGGCCTCCGCTCGCCGCTGGATGGCGACCTTGACGGTGGCGAGCGTCTGGCCGCTGCTGATCACCACGTCCCCGCGCCTGAAGGCGATCAGGTTCTCCTCCAGCGACTTGAGTTCGGCTTCGCCGGCGCTGATCTGCTGCCTGACCCTGGAGAGTTCTGCTTCGTTGCGGCGGATGTCCTGATCCCGGCTGGCGATGTCACGGTTGAGCCGGTCGCGCTCGCTGATCAGTTGCTTGCGCTGATCCTGCAGGGGTTTCAGTTCGCTGCGCAGGCGCTGGGCCTGAACTTCGACGGAGGCCAGTTGCTGGCGTGCCTGCTGACGGCCCTGTTCGGCCCGGACCACCCCCCGCTGGGCCTGGCGCTGGGCCGTGGTGCTGCGTTCCAGGGCGGCTTTGCTGCTTTTTAAGGCCTCGGCGCTGCGATCAAGGGCGCTGCGGCTGTCACGCAGTTTCTGCTCCAGGCTGTCGAGTTCAAACAGCCCCACCCGCAGGCGCTCGCTGACCGCGAGCATCAGCCCCAGCGACACCGCGCTGATCAGGCTGCCGGTGAGCACCGTGATCAGTACGGCGGTTTTGCGGGGGCGCAGATTGAACAGGCTGAGCCTGGCCTTGCCAACCCGGCTGCCAAGCCGATCGCCCAGGGTGGCCAGCACGCCACCCAGCACCAGCAGAGCGAGGATCAGCAGCCAGCCGGACACGGTTCAGCTCGAGGAGCTCCAGTATCGGTGCCGCGGGTTGCGGCGCTGCTGTGGCCAGCTCAGCTGAATCGTTTCGCCAGGGCCACCGGATCGAAGACGGTGATTTTCTTGCGGTCCACCTGGACCAGGCCGGCCTGGCGGAGGTCGCCGAGCAAGCGGGTGATCGTGACGCGGGTGGAGCCGATCGCTTCGGCGATTGATTGGTGCGAGAGGCGCAGATCAATGGTGATCCCTTCGGCACCCGGCACGCCGAAGTCACGGCAGAGCACCAGCAGAAAGCTCACCAGCCGGGACGACATGTCCCGGTGGGTGAGGGTTTCGATCATCGTTTCGGTCTGGAGGATGCGCGAGGAGAGGCCCTGCAACAGCAGAAGCCCGACGCTGGCGTCCTGCTCGATCGCCCGACGCACCGAGGTGGCCGGTGCCGCGACCATCTCCACCCGGGTGAAGGCAACGGCGTGATAGAAGCGATCGGAGCGTTGGCCGGTGAGCAGCGAGAGCACCCCGAACAGGCTGTTTCCGCGCAACAACGCCACGGTGATCTCCTCACCGGATTCGTAAACCCTGGAGAGGCGAACGGCTCCGCGGAGGAGGAGATAGACCCGCTCGGCTGGATCGCCAGGGAAGAAGATTGTTTTGCCCCGCTCCACTGCCTCAAGGGTGCAGCCACTGAGGCCACGCATCACTTCAAGCAGGGTGGTGGCTCCGCTGGCCGTGGAGCCGACGCCGGTGGTCGTCAGTGCTGGGGTGGTGCTGGTGCGGCTAAATCCGCGCATTGCGCCGACCATGACGGCGAGACGAGTGAACGGAAGCTACGGATCGCCCAGGTCAGGCCACGTAGCAATCGACACTAATCCCTTGGATCCACCCAGGCTGGCAGGCATTCCCATGAGCGCAAGCCCAGGCAGTAGTACGCCTGTTTGCGCTAGGGATGGTGCCTGCCGCTTGTTTCCGGGCTCGACACCGCTACATTCGGTTTCGCGTGCCCAGCGGGGTGTTGATGACGGCCAGCCTGATCACCCCTCACCAGGAGGCCCGCCATCCGTTGCGGCCCCTGGCCCAGGTGCGCCCACCGGCCCTGCCACCCCTCCCCCCGCAGCAGGTCACAGCGGCCCGGCCCGAAGGATTGCTGCAGGTTCACACCGCGGCCTTTCGTGGCAGTTTTAGTGGTGTGTTCAGCCAGGCCCTGCGCACGGCCGGACTGGGCAGCCGGGTCCTGATCAGCCAGTTTCTCAAAGGCGGCGTCGACCAGGGCCCGGAGCGCAGTCTCTGGCTGTGCGGACGCCTCCAGTGGATGCGGCCAGCGCTGAGCAGCTGCCTGATCCATCCAGCCGCTGATCCGCTCACCGATCCGGCCGATCGGCGCGCGGTCGAGGCGGCCTGGACCTTCAGCCGCGAGCAGCTGCTCGCCGGCGCCGTCGACCTGGTAGTGCTCGACGAACTCGGCCTGGCGATCGCCCTGGGCTACCTTCCGGCCGATGACGTGGTGTCCACCCTGGAGCAACGACCAGCCCAGCTCGATGTGATCCTCACCGGGCCGTCTATGCCAGCCGACCTGATCGCGATGGCCGATCAGGTCACCCAGTTGTGCCGGGGTGCCTAGATGCTCAAGTGTGACCGCTGGATCAACGCCCAGGCCGCGGAGGGCATGATCGAACCGTTCCAGGCCAGCCTGGTGCGTCACCTCGATCCGCAAGCGGCGGGCCGGCCGGTACTGAGCTTCGGCTGCTCCTCCTACGGCTACGACCTGCGCCTTTCGGCTAACGAATTCCTGATCTTTCGGCATGTGCCGGGCACGGTGATGAACCCCAAGCGGTTCAATCCTGCCAACCTCGAACCTGCCGCGCTCCACCACGACGAGGACGGCGACTCCTTCATTCTTCCGGCCCATTCCTACGGCCTGGGTGTGGCCTTGGAGCGGCTGCGGGTGCCGCCCAACATCACCGTGATCTGCCTTGGCAAGAGCACCTATGCCCGCCTGGGAATCATCGTCAACACCACGCCGGCCGAAGCGAGCTGGGAGGGGCACCTCACCCTGGAGTTCAGTAATTCTTCCGGTGCCGACTGCCGCATCTATGCCAACGAGGGCATTTGCCAGCTGCTGTTCTTTGAAGGCGACCCCTGCGACACCACCTACAGCGATCGCCAGGGCAAATATCAAGACCAGCCCGAGCGGGTGACCCTCGCCCGAATGTGAACCACTTGAACGCCCGGCACTGCTTGCTCAGCCAGCCCAGATCAGGGGGCTAGGCGGGCTTTGTGCAGGCGGCTTTTCTCGTACCAGGCGGCAAATTCCGGCGCCCAGGTTTCGAGATGGGGCCAGATCAGGTCGCAGAGCTGGCGAATTTCCAGCTGGGCATCGAGCTTGGCGCGCAGATCGAGAAAGTGCAGCAACGCCCGCAGGGTGAAACTGACCACGAAGTGCTGGCGGTAGTCGAAGGGGAGGATGCCCCGGGCATGTTCCTCGGCGAAGCCGGCGGCCAGCAGGTCGCGGTAACGCTCGGCGGCGGCCAGGCACAGGGCCAGGTCGACCTGCCGTTGCTCCTCGGTGTAGGCGTACTTCTTGCCCTGGCGGTCGCTGTAGCTGCCGACCGGCCGTAAATAAAACACCTCCTCGAGCTCAAGTTCGCCATTGGCGGCCCGACAGATCCGCTCGCCCGTGTAGCGCATCGACTGCACATCGAAGCTCACGCCCACCCGGTGGGTGCGGGCCTGCTGCATCACCGAGTGGGGGAACCAGCCCACGTTGAGCACGATCTGGGCATGTTCCATGGGTCCGTAGTGCCCCCGTTCCCCGGCCAGCAGCCGTTTGACGCAGATCTCACCAGCGCTGGTCTCATCGGGCCAGGCGCTGCGATCGGCAGCCACGAACCCTTCGCAATAGTCCTGGTGCATGCCGGCGTAGACGCACAGCTGCGGATTGGGGGTGGCGGCAATCAGCTCGACCCGGAAGCGGTCCATGGCGGCAAACGGTTGGTGGTGGAGTGGTGGGGGCTAGGGCGCTCAAGGGCGCTTAACCGTGGCTGCGCGGGCCCGCCAGGGGGGAGATGGTCTCCTCCAGCCTGCTGACCGTGCCGATTCCCGCCAGATCCGGCAGGGGGGTGCCATCGATCAGGGCGGTGGCGATGGTTTCGAGTTCAAGCTGGCTGCGGCCGCCGAGCGAGCGGCCGACCACCTGGCCGTCTTTGTCGAAAAACTCCAGCTGGGGGATGCCGTTGACGCCGTAGCGCTCGATCTCAGGGCTCCAACGGGGGTTGTCCACATTCAGCAGCACCAGGTCGACGGCGCCGCGATGCTCGGTTTCGATCGCTTCCATCGCCGGTGCCATCGTCCGGCACACCTCACACCAGTCGGCGTAGAACTCCAGGATCGTCGGGCGGCCATTGGCCAACGCCACCGGCAGCTCCAGGGAGCGACGAGCCATCTGCTCCAGGGGTGCCTGGGGATGCAGTCCGCCGCGCAGCTGGAACAGCAGCAGACCGAGGGCGGCGGCGATCGCCGCCAACAACACCCTCTCCCTGCGACCGAGCAGCGGCAGGGCCGGGTCACGGTTGTTCGATGCGCCCATCGCTTCGGCCAAAAGTTGGTCAGCTGGTCTGCACTCTGGCAGCGCCCCAGCTGCGGCCGGGCCAAACTGAAGATCGCACGCGGCCATTCCCGGTGAAGCACCGTCTCACCATTCATTTCCCCAGCGAGGCGGTGCACCAGCCGATCACCTATCGGCTGGCGGTCGATTACGACATCGCCGCCAAGATCCTGCGGGCCCAGATCGCACCCAACCGGAGCGGCACGATGGTTGTTGAACTCTCCGGTGACATCGACGAGCTGGCCGCCGCCGAGGAGTGGCTCGAGGGTCTGGGTCTGCAGCTGGACAGGGCCCAGGGCGAAATCCGCATCGACCGCCAACGCTGCGTTGACTGCGGCATCTGTACCAGCGTCTGCCCCAGCGGCGCCTTGAGCAGCGGCCTTCCCTCCTGGCAGCTCAACTTCGATGCCCAGCGCTGTCTGGTCTGTGAGCAGTGCATCCCCAGTTGCCCGCTCGACGCCATCGCCCTGGTGTTGGAGTCGCGATGACCCGCCCTTTCCACCCAGCTCCCAACCTGGTGAGATCGCTGCCGGTGGCCGGCCGCCCCAGGGTGGTGCCAAAGCCGTTGCCCTGGCCGTTGCGCCTGCTGAAAGCCCTGTTCAACTTCACCATGGTGCCGCTGCGGGCACCGCTGCTGCTGCTCTTGCTGGCGGTCAGTGTCTATCTCGGCATGCATTGGTCGACGCTGGATTCACCGCCTAAAACCCTGCTCTGGACCCTGGACCTCAATCACCATATTTCCTGGACGCTGGAATGTTTTCAGGCCATCCTGGTCGTCGTCGTCTGCACGATGCCATCACTGCTGATGCGCCAGCTTTCGGCACTGATGGCCGCCAGCCGGGTGATGACCCTGGTCTTGACCCTTTTTCTGGTCACCATCGCCGCCCTTTATCTGCTGCGGCTGAGTGTGCTGGCCGACATGCTGATTCTGGCCACGTCGGTGCTGTTGGCCCGGCTTGATCTGACGCGAATTCGAATTGTGCCGCCGCCTATCCCTGCCGCCATTGCCCTGAGCGCCTACGTGATGCTCGGGGTCTGGCTGGGCCGGTTTTGGCATCTTTCGGCGCAGGCTTAGGGAGCCGCGCAGCGCAGCCCATCAAACTGCTGGTAGGTCCAGAGATTGCCCAGCACCTTTTTGGTGTAATGCCGGGTCTCGGGGAAGGGAATGGCCTCCACCCACAGCTCCGGTTCCGTTTGCAGCTGGGGCTCAAGCCAGCCCTGCACGGCCCCGGGACCGGCGTTGTAACTGGCGATCGCCAGAAAGGGATTGCCCTGCCACAGGCGCAACAGTTCAGCGAGATAGCGCGCTCCCAGCGGGGCATTAATGGCTGGTTGCTGCAGCTGCTCGGTGCTCAGCGGCTTGCCTGCTAGCTCGGCGGCGGTGGCCGGCATCAGCTGCAGCAGGCCGACGGCGCCTGCTGCTGACGTCACCGCCGCGGCGAAGCGGGATTCCTGCTTGGCCACAGCCAGCAAAAACCTGGGATCGATCCCGGCCGCCTGGGCCGCCTGGGAGAACACCGTTCCGTAGCGCACGGGATGGAGTGAACGCTCCAGGTCGAGGCTGCTCGGACAGGGGGGGGCAATCCAGCGCAGGTTCGCCCGCTCCAGCTGGTCCAGCCCGGTCCAGTCATCGCCGACCCCCTGACGCAGCCGGCCCTCCAGGACCAGCAGTTCCGGGGTTGTGGGCTCGGTGTCGCCCCGCTGGTGTCGCCACATCTCCCAGGCTTCCAGGGGCTGGCCAAGCCGCCAGAGCTGATCCAGCCGAGGCTCACCACTTTGCAGCGGTTGCCAGCTCAGCGGTTCCAATGGCGCGGTTGGTTCCACGGTTGCGAGCAGGAGGCTGCGTTCCCCCTGGCCCAGCCTCACCTTGGCGCGCCAGCCGTAGTACCCCCAGGGGGAGCGCAGCAGCAGGTCCTGCCAGCGGCGGCGAGCCAGCGCGCTCTGACCCTGGCGCTGCTCGGCAAACGCAAGCCAGAACTGCTGGCGCGCGGCCTGGGGTTCCGGCAGCCCTTCGGCGGGCAGCGCGCCGAGAACCGCTGCGGCTGCCGCCCACTGCTGCTCCAGCAGCAGTGGGCGGGCCAGGTCCCACTGCAACTCCCAGCTGGCCGGATCGGCTGGCCAGCGCTTCAGCACCGACTGCCAGCCTTCGCCGCTCTCGATGGCGCGGCGGGCCTGCACCGGGGCGGTCTGCTGCAACGGGCCGGGCAAGCGGTCCAGCAGCGTCAGGCCCTCTGGCCTCTGACTGAGCAGGCGGGTCGCTTCCATGGCCGCAGAGCTGGCGGGCTGGCGCCGGCTCAGGGCCAGCAACCGCTCCGCTCCCTGGCTTTGCTGCTCCTCTTGGCCCTGGAGCAAGGTGCGGCCCAGGGCCAGCTCAGTGGCGGCCTCGCCGGGCTGGTTACCGCCGGGCTGGTTACCGAGGCAGGCCAGGGCTCCGGCGCCATCGCCCAGCTCCGCCAGGGCTCCGGCCAGCTGGCTGCGGGCCGTGGCGCTGAGGTTGGCAGCCTGGAGACGGCAGGCCTCGCCGATCTTGCCGGCCGCTCCCGGCCAGCGCGCGCCCCAACGGGCCAGGTGAAGGGCTCCCTCTAGCAGGGCGTCCGGGCTGGGGCCGGCCTCCACGGCGGCGGCTAAGGCGGCGGGATGGGCCGGGAAGCGTTGCTGCAGCAGCGCTCGCCTGCTGGGTTCCTGGCGACCGAGCGCATAGAGCGCATCGGCGGTGGCCGGAGCCGACGGGAACCGCCGCAGCAGCTGACGCCAGAGGAGTTCGGCTTCGCCGTCCTGGCCCAGGTCCGTGGCGGCCTGAGCGTCGAGTTTGAGCACCAGTGCCGCCAGAGGGTCGCTGCCCCAGGCCTGACCAGCCAGCAGGAGGCGCTGCCGGGTGGGTTCGGCCTTGGCGCCAGCCTGGAGCAGCAGGCTGGCCTCCCGTCGCCGCTGGGGATCGGGATCCCAGCGGCGACTGCGCACCAGTTGGTCCGAGGGTGTGGCGGGGGTCGGCAGGGGCCGCCGCTGCAGGGCCTGGCGGCCGAGGAAGAGCACGGCGCCGCTGCCCACGATGGTGAGGGCAAGGGTCAGCAGGCCCCGCGCTGGAGAGGCGATGGCAGGGGGTTGGGGCACGGAGAGGGACGGGAGCGGCCGAGGCCTTCCTCAGCTGCCGGCATTCTGGGGGGACAGCTTCACCGCACCATGGGCCTGTTTCCATCGCTTCCAGCCCGTTTCACCACCCTGCCCGGAGCTGCCCAGCGCCGCCGGGCCGTGGCGGTGGTCCTGACCGCTGGGCTTGTGGTGGCCCTGCGGCCGATCTGGCCGCTCCAGGCCCTGCCGGGCTGGGTGGTGGGCAGCCTGTTGCTCTGGGCCATCGCTGAATTGGTGCGCTGGGCCTGGTGGCCCCGCCGCAGCGCGTAACCTGCAGCCCAGCGATAGGTGCCCGGATGACGGAGCTGGCGTCCCTTCCCGTCGGTCCACCCCAGGGTTCCTCCACCCCCGGTTTCGGCACCGATGGCATCCGTGGCCGGGTCGGCACCCTGATCACCCCAGCGCTGGCCCTGCAGGTGGGCTACTGGTGCGGCCATGTGCTGCCGGCCAAGGGGCCCGTGCTGATCGGCATGGACTCCCGCACCAGCAGTCCGATGCTGGCTGCGGCGCTGACGGCGGGCCTGACCGCTGCGGGCCGTGAAGTGTGGAACCTCGGGCTTTGTCCTACCCCGGCGGTTCCCGGCAGCATCCGCCGCCTGGGAGCGGCCGGAGGGTTGATGGTTTCCGCCAGCCACAACCCACCGGAAGACAACGGCATCAAGTTGTTCGGCTCCTCCGGCGCCAAACTCAGCAGAGAGGTGCAGCAGGCCATCGAAGCCGGTCTGCGCGGTGAGCCTGGGGCCACCGCCACGAACGACCGGGGGGAAGATGGGGCCTACCGCTGCGGCCCGGCCCACCAACGCACCGACTTGCTGGCTGACTACAGCACCGCGTTGCTGGAGAGCGTGGCGGGAAGCCGTCTGCAGGGCTGCAAAATCGTTCTCGATCTCTGCTGGGGATCGGCCACCGCCTGTGGCGTTGAGGTGTTCCGGGCCCTGGGCGCCGACCTCCAGGTGCTGCATGGCGAGCCCGATGGACGCCGCATCAATGTGGGTTGCGGCAGCACCCACCTGGAGCCATTACGCCAGGCTGTGCTGGCGTCAGGGGCCCAGATGGGCTTTGCCTTTGATGGCGATGCCGATCGCATGCTGGCCGTCGATGGCCGCGGCCGGGTGGTGGACGGCGATCAGATTCTCTTTCTCTGGGGTGGGGCCCTGCAGGAAGCCGCCCAGCTGCCGGACAACCGCCTGGTGGCCACGGTGATGTCCAACCTCGGCTTCGAGCGGGCCTGGCAGGGCCGTGGCGGCCTACTCGATCGCACCGCCGTCGGCGACCAGCATGTCCACGCCGCCATGGAGGCCAGCGGTGCGGCCCTGGGCGGTGAACAATCCGGCCACATCCTTTCGCTGCAGCACGGCATGAGCGGCGATGGCCTGCTCACAGCCCTGCAGGTGGCCAGCCTGATCCATGGCCGGGGCGGGTCCCTGGCTGAGTGGATGGAGAGCAGTTTCCGTCCCTACCCCCAGCGGCTGGTCAATGTCATCGTCCCCGCCCTGGAACGCCGCCAGCACTGGCAGCAGAGTGAGCCATTACGCCGGGCAGTGGAGCAGGCGGAAGCCTCGATGGCCGGCTCCGGCCGGGTGCTGGTGCGGGCCAGCGGCACCGAACCACTCCTGCGTGTGATGGTCGAGGCGGCCGAGCAGGACCAGGTGGATCACTGGTCGTCCCATCTGGCGGCCCTGGCCCAGTCCGAGCTCAACCCGGCCTGATCCGCAGGCTGTTGATCGGCAGGCTGTCGGCGGCCAGCCACAGGGCTCCCTGACAGGCATCACCGCGGGCAGTCACGCTGCTGGCATCCGGCAGGACATGGCCCAGGGCGGCGGTGAAGGCGGCGGCGAAGCGGGGCAGGTGCGTCAGGGCGCCCCCGAGTCCGCAGACCTGCGCCTGCTCCATGGCCAGGGCGCGGGCGACACCGTGCACCAGGCCCGCCAGACCGAGGGCCGAGGCGTCGAGCACGGCCTGGGCTTCGGCGTCTCCCCTGGCGGCCAGAGCGTCCACCGTCGGCGCGAGCCGGGCAAAGCCTGCCGCGCCGAAGTTGGGGTCCACCGCCAGGGCCTTGATGGTCTGGGCAGAGGCTGGCTGGGCTAAGGCCTGCCAGATCGCCTGCCGCAAGGGGGATTCGCCGCGGCGTCCATCGGCCATCTCCAGGGAGAGGCTCAAGGCGTCGCGCCCGATGTCGCAGGCGGAGCCGGAGCGATCCAGCAGCCAGCCCCAGCCTCCGCAGCGGTGTTCCCGGCCGGCCGAATCCTGGCCCAAGGCGATGCTGCCGGTGCCGCTGATCACCACGATGCCGGCGCTGTTGCCCTGGAGGTCGCCATGGGCCCCGCGCAGGGCCGTGCGCTCATCGCCGGTGACCAAAACCTGGGGCAAGGGCATGGCCAGCGCGGCGGCCGCCAGGGCCCTGCCTTGTTCTTGGATGGCGGTGCCCTGCTCGATGCCGCTGGCCCCGACGGCGGCCGCTGCGAGATCGGGCTGCGTTCCGGGCCCGAGGGCCTGGCCAAGGCTGGTTGTCAGCGCCAGCGCAAAACGCTCCGGCCCCCCGCTCGCCGCCAGATGGCTGACCCCCGGACCTCTGCCCTCGGCCACGGTGAACAGGCGTCCATCGCCGCGCAGGCGGGCCAGTCGGCAGGTGGTGTGGGTCTGGCCGGCATCGAAGCCAGCCAGCAGGGGACCTGCGATCGCTCCGCTTTCAGTGGTTGCGGTCATCTGACGGGGGCAGGACGGCCAGGGTGGCCAGGCAGAGCCAAGCGGTCAGTTGAACTTCCGGCCGGAAAAAGATCGTGTCGGTGAGGCCCTGCACCCCGAGGCCGACGATGGCCGCCAGGGCCCCGATCGCCGGCAGGGCCAGGCCTGCCGGGCTGCGCAACTGGCTCAGGCCGCAGCGGACACTGCTCCAGAACAGGCCAAGTCCGGCGAGCAGCCCCGGCAGCCCCCCCTCGACGGCCAGTTCCAGGGGAATGGAATAGGCGCTGAGGGCATTGAACTTGGGCTGTTGGTAGAGGGGGTAGATCAGGTTGAAGGCGTTGTTCCCCGGGCCGATGCCCAGCCAGGGGCGGTCCTGAATCATCTGCAGGACCGCCATCCAGACGTTGATGCGGAAATTGTTGGAGCTGTCTTCCCGACCTGCCAGCAAACTCATCAGCCGCACCTGCAGCGGCTCCACCAGGGCGATCGCTACCGCCAGGGCCGCAGCTCCGAGCAGCAGCAGCAACAACGGAAACAGGCGTTGCCAGAGCACGGGCCAGTGTCCGATCCAGCGCCAGACCAGCAACAGTCCCAGGCTGCCCAGGGCTGCCACCAGGCCCAGCCAGCCTCCGCGGCTGTAGGTGAAGTAGAGGGCCGTACTGCCCAATAGCAGCGAGGTGAGCGCGAAAAGGCGGCCACCTACGCCCCGCCAACGCAGCAGGGCCACCACCGCCAGCGGCAGGATCGGCAGCAGATAGCCCGCCAGCAGGTTGGGGTTCCCCAGGGTGCTGTAGATCCGCACAGTGCCGCGGGCGACTGAATTCGGATCCGACCAGCGGGCCAGGGCAGAGGAATCGACGTAAAGCTGGCGGATGCCGATCACCGACGCCAGCAACTGACCAGCCAGCAGGGCGGCCACGATCCGGTCCCACCAAGCCGGAGAGTTCGCCAGCAACTGGCGCATCAGGGCATAGACGCCGAGGTAGCTGAGCAGCTTCAGCAGGCCCTTGGCGGCGGCGGTGGGAACCGGCGAGAAGCCTGTGGCCAGCACCGCCACCCCCAGCAGCAGCAGCAACCAGCCGCTGATCGGTCCGATCCGCCCCGCTGGCGTCCGCAGCGCCCAGAGCATCCAGAGCAGGCCGCAGGCCAGAACCAGCAGGGCCAGGCCCGCCCGGGTCAGGAACGGCAGGCCGGCCATCAAGATGCAGAGCACCAGCCCCGAGAGGCCGGCCAGCTGCCGTGACAACAAACCGGTTGGGGCGTCAGCCAGCAGGCCCTGCCAGCGCAGCAACCAGGGAACCGGCGCGGGGATCGGCGCAGGGATGGCCGGTGGAATTGGCGGGGCTGGAGCGGCGGCCGGCATCAGACGGGTTGGGAAATCGCTGCGGAAGGTGCTGGATCGGGGCCTTACGCAGCGCTGATGGCGCGATTATGGGTGGCCTCGGCAACCGCCTCCAGCCTGGCGAGGGGTCGCAACGCTGCCGTTGTGCGCTGGTAGAGCACCCGGTAGACGGGTTGGCCTTGGCTGAGCACGTGCTGCTCCCGCTCGCTGGCCACCGGCAGCGGATTGGTCGTTCGCCAGGGCCGTGGGTCAGTTCTGGGCCGATCGAAGGCGCCGCAGGCTTCGCTGAGCGCCACCATCGGCTCGATCACAGCGGCGACATCGCTCTGCAGGAACAGCTCGCCTCCCGGGGCGAGGGCGCTGGCGATGGCATGGAGAAGCGCTGGTTGCAGCACACGGCGCTTCTGGTGTTTCCGCTTGAACCAGGGATCGGGAAACTGGATCGTCACCCGTTGCAGCTGGCCGGGCGGCAGAGCGGTGAGCCAGTCCTGGAGGCTCACATTGGCGTTGCAGAACCGGAAAGCAACATTGCCGAGCCCCAGATGCTCGCGGTCGCGCTCGGCGGCGTCAACGAGGCCTCGGCGAATTTCGACTCCGAAGAAGTTCCAATCCGGCTGCTGGGGAGCCAGCGCCAGCAGGAAGCGGCCCCTGGCGCTGCCGATGTCGAGGTGAAGGGGTTGGCGCGGATGGCTGAAGAGGGCCTGTGGCGGTGGCAGGGTCCGCGGCTGCTGGTGGACGCTGCTGAGCGGATTGACGTGCTGACGCACCATCCGCTCACTCCCCCGCCGCCGCCTGGTCCGGCGGGATGTTGGGCACCAGAAAGCCCCAGCTGGCGGTGTAGCCATGCAGATAGGTGGTGCCGGCCACGGGGCCGATTTCGCCATTGCAGAAGGCGCCGGCGATGGGCAGGGCGGGGAACTGCTCATGGCAGAGCGTCACGTCGCCATCCGGCTGGCCATAGAGCCCCTGGCCCCGACCCAGGCAGGCAAACACCAGGGCGGCGAGCGGGGTGCTTTCGTGTGTGGCCTGGCGGCGCAGCAACAGGCGTAGCTCCTGGCGTGAGGCGGCGGCATCACGGAGCTGAAACTGCACCTGCTGGCCGACCCGCAGGCGCTCGGCCACGGCCACGGCGCCATTGCGGGGATCGACGCCCAGCAGGTTGCGTACAAGAAAGGCGGTGGGCTCGGGAGGGTTGCCTGGGCCTGCAAGGCTGAAACTGCTGCGACCCACGCCCAGAAACAAGGAGTGCCGGACCTGCTCCCGTTCAACGGGAGTCAGCGACTGGAGGATTCCCTGCAGGCAGTTCACCGGCGTGTTGCGTTCCTGTCCTGCACTGAGTTGCAGAACAACGTTGCGCTCGGCCTTCTCGATTTCAAAGACCGGGCCGATCGGCCGGCAGCCCTGTGCCACCACCGGGTCAATCCGCCAGCCGCCGCCGATCAAGCAGCCCACCGCACCACGCACGACCCGGTCGTTGATCAACAGCGACCCGTGGTTGGAACTGTGATGGCCAGCGATTCCACCGATCTTGTCGACGCCGGGAAAGCCGTAGTCGATGCCGCTGATCAGATCATTGATCGACTCACTGGTGGGATCGACGAACAGCAACATCGAGCGCGCGAGGGCGGGATCGGCACCGACCCAATTCACCCAGTCCTGGCTGTCGCCGTCGAGATCCGGCAGGACTTTGGTGTCGAGCTCGAACAGCTGCAGCTCGGCGCC
The DNA here is from genome assembly GCF_977929215.1 of Synechococcus sp. CS-603. Lineage (NCBI taxonomy): Bacteria > Bacillati > Cyanobacteriota > Cyanophyceae > Synechococcales > Synechococcaceae > Synechococcus > Synechococcus sp. CS-603. The sequence continues at coordinate 974,393 of NZ_OZ376778.1, forward strand.
CGGCAGACGGAGCAGGATCACGCTCAGCGCCGGTTGCTGCTCCACTTCATGGGCAGCCCCTTGGGCATCGCTGCCGACCACACCACCACCGGCGCAGCCGATCCAGTGGCATGCATTGATTTTGGCGCGCAGCAACGGCAGCAGGCGCGGCAGGTCGCTGGCATAACTGGAGGCACAAAACACCAGGGCGAGGTCTGCCGGAGACCGCCTGTCGAGGTTTTGCACCACCTCGTCGACAGCGCCCTCAATTGAGGCGTTGCGGGAAAGAGCCGTCTGGGCGGAGGCCGTTTCGTCGCTCCCTGGAAACCAGGAGGGCTTAACCCAGGACGACCCAAGCCAGGAAGATCCAAGCCAGGAAGATCCAAGCCAGGAAGGCAGTGAGAGCGGAGACATGGCTCGGACCCTACTGCCGATGCACGACTACGGATAATGGCGCTTCCCGTACCCCGTCTGTGCCAGATCCGCTCTACCGCACCCTCGTGTGGCTCGACTATCGACTGGCGGTGGTGTTCACCGTTGGCCTGCCCTTGGTGTTGCTGGTATGGGCGGCGCTGCGACGGGAGGGGGCGATGGTGCGCCTGATGACCCTCTACTGGAAGGTGGCCAGCCTGCTGGCGATCACGGTGCTGCTGCTGGTCGACGCCAGGCCGCTGGGCTACGCGCTCGGCGTGCTGGCCCAGCTGCTGATGGTGGCCTCAGTCTGGTTCTGGGTGGATCTCAACGAGGAGCTCGCCGACCTGCCGCCCTGGCGCCCCCTGCCGCTGACGGTGCGCACCTGGCGCTGGGCGCTCAGCGTGCTCGGCCTGCTGGGGGCGGCCCTGAGCGCCTCCGCCCTCAGTTGCCTGTGGGGGCAACTGGATCGTCCCGTCTGCCAGGTCTGGCTGGAGGCACCCCAGAGGCTCCATCTCCTGGTCGCCAGGGTGTTCGCCTTCGTCTTCGGGGCAGATCTCACTGCGACCCTCACGGCGTTCATCGGCTATGTGGCTCTGGTGGCCTATGCGGTGGGTCTGCTGCAGTGGCTGCTGGTGCGCTTCCCCCGGCAAGGCCGGGTGGCTGGAGAATTCTGATGACAGGCGATCTGGTTGGCCAGCTCGAAGCGATCAGCCGCGGCCGGCCGGACCGGGTGTTGAGGCTGCGGGGCACGCTGCCACTGCCAGCATCACAGGACCCAGCAGCGCAGGACCCATCGGGGCAAGAACCCTTCGAGTTGCTGATCTTCCGTGGCTTCTCGAGCAGCGTCACCCATCCCACTGCCTTCGATCCAGATCAAGCGGCCCTGCCAGCGGGGGCGGAGCTGGAGAGTGCCGACCTGCTGCAGGGGCCGCTCAACCCCCGCGATGAGCAACTGCTGGCGGGGCCTCTGATGCCGGATGCCCTGCTGGGCCCGCAAGCCTGGCTTTGAAGCTGGAGAGCCTCGAAGGTTGTTAGTGCACGAAGGTTCTCAGGGGCGAGGTAGCAGCGATTCGAGCTCGCGCAGCCTGCCCTCGAGAACTTCCATGCGCTCGAGATAGGTCAGCGCCAAGGCCATGCCCGGAGCGTTGAGGCCGAAATCGTCGCGCAAGCGGGCAGCCCGGCGGGCCTGATGCAGGGTGCGGGCCTGAAAGGTCCAGGTGGAAGCGGTTCCAAGGGGCTGGAACACACCGATCGCGACAAGCTCGATGACGTCGTCGTGAACCAGGCCGGACGCGTCGAGAAGTTCATCAAGCCCGATCGGTTGGTCGTCGTCCGTAATCAGAAGGATCTCTTCAGCCATTGCTTTGGTCTCCTTGTTGACCGTCTTGAAGATGTAACCGTGGCTGGAATGTGGAGAGTTTCGCAAGCTCTTGATAGAGCTCTCGCTCCCGATCGCTGAGCGAGGGAGGGGTGGCGATTTGAAGCACGCAGTATAGGTTCCCTGAACCTTGCTTCCGTTTCGGCAAGCCTTTGCCGGCCAGGCGCAAGGTCTGCCCACCCCGCGTTCCCGGTTTCACGTTCAACGTCAAGCGACCGTCCAGGCTGGGCACTTCGATGTCGCCGCCAAGCACGGCCTCTGATGGCGTGATCGGTACTTCCAGATAGAGATCGTGGCCGACGGCCTTGAACAGTCGATGCGGCTGCAGACGAATGGCGAGATAGAGATCACCGGCTGGCCCCTTGCCGATTCCAGCAGCGCCACGGCCCGCCACGCGCAGTCGTTCGCCGTCGATGACGCCTTTGGGGACGCGCAGACGGACTGTTTTTGAAACCCGATGCATGGTGCCATCGAGGCCTATCTCCGGTACATCGAGGTCCAAGGCGACTTCGCTGCCACGGGCCGCATCTTCAAGACTGATGGTGGTCGCCACTTCGTAGTCCTGCCCGCGCCGTGAAAAGGCGGCCTCGCCAGAGCGCCCCTGATGGGCTGAGCGGAACCCCATCTGCTCGAACAGATCGGCCAGATCAATGGTTGGATCACCGGTTGGGGCACTAGCGCCTTGAGATGCGCCGTCTTGCCAGAAGCGGCTGTCCCATTCCGGTGAGGGGCGGAAGTCCTCGCCGGGGCTGTGTCGACCCAGCTGGTCATAGGCCTCACGTTTCTCTTGGTCAGAGAGGGTCTGGTAAGCCTCATTGATTTCCTTGAACTTATGGTCTGATTCCTGATCCTTGGCAACGTCGGGATGGTATTGGCGTGCAAGCTTTCGGAACGCCTTTTTGATCTCGTCGTTGGAGGCCTCCCTCTCAACGCCAAGGGTGGAGTAGTAATCCTTGAATTTCATCAGACCAACCAGAGCGTCACTCGCTCTTGGGGAAGGCTAGGTGTGATTCCCGTCAGCTTGTTCAGGAGTAGCCGCAACAACAGCAACAGCAGCTTTCTTGCGGTGGTTACTGCGCTGGTCACTGAGAAGGTCACTGCCGAGTGCAAGGGGAGTGCAAGGGGAAATGCATGGACGCGCAAGCAAGCCAATCGCTTTGCTGGCCCCAGAACAACTGAGAAGGCCTCGCTTTTCCCAGCGCTCTTATTCAACCGCGAGGGGGGCTTGCGTCGAGAGGATGGTGTGGCAGCGGCCGCAGAGGCGACCATGCACCGTGGCGTTGAGCACGTGCGCGCTGATGTCGGTTTCGTAGTGCCAGCAGCGCTCGCACTTCTCGCCCCTGGCCCGGGCAATGCGCAGGGTGATTCCCCCTTCGCTGGCTTCTGCCAGTAGCTCGGCAAACGGTTCGGCCAGTTGATCGCGGCCTTCGCCGCTGCCAATCTCCAGCTCCGACACCAGCAGCCAATCGGCCAGGTTGTCCACATCCGCTGAGGCGCTCTGCTCAAGTTGGTCCAGGGCGGAGCGCAAGGCCGCCGCGCCTTCGCCCTGGACCAGCTCTAGCTGCAGCCTGGTTTCCAGGGAGGAGCCGATGCCGCCCTGTTCTTGCTTGGGTTTGCGGCAGGCCTCCAGTTGGCGGTTCACCTGGCTGCGCAGTCCCTGCAGGGTGCTGATCGTCGCCTGCTCGGCGGGCGTGAGCGTCCACTCGGCTGCCGATTGGGGCCAGCCGCGTTCGAACACCGAGGTCTCGCGCACGGGGTAGGGGAGGTTCTGCCAGATGTCTTCAGCCATGTGGCAGAGCACCGGGGCAATCAGTCCGGCCAGGCGCTCCACCACCAAGGCCATTACGGTCTGGCAGCTGCGGCGGCGCGGCGAATGCGCCGCGCTCACGTAGAGGCGGTCTTTGGCGATGTCGAGGTAGAAGTTGGAGAGATCCACAACGCAGAAGTTCTGCAACGCCTGGAAGAAGCGGTAGAACTCGTAGCGCTCGAAATCAGCGCTCACCTCCTCGATCAGCTCGGCGGTGCGATGCAACATCCAGCGATCGAGCAGGGGCAGCTCGGCCATCGGGACCGCTGAACCGCCCTCGCTCTGCGGCCTGGGGTCGAAATCGTGCAGATTGCCCAGCAGATAACGGGCCGTGTTGCGCACCTTGCGGCTCACATCGGCCAGCTGTTTGACGATCCCCGGCCCCAGCGGCACATCGGCGGAATAATCCACCGAACTCACCCACAGCCGCAGCACATCGGCGCCGAAGGCGGGCTCCTGTTTCTCGTTGCGGCCGCCTTCAACGATCACGGCCGGATCGACCACATTGCCCAGGGATTTGCTCATCTTGCGACCCTTCTCATCGAGGGTGAAGCCATGGGTGAGCACCCGTTTGTAGGGCGCCTGGCCGTTGACGGCCACCGACGTGAGCAGGCTGCTCTGGAACCAGCCGCGGTGCTGGTCGGAACCCTCCAGATAGAGATCGGCGGGGTAATGGAGGGGGCTCGGGTCAGCGCCTTGGCCGCCTGGGGCCGCCAGCAGGTCGTCGCCTGTCGCCTTGGCAGGGTCCAGGCCTCCCAGCACCGCCGCCCAGGAGGAGCCGGAGTCGAACCAGACATCCATGGTGTCGCTGCCCTTGCGCCATTGATCGGCCTCGCCGGCCAGCTCCGGTGGCAGCAGCTCGGCCTCGCTGCGCTCCCACCAGACGCCGGCACCGTGCTCGGCGATCAGGGCCTGGATGTGATCAAGGCTGGCGGCATTGAGCAGCACCGCCCCGTTGTCACGGTGATAGAACACGGGGATCGGCACGCCCCAGGTGCGTTGGCGGGAGATGCACCAGTCGCCCCGATCGCGCACCATCGCCTCGATCCGGTTGCGGCCGCTGGTCGGCAGCCACTCCACCGAGGCGATCGCGGCCATCGCCTCGGCGCGGAAGCCCTCCACCGAGGCAAACCACTGCTCGGTGGCGCGAAAGATGGTCGGTTTCTTGGTGCGCCAGTCGTAGGGGTAGCGGTGGGCGTAGCTCTCTTGCTTGAGCAGGGCGCCGGCCTCTTCGAGGGCGGCGATGATCGCGCCGTTGGCGTCTTTGAGCACGTTCAGCCCGGCGAACGGCCCGGCTTCCGCCGTGAGGGTGCCGCCGGCATCCACCGGGCAGAGCACCGGCAGGTTGTACTTTCTGCCGGTGTTGAAATCATCCACGCCGTGGCCGGGGGCGGTGTGGACCAGGCCGGTGCCCGCTTCGGTGGTGATGTAGTCGCCGCCGATCACCACCGGGCTGCTGCGATCCAGCAACGGATGGCGATAGGTGAGGCCTTCGAGCTGCTGTCCCTTCACGGTCAGCAGGGGTTCCAGGCGCAGCCCCAGGCTGGTTTGCAGGCTCTCCACCAGCGCCGCCGCCACGATCAGGTGCTGGCAGTTCGCCGCGGCTCCATCTGCCGCGCCATCGGTCCGACTGGCGCGGCAGATGGCGTAGTCGAGCGTGCCGTTCACGGACACCGCCAGGTTGGCCGGCAAGGTCCAGGGGGTGGTGGTCCAGATCGCCACCGCCAGGGAGGCGGGCCCCAGGGGGGCAAGCCCAGAGCGATCGCTGCTCGGGCTGATGCCAACGGCGGCCAGCGCCTTGGCCATGTCCTCTGGAGCCGCGGTCACCGGGAAGGCCACGTAGACGCTCGGGGACGTGTGGCCGTCGGGATAGTCGAGTTCGGCCTCGGCCAGGGCGGTGCGGGAGCTGGGGCTCCAGTGCACGGGCTTGAGGCCCCGGTAGATGTGGCCCGCCAGCACCATCTGCCCGAAGACGCCGATCTGGGCCGCCTCGTAGCCCCTCTGCAGGGTGAGGTAGGCGTCGTCCCAGTCGGCCCAGATCCCCCAACGCTGGAAACCGGCCTTCTGGCCTTCCACCTGCTCGAGGGCATAGGCGTGGGCCTTCTGGCGCAGGGCGATCGGGGTGAGAGCGCGGCGCTCCTCACTGCCCATGCTCTGCAGCACCTTCAGCTCGATCGGCAGGCCGTGGCAGTCCCAGCCCGGCACGAACCGCGCCCGCCGGCCCCGGAGCAGGGCGTATTTGTTGATGATGTCCTTGAGGATCTTGTTGAGGGCGTGGCCCACATGCAGGGCGCCATTGGCATAGGGCGGCCCGTCGTGGAGCGTGAACACCGGCCCGGGGTTGTCACGGCTCAAGCGTTCGTAGAGCCGCTCCTGAGCCCAGAAGGCCTGCAGCTCGGGCTCGCGGGTCTTGGCGTGGGCCCGCATGCCGAATGGAGTCTCCAGCAGGTTGAGCGTGTCCTTGTAGGAAGCCGGGCTGGCGGTCAAAGCGCCTGGATGGCAGCAACCACCGATTATCGGCCCCGGCCCTTCAAGGTGCGATTGGTGGCTCCTCGGCCTCGGGTTCGCTCTCCTCTGCAACCGGTGCAACAGCGCGTTGCAGCAGGGCGTCGATCTCAGCGAACGAGCTCACCTCAACCACGGCTGCAGGGGTGATGAGCTGCGGCTGGATGGCGGGTTCCGGTTCGTCGGCTGGTGCGGGCAGGCCATTAGCCAAGGCTGGAGTTTCGCTTGAAGGTTCAGTTGGGTTTTCGGTTGAAGGTTCCGCTGGGGTGATCGGCGCCTCGGGCCGCACCCAGCGTTTGGAGGTGGTTGCTGGGTTGGGCAGGGACCGTTGCTTCAGCCAGTCCGCCACGCCGGCGACGCGGGCCACCCCCAAGCTCAGCAGCCTGGCGGCGGCGGCCCCGAGCTGCTGCAGGCTGCTCTGCCAGCGTTCCTGGGCCCAGAAGCGCTGCTGTTCCTCGCCGCTGAGTTGGCGCCAGCGCCCCAGGCCAACCTCTGTGGAGAGTCGGCCGATCAACAGCCCGCCGCAGAGCACGGCCAACATGGGCGCTCCGCTGAGCCGTTCAGCGCTGGTGACCAGCACCAGGCCCAGCAGCAGCACCAGGGCACCCCAGAAGGCATCGCGGGGCCGGCTCAGCTCGGGCACCAACAGTGGAATCACCAGCACCACCAAGCCGGCCAGCAGGGCCAGGATTCCGCCGAGAGTGGCAAGCATGGGCTCTGGTGAGGACTGGGGCCATTCTGAGCCGCTCGATACAGTTGGACCTACGCCCACCTGGCGGAATTGGTAGACGCGCTGGTTTTAGGGTCCAGTGGCTTCGGTCGTGGGGGTTCAAGTCCCCCGGTGGGCACTTGGGGCGGAGGCCCCGTGATCGACGGGGTTACTGGCTTGCCTTGCCGGTTGCTGGGGCTTCCTCTTTGAGGTCCACCATCAGCTGCATAGTCTCGATCGAGAGTTCGCGCAGATCCACGGTCAGGGGGGCCGCACTGTTGGGGCCGAACCATTGATCAAAAATGGCCGTTTCCTTCGTTTGTCTATCTAGGAAACCCTGCATATAACGGATCAGCGCTATGTCAACAATACGTTGAAATGCCGAATCATCCTGAGGCAGCATGCAGGCGATGTCTTCTTTGGAATAAGCATCTGCTGCCACCTTGAACAGGGCTGGCTTGGGTTGACGCGCCAGCCATGAATAGAGCAGAACGCCATCATCGGCAAAGGCATCAATCTCGCCTGCCCTCAAGGCCTGATAGCCGCTGTCACGGTCTTCCATCAAAACCATAATCGCCTCGGGTTGATGCTTGCGAATGGCGATTTCACTGGTCGTTCTCGGCAGCACTCCAACCCGTTTCCCCAGCAGTGATTCCGGCGAGGAAAGGCTGGAATCACTGGGCACCAAAAGCTGGGTGCCCGTGATTCCGTAACTCACGGAAAAATCAACCTTGCGATCACGCTCCCAGGTGAAGCTGCTGGCATCACACACCAAGCTGACTTTAGAGGAAGCAAGCATCGGAATGCGCTCGTCTGTATCAAGTGCCTTCAATTTCAGGCGCACAGGACGCCCCAGCTCGAGCGCGAGCTCTTGACTGATGCGCTGCATCATGTCGATTGAATACCCGACCAGATCACCCTGCTTGTTCTTGTAGGCGTAGGGGAAGGCGTCTTTGCTGGTTCCTGCCGTTAGTACGCCGGTTCGGGCGATCTGCTCCATGACAGGTCCTGCCTGGGAGGGCCCTGCCGCAAAAAAGGCAGCCAGGATCCCTAACGACGAAAAAACTAGTCTAGAAATCACTAATACTAATCTGAATTAGCAGCTAAAGTACCATGGGTGCCTGCTACTGCGCGGGAACTTATCGAGTCTTCGGTTCTCCCGGCAGCCCCGAGGTTTGCTCCCACCATGTCCCCTTCCACTCTTGAGCTGGGCTCCGATGACTGGCAACGCCTGCGCGATGCGTTGCGGTATCAGGCCCGTGACCTCCATCACCGTTCCTATGCGGTTCCTGCCGATCGGCGGCAGCTTCTCTGGGAGGAGATGGATCGCTGCCTCAACCTGGCTGCTCGCATCGAAGACCTCTCCGCCAATGAACGCCCCTGAGCTCTTGGGCCCCTGAGTCTTGTCAGAACGCCTGGCTTGATGACGCGACTTGAAGCACCCGCTGGTGCTCGGCATTTATCGCCCGATGTGTTCGTCATTCAAACAACAGCATTGTCTTGGCGCCACCCATCGATACCCGTCGATCCAGCTGACAACAGCCATCCATCTGACAACAGCCATCCAACACAATGGCCCTATCCGTTTTCCTCTCTCCGATGACTGATTCTCCTTCGCTCCAGCAGGATGCGCGTCCGCCTGGGGAGGGCGGCTCCCCCACCGGCCTGCTGTCGTTGCGCTGGCCCATCGCCCTGGTGGCCACAGCGGCGATTTTCTCGTTGGGGCTCGGCCGGCTGCTTCAGCAGCCAATCAAGATTGAACTGGTGATGGATGCCCCCCTGCCTGTGGCGGGCCTGGTGGATGTTGGCGGCATCAGGACGCCACTGTTGGTTGAGAAGATTCAGGCGCCAATCCGCACCGAGCCGATTGTGACCAAGCCGATCGCTGCCAACGTCACCTTGGTCGAGGGAGTGGAACTGGCTGCGCCCCTGTCTGTCACGGTGCCTCAGCTGACCAAGGACCTGGTAGTTTCGGTGCGTGGTCCGATCAATGCCACGGTGGGAGGCCGTGTCAATGCCCAGGTGGCCGGCAACGTCGAAGCCAGCGTGAACGGCGATGTGTCGGCCCTGCTGCGGGGCCAGGTTGATTCCAATGTCAACGGCAAAGTCGATGTTTCGGCCAGCGAACCCCTTCCCCTGCAGCGCATCAAGCTGGGCTTCTGATCGGGCCTCGAATCAGGCCCTTGTCGGATCCACCTCAAAGCCACCACCTCAGCGCCACCTCTTCACATCATCGCCGCAACGCCACCCCTTCAACGCCACTTCAATCCTATGGAACCCTGGACAACAAAACTACAGATCCTCGCAGCGGTTTTGTTGCCGCTGCTGTTGCTGGCTGTATGGCTCAACAGCAAGGGTTTCTGGAGCCCGCTCTAAACCATTCTGTCGATCTGTCGATTCCGGCAGCACAACCCAAACCAATCAGGGTGACGACGTTGCAAGACAAGACAATGCAACATAAAACTGTGCAAGACAAAACTGTGCCCAATCAAACCGTGCAAGATAACGTCGCATTCCAGCCAGATTCTGAGGATGATGTCTATGGATCATCGGATTTTTCTCTGGGTCTGCCGAAGGCTGACTTTCCGCATCGGCAGAGTGATCCTCGCCATGTCTATGAGGCTCTCCATGATGAGCTGATGCTGGATGGAAATTCGAGACAAAATCTGGCCACCTTCTGTCAGACATGGGTGGAGCCTGAGATCCATCAACTGATGGATGAGTGCATTGACAAGAATATGGTCGATAAGGATGAATATCCACAAACGGCAGAAATTGAACGCCGCTGCCTTCTGATGCTCGCGGATCTTTGGAATTCACCCACGGTCACCGATTCAATCGGCAGCTCCACCAGCGGCTCCAGCGAAGCAGCGATGCTGGGGGGGATGGCGATGAAGCGTCGCTGGGAAGCCAGCCGCAAACAGCTTGGGAAATCTACGGAGAAGCCCAACTTGATCACCGGTCCGGTGCAGGTGTGCTGGCATAAATTCGCCCGTTACTGGGATGTCGAGCTTCGGGAGATTCCGATGCAAGAGGGCCGCCTGATTATGACAGAGGCGGAAGTGATTGCCCGCTGCGATGAAAATACGATCGGTGTGGTGCCAACTCTTGGAGTAACCTTCACAGGAGAATATGAGCCTGTTGAGGCTGTATCGATCGCCTTGGATGCCTACCAGGCGAAGACAGGTCTTGACATCCCGATCCATGTTGATGCGGCCAGTGGCGGCTTCCTCGCCCCTTTCTGCTCCCCGGATCTTCTTTGGGACTTTCGTTTACCAAGGGTCCGTTCGATCAATGCTTCGGGCCACAAGTTCGGCCTGGCTCCACTCGGGGCTGGCTGGATCCTGTGGCGAACGGCTGAGGATTTGCCTGAGCAGATGGTCTTTTGGGTGAATTATCTCGGCGGCAACATGCGTGATATTGCGCTTAATTTTTCCCGTCCGGGCGGACAGGTGATTTGTCAGTACTACAACTTCCTGCGCTTAGGAATGGAAGGCTATCGAAAAATTCATATGGCTTGCTATGAAACAGCCCAATATCTTGCTGCTGAAATCAGCAAGCTCGGACCCTTTGAGATGATTTATGGAGGTGCTCCTGATCACGGGATTCCAGCGTTGTGCTGGAGGATGAAGCCGGGGATTGAGCCTGGATTCAGTTTGTTTTCTCTGGCCGACCGCTTGCGGGTCAGGGGCTGGCAAGTGCCGGCCTACCTGCTGCCCGCCCACTGCGAAGAGCTACCGGTGCAAAGGATTCTTGTGCGTCATGGGGTCAGCCGTGACTTGGCAACCATGCTCCTAGACGACATCCGCCAAGCACTGGAATTTTTAGGACGCCACCCTGAACAAAGGCCTATCAGCGGCGATGAAGCCGGTGGCTTTCATCATTGACCTATCAGTGATTGATGTGCTGGGGGAAGCCAATTGGCCTGCGCTCGCCTTTTCCCGATGTGCTCTGACGATGTCGAGGAGAAAACTGCTTGATGGGATGGCAGCCCAGAGGGGCTGCGCGACCACGGTAGACAAATCTTTACACTAGGATAGAAAAACTTAGATGAGCTGACCATGGAAGCACTTTTCGGAATTGTTTACTTCGCCTGCTTTGCCGTGATTGCTGGTGGGGCATTTGCTCTGATGCGCCAAAGCATTGACCAGACAGGCTTGAAATCGAAGGCCAAGACGAATAATCGCCATCCTGAAGCACCTCTTGAGGGGGAATCGGTGATGTATGTAGACCTCAGTCGGGAGCGCCTTGAGCGTCTCTATGAAAAAGCCAGCTAAGCCTTCTTTTCGTGACTTAATAGGTAAATTAGCTTTTTATTCTGAGCTACAAAGTCGGAATTATTTGACATTCATTGTTATATTGTTGGCAAACTCATATTGACTAAAGATCCATAGGATGTAGCTTGCGTCTCATGTACTAATTAGTTTGAAGTGCTGCCTAGCTCTGTATGTAAGAATAGGCGGTTATTCGGCAACAGCTTGATTTTTTGGCTTTACAGGCTGCTCTTGATATGCAGTCTGCATTTCGATTTTGATTGCGATCACTCGATCTAGATTTGTTGAAAATTGCCAATTTTCTTTTGGCCTTTCTTGCTGTCCTGTCATATCAATTTATCGATGCCAAGCAAAATGCCAGGCCCCAAAAAATTGGGAAACCTGGCAACTTGAAAATATGCTCTAAATTCAGCCGAGACCGATCTGAGTCAGGATGCCTTGGCCGGTCAGCAATTCAGTGCCGAGGCCGATCACAAAACCAAGCATGGCAAGACGGCCATTCCAGGTTTCGGCAAATTCAACGAAGCCAAAGCGGGAGGTGGATTCAGTCATGGGATTGAGTGGGTGGTCTTCATCAAGCTTAACACCACCATTGCGATCTGTGACGAATTCCCGCGCCTTTGCTTCTGCTTCCCCCGAATCAGGGTGCCTTTGGCGTGGCCTTGGCTGGCGCGACCACTGCAGGGGGTGTTCTGGGTGAGGCTGTTGTCCCGGCTGCTCCTGGGATTGGCTGGGCGTTGGCGCAGAGCATTGCAGCCATCCGGTCCTCGCCGCCATTGGTCTTGGACTCTTCGATGGAGAGCGGCAAGCGCCACCCCTGCCAGGCCTCAGTGCCCGTCCTGCGGTTCAGCTTCAGGCTGGCGCAATGAACTGCCACGCTGCCCAGCACCGGGGGATCGCCACATTCCACGCTCGTGGAACGCACCGCTCCTTCGCTTAGGCGCCAAGCATTCCAGTCGTAACGACAGGGGCCAAAACTGCGCCAGCGCGGTGCCTTGAGCTTGCGGATCCGCTCGAGCAGCTCTTTCTCTTTTGCGCTCAGATCCTCAGCCGGTGGTTTCCCTGCTTCGGCAGCAGGTTTGGCGTTCGGCTGTTCCGCTGGCTTGGGATCTTGTTCGCTCTGCAGCGTTGGCGGCGTTGTTCCCTGGGCAAGGGCATCACTGGCCCAGGGAACAAGGCCAATACCAAAAGCTTGAAGTAAGCCGGTGATCAAACCGGGAACAAGCCACTTTGCGGAAATTCCCATTCCGAGAAACGCCACGAACAGATACCAAGCCTGACATGTCTGTGCCCTGTTGCCAGGGCAGCAAATTGGATCGTTTCAAGCAGCTTGACGATCTGTTCGTTTCAGTCTTCGTCGCTTTCTTCGCTACCGACAGGGACTAGGCGAATCTGCTTGCGCCCCAGTTTCAGTTCGAACTCATCACCGGGCTTGAGGTCGAGAAGCCCAGTGTAGGCCTTGCCCACCAGCAGATTTCCATTGCCCTGAACCGTGGCGATGTAGCTGAGTTTGCGGCCAGCTTTGAGACCGATTCCGCCACCATTTCCGTTGCCAAGGGTGACTCCCTTGGCTTCGAGCAGGGCCTCATAGAACGCGGTGAAATTGAGCCGCTCACTGCCATCCTTCTTGGAGCTCAGGTAACCGCAGCTACGCACCAGGTCAGATTTGGAAGCATCGCCAAGTTCCTTGACTTTGCTCAGCAGTTCGGTGCCAGTCAGCATGATGTTCGAATTGGTTCGCTCCATCAATGTAGCAATCGATCGGCCTCTCTTCAATGGCAACCGCCAGGCTTTTTCTCGCTTTGCTGTGAAGACTCCTAGCTCGCCCGGCTTGTATCAACTCTTTCGATCGGCATGGCCGCCAGACCCATTTTGGCCGTCATTTCTTTTGAATAGTTAGTGTGAGTTGCCAGGTGCGGATGGGTTGGGCTCCCTCCGCTCGATCCTCGTGATGCAGGCACTCTTCCTTGATATCAACGGAGTCCTGGTCGAGGACAGGGCTCCGATCCCCGGCGCCATTGAGGTCTTAAGCGAGGCCCGGGGCAGGGGACTGACGCTTCGCTTTGTCACCAATACGGCCACGAAGGGCCACGGCTCGATCCTGCGTGACCTGCGCCAGATGGGCTTTGCCCTCGAAGCCACTGAGCTGTTCACGGCGCCATTGGCCGCCCGGCACTACCTGCTGCGCCACCATTTGAGGCCCCATCTCCTGGTCCATCCGGCCATTGCCGTCGCCTTCGCCGATCTGGCTGGGGATCCGCCGAATTGCGTGCTGCTCGGTGATGCCCGCGACGGTTTCAGTTATGGGGCCTTGAACCGGGTCTTCCAGCTCGTTCAGCAGGGCCTGCCGCTGATCGGCATCGGCCGGAATCGCTATTTCCGCGAAGGGGGCGAGCTTTTGCTCGACGCCGGCGCCTTCCTTCAGGCGATCGAATGGGCAGCCGGCATTCAGGCGGTGGTGCTTGGTAAACCGTCGGCTGACTTCTATGCCGAGCTGGTGGCGTCGACGAATTTCTCCGCACAGCACTGCCTGATGCTGGGCGACGATCTGGAGGCGGACGTGATCGGGGCGATGGCTGCTGGCCTGGCTGGCTGCCTGGTGCAAACCGGCAAATACCAGCAGGTCGACCAGCTGCGGCTGCCCCCCCAGGCCAGCCTGATCGCCAGTGTTGCCGAGCTGCCGGCCAAGTTCGCTTGGTCAATCAGGCCTTAGCCCGGAGGTTCATTTTGCCAGCCCGCCAGGTGGGACGCGGCTGTGGAGCGAACCAGGGCCCTGGCGGCGGGAAGGGCCGGCTCCAGGCGCAGGGAGTCGAAGGGGGGCAGGCTGCGGCTGCGCAGCCAGGCGCCCCAGCGAAATTCATGGAAAGGAATCAACGGCGCCGCGGCGATCCGTTTCTCCTGTTTGAGGGCCCAGACCAGGCTGCGGTAGGGGTCGTCCTGTAGGCCTGCCAGGCTCGTGGGCAAGGTTTCGGGCGGAAGCGGCCCCCGACCACGGGCATCGTGGAGGTAGAGCCAGCCCCGTTCTTTGAGTGCTTGCAGAATCTCGAGGCGATCTCTGCTCTCCAGCTGCAGAACCACATAGCCGAAGGTGGTGGCGTCGGGATCGACCGCGATCAGACCGCCCAGGCGGTGATGGCGGTCGAGCATCCAGAGCGCTCCGCTGGCACTGCGCACCAGCGGCACGGGTTTGCCGCGCAGGTAAGCGCGCCGCTCCTTGGCGCTCTGGCGGGCGAAGTCGGCCCTGCGACGCCGCACCTCGGCAAGACCGATGCAGAGCTGGGTGGGCTGCAGGGCAGAAGCCGCGACCTCGAGCAGCTCCTCGCCGGATTCTGGTGGGGGCGGCAGGGGTTGGCAGGAAGGAAGGTGGAAAGCCATCAAGGCTGGGCGCGACAGGCCAGTGACAGGGGTTTGATCTGCCAGCGTTGGCCATGGTTGACCGCCCCATCTTCGTTGATGGGGCGAAATCTGCGAGTAATATCTAATCTCAATCTTGATATCTTCTTAACTCTCACATAACGCAATCCTTGCGAATAGCCTGCTAGCTATTGGTTGGATTTTGATTCCTTGCTCTGATGACCCTCACAACGAAGGCTCTGGTACTCAGTGTCATTGCCGTTATTGGTACGGGCGCAACGGTTTCAGCGCAAAATCTTCTAAACGGTGCCGGTGCCAGCTTCCCCGCTCCCTTCTATCAGCGCGCCTTCTCAGATCTTGCCAATTCAGGCGGTCCCAAGGTGAATTACCAGTCGGTGGGTTCAGGAGCTGGAGTCCGGCAATTCATCGCTGGCACCGTTGATTTCGCCGCCACCGATGAACCGATCAGCTCCGCTGATGCTGCCAAAGTACGCCGTGGCGTTGTTCAGTTGCCTACCGTTGGCGGCACGATTGCCATTGCCTTCAACAAGCCTGGTTGCAACCTCAAGCTCACCCAGAAGCAAGTGGCGGATGTCTTCCTCGGTGTGATCACCGATTGGAAGCAACTGAATTGCTCTGCTGGAAAGATCACGGTGGTGCATCGCTCGGATGGCTCCGGCACCACCTTCGCCTTCACCAACTCCCTCTCCACCTTTTCCCCAACCTGGAAAAGCAAGGTGGGTGAGGGGAAGGCAGTCAAGTGGCCCGTTGGCGTGGGCGGCAAAGGCAACGAAGGAGTGTCCGGTGTGATCCAGAACACGCCTGGCTCGATCGGCTACCTCAATCAGGCTTTCGTGAAGGGCAAGATCAAAGCGGCGGCCGTTCAGAACAAGGCCGGTAAATTCGTGCTTCCCAACCTCAAGAGTGGGGCCGCTGCTCTCAATAACATCCAGCTCAACAGCATGCTGGCTGGGGAAGAACCCAACCCTGCCGGGGCTGACAGCTACCCGATCTCCACCCTTACCTGGGTGTTGGCCTATCGGAGTGGCAATGGTGCCAAGGCTGGCAACATCCGCAGAGCCATCAGCTATCTGCTCAGCCCAGTAGCCCAGGGCAAAGCTGACGACCTTGGCTATGTGCCCTTGCGCGGCGCCATTCTCAACAACGCCAAGAAGGCGGTGGGAAGGATCGGCTCCTGACCTGACCTGGTGGCTGGGGCCAGGCAGCCTGCCAGCGCTGCGCTGATTGTCGGGGGCCTTCGGGCCCCCTTTTTGTTCCCTCTGGTGAAGGGAGCCGGAGCCCTCCTTAGCCCATGGTTAACCAGCCGCTCATCGCCCCTTTGCCTAACGGTCTGTCTTCTTCCATACAGTCGTTGGGCGTCTTTCTACGAAGACCATGGTCACGAGTCCGTTTCGCCATACCGGTCGCAGTGATGCGATTCGAGATGTCCTTGAAACCAGTTATCGCAATCACAACTTGCTGCACATCACAGCAGGTAGCGCCGTTCCTTTGCTCAAGAATTGCATCTGGCTGGTGGTGCGGGGAATGGTGAAGCTGGAAGCCGTCACCATCCATGGCGATCCCCTGTTGCTGGGGCTGGCGGGGCCCAATGAGCCGTTCGGTGAACCGCTCACCAACGTGCTGGCCTTTGAAGCGTTCACACTCTGCGATAGCGACATGCTCTGTTTGTCCTGTGCCGAGATTGAGCAATCGCCCCATCTCGCTATGGCGATGATGCAGGCAGTGGTCAGCCGTTATCACCAGGCGGAAACGATGTTGTCCTTGCTGGGGTTGCGCCGGGTTGAGGAGCGAATTCGCGGTTTTCTGGAGCTGCTGGCCCAGGATTACGGCCAGGTCTGCGAGCAGGGTCTGCGGCTCAACCTTCGCCTCACCCACCAGGAACTAGCGAGTGCCCTCTGCACCACCCGCGTCACGGTGACCCGGGTGCTTGGTCTACTCAAAGACGAGGGCTGGCTTCAGATTGATGGCCAACGTCACCTGGTGATCAGCCATCTGCCGAAACAGAGCTGATTTGGCAGGCAGAGCTGAAGCGGCAGATGGATCACCTAGCTTGAAGGATCAGATTGCCGACTGCATGCCGCGCCTGCTCATTGTTGATGATGACGATGGCATCCGCACCACCTTGGCGGACGTTCTGCAGCACGAAGGTTTCGATGTGGCCTGCGCTGCTGACGGACGTCAGGCGATTGAGCAATTCGATGCCAGCCAGGCCCAGGGAACGGCAAGATTCGATCTTGTTTTGCTGGATCTGATGCTTCCGGGCCTGGGCGGATTGGATGTCTGCCGCCATCTGCGCCGCTCTGATTCCTTGACACCGATTCTGATGGTGAGTGCGCGTGATACCGAAACGGACAGGGTTCTTGGCCTTGAACTTGGTGCCGACGACTATCTGATCAAACCGTTTGGCCTGCGCGAGTTAGTGGCCCGTTGCCGTGCCCTGTTGCGCCGTTCCAAACACAGTGCTGAAAAATTTCCGCTGGGCGCCGTGCTCACCCACGCGGAGCTGACGCTCTATCCCGATGAGTTCCGCGTCACGCGAAACGGTCAGACTGTGTCTCTCGCACCCAAGGAGTATCTGCTGCTTGAATTCTTCATGCAGAACCCTGGCCGGGTCTGGAACCGCAACCAGCTGATCGATCAGGTCTGGGGAACGGATTACGTCGTGGACACCAAAACGGTGGATGTCCATATCCGCTGGTTACGGGAAAAGCTTGAGGCCAATCCCTCCGCTCCGCTGCACATCCTCACCGTGCGGGGCTTCGGCTACCGCTTCGGGTGACAGCATCCCTGCCATGACAGCCGTGATCGCTGCCGGGCTGGGCCTCCTGCTTGGCCTGGGCTTTGGCCTTCGGATCGGCTTCGCCCGGGGGCGGCATCGGGCCGGCGTCGCCCGACCTGGGACCGACCTGATCCTGCGCCGGGGGCAACTGCAACGTTGGTTGGAAGCGGCGCCGTTGGGGTGGCTGTTGCTGGATGACGACCTCCAGGTTCATTCGATCAATGCCAAGGCCGAGCGGTTGCTGAACATTCCAACCGGCCAGCTGGTGCGCGGGCAGCCCTTCCGTGAGCTGGTCCAATCAAGCGATCTGGAGGAGGCCGTGCATAGCGTGCTGCGGCACCAGCTGCCGGAGCGGCGGGAGTGGTCCCTGGGCGAGGACCCAATCGAGGTCACCTTGCTGCCGGGAGGGGATGGATCTGTGGCGCTGTGGCTCAACAGCCGCCGATCCCTGGAATCGCAGTTGGACCAACAGGGCCGCTGGGTGAGCGATGTGGCCCACGAACTCAAGACACCGCTCACCTCATTGCTGTTGCTCGGGGACAGCCTGGCGGCCCAGTCCAAGGGCCCCAACCGACAGTTGATCGAGCGCCTGCAGCGGGAACTGCAAAGGCTGCAGAGCCTGGTGGGCGATCTGCTCGAACTCTCCCAGCTGGAGAACAGCCTGCCCCGTGATGAGCGGCGCTACGAGGTGCTCGATCTCGCCGAACTGGTGCAGGAGGTCTGGACGACCCTGCGCCCCCTGGCCGAGCAGCGCGGCGTACAGCTCAGCTTTCCCGAGCCACCTTCTAGCCTGCTCTGGGGGGATTCGTCCCGCCTGCACCGGGCCCTGCTCAACCTGTTGGACAACGCTGTGCGCTACAGCCCGGATCAGGGTGTGGTGGAGGTGCGCTTGCTGGGTGCGAACCAGTGGTGGGAGCTGGAGATCCGCGACCACGGTTGCGGCTTCAACGACGACGACCTCGAGCGGATGTTTGAGCGCTTTTATCGCGGCGATCCCTCCCGGGTCCGCTCCCACCGGGCGGGCAGCGGCCTTGGTTTGGCGATCGTGCAGCAGATCGCGATCACCCACGCGGGACGGGTGCGCGGGCGCAACCACCCCGGCGGTGGGGCGGTGATGGAGCTGGTGCTGCCCAAGGGGATCTAGGGGCAGGGTTCGGCGGGCAGCAGGCAGCGTTCCTGCAGCTGGGCCAACCAGCTGCGCAGGCCTTCAAGCGCCTCAGGTTTGAGCTGGTAGTAGATCCAGCGGCCCCGTTGGCGGTCGCTGAGCAGGCCGGCGTCCTTGAGCACCTTGAGGTGGAACGACAACCGTGACTGGGAGAGATCCAGGTCGGTGGTGAGATCGCAGACGCAGCGCTCTCCCTGCGCCAGCGCCTGGATCACCTGCAGCCGCAGCGGATCGCCGAGGGCCTTGAGCAGCTGGCGGGCCTGGCTGTCATCGAGTTCGGTGGCAGCTGCAGTTGGGGCGGTGACCGGGGCGGGCTCAGGGATGGGAGGCAGAGGGCTGGGCTGGCTTAACCGGGGCATAAACCAATCAAGTTTGATTGATGCGAGGCTGGCTGGACGCCGTCGCGCCCCTGTCGCCAGCGGCGGCGGACACCTCCATGAAACTCGGAATCAATGGGTTTGGGCGGATCGGACGCCTGGTTTTACGGGCCCTCTGGGGCCGGGCAGGTCTCTCGGTGGTCCACCTCAATGACCCCAAGGCCACCACCGTCAGTGCCGCCCATCTGCTGAGCTTCGACTCGGTTCATGGCCGTTGGTCCCAGCCCGTGCATCCAGCCGCTCCCGGTGACCCCGCCGGTCTTCTGATCGGGGCCGGCGGATCAGGCGGAACCGTTGGTTTCAGCGCGGAATCCGATCCCACCGCCGTGCCATGGAGGGAGGCGGGTGTGGACGTGGTGCTCGAGTGCAGCGGCCAATTCAAGACTCCAGCGGCGCTGGAGCCCTACTTCAGCCAGCTGGGCCTGCAACGGGTGATCGTTGCCTGTCCGGTACGTGGCCTGATTGCCGGCGAGGAAGCCCTGAACGTGGTGTTCGGCATCAACCACGGGCTCTACGACCCCGGCCGCCACCGCCTGCTCACCGCGGCCTCCTGCACCACCAACTGCCTGGCTCCGCTGCTGAAGGTGGTTCATGAGTCCTTCGGGATCCGCCACGGCTCGATTACCACCCTTCACGACGTCACCGGAACCCAGGTGATGGTCGATGGCTTCGCCAGCGACCTGCGCCGGGCCCGCTCCGGCCTGCAAAGCCTGATCCCCACCACCACCGGTTCGGCCCGGGCGATCGGCCTGATCTTCCCCGATCTGGCCGGCAAGCTCGACGGCCATGCCGTGCGGGTGCCTTTGCTCAACGCCTCACTCACCGATGTGGTCCTGGAGCTGGAGCAGCAGGTGAGTGCTGGCAAGGTGAATGCCGCTTTTGAGGCCGCCGCCACCGGCCCCCTACAGGGAATCCTGGGCTACGAAACCCAGCCCCTGGTGTCCTGCGACTACGTCAATGATTCTCGCAGTGCGATCGTCGACGGTCTCTCCACCCTGGTGACCGGCGGCAGCCAGCTCAAGGTCTACGCCTGGTACGACAACGAGTGGGCCTACAGCTGCCGCCTGGCCGATCTGGCCTGCCATGTGGCCGCTGTGGAGGGGCGCTGAGCTATGGGCCGTCCCGATTTCCAGCCTCCGGCCCCAAGCCTTTCGCCGCACCATCTCTCGCCGATCGGGCGGTACGCGGTGATCACCGCGTCGTACTGGGCTTTCACGCTCACCGACGGGGCCCTGCGGATGTTGGTGGTGTTCCACTTCCACCAACTCGGTTACTCCTCCCTGGAGATCGCCTTCCTGTTTCTGTTCTACGAATTCTTCGGCATCGTCACCAACCTCACTGGCGGCTGGCTCGGGGCCCGCTTCGGCCTGCGACTCACCCTCTGGGCCGGGCTGGTGCTCCAGATCGTGGCGCTGGTGATGCTGGTGCCGGTGTCGGCCAGCTGGCCCCGGTTGTTTTCGCTGGGTTACGTGATGGCCGCCCAGGCGATCAGCGGCATCGCCAAAGATCTCAACAAGATGAGCGCCAAGAGCGCCATCAAAACGGTGGTGCCGGAAACCCCGGAGGATCCTGGCCTCGGGCAACAGCAATTGTTCCGCTGGGTGGCGATCCTCACCGGCTCCAAGAATGCCCTCAAGGGCGTCGGTTTCTTCCTCGGCGGCTTGCTGCTCACCAGCATCGGCTTCTCCTCCGCGGTGGCGGCGATGGCTGGCGGCCTGCTGCTCACCTTGCTCGGCACCCTGGTGCTGCCCGCCGAGATCGGCCGCATGAAGCAGAAGCCGGCCTTCTTGAGCCTGTTCTCCACGAGCGCCGGCATCAACAGGTTGTCGCTGGCCCGTTTCTTTCTCTTTGGTGCCCGCGATGTCTGGTTCGTCGTGGCGTTGCCGGTGTTCCTCGGGACGACCCTGGGCTGGGCGTTCTGGGAGGTGGGCGGCTTCATGGGCCTCTGGGTGATCGGCTACGGGATCGTTCAGGCAGCCGCTCCAAGCCTGCGACGGGCCTGGGGCAGCGGCGGCCCGCCGGGCCCTGCAGCAGTCCAGTTCTGGAGCGCCCTGCTCACCGCCGTTCCAGCCCTGATCGCCGTGGCGCTCTGGCGCGGGCCGACCCATCCTGGCGTGGTGATTGTGGTGGGCCTGGCAGTCTTTGCAGCCGTCTTCGCCATGAATTCCTCGATTCACAGCTACATGGTTCTGGCCTATGCCGATGCCGAATCGGTGAGCCTCAACGTGGGCTTCTATTACATGGCCAATGCGGCGGGCCGCCTGCTGGGGACCTTGCTCTCGGGGGCTTTGTTCATGGTCGGTGGGCTACAGGCCTGCCTCTGGTGCTCGGCTCTTTTGGTGGGGCTGTCCTGGTTGAGCAGCCTGCGGTTGCCTGTGCCTAGGTTTCAGCGGATCGTCAGTGCTGGCTCATCGGGCTGAAAACGGCTTGTTTTCGGTTGGCGTTCCCCCTTGGTCCCAGCCCTCTGGAAGCAAGGCACCGTCGAGTCGGGCCTGGTTCAGAGCTGCACCGCTGAGCTGGCAATCGCGCAGGTCGCAGCCCCGCAGGTCCGCCTGCGCCAGGTTGGTCTGCCTGAGATCGGCGCCATAGAGGCATGCTCCACGCAGCTGGGCTGCAGCAAGTTGGGCGCCCTTGAATACGGTATAACTGAGGTCGGCGTCTGAAAAATCGGCGCCGCCGAGATCGGTGAGCTGGTCGAGCGCGGCGCTGAAATCCGCTTCCACCAAGCCCGCCTTACGCCAGCAGCAGCCAGCGGCGACCACGCCACGCAGGCAGCAGCGATGCATCATGGCCTCACTGAAATCAGCCTGCTGCAGCCTTGAGCTGGAAAAATCCGCCCCATGCCAGCGGGAGCCCGTTGCTTGCAGGCCAAAGAGGTCGGCGCCCCAGATCAGCGCCTGGGCAAAGTTGGCCCCCTCGACCCGGCAGTGCCGCAGCGACGCTTTGCCGAGCCGGGATTCACGAAAGCAGCCCTGGCTGAGGTCGCAACCGGACAGATCCAGATTCACCCCATCGAGATCAGCCAGCCGCAGGCCCTGGAACTGACGCCGACCCTCTGCCAGGGCGAGGCGTAACTCCTGGCCTGTGGTGGGCAACCGCGCTTGGTTGGGCTCCATTTGGTTCGCATCCACTTGCTCGGCCTCCATACAGACACTGGTCCCCAGACTTCTAGTTGCTGTCTTTGGGCGGCCATCACCAGCCTTTCGGCCAGCCCTAACAGCTCGGGCTCCCCATTTGGTGATTGGTGGGGGGCTGTTGGCCCGATGTCCAGCACAACAATGGCCACACTAAATTTCAGTACGACTCAACAAAGACCGAAGGTTCGCCATGGCCTGCCTCGGTCAATTCAAGGTGTTGGCCACTTTGATCCTGGGCCTGGCTGCCTGCTCCCCACCGCCGGATTCGCTCACGGTGGCTGCGGCCATCAGCCTGAGGGAACCCCTGATCCAACTGGCTGCAGTGGCAGCGCCAGCGCCCCCCCAGTTCAGCTTCGCCTCCTCAGGGGCGCTGGCTAGTCAGATCACCCAGGGAGCTCCCGTGGATGTGTTCCTCTCGGCCAGCCCCCGTCAGCTCGATCGGCTGGAGACCCGCGGACTGCTGCTCCAGGGCAGCCGACGCGAGTTGCTGACTAACCGTCTGGTGCTGGTGGTGCCCGAACGGCAGCCGCTCAGCCGCTTGCGCTTCCAGGATCTGAGCCGTCCCTCGATCGCTCGGATCGCCATCGGCGATGCCACCGTGCCCGCCGGCGACTACGCCCGCGAGGCCCTGGCCTTTTTCGGGCTTGCCGCCAGGCTGGAGCCGAAGTTGATCCCGTTGGGGTCGGTGCGGGCTGTTGCCGTCGCTGTGGCCGCTGGCAACGTCGATGCCGGTCTGCTTTATGCCAGTGAGGCGCGCCCTGGCTCCGGTTTGCGGGTGGCGGATACAGCTCCGGAGGCCAGCCACCGGCCGATCAATTATTCCGGAGCGGTCATCGCCGCCAGCCGGCAACCCGATGCTGCCCGTGCCTATCTGGCGTCGCTCAGCGCGGCTGCTGCCACTGCGGCGTTCCAGCGCCAGGGCCTGATCCCTCTCACGCGGCCCTGAGCCCGATGCTGTTCATCCTCCCGGCTGACCTCACCCCGCTCTGGCTCTCCCTGCGTAGTGCCTCGCTCGCGGTTCTGCTGGTCGCTCCGCTCGGGGTGCTGGCGGCCCGCCGGGTGCAGCGCTGGCGGGGTTTGCGCCGCAGCCTGGCCGATCTGGTCCTGCTGGCGCCGTTGGTGTTGCCGCCCACGGTGCTGGGGTTCGTCTTGTTGCAACTGCTGGGAGGCCAGGGGCCGATCGGGATGCTGCTGGAACCGCTGGGGGTTTCGCTCCTGTTCAGCTGGCCCGCCACGGTGCTCAGCTCGGCCGTGGTGAGCTTTCCGCTGATGTATCGGGCGGCACTGGCGGCCTTCGAGCAGATCGATCCCTCCCTGCCAGAGGTGGCCCGCAGCCTCGGTGCCGATGAAGGCCAGGTGCTGCGCCGGATCGTGCTGCCGCTGGCGCTGCCGGGCCTGGTGGCCGGGGTGAGCCTCAGCTTTGCCCGGGCGCTGGGGGAGTTCGGCACCACCTTGATGTTGGCGGGCAATATCCCGGGCCGCACCCAGACCCTGCCGCTGGCGATTTTTGCCGCCGTGGATGCCGGTGATATCGGCGGGGCCTGGCGGCTGACTGCCCTGGTGCTGCTGCTCAACGCCTGCAGCCTGTTGCTGCTGGAGCGGCTTGTGGCCCCTGCTGCCAGCCGCAGGCAGGCGCCGGATACACGGAACCTTGCTGATTTCGGCGAAGCCGCTGTGGAGACGGGAATCTCCCTGGTCCACACGGTCGCCGAAGGGCCCCCGCCCGCCCAGGGCCCCTCCCAGCTGGAGGTGCGGCTCCTGCGCCCCTTGGGTGGCTTTCCCCTGCGGATCGCCTTCCGCAGCAACTCCCGTCGGCTGGCGGTGCTGGGGGCTTCGGGGGCGGGCAAGAGCCAGTTGCTGCGCTGCCTGGCGGGCCTGGAGCGTCCAACCAGCGGGCGGATCAGCCTCAATGGCCGCACGCTGTTCAATGCGGAGGCCGGCATCGACCTGCCGTTGCGCCGGCGGCGGATCGGCCTGGTGCTGCAGCACTACGCCCTCTTCCCCCATCTCACCGTGGCCGCCAATGTGAGCTTTTCGCTGGCGTTCCTGCCTCGGGCTGAGCGAGGCAGGCGGGTGGGGCTGCAGCTGGAGCATCTGGGCCTGTCGGCCCTGGCGGAGCGCTATCCCGCCCAGCTCTCCGGAGGTCAGCAGCAACGGGTGGCCCTGGCCCGGGCCCTGGCGAGTGAACCTGAGCTGCTGTTGCTCGATGAGCCCTTCGCCGCCCAGGATGCCTATCTGCGGCCCCAGTTGCAGCAACAGCTCGCCGACGTGCTTGCGGCCACCGGCGTGCCGGCCCTGCTGGTGACCCATGACCTGGAGGAGGCCTACCGGCTCAGCGATGAGCTGCTGGTGATCGACCAGGGTCGGGTGCTGGCCCAGGGGCCGCCGCAGCAGGTGTTCGAGCAGCCCAGTGAGCTGGCGGTGGCCCGACTGAGCGGCTGCAAGAACCTTTCACGCCTGCGACCGCTGGCGACGGGACGCTTCCGCGCTCTCGACTGGGGGCTGGACTTGCCCCCGGCCCTGCAGAGCAGGCCAGGCTTCTCCCATGTGGGCATCCGCGCCACCCACCTGCGGCTTGGTGCCACGCCAGCGCCCCAGGGAATCCTGCCCCCTGATCCGGGGCTGAATCAGTTCCCGAATCAGTTGCCGAACCAGTGGCCGGTCTGGCTGTTGAAGGCCAGTGAAGGGCCTTTCCAGGTGAGCGCCTACGTGGTGCTCCAGGCCACCAATGGTCTGCCAGGCGGGGATGCAGGGACGGAGCCGGCGGCGCTTCATGTGAAGGTGACCCGTGCCCAGTGGCTGGAGCTGCGCGAGCAGCTCCAGCCCTGGTGGCTCACCATGCCGATCGAGCGGCTGATGCTGCTGCGGCAGAGCCAGCCGCCCCCAGCCGGGGCCTGATCAGTTCTTGATCTTGGCCACCTCGGCCTTGGCCCGCTCCAGCACGTCGCCCTTGAGGGGCACGTAGCCCAGCTCCGCCGCCATCTGCTGCGGTCCGTCCTGCAACGACCAGTTGAGGAAGGCGCGGACCGCATCGGCCTTTGTTTCACCGCCGGTTTCGTAGGCGAGGATCCAGGTGAAAGCGACGATCGGGAAGCTTTCGGCGCCGGGAGGATTGCATTCTTCACCGCCCAGGCGTTCATCAAGGGTGACGCCATTGAGGCCCGCCGCTCCGCTCTCCGCAGTGGCCAGCACGAACTGCCCCTCTTTGTTCTCCAGCGCCGCCGGCAGGATCACGCCACGCACGAAGGCCTGGTTGACGTAGCCGATCGAACCGGGGGTGTTCTGGATCAGGCCAGCCACGCCTTCATTGCCTTTGGCGCCAACGCCGACCGGCCAGTCCACCGCCTTGCCCCGCCCCACCTTCTCTTCCCACTCCGGCGAGAAGCAGCTCAGTGAATTGGTGAAGGCATAGGTGGTGCCGGAGCCATCGGAGCGGTGGGCCACGGTGATCGGCTTGCTGGGGCAGCCCAGCGCACTCCAGTCAGTGATCTTGCCCAGGAAGATATCGGCGAGCTGGGCCTGAGTGAGCTTGAGATTCGGGCAGTCGGGGTTGTTGTAGGCGGGGGTGACGGTGCCACCCAGCATCGGAATCTGCAGCGCACCCCGTTCACCGGCGGCGCCGGAGGTGAAATCATCGCCCTTGAGTTGCTCATCGGTGGCGCCGAAATCGACGGTGCCGGCGATGAATTGCCGGACCCCGGCGCCTGAACCCACCGACTGATAACTCACCTGGTTGCCGGTTTCCTTGGCGTAATCGGCAGACCAGCGTTGGTAGGCCGCACTCGGGAAACTAGCGCCCGCCCCACTGATCGAGGGAAGCTTGGAGGCCGATTGGCCGCAGGCACTGATCGTGGCGCTCAGGGCAAGAAGAGCGACTGGAAGCAGGGCCCGGCGCTGGGGGCTTTGTTTCAACTGCTGGTTGTTGGACACGTTGGTCTATTCGCGGCGCCCTATCCCTAGCGGAGATTGCTGCCGTTTTCGTTATGCAGGCGTTAAGGGGCGCAGCCTCTGCGTGGCCATTCTCAAGCGCGGGTTCTCACCTCCCGGTTGCCAGCTCGTAAGCTGAGCCGACCTTGATCGGGGAGGCGCAGCATCCAGGCGATGACACAAGCTCCGGCCTTGACGCCTGTTCAGTGCGCCCCCACAACCCGCCAAGCCGTGCTGCCCCGCTCGGTACCGCGCGAATTCCTCGGTCCTCCGGCGGCTTGGAACCCAACCGTGGGCCTTTTTTTGGCCGGCTATGGCCTCGCCGGGCTGACAATCTGGGGCTGGTTCGTGGGCCAGTGGCCCCTGGCCGTTCTGCTTGCCCTGGGCTTCCTGGCCCTGCATCTTGAGGGCACCGTCATCCATGACGCCTGCCACAACGCCGCGCACCCCAGCCGCTTCTGGAATGCGCTGATGGGGCACGGCGCCGCCATCCTGCTGGGCTTCAGCTTTCCTGTCTTCACCCGGGTGCATCTGCAGCACCACGCCCATGTCAACGATCCGAAGCGCGATCCTGATCACATCGTTTCCACCTTCGGGCCGCTCTGGCTGATCGCACCCCGATTCTTCTATCACGAGGTTTTTTTCTTTCGCCATCGCCTCTGGCGACGCTGGGAGCTGCTGGAGTGGGGTCTGGCCCGGGGCTTATTCGTGACGATCGTGCTGACGGCCGTTAAACACAATTTTCTCCCTTTCATCTTCAACTGCTGGTTTGCTCCAGCTCTGATGGTGGGAGTCACGTTGGGCCTGTTCTTTGATTACCTTCCCCACCGTCCATTCCTGTCACGAAGCCGTTGGCACAACGCGCGGGTCTACCCCAGCCGCTTGATGAATTGGCTGATCATGGGGCAGAACTACCATCTCGTGCACCATCTCTGGCCCTCGATTCCCTGGTTTCAGTATCAACGGGCTTACCTGGCCACCAAGCCATTACTGGAAGCGAAAGGCTCCCCACAGCGTCTGGGATTGTTTGAAACGCGCCACGATGGAATTAATTTCCTCTATGACATCTTTCTGGGAATCCGCAGCCACAAGCGCGGCCGTAGTCGGCTGCGTCCGATTGCGGCACTGATGCCCACGGCACGAACCCGGCGTCACGTGCTCGACCTGCTGCATCGCACGGCTGTTACGCCGGCGCCCCGCTCGTCTTGATCGCTTTGGCCATGATCTGGGGAACACGGAAGAAGTCTCCTTGCCTCTGGGGGGCCAGCTCTAGGAGCTCCTCTCGCACCGGGGTCGGGTTCACCTGATCGTTGCGTGTCACGTTCACCACTTCCACGGCCCGGGTGGTGGGGGGAACCCCGGTGGTGTCCACCTGCTCGAGATGTCCCACGTAGTCGAGGATTCGCTCCAGCTGGCTGGTGTAGGTGGTGATCGTGTCTTCGGCGAGGTCAAGCCGGGCTAGCACAGCCACCTTGCGCACGTCATCCGCCGTGATTCTGCCCATCGCCGTGATCTCCCTGAATGGGGCTGAACCTAGCGGCAGGGCAGTAGGCAGGGCGGCAGGATCAGCCTGAGGTCGCCCCTCACCCCGAGGCGATGTCTTCGCCCAGGAAGGCTTCGAGATCCTTGGCCAAGGCGCTGGCGGCCTGCTCCAAGAACAGGGCTCCGTGGGCGGCGCTGGCCAGGTAGGGGTCAGAGCCCATGCGTCCATCGGGATGGCGCCGCCGGAAATCCTCCGGTCCATGGATCGGCCCGGCCGCGGCAGGCTCTGGCAGCGGCCGCTGCTTGGCGACCAGGCTCGGTTCGAGATGGAGGGTGAGGGCAATTTCACTCGGGGTGGCGTGGTGGCCCTCCCGATCGCCATACAGCTCCCTGGCCTGCCGCATCACCGGTCCGGCCAGAAACCAGTTGGCCAGCTTGCAGCGCAGGCCCGGAGCCGCGGCCAGACCCCGTGCCGCCGCCGTGCCGTAGGCCTCGGCGAACGCCGCCCGGCAGGTGGCGATGTTGCCGCCGTGGCCGTTGATCACGAAGATCCGCTCAAAGCCATGCCGGGCTAGGGAGAGCACCACGTCATGGAGAACCGCGAGCAGGGTGGTGGGCTGAAGGCTGATCGTGCCGGCGAAACCGAGGTGGTGCTCCGCCATGCCGAACGGTTGGGGTGGTGTCACCAGCACACCGGTACGGCGCCCCACCTCCAGGGCCACGGCATCGGCGGTCAGGGCATCGGTGCCGATCGCTCCGGTGGGGCCGTGCTGCTCGGTGGAGCCCAGGGGCACGATCACGGCTTTGCAGGTCGTGAGATAGCTCTCCACCTCAGGCCAGCTGCGCAGCTGCAGGCGGATGGCCTCCACATGCTCCACCGGACCTGGGCAACCCTGGGCTGTGGTCATGGCGGCGTCAGGAACGGTTGGTTGCATCATCCCTAGGATTGGGGTGGTGCGGGGTCGATCCGGGCGGGCCTGCAGCCGAGGACTTCGGAATGCTTGTACGCAAGCTGGATCAGTTCCGCAAAGAGAAACGCCCGATCTGGATGTTC
Source organism: Synechococcus sp. CS-603 (assembly GCF_977929215.1). Taxonomy (NCBI): domain Bacteria; kingdom Bacillati; phylum Cyanobacteriota; class Cyanophyceae; order Synechococcales; family Synechococcaceae; genus Synechococcus; species Synechococcus sp. CS-603. The sequence goes on from NZ_OZ376778.1 coordinate 1,002,755, forward strand.
CTGCGCGATCAACAGCTCTGGATCGAGCAAGCACTCGTCGTGGAGATCGAAGGGGACTTGGTTACCTTCCGCTATGACGCCGAGGAAGACGATGAATCGCACAGCTTGGAGGAAAGCGTCCGTTTGCGATCCATTGTCGCGGTCAGCACCCGGCTGGCCTTTTTCAACCGCAGCACCCAGGCCGATGAACTGGCCACCGCCGGCGACTGCCCGGAATCCGAGCAGTTGCTCCATTAGAAGCAGCCATGGATTCAGTTGCGGTTGCTGAGAGGGCGTTGCCGTTGCTCAGTGAGCGGTGCCGTTGCCGTCGTAGGCGTCGGTGTCGTAGTAGCCGCCACGGGTACCGAAATAAAGCGTGGTCAGGCAAAACAAGCCGCTTCCCAGCAGCAACACAGTGCCGAGGTTGAAGCTGGAAAGAGCGCTGGACATGGGAATGCTTGCTCAAAAGTCGTTAGGGCCAGGCTAGGTCGTCGCCGCATTCGAGCAGGAGACCGTCAATTGCCCGCCCAGTCGCTTCTACGTTGGCCATGGATCATGGCTTGGCCCCCTGCGTGAATGTGGTGATCGAGCGCTGGAGCCACCGGCACGTTCTGGATCTGGCCGCCTTTTCCCAGGCCGATTTCACCACGGTGCTGGAGCTGGCCCAACGCTTTCGATCCCTGCCGACCACTGGTCCCCGCCGCTTGCCGGCCCTGCAGGGCAAGCTTGTCACCAGCCTCTTCTTTGAACCGAGTACCCGGACCCGCAGCAGTTTCGAGCTGGCTGCCCGGCGGCTTTCGGCCGATGTCCAGAGCTTCTCGCCTGCCTCCAGTTCCCTCTCCAAGGGCGAGAGCCTGCTCGATACGGCCCGCACCTACGTGGCGATGGGAGCCGATGTGCTGGTGGTGCGCCACCGCTGCGCCGGCGTTCCCGAAAACCTGGCGTGCCAACTTGATCGCAGCGGTGAGCGGGTGGCGGTGCTCAATGGGGGCGATGGCTTGCACAGCCACCCGAGCCAGGGATTGCTCGATCTGTTCACCCTGGCGCGAGAGTTCGCGCCAGAGGCTCCAACGCCGCAGGCCCTGGCCGGCAAGCGGATCGCGATCATCGGTGATGTGCTCCACTCGCGGGTGGCCCGCTCCAACCTCTGGGCTCTGACCGCCTGCGGTGCCGATGTGGTGTTGTGTGGTCCGCCCACCCTCCTGCCCGAATGCTTTGCCGATTTTGTGGCGGCCCCCCCACCCGGCCAGCGCCACGATCCGGTGCTGAAGCGAGGAGCAATCAGCGTGGTGCGCAGCCTGGAGGAGGCCCTGCCAGGGGTTGATGCGGTGATGGCCCTGCGGCTGCAGAAGGAGCGGATGCGTGAAAACCTGCTCACCAGCCTGGAGAGTTATCACCGCCGCTACGGACTCAGCCACCGGCGCCTCGCTCTCTGCGGCCAGGGCGTGCCGGTGCTCCACCCCGGGCCAGTGAACCGTGGGGTGGAAATGAGCGGGGAGTTGCTCGATGACCCAGCTTTTTCTCTGGTGGACGAGCAAGTACGCAACGGCATTCCGATCCGCATGGCCCTGCTCTATCTGATGGCGGCGGCGGAAGTCCCCCTCCCCTGAGCTCTCCGAGCTGGCTCAGAGCAACTTGAAACCTTCCATCAGCAGCCCGTAGAGCCAGCCGACCCTGGCGGCATCGATGAGTTGGAGGTTGAGTTTGTCGCCGGATTGCTGTTGCAGCCGCCGCCGGGAGCGCACGCTCACTTCGATTGGCACGACACAGGCCAGGGCCGCCAGGGGATCGAGGTAGTTGACGGCACCGGTGAGCATGCCAATCGCGCCACCGAAGAAGAAACCACCCAACAGCAGGATCAGCTGCAGCGAGAAGCGGCGCCACGGGTTGGCGGCCCAGGTCTGCAGCCGCTGGCTGAATAGCCCCACCTGGCGATGCAGGCGCGTTTGCTGGTAGCTGCTCACGGCATGGGGGGGCAGGCCTTCTGGTTGGCGATCCCCATCACCCGACCCAGCAACCTGCCGATCCTTGTCTACACCATTTCTGAAGTGACGCCATGGCCCTGGCGCCATCCATAGGTGATTTCAATCAAAACCTGCCTGCGACCAATCTTCGACAGCCGGGACTCAGCAAGAGACCCGGCTCAGCTGTCGCTTTCCTTGCTCTTGCGGGAGCCCTTGCCCTCAAGGAGTTCGAGCAGGGCTTCCATCTGGGCCATCACGCCGCGGACCTCGCCAGCCTCAGGCAGCAAACCGTCCTCCATGACGCCTTGGTGCATCTCGCGCAACTCCTGACGGATGTAGCGGAGGTGACTCACCACCTGTTCTCGCTTGGATTGCGACATGGAGCAGGCGTCTGATGGCTCACTCCCTTTTACCCGATCGCCGGTTCTGCAGCCATTCTGCCGATGCGCAAGAAGCCACTGCTCTTACCCGAATTTGGCTTTGGCCTGCTCGTAAAAGTCGAGATCGATGCTGGATCGCTTTGATTCCGCCGCCATCGCTTCGATCTTGCGTCGCACCGCCGGCCGCACAAAAAAAGGTACTTCTTTGAGTTTTGCTTCTGCTGCTGGCGTCCAATCCATCAATCCAGTTGCGAAATTGAGAATCCAGTTGCGAAGTGGAGAATAGGGGACTCGAACCCCTGACCTCTGCGGTGCGATCGCAGCGCTCTACCAGCTGAGCTAAATCCCCCTGGCTGGAAAGCTATCACCGTTGCCCAGGCGTCCGTTCGATCTTCCGATGCGATGGAATAAGAGCTCGTTCCTCGTTCATCACCTTGGGCGAGTCCACCGCACCCGACTCCATGCCTTCCGACTCCACGCTTCCCGACTCCCAGGCGGGCCAACCATCGTCTGAGTCGATCACCCTGGAGCGGCTGGCGGCCTTCGATGAGGCTGCCACCGCTGAGCTGGCTCAGCGGCTCGATGACGATGACTATCCATCCCCGTTTGCTGGCCTGCAGGACTGGCATCTGATGAGGGCGCTGGCGATTCACCGGCCCGAACTGGCCCGCCCCTACGTCCACTTGGTCGACCAGGAACCCTTTGATGAGGAGTAAGGGCAAGGGCCTTGATGGCCTTGATCGCCTTGCCGATCCCCTGGCGGGGCGCCGCATTCTTGTGGGGATCAGCGGCAGCATCGCCGCCGTCAAGTTGCCCCTGGTGGTCAGCGCCCTGGCCAAACGGGGTGCCCTGGTGCGCTGTCTGTTGACGCCGAGCGCCGCTGCCCTGGTGAGCCCCCTGGCGCTCGCCAGCCTCAGCCGCCACGCCTGCTTCCTCGACGCAGACCAGTGGAGCCATCGGGCCCCCCGCCCCCTGCACATCGAGCTGGCCGAGTGGGCCGAGCTGGTGTTGGTGGCGCCGCTCAGTGCCAGCAGCCTGGCCCGCTGGGTGCAGGGGCTGGCCGACACCCTGCTGGCCAGCACCTTGCTCGCCTGCGAAGCGCCGGTGCTGGCGGCCGCTGCGATGAACACCGCGATGTGGCGCGCGGCCCCTGTGAGGCGCAACTGGCAGCAGCTCAAAGGGTTCGAGCGGGTGCTCTCCCTGGAGCCGGAGGCAGGATTGCTGGCCTGCGACCGCCAGGGCGATGGCCGCATGGCGGAGCCGGCGTTGCTGTTACTAGGGCTGGAATCCCTTCAGCTCTGGGGTTGGCGGCGCGACTGGCTGGGCAGACGGCTGCTGGTGACGGCCGGCCCCACCCAGGAATTTCTCGATCCGGCCCGCTGTCTCACCAACCCAAGCAGCGGTCTGATGGGGGTGATGCTGGCCCAGGCCGCCCGCTTGCGCGGTGCCCAGGTGGAACTGATCCACGGGCCGCTCCGAGTGGATCCGGCCCTGCTTGATGGGCTGATCTGCCACCCGATCGAGAATGCCGCCCAGCTGCAGGAGGCCCTGAGGCGGCGGCAGCCCGAGATGGCCGCCATCGCCATGGCGGCGGCTGTGGCCGATCACCGGGCCATGGCGCCCCTGGCCCACAAGGGCGAAAAGCAAAACTGGAGCACCAGCCTGGAGGGGAGATGGCAGGAGGTGCCCGACCTCCTGGCCGAACTGGTGCAGCGCCGGCCGGCCGGCCAGAAGCTGCTGGGCTTTGCGGCCCAGTCAGGGGACGTGTTGCCCCAAGCCGTCGCCAAATTTGCCCGCAAGGGCTGCGATCTGCTGTTCGCCAATCCGATCGATCAGGCCGGTGCCGGCTTCGGCGCGGCAACCAACCAGGGCTGGCTGTTGGGCCCAGGCGAGCAGTGCACGGCCGTGGCGCCTGCCAGCAAGCTGGCCGTGGCCCATGGGCTGCTCACGGCCCTGGGCGCCCTGCTCGAACCTGTTGTTCCGCCTGGAAAGGCCGCCGTAGCAGCGGCTCCATCCACGGGTTGTTGAGAGCCGCTACAGGGTGCCAGCAGCAACGATTTCCATCGGTAGGATCGCCAGTGGCGCACCCTGCCTAAGGGTTTTTCACCCTGCCCGTTCGGCTTCTCCCCATGCGTTTCCGACCCCTGCTTGCCCTTGCGCTGGCGCTCTGCCTCACCGTCGTCACAGCGTGCGGCGGCGGTGCCAAAGCCGTCGAACGGGCCAACGTCACCTATGACGACATTGTGAATACCGGCAAGGCGAACGACTGCCCGACCCTGCCTGATTCGGCCCGTGGCTCGATCCCCCTGGATAGCTCGATCCGCTACCAGCTCCGCGATCTCTGCCTCCACCCCTCCGAGGTGTTCGTCAAGGGCGAACCGGCGAACAAGCGCCAGGAGGCCCAGTTCGTGCAGGGCAAGATCCTCACCCGTTTCACCTCCAGCCTTGATCAGGTGTACGGAGACCTGACGATCTCCGGCGACAAGCTCAGCTTCAAGGAACTCGGTGGCATCGATTTCCAACCGATCACTGTGCTGCTGCCCGGTGGTGAGGAGGTGCCGTTCAGCTTCTCCAGCAAGGAACTGTTGGCTACGGCCGAGGGCTCGTCGATCAGCACCAGCACTGACTTCGAGGGCAGCTACCGCGCCCCCAGCTACCGCACCAGTAACTTCCTCGATCCCAAGGGTCGGGGCCTGACCACCGGTTACAGCAGCGCAGTCGGCTTGGTTCCCGCCGGTGACGACGAGGATCTCAATACCGAGAACATCAAGCAGTACGTCGAGGGCGTCGGCAACATGAACCTCTCGATCACCAAGGTGGACAGCGCCACCGGTGAGTTCGCTGGGGTGTTCACAGCGATCCAGCCCTCCGACACCGACATGGGCGGCAAGCTTGCCGTCGATGTCAAAATCACCGGCCAGCTCTTCGGGCGCCTTGAGGAGGCCTGATCGCCTAGCTCCCTTCTTTTCCGTCCCTAGGGTTGGAAGGGATCGATTTCGTCGATGAAAAAGAAGGGACTCACGATGTGGGCCCCTTCGCCCGTTAACATTCCTTTACCTTTTCTTCAGGAGCTCGCAGGGTGAACAATCGCTGGCGCAATGCGGGGCTTTACGTGCTCTTGGCCATCGTCGTGATCGCAATCGGCACGGCCTTCCTCGACCGGCCCGATCCGGCCAACGCCCCACGCAACCTGCGCTACAGCGACTTCATCGAGGCCGTTCAGGACAAACAGATCGCCAGGGTCTTGATTTCCCCAGATCGGGGTACCGCCCAAGTGGTTGAAAACGATGGCAACCGGGCCGTCGTCAACCTGGCTCCCGACAAGGATCTGCTGAAGCTGCTCTCTGACAACAACGTCGATATCGCCGTTCAACCAAGCCGTCAGCCGGCGGCTTGGCAGCAGGCCATCGGCAGCCTACTCTTCCCGCTGCTCCTGCTCGGTGGGCTCTTCTTCCTGTTGCGTCGCGCCCAGGGAGGCGGCGGCAATCCGGCGATGAGCTTCGGCAAGAGCAAGGCCCGGGTTCAGATGGAGCCCCAGACCCAGGTCACCTTTGGTGATGTGGCTGGCATTGAGGGCGCCAAGCTCGAACTCACTGAGGTTGTTGACTTCCTCAAGAACCCCGATCGCTTCACAGCTGTTGGGGCCAAAATTCCCAAAGGTGTGTTGTTGGTCGGTCCTCCAGGCACCGGCAAAACTCTCCTGGCCAAAGCCGTCGCCGGCGAGGCAGGGGTTCCTTTCTTCTCGATTTCCGGTTCCGAGTTCGTTGAAATGTTCGTCGGTGTCGGCGCCAGCCGCGTCCGTGATCTCTTCGAGCAGGCCAAGAAAAATGCGCCCTGCATCGTCTTCATTGACGAAATCGATGCTGTCGGCCGCCAGCGCGGCGCTGGTCTCGGTGGTGGTAACGACGAGCGGGAGCAGACCCTCAACCAACTCCTTACCGAGATGGATGGTTTCGAGGGCAACAACGGCATCATCATCGTCGCGGCTACAAACCGTCCCGATGTGCTCGACTCGGCCCTGTTGCGCCCCGGCCGTTTCGACCGCCAAGTGGTGGTCGACAGGCCCGATTACAGCGGGCGGCTGCAAATTCTTAAGGTCCATGCCCGTGGCAAGACCCTGGCCAAGGATGTCGATCTCGATCGGGTCGCCCGCCGCACTCCTGGATACACCGGCGCTGATCTTGCCAACTTGCTGAACGAGGCGGCGATCCTGGCGGCCCGCCGTCAGCTCACCGAAGTGGCGATGGATGAGGTCAACGACGCCATTGAGCGGGTGATGGCTGGTCCTGAGAAGAAGGACCGGGTGATGAGCGAAAAGCGCAAGCGTCTTGTCGCCTACCACGAATCAGGCCATGCCTTGGTTGGTGCCCTGATGCCCGATTACGACCCTGTTCAGAAAATCAGCATCATTCCCCGCGGTCAGGCTGGCGGTCTCACCTTCTTCACCCCCAGTGAGGAGCGTATGGAGTCAGGCCTTTATTCCCGTGCTTACCTGCAGAACCAGATGGCCGTCGCCCTTGGCGGTCGGGTTGCCGAGGAGATTGTCTACGGCGAGGACGAAGTCACCACGGGTGCTTCCAACGACCTTCAACAGGTGGCCCGCGTGGCTCGTCAGATGGTGACCCGCTTCGGCATGAGCGACCGTCTTGGCCCCGTTGCCCTTGGCCGTTCTCAGGGAGGCATGTTCCTCGGACGTGACATCGCCTCCGACCGTGACTTCTCTGAGGAGACCGCCGCTGCCATTGACGATGAGGTCAGCATCTTGGTTGATGAGGCCTACCTCCGCGCCAAGTCGGTCTTGGTCAACAACCGCCTGGTGCTCGATGAGCTCGCTGGCTTGCTTGTGGAGAAAGAAACCGTGGACGCCGAAGAGCTGCAAGAGCTCCTGATCCGCAGCGATGTCCGGGTTGCTGAATACGTCTGAATCAGGCGAGCTGCTTGTTGGACTCTGGGCACTGCCGCTCCTTGCGGTCCTGCCCCCGGTTCGTGCTGACAGGGCCTTTCGCCAGTTTTGTGCCGCTGCCGCCCCTGGCCTAGCCAGATATTTTTTATGCCGCGCGGGGAGAGACGGATCTGCCGCCGTATTCTTTCGGCCCTTCCGCTCAGCAGCTCCAGCAGCGCCAACACCCCACGCACGCACTTCGCCGGCTTCTGGCAGGAGTCCGTTCTCCATCACGCCATGGTGCATCTCACGCAGTTCCTGGCGGATGTAGCGGAGGTGGCTCACCACCTGTTCACGCTTGGACTGCGATATGAAACGGGCTGGGCGACGATTCCCTTTAACAGCACGGCTTGACAGGAGCAGGTTCGCCCAACAACAGTTGATAATCTGCTCTTGTTTTGAGGCTGTCTAGCCTGCCATGTCCCTTCGTCGATCTTCACACCACTGGCTGCTGCGCCGGGCAGCCCGGCCGCTGGGCCTCGGCCTGCTTGCGGGCGGGGTGGTGCTGGGGGCTCAGGGTGCTGCTCAGGCGCTGCAGTATGTATTCACGGATGCGAATGGCGATGCATCCGCAGGGCTGACGTTGGATTTTCAGTCCCCCTTTAACACTAGAAATGCAACTGGCTCGATTACGGGCGGATTTTTTCTCAACGCCGATAACACTTTAACCATACTCGACCCGATTATCATTACAGCAACGCCCAATACCGGTTTTAATGGGACCGTAAACAACACCTTCGGAATTGGAGGTGACGCTTATTATAATTCTACTACAAATAGCCTGATTTTCGGGGCATTGTCAGGAGATTGTGTTCAGGGTAATTCTTCTAATCCCTGCCTGGCCATTAGGGTTCCTGGTGGCCAGCTTGATAATCCAACTGCCGGTGAGCAAATCAGTCTGCCTACGGGCGGGGACAGCCTCGGAAGCTATTTCGACACTGACAACGCTGGGTCTGTTTTTTTTCAGATTGACTTCCGGTTCAGGGATCTTACACTCACCAATCAAGGACAACTGCGCCAGATCCCCTCTGCCCTTTCAGCCCTGGCGCTCCTGCCCCTCGCCGGCCTGAAGCGCTACCGCCGCCGCGTTCAGCGCCTCAACCAGGACTGCGGTGAATCTGAATCTGGCAACGAGCTGGGCTGATCGCTGCAGGCTTACTGATCGCTGCAGGCTTAGAACGTTCGCTGGCCTCGCTCAACTGGTTGATGGTCGAATTACCCGGCGCGTCGGCTACACCAGACACACCCGATAAATCAGGTATACAGCGATCAGGCCAGAGTTAGTTCATGGCTCCCTTGATGAGACTGACACAGGCTGGAAGTTGGGTGCTCTTGGTGACTCTGTCGTTGACCCATCTCAGAACGATCACCTGGCAGGTGGAGGGTAAGCGAACGAACTGCAGGTCCTGCTGAACGAACTGGGCCTTTTGCCCCTTATCGCGGTGGCATGGCCTCAGGCTCCGTTTGCCCTTTCGGCTGCGCCTGGTCCCGGCGCACCCATTGCCTAGGCAGCGGTGGAGTCGCTGGAAAAGTCCCGCTGAGCCAGGTGGTGCGGCACGGTGGTATGAGGCCCAGGAGCAGGTCCTGATCGTTGGACTGGAGCTTGTCCACTATGGCCGGGAGTCCGAATTTCTGACGCCAGCGCTCCAGGCCCATATTCTTGGAACGCTTGTGCGGTGTTTCATCGGGTTACAAGTTAAATCCCGTGCCTGATAAGCTCGCCACGGTTTTAAGCTGTTGATGTTATCGAGCTGCTGTAGCTCCTGATCCGCTGAGCCGTGAAGGTTGCCGAGTACGTCTGAGGAGTTGATCGGGTCCTTGCACCAGCAGCCACTCCTGCTGGTGCTGAGGCCCCGAGCACCCATCGATGCCGCTCCCATGCTGGAGCGCCTTCATGCGCTTGGCCTGCAGCACGTGGAGATCGCCTGGCGCTCCTCATCCGGCTGGTCGGGGCAGTGCCGTGAGCTGATCGCATCGTTTCCCGCCCTGTGGTTCGGAGCCGCCTCGATCGGCAGCAGCGAAGCGGTTCTCGCTGCGAAAGAAGCCGGCTTTCGTTATGCGCTGGCGCCGATTCTTGAGCCTGCCTTGCTCCGCCAGGCGAACGCACTGGGTATCACCCTGGTCCCAGGAGTGATGACCCCGACGGAGATTCACCAGGCCAAGGCTCTTGGATGCCGACTGGTGAAGCTGTTTCCGGCGGCGGCGTTGGGAGCCTCCTACTGGGCAGGGTTGCGGGAGCCCCTGGGCGGTACGCTGCCGTTCTGCATCGCTGCTGGCGGCCTGCTTGCCGCGGATGTGCGGCCGTGGTTGGATGCGGGAGTGGATGCCATCGCCCTCGGGGCCGGACGTCAGGGCTGGTCAGAGGAGTTCTGCGGCGGTCTGGCTCAGGTTTTGGAGGATTTGCCCAGGCCTCGATAGCGGCGCCGAGCCTTCAGCAGAGTCCCCAATACCAGGCCCGGAGCCAGCAGCGGCAGAGGTGCAGGCACGGGAATGCCGACTCCAAAAGCGGCGGCATCAAGAAAGTTGCCGAATGAGGCGGGACCCGTTGAGGATACCGCTGTCCAACCGAACCGGATGTCATTCCCTAAGGCCACGAGGCCGCCACCTTGATAGAAGCCCCAGGCGCTATTGCCTGTTGTGAATTCCTGTGAGAAGAGTGTGGTGTCATCCGAGCTGTTAAAAATGTTGTCAAATCCGAGATCGACGATCGTCAGACTTACGGTGTCATCACCATTGCGTCCCCGGTGGGCAAATTGAAATCCAACAACGGCGTTCGCTGGGATCCCACTGGCCACCTGAAATAGTTCACCAAAATTGTTGGCGTTGATTTCGGCGAATTGCTCTCCACTGAAGGCTGGCACACCTTGAAAGCCAGAGTCCCAGAGTTCAATTCGACCATCCGTCGCCGTGGTTTGCCACCCCGGCACGTCTGATTGATCAATGATCGTGAAAGATGGTGGGTCACCTGCTGGGGTGAAGTCAGGCAGTTCGAAATCCCCATTCACCAGGCTGCCAATCGCCTTGGCGGGCTCAGGCTGTGCTGCAACGCTCAACGCAGCCAAGGCGGCAGTGAGGAATAAAGCAGCGGCCTTGAGGTGCATGGTGCAGAGCTAAAGATAGTAATTTTACTCATCAGCTCCCCCGAACTCGGGCTTCAGCCCTTTCCTCACCAGAGGCTGCACTGACCCTGCTGGCGCAGCAGGTGGTCGGCCAAGACCAAAGCCACCATGGCCTCCACCATCGGCACTGCTCGCGGCAGCACGCAGGGGTCGTGACGACCCTTGGCAGCCAGGGTGGTGGCCGCTCCAGTGGCGTCGATGGTTTGTTGTTCCTTGCGGATCGTGGCGGTGGGCTTGAAGGCCACCCGCAAAACGATCTCCTCGCCATTGCTGATCCCCCCTTGTATCCCACCGGAGTTGTTGGTGGCCGTGCGCAGGCTTCCGTCGCCGGTAGGCAGGAAGGCATCGTTGTGCTCGCTCCCTTTCAGCAGGGTGCCACTGAAGCCGGAGCCGATCTCGAATCCCTTGGTGGCCGGCAACGACATCACCGCCTTGGCCAGATCAGCCTCCAGCTTGTCGAAGACAGGCATGCCCAGGCCCATAGGCGGACGCCGCACCAGACATTCGATCACGCCGCCGCAGGAATCTCCGTCGCGGCCGATCGCCTCAATGCGCTCGATCATCCGCTCGGCAACGGCCTGATCAGGGCAGCGCACCATGGTGGCTTCCACCGCTTCGAGCGTCACCAGGGTTGGATCGATGGCCGCTTCAATCGTGTGGATGCGCTTTACCCAGGCGATCACTTCGCTGCCATGGGTGTGGGCGAGCAGTTGCTTGGCGATCGCCCCGGCGGCCACCCGGCCGATCGTTTCGCGCGCTGAGGACCGTCCGCCGCCGCTGCGGGCCTGGATGCCGTACTTCGTCTGGTACGTGGCATCGGCATGGGAGGGGCGGAAGGCCACCGCCATGTCGCTGTAATCGCCGGGACGTTGATCCTTGTTGCGCACCAGCATCGCAATAGGCGTTCCCAGGGTCACCCCATCGAGCAGGCCGCTGAGGATCTCGACCCGGTCGTCCTCCTTGCGGGGCGTGGTGATCTTGCTTTGGCCCGGTTTGCGGCGATCCAGTTCCGCCTGAATGGCCGCCAGATCCAGTTGGAGCCGTGGCGGGCAACCATCGACGATCACCCCAACGCCACCCCCGTGGGATTCGCCGAAGGTGCTGACACGAAAGAGCTGGCCATAACTGCTTCCCATGGCCTAGTGCCGTTGGCAGGAGCCTACAAAAAAGCCCCCCTCGCAGTGAGGGGGGCTTGAGGTGAAAGGCATGGCTGGAGCCAACAGGGTTGACTCCGCTGCGATCAGCCGATGGAAGGCGTGATCAAAGCCACAGGGGTGGCTTCTGCAGAGGCCAGGTCAAGCGGGAAGTTGTGAGCGTTGCGCTCGTGCATCACTTCCATGCCCAGACCGGCACGGTTCAGCACGTCAGCCCAGGTGTTGATCACGCGGCCTTGGCCATCGAGGATCGACTGATTGAAGTTGAAACCGTTGAGGTTGAAGGCCATCGTGCTCACGCCAAGGGCGGTGAACCAGATGCCCACAACCGGCCAGGTGGCGAGCAGGAAGTGCAGGCTGCGGCTGTTGTTGAAAGAGGCGTACTGGAAGATCAGACGACCGAAGTAGCCGTGGGCCGCCACGATGTTGTAGGTCTCTTCCTCTTGGCCGAACTTGTAACCGTAGTTCTGGCTCTCGCTTTCGGTCGTCTCACGCACCAAGGAGCTGGTGACGAGTGAACCGTGCATGGCCGAGAACAGGGAGCCGCCGAAGACACCAGCCACACCCAGCATGTGGAAGGGGTGCATCAGGATGTTGTGCTCGGCTTGGAACACCAACATGAAGTTGAAGGTGCCGGAGATGCCGAGGGGCATGCCATCAGAGAACGAACCCTGACCGAAGGGGTAGATCAGGAAGACAGCCGAGGCAGCCGCCACAGGGGCGCTGTAGGCGACACAGATCCAGGGGCGCATGCCGAGGCGGTAGGAGAGTTCCCACTCGCGGCCCATGTAGCAGAAGATGCCGATCAGGAAGTGGAAGATCACCAGCTGATAGGGACCGCCGTTGTACAGCCACTCATCGAGGCTGGCGGCTTCCCAGATCGGGTAGAAGTGCAGGCCGATGGCGTTGCTGGAAGGAACAACAGCACCGGAGATGATGTTGTTGCCGTACATCAAGGAGCCGGCGACAGGCTCGCGGATGCCGTCGATGTCGACAGGGGGCGCGGCCACGAAGGCCACGATGAAGCAGATGGTGGCAGCCAGCAGGGTGGGGATCATCAGCACACCGAACCAACCGACATACAGGCGGTTGTTGGTGGAGGTGACCCACTCACAGAACTGACTCCAGGCAGAAGCGCCGGAGCGCTGCTGAACGGTGGTGGTCATAGGAACGGGAGGTTATGCCCCAAAAAGGAGCGAGGATAAGGACGAATGGCAGGCGGGACGTTTTCTCTAAGGAAGTCTGTGAAGGAACTCCGAAGAGGAAAAGCCTTGCCGCAACAGGCCGAAGCTCTGCCGTTGCCTTAGGCACTGTAACGGAATCTTGCGCTAGGTGTGGAAATCTTGCGGACTGGTTTACCGAAGGCCCGGATGCGGCCCCATGGGATCCAGCTGTCCTGGTTAGCGTCAACCCCTTCTCCAAGGGCCGATGACCCAGGCCGTATGGCTGCCACGGCAGGCTTCCCAGCCCCAGCCGCCCCTTTCGGCTGAGGGGCGGGTGCTGCTGATCCGCCTGCCCTGCAACCCGATTTTTCCGATCGGGCCGATTTACCTGGCCGATCACCTGCACAAGTGTTTCCCGCAGCTTGACCAGCGCATCCTTGACCTGGCCGCCCTGCCAATCCTGGATGTGGAGCGAACCCTGCTCGCCACCGTCAAGGCGTTTCGCCCCACCTTGTTGGTGTTTTCCTGGCGCGACATTCAGATCTATGCGCCTGTGGATGGGCGCGGCGGCAACCCGCTGCAGAACTCCTTTGAGGTGTTCTACGCCGCCAATCCACTGCGCCGCCTACGTGGCGGTCTGGGTGGCCTGCGGCTGATGGCGGCTTTCTATGGCGAGCTCTGGCGCAACCTTCGCCTGGTGCGCCGTGGTCTTCGCCAGGCCCGCCGTTTCAACCCCGAGGCACGGGTGGTGCTCGGTGGCGGAGCGGTGAGCGTGTTCTACGAACAGCTGGGCAAGAGTTTGCCCAAAGGCACCGTGGTCTCCGTTGGCGAAGGGGAGGTCCTGTTGGAGAAATTGATCCGCGGCCAATCGCTGGCCGGTGAGCGTTGTTTCGTTGTTGGCGAGGCGCCTCGGCTGGGCCTCATCCACGAACCACCTGCAGGCCTGGTCAAGACGGCTTGCGACTACTCCTACATCGCTTCGATCTGGCCCCAGCTGACTTGGTATTTCGAAGGCGGCGATTTCTACGTGGGCGTGCAGACCAAACGCGGCTGTCCCCACAACTGCTGCTACTGCGTCTACACCGTGGTGGAAGGCAAGCAGGTTCGCGTCAATCCTGTTGACGAGGTGGTGGCTGAGATGCGCCAGCTCTATGACAGAGGCGTGCGCGGCTTCTGGTTCACCGATGCCCAGTTCATCCCCGCCCGCCGCTACATCGACGATGCCAAGCAGTTGCTGCGGGCCATCGCGGCGGCGGGAATGGCTGACATCCACTGGGCGGCCTACATCCGCGCTGACAACCTCGACCAGGAACTAGCCGAGCTGATGGTGGCCACCGGCATGAGCTACTTCGAAATCGGCATCACCTCCGGCAGCCAGGAGCTGGTGCGGAAAATGCGCATGGGCTACAACCTTCGCGTTGTTCTGGAAAACTGCCGGATTCTTGCTGCAGCTGGATTCCGGGAGCAGGTCTCGGTGAATTATTCGTTCAATGTGATTGATGAAAGGCCCGAGACGATCCGGCAGACCGTGGCCTATCACCGAGAGCTCGAGAGCATCTTCGGAGCCGATAAGGTGGAGCCCGCCATCTTCTTCATTGGCCTGCAGCCCCACACGCACCTGGAGCAATATGGCTTTGAGCAGGGCATGCTCCAACCGGGCTACAACCCGATGAGCATGATGCCGTGGACGGCCAGAAAGTTGCTCTGGAACCCTGAACCGATGGGCAGCACCTTTGGCCGCCTCTGCCTGGAGGCATTTGAAACCAATCCCCAGGATTTTGGCCGCACGGTCATGGATCTGCTGGAGCGTGACTATGGCCTCGCTCCCCTCGAAGAAGCCCTCAGAGCTCCTGTTGAAGGCAAAGCGGCCCTAGCCACGGCAGTGCGTTAGCGGCCCCAGTGCGGCCGCCGCACCCAGATCAGCGCAGCGAGCCCCAGCCAGCCAATGGCCCCTCCGATCGGGTTGGGGTTGGGGGCACCCGGTCCGCTCAGCCAGGCGGGCGCACCGGCAGAGAGCTCGATCAGCCCCATCTGCAGCACGAACCAGCCGCCGACTAACCCCCCATGCAGCCCGATCGCTCCCCAGAGGGCGCCGGCGTCAGTACGACGTTGCAAGGCCAGGGCGATCCCGAGCATGATCAACCCGCCCAGCTGGCCGATGGCTCCAGGCCCCTCCGTGCGGTACCAGGGGTGGATCAGGGCGAAGATCACCGCCTGAAGCAGCAGGGCCGTGCGGGCCTTGAGTTGGAGTTCAAGCTCCCCCCAGAGCCAGCCTCGGAACAGCAGTTCTTCGGCGAAGCCCACGCCGGCCAGCAGCGCCAGTCCATTGAGGGCGATGCCGCCATCCAGGCGCCAGGATCCCCGCGCCGCCCCAGTGGCGATCAGAACCATGGCCAGGAATCCCAGCAAGCCAGCGGCCTTGAGCAGCCCGCGCAGCAGGGCCTTCAAGGCCGGCGGCAGCGGCATGACCAAGCCCAGGCGCTGCCAGGGTTTGGACTCTCCCCAGGCCTGCTTCAGGCGCCATGGCAGGGTCAGCAGCAGCAACACCAGGGCAAGAATCAAGCCCACCAAGTTGAGCTGATCGGCACGCAGTTCGGGGGCTAAGAGGGCCAGCGGACGGGAAATCAGCCAGCCGACGCCATAGAGCAGCGGGACGTACAGCAGGGTGCCCAGCCCGTGGGGGGAGCCCCGGCTGGGGATCCGCGCTCGAGCGCCGGGTGCCACTTCAGTCCTCGGGCTCGATCGTGCTGGTGAGCCCCTTGCCCTTGAGCGTTTCGGAGTAGAACTCCGCTGGTTCGAGATCACACACGATCACCAGGCCGACGCCGGTCTTGTGGGCTTCGAGCATCACGGCAATCGCGTCCTGTTCACTGAGGGAGGGCACCACCTCGCGCAGGCTGGTCACCACGTACTCCATCGAATTGACCGGATCGTTGTGCAGCAGCACCCGATAGAGCGGCGAGGGCTTGCGCACCCTCTGCACCTCTTGATCGATCACCGCCGCTCCGCCGGGGGAGCGGGGAGCTGTTTCAACGGACAGGTGCACGGCAGCAGACGACAGAACCACGGCGGCAGGGGGTCGATTCACGCTCAGATCGCCACTTTATTGGAAACGGCCAGGGAGCTTTGGGCGATGCGTTCCATGGCTTCTGCCACATTGGCGCGGCTGTTGAAGGCCGAGAGCCGGAAGTAGCCCTCGCCGGCGGCGCCGAAACCGCTGCCCGGGGTGCCCACCACGTGGGCCTCGCTCAGCAGCCGGTCGAAGAAGCTCCAGGAATCCACGCCCTCAGGCGTCTGAATCCAGACGTAAGGGGCCTGCTCGCCACCGAAGACGCGCAGCCCGGCGCGGCTGAGATCACGGCGGAGGATCGCCGCATTCTCCATATAGAAGTTGACCAGTTCCTTCACCTGGGCCTGGCCCTCAGAGGAATACACCGCTTCAGCGCCCCGCTGCACGATGTAGCTCACCCCATTGAACTTGGTGCTCTGGCGCCGGTTCCAGAGGCTCCACAGCTCCACCTCCTGCCCATCGGCGCCCACCCCCATCAAGCCCCGTGGCACCACCGTGAGCGCGCAGCGGGTGCCCGTGAAGCCGGCGTTCTTCGAAAAGGAGCGGAACTCGATGGCACATCGCTTGGCTCCCTCGATCTCGTAGATCGAATGGGGCAGTTCCGGGTCACGGATGAAGGCCTCGTAGGCGGCATCGAACAGGATCAGCGCCTGGTTGGCCAGGGCGTAGTCGACCCAGCGTTGGAGCTGCTCGCGGCTGGCCACTGCACCGGTGGGATTGTTGGGGAAACAGAGATAGATCAGATCCACCGGCCCCTCCGGCAGGGGCGCGCAGAAGCCGTTGGCGGCGGTGATCGGCAGATAGGTGAGCCCGGCGTAACGCCCCGTCTCGTCGGCCTCGCCAGTGCGGCCTGCCATCACATTGCTGTCGACATACACCGGATAGACCGGATCGGTCACGGCGATGCGGATGCCCTCGCCGAGGATGTCGAGGATGTTGCTGCTGTCGCATTTGGAGCCATCAGAGACGAAAATCTCTTCGGCACTGATGGCACAGCCTCGCGCCTGGAAATCGTTGGAGGCAATCGCCTCACGCAACCAGAGGTAGCCCTGTTCAGGCCCGTAGCCATGGAAGCTCTCCCGACGTCCCATCGCGTCGACGGCCTGCTTCATCGCTTCGCGGCAGGCGGCCGGCAGCGGCTCGGTCACATCGCCAATGCCGAGGCGAATCAGGGAGGCTTCGGGGTTGGCGGCCGAGAAATCCTTCACCCGGCGAGCGATCTCGGGAAAGAGATAGCCCGCCTTGAGCTTCAGGTAATTGGAATTGATCTGAACCACAACCGCTCTGCCCATGCATTCCTGCTGGCCATCTTCCTACGTGACATGACCTGGGCGATGGGGGCCTAGGCGTTCTGGGGGGATTGTTCCCCCTTGCGGCCTGCTGCTGGGCCTTGCTTCAAGGCGGTGTGGTGCCTGGGATCATCGTGCTAAATTCCCGAGAAGACGGCAGTCCCGTTTGCAGTTTCTGAAGCTGTAAACGCTTCTCAGCGGGCATCGCCTCATGCGGCCCATCATCTAGTCGACACGGTTGCGTGCACTGGTCGTTCTTCACCAGTTCCCCCAGCACCAACGTGATCCGGGCGATGAGCTTCTAGGGGTGCTTCCTCACCAGACTTTTCCTTCCGTCCCCCTTCTGCTTCAGCAGCAGTCGAGCGGCATTGCGGCACGCTCTGCGCAGCAGTTGGTTTCTTCCGGGGTCGATCCCCATCCCTTGGCAGGGCTCCACCGAGCCAAACCCTATCCTCCATGCCCCAGCAGATCGTCATTGCGGAGCAACTGCGCATCGCTGCAGTGCTCAACGACGAACGTGTTGATGAACTTGTCGTCGCCCAGGGCCGTTACCAGATCGGTGATGTCTATCTCGGCAGGGTCGAAAACGTCCTGCCCGGTATCGATGCGGCCTTCGTCAACATCGGTGAAAGCGAAAAGAACGGCTTCATCCATGTCACCGACCTCGGCCCCCTGCGCCTGAGGAAGGGAGCAGCCGGCATCACCGAGTTGCTTGAGCCTCGCCAGAAGGTGCTGGTTCAGGTGATGAAGGAGCCCACCGGCACCAAAGGGCCTCGCCTCACCGGCAACCTCACGCTCCCCGGCCGCTTCCTGGTCCTCCAGCCCCACGGCCAGGGAGTGAGCATTTCCCGGCGGATTAACGGCGAAAACGAACGCAACCGGCTGCGTGCTCTCGGTGTGCTGATCAAGCCTCCCGGCGCAGGTCTGCTGGTGCGTACCGAAGCCGAGGGGATCAGCGAAGACCTGCTGATTGATGATCTCGAGACCCTGCTGCGCCAGTGGGAAGGCATTCAGGAAGCGGCCGAAATCGCCAGCCCACCTGTGCTGCTTAACCGTGACGAAGACTTCATCCATCGCGTCCTGCGTGACCTCTACAGCCCCGAGGTTCTGCGGGTCGTCGTCGATACCCCAGCGGCCGTGGCCCGGGTCAATGCCTTCCTCGGTGCCGATCAGGCCAGCCTGCAGGTTGAGCACCACGCCGAATCCAGCGACATCCTGGAGCATTACCGGGTGAATGCGGCAATTCGCGATTCGCTCAAGCCCCGGGCTGATCTTCCCTCAGGCGGCTACGTGATCATCGAGCCCACCGAGGCGCTCACGGTGATCGACGTGAACTCAGGTTCGTTCACCCGTTCGGCCAATGCCCGGGAAACCGTGCTCTGGACCAACTGCGAAGCGGCCGCTGAGATCGCCCGTCAGCTCAAGCTGCGCAACATCGGTGGCGTCGTGATCATCGACTTCATCGACATGGAGTCGAGGCGCGACCAGTTGATGCTGCTGGAGCATTTCACCCAGGCGGTCCGCGATGACACCGCCCGCCCCCAGATTGCCCAGCTCTCCGAGCTCGGCTTGGTTGAACTCACGCGCAAGCGCCAGGGCCAGAACATCTATGAGTTGTTCGGTCGTGCCTGCCCCAGTTGTGGTGGCCTCGGCCATGTGGCGGTGCTCCCCGGCACCGATTCGCTCCAGCCCCTGGCCACGGTGAGTGGCCTGGTGCGCTCGGCGGCTTCGGCCCGGGCCGACGTTGTCAGCCCTGCCGCCACCGAATCCAGTGGCCGTCGCCGCGGTGGCCGTGGCAGCCGCGGCGGCCGCTCCAGCGAAGCCGTGGAGGCACCGGTCAGTGCACCGGTTCAGGTCCCTGCTAGTTCCAGCGAGCCCAGTGAAGCGGCTGCGGGCTTTGTCAGTGAACCGGTCAGTCGCCGCCAGGAACCCGAACTGGTGGCCGTGCCGATGGAGGAAGAACAGGAGCTGGTCTACGGCTGGCTTGGTCTCAACCCCACCCTGTTGCTCGATCCCCAACCCAGTGGCGAACACCTGATGGTGCGCGTCGTCAGGCCAGGCGAGGATCCGGAGGCCGTGCTCGAAGCGGCCCGTCAACAACAATCGTCCACAGCTTCCCGCCGCCGCCGTCGCGGTGGACGCGGCAATGGCGATAACAACAGCACCGATAACAGCAGTCGTGATGACAGGACTGGCGACAACGGCAGTGGCGATAACGGTGCCAGCGCCGCCAGTGGCCAGACCGGCACTGCTGCCAGTTCCACCTTGGTTCGGCATGAGCCGTCCCCTGACGTGCTGGTCGAAATCACGCCCCTTCCCCTGGAGCCTGATGAGCCGATGGCCACCGTCACAACCGTGATCGAGGCTCCTGTGGTGCAGGTGCCGCTCACGCGCAAGATCACCCGTTCACGCCCCTCGGCAACCGCTGCAGCGGCTCCTGAAACCTCGGCTTTGCCGGCCAACGGCAGTGGCAGCCTTGGGATTCCGCCGGCCGAAACTGCAGCGGAAGCAGCAGCCCAGCCGGCTCCCGAAGAGCAGGACGCTGGTGAACCGCGGCGGCGTCGCCGGCGCTCCTCGGCCACGGTCTGAGGCGTTTCTCGGCCTCGGGGTCGCTCTTTGGCGGCCATGACCCACGGACCTGTGCCGGGGTTGATGAGGTCGGTCGAGGTTGTTTGTTCGGACCCGTCTTCGCCGGGGCGGTTGTGTTGCCGGCTTCGGCCCTGGAGCCTCTGGCCAGGGCAGGTCTCACCGACAGCAAGGCGCTCTCGGCCCGCCATCGCGAACGCCTGGTTCCGTTGATCACGGCCCTGGCTCAGGCCTGGGGACTGGGCCAGGCCTCAGCCAGCGAAATTGACCGCCACGGCATTCGCTGGGCCACCGAAGCGGCCATGCTGCGGGCCCTGCAAAGCCTGCCCCGGCGCCCGGTCCTGGTGCTGGTCGATGGCGTTCTGCCCCTACGACCCTGGTCTGGCCGGCAGGTCACCCTGGTGCAGGGTGATCGCCGTTGCCTGGCCATTGCCGCAGCCAGTGTGCTCGCCAAACAGGCGCGTGATGGGCTGGTCCGGCGGCTGGCCTCTCGCTTCCCTGGCTACGGACTGGAGCGCCATGTCGGCTATGGCACGGCGATGCACCGAGCGGCCTTGCGCGAGCTCGGGGCCACCCCACTCCATCGCCAGTCCTTTCTCTCCCGGGTGCTCAGTTCTCCCTGCACCAGGCGCTGAAGTCATCGAGCAGCTGCCGGCCGACCCGTTTTCGCATCGCAATCAGGATGCCAGCCAGCAAGGAACGACCGGTGGCTTCGAGCACGCGGGGTGGCAGCAGGCCCAGAATGGCCGGCCGGCTGACCGTAACGGCCAGATGGGCTTCCCCCTCCAGGCCGGTTTCGTTGACCACCAAATGGGAGTGGAGCTGGAGTGCGAAGTCGTCGACCACTTCGAGACCCTCCAGTTGGCAATCGAGGGCCTCAATCTCGAGTCGGCCTGGCTGTCGCGTGGCCTGCAGCTGAACGATCGGCTGGACCTGGAGCTGGAAGACGTTCAGTTGCTGGACGGCGTAGCGATAGCGCCCGTCGCCAAGCCGTTGTAGTTGGTCGGCAGCCAACAGGGTGCGCACGATCCGATCGTCGTTTTCGAGGTAGGGCGCCAGCCTTTCGCTCTGGCTGGATACCGGAATCCGGAGTTGCTGGCGGGCGCCGAAAGCCAGGGGCATCGCCAGGGTGGGGAGTCGGCGGGAGATGATCCTATCGATCAGCGTTCGCCGCTCCGTTGCTCCCCTGTCATGCGTCTTGCCTTTCTTGGTCCCGCTGGAACCTATGGCGAGCAGGCCGCCAGAACCCTGGCTGACCTTGAAGGATTGGGCGATGTGGAACTGGTCCCCCAGAGCGGGCACCGGGCCGTGATCCGGGCCCTCGCTGACGGCCACTGTGATGCAGCCGTGGTGCCCGTCGAGAACTCGGTCGAGGGCGGGGTCACGGCCAGTCTGGATGCCCTCTGGGAGCATGAGGAATTGGGAATCCGGCGAGCCCTGGTTCTGCCGGTTCGCCATGCCCTGCTCGGCAGCGGTCCGATCGGCCGCATCAGTGAGGTGCTCTCCCATCCCCAGGCCCTGGCCCAGTGCAGCCAATGGCTGGCCGAACATCTTCCCGATGCCTTGCAGCTGCCCACCAGCTCCACGGCGGAGGCTTCGCGCCTGGTGGGCGGCAGCCACTTCCGCGCTGCCGTGGCCTCGCTCCAGGCGGCCAGCCAGCACGGCCTGGAGGTACTGGCCTATCCGATCAATGACGTGGCCGGAAACTGCACCCGTTTCCTCCTGCTGCAGCGTGCGCCTGCCATCCCTGCGGGCCGCGCCAAAGCCACCCACTGCAGCCTCGCCTTCTCGCTGCGGGCGAACAACCCCGGCGCCCTGCTCGATGCCCTGCGCTGCTTCGCCCATCGGCAGTTGAACATGAGCCGGATCGAGTCACGCCCGTCCAAGCGGGAAATGGGCGAATACCTGTTCTTCGTTGACCTGGAGCTACCAGCCGATTCGGGCTCCCTTGAGCAGGCTGTCGCGGAATTGGCCGGTCACTGTGAGCATCTGGTCCTGTTCGGGACCTACCCAATCAGCATCGTCGAAGAGAACGGCGGCTAGGTCGTTGGTTTGCGGCAGCGGAACACACCGAACTGCATCAGGCCGTTGCGGAAAGCCCAGTCCATCAACAGCAGGGTCGGGGTTTCGCGGAGTCCCTGCAGCACGGCCATCGGCCCCAGGCCCAGCACCGCCCCGGGGCGGCGGATGCCTTCCATGATCGAGTCGATCCAGGAGGGCAAGGTGGCCTTGGTCCAGTCGCCTGTGGTCACGCTGGCTCCATTGGCGAAGGGGCTGCAGGCCAGGTTGTGCCTGAAAGAGAGGATGCTGGCGAACTCGGGGTGGGCCCATTGGTCGAGCAGCTGACGCATCACCCAGCGCTCGCGGCTCGTCAGCGCGCCGTTGCTTGGATCGCGCCGGTTCCAGTCGGCCACGGCCAGCAGGCCTTCCGGCGCGAGCACGCGCAACAGCTCATCGGCGTAGCGCTGCTTGTCGGCCATGTGCGGTCCGGCCTCCACACTCCAGACCGCATCGAACTGACCATCGGCGAGATCGAGGGCCAGGGCATCCATCACCGCGAAACGGCAGGGCAGGCCGGCGGGGGTGAGCTGGCTTGCCCGGGCGATCTGGGCTTGGCTGATACTGATTCCCAGCACTTCAAAGCCGTAATCCCGGCTGAGGATCCGGGCACTGCCGCCGATGCCACAGCCCACATCCAGCACGCGGGCGCCACTGGGCAGTTGATCGAGGCCACTCCAGCGCACCAATTCATGCACGAAAGCTGCTTTGGCGGCGCGGAAATCGGCGCGCCGCGGCTGCTCTCCGTAGTGTCCGAGGTGGACGTGGTCCCCCCAGAGGCGTTCGAGCAATTGGTCGTCGGTCCAGCGGTCATAGGCCGCCGCGACCGTCTCGGTGCTCTGATAGCGCCGGTTTCGCCGTTGCCAGAGCTGGGTGGCATACCACCCCAAGCCAGCTGCACCCGCACCAAGAAGCAGGGCCCCAGGCAGGAGATTGAGTGCCATCAGCTTGGATCCTGGCCGTCCTCACCCATTCCTTTAAAGGTGTCCTTGAGAACGGTTCGAGCCGCCAGTTGACGGCGGGTCTGGTCAAGGAGGGAATACTCCAGGCGTAAACGCTCGGTGGTGTCGGTCAGCTCAAGCAGGGCCTGCTGATGGTCAGCCACGGGGCCACCCAGGTGGGAGCCGATCCAGAACGACAGTTCCCGGGGCAGATCAGGCAGGTCGTTGGGCAGGCTGGTGGGCTTGCCGATCAGCTTGCCGGTCAGATCGACCACATCACGCAGAGCCTGGGTCACTTCGCCAGCGAGCTGCTCGAGTGAGTTGTCGCTGTCGCTGGCCTGGTCTTCGATCCAGCTCACCATGCCGACACGGAACGGTGCTTCACGCACCACTTCGAGCACGCGGAAGCGCTGCTGGCCCATGGTGACGATGTTGCTGCGATCGTCATCCTGCGTCTGACATTGCAGGATCTCGGCGCAGCAGCCAACGCTGGCCATTTTCTTTTCCTGGGGGTCCCAGCGCACCACCCCGAAACGCCGATCGGTTTCCAGAACCGTGCTCAGCATCATCCGGTAGCGGGGCTCGAAGATGTGTAGAGGCAGTACCTCCTGCGGGAACAACACCACATCCGGCAGGGGGAAGAGGGGGAGTTCCCGGACGGCCAAATCGGTCACAAAGGTCCTGCGTGGTTGCAAAAGAGTGAGGCTCTAAACCGATCTTAGGGATCTCGGCACGGCCCTGAACGTAAAAACCCGCCTTGAGGGCGGGCGATCCACAATCCATCGGCCGTTGGTCTGGGCCGAAAGGTTAATGGCTTGGCCTGGGCGATTGGCTCAGGCCGCTCGACACCAGGCACTGCTTCCAAAGCTTCGTTTTCAGAGCTTTGTTTTCAGAGCTTCACTTCGATGTCAACTCCGCTGGGCAGGTCCAGCTTCATCAGAGCGTCAATGGTCTTGGCGGTGGGGCTGTAGATATCAATAATGCGGCGGTGGGTGCGCGTCTCGAAGTGCTCACGGGAATCCTTGTCCACGTGGGGGGAGCGCAGCACGCAATAAATCTTGCGCTTGGTGGGCAGGGGGATCGGTCCAATCGCCGTGGCGGCGGTGTGATCGGCGGTTTCGATGATCTTGTCGCAGGAAAGATCCAGCATGCGGCGGTCAAACGCCTTGAGGCGAATGCGGATTTTCTGCTGAGCGATGGCGGTGGACATGGGAGGGATAGAAAAGCCCGTTGAAGGCACGCGAGGGTCTCAACGGGAGGGAACGGATGGAACCTGGGATCCATCAATTGTCAAGGAGCGAGCCGGCGTCAAGGAGAAAGCCGGTGTCAAGGAAAGAGCCGGTGTCAAGAAGCGAACCGGTCTCCAAGAGCATTGGCCCCGTAAAGGGCTGGTTTTGGCGGGGGGTAAGCATTTGGCGCCACCCCCACACCGATCAAATCGCGCTCAAGCCACGATCTTGGAGACAACACCGGCACCGATGGTGCGGCCGCCTTCGCGAATGGCGAAGCGCATGCCCTGCTCGATCGCCACTGGGCAGATCAGCTCGGCGCTCATCTTGATGCGGTCACCCGGCATCACCATCTCGACGTTGGTGCCGTCATCGGCGGTGAAGGCCGTGATCTGCCCGGTCACGTCGGTGGTGCGGATGTAGAACTGCGGGCGGTAGCCAGCAAAGAAGGGTGTGTGGCGGCCGCCTTCCTCCTTTTTGAGCACGTACACCTCACCCTCGAACTTGGTGTGGGGCTTGATGGAGTTGGGCTTCACCAGCACCATGCCGCGCTCGATGTCCTCCTTCTGAATGCCGCGCAGGAGCAGGCCGGCGTTATCACCTGCCATGCCTTCCTCGAGCTGCTTACGGAACATCTCTACACCGGTGACGGTGGTTTCGCGGGTGTCCTTGATGCCGACGATCTGGACGGTCTCGCCGACCTTGACCTTGCCACGCTCGATCCGGCCGGTGGCCACGGTGCCGCGACCGGTGATCGAGAAGACGTCTTCGACGGCCATCAGGAAGGGCTTGTCGATCTCACGCTCGGGCTCGGGGATCGAGGCATCCACGGCATCCATGAGGTCGAGGATCTTGTCGACCCACTCGTTCTCACCGCGCAGACCTTTGCCGCCTCCTCCTTGAATGTGCTCAAGGGCCTTGAGGGCGGAGCCGGTGATCACGGGGATGTCATCACCGGGGAAGTCATAGCTGTCGAGCAGCTCGCGCATCTCCAGTTCGACGAGCTCAAGGATCTCCTCGTCGTCGACCATGTCGGTCTTGTTGAGGAACACCACCAGGGCGGGAACGCCGACCTGCTTGGCCAGCAGGATGTGCTCCTTGGTCTGGGCCATCGGGCCGTCGGTGGAGGCCACCACCAAAATGCCGCCGTCCATCTGGGCGGCGCCGGTGATCATGTTCTTCACGTAGTCGGCGTGACCCGGGCAGTCCACGTGGGCGTAGTGACGGCCCTCGGTTTCGTACTCGACGTGGGCGGTATTGATGGTGATCCCCCGCTCTTTCTCCTCAGGAGCGCCGTCAATGTCGTCATAGGCCTGAGCTTTCGCCTGGCCGATGGACGCCAGCACGTTGGTGATGGCGGCAGTAAGGGTGGTCTTGCCATGGTCAACGTGGCCGATGGTGCCGATGTTGACGTGAGGTTTGGTCCTCTGAAACTTCTCGCGGGCCATTGAAGGAAAGAATCGGGGGGTTGGTTGGGGTTGTAAAGATCAGGAATTGCCCTGATTCTTGGAGATGATGGCCTCAGCCACATTGCGAGGAACTTCCTCGTAATGGCTGAACTCCATCGAGAAAACACCCCGACCCTGGGTCATGGATCGGAGCTGAGTGGCATAGCCGAACATCTCGGCCAGGGGCACCTTGGTCTGGACTTTAGATTGTCCATTGTCGATGGACTGGCCTTCGACCTGACCGCGCCGGGAGGAGAGGTCGCCGATCACTGATCCAAGGAAATCCTCGGGGATCTCGACTTCCACCTTCATCATCGGCTCAAGCAGTACAGGATTGCACTTCTTGACGCCGTCCTTGAAGGCCAGCGAGCCGGCAATTTTGAAGGCCATTTCGGAGGAGTCGACGTCGTGGTAGGAGCCATCGACCATACTGACCTTGATATCAATCATCGGGAAACCAGCAATCACGCCGGACTGGCAGGTTTCCTTCATGCCGTTTTCGGCCGGTCCGATGTACTCCTTCGGCACGATACCGCCAACGATCTTGTTGACGAACTCGAAGCCTGTACCCGGCTCACCAGGCTCCATCTCGATTACGACATGGCCGTATTGGCCCTTGCCACCGGTCTGTCTGGCAAATTTGCCTTCGCCTTTGGCGCTGCCACGAATGGTTTCGCGATAAGAAACCTGAGGAGCGCCGATGTTGGCTTCGACATTGAACTCCCTGAGCATGCGATCCACCAGGATCTCCAGGTGAAGCTCGCCCATGCCGGCGATCACCGTCTGGTTGGTTTCCGGGTCAGTGGATACGCGGAAGGTGGGGTCCTCTTCGGAGAGTGATTGCAGAGCCTTGGAGAGTTTCTCCATGTCCCCCTTGGTCTTGGGCTCCACAGCAACCGAAATGACCGGTTCGGGAATGAACAGCGACTCCAGAATGATTGGATCGGTTTCAACGCAGAGGGTGTCACCCGTTGTGGTGTTCTTGAGACCAAGAACAGCGCCAAGATCACCGGCACGCAGTTCATCGACCTCTTCCCGGTCGTCGGCCTTGAGCAGGATCAGCCGGGAGATGCGTTCCTTTTTATCCTTGGTACTGTTGAGCACATAGCTGCCTTTCTTGAGGGTTCCGCTGTACATCCTCACGAAGGTGAGTTTGCCGTAGGGATCAGCCATTACCTTGAAGGCCAGGGCGCTGAACGGGGCATTGTCGTCGCAGGGCCGGCTGGCTTCTTCGCCATCGGGCAAGAGGCCATGGATCGGCGGAATATCGATCGGTGCGGGCAGATAATCCACAACTGCATCCAGCATCAGCTGAACACCTTTGTTCTTGAAGGCTGAACCACAGAGGATCGGCACCAAACCGTGCTTGACCACACCGATCCGAATGCCTTTCACCAATTGTTCATCGGTGAGATAACCGTTTTCCAGGTAGTAATCAGTCAGTTCGTCATCGGTTTCGGCCACCGTTTCCATCAAATTGCCGCGCCAGAGTGCGACTTCTTCCTGCATCTCGGCGGGGATATCTCCCTCGACGATGTCAGTGCCGAGGTCATTGGTGTAGATGATCGCCTTCTGACGCACCAGATCGATGATTCCCTTGAGGTCGCCTTCAGCGCCGATCGGAAGCTGGATTGGGGCAGCTTTGGCCTTCAGGCGATCCTTGATCTGGTCGTAGACCTTGAGAAAATTGGCGCCGGTGCGGTCCATCTTGTTGACGAACACGAGGCGCGGCACTTTGTAGCGATCGGCCTGCCGCCAGACCGTTTCCGACTGGGGCTGGACCCCGCCGACAGCGCAGAAAACGGCAACCACACCATCGAGCACCCGCATGGAGCGCTCCACTTCGATCGTGAAGTCGACGTGGCCAGGCGTGTCGATGATGTTGATCCGGTGGTCTTTCCAGCTGGTGGAGATAGCAGCCGCCGTGATCGTGATGCCACGCTCACGCTCCTGGGCCATCCAGTCGGTGACGGCGGCGCCATCGTGGACCTCGCCCATCTTGTGGACCACACCGGAATAAAAAAGAATGCGCTCGGTGGTGGTGGTTTTGCCCGCGTCAATGTGGGCGGCGATGCCGATATTTCTGACGCGATCTAAGGGGAAGGCGCGGGCCACGGGTGAAGGTCTCCGAAGGTAAATCGACGAAAAAAATGCGGGTTGACTGTAACTGGTGATACCGCTAGTTGCTGGGCCCGCGACCCAGCTGGTAGCTCCCCGCTCAGTAGCGGTAGTGGGCGAAGGCCTTGTTCGCTTCAGCCATCTTGTGGGTTTCTTCCCGTTTGCGGACCGCGTTGCCGGCTTCGTTGGCGGCATCCATCAGTTCGCCCGCCAGTTTCTGGGACATGCTGCGGCCGTTGCGAGCCCGTGAAAAATTCACCAGCCAACGCAGGGCCATCGCTGTTCCGCGCTCCTGCCGCACTTCCATCGGCACCTGATAGGTGGCGCCACCGACCCGCCTTGCCCGCACTTCCACCAGGGGAGTGGCGTTGCGCACGGCTGTCTCGAACACCTCAAGTGGATCGGTGCCGGTTCGGTCGTTGATCAGGCCAAAGGCATCCGAGAGAATGCGCTGGGCGGTGGACTTTTTGCCGTGCTTCATGAGCCGTGCCACCACCATCGAGGCCAGACGGCTGTTGAACTGGGGATCGGGATGAACCGGGCGCTTCTCAGCAGCATTGCGGCGGGACATAAACCTGAAGGAAGGAAAGCGAGGAAGGAAAAGGAAACGGGGCGGGCTCGATCAGCCTTTGGGTGCCTTGGTGCCGTACTTGGAGCGGCTTTGGCGCCGGTCCTTGACACCGGAGGTGTCGAGGGTGCCACGGATGATGTGGTAGCGGACACCGGGCAAATCCTTGACGCGACCGCCGCGGATCAACACCACGGAGTGCTCCTGCAGGTTGTGGCCGATGCCGGGGATGTAGGCCGTGACCTCAAAGCCCGAGGTGAGCCGGACGCGGGCCACCTTGCGCAGCGCGGAGTTCGGTTTCTTGGGGGTGGAGGTGTACACGCGGGTGCACACGCCTCGGCGCTCCGGGCAGGCCCGCAGCGCAGGGGATTTGGTCTTGCGGGTGAGGTGCTGCCGCTCGGTGCGGATCAGCTGCTGAATCGTGGGCATCGAGGGCCGAAGAGAGAAGCCGGACGTCCGACCGTTTTCACAATTGATCACCCTACGCCGTCGGCGGACCGTCATGGTTCTGACGACTGAAGGCGGCCCCGCAGGCGCAGCACTGCAGCCCGTCGGCGGCCCTGATCAGGAAGCCGCCGCCACTGAGATCCCCTCGGTAGTCCAGGTTGAGGCCCGCCATCAGAGCGAATTGGTCCTCAGGGGCGTGCAGGGTGATGCCGTCGGCCCTGGCGACCGCCATCCCGGTCAGGTCGCCGGGACGGATCCTCAGCACCCAGCGCTCACAGCCTCCTTCCACCAGATCCAGATGCATCAGCCCCGGTGTGCCGGCCACGGCGGCCTGGCGGCCCAGCTCAGCAGCGGCAGCGGCGCTCAGGTGAACGGTCAGTCCCTTCGGCATGGCGGCTTCGCTCAGGGTGTAGGGGAAGAGTCTGCGACGGAATCCCGTGGCACCAGACCAAGACCATTGTGAATCGAGGCGGAGACTCCACGGCCCAACACGGTCATCGCCCCACCGACCATCAAGCCAGTGGAGCCGCCGCCATCGAGATTGAGGGCATCCCGCAGCCCCATCTGCCTGAGCAGTCCGGCGGTTTCCTGCAGGGTTGGCCCAGCATTGCCCTCCCCTTGAACAGTGAGCAGCCAGAGCTGACGCCCGTCGCTGCCGACCACCGTGCGCGGCGCCCCCTGCTGTTGAAACGCGGCGCCGAATCCTTCCGCTGTCCCATTGAGCACCAGCCTGCCGTCCTGAAGCAGCAACGGGCCGCCGCCAAGCACGAAGGGGTTCATCCCCACCGCATCGAGCGGGCGGCTGTTCAAGCTCAGGCGGCTGCCCACGGGCCAGGGAGCCACCGCCCCGGCTCTGGCCACCACCAATGTGTCACCGGCGCCAAGCCCAACCCCCTGGGCGAGTTCCGCGCGGCTCCACTGCCTTTGAACGATGCCACCCCTGATCAACACAGCCGTCTCGGCGCCGCTCAGGGGCCGATACCCGCTCCCCCAGTCGGCCGTGTAACGGGCCAGGCCGCGCTGGACATACCCACTGTTCACTGTGGTCAGCGGCCAGCGCCTGCCGGTCTCGTCAGTCAGCCATTCCTCCAACCGCAGCCGGCCGAACTGGGGTAGCTCCCTGGGTCGCCAACCGACGGCGCCACGGTTCAGGATCGGTCCGGAGAGCCAGCGATCCTGTTCTTTGAGAGCACCCAGGGGCATCCGCCTGATCCGGTTGAAGAAACCGCCGTTGATCGCCACCAGGGCCTGATCGCGCGCTGCCAGCGCCGGCAGGGAACTGAGTCCCTGCATGCCGTCGGGCCTGGTGAGCAGGCGTAGTTCGAGGGGATTGCGCCGTGGATCCAGCCGCACGCTGTTGATCAGCATCCGCCGGTTGCCGACGGCACGGACCTGCCGCTCGACGGTGACGCTGCTGCTCAGTAGGGCCTGCAACCGTGGATCCAGCCGGGGTGGCGGCGTCGCGACCGCACCGGCGCCAGGGGTGCCAGCCAGCCCGACCCCGGCGAGATCGAGCACCACCCGGGCCGGCCCTCCCAGGGTCAGAACCTTGGGAACCACGCCAGGGCGTTGGAGGGTCAATCCCTGATCGCTCTGGCGCGCCGCGAAACCAAGCCCCTGGAGTTCAGCACGCTGCGCGGCGGTGCTGCGCAGCCCCAGCAGCAGCTGGCCGCTCTCCTGGCGCACCAGGGCGATGCCATCGAGATCCAGCACCACGCGGCGGCCGCCCATAGCGGCGGTTCCCCCCGCTGAGGAGACCCGGATTCCGACTAAGCCCGCCGGCGGAATTTCAATCTTCAGTGTCTCGGCCGTGGCTTCAAGGCGGACTCCGGCGGCAGCGAAGGTTGGCCCCACATCCAGACCGACTTCATCATCGAGGCTGCGCAGTTGAGCCGGGGCCACCTTGAGGGTCTGACCGAACCATTCCAGCTCAAGGCCGCCATCTGGCCTGCTTTCGCTGCTGAAGCCGAGCTGGCCCTGGAGCACCTCCAAGGGCAGCCACAACTGCGATGCGGCGGCTCCATCGCTCTGAAGCCATTGCCAACGGGCCTGTTGGGCCAGGCCGTTGATCACCAGTCGGCTGCCTTCTTGCTCTCTGGCCTGTTGTCTTGCCGGCGTTCTCGCCGGAGGCGGCTCAGCCGGTTGACGTCCCGGTCGCCAGCCGGACTGAGCGGAAGCTCCCGGCCCAGTGGCGATCGGAAGCAGAGTCAAAACTGTCAAGCAGAGCCAGCGGCCATAGCGCGCTGGCGGGATCGGCCACGCCATCAGCCTTTTCCGTTGCTGGTGAACGCTAAGCCCAGGCACCTGTCCCTAGAGTTGTTGTCCGCTCACTGGGGTGGCCACCTGCGTCAATCAGGGCTGCCGCTTGTTTCTGCAGGTTGTTCCGGTCCATGCCGCATTCCTCCCGTCCCCTCTGGCCCCATTGCGACAGCCCGGCACCGGCGGCTGTCGCCGGGGAAAAGGACGCCTGCGGGGTTGGTTTTCTGGCCCAGTTGGATGGTGCTGCCTCCCATGGCCTGCTGCTGCAAGCCCTGGAGGCGCTCAGCTGCATGGAGCACCGCGGTGGCTGTGGCGGTGACAGCGACTCCGGCGATGGCGCCGGCATTCTCTCCGGCATCCCCTGGAGTTTTCTCGAAGCGGTCTGGCCGGAATCGCGCGCAACGGTGCCCAACCGGCGGGGTCTGGCCATGCTGTTCCTGCCGGCCGATCCGGAGCGGCTGCAGCAGGCCCGCCAATTTTGTGAACAGGCCGCCCAAAGCCTTGGCCTGCGCAGTCTGGGTTGGCGCCCGGTGCCGGTTGATCCCAGTGTTCTCGGCCCCTTGGCCCGCCAGACCGCCCCGGTGATCGAGCAATGGCTGGTGGAGTCCGACGCCAGCGGTGATGCCCTGGAGGCGCTGCTGTTTCGCTGCCGCCGGCGGGTCGGTGACCTGGTCAGGGAAACCTGGGGGCCTGAAGTTCGAGACCTTTACTTCGCTTCGTTCAGCGGCCGCACCCTGGTTTACAAGGGGATGGTGCGCTCGGAAGTGCTGCCGGCCTTCTACAACGACCTGAGAGACGAGCGCTTTGCCGTGAGTTTCGCGGTGTATCACCGCCGCTTCAGCACCAACACCCTGCCCCGCTGGCCCCTGGCCCAGCCGATGCGGTTGCTGGGCCACAACGGTGAAATCAATACCCTGCTGGGCAATCTCAACTGGGCCCAGGCCGCCGAATCCCACCTCGATGCCGCCTGGGGTGCCGCCGCCGCCGACCTCAAGCCCGTTGTGAACGCGGCCTTCAGCGATTCTGCCAATCTCGACGCCATGCTCGAGCTGATGGTGCGCAGCGGCCGGCCAATCACCGACTGCCTCCTGACCCTGGTGCCTGAGGCCTTTCGCGAGCAGCCGGAACTCGATTCCCGCCCAGAGGTGCGGGCATTTTACGAGTACTCCGCCTGCCTCCAGGAACCCTGGGATGGCCCGGCGTTGCTGGTGTTCAGTGACGGACGCAGTGTGGGTGCTTCGCTGGATCGCAACGGACTGCGGCCTGCCCGCTACTGCATCACTCGCGATGGCCTGGTGGTGATGGGTTCGGAAACCGGTGTGGTGCCCATCGAGGAAAGCCGGATCATTGAAAAGGGTCGGCTCGGCCCTGGCCAGATGCTGGCCGTCGACCTGGAAAACGGTCGCTTGCTGAAGAACTGGCAGGTCAAGGAAGAGGTGGCGGCCCGCCATCCCTATGGCGCCTGGCTCCAGGAGCAACGCCGCAGCCTTCAGGCCCAGCCCTGGCAGGACGCCAAGTCGATGGGCGAACTCGATCTGCTCCAGCACCAGACCGCCTTCGGGCTCACGGCCGAGGATCTCGATCTGGTGATCGAGGACATGGCCGGTCAGGGCAAGGAGCCCACCTACTGCATGGGCGATGACATCCCCCTGGCGGTGCTCTCCACCAAGCCCCACCTCCTCTACGACTACTTCAAGCAGCGTTTTGCCCAGGTCACCAATCCGCCGATCGATCCGCTCCGCGAAGAGCTGGTGATGAGCCTGGAGATGCATCTGGGCCGCCGCGGCTCAGCCCTCAGGCCCGAACCCTCCTCCGCCTCGGTGCTGCACCTCGATAGCCCGCTGCTCAACGAGCGTGAACTGGCCGCCCTTGCTGGTCAGGGCCTCTCCACCGTCAGCTTGTCGACCCTCTTCTCCGTCGGCACCGGGCCAGGCGGACTGGAGTCGGCGGTGCAACAGCTCTGCGCCGACTCGGAAGCCGCCGTCAGGGAGGGGTGCCAGATCCTGGTGCTCTCTGACCGCTCCAACGCCGACCGCTGTGCCCAAGGCCGTCCTGAACCCGGTCTGACAGCCACCACCACCTACATTCCGCCGTTACTTGCGGTTGGAGCGGTTCACCAGCACCTCCTGCGCCTGGGGCTGCGTCTGCAGGTCTCCCTGGTGGCCGACACCGGCCAGTGCTGGAGCACCCACCACCTGGCCTGCCTGATCGGCTTCGGCGCCAGCGCCGTCTGCCCCTGGCTCACCTGGGAAACCACCCGCCACTGGCTCGACCATCCCAAGACCCAGTCGCTGATGGAGCGCGGCAAGCTGCCACGCCTCGATGCCGCCGCCGCCCAGGCCAACGTGCGCCAGGCCCTGGAGGCCGGCTTGCGCAAGATCCTCTCCAAGATCGGCATCTCGTTGCTGGCCAGCTATCACGGCGCCCAGATCTTCGAGGCCATCGGCATCGGCGCCGATCTGATCAGCCTGGCCTTCAAGGGCACCACCAGCCGGGTCGCCGGCCTGAGCCTGGCCGATCTGGCCAGCGAAACCCTGGCCTTCCATGCCAAGGCCTACCCGGAGCTGAACCGCAGCAAGTTGGAGTTCATGGGCTTCGTCCAATACCGCACCGGCGGAGAATTCCATCTCAACAGCCCGGAGATGGCCAAGGCCCTGCATGCCGCCGTAGCTGCAGGCCCTGGCTACGACCACTTCTCCACCTACCGCACCCTGCTCGAGCACCGGCCGGTCACGGCCCTGCGCGACCTGCTTGAACTGAAGCTGGCGCCCACACCCTTGCCGCTCGACCAGGTGGAGAGCGTTGAGAGCATCTGCAGCCGCTTCTGCACCGGTGGCATGAGCCTTGGCGCCCTTTCGCGCGAAGCCCATGAGGTTCTGGCCGTCGCCATGAACCGGATCGGCGGCAAGAGCAACAGTGGCGAAGGCGGTGAGGATTCCGCCCGCTTCCGCGCCCTTGAGGATGTGGATGCAGGTGGGCACTCGCCCACGCTGCCGACGATTCGGGGGCTGCGCAACGGAGACACGGCCTGCTCAGCGATCAAGCAGATCGCCTCCGGCCGCTTCGGTGTGACCCCGGCCTACCTACGCAGTGGGCGGCAGCTTGAGATCAAGGTGGCCCAGGGGGCCAAGCCCGGCGAAGGCGGCCAGCTTCCCGGCCCGAAGGTGGACGCCTACATCGCTGGGCTGCGCAACAGCAAGCCTGGTGTGGCCCTGATTTCTCCACCCCCGCACCACGACATCTATTCCATTGAGGATCTGGCCCAGCTGATCCACGATCTTCACCAGGTTCACCCCGCCGCCAAGGTGTCGGTGAAGCTGGTCGCCGAGATCGGTATCGGCACCATTGCCGCCGGTGTGGCCAAGGCCAATGCCGATGTGATCCAGATTTCCGGCCACGATGGCGGCACCGGCGCCTCGCCGCTCAGTTCGATCAAACACGCCGGCAGCCCGTGGGAGCTGGGGCTCTCCGAAGTGCACCGCAGCCTGCTGGTCAATGGTCTGCGTGATCGCGTGCTGCTACGCACCGATGGCGGCCTCAAGACCGGCTGGGACGTGCTGATGGCTGCGCTGCTGGGCGCCGAGGAGTATGGCTTCGGTTCGGTGTCGATGATCGCCGAAGGTTGCATCATGGCCCGGATCTGCCACACCAATAACTGCCCGGTCGGGGTGGCCTCGCAAAAAGAAGCCCTGCGCAAGCGCTTCACCGGCCTGCCGGAGCATGTGGTCAATTTCTTCCTGTATGTGGCCGAGGAGGTTCGCCAGTTGCTCAGCCTGTTGGGTGTCGCCCGGCTTGAAGATCTGATCGGCCGCAACGAGCTGCTCGTGCCCCGGGCGGTTGAGCTGACCAAAACCGGCTCCCTCGATCTCACCTGCCTGCTCGAGCCCATCCCCCAGGCGGCCGACCGCAGCTGGCTGAAGCACCGGGCAGAAGCCCATGGCAATGGGCCGATCCTTGAAGATCAATTGCTCAGCGACCCGCAGGTTCTTGCCGCCATCGAGTCCCATGGCCAGGTCAGCCGCAGCCTGGCGATCGTCAACACCGACCGCAGCGTCTGCGCTCGCTTGGCGGGTGAAATCGCCGGGCGCCATGGCAACACCGGTTTTCGTGGCCGCCTCGATCTCCACTTCGAGGGTGTCGCCGGTCAGAGTTTCGGTGCCCTGCTGCTGGAGGGGATGAACGTGCGGCTGGAGGGCGATGCCAACGATTACGTCGGCAAAGCCATGAATGGCGGCCGGATCGTCCTGGTTCCCCCAGCTGGCTGTGTCAATCCGGGCGCCCAGGTGATCCTCGGCAACACCTGTTTGTATGGCGCCACCGGCGGCGCTCTTTTTGCCCTCGGCCGCGCCGGTGAACGCTTCGCGGTTCGCAACAGCGGCGCCCATGCCGTTGTTGAGGGCAGTGGTGATCACTGCTGCGAATACATGACCGGCGGCATCGTGGTGATCCTGGGCAGCACCGGTCGCAACGTCGCTGCCGGCATGACCGGCGGTGTCGGCTTTCTGCTCGATGAGCAAGACGCCCTCTCCGGTCGCCTCAACACCGAGACCGTTGCCATCCACCCCCTTGAGACCACCGAGCAGGAGGCGTTGCTCAAGCCGTTGCTTGAAACCCATCTGGAAGTCACAGGCAGCCGCAAGGCCGCCGAAATCCTCGCCAACTGGCCCCAGTGGCGTGGACGCTTCAAGGTGCTCGTTCCCCCCAGCGAGCTGGCCGCCCTTGGCCTCAGCGAGCGGGTGAAGGTGGCGGTTTAGTGGCCGTTCAGCGGGGATACTCCCGCATCAGCCGTCGCACCTCACCGGCGTGGTAGCTGCTACGGGTGAGCGGCGAGCTGACCACCTGCAGGAAGCTCAGCTCGGTTTCGCCATGGAGCCGGAAGGCCTGGAACTGCTCCGGGCTCACAAACCGCTGCACCGGCAGGTGCTTCGGGCCTGGTGAGAGGTACTGGCCGATCGTGACGATGTCGACCCGGTGCTGGTGGAGATCGCCGAGCACGTCCAGCACCTCCTCGTCGCCTTCGCCCAGCCCCACCATCAACCCGGATTTTGTATAGGCGCGAGGCCAGCCTTCGCGCACCCGTTGCAGCAGTTCCAGGGAGCGTGCGTAGATCCCCTGGGGTCGCACCTGCCGGTAAAGCCTGGGCACCGTCTCGATGTTGTGGTTGAGCACATCCGGCCCGGCCGCCATCACGGCGGCAAGGGCGTCCCAGTTGCCGCAGAAATCCGGAACGAGCAGCTCAATGGTGGTGCCGGGGGAGCGCGCGCGCACCTGCTGGATGCAGGCAACGAACTGGCTGGCCCCCCCGTCGTCGAGGTCGTCGCGATTGACCGAGGTGATCACCACATGGCTCAGGCCAAGCCGTGCCACCGCCTCGCCCAGCCGCAGCGGTTCGCTCGCATCAAGCGTGCGCACGCTCTTGTCGAAGTCGATGTCGCAGTAAGGGCAGGCGCGGGTGCAGCCCGGCCCCATGATCAAGAAGGTGGCGGTGCCGCTGGCGAAGCATTCACCGATGTTCGGGCAACTGGCCTCCTGACAGACGGTGTTCAGCGCCAGGTCGGTGAGCAGGTCGGCAACGGCCCCAATGCGCTCCCGTTGCGGAGCTTTGACACGCAGCCACTCGGGTTTCAGCAAGAACGCAGGGCCTCCCAAAGGCTGGGGTTCAAATGTAGGGGGGAGCGTTGATTGATCGCCTAAGCTCTTCCCAACGGGATGTGGCGCAGCTTGGTAGCGCACTTCGTTCGGGACGAAGGGGCCGCAGGTTCGAATCCTGTCATCCCGATTGATCAGGCCTGGCCCAGTTCAGCGCCTGGATAGCCGCGCGGGGTCACGATCCGGCCGTCCTGCAGCCGGGTGGTGCTGTTGCCCACCAGCACCAGGCTGAGCATGTCGACCTGGTCGTGGGGGAGGTCGCCGAGCCGGTGCAGGCTGACCTGCTCCTCCTGGCGGCCCAGTTGGCGGGCCAGCACCACGGGAATGGCGGTGGTGCGCCCCTCGGCCAGCAGCTCCAGGGCCCTGGCCAGCTGCCAGTCGCGGCCGAGCGAGCGAGGGTTGTAGAGAGCCACCACAAAATCGCCCAAGGCCGCAGCCCGCAGGCGCCTCTCGATCGATGGCCAGGGCGTGAGCCGATCGCTGAGGCTGATCGTGCAGAAGTCGTGCATCAGCGGCGCCCCGACCCGGGCCGCCGCCAGCTGCAGGGCAGAGAGGCCGGGGTGCACGCTGAAGCCCGGTCTGCTGCCGTCCTCGCGCTGCAGCCACAGTTCCAGGGCCAGCCCGGCCATGCCGTAGATGCCGCTGTCTCCTGAGGAGACCAGGGACACCGTCAGGCCCTGGCTGGCCAGATCCAGGGCCTGGGCACAGCGTTGGCGTTCCTGGGTGAGTTGGCCGTCGCAGCGCCACTGGTCGGGTCGCCGCAGCGGCTCAAGCAGGTCGAGATAGAGCCCGTAGCCCACCCAGACCGTGCTGAGGGCCAGGGCCTGGCGGGCGTCGGGAGTGAGCAGATCGAGGCTGCCTGGGCCACTGCCAATGAGGTGGAGGTGCCCCTGGGCGGGCGCCCATTGGCTGGCGGCCTTGGCGATCGCCAAGGTGGCGGCCCCCTGCTCTGGCGCCCCTTCTGGGCCCACGTCCAGGCCCAGTGCGGCGCTGGCTGCCCGCTCGATCCGTTTGTTGACCAGCAGTGAAGCCTCCGGTCCTGCGGCGAGCAGGGCTGCGGCCTCGGCGACGCTGGCGGTGCCCATTTCCTTCTCTACAGCCAGCGATGGGGTGGGTACCGCCACCGGGGCCAGGCTCGTGGCCCCAAACAGGCGCAGCGGCCAGCCTCGCTGCTGCGCCAGGGCCAGAAGGGCCGGTTCATCCCCTTTGCGATCGACGCTGGCCAGCCCGGCCACCGCTTGCGGCGCCAGTTGGTGCTCGCTGAGGGCCTGATCGACAGCCCGTACCAGCAGGCTGAGGCTCGTGTCTCGCTCACAGCCGATCCCCAGCCATAGGCAGGGCGGGTGCCAGCGGCAGCCTGGGCCCTGGCGGTGGCTGACGTGCAGCGAAAGGCCCGACTCCAGTTGCGCTTTGGGCCCGGCGGCCGCCGCGTCCAGCTGCTGCCAGAGGGTCAGGCCGGCCTCCTGCTGGAGCGCAGGGCCCCGGCCCCTCGCCGCCGCCTTCCTCAGCCCATCCCAATCGCCGCCGCCCCGCCGCCAGCCCCAGTCCCGGCCGAAGCAATCGAGGGCCAGGCGACCCGCGGCGCCGCTTGATCCGCTCAGCACCGCTTGCCCCCCCAGCAGGGCGGCCACCCGCTGGCTGAGGGATTCGCCACCGGCCCCATGCCCCCCCAGCAGGGGGATGGCGAAGCGACCAGCCGGATCCACCACCACGACGGCGGGGTCCTCGGCTTTGCCTTTGAGGAGGGGCGCGATCAGTCGGGTGATTGCGCCACAGGCGCCTACCACCACGAACGCGGCGGCGCTGTCCCAATGCTGGGCCAGAAACTCAGCGAGCGGTGCGTCCGCAGCTGCTCGCTGCAGCAGGCCGGCCTGCTCCAGCCGACTCAGAACCGACCCACTGGAGCGACTCAGACCCAGACCCCAGCAGATGTGTTCGCCCATCAGCTCAACTTGTCATCCGGCCGGTCCAGGCCGTTGCCAGCCGCGTCGGGCGGGACGACAGCTTCGTTGGAAAGGACGACGGCATCGGTTTCGGCGCTGGTCTCCGGATCCTGCCGCTGGGGTGGATCGCTCTCTGCTGTTACGGGTTCAACGTGTTGGTCTGGTTGGGCTGGCGGCTCTTCTGCGGAATCGGAATTGGCTGGGTCCGGTTCTGCCGCGTCAGCAACGGTTGGCTCCGGGCTTTCGCCGGTTGGCAGCGGCAAGCTGGTTGCGTTGGGGCCCATCGGCTCGGCTGCCGCCCGGCCAAGGATCTGATCGAGCTCAGCGGCCGAGAGTGTCCCCTGAAGCCAGCGGTTGTCGCCTTCCGGAGCGAGGGTCACCTCTTCGACCAGGCTGTTGTAAGGAGGGTTGAGGGAGTCGCCGAGGCTGTCGAGAAGCTCCAGTTGCACCGCATTGCCGCCTTGGCGCAAGCCCGTTAGCCAGACGGTGGTCTGGCGATCGACCAGGAAACTGTCGCCGTTCACCGTGACCCGCAGCAGCCAGTGGCGATCGTCATCACGCAGCCTCTGCAGCGGAGCATCCACCAGCAACCAGTCGATCGGGACAGGCTGCTCCCTTACCTGATCAAAAGGAATGGCGCTGATCAGCTGGGCAGAGCCCGCGACGGGTAGTTCGGCAGGATTGACGGCGGCGCGGTGCAATCTGACCTGGCGGAAACCACCAGCTGATTTCACCGCCTCACCCCAGGGTTTGGCGGCATAGACACTGAGCCTGTGGCTGCCGGGCCTGAGTGGGGCCATCGTCAGGTGCAAGCGCACGGGGGCCAGGCCGTCGCTGGGCGGATCACTCAGCCGCAGGGGTTCCTGTTGGTCGAGCTGAACCACGAGGTGGGGGCCGATCCCGAGGGGGCCTGGTCCCACCAGGGGCCAGTCGTCGATCTCGAGCTCCAGATCCCAGGGGCCTGCGGGGAGCATCGCGTCGTTGGCGGGCGAGAGGATCCTCAACCGCGGTTGCCGCTCAGCCAGCAGGGCCTGCACCTGCTGAACCGCCAGCGGCGGAGCAACCTCCTGCAGGGCACCAGCTGGATTGGTGGGGGAGGGCCCCCGGTTGGTTGGAGCGGCCGGACCGGCAGATGGCCACACACTCCAGGCTCCGCAGAGGAGCACGGTCAGGGAGAGCAGCGTCGCTGCCAGCCATCGAAGTCCCAACGAGATCATCGGATCACCCTTGAAGGCCCCTGTCCCTGGGACCAGTCTGCGCGCCGCTTGCGTGGGTCCCTTGCCTGGCGGGCCTGGCTCTGCTGGCGACTGATGGTTGGAATAGCAAATTTTTGAATAACAAAAGCAATGCAGAATTCCTTGGCTCGTTGATAAGTATCCCTTGCTAGAGCCCTGTCGCTGACAGGAGAGCCGCTGGATTGAACCTTTGTTACTTCCGCGCCTAGGGGCCCGAAACACGCCCTTATACTCTCGCCAGCGGTCCCTTCATTGGGACTTCAGCTCCAGTTGTGGCAGGGGGTTCTGGCGATTAGCTGGTCCTCTGTCTCCCTGGTTTCCATGGCCGCGGCGGGCCTGTTCTGCCAACGCCATGAGACCCACCGGCCAGGCTTCCCGCCTGCGCCCGAGGGGTGGACCCCCACCTCGATCCCGTCCCTCGAGGAACGTCTCGATGACCATCAGCCCACCAGAGCGTGGGACAAAGGCGAAGGTCTCCGTCGATCGGAACCCTGTTCCTGTCGATTTCGATGTGCTCGGCAAGCCCGGCCACTTCGATCGCAGCCTCGCCAAAGGTCCCAAAACCACCACCTGGGTTTGGAACCTCCACGCCAACGCTCACGATTTCGACAGCCACACGAGTGATCTTGAGGAAGTTTCCCGCAAGATCTTCAGTGCTCACTTCGGCCACTTGGCCGTCATTTTCATCTGGCTCAGCGGCGCCTTCTATCACGGTGCCCGCTTCTCCAACTACACCGGTTGGCTGGCCGATCCCCTGCACGTCAAGCCCAGTGCGCAGGTGGTTTGGCCGATCTTTGGCCAAGAGATTCTCAACGCCGATGTGGGCGCCGGTTTCCACGGCATCCAGATCACCTCAGGCCTGTTCCATGTGTGGAGAGCCTGGGGTTTCACCAATGAGTTCCAGTTGCTTTGCACGGCAATCGGCGCCTTGGTGATGGCCGGTCTCATGCTCAATGCCGGTGTCTTCCACTATCACAAGGCAGCTCCAAAGCTGGAGTGGTTCCAGAACGTTGAGTCGATGCTCAACCACCATCTGGCCGGTCTTCTCGGACTGGGCTCCCTCTCCTGGACTGGACACCTGTTGCATGTGTCCCTGCCCACCACCCAGTTGATGGATGCCATCGACGCTGGGGCCCCTCTGTCGCTCAATGGCAAGGTCATTGCTTCGGTGGCGGACATCCCCCTGCCCCATGAATTCATCAATCAGGACCTGATTGCCCAGCTCTTCCCAGGCTTTGGAGCAGGGCTTGCGCCCTTCTTCACCGGGAACTGGGCTGCCTACAGCGATTTCCTCACCTTCAAAGGTGGATTGAATCCCGTCACTGGCAGCCTCTGGATGACAGACATCGCCCATCACCACCTGGCGATCGCGGTCCTGTTCATCATTGCCGGCCACCAGTACCGCACCAACTGGGGAATTGGTCACAGCCTGAAGGAGATCCTTGAAGGCCAGAAGGGTGATCCCCTGCTGTTCCCCGCTCCGAAGGGCCACGATGGTCTGTTCGAGTTCATGACCACCTCCTGGCATGCCCAGTTGGCCGTGAACCTGGCCCTGCTTGGGTCGCTGACCATTATCGTGGCGCATCACATGTATGCGATGCCTCCCTATCCCTACATCGGGATCGATTACCCAACTCAGTTGTCGCTATTCACCCACCACATGTGGATTGGTGGCTTCATCATCGTTGGGGCTGGTGCCCACGCGGCTATCGCACTCATCCGCGATTACGACCCGGCCAAGCATGTGGACAACGTGCTCGATCGCGTTCTCAAGGCTCGCGATGCCCTGATCAGCCACCTCAACTGGGTGTGTATCTTCCTGGGCTTCCACAGCTTCGGCCTCTACATCCACAACGACACCATGCGTGCTCTGGGCCGTCCCCAGGACATGTTCAGTGACTCCGCCATTCAGCTGCAACCTGTTTTCGCTCAGTGGATTCAGGGACTGCATGCCGCCGCTGCCGGCACCACAGCGCCTAACGCGCTCTCCGGTGTCAGCGAGGTGTTCAACGGAGCCGTTGTTGCTGTGGGTGGCAAGGTGGCCGCCGGTCCGATCCCCCTGGGAACGGCCGACTTCATGGTCCACCACATCCACGCCTTCACGATCCACGTCACCGTGCTGATCTTGCTGAAGGGTGTGCTTTACAGCCGCAGCTCCAGGCTCATCCCCGATAAGGCGAACCTGGGCTTCCGCTTCCCCTGTGACGGCCCCGGCCGTGGCGGTACCTGCCAGGTTTCAGCTTGGGACCACGTGTTCCTGGGTCTGTTCTGGATGTACAACTCCATCTCGATCGTGATTTTCCACTTCAGTTGGAAAATGCAGAGCGATGTCTGGGGAAC
Source organism: Synechococcus sp. CS-603 (assembly GCF_977929215.1). Lineage (NCBI taxonomy): Bacteria > Bacillati > Cyanobacteriota > Cyanophyceae > Synechococcales > Synechococcaceae > Synechococcus > Synechococcus sp. CS-603. The sequence goes on from NZ_OZ376778.1 coordinate 1,044,636, forward strand.
CGTCAATCCGGATGGCACTGTTCAGCACATCGCCAACGGCAACTTCGCTCAAAGCGCCATCACCATCAATGGTTGGCTGCGTGATTTCCTCTGGGCCCAGGCCTCTCAGGTGATCAACAGCTATGGCTCCTCCTCGAGTGCCTATGGCCTGATGTTCCTCGGTGCTCACTTCGTCTGGGCCTTCAGCCTCATGTTCCTGTTCAGCGGCCGCGGCTACTGGCAGGAGCTGATTGAGTCCATCGTCTGGGCTCACAACAAGCTGAGGGTTGCTCCAGCGATTCAGCCACGGGCGCTGAGCATCATCCAGGGTCGCGCCGTTGGCGTTGCCCACTATCTCCTGGGCGGTATCGCTACCACCTGGGCGTTCTTCCTGGCCCGACTCGTCGCGGTCGGCTGACCTCCTCCTGACCTTTCCACATGGCAACGAAATTTCCTTCGTTTAGCCAGGGTCTGGCACAGGACCCGACAACCCGCCGTATTTGGTACGGCATCGCCACGGCTCACGACTTCGAGAGCCATGACGGGATGACGGAGGAGAAGCTTTACCAAAAGCTCTTCTCCACTCACTTCGGTCACCTGGCGATCATCGGCCTCTGGGTTTCGGGAAACCTGTTCCATATCGCCTGGCAGGGCAACTTTGAGCAGTGGGTCGCCGATCCGCTGCACGTCCGTCCCATCGCTCACGCGATCTGGGATCCTCACTTCGGCCAGGGGGCCATCACCGCCTTCACCCAGGCGGGCGCAACCTCCCCGGTGAACATCGCTTATTCCGGTCTGTACCACTGGTGGTACACGATCGGCATGACCACCAACGCCGAGCTTTATCAGGGATCCATCTTCATGATGATCCTCTCGGCTTGGGCGCTTTTCGCCGGTTGGCTCCACCTTCAGCCCAAGTTCCTGCCTTCCCTGGCCTGGTTCAAGAACGCTGAATCCCGGCTGAACCACCACCTGGCTGTTCTGTTCGGTTTCAGCTCCATCGCCTGGACCGGTCACCTGGTCCACGTGGCCATCCCCGAGGCCCGAGGCCAGCACGTCGGTTGGGACAACTTCCTCAACGTGCTTCCTCACCCAGCCGGTCTGGCTCCGTTCTTCACCGGCAACTGGGGGGTCTATGCCGAAAATCCCGACACTCTCAATCAGGTCTTCGGAACTTCCGAAGGTTCTGGTACAGCGATCCTCACCTTCCTGGGTGGCTTCCAGCCCCAGACCGAGGCGCTCTGGCTCACCGATATCGCCCACCACCACCTGGCGATCGGCTGCCTGTTTGTGATCGCTGGCCACATGTATCGCACCAACTTCGGGATCGGCCATTCGATCCGGGAGATTCTGGAGGCTCACAATCCTCCTCAGGGCACACCGTTCGGTGGCGCGCTTGGTGCCGGTCATAAGGGCCTTTATGACACGATCAACAACTCCCTGCACTTCCAGCTCGGACTTGCCCTTGCTTCGCTCGGGGTGATCACCAGCCTGGTGGCTCAGCACATGTATGCGTTGCCGTCCTATGCGTTCATCGCCAAGGACTACACAACGCAGGCAGCGCTTTACACCCACCACCAGTACATCGCCATCTTCCTGATGGTCGGTGCCTTCGCTCACGGTGCGATCTTCTTCATCCGTGATTACGACCCCGAAGCCAACAAGAACAATGTTCTGGCTCGGATGCTCGAGCACAAAGAAGCGATCATCAGCCACCTGAGCTGGGTATCCCTGTTCCTCGGTTTCCACACCCTGGGCCTCTACGTCCACAACGATGTGGTCGTGGCCTTCGGTACCCCCGAGAAGCAGATCCTGGTGGAGCCGGTCTTCGCTCAGTTCGTTCAAGCCTCCAGTGGCAAGTTGCTCTACGGCATGGATGTCTTCCTGTCGAATGCCGACAGCATTGCCTCCACGGCCTGGCCTAACTACGGCGCTGTCTGGCTGCCTGGCTGGATGGAAGCGATCAACTCGGGAACCAACGATGTGTTCCTGCAGATCGGCCCTGGTGACTTCCTTGTTCACCACGCCATCGCCCTTGGACTGCACACCACCACCTTGATCCTGGTCAAGGGTGCACTCGACGCCCGGGGTTCCAAGTTGATGCCTGACAAGAAGGACTTCGGCTACTCCTTCCCCTGCGACGGCCCCGGCCGTGGCGGCACCTGCGATATCTCAGCCTGGGACGCCTTCTACCTGTCGGTTTTCTGGGCCCTCAATACCGTCGGTTGGGTCACCTTCTACTGGCACTGGAAGCACCTCGCCATCTGGCAGGGCAACGTGGCTCAGTTCAACGAATCAAGCACCTATCTGATGGGCTGGTTCCGCGACTACCTCTGGCTCAACAGCTCCCAGCTGATCAACGGTTACAACCCGTTCGGGACGAACAACCTGGCTGTCTGGGCCTGGATGTTCCTCTTCGGTCACCTGGTCTGGGCGACAGGATTCATGTTCCTGATCTCCTGGAGGGGCTACTGGCAGGAATTGATCGAGACCATCGTCTGGGCGCACCAGCGCACACCGCTCGCCAACATGGTTGGCTGGCGTGACAAGCCGGTTGCACTCTCGATCGTTCAAGCCCGTGTGGTTGGTCTGGCGCACTTCTCTGTGGGTTACATCCTCACGTACGGTGCTTTCCTGATCGCCTCTACATCCGGGAAGTTCGGCTAACGCCTCACTCCCACCTAATTCTCGAGGGACGAACCTCAACCATTCCCCCCGGCTACTGCTGGGGTTTTTTATTGGGAAAAGGATTGCCCGCCTGCCTGCCTAACTGTCTGTTGCCCGTCTTTCTTGCTGGCTGCCAGGTCCAGGGTTCAGCCTCTTTGTGTATGGCCACAGTTTTCTCTGCCTGGCCCTGCGAGCCCTGCTGGCCCTACGAGCCGCTGCTCCCTTTGGGCAGCAAAACCCACGTATATTCAATGATGTGCTGATCTGTTCGCCCTGTCCCAGAGTCGGTGATTCGCTCTGATCTGACGACTGTTTACTGTTCCGATTCGCTTGGGGAAGAGCCGCGCTTGGGCCACCATTTCCTGCCTTCCAGTAATTTCATTTCCAGATAGACCACCGGCACCACGAACAGGGTGAGTGCCGTGGCCACCAGCAGGCCGGAGAACACCACAGTGCCGATACTCACCCTGCTGGCAGCGCCGGCACCCGTGGCGAAAACCAGGGGCAGAAAACCCGCCAGTGAGGTGAGGGCTGTCAGCACAATCGGCCGCAGGCGGCTGATGGCGGCCTCTTCGATCGCTTCGCGCAGGGCCATCGCTTCCTGCAGACGTTGATTGGCAAATTCAACGATCAGGATTCCATTCTTTGCCGCCAGACTCACCAGGACCAGCATTCCGACCTGGGCGTAGATGTCCAGAAAGAGTCCCCGACCAGCCAGACCTAGCAACGCTCCCAGCAAGGCCAGCGGAACGGTGATCAAAATGATGATCGGATCGAGGAAACTCTCGTAGAGGGCGGCCAGCACCAGGAACGTCGTCACGAGGCCCAGCACAAAAAGCTGCTGGGTCTTGCCGCCCGCCTGACGCTCCTCTCGGGCCAGTCCCACCCATTCGAGGTCGGTGACCGGACTGCCCTGCTCCTGCTTGACCTGCTCAAGGATGGCGATGGCCTGGCCTGTGCTGACGCCGTCCTTGGGCAGGGCCTGCACGGTGATTGAGCGTGACAGGCGACTGCGGTTGATGGAGGTGGGCCCGGTGGCTGGAACCAGCCGCGCCACTTCCCCCAGCGCAATCAGGTCACCGCCGCGGCTGCGCACTTTCAAGGCCAGCACGTCTTCGGCATTGCGCCGGTCTTCGCCATCAAGCTGGACCACGACCCGCCGCACCCGGTCCCCTTCAAAGCTGTCGTTCACATAGCGACTGCCAAAGCTGGCCCCGAGGGTGTCGACGACGGTGTCGAGATCGAGGTCGAGGGAGGCCATCCGCAGCCGATCCGGTTCAAGCCGCAGCAAGGGGGCGTCGGCACTGAAGCGTGTGCTGACCCGCTCAAAGGCGTCGGTGGCGTTGGCCGCTGCGATGAAGCTCCGCACCTCGGCCTCGAAGTCGCTGAGATTGAGCCGGCCGCCGCTGATGTCGAGCAGTTCGAGCTCCAGCCCCCCCTCGCTGCTGAATCCCCGCACGGGGGGAGGGACACTCAGCAGCACCGTGGCCTCGGGGATCTGTTCGCGCATGGCCGCCCCCAGCCGTTGGGCGATGGCTTCGTTGCTGTTTTCTTTGGCGTTGCCCCGCTGCTCCAGCGGTTGTAGGCGCAGGAAGAAGATGCCTCTGTTTGGGGCGCTGTCGCCGAAGGAGCGGCCGGCGTAGAAGTTGCCGACCCGCACCAGCTTTTCTTCGGCCACCACCTGCCGGACCTTCTCCACCACCCGCTCGGTGCTGCGCAGTGAGGCACCACCGGGGAGCACCACGACGCCGCGCACCTGGCTGTCGTCTTCTTGGGGGATGAAGCCGGTTGGCAGCTGGCCAAGGCCCCAGCCCGCCAGCACCAGCCCGCCGAGTAATCCGAGCAGCACCAGGCGGCGGCGCCGAAAGCTGCGTTCCAAGGCCTTGCCGTACCAGTGGCGCAGCCGGTCCAGCCAGCGTTGGGGGCGCTGCAGCAGCCGGCTCAGCCAATCGGGTTCCTTCCAGCCATGGCCGAGCAGCCAGCTGGCAGCCACGGGAGTGAAGGTGAGGGCGTTGAGGGTGGAGAAGAGAATCGTGGCGCCAATCGTGATCGCGATCGGTTGGTAAAGCCGGCCGACACTGCCGGGAATGGCCAGCACCGGCAGGAAGACCACCACCAGCACCAAGGAGGTGGCGATCACGGCACCCCCCAGTTCCTGCATGGCATTGCGGGCGGCCCGCATCGGCGATTCGCCGGCTTCCAGCCGCCGACCAATGTCTTCGCTGACGACAATGGCGTCATCCACCACAAGTCCGGTGGCGAGCACCATGCCGAACAAGGTGAGCGTGTTGATCGAGCTGCCTGTGAGCCGTAAGACCGTGATGCTGCCAATCAGGGCAACCGGGACCGCCACAGCGCTGACCAAGGCCAGTCGACTGTTGCCCAAGGCCACCAGCAGCACGAGCAGCACGAGCAGCACCGCATCGCGCAAGCTGTTCCAGGTCAGCTGAATGCTTTCGCGCACCGTATCGGCCACATCGACGATCCGTTGCAGCTCCATGCCTGGCGGGAAGCTGGTCTCGATCTCGGCGAGGGAGGCATTGACGGCATTGCTGACATCCAGGGCATTGCTACCGTCCCGCTGGAAGATCAGCACCGCCACGGTGGGATCGCCGCCCAGATTGATGGCCGTGCTCTCGAAGTCTTCGAGATCCAGGCTCACCCGCCCCACCTCCTTGAGCAACACCACCCCGCCGTTGGGGGTTTTGGCGACCACCAGCTCTTCGAGTTCAGGCACGCTGCGCAGCCGCCCTTCCATCTCCAACGGGAAGGTGGTTTCCTGATTTTCTGGGCTGGGGGCATCGCCCACCTGGCCCAGGGCCGCCAGCACGTTCTGCTCGCGCAGGGCGTCCACCACATCGCTGATCGTCAGCCCACGTGTTTCGAGAGCCCTGGGATCCAGCCATAGCCGGAAGGCCAGCGGGCTGCTGCCGACGACGGCCACATTGCCGACCCCTGGCACCCGTTGCAGCGTGTCCCGCAGCTTTTCATCCAACCAGCCGCTCAAGAAAGCGGGTTCGAACAGCCCCTCGGGCGCGCTGAAACTCAGCACCATCAGCAGATCGTCGGAGCTGCGCCTGACTTGTACCCCCAGCCGCGCGACCTGGGGCGGCAGGCGCGGGTTGGCCAGGGAGGCTTCGTTCTGGGCGTTGATCTGATTGAGCTCGGGATTGCCCCCCTCAAAGGTCAGGGTGATCGAGCTGCTGTTGGCCGAGCTGGTGGAACGGATCGTTTCGAGTCGCTCCAGCCCGTTCAACTGGCGCTCCAGGGGGGTGGTGACGCCCTGCTCCACCACGGCGGCGCCGCCACCGGGATAGTTCGCTCGCACATTGACCCTGATCGGCGCGATCGGTGGCAGGTTTTCCACCTGCAGTCCCTGAAGGCTGATCAGGCCAACCATCACCACCAACAGGCTCACCACCAGGGTGAGCACGGGGCGTTTCAAGAACGGGTCCGACACCGACATGGGGCTGTTGCAGCCGCTCGGCTGATCCGTGTTTCAAGGGCTGTTCTAAGGCGTCGGCAAAGGGGGCTGGATGGAGGCCTGCGGTAGGGGTGGCGATAGCGCATGAAAAAGCCCCACCTGAGTGGGGCTCAGAGCCTGGGCCCGCCCTTGGATGGCGGGTGTGACTCAGCTGAGGCCGGCCAGGCCGCCGGTGAGCTTCATCAGTGGCGAGCCCATCAGGCTGCCAGCCAGGAACCAGGCGAAGGCGGCGCCGCCGCAACCGCCGAGCCAGAAGCCGCTGGCGAATTCGGCCCAACCGGCTTTGGTGAACAGGTCGGCAGGTGGGTTGTCGATCGTGGCGTCGGGGGGCTGGACATTGGGACCAGTGCCCGCCGTGCCGTAAATCGACAGGCAGATCGTGAGGATCGAGACCAGCCCGATCGTGGCCAGCAGGCCAGAGGTGCTGGCGTATTCGGTCAGACGCAGGGGACCGGTGAGGGCGAACGGTCCGTAGAGCAGAAAGCCATGGGCCATGCCCACTTCAAGGCCGCGACGGTTCGGCGACAGGGAAGGCCGGTAGGCCGGCAGGGCATTCAGAAACGCCTTGGAGAAATAGCTGCTGTTGACGGGAGTGGCCAGATTGCCGACGGTGGCATCAGCGACGGGTTGCACGGTCATGGAAAAGAACGGGGAAGGGAACGAACGCAGCAGGCCACGCGCAGGGAGGCAATCCGCAGGGGATCGCTGGGCTCAGTCGCGGGCTTCGATCACGTTGAACAACAGGGCCATGGCGATGGCCGGGCCAAGGATTCCAACGAATGGAACGAGGATGGACGGCAGCCAGGCGGCGGCGAATTCTCCAGTCATGGCTCGGGCCAATACAGCAACCGGCGGTACTGTATCGAGCACTTCCGGGCTCACCTGGCAGGGTCGCCAGGGGTGACATAAAAATCAATCCCCCATGGAGCTCTTCAGCTGATGGCGTTCTTCAGTGGCGTCCTGATCACCGGCATTTTTCTTGTCGCCTGGCTGCTCGGTCGTCCCGGCCTGGGCCAGCGGGCTTCGGCCCGGGGAGGGACCAGCCCAGGGCGTGCTTTGCCGGCGGCCAGTCTGGTCGCAAAGACCAAGACCAAGACCAAGACCAAGATCCAGGACAAGGCCACTGGCTGGGCAGCGGTCACTGATTTGGAGTTTGGGTCGTTCAGCGCTGGTGAGCGGCAGAAGCAACGGCTCCTGCGCGAACTCGCTGTCGCCTTTCGCGGCAGAGGCGACGATCGGCTCGCGGCCATCCACCTGGCCCTGCGATCGGGGGATCGCTCCGTGCTGCCCTTTCTGCGGCGGGGCCGTCTTGATTCCGATCCACGGGTGGCGGCCCTGGCCGCCGAGGGGCTGGTCCGATTCCGTGGCAAGCCGGCGGCTCAGCCGCTGCCGCTGCCACTGAGACGGCCGCGCAAGGTGTCCCGCACCCGGTAGATCGGCCGACCCTGGCTTTCGTGATAGGTGCGCATCTGCAGTTCGGCCAGCAGGCCGAAGCAGAACAACTGGACGCCGGCCAGGATGGCGAGAACGGCCACCGACAGCAACGGCCGGTTGCCGATATCGGCATCGAAGATCAGCTTTTCGCCCAATAAAACCAGGCTGATCACCAGCCCAACAGCCAGGGAGGCCAGACCGCCGAAACCAAAGACATGCATGGGTCGGGTCAGGAATCGCTTCATGAACCAGACCGTCAGCAGGTCCATCAGCACCCGGAAGGTGCGATCGATGCCGTACTTGCTGCTGCCGAAGCGGCGGGCGTGGTGGTTCACCTTCACCTCGCTGATCCGAGCTCCCTCGATGAAGGCCAGGGCCGGCAGGAAACGGTGCAGTTCGCCATAGAGGTTGAGATCGGCCACCACTTCGCGGCGGTAGGCCTTGAGCGAACAGCCGTAATCGTGGAGCCGTACGCCCGTGACCCGGGCGATCAGGCGATTGGCGATCTTGGAAGGGAGCAGCCGCTGCAGCGCCGCATCCTGGCGCTGGTGGCGCCAGCCGCTGACTAAGTCGTAGCCCTGATCCAAGCGCTCCAGCAGCAGGGGGATGTCGGCAGGGTCGTTCTGCAGATCGCCATCCAAGGTGATCAGCACCTCCCCAGCGCTGGCATCGAACCCTGCCGCCATCGCCGCTGTCTGGCCGTAGTTGCGGCGCAGCACCACCGCCACCAGTTCCGGAATCCGGCTGGCCTGCCCTGCTAGGGCGGCGGCGGTTCCGTCGCTGGAGCCGTCATCCACCAGCACCAGCTCAAAGCTTCGCCCCATCGGCCGCAGAACGGCCAGAAGCTGATCCAGTAGCAACGCCACACTGTCCTGCTCGTTGTACAGGGGGATGACCACCGAGAGCTCGAGTTGGCTCGGTTCGCCCATGGCGTTTGGCAGGTATGGGGGCCTGCAACCTACGGGAGCCGCTGCCTCCAGCCGCCTGCTCAGGGAAGGGTTGTGCCGTCATGGCAGCGCACCACTCGGCCGGCTCCGCGCAGTTCGCTGCGGTAGTGGCTGCCCACCGGATCGCGACTGTGGGCGGCAAGCTGATCCACCGCCAGCCCGTTGTGGCCATGCTCGGCTCCTGAGCTGTGCAGATAGCGGCCTTTGCCCAGATACAGCCCCACATGGGTGCAGCGTTGTGGTCGGCCGAAGAAGATCAGATCCCCAGGCCGCACCAGGCTGAACAGGCCGGGGCGGATCGCCACCGCCTGGCAGAAGCGTTCCTGTTGATAGGCATCCCGGGGGATCCAGATTCCGGCACTGGCAAAGGCGCTCTGGACCAGGCCGGAGCAGTCGTAATTCGGGCCCGTGGTGCCACCCCAGAGGTAGTGGTTGGGTTTGTCAGCCGCCTGGCTGGCGTAGTGCAGCACAGCCGGGAGCGCCGCCTCGATCCGGCCTGGATCGAGCAGGCGGCGCCGGGGTGGCTCTGCGGCCAGGGCTGCGCCCAGCAGGTCGGCCTGCTCTAGCCAGCAGGGATAGCCGTCTTCGAGCAAGCGCACCTTTAATCGCCCGCCCCTGGCCGAGCAGGGCTCAAGCACGTCCAGGCAGCGCCCGGCTGCGACCTGGGTGGCCAAGCCCGAACCCCGCATCCGGCTGTAGCCATCAAGTGGCCGCCCCAAGCGCCAGCAACTGCCTGCGATCAGCAGCTCTTCTGCCGCCGGCGTGCCCGCTGGCAGCGCAGCCCGGGGCCCAGAGCTGGGGATCGAGGTGCCTAATCTCAGCATTATTGCGGCCTTGGCTGATGGCGTTTTACCGCCTTGAGGGGGCGATGGGCGACATCCTGCACGAGCGGATCCGCGAACTGGAGCAACAGGGCCGCCCCGGACTCGCGGCCCAGCTCTCGGTGTGCTGGCTGCGTTACGACCGTTCCTTGATCGGCAGGGCGGACAGCCTGAGCGATCCACAGGCCTTTTGGACCGAGCCCGTCTCTGGCGCCTGCTGGCGGGGAGACCAGGCCGTTTATCCAGCCAGTGTGGTGAAACTGTTTGTTCTGGCCGGGGTGGAGGCCTGGTTGCAGGCTCGCTTGATCGAGGACGGCAGCGAACTGAGGCGGGCCATGGCCGACATGATCAGGGATTCCAGCAATGACGCCACATCCCTGCTGGTGGACGTGCTGAGCGGCACCAGCAGTGGCCCGGCTCTGCCTGAGGCCAAGCTGCAGGCCTGGATCGCCCAGCGTCAGCTGCTCAATCGCTGGTTCGGCGGCCTGGATTGGCCCGAGTTGACGGGTTGCAATCTCTGTCAGAAAACCTGGGGTGATGGCCCCTATGGACGGGAACGCCAGTTCTATGGACCGGCGATGGAGAACCGCAACCGGCTCAGTGTTGAGGCCACCGCGCGCCTCCTGCACGCGATTGTGGCCGGCAGCTTTGTCTCACCCCCGGCCTGCAGCAGGATGCGTCACCTGCTCAGGCGATCGCTGGATCCAGGTGAACGACGGGCCGATCCGGAGAACCAGGTGGATGGCTTCCTCGGTGAAGGCCTGCCGGAGGGGGCGAGGCTTTGGAGCAAGGCCGGCTGGATGAGCCAGGCGCGCCACGACGCCGCCTATGTGGAGATTGATGGCCACCATCCCTTCATCCTGGTGGTGTTCAGCGAGGGTGCTGCCCGCGCTACCGACCACACCCTGCTGCCGGAGCTGGCCCGCCGGCTGGCCCAGGCCTGCCGGCGCCCTGACTGAAGCTGGGGGCAGAACGCCCAGCACGCCGGTCTTGGCGCCAGCGGCGCGAGCCAGGGCATCAAAGAAACGGAGAGGGAGGGATTCGAACCCTCGACAGAAGTTGCCTCCTGTAACTCCTTAGCAGGGAGCCGCTTTCAACCACTCAGCCACCTCTCCAGGGGGCGATCCGAGCTTATCAGCGCTCTCGCCGACCTGCCTCGGCCTGGAGCCTCGGCAGGCGGTGCTTGAAGCCGCAGAGGATTTCCCAGGAGATGGTGCCCGAGGCCTCGGCCCAGTGCTCCGGTCCGATCACCTGGCCACCTTCTTTGCCGAGCAGGGTCACCACCGATCCCTGCACCAGTTCATGGCAGTCGGTGGCATCGATGATCAGCTGGTCCATGGTGATGGCACCGACCTGGGCCAGCCGTTTCTCGCCGAACAACACCGTCAGAGTGTTGGAAAGGCGCCTGGGCACCCCATCGGCGTAACCAATCGCCACCACCGCCAAGCGACTCGGCCGCTGGGTCAGGAAACGGTGCCCGTAGCTCACCCCTACCCCGGTGGGCACCTCGCGGATCAGGGTCACCCTGGCGCGAACGTCCATCGCCGGCTCCAGTGCGACGCTGCCACCGAGATGGGGAGCAGGGCAATGGCCATACAGGGCCAGCCCCACCCGCACCAGGTCGTAGTGGAGGGATGGGCTGCGCAGGGTTCCTGCCGAGTTGGCCAGGTGGCGGCGGCCGGTGGACAGCCCCTGGCTGGCCATCGCCTGGAGCGCCGCCCCAAACCGCAGCTTTTGCAAGGCGGTCAGGCTGGCGTCGCCATCATCGGGGCTGTCGGCATCGGCCAGATGGGAATACACCCCGGCCACCTGCACGGCATCGAGCCCGTTGAGCACCGCCAACAGCTGGGCCCCGTCTGGCCAGTCAATGCCCAGACGGGTCATGCCCGTATCGAGCTTGAGATGCAGGGCCATGCGGCGGCCACTGCCACTGGCCAGGCTCTGGCAGAGCAGGGCTTGGCGTTGGCTGCTGATCGTGGGCATCAGCTGCCAGTGCAGGCAGCTCCTCAGTTCCTCGGGTTCACTGAGGTTGCCCATCACCAGCAAGGGGGCCTCGATCCCCGCCTGGCGCAGTTCCACTCCCTCCTGGAGGGTGGCCACACCGAGGCTGTTGGCCCCCCCGGCGAGGGCCGCCTGGGCCACCGGCAGGGCACCGTGGCCGTAGCCATCGGCCTTGACAACCGCCATCAGCTCGCAGCCTTGGGCCAGCAGGGCCTTGAGACGGCGAGCATTGCGGGCGATGGCGGCCCCGTCTACCTCCACCCAGGCCCGTTGGCGGGGATGGAGCAGTCCACAGGTTGGGGAGGCAGAGCCTGGCTCAGCGGCCATCGAAGTGGAAGGTACCCAATCGACCGTAGGGCGGACCCGTGATCAGACGTGATTGAACCGTTAGCATGGCGCCATCGGCCGGAACTGGCACCCACTTCATGGGTCGAGCACCGTGAGCCAGGTCCTCGTTCTCAACGCCTCCTACGAGCCGCTCAACATCACCAGCTGGCGCCGCGCCACTGTGATGGTTCTCAAAGGAAAAGCCGAAGGACTGGAGCACGATTCAAGTCACTTCATCCGCAGTGATTTGCTGCTGCCCACGGTGATCCGTCTGCGGCAATTCGTGCGGGTTCCCTTCAAGCAACTTCCGCTCACCCGTCGCAACGTCTTTCAGCGCGACAGCCATTCCTGTCAATACTGCGGCTACCAGGGGGATCAGCTCTCGATCGACCATGTGATCCCCCGCAGCCGCGGCGGCATCGATAGCTGGGAGAACGTCACCACAGCCTGTTTGCGTTGCAATGTGCGCAAGGGCAGTCGCACGCCACGGGAAGCGGCGATGCCCCTGGCGAAAGTGCCCCGCCGGCCGGTGAGCACCTTGTATTTTGAAGCCACCCGCCACATCCGCTCCGGCCGCGGGGAATGGGCCAAATATGTGATCGGGGCCTGAATTGGCCCGCCCTCTGATCACCCGCTTCCACTGGCCTCAGTGGCCAGCTTCTCCATCTGCTGGCGCTGGTCGTCGGCGATGCAGGCGCCGATCAGCTCATCGAGTTGCCCCGCCAGGACCGGCTCCAGGCTGAAATTGCGGTGCAGACGGTGGTCGGTGATGCGGTTGTCTTTGACGTTGTAAGTGCGAATCTTCTCGCTGCGATCACCCCGCCCCACCTGGGCCCGGCGGGCGGAACTCTCCGCTGCTGCCGCTTCGGCCAGCTCCCGCTCCAGCAGCTTGGCCCGCAGGATCTCCAACGCCCGTTCCTTGTTCTGAAGCTGGGAGCGCTCCTGGGTGCAGAACACCCGGATGCCCGTGGGCTTGTGCAGCAGGTCGACCGCCGTTTCCACCTTGTTGACGTTCTGGCCACCGGCGCCACCGGAGCGGGCGGTGCTGATCTCCAGGTCGCCGGGGTCGAGCCGAACTTCAACCGGATCGGCTTCCGGCATCACCGCCACGGTGGCGGTGGAGGTGTGCACCCGTCCCTGTGATTCGGTGGCCGGGACCCGCTGCACCCGATGAACGCCGGCCTCGTACTTGAGCTGGCTGTAGACCCCTTCGCCACGGATCGAGAGGATCAGTTCCTTATAGCCACCAAGATCGGCTTCTGAGGCACTCAAAGGTTTCACGCTCCAGCCCAGGGTCTGGGCATGGCGCTCGTACATCCGGGCCAGATCACCGGCCCACAGCGAAGCTTCATCACCGCCGGCTCCTGCCCTGATCTCCAGCATCACGCTGCGCTGATCGCGCGGGTCGCGGGGCAGCAGGGCGAGAATGAGGCGATCGCGCAGAACTTCGATCTGGGCATTGAGCTCCTGCAGCTCATCCTCTGCCAGCGCTTCCATCTCAGGGTCGCCGCGGTTCTCCCTTAGCAGTTGCCGCGTCTCGCCGAGCTGCCTCTGGAACTGCTGAAGTTGGCCATGGCCCAGCACCAGTGGCTCGAGGCGCGAGCGCTCCCGGGCGAGTGATTCCAGCTGGGTGGGATTGGAAGCCACGGCCGGATCGGCCAGTTGTCGCTCCAGGGTGGCGAAGGTGCGGCAGGCCACCTCCAGCCGCTCGCTCAAAAACGAGACATCCATGGGCCCAGCTCAGCGGACAACAAAAAACCGGAAGCCCAGAGGCTTCCGGCAACGGCTGGGGGCAGACCCCTTGGCCGCAGGGCATGGGGACCCTGATCAGGACGCGACGTCGTCGGTGGCGGCAGCGGGCTGCTCAGCCTGGCTGGCGGCACTGTCGATGCTGCCCATGCCGTACTTGCGCATGAAACGATCAACGCGCCCTTCGGTGTCGAGGATCTTCTGGGTGCCGGTATAGAAGGGGTGGTTGCCACTCCAGACGTCGACATGGAGCTCGCTCTGGGTGGAGCCTGTGGTCATCACCACTTCTCCGTTGCAGATCACCTTGGCGTCGGGATACCAGGTGGGATGAATGTTGGCCTTGGGCATGGGAGGAGAATCAGCGCTTGGAGAACTGGGGAGCCTTACGGGCTTTCTTCAGGCCGTACTTGCGGCGCTCTTTGGCGCGGGGATCCCGGCTGAGGTGGCCTTCGGTCTTGAGCGGCTTGCGGTTGTCAGGCGAGAGATCGCAGAGCGCACGGGCCGCACCTTGCTTAATCGCATCGGCTTGGCCGGTGAGGCCGCCGCCCTTGACGTTCACCAGCAGGTCGTAGGCGCTGGCAAGGCCGAGGGTGTCGAGGGGGGCCTTCACCGCTGCCAGGTAGCTGGGGTTGTAGTTGAGGTAGTTGTCACCGGGGCGGCCGTTGATGGTGATCGAACCGGTGCCGGGAACCACCCGCACCCGTGCCACAGCAGTTTTGCGGCGGCCGGTGCCCCAGTACACGACGCGGTTGGAAGGGGTGCTCATTGGGCGGAGGCGGAAGGATCGAGGGTCATGATCTGGGGCTGTTGGGCCGTGTGGGGATGGTCAGTTCCCTTGTAGACCTTGAGTTTGCGGAACAACTGCCGGCCCAGGGCGTTGTGGGGCAGCATGCCCTTGATCGCCTTCTCGACGATCCGCTCGGGCAGCCGGGCCTGAAGGGCGGCAAAGGTTTCCGTCTTCATGCCGCCTGGCCTGCCGGAGTGGCGGCGGTAGATCTTCTGATCGGCCTTGTTGCCACTGATGCGGATCTTGTCGGCGTTGACAATGATCACGAAATCACCAGTGTCGAGGTGGGGCGTGAAGGCGGGTTTGTTCTTGCCCCGCAGCACGCTGGCCACTTCAGTGGCCAGGCGGCCAAGGGTCTGATTCTCGGCGTCTACCAGGAACCACTGGCGTTCGAGGGAATCCAGGGAGGGAACGGAGGTCTTGTTCATCGCACCGGCAGGCCGGATCACATAACGCCCCATCTCGGCGGAGGGGCTGGACAGGGAAGGAACGGCAGGGAATCCGCTGAACGGGCTCTGGTCTGCGCATTCACAGCTCTTGAGCTTAAACCTTGGCCTGCCCCCCATCGCCAAACCCTGGAGGAAGAGGTGGTGGATCGTTGCCCTGGAGGACGAAGTGCGGCTGGCCATCGAACCAGAGAGCTGGCGCAAACAGCTCCTCGGGGTACCCCACGCGCAGCAGGCAGAGGCCCTGGGGCGGGGCCGCTTCCTTGACCTCCTCCCGAGCCTGCTGGCGCCAGCGCCGCTCGAACTGGGCTAGCGACAGCCGGCCTTCGCCGACCAGGACGAGTTGGCCCATGAGCAGGCGCACCATGCCGTAGAGGAAGCCGCTGGCCTGGATCTCGCAGACGATCAGATCACCGCGCCGCTCCAGAGCCACCTCCTGGACCGTGGTGCGGGAATGCAGCCGCCGGCTGCCGGCTTTGCGAAACGTGGAGAAGTCGTGGTGGCCCAGCAGACCCTCCAGCGCTTCGGCCATCGCCCGCTCGTTGAGGCGGAAGCGGTAGCGGTGCCAGCTGTAGGGCGCCAAGAAAAGATTGGGCGTGCGGCCGTTATAAAGGGTGTAGCGGTAGCGCCGGTAGGTGGCCGAGTAACAAGCATGCCAACTGGAGGGAACCTCGGCGGCGGCGCGGACCCGAACCGTGGGCGGCAGCGGACCATTGAGTGCCTTCGGCCAGCGCGGGGCGGGGATCGGGCCGCTGGCGTCGAAATGAACCACCTGGCCGGCCGCATGCACGCCGCTATCGGTGCGACCGGCGGCCACGCAGGCCATGGGCCGCAAGGGATCGAGCCGGGCTAGGGCCAGCTCAAGGGTGGCCTGGACACTGGACTGGGCGGTTTGGCGCTGCCAACCGCAGAATGCTGAACCCTCGTATTGGAGGCAGAGGGCAATCCTGCGCAGGGCGCTCAGACCAGTTCGATGATGGCCATCTCGGCATTGTCGCCGCGACGGGGCACCGTGCGGATGATCCGGGTGTAGCCACCCTGGCGCTCTCCGTAACGCTCCTGCGCCTTGTCAAACAGGGAGTGGACCAGCTGCTTGTCGAAGATGTAGCCCATGGCCCGGCGGCGGGCGGCCAGGCTGCCTTCCTTGGCCAGGGTGATCATGCGCTCGGCCTCATTGCGCAGCGCCTTGGCGCGCGCTTTGGTGGTGGTCACGCGACCTTCCCGGATCAACTGGGTGGTCAAGCCGCGGAGCAGGGCTTTGCGTTGGTCGGCGGGGAGGCCCAGCAGGGGGACTCGGCACTGGTGTCGCATGGTTCCGGGGCGGTGAGAAGAAAGGGGGCGAGCTGAGGGGGGCGGCCGTTCAGGCTGTGGTGCGGCTCTGGGGCAGGGAAATGCCGATGCGCTCGAGGGCTTCGATCACTTCGTCGGCCGACTTGGAGCCGAAGTTCTTGATCTCGAGGAGATCCTCATAGCTGAAGCCCATCAGATCGGAGACCGAATTGACCTGGGCGCGCTTGAGGCAGTTGTAGGCGCGAACCGAAACGTTCAGCTCCTCCAGGGGGATCTGGCTTTCGGCGGAGGGTTCTGGCTCCAGGCCAGGCTCCTCAACCATGGTGAGGCTGGCCAGGGGCTGGAACAGGGCGATCAGTTGATTGGCTGCCTGGGCCATGGCGTCGTCTGGGGTGATGGCGCCGCTGGTGTGGATGTCGAGGCGAAGGCGCTCACGGGCCGAGCCGCCTTCGCCCACGGCCGTTTCATCGATCGTGTAGTTGACCCGCCGCACCGGCATGAACACGGCATCGATCTGGAGCAGATCGATCGAACTGGTGTCTTCCTGATGACGATCCACCGGGCGATAGCCCACACCTCGCTCGACGTGAACCTCCAGCTCCAGGCTGTGGCCATCGGCCACTGTGGCGATCGGGCGATCCAGGTCGATGACCTGTACCTGCGAGGAGAATTGGAGATCGGCGGCAGTGACCGTGGCGGGGCCGGTAACCACCAGCCGGCCGATCTCCACTTCGCGGGTGCGGCTGCTGACAACCACTTCCTTGCAGTTCAGCAGGATGTCGAGGACGTCTTCACGCACCCCAGGGATGGTGGCGTATTCGTGGTTCACACCGGCGATGCGCACGGCGGTGATGGCACTACCTTCCATGCCACCCATCAGGACACGCCGCAAGGCGTTACCCAGGGTGACAGCTTGACCACGGTCGAGGGGCCCGATCACGAACACCCCGGTCTGGGAGCGGTCGTCGGCAATCTCATGCTCGACGCGATCGATCTGATACTGATGCACGGCCGGAAGGAGGGGGGAATGGAACGCCCGAGGGCTTGGTGAAGCCGAGGGCTTAATGGAAACGACGACTCAGACCCGGCGCCGCTTGGAACGGCGGCAGCCGTTGTGCGGCAGGGGGGTGACATCGCGGATCAGGGTGATCTCCAGACCGGCCACCTGCAGGGCACGGATCGCGGTTTCCCGGCCTGAGCCTGGGCCCCTGACCAGCACTTCGATCTGGCGCATGCCCTGATCGAGGGCGCGGCGTCCAGCGGCTTCTGCGGCCGTCTGCGCAGCGAAAGGGGTGCCTTTGCGAGCGCCCTTGAAACCGCTGGCACCAGCCGACGACCAGGAGATCACTTCACCTGCCGAGTCGGTGATCGACACGATGGTGTTGTTGAAGGTGCTCTGGATGTGAGCAACGCCATTGGGGACGTTGCGCTTGGTTTTTTTGGCGCCGGTTTTCTTGGCTGGCTTTGCCATGGATCGTGGCCTGGGGTAGGGGAATGGAGAACCTGAGCGCCGCAGCTGGCATCAGGGGGACGGCTTATTTCTTCTTGCCGGCCACGGTTTTGCGAGCACCCCGGCGGGTGCGGGCGTTGGTGCGGGTGCGCTGGCCGCGAACAGGCAAGCCCATGCGATGGCGACGACCGCGCACACAGCCGATGTCTTGCAGACGCTTGAGGGCCATGCCCTCCTGCCGGCGCAGATCGCCCTCGAGGGTGAAGGATTCGGCGGCGGCACGCAGCTTCTGAATGTCGCCGTCTTCGAGATCCTTGACGCGGATATCGGGGCTGACACCAGCCTTGGCCAGGATCTTGTGGGACCTGGTCAACCCCACGCCGTACACGTAAGTGAGTGAAATCTCGACCCTCTTGTCACGAGGGATATCAACACCGGCAATCCGAGCCACGAATGAAAACAATCAGTTGGGAAGGTTGGGTCGCCCGGCCCCTTGGGGTCTGGGCGGTTGCGCCCCCGAAGCGGGGACGGCAAAGTTAGGAGAAGAGCCGTTCGGCTCAGCCCTGGCGTTGCTTGTGCTTGGGATTGGAGCAGATCACCATCACCCGGCCGTGGCGACGAATCACCCGGCACTTGTCACACATTTTCTTGACTGAGGCACGCACCTTCATGGGCGTCGGCTCTCCAATTTTTCAAACAGCTAAGCTATCACAGGGGCTAACCGACAACAGCAGCCACCCGCTGGGCGATGGCGTCGATCGAACCGGTGGCATCGACCGGCACCAGCAGGTTGCGTGAGCGGTAGAAAGCGATCAGGGGCTCCGTTTGCTCCTGGTAGACAACGAGGCGATTGCGGATCACCGCCTCGTTGTCGTCGTCGCGGCCGCGGCTGAGCAGTCGTTTGATCAGCTCGTCATCATCGAGCTCCAGCAGCAGAACCGATTCGATCGGTTGCTGGAGTTCTTCGAGCAACAGAGTGAGGGCTTCGGCCTGGGCGACGTTGCGGGGAAAGCCATCCAGCAGCCACCCTCCGGTGTGGGCCTCCAGTCGGTGGCGAACGATCGCCAGCACCAGGGCATCGCTGACCAGCTCGCCCCGGGCCATCACCGCCTCGGCTTCCTGGCCAAGCGTGCTGCCGGCCTTGACTTCGGCCCGCAGCAACTCGCCGGTGGAGAGGTGAAGCAGCTCGCGATCGGCTGCCAGCCTCTCGGCCTGGGTGCCCTTGCCGGCCCCAGGCGGACCAAGGAACAAAATACGGTTGGTCATTGACGCACCATCCCTTCGTAACGTTGAGAGATCACATAGGTTTGCACCTGCTTGGCCGTGTCGATGGCGACGCCCACCAGGATCAGCAGGGATGTGGCCCCCAAGCCTTGAAAGGTGCGCACCTGGGTGGCACCCTCGACGGCTGAGGGAATGATGGCCACGGCACCAAGGAAGAAACCGCCGAGCAGGGTGAGACGGTTCTGAACACCGCTCAGGTAGGTGGCCGTGGCGGAGCCGGGCCGGACCCCCGGGATCGCCACACCGGTGCGCTTCAAATTGGTAGCGATGTCGACAGGGTTGACAGTGAGCGAGGCGTAAAAGAGTGAGAAGCCGATGATCAAGCCGAAAAACACCAGCGCATAGAGCCAAGGCGTGCTGCTGTTCGGGTTGAGATAGCCGGCCAGACGGATCAACCAGGGCGATTGCGTCAGGTTGGCGACCGTGAGTGGCAGGAACACCACCGCTGAAGCGAAAATGATCGGCATTACCCCGCCGGCGTTGAGTTTCAACGGCAGATAGCTCTGGCGGGCCGCGAGCAGGCTGACCTGGCCCACCTGGCGCTTGGCACTCACGATCGGGATGCGGCGGCTGCCCTCCTGGACGAAGATGATGCCGACGATCGTGACGAGAAAAATCACCACCAGGATGATGATTCCGCCCACGGTGGCCCGGTCACCGCTCTGGGCGAGCTCGACGGTGGAGCCGAGCGCCCTGGGCAGGGTGGCCACGATGTTCACGAAGATCACCAGGGAGGCACCCTGGCCGATGCCGCGCTCGGTGATCACCTCACTGATCCACATCACCACCATCGAACCGGTGACTAAGGCCAGGGCGGTCTGAATCACGAAGACAGGCTCGGGTACACCCGGCAGGGCGTACTGCCGCAGGATCAGGGCAAAGACGGTGCTTTGCAGCACGCCCCAACCCAGGGCCACATAGCGGGTGATCTGGGCGATCTTGCGCCGTCCGGCCTCCCCTTCGTTCTTCTGGAGATCTTCGAGCTGGGGAATGGCCGCTGTGAGCAGCTGCAGGATGATCGAAGCGTTGATGAACGGCAGAATCCCCAGCGCGAACACGCCGAGGGTGGAGATGCCGCCGCCGGTGAAGATGTCAAGGAAGCCGATCAGCTGGCCGCCCTGCTGGATGAATTCCTGAAAGGCCACCCGATCGATGCCTGGCACAGGGATGTAGATCCCGAGCCGCACCAGAAGCAGCAGGCCGAGGGTGGTCAAGACGCGGTCGCGCAGCCCCTTCGATTGGACCAGTTGGGTGAGGATTTCACCGGCACTGGGGTTACGCCCCCGGCTGACGAGCATGGTGTGAGCGAGCGAAGAACGGGGGCGAGATAGTCAAAGCCGCCTGCGCAGCCGGTGATCGGTGGCAGACGGCTCAGGTTGCGGAGACCGACTCCGGTTCCAGCAGTTCATTCAAGCGGTTCAAGGGGATGGCGGCGGTTGCCGCCTCCTTGTCGATCAGGGTTGATCAGGCAATCAGTTCACAACTGCCACCAGCCGCTTCGATCTTCTCACGGGCACTGCTGGTGAAACCAGCGGCCTGGACAGTGAGGCTGACGCCCAGATCACCATCCCCGAGCACCTTGAGGGGATGCTTCGGGCTGGTCACCAGCCCAGCGGCCTCCAGCGAATCGAGGTTGACCGTGCTGCCAGCAGCCAGGCCGGCGAGTTTGCCGACATTCAGCACGGTGAAGGCTTTCGGATTCACCAGGGTGAAGTGCTTGAGCTTGGGCAGACGCCGATAGAGGGGCATCTGGCCACCCTCAAAGCCGGGCCGGGTCGGACGGCCGGAGCGGGATTTCTGCCCGCGCATGCCGAAACCGCAGCTGGCGCCCTGACCGGCGGCGATGCCGCGCCCCTTGCGCAGCTTGCGGCGGCGGGAGCCGACCTGGGGTTTGAGGGTTTGGAGTGAAAGTGTCATCAGGGGGCTCAGGAGTAGATCTGCTCGAGGGAGATGCCCCGCTCTTTGGCGGTCTCCTTGTGGGTGCGCAACACCTGCAGGGCGTGGATGGCGGCGCGGGCGTTGTTGAGGGGTGTTTTGCTGCCCAGGCGCTTGGCCAGGACGTTCTTGATGCCGGCGAGCTCAAGGACCGTGCGAATCGAACCACCCGCGATCACGCCGGTGCCCGGTGCGGCCGGCCGCATCATCACGCTGGCGGCACCGTCTTCGCCGCGGCTGTCGGTGGGGATCGAACTGGTGCGGGTCAGGGGCACCTTGACCAGATGCTTTTTGCCATCGGCCACGCCCTTGCGGACGGCACCGATCACATCACCGGCCTTGCCGACACCGACACCGACCTGGCCGCGCTCGTTGCCGACGACGACGATCGCCCGGAAGCTCATCTTCTTACCGCCTTTGACGGTTTTGGAGACGCGGCGGATCTGGACCACCCGCTCCTGCCATTCGGAGTCGCGCTCCTGACCACGCCGGTTGTCGCCCCGACGTCCACCACCGCGTCGGTCACCCGACCTGGCATCGCCACCCCTGCCGCCGCCGCCACCGCGGCGCTCCTGCTGGCCTTCGGCCGCTGCTGGGACAGCGGCGGCTCCTGGAATCTCGCTGGACTGGACCTGTTGGTTGATTTCGCTCATGGTTGGATCCGGTTCAGAACAGGAGGCCCGCTTCTCGGGCGGCATCGGCAAGGGCCTTGACCCGGCCGTGGTACAGCTTGCCACCGCGGTCGAAGACGACCTGCTGGATGCCCTTGGCCAGGGCCCGCTGGGCCACCAGCTGCCCCACGGCTATGGAAGCATCGCAACAGGCGCTCACTTCGAGGCTGGCGCGCAGGTCTTTGTCGAGGGTCGAGGCGGCACAGAGGGTGTTCTGGGCCTCGTCGTCGATGACCTGGGCGTAGATGTGGTTGTTCGAGCGGAACACAGCAAGCCGCGGCCGTGCCGCCGTGCCGTTGAGGTGGCGACGCAGGCGACGGTGACGCTTCTGGGTCTGCTGTTTGCGTGGAAGGGAGGACATGACGGATAGGGGTAGGGAGGCTTAGGCCGTCCTCATTTCTTGCCAGATTTGCCGGCCTTGCGCAGGATGCGCTCGCCCTCGAACTTGATGCCCTTGCCCTTGTAGGGCTCAGGAGGACGAATGGCGCGGATCTTGGCGGCTTCATTGCCTACCAGCTCCTTGTTGGAACCGGAGACCATCACCTGGGTGTTGTTCTCAACGGAGAAGGTGATCCCCTCGGGAGGAACCATCTCAAGCGGGTGGCTGTAACCGGCGCTGACCATCAGCTTGCGGCCTTGGACTGCGGCCCGGTAGCCGACGCCGATGATCTCGAGCTTGCGGGAAAAACCTTTGCTCACCCCTTCGACCATGTTGGCCACCAGGGTGCGGCAAAGCCCATGGCGTTCGCGGGAGCGACGGCTGCCGTTGGCGGCCTCAACGCGGACAAAGCCATTGTCCTGGCTGACAACAACGCCATCGGGGAGGACGCGGCTGAGCTCACCCTTGGGACCTTTGACCGACACGGCCAATCCGCTCAAGGTGACGGTCACCTTGTCGGGGATGGGGATCGGCGCTTTACCTATGCGTGACATGGATGACCTTCGTATCAGTAGATGTAGCAGAGCACTTCACCGCCCACGCCCTGCTTACGGGCGTCACGGTCGCTCATCACACCCCGGGAGGTGGAGATGATCGCCACACCCAGGCCACCCAGCACCTTGGGCAGCTGACGGGTGTTCTTGTAGATGCGCAGACCGGGCTTGCTGACGCGCCGCACGGAGCGGATCGTCGGCTGGCGATGCTTGCCGCTGTACTTGAGTTCGAGGACGAGATGCCTGAGAACGCCTTCGCCTTCTTCGCTGATCTCAGCGATGAAGCCCTCTTTCTGCAGCACCTTGGCGATGCTGTGGGAGAGGCGCGAAGCCGGAACTTTGGTGGACTGGTGCTTCTTCTCACTCGCATTGCGAATGCGGGTGAGCATGTCTGAAATCGGGTCGTGGTTGGCCATGGTGGGTCCGAAGAGGGCTCAGTTGCTGCGGAACGGCATTCCCATCTCGCGGAGGAGGGCCCGGCCCTCTTCGTCGTTACGGGCACTGGTCACGATGGTGATGTCCATACCGCGGATGGCGTCGATCTTGTCGTAGGAGATTTCGGGAAAGATGATCTGTTCCCGCACCCCGAGGGTGTAATTGCCCCGCCCGTCGAAGCTTTTGGGGCTGACGCCACGGAAATCCCGGATCCTCGGAAGGGCCAGGTTGATCAGGCGCTCCAGGAAGGCGTACATCCGCTGACCACGAAGGGTGACGGCCACGCCGATCGGCATGCCCTCGCGGATCTTGAAGGCCGCAATGGCCTTCTTGGCCCGGGTCACCACCACTTTCTGACCGGTGATGGTGGCCAGCTCCGCGATCGAAGCCTCCAGGGCCTTGGCGTTCTGGGCGGCTTCGCCAAGTCCCCTGTTCAGGGTGACTTTGACCACCTTGGGAACTTCGTGGACGTTGGAGAGGTTCAGATCCTTGAGCAGCTTGGGCTGGATCGTCTCCCGGTAGCGCTGTTTGAGTGACATGGCGGGCTGGGGTTTGCGCTTCTGGACGTGGTCAGAAAGCGAGGAGAGGGGGGAAAGGAAAGGACGCTGTGGCGTCGGTGGTCAGAAGGAAGGCTGATCAGTCGATCAACTCACCGGTTTTCTTGAGCCGGCGTTTTTTGCTGCCGTCGGCCTGGATCTCGATGCCGACCCGGCTGGCCACGGACTTGCTGGTGGAGAAGACCATCAAGTTGGAGGCATGCACGGAGGCTTCCTCGGTGGAGATGCGTCCGCTCTCCCCTTCCTGGACGGGTTTGATGTGGCGTGTGCGCAGGTTGACCCCTTGCACAACAGCCCGGTTCAGGTCGGGAAGGGTGCGCAGAACCTCGCCGGTTTTGCCCTTGTCCTTACCGGCAATCACCTTGACGGTGTCGCCTTTACGGATCCGCATCTTGATGCGTTCCGTTGGCTTTTTCTTAGCGATGGCAGTGGCCATTTCAGATCACCTCCGGGGCGAGCGACACAATCTTGGTGAAGTTCTTTTCCCGCAGTTCGCGAGCGACCGGACCGAACACCCGTGTGCCTTTCGGGTTGTTGTCCGCGCCGAGGATCACCGCCGCGTTGTCATCAAAGCGGATCGAATTGCCGGTGTCGCGGCGCATGGTGGCGCGCGTCCGTACGACCACCGCCTTCACCACATCCGACTTCTTGACTCCCATGTTGGGCATGGCGTCCTTGACGGCGGCAACGATCACATCACCGACGTGGGCGTAGCGGCGGTTGGTGCCCAGAACGCGGATGCACTGGATGCGTTTGGCGCCGCTGTTATCAGCGACATTGAGGTAAGTTTCCTGCTGAATCATGGGGTGACCTCAGTTGGCGCCGGTGGGGTTGAGCACCTCGGCGACAGCCCAACGCTTGGTGCGGCTGAGCGGACGGGTCTCGGTGATACGGACTCGGTCGCCGACTTGGCAACGGTTGTCTTCGTCGTGGGCTTTGTAGCGGATGGTGCGGCTGACGGTCTTTTGATAGATGGGATGGGGAAAGCGGTTTTCGACCGCTACCACCACCGTTTTATCCATCTTGTCGCTGACGACGGTGCCGACCCTTTCCTTGAGTGCCATGGTGGGTATCGGGGGGATCAGGAGGCGGTGAGAGCGGAGCGCTGCCGCTCCTTCTGCACCGTCAGCAGCTGGGCCAGCTTGATGCGGCTCTGCTTGAAGCGGTGCGGGTGCTCCAGACGGCGGGTGGCCCGCTGGAAGCGCAGATCGAACAATTCACGGCGGCAACCGTTGATCTGATCGATCAGATCGGCGTCATTGAGGAGACGCACTTCGGCGATGTCAGGACGGGCCATGGTTAGGACTCTCCAGCGGGAACGGCGTCGAGAATGGGCTCGGGACCGGGAAGATCACCCAGCTCCGTTGCCATTTCGGCTTGGCCGATGAACTTGGTTTTGACCGGCAGCTTGTACTGGGCCAGACGCATCGCTTGCTTGGCGATGGCTTCGGTGATCTCAGGTCCACCCATCTCAAAGAGGATGCGACCGGGTTTGATCACGGCCACCCAGAACTCCGGGTTGCCCTTACCGGAGCCCATCCGTGTTTCGGCAGGGCGCATGGTGACCGGTTTGTCGGGGAAGATCCGGATCCAGATCTTGCCCCCCCGCTTGACGTAGCGGGTCATGGCCCGGCGGCTGGCTTCGATCTGGCGGGATGTGATCCAGCCACATTCCTGGGCCTGCAGTGCAAACTGACCAAAGGCAATGGTGTTGCCTCGGGTGGCGACACCGCACATGCGGCCTCGCTGCTGTTTGCGGAATTTGACGCGTCGTGGACTCAGCATGGTTCAGGGCTCCTGATCACTCTTTGTTGGAGCGGTCTTCAAATTCTTGGGGACGCCGGTTGGCGCGGCGACGTGGTGCTCCAGCGGCGGGCAGTTGCTCCTTCTGCCCGGGAAGCACCTCCCCTTTGAACACCCAGACCTTGATCCCAAGCACCCCGTAGGTGGTGGTGGCCACCTTGGTGGCGTAATCAATGTCGGCGCGCAAGGTGTGCAAGGGCACCCGACCTTCCCGGGTCCATTCGGTCCGGGCGATCTCGGCACCGTTGAGGCGCCCGCTCACCTGGATCTTCAGGCCGAGAACACCGGCACGCTGGGCCCGTTGGACGGTCATGCGCATCACCCGCCGAAAAGCCACACGCTTTTCCAGTTGTTGGGCGATGTACTCGGCCAACAAAAAGGCGTCGGCGTCGACCCTTTCGATTTCCACCACGTTGATGCGCACCTGACGGTTGCGATCGCCGAGGGTGGTTTGGATGCCCGTCCGCAAATCTTCGATGCCGCTGCCTTGGCGACCGACCAGCACGCCGGGGCGTGCGGTTTTGAGTTCCACCTCAAGTTGGTCGGCCTTGCGGGCGATCAGCACATCGCTGATGCCGGCACTCGCATACTTCTTGTGGATGAATTTGCGAATCCGATGATCCTCCTGGAGCAGGAGGGGATAGGTCTTGCTTGGGGCGTACCAGCGGGAGCGGTGCTCCTGGGTAATCCCCAGTCGCAGGCCGGTTGGATGGATCTTGTGTCCCATCAGTCGGTGTCCTCGGGATTCAGGTGATGGGTGCTGCCACAGCAATGCTGATGTGGCAGGTTTGTTTTTTGATGGCGAAGGCCCGCCCCTGGGCGCGGGGACGGAATCGCTTCAGGGAGGGTCCCATGTCGGCGATCGCCGTGCTGATGATCAGCGAGGCGGGGTCAAGGCCGAGATTGTTTTCGGCATTGGCCACTGCTGAGCGCAGCACCTTGGTGATCGGTCCTGTGGAGCGGTAGGGCATGAACTCAAGCAGGATCAGCGCCTCGCGATAGGAGCGGCCGCGGATCTGATCGAGCACCCGGCGCACCTTGGAAACGGATCCGCGGATGTAGCGGCCGTGGGCGCGGGCTTCTGTGCTGGGTGGGGTTGGATTGACCATGGTGTTTCGCTCCTTAACGGGCACCTTTTTTGTCCTTGATGTGGCCGCGGAAGGTGCGGGTGGGGGCGAATTCCCCCAGCTTGTGGCCCACCATCTGCTCGGTCACGTAGACCGGCACATGGCTCTTGCCGTTGTGAACGGCAATGGTGTGGCCGATCATCATCGGCAGGATCGTCGAAGCCCGTGACCAGGTTTTGATCACGGATTTATCGCCGGAGCTGTTCTGCGTCTCGACCTTGCGCAGAAGGTGATCGGCGATGAATGGTCCTTTTTTGAGTGAACGTCCCATGGCGGATTAAGCAGAGTGCAAAACGGGGTTGATGACCATCACGAATCCCGTCCGCCACGGCTCCGCTTGGAGGTGCGGCGACGTTTCCGCAGCACAAACCGGTTGCTCGGCTTGTTGCGCTTTCGGGTTTTGAGGCCGAGGGCAGGCTTGCCCCAGGGGGTGACCGGACCAGAGCGGCCGATCGGAGCGCGGCCCTCGCCACCACCGTGGGGGTGGTCACAGGGGTTCATCACACTGCCGCGCACCTGGGGACGGCGGCCGAGCCAGCGCTTGCGTCCGGCTTTGCCCAGGCTGGTGTTGCGTATTTCCGCGTTGCCCACTTCCCCGAGGGTGGCGTAGCACTCGCGACGCACCAGCCGCACTTCGGTGGATGGCAACTTGAGGGCGACGTAATCACCTTCTTTGGCCATCACCTGGGCACTGGCCCCTGCGGTGCGAACCATCTGGCCACCCCGGCCGGCGTAGAGCTCGACGTTGTGAACGCTCGAACCCAGGGGAATGGCCGAGAGGGGCAAGGCATTGCCGGTTTCGATCGGCACCTGAGCGCCGGCGACAACCGTTTGGCCCAGCTCAATCCCAGCAGGCGCAAGGATGTAACGCTTTTCGCCGTCGGTGTAGAAGAGCAACGCCAACCGGGCGTTGCGGTGGGGGTCGTAGTGGATGGCGGCCACGCGGGCGACCACATCGTGCTTGTCACGGCGGAAGTCAACCATGCGGTAGAGCCGCTTATGGCCGCCGCCACGGTGGCGGCAGGTGATCACGCCGCGGTTGTTGCGACCCTTGCTGCGGTGCTTGGCGACGACCAAGCTGCGCTCGGGTTTGCGCTCAGTGATTTCACTGAAGTCGCTGACGACGCGGCCGCGGGTGCCGGGGGTGTAGGGGCGGTACTTGCGAATTGCCATAACGTTTTAGATCCCTCAGGCCTCTGGGAACAGCTGGATGGCATTGCCTTCGGCAAGGCGCACCACCGCTTTTTTGACTTGGGCGCGTTTGCCCGCGAACCGACCGATCCGCCGGGAGCGACGCGGTGGGTTCATGGTGCTCACGCCGATCACCTTCACCGAGAACAACTCCTCGACGGCGGCCTTGATGTCGGGCTTGGCCGCACGCGGATCCACTTCAAAGGTGTACTGATTCAATTCAAGGCCTCGGGTGGCCTTCTCGGTGATCAGTGGCCTGCGGATCACATCCGCCAAACGGCCTGCAAAACGTTCAGTCATCGTTGTAGACCTCCTGAATCTTGGCCAGTGCCTCCTCGCTCAGCACCAATTGCTTGGCATTGAGCAGGTCGAACACGTTCAACTGGTCGGCGGCGATCAATTTCACCGTTTCGAGATTGCGAACCGAGAGACGCACCGCTTCAGACGGCCCGTCGAGGATCAGCAACACTTTCGCCCCTGCGGCAATATCGAGGCGTTGCAGGGCTGCCACGATCTCGCGGGTTTTGGGGGCTTCCAGGTCGGCGGCGAAACCCTTGACCACGACGATGTCAGCGGCCCGGCTGATCAGGGCCGTACGCAGGGCGAGCCGACGCTCTTTGCGGTTCATGGCCACGGCATAGGAGCGAGGCTTGGGACCGAAGATCACGCCACCACCGGGGCGGAGTGGTGTGCGGATGGAACCCTGGCGAGCGCGACCCGTTCCTTTTTGCTTGTAAGGCTTGCGGCCACCGCCCCGCACCTCGGCGCGGGTGAGTGTGCTGGCCGTGCCCTGTCGGGCATTGGCCAGTTGCCGCACCACGGCGCGATGGACCAGTCCGGCGGCGGACGATTTCTTGGCGACTTTCAGGTCGAGGGAAGCTTCACCAGCTTCCTTGCCTTGCCAGTCGCGAACGACGCATTGAATCATGGTTGCCATCCTCAGTTCGCGTCCTTCGCACCGACACGCAGCGCCGGACGGATGTTGAGCAGGGCGCCGGGCTTGCCCGGAACCGAACCCTTCACCACCAGCAAATTGCGCTCGGTGTCCACCTTCAGGATCGTCAGACCCCTCGTGGTGATTTGCTTGCCGCCGTAGCGGCCGGCCATCCGCTTGCCGGGATAAACCCGGCCCGGCGTGGTGCCGGCACCGGTCGAGCCGGGCTGGCGGTGGTTCTTGGAACCGTGGGTCATGGGGCCGCGGCTGAAGCCGTGGCGTTTCTGATAACCACTGAAGCCGCGGCCGATGGTGTCACCACTGACATCGACCTTCTGACCGGCTTCAAAGCGCTCGACTGTGATCGGTTCACCCAATTCCAAACCTTCAACTGTGTTGAGGCGGTATTCGGTGAGATGACGCAGCAGCTCGCTGCCTGATTTGGCCAGGTGCCCCCGAGCTGGCTGGTTGACGAGTTTCTCGCGAATCTCGCCAAAACCAACCTGCACGGCGGTGTAGCCGTCGCTGCTGGGGGTTTTGAGTTGGGTGATGCGGCAAGGACCTGCCTCGATCAAGGTGACCGGGATGGACTTGCCCTCCGCGTTGAAGAACTGGGACATGCCCAGTTTCTTCCCAAGAATGCCGATGGCCATAGGAAGGGAATAACGCCAGCAAGGACAGCGCCTCAAAGCTTTTGCAAGCCTGAAGACGTGAAGCTGATTCGGGCGAACGCGCTGGACCAGACTGGAAGTCTGATTCCGGGGCTGCACCTGAAAATTCAGGGCAGAACCGGTTGGGCTAGCGGTAGGGCGAAACAGCAGGCTGGGACTTTCCCGCCCGATCGAAATCAGGCGACAGTTTCCCGCCATTCCGATGAATTGCTCTTCTGTCCTTTCAAACGGAAGTGAAAAACCTGGAAATGGACTGGCCTAGGTAGACCTCACCGACAGCGGTGAGGTCCTGCAATGGTCCGGAGGCCCGGCTAGCGGTCGGGCGCAGATCAATTGCACAGCTTTAAACCATACCCCACAGCCTTTCTGACCGGTTTAGGCTTCCGGCTGTCAGATTCAGTCCAGTTGTTCTGGAGCCTCCCATGCCCCTCTTGCTGACTGGCCGCCGCTTCCGTGACGACCTTGAGCAAGCAGGAGCGTTGGCCCTTTATGCCCCGCTCGAAGGCGGAGCCGAAACTCGCCTGATGCGCCGCCTGCGCGCTGCCGGCTACCGGGCCCAGATGACCTCGGCGCGAGGGTTGGGTGACCCCGAGGCCTTTCTATTTGAGCTTCATGGGGTTCGTCCACCCCACCTCGGCCACCACAGTGTTGGCCGTGATGCGGCGGTAGGAACCGTTCAGCGGGTCATGCCGCAGTTGGGTTCCCTCTTGGTCGGTAGCCAACCGATGTTGTTGTGGTTGCTTGAGGCCCAGGTGTTGTCCTCGGCGGAGAGGACATCCCTCTGCAACCTGACCCGCAGGGAACCACGATTGAAGATCGTGGCGGAGATGGGCGGCTCGCGCAGTTTGCGCTGGGAGCCTTTGGAGCAGTGTGTCGACGCCTGAGCAGGCCCTTGCCGCTGGTCGCTGGGTCAAGTTGATCTGCGGGGCCAGCAATCAGGACCTTGCCGGGATCGAGGATCTCTGCGGGATCTACACCCTGGCTGGGGTTCATTGTATTGATGTGGCCGCAGACCCCGCTGTTGCCGCAGCCGCTCGTCGGGGCATGGCCTGGGCGCTTGATCAGGCCATGCCCCGACGAGCGGCTGCGGCTCCGCCCTGGTTGATGGTCAGCCTCAGCGATGGGGACGATCCCCACTTCCGCAAGGCCTGGTTCGATCCGCTGTGCTGCCCAGCTGATTGCCCCCGTCCCTGCCAGCAGGTCTGCCCTGCCCTGGCGATTGCAGCGACCGGTGCTGTTCAGTCCGATCGCTGTTATGGCTGCGGCCGCTGTCTGCCGGTCTGCCCCCATGGGCTGATTGAGGAGCAGGGGCAGATCCTCTCGGCCTCGATGGTGGCGCCGCTGCTGGCCCGCCTCCGGCCCGAGGCGGTGGAGATTCACACCCGCGTTGGTCGTGGCGAGGCCTTCGCCAAGCGCCTGCTGCAGGTGGAGGCTTCCGGGCTGAGCCTGCGGCGGCTGGCTGTGAGCTGTGGCCTGGAGGGCCCTGCCGGCGTCCGCCCGCTCCAGCTGGCCGAGGAGCTCTGGGGGCGGTTTGCCCGGCTGCGCGCCGGTGGCCTCCGCCCGCTCTGGCAGCTCGATGGGCGGGCCATGAGCGGGGATATCGGCCAGGGCACGGCCCACGCGGCTCTGCGCCTGCTCGCGGCGGTGCGACCGATCGCTCCTCCAGGCCCCCTCCAGCTGGCCGGCGGAACCAATGCCTCCACCCTGCCGTTGTTCCGCCGCCAGGCCGGTTCCGCCCTGGCGGCCAGGAGCCAGGCCGCTGGCGTGGCCTTCGGCGGTGTGGCTAGGGCGTTGCTGCAGCCTTTGATCCTCCAGGCCGAACAAAGAGGGCACCGTCTGCTTGATGACCGGCTGCTCTGGCCCCGGGCCCTTGAGCTGGCACGGGGGCTGGTGGCTCCCTGGCTGGCCTGCTGATCGCTAGAACTGCTGGTCA
The DNA here is from genome assembly GCF_977929215.1 of Synechococcus sp. CS-603. NCBI lineage: Bacteria > Bacillati > Cyanobacteriota > Cyanophyceae > Synechococcales > Synechococcaceae > Synechococcus > Synechococcus sp. CS-603. The sequence goes on from NZ_OZ376778.1 coordinate 1,075,492, forward strand.
GGGCTTGCCAGACTGCCCTTCGAGTGAATTCGTGATCCCTCCCGGCCCTATCCCGCCGTCTGCTGTCGTCCCGCCCGTTCTCCCTCGGCGGGTCATCGATGACCTCGACCTGCTCCTGGAGATGTTGCCGGATGGCGTGCGTCTGGCGCTGGCGAGTCCTGCCAGCCGCGAGGATCTCCTGGAAATTGTCCTGGATCTGGGCCGCAGCCCCCAGGCGCGCTATTCCGGCCGTACCGTTCAGCTGGAGGCTCGGCTGATCGAGCGCGCCGACCTGGCCTCGGTGGTTCAGCGGCTCGGTCCATTCGGCGGCGACAACCGGGCCGGAATCGAGCGCACCCTGCACCGGATCAGCGCCATCCGCAACCGGGTGGGCGAGGTGGTTGGCCTCACCTGCCGGGTGGGCCGGGCCGTGTTCGGCACCGTGGCGATGGTCCGTGACCTGCTCGATTCCGGCCAGTCGCTGCTGTTGCTGGGCCCGCCTGGCGTTGGCAAAACCACGGCGCTGCGCGAGATCGCCCGGGTGTTGGCGGACGACCTGGAGCGTCGGGTCGTGGTAATTGACACCAGCAATGAGATCGCCGGGGACGGGGACATCCCCCATCCCGCCATCGGCCAGGCCCGGCGCATGCAGGTGGCGCGGCCGGAACTTCAGCACGAGGTGATGATCGAAGCGGTTGAAAACCACATGCCCGAGGTGATCGTGATCGATGAGATCGGCACCGAGCGCGAGGCCCTGGCGGCTCGCACCATTGCCGAGAGGGGGGTGCAGCTGGTGGCCACGGCCCATGGCAACGAGCTGGCCAACTTGATCCGTAACCCGACGCTCTGCGACCTGATCGGTGGTCTTCAGTCGGTCACCCTGGGCGATGAGGAGGCGCGCCGGCGCGGCAGCCAGAAGGCGGTGCTCGAGCGAAGCGCCGCCCCCACCTTCCCGCTGGCGGTGGAGATGCGCAGCCGCAGCCGCTGGCTGGTTCACGTCGATGTAGCCGCCACCGTCGATGGCCACCTGCGCGGCCAGCCGCGCCAGCCCCAGATCCGTGAGCTGGAGGCGGACGGGCGGGTGCGGCTGGAGCATCCCGTTGCGCCGCAGGCGGGCCTGCGGCCGCCACGGCGCCAGACTGCCGCTCTGAGCGCACGCCAGCCCCTGGCCCCGCTCCCCCTGCCTGATCCGGCCGCAGCGCGCCCCGATCGACTGCCAGAGCGACTGCTGGAGCGATTGCCAGATCAACCGCCGCCGCCAGCTCTGATGCGGATCTTCTGCTGCGGTGTCAGTTCCCAGCTGCTGGAGCAGGCGGCGCGCAGCCGTCAGTTGCCGGTGCAGCGGGTGTGTGACCTGGAGCAGGCCGAGGCAGTGCTCAGTCTGCGCCTGCAGCTGGGCCGCGACCCGGAGGTGCGCCGCCTGGCCCAGCGCCATCGCCTGCCGATCCTGGTGATCAAGGCCGACACCCTGCCCCAGGTTGTACGCGGGCTTGAGCGGTTGTTGCGCCGTCGTCAGGAGCTGCCGCCAGGGGGGATCACCCCTGGGGAGTTGGCCCCAGGGCAGGCAGGGGTGGCCATGGGTCCTGTTCCGTGGCCCGAGGATGAGTCTGAGGCGATCAAAGAGTGCCGCCTGGCGGTGGAGCAGGTTGTGCTGCCGATCGGCCGCCCGGTGGAGCTGCTGCCGCGCAGCCCCAGGGTGCGGCGGCTTCAGGCGGAGGAGGTGAGCGGTTACGGCCTTCGCAGTGCGGAATTCGGCAGTGGTGATCAACAGCGTCTGCGCGTCTTCCCCCGTTGAAGGCCAAAAGCGTCGGTCGGCTTCGGCGCGCCGAGGGAGAGGAGATTGACGAAGGACGGCCCGCTGTGGGTAACTAGCAAAGCAACCGGTCCCGAGACGTTCGGCTCCACCGGGTTATTGGGCCGTCGCCAAGTGGTAAGGCAGCGGGTTTTGGTCCCGCCATTCCTAGGTTCGAATCCTAGCGGCCCAGTTTTTTCAGTCAGCGCCTGCCCCTGTGTCTTCCAGACCCCTGCTGGTCTTCGATTTTGACGGGGTTCTGGTCGATGGCATGGCGGAGTACTGGTGGAGTTCCCGCCGGGCCGCTCTGGGCCTCGATCCCAGCCTGGTGTTGCCGGAGCAGGCACCAGTTGGTTTTGCCCGTCTGCGCCCCCTGATTCACAAGGGCTGGGAGATGGTGTTGGTGGCCGCCGAGCTGGCTCGCCCCGGCGCTGATCCGGCTGCGATTGAGGCCGATTACGCCGGAGCACTGTCGGCGGCCCTGGCCCGATCCGGTTGGCAGCCTTCCCTGCTGCAGGCGGCCCTGGAGGAGGTGCGCCGTGGGGCGATCGCCAGCGACCGAGGGCGCTGGCTGGCTCTGCATCGTGCCTATCCCGGCGTGCCCGAGCGGCTGCTGGCCCTCTCTGGCGAAGGTGCCGACTGGGCCGTTCTGACCACCAAGGGTGCGGCCTTTGCCCGCGAGCTGTTGGCCGCCTTGCAGCTGAGCCCCTGGCGGCTCTACGGCCACGAGCAGGGTAGTAAGGCGGAGGTGCTGCTGCAGCTGCGTGGCCTGGGGCGGCCGCTGTGGTTCATCGAAGACCGCCGCCCCACCCTCGAGACGATCCTCTCCACGCCCGGCCTGGAGCAGGTGCGCTGTTTCCTGGCCGCCTGGGGTTACCTGGGGCCAGGCGATCGCACCGCCCTGCCGCCGGGGATCGCCCTGCTGGAGCCCGACCGCTTCGCCGGCCCCTTGGCGATCTGGCCTTGACCCGCTAGCGTACGCCTGTACTAATCTCAGTTGATACGCCAGCTCCCATTGGTGGCATCTGTGCCTTGAGGCCGCTGCCGCTCCCGTGCCGGGATCTTCGCGCCGCAGCCTGTTCCTTTGCTTCCCCTGCTCCATGGCCTCCGATCCCAAGACCACTGACCTCCGGCTCGCCCATCCCCGCTCCGGCGGCTCCAGCCCTGCCGCCTCATCGGAGCGCGACAAGGCGCTCAGCCTGGTGTTGGGACAGATCGAGCGCAACTTCGGCAAGGGCTCGATCATGCGCCTGGGCGATGCCTCCCGCATGCGGGTTGAAACCGTGTCCACCGGCGCGCTCACCCTGGATCTGGCCCTGGGCGGGGGCTATCCCAAGGGCCGGGTGGTGGAGGTCTATGGCCCGGAAAGTTCGGGTAAAACCACCCTCACCCTGCATGCCATCGCCGAGGCCCAGCGCCGCGGCGGGGTGGCGGCTTTCGTCGACGCCGAACATGCCCTTGATCCTGTCTATGCCGCTGCCCTGGGCGTCGACGTTGAAAATCTGCTGGTCTCCCAGCCGGATACGGGCGAGATGGCGCTGGAGATTGTTGATCAGCTGGTCCGCTCTGCCGCCGTTGACATCGTCGTGGTCGACTCGGTGGCGGCCCTGACCCCCAGGGCTGAAATCGAGGGAGAAATGGGTGATCTGGCTGTGGGCAGCCAGGCGCGCCTGATGAGCCAGGCGATGCGCAAGATCACCGGCAACATCGGCAAATCGGGCTGCACGGTGATCTTCCTGAACCAGTTACGCACCAAGATCGGCGTCACCTACGGAAACCCGGAAACCACCACCGGTGGTAACGCCCTCAAGTTCTATGCCTCGGTGCGGCTGGATATCCGCCGCATTCAGACCCTCAAGCGCGGCACGGAGGAATACGGCATCCGCGCCAAGGTGAAAGTGGCCAAAAACAAAGTGGCGCCACCATTCCGGATCGCTGAATTCGATATTTTGTTTGGCCGCGGCATCAGCACCCTCGGTTGTGTTCTCGATCTGGCCGAGGAAACCGGCGTGGTGGTGCGCAAGGGCGCCTGGTACAGCTACGAGGGGGACAACATCGGCCAGGGACGTGACAACACGATCACCTGGCTGGAGCAAAACCCGGAGAAGAAAGAGGTGATCGAAGCAGCCGTGCGCCGCAAACTCACCGAAGGGGCCGATGTCACCGCTAATTCGATGAAGCCTCTGGCAGCGGCTGCCGCCAAGTTGGCGAACACGGCCTCCGCTGTAAACGAAGCAGGGGGCGAAGTGGTTGAAGCCAGCTCGAGCTGAAGGACCTGGCCGTTCAGCTCTCCCTCCCGGCCTTGCTAGTCAGCTGGCCAGGGCCACCGGTACCTGGCTGACGCTGACGGTCTGAGAACCTGTTTCCTGGAGGGAAAGGGCGAGCCGCTGCAGCTCCTGGATCGCTTCGGCACCCTCCAGTTTCACCAGCTCACGACCGTTGCGTGATTCCACCCAGGTGATGCCGAAATCGGAAACGAGGAATCGCACCATGTGGCCATCACCAAGATCGGCCACAAAGGAAGCGCCCTGGGCTTCAAGTCCGTCGCCGCAGGCATAACAGGTGGCAGCCAGTCCCTTGGCCTTGAGGCTGCTGGCCAGAGCCTGCAGGCTCATGACAAGGTCTTGGACCAGGCAGCGATAGTGCTCAGCCAGGCGAAGAAACATGGGAAGGTGCACAAGTAGTGCCGCGATCCTAAGGTTTTCTTCCGATTGTTGAGAGTATAAATACTCAGACCCAGACGGGTTGCGCTCAGCGCCCGTCGGCCAGGTCCCACCAGCCGACAGCGGGGCCGATGAAGCGCACGGTGAGCCAGAACAGCACCAAGGCTGCGATGCCCACCCAGGCACCCTGCGTGGAGAGTTGCACGAAGCGGTCGGCCTGCTGCCGGCTGAGGGGGAGCCAGGAGACCAGCCGCGGCGAGGTGTCCTGGTTGGCCTCCTGTTTTTTTTGGCGGGGGGGCAACCCCTGGGCGAAACGCCTCTTGGCTTCTCCCATCGCGCTGCGTCTGACTGAATGGGCTCAGATTAGGTGGGCAGCAACCGGTTGAGTCCTGACCAGGGTTCCAGCTTGGCGAAGACCTGCTGGCCCCAGCTGCGGCTGCGCACCCGGCCATCGAGGATGGCCAGCCGGCCGGGGCCTCTGCGCAGGCAGGCTGTGGCCCGCTGCAACTGGCCAAGGGCCTCGGGGAGCAGCAGTTCCCGGAACCAGTCCCGACCCTGTTCCCGCAGCCTGGCCACCCGGGCAGCGGTCAGGGGATCCTCGAGGCTGTTGATCGGCAACGGCCCGACGATCAACTGACAAGGCAAGGGCAGCCGGTCTTGGTGGTCGAGCCACCAGGCCCAGCCGCAACAGATCACCCCGTTGCTGGCCGGTGCGGTGTTCTGGTGGCAGACCCGGCTGCCGAACTCGGCGGCCAGGCCGCTGGCCAACGACAGCCTCAGGGCTGGATCCTCCACCAGCACGATGCTCAGACCTGCCTGGGCCAGAACCAGCCGACGGCTGTGGTCCAGTAGGTGGTGGCCGTAGTGGGGGCTGTTCGGTAACGGCTGACGCAAGGGCACGTAGAGGGGCAGTGGGTCGCTCAGGGGTGGTTCAGCGAAATCAACCACTACCCGGGGATTGATGCCGGCGAGGGTGGCTTCCTTGCCGAGCTGGCCCACCAGCACCACGCCCCGTCCGTTGAGCAGCCCCTGCATCAACTCCAACGGTTCCAGGGGTTGGCGGTGCAGTTGCCACTGCAGCTGCTGGCGGTCGGCCGTGGCCCAACTGGCCCAGCGGGGGCCGGCTGAGGCCAGCCAGTCAGGCCATGGATCGGGCAGGGGGCCGAACAGCTTGAGGAGTTGCCGCAGCGGGGCCTCCTCCTCTGCGGCCAAGGGAACCTGGGTTGTCGGGCTCTGCGGGTGGCTGAAGATGCGGCGGCTGAGCCGTTGATGCAGGGAGAGCAGGCTGGCATCAGCCGCGGGCAGGCCACGGCGCAGCTGCTCCCAGTGGCCGTTCTCCAGGCTGATTTCAAGGGCTTGGCGCAACCTGGTCTCCAGCAGCTCCGCCTCCGGGACTACCAGCTGGCGGAGGCCCAGGTCATCGCTGCGCCACGCCTTCACCAGGTCCGTGTGGCTCAACAGCCACAGTCGGGCTTGATCCGGGGCACGTTCCCCTTCCCAGCAGGGCAGGCCAAGCCCCGCGGCACGCAGCCGGGGCAGTTCCACCTGCAGCAGGCGGCGGCGCAGCGGTTCGCTGACCACCAGGGCCAAGGGAGCCTCGCTCATCGCCAGGGGCACCAGCAGTCCCACCAGCCAATCGGGGTCACTGCCCGGCGCCAGCCGGATCAAGGTGTGATCGCTGCGGCGCAGGCTGCGCCCCACCAGGCGGCAGAGCGTGAGGTGATGGGGCCAGCCGCTTCCACCTTCAAGCCGAAGGAGTTGCTTGAGCTGATGGTGGGCTTGGGCTTCCAACATCGCCAAAGCGTAGGAAGCTGGGCTGAGCGGGCCGTACCGGTGATGACAACCCTGTGGCGCGACCAACCGGTGGGCTTAGTCGGACTGGGCCTGATCGGTGGCTCGATCGGGCTGGATCTCCGGGCGGCTGGCCTGGAGGTGCGGGGCTGGGTGCATCGCCAGGCGACGGCGGAGCGGGCCAGCCAACGGGGCCTGGCAAGCCAGGTGGGCACCGATCCAGCCGTGCTGGCCGGCTGTGGCCTGGTGGTGCTGGCTCTGCCACTCGATCGGCTGCTGGATCCGGCCGCCGAGCTGATCGCGGCTTTGCCGAATGGTGCTGTGATCACCGATGTCGGTTCGGTGAAAGGCCCGGTGCTCCAGGCCTGGCATGGCAGGGTGCCGCGCTTCGTGGCCAGCCATCCGATGGCCGGCACAGCGGCGGCGGGGGTGGAGGCCGGCCAGCGGGATCTGTTCCGCGGCCGCCCCTGGGTGGCCACCCCGTTGGCCGACACCGACCCTGAAGCCCTGGCGGTGGTGCGTGAGCTGGCCACGCTGCTGGCGGCCCAGTGGCTGGAGTGCGCCGCCGCCGCCCACGACGAGGCCGTGGCGCTGATCTCCCATCTGCCGGTGTTGGTCAGTGCGGCCCTGTTGCAGGCTGCGGAGCGGGGATCGGCTGCCGCTGTCGCCGGGGGTGTGCCGGCCCTGGTGCGGGCCCTGGCCTCCAGCGGCTTTGCTGACACCACCCGGGTGGGCGGTGGCAACCCGGAGCTGGGCACGCTGCTGGCCCGCTGCAACCGGGAGGCGCTGCTGGACGCGCTGAGCGATTACCGGGGCTGCCTTGAGCAGCTGGAGGGGCTGGTGGCTCAACAGCGCTGGGCGGAGCTTGAGGCCACACTGGCGGCCTGTCAGCAGTTGCGGCCTCCTTTCCTCAAGCCTTGAATGGCGATCGGGGTCTCAGGGCCCCAGCTGCGATCAGGCCAGCGCCAGGTTGAGGCCCCGCCCGGCCAGCAGTTGCCGGCAGACCATCAGCGCCGAGAGGCTCACGCCTGCGGTGCCCTCGCCCGGGTGGATGCCGTCGCCGCACAGCCAGAAGCCCGGCAGCGGGGTGCGGCTGGCCAGGCCGAAGGGGCCGAAGCGGGACGGGCGCTGGCCGAGGCCGCCGACGAAGCCAAAGGGCCTTCCTGTCCAGTGGGCAAAGCCCCGCGGCGTGGCCAGCTCGCTGTGGCGGTAGTGCTCCGGCCGCAGCCCGAGGAGTTGGCCCAGCCCCGCCTGGATCTCTGCCAGCGCTTCCTGCTTGCGGGCCTGATAGGTGGGCTCGTCACCATCGAACCAGGGCCGGGCCGGTGTGAACACACTGGCAATCACGGTGGCCTCCCCCGCCGGCGCGCGCCCATCCCCTCCCGGCTGATGGACACAAACAATGAGCCCGGCTCGGTGCCGTCCAACTGGAGGTGGGCGGGACAGCCTGCGGGAAGGGCGCTGCGGGCGACCGCGGCGTAGAGAACCAGGGCGCCGCTGGGATCGCTGAACCCCTGCAGCCGTCGCTGGTACCCCGCCGGCAGGGCCTCCCCCAGCAACGCCGGCAGGGCCTGCGGGGGTGCCGTGCAGATCAGATCGCGGCAACCCAGTTGGAACGGCCGGCCGCCGGGACCCTGGCCCTGGATGTTCCAGCCGGAAACCTGCTCTGGCCGCAGCCGGCTGACGCGGTGACGGAGCCGCAGACTGCCGCCCGCAGCAGTGAGCCCCTGCTCCAGGGCGCTGCTCAGGGCCTGCATCGAGCCCTCTAGGTGCCACAGACCCTGGGGCTCCTGGGCCATGGCCAGCACCGTGGCGCCGTAGAGGGCAGCGGTGCGATCAGCCGGTTCCTGGGAGTAGAGCCGCAGCTGCAGATCAAGGAAGCGGCGCAGCCGCTGGTTGTCCGCGCAGCCGCTCAGCTGCAGCAGATCGGCCACGCTCGCTCCCACCAGCAGGCCGCTGGCCAGATTGCCTGGCCGCAGCGACCCGATCAGCTGGCCCAGGTCCCAGAGGTTGCGGGGCGGCAGCACCGGATCGCGGCCGGCAAATCCCCAGCTGGCCTGATGCAGCCAGTCGCAGAGGTTCCAGAACGGGTCACTGCCGGGAAAGTGTTGCTGCCGCTCCTGCTGCCAACGCCCAGGATCGCGCCAGAGCCTGATCGGCGGCTCGCCATCGCCCAGATCCACCACGCAGCCGGGATCGAGGGGTGTGGCGGCCGGCGCCGGCAGACCCAGATGCCGGAACAGACGGCTATGAATGCCGCCCGGCTCCAGCCCAGCCACCTGGGTCGCCCCCACATCAAAGGTGTAGGCCCCCCGCCGGAAGGTGCCGGCGCAGCCGCCGCTCTGCAGGTGGCCCTCCAGCAGCTCCACGCTCAGCCCTTGGCGCGCCAGCAGGGCCGCTGCCGTGAGGCCGGCGATGCCAGCGCCGACCACGGCCACATCGCAAGTGGCCTGCGGAGGTAATCGGCTCTGGGCCACGCGTGTCCTGCGTCAAAGAGCCGGCATGCTGGCAGCCGGATGAGGGCCTCCGATGGTGGAACCACTGGCGAGCTGGGTGGAGCGTCAGCTGGGAACCAGTCTGGTTCGCTGCCAGCCGGTGGCGGGCGGTTGCATTCATCGGGCCTGGAGTCTGGAGCTGGGCGATGGCCGCCGCTTGTTTGTCAAAACCAACAGCGCGGCGATGTTGCCGCTTTTTGAGGCGGAAGCCGAGGGGCTCAGGGCCTTGGCCGCTGGGGCGGATGCCGAGCTGCGGATCCCGGCCCCGCTGTTCTGCGGCCTGGAGGGGGAGCGGGCCCTGCTGGCAATCGAGTGGCTCGATCTGAGGTCCTCCGGCGATGGCAACGGTTGGACCCGTTTGGGAGCTGCCCTGGCGCGGTTGCACCGGCGCAGCAGCTCGCTGAAGCCCGGTGCCTTCGGCTGGGAACACGACAACTACATCGGCTCCGGCCTGCAGATCAACGGCTGGTCGCCTGACTGGGGCTGGTTTTTCACCGAACGCCGGCTCCGCCCCCAGTTCGAGGCGGCGGCGGCCAGTGGCGGCCCTTGGCAGGAACGGCTGCAGCAGCCGATCGAGAACCTGCTCAAGCGAATGCCGGCTTGGCTCAACGGCCATGGCGCCCTGCCGAGCCTGGTTCACGGCGACCTCTGGGGCGGCAATGCTTCGCTGTTGGCCTCAGGGAGCGAGTGGGCTCGCCCGGGAGCTTCGGCCTGCGGCGCTGTCTTCGATCCGGCGGTGTATCGCGGTGATCGGGAGGTGGATCTGGCGATGGCGCGCCTGTTCGGAGGGTTCCCCGAGCCCTTCTTCAACGGCTATGAAGCCGAATGGCCCCTCGCCCCTGGCCACTGCCAACGCGCACTCTTCTACAACCTGTATCACCTGCTCAACCACGCCAACCTCTTTGGCGGTGGCTACTGGCAACAGGCGGAAGCACGGGTCTGGGAGCTGAACAAACTGATCGCCGCCCGCGCCGACACCTCCGCCGACTGACCTGGGAAGGGGAAGGTGAAGGTTGGCCGGCCTGGCAAGCCATCGGCTTGGCGGTCTAGCTGGCGATCAGCCCAGATATTCCTGACGCAGGGTCTGAAGCTTGCTGATCACGGCGGAGCGTTTCTCGCTGGTGGTCAAGTTGTGCCAGCTCCACTGGCCGACCACCACCAAGCCGAGCAGCTCCAGCAAACCAGGCACCACTGGCAACAGATTGATGGTGTCGAGCACACCCTTGATCAGGACCTGGGCGATGATCACCGCCAGCAAAATACCGACGGCCTTGCCCACCCGGCCGGCCTGGCTCCAGTCGACCTTGTCAAGGGTTTCGTTGACCTTGCCAAGGATTTCGCTGTAGCGCTCGGTGAAAGGGGTGGTGACGGTTTCTGCCGCAGCGTCCGTGGATGATTCGGTCATCGGTCGTTCCGTTTGGGCCGTTTGCTCCTGTTGCTCGGTGCTGGCTTCGCTCATCAACAGAGAGGCAGTGGATTGGGATTCAAACCCATAACGTATCGGCATGGGACAGCCCTGGCCAGAGCTGGTGCACATTGGTCGCGATCGGCTGACCGAGCTCGAAGCGGTTCTGGTGGCCCAGAGCCCCACTGAAAGTTGCGCCTTGCTGCTGGGAACCTGCCTGCCTGCTGGTGATGGACCTGCCTGCCCGCCGGCGTTGCGGATCGAGGCGGTCTGGCCCTGCCTGAATGTCTGGGAGCCTGCTTCTGAGCGCCCCAGACGCTTTGCGGTTGATCCCAGAGAGCAGCTGCTGTCACAGAAATGGGGACGCCGGCACGGCTGGCAGCTGATCGGCACGGCCCACTCCCATCCGCTTGGAGAGGCGTTGCCTTCCGATCTCGACCGGTCCCTGGCTTTCCCGCCGGCGCTGATGTTGATCGCCTCCGGCCTGGTGGCAGGCCCCGGCCGGGCCGAAGGCAGAGGACGCAGCACGGCAACGACGATCCGGGCCTGGTGGCTGAGTGAGCCTGCCGAGCCAGCTTCAGGGCTGGCTGAGGCCCACCCCCTTCCACTGGGGATCGAAGATTTGGGAGAATAGGGACATAGCCGCGACAGGCGGCTGCCCATGGCCCCGGCCCTCTGCCCATGCTTCCTCCCGATACCAGCGGCGTTCAGCTCTGCCCCGATGAGGTGGCGCGCTTCTCCCGACATCTGATCCTGCCGGAAGTGGGCATGGAGGGCCAGAAGCGGTTGAAGGCTGCCTCGGTTCTCTGTGTCGGCACCGGTGGGCTGGGCTCACCGCTGCTGCTGTATCTGGCGGCGGCCGGCGTCGGGCGGCTCGGCATCGTCGATTTCGATGTGGTCGACACCAGCAACCTGCAACGCCAGGTGATTCACGGCACCAGCTGGGTGGGCAAACCCAAGATCGAATCGGCCAAGCACCGCATCGCTGAGATCAACCCCCACTGCCAGGTGGATCTCTACGAAACCGCCCTCACCAGCGACAACGCCCTGGAGATCATTGCCCCCTACGACATCGTCTGCGACGGCACCGACAATTTCCCCACCCGCTATCTGGTCAACGACGCCTGCGTGCTGCTGGGCAAGCCGAATGTCTATGGCTCGATCTTTCGCTTCGAGGGTCAGGCCACGGTGTTCAACTACCAAGAAGGGCCCAACTACCGCGACCTGTTCCCCGAACCGCCGCCGCCGGGCATGGTGCCCTCCTGCGCCGAAGGCGGGGTGGTGGGGGTTCTGCCCGGCATCATCGGCATGATCCAGGCGACGGAAACGGTGAAGCTCATCACCGGCATCGGCACCACCTTGAGTGGTCGTTTGCTGCTCTTTGATGCCCTGAAGATGGCCTTCCGCGAATTGAAGTTGAGGCCGAGTCCGGATCGGCCGGTGATCGATCGCCTGGTCGACTATCAGGAATTCTGTGGTGTGGGGGGCAGCGAGCCCGGCATGGAGGAGGCTGGGGCAATGGACACGATTTCTGTCACCGACCTCAAGGCCTTGCTGGATGCCCAGCCCGCCGATCTGCTGCTGGTGGATGTGCGCAACCCACCGGAAGCCGAGATTGCGGTGATCCCCGGTGCCGTGCTGATCCCACTCGATCGCATCGAGAGCGGTGAGGCGGTGGAGGAGCTGCGCCAGCTCGCCGCAGGCAAGCGGCTTTACATGCACTGCAAGGTTGGAGGCCGCTCAGCCAAGGCCTTGATCGCCCTTCAGCGTCATGGCATCGAAGGGGTCAACGTGGCAGGCGGGATCAATGCCTGGAGCCGGGAGGTTGATGAGGCTGTGGCGCTTTACTGAGCCAGCTTTTGAGGCTGGGGCTCAACGGGGCGTGACTTAGTAGTCGACTCCCCGTTTGAGTTCCACTCCCCTCTCGGCGTAGTGCTTGTGGCAGACCATCTCCGAGTGGATGCTGGCCAGATCAAAGTAGGTCGGAGCATTCTTGCAACGACCGGTGATGATCACCTCGGTTTCTGCTGGTTTGCGCAGCAGGGTCTGCACGATCGGCTCCACCGGCAGTAGCTCGAGATCCACAGTGGGATTGAGCTCATCGAGGATGACTGTTTTATACAGACCGCTGGCGATGGCCGCCCGGGCGATTTCCCAGGCGCGCTCTGCTTCGACATAGTCGATTGTTTGCTGCTGGCCGCGCCAGACGATCGCATCGCGGCCGGAGCGCAGGTGATCAACCAAATGGGGGAAACTCTCGCGCAGGGCGGCAATGGCCGCATCCTCGGTGTAGCCGCTCCCCCCTTTTAGCCACTGCAGGATCAGGACCCGATGGCTCTTGTCCTGGCTGATGCCCCGACCGATCGCCTGGAGTGCCTTGCCCAGAGCGCTGGTGGATTTGCCTTTGCCGTCCCCTGTGTAGATCTCGATTCCCGAGAGGCCTGAGATTCCGGCCTGGGGATGGTGGTGAGCCCGCATTTCCGAATGCAGATCAGCCTGCTGGATCAGTTGTTGGGGGGCACCACGGCCTGTCACGATCACTTCCATGCCCGGCGGTCTGGCGGCCAGGGTGTTCACCACGTCGGCGGTGTCGAGCAGGCCGAGGTCGAGAACGGGGTTGAGTTCATCGAGAACCACCACTGAATACAGGGCGCTGGCAATGGCTCCCTTGGCGATGTCCCAGCCCCGCTGGGCTTCCTGTTTGTCGAAGCGGTTGGCCTCCGTTGCGGTGAAGAAATCACCACGGCCGGTGCGCACCTGATCAATCAGGTGGGGGAATCCCTGCTGCAGCGCTTCGATCGCGGCGTCTTCGTCGTAAGCGCGGCCGGGCCCCTTCAAGAAGCGGAGCAGCAACACGCGCGTCCGCTTCTGCTCGCAGATCCCTAGACCGATCGTGCGCAGCACCACCCCGAGGGCCGCCTGACTCTTCCCTTTGCCTTCTCCGTCATAGAGGTGCAACTGACCGTGAAGACGTTCGTTGCTGTCGGCGGCTGTGCGGATGCCAATGCCTTGGCCCGTGGCCCTTGAAGTCGCTGTCATCACCAGCCTTCTACCGTTGGATTCTAACGAGCTGTGCCTGGGGCCATGCCATCAAAAGGACAGCATCAGCATCCTCTCGTTGAATCCCTGGGCGAGGAGCTCTGGCCGCAACTCCAGGGACTGCGGGATGTCCTGGCCCGATCTGGTTCTGTCGTGGTGGCCTATTCCGGCGGGGTCGACAGCGCCCTGGTGGCAGCCATCGCCGCCGAGCAACTTGGCGATAGGGCCCTGGCCGTCACCGGTGTCTCGCCGGCCCTGGCACCCCATCTGTTGGAGGAGGCCCGCCGCCAGGCTGCCTGGATCGGCCTGCGCCATCAGGAGGTCGCCACGGCGGAACTCGATGACCCGGCTTACGTTGCCAACCCCAGCGAGCGTTGCTACGCCTGCAAGCGTGAGTTGCACGGTCTGCTCGCCCAGGTGGCCGCTGCCGCCGGCGGGACCCGGGTGGTCGATGGGGTGAATCTCGATGATCTCGGTGACCATCGGCCAGGAATCCGCGCGGCCAGGGAGCGTGGCGTTGGTTCACCGCTCGTCGAACTGGGTATCGGCAAGGCGGCGGTGCGCCAGATCTCCCGGGCCCTGGGCTTCCCCTGGTGGGACAAACCGGCCCAACCCTGCCTGGCTTCCCGGTTTCCCTATGGAGAGCCGATCAGTGCCTCGCGGCTCTCGCGGGTCTCAGCGGCCGAAGATTGGTTGCGCCAGCAGGGCCTGCGCGAGATGCGGGTGCGAAGCCAGGGCGAAACCGCCCGGATTGAAGTGCCCGTCGATCAGCTCGGCTTGCTCGTTGAAGATGGCGCGCGCGAAGACCTTGTTACAGCTTTCCGGCAGCTTGGTTTTACGGCCGTGAGCCTGGATCTTGAGGGTTTGGTGAGCGGCAAGTTGAATCGACGTCCCGAAAACCAACCCCCCAACCCCAGCAGCCACAAGATCCTGGGCAACGGGGCTGGCTGAACCATCCCCCGCCGCTTGGTCGTCAGGCTGTGAGCACGGTCGTCAGGCTGCCAGCACGATCGGCAGGCGGAGCTCGCTGCCCAGGGCCGCCGGGGTTTCCCGCCGGAAGCTCTTGAGTTTGTGATGGCCCGCGGTGAGTTCCTGGCAGAGCACCTGACAGGCCCGCTCCGGCATGGTGTGATCGCCGCAGGTGAACACATCCACCGCCGCATAGCCCGATTCCGGCCAGGTGTGGATGGAGATGTGGGATTCAGCCAATAGGGCCAGCCCGGTCACTCCCTGCGGTTCAAAGCGGTGGGTGATCAGATTCAGAAGGGTGGCGCCAGCCCGTTTCGCTGCGTTGGTGATGGCGCTTCTGAGAAAAGCTTCGTCGTCGAGCTTGCCTTTATCGCAGTCGTAGAGCTCGAGGATGCAGTGTTTCCCCACCATCTCGGTGGCACTGGGAGTGGGCGGCTTAAGGCTCTCGTTGCTTTGGGCTCCACTCCATCCCGGGTTGGGGTGAAGGCAGGGCAGGCTCTGGGTCATTGAATCTGATCAACCAACCCCCCATCCTAGTCACCTCTCAATCGCAGCTGGTGACTATTCCTCCGTGGATCTCGATGCGCTGCGACTGCGCAGACCAGCTGGCATGGAAGGCCTCGACGTGGGTGGCGCTGATCAGGCACTGATGGCCTTCCCCCACGGCCTCCAGCAGCAGTTGCTGGCGCTGCGCATCAAGCTCGGCCAGCACGTCATCGAGCAGCAGCAGGGGGGGCTCTCCCCAGAGCTGGCGTACCAGCTCCAGTTCGGCCAGCTTGAGGGCCAGCACGAGGCTGCGTTGCTGGCCGGCCGAGCCGTAGCGACGGGCCGATTGCCCGCCCAGCAGCAGGCCCACCTCATCGCGATGCGGCCCCACCAGGCACTGGCCTAGGCGCAGTTCCTCGCTGCGTTGCTGCCTCAGCTGCTCAGCCAGGGCGTCGCGCCAGGGCCCCTCCTCCTCCTCCCCCTCCAGGCGACTACCGGCCTGATAGCCCAGCTCCAATCGCTCCCGGCCGGCGCTGAGCCGCTCCTGCCAGGCGGCGGCCAACGGCTGCAGCCGGGCGAGGGCGCGGCGGCGGCGGCGGTGCAGGCGTGTGCCCACCAGGGCCATTTGTTGGTCGAAGGCGTCGAGCAGGCCGCCTTGCTCCCCAGGGGCGATGCCGCGGCGCAGCAGCTGGCTGCGCTGACGCAGCAGCCGCCCGTAGCGCCGCAGCAACTCGCTGTAGACGGGCTCAAGCTGCAGCACCACCCGATCCAGCCACTGGCGGCGCAGGGCCGGCTCGCCGCGGACCAGGTCCAGATCCAGGGCACTGAACACCACCACCCGCAGCGGGCCGATCAGGTCGTGGTGGCGCTCCAGGGTCTTGCCATTGCGGCGCGCCTGCCGTCCTCCCCTTCGCCGCAGCTCAAGTTCCAGCTGATCGTCGCCACAGCTGGCCCGGATCAGGGCGGCCGGGTCACCGTGGCGGATCAGATCCTGATCGCTGCCGGTGCGATGGGAGCGCAGGCTGCCCAGCAGCTCGACGGCCTCCAGCAGGTTTGATTTCCCCTCACCATTGGCGCCAATCACCAGCAGCCTCGGGGCCGCCAGGTTCAGCCCCAGCTGGGCGTAGTTGCGAAAGTGGTGCAGCTCCAGGCGGTGCAGCCGAATGGGTCTGGGGCGGCATGCGGTTAAGGTACCTCTGTCAGTAGAAGCGACAGCTTTTCACTGAGCGGCTTTCAGTCGCTGTCAGGGCATGTAGCTCAGCTGGATAGAGCATCAGATTCCGGTTCTGAGGGTCGGGGGTTCGAATCCCTCCATGCTCGTTTCACTCCACCCTCCCCGCCGGAGTTCGCAGGGAGAGTCCCATCGCCCGGATCCCGCCCGGATCCACAAGGAATCCATAGCGTTGCAGGGCCTGGAGAGCTTCCGGTGGGGCCGCCACCGACACACTGCAGCCACTGAGTTCCTTCTTCAGCCGGCTCAGAGCGGTGTGAACCAGGACCGAGAGCACGGCCTGCTGTTGGGGATCCCCGGGAGAAGCGGCCAGGTCCCAGAGGTTGGCGTTGAGTGCCTGATCACTGGTGGCGCGCACAAATCCCACCAGACTGCCGGCCGGATCATGGATGCTCAGCTGCCAGGCGCTGCGTTGCAGCACCAGGCCGAGACGTTGCTCGTTTCTGCTCCTCTCCCCGCAAGCGATCAGCAGCGCATTGAGCTCGCCCACGTCGGGAAAGACGTCACTGCTGATCGCATAACCCTCGGGCAGGCGAGGGGCGGGAGGCTTGTTGCGAAAGGGGATCAAGCGTTCCTCAGCCCGTGTTGCGCATGCCGGCCGCGATCCCGTTGATCGTCAGCAGCGCTCCCCGCAACAGCTCGCTGCGGCTGTAGGTGCGGCTGTCGGGGCTGTCGCCGCTCGCTTCGCTCATCGGTGGCTGGCGGTTCTGGTCCCTGAGTCGGCGCAGCAAGGCAACTTGAAGAAAGCCCAGGGGGATGATCGTGCGGTTGCGCAGGTCGACCGAGAGCTGCAGGGCTGGATCGCCATCGAGCAGGCGGCCATGGCCGGAGATCTGCAGCACCAGATCGCGGGTGAGGGTGAACTCGGCGGCGATCTCCGCGAAAATCTGCTCGAAGGCAACGCGATGTTCCGGGCGGCCGAGCGCTTCAACGTAGTGATGGGCCAGATCCAGGTCCACCTTCGAGAGCGTCATCTCCACCTTGGAGATCAACATCCGGAAGAACGGCCAGCGCTGGTAGAGCAGCCGCAGCAACTCCAGCTGGCCCGGGTCACTGTCGAGTTCCTCCTGCAGGGCCGCCCCCACCCCAAACCAACTCGGCAACAGAAAGCGGCTCTGGGTCCAGCCGAACACCCAGGGGATCGCCCGCAGACTGGAGAGATCCTTGGCCCCGCTCTTGCGCCGCGCCGGACGACTGGAAATCTGCAGCTTGCTGATCTCCTCGATCGGGGTGACCTGCTGGAAAAAAGCGACCAGATCCGGATTGTCGTGGACGAGTTTGCGGTAGTGCAGGCGTGAGCTGGCGCCCAGCCGGGCCATCAGCTCGTTCCAGCTGGGGGTGTCGTCGAGGCTGGTGCTCACCAGGGTGTTCTGGAGCACAGCGGTGGTCATGGTTTCGAGGTTGTAGAGCGCCAGCTCCGGCAAGGAATACTTCGACGCCAGCACCTCGCCCTGCTCGGTGATCTTGATGCGGCCGTTCATGGTGCCGCTGGGCTGGGCCAGGATCGCCTGGTAGGCAGGCCCACCGCCACGCCCCACCGATCCACCGCGGCCATGGAAGATCCGCAGTGCCACGTCGTACTGACAGGAGAGGCGCTGCAGGGAAATCTGGGCTTTGTGGATCTCCCAGTTGCTGGAGAGGAAGCCGGAATCTTTGTTGCTGTCGGAGTAGCCCAGCATCACTTCCTGCAGGGGCTTGTCGGCCTCGCCGCTGCTGGCCAGCAGTTGGCGGTAGAAGGGCTCGGCAAACAGCCGATCCATCACTGCCGGGGCGCGCTGCAGATCTTCCACCGTTTCGAACAGGGGCACCACCAACAACTGGGTGCTGACCGTTTTCGGGTCGACCAGGCCGGCTTCTTTGGCCAGCAGCATCACTTCCAGCAGATCCGAGACCGTGTGGCACATCGAGATCACGTAACTGCGGCAGATTCGCGCGCCGAATTCCCGTTGCAACCGCTCCAGCATGCGAAAAACCGCGAAGGTCTCGGCGGTGGCCGGGCTCCAGCTGGCGGCTGGCGGCAGCAGGGGCCGGCGGGTCTGGAGTTCCGCCAGCAGCCAGGTGATCCGCTGGTCTTCGTCCATGGCGCCGTAGGCCACGGGTAGCTGCAGGTAGCGGCTCAGTTCGTCGAGGGCATCGCTGTGGCGGGTGCTCTCCTGGCGGATGTCGAGGGTGGCCAGGCTGAAGCCGAAGATGTGCACCTGGGAGAGCAGTTTGCGCAAGGGCTCGCAGCTCAGACCGGTGTTCTCCAGGCTGTCGCGGAGCAGTTCCAGTTCGGCCCGCAGTTCGCCCACGGAGCCGTAGTGGAGGTCTTCAGCGGGTGAGGAGACCATGCCGGTGCCGAAGGAGAGGCCGGCCGTGTTGCTGGGACCGTCGCAGGGGGATTCCCAGCCCGCATCGGCGAGTTGCTGGTTGCGTTGCTGGGTCAGCTGCAACCGCTCCAGGGTGTAGCTGAGTTTCAGCCGATAGGGCTCAAGCCGGTAGCGCGCCGCTCGTTCTTCATAGATGTCGGGGAAGCGCAGCCGGTCGATCTCCAGCGATTCGAGCAGCGGTGCACTCACCTGGCTCCACTGCATCGAGATGCTGAGCTGATCGCGCAGATCCTGCACCGAGGCGATGTAGCGCTCGATCATCAACTGACGCTGAAAGCAGGCGGTGCGCCAGGTGATGTCCGGGGTGACGGAGGGGTTGCCATCGCGATCCGAGCCCACCCAGGAGCCAAAGGTGCAGAAGGCATCCCGCGGTGGTTCCACATCCGGATAGCTGCCGGCTAAGGCGCTGTGGATGCGCAGGCGCAACAGGGGCATGGCATCGAAGAGCACCTGCTGGAAGTAGTGCAGGGCGTAATCCACCTCATCGAGCACCGAGGGCTTGAACTGGTGGAGTTCATCGGTGCGCCACCAGAGCCGAATCTCTTCTTCGAGCTGGAGACGCAGGTTGCGCTTGTCATGGAGCTCGGCGGGGCTGTCCTGCTGGAGCTTCTGGATCAGGGAGGCGACCCGGCGTTGTTTGTGCCGCACCGTATGCCGCACGATTTCGGTGGGGTGGGCTGTGAAAACGAGGCGGATGTCGAGTTCCCGCAACAGGGTTTCGAGCTGGGCGGGCGGCACGTTCAGCCCGCGCAGCCGCGTGAACAGTTCCTTGAAGGTGGCCGGATCGGTCTGGCTGGCCAGCGGCGGGGCAAAGGGGTCGGGGCTGGGCGGAGGCAGCCCGTCTTTGAGGCTGGCGAGATAGCTGTCTTCCTCGATGTGCTGCTCAAGGATGTTGACCAGCTGGAAGTAGAGCGAAAAGGCCCTGGCCGCGGCAATCGCCTCAGCCAGATCCATCTCCCGGATCAGCTGAACGATCGGCGCGTTCTTCTCCGGCTGCAGCGCCGACTCACTGGTTTCTTCGCTGAGCTCCTTGAGCCTCAGCAGCCGCTCAGCCTGCTCGGGCGGACACTCGCTGCGCAGCACCGTTTTCCAGAGATCCTCCACCAGCTCCAGGCGCTCGCCCAGAAGCCGGGTCACGCGCGGTGCCGGCTGGGTGGGGTCGGGGCCAGGGGACTCCTCCATGGCGGCTGAAGCTGCGGTCAGAAACTGCCGCATGGGAGCCGGCTCAGCGAAGGAAGGAACCATGATCATCCCAAAGGGTTCAGGGCTTCTGTGTTGTGTGGTGCCGGTTGCCGCTCAAGGTTGGCCATCGCCTCGATCTCAGAAGTCAAGATCGACTCGATGCTTTCCCCCCGTTGGTGACGCCCCAGCCAGCGCATCGCCTCATTGCCACCGTCATGGGCGCCGTCATGGCCACCGTCCAGCACCTTGGCCAAGGGAGCCAGCCAGGGCCCAAGGCCCAGTTGGATCGCCAGCGGCTGCATGGATTCAAGCTCCCGCCGCAGCCAGGTGCGGGCCGGCAGGGGCTCGCCGCTGCGCCAGTCGAGCAGTTCGGCGTCCAGGCTGGCCCTGGCGGCGGCCAGGTCGTTGGCGTCAGATAGTTCGGCCAGCTCGGCAGGGCTGAGGCTGCTGGCGCGTAGGGGGTCATGGGCCTCTGGATTCGAGTCGAGCTGCAACAGCCGCAACTCGATGAAGGCCGTGATCGCCAGCAGCACCAGGGGGTCGCTGATCAAATCGCAGATGCGGATCTCCAGCCGATTGAGATCGTGGGGGCGGCTCTCCCCGTTGGGGCGCACCGAGGTCCAGAGATGGCGGACGTTCTGCATGCTGCCGGCCGCCATCTGCTCCTCCATCCAGCGGATGTAGTGGTGGTGATCGAGGAACAGCGGCACCTTGGCCGGGGTGAGCGGGAACTGCAGCCAGCGCTGGGAATGGGCTCCGCTTGCTTTGCCATCGAGGAAGGGCGAACTGGCGCTCAAGGCCAGTAGCAGGGACGCCTCGCAGCGCATCAGCCGGCAGGCGGCGAAGAGTGATTCCATCGCCGTGATGCCCAGATTGATGTGAACGCTGGCGGTGACCACGCTGGTGCCGTAGGTGCTTTCAATGAAGCCGTGGTACGCGTTGGTGGGATCGGAGCGCTCGAAGCGGCTGCTGTCGCCCAGGCTCAGGGTGCTGCCGGGAATCAGGGTCAGCCCCTGCTGCTTCAACCAACGCCGCAGCTGCCGGCGTGGCACCTGGAGCATGGTCAGTTGGTCGGTGTAATTGGCATCGGGGTGGGTGATGTATTCGAGATTGCGGTGATCCGGCTCGGTCACGAAGCCAGGAAGCGCCGCCGCCACCTGCTCGGCCATCCCGACCACAGTGCCGTTGGCCTGGCCGGTGAACAGCTCCACCTCGAATCCCTTCAGCAGCAAAGGGCCACTCATGGCGTTCCATCCTCAAGGCAGGCCAGCGCCTTGAGCAGGCCACGGGCCTTGTTGAGGGTTTCTTCGTATTCGGCTGCCGGCTGCGAATCGGCGACCAGACCGGCGCCCGCCTGCACCTGAACACGCCAGCCGCCGGCTGGGTCAGGCAGCACCACCATGGTGCGAATCGTGATGGCGGTGTTGAGGGCGCCGCCCAGATCGACGGCGCCGTAGACGCCGGAGTAAGGCCCCCGGGCGTCGGGTTCAAGCTCGTGGATCAGCTGCATGGCTCTGATTTTCGGGGCTCCGCTGACCGTTCCTGCCGGAAAGGAGGCCTGGAGCAGGTCCCAGATGTCCTGGTCTGCTGCCAGCAGACCCTCCACCTGGCTGACGATGTGCATGACGTGGGAATAGCGCTCAATCACCATTAAGTCGGTGACCGCGACGCTGCCAGGTCGGCAGACCCGGCCCAGATCGTTGCGGCCCAGATCGACCAGCATCACATGCTCTGCCCTTTCCTTGGGATCGGCAAGCAGCTCCTGCTCCAGCCGCTGGTCCTCCGCCTCGCTCTGGCCCCTGGGGCGGGTTCCGGCAATGGGCCGAAGCGAGGCCAGCACGCCCTGCTCGCTCGGCTCGGCCTTGACCATCACTTCAGGGCTTGAACCGATCAGATACCAGCCGCCGAAGTTGAAGAAGGCCATGTACGGGGAGGGATTCACCATCCGCAGGCTGCGGTAGAGCTCAAAGGGATCGCGTTGGATCGGCGTCTCCAGCCGTTGGCTGATCACCAGTTGGAACACGTCACCGGCGGCGATGTGGCCCCGGGCCGCCTCCACGGCCGCTTCGTAGTCGGCCTGACTGCGGTTGCTGGTGGTGGCCAGCGGCTGGGTGGGCTCGGCGTTCCAGCGCAGGGGTTTGACACCCTTGGGCAGGGGGGCCTGCATGCGTTGCTCCAGGCTGTGGATCCTGGCTTCGGCGCTGGCGTAGGCCTGCTCGGCACTGCTGCCGTCGCTGAGATCGCCATAGGCCACAGCAATCAACTGCCGTTTCACCTGGTCGAAGACCAGCAGGCTGTCGGCCAGCATCCAGCAGCCGTCGGCAGGCCCGGCTGGATCATTGGCGTGGACCGGCACGCTGGGCTCGATCCAGCGGATCAGTTCGTAGCCCCAGAAGCCAAACAACTGACCCACCGGTGGCAGACCCGGCACCGGGGTGGAGTGAAGGTGACTGAGGCGTTCTCGAAGTAGTTCGAATGGATTTCCCTGGTGGTGGCAGATCCGGCCATCCCGCCAGACCTGCTCGGCGCGTTCGCCTCGCACCGTCAGGGTCCAGAGCGGATCGGCCACCACGTAGCTCCAGCGCCCCAGGTGCTCCCCTCCTTCAACGGATTCGAGCAGCACGCCATGGCGACTGGCAGCCCCCACCTTCAGCCAGGTGGTCAGCGGCGTTTCCAGATCGGCGGGCCAGCGCTTGGCGATCGGGATGAAATTGTTGCCGGCGCTCGCCAACGCAAGGAAGGCAGCGTGATCGGGAGAGGTCTTCACGGCGACGGCCAGGCAAAAAAAACGGGGCCCCGGGCCCCGCCTTTCTAAATGGTGATCGGTTCAGGTTCTCAGGACCTGCCTGCCGCTCAGGAGTCGAAGGTGTTGCGACCGGTGAACTTGATCGTGGATGGGTTGGGGTTATCGCCGATGCGACGGGAATTGAAGCCCACCATGGAGCGGCCTTCGTTGACCTTCTCGGGGAAAACACCATCCTTGGGGTGCAGATATTCGGTGTCACCACCGGGGAAGATCCGGTAGATCTTGAAATCTTCGATGCGGGGCTTGAACTTGGTGCGCAACTGAGTGCCGAGGGCCAGGCACTGCTCCTTGCGTGCAAAATACATGATGTTCTCACCTTCGTTCATCTCGGCGGCCCCGCCGGTGGGAAGTTCGAAAACCTGGGAGGTGCTGCTTGTCCAGGTGATGGCGTATTTCTCCTCGGTTTCCGCTGAGTTCAGCAAACCTCCGGTGCTACCGATGTACTTGGGGAGTTGACCGCTCAGCGCCGTTGCTGTCATGGCTGTTGGGGGAGGGGAGTGGGCGTTCCCGGAGGAGCTGCCGGACCGTTTCGGCTGGAAGCTAGCACCGTGTTTCCAGCCCTTATCTCAGGAGCTGCCCTCTCTTCACACCCGTCAACAAATTCAGATCTCGCTGGCCTCCGGGCTGGCGGCCAAGGGAAAGAAGACGGTGAGTCCGCTGCCTGCTCTTTCGGTCAGGCGGCCGCCGAGGCTATGGAACAGGCGCTGGGTGGCCTCCCGGCTCAGCTGCAGGCTGCCGGTGAGGGGATCCCAGCTCAGCACCGGACCGAGGGCCGCCGTGGGGGCCGCCGTCGCCGTTTCCGCCCCTGGCGTGTTGAGGCCGTTGAGTTGCAGTTTCAGCCGAGAGCCAGCCGGTTGCAGACGGATCAACACCGCGGTGCCGGCCGGCAGGCTGCGGGTGAAGCGGTCGATCAATCCCCCGAGCATGGTTTCGAGCAGGTTGGGATCACTCATCACTGGCTGAAGCTGATCCTCGATCTCCAGCTTCAGGCCTAATCCCCGCCGCCCCAGCTGCCGCTCCCAAAGCGGCAGCAGCTTCTGCAGCAGGGCCGCCAGATCGGTTCGCGCCAGGGACTGGCTGGGGCGGGGGCGGCGCTGCAGTTCGGCGGCATGGAAGATCAGGCCGAAGCGGTCGATCTGCTCACTGCATTCGCTGTCAATCTGCTCAAGCCGGTGGCGCACCACGGCGGGCAGGTCGGTGCGGCGCAGCAGGGAGCGGATCAGGGTCCGGATCGTGGCCAACGGCGTGCGCACCTCGTGGGTGAGGGCCTCAAGCAGGGCCAGCTCGCCGCTGGCTGGATGCGGCGTCTGCTCGTCCCTGGCGGGGGCGGCCTGGACCACGGGTTGCAGGGTGACGCTCGGCGCCATCGCGGCGAGGCGTTCGCCCAGTCGCGGCCAGAAGGCCTGTGCCGTCTTCTCCTCGCTGCGCAGGGCTCCGAGTTCTTGCATGGCGCTGCGCAGACTGCGGGCTGCGCTGGGGCTGCGGCGCTGCAGGCGTTCATCCACCAGTTGCAGGGCCGCCGCCAAGGTGGCGGGGTCGAAGCGCAGGATCAAGCGCCGCCGTTGAGGCTCCCCCTCCAGGGCCATCGCCATCTGCAGCTGGGGGGTGAACAGCAACAACAGCGGATCGGTGCCGTCGTCGTCCTCGAGGGTCAGGCGCTCGAAATCTGGTGTTGGCCCTGGGTGAGGGTCAGCGGATTGCCGCCAACGCCCCGGCAGCAGGGGCGCAGGGGGCTCCAGCAGGGTTCCGACCGCCTTGGGCGTCCAGACCCAACCCTGCAGTTCCCGCAGCAGGGCGGGCTCGTGCAGCGCTGGCAGCGGCGACGCCAGCCAGACCCCTTTGAGGGGTTGGAGCGGCAGCAGAAAATCTTCCTGCAGGGTGGCCAAGGCTGCCCACCACTGCCGGCGTACGCCGTCCTCATCGCTGCGGCCGGGCGGAACGCCCTGGGCCAGACGTTGCCGTAACTGCTGCAGGGTCGGGCCGTTCACCAGCCCCCCTGGCTGGAGCGGCTGCGACGCAGCACCGAGGCACAGAGCCCGAGGGCAATGAAGTTGACCAACATCGCCGAACGGCCATAACTCATCCAGGGCAGGGGGATGCCGGTCACGGGGCCGAGGCCGATCGTCATGAAGATATTGACCACCACCTGGAACATCACCATGGCGCCGATGCCGACCACCACCAGTGACTCGAAGTCGGTGCGGGCCTTGCCGGCGATCTGCAGCAGGCGCCCCATCAGGGCGATGAAACCGACCACCACCAGCATGGAGCCCACATAGCCGGTTTCCTCGCCCAGGGCACTGAAGATGAAGTCGGTGTGCTGTTCCGGGATGAACTGAAGCTTGGTGAGTTGGCCATGCATCAGGCCCGTTCCCCAGAGACCGCCAGAGCCAATGCCGACCTTGCTCTGCAGCAGGTGGTAGCCCCCGCCGAGGGGATCTTTGGATGGATCGAGGAACAGCACCAGGCGGTCGCGTTGGTAGTCCTTGAGGCCATGGGCCCAGAGGTAGGGGGTGAGCAGGGCGAACAGGCCCTGGATGCCGACCGCCAGGGCCACACCGGGCCACCGCCAGGGCAGGGAGCGGTAGGCGAGCCAACCCATCAGCGGAATCCAGCCCAGCAGGGCCAGCGGCAGCGTGCCTGCCAGCAGGGCCGCCGCCAGCGGCGAGAGCAGCAGCACCACCCACCGGAGCGACATGCCGGCCCAGAACAACATCACGAGCAGCACGACCCCGAAGACCAGCGATGTGCCCAGGTCAGGCTGGATGAACACCAGAAACCAGGGGATCAGGATCACCCCGGAAGGCCGCAGCAGGTCAATCGGTCGTTCGATCGGAAAGCGGCTGAGTACCCCGGCCAGCAGCAGGATTGCCGCGAGTTTGGCGAATTCCGAAGGTTGCACATGGAAGCCGCCGATGCTGATCCAGCGCTGGGCGCCAAGGGCGGAGGTGCCGACCAGCCTCACCGCGATCAGGCTGACCACGATGAGGCCGTAGATCGGCAGTAACAGGGTCTTGAGCCGATCCAGCGGCAGGCGGGCCAAGAGCAGGGCGAGGCCGAGCCCCACCGCCGCCGAGAGCCAGTGCTGGTACCAATCGGCGTAATCGGCCTGGCGCTGGGTGCTGGCGATCAGGATTCCCGCTAGAAGCGACAGGGCCAGGGGAATGCCCCAGAGCACCAGATCGATCTCCTTGAACCACGAACGTTTTCTCGGGCGGCTGCTGGAGAACACCCTGCGCCGACCGCTGAGCATGGCCATGACGCTCAGGCTGGGTTGAGCGTCGGCACCTGAAGGGTTGCGGCCAGCTCCATGAAGGCTTGCGCCGTTGGTGAATCAGGCTGGGCCACCACCAGGGGCAGGCCCCTGTCTCCGCCTTCCACCACGCCCATCTCCAGCGGCAGCTGGGCGAGCAGGGGCACGTTGGCCTCAGAGGCCAAAAGGGCGCCGCCGCCGGAGCCAAAAATCGAGTAGCGGGCTTCGGGCCGATCCGGTGGGATGAACACGCTCATGTTCTCGATCACTCCCAGCACCGATACCCCCATCTGCAGGAACATCGCCAGGCCGCGGCGGGCATCCTGCAGGGATACCTTCTGGGGGGTGGTGACGATCACGACCCCGGCCATTGGAACGGCCTGGGCCAGGGTGAGCTGGGCATCACCGGTGCCCGGCGGCAGGTCGACGACGAGCACATCGCGCTCCCCCCACTCCACCTGATAAAGAAACTGGCGGATGATCCCATTCAGCATCGGCCCGCGCCAGACCACCGGTTGGTTCTCCTGAATCAACAGGCCCATCGACACCATCGCCACACCGCAGACCTCAATCGGGGTCAGAACCTGCTGGTCGCCGCTGCCGCGCACTTCGGGGGTTCGATCGGCCACCCCGAGCATGGTCGGAACGTTTGGCCCGTAGATATCAGCATCCAGAAGTCCCACCTTCAGGCCCTGCCGGGCCAGGGCGCAGGCCAGGTTCACGGCCACGGTGCTCTTACCCACCCCGCCCTTGCCGCTGCTTACGGCGATCACCCGACCGACGCCGGGGATTCCCTTGCGCTCGGGCAGTTGGCCGGCGCCGGCCGGTCCGTGGCTGTGGCCGGCATCGGCTTGCTCGGGCTGGGCCAGCTCGACCTGCACCTCGGCGATACCATCGACGGCTAGCAGTGCGCTGCGGGCATCGGCGGCGATTTTCTCCCGCTGGCTGGTGGCATAGCCCGGTAAGGCGAGGCGGAACACGGCCCGATCGCCCTGTACCCGAACCTGGCTGATCCAGGCCAGCTCCAGCAGGGTGCGGCCACTGCCGGCATCACACAGGGATTTCAAGGCATCGAGGGCCCGATCAGCGCTGGCCATCCCTTGAGCACCCATAGGTGAATCAATCCTACGGGTCGTGCCCATGACAGAGCCTCTCGAAAGGTTGTGAGCGGGTACGGCAGGCTGGAAAGGTGAACAGGATTCCAGTGCCCCGTCAGGGGCTCAGCTCGCGTGCCCGAACAACCACGGATTGATCCAGCCATGGCCCCGGAGATCGGACCGCCGCCCCAGGCTCCGCCGCCCGATTCCCGCCAGCGGGCCAGGCAGCTACTGATGGGCCTGCAAGACAGCATTTGCGCCGGCCTCGAAGCCCTCGATGGTGAAGGCCGCTTTCAAGAGGAGAGCTGGGAGCGGCCGGAGGGCGGCGGTGGCCGCTCCAGGGTGATGACGGCCGGCCGCATCTTCGAGCAGGGCGGCGTCAATTTCTCCGAGGTGGAGGGGGACCGGCTGCCTCCGGCGATCCTCAACCAGCGTCCGGAGGCGGAAGGGCAGCGCTGGTTCGCCACCGGCACCTCGATGGTGTTGCACCCCCGCAACCCCTATGTACCCACGGTGCACCTGAATTACCGCTATTTCGAAGCGGGGCCGGTCTGGTGGTTCGGCGGCGGGGCTGACCTGACGCCCTTCTATCCCTTCCTCGCCGATGCCATCCATTTTCACCGCACCTTGAAGGGGGCCTGTGACGGCGTCAACCCGGCCTATTACCCGGTGTTTAAGGCCTGGTGTGACGATTACTTCCTGCTCCGGCACCGCGGCGAAACCCGTGGCGTTGGGGGCATTTTCTTCGACTACCAGGACCCTTCAGGAATCCTTTACAAGGGTCAGGATCCCCAGTCTGTGGCCGCGGCTCTCTCCGGTGCTGCCGGGCCTCAGACCCAGAGCTGGGAGCAGTTGTTCCAGTTGGCCAGCGCCTGCGGCCACGGTTTTCTGCCGAGCTACGCGCCGATCGTCGAGAAGCGCAACCCGCTGGCCTACGGCGAGCGCGAACGCCAGTTCCAGCTCTACCGCCGCGGCCGTTATGTGGAATTCAATCTCGTCTTCGATCGGGGCACGATCTTCGGTCTGCAGACCAACGGGCGGACCGAGTCGATCCTGATGTCGCTGCCGCCTCTTGTGCGCTGGGAGTACGGCTACACGCCGGAGCCAGGCAGCCGCGAGGCCTTGCTCACCGATCTGTTCACCTGCCCCCAGGACTGGTTGCAGGACGAATCTCTGAGGGATCGCTGCCAACCCCATCAGGCTGTTGGCTGAGCCGTGGCCGGAACGGGGCCTGGCTGTCAGCCAGCCCCGCTTCGATCGCCTCAACCACCCGCAGGGCAATCGCGTCAAGGGCTATATCGCGGCTGCTGGGGTTGCGCAGTGACGCTTCGAGGGTGCCCTCAAGCTTGCCGATCTCCAGCATGGCAATGCCCCGCCGCGGGGCACCAAGCCCACCGCGGAAGTCAGCGGGGAAGGCGCCGAAGGCGGCGGCGAGGCTTTCATCGAGTTGGCTGAAGGGCCCCATCAGCGGCGGAATCAGGCCCGAGCCGATGCCGTCAGGGCCATAGGCATCGAAGTGGATCTCCAGGGCGTAGCCACCCCGACGCACGTGATCTTTACCCACACTCCAGTTGGTGCGCGGATCGTCGCCATCGGCGATGGTCCTCAGCGGAGGCAGGTAAAGGCTGATGTTGAGCCCCCGCTGCTGCCCGAGGCCCACGATCCGCTCAGCGGTCAGCAGGTTCCAGTGGAGCTCGTCGCGGATGGCGGGATTCATCGGCGCGGCGCCGTGGATGTCGACGGCCTCGCCGGGGGTGCCAGCTCCCGCCATGGCCTGGGAGTCGGCGTGGCCAGCCAGCACCAGGATCGGGGTGCCGGCAGCCAGACTGCGGCGTCCGATCCAGTTCTTGTTCAGTGGCGCCCGGGGACCGGTAAGCGGATCGATGGCGGGCAGGGCCGGGGCCCGCGCCGCCACCGCCGTCGCTGCCGCCAGGATCAGGCTGAACACCCCCAGCGCCGCCCATCGGATCGAGGCGGTCCTGGGAACAACGCGGCTGGGTG
This sequence comes from Synechococcus sp. CS-603, assembly GCF_977929215.1. Taxonomy (NCBI): domain Bacteria; kingdom Bacillati; phylum Cyanobacteriota; class Cyanophyceae; order Synechococcales; family Synechococcaceae; genus Synechococcus; species Synechococcus sp. CS-603. The sequence goes on from NZ_OZ376778.1 coordinate 1,104,050, forward strand.
CCGTTTTGGAGTGTGAACGGGTGGACACAGGTCAATCAGATCGGAGAACGAAGCAGGGAGCCGTCACTGGCGAGCTCGAGAGCGGTGGCCATCTCCTGTTCAAGGGCAATCAGCTCATCGCGATGGGCGCGCAGCCGCAGGGTGCTGCCCGGGGCCGTGTCGTCGCTGATCAGGCGCAGCTCAACTTGCTCTTGTCGAGCCGCTCGGCGCCCGTACACCAATCCCGCCAGGGGGCCGAGCAGGGTGAGCAGCAGCGGCGACCAGCCCAGACCTGGCAGGAGCTGGCGCACCACCAAACCGAGGCAGGCCGCCCCGACGCCTCCGAGCACTGACAGCAGCAAGGCCAGGGGCAGGCTGGCGGCGACCCGGCCGGAGAAGCGCAGCAGGCGCCGTTCCGGGTCGCCGGCCTCGGCCTGCCAGCCCCGTTGTTGCAGCCACCGACTGAGACCGTCGAGCACCTCCAGCGCCGGCCGGGGTGAGTGGACATCCACAACAGTGGTGCGGTCCTTGCTGGCGGCCCGCAGGAAGAACACCAGCCCCACGGTCATCAGCAGGGTGAGCAGAAGGGTGGAGCTCAAGGCGGGGGGCATGCGAACGGCTGACAATCACCCCATCCTGGCCCAGCCGGCAGCGGATGGGAGGGCAGGCAGCGCTCAGTGCACTGGACGCGACGATGGCGGGGTTGCGCATTGCCCCAATGGCCTCCCCCACTGCCCACCCGTCTTCCTCTACCTCTGCTCCAGCCAGCTTTGCCGTCTTCGACGACGACCTGGATCCGGCCTGGCTCGCCCTGCTCTCGGAGGCGTCGGCCCTGGCTGTGGATACCGAGGCGATGGGGCTGGTGCATGGCCGCGATCGTCTCTGCCTGGTCCAGATCGCCGACGCCCGTGACAACGTCTGCTGCATCCGGATTGCGCGCGGTCAGCGGCTCGCCCCCCGGCTGCAGAAGCTGATGGAGAACCCGGCGATCGAGAAGGTGTTCCACTTCGCCCGCTTCGATGTGGCCGCCCTGGGGGAAGGCCTGGGGATTGCGGTGAACCCCCTGTTCTGCACCAAGGTGGCCAGCCGCCTGGCCCGCACCTACAGCTCCCGCCACGGACTCAAAGAAGTGGTTCAGGAGCTGGTGGGTGTGGAGCTCGACAAGCAGGCCCAGAGCAGTGACTGGGGCCGGGTCGAGGAGCTCGGCGAAGCCCAGCTGGCCTATGCCGCCAACGACGTGCGCTTCCTGCTGCCTGCCTATGGGCGCCTCCAGGAGATCCTGGAGCGGGAAGATCGCCTGGAGCTGGCGCGCCGTTGCTTCGCCTGCATTCCGGTGTTCTCCGAACTGGATCGCCGCCGTTTCGGTTCGGTCTTCGAGCACTGAGGAAGGATGGCCCGGCTAGTCCTCAGCTCCCAGTCCTCAGCCTTCAGCCCTCAGTCTTCGTCGAGGTAGTTGGCTTCGTCGGATTCGGCAATCAGCAGGGAATCGAGCAGGCGCACCTGCTCCTGGCGGCTGCCGCTGAGCTCCTCAACCATCTGCTCGGCCATGGCCACCCGGCCGGCGATGTCGCGAATCTCCGCCTTGGCGGCCCGCTGGTCGACCCGACGCCGCGCCGAGGCGATGCTGATGCCAAGCAGGGAGGCCAGGTTGCCGGTGATGGTGGCGTAGGCCCGATCGGTGGGGGCGGGCATCAGAAACCTGCAAAGGCGATATCAACCCCCATCATCGCCAGTCGTCGGCCTGGCCCCCTCCCGGCAGGTTCTGGCCCAGCAGCTCCCGCTCCAGCACGGCGGCGAGGCGCTCACTGCCGCCAGCACCTCCCATGCGCCGCCGCCCGATCCTGCCAAGGGCGGCTCTCGTGTCCGGCTCAGCGAGCAGCCGGGCCAGCTCCTTGGCCAGGGCTTGCGGTGTGGGGCAGACCCGCACCGCCCCCCCCAGCAAGCGGCTCTGGCGGCGGGCAAAGCTGGTCTTGAACTGGGGCCCGGGGCCTGGCAGCGACAAGGCCGGAACGCCGAGTCCGACGAGTTGTTCGGTGGCGGTGCCGGCCATGGCCAGCCCCACCTCCCCCCAGCGGGCCCAACGCTCGAAGGCGCCGCTGGCAATCAGCAGCAACACCCTGCCCCGCTGCCAGGCCGCCTGGGCGCCGCTGCCCTCGGGTGGATCACTTTGGACATAACCGGCGGCGCGCAGCAGCGGTGCCAGTTCGGCGTCGCTGGGCCTGGTGCCGGTGGCGCAGAGCACGGCGATCGGTTCATTGAGCCTGCCCGGCCCTTCCAGCCCGCCTGGCCCGAGCCACTCCAGGGCCCCAAGCAGGCGCTGCATGTTGCCCAGGGCCTCCGGCAGGCGACTGCCCGCCAGCAACACCAGGCGCCGTTGGCCGGCCAGGGCGGGCGGCACGGGCTGGCAGAGGAAGCCATCCATCATTGAATTGCCCGGGGCCAGGGCCCGCACGCCATGGCGCCGAAGCCCCCGGGCCGTCAGTCCGTCCCTGACAGCCACGACCCGGCAGCGACGCTGGCCCATCAGGGCCCATTCCCATGGGTCCCACTCGCTCCCCTTGCAGCGGTGATAGCGGTCGGCAGGCCAGTTGTGGCCAGGCCCGCTGCGCCAGGTGTAGTCGCTCTTCGGGGTGCCGACGAAGCCATAGGACGCGCCGCTGGCAAAGGCCAGCAGCAGAGGCAGCAGATCGCCGACGGCGAGCACGGGCTGGCCGCGACGCCCCCAGCGGCGCAGGATCTGTAGCTGCCGCCAACTCAGCAGGGGCAGGCCGGCGCTGAGATCACCCAGCAAACCCGGCAGGCTCTGGTTGCTGAATCCGCCGCTGGGCAGCGCCAGGCGGGGTCCGATGCGTTTGAGCTCGCCGCCGGCCTCAGCGGCCTTGAAGGCCGATCCCTCTCCCACCAACGGCAAAACCAGCACCTGGAGGTCGGGCCGGCGCCGCCGTAGGGCCCGGATCAGGCGCAGGGCGATCTGGTCCTCGCCGTGGCCGTTGCTCAGGACCAGCAGACGGGAGGGCATGCCACGGCTGATACGATCCGGTTCAGGGAGTCTGCTCCCGGCTGGCGGCATGGCCAAGTGGTAAGGCAGAGGATTGCAAATCCTTTATCCCCAGTTCGAATCTGGGTGCCGCCTCTCTCTTCCAGGTTCCACCAGGACCTGTCTTCGTTTGGGCTCAAGCGCAGCCCAAGCGCTGGCGTTCAGAACTCGGCGACGGCACTCCAGGACTCCTGACTCGGGGCCTTGGCGCTGCAACGCACCTGGCGCTGTTCAACGCTGCAGCGCCCTTCGGCCGGCCAGGCTTTCGGCAGGCCGGTGGCCAGGCCGCGGTCATTGAAGCTCCGTTCGCTCATGCTCGACACCGTTGTCGTGAGCGGGCCCATCAGCCGGCAACGGCCCTGGTCGCACGCCATCGGCGTGCTGGCCGGTGCCAACACGCCAACAAAATTGAGCTGGGCGCTGGCGGCTCCGCCCTGGCCGGGAGAAAGGAAGCGAATGTTCAGCAAACCCTGGGAGGGTTGCTCGAACAGAACACTCGTACAGGCGGTCGCAGGCGCGTCCGCCAGATTGTTCTGGCAGGTCTGGGCCCTGCTCTGCAGCCGGCCAAAGTTGTCGGCTGGGCGCGAATGAGGCGTGGCCGCCTCGGCTGCTCCCGGAGTCGCCGCCAGCGCCCCCACCGGCCAGCTCAGTAGTAGGGCGAAGGTGAGAACCAATCGGTGCAGGGAGCTGGGCACGGGAGACCTTTCTCAGCCATTCATTCTGGAGGCCAGAGGCCGGGGCAAGAGGCCAAAGGCCGGGGCTTGGAGGTTCAGCTGTCGCCGTCAGCTACGCAGAAACCCTGGCAGCGGATGCCATTGCTGGCCGTACGACCACAGTGGCCGCAGAGGATGGGTTCTGAGCTGGTCTTTGCGTTGGCCTGCGAGCTGGCTTGCGATTCCGCCCCAGATCCCTCTCCGTCGCGGGCGGAAGACGATGGGGCCGGGGCGTCGGGCCCCGGGGAAGACGGCTGTGGATTCAGCGGTCGGTCGCAGCTGGGAGGATCATGGCGTCGAAGCCCTTGGCGGTGCGGCGTGATGGCGACGGCTCTCCCCCTCGGCGGGTTCCTTGGCCCCGATAGCGACCTGCCATCGATCGGCGTCGGCACCTGGGCCTGGGGCAACCAGTTCCTCTGGGGGTACGAACCGGAACGGCACGACGCGGCCCTGGCAGCCACATTTCAGCGGGCCGTGGACCTGGGCCTGACCTTCTTCGACACGGCCGATTCCTATGGAACGGGCCGCTTCCAGGGCCGCAGTGAGGTCTTGCTCGGCGGCTTTCTCGCCACCCTGCCGGCGGCCAGGCTTGCCGGCCTCTGCGTGGCCACCAAGCTGGCGCCGTTCCCCTGGCGGCTGGGTCGAAGCGGCTATGCCAGAGCCTTCGAGGCCTCGCGGCAGCGCCTGGGAGGAAAGCTCGACCGGGTGCAGCTGCACTGGAGCACGGCCCGCTACGCCCCCTGGCAGGAGGGGCCCTTGCTGGAGGGTCTGGCCGATCTGGTGGACCGCCAGGAGGTGGCCAGCCTGGGGCTCTCGAACCTGGGGCCGCGGCGCCTGGAGCTGATCCTCCAGCGGCTGGCCGCCCGTGGCATCCCGCTGGCCAGCCTGCAGGTCCAGCTTTCCCTGCTCGCTCCAGACGCCCTCGCCCCCGGTGGGGTGGCCGAGGTCTGCCGCCACGCCGGCGTCGAGTTGATTGCCTACAGCCCCCTGGCCCTGGGGCTGCTCAGCGATCCCGGCCGCAGCGGCCGGCCCTGGCCTGTCGGGCCGCGGGGTTGGCTCTACCGCCGGCTGCTGCCGAGGATCGAACCGCTGCTGGTGGAGATGCGAGCCATCGCTGCCGCCCACGGCGCCTCGATGGCTGAAGTGGCGCTCAACTGGTGCCGGGCCCACGGGGCCCGGCCAATCCCCGGCCTGCGCACGGTGTCCCAGGCAGAGACAGCCGCGGCAGCCGTGGGCTGGCGGCTCGAAGCGAGCGAGGTGGGAGCTCTCGATCGCCAGGCGATCGCCCTGCCCGTGCGGATGCCGGCCAATCCGTTCCAGTCGAACTGACGTCAGCCGGTGGTGAGCGACGGGGAGGGGTCGGGGCTGAGGACCACCGGTAAGGAGGCCGGACGGGGCAGCTCCCCTGCAACTGTGCGGGCTGGGGCGGGGATCAGCCGGGCTGGCGGGCTGGCCTTCGCCGCGGCCTCTGCGTCTGCTGCGATTGGCTGACGATCGTCGCTGCTGGGGCCAGGCTCGGTTTCAGGGCTGCTTGCTTCGCAGGCGGCGAGTGTTTCCTGGATCAGGGAATCGAAGAGGGGACCCGGCAGCCGCAGCCGCGCCAGTTCCAGAAAGGTTCTGGACATCGATTCACTGGCCACGGCCCCCACGGCCGGATTGTTGCGGCGCTGCTCCTGCTCTTCGAGCACGGAGCGAATGAAGCGTTCGGTGACATCGCGTTTGGTGCCCGCCCGGATCCTGGTCTCCTGCTCCAGTGTCGAGAGCAGGCTCTGTTGCTCAAGTTCCTGCAGGCGCCGCGTCAGGCTGTCGAGCACCTCCCGCGCCTCGTTCAGCACATGGCCCAGCTGGCCATCGGAGAGGCGGGGCAGATCCGAGACATACACCTTGCCGTGGTCTCTCAAGGCCAGAAAGGTGGGCCGGATCAGCGGGGCGTTGCTTGGAACCTGACGCGGCCGGCGCGGTGGATTGGGGGGTAAGGGGCCGGCGGAACTGCGACGACGGGTGCTGCGGCCGTTGATTGGAATCATCGAATATCCATCCTCAAAACTGGCGCCAGAGGCTTTTGACGGCTTAACAACTCCATCATCTGACTTCGCCGAGTCCCGAGGCGGCTTCAGTTGCTCGGCAGGCCGGCCACCGGGCCGCCTCCGCTCGGGCCCGCCACAACCTCGCCCAGGTGCCAGGCGCGCACACCCAGGCCCTCGCTGATAGCGATGGCGGCCGCTTGATCCTTCGCTGGCACCACCAGGCAGTAGCCGACACCGAGGTTGAAGGTGTTCCAGAGGTCCTCCTCCGGCACCTCGCCTTGTTCCTGTAGCCAGTGAAAGAGGGCGGGACGCTCCCAGCTGCCTGGATCGATGCGGGCGTGAACGCCCGCCGGCAAGCAACGGGGCAGGTTTTCCGGCACGCCTCCCCCGGTGATGTGGGCCATGGCGTGGAGAGGGATTCCGCCGGCCTTCAGGGATCTGACCACAGCGCCGTAGAGCTGGGTTGGCTTGAGCAGGGCCTCGATCACCGGCTCGTCACTGCCGTTGAAGGTGCTGGCGGCCGTGATGCCGCGCGCGTCGAGAATGCGGCGCACCAGGCTGAAGCCATTGCTATGGACCCCGCTGCTGGCCAGGCCGAGGATGGCGTCACCGGCCTCCACCTGCTTTCCGTCGATCAGGGCGTCGGCTTCCACCACTGCCACACAGAAGCCGGCCAGGTCGTAGCGGCCAGGGGCATAGAAGCCCGGCATCTCGGCCGTTTCACCTCCGAGCAGGGCGCAACCGCTTTGCCTGCAGCCGTCGGCAATCCCTTCCACCACTGCGGCCATGGCCTCGGGGCTGAGCTTGCCGGTGGCGATGTAATCGAGAAAGAAGAGAGGCTCGGCGCCACTGGTGATCACGTCGTTCACGCACATCGCCACTAGATCGATGCCCACGTCATGGTGGCGGCCATGGGCCTGAGCCAGTTCCAGCTTGGTGCCCACCCCATCGGTGCCGGCCACCAGCAGGGGGTTGCTCAAGCCGCTCGGCAGGCGGCAGAGCCCACCGAAGCCCCCCAGGCCGCCGAGCACCTCGGGGCGCCGGGTGGATTCAACGCTGGTCCGGATCCGCTCGACAAAGGCCCGACCTGCGGCCACGTCCACTCCTGCTGTGCGGTAGTCCATGGCATCCGTTCTGTGGGAACAACTCTGGATCCTGGTGATCCTCTGATGGGACACGGCACTGGCTGCTCCCGGGGCTGACCACCCGTGGCGGTGGACGGCTGCGAGATTGACACCCAGCTCCATCACCACTGCTGATAGCAGACATCCTTTCTGCTGATTGATCGAGGCGGTGTTGGCCCGCTCCATCCTTGATGGGGCCGGCGATGTTGGCTTCGATGATGATTCCTGATCATTCTTGTGATCCCATTCCTCCACACAATCTTTTCAGGATTGCCATTAAGTTTCCTGAGTCTTTGATTTGGTCAGGAACTTCACCACCTCGATCATTCCTCTCATGCTTTTCGATTGAGTGGATTGGTCGTCGGTTTGATCGTTGATCTTCAGGTGATTGCTGTTTTAGGCAGCGGGTTTCGTTTGTTATGCCTTCCTCCCTTTCCCTCGGAGCTCTTGCTCTCCTGCTCTCCAGCAGTGGTGTTGCCATCCCCGCTTTCGCCGATTCCACCAAGGGCCCACAACCCCTTGCCTTGGCGATGTCAAGCGAGCAACCTGCCCAAGCAAAGCCCTCCACCAGCCCCAACGGCAACGTGGTGATCCGCGACGTTCAGGACCAACCTGACTTTGAGCCTGTCATCAGGCCGGTGGTTCCCCAAACGGTGGCTTCGGCTCCCAGCCAGTCCAATGTCAGGCATGTGACCACCGGCGAGGCCAGCTGGTACGGCCCTGGTTTCTTCGGAAACCGCACCGCCAACGGTGAAATTTTCCGTCCTGGCACCCTGACCGCCGCCCATCGCACCTTGCCCTTCGGCACTCGGGTGCGGGTCACCAACCTTCGTAACGGCCGCATCACCTACGTGCGCATCAACGACCGTGGGCCGTTCGTCGGCAACCGGGTCATTGATCTGGCCCACGGAGCCGCCCAGAAATTGGGGCTCATCTCCAGTGGCATCGCCCAGGTCCGCCTTGAGGTTCTCCAGTAAGGTCTGACACCTCTCTGATCTCCGGCCCATCCGTCCCTTTGGCGTGGTGGGTCTTTGTTTTGTCAGCCGATGTTGTTGCTGCGAACCTGCGCCGAGCTGCTGCGCTGGTGCGCTTCTCTGCGATGGCAGCAACGGCCTTTGCACTTCGTGCCCACGATGGGTGCTCTGCATGAGGGCCATCTCAGCCTGATTCGCCGGGCAGCCCTGGCTCAGCCAGTCGCGGGCGCTGAGCCGGTTCAGCCCGGGGTTCTGGTGAGCGTGTTCGTGAACCCACTCCAGTTCGGGCCGGGCGAGGATTTTCAGCGCTACCCCCGCGATCTCGAGACCGATGCCGCAACAGCAGCGGTGGCTGGTGCCCACGCTCTGTTTGCACCCTCCGTTGAAGATCTCTTTCCGGGTGGAGAGGCCGAGGTCACCCGGGTCATTCCGCCGGCGTCCTTGCTGGAGACTCTCTGCGCCCGATCCAGGCCTGGCCATTTCGACGGCGTGGCCACCGTAATCGCCCGTCTGCTGGCGTTGATTCGTCCCGATCGCCTCCTGCTCGGAGAGAAGGACTGGCAGCAACTGGTGGTCTTGCGCCGGGTCGTGGCGGCTCTTGGTCTGCCGGTGCGGCTGCAGGGCTGTCCCACCTGGCGCGAAGCCGACGGACTGGCCGGCAGTTCTCGTAATCGCTACCTTTCCCCGGCTGAGCGCCAAAGGGCCAGCGCCATTCCCGTGGCCCTGCTAGAAGCCGCTGAGGCCTGGCGCTGCGGCGGCCTGAGTGAGGAACGGCTGCTGGCAGAGTTACGAGACGGGTTGGAAGCCTCCGGTCTGCAGGTTGACTACGCCGAGCTGGTCGGGGCCCAAACCCTCCAGCCACCCCCATCCGGTCATCGGGGTCTTGCTTTGCTGGCTGTGGCTGTGAACTGTGGGTCCAGCCGTCTGATCGATCACCACTTTCTGATGTCCCGAGCCCCGATTGTTGCCATCGACGGCCCCGCCGGTGCCGGTAAGAGCACCGTTACCCGGGCGTTCGCCCGCCGGCTGGGTCTCCTCTACCTCGATACAGGAGCGATGTACCGCGCCGTGACCTGGTGGGTGCAGCGCCATGGGGTCGATCCGGCGGATCCGGAGGCCGTCGCCCTGCTCCTGGGCGATCTCGACCTGCGGCTGGAGGGCGGGCTTGGTGCCGAGCAGCGGGTCTGGATCAAGGGCCACGAGGTCACCGCGGCGATTCGTCACCCCGACCTGACCGCCGCGGTGTCTGCGGTGGCGGCCCATGCGGCCGTGCGTGAGGCCCTCACCGGCCAGCAGCAGGCCATGGGCGAACGGGGAGGGCTCGTGGCCGAAGGCCGCGATATCGGCACGGCGGTTTTCCCCGACGCTGATTTGAAGGTGTTCCTGACCGCCTCGGTGCAGGAGCGTGCCAGGCGGCGCGCCCTGGATCTGGAGCAGCGGGGATTTCCCCCGGTTTCGCTCCTTGAACTGGAGGGCCAGATTGCCGAACGCGACCGTCTTGATTCCTGTCGGGCGGTTGCCCCGCTCGCTCAGGCCGATGACGCGATCGAGCTGATCAGCGATGGCCTGGAGATCGAGGCGGTGATCCAGGCCCTGGTGGATCTGTTCCGCGAACGGGTGCCTGAGGAAGCCTGGCCAGGAACTTGACGGTTTGTTTCGACTCCCCCTTAAGTCCCTTCTCCTCAGCAGTAGGGTTGAAGAGCTAAAAGAGCGTGAAACAGCTACACACCATAGGATTCAATCAATAGTTTTAAGCGAATTCCGCGCAATCAGCGACACCCGTCACCATGACACTGAGCTCAACGTCTTCCATTGCAATGACCTCCAACCTTTCGGCGTCTGTGGATCGCCCAATCGTTTCGTCATCGGCGATGCGGCATCCATCGGAGCGTCCCCAAAGCAGTGGCAATCAGGCTTTTGGCATGATGATTCATTCGATGGTGAGCATGGTCAAGAATGGTTCCTGTCGCTAAGGAACGCAAGTAAACCCTTGCAGGCATCTTCCAAGAGATCGAGCACATCCTCAAAGCCGCTTTCCCCGCCGTAGTAGGGGTCTGGAACTGATGTGGCTGAAAACTTGGAGCAATACATGGTGATCGGTTCGATCAGGGCCATGCTTTTTTGGTCAAAATTACTCTGTTTGGCCATTCTGCAGACCTGATCAAAGTTGTCCTGATCCATCGTCAGGATCCGATCAAACTTCAACAAGTCAGCCTTTGTGATCTGTCTTGCCTTGCTGGGTAAGTGGATACCGCGTTGAGCGGCAGCGGAACGCATTCTTGAATCGGGATCATTCCCGACATGCCAGGCGCCAGTTCCAGCGGATTCGACAAGATAATCCCCGTTGTGTTCGCTTGACTTGAGTAGATGAACGAAGATCCCCTCGGCAGCTGGGGACCGGCAAATGTTGCCTAGGCAGACGAAAAGTAGGCGCTGGGTCATGGTTGATTCAGGCTGAAAGCTCAGGTGTAGAGATGCTGCGATCAAGCCGTTGATCGTTCAGTCGCCGCAGGGCCAGATCGGCTCGCAGTCTGACCACCACCACGGGCTCGCTCGCTTCATTGGCAAGGCTGCGGAGGTTGGTGATCAACTGGGTCACCACGTCTGGATGGCTAAGGAGAGCCGGTGCGAGTTGTTCCAGGCCTGCCGCAACGGCGTAGCGAACGATCCACTCGCCATCGCTTTGGCCCTTCTCCAGGGAGGTAAAACAGCGCAGGGTGGCTTCTTCGCGCTCCTCAGGCCCCAGGCCATCGAGCACAAGCTGTCCGAGGCCCCGGGCAGCGGCTCGGCGCACACTTGGCACCACATCTTCGGCCAGGGCTTGCTCTAAAACGGCCAGTCCTCGGACGTCGCCGATACCAGCGAGGACCCGGACCGCCCAGGCCCTCGCTCCGTAGTTGTATTGATCAAGATTGGCGAGCAGCGGAGCAACGGCTGGCTTGCCAATCTTGATCAGGCCCTCCACGGCCGCCACAGCCGCTCCTGGGTTGTTGAACGTAAGAATCTCCATCAGGCACCCCAGACTTCCAGGGTCTGCCTTGGCACTGAGGGCTTCGGTGGCTTCCAGCAGTGCTTCGCCCGTGCAGGCTCCTTGAACCGCTGCAATCAGAGTGGCCAGTTCGCCGTGGGGCGTGGATGTCGTCATAGCAAGTCGTCCATTGCCGTCAAAACGGCTTCGGCGCTGCCTGGGCTGGGAGCGGCTTCGGCAAGTCCTCGCAGGGCGATCAGTTTGAGGCTGTTCTCCGCCAGGGTTGCGCAGATCGGCCCCAGTGCTGGCAGCCAGCCACAGGCACCAATGTCCAAGAGCGCTGAACGGCGCACCTGGAGCTGGGGGTGACGAAGCATCGCCACCAGTCGCTCACCCCAGCAGGGTTGACCTGTGAGCTGAAGCAGGGCTCGGGCGGCGGCATTGCTCACCACCGGTCGTTCATGGTCGAGGAAGGGCGTGATCACCTCCAGCACCTCCGAATTCGCCACGCCCAACTCCCCCAGGGCCTCCAGCAGGGCCTCACAGGGCTCCACCAGACGAGCTGATCCCTGCTGAGCACGTCCGGGCCCAGCAGGGCCACCCTTCAGGCGGCGCGCGAGCGGCTCGACGGCTTCGCGCGCGCCCAAGTTTCCAAGTGCTCTTGCCGCGGCTTCGCGCAGTCCTGGGTCGTCATCATCAAGTGCGCGGAGAAGATCTGGTATGGCCTGATGGGCCGCCTGCCCGAGTTTGCCAAGGGCTCTGGCCGCATTTCTGGCTACCGCCGTGGCATCAAGATCTTGATCTGGATTGTGAACACTGCGTTGTCGCAGGGCCTCAAGTAACAATGTGATGGTTCTTGGATCATCGCTGCGATGCCGCCCTAGCCACCAGGCGGCGTAGTAACGGGAGGAGGCATCATCAGTCAGGCCGAGTCTGCGTAGTGCCTCGTCTTCGCTGATGGGGCTTCCAATCAGCTCCGAATTTGCTTGCCTCTCCATCAAATCAACGCCCAATGATTCCATAAAAAATGGGGGCTTGAAGCCCCCAAGATAGACACTGATCCTTTTGCCAAGTCAGACTAGTGCGTTGATCGCATAGTCAAGATAGTTATTGGCTTCGGTTGCAGCTTCGCCACTCAGGCCGTGGTTCGCCTTGATATAACGCAGAGCTTCCACATACCAGGAGGGTGAAAGTTCGAAGGTGCGGTTGATCTCGTCGAGACCGGCGATCAGGTAATCGTCCATGGGGCCGGTGCCACCGGCCACCAGGCAGTAGGTGACCTGACGAAGGTAGTAGCCAATGTCACGGGCACACTTGGCTTTGCCTTGGGGAGTGGAGGCGTAGTTGGGACCCTGCTGCTGGGTTGTGAACGGGAACTTGGTGTAAACCGCTTGGGCGGCACCGTTCACCAAGGCATCAGCCTTGGCTGTGAGCTGCTTGGCGGCTTCCAGGCCTGCCTTGGCACGGCCGAAACGGCCGAAGGCGGCTTGCATCTCAGTGTTGCTGAGAAAGCGAGCCTGGGAATCAGCTGTAGAGACGGCTTCTGTGAGTGGGGATTTCATGGAATGGGAGAAGGGAAGTAAGGGTTGAAAGCTTCTCTAAAGCGTCAAGCGACAGAGGATGCGGCCCGGTCAAAATAGGTGCCAATCTCTGAGGAGAGAGCCGTGCAATCACCTTGGGTGATACCACCGCGATCGTTCACAATGCCGAGGGCGGCTTCCTTCATCTTGCGAACACCTTCTGCAACCGAAGCTCCAGGGGTGCCCAAGGCCAGATATGTCTCACGCAGGCCATTCAGGCAACGATCCTCCAGAACGCTGGAGTCTCCGTTGAAGATTGAATAGGTGACGTAACGAAGAATGATCTCCATGTCGCGCAGGCAGGCAGCCATGCGACGGCTGGTGTAAGCGTTACCACCGGGGGCGATCAGGCCGGGTTGCTCAGCGAAAAGGGCGCGAGCCGCGTTAGCGATGATGGTGGATGAATTGCTGGTGATGCGATTAACAGCATCAAGACGCTTGTTGCTGTCTGAAACCATTGAAGCTAAAGCATCAAGCTCGCCAGCGGAGATGAAACTGCCACGGGCATCAGCCTGAGCAATAACCTTTGTGAAAGCATCAAACATGGGGAAAGCACCTATTCTTGGAGGCAGTGTCTTTGATAATACCCTGACAAACTCCAGGACGTCGAAACGCCAGAGGCTAGGGCTTCGCTGGCTTGCCGATGCCGAGCACTGGAGGGCCAAGCGACCTGTCTATTATTTAATAGGCAAGCCCCGGATCAAGCGGGTGTTAACAAAAGGTCACCCCCTTTCGTCAAATCGACTGTGAGATCCACCTTTTTCTGCCCAGTAGTGTAAAAGCTCCACCCAGTGTTGATTCATCAATGAGGCCTTCCCCTGCAGCACCCGGATGATGCGATTGCCAGAATAAAGACTTTTATCAGTATTGACACTGAGGAGGCGTCCGCCAAGGCTCTCCACGGCTTCCGCGAAGCGATCGATCGCGTTCTGCTCAAGGGACTCCATGACCAAAAAGTTGCCTTTCAAGACAAGGTGCCGGCTGCGAATCCAGCTCCTGAGCCGTTGTTTGGCCATGGGTGGCAGATCGGCCCTCGTCATACAAGTGACTGGGTTGCGCTCAACGAACAGGGTAATTCGTTTGCAAAACTTTCTATCAGTTCAAACTCAAACTGTCGATCTGTTAGACCCCAGAGTTGTTCGTGGCTGTTTGGATCACAGCCAAAGTCGCGGCTACGCCAAAGACCTTCTTCAAGTAAAACCTCACTGACAAGGTAAGTCAGCTGGCCATTGCGCGGAACCAGGCACTGGCAGCCTTCTTCAAGCTGGCCGCGGAAGGTGCTACTGGTTTCAGGGAAAAATTCCATCGCGCAGCCCTGCCTTGCGATCAGCTCGCTACGCTCCAACTTCTGAAGAAGACTGGGCTCATGACTTGCACCTGCTACTAGGAGGGAATCTGGAGGGCTGAAGTTATCAACTCTGAGTCGATCAGGCAGCTGCCGGACATGGTGAACTCCTTGGCGATAGGGACGCCATAGATCAAAGGTATAAGCTTGTTCTGAGTAAAGCCAGCACCCATCAAAACCCGAAGTAGTAATAGGCCTGAAGGCCAGTTGAATATGGGATAGCTCTGTTGAGTGGGCCGCAAACTGGCGATCATTGCGGTAGAGACCCGCAATCAGTTGAAGGCATTGAAAAGCTTGGGTATCACTCAAGGCCTTTGCAGCCATTGTGGGTTTCTTCTCAACTTCCATCGTGCTGGCGAATTTCAGAGGAAAAAGAAGCTTGGACGATACCTTGGCCACTTTGCGTGCGCATCATGGAGACCCTTAATCTCACATCTTTGGTTGCAAACCAGATGCGTTCTTCGGCGCTGGATCCTTCATAGGGAGTGATCAATGTGAAGGCACCATCGTCATCAATATTATATCGGCCGATGGCTGGAATCTTTTCTGTATAACCTATGCTACGCAAAAGTATGCCGCTTTTGCTGTCTGTTGGCACTGGCACAAGCAGGCATTCACCAGCGCTGACATCTGATTCATCCCAATCAGAAGTACCGCGCCAACTCATCCGAAAGGGATTGGTGATCGCTTGTTGCGCGATGCCATTGAGGTCAAGTAATTGGGCAAGCTCAATCGATTCATTGGGCTCCGCCATAATGACAATTGTGGAATCAATTTCCTCAACGTGCCGGAAAGCCAGATTGTGGCCACTTCGCTTTGAATGCCATGTGCCAAGCGACTTCTTGACAAAATTTGAAATCAAAATGTCAGTCGAGGTCGCCAATTCGTTGAAGTGCGGATGAGCCAGATGATTGTGGATTCTTTGGTTTAAGCAACTAACCAATCGCAGAAAAAGCCGCCATTGTAAACATGGCGGCAATGGGATGCTGATTGTTTTGAGCTAGTTCGCAACAGGCTTGACAGTGCGTATACGAGCGCCCTGACGCTGAATCACATTGATTCGCTGAGTGAGCTGAGCATAGTCAACAGTGATAACTTGGGCCGCTCGTCGGTTGACAGAGCTATTGCGAGGCATGTCAATCACAATCTCGAAGCGTCCATTCTGATTGCCGCCTGATCTTGTCGCGATCGGCGGGTTGGCCGACTCTGAAAGGTTGGACGCCAAACTGCGAGCATTGGGCTGATTCTGACCCAAGTCACTGCTGGCATAACCACGGCATTGATTAACTGTACGAAGAAAATCCTTCGTTTGGCTCAGCTGAGCAGAATCCGTGCGGGTGTAGGGCGCAATATTTTCCCCGAAGGCTAAGCCGTATTCGTCACTATCTATATAAGAAAGGATCTCAGCCTCGTAGCCTCCAGCAGCATAGATCGCTGTATGCTCGGCGATTTCGGCTTGGTTGCGTGGCGCCCGGCCGAGCAAATGCTTGAAGTTCAACTCAATGAAACGATATTGTGAGTTCGTGTCAAAGAATCGTTGCCGATAGGCGTCAGAGAGGGCAACTGCTGCTACAAACTGCCTGACAGAAATGTCACGATTGCGTAGTTGTGACTCTAATGTGCTGAGCCTGTCGGATTCAATGAGGTGAGCATTTCCCAGCACCTGACGATAGACCGATGTCATGACATCGTCTAATTCCATTTCATTCGAGCTGGCCCAGAGTTCACTCGTGGGATTCGCTTGTATCCAGAGAGACATTATTTTAGGGTAAGGGGAAGTGAATAGACGCGGCATGGTGCTGCGTCAAAGCATCAGCTAAGCCGTTATAAGTGGATCTCAGGAGATCTCGCTTATGCTGGTAATGCGGCCGCTTGTGCTGTGAATGAACTTTAGCTGGCTTGTCATGCGGTCTCCAGCAACTTCATAAGTCGTTTGAGCTTTACGGCGACGGCTTCCGAAGGTTTGGCTTGTGACCACAATCCTGTAGCGCTTGCCTGGCGGTTCAGTTGATCCACTTGCTGCAGTGGAACGCAACGGAATGATCTGATTGGCACCACCAGTGACCTGGTTGAGAAGGCGAGAGCTGGTGACTTGTCGGTCCCCTCCGCTATAGCCATTGACGAGCGCAAGGGTGCGGTTGAAACTGTTTTGACTGCGGCCTTCGGCAGATTTGACACCTCGGAGGTACGGAACAATATCCTCACCGAAGTTATTGATGTATTCTTCACTATTCAGGAAGTGGTCAATCAAGGCTGCGTATCCTTGGCGAATCACGATGTCAAGGGGGACACGGAATTCAGCTTGACTTTCTGGAGCACGGCCGAGCAATTGCTTGAACAGCAATTCCACAAAGCGATAGGGAGAAGACTTTGTAAAGAACCGCTGCCGATAGTGCTCAGTGAGGCAGACGTTGCGAATGAAGCCCCTGACGCTCACTTCCCCGTCAATCAATTGGGATTCAAGCGATGTCGGAATATCCCCTTCCATCAGGTGTGGGTTCCCCATCACTTGGCGGTAGACGGCGCGAATAACCTGCTTCACCTCCTCGGCGCTGCTGCCAGCCCAGCGCTCAATCCTTTGCTGATCTTGTTGTGATACCCCAAACCCTGCGTAAAGCGAGGCGCTGAACGGGGCGCTATCTTGACCGGAAGTGGAACGCATCGGCTTGAAGACAGCGGTTGGAGAAGGGTTGTATCGGCCGAAATTCAAGCCCGACATAGCTCTTGCTGCAGCAGCAAGATAGGGAAGGGTCTGCGAACGTTTCGGTTGCGCATTATCACTACTGCTGTTGCTGCCCTTCAGTGAGAGCATTTTGGTGTAATTATTCTGGCCAAGACTGACTTGACTCACAACAGAGCGTAGGTATGGAACTGTGTCTTCACCAAAAGCATTCTGGTATTCATCACTACCCGTATAACTTCTAATTTCTTCTTCAAGGCCTTTGCTTTGAAGAATTTCAACTTGTCTGGAAACTTCAGCTTCTGACTGTGGCGCCCGGCCAAGAAAATGCTTGAAGTTCAGCTCAACAAAACGATGCGGTGAGCATGTTTCAAAAAAGCGACGACGATAGAGTTCGGAGCAACCCAGCTCCGTGACGAATCCACGGACGGAGAGTTCGCCGTTAGCCAAGCGAGATTCGGAAGAGCTCAGTCGCTCGCTCTCCATCACTCCGATATTTCCAAACACCTGTTTGTAGGCGGCACGAATGGCCACTTGGCAGGCTTCGGTCCCGGCTTGAGGCCAGAAACTTGTAGGGGCCATGTTTGGCTGCATCAGATTAGCTTGAGGAGCTTGAAACCGATTGAGGGTAGGCATGGCAGAAACAAGATTAGGACTCAAGGGGATTGATCAATTGACAGGTGTAATGCTGGCTATTTTCCCGCCCTCGGCGTGAATTCGTTGGTATTGTTCGGAGAGTTTTTCGAATGGGACGTAATACACCCGGCTTGATTGGCGGTAACGCGAAAACTTTTGAACTTTGTTCGCTTGATTGCCACTGACCTGAACTCGAAACACCTTTCCCTCTTGGCCGGCTCCGACGCCTGAGCGGGTCTTGCCTATGCCATTCGGAGAAGCCAGGCGGAAGCTGCTGGCCGTATTGCTGGGGCTGATCACTGGGAAACTGGTGTTCTGGTAAGCGGCACTGCCGAGCTTGGGAGCAATGCCAGCGACGTCTCCCTTGAGATCGCTGCTGCTGGCTCCCCGGGTGAGCTGGAACATCCAGGTGAATTCCCGCATACTCTTGCCAGCGCCGGTTTGCCAGCCGTGCAGATAGGGAACGGTGTCTTCGCCAAAGCGATTTTGATATTCGACGCTATCGATAAAACTGTCGATGTCGGCTTGAAATCCAAATTCGTCAAGAATGGTGCTATGGCTGCGAAGCTCTTCGAAGTTGTCTGGTGCTCTGCCCAGTAAGTGCTTGAAGCTGAGCTCAATGTAGCGATACCGGCTACAGGTATCGAAAAAGCGGCTTTGGTATGTATCGCTTTTTGCTAATTGCCTGACGAATTCACGAACGCTGATTCGACCGAGCTTGAATTGTGATTCTGCAACGACTTGGCGCTCTTCTTCCATCACATAGGCATTGCCAAGAACTTGGCGGTAAATTGCTCTGATGATGACGTCTTTATCAGCGTTTTCATCACCCGTGAAATGCTCTTGAGCGCCGATTGATGTGAATCGCTCTACGCCAAGGAAGGAAGCAGGTCCAAAGGTCATGCTGGGAGTGCTCGGGGGACTAATGGCATACCCAGGGGGCTTGGGTGCCATGGTTCAGTTCTTCAAGATCTTACTAATGGGCACCGGCCCATTCTCTTCTCATGCGTCAATTGTTACATCAATCCGACGATCAGGGCTTGATCGTTTTGTTGAGTTCAATCAGCGAATCTGACAAAAAAGCGGCCCCGAGTGGGGGCCGCAGAAGAGGCTGCAAAAGAACAACGTGAGGCGTTGCCCTAGGGCAAGGCTGTGATCAGGAGAGGGACTCGATCACATAGGAGAGGAGCGACTTGAATTCCTTGGCGGCTTCAGGGCTCATGTCACGAGGAGCACAGGCGCGCTCACGGGTGTAGGAGAAGGCTTCGACATAGGCCGCGGTGGGCAGATTGAGGGCACGGTAGACCTCACGAGCGCCGGCAATGCCCCACTCATCGATAGGACCGGTGCCGCCAACGACGAGGGAGTAGTTGATCAGACGCAGGTAGTGAGCGATGTCGCGGTAGCACTTGTCGGTTTTGACCTGATTTTCACCAGCTTCACCGGCTTGCTTGAGGTAGGGGTACTTCTTGAAGCAGGCATCACCGGCTTCCTGCACCACTTTGTCGAAGCCAGCAGCAAGCTTTTCAGCAGCTTCAAGGCGAGCAGCGGAACGCTGGATGGACCCTTGGACCGACTCGAGATCGGACTGGGTGGGGAAGCGACCGGCAGCGTCAGCGGCAGTGACGACGGTGGTAACGACAGATTTCATTGGAAACTTCGAAGCGAATGGGTTTGGGAAGGATCAGTCAGAGACTGGAGGAAATCAGCCGAGTGCGCTGATGATGCGATCGAAGTAGCTGGCGGCTTCTGACGCGACAGCGGAGCAGTCACCCTGGATGGTTTCCATCTTGTTGAAGCGGGTGCCACCCATGCCTGGGGTGTTGGTCTCGCTGATGTGGGCGCAGGAGGAAGCCTTCATGATGGCAACGGCGCGACCAGCGGACTGGAGGGGCACACCCAAAGCGATGTAGGTCTCCTTGAGGCCGTTGAGGCAGCGGTCGTCGAGGACGGAAGCGTCGCCGGCGAGCAGGGCGTAGGAGATGTAACGAAGAACGATTTCGCCGTCACGCAGGCAGGAAGCCATGCGGCGGTTGGGATAGCAGTTTCCACCAGCCTGGATCAGGCCGGTGTTTTCGCAGATCATGCCCGAAACGGCGTCCGAAACGATGCAGCTGGCGTTGCTGGCGATCGCGTTGACGGCATCAAGGCGCTTGTTGCCATTGGCCACGTACTGGCGCAGAGCGGCGAGTTCGGACTCACCGATGGTGGCGGTCTTGGCGTCGGCGCTGACTACAGCGCGGGAGAAGGCGTCGAGCATGGGTTCTTGAAAAGAGGGTGAGCCGCGTCGTGATGAGCGGCGTGGTTGTTGGTGAGGACGATGTGCTAGCGGCAGGCGTAGGCATGCCGAAACCGACACTTCGCTCGCCAAGGCGCTAAGCAATCCCTAAGGTCGAAGGGTTGGTTCTCAACTTGAGACCTTTGCGGCTGTCCGCCCAGAAAGGCTAGATCTCATCGGTTTTCCTTTCCCCTGAGTTGGTGGACTCATAGGATTTCGTAACAAGCTTTTCAGCGCAAAAGCTTTTCAGCCCAGCCCGCCGACTCCAGTCAGGGGGGAAGATGGGTCGGTTGGGCCCCAAAACGCCTTGATGCCAGACCTCAGCGATCGTTCCATCACCAGTTCAGAAGGCCCGGGGGAGCTTGAGCTCGCCATTCAAGACCTGCAGGCCTACCGGCAGCGGTTGGTGCAGGACGTGATGACCATGGGCCACAAGCTGAAGCTTCCCCAGGCACGGGTGGAGCGTGACCTGCTCGAGCATCCCGAAATTAAGGAGGTTGACCAGCTGCTCAGTCAGTTGGGCCAACAACGCGCCGGCAACGCCTAGCCCGTAGGCCAACCAGCCGATCTCCGTCGCTCAAGCACGCCTCTGGTGGGTTGAGGCCGAGGCTTTCCAGGGCCATCACACAGGCGTAGCGCAGCTCCCAGCTTCTGGCACTGACCGCATGCTCCTGCAACACGCTTCCGGCCTCCGTTGTTTGCAGCCGTGCCAGGGCCAGGGCTGCAGCCGGTCGGGATTTCAGAAATTGGGGCCGCTGGTTGTTGAGCCCATCGATCACCAACGGCAGCAGCATCGGGTCGCCCAGTCGTCCGAAGAGATGCATCATGTGGTAGTGGGCTCCGTAGTCGTTCCAGCCCTCCTGCTCAAAGCTGCTAACCAGGGCCGGTAAGGCCGCTTTGCCGAACTGCTCCTCCAAGGAGACGATCGCCAGGTAGGTGCGTCCGAAGTCGGTTCCGTACAGCTCACGTACCAAGGATTCAAGCGCTTGGGGCTGGTCGTAACGATGAACCAGTTGCAAGCTTTCGGGGCGATCATCGAGTTGACGATCGAGGACATCTAACAGCAGCTCATCGGAGAGAGGCTCGCCGAAGCAGGCCGCGTCTGTGTTGCCGGCAAGGCTGGCCAGATGACGGATTCCCCGTAACCGGAACACAGGCGAGACAGGGGCTTGTCCGATGCGTGGAATGGCCGGCAGCCAACCCACGTCCATCAGGTCTTGGATGACGCCTCGCCTGACGTTCACATTGGGGTGAAACAGGAACGGCTCCAATTGCTCCAACTCTGAGCCATTGCCCGAGATCAATGCGCAGGCTGTGATAGCGGCCGTGGCCAGCATCCCGTCGTCGGCATCCACGAAAGCCGCGATGGGTTCGAGGGCGGCCTGGCATCGCTGGCGGGCGAGAACCTGCACGATGACTCTCCTGCTCTGGCTGGGGTCGGCCAGCAACTCGATCAGGCTGGCCTGGATTCCCGCATCGTCTGCGCCCAGTTGACCCAAGGCCCAGGCTGCATTCTCGACAAGATAGGGATCCTGACTTGTCAGACAGTCGACGATGCCCGCTGTGGCACGCCGGCAGCCCAGCCGGGCGAGGGTTTCTACTGATTTGCGCCGCGCAATCCTCTGGGCTTGGGCCCCGTCTGTGTCCTGGAGGCAGGCCATCAGTGCCGCTTCGGTGTCCTCTCCAGGAAAATTGATCAGGTGCGCGGCTGCCGTGTAGCGGTCACTCTCAAGGTCGAGATCCTTGAGCGGTCTCAGCAGCATGGAGATGGCTTCATCCTTGCCGAGGCCGGGATGAATGTTGAAAAAACGGTGATCTGACATGGTCTGAAGTCACTGGCACTGAGGTTCCCAGATTTCGAAGACGGCATCGATCGGACGAGCGCCCTTCAGGGCCTCCCAGGAGATCCCCTTGAGAAAGGCTTCGGGACTGTTGGTCTCCACCAGGTCGACACCCCACCCTCCGAGCTGCAGTGGAGATCCAAGCTGTCCTGGTTGATCCTTTCGGCCTCCTAAAAGCAGCACGGTATAAGCATCAGATTCCCCGGCCCGCACACGCTGGTTGCGCAAGGTCTGGCCGAGAAGGCGGGCCAAAGCGATTGGCTCCAGTGGTGCGGTTACCTTGGCGCGCCAATGCGGGTGCACAAGTTCTTTAATGGCGATTCCATTGGCCGCTCCAGTGGTGATTCCGGTGTCCAGCCCGTCTGTGAGAAGCTCAACCAAGGCGCTTCCCCGTAAATCAGCGTAGCTCTCGCTCGGTAACTGGAAGTTGTGGGAGATCACGAAGCTGGTGTCAGTGGCCATAGCTGGTGATCTGTCTTGATTCATTTTATCTGATTGTGGTTCGCGCTACCGCCATGCAGTCGTCACGGGGAAAGCCAATAATCTGGTTCCAAGGACATTAACCAGTGGTGCTCCAGCTCAAGTGGTGGGATTCCTCAAGGGCCGAGTGGATGCCAGCGAGGCCCAAGAGCAACAGCTGCTGGGTGGCGGAGATGGCTGAAGGTTGGAGCTGCGCGCGATAGGTGCTGGCCATGTCCAGCAGGGCTGAAGCCATGGCGTCGACCGGAACATCGAGCAGCCGATAGAGCTCCATGGTCGCGGCATAGCCCTGCTGGTCGCAGAAGCCCGCCTCACCGATGGCTGCGCCATAGCTGGCGATGCGCAGAAAATGCCAGAGATCGCGCCAACAAGCCTTGGATCGATCGGGAGTGTGCAGGGAACCGCCGATTGTGAACAGCTGTGGAAACTGCCCATGAAGGGTTGATTTGGCATGCTCCACAAGCGATGGCATCAAGCGTTGAAAATTCAGAATGTCTTCCTGATCTGCCTGTGATTCGCTACAGAGGGCTTGGAGCTCTTCGCCATGCAGCAGTCGCTTCGCTTGATCCGCCTCAAGGAGGTATTGGACGTGCTCATTGCTGAGTGACAAGGAATTGGGCAGCGTGAATAGGCGAGCCTGGGCGATCAGTGCTTTCATGTGCGCCGAAGGCGATTGTTGTTCCATCGACGAGCGCATGATCTGAGTTGGCAACGACAATAATGAAAGCTTTGGGCCAGAAGTCTGAGGTAGCAGTCTTGAAGAAACGACAGGGCCACTGCTTTTGAGCAGGATCAAGGTTAGACGGGCCTGATTCGAAGCTGTAGGGCCTCAGCTCGTGAGTAGTCGCTCGATCAATTTGGCTTTGGAAAGTTTTCCTGCATTGTCAATGCCTTGCCGTGCGGCCTGCTTGCGAAGTTCAGATAAGCTGAGTTTTGCTAAAGAATTTTTGAAACCCGAATCAGTTATTACAGTTGTTGGTTCGCCATGTTTTGCCGAGCCCATAGACTCATCTGAAGTAGGGTATTTCCCGGTTCTGGTAAGGAAATGCCAGGGGCGTTGGTGAGCCACTGGAATCAGTTTTTCCATACTTGCGAACATTGGGCCTGTTGATGGGGCCCTATCTAGGACCAGGCTTTGGTATTGGCAAGAACTCTTCAGAACTCGTGATCCAATACCGAGGTGATGCTGCATGTTGGAGAATGGCTTTCCAAGACCAGGACTCTCAATGAGCGGTACGGTTTCACCTCAGTTCACGCCGAAGGAAAATGATGCCCTGCTGGCTGAAGTGCGCTCTGCCCTGGCCAACGGTCAATTCTGCGGCGATGACCCGAAGGCCTTGGCGCGCGTTGTTGAGGGATTGGCGGATCCCCGCGGTCTTGTGCGCTTCAACTTCGCCGAGACGCTCGGAGCGATTGGCCGCCCAGCCATTCCGTTCCTGCTCAAGGCCCTGCGCGGGCACGAGAATGTGGCGGTTCGTCGTGCTGCTGCCAAGACGCTGACCCTGATTGAGGCCCCAGAAGCCCTGTCAGATCTTGATGCTGCCCTCAGTCATGATCCCGATCCGGTGGTGCAGGGCTCGGCGGCTGGTGCCATGGCCCGTTGTGGCGCCGACGCGGTTCCGTTCCTGATGAAACAACTTCAGGATCCTGATGCGGGTGCCATCGTTAAAGGATTGGCCCGGTGGGCCCTCTCGTTTATTGGCGCTGAGGAGGTTGGGCCCTTGGCTGAAACCATGCAGACGGGGAACCCGGATCAGCGCGCGGCCTTGGTGGAGGTGATTGCGGAGCAGATACGCTCCAGTCAGGATGCTGAACTGATCGCACTGCTGATTCAGTGTTACTCGGATCCTTCGGCGGATGTTCGCGCTGAGGTTGTCACGGCTTTAGGTAATCTGCTCGATCCTCAATACCTGCCTCAGCTTCTTATCGGGCTTGCCGATTCATCTGGAGTTGTGCGCAGGGTCGCAGCACTGGCTCTCGTCAAACAAAAAGATCCTGGTGTGCTCAGCCAGGTGAGAGATGCCGCCCATGCAGAGAAAGACCCCAGTGTGATCCCCGTGATGGAACTGGCAATTCGCCAGCTTGAGCAGCTCATCAAAATCGATTGATTCAGCTCTGCCAAGCCTGTTCGCTGAAGCGATCCAGGGCCTGGGTTGCCGCTTGCTGAATCATGCTGTCTTCCCTGTGGGCTCCATCAGCCAGGAACTGTTCGACCAATAGCTTGCCCTCGGCATGATTCATGGAGGCCAGGGCATTCAGTGTTGCCATGATCACAGCAAGATCATCACTCTTGAGAGCAGATTCCAGGGCTGGCAGAGCCAATGAACCCATTTCCCCGAGTGCCATCACAGCGGTCAGCTGGACCACGGGATTGGGCTCCAGACATTTTTGACCCAACAGATGGATCGTCTCGGCGCTGAAATTGTGATCCGGCCAAGCCACGGCGATCTGGGCCATGCCCTTGCAGCAACTGGCGCTGATGGTTGGATCGACGCTCTCGGCGAGCTTGTCTCGGATCAGCGGCTCCACCGCAGGACCGATGGCCCCCATCGCCCGAACTGCGCTCCGGCGCAGGCTCACATCTTCAGCATCGAGAAGGCCGAGTAGCCGAGTGCTGACGCTCGGATCACCACTGGCGATGATCTCATGCATCAGCCTGTCGCGCTGGTGGGGATTCGGATGGCTGAGTTGGGCGAACAGTCCGTCGATCGACATTTCTGGCAGAACCCGGGGTGTTGTTGTGAGGCGATAGGGGAAGTCTGCCAGACAAAAAAGCGGCCCCGAGGTGGGGCCGCAGAAGGGGCTGCAAAAGAGCAACGGGAGGCTTTGCCCTAGGGCAAGGCTGTGATCAGGAGAGGGACTCGATCACATAGGAGAGGAGCGACTTGAACTCCTTGGCGGCTTCAGGGCTCATGTCACGAGGAGCACAGGCGCGCTCACGGGTGTAGGAGAAGGCCTCGACATAGGCGGCGGTGGGCAGGTTGAGGGCGCGGTAGACCTCACGAGCACCGGCAATGCCCCACTCATCGATAGGACCGGTGCCGCCAACGACGAGGGAGTAGTTGATCAGACGCAGGTAGTGAGCGATGTCGCGGTAGCACTTGTCGGTTTTGACCTGATTTTCACCAGCTTCACCGGCTTGCTTGAGGTAGGGGTACTTCTTGAAGCAGGCATCACCGGCTTCCTGCACCACTTTGTCGAAGCCAGCAGCAAGCTTTTCAGCAGCTTCAAGGCGAGCAGCGGAACGCTGGATGGACCCTTGGACCGACTCGAGATCGGACTGGGTGGGGAAGCGACCGGCAGCGTCAGCGGCAGTGACGACGGTGGTAACGACAGATTTCATTGGAAACTTCGAAGCGAATGGGTTTGGGAAGGATCAGTCAGAGACTGGAGGAAATCAGCCGAGTGCGCTGATGATGCGATCGAAGTAGCTGGCGGCTTCTGACGCGACAGCGGAGCAGTCACCCTGGATGGTTTCCATCTTGTTGAAGCGGGTGCCACCCATGCCTGGGGTGTTGGTCTCGCTGATGTGGGCGCAGGAGGAAGCCTTCATGATGGCAACGGCGCGACCAGCGGACTGGAGGGGCACACCCAAAGCGATGTAGGTCTCCTTGAGGCCGTTGAGGCAGCGGTCGTCGAGGACGGAAGCGTCGCCGGCGAGCAGGGCGTAGGAGATGTAACGAAGAACGATTTCGCCGTCACGCAGGCAGGAAGCCATGCGGCGGTTGGGATAGCAGTTTCCACCAGCCTGGATCAGGCCGGTGTTTTCGCAGATCATGCCCGAAACGGCGTCCGAAACGATGCAGCTGGCGTTGCTGGCGATCGCGTTGACGGCATCAAGGCGCTTGTTGCCATTGGCCACGTACTGGCGCAGAGCGGCGAGTTCGGACTCACCGATGGTGGCGGTCTTGGCGTCGGCGCTGACTACAGCGCGGGAGAAGGCGTCGAGCATGGGTTAGGGGAGAAACAAGGATGATGACGCAGTGAATAGAACGAAAACCGCTCTGTCACTTGAAGGAGAGTTTTTCAGGTCTCTCGCCCCCGGACGGGTTAACAAGGGACGCCACCAACAAAACTTCAAACAGAAGAAAGTATGAAGTCTTTCGATGGCTTGTGGTCTTGGTGTGGTGGCTGTCGGGCCTGCCTCGCCCTTCTGGCCACGGGGCCTGCCCAGGCCCTGACCCTGGATCCGGATCCGAGCAGGCAGAGGCGTTGTCCCGATTGTTGCCCGTACGCACTGCTAACCGGTGGACCCCCCGGCAGCCAAGGGAAACGCTTGTTGCTGCCCATCAGCCTCAGGCGCCTGGCCCCCGGCAACCCAACCCAGATGTCGGCGCCTGTTCCCTTGGTTCATCAGCTGTTTGATCAGCTGTTTGATCGGTGGATCGGCGCGTCACGGAGTGAGAAGGCTGTCGCGGCTGCTGCAACGCGCCAGGGGATTCCAGCAATCCAGTTCCTGGTTGGAGCGTGTCAGCAAGGAAGGGGCCCATTCCTCGATCCCCAGCGCTTCTGAGAACACCGCCCCTTTGATGCTGCGAGCCTGGGCCAGATCGGCTCCGCGCAGGTCAGCCCCGCGGAAGTCGCAGCCTTCGAGCTCGGTGTCCCGGAAGCGGCAGCGTGCCATCAAGGCTCCGGCAAAACGAGCCCCCCGCAGGTCTCCGCCCACAAAGGAGATGTCTTCGAGAATGGCTCCGCGCAGATCGGCACCACTGAGATGCACGCCGAGCATCGAGCAACCGCGCAGATCCATCCCACGCAGGTCGGCGGTGCAGAGGTACTTCCCAGACAGGTTGGCACCGGGGCCGACGGCACCCGAGTGGCGATAGTCGAACCCTTCAGGCCAGCGTGTCGCCGAGTCGTAGCGGGCCTGGCTCAGGCGCGCCTGGTCCAGCCGGGCTCCGCGCAGGTCTGCGGCCCTCAGATCGGCACGGCAGAGGTTGGCACCGGTTAGGTCCTGATTGCGAAGGTTCGCTCCCTGCAGGACTGCGGCACGTAAGTTCTGGGTCATGACAAAATCTGTTAGGCCTGCTGGAAACTGCTTCCGATCATGCAGCATGCAACAAGAGACGATTTGTCTGTGCCTGCATCAAGGTCGTTGACCTCTCCGCGCACGATGGCGGAGTTCCTGGCGAAAAGCGCTGGAATGTGGCTGTCACATCGATCCGTGCACCATTTCGAAGAGAGCGATGATGAGTCTGGATGTTCTAATCTGGTCATTGTTCCATTCGGTGCTGATGATCCTGCCGTGGAGCGGGTGTCTGAGCAATTCAACATTTCGGGCGGAGGCGCTGTAGGAGGCGCTCGATTTTATTGGCAGAGCAATACGATGAAGATGGATATCGTCAATGATAATGCTGCTGTATTGGTGGATATTCCTGACCCGAAAGATGTCACTCGAGGTGTGATGTATCGCGATATTGGTTATCTTGAAGGCTTGGCAGTCGCCAGTCGCTACGATATCAGTGAGGCTGGCGTGATGACCCTCCATACAGAATATGATCGCAACTCTGGGGTGGAGCGTTGTTGGTTTTTGAGTGACGACACGCGAGTCCGCGTGGGATCGTCACAGGTGATGGGAGGAGTCAATCTTGTCAGTTACTCTACGGAAACTAGGTGCCATGAAATGCAAGACTTTCACGCCCTCCGCCGGGACGCTGAATTGAGGCGTGAGGCACTCATGAATTTGGATTTGGATGCTGTTGATTTGGATGGAGCTCGCCGTTAATGTTTGACCATTGTCATAGTAGCCTGATTGAGCAAATTAAGAGTCTAGGAGGTACGCAGCTTCCCTTGGATTCTGATTTGGCTGAGCAAAGTAATCCACGCAAAGGAGCAGTTATTCGCAGTAGCCTTTGGCAGGCGCCAGGTATTCGCCGGTGGAGAGTGACGCAACTAGATGGCGGTGATGCTGTCCAAGTTCTCAATGCTGTGGCCTACCCTGAATTCGGTCGAGAGGAACCGATTCTTGGCATCGATCTTCTTGGTTTTGCCGTTCGAGATAAGTTGGTTGCTGTCATGGACTTCCAACCTTTGGAGCAGGGCAGCAGCTATGCCGAGCGGTATTTGTGTGGATTGAAAGCCATTCAGGCTCGCCATCCAAGCCTGGCTGCTGGTGAAGCGATGCGTGCGTACGATGCAGATCAATATTTTTCGCCGTTTCTTTTATTTGCGCGGGGGTCTATCACCGAGCTTGAGCCGCTGGTGGAGCAGTCTTTTCAGGAAATCATTCAGGCCTATGCGGCGATGCACTTAGAGGCAGTCAGCACACCTGAACAGAGTGATCGTGTCGAAACTCTGCAGCGTGCTTACGATCAGTACAGCGCGGAACGTGATCCTGCCCACGGTTTATTTACCAGTTATTTTGGGGAGGAATGGAGTAATCGTTTTATGCGATCGTTCCTTTTTCCCCTTTCTTCTTTTGTGTCTACTCCTGTCAAACACTTATGACCTGGCGCTGGGAACCTTTCTTCAACCATGCTGTGACTCAGATCACGGCAAAACTCGCGTTGGAGCCTTATCCGATTCCGGCAGGTATGGCGGAAAAGGTGGGTAGCACCGGGTCTCGTGCCAAGCCGATCGCTGTCACGACCACAAGCTGGGGAGTGCGAAATGACAAACTCCGTCAGGCGAGGGCTGCCTGTGTGGATGCAGAGCCGAATCCCCAGGTGCTGAATCTTGTGATCAGCCCGGAGCCCCGCTTTGATCTTCCCTTCTTTGGTGCTGACCTGGTGACGTTGCCGGGAGGTCACCTGATCGCTTTGGATCTTCAACCCGTCTTGAAACGAGATCGTCTCCATACGCAGGCTGTCTGGTCAAGATTGAGGCCGGTGTTTGACCACTTCCGCGCACTGTTACCCGATGGAGGCCCTATTCCTGATGAGGCAGAACCATACTTCTCTCCCTGCTTTCTCTGGACCCGGTTGCCACTGACAGCAGAGAGTGAGACCTTGATTGAAGGGCCTTTGATGGCTGCATTTGTTGCCTATCTGGATCTCTATCTTGATCTCATTGCAGAGGCCAATCCAGTGGATGATTCACGGATGCAGCAATTAAAAGAGGGGCAACTTAGATATCTCGACTACCGAGCTGAGAAAGATCCTGCCCGCGGTATGCTAACAAGATTTTATGGTGAAGAATGGACCGAGGCCTACATCCATGGATTTCTTTTTGACCACCGCTGAGTGAGGAGCGGTGCTTTAAGAATTCAGCCATCGCTGCTCATTAAACTTGCAGCGAATTCAGTGTTCATCAGTGGCACTGCAATGAGAAAATCATGACGATCTCGGTAAAATGACCACACCATCCCAAGGTCAAGACCTTCGCAATGGTCTGCCACAAGCCATGCATCGCGAGAATCGACACCAATCCCCATCATCAATGCATAGAGTTCATCGGGATTATGGGCGCCAGTCACCTTCAACGCCGAGCCAACGACGTAGGTGAGGATGCACGGCTTTTCGTTTTCCTGTTGATCTGAAGCGAAGACAATATTGTTATCTGTGGTTAAGTGAAGACCTGCCACTGCTGACTGCCAAGTCGATTGGATATCGGCCTCAAGACTGACAATTAGCTTGCCCCCCCCGGCGTTGATTTCCAATCTTTTGCCCCAGTTCTGAACCAGCAGTGCTTGGAGCCGCGTTTGCTGCTCAAAGGCGGAGCGATGGTTCAGGGGATTTGCCATGGGTTGATCAGATCTACCAGTCTTGTAGATGGACAATAAACTCTAAGTGGCCAAGGCTGGACTTGCCACGAATTAGCGGTAAAGTCGATTCGTGTATCCGCGATCTTTCCCGTGGACCGATCTCATCAGAGGTTAGCAGAGCAGGTTGAGGCTTTATCGCAGATATGTGAAACCTTGGTCATACGCCTTTTGGAGGCAGAAGAGCAGCTTGAACTCTTATCTGCCTTAATGAATGAGGGCACTATAACCGGATTGAAGGATGGTTTGAGCTGTCAGGCGAGTGATCAAGCCTTAAGTGAAGCAGCTGCCACGATCCAGAGACTTGGGCTCTATTTAGATGCCAAAACCTCAGCGGTGGGTCAACCCCTGGAGTCCTTCGCACAACCGAATCATTCTGACCCTCAGCGAATTCAAGCCAGCCATGCAGAACCTTTGCTGGATGACTCTGATTTTATCGATGACGTTAATCAAGAATTAAATGCCAACTACGAGGAAAGCCTTGATGATCGTCAAGACTTTCTCGCGGCGTAGCAGGCCTGCAAAGTTATAGAGTTTATCGGCTTTAACCTGTCCCATCAATTCTGGCATTACAGGCACCTACAGCCTATTTCCAGCCCGTGCTCAACATGGCCCCGGCAGTGGCTAGTAGAATTCCAATAATGGCTACGCCGCCGAAGGCCGCCAAGCCCAGCCAGATCTGCAAAATAACTTTTGGGGGCTGGCCATTCACCCATCCAGGCAAATTCAGACCAGCTTGGCCGTTCCCTGAGGGGGCTCGTTGCTGGCTGACCTCACGCCAGTAGGCGTCATAACGAGGTGCTTTCTGGTTGAAAGGCAATTCGCCTTGTTGACGGCCCGGTAGAGATCTGGAGCGTTGATGGGGGATCTGGTCATAACCGAAAGCGTCAAGATACTCTGGCGAATCAAGCAGAGTATCGATGAATCCCGCAAATCCCTTTGTTGCAATAACAATCGACCACGCCATTTCTTCGTCGGCTCCGAAGGTGTCGCGCCCTAAGACTCTCCCGACGACTTGCTCTACGACGCGGTAATTACTGTTACATTGATAGAAGCCATCTTGAAATTTCTTGGACAAAAGCAAGCCTCGCACGAAGTCACGAGCTTGAATTTGTTCGTTGGTGAATTGCGACTCCAGCATCGCTTCGCGGTCATAGGCGAAAGCATGAAAGAATATCTGACGGTAGGCGCTTTCTATTTGTTCTGTACGGCTTGTTTTTTGGCGTATGGACTCATCGTTCCCAACCGAAAAAGATGCAACGCGTGCGTTCTGGGTTGTGCGCGCGTAAGGGAGAAGCGTCAGTGCCATACGTGTCAATGTTCTTTTCAAGATACTAAGCAATAGTGCTAATATTTATACCAAGATAGGTGAAATCATTACATAGCTTCACTGGCCTCCTGGGCGTCCTCACTTGGCAAGCCAGTCCATCGGTAGCTCATCGCTGTGGTCGGCCAGGCGTTCAAATACGAAGGGTCCTGCCAGTGATCCCCACAGTTGCTCGTGACTCTGGGGATCGTGGCCGCGGTCGACGGTTTGCATGGTTTGACTATCCAGTTGGAAGTTGCTCACCAGATAGGCCGGCACTCCTTGGCGTTTGACGATGCAACGGCAGCCAGGTTCCACTTCTCCGAAGAACCCTTCGCCCTGCTCCTGCACGTAGTAGGTACAACCTTCCAGGCTTTCGAGATCATCCATTGTGATTTCAGCCCTCCTGCTGGGATCCTCTACGGCACCCCAGAAGCGTTTGGAGTCTCGAAGGGTGTGGTTGACGATCACAAGTCCGCGGTGATCTTCCTTCACTGTGAGGACACGAATTCGATAGGGTTGCAATGGAGTGACGGCATAAGCCTGCTCCAGTAGCAGTGAGCCTGGCATCAACTGGGGCAAGGGCCGGAATCGAACCAGGATGTGGCCATAGAGAGGAGGATTCTCGAAGGCCTGGCGTTGATTGCTGAAACTCGCAGCGAGTTGGATCAGTAATCGGGAGGATGGGGTCATCATTCCGTCACCCTATTCGTTTGGCTTTGGCTCTTCTGGTTCGTCCTTTCCTGGCTGCAGAAGGACCTGTTGCAAGGTTCTAAAGGCTCCATGAGCTCTGCCTTAACTGGCGACTGACTGGCAACGGACTTGAAACTGCTGGATTCAGGCAAGGCCGCGTTGATCAACGTTCCATCGGCATCGGCATCGGCAGCTGGCTGAGCTTGAGTTGTGCCATGCCATGCTGTGCCGAGCCTGTGCCGAGCCTGTGCCGAGCCTGTGCCGAGCTGGCCGCTTGGCGCTGGTGCGTGCTTCCTCACCGTTCCCGCAGGCGCAAGCGGAACAGGGCGACCTGCATGACCAACTCGGGCTTGCTGATGGCGAATGGATGGTCACTGAGTTCAGCGATGGCTTGCTGCAGCGTTAACTCACGGTTGGCTGGCTCGCCTGTGGTTGCTGGGTTGAGCTTCTCCCAGACAGCGTCAAAGGCCACTCCGTAGCTGTCGGCATTGGTGAACTGCCGATCAAGTGGCTGCTCGGGAGGGATGGGCATGGAGAAACCTGGGAGGGAGGTTGGGCGACTCAGGAATGGGGCGTGGGCCGCATGGGTCAGCCGACTGCTGTGAGTGGGCCCTTTCATGGCCGGCATCTCAGCGAGCTGACGGGAACGGAGCGGAGCAGCGCGGACGCTGGATGGGATGGTCTGATCAATGAATGCCAGGACCCAGATTTGAACTGGGGACACGGCGATTTTCAGTCGCCTGCTCTACCAACTGAGCTATCCCGGCTTGCTACTGAGGTAGCAGATGTGGATCTTAGATCACGGCCTGGAGCTGGGGTGCGGGCCAAGCAGAGCAGGCCAGCCACGCGAAATCCTGCGTCTTGCAGAGCCACTGCGGCGGCGTTGGCCGTCGCTCCGGTGGTGAGGATGTCATCGACAATCAAGATCGGCTGCCGGCGCCAGCCAGGCGGCTTGCCCATGGCACTGGCCTGGCAGCGGAAGGCCTCCGCCTGGTTGAGCGCGCGCATGGCCCGGTTCAGGTGGTGCTGGCCCAAGGTGGGCCGGCGCCGTTGCAGCGGCTGGATTTCAGGTAGCCCAAGCCCTTGGCAGATCAGTTGGGGTAAGGGATTGCACCCCCGCTGCTTCCAGCTGGGAATCGCCACGATCCGGCCGTTGCCCTGGAGTTCGGCAGGCAGGGTCTGGCGCAGACTTCCGGCCAGGCTGCGCAGCATTTGTGGCTGGGGGTTGGTTCGCTGGCGGAGCAGCAGCTGGCGCAGGGCCCCTTCGTAGAGCCCAAGGCTCCACCACGGCAGCGGCCATTGCCCCTGGAGTCCGCCGGCGGGTAGGGCGAGGCGGCTCTGGCAGGGCTCGCAGAGTGCGGCCTCGCTGCCGGAGCGGATGGCCTGGCGGCAGATTGCGCAACAGGGCTGGCAGACAAGCTCCAGGCTTCCGCGCAGAACGGCGTGAATCCAAGACAAGGCTTCGCCCCCAGGCTGGGTTGCCTGCTCAGGGTTCCCACCTTGAGCGCTCACGGTTGCGGCCTCTTTGCAGAGCGAAGCGACCAGAACAGCGGGCTGTACGCAAAAGGCAATCCGGTTCACAGCTCCTGGGCCTACTCAGCCCTTGGGCCTGCTCAGCCTTTGGGCATGGAACGCAGCATGGCCACCAGGGTGCGATGGGCATCCTCGCTGTCGGTGAGGGTGTGATCAAACGGGACGGCCACGGTGCTGCCGTCCACCTCCAGTTCCATGGCCTCGGGGAGCACCTGCAGCATCCGGGCCGACTGGGGGGCTTCAACGCCGCCGTAATGGCGGGCGTAGGAGAGCACCGCTTCGGCATGGTCGTTGTTCATGTGCAGGCAGATCCTTGCGCTGACATCGGGAGTGAGTGGATCGGCGGGCATTGGCTTCCAGGTGACAGGGACGCCGATTCTGGCCCGCCCGGCTTTCAGCCGGCTCCGAAGCGCTGCCAGAGCAACAGGGCCAGGCGCGTACTGCTGAAGGCCACAAATCCGGCCAGCACAACGAACAGGGCCATCGACACCACGGATTTGATGCGTTCGTTCATGGCTCTGGGGGCAATGGGAGCAGGTCGCCTCCATCTTCGGGCCCTAGCCCCCGACAGGCCAGCCGGGCGCTGCCCAGGGCCGACGACAATCCCGGACGGTTGATCACCGGCACACCCAGGGCCTGCTGCCTCAGTCGGCGCCACTGGGGATTGCGGGCGCCGCCACCGAGGGTGATCACCCGCCCGATCGCTGGAGCTCCAAGCGCCTGCAACCGTTGCCAGCCTTCGGCCTCGATCTGGGCCATCCCCTCCAGCAGCCCCTGCAGAAACAGGGCATCGCTCACAGGCCTGGGACCCAGCACCGGCTGCCGATCGGGATCGTCGACGGGGAAGCGCTCACCCCGGCCCGGCAGCGGCTGGAGCTGGAGGCCGCTCGGCCGGCTGGGGTCGATCTGGCGGCTTAGCTCCGCCAGCTGCTGATCGCTGAAGAACTGGCGTAATACGCCGCCACCGCTGTTGGAGGCTCCCCCCACAAGCCAGCGTTGATCCAGGCGGTGCGCGCTCACCCCAGGGGCCTGAATCGGGCGGTCGACGAACTGTTTGAGCACCAGCGTGGTGCCCAGAACGGTGAGGCCGTCGCCGCTCGCCAGGCCGGCAGCCAGCACGGCGGCATTGGCATCGGTGGTGCCGGCCACCACCTGGCAGCTCGGCGGCAGGCCCAAGGCTGTGGCCGCCAGCGGGTTCAAGCTGCCGAGCCTGCTGCCGCTTGGAACCACCTCAGGTAGGGCTGCGCTCCAGGGTTGATCCAGGAGTGTTCCCAGCCAGCGCCCGCCGGCTAGATCCCAGCCCAGGCGCAGATTGTTGCCTTCTTCGCCCCAGCGCCAGTGACCCAGCAACCAGCCCATCAGCCAGTCGGCCTGATGGCGGAGCAGGAAAGGGCCACCCTGGTGCTGGTTGATCAGTCGCAGTGCCCTGGCCAGACTGCTGCTTGCGCTCGCTGCCGAAGTCCCCTCCGGCACCAGGGCCTGGAGCCTGCCGGCCTGCTCGGGGCAGGCCTTGTCGTAGGGCAGGGCCTCAGCCAGTGCCGAGCCGTCCGGCCGGCAGAGCAGCAGGGTGCCGGATGTGCCATCGAGGCTGATCGCACCAACGCGGCAGCGCAGTTCCCTGGGCAGGGAGCCCACCAAGGCAACCAAGCCGAGGCGCCATCCCTCAGGATCGGAAAAGGGTCGTCCATAGGCCAGAGCCCGTTCGCAGCCACGAATCGCGAGACCTTCAGCATCCATCAAGGCGAGCCTCAGCCCACTGCTGCCGAAATCAACGCCCAGGGCCAGGGTGTCTGGTGGTGCCGGCCGCACCATCTCCGCTCAGATGGCGCTGCCGGCGGCAATCTTTCCAACTGTGGCCTGCCGCAAGACCGTGGCGTTGGCCTCCACGTTCTCCCAAGGGAGATTCAGATCATCCCGGCCGAAATGGCCATAGGCCGCCACATCCTGGTAGAAGCGGCCGCCGCGCTCCTGGGGAAGGGTGCGCAGGCCAAAGCTTTCGATGATGGCGCCGGGGCGCAGATCGAAGTGCTCCTGGACCAGGGCGGTGAGATCCTCGTCGCCCAGCTTTCCAGTGCCGAAGCTCTGCACCAGGATGCTGGTCGGCCTGGCCAGCCCGATGGCATAACTGAGCTGCACTTCAAGGCGCTCGGCCAGGCCTGCCGCCACCAGGCTCTTGGCCACATGGCGGGCCGCATAGGCAGCGGAGCGGTCCACCTTGGTGGGATCCTTGCCGGAGAAGGCACCACCGCCGTGGCGGGCGGTGCCGCCGTAGGTGTCAACGATGATTTTGCGGCCGGTCAGGCCCGCATCGCCCTGGGGCCCCCCCACCACGAACTTGCCGGTCGGGTTGACCAGAAAACGGGTGGAGCCGCGATCGGGCTGGATCATCAGATCGGCCGTGGCGGGGACGACGACGTGCTCCCAGAGGTCGTCGGCGATGCGCCGCTGCAGGCCGGCCTCATCACTGATGCCATCGATCACGGCCGTGTGCTGGGTGGAGATCAGCAGGGTGTCGATCGCCACCGGTCGATCGTTCTCGTACACCACGCTGACCTGGGTTTTGCCATCGGGCAGGAGATAGGCCAGGAGGCCGTTGTGGCGCACCTCGGCCAGGCTTCTTGCCAGCCGGTGGGCCAGGCTGATCGGCAGGGGCATCAACTCAGGTGTTTCGTCGCACGCGAAGCCGAACATGATGCCTTGGTCGCCGGCGCCCACCTGGTCGAGCGGATCTCCGGCGTGATCGTCGGCCTCGTCCACCCCTTGGGCGATGTCTGGGGATTGCTGATCGAGTGCCACCAGCACGGCGCAGCTGTGGGCATCGAACCCACCGGCTCTGGCTCCGCTATAGCCGATCTGCTCGATCACCCCGCGCGCCAGGGTCGTGAAGTCGACCTTGGCGGTGGTGCTCACTTCGCCGGTCAGCAGGCAGAGGCCTGTGTTCACAACCGTTTCACAGGCCACCCGACTGAGTGGATCGATGCTGAGCAGGGCATCGAGAACGGCATCACTGATCTGATCGCAGATTTTGTCGGGATGCCCTTCTGTGACCGATTCAGAGGTGAAGATGTAACGGCTCATTCAAGGATGATCCAAGACGTTGGCCATGAGCTTATCGCCTGTTCCCAGCATCCTTTCTCACATCAGGCTTGCCTGATTCACTGTGCCGCCGCCCCTGAACTTGTTGGCTTCAGGCGTGATTGGCTGGATCTGTGGCCTGCACCGTGAGCTCCGACCAGTGATCGATCAGCAGGTGCCCGCCGGCCAGCTTCGGCTTGGTGGCCCAGCCGGCCGTGTAGCCCAGTGCATGGGGAATCCCGGCCGCGACCGCCATGGCTAGATCGCTGTCGGCGTCGCCGATCAGCGCGCAAGCGCCAGGGTCAACGCCCAGTTGGGCGCAGAAGTGATGGACGGCCAAGGGATTGGGTTTGGCCGGCAGGTGATCGGCGCTCCAGATGCCCCGGATGTGTTTCTCCAGGCCATGGGCCGCTAGGAAGTGCTTGATGCCATGGGTCTGATCGTTGCTGATCACCCCGAGGACAACACCGGCCCGATCGAGAGCAAGCAGCAGCGGCGCCAGCCCTTTGGTGGTCGGGGCGGAGGCTGGTTCGCTGCCAGCAGCCGCGTCGATGCTGTCGAAGAGGATTTCGCTGCGATTCAGGGCCTCAGGCCAGCCAAGACCCACCTGGGCGAAAGCCGTTGCCGTGGCGATCAGGTTGTGCATCCTGCTGGCCACAGCGGTGATCCCGGCCGGATCGATCCGGCCAGCCCTGACGCCATAGGCACTTTCCAGAAGATCCCGAAGCCTGGCGCGATGCCCTGAACCCACCTGGCTGAGGCAGGCCAAGATCCTGGCTTCAGCCAGGGCAAGCAGCTTGGGTTCGCTGCGGCTCATGGTGCCGTCCTTGTCGAAGAGAACGGCCTGAAGCCAACCCAGTGGAACACCTTTAAGCCGGAGTTGGGCCACCGGCGCCACGGCAGACCCTGGGAACGGCTCAGTCGAGGGTGACACCCATCGGTTCGTTCTCTTCAGCCTGCTCCAGCAGCATCTGCTTGTAGCGGGCCGCCATCTCCTCGGCCTTGTCGAACACCTTCTGGGGGTCGGTGAGCATGTCACCGGGTTCCGGCTCCAGGGCCTTGGTGGAGAGCGAAATCCGACCCCGCTCGGCGTCGAGGTCGATGATCATCACCTTCATCTGATCATTCACATTCAGCACCGTGTGAGGTGTTTCGATGTGCTCGTGGCTGATCTCAGAGATGTGCAGCAGACCGCTGACTCCACCGATGTCGATGAAGGCGCCGTAGGGCTTGATGCCGCGGACGGTTCCGAGCACTACCTCGCCCACCTCGAGGCGATTCATCTTGCGCTCAACCAAGGCGCGGCGATGGCTGAGCACCAGGCGGTTGCGCTCTTCATCGACCTCCAGGAACTTGAGGGGAAGGAAATCGGCAACGAGATCTTCCTTGGGCTTGCGGGTGCTGATGTGGCTGCCTGGGATGAAGCCCCTGAGGCCTTCCACCCGAACCAGGGCACCGCCGCGGTTGGTGGCGAAGACTTCGCTGTAGATGGTGGCGTCTTCCTTCTGGAGCTGACGCACCCGCTCCCAGGCCCGCTGGTATTCAATGCGGCGGATCGAGAGCGAGAGCTGGCCGTCCTCGTTCTCCTCACTCATGATGAAGAACTCACGCACCTCGCCAGGCTGCAGCACATCGCTGAGAGCCTCGACCCGGTTGATCGAGACCTCCTGCAGGGGCATGAAGGCGGCCGTTTTGGCGCCGATGTCGATCATGGCGCCCTTGGGCTCCATGGCGAATACCGTGCCGTTCACCACATCACCCGGCTTGAAGTTGTAGTCGTACTTGCTGAGCAGGGAGGCGAACTCATCGAGCGTGAAGCCGGCGCTCTCAAAGTCACGGGAGACGGCCCGGCTGGCTGGGTCATCCGCAGTGGGAACCTCTTCCGGGATGTCGAGGTCCAGATCTGCCGCTGGTTCGTTGGCGAGATCCAGATTGGCCTCGGTGCTGCTGATCTCGGAAGGGGTCACGGTCATGAAGGGATGGCGGTCTGCCTTTGGCAGAACGAGGGAGTGGTGCCCTGCCCGCCGACAGAAAACACCTGACCATCGATCATACAAAAGCCCCCTGCGCAGACCAAGCTCAGCCTGGGCTGATCAACGCGCCACGACCGCCAGGCTGGTGGAACTGCCATCGCCCTGGGGCCGTGACGTTCGCAGACTGAGGCCTTTCAAGGTGGCCACGAAATCGTGGATGCCCTGGAACTGGCGATAGACGGAAGCGAAACGCACGTAGGCCACTTCGTTCATCTCGCTGAGCTGGTGCAGAACGAGTTCACCAATTTCGCTGCTGCTGACCTCGCGGCTGTTGCGCTGCTGAAGCAGCATTTCGATCTCATCGACCACCAACTGCAGCCTGGCGGGCTCGAGGCCGGTTTTTTCACAGGCCCGAATCAAGCCATTGAGAAGCTTGGAGCGATTGAAGATTTCCCGGACACCGTTGCGTTTGATCACCGTCACCGGCACAGTTTCGACCCGCTCGTAGGTCGTGAAGCGAAAGTCACACTGCAGGCATTCGCGCCGCCGCCGCACACTGCGGCCACTGTCAGCGGAGCGAGATTCGAGCACCCGGCTGTCGGTGTGTTGGCAGGAGGGACATTGCATCCCACGGACGCCCAAAAGTTTGACTCAAGTGTAAACAGTAACTCTCGAAATAAGAAGGCTGTTGTTGCAGTCGTTCTGGATTCCGGAACCGGCACCATCCTGCTGTAGCCACGAGGCAGCCATAAAACAACCCCCTTGCCGAAGCAGGGGGGTTGGAGTTGAGGGGAGACCCGGTGGTTCCCTCGGTGTTACTTGCCGATCTTGGGGGGATCGCGGAAGGCGATGGCGAAGAACAGCGTGGCCAAGGCCAAGGTCAGGATGAGGATGTAAGCAAAGCTTTCCATCTGGATTCTCCGGGAGTGAGGGGATCAGCTGATCGTGCTGCCGGCAGAAGGTGTGGCGCTCTGGGCCGTCCGGCGTGTGGTTTTGTCGCCCAGCTTCTGGAAGAGACCGAACTCAATCTGCTCACCGAGATCGGGGTCGATGCCGGCAAACACATCCCGGTAAAGGGTGCGGGCCCCGTGCCAGATGTGTCCGAAGAAGAAGAGCAGCGCAAAGGTGGCGTGGCCGAACGTGAACCAGCCGCGAGGTGAACTGCGGAAGGTGCCATCGGAGTTGTAGGTGGTGCGATCGAATTCGAAGGCCTCACCCAGTTGCGCCTTGCGGGCCAATCGCTTGACCGCGGCCGGGTCGGTGAAGACCTGACCATTGAGGGCTCCGCCATAGACCGTGGCGGTAACGCCGGTCTGCTCGAAGGAATACTTGGCCTCGGAGCGTCGGAAGGGGATGTCGGCCCTGACGATGCCCTGGCTGTCTTCCAGCACCACCGGGAAGTTCTCGAAGAAGTTCGGCAAGCGCCTCACTTCAAGTTCACGTCCTTCCTGATCGGTGAAGCTGATATGGCCGATCCAGCCTGTGGGCAGGCCGTCACCATTGACCATGGGGCCGACACGGAACAGGCCTCCCTTGGCAGGACTGTTGCCGACGTAGTCAAAGAAGGCGAGCTTCTCAGGAATCGCGGCATAGGCCTCTTCCTTGGAGGAACCGTTCTCGAGGGCCGTGGCCACACGACGGTTGATTTCTGTCTTGAAGTAGCCCTGATCCCACTGATAGCGAGTGGGTCCGAACAACTCCACAGGAGTGGCCGCTGAGCCATACCACATCGTTCCAGCCACGATGAAGGCGGCAAAAAACACGGCGGCGATGGCACTGGCCAGCACCGTTTCGATGTTGCCCATCCGCAGGGCTTTGTACAGCCGCTCCGGTGGACGGGTGGTGATGTGGAAAATGCCGGCGATGATGCCAACGATCCCCGCCGCAATGTGGTGGGCCACAATTCCGCCTGGATTGAAGGGGTTGAAACCCTCTGGCCCCCAGGACGGTTGCACCGCCTCGATGTGGCCATTGAGTCCGTAGGGATCGGTGACCCACATCCCCGGACCAAAGACCCCGGTTAGGTGGAAGGCGCCGAAACCGAAGCAGCCAAGACCTGCCAGCAGCAGGTGAATGCCGAAGATCTTGGGAAGATCGAGCGCCGGTTCACCAGTGCGGGGGTCTTGCCAGATCTCCAGATCCCAGTAGGTCCAGTGCCAGATGGCGGCAAGGAACAGCAGACCGCTGAAGACAATGTGTGCTGCAGCGACGCCTTCGAAACTCCAGAAACCGGGGTCAACCCCGGTTTCACCGGTGACACTCCAGCCGCTCCAGCTTCCAGTCACGCCAAGGCGGGCCATGAAGGGCATGACGAACATGCCCTGGCGCCACATCGGGTTGAGAACCTGATCGGAGGGGTCGAAAATCGCGAGCTCGTAAAGAGCCATGGAGCCGGCCCAGCCGGCGACCAGAGCGGTGTGCATGAGGTGCACGGCCAGTAAGCGGCCCGGGTCGTTGATCACGACTGTGTGCACCCGATACCAGGGCAGTCCCATGGGGGTAGATCCGGCGAAACAAACAGTTGCCGCAACGCAAGCGTTAGCGGTGGACGATCGATTGGATCGATCCGTCGGCTGATCGTAAGGGTTCTCGGTGGCATGGGGCGGGCGAACCCCATCAGCTGAAACGAGCCGTGACCGTGGATCCTGTCGATTGACGCCAACGCGGTTACAAATCGCAACCTCTTCCCTGAGAATGGGGTCTGTCGCCTGACCCTCCATGCCCGTGATCCGATTCGTCCGCGAGGGGCTCGATGTGGAGTGCTTCCCCGGAGAAAATCTGCGTGAGGTGGCCCTGCGCGAGGGCGTCGAGCTCTATGGCCTTAAGGGCAAGCTTGGCAACTGCGGCGGCTGCGGCCAGTGCATCACCTGCTTTGTGGCGGTGGCCCCGGGCGACTCCACCGCGCTCAGTGCCCGCACGGCCGTGGAAGACCGCAAGCTCCAGAACCGTCCTCTCGATTGGCGCCTGGCCTGTCAGGCACTGGTGGAGCACTCGGTGGTGGTGCTGACCCGTCCGCAGCTGGGGCTTGCCGATGGTCAGGCCCAGCTGGAAGCGGCCCTGGCTGCCCCCCTGCCGGCCGGCCCCACCGCGTGGCCGGAGCAGCCGGAGACCGCTGAGCAGCAATCCGCAACGACCGATGAAGACAGCCCAGAAGGGCCGATGGCCGGTGATACGGTCCGGTGACTCCCGTCAACACCGATGGAAACCAACGATCTCGGTTTCGTGGCCAGCCTGCTGTTCGTTTTGGTGCCGGCAGTTTTTCTGATCATCCTTTACATCCAGACCAACAGCCGCCAACAGGGCTGAAGCTCAGTTGTTCCTTTCGGGCTCCCGCACCAGCAGCACGGGGGCCTGGGCGTGGACCCGGATGTAATCGCTCACCGAACTGCCGAGCAGCCGGTCGATGTCGACCAGGCTCTTGGCCACGAGAGGACGCCGGTCTTGGGAGGCGATCACCAGGAGATCCGCGTTGACCTCTTGGGCCGTCTCGCAGACCCCGCGACCGATGTCACCGGTGCGGTGCAGCCCCTTGAGCTCCACACCGAAGCTGCGGGCGCGTTGCACCGCTTTCTCGAGCACGTCATCGGCCGGGCTTTTGCCGCCCCGGCTGGGAACGATGTCCTTGCGGCTCACGTGGACTCCCGTGAGCACGCCACCGGGAATGTCACGCACCAGTTCGCAGGCGATTCGCAGAGCGTCGTCTCCCACTCCGGTGCCGTCAATCGCGACCAGGACTCTGTTGACGTGCCTCACGTAGAGGTCGTCGCGGACCAGCAGCATCGGCCGGGTGGCGAGCTGGAACACGTATTGGCTGGAGCTGTTCGAGAGGATCGACTGCAGTCGACCCAGACCGCGCGAGCCCATCACGATCAGGTCGACATCGAGCTCGTCGGCCACCGTGAGCACGGTCTGTTTGGCATCGCCCTGGCGGATGACTGCGTTCACCTCTTCGGGGTTGAGGCCCAGGCGTTGGATCGCTTCGGCCACGAGCCCGGAGGCCCGCTGCCAATGCTCCTGAAAGCCAGCGCCAGCCTGTTCGGTGACGACATGGAGCAGGTTGAGGCGAGCCTGCCTGAAGGAAGGAAGGGCACGCAACATGCGCACCATCTCCTCGACATTGCCCTTGCCGGAGTCGGCGATCAAAAGATTGCGAAACACGAGGCCATCGCGGTTCTGAAGCAGCTTATGGCTCAGCCCCCTGTAGGGATCGCATGGACGGAAAGGTCGTAATGCAGCCGCAACTGAATCCGCCTGCCCGTGAGTGGTGCCTCCGGCGCCTGGTGTTGCCCCAACACACCGACCACGCCGGCGTCATGTGGCATGGCGCCTATCTGGGTTGGTTGGAGGAGGCCCGGGTGGGAGCCCTGGCCTCGGTCGGGCTGGCCTACAGCGCGCTCTCGGAGCGGGGGCTGGAGCTGCCGGTGGTGGCCTTGGCGATGGATTACCGGCAACCCCTGAGGCATGGCGATGCCGTGGAGGTGCGCAGCGTGGTGGAATCGCGCCGGCGGCTACGTCTGATCTGGAGCAGCCGCTTTCTCAATGGGAGGGGTGAACTGGCGGCGGAGGCGCGGGTGGACCTGGTGGTGCTGGATCTTGGCCCTGACCGCGGCCAGCGCCGACTGCTGCGGCACTATCCGCCTGATCTGGAGACTGCCTTGAAGGCCTTGGCGCTGGGCCCTCCCGAGGACCCGGAATTTCATTGCTTGTAGTATTTTTGTACTGCTAAGTGAAGAGCGGAGGCCGTGGGCGATCTTGTGGCCGGAGTGTTCCCCAGCTGCCTGGGGCCTTGGCCCCGCCAGCGGCGGCTCTGGTGGTTGCTTTGGAGTGGCTGCCCGGGGTTGGGCTGGGCTCGCCTTGGCCAGCTCGAATCCGCCTTCGGCTCGCTGCAGGCAGCCTGGCGGACCTCCGCTGAGCAGTTGCTCGAGCTGCCAGGGCTGGGGCGAACCCGGGTGGCACAGATCGAGGCGCATCGCCGCCGCTGGGGGGCGGATCCATGGCGCAACGGCAATCTCCCGTTGCCCTCCCCCCGGCGGGTGCTTCTCC
Source organism: Synechococcus sp. CS-603 (assembly GCF_977929215.1). Taxonomy (NCBI): domain Bacteria; kingdom Bacillati; phylum Cyanobacteriota; class Cyanophyceae; order Synechococcales; family Synechococcaceae; genus Synechococcus; species Synechococcus sp. CS-603. Next base: position 1,147,034 of record NZ_OZ376778.1, read on the forward strand.
CCGGTGATCCGGCCTCTCCCCGGGCCCTGGCCCAGTTGGACCGTCCACCCCTGGCCCTCTACTGGGATGGTCACGGCACGCTTTGGCCGAGGCTGCGCGAGCGCCTGGCCATTGCCGTGGTGGGAACGCGCCGGCCCTCCCTGCATGGCCTCTCGATGGCGCGGGAGCTGGGGGCGGCCCTGGCCAAGGCGGGCTGGCCCGTGGTGAGTGGTCTGGCCGAAGGCATCGATGCGGCCGTCCACCGCGGCTGCCTCGAGGCCGGCGGCCGGCCTGTTGCGGTGCTGGGCACACCCCTGGAGCGGGTTTATCCCCGCCATCACGGCAGCCTCCAGGCCGCCGTGTCCACCAACGGGCTGCTGATCAGCGAGCTGCCTGCGGGGGCAGCGGTAGCGCGCGGCCATTTCGCCGCGCGCAACCGTCTGCAGGTGGCGCTCTCCCAGGCCGTAATTGTTGTTGAGTGCCCCGAGCAAAGCGGTGCGCTCCACTCCGCCAGCTTGGCCTGGGAGCAGGGGCTGCCCCTCTGGGTGGTCCCCGCCGATGCTGGCAAGGCCTCAGCCGCCGGTAGCAATCGGTTGCTGTTGCGGGGGGCGACGCCGTTGCTTGCTGCCGCTGATCTGATCGCCCAGCTGGGCCAGGGCCCCCTGGGCTGCCCTGGAAAGGCGGGGGTGCCGCTCACTCCTGGGCCGCTCCAGGGGGGGCATCCCGCCCATCAAGCCTCAGCCTCTGACCGGGCCCTGCTCGCTGCCCTCGGTGGGGGAGCCTCGCTGGAGCAGCTCCGCTTGGCCCTGGGCCTGCCTGTCAAGGATCTCGCCTCTCGGTTGCTGGGCCTGGAATTGGCTGGCCAGATCAGGGCAGAACCCGGACTCTGCTGGCGACCATGCGGGGGATCAGGTTTCTAGGCTGATGACCAGCTCCTGCCCAGCGTCTGGCGTGGCACTTCAGGTGGTTGAAAACCTCACCGGTTCCGAGTTGCTGGCCTGGCGCCTCACCATGCTGGCCGAGGGGGGCGAGGCCGCGTCGTTCGATTGGCTGCTGGATCTGGCCGCCGGGTTAAGAGGGCCGGAGCGTCAGCATCTCTGGTTGGATCCAGAGCGTGCTGTTGTTTTGCAGTGCAGCTGTGAGCAGTTGGCCGGGCTCTGGCGCCAGCATTTGCGCGAGCACACCCCCTTGCAATATCTGGTCGGGCTCTGCCCCTGGCGTGATCTCGAGCTGCAGGTGGCCCCCGGCGTGCTGATCCCGCGCCAGGAAACCGAGCAGCTTGTGGATCTGGCCCTGGAGCTGATGGCACAGCAGGCGCCCGATTCCCCAGCCCACCTCCTGCGCTGGGCCGACCTGGGCACCGGCTCCGGATGTCTGGCGGTGGCCCTGGCCAGGGCGTTGCCCACCAGCGCTGGTGTGGCTGTGGATTGCAGTTCTGCCGCCCTCCTTCAGGCCGAGGCCAATCTTTTGGCGGCAGGGGTTGCTGATCGGGTCGACCTGCAGCTGGGATCGTGGTGGGGCCAGGCGGCCGCCTTTTGCGGTGCCTTTGATCTGGTGGTGAGCAACCCTCCCTACATTCCCTCCTCACTGCTGGCCAGCCTGGAGCCGGTGGTCCGTCTGCATGAACCGTGGTTGGCGCTCGATGGTGGTGAGGACGGCCTCGATGCCTTGCGCCTGATTGCCGCTGGTGCCGCCAGCGGGCTGGCTCCCGGGGGGTGGTTGGTGCTGGAACACCATCACGATCAAAGTGAGAGGGTTCAGGCGCTGTTGGCGGGCGTAGGCCTTGAGCAGGTGGCCTCGTTTGCTGATCTCCAGGGCCATGGCCGCTTCAGCTGCGGCCGCCGCCCGGAGCCTGCTCGATAACCCCCCAGCTTTCCCGCGCTGTCATCTCGCTCCGACACCCCGCGCCTTCACCCCGTGCAGTTGACCGACCCACCGCAGATCCAGCCCCCAGAGACTGGCGCCAAAGGCCTTCTCATGGCCGGCGAGCTTGCCGCGGCGCTGGCTGCTGGATCTGCTGGAATCTTCCCCACCGACACCCTGCCGGCCTTAGCGGCCGTGCCAGCCAGTGCCGGCCAGCTCTGGCGCTTGAAGGGGCGGCCATCAACGAAAGCGATGATCCTGATGGGCGCCGATCCCGGCAGCCTGCTTGCGGCCCTGGAGCTGGCTGTGCTGCCGCAGTGGCGGGCGATGGCGGCCCGTTGTTGGCCTGGTCCGATCACCCTGGTGCTGCCGGCCCGCGGCGTGGTGGTGCAGGCCCTGCAGCCCAATGCCCCCGCCCATGGCGCGAGCCTGGGCCTGCGCATTCCCGCCAGTGATCCCGCCCTGGAGCTGCTGGCCTGCAGCGGTCCGTTGGCGACCACCAGCGCCAACCGCTCAGGGGCGCCCCCCTGCCGCACGGCCGGCGAGGCGGCGGCGGTTTTCCCGAACGTTCCCCGCCTCGCCCCGCTGCCCTGGCCGTCGATGGCTGGCTTGGCCAGCACCGTGTTGCGCTGGGAGGCCGATGATCACTGGCGGGTTCTGCGGGGCGGTGCTGTGATGCCAGAGGGTTGGCCTGGTTCGTTCAGCCTCGAGTGAGATCTGGAACTGCCGATGCTTCTGCTCAGCCTGGCGATCGTGGTGATTTTCAGCTTCTTCCATGCGGTGATGGAGCCGCTGATGCAGTGGGGCACCCCGTTGTTCGAGTTGCGTGGCCTGATCTGGCTGCCCGTGCTGGCAGCGGCCTGGCTACTGGCCGGTAAGCGGCACTGAGTCCCTGCTCAGAGGAATTCTCTGCTCAGAGCAAACCCCTGTAGCGAACGAACAGTTGCAGAATCGCCCAGGAGCCCAGGGTCACCTTGAGGGCCACCAGCACGTTCAGCCAGGGGATCCAGCCCCCACTGACGAGGCTGCCGAATGGCCCGGAAGGTAGCCCCAGGCCGATCAGGCTGAACGACGAGAGCACCACAAAGCCAATTACCGCCACCTTTTCCCAGATGTCGGCCCGGTAACGGCTGTAGAGGGCCTCGGTCGCGGCGGCGGAGCCACTGATCACCAACAGGCCGATCGCGGTGCCACCGGCGACGCCGGCGGCAAAGCCGCCGCCCGGCGAAAGGTGACCGCGCAGGGCCAGTTCCACGGCCACCAGGGCGCTCACCATGGCTCCGAGCTGGCAGAGCACGATCGAGGGTCCATCCTTGACCCCACGGATCCGTGTGGCTGGCGTCTCTCCAGAGAGCGACGACTTCACCCCGATCGAGGCGAGGGTGAACACGATCACTTCACCGACGGTGTCGTAGAGGCGGATGTCGAAAATGATGCCGGACACCGTGTTCGGCACGCCGGCCGCCAGGGCGATCCCGGCGACTAAGCCCGGGGTGGGCGACTGGCGTACCAGGTCGAACAGTGGCGCCAGGCAGAGGGCGGCCGCGCTGATCAGGTAGAGGATCGTCATCCGTTCGCCACCCCTGCCCCTGTGGCGATCAGGCCGCCAGCGCGTTGCCAGAGCTGGGCTCCGGCGAGACCCTGAAGCTGATTGCTCAGCCAAGGCGAGGCGATGGAGAGCTGGTCAGCGCTGAGCAACCAACCATGAACAGGTAGCCCAGCAGGGTCAGTCAATACGGGCTTCTCTTTGGTTGGGGAAGCCGCTTGGGCGTTCTTGGCAGGCGAGATCACCTCAAGGCGCAAAAAGGCCTGCTGCAGCCAACGTTCCAGCAGCTCGCGCCGCTCGGGTGCCAGCTCGACCCCTGCCTTGAGTTCGAGGCGAAAGACCATCGAGGAGCGCAGGGCGATGGCATAGAGGGTGGTGGAGAGCAAGGTGCCCACCAGGGCTTCGGTCAGGGCCACATCGGCGGCGCCCAGCAGCGCATACACGAGGGTGGCGATCGCCCCGAGAACGCCCCGCAGCACCAGGGTCTGGTACGGGCTGCGCTGGTTGACCAGCAGGATCGCCGTCAGGGGCAGCAGGGCTGTGATCGGCACCAGCAGGCCAAGACCCGTGATCATTCCGGCCGGCCTGTCGCAGGCCTGCTCAGCGAGCACACCGCCAGCACGTAGCCGAACAGGGTGTTCCAGACCACCAGGCTGAGCAGGGCCAGGCTGAGCAGGGGCCACTCACGCGGCAGCTTGAGCAGCAAGCCCACCACGATCAAGGCCGATCCCAGGGTGTCGGAGATCGAGAGGCTGTGGAGCTTGGCGAGGTAGCTGGCCCGTCCAAGCAGTGGCCAGGTGCCCCACAGCCAGAAGACCAGTCCGAACAAGAGCAGCAAGTCACTGATCAGCGTGACCAGGGTGGGCAGGGTGATCAAGCCTCCACCTCCCGCAGCAGGTTGGCGAGCAGCATCACCCCGGCATTGCCGACGCTGAGCACGATCACGCCGACCACGCCGATCATCCAGTCGTCGCGGAACACCGAGAACACCAGCAGCAGGATCGCCATCTTGGTGGAGATGCTCGCGAAAGCGGCCAGTCGATGCCAGAGGTCGGTGGTACGGCAGGTCATCAACACCGGCAGCAGCAACGCCAGCACCATCGCTGACACCAGAACACCAATCACGGATTCCCTCTCTCGAGCCGGTGAACCTGGTACGAGCCATCGGGAAGCCTGCCCAGGGCGATTGTCAGGGGGGTAAGCGTGATCAGAAACACCTCCAGAAACACCACCAACGAGGAGCGGGAGCCGGAGCCCGGCACGATCGCCAGCCGTTCACGGCCATGGTGTCGGCTGAGCATCTGAATCGCCTCCCCATAGGCTTCGGGCAGGGCCATGATCACCTTCCAGACCAGGCCCAGCACTAGCCCCGGTGCTACCGCGATGGCCCGGGAGCGGGGCAGGGCCACGGCCAGCAGCAGCCCTACGAACAGGTTGAACTGGCTTGTGTCAGATGTGAGCAACAACCAAATGCCCAGCCGGAAACCGATGGTCAGCAGCCAGAACACCCAGAGCTTCATCGCTCGCATCGTCGGGCCTCCTCAAGCGTCAATTGGGTCGTCCCAGCTCTCCAGAGTTCCATTCGGAGGGCTGTTTTCATCGGACCATTATCACAATTAAAGCCGTCCCCACCACAGCCAGGCCGCCCAGAAGGTCGTCGAGCCGCTCGAGATTGGGCATCTTCAGCAGTGGTCGCACGGTCTGCAGGAGTTGGTGCAGCAGCCAGCCAGCGGCCAAGATGGCGAGGGCCTTCAAGCTGGCGGCCCCTGGCGCCACCAACAGAAACCCCTCCCAGCTCGGTCCAGCCGGTCCGAGCCCCACCGCCAAAAGCAGAGCAAGGCTCAACAGCAGCACTCCGCCGGAGGCCCGCCAACCGGGCGCTTTCGAGCCTTGATCACTGGATCCTTGATCACTGGACCCTTGATCACGTTGGCCTAGCAGGGGCCACCCCCAGAGCCTGGCGTAGACCGCCGCCGTGCCCACCGCCAGGCTGGTGACCAGCAGGCCACTGGGGCCTGGCAATTGTTTGAGCAGACTTTCCTTGGCGAGGAACCCCACCAGCAGGGGACAGCCGGCGATCGATAGCGCCGCCAGTTGCAGGGGGAACCAGACCTGCAGCGGCAAAGGGTTCTGGGTCCAGATCTCAAGCCGCCGGCTTGGGAAATGGCGACTCAACAAAAAGAGGCTGGCCTTGGCCAGACCATGGCTGAGGGCGTAGAAGCCGGCCACAGCGGGCACCAGCACCGCCAGGCCCATCTGGGAGAGCGTGCTCCAGGCCAACATCCGTTTGGCATCGGTTTCGATCAGGGCAAGGCCAACCCCGAAGCAGGCACTGGCCAGTCCGATCCCCAGCACCAGGGGGGCGAGTGGCTCGACCAGGGTCGTGGCCCGCACGAGCGGGCAGGCGCCGGCGGTCACAACCACCCCGGAGAGCATGGCGGAGACCTCCGCTGGCGACTCGGCATGGGTGCGCGGCAGCCACAGACCTGACACAAACAGCCCGGCCTTGGTCAGCAGCCCCACCAGGATCAGGGCCATCGCCGTGCTGGAGGCACCGGCCAGATCGATCAGCCGGAAGGAGCCGCTGCTGCGGTACACCTGCGCGGTTCCGATCAGGAACAGCAGCATCGCGGTGTTGCCCACCAGCAGATAACGCAGGCCGATCCAGAGGCTCTTGGCGCTCTGGGGGCCGACGATCAGCAGGAAGGAGGCCAGACCCACCACTTCGAGGGCCACGTAAAGGCTGATCAGGTCTTGGCAGACCAGGGCGGAGTTCACGCCGCCATGGAGCACGAGCAGCACCAGCACGAAGGTGCCTGCCCGGGGGCGGCTTCTCCGGTCCAGCAACACCGCCGCGGTGACCAGCCCATTGAGGAGCAGGAACGGGGCGACGAACCGATCCATGAGCAGTGCAATGCCGTAGGGGCCCACCAGCTGCAGGCTGAGAGGTTCGGCGGCCATGGCGCCGAACAAGCCGGCCAGCACGGTTGCGATGGCGACAATCAGGGCCAGGGTTGTCTCAATGCCCGGCAGCAGGGCCCCGGTGAAGGCCATCAGAAATGGCAACACCAACCAGATGATGGCGGGGGTGGTCATTCGGTGCTGATCTCCTCCATCGCGCCGACTTGGAGGGTGGGCTCGCGTCGGGAGAGCTGGGAAATCGCCACCAGCATTAGGGCCTGGGTCGAGAAACCGATCACGATTGCCGTGAGGATCACGGCCTGGGGGATCGGATCGGCATAGGCCGCGTCGGCTGTGCGATCTGGAAGGGTTTCGAGAATCGGGGTATACAAACCACGACGGGCCGCCAGCAAGACGAAAAAGCCGATCACCCCGGTCGACATCACGTCCATGGCCAGCAGCTTGAGAAACAGGTTGCGGCGCAGCAAGAGCCCCAAGAAGCCTGCCAGCACGGTCAGCAACAGGAACGCTTCGAGCAGCAGTGGCAGGGAAAAGGCAGGCATGGCAAAGAGCAGTGGTGCTGGTGGGGAGTCGCGCGCGATTCCTGGTCAAGGAAGCCGGCTAACGGATTTGAACCGATGGCCTTCGCTTTACAAAAGCGCTGCTCTACCACTGAGCTAAGCCGGCAAGGCGCCAGCTTATCGCTCGCCCAGAGCCCAAAGCAGCAGCTGGCTGCGGTTGCCGCAGCCGGTCTTGGCCAGCAGGCTGGAGACATGGCTCTCCACCGTGCGGTGGCTGAGAACGAGCACCGCGGCGATGGCCTTGTTGCTGAGCCCCTGGCGCAGATGCTCCAGCACCCTTTGCTCGGCGGGGCTGACGCGCTCTGCAGTGCTGACAAGCTCGGTCGGGCTGGTCACCAGGCTGGGGAGGAGCGAAGGCATCGGCGAAGCGGGCAACTGGCTCCAGGGTTCCCACGGCCGCAGCGGCTGGTCAGCCGGGCCGGCTCAGGCCGAAGCAGTCGCCGTGTCAGTCGGAGTGTCAGTGGCCGCTTCGGCCTTGGACTCAGGATCGGGCTTGGCTTCAGCAGCCTCCAGTGGCGTGGGGCGGGCCCGCTTGATCGGCAGGTTGGCCACCAGGGCCGTCACCCGTTCCTCGGTTTCCAGGCTCACATCCACTTCCTCAAGGTCGATCTCCACATACCGCGAGACCACTTCGAGAATCTCGCGCCGCATCTGCTCAAGCAACTCGGGGTTGAGATCGCTGCGGTCGTGGGCAAGCACCAGCTGAAGCCGCTGGCGGGCGGTGGTGGCGCTGGCGGTCTGACGGCCCAGCAATCTGTCGATGAAATCGCGCAGGGTCATCGTGGCTCAGAAGATCTTGGTTTGCATCAGCCGGCTGAGCCTGGCGCGAAAGCCCTGCGACTCCTTGCTGGGGTCGATGATCGGCACGTCCTCGCCCCGCAGCCGCCGGGCCACGTTCGTGTAAGCCAGGCCAGCGGGAGATCGGCTGCCGTTCAAGGTGAGCGGCTCACCCCGGTTGGTCGAGACGATCACCTGTTCGTCTTCGAGCACGAGACCGACCAGGGGCAGGGCCAGGATGTCGGTGACATCGCTGACCGCCAGCATCTCCTGATTGACCATCATTTTCGGTCGCACGCGGTTGAGAACCAGCTGGATCGGTTGGATGTCTCGGGTCTGGAGCAGGCCAATCACCCGGTCGGCGTCGCGCACCGCTGACACTTCCGGTGTGGTGACCACGAGGGCTTCCTTGGCCGCGGCCGCCGCGTTTTTGAAGCCATCTTCGATGCCGGCCGGGCAGTCGATCAACACGAACTCGAAGCGTTCCTCCAGCATCCCGACGATCTTTTTCATGTCGTCGGGGGTAAGCCACTCGAGCATGCGCGGATTGCCGGCTGGCAGCAGCGAGAGCTTGGGCTCCTGCTTGTGTTTGACCAGGGCCTGCTCCAGCCGGCAGCTCTCGGCCAGCACCTCCTGGGCGGTGTACACGATGCGGTTTTCCAGGCCCAGCAGCAAATCCAGGTTGCGCAGGCCGAAGTCGGCGTCCAGCACAGCGGTGCTGGCACCCTGCTTAGCCAGGGCGATGCCCAGATTGGCGGTCAGGGTGGTCTTGCCGACCCCACCTTTTCCAGAGCAGATCAGGATCGTGCGGCTCAAAGCGGTTGTCACGGCGCTGCCAGGGGTGGGGTCAGGCTAAGCCCAGCGGCCAGGTCGCCTGGGCTGGATCGATGCGGATCACGCCATCGACCAGACGGGCCTCCTCGCTCAGGCCGGCGGGAGGGGGATCACTGGGGCCTCTGGCCACGGCGGCGGCGATCCGCAGTTGCAGCGGGCGCAGCTCCAGAGCAACGATCCGGGCGCTGCCATCGCCCAGGCAGCCGGCGTGGGCAATGCCCCGCAACCGGCCCCAGACCAGCACGTGTCCGGCGGCGCTTGCCCGCGCGCCCGGATTCACATCACCGAGCACCAGCAGCGATCCCTCCACCTGGAGGTGATCGCCGGAGCGCAGTGTGCCGCGATGGATGGTCAGCGGGTCAGGCGGGATTACTGGCTGTGGCGATGGTTCTGCCGGCGAAGACGAAGCTGTTGCTACTGGCGGCGTTGTGGGCGTGAGATCTGCTCCTGCGCTGGCGGTGACCCCCAGGGCCGCCGCCGCCACCAGGGTTTCAGTATTTCTGCATTCCACGCCGATCAGGGTCAGGCCTTGCCGCTGCAGCCGTTGCCGCAAGGCCTGCAGCTCGGGAAGGGTGAGCCGCCAGTGGTTGGCATGCAAGATCACGGCCCCGCCGGGGGGGGAGTGCTGCTCCAGGTCGTGGCGCAGCACGTCGTCTACAGCGCCCGACTGACGCGTCCACTCCGGCAGCAGCAGGTGATGGGACAGGCCCGGCCGTGCCGCCGCAAGAAAAAGCGCAGCCATCGCCCCATCCGAAGGCGACCAATTTAGGCAGGATGCCCGGATTCGCCGGCTCTCAGGTCTCGCTCTTCGCGCTTGAGGGCGACGCCAACTTCAGCCGGGTGGATCAACCAGGCCAGTTCGACGGGTTCAGTCAGGCTGGCCACCAGGTTGGAGCTGGTCTCCAGAGCCCGGAGTGATTCGCCATCCCACAGCCTCAGGCCACCTTTATAGGGGTGGTAGCCCTGGCTCTGGCGCTGGTGCAGGGCGCAGCAGAGGGCTGGATCCAGGCCGGCGGCCGTGCTCAGGCGCTGGGCCTTGGCAAGAAGCTGCAGTTGGCCGCCACGGTCCAGCCGTCCCACATCCATGGCCTTGAGCAGTTGGCGGTCGAGCAGGCGCCGGCTGAAGGTGCGCAGGGCTTCGGGTCCTTCCTGCCGCCAGCGCATCAGGTGATAGCCGGTGCGGATGTCGTCGTTGCCTAAAAAGGTGGGCAGGTCGATGGCCTCGGGATGCCAGAGCCAGCGGGCCATCACCGGGTCGGCGAAAACTAGTCCTGGCCCAAGGGCCCGGGCGGTGGCGATCGCCTGGTTCAACAGCCAGTTGCAGACCACGTTCAAGCGGTGGTTGTAGACGCTCCTGTACATCAGATTGCGCACCACCAGGTAATGCTCCACGGCCATCAGACCCTTGGGGTGGAGCGCCAGGCTGCCGTCGGGGGCCATGCAGAGCGCCGCCAGGATCCGCTCGAGATCCAGCTGGCCGTAGCAGGTCCCGGTGCTGTGGCTGTCCCGCAGCAAGTAGTCGAGCCGGTCGCAGTCGAGCTGACTGCTGACCAGGGCGGCCACGGCGGCGCAGTTGTGCCGGCCGCTTTCGAGCAGGTCGGCCACCGCTCTGGCCGTGCCGGGTTCAAAGGCCTCCAGCCGGTCCCGTAGGGCTGGGTCCTCGCGTACCAGCCGCGCTGACCATTGCTCATGGCGCAGCCCAAACATCTCCTCACCGGAGTGGCTGAGCGGAGCGTGGCCGAGATCATGCAGAAGGGCGGCGGCATAGAGCACTCCTTGGTGTCTGGCCAGATCGGGTTGTTGGCGGCTCAGCCCAGCCAGGGCTCGGCGCGCCAGATGCAGCACACCGAGGCTGTGGGTGAAGCGGCTGGATTCGGCGCCATGGAAGGTCAGGAAGGCTGGTCCGAGTTGGCGGATGCGCCGCAGCCGCTGAAAGGGCACCGTTTCGACCAGGTCCATCACCAGGGCTTCGGCCGGCAGGGAGCGATCCAGGCGAATGGCCCCGTGCAAGGGGTCGTGATACGTGCGGCTGGTCATGGCCTTGGATCCAGCAGGTCCACGAGCTGCTGCTGGGCCTCCTCCAGCCAGGTGTCATCAGTGCCGCCGGGGTTGAGTGGCTCCGGCTCGGCCAAAAGACGATCGGGGGCGATGCCGAGGTTCTGGATGTCCCGGCCGCTCGGCGTCACGTAGCGCGCCACGGTAACGGCAAGCCCGCTGCCGTCACCCAGGCCGATCAAGGTCTGGATCAGACCTTTGCCGAAGGTACGGCTGCCCAGCAACAGGGAGCGGCCATCGTCTTGAAGGGCCCCAGCCAGGATCTCGCTGGCGCTGGCGGTTCCGCCATTCACCAGGGTGACCATCGGTCCGGCGAACCACAGGCCCGGGGAGGTGCGGATCTGTTCCCTGAGCCCCTGGCGATCCATGGTTTCCACCACCGGCTCCCCGTCGAGCAAGCCATCGGCCACGGCCAGCCCCGACTCGACCAGCCCACCGGAATCGTTGCGTAGATCCAGGATCAGCCCTTCGATTCCAGCGGCGGACCAGCGCGTCAATGCTTCTTTGACCTGCCCTGGCACCGGTTCACTGAACTGGTTGATGCGTAGGTAGCCAAGGCGGTGGCCCTGCCACTCCAGTTCCCGACTGCGCACCGGTTGCAGGTCCAGCTCACGGCGCTCCAGCACCAAAGCCTGCTGGCTGCCCTCTGGAGTGAGCAGTAGAAGTTCCACTTTGGTTCCGGCGGCCCCGCGCAGCCGGCCGGCTGTGGCCTCGAGCCCCAGGGCAGCTGCTGACTGCCCTTCGACCTCAAGGATCTGGCTGCCCGTCACGATGCCCGCCAGCGCGGCCGGCGACCCTTCTATTGGTGTGATTGCCAGGATCCTCTCCCCGTCTGGGCTGAGGCCGAGCTGGAGGCCAATGCCGCTGAGGCTGCCTTCGGTGCTGGAGCGCAGCACCTGGTAATCGACCGGCCGCAACAGCCGGGTGTAGGGATCGCCAAGCGGCGCGAGCATGGAGGCGATGGCGTCGTAGGCGGCGGCACTGGTCTCGATCGGTTGCTCCAGTGCTTTCTGCCGCAGTTGGCGCCAGCGAATCGCCTCGAAGCGATCGGGGTCCACGTAGCTCTGATTGACCAGCCTCCAGGCTTCCACCACCAGTTGCTGGGTGTCGCTCAGGGCGAGGGCTGGGCCCGCTGGAACCCAGATGGCCACGGCCATGAGCAGGGCCAGAGCCCGTGGCAACCAACCTCGCCGCAGGATCACGGGCGTCGCACGCGCATCGGTAGACTCTGCCAACCCACCGCCTCCATCCATTGCATGGCGAATTCGTCTCCTGCCGGCCAATCTTCTCCGGTTTATGACTGGTTCGAGGAACGCCTGGAGCTCCAGGCGATCGCAGACGATATCTCGTCCAAGTATGTGCCGCCCCACGTCAATATCTTTTATTGTCTTGGCGGCATCACGTTGGTTTGTTTCCTGATCCAGTTCTCCACTGGATTTGCGATGACATTTTACTACAAGCCCACCGTCGCCGAGGCCTACACCTCCGTTCAGTATTTGATGACGGACGTGAGTTTCGGTTGGTTGATCCGTTCGGTTCACCGTTGGAGCGCCAGCATGATGGTGCTGATGCTGATCCTGCACGTGTTTCGCGTGTATCTCACCGGCGGCTTCAAGCGTCCCCGTGAGCTCACCTGGATCACCGGTGTGGTTATGGCTGTGATCACGGTGGCTTTCGGAGTCACTGGTTATTCACTTCCTTGGGATCAGGTCGGTTACTGGGCCGTCAAGATCGTCTCGGGAGTTCCAGCTGCCGTTCCAGTGGTTGGCGATTTCATGGTGGAGTTGCTTCGCGGCGGTGAAAGTGTTGGTCAGTCCACCCTCACGCGCTTCTACAGCCTTCACACCTTTGTGATGCCCTGGCTCTTGGCCGTGTTCATGCTTCTGCACTTCCTGATGATCCGCAAGCAGGGTATTTCAGGTCCGTTGTGATTCCATTCGCTTCTGGTCTGACCCATTAGCCTCTGCTTCAACCGTCGTCCCCTTCCACCGCCCTGGGTTCTGTCATGCACATTCTCAAGAAGCCCGACCTCAGCGACCCCAGCCTGCGCGCCAAGCTCGCCAAGGGCATGGGGCACAACTACTACGGGGAGCCAGCCTGGCCGAACGACCTCCTCTATATCTTCCCTGTCGTGATCCTCGGCACGATCGCCTGTGTGGTCGGTCTGGCCGTTCTGGATCCCGCCATGCTGGGTGATCAGGCCGATCCCTTTGCCACCCCGTTGGAGATTCTCCCCGAGTGGTACCTCTACCCGGTATTCCAGATCCTGCGGGTGGTTCCCAACAAGTTGCTTGGCATCGCCCTGCAAACAATGGTTCCTCTTGGCTTGATGTTGATCCCCTTCATTGAGAGCTTCAACAAGTTCCAGAATCCGTTCCGCCGCCCCGTGGCCATGGCCGCTTTCCTGTTTGGAACGGTCTTCACGATCTATCTCGGCATCGGTGCTGCCATGCCGATCGACAAATCGCTGACCCTGGGCCTGTTCTGAGACCGGGTGGCCTGATCAACTCGGACCAACCATTGGCCCTGATCAAAACTGCGGCGGTAGCCGCAGTTTTTTTTTGTGTGTCACTCAAGCGCTCGTCTGCTCACCCAGCCTCAGCTGAGGTCAGGGGGAGCATCAATGTTGAGGGCCGTCACGTCCTGGGGCTTGACCCGCAGCAGGTGATGCAACAGCAGGAAGCCAACAATCGTCCAGGTCTGGTAGGTGCGCGACTGTTGGCCCACCCAGGTGCCGGTGGGGCCATCAAAGTACTCGGCCCATTGCTGCCTGGGCAATTGGTTCAGGTGTGACCAGTAACACTCTTCCAGCATGGCCTTGGTCTGCCCCATCAGCAGGACGTCGGCCTCGGGGTAGAGCTGTTCATGCAGAAGGATCGCGCTGCCGTAGAACCAGAGCAGACTGGGCCAGTGGCCCCCGTTGTGGTAACTCCACGGCCAGTTCTTGGGGTCGGAGCCGGTCTTGTTCGCCCAATCCGCAGCATCCATGGGGGGATGACAGATCCGCATCGGCATCTGGGCCATCAATTCAGAGCGGTTGTGACTGACCAACCGGAACAGGGCCCTCTGCTGGGGGGAGGTCAGCAGGCCGAACAGGCAGGCGAGTGAATTGCCCAGGCTGTAGAAGCGGAAATCGGGTCGTCCGGTGCGCATATTGCCGATCAGGTAGCCACCCCGGTTCTCCAGCCAGTCCTGCAGCCAATCCGGGATCACCTGGGGTTGAACGTTGAACTCGTTTTGGTGCTGCTGATCGCCGTACTGCTCGGTGGGCCTGCGCCGCAGTACCTGCATGGTCTTGCTGGTGACCCAGTAGTGCTTGAGCAGGAAGGAGCGCAGGTTGTGGATCCACTGGCGCGTCAGGCCCAGCCGTTGCTCAAGCAGCCGGCTTCTGTTGTTCTTCTGCCCCAGTTCCATCAGCTGGCAACAGCTCTTGAGGCAGCCGTAGAGCAGCACCTCCACTTCCAGCGGCGCTCCCCAGACATCCATCGGCCGATCAATCATGAAGGCGCAGTCGGGCACGAAGAGCACAGGTGTGCCTTCAAAGCTTGGATGCAGCACCAGATCAAGCAGCAGCTGAACACCTCGCTGCACCTTCTGGCTGGCCGCGAAGTCCCAGTCCTTGCTGCGTCGCACGTAGAGCCAGCAGAGGATGGGCCACCAGAGACTGGCATCCACAGAGGTGATCCTGCCGATCGACCGCTGGCCGTAGTCAGCAATCAGGCTGCCGTCCTGTTCGGTGAAACTGGTGGGGAACACCCCACGGGTCTGGTAGGTGCTGCTCTGCAGATCCAGGCAGACGCTGAGAAAGTGACGAACGATGTCAAAGCGTCTTTGCAGGATCAGATACACCATCACCGGAACGTTGTCCCGCAGGAAAACTTCGCCGTAGTTGAGGGCGATGCTGCTGCGTGGATGCTCCAGTGCCGCCACCGATCCCACCAACTGGCCTTGCACCGTCACAAGGGTGCGTTCGAACTGTTGGCGGGCCTTGTTGACGACGGCCTCTTCCTTGGAGCTTGGCCTGACCCGGAGGCGTTCCTGGCTGAAGTTGATCGGCAACCTGAGCTCCCCTGACGCCTGGTTTGAAACGCCTCAATCCTAGGAAGGGCAGGCCTGGTGACCACCAATGGAGTGGCAGAGAAAAGGCTTGGCAGAACCTGTGCTACATTTTTGGACTGCGCAGGAGCCGCGAGGCGAGTGCTGCAGAACCGAACAGAGGAGAAGGCGCAAGCCAACGATGCTGTAGGTTTCAAAAGCGGTTGAGAGACCGCCGAGTCGTGAGCCTGAGAGGGCGGAGCGACGCACCTGGACAAAAGAAAAGTTTAGGAACCGACGCTTTTGCTGCGTTGAGGTCTTGGCTTGTGAGCGTGAGTGAGCGAAGCGAAAGCGACGTGAATTTACGGTTAGCAGGCTGGGGTTTTAACGAACGAGCAGCAAAGGTGTGAGGTCCCGTCAAAAAGAAACAAGCAGCTTGTTTGTTGGGATGTTGCCAGTAGCGCTTTCACGGGTGTTGCAGGCGATGAAAAGTTCCAATAGAGAAGACTGCGACCGGATCTGAGTGATTTGGAAAGTCATTGATGCGCTGGTTGTTGCTGCAAGGTGATGACGAAGTGGTTGATGCACTCTCGAACCCTTCTTGCGAGAAGGAGGCCCTGGGTAAAGCGATTATCGTAAGGTAAGGCGATTTGTTCAGTGGCGGCACTGGTTGCGATTGGTGAGATTAGTTTAAGACGAAAGTTTTAGGTTAGTTGAGCTGGTTTACAGGACGAGTGACTACAACGGAGAGTTTGATCCTGGCTCAGGATGAACGCTGGCGGCGTGCTTAACACATGCAAGTCGAACGGGCCTTCGGGCTAGTGGCGGACGGGTGAGTAACGCGTGAGAATCTGCCCTCAGGAGGGGGATAACAGCTGGAAACGGCTGCTAATACCCCATATGCCGAGAGGTGAAACGAATTTCGCCTGAGGATGAGCTCGCGTCTGATTAGCTTGTTGGTGAGGTAATGGCTCACCAAGGCATCGATCAGTAGCTGGTCTGAGAGGATGATCAGCCACACTGGGACTGAGACACGGCCCAGACTCCTACGGGAGGCAGCAGTGGGGAATTTTCCGCAATGGGCGCAAGCCTGACGGAGCAACGCCGCGTGAGGGACGAAGGCCTCTGGGCTGTAAACCTCTTTTCTCAAGGAAGAAGACATGACGGTACTTGAGGAATAAGCCACGGCTAATTCCGTGCCAGCAGCCGCGGTAATACGGGAGTGGCAAGCGTTATCCGGAATTATTGGGCGTAAAGCGTCCGCAGGCGGCCCAGAAAGTCTGTTGTTAAAAAGTGGAGCTCAACTCCATCCAGGCAATGGAAACTACTGGGCTAGAGTGTGGTAGGGGCAGAGGGAATTCCCGGTGTAGCGGTGAAATGCGTAGATATCGGGAAGAACACCAGTGGCGAAGGCGCTCTGCTGGGCCATAACTGACGCTCATGGACGAAAGCTAGGGGAGCGAAAGGGATTAGATACCCCTGTAGTCCTAGCCGTAAACGATGAACACTAGGTGTCGGGAGAATTATCCCTCTCGGTGTCGTAGCCAACGCGTTAAGTGTTCCGCCTGGGGAGTACGCACGCAAGTGTGAAACTCAAAGGAATTGACGGGGGCCCGCACAAGCGGTGGAGTATGTGGTTTAATTCGATGCAACGCGAAGAACCTTACCAGGGCTTGACATCCTGCGAACCCCTGAGAGATCGGGGGGTGCCTTCGGGAACGCAGTGACAGGTGGTGCATGGCTGTCGTCAGCTCGTGTCGTGAGATGTTGGGTTAAGTCCCGCAACGAGCGCAACCCACGTCTTTAGTTGCCAGCATTTAGTTGGGCACTCTAGAGAGACCGCCGGTGATAAACCGGAGGAAGGTGTGGATGACGTCAAGTCATCATGCCCCTTACGTCCTGGGCTACACACGTACTACAATGCTACGGACAAAGGGCAGCGAACTCGCGAGAGCTAGCAAATCCCATAAACCGTGGCTCAGTTCAGATCGTAGGCTGCAACTCGCCTACGTGAAGGAGGAATCGCTAGTAATCGCAGGTCAGCATACTGCGGTGAATACGTTCCCGGGCCTTGTACACACCGCCCGTCACACCATGGAAGTTGGCCATGCCCGAAGTCGTTACTCCAACCCGTAAGGGAGGAGGACGCCGAAGGTGGGGCTGATGACTGGGGTGAAGTCGTAACAAGGTAGCCGTACCGGAAGGTGCGGCTGGATCACCTCCTAACAGGGAGACAAAACTGACTTTGATGTCTGACCCAATTTGTGGTGAGGCCAAAGTCCTGTCATCTCGATGGATAATCGGTACCTCGATGACTTAGGTGGCATGAGCTGTGATGGTAGCCAGCAATGGTAATCATGATGTTTTCGTGTTGCTCTAAGTTTATTCTGTTCCTAAACTTTGTCTAGGTCACACCCCACAAGGGTTCCCCTGGGCCATTAGCTCAGGTGGTTAGAGCGCACCCCTGATAAGGGTGAGGTCCCTGGTTCAAGTCCAGGATGGCCCATTCGTGTTTGGGGGTTTAGCTCAGTTGGTAGAGCGCCTGCTTTGCAAGCAGGATGTCAGCGGTTCGAGTCCGCTAACCTCCACTGACCAAACCTTCCTTTAGCGAAAGCAACAGGAGAAACTTTGATGGTGAGACTAGATTTTTTTGCTGTGAATGGATTTCAGCTTCCTTTCATTTGATTAGATTAGAGTCATTCTATTGGATTTATTTTTTTGAATAGATTCTACTAGAGTTATTTTAACATTTTAATCCATTGAAAAGACGCTGGACTCTTGCTCTGTTGGCTGTAAGGCTGATGGAGTGGTGGTCAGCAGAACCTTGACAACTGCATAGGTAAGTCTGAATATTAAGCATCTCATAGATGCTCAATTCCAGATCCAGTGATAGCTCCATTGGCTTGATCGCTTGCTTTGGTGAGCGGCGAGCGGATGGCGTTGTTGCTGAGGAGGAATTGAGAGATTCTAAAGTAAGAGCCGAGACTCTGCATGGTTCCTGGTTGTTGCCGAAACAACTGGGTTTGATCTTGTTTTTACCTCTGAAGTCTTTAATCTTTTAATCCTTGTGGTTGAAAGGTTGCAGAGCTGATGATGGTAAAACCAGGAGAATCTGCGTACAACCGCAGCAATGCTGTGTGGAGAAACATTGGTCAAGCTACAAAGGGCTCACGGTGGATACCTTGGCACACAGAGGCGATGAAGGACGTAGTTACCTGCGATAAGTCTCGGGGAGCTGGAAACACGCTTTGATCCGGGAATTTCCGAATGGGGCAACCCCTAGAACGGCCAGCTGAATCCATAGGCTGGCTCGAGCCAACCCAGCGAACTGAAACATCTTAGTAGCTGGAGGAAAGGAAAGTAAAAACGACTCCCTGAGTAGCGGCGAGCGAACGGGGACGAGCCTAAACCGATGGTTTCGACCATCGGGGTTGTGGGACAGCAATGTGGACCAGGGACGTTAGAGGAAGCGTTTGAATGGCGCGCCAGAGAGGGTGAAAGCCCCGTACTCGAAAACGAAACTGGCCTAGCTGTATCCCGAGTAGCACGGAGCACGTGAAATTCCGTGTGAATCCGCGAGGACCACCTCGTAAGGCTAAGTACTCCTGTGTGACCGATAGCGCAACAGTACCGCGAGGGAAAGGTGAAAAGAACCCCGGGAGGGGAGTGAAATAGAACATGAAACCGTGAGCTTACAAGCAATGGGAGTCCTACTCATAGGATGACCGTGTGCCTGTTGAAGAATGAGCCGGCGACTTATAGGCACTGGCAGGTTAAACCGGAAATGGTGGAGCCATAGCGAAAGCGAGTCTGAATAGGGCGATCGTCAGTGTTTATAGACCCGAACCCGGGTGATCTAACCATGGCCAGGATGAAGCTTGGGTGATACCAAGTGGAGGTCCGAACCGACTGGTGTTGAAAAACCAGCGGATGAGCTGTGGTTAGGGGTGAAATGCCAATCGAACCCGGAGCTAGCTGGTTCTCCCCGAAATACGTTGAGGCGTAGCGTTTAGTGCTATAGCAGGGGGGTAAAGCCACCGTTTCGGTGCGGGCTGCGAGAGCGGTACCAAATCGATACGAACTCTGAATACCCTGTGTGAAACTAGGCAGTCAGACTGTGGGGGATAAGCTCCATGGTCGAAAGGGAAACAGCCCAGACCGCCAGCTAAGGTCCCTAAATCAATGCTGAGTGATAAAGGAGGTGGGATTGCCCAGACAACCAGGAGGTTTGCCCAGAAGCAGCCATCCTCAAAGGAGTGCGTAATAGCTCACTGGTCGAGCGATCCTGCGCCGAAAATGAACGGGGCTAAGCATTGTACCGAAGCTGCGGATTTAATTGTTCTTAGGAACATTCAAATGGTAGGGGAGCGTTCCATGTGGGGTGAAGCGTTAGCGTAAGCGGGCGTGGACTGCATGGAAGTGAGAATGTCGGCTTGAGTAGCGAAAACATGGGTGAGAATCCCATGCCCCGAAACCCTAAGGGTTCCTCCGGCAGGCTCGTCCGCGGAGGGTTAGTCAGGACCTAAGGCGAGGCCGAAAGGCGTAGTCGATGGACAACAGGTCAACATTCCTGTACCTGTCATGTTTTGGGAAGGGGGACGGAGAAGGCTAGCCCAGCCAGATGTTGGTTACTGGTTCAAGCGTTCGAGGCGTTGAGGAGCGGAGAAAACGCTCTGAGCTGAGGCGTGAGTACGAGCTGCTACGGCAGCGAAGTGGGTGATGTCAAGCTTCCAAGAAAAGCCCTATACCCGTTAAGGCATGATGGCCTGTACCCGAAACCGACACAGGTGGGGTGGTAGAGAATACCGAGGGGCGCGAGATAACTCTCTCTAAGGAACTCGGCAAAATGGCCCCGTAACTTCGGGAGAAGGGGTGCCACCGCAAGGTGGTCGCAGTGAAGAGGCCCAGGCGACTGTTTACCAAAAACACAGGTCTCCGCTAAGTCGCAAGACGATGTATGGGGGCTGACGCCTGCCCAGTGCCGGAAGGTTAAGGAAGCTGGTCAGCGAAAGCGAAGCTAGCGACTGAAGCCCCGGTGAACGGCGGCCGTAACTATAACGGTCCTAAGGTAGCGAAATTCCTTGTCGGGTAAGTTCCGACCCGCACGAAAGGCGTAACGATCTGGGCGCTGTCTCGGAGAGAGGCTCGGCGAAATAGAATTGTCTGTGAAGATGCGGACTACGTGCACCCGGACAGAAAGACCCTATGAAGCTTTACTGTAGCTTGGTATTGTGCCCGGGCTCTGAATGCGCAGGATAGGTGGGAGGCTTTGATCCATGGCTTGCGGGTCATGGTGAGCCAACGGTGAGATACCACTCTTTCAGAGCTAGGGTTCTAACAGCCACCCGTTATCCGGGGGCTGGACAGTATCAGGTGGGCAGTTTGACTGGGGCGGTCGCCTCCTAAAAGGTAACGGAGGCGCGCAAAGGTTTGCTCAGGCTGGTTGGAAATCAGCCGACGAGTGTAAAAGCAGAAGCAAGCTTGACTGTGAGACCAACAAGTCGAACAGGGACGAAAGTCGGCTTTAGTGATCCGACGGTTCTGAGTGGAAGGGCCGTCGCTCAACGGATAAAAGTTACTCTAGGGATAACAGGCTGATCTCCCCCAAGAGTTCACATCGACGGGGAGGTTTGGCACCTCGATGTCGGCTCATCGCAACCTGGGGCTGAAGTCGGTCCCAAGGGTTGGGCTGTTCGCCCATTAAAGCGGTACGCGAGCTGGGTTCAGAACGTCGTGAGACAGTTCGGTCCATATCCGGTGCATGCGTAAGAACATTGAGAGGAGTTCTCCCTAGTACGAGAGGACCGGGAGGAACGCACCTCTGGTGTACCAGTTATCGTGCCAACGGTAAACGCTGGGTAGCCATGTGCGGAGAGGATAACCGCTGAAAGCATCTAAGTGGGAAGCCCACCTCAAGATGAGTGTTCTCATGGCTTAAGCCAGTAAGGTCACGGGAAGAACACCCGTTGATAGGCTCTACGTGGAAGCGCAGCAATGCGTGAAGCGGAGGAGTACTAATAGACCGAGGGCTTGACCAACACTTCGCTCTTGCTGCAGATAGCATGAGCTGTTTGATATTCAGAAGGATTCTGCCAACGGCCTGAAAGGGTGTGTTGATGGGATTCTACTTACCTAGGCAGTTCTCAGGGTTCACCTTGGGGGCAAGAGATTATTTCCTGGTGTTCATGGCACTGTGGACCCACTCCGATCCATCTCGAACTCGGTTGTGAAACGCAGTAGCGGCGACGATAGTTGGAGGGAAGCTTCCTGCAAAAATAGCTCGATGCCAGGATAAAACTCTTGTCCATCCATTTTTGGTTGAGCGCGGCTAGATCTAGCGGCTAGACCAAGACGAAAAGGCCACCGCAAGGTGGCTTTTTTTGTGGTTTGAAATCAAACAATTTAAGCTTGTAACATCGCTAAATTCGCAATCTCCGCTCTGTTCGGGGTCTAAGAATTATCCACGGCAATTGGTGACTCGACACGTTCATCGTGCGCGTAGGGCCCATGAAGTTCCGGCCTTTGCCTCCAGGGCGTTCTCGCTGTTGGTCAGAGATGGCTGGCACAGCGGCTGGGCTGTCGGTGGCGGGCTGGGTTGGCCGATTGATACGCTGGATCTTCTGTTGGGGGGCTGATTGGCATTGATTCTGATCCCAGGTTGCTTACAGTGGTTGAGTACTTCTCAAGATAAGAAATTTACCGGGTTTCCAGACAGATTCGTCAATGGCTGCGTACCGCCTGGCTGGCCTACCGCCTGTGGGATCGACATGGTTGCATTGACCTCAGTGCAGCTTTTGCCTATCACACTCTCCAATCAATCTTTCCTGCCCTGCTGATTGCCCTGGCATTGGCTAGCCGAATCCTGGGACGGGATGAAGGACTGATGGATCAGATCGAAGTCTTTGCTAGTCAGCTGCTACCTGCGACGGCATCACCGTTAATCGAGACAACGATGCGGAAGCTCTACAGCCAGAGAGGCGGAGCTGGCGCTATCGGCGTCATTGCTTTGCTCATCACTTCGACGAATACCTATCTCACGCTGCAGAGAGGTGCCGATCGGCTTTGGGGTTGGAGGCTCTCGGGCTCAGATCGGATGAGCGGAACTTCGTTTCCTTTCCTTGCCGCCATTCGACGTTTCATCACCTCAAGGCTCAAGGCTCTGGCTCTGGTGGGTGTGGCAGCCCTTTTGCTTGTTGTCGACCAGCTCACCAGCCACCTGCAAGTGATCAGCGCCCAAACCTGGGAAGATCTCTTCAATCAACCTCTGCCTTGGCCATTTCAGATCTCGATCCCGATTTCTGATTTTGCCGGTCTTGTGCTCTCGGCATGGGTCTCTTCGTTGGTGGCACTTGCCTTGTTGTTGATCATCCCCTCGCGCATCCACCCGATTCGATCACTGGTTCCAGGTGCCCTTTTGATTGGCCTGGCTTACACCCTGCTCAATGTGCTGGTAGGCCAAAGTCTTGTTTCTCTTGGTGCCAGGTTTCAGGCCTATGGGGTGGTCAGTGGCGTCCTTGTTTTGACGCTCTGGGTCTGGTTGGTGGGGTTGATCCTCTATTTCGGGATGGCTCTCAGTGTGGTGGTCGCCCGTCGGATGCGGGGGGGCGATCCACACCTGAGCTCACGTCATCAAGCTTCCTTGCAGGGGCGAAGATAGTAGTCTCCGCATCCACGTCAATGGCCCGAGCAGGTCTTAGCTTGCGTCCCCTTCCTGCCAGCTTGGCCCTGCTCTGCGCAGGTGTCGGCGCCATGGTGGTGGTTGGATTCCTGACCGTTGCCCTGTTGCCGCTTTTGATGGGTGCCGGCCTGCTGCTTGCCTTGCTGGTTGGAGCTGTGGTTTTTGGTTGGGCTGGTATCGAGGGCTTGGCAGCCTTTGAGCGCTGGATTGAAAATGACCCTCGCTTTCAGCGTTGATGGGCCGTTCCATCCCCTGGTTCTGGATCGGTCTTGTTGCACTGGTGCTCCTTGCTCCAGGCCCGCTGGGACGCTTACTGCTTAATTTTCTTGGCGGACTCACCCTGCTGGTTCTTCTGTTGCCTGTCCTTCTTGCTGGAGTGGGCTGGATTGCCTGGCGGATACTGCGCAGCCGAATCAGGGTTTGTGCAGCCTGCGGTACTGCCACCCTCGCCTCTGGCCAATGTCCAGCCTGTGGGGCCTCATTGGTTTCGCCATCCGCTTCGGGAGATGGCAGTGTCACTTGGGAACCGTTTGCTTCGTCTCCACAACCCTCTGGCGTTGCTCAGATGCTGTTTCGATTTGGAGTGGCCTCTAATCGGGATGACCAGGCTTCTGAATTTGCAACAACTTCCGATCCCTCCTCAGAGATTGACGCTGGCAACGCCACGATTGATATTCCCTCAAGGCCGGTTAACGACGACTAGGCGATCACTCGCAAAATCCTCCTATTAATTTAGCCTCGCCTGGTAACAAACCTGAAGATTGGCTGATGCGTTCAACACAGCTTGGTATTGGACCTAACTCTCCCATTCTTCGGGTTGGATCCCTATTAATTTGAGCTCGGCTAGACGGCGTTCCCTCATCCACAGGAACAGGGGAGCTCCGCAGGCAAAGGCTATCGTGACGCTGCAGATCAAGGGCAGCCACAGCCCCCTGATCTTGAGCCTGCGGCCTTCGACCACCATCCAGATCGTGATAGCCGTGGCCCCGACGAACAGATCCCTGGAGAGTGATTGGGCCGCTGGATTGGCATTGGCCAGCGACACAAATGAGGCGAGATCAAAGTTGTTGCCGCTTGTGCGAATGAAGGCGATGTTCGCCATCCAGGGAAGGATCGCTCCAGCTATCGCCAGGGCTAGATACAGCCACTGCACAACATTGTCGAACGGACTCGTGGATTTGCTCAAGGCTCTTGCTCCAGGTCAGTGATATTCAATTGCATGATCTCCTGCTCCACTCGCCCAAGAATCTGTTCACAGCGCTCGGCGTAGGCCTGTGCCCGCCTATAGAGCTCAGCCATGGTTTCCACTTCCAGTTCATCGGATTGAAGCTGGCTCAAGGCCAGCTCAAGGGCGGTACGAGCCTGGTTGTAGGTCAGTTCCTTGACCTCGGCTTTCCAGCTTTCAACTGTCAGGCTGCCCGTGCCCTGCGCGGAATCCTTGCTGGGGGCCGTGGCGTTTTTTGATACTTGCTTCTTGGCTGGAGGCATGGCTGGTAGGCAGGACTGAAAAGCTGAGCTTGTTGACTGGCTTAGAAGCTGAGACAGAAGTCAGGTTTAGGACGTAGTGGCGGAAGACTGGTGCTCAAGTCGAAGGCTG
The DNA here is from genome assembly GCF_977929215.1 of Synechococcus sp. CS-603. Classification (NCBI taxonomy): domain Bacteria; kingdom Bacillati; phylum Cyanobacteriota; class Cyanophyceae; order Synechococcales; family Synechococcaceae; genus Synechococcus; species Synechococcus sp. CS-603. The sequence continues at coordinate 1,170,880 of NZ_OZ376778.1, forward strand.
ATCAAGATGAAGGCTGATCGAGGTAAGGGCTGCTCAGGGCGAAAGACTGGCAACAACTTCGGTGATGCGGCTTTCGGCATGGCCATCCGCCCAGTGCAGCTCCACCATGCTGCCGGAGCTCACCTGGTGGACCGATCGCACCAGCTGCCCAGACGGTGTTCGCACCAGGCAAAACCCCCGTTCCAGCAAACGCTGAGGGGAGAGGGCCAAAAGCAAGCGGAGGTCATGGGCCAGCTGTTGGCGTTGACGTTGGAGCAGTAGCTGTGGATGGCATTGGTATAGCCGTTCGCGGATAGAGGTGGTCTGCTGCTGCTCGATGCGTAGCCGCCAGGCGAGCTGGCGGCTGAGCTGTTGCCGGATTGCCGTGAGCTCCTGCTGGGCATGACCCCGATCCGGCAGCAGGGCCACCAAGGCGGCGGTCGGGGTGGCGGCCCTGTAGTCAGCGACCAGGTCCGCAATTGTGGTGTCATCTTCATGGCCCAGGCCGGTGACCACCGGGACAGGGCAGAGAGCCAGCGCCTGGGCCAGAACTTCGCCATCAAAGACGGCCAGATCCTCCCGGCTGCCCCCTCCCCTGGCGAGCACCAAGGCTTCAATGCCAAGTGCTTCGGCTCGCTGGCCAACGGCCAGCACAGCGCGGCAAATCTCCGCTTCGACGGGGCCTTGAACGGGTATCGGCAGCAGGTAGATCTTGGCCGCAGGCCAACGCTCGTCCGCCGTTCGCAGCATGTCGGCGAGGGCGGAGCTTGGAACGCTGGTGAGCAGACCGATCGCGGTGGGTTGGGCCGGTAGAGGGCGTTTACGCCGAGCATCGAACAGTCCCGTTGGCTCCAGCAGCTGCCGCACGCGTTCAAAACGAAGCAGCACGCCGCTGAGACTGGGGCGGATGTCGAGGATCTGGACGCACAGGGAGGCGCGACTGCTCCAGAAATTGAGCTTGCCGACCACCGTGACGCCATCGCCGTCTTCAGGCTTGAAACTGAGCCTTGGCAATACCGAGGCCCACACCACCCCGCTCACGGAGGCGAGCTCGTCGGTCAAGGTCAACCAGAGATGGCCCTTCTTGAGCTGGGCGCGAGAAACCGTGGCCTCTAGCAGGAAGCGAGGAGCAAAGCCCCGCTCGAGCAGCTTGCCGATCGCTTCGTTGAGTTCCGAAACATTGAAGCGGGGCAACCCGCCGGCAACAGCGTTGTCGAAGGGGCGCTCAGTGTTCAAGGCGGCCGTAGCAGAATCCCCAGTAGCAGCTCAGGGAGCCGGCACTGATCGCCACGACTTGGCCGATCCAGTGGTCCAATCGGATCAGGCCCACGGCGCAGATCACCATGGCCGTACTGAGGAGGCGAGATCCATCCCGGCGATTCTTGACGAAAAAAGGAGCCAAGGGTTCCGCACGGCTTGGTTTGCCTGCAGTCTTGCCGATGCCGCCTCGGCTTGCCGACGTCCGCGGCGCTGTCCTCAGCCCAGACCGATCTGGGAGAGGATGCCTTTGCCGGTGAGTAATTCGGTCGCCACTCCGATGACGAAGCCAAGCATGGCCAGTCGGCCATTCCAGGTTTCAGCGAAGTTGACAAAGCCGATGCGCGGCGCTGGGGTGCTGTTTGTCATGGCCTAAAACGTTGCAAAACTGATTTGACTATATCGAATAGTGACGACAGCTTGACAGGTGCAAGAGAAATTCTTTGTTTTCTCAATGCTGCTATTTGCTCCGTCCCTGGGCAGGCAGCCCCTTCTGGATCGCTCAATCCTGAGGCTGTGTTAGCCCCTTTGCTCGGCCCTCGGCGGCCGTTGTACGGCGTTGGCTCAGGGCCGTGGCTGTGGCGTGAAGTGGGTCCTCGGGCCATGGATGTTTCGGATAGCGACCCCGCAGGTCGGCCCGTACCTGCCGGTAACTGCCTTGCCAGAAGCCAGCGAGGTCACGGGTGATCTGGATCGGCCTGCCTGCCGGTGAGAGCAGGTGGAGAGTCACCGCCAACCGTCCCTCCAGAACGGTTGGGGTGAGCGTTGAGCCGAACAGCTCCTGCAGCTTCACGGCCAGAACCGCTTCGCCGTTGCCATAGGCCAGTTCCACCGAGCGACCGGATGGCACGACCAGCTGGCTTGGCAGCAGGCGGTCGAGCTCCTGGCGCCTCTGCCAGGTTTGCCAGCTCCAGAGGGCTTCAGGCAGATTGATTCCGCTCAGATCACTCAGGCTTCGGCATCCTGCTGGCAGCTGCTCGGCCAGCCAGTCAGACAGCGTTGCCAGCAAGGCGGTGTCCGAGCGATCCGGCCAGCTGTCGCCGAGATGGTGGCGGGCTAGGCAGAGCCGCTCCTGAAGCTGGCGGCTGCTTTTGGTCCAGGGCAGGGCGGAAAGCCCCTGCTCGCGCAGCCCCTCCAGCAGCGCGGCCTGGACCTGCTCGATCGGTACGTCGGGCCAGGGCTGCCGGTCCAGCACCAGGGCATCAAGGCGGCGCTCGCGCATGGCTTGAACCCGCTGGGCCTGGCGATCCCAACGCACCACGGCAAGCCGCTGACCTTCCGTGGCAGCGGTGGCCTCCAGCGCCGCGAGGCTCAATGGCAGGGCCAGGAGAATCCGTGCATCCTTGCCGGCCTGATCGACAGCGGCGATGGCCATGGCTTCAGCACCTGCCAGCGGATCCTGGGGGTGGACTCTGGCGCCACAACCATTGCGCATCAGAAAACGTCCACCCCGCTCCGGCCTGGCCAGGGCAACCCGATCGGGGTAGGCCCAAGCGATCAGCTGGGCGGCGCACTCGGCCGTGGGCCTGCGCTCACGGGCCTGAGGCGGTCGATCGGACTGGTCTGTCTGTGGTTCGAGCGGCAGCGGCTGCTCACGGGCTTGATCACGGGCTTGCTGCTCAAGCTGACGCCGCAGCAACTGCCGTTGCTGGCGCTGCGGATTGGCTCCCTTGTGCCGCAACCAATCGAGCCTGAGCAGGAGATCACAGCCCAGTTCCGGCAACGACAGGGGGTCGCGGCCGTCGAGCAGGGCCGCCAGTTCACAGGCCAGGGGAAGTTCGCCAACCTGGCGGGCCTTCAGCAGCATGTGCGCCAGCCTGGGATGGAGGCCAAGCCGGGCCATGGCTTTGCCATGGTGGCTGATCCTGCCGTTGCGCTCGAGGCCACCCAGCTGTTGCAGCAACGCCTGGCCGTTCTCCAGTGCGGCCCGAGGGGGAGGCTCCAGCCATGGCAGCTGTTCCCCGAGCCCAGCACCCCAGAGGGCCAGCTGGAGCACAACGGGAAGCGGATCGGCCTCCTGCAGCCCTGGTGGATCGAAGGCCCGTCGTCGTTGCTGCTCCGCCGCCGACCAGAGCCTGATGCAGCGGCCAGGCTCCAGCCTTCCGGCCCTTCCCTGTCGCTGGGTGGCTGAGGCCTGACTCGCTGCAGTGGTGACCAGCGCGTCCATGCCAGTGCGTGGATTGAAGCAATTGCGCCGGGTCAGTCCGCTGTCAATGACCAGCCGCACCCCCGCGATGGTCAAGGAGCTCTCGGCAATCGAACTCGCCAACACCACCTTCCCGCCCTGGTGTCTTGCCGGGCGGATCGCTGCGGCCTGGTCGGCCAGTGAAAGGATGCCATGCAGTGGGACGACTTCGAGATCTTCCCCCCAGGATCTGGAGCGAATGGCGCCAAGGGCTTCGCGGATCTCCCTCTGCCCGGGCAGGAAGACCAGAACGGTGTCTTCGATCCCCCGTTGATCGAGCCAGTGGTGCTCGAGGGCACGCAGCAGCTGCTCGGGCAGGGATTCCCGCTCCCGTGGCGGTTGATAGTGCAAGTCGACCGGATGGCTGGCCCCTTGGCTGCGGATCAGCTCAGCCTCCGGCAGCTGGCAGGCCAGGGGGGCCAGATCGAGCGTGGCCGACATCAGCAGCAACCGGAGCTCAGGGGCGAGCAGGGGACGCGCTTCGCGCAGCAGCACGAGGGCGAGTTCCGCTTCGCTTCGGCGTTCGTGAAATTCGTCGAAGATCACACAGGCCACGCCGGCCAGAGCGGGATCGGCCTGCAGACGCCTGAGAAACAGCCCGTCGGTGATCACTTCGATCCGGGTGGTGGCGGAACAACAGTGCTCAAGCCGCACCCTGTAGCCAACCCGGTTTCCAACCGCTTCGTTCAGCCCTGCAGCCAGGCGTTGGGCGGCGGCTTTGGAAGCCAGCCGCCTGGGCTGCAGCAGCAGGATCTTGCCGCTTGTCCCCTGACTCTCGAACTGCTCCAGCAAAGCAAGGGGAACCCTTGTTGTTTTGCCGGCTCCCGGTGGAGCCTGCAGCAGCAAGGTTCCACCGGAGGTGAGCTGCCTGAGAACATCAGGAAGGACTTCATCAATCGGCAGCGAGGCGCCGATGGAGGGGGTCAAGAAAAGGAGATCAGCTGACCAGCTCGAGCACCAAGGCCAGCATGACGGTGCTGATCAGCCCGAGGGAAGCCAGCAGCCTGACCAGAGGCCCTATCGACAGGCCCAGGGAGGACATAAAGAAAAACGGAAGACATTGAATGCCATCGTTTTAGCGGCCTCCCCGAGGGCAGACGGTGCGATCGGCCACGCTTTTTCTTGAGGTTTTGATCAGCGCACATGCCGCGCTCCATCGACGGGGTGGTAGTCCTCGCCGGTGGTTTCCTCGTAGACAATCGCTGGCAGTCCCGTTTCGAACATCGTCTGCAGGGCCTCCTTGAGGTAGGGATTCCAGCCCCCAGTGGTGACCTTGCCGTGGCGCACCGTCCAGTCCCAGGTTCCCTGCAGATCCCTGGGGATGCGGCCTTCGCGATCACGGCGGGCCACCAGATCCTGGGATTCCACGAGACCCACCAGGATCGGGTCTTTGCCGTAGGCGGGCGTGATGCTCAGCTCCAGCCTGACGGGGTCGTCCTTGGTTAAGTGGAGCCTGAAGCGGGGGGGCAACTTAAGGCTGCGCAGCACGGCTGCCACGATTCGGGTTCTCTGGTCCAACGTTTGGCCTCCGCCTGGAATCTGGTCTGCCCCATGGTTGTACCAGTTAGCGCGACCTGATCAGGCCATGAACCAGCTGGATCGGCACTGGCTGGAGCCCATTCAGTTGGTATCCGGGGGCACGGCAGAGCCCTCACTCTCACTGCTGAAACGCACGGTCATCAGGTCATCACGGATGAGTTGGCCGTCGCTGCCGATCAGTTCCGGGTGAATCGTCAAGCGTCCGGTGCGGTCGGCGTCTTGGGGACTTGGGCTTGGGAGGTTGTTGCTGCCGGTGCCATCACCCTGGCGAGGAACGGACGTGAAGCCCCGCGCCATCACCTGAAAGGCCTGGACGAGCAACAGCAGGAAGCAGGCTCCGTAAAGCAGGGGAAAAATCTGGTCCATGGGCGACACCATTCAGGGAGAAACAAATCAGGCCGACTCAATCAGGCCGGAGCTATTGGGCTGGCTGTGGCCTCTGCTGCCATCATTGCCTGGATGAGGCGCTTTGGGCGAGCCTCCAGGCCCACAGGCTGCTGCAGGCCGCTCCAAAAGCCAAAAAGAGGAGCAAAAGCGAGCTGGTATCCATGTCGATTAATAAATCTTCTTAAAGATTAGGCCCAAAGCCGCTGCAGCGTGGCAGGCCCTGTCAGGTGAGTGCTTCGGCTTGGCCGCGCACTTCGTCACATCTTCTGCGCCCTTTGTTCTCCCTTGGTTACGGCGTCTGCCGTTACGGTCGAGACAGTTGTTAGCTGTTCTCTATCAGTGGATCTGCGAAACATCCCGCGCCACGCCCTGCTGCCAGTGCTGCCCCTGGCCCTGGTGATCGCTTCCCCTGCCCTGATTCAGAGAGCCGACACGGCCCAGGCCCAGCAGGCCCCACGCAGCTCTGGGCTCTCCCGCCAGTCGTTCGTTACCGAGGCCGTCAACCGGGCGGGCCCTGCGGTGGTGACGATCGACACAGAACGGACGGTCACCAGCACCGGGCGCTCAAGGTTTCCCTCCCGGCTGATGGCAGACCCCCTGTTTCGGCAATTTTTTGGAGCGCCTCAGGCCCAACAACGCCCCAGCCAACGCACCGAGCGGGGCCTGGGCAGCGGTGTGATCTTTCAGGCCGACGGTCTGGTTCTCACCAATGCCCACGTCGTTGAGAAGAGCGACCGCGTTTTTGTGGGCCTCAAAGATGGACGTCGGGTGGAGGGCAAGGTGGTGGGCCTCGATTCGTTGACGGATCTGGCCTTGGTTCGCCTGATGGAGCCTGGACCCTGGCCGGTGGCCACCCTGGGCAATTCCGACGCCCTTCAAGTCGGGGATTGGGCGATTGCTGTCGGCAACCCGTTTGGGCTCGACAACACCGTGACGATGGGAATCATTAGCAACCTGAGTCGCAATGTCAGCCAGCTGGGGATCACCGACAAGCGTCTTGATCTGATTCAGACCGATGCGGCGATCAATCCAGGCAATTCCGGTGGGCCCCTGCTCAATGCCGATGGAGAGGTGGTGGGGATTAACACGCTGGTGCGCTCAGGCCCGGGAGCCGGGCTTGGCTTCGCAATCCCGATCAACCGTGCCCGCAGCATTGCCACCCAACTGCTGGCGACCGGATCGGTCAGCCACCCGATGATCGGCGTTGGCCTTGATCAGGCTCCTTCTGACCAGGGGCGTGGGGGCGGGCAGGGCGCGCTGGTTCGTTCCGTCCTGCCCGGCAGTCCCGCCTCACAAGCGGGTCTGAGACCAGGAGACGTGATCGTCTCCGCAGCGGGAACCCGGGTACCGGGGCCGGCTGAAATGATTTCGGCAGTGGAAAAAAATGGCGTCGGTAAGCCGATGGCCATCGGTATCCTGCGGGGTGGGTCCAGCCTGCAATTGCAAGTGATCCCAACTGAGATTGCCAGGTCCAACGAAGGCCGCTGAGGGAGATTCGGCGGCCTTAACTGGCTTCAACCGTCTTCAGAGAATGTCGGTTGCGCCGAAGGGAGGCTGGCTTTGCGGCTGAGTGGCTGGGCCCTCATCAGCGGGGGATGGTTGTTCGGACTGTCTCTTTGCTACGGCTGCGGCCAATCCCGGCGGAGTCCCCAGTTGTTGGCGCATCATCCACTCGGTGGCTGCCCGCTGGGACTGCCAGGCGTGCAGGAGCTGCTTCGCCAGACCACGCAGGGACTGGGCATCGCCTGTGGAATCGATGGCGCGTGTCATGCGCTCCAATTCAAACTTTTGACCCAGGCTGAGGGCGAGCGGTTCGGACATTCCAGGCATCGCGGTGGGGCTTTGAATCCACCTTAATGCTACGAAGTGTTTCGAGTGCTCTCGTAGCAACCGGCACACAGGTAAGGAATTCCTGTCAGGATGCCGCCACTTCGGCGGTGGTCCGGACCGCTTGGCTCTGGGTTTCAGTTGTTCGTCCGCAGCTCCTCCACGCAGGCGGTGATGCAGGTGCCGTCATCAAGGGAGCAGGTGGTGATGCATTCGAAGTAGGTCTCAACGGAATCCCACGCCTGATCGGCAGGAGCGGCAGGGGCAGGATTGAGATCGGCAGAGCCAGAGGAAGAACCGATGGGGGTGTTCATGGGAGGGATGCCCTAGTGGATTCCGTCAGGCTATGAACACCATTGGTGAAACACCAGAGAATTGAATATTTCTATTCACCGCTTGATGAAGTTATTTGTGCAAGCGCTTCAGCCCTTTGACTTGCTTCTGGCGGCGCGGGCTTTCTGCTTCTCGCGGTTGGCGCTCTTTTTGGCCTCCTGCAGCGAGGCGGTGGCGGCCGCCAGGCTCAGTTCCGCCTCTTCGGCCTTCTTGGCCTGGTAATAGGCGTAATCGCCGCGGTAGAGCACCAGCTCGCCGTCGCGGATCTCGACGATCCGGTTGGCCACCCGCGAGATGAAGTAACGGTCGTGGGAGACCAGCAGGGCCGCCCCTTCGTACTCACGCAGGGCGTCTTCGAGCATCTGTTTGGCAGGGATGTCGAGGTGGTTGGTGGGCTCATCGAGCACCAGCAGATTGCAGGGAGAGAGAAGCATCAGGGCCAGGGCGAGCCGTGCTTTCTCGCCACCGCTGAGTTTCCCTACCTCCTTGAACACCGCGTCGTTGCTGAAACAGAAACTGCCCAGCAGGGAGCGCACCTGGGTCTGGGTCCAATCCGGCACGGCCTCGAACAGGGTGTCGATCACCGTTTTGCCCAGATCCAGGGCCTCGGCCTGGTTCTGCTCGAAATAGCCGGCCACCACGTTGTGCTCCCCCAGTTGGGAGGTGCCCTCGTCGGGCTGCTCCAGCCCCATGATCAGGCGCAGCAGGGTGGATTTGCCTGCCCCATTGGGTCCCACGAAAGCGATGCGATCGCCCCGCTCCACTTCCAGGCCGGCGCCGAGAAACAGGATCGACTCGCCGTAGGCGTGGCTGAGGTTCTCGATCAGGGCTACCTGGCGCCCGGAGCGGGGGGCATCGGGAAAGCGGAACTTGGGGCCGGAGAGGCTCTCCACCGGGGCCTCGATCCGGTCCACTTTCTCCAGCAGTTTCTCGCGGCTCTTGGCCTGGGTGCTGCGGGTGGCACTGGCCCGGAATCGGTCGATGTAGGCCTGCTGGCTGGCCAGCTCCTTCTGCTGCCGGTCAAAGGCCGACTGGCTGGCCTCCCGCTCCAGCTGTTTCTGCTCCAGGTGCTGGCTGTAGTTGCCCAGATAGGTGCGGGCGATGCCGCGCTCGGTGGCCACGATCTGGTTGCAGACCCGATCGAGAAAGGTGCGGTCGTGGCTGACGACCACCAGGGGCACATCCCGCTCCACCAGGTAACCTTCCAGCCACTGGATGGTTTCCACATCCAGGTGGTTGGTGGGCTCATCAAGCAGCAGCAGGTCAGGGTCCTGCAACAGGATCTTGCCCAGGGCGATGCGCATCTGCCAGCCGCCTGAATAGTCGCCCACCGGCAGATCAGCCCCGCCGGGGGTGAAGCCGATCGTGGGCAGCAGTTTGTCGATGCGGGCTTCGAGTTCGTAGCCATGCAAAGACTCAAAGCGGCTGTGCAGCTTGCCGAGCTCCTCAATCAGCTCGTTGAGATGCTCTGGATCGCTGGCAGCCTGCTCACTGGCCATGGCGTGCTCCACCTGGTGCTGGCGGATCAGCACGTCGGCCGCTTCGCCGAAGGCCTGGAACAGTTCTTCGCGCACCGTTCGCGTCAGATCCACGTCGAACTCCTGCTTCAGGTAGGCGATGCGCGGATCGCCCTGGCGCACCACCTGGCCGCTGCTGGGCTCCTCCAACCCGGCGATCAAGCGCAGCTGGGTGGATTTCCCGGCTCCATTCACACCCACCAAGCCGATGCGGTCGCCCGGCTTCACCTCCCAGGTGACATCCCGCAGCACCTCGCCAGTGGGATAAAGCTTTGATACACGTTCCAGACGAAGCACAGGAAGGGGACTATCTGGGGATCTTTGCTTCCATCATCCCTGCCCGCTGATCCTTCGTCAGCCGCTTGGGCGATCACTCCCTTCACTCAGACTGGAATTCATTCGGCGCGGCTGCCCATGCTGGTCAAACGTCTGGAGCAATTGGCTGCCTTGGTGGTGGCCGCAGGGTTGGCGCTGGTCAGTTACTGGCTGTTTTTCAGTTGGGCCCAGGGAGATCGGGCTCCACGGCCGCAGCCTCGGCTGACTCCGCCAGCCTCGGCTCCATCTCCAGCCTCTGGTTCTTCTTCTGGACCTTCCTCAGCAAGCCCGACGGCGAGGCCCTAGAGCCCGCCTCTGGCCTTGATCAGCCATTGCTTGGTGTCGTCATCGAGGGAGGCGAGATGCTCCTTGACAGCAGCTTCTGAAACGGGCAAATCCCAGTCTTGGCCAAGGGCGAGGATCGTGTTGATGGTTCCCTTGGGATCTTGAAGAGCCTGCCTGAACAGGGTTTTCGTGAGCTCCTCATCGGCTCTGATCCGTTCGTAGAGGCGAGCGGCATTGGTTTCGGTCATGGAATGGCTCTGGGGCGGCCACGCTGAACGCTGGCCAGACCCTATGGGTGGGTGCCCTGTTTTCACCAAGTTCCGAGCCGGTTGTTGGATTTTGGCAACATGCCACGGCCTGATGCCACGGCCTGATGTCCTGGCCTACTCAGGCGGCGCAGGGTGGTTCGACCTCGAGATGGGCAACGGCGGAGGTGTCTTCCACTTCCATGCTGCGGGCATCAAGGCAAAGCACCTTGCGCAGTTGAGCGTAATTAGCGGCCAGGGGCTGGTGTCCTTCCTGGTTGGCGGCGTATTCGGCCCGCTGCAGGATGTGGTGGAGATGGGTGAGCAGGTAGGTGCTGATCACCGCTGAAACCTGCACATCGCTCTGTCCGGCGACCCTCTGTTCGGCGCTGCGCTGGCCCGAGCCCCTCTGGCCGCTGGCCTTGGCCGTGGAGTTGTTGGCCTTGCTGGTGGCGCCACGAGCTGCTGATCTGACAGCCGCTGACCTGCCCCGTGCCGGCTTGGTGGCCGCTGGATTGCTTGTGTCCAGATTCGTGCTTGCGGCCGCCCTAGCGGGCTGGCCTGACGACGCGGAGCCAGCGGCCTTGTTCACTGCTGCGGTACCCATGCTTTGGAGCCCGGCTCGCTCTGGGTTGCCGAGGGCCTGGCGTGCGGACTGGGTGGAGGCCTTGCTCATGGCGGGACTCATCAAGGTGCCTATGGCAGGTAGGCAGATGGGCTCAAGCATAGTGCTGGATAGTATCCCTGGGGATCTCTGTACACTCAGTGGTACTTCGTCTGATCCCTGAGGCCTTGGCCACCCGTCAGACCTCTACGAGCGGCCGGCCCAAGTCCCCTCGGGTCCAGGTGGTGCTTCCGGAAGATTTATGTGAGCGCCTCAATGCGGCCGCAGACAGTGAATCCCGCACGGTCAGCAACATGGCCAAAGTGCTGATCCAGCAGGGTCTCGATCGCCTCGATCAGGCCCGCCAGACCCAGGCTGGCGTTGGGGCTCTGGCCAAGGAAAAGGCGGTTGATTCAGCCATGCCCGCCGAGCGCTTCCGCACGGTGCTCGAGCAACAGGAGCTTCAGACGCCGAGACGATTGCGCGGTTTGCCGAAACGTGTGCGTCTGTACCGCCCCAGCCGTTGAGCGGCTCCCGGGTGAGCGCAGACCCCGAGAACTGCTGCCTGCTCCGCTCCGGTCACGGAAGGCAGGGATCCGTGGTGTTCCTGCTGATGCCACCAGGCCAGCAGGGCGAAAGCAAGAGCTTCCCGGTCTGTTTCGCCGATGCCCAGATCGGCCAGTGGCCGCACCCAGAGGCCCCGGCAACGGTGGCGAAGCTGGTTGATCAAGGTGCCATTTCTGGCCCCACCCCCGGCCACGACCAATTCGAGCGGCCCGGGGCCTGGGCTGCGCGCCAGGTCAGCGGCCACCACTGCGGCGCTGAAAGCGGTCAGCGTTGCCAGGGCGTCGGACTGGGCCTGGTGATTGTCCAAGGTGCCGCAGGCGCCGGCGAGAGTGGCCAGCCGCTGGTTCAGGTCGTCTTCGCCGAACACTTCTCGCCCGGTTGATTTTGGTGGCGGAGTCTGGAAATAGGACTCGGCCAGCCAGCGCCGAATCACGTCTTCATGGACGCGGCCCTGGGCGGCCCAGCGGCCATCGGCATCAAAGCGTTGCTTGCCCTGGCTGAAACGATTCACCGCCAGGTCGATCAAGGTATTGGCCGGGCCGCAGTCCCAGCCGAGCACGTCACTGAACCGCTCCGGTCCCGTCGCTGGAGGCAGCAGGGTCAGGTTGGCGATGCCGCCGAGGTTGAGCAGGGCACGCCAGCCGCCGATCGCTGGCAGTAGGGCGGCATCGGCGGCCGGCACGAGCGGTGCCCCATGGCCACCGAGGGCGAGGTCGTGGCTGCGCAGATCAAAGACCACCGGGCGCTGCAGCAATTCAGCCAGCAAGGGAGCCTGGAGCAGCTGCCAGCTACACCCCCGCCGCAAGCCATCAGGTGGGCGATGCCAGAGGGTCTGACCGTGACAGCCCACCAGGCTGGCGAGGCCGTCCGGGTCGCAAAGGCGGGCGCAGTCAGCCTGGACTTCGGTCACGGCTTCAGCCAGGTTCAGCACCGTGGCCGCCGTGGCTGCCTGGCCCTGGCCGATGGAGATCAGTTGCTGCTGAAGCGCTTCTGGATAAGGAAGGAACTGGCTCTTGAGCAGGCGCCAGCGGGGGCGGGCTCTGGGGCCGGCGAACGACACCAGAACGGCGTCAACACCATCGGCGCTGGTGCCGCTCATCAAGCCCAGAACCGTGGTTGGCTTCACGTCTGGGGCAACCCTTCAAGAGCCTTGATGGTTCCCATCACCACCAGCAGGTCACCCTCGCTGAGCACATGGGACGCGGGTGGATTCACCGACAGATTGTTCACAGGCCCGGCTGCCAGGAGGTTCACTTCGTAGTTCTTGCGCAGGTTCAGATCGCGCAGGGATTGGCCGATGAACGACTGGGGAACCTTGATCTCTTCGATGCTGTTGCGATCGTCAAGGCGGAGGCGATCCAGCAGGTTGGGGCGCATCAGCTGGCGACCCAGCTCCTCGCCCTGCATCCGCGAGGGAAACACCACCTTGTCGGCGCCGACGCGGCGCAGCATTTTTTCGTGAAGGTCGGTGGTGGCCCGGGCGATCACCTGTCTCACCCGGCTGCCGTCGCTGTCCTTGACGATCAAAGTGGCGGTGATGCTGGCTTCGATCGGTTCACTGATGCCGATCACCACGGTGTCGAGTTCAAGCACTCCGGCGGCCCGCAGGGCCTCCTCTTCCGTGCAGTCGAGCACCCGGCCTTCGATGGCCGGGTCCACCTGGCGGAGTTCATCGATGGCGCGCTGGCTCCTGTCGACAACCAGCACATCGGCCCCACAGCGAACCAGTTCCTTACTGACGGCCCGGCCAAAACGGCCGGCTCCGATCACCGCAAAGCTGTTCGGTTGGCTTGAGGAAATCCCCTGCCATTGCCACCAGTTGGTCATCGAGCGTCGGAGAGGCAGGCGTCATTCTGAAACCTGCCCGATCCCGGCGGCATGGTGAGGGCGTCCAAGCCAACCGAAACCTGCCGAAGGGGAGGCTCAGCGATTGGGCTGGGGTGTGGTGCGCAGGTAGGGCTTGATCTCCGTGACTCCCTTAGGGAATTTCACCCGGGCATCGTCGGTGGAAATCGAAGGCACCACAACGCAGTCTTCGCCGTCCTTCCAGTTCACCGGCGTGGCCACCTGGTGGTGGTCGGTGAGCTGGAGGGAATCGATCACCCGCAGAATCTCATCAAAGTTCCGGCCGGTGCTGGCGGGATAGGTGATCTGCAGCCGCAGTTTCTTGTTCGGATCGATGATGAACACCGAACGCACGGTCAGATTGTTGAGGGCCTTGGGATGGATCATCCCGTACAGCTCGCTCACCGATTTATCGGCATCGGCCAGGATCGGGTAATCGACGCTGGTGCTCTGGGTTTCGTTGATGTCGCCGATCCAGCCCTTGTGGCTTTCGGCGGAATCAACGCTCAGGGCGATGGTTTTGACGTTGCGCTTCTCCCACTCCGGGCGCAGCCGCGAGACTTCGCCCAGCTCGGTGGTGCAGACCGGGGTGTAGTCGGCGGGGTGCGAAAACAGCACGACCCAGCTCTCTCCGGCGTAGTCGTAGAGGTTGATCGGGCCCTGTTGCGAATCCTGGGTGAAATCGGGAACGGTGTCACCGAGCTGAAGGGCCATGGAACAAAGAAGAATCAGCTTCCTATGCTGCCACAACCGCTACAGCCCATTCTGGTGCGTGGTTCGGCGTTGAAAGCAGGGCTGCCTACAAGCCTGTCTCAAAGGTTGAACTGCCGGCAGATCAGCCAGGGCACCAGGACGGTCATCAACAGGGTCAGCGGGAATCCGTAGCGGGCCACATCAAGGAAGCGATAGCGACCTGGACCGAAAACCATCAAGTTGGTCTGGTAGCCCACGGGGCTGAGAAAGCTCTGGCTGGCACCGAACAGCACGGCGAAGATGAAGGCCATCGGTGGCATCCCGAAGCCGATGGCCACCTTGGCCGCTATCGGGATCACCATCGCAATGGTGGCGGCATTGCTCATCACCTCCGTCAGCAGGGTGGTGAACAGGAAAATGGCAGCCAGGGCCCAGTAGGCCGGCAAGTTGCGCAGGCCATCAAGCAGCGTATTGGCCACGGCTTCGGCCAGTCCGGTCTTCTCGAGGGCGACGCTGAAGCTGCTCAGGGATCCCAGCAGCAGAATCACATCAAGCCGGATGGATCGCAGCATTTCACCGGTGCGCAGGCAGCCGGTGGCCACCATCGCCACGGTGCCCAGCAGCACCGACGCCACCAGAGGCAGCACCTTGAAGCTGGGCAGGAGGATCACCAGCACCGCGATGAGGATCGCCACCCCTTTGCGGCTCACGGTGGGCAGATCGTCCTCGATCTGCTCGAGAACGATCAGGTCATTGGTGCCCTGCAGGCCTCGGATGGCGTCTTGGGGGCCTTGCAGTAGCAGCACGTCGCCTTCCCTCAGGGTGGCCTTGCCAAGCCGCTCGCGCAGAACCACATTGCCGCGACGCAGTGCCAGAACGGTGGCGTTGTAGCGCTGGCGGAAGCGCAGTTCTCGCAGGCTCTGGCCCGCCAGGGTCGAACCTGCGGGTAGCAGAACCTCCACCATCCTCAGATGGCTCAGCTCCTGGGGAGCCAAGACGTCGTCTGCGGCTTCAGGAACGGGAGCCAGAACGATGGTGCGCTCCTGTTGCAGCCGAAGCAGGTCGGCGCGGGTGCAACGCAGCACCAGGCGATCGCCTTCCATCAAGCTGCGGTCGGCCAGCGGTGGGGTGTGACGCTCCTCCTGGCGATGGAGTTCGAGCACGTCGACGTCGAAGCGACGCTGCAGGCGGGTGCGATGCAACGACTTGCCCACCAGCTCCGAGCCCGGGGGGATCAGTACTTCGGTGAGATAGCCGCTGAAGCTGCCCACCAGGTCGTTGTTATTGGCGCCGCGATCCGGCAGGAAGCGGTCGGAGAGCAGCACCATGGTGAGGCTGCCCGCCAGCCAGACGCCAATGCCGATCGGCGTGAATGTGAACAGATCGAAGCTGCCGTAGCCGAGTTTGCTGCTCACTTCGCTGGCCAGCAGGTTCACTGAGCTGCCGATCAGGGTGAGTGTTCCCCCCAGAACCGTGGCAAACGAGAGCGGCAGCAGCACCTTCGAGGGAGAGATGCCGCGGCGATGGCACCAGCCCTCGATCACCGGCAGCAGGGAGGCCACGATCGGTGTGTTGGGCACGAAGGCTGAAACCGGCGCCACCAGAGTGGTGAGCAGCAGAATCATGCGCTTGGGGCTGCGGACCGCATCGGAGCCGATCAGCCCTCGGAGCTGATCGAGGCCACCGGAGCGAAACAGGCCGGCAGAGATCGCGAACAGACCCAGCACCGTGAGCAGGGCCGGACTGCCGAAACCCTCCAGAGCTTCTCCAGGCTGGAGCACGCCCGTGGCCATCAGCAAGCCGACGACCAGCAGACCGGTGACTTCCGGGGCCAGCCATCCGCTGATGAACAAGACCATGGAGCCCACCAACACCACCAATGTGATCAAGGCGTCAGGCGCCAAGGCGGTTTGGAGGAAGGCGTTCAATGAGCTGAACGTTATGGATGATTGAATCTACTGTTGAGCCTTGGAACCCAGTCTTCAGTGTCGGGATCCTGATCAAATCCCAAGGACTTGATATAAGTTTGATTGCAGCTAGAGGCTGGGTAAATGCACCGAACGGTGATCGCCGTTTGGTGCATTTGCCTTCGTGATTGCCGATGAAGTTCAGGCAGTATCTGATCGTCTGCTGGCATGGTTGCGTCGCTGGCTTGACGTTCGTTCAGGCCAGAAGCGTTGCGCAGGTTCAGGAACAGGATTCTCCCCTGAGACTGGCTAAATTGGTTGGTTGTTGCGCTCTTGCTATGGCCGCGACGTTGGTTCGGCCATGGGTTGGTTCGGCTATGGGCCAACGGGGGCATCGGCTTGAGGCAAGGCCACTTGGCGATGGAGAGGGCTCTCAAGGTCTTAATGCGATGAGTCGGGTCTGCCCGGCAAGGCTCGCTGCACTCACTGAAAACAATTTCAATCTCATAAGTTGTGAGCGAGATGCATCGCTACGGCGAATCCTGCTCCAGCCGTGCCGATGGAGCAGTGGGGGTGGTTGTGTATGTTTTGATATGCAACCTTGGCTGCTTGCTGGCACCATTTCTCCATTCGGCACGGTAGTGGCCTGCTGGAGGAGGATAATCCAGTTCTCAAGAACAATTCTCAAGAACAATGCTGGAGACAAGCGGATAGTCCGCAATTTTTGATCTCCAGAATCAATGCCGAAGAGTGAGGTGTCATCGAACTGGCCGGGCCATCGCCATCCTTGATTTCTGGCTTCGAATCTGGAGCGATCAGATCAATCCTTCTGCTGAGCCGGAGGCAGCAGCCACTCCCGCAGGCGGTGCAATCCCAGTCCGGCGGTGGCGGAAACGAAAAGAACATTCGGGCTGATCGCCTCGGCGCGTTCCAGTTCGATGGCCGGGCAGCGATCGATCTGATTGCCGATCACCTGGCGGGGGGCCTGGCTGCCAAGCGAATCGAGGATCGCGTGGACGGTGCGCAGTTGTTCGGACCAGGCGGGATCGGAGAGATCCACCACGATCAGCAAGCCATCGGCCTCCAGGGTTTCCTCCAAGGTGGAGCGGAAGGCTTCCAGCAGCGGTGGGGGGAGCTCCCGGATGAACCCCACCGTGTCGGTGAGCAGTAGCCGTTGGCTGGTGCCGCCTGGCTGATGGGAGTCCAGCCGTCGCGTGGTGGGATCGAGGGTGGCGAAGAGCTTGTTCTCGGCCAGAACCCCTTCCCCTCCCTCGGGCGTGGTGAGGACATTGAGAAGGGAGCTCTTGCCGGCGTTGGTGTAACCCACCAGGGCCAGCCGGCGCACACCAGCTCGCCCCTGGCGCAGGCGTGCGCGGTGGTCACCCAGCCGCCTGACCTCCGCCTGCAGCCGATCGATGCGGCTGGCGATGACGCGGCGGTCCTTCTCCAGTTGGGTTTCGCCAGGTCCCCGGGTGCCGATTCCTCCCCCCTGACGTGACAGGCTCTGGCCGCGGCCACTCAGCCTCGGCAGTCGGTAGCGCAATTGGGCCAGTTCCACCTGCAGGCGCCCGGCGCTGCTGGCGGCCCGCTGGGCAAAGATGTCGAGGATCAGTTCGCTGCGGTCGCTCACCGGCAGATCCAGCAGGCGCTCGAGGTGTCGGGTCTGGAAGGGGCTGAGTTCCCGATCGGTGACTACCAGGCTGGCCTCCAGCCGCCGGGCTTCCAGGGCGGCCTCCCGCAGCTTTCCATCGCCCCAGATGGTCTGGGCTCCCGCTGGGTGACGTTTCTGCCGGACCAGTCCCACCGGCAGGCCGCCGGCACTGCGCACCAGTCCCTCCAGCTCGGCGATCTCCCGTTGACTGGCCTCGCTGTCCTGCCCGACCAAGGCCAGCAGCAGGACCCTCTCCGGCCCTGGCTTCTGCTCACCCTTGATGGCCTCCGCCCCATTGTTGGCAAGGGTCGCTGGCGTGGCCATGGGGTCACTCAGCTCGCTGAGATCTCCTTCCAGCTGCACCTGCCAGGGCTGGCCCTCCTGGTGGCTGGGTCGGTAGCAGCAGGCCGGCCAATGGCCACCGGCGGCGGCTTGCTGGGGGAAGCGCAGCCAGTGGATGGGTCTGAGGTCGAGACCCACCAACGCCTCACTCCCCAGGGGCTCCAAGCCAGGCCCCCGCCCCACGCAGCTGATCAGTCGCCAGGCCTGACCATGGCGCCGCTCCGAGCCGGGCAGCCGATCGAGCAAGCGTCCGGATTGCTCCAGGGGGCCGACCCAGAGCAGCCGGCAGAGCCCACGCCCATCCACCACTAGACTGAGCGGCAGATCCAGTTCCCGCGATTCGGCGGCGAGGCGTTGCAGGCAGAGCAGATCGGCCCCACCGGCTTCCGGATGGCGGCGCTGGGATAGCCGCTCCAGCCGCCGCTTCTGGGCCGGACGCAGGCCACTGACCCGACCGAGCAGAACGGCCTGTTTCAAGGCCGGAGGATCCGTAGGCAGATCACACCGGCGGCCATGGCGGCCTGCTCGTCTTCGGGGCTGTCGCCCACGTGCCAGACCTCGCTGGGCTGGAGGCCGATGGCCTCGATGGCGAGCTGCAAGGGAATCGGGCTGGGCTTGGCCGCACCGGCCGCACTCGAGACGATCACCGTTTCGAGGAGGCCATCGAGTTCGAGCCCCGCCAGGATCGCGCCGAGCCGTTGGTCAAAATTGCTGACCACCGCCAGACGCAGCCCAGCCTCATGCCAGCGCCGCAGAGGCTCGATCACATCGGGGTAGATCTGCCAGAGGCCGGCATCGGCGAACCGATCGAACAGCTCCCGTTCCAGGTTGGGCGTGCTCGAGCACGCACCGCTGGCGCTGAACACCTCGGCAATCCGCTCCCCCCACCACCGACGTTCTGCCTCAAGCAAGGCTTCTCCGGCCAGGCCAGGGAAGGCCAGGGGGGGGGCCTGGGGGTAAACGGCCGCGAAGGCCCGATCGATCGCCTCGGCTTCCGCCGCGATCCCGTGGTCAGCCGCCAGCTCCGCGTAGGTGTTGCCAACGGATCGACGCAGGCCGATCAAGGTCCCCATGGCATCGAGCAACAGGCCACGGGGCTTGGCCAGAGCGAGGGGCGATGGGATCACAACTCGTGTCAAGAACGGGAGGCCTGGCCGAACAGGGGGCGACCCAGGTCGCTGAGCCAGCCCGCTGCCACACGCAGCTGGTGGGAGCGGCCCGGCAGACGTGACAGGTAGGTGAGTTGGCGGATGCGGTAGGCGGCGGACCCGGCCAGGGTCAAGCCCAGGCCGGTGAGGCTGGCCTCGCCAACACCAAGGCTGATCATCTCGCCGAGATCGCGCCAGAGAAAGGGCTCAAGCGGCTCAGCCGCGATCGATCGCAGCAGGTTGCCTGCCAGCTGATCCGCTTGCTGGAAGGCCACCTGGGCGGTGCCCGGCAGGACTTCCCCATCGGCATCCTCCACGTGGGCCAGGTCCCCGCTCACGAACACACCCGGGTGATCCCGCAGCTGCAGCTCTGGCGTGCAGAGCAGGCGGCCGCCGCCATCGATGGCCGCCGCCGGATGGATGGACGGACTGTTGGCGGTCACCCCCGCCGTCCAGATCACCCCATCGACGGCCAGTCTTTCCTCGCTGCTGCTGCCATCGGCTGCCGCTGGCAGACCCAGCTGGATGTGGTCGGCTTCCACGGCCAGGACCCTGGTAGAGGTGCGCAGCCGCACGTCCCGGCGCAGCAGGGCCGTGCGGGCCTGCTCACGGTTGAAGGATCGGGCCTTGGGCAGCAGCTCGGGGCCCTGCTCGATCAACTCCAGCAAGGCCGCTCCCTGCAGCAAATCAGCCAGCTTGCAGGCCAGTTCAACGCCGCTGGGGCCAGCGCCAACCACCGCCAGGCGCTGCAGAGGCCGCTGCCGGCCGCGAAGCTCCTGCACCAGGCCCTGTAGGTGCTCGACATCGGCCAGGGTGCGAAAGCCGATGGCGTGGTTCTCCACCCCAGGCACGCCGAAGCTGGTCGGACGGCTGCCGGTGGCGATCACCAGCTTCGAGAACTCCAGCTCCCGGCCCTGCTCGGTGCGCAGGGAGGAGGCGTGAGTATCAATCGCGCTCACCCGATCCCGCAACCAGGCCACGCCGTGGCCAGCCAGAAGGGTGTCATAGCGAGGAGCCACTTCCCAGGAGCGCAGTTCGCCTGAGAGCAGTTCGTAGAGGAGCGGCAGGAAGACGAACCGATCGTTCGGCTCGATCAGCAGGATCGGCGGGTGGTGGCGTCGTTCGGCCAGGGCCAGGGCTGTGTACAACCCAGCGAAGCCGCCACCGGCAATGACGACCGCTCCAGTAGCTCCCGCTTGCTGCTCTGGGCTGGGCTCCGTCATGCTGGCCAGACCGCGTCGTCAGGAAAGGATGGTGAACCCTAACCAGCGTCGTTGGAGGAAACGCAGAGGATGGAGGCCATGAGCAGCTTGATGGCTTCGCGGCCTCCCACCGATCGTGACGGCCCTCTGCTGAATGCCGCTGCCGCCACGGCCCTGCTCCAACCCCTCGATCCGATGGCCCGCCTCCGTTGGGGTTTGCAGACCTTCGGTGATTCCTTTGCTCTGACCACCAGCTTCGGCATTCAGTCGGCGGTCCTGCTGCACATGGTCAGCCGAATCAGTGCCGCCATCCCGGTGATCTGGGTGGACACCGGCTACTTGCCGGCGGAAACCTACCGCTATGCCGAAACCCTTTGCCAGCTGCTCAAGCTCAACCTTCAAGTGGCGCAGCCGGAGCAAAGCTCGGCTCGCATGGAGGCGCTGCATGGACGGCTCTGGGAGACCGGCCGACTCGAAGACATGGATCTCTACCTGCGGATGCGCAAGGTGGAGCCGCTGGATCGGATGTTTGAGCAGCTTCAGGTGCACGGCTGGGCCAGTGGGGTGAGGGGCAACCAGACTGACCATCGCCGCGCGATGCGCCCGTTGGACAGCGTGCGCGGCCGCTGGTCGCTGCGTCCCTTGCTGAGCTGGACCAGTCGAGACGTTTTTTATTACATGCAGGATCAGGCGCTCCCCCATCACCCCCTGTTCGAGCAGGGCTACTCCACGGTCGGTGACTGGCATTCCAGCGGCCCGGATGCTGGCAGCGATCCAGGCGAAGACGGCCAGCGCGAAGATGGCCAACGCGGCAGCCGTTTTGCAGGGCTCAGGCAGGAATGTGGCATCCACCTGCCTGGCGTGATGGGCGAGGGCATCTGAGATGGGCGTGCCGGGGCCTGCCCCACCGGCTCGCTGGCTGTTGATCGGCAACAGCCGCTGGCACTGGGCAGAGGCGGCAGCAAGCGCCACCTCCGGCTTGCGCTGCTGGCACAGCCAGGCACCGGCCAGCCTCAAGCCAAAGGAGGGCGAGCGGCTGCGCTGCTGGGCCTGTGTGGGACAGCCCGCACCCCAGCTCCAGTTACCGCTAGGGCGCCGCTTTCACCAGGCCGGCGTGCCGCTGGTCTCGATGCCGCCCTGGCTCGGCGTTGACCGGGCCTTGGCTGGATGGCAGGCCTGGCGCCGGCAGCGTGAGGGGGCGGGAGGTGCTGTGCTTGTGGCCGATGCCGGAACCTGCCTGAGCCTGACCCGGGTGGACAGCCAGGGAGGCTTCGCCGGAGGGAGATTGATGGCTGGAGTCCAACTCCAGCTGACGGCGATGGCAAGGGGGACGGCCCAGCTGCCGGCGCTCGCCTGGGCGGCACCGACGGGGGGATTGGAACCGGGCTTCGACCCCTGGCCTGCCGCCACGGCGGAGGCGATGAGCGCCGGCTGTCTCTGGGGTCTGGCGGCAGCGATCGCTCAGGCGCTGGAGGCGGCCAGGTCTGAAGGGCCGCACACGCTCTGGCTGACAGGGGGCGATGGGCCGAGCTTGGCCCCCTTACTCAAAGAGCTTGGCCTGGACTTTGAGTGGGCACCTGAGCTCTGCCTGGAAGGCCTTGTGGCGCTCAGCCCAGATTCAGATCCGTGAGGATCTGCTCAGCCATTTCCTCAGCTTTGACCTTGAGATAGACGAGCTCAAGCTTCCCTTCCGGGTCCACCACGAAGGTGTGGCGCATCATGCCCATGTATTCCCGGCCCATGAACTTCTTCAGTCCATAGCTCCCATAGGCGCTGGCCACCGGGCAGGGCTCGGGGTCACAGAGCAGGGTGAACGGCAGGGTGTACTTGGCGATGAATTTTTCGTGGCTGGCGGCGCCGTCCTTGCTGATCCCCAGCACCTTGATCCCAAGCTGTTCGTAGCGCGCCCACTGATCACGGAAGCCGCACGCCTCCTTGGTGCACCCAGGGGTGTCGTCCTTTGGGTAGAAGTAGATCACCACCCGCTGCCCCCGCAGCGAGGAAAGGCTGAGCGGTTCGCTGTTCTGGTCCATGAGGGTGAAGTCGGGAGCGGCATCGCCAATGCTCAAGGCCATGGAAAACGAAACGGTTTGTCGCGCGAGACTAGGGGCTAAGGTCTCAAACCTTCGGGATTCCTGATGGTCATTGCCGCCCGTGTGGGTCTGTTCGCTGTGCTGGGCCTGATCGGAGCAGCCGGATTGCTGGATCTGCCGCTGACACGTCCCATGACCAGCCGTGGCCGCGTGGACACAGGCGAATTCCTGGTGGAACTCAACGCGCAAGAGGCGTTGATGGATCAACGTCAGAGAGCAGCCGTACTGCTTGATCGCTTCGTAGGCGCTGAAATCACCCGTTATTTCTGGGGCGGATTCAGCGGCTACCTCGATGTGCTGGGAATTGAGAAGCCCGAGGATATGGAAGCAACCGTGACCCTCGAAGACCAGTCTGTCCAGCTCCTGCTTGGAGCCCAGGGCGGCTCCGAAACCTACGTGGCCAGGGTCGAGGCGATCGACGGTGTGCCCCGTGGCGTGGTCTGCAGGGGGGAGGGAACCCCTGGGGCTTTCCCGCTGCGAAGCTCGCGTCTGACCTGTCCCCAGGGCTGGGCGCCGCTCCCCAACATGCGACCCGCCAGTACCCCCGGCTGATCCTGATCAGTTAAATCTGTTTGTGATCTGTCAATTTATCAGGACCAAACAGCTGAGATGTTGGCAAATGCAACTCAGAAGGCTAGGTTAAAAGGTGATTCTGGCTTTTTCTGCCGTGCTTAAGCGTCTTACTGCCACCCTGCTGATGGGTGCTGCTCTCTCGACGGCGGCGCTGCCCGCTTCCGCCGCCGTCGATAACGACCTTCCCGTCCGCTGGAACACCGGTGGCGCTGTGTGGTCAACCAGCCTTGATTCCTTCGTTACCTTCATCGAGAGCGGCGAAGTCACCGACCGTGGCCTCGGTGATGGCCTGTCCCGCTCTGGCTGGACGTCCGAGGAGGTCCGCGCTGGTCTTTCCAAGACCTACAGCGTTGATGTGGTCGGCGTGACTCGCTTCCTCTACTCCGATGACGGCGTCAAGTTCCTCAAGGATCAGAGCCGGAGCTACTTCCCGTACTGGAGCATGAGCACCTATGCGGTGCAAGCCCTGCGCAGCGCCATCATCGCCGATTCTGTCGATGGTGAGCTCTCCTCCGCCGGCATCATGGCCGCCCTGCCCACCGATTTCCGCCTCGCCGACACCTGCGGCACCTACGACGGCAAGCAGAACATCTGCGCCGAAGGCAAATGCGAAGGCGAAGCCCAGTGCACCTCGCTGCTGTCCTGGTATGTCTTCCTGCCCGCCTGCATCCAGGCCAACCAGATGACTGACCCTGTGGCTCAAGTCAGGATGACCCCGGCTCCGGCTCCTGCCCCCATGCCCTTCACCCCCGCGCCCATCCGCGGCCTCTGGTGATCGAGGCACGGCCTTTCTGGCCGATTCCGATTGTGCTCAGCCCCGGGATTCCGGGGCTTTTTTGATGGTCGCCTGCGCCCCCTTACCACGTTGGGCTGTCAGCAGCGTGTGAGCAAGGCGCTGCGGCAGTTGGGCCTGCAGGGCTGCTGTGAAACCGGCACGAATCTCTGAGATGGCGGTCTCTGAGATGTGCTGGCGCAAGGCCTGGCCATGGCTGCTTGCCGCCCCGAACCAGCGTTCCAGCAGGGATTCACTGAGGCGGATCTGCAGGGATTCCTGCCAACAATCGTTATTGAGGCTCCAGCCTGACCCCTCCAGCAGGGCGCCGATCGCCTCTGGCGTCAACGAGGCCTCCGCCAGCCAGTGCCGCTCCAGGGGCAGGCAGGTTTCAAGCCTTTGGCGTAGCGAACGTGCGGGGGAGCCCTTACCCTCCCCCGCAAGCCAAGCCAGCAGAGCTTCGGCTGGCCCGATCAGCGGCGCGCTGAACAGCAGGCGGATCTCAGCCTTCTCAGCGCTCAGGGCCGTGATGGTCTGGACCCAGCGGCGAAGTGAATCCGGCGGCGCGCCCTGAAAGGGTTGCCGCGCCGCCACCCACTCGAAGCGTTGGCCCGGCTCCAGCAAGGCAGCGAGTTGTTCAGGTTGATCGGGCGCTATCTCCAGAAGCTGCGGTTGGCGAAGCGGTTCGAGCATCTGCACCTGGCCCTCCAGCCGCTGCCGCTCCGAGGCCTCGGCCACGGTGATCACCAGGCCCCCTTCAGGGGTGGCGCCGAGGGGGGCGAGGGCCCAGAGCAGGGAACGGGCTTCCAGCACCAGAACCCTGTCGTGGCGTTGCCAGCTGGCCCCCTGCCAGAACCGCTGCCGGAGACGATCGAGACGCTCCCCTTCAGCGACGGCCTGGCGTTGCAGCCAGCGCCGCAGCAGGGGGTCGGCCTCGCTGCTGCTGACGATCTCGATCTGCTCGGCGCTGCTTTCGGCTTCTGCGGCCAGTTGGGCGGCGCGCCGTAGCCGCAGCCTGGCCCCGATGGCCCCTTCCCAGCCCAGGGAGCCGGGCTGCCAGAACACTTGCCCTTGCAAGGGCGCCGGCAGGTAGGTCTGGGCGACCCAGTGCTCGCTGTAGGCATGGGGGTAGCGGTAGCCCTGGCCATCACCGAAGGCCTGGCCATCGCGATTGGCGTCGCGCAGGTGGGAGGGAACGGCCTGCTTGCTGGCGGCACGAACAGTTTGGATGGCATCGAAAAAGCCCAGCACGCTGTTGCTTTTCTCGGCACCAGCGAGATAGAGGGCCGCCTGGGCGAGGGGGTAGAGCCCCTCCGGCAGCCCCACCCGCTCGAAGGCCGCGGCACAGGCTTCGACCACCACGATCGCCTGGGGATCGGCCAGGCCCACGTCTTCTCCTGCTGCGATCAACATCCGGCGAAAAATGAAGCGTGGATTCTCACCGGCCTCCACCATCCGGGCCAGCCAGAACAGGGCCGCGTCGCTGTCGGAGCCCCTCAGCGACTTGATGAAGGCGCTGATCGTGTCGAAGTGGGCATCCCCCTGCTTGTCGTAGAGAACCGCGCGCTGCTGGATCGACTCCTCGGCGATGCTCAGATCGATGCGGATCAGCCCGTCGGCGCCTGGTTCGGTGGTCTCAACCGCCAACTCCAGGGCATTGAGCAGGCTGCGGGCATCGCCACTGGCCACATCCAGCAGGTGGGCGGCGGCGGCTGGCTCCAGGGCCACCGGACGATCGCCGTACCCCCGCTCCGGATCAGCCAGGGCCCTCTCCAGCAACTGCCCCAGTTCATCCGCCTCCAGGGGCTGCAGCCGGAACAGGCGCGAGCGACTCACCAACGCCTTGTTCACCTCGAAGCAGGGGTTTTCGGTGGTGGCGCCGATCAGGGTGACCGTGCCGTTCTCCACCCAGGGCAGCAGGGCGTCCTGCTGGGCGCTGTTGAAGCGATGCACCTCGTCGATGAACAGAAAGCTGCGCAGGCCATGGCGACCGAGCCGCTCGCGCGCGGCCTCCACCTCGGCCCGCAACTCCTTGACGCCGGCCAGCACCGCATTGAGGCTGGCGAAGTGGGCGCGGGTGCTGCCGGCGATGATCCGGGCCAATGTGGTTTTGCCCACTCCGGGCGGCCCGTGCAGGATCAGATTGCCCACCCGGTCGGCGGCGATGGCGCGGCGCAACAGCCTGCCGGGGCCGAGGATTGCGTCCTGGCCCACGAACTCCTCGATTGTGCGTGGTCGCATCCGATCGGCCAGGGGCGCGATCGCCTGCAAGCGGCGCTGCGCTTCGAACGCGAACAGATCGCTCACAACGGTTTGGTCCGTCTGGATCGCGGCAAGGTCAGGTCGATGGGTGACAATCCTGCTAGTCGTACTCGTCGCAACAGATCGTTGCCCGAGTCAAGCAGAATCTGCCCAACTTTCTCCGACCGCGTGATTCATTCCCGTCGTTCCATCTCCTCGGGAACCAGCGCTGTCCTGGCAGCCGGGCTGTTGGCGCTCAGCGGCTGCGCCAGTCCGCCGCCGGAGGCGGTGCGCCAGGTGGAGGTGTCCACCCAGCCGGTGGCGCTGGGCCGCTTCAGCAACGACGTCGACACGATCAGCACCCTTGAAGCGATCGAGGAGGTGCAGCTGGCGGCCCAGGCCCCAGGCCGGATTGAGCGCCTGCTGGTCCGTCAGGGTGATCAGGTCCAGCAGGGGCAGTTGCTGCTGGTGCTCGATCAGGCCCAGGTGCGTGCCGATGTGGCGAGCTTGATCGCTGAGCGCGACAAGGACAAGCTCAACTACGAGCGCTTTGAATTCCTCGCCAGCCAAGGGGCTGCCAGCGCCCTGCAGCGCGACGAGTTGAAGGCCCAATATCTGCAGTCACGGGAAGCCGTGGCGGCCCGCGAGGCCGACCTGGCCTTCAGCAACCTGCGCGCCCCGATCAGCGGCGTGATCAGCGACCTCCAGGTGAAACAGGGCGATGTGATCGCCGCCGGCGCGGCCTTCACCAAGGTGGTGCGCAACGACCGACTGATGGCCCGCATCGATGTGCCCGGTATTTTTACCAATCGGGTCCGCCCCGGCCTGCCGGTGCTGTTGCAGGAACCTCAGGGAGGCACGGCGGTGGCTACCGGGGTGGTCAGCTCGGTGGATCCGGCCGTCACCCCAGGGACCCAGACCTTGTTGCTCAAGGCAGAGTTTCCTAACCCAACGGGCGCCCTGCGCACCGGCCTGAGGCTGCGCACCCGGCTGGTGCTGGCCGCCGGCGAGCTGCCTTCGGTGCCGTTCGCTGCTGTCACCCAGTCGTCGGGACAGAGCTTCGTGTTCTCCGTCGGCAGTTTGCAGGATCTTGAGCGCAACCCAGGCAAGGTGAATCTTGAGCCCCTGCGCGCCTTACCGGCCGGCTCCAAGTTCGCCTTGCAGATTCCAGTACAGCTCGGCGATCTGCAGAACAACCGCTATCCGGTGCTTCAAGGGGTTGGCCTCAGCGATCCGGTAATCACCACCAACCTGCTCACCCTCCGCCACGGCACGCCCGTGACGGTGAAATAGGGAGCCGCCCGGATGTCTGCTTCCGATAATTTCATCACCCGGCCGGTGCTGACCACCGTCTGCAGCCTGCTGATCGTGATCGGTGGCCTGATCGCGATCCCCCTGCTGCCGATCGAGAACCTGCCCGACATCGCCCCCCCGACGGTGACGGTGAACTCCCGTTACAACGGCGCCGACGCGGTGTCGGTGGAGGAAGGTGTCACCAATGTGCTGGAGCAGCAGATCAACGGGGTGGAGAACATGGACTTCATCACCTCCTCCAGCGCCGCCGATGGCAGCAGCGCGATCACCGTGTCGTTCGCTAGCGGCACCGACGGGGACATCAACCAGGTGAACGTGCAGAACCGGGTGGCACTGGCCCAGCCCCAGTTGCCCGAGGAGGTGCGCCAATCCGGGGTGGTGGTCAACAAGGCCTCCAACTCGATTCTGCTGGTGTACAACTTCGGCAGCGACGATGCCAATAATCCATTCAGCACGGAATTCATCAGTGGCCTGCTCGATCAGAACCTCACGGATCGGATCAAACGGGTCAAGGGTGTGGGCAACACTGCCTATGTCGGCAACCGCCAACTCGCCTTCCGGCTCTGGCTCGATCCCGATCGTCTGGCGGCCAACCAGCTGACCTCCTCCGATGTGGTGAACGCCCTGCGCAGCCAGAGCCGCCTGGTGCCAGCTGGTCAGGTGGGGGGAGAGCCCGCTCCTGAGGGTCAGCAGTTCACCTTCACGGTGCAGCTTCAGGGTCGGTTGCGCAGCACGACGGAATTTACCGATCTGGTCCTGCGCACCGGTGAAGACGGCGGCCTGGTGCGCCTCAGGGATGTGGGCCGGGTGGAGCTGGGCGCCGAGACCTACGACGCCAACGCCACCGATCTCCAGGGCGTTCCCTCCGTCGGCCTACTGGTCTACCAGTTGAGCGGCAGCAATGCCCTCGAGGTGTCGCGGGGCGTGGAGGAGGTGCTCGACGAGTTCAGCCGCAGCATGCCGCCCGGCATGAAGGTCGAGAAGATCTACGACACCACGGACTTCATCAATGCCTCCATCCAGGGGGTGACCAGTTCCCTGCGCGATGCCGTGGTGCTGGTGGTGCTGATCCTGTTTCTGTTCCTGCAGAACTGGAAGGCCACCCTGGTGCCTGGCATCGCCATCCCCGTGGCCCTGGTGGGCACCTTCCTGTTCGTGAAGGCGGCCGGCTTCTCCCTAAACCAGCTCACCCTGTTCGGTCTGGTGCTGGCGACAGGCCTGGTGGTGGATGACGCGATCACCGTGATCGAAGACACCTCCACCAAGAAGGCCCAGGGGATGACCGCCCTGGAGGCCGCCATGAGCACCATGAACGAATTGTTCGGGGCGGTGATCGCCACATCGCTGGTGCTGTTTGCCGTGTTCCTGCCGGTGCTCTTCTTTCCCGGCGCCACCGGCACGATCTACCAGCAGTTCGCCGCCACGATCATCTTCTCGGTGGCCATTTCCACCTTCAACGCCCTCACCTTCTCGCCGATGCTCTCGGCCCTGTTGCTCGCGCGTGAAAGCGAACCACCGAGCCGGCGCACCTATGCCATCGCGGGCACCACGATCGGCTTCGTCTATGGCCTGCTGGTTAGTGGTGGCGGTGCCCTTGTGGTGCTCGGGGTGCTGGTGGCGGGCCTGCTGCTCGGCTACCTGCTGGGCCTGATCACCCGTCTGCCCCTGCGGCTGCCCGTCACCGTGGCAGCGGCGGTGCTGGGGCTGGTGCTCGGCGGGGTGTCCAGTCCGCTAGCGGTGGGGATCTTCAGCCTGATCGGTCTGCTGCTGGGGGCTTTCCTGGGGCCGATTTTCAGCGGCTTCAACCGCTTCTATGCCTCCGGGGAAGGTTGGTATCAGCGCAGCCTGGCCTGGGTGCTCGCCCACCGGCTGCTGATCATGGGCGTGTTGGTGGGGGGAATCGTTCTCACGGGGGTGGCCTTTACATCGATCCCTTCGGGCTTCGTGCCCATCGAGGACCAGGGCTACGCGATCGGCTTTGTGCAGGCTCCCGACGGCGGCTCCGAGCAGAACACCCGCAAGATCAATGCCCAGGTGGCTGAGATCATCCGCACCGAACCGGAGATCTCCACCTCCGTGATCATCAGTGGCTTCAGCCTCGATGGCAACGCCCCCAACCGTGGCCTGTTCTTCTTTGGGACCAAGAACTGGGATGAGCGCCCTAATCCCGATCAGTTCATGGAGAAGATCGTGGAGCGGCTGAACCGCAAGCTCTCGGTGATCAACGGGGCCCGGATCTTCGTGGTGGAACCGCCGGCGATCCCCGGTTACGGAACCTCCGGGGGCTTCGAGTTCCAGATGCTGGATCAGAGCTCCGGTGCCCTGAGCCTGCCTGAGTTCTTCGCCAATACCAACCAGCTGATCGCCAAGGCGATCCCCACCGGAGTGTTCAGCCGCGTCTTCACCCAGTTCACGCCCGAGTCCCCCCAGCTGAAGGTGGAGGTCAACCGGGAGCAACTGGCCGCCCTCGATGTCGACTTCGGCCAGGCGATGCAGACCTTCAGCTTCTACTTCGGTGGTGCCTACATCAACGACACCTTCCAGGAGGGCAAGATCCGTCGGGTCTACGTGCAGTCGGATGCGGCCTTCCGGGCCACGCCCCAGCAACTGAAGTCCCTGTTCGTGAGCAACCGCAGCGGCGAACCTGTGCCGCTGTCAGAGGTGTTCACGGTGGAACCCACCACCGGCCCGGCGGTGATTCCCCATTTCAACCTGTTCCGCTCGATCAAGATCGACGGGTCAGCGGCGCCGGGCCGCAGCTCCGGTGAAGCGATCAAGGGCATGATCGACACCTTCAACCAGCTCGACACCAACGGCCTCGGCTTCGACTGGACCGGCTTGTCGCGTGAAGAGGTGAAGGCCGGCGCCCTGGCGGTGGTGATCTTCGCGTTCGGCATCCTGGTGGTGTACTTGGTGCTCGCCGCCCAGTACGAGAGCTACATCGACCCCTTGATCATCCTGATGACAGTCCCCACCGCGATGCTCGGGGCTCTGGCTTTCCTGGCGCTGCGCGGCGAGGTGCTCAACATCTACGCCCAGGTGGGCCTGGTGATGCTGATCGGCCTGGCCGCTAAGAACGGGATCCTGATCGTCGATCTGGCCAACCAGCGCATGGCCGAGGGGGCCACCCCCTATCAGGCAGCCAAGGAGGCGGCTGAATCGCGGCTGCGGCCGATCCTGATGACAGCCATCTCTTCCCTGTTCGGCTTCCTGCCCCTGGTGCTCGCCAGCGGGGCGGGTGCCCGCAGCCAGGCGTCCCTGGGCACCGTGGTGTTCGGCGGTCTGATGGTGGCCACCGTGCTATCCCTTTTTGTGGTGCCGGTGTTCTACGTGGTGGTCAAACAGCTGGGGTCGTCCGGCAAGGACCAGGCACCTCCCCCGGTCGTGGCCTCGCCCTCCCCCTGATGGCTCCCCCCCCATACCCCTCAACGGCCGCCGCATCGTGCTGACGGGCCTTGTCGGGGCCCTCCTTGGCCTGTTGGTTAGTGTCTTCCTGCAGTCGATTGTGGCCAACACCCCTGTCACGGTCAGCTCCTATGCCCAGTTCTGGTTCCGGTTGCTGCTGGGAGCCTTCGCCTGCCTGGCCGCGATGGCGATCGAAACCGTGCGCCAGCTTCAGGTCAGCAATCCGGATCCTGCCTATCACCAATCCCCTGGCCGTTGGGGCCGCCCCCGCAATCGCCCCTGAGGGGTGAGCACCTGGTTGGAGCGAGTTTTGCCCGTCCATCTGTGGCTAACACCCACTGGCCGCCAAAGTGATCACAGCTAGTCTGAAGGCCGTGTTGAGGTCAGGGCTTTGCGGTCTTGGTTCGATGGTTTCACTACGTTCCCTTCGGATCCCCAGACGGCACGACCTTTGATTGATCCTCCCCATCAGTGGAACCGTTCTGATCGCCAAGTCAAAGGCCACGAGGCCCCGATCAGGCTCGCTTTCTTGCCCCTCCAACGCTGCGCCCCCCTGGCACTGCTCCCTCTGCTGATGGTAGTGGGCTGCGGCACTCAGGCCACAGCCCCACCCTTGCTCTCGGTCCAGTCTGCCCAGCTCGGAGAGCAAATGTTCACCCCCAGCATCCGCGTGGTGAGCAAGCTTGAGTCGGTGACGGATGTGGTGCTCAAGCCCGAAACGGATGGTCGCGTGGTGCGGATCCTTGCCCAGCAGGGTCAGCGCGTAGAGCAGAACCAACCCGTTCTTGTCCTCGACAACGTGCAGCCGACGGCCCAGCTGGACGCCAGCCGTGCCGAGGCGCGCAAAGATCAGATCAATGCAGAGCGTTACATCTTTTTGAATGATCAGGGAGCTGTTTCCACCAAGGAGAGGGATTTCTATATCACCCAGGCGCTTGAATCCAGGGATCAGGCAAAAGCGGACGCCGCCACCTTGGATTACACCGTCGTCAGGGCGCCGATTGCCGGTGTGCTTGGTGATCTCAGCAGTGTCAAACTCGGTGACTTTGTGCAGAAGGGTCAGGCCATCACCGGTGTGGTTGAGAACGGCTCCCTCTGGAGTCAGATGGATGTGCCAGCCACCCAACAGGGGAAAGTCAAGATTGGTCAGAAGGTCTTGCTGACCTCCCAGGGCTCGCCAGCGGTGACAGGCGAGGGTCGGGTGGTGTTCATCTCGCCCTTTTTCAGTCGGACGGGCAGCTCCGCTTCACCGAATTCTCTGCTGGTGAAGGCGGAGTTCGCCAATCCGACCGGCCAGCTCAAGAGTGGCCTAGTGGTGAAAAATGAAATCATCACCAGCCAGAGTCAACAGCTGGCTGTTCCGGTCCAAGCGGTGACGATGCAGGCCTCCCAGCCCTTCGTTTATCGGATCGTGCCCCTGTCGGAGATCCTGCCAAAGATCAAAGCATCGCAGCAGGTTCCTGAGGCTCAGAAAGAAAAACTCACGAAGTTGGCGGCCGAGAACCCAAGCCAGCCCACCGTGATCCAGGTGGCTGTGACGCTTGGCCCCCTTCAGGGAAATTCCTATCCCCTGATCAGTGGCCTGCCCAGCGGAGCTCGCGTGGTGGTGAGTAATACCGCGCTTCTGCGCAGCGGCATGCCTGTGAAGGAGATGCCGTTGGGCAGCAAGGTGGAGAGCTGAACAGGGATGTCACTCTCCGATAATTTCATCAAGCGGCCCGTTCTAACAACGGTCTGCAGCATTTTGATCGTATTGATGGGGCTGATCAGTATTCCTGCCCTCTCCATTGAAAATCTTCCGAACATCTCGCCGCCGTTAATTCAGGTGGTCGCCAACTATGGCGGAGCGAACTCCCTGGTCACCGAGCAATCGGTGACGAACCCGATTGAACAGCAGATCAGTGGAGTGCCGGGAGCCTCGTATATCTCCTCATTCAGCACGATGCAGGGGAATAGCACGATCAATGTTTATTTCGACGAAGGAACTGATATCAACATTGACCAAGTCAATGTTCAGAACCGGGTTTCTCTGGCCATGCCCCAGTTGCCCCAGCAGGTCCAGGCCACGGGTGTGTCCGTCAAGCAATCCACCCCTTCCATCCTGTTGGCTTACCAGGTGGGCTCCAGCGATGGCCAGTTTGATGCTCCCTATCTCAATGGCCTGATCTACGCCAGCCTTTACTACCAATTGGGGCGGGTGCCCGGTGTGGCCAATGTGAATCTGCTTGGCGGGAGTAATCCCGCCTTCTGGCTGTTCATCGATGCCAACAAGGTCACCGCCAATGGCCTCACGGCCAACGATGTGGTGAGTGCGGTGCAGAGCCAGAACACGGTCGCCATTGGTGGCCTCGTGGGTGGACCACCGGCCGGCGGCGACCAGGCCTATGCCTATCCGTTGTTGGTGAAGAACAACGGAAACCTCGTTTCAATTGAAGAACTCAATGATCTGATCATTGGACGCACGATGGCCGGTAATTTGCTGCGCCTCCGCGACGTCGGCAGTGCGACCTACGGCTTCAACACCTTCAGCCAGACAGCCGTCGATAAGCTTGGCCGCCCTGCCATCACAGTGGCCATCTTCCAGACCCCAGAGAGCAATGCCCTTGATGTTTCCGAGGGGGTGGTGAAGGTGATCAATGAATTTGCTGCCAATGTGCCGCCTGGTGTCACAGTTGAGCAGATTTATAACATTGGGCAGTTCATCGAATCTGCTGTGGAAGGGGTGGTGGATGCCCTTGGCCTGGCGATCCTGCTGGTGCTGCTGATTCTTTTCCTGTTCCTTCAAGATTGGCGCGCCACGGTGGTGCCGAGCCTGGCCATTCCGATCTCGTTGATTGGCACCTTTGCCTTTGTGAATGTCTTTGGCTTCTCGATCAACCAGCTCACCCTGTTGGGGGTTGTTCTAGCCACAGGCCTGGTCGTTGATGACGCCATCGTGGTGATTGAGGCGGTGTCGATCAACCTGGAGAAAGGGATGAAGCCTCGCCAGGCGGCAACAGCCGCGATGGGCGAGCTGATTGGTGCACTGGTAGCCACCGCCCTGGTGTTGATGGCTGTGTTTGTGCCGGTGGCCTTCTACCCCGGTGGGATCGGCATCATCTACAAACAATTTGCCCTCACGATCGCCTTCTCGATCGCGATCTCCGCTTTCAATGCGCTCACCTTCTCGCCCATGCTCTCTGGATTAATCCTGCGCGGTGGTAAGCCCCAGCCTCCGAAGGGTCCGATCTGGATGGCGCTCGGGGTGATCGTCGGCCTTGCCTTTGGTCGCTTCAATGGGGTGGGGGGCTGGACTTACATCCTCGGCGTGGTGGTTGGGGTGATCGCCGGAGCCAACCTGCTCAGAATCTTCCGTGTCTTCAATCGCTTCTTTGACCGCCTTCAGGCCAGTTACGCCAATCTCATTTCCGGCTTGATCCTTAGGCGCAAACTGATCCTCATGGGCCTTGTTGCTGGGATTGTGCTGACGGTGCTGGCCTTCGCCAACATGCCCACGGCCTTCATCCCAAACGAGGACCAGGGCTATGGCGTTGGCTTCTTCCAGTTGCAGAACGGTGCTTCCCTCAGCCAAACGGAAGCCACCTCGCTTGAAATTTCCAAGCTGATCAATGAGGAGGAGGACATCACCCAGGCCTCCATCATCAGTGGCTATGGGTTCAATGGATCAAGCCCTGATCAAGGCGTATTTTTCTTTGGCCTCAAACCCCTGGAGGAGCGCGGTGCCGCCGATCAATCGGCAGAGGCCATTGTGAAAAGGCTGAACGAGAAAATGGCCACGATCAGCAGTGGTTTC
The DNA here is from genome assembly GCF_977929215.1 of Synechococcus sp. CS-603. NCBI lineage: Bacteria > Bacillati > Cyanobacteriota > Cyanophyceae > Synechococcales > Synechococcaceae > Synechococcus > Synechococcus sp. CS-603. The sequence goes on from NZ_OZ376778.1 coordinate 1,204,899, forward strand.
GTGCGTGCTGGCTTGCCACCAGCCATTCCTGGTTTCTCCTCCCAAGGTGGATTCTATTTTCAGTTCAATGACCTCAGCAATGGTGGCTTCAGCTTCGTGGAGTTGGCTGACCAAGCCGCCAAGCTGGAGGCGGCCTCCAATGCCACCGGTGATTTCACCTCGGTTTACACCCAGTTCATCCCCAGTGCCCCGGCCTTCATGCTGAGCATGGATCGTGATGTGATGGGTGCCCTGGACATCGACTTTGCCACTGCGATGGACACCATCGGCATCCTGGCTGGCAGCAACTTTGCAAGCCTGACCTATGAAGATGGGCAGGTTCGCAACATCTATGTTCAGGCCGAAGCCTCCAACCGCAGCACGATTCAAGATGTGGAGGGGTACTACGTTCGCTCCAACGACGGCAAGCTCGTTCCTGTTTCTGAATTTGCAGAGGTTTCACTCTCGAGTGCGCCGCCAGTGATCAGCCACTACAACTTGTACCGAACGGTTCTGGTGCAGGGATCTGAGGCTATCGGCAAGAGCTCCGGTACGGCGCTCGCGTCGATTCAACAGGTGTTCGACTCGCTCAACTTCAACAACATCGGCTATGCCTTTACGGGCCTGGCTGCTCTGCAGCTTTCGGCGGGTTCGGCCAGTGTGCTGGTGTTTGGTTTCGGCATCCTGGTGGTTTATCTGGTGCTCTCAGCCCAATACGAGAGCTACGTCACCCCGGTGATCATCCTGATGACCGTGCCGCTGGCGATGCTTGGGGCGCTGGCCTTTCTGGCCATGCGCTCGATCGATCTCAACATCTATGCCCAGGTTGGCCTGGTCACCTTGATCGGCCTGGCCGCCAAGAACGGCATCCTGATTGTGGAGGTGGCGGAGCAACATCTCAAAGCCGGCATGACGGCAAGCCAGGCTGCGATTGCTTCGGCTGAATCCCGCCTTCGCCCCATCCTGATGACCGCCATCGCGGCACTGGCCGGCTTCTTCCCGCTGGTGGTGGCCCATTCAGCAGGCGCCCAGAGTCAGCAATCGCTGGGCACGGTGATCTTCGGTGGCCTGCTGGTGGCCACAGTGCTTTCGCTTGGTGTGGTGCCCCCCTTCTACGTGGCGATCAAGGAGTTGGAAGAGCGACTCTTCTCTGGCTCAGCGGGCCGCACGGAGCCGGGCTGATCAGGTGATCACTGTGGGCTGGTCCATACCGGTACGGCTGCGGATCTCGGCGAGCTGGTCGGCGGCGCTGATCAGATCAGCGAGTGCTTGCTGGGGATCCTGATCGAGGTTGCCGCCGGCGCCCACGTAGCGCTCCAGGTAGAGGCGCAGGGTGGCTCCCTGGGTGCCGGTGCCGGAGAGGCGGAACACCACCCGGCTGCCGTCTTCGAGCAGCAGGCGCAGGCCCTGGCCGCTGGTGAGCGAGCCATCCACCGGATCGGTATAACTGAAGTCGTCGGCGGTGGTGATGTTGCGGCCGGCGAAGCTGGCCCCCACCAGGGAGGGCAGCATTCCCTTCAGGCGGTCGTAGAGGCCCTGGGCCTTGTCGCTGGCGATGGCTTCGTAGTCATGGCGTGAGTAGTAGTGGCGGCCGAAGCGGTTCCAATGCTCGGCCATCAGCTCAGCCACCGAACAGCGGCGCACCGCCAGGATCTGCAGCCAGAACAGCACGGCCCAGAGGCCATCTTTTTCGCGGATATGGTCGCTGCCGGTGCCGAAGCTCTCCTCGCCGCAGAGGCTGATGCGGCCGGCATCAAGCAGGTTGCCGAAGAACTTCCAGCCCGTGGGGGTGACATAACAAGGAATGCCCAGCTCCTTGGCCACCACATCCACAGCGGCGCTCGTGGGCATCGAGCGCGCCACCCCCGCCAGGCCGCCGGAATAGCCCGGCGCCAGATGGGCATTGGCGGTGAGTACTGCCAGGCTGTCGCTGGGGTTCACGAAACAACGCTGGCCAAGAACCATGTTGCGATCGCCATCGCCGTCGCAGGCGGCCCCGAAGCGGTAGGCGTCGCCATGGAGCAACAGCTCGGCCAGTTCATGGGCATAGGTGAGGTTGGGATCGGGGTGACCACCGCCAAAATCTTCCAGGGGCGTGCCGTTACGCACCGTGCCGGCGGCTGCTCCCAGCAGCCCCTCCAGCAGGCGGCTGGCGTAAGGACCGGTGACGGCATGCATCGCATCGAAGGCGATTGGGAAGTCGCCTCGAAGCAGTTCTGCGATCGCGCCGAAATCGAACAGGCCCTGCAGCAGGGTGATGTAGTCGTCGACCCCGTCGATCACGTCGATGGACAGGTTTCCCAGGATGTAGTTCCCTGGCGCCTCCAGCGAAGGCGTTTGGGCGTCAATGATTCGGTAGCCCTTCAGTTGGGTGGTGGCGCTGTAAATGGCATCGGTGATCGATTCGGGCGCCGGCCCTCCGTTGGCCGCGTTCACCTTGACGCCGAAATCACCCTCGGGTCCGCCGGGGTTGTGGCTGGCCGAGAGGATGATTCCGCCGATGGCCTGGTGCTTGCGGATCAGGTGCGAGGCAGCGGGAGTGGAGAGGATGCCGCCGGTGGTGATGATCAAGCGGCTGATGCCGTGAGCTGCGGCCATGCGCGTGATCACGTCGATGGCGTGGCGGTTGCCGTAACGGCCGTCGCCGCCGAGGATCAAGGTGCCGCCAACCACTCCAGGTAACACCTGGAAGATCGCCTCGATGAAGCTTTCGAGGTAATGGGGTTGTTGGAAGTCGCGGCTGCTTTTGCGCAGGCCTGAAGTTCCGGGCTTCTGATCGCTGAAGGGCACGGCCAAGGGAACCTGGCGAATATCCAAAGCGTTGCCCGCCGCTGCAGCAGCGGTGGACTGGGAGGCACTGCTGGTCATACGGGCCGAAATCGATTTCAAAGGCTAACCCTGGTGGTTGCATGGCCAGGGCCGACTAAATAGACTCGGTGTTCTCGAACCTGCAGAGGCTGGAGCGTTGCGTTCATCTCTCCCATCGCTCGTCTGGCGGTCGCTCCTCCCTGGCGTCCTCTTTGTCGCCACGGCGGCATCGGCTGGGCCTGCACCCTTGGCTGAATCCGTCAAAACCACCCGGGCGGCAGCTGTGGCCATCCTGGCTAAATCGGGCAATGAACATTGCCTGCGCGGCAAGCTCACCAATGCCCTGCTTGGCCTGTCATCGAGCTGCGAGGCGGAAGGCCAGCGCTCGGCCCTGTGCAGCTTCAGCGATCGGGTGGTCGTCACCACGGGATGGAGCGTCACCTTCATGGAGAACACCGCCAAAGAGCTCCTGGCCCTCACCAGTGGCCCCTGAAACAAGTTTTTACCGTCGTCCACTCAGATTGGCCATGGAGATTGAGCATTCCGGCTCCAAACCACTAACGCCTGAGCAGCAGGCCATCGTCGCTCAATACAAGGAGAGGGTTGCGCGCAAGGCCGCCCAAGGAGGGCTCACCGCCTCAGATGTGACCCAACTGGTCAAGGAATTGCGGGACCATCCCGAGTTCAGCCTCGAACTGCTTCAGGCCGTTCGAGAGGAGGCCAAACGGCTGCTCCCTCCTGGCGGGCGCATCAATTTCGACTGGGACTGACTCCGAACCCCGAGGCGCCACCACTACCCAGGCCGCTTGGTCCGGGCCCCTGAGGAGTTGGCGCGGCGGGTTTGGGATCACTGCGCGCCTGACAACGGCTGAATAGCCGTTCCCCTGCCTGGTCGATGGCATCACGGCGTTGGAAGCTGTTTTCAGGCCCGGTCTGGGCTTTTTGGAGCACGTCCCAGACGCTGTCCTTGCAGAACGACGACAGCAACGGGTGATCCATCAGCGGATCGGCCAGAGCCCTGGCACGGCTGCACTCGGCCGCTGTGTTCTCACGGGCGCAGCCGAAGGTGGCCAGTTGCACCTGGCGCAACTCGCTGTTGGTGGGGTAGGTGGGGCGCTGGCGGGCTGTTGCCGAAGCGGTCCCGCCGAGAGCGACGACCAGGCTTGTGCCAGCGGCAACCAGGGCGGGAGCGAGAAGGCGGATCCTGGCCATCAACCTGAACGCACGGAAGCTCCATCATCGCCGAGCTTCAGACGATCAGTTGAACGGGGCTAGAGCCCAGGCGCAACGGTTGCTGCCGACCCACCCAGGAGCGTTTCAAGCTCGGGCCGATCCATGGGCTCAGCCAGGCGATTGTCTGCCGAACCAGCCCCGAGCGGCGGAGCAGATCGCCCTGCCTGGCCTCATTCCGCTGCAGCGCCTGGGCCTGGCGGATCTCCGCTTCCCGCTCCGCCTGAATGGACTCCAGGGCCGCATCAATCGCGGCCGGCTCCGCTCCTTCCCGCCAGACCGGCACCAGCCAATTGGCCGCCACGATCGCGTCACGCAAGGCCATGTTGATGCCTTGGGCGCGAATCGGACTCATCGGATGGGCCGCGTCGCCCAGCAGCAGCAAGCCTGGCCGATGCCAGTGCGGGGCGCTGCCCACCCGCACCGAAAGCCGTTGCGGAAGTGAGAGCGCGCCGGCCTGGGCAAGGAAGTGGTTCGCCAGCCAGGCTGGAGAGAGCGCGGCAAAGGCTTCGGCCCATTCGCGGCCGCTGCGTTCGATCCGCTCACCGGCCGCGATCAGCCAGCCGAGCTGGAGCTCGCCGTCCTTGGCGCCATGGAACACGCTGAAGCCGCCGCTGGCTCCGAGCTGGACAATGAACAGGTTGTCGGCCACGAAGCGCGGGTGGGCCGGTAGCCGAAACCAGAGGATGTCGATCGGGCTCCGCTCCTGATCGAGGCGCAGGCCTGCTTTGGTGCGCAATCGGGAGGCCCTGCCATCGGCGGCGATCACCAGGCTGGCGGCTTGCACCTCCCCGCCCGCCAGGCGCACTCCGCGTACCCGGTCTGCATCGATCACCAGACCCTCGGCGGTCTGGCCAGGTCGCCAGCGGAAGCCGGCACAGGCCCTGGCCCTGGAGATCAACGCTTCGAGCAGGGCTGTCTGGGGCACCAGCAAGCAGGGCCGCTGGGCCCCCATCGGCTCATCGACACGGAACAAGTCGCGGCCATTGACTCGAAAGCCCCAGCCACTCAGCGGGCGGCTGGGCAGGGAGGCCAGCAAGGCGGGCGAAGCGATCTGATCGAGGGCATCGAGCCCGCAGGGCATCAGGCCCTCGCCACGGAACACCCGCTCCAGGTCATTCACGGCGTCAAGCAGGGTGACCGGCAGGCCACGCTCTGCCAGCACCAAAGCCAGGGAAGCGCCGGCAGGGCCAGCGCCAACGATCACCACAGGATCTGTCACCACAGGATCTGTCAAAACACCCTCACCTTCAAGCCACCCCCGAGGGAACGGCCCCCATCAAGTGGCTGCCACGGGGCGATGCGGCAGCACGCTCGGTTCCGCTGCCGCAGGTTCGGTGCCTGCGCTCCAGCTTCCGCTGCATCCGCGCGGTGATCCCAAGCTCGGCGCCCTGCCACATCCGGTCCATTTCCCTGGTGAAGTGGGCCGCCAAAACCGGGGAGTGAACGACCAGCAGCGCTTCATCGTTGGCGTGGGCCGCCGCCGGACTCCAGTTGAACGAGCCGGTGATCACCGTCTTGCCATCGATCACGGCGAATTTGTGGTGCATCTTGTCGCCGCGGGCCAGTTTTGGTGTTCCCACCCCCTGCAGCGGTCGTGTCCATGGGGTGTTGTCAGTTTCGATCTTGCAGCGATGGTCGGGCAGGGCGACGCCGAGCAGGTCGAGCACCTCCGAGAAAGAGCGGCTGGCGAATCCCGGATCGGCCAGCAGACGGATCGCCATCCCCTGGTGATTGAGAAGGGCCAGCTGGTCGGCCAGACCCTGGGCCGAGAACACGAACAGGGCCATGTCCACGTGGCTGGTGGCCTGGGCCAGGCGTTGCTCCAGAAAAGCCAGGCCGTTCTCTGGATCGCGGCGGCGGTGGGGGGAAAACAGGACCTCCACCGCGGTGTTGCCCACCGATGCGGATTGCACGCCTCCTTGCTCCTTGCTGATGCCGAATCGGCTATCAGCCTCGCCTCCGGGGCCGTCCCCCCACATCCGCTGGAATTCGGCGTCGAACAACGCCGCCAGCGCAGGGCTGTCGATCCGCAGCAGGTGATTCACGTTGCCGCGGGTGCGGCTGGCTCCGGCATCACCGTGGGTGCCGGAAGCGGTGAAGTTGGCTGATCCGGTGACCAGCCAGCGGCCATCGGCGATCAGAAACTTGTGGTGCATCAGGCCGCTGCCGGCACTGCCATCGGCTGTGTCGTCGATCAGGGGGATCCCGCCCCGCTGCAGGATGGCCACCGCATCACCTTGTTCCAGTTCGGCGCTGCTGAGGGCACCGTCGCGATCGCGATCGGCCAGGGCCATCAGCCCGGAATGGCGCAAGCGCTGATGGGGGCTCAGATCGTGGAGGTGCTGATGGCTCCAGGGAACGCTGTAGGTGTTTTCAAGCACGACCTTCACCGCGATGCCGGCCCGATGTCTGGCGACGAGAGCCTCGGCCACCCGGGGCAAGGCAAGATCTTGAACGGCGACCAGGATTTCCCGATCGGCCCGCTGAATCGTCTCCAGCAGCAAGCTTTCGAGGTCATCACCGTTGCGGGAGCGTCCATCGATCGGGCTTGTGTAATGCCGATCGCTGCGGTGATTGAAGGCCACCTCGATTCCGGCGGGCAGCGGCAGGTCAGCCGGACCCTGACCGACGATCCGGGCGGTGGCACCACAGCCCCCCAGAGCCAGGGCCAGGGCCAACAGACCGGGCCCTGGCAGCCAGGATGCGGAGAATCGACTGGGGGTCCACCAAGAGGAACGCTTCAACGCTGCTGAACGACAGGCTCTCCTCAAGGTTCCCCGTTGATTGAGCCTTGGACCTCAGCTGTGATGCTCGCCGGGCATTTCGGCGGTGCGGAGCATCAGCACGAACCACACACAGCTGGCCGCGACGGTAAGGCCAACACCTGCTCCGACACTGACCCGCACCATCAAAATCGGAACCAGAATCGGCAGAATCAGGGCCCCTGCCAGTGGGGTGAAGGCGACGAATGTGCGGTTCAACTCAGAACCACTCGGCGATGGCCTGGCTGGAGGGGTTGCTGTTGTCCTCCGGAGTGGATCGACCGAACTGCAGGGTGATGCTGCGCTTCTGCTCACCGTCGGCGGCGATGGCCTCGATCGGATAGAGCTGCTGGCCGTCGCGGAACGGCACCTGGATGCGGAAGGTGCCTTCGGGGGAGAGGGGCACATCCTCATTGCCGATCGAAAGCTTGGCGGAGGGATCGGTCGAGCCGTAAACAATCAGTTCGGCGTCGGCCACCAGCCAGAAGGAGCGTTGGCGGGAGGCCACACCACCGGCCCCCGATTCGTTCCGCCCACTGGCCCATACACCGATTCCTGAATCGCTCAGGCCATGGCGAGGGGACGGGCCGTAGAGATCCCCGCGCTCATGGAAGGCTTCAGAGCCCCGTCCGAAACGTGGGCCGGCCTTGCTGCTGCTGCCGGTGGAGGAGGGCAGGGTGGCTTTCTTGTAGAGCCGCTCATGCAGATCGCTGTAGGCCGTTTCGACAGGGGCGGAGAAGGGGGTGGTGCTGCTGCTGGTGGGAGATTCCAGCGAGAAAGGAACGAACTGATCAAGGATCTGCTCGCTGGGATGCAGGGCGGGAACCCGGGCCGATGCGGAGAAGCCCAGCGAAATCCAGCCCCCACCCACCTTGCGATAGCCCATCTCAACGCGGTAATCCCGATCACTCATCGGAACAGGGAGGTACCACTCGGTGGCATGGCTGTCGACAGGCACCTCCTGCAGGGTGTGGGTGTGGGTGGCGCCGCCGGAAAGGCCGGTGACGTCGGCGACCCGCAGACAAAGCTGGCTGGCTCCTGAGGACAGCGCCTGGCGACGATCACCGTCGGCGATCTCCCAGAATACGTAGGCCCACTGGGGATCCCTGGGCAGGAACACCACCTTGGTCTGGGCACCGGGTCGGGGTGCGGGGGAGAAGTCTGCTTCCAGTTCGGCCAGGCTGGCAGAGACTGCAGAACCCTCGGAAGCCTCAGGAGGGTCGCCGGTCTGCATGGCGCTGATCTCCTCTGTGAGCTCGTTTTTAGGCTTACGACTGTATTGACCGACACCAAGGCCACTGGCGACCTGGCGAAGTTGCCTCAGGGTCATTCTCGCCAGCGATGTCAGGGCCTGAGTCACTGTCGCTAGTTCTCTGACTTCCTCCTCACTCTGCTGGAGAAGGTCGGTGCAAAACCGCCGGAGGCATGGTGCGTCAGCAACCACTGACGCCTAGGCCGGTGTGCCAGGACACAAAAAACGGCGGTGATGAACCGCCGTGAAGCCAGTGATGAACTGGCTCAAGGAGCAATGAGCGTCAGCGCCCGATGCTGCGGTAGGGGACCTTGGAGAGGTAATCCATGCCGGCATTGCCGGAGGCCGCCGCGCCGGTGCGCAGGGCCGGCAGGCTGCGAACCCAGGGCAGGTAATCCTCGGGGAAGCCACCACGGCGTTGCTTGGCCCGTGCGGGCAGGCTGCGGACCGTTCCTGTGTAGATGACCTGGGGGAAGCCCAGGACTCCACGGTGGTACGCGTCGTAGCGCGGCGTGGTGATATTGAAGGGGGTTTCGCCCACCTCGCGGGACCCGACCACACGGTTGCGGTGGTAGGGAACCGTGTCGTAGCCAAAGTTCTCGAGGTATTCCTGGCTGCTCAGGATCTGGTCGACGGCGCCGGCGACGCCCTTGGTCATGATCACGGCGGACCAGGCGATCTCCTCGGCTTTGCCGTACACCTGCCGGCCCAGCAGCTTCTCAACCAGGTGGCGGGCCACCCTGTAGTTGCTGTTGAGGTTGTAAAAACTGCGCGTGAAGGTGTCGGATAGGCAGAGGGCCCGGATGAAGTCACGCACGGTGATCTGGCCGTCACGCAGCTGCGACTCCAGGATCGTGTCGCGATCCACCTTGAAGGCGTGGAAGAAGATCTGGCGGTAGGCCGTCTCGATCACGAAGTTCTGGGCTTCCCGGTCGATGGCTTTGTCGATCGAGACCGTTTTGGGGTCTTCGTCGGAGCCGATGCGCAAGGACTTGACCCGCGAGTTCTGGGTCGTCGGTGCGTAGGTCAGAAGCGGGATAGCCACACGTGCGTCGTCAACCGTCGCTGCCGATCGTAGAAGGGGGCCTCGGGCAACCTCGCGGCGCCAGGCCAGGGCTCACAGTCCGTAACGTTCGCGGCTCACCAGCCAAAGGCCGACAGGGGGCTGGCCGCCAAGTCTGGGAGCGCGCGGTCGCTGACCTCTGCAGCGGGGGATGGCTCTGTGCTGCAGCGGCTTTCGACGCAGAACGAGGCCGTGTTCGAGAGGCCTTCGACGGTGCTGGTGCGCAGCCTCACGTCGGGGGAGGGGAACCAGAACCGCTCAAGCGAACTCATGGTCTCGTAGGCGGTGGTGAGCAGCAGGCCATCGCGGTCGTCCATGCGGAAGTGCCCAGCTACCGGTGAGGATTCGGCGTAGCCGCGATCCCGTAGCAACAGACCTTCCCGGCCCCGTGCATCGGTTGGGATCAGGCCGAACACCGATTCGCCCTGGTGGTCTTCGCCGGCTTTGTCCCAGGCCATCGATCCACTCCAGCGCACCTGGCAGCCCCCCACCAGCTGATCGGGCTCCTGGCCATGCAGGGTGGCGATCGCCAGCAGCCGTGGATCATCGGCGGCTACCTCCACTACCTCGATCAGCGAGCCTCCAGCTTCGGCGCGGCGATGCAAGAGGTGATGGCTGGTGCGCTGGGAGCGCCAGCGCCCGCAGCTGAGCCTGAAAAAACTGATGGCATCGGCAATCGAAACGCTCACGGGCTGGTGACGGCTTTAGCGATGATCGCAACTTCTTCGCCCCTCCCGTTCAGGTGCCCACCTCGGGAGTCCTGGCAGCCCTGGCTGCAGCCTTTTGCTGGACGCTCGCCAGCAGCCTCTGGCGGCGCCTGCCCACCTCCTTGAGCGCCGCCCAGCTGAACCTGGTTAAAAACCTGCTGGCCCTGGCGCTGCAATTGCCGCTCGTGCTCTTCGGGGGCTGGCGGGTGCTGCCCGGGGCTTTCGCCCTGCTGCTGGCCAGCGGGGTGGTTGGCATTGCCGTGGGTGACAGCCTCTACTTCGCGGCCCTGCGCCGGCTGGGAACGCGCCGCACCCTCACGATTGAGGCCGCTGGACCAGCGATCACGGCGTTGGCTGGTGTTGTTTTTCTTGCCGAGCTGCCCACCCAGGCCCAGTGGCTGGGCCTGACCCTGATCTCCCTGGCCGTGGTGGTGGTGGCCGTTCAGCAACCACCCCGCTGCGGCGCTCTGCCATCGCCTCCCGGTACCCAGCGAATGGGTTTGCTGCTGGCCTTAGCGGCCCTGCTCTGCGGCAGCGGTGGTGCCCTGCTCTCCCGCGCTGCGCTGCTGGCCTCTGATCTGACCCCACTGCAATCGGCCACCGTGCGCCTGGCGGCAGCGGCGGTGGTGTTGTTGCCGTTGTTTCGCCACCTGCCGGCTCCAAGGGCTCGGCCGCGGCTGGCCCGATCACGCTGGCCGCTGGTGCTGGTGGCCACATTGCTGGGCACCAGCGCCGGCATTGTTCTTCAGCAAGCCGCCTTGCAGGCCTTACCGGGCGGCTTGGCGGTGGCGCTGCTCGCAACGGCACCGGTGATGGCCTTGCCCCTGGCGCGGCTGGAAGGCGACAGACCCGGTCGGGCCGGTTGGTTGGCTGCCCTGCTGGCCCTCGCTGGCGTCAGTTTGGTGGTGGGGCTGGCAGGCCCGCTGCTGGCGGGCTGACGCGGGCGCGGGCCTGGGCATCGGCCCATTGGCAGAGGTCGCTCAGCTCCAGCCCCAGCGGAGCGAGACCCAGCGGTGCGGCGATCTGCTCAAGCTGGAAGGCGGCGCTCTGCAATTGATCCAGAAAGGCCTGCGCAAAGGCTGGATCGTTGTAGAGGGAATCCTGGCTGGCCAGCCAGGATTCCAGTTGCTGTTGGGCTGGAACCGGCCCCTGGCGCTGGCCGGCGATGGCCTGAAGGCAGCGCAAGCTGTGGGCCAGCAGACGCAGGTGGTGGCGCTCCAGGGAGGGCAGCAGGCTGGCCTCCAATTGCAGGAGATCGTCGCTGCTGAGCGGCCCGATCTCAGCCATTGATCTCAGCCATTGCTGGTTGTGTCATCTCAGCGTCAATCCTGATGGACGGGTTCGCTGGCCCTGCCGCCCTTCGGGGTGAGACGGAAGCCGCAGGAGTGCCCTCCCTCCAGGCGCCAGTGCACCCGCTCGATGCTGCAATCAGGGAAGGTGTGGCGGATCTGCTGCAATTCCTGGTCGCAGATCTGGGGGAACTGCTCGGCAAGGCGGCCCACGGAGCAGCGGTATTCACTCATGCACCAGGAGAGGCCGTCGCCATCGGCGCTGAACTCAGACATGTAGCCCTCTTGGCGGCGCAGTTCCACCAGCCGCTCCAGGCGTTCGGTCAAGCTGCCCTCACCGATTTCCTGGCGGTCACAGGACCCCTTGGTCATCGCCTGCTGTCGCAGCAGGTTCTTCACCATTTCGGGCGGCAGGCTGGCGGCCATCGAATGCAGCAGTCCGAGGGCGAACTGTTCGCCTCCGTCGGGGAACTGGTCGCGTCCGGCCGTGGTGAGCCGCCACTGGTTGGTTGGCCGCCCCGGGCCTTCCGAGCTGGCGCTGGCTTCCACCAGACCTTCCTCTTCAAGGCTGCGCAGGTGACGACGCATGACCTGGACAGAGACCTCAAGGAGTTCGGATAACTCAGCGGCCGTTGCAGCTTTCTGACGCAAGAGCAGGGTGAGCGCCGCCTCACGGGTCGGGGCCTGGGTAGAAGTGCTCATCAGAGGAAGTCGGTCGGTCTGGCGAGACACGAACCTTCTGTTCACCCTGCCACGCCTGCGTTGAAGCTGTGGGCTGCTGTGGTCAGCCCCCCATCACCAGCCCATCTGCCTTAAGGTATCCATTAAGGAAACGCAAAAGTTTCGCAATTCAAATCCTGAAGGTTGCGTTGGCCAGAAGCTTCTCCTCGCCCACTCCCGAGCAGCCGTCTAGGCAGCTCGTGGGCCGTTCTCTGTCCCGTACCTCCTTACATTTGATTCTCTAGCCAGCTCGCCGTTCGAGCCTCGGTTCTGCGATCGTCCCAAGACCGCACCCTGCCCTCGCCCTAGCCCTTGATGGCTCCGGTTTCACCCCTGACCACCGAATCCATGTCTGAAGCCCCTTCCGCCGCAGCGGTTCCATCCACCGAAAATCTGGAGGTAATCCGGAAGTTTGCCGAAACCTACGCCCAGCGCACGGGCACCTACTTCTGCAGCGATCCAGGGGTGACGGCGGTGGTGCTTGAGGGTCTGGCCCGCCACAAACAGGAGCTTGGCGGGGCCCTTTGCCCTTGCCGGCATTACGAAGACAAAGAGGCCGAAGTTTCCCAGGCCTTCTGGAACTGTCCTTGCGTGCCCATGCGTGAGCGCAAGGAATGCCATTGCCTGCTTTTTCTTACAGAAGACAACCCTTTCCGGGGCGAAGATCAGGCCATCACGCTTGAAGAGATCCGCTCCCACACTGCCGCTCCCACCGCCTGAGCCCCATGAGCACCGCATCCACCGTCAGTGACTTGGTCAGCCAGCCGTACAAGTACGGCTTTGTCAGTGATATCGAAACAGAAAAGATCGACAAGGGCCTGTCTGAGGATGTGGTTCGTCTGATCTCTGCCAAGAAGAATGAGCCAGCCTTCTTGCTGGAATTCCGTCTGCGGGCCTTCCGCCAGTGGTTGAAGATGGAGGAGCCGGATTGGTCAACGGTGAGTCATCCGGTGATCGATTATCAGAGCATTATTTATTACGCCTCGCCCAAGCAACGCGACAAGAAGGCAAGCCTCGATGAGGTGGACCCGAAGCTGCTCGAAACCTTCGACAAGCTTGGTATTCCGCTGAGCGAGCAAAAGCGACTCAGCAACGTGGCTGTCGATGCTGTTTTTGACAGTGTTTCGATTGCCACCACCTACCGCGAAAAACTGGCGGAGCACGGAGTGGTGTTCTGCTCCATCAGTGAGGCCGTCAAAGACCATCCTGAGTTGATTGAGCGCTACCTCGGTTCGGTGGTGCCCGCCAATGACAACTATTTCACGGCCCTGAATTCTGCCGTGTTCAGCGATGGTTCCTTTGTGTTCATCCCCAAAGGTGTGGAGTGCCCGATGGAACTCTCTACCTACTTCCGGATCAACTCCGAGGACACGGGCCAATTTGAGCGCACCTTGATCGTCGCTGAGGAAGGGGCTTCTGTCAGCTATTTGGAGGGCTGCACAGCTCCCATGTTTGACACCAACCAACTCCACGCCGCCGTTGTGGAGTTGGTGACCTTGGACGACGCCACGATTAAATATTCTACCGTTCAAAATTGGTATGCTGGTGATGAGAACGGCAAAGGCGGCATCTACAACTTTGTGACCAAGCGGGGTCAATGCCGTGGCGACCGCAGCAAGATCAGCTGGACCCAGGTGGAAACCGGGTCGGCCATCACCTGGAAGTACCCCAGCTGTGTGCTGCTCGGAGCTGATTCCGTTGGTGAGTTCTATTCCGTGGCGCTCACCAACAACCGTCAGCAGGCTGACACCGGCACCAAGATGATCCATGTCGGCCCGCGCAGCCGTTCGACGATTGTGAGCAAGGGGATCAGCGCCGGCCATTCCTCCAACAGCTACCGCGGGCTTGTGCAGATCGGGCCCAAGGCGGTGGGTGCGAAGAACTACAGCCAGTGCGATTCGATGCTGATCGGCGATCAGGCCGCCGCCAACACGTACCCCTACATCCGCTCCCAGCAGCCGGACGCGTCGGTGGAGCACGAAGCGAGCACCTGTCGCATCTCTGCCGACCAGCTCTTTTACCTGCAGAGCCGGGGAATCGGCTTTGAGGCGGCGGTGTCGATGATGGTGAGTGGCTTCTGCCGCGATGTGTTCAACCAGTTGCCGATGGAATTTGCCGCCGAAGCCGACAAGCTGCTCGCCCTCAAACTCGAAGGTTCCGTCGGCTGAACGGCCTCACTGGGTTCTCCCGCTTTGATCCCTTTCTTTTCTGTTGCCGCCCAAGCGGTGGCCTTTCTCGCTCTTCCTTCCCCGTTTCCCCGTGATCAGTCCCGACGCCGACCTGCTGCTTGAGATCGTTGATCTCCATGCCCGCGTGGAGGACCAACCCATCCTCAAGGGCGTGAACCTGACGATCAGGGCAGGAGAGATCCACGCCGTGATGGGACGCAACGGCAGCGGCAAAAGCACCCTCTCCAAGGTGCTGGCCGGTCACCCCTCTTACACGGTTACCGCTGGCTCGGTTCGCTACCGGGGCCAGGATCTGCTGGAGCTCGACCCCGAGAAACGGGCCCGGATCGGTCTGTTCCTTGGTTTCCAGTATCCCGTTGAGATTCCTGGCGTCAGCAATCTCGAATTTCTGCGGGTGGCCACCAATGCCCGCCGCAGCGAGCTGGCCAAAGAAGACCTTGACCCGTTCGCCTTTGAAGATCTGGTCCGTGAGCGGCTGGAAGTGGTGCAGATGAACCCCTCGTTCCTGGAGCGCAGCGTCAACGAAGGCTTCTCCGGCGGCGAGAAGAAGCGCAATGAGATTCTGCAGATGGCTCTGCTGGAGCCGGTGGTGGCGATTCTCGATGAAACCGATTCCGGCCTCGACATCGATGCCCTGCGGATCGTGGCCGGTGGCGTCAACCAGCTCGCCACCGCCGATAACGCCACCTTGCTGATCACGCACTACCAGCGGCTGCTTGATGTGATCACCCCTGATTACGTCCATGTGATGGCGGCGGGCCGGATCCTGCGCACCGGTGGCAAGGAGCTGGCCCTGGAACTCGAAGAACGCGGTTATGACTGGGTGGACCAGGAGCTGGCCGTCCTGGAGGTGGCTTGATGGTGTCCGCCAGCACGTCCACGACGAGCAGCGCCCAGCCGATGGCTGCCAATGCCTGGATCACCGAATTTCTGGAGCGACTGCCGGCTCCGAGCGGTGACCTTGAAGCCGTTCAGTGGCGCGGCCGTGAGGCCCTGGCCCGTCAACCGCTGCCCTCGCGGCGCAACGAAGACTGGCGCTTCACTGATCTCGGGTCCCTCAAAGCCCTCGATCCGGCGCTGCTGGCCCAGGTTGAGGCAACCGAGGGGACCGACCCTGCGGCCATTCCCATTGCCGATTCTGCTGATGCCTTGCCAGCTCCGGCTGCCGGCACCATGCGGCTGCGGCTCGACGGCCGCCATGACCCCCTGGCCGGCCAGACCCTGCCAGCCGGGCTGACCAGGCTCAGCGGCGAAGAGCTTCAGCAGGCCCTCGGCCACACACTTGCCCGCTGCGGCTGCGAGCAGCACTGGCCCGTGGAGTTCAACCAGGCCAGCGCTAGCCACTGCCTGGCCTTGCGGGTCAGCGGCAGCGTCGCTGAAACCCTTGAACTCGTGGCGACGGCCAGTGGGGAGTCGGCGCTCTTGCCGATCCGCGTGCTGTTGCTGCTCGAGGAGAAGGCCAGCTTGAAGGTGTTGCAAGTGCAGCTCGGTTCAGGCTCCAGCCTGAGCAGCCTGGTGGTGGAGATGCATCTGGGCCGCGAGGCCGAAGTGCAGCATGGCCTGCTTGCCTTCGGTGAAGGGGAAGCCTGTCTCCTCGCTCACCTGGCGGTGGAGCAAGAAATCGAGAGCCGCTTCCATTCCGTGGTGGCCAGCCGTGGTTGGGCCCTGGCGCGCTTCGAACCGCGGATCACCCAGGTGGAAGGGGCAGCCCACACTGACCTG
This sequence comes from Synechococcus sp. CS-603, assembly GCF_977929215.1. NCBI lineage: Bacteria > Bacillati > Cyanobacteriota > Cyanophyceae > Synechococcales > Synechococcaceae > Synechococcus > Synechococcus sp. CS-603. The sequence continues at coordinate 1,220,623 of NZ_OZ376778.1, forward strand.
AAGGCGATTCAGGTGGCGCAAGACCATCAACTGGTTGACGGGCACAGCCGGGTGGAGTTTCTCGGGCCGGACGGCTCGCTTGAGCAACTGCACAAGGCGATCGTCGACGGCCATGGGCATAGCGTGTTTGATGGCGCTGTGAGCGTCCCTCGCCGGGCCCAGCGCACCAATGCCAACCAGATGAGCCGCAACCTGCTGCTCTCTGATCAGGCCCGCATCGACACCAAGCCGGAACTGGAGATCGTGGCCGATGACGTGCGTTGTACCCACGGCGCCACGGTGAGCCGCCTCCAGCATGACCAACTGTTCTATCTCCAGAGCCGGGGGATCGATGCCGCCACGGCCTCGCGTCTGCTCAAGCGTGGCTTCTGCCAGGAGGTGCTCGTTGATCTCCCCGCCGCTGCTGCCTCTTGGCAGCCCCTGCAGCGCCTTTTGGCGGAGGTTTGAGCAGCGATGACAGCCTCACTGCACAGCCAGCTTTCCCCGTTGCGGGATTCCAAACCAGCGGCCAGTGAGCCTGCCCTGGCGGCCCCAGAACCTGCCCAGCCCAGTCAGGAGCCGGTGGCCCAGAACCTGGCGGAACAGACCCGGCCCGATTTCCCTTTGTTGTCTCAGCAGGCCTGCCTGGGCCAGGGGCTGATTTATCTGGATTACGCCGCCACCAGCCAGAAGCCCCAGCAGGTGCTCGATGCCCTGCAGACCTATTACAGCCGCGACAACGCCAACGTTCACCGCGGCGCCCACCAGCTCAGCGCCCGCGCCACCGACGCCTTTGAGGGGGCCCGCGAGAAAGTGGCCACCTTCATCGGTGCGGCCACCCCGCGCGAAATTGTGTTCACCCGCAACGCCAGCGAGGCGATCAACCTGGTGGCCCGCAGTTGGGGCGATGAGAACATCCGGCCCGGCGATGAGATTCTGCTGACGGTGATGGAGCACCACAGCAATCTGGTGCCCTGGCAGTTGCTGGCTGCACGTACCGGTGCGGTGCTGCGCCATGCCGGCCTCACCGAAACCGGAGAGCTCGACCTCGAAGACTTCAAGCAAAAACTCAGCAACCGAACCAGGCTGGTGAGCGTTGTTCAGATCAGCAACACCCTGGGTTGCCTCAATCCGATCGAGGCGATCGCCAAGCTCAGCCACGACGCCGGCGCCCTGCTGCTGGTGGATGCCTGCCAAAGCCTGCCGCATCTGCCGGTGAACGTGACGGCCCTGGGGGCTGATTTCTTGGTGGGCTCCTCCCACAAGCTCTGCGGACCCACCGGCATGGGCTTCCTCTGGGGGCGGGAGGCGCTGCTCGAGGCGATGCCGCCGTTCCTGGGTGGGGGTGAAATGATCCAAGACGTTTACCTCGAGAGCAGCAGCTGGGCCGACTTGCCCCATAAGTTCGAAGCGGGCACCCCGGCGATCGGTGAGGCCGTGGGTATGGGAGCGGCCCTGGACTACCTCAACGCCATCGGCCTCGATCGCATCCACCGCTGGGAGCAGACACTCACCGGCCGGCTGTTCGAGCGCTTGCAGGCGATTGAGGGGCTGAAGATTCTCGGCCCCACCCCCGAGCAACAACCGGATCGCGGGGCCCTGGCCGCTTTCAGCGTGGAGGGTCTGCATGCCAACGACCTCTCGGCCTTGCTTGATGCCAGCGGCATCTGCATCCGCAGTGGCCACCACTGCACCCAGCCACTTCACCGCCACTACGGCCTGGCTTCATCGGCCCGGGCCAGCCTTAGCTTCACCACCACCTTCGAGGAGATCGACCGTTTCGCCGACGAACTCGAAAGCAGCGTGGCTTTTTTGAAGGAACACGGCTGAGCTGGGGCGCGATCGATGCTGGAGCTGGTGACGGCGCTGCTGATTGATCTCTCTGAGCAGAAGCTTTACGCCTACGACGATCAGCAGCGCTTGCTCTATGCCGCCCTCGTGTCGACTGGGCTGCCCGCCACGCCAACCCCGACAGGACGGTTTCAGATCGGCAGCAAGTACAGCGAAACAACGCTGGTGGGCCCCGATTACCGCATCCCCGCCGTACCGAACGTGATGTGTCTGGTGGGTGGCGGCCTCATCCCTGATCAGCTCTGCTTTCATCCGGCCCCCTGGCAGGAGAATGCCGGGCAGTGTTTTGGCGTGGACCGCAGCCACGGCTGCATCCGCACCACGAGCGCCACGGCCCGCTGGTTGTTTCTGCGCACGGCTGTGGGCACGCCGGTGGAGATTCGCCCCTGAATCGTTTAGCGTTGTGGCGGGCAGCGCTTGCGGACGAACGGCTTGTTCTGGTCTGGCCAGCCGGCATAGGTGACATCGCTCAGGCTGGATTGGTCGGGGGAGAGGAGGAACCGACGCAGACCCAGCCAGGTCTGCCCTTCCCCGGCCATGGCGGTGATCAGGGCCAGCTCCGAGGTCCCGCTGGTGACCACCGCGACGGTGGGGCCGCCACTTTCGAAGAAACTGAGCGTGCCGGCCTGCAGTAGCAGGCGCGTTTCCATGTTGAACGGAGAGTCGCAGGGGTAGCGGCTGTCCTGCCATTCGCCGCGGAAGCGTTCGGGGATGACAGGCTGCAGCTCGGCGGCGCTCGCATTGGAGCCAGTGCAGGCGGCAACGGCTACCAGGCCCAACAACAGAAGGGGGTTTCGGCGCATCGTTTTTGGCCTATCCCTCAACGTACCGGGGTGCGAGGTGCGCAGCACGGGGGCCATTCACTTATCTATTAGAGCGGGGCAATGACATCCGTGCGATTCAGGAATTGCTGGGCTATCAGGATCTGAGCACCACCGTGATCTACACCCATGTGCTTAACCGTGGACCCCTGGGCGCGAACAGCCCCGCAGACTTTGTGTAGCAAAACAAACATGTGCTTCTCTGACCAAGGAACGACGGGCGGGCAGTGCTTGCGGATCCTGAGGATCTCGAATTCGACTGGGTTCTGACGAAGAAGTAACCGCGCAATCAGCAGGGTTCACGGAAGCAGCGGTACCAAGCAGGCTGGTTCTCAGAACCGTCCAATGACAAGTTTGACAGACCGGTAAGTGGAGCCCCTTTACCACTCCGCGGCGAAGCAGCTAGAGTAATTTGAGGAGGTGTCTTCAATGTCTAGACAGTTTGACGTAGTAGTCGAAAAAGATTCAGAAGGGTTTTTCGTAGCGACCGTCCCTGCCCTACCAGGTTGCCATACGCAATCTAAATCGCTAGATCAATTAATTGAGCGAATCAAGGAAGCCATTGAGCTTTGCATTGAGGTTGCTGGCACGGATCCTGAGTTACTTGATTTTGTAGGAGTACAGAGAGTGACAGTAGAAGTGTGACGAGATATTCTGCGGTTTTCAGGCAAAATCCACATCGCAGCCTTGATGAGAATTGGTTTTGAAGAAATCAGGGTCAGAGGTAGCCACCGTTTCCTTAAGCACCCGGACGGAAGAACAACAGTTGTTCCGGTACATTCCAATGAAACTCTGGGGCCTGGTCTCTAGGCAAGCATCCTTCGTGATATCAAGCTCTCACGAATTGGATTGCAAGACCTTCTATGACGAACTCAACGGCTGTCCAACATCAAGATCCAGCGGCCTGGTCCAAAGGTGCCTTATGGATGCATTGGACTTCTCCCCGCCGCTAATCTTGAGCATTTGGCTAAGAAAGCAGAAAAATCTTTATAGATAAAAGCCTCGCTCCGACGGCTATGCAGAAGTGATCTAGGTTGATGAGCTGGTACGCTTAGCGAAAATTGATGTTGCTGGCTTGAGACAACTATTTGGATGAGGCAGCCAGAAGTTGTGCGAATAGATTGGCGCTAAATCAGTTGCGCCAATGCGCCTCATCCGTTGAGCTTATTGTTGACGCCGCCGCCGAGAAATACCTGCGGCAGCTTGAAACTGGAGCTTAACCCATGAAGAAAATGCCAGAAAATCTTGTCTCTTATAGCCGAACATCAGAATTTTCTGAAGACACGGTGCCACAGGGGTTGTTGCGTGGGCACCAAACCAAAGAAGGGGTTTGGGCGAAAATCGTGGTTCTTGAGGGGGAGTTGCTCTATCGGATGCTGGAGCCCGAAGTTGAGGAGGTGATGCTTTCCCCAGGCACGCCGGGAGTTGTAGAGCCTGCATGGCTGCATGAAGTGAAGCCAAAGGGGCAAGTGCGCTTCTTTGTTGAGTTTTTCCACGCAGAAGCCCCGTAACCAGTTGAGACCAAACGCTGTCGCCGTGATCTTCGCCATGTCGGCGATGGCAGCCGGTTTGGCAGCATGAGCCAGCTTTTGGGCGCAGGCAGGATCCGATGAACATCGACGGCAAGTCCTGGCGCACAATCTGGTTGGAGCAGGGCGGTCGCTCGGTGGGCGTGATCGATCAGACCCAGTTGCCCCACCGCTTCAGCACGCGCTCACTCACCACCCTTGATCAGGCCGCCGAGGCGATCGCCACGATGGTGGTGCGCGGTGCGCCCTTGATCGGCGTCACCGGCGCCTATGGCCTGATGCTGGCCCTGCAGGCGGATCCTTGCGATGCCTCCCTGGCTGCCGCGTTTGAGCAGCTCAACGCCACCCGCCCCACGGCCATCAACCTGCGCTGGGCGTTGGAGCGTGTGCGCGATCGGGTGGCACCGCTGCCACCGGCCGAGCGGGCTGCCGCGGCGGCGGCAGAGGCCGCTGCCATTGCCGAAGAAGATGTGCTGATGTGCGAGGCGATCGGCGACCACGGGCTTGCGTTGTTCCGCTCGATCGCAGCTGCCCGCCCGAGTGAGCGGCATCACGAACCGCTCAACGTTCTCACCCACTGCAACGCCGGTTGGCTCGCCACCGTTGATTGGGGCACGGCCCTCGCCCCCATCTACAAGGCCCACCGCGCTGGCCTGTCCATCCATGTCTGGGTGGATGAAACCCGCCCCCGCAACCAGGGTGCCAGCCTCACGGCCTTCGAGCTCGGCCGCGAGGGCGTTCCCCACACCGTGATCGTCGACAACGCCGGTGGCCACCTGATGCAGCACGGACTGGTGGATGCGGTGATCGTCGGCACCGATCGCACCACCCGCACGGGCGACGTCTGCAACAAGATCGGTACCTATCTCAAAGCCCTCGCCGCCTTCGACAACGGCGTCCCCTTCTACGTGGCCCTGCCGGCTTCCACGATCGACTGGACCCTTGCCGATGGTGTGGCGGAAATTCCGATTGAGGCCCGCTCCCCTGACGAGGTGACCTGCATTTCAGGCCTGTCTCAACCGAACGCAGCTGATTCCTCTGCGGATGTTCTCAGCTGCGTGCAACTCACCCCCGCCGGCACCATTGGCTTCAATCCTGCCTTTGATGTCACCCCGGCCCGGCTGGTCACTGGATTGATCACCGAGCGGGGCGTGGCTGAGGCGAGTGAGGCGGGCTTGCGCGCCTTATACGCAAGGGAATCAGCAGGAGCGGCTGGCGCCCCGTAGCCTCGCCCTCACTCCCGCAGCTCCCGGCCGATGCCGACGCAACACCGCTGGTCGGCTGCCGCTGCCCGCCGCGCGATTGATCATTACGGCGCCGAGGGGATCAGCGAAGAGCTCGCCCTGCGCACCTATTCGGCCCGGTTGCTGGGTGCCGATCCCGACCTCGTGCTCCATGGCGGTGGCAACACGTCGGTGAAAACGAGTGTTTGCGGGTTGCTGGGCGAAACAATCCCGGTGCTGCGGGTCAAGGGCAGCGGCTGGGATCTGGCCACGATTGAACCTCCTGGCCATCCGGCGGTGCGGCTTGAGCCCCTCCAGCAGCTTCGGGGCCTCGATGCCCTCTCCGACGAGGCGATGGTGGCGGCCCAGCGCCAGAACCTGATCGATCCGAAGGCTCCCAACCCATCAGTGGAGGCCCTGTTGCATGCCTTTTTGCCGCACACCTTCATCGACCACACCCACGCGATCGCCCTGCTGGCCCTGGCCGATCAACCGAATGCGGCGGAACTCTGCCAGGAGGTCTATGGCGATCGAGTGGCCTTGGTTCCCTATGTGATGCCCGGTTTCGCCCTGGCCAAGGCCGCCGCCGAGGCCTATGAAGCGGCCGCGGCCGGTGGTGCCGAGATCGAAGGCCTGGTGTTGCTCCAGCACGGCCTGTTTTCGTTTGGCGCCACCGCGGAGCAGAGCTACGACCGCATGATCAGGCTGGTGCAGGCCGCCGAAGAGCTCCTCAGCCAGGCGGAGCGGCGCATCCTGCCGGCGGCCGTGCCGTCGCGCCCCACGCCTGCGTCGGCGTTGCTTCCGGTGTTGCGTGGTTTGCTGCACCGGGCCGCCGGGCCCGAGGCGGCACCCGGCCGCTGGCTGCTGGATTGCCGCAGCTCCGCCCCTGCCCTGGAGCTGGTCAACGACCAGCGCCTCAGCCGCTGGGCCAGCTGCGGTGTGGCCACCCCCGACCATGTGATCCGCACCAAGGCCGGCCCCCTGGTGCTGCCGGCCGCGCCGCCTGCCCCAAACCCAGTCGCCAGCCTCGATAGCGATGGCCCAGATACCGGTTCAGATTCTCCAAGCCTGGCGGCCTGGAGCCTGGCGGCCGCTGAGGCGCTGGAGGTCTACATCCAGGCCTACCGGGCCTACTTCGAGCGGCAGGACCAGCGGCTCGGGGGAGGTCGCACCCGGCTGGATTCCCTTCCCCGGCTGATCGCCATTCCCGGTCTGGGCCTGGTTGGGATCGGCCGCAGCAGCGCTGAGGCGGCGGTGGCGGCCGACATCGGTGAGGTCTGGGCCCGAACCCTGCTAGCCGCCGAAGCCCTGGGCCGCTTCGCGCCGGTGGGCGAAGACGACACCTTTGAGATGGAGTACTGGAGCCTGGAGCAGGCCAAGCTCGGCAAGGGATCAGAGCCCGCCCTGGCCCGGCAGGTGGTAGTGGTGACGGGCGGCGGTGGCGCGATCGGTGCGGCCACGGCCCGGGCGTTCGCGGCCCAGGGCGCTGAGCTGGCCGTGCTCGATCGCGATGGCCCTGCGGCGCTGGCGGTGGCGGCCAGCTGCGGCCCGCGCGCCCTCGGCCTGGCCTGCGACCTCACCGATCCCGATCAGGTGAACGCCGCGCTCGCCTCCATCTGCGCCCGCTTCGGTGGCCTCGACGTTGTGGTCTCCAATGCCGGCGCCGCCTGGACCGGCGCCATCGCCGAGCTGGCCGCGGCCGAGCTGCGGGCCAGTTTCGAGCTCAATTTCTTTGCCCATCAAACCGTTGCCCAAGCGGCGGTGGCCATCTTTCGCGCCCAGGGCTTCGGCGGCCAGCTGCTGTTCAACGTGAGCAAGCAGGCGCTCAACCCTGGCGCCAATTTCGGTGCCTACGGCATCGCCAAAGCGGCCCTGCTGGCCCTGATGCGCCAGTACGCCCTGGAGGGCGGCGGCGAGGGCATCCGTGCCAACGCGATCAACGCCGATCGGATTCGCTCCGGCCTCCTCGACGACGCCATGATCCAGGCCCGCGCCACGGCCCGGGGGGTGAGCACCGCGACCTACATGGCCGGCAACCTGCTGGGCCAGGAGGTGGCCGCCAGCGACGTGGCCGAGGCCTTCGTTGCCCTGGCCGCCTTGGCGCGCACCACCGGTGCCGTGCTGACGGTGGATGGGGGCAACGTGGCGGCGATGGTGCGCTGAAAGCTCTGGCTAAAGGCCCGGCTCAGCCAAAAGCACGCCGCAGCCAAAGGCCGAGGCCGATCCAGAGCGACACCAGGGCCAGGCAGAGGCCGGTCCAGGCCTGAAGGCCCCAGCCGTCCACCACCAGCGGCGCCACCACCGTGATCACGCCGCCGGCGAGCAGGGGCTGCAGCAGCAACTGTTTGATCGAGAAGGCCGTCACAGCCTCGCTGCGGTCGTCGGGGTCGGCCATGCGCAGCAGCAGCAGCCCACTCGCCGCCACGCCCGTGGCCTGGCCGAATTCGAGGATGCCCCGCTCGAACCAATCGGGCGGCAGGATCCGCGGCGCCAGCAGCAGCAGCACGGCCAGGTTCCAGAGCAGTCCGGCCAGGGCCAGCAGGCTCAGCGGTAGCCAGTCCGCCAGCAGCAGGCCCAGCTCCAGGCAGGCCGTGGCCGCGGTGATCAGCAGATCCGCCGAGACCGTGGCGGTCTGGCTCTGGAACGGGGTGGAAACCCAGCGGGTCTGGCCGCTGGTCTCCAGGACCAGCCGCACCAGCAGCGAACCCACCAGCGCCAGCGGGAACACCGGCAGGGCATCGATCACCAGGGCAAAGACGCCCCCGCTCTTGTCGGCTCCCCATTGCAGGCCATGCAGCAGCAACCAGCCCAGCACCACCGCCGCACCGGCCAGGGCCAGATTCACCGCCCCATCGGCCCCCTGTTGCCAGAAGGCCGGCACCTCCACCGTTCCTTCCTCCAGTGGGGCATCGATGGGGATCGCCTCAAGCGGCGGCGTTTCTTCAACCACCAACTCCAGCGCAACTTGCAGGGGCAGGGCGTCGCCAAAGGTGAGCCAGCGACGCTCCCGGGCCAGCACCACGATCAGGCCGCCCACCACGGTGGAGGACAGCAGCCCCAGCGTGGCCATCGCCAGGCCGAGGGCCTGCGCCCCTTCCAGCCCCAAACGCTCGTAGGTGGGGCCCATGGCGGCAGCCGAGCCATGGCCGCCTTCGTAGGCCACCTCGATCAACAAAGCCAGCATCGGGCTCATCCCCAGCAGGGGCTGCAGCACCAGCAGCACGAGCAGGCCGCCAACCAGGTACTGGCCGAAGGCCATGGTCAGCGACAGCAGCACCTGGCCGGAGAGCGGTCGCCACAGCCCCCCGAGCCTGGGCAACGGTTTGCTCAGCAGCAGGGTGGCGAACACCAGGGTGAGCAAGGGCAGGGGCAACTGGCCCCAGAGCTCGATCACCTCAGGGGGAAGCAGGGGCAGCGGGCCGTTGGGCGCCACGATCAAGCCCAGCGCACCGGCGAGCAGGGCCTCCGGCAGACCCCAGCGCTTCATGCCCAGCTGGCTGCCGATCAGGCGCCCGATGATCAGCAGGATCACCAGGTCGACTGTGCTGATCAGCAACCAGCCGAATCCGCTGGCTGGCCCCAGCCAGGCTGCAGGAACGCTCACAGGGCGAAGTGGCGGCGAAAGAACGCCTCCGTGGCCTCCAGAACCTCCACCTGCACCGGCCCGCTGCGGAAGCCATGGCCTTCCTCGCTGAAGCGATGCACCTCCACCGGCACGCCGTTGTTGCTCAGTGCCAGGGCCATCTTCTCGGTCTGAGCCGGTGGCACCACGGTGTCCTGAAGACCCTGGAAAAAGATCACGGGGCAGTGAATCGCATCGGCATGCAGCAGGGGTGAGCGCTGCTCATAGAGCGCCTTCGCCTCCGGCCACGGACCGACCAGCCCATCGAGGTAGTGGGCCTCGAAGCGGTGGGTGTCTTGAGCCAGGGCGGCCAGATCGGCCACGCCATAGCGGCAGGCGCCGGCGCTGAAGGTTTCGGTGAAACAAAGCGCCGCCAGCACGGTGAAGCCGCCGGCACTGCCCCCCTCAATCGCCACCCGCGCGGCGCTGGCCTTGCCGGCGGCCACCACGCTGCCGGCGGCGGCGGCGCAGTCGGCCACATCGACCACGCCCCACTGACCGTCGAGCCGCCGGCGGTAGGCCCGCCCGAAGCCGGTGGAGCCGCCGTAGTTGACGTCCAACACACCCCAGCCACGGCTGGTCCAGAACTGTGTCAGCAGATTCAACCCGGTGCGGGCCATGGCTGTCGGTCCACTGTGGCCCTTCACCAACAGGGGTGAATTGGGATTGGGGCCAGCAATCGGTGGGTAGTACCAGGCGTGGGTGGGCTGGCCGCCGTGGCCGGCGAACCAGAGCGGCTGCGGCTGGCTGATCTGCGCTGGCGTCAGAACTGGGGGGGCGCTGTCGCCGCTGGTGATGGCGGCCGGCCGGTGGCTCCAGCGCCGGCTGGCCAGGTCGAGCTCCAGCAGGCCCGCGCCGCTGCTGGGGCCACTGGCGACGGCCACCAGCCGGCCGTTCTCGGCCCAGAGTCCGGCCAGGTCATCGAAGGGCAGCTCGATCGGCTGCCAGGTTCCGCCCGCCGGCGCGATTCCAGCGTCAGGCAGCTTGATCTCCCCCAGCCGCCACTGTCCGGCGAAGCAGGCGGCCGCGACGAGCTTGTGGCCATCCCAGGCGGTGGTGCGCATCCCGGCCACCCACTGGGGCATGGCGAATTCCGCCTCCATCGGCAGCAGCGGCTGCCAGGGCAGGGGCGCTGCGGGCTCCCGGGCCGGCTTCAGTTGCTCGGCGCCGGCGAGCCGTTCGAGGTTCCACCAGCCGCTGCGGTCGTTGGCCACCACCAAGTCGCCATTGGGCAGCCACAGCGGCTGGAACAGCGAGCAGACCCCGGATCTGGAAGCGGTACCGGCGATCGGATGAACCTGCTCCAGGCTTCCTTCGCTTGCCAAGGTTGCCCACCAGAGCTGGTTGGATTCCCAGGGCATGAACGGCTGCTGCCACTCCAGCCAGGCCAGATGGCTGCCCGATGGGCTGAGCACCGGGGAAGAGCAGAAGTCGGCGGCTGGATGCAACACCAGCGGCTCGCCGCCAGCCAGCGGCACCGCCACAAGCCGGTCGCGACCGGCGGCTTCCATCACGCCGATCCAGCGGCCGCGGCGCTCGTCGATCAGGCCATCGCCGAAGCTCCGCTCCGCCGCGGCAGTAAGCCTTCGTGGCTGTGGCGCTTCAGAACGCTTTCCCCCGGGCCGCTCCAGGCACCAGAGGCAGCCGTCGCCGTCTTGGCTGAACACCACCAGGCTGGATCCCACCGCGTAAGCACCACCGCCGAAGCCATGGACGCGGCTGCGCAGGTTCCAGTCCCCGGGGGTGAGCTCGATGGCCGGCTCCGCTGGACTGCGGCGCCACAGCAAGGTGCACCGCCCCCGCTCCTGGGGCCTTTGCTCCAGCCAGAACAGCTCGCCCTGGTGCAGCTGGGGCTCGATCACCGCGGGGCTGCGCCCCACCACCGCTGTTGCCGCCAGCGGCCCATCGATCAGCGGTCTGCCCAATGTTCTACCGCTGCCATGGGCTCCTAGAATCAACCCATCGTTTCAGGTGATGCCTTGGCCAGTAGCTTCGCCAAAATGGCCCGCCAGGCGGAGCAGACCAGCCGTGGCGTCCAGGTACCCAAGCAGGTGCTCGACTCTCCCCCTCTGACCATCCGCACCCTCGGTGACCAGACCCTGCGGCAGCCGGCCAAGAGGATCAGCAAAGTCGACGACTCGGTGCGGGAACTGGCTCGCAACATGCTGCGCAGCATGTACAGCGCCCATGGCATCGGCCTGGCCGCTCCCCAGGTGGGAGTTCATAAGCAGTTGCTGGTGATCGATCTCGATCCGGAAAACCAAGCCACGCCGCCGTTGGTGTTGATCAATCCGGAGATCGGCTCGTCGAGCGCCTCGCTTGAAACCTATGAGGAAGGTTGTTTGAGCATTCCCGGGGTGTATCTCTCGGTGGTGCGCCCCAGCGCCGTTGAGGTCAGTTTCCGTGACGAACAGGGCCGTCCGCGCCGGATCAAGGCCGATGGCTTGCTTGGCCGTTGCATTCAGCACGAGATGGACCATCTCACCGGTGTTCTCTTCGTGGACCGGGTCACCGATGAGCTCAGCTTGAACGAGGAACTTCAGGAGCATGGCTTCCTTCGCGACGCTGTCCATTCCTTCCGCTGAGACTGCTGCGATGTCGATGAAACCCCTTGCCGGAGTTTTTCTGGCCCTGGCCTGCCTGCTCGGGATCGCGGCCACCGGGTCTGTGTTCGAGCTCTCTTACGGCGATCCTGACCTGGGCGTCACCACAACCCGGCTGATCCTTGGTGCGGCTCTGCCTGGCACGGTGATCAGCCTGCTGGTCGCAATTCGTCTTAATTAATCGTCCAGGCCCCCTGGCGGCTCCTGAGCGCACTTCTACGATCGGGCCCTCCTTGCTGCTCTGCGCCTCGATGCGATTGGCCCACATCACGCTCCGTCTCGCAGGCCTGGCCTTGTTGGCCTCGGCTTTCCCCATGGCCACTCCGATGGCGAGCCGCGCCCAGGCCCTGTTTGCTGCCCGCGACGTCGAGCAGGAGCGCTTCGTCCTGGTGGCGGCACCGATTGGCGATGGCAGCCGCTCCCAGCTCAACATCTATGAGCAGATCAACGACCGGCGCCCCTGCTTCGCCAGTTCTGGGGACAGTCCGGCCAGAGTGGAGCCGCTGCTGGGAAGCTTCGATTTCAGCGGCATCTGCAGCCGCTATCTCGATGCCAACGGCTATTCACTGCGCATCGGCGAGACTGATCTCGGCACGGTGTACCGGATCAGCGTGGTGCGCAGCGGTGACGACAACGTGTTGCTGGCGTCCCCGACCCGGAACAATCCAGGGCCCAACATGATCGTCGCCCGCACCAATGGCCAGGCTCCAGGTTTTCTGCTGTTCAACCCTGAGCCGGGCTGGAAGCTGATGCGGCGCCACTTCGGCAATCGCGCCCTCGGCCACCTTTACCTCTACCGCGAGACCTGGCCAGGCGATGAGAATGTCCAGACTGAGACCGAAGTTCCGCCCACCACAGAGTTAGCTCCCGGGGCCGCTGCAGGGCCAGATGGAAGCAAAGCTCTGACGACTCCCCCGGCAGTTCCACCTTCAACCGTGCCATCCCCAGCTGTGCCATCGACACTCCCAGTAGGAGCTCCGGTGGCCCCGGCAGCTCCCTGAATCAGGGTCAGGCGGCGGTGGTTGCTACATTGACCAATCTCAAGCCCCTCTGCGTGGTTCATGACCCAGGTCACCGTCGGCGAAAACGAAGGAATTGAATCGGCCCTGCGCCGCTTCAAGCGTCAGGTGTCCAAGGCGGGCATCTTTGCCGACCTCAAGCGCCTGCGCCATCACGAGACCCCCGTTGAGAAGTACAAGCGCAAGGCCCAGCAGCGCCGTCGTCGTCGCTGAGCCTTGCCGGTGGCTCGGGGCACTGATCAAGAACAGATCAGGTACAAACCTGGTACGCCTCCTCAGACGTTCTACCGAGACTGGGAGAACCTCTTGAGGCTCGCTTTTGATGGCTGTTTTTAATCGCTTCATGCGCTGGATTGGCGAGGCTGTGACCCACGCTCGCTGCGCTTCGTCCCAGGGACAGGTGCTGTTTGGCTTGGATCAGATTGGCTTCCAAAATCCGTCTGTCATGGGTCGCTCGCTTGCCACTGGTCAAACGAGCGGTAGGTGAGGGCTTCGGCCAAATGGGCTGGATCCACGGCCTCAGCGTTGTCCAGATCAGCAATCGTGCGCGCGACTCGCAGCAGCCGCTCGGCGGCCCGGGCGCTGAGCCGCCGCTGCCTGATCGCTTGGCGCCAGAGCTCCATTCCCTCGGTGGAGATCCGGCTGTGCTGTTGCAGGTCGGCACTGCTTAGGGCGCTGTTGGCGCAGCCGCCGGGGTTGCGCTCCACCATCCGCTGCCGGGCCTCGGCCACCAGGAGCGCCACCGTGGCGGTTCCTGGCCTGCTGATCGGGGCGGTTGTCGGGGCGGTTGGACTTAGGCTGGCGGGACCCAGCAGGTCGTCTGCTTCCAGGCGTCGCATCACCACCTGCAGGTCGATCCGATCGAGCAGGGGCCCAGACAGCCTTGACCAGTAACGCTGCCTGAGGGCTTCGCCGCAACGGCAGGCCCGCTGCGGGTCGCCGAACCAGCCGCAGGGGCAGGGATTGGTGGCGGCCACAAGGGCCACACGGCAGGGGAAACGGCTGCGCTCGCGGCTGCGGCTGATCCACACCTCGCCCTCCTCCAGGGGCTGGCGCAGCTGGTCAAGCACCTCCCGGCGAAATTCCGTGAGTTCATCGAGGAACAGCACGCCGTGGTGCGCCAGTGACAGTTCACCGGGCCGGGGAATCGACCCGCCGCCGATCAGGGCTGCTCCCGTGCAGCTGTGGTGGGGCGAGCGGAACGGCCGTTGCGCCACCAGGGCCGTGTGGGGCCGCAGCAGCCCCCCCACCGAATACACCTGGGTCAGCTCCAGGGCTTCCGCGCGCGGAAGGGGTGGCAGCAGGCCAGCAAGACGCCTTGCCAGCATCGTCTTGCCGCTTCCGGGCGGGCCCACCAGCAGCAGGTGGTGGTTCCCTGCCGCCGCGATTTCCAGGGCCCGGCGTCCGTGCTCCTGCCCCCTGACATCGGCGAGCTCAGGCGGCGGCAGAGCCTTGATGGCTGGCGGCGACGGGCAACAACTGGCCTGGCGCGGGTCCGCCAGCAACGCCTCCACCTGATCAAGCCGCTCGGCCGGCCAGACCGTCAGACCCTCGACCAGCAGCGCTTCGGACCCATTGGCAGCGGGCACCACAAGGGCCCGGGCGCCGCTGCGCCGTGCCGCCAGGGCCAGGGCGATCACCCCGCGCACCGGCCGCAGGCTGCCGTCAAGGCCCAGTTCGCCGGCACTCCAGACCCCATCGAGGCGCTCCGGCGCCAGCTGGCCACTGGCCAGCAGCAGGCCGAGCGCGATCGGCAGGTCGAAGGCCGGCCCTTCCTTGCGCAGCTCCGCTGGCGCCAGGCTGACGATCACCCGGGTCAGGGGCACCCGGAAGCCGCTGTTGCGCAAGGCGGCCCTGACCCGCTCGCGGCATTCCCGGCCGGGGGTATCGGCCAGCCCCACCACCTGAAGCCCCGGCAGACCTGGGGCGATGTCCACTTCCACGGTCACCTCGGCGGCTTCCAATCCGCGCAGGGAGGCGCTGCTGCAGCGTGCCAACATCGAGCCAACAGCCAGGGGGCCTTCACCGGTTCCCCCCCTGTCCCATCTCCCGCCAGACCGGCGCCATGGCTTTCCCTGACCCGGCTCCCTCTGATCAGGCCGTAAACAGCACGATTTTTGGACGCATCCTGCGCGGGGAGATTCCGTGCGATCAGGTCTATGCCGACGATCGCTGCCTGGCCTTCCGGGATGTGAACCCCCAGGCCCCGGTTCATGTACTGGTGATCCCACGCCAAGCGCTGGTGAATCTGGCCGACGCGGCGGAGGCCGACGAGGCCCTGCTCGGCCACCTGCTGCTGGTCGCCGCCAAGGTGGCCCGCCAGGAGGATCTGATCGGCTGGCGCACCGTGATCAATTCCGGCGCCGAGGCCGGCCAGACCGTGTTCCACCTGCATGTGCACGTGATCGGTGGCCGCCCCCTGAGCTGGCCGCCCGGTTGAGTCCTGCGCTCGCCGCCTGGCTCGCCAGCGGCGACAATGGCGTCAGACGGATCGGTTCATGGGTGTTCTGAGGGGACTGCGCGACCAGCTCGGCAAGCTGCAGCGCCTGGCCCAGCCTTACTTCCTCCCCTTGGAGGAGAGCAGTTCGTGGCAGTTTTTGCTGCTGGTGCTGGCGCTGCTGACCGTTGTGGTGGGCGTCACCCTGCTGCTGCTCACCGGTGTGGTGGCGGCCAGCGGCAGCCTGATTCCGGGTCTGCGCGACCGCTTCTTGCCGGGCGTTCCTGAACGGATCGCCACGATCTGGTCGGGGCCGATCGGAGCGGTGATCATGGTGCTGTTTGGCGCCGGTCTGCTGGCGTTTGGCAGCCAACGGGCGAAGCTGCGCCAGGGGCGCTGGCTGCCCTGGCTGTTGATGGGGGTGATCGCCCTGCTGATCCTGGTGATCAATGGCATCAACGTGGGGATCAGCTTCATTGCCCGCAATGTCGATAACGCCTTGGTGGCTTACGACAGCGAAGGTTTCTGGAAGATCGTGGCGATCTATGCCTTCTGCCTGCTGCTGGCCTTGCCGATCCGGGCGATTCAGAGTTATCTAATCCCCAAACTGGGCCTGCTCTGGAGGGAATGGCTGAGTAGCCGGTTGTTGGGCCGCTATCTCACCAACCGCGCCTATTACATCCTCAATCCAAACGACGAATCCCACGAGGAAATCGACAACCCAGACCAGCGAATTTCCCAGGACGTCGCCAGCTTCACCGGCACCAGCTTGAGCGTGACGGTGGAGATCATTGCCGCGTTGCTCACCTTTGTGAGCTTTGTGATCGTGCTCTGGAGCATCAGCCGAAATCTGGCGCTCCTTCTGCTCGTTTACTCGGTGGTCGGCACCACCTTGATTGTTTTCGCCAGTCGCAAACTGGTGTCGCTGAACTACAAGCAACTCAAGCTGGAGGCTGATTTCCGCTACGGACTGGTTCACATCCGTAACAACGCCGAGTCGATCGCCTTTTACCGGGGCGAGCAACAGGAAGGCAGCGAGGCTGGCCGCCGGCTCAATGGGGCGATCGTCAACTACGACCGCCTGATCATCTGGGAAGCGATGATCCAGGTGATCCAGCGTTCCTACGACTACTTCTCCCGCTTTTTGCCATGGCTGGTGATCGCTCCGATCTATTTCGCTCGGGAGGTTGATTTCGGCGTGTTCGGCCAGGCCAGCATTGCCTTCAGCCAGGTGCTCTTCTCTGTCAGCTATATCGTCAACAACATCGATCGCCTCGCGGCCTTCTCCGCCAGCATCAGCCGCCTGGAGGGTTTCCAGGTCACGGTGGATGAAATCAATGCACAGGCCCAAACCGGAAGCGGCGATGCCGCCGGCGTGGCCGTCGATGACAATCCGACCATCGAAGTGATCCATGCTGATCTGGTGCCGCCGCGCAGCAATCGCTGCTTGATCCACGACATCAGCTTGGAGGTGGCGGCCCATCAGCGCCTGTTGGTGGTAGGCCCCAGCGGCTGCGGGAAAACGTCCTTCCTGCGCCTGATCAGTGGACTCTGGCCCGCAGCAGCCGGCGAGATTCGTCGGCCGCCGATCGCCGAACTGTTGTTCATCCCCCAGAAGCCCTATCTCATCCTCGGCAGCCTGCGCGAACAGCTCTGCTACCCACAGGATCCTGGGCGTTTCAGTGATTCCCACCTCCGCAGTGTGCTCGAGGAGGTCTGCCTGCCCGACCTGGTGCGGCGCTATCCCGATCTCGACATCAACCAGGATTGGCAGCGCATCCTCTCGCTGGGTGAGCAGCAGCGGTTGGCTTTCGCCCGCCTGTTGCTCAATTCACCGCGCTTCGTGGTGCTCGACGAGGCCACCAGCGCACTGGATGTCACCACCGAAAAGCACCTCTACTCCTTGCTCACCGAGCGGGAGATCGCCTTTGTAAGTGTGGGTCACCGCCCCACACTCGCTGCCTTCCACGACACCGTTCTCGAGCTCGATGGCAACGGTGGCTGGCGGCAGATCCCTGCTGCCGACTATGACTTCACCAACGCCTAAACCATGATGCCCCCGAGTCCAAGCAGCAAGACCAGCCCCAGCAGCCAGACCAACGCCTCGAGTGCCACGACCCACGAGGTGCCGGCCTTCGGCTGGAGTGCCTACGCCGAGCGGGTCAATGGCCGCTTCGCCATGCTCGGCTTCGCCTCAGTGCTGCTGATCGAGACCCTTAGTCACGACACTTTCCTGCACTGGGCCGGATTGGTGCCCTAGGAACTCTTCATCGGATCCGGCTCAGTCGTCAAAGCGGGAGCTGTTGTCGCGGGAGGAACGCGCTGCTGCTGGGTCTGGGACCGGCGGTGCTGAACGGCCAGGAGCTGAGGATCGTCCTGCGGACGACGGGCTCATCGGTTTGTAGTCAGCGTCCGTGACGCTGCCGCTTCTGCTGGCTCCACCACGGATCGGAGTGCCCTGGGGAACACCTGGCGAGGCGGGCATGGCAGAGCCCGAAGGAGCAGCACCGGGGCCTCTGCGGCTGGAGCGGGGCATGGATTCGCTGCTGGCCACCGGACGGCTCCCGCGCCGAATCTCGCTGGGCGCCTCACGGTCGCGGCGCCTCTCGCCAAAGCTGGGCTTGGAGTTGGCCGCAGAGGCGGAGTCCCTGAAGCGGGACGCTCTGGGCGATGGGGGGTAGGGATCGGGTCTGCCACCCGCAGCAGGGGCAGGCTCGGCGTTCCAATCTTCGTCGTTGCGGGAGCGGCGGCTGGCGGCCCGCTCGGGAATAGCCGTGCGCTCGGGAGAACGGCTGGGCCTATAAAACTCGTCGTCGTCGGGAGGAACGGTTTCGCGGGAGCGGATGCGCCTCCGCAGGGGTTGGGGCTCATCGAGGCGATCGGGACCGCCGGCCCACTCGCTGCCACCCATCCGGTCGCGCTCCGGCAGCGGCTCGTCGTCGTCGAAATAGGAGGAGCGGCGCGCTTGCTCGGTGGTGACACCGCGAAGACGCACGCTCTCGTAGGCAAAGAAAACCGTGGTGCCCGCCAGCAGAAACTGCCCGAACTGCAGGATTGGATCGAGGCGCCACCCTTGAAAGAACAGGATGCCGCCGCAGAGCAGACCAACGGCGGCGAAGAAGACGTCGTAGTCGCGGGCGAGGGCTGGCCTGAAGCTCCTCATGAA
This sequence comes from Synechococcus sp. CS-603, assembly GCF_977929215.1. Classification (NCBI taxonomy): domain Bacteria; kingdom Bacillati; phylum Cyanobacteriota; class Cyanophyceae; order Synechococcales; family Synechococcaceae; genus Synechococcus; species Synechococcus sp. CS-603. Next base: position 1,238,873 of record NZ_OZ376778.1, read on the forward strand.
ATAGAGAAAAGCCCCACCGACGGCCAACACGATGCCGACGATGCTGGCCCAATTCAGGCTGGCATTAACCACGTCTGGAAATCCTCAGTCAGAACCCATGATCACGTTCTCAGTCAAGAGAACCCGTGGTCATAGCTTAGTGACCTGGCAGCCAACCGCCGCAACCCTGGCCAACCGGGTTCAGAGCTTGCGGTCGACCTGGTCGGTCTGGCTGATCAGCACCAGGGCCAGGGTGACGGGAACCACCACGATCACGGCTCCCCAACCAAGGCTGCTGAGGAAATTGGCGAGAGAGGGAGTCATGGTTCTGGAACACCTCGGAAGATCCTAGGCATGGGTGATCCGCTTCCTACGATGCTTTCTCCCATGCTTAGGGCTTCGTGACGGCCGCCCCCGTTCTTTTGCACGTTTTACCAGTCCTGAACCTGGTGCTGGGCGTGGGGCTGGCGGTCTGGACCCTGCTGTTCCTGTTTCGGATCGTGCTCACCTGGTATCCCCAGATCAACCTGGAGACGGGCCCCATGCGCTTCATTGGTGGTCCCACCGAGCCGCTGTTGGCGGTCACCCGTCGCATTGTGCAACCGATCGGTGGCGTCGACGTGACCCCGGTGATCTGGGTGGGCCTGATCAGCCTGTTCAGGGAGCTGCTGGTGGGTCAGCAAGGGGTGCTCAACCAACTGGCCCTGCGGGCCCAGGCGCTCGCCTGAGGCCTGGTTGGTGGAACCCTGCCCCTACGCGTTGAGCATGTCCTGCTCGACAAATTTGGTGTGCACATCGCCCCTCTGGAACTCCGGTCGCTCCAGCAGCGCGAGATGGAATTCGACCGTGGTGGGGATGCCGGTGATGGCGCATTCGGTCAGGGCCCGCCGCATCCGTTTCAGGGCCGCGTCACGGTCGAGCCCCCAGACGATCAACTTGCCGATCAGGGAGTCGTAGAAGGGCGGGATTTCGTAGCCGGTGTAGACGTGGCTGTCGACGCGGACCCCCGGTCCGCCGGGAGGGAGCCAACCGGTGATCTGCCCGGGCACCGGCCGGAAATTGTGCTGGGGATCCTCGGCGTTGATGCGGCATTCGATCGCGTGGCCCCAGAGCCGGATGTCCTCCTGGCGCAGGCTGAGCGGTTCGCCGCCGGCAATGCGCAGTTGCTCGGCGATCAGGTCCACACCCGTCACCATTTCGGTGACCGGATGCTCCACCTGGATGCGGGTGTTCATCTCCATGAAGAAGAAGTTGCCGCTGCGGTCGAGCAGGAATTCCACCGTGCCCGCCCCCTCGTAGGAGATGCTGCGGGCTGCGGCAATGGCGGCCTCACCCATGCGGCGGCGCAGGTCAGGATCCAGGGCCGGGCTGGGGGATTCTTCCAGCAACTTCTGGTGGCGGCGCTGAATCGAGCAGTCGCGTTCGCCGAGGTGAATCACATGGCCGTGACGGTCGGCCAGCACCTGAATCTCGATGTGGCGGGGCCTGTCGATGAATTTCTCGATGTAGAGCCCCGGATTGCCAAAGGCTGCTTCCGCCTCGCCCTGGGCTGCCCTGAACAAAGAGTCGAGCTGGTCTGGGCCTGGCACCAGGCGCATGCCACGGCCGCCACCGCCGGCCGTGGCCTTGATCATCACTGGGTAGCCCATGGCCTCAGCCAGTGCGGCGGCATGGGCTGGATCCTTGAGCAGGCCGTCACTACCGGTGATCGTCGGCACCCCGACCCGTTGCATGGTGGTCTTGGCGGTCGCCTTGTCGCCCATGGCGCGGATCGCTTCGGCAGACGGGCCCACGAAGGTGAGGCCGTGGGCGATGCAGATCTCGGCGAAGCGATCGTTTTCAGCCAGGAAGCCGTAGCCGGGATGGATGGCATCGGCGCCGCGGGAAATCGCCGCCGCGATGATGTTGGGAATGTTGAGGTAGCTCTTGCTGCTTGGGGCTTCGCCGATGCAGACCGCTTCATCGGCCAGCTGGACATGCAACGCGTTGCGATCGACCGTGCTGTACACGGCCACCGTGGCGATTTCGAGCTCACGACAAGTGCGCAGGATGCGCAGGGCGATTTCGCCGCGGTTGGCGATCAGCAGCTTGCCGATGGGCATCCGGGGGGAATCTTTGCCGCTGCGGACTGTATCAGTGAAGACTCAGCTGGACCCTTCCGGGGGCGGTGCCGCCGATCGGTATATTGACCAGCCGGAGGGAGCTTTGCTTCTGATGGCCACGCGGATGTGGTGGAATTGGTAGACACGCACGTTTGAGGGGCGTGTGGCTTCGGCCTTGCGAGTTCAAGTCTCGCCATCCGCATTTTTCTTTAAGCACCTGCTCACGCACCGTTTGACCAGGCCGCTGTCTGTTGCTAGTCAGCCATCGGTTGTTGGTCAGTCGTCCGTTGTTGGGCCGCCATCTGATTGGAGGCAGCCAGCCGACGCCGCGATCGTGCTGGTCTGCAACGGCCCTGGTGAATTGAGCACGTGGGTTCGGCCCCTGGCCGAAAAGCTCCACCAACTGCAGCCGTTGCGGCCGCTGGTGCCTGGGGCCTCTGTTGGGCTGCAACTGGTGCTGGTGCCCTGCCCGAATGCCACGGGAGCGGAGCAGCAGGTGGCTGAAGGCTTTGGTTTGTTTGAGCGCACCTTGCCGGCGCGGCGGTTCTGGCGCCTGCTCTGGAATCCACGCCGCTACGGCCCCTGGCCGGCCCGCGGGGTGGTGGTGTTTTTGGGCGGCGATCAGTTCTGGACCGTGCTGCTCTCGGCCCGGCTGGGCTATCGCCACCTCACCTACGCCGAGTGGGTGGCCCGCTGGCCGCGCTGGAACGATCGGATCGCCGCGATGGGGGCGGAGGCCGCTTCGCGCCTGGCTCCGCGTTGGCGGCCGCGTTGCCAGGTGGTGGGTGACCTGATGGCCGATCTTTCCGCCGCAGCCCAGGCTGAAGCCTCGCTGGAGCCTGGCGATTGGGTGGCCCTGTTGCCGGGCTCGAAGCGGGCCAAGCTGCTGGTGGGCGTCCCGTTTCTGCTCGATACCGCCGACCGGCTGGCGGCCTTGCGCCCCGGCTGCCAGTTCCTGCTTCCGGTGGCACCCACCACCTCGGTGGTCGAGCTGCTTCGCTACGGCGGGCCGACCAATCCGATCCAGGCCCATTACGGCAGCGGCGAGCCCCGGTTGGCGTCCCCAGGACCCGACCGGCGCCGCTGGATCGAAACCCCCGCCGGCACCCGCATCCTGCTGATCGAGCAGCAACCGGCCCACGCCGCCCTCAGCCAGTGCGCCCTGGCCCTGACCACGGTGGGAGCGAACACGGCCGAACTCGGTGCCCTGGCCGTGCCGATGATCGTGTTGGTGCCCACCCAGCATCTGCAGGTGATGCAGGCCTGGGATGGCTGGCTCGGTCTGATCGCGCGCTTGCCGTTGCTGCGCTGGCTGATCGGGGTGGCACTGACGGCCTGGCGGATGCGGACCAGTGGTTTCCTGGCCTGGCCGAACATTGCGGCGGGTCGTGCCGTGGTGCCCGAGCGGGTCGGGGCAATCACCCCAGAGCAGATTGCCAGCGAAGCCGCCGACTGGCTGGGCCATCCCGAGCGGCTGAGCGGCCAGCGTGAGGATCTGCGCAGCCTGCGGGGTCAACCCGGCGCCGTGGCGGCCCTGGCGGCGATGGTGCAGGAGCTGCTGCCTTCGGCTTAGTTTGTGATTCTCCCCGTCTGACGCTCTTTCGATGGCCAGCCCTGAATCTCCCAGCGACCAGGACTGGCGCACCCGGCTGACCCCCGAGCAATTCGAGGTGGCCCGCCGCGGCGGCACCGAGCGGGCCTTCACCGGCCTCTACTGGAACAACAAGCAGGCCGGTCAGTACCAGTGCGTCTGCTGCGGCGCTGAGCTGTTCAGTTCTGGGGCGAAGTTCGAATCGGGCACGGGCTGGCCCAGCTTTTTTGCCGGTGTCGATGCAGCGGCGATCACCACGATCGAAGACCACAGCCACGGCATGGTTCGCACCGAAATCCGCTGTGCGCGCTGCGAAGCCCACCTGGGCCACCTCTTCCACGACGGGCCTGCCCCGAGCGGCCTGCGTTACTGCGTCAATTCCGCATCGCTGAACTTCAAGCCGGACCAGGGTTCAGAAGCACCTCTGGCCTGATGGAGCCGCTTCTGGTGGTGGCTGTCCTCGCTCACCAGGGATCGTCGTAGCCCGAGGGCTCCGGGCGCCGGCCTTGCCCCTGCGGGCTTTCGCCGTCTGAGTCGGGCTCAACGGATGGAGCCGGTTCGGCGTAGGGCTCCGGTTCGACATCCAGGGGTTCCTGACGATCCAGGGACGGACGGCGCGGAAGCGGCCGCTGGGACGCCCTGGGAGTGAGCGGCCTGGCGGCGTTGGCCCGGGACGGCAGCGGTGAATCGAAGCGATCGGGATCGAGCCCGGCCGGCCGGAGATCGTCAAGGCTGCCGGTATCGATGTCGTCGTTGAAGCGGCGGCCTTCAAAGCGCCTTTCATCGGAAGCTCTTTCGATTGGAGCCCGATCGAGGGGACGGCGATCGCCAAGACTCTGATCGCCAAGGCCCCGATCCAAAGGCCCCCTATCCAAAGGGGCCTGATCCAAAGGGGCCTGATCCAAGGTTTCCCGATCGGAAAAAGTCCGCTCTGGGTAAGCCCGCTCCGGATAGCCGCGCTCGCTGGGACGTTGCTCCACGTAGCCCCTCGGCTCGTTGGCAGCGGTCTCGTCCCCGTCCCAGCCGCGTGAGGCTCGCTCGCCACCGGGCGGGGCGTAGGGGTCGTCGTCCTCGTCGAGGTAACGGCGTTGGCGCAGTGGTTCCTGTCGTTGCCGCTCCAGCTCGACGTACTCGAGCTCCTCCTCGCGGGTGGCCGCCACGGCCCGGCTTGTGGCGGGCTGGATGCGGCGCTGTTCTTGGGCTGTGGGCTGGCCGGAGGCCAACTGGTTCTCGACTGGCACCGCCGACTGGCGGTAGCGGTCGCGCTCCTCCTGCTCCCAGCTGGAGCCACCGATGCCGAGTTTCTCAAGCAGTCCGCTGCCCAGTTGCTTGAGTTTGTCTTCGGCACCTTCGTAAACAATGATCCGGTCGGGGCCGCTGCTGACGATTTCCTCCACCGTCAGCTCCCAGGTGCTCAACACCCCTTCACCCAGCAGCGGCACCCCGAGGGCGCCGAGCACCAGGGTGGTGAGATCGCCGGTTTCGATGTCAAAGCTGAAGCCCAGCACCCGGCCGAGCTGCTCTCCTGATTCCGAGACCACCTGGCTGTTGATGACCTTGCTGTAGCGCTCGGGATTGAAGCTCTGGGTGAGTGAATCGGCCGAATCCACCAGGATCACGTCGCCCACCTGGCGGATCCGGTCCAGGGGCATCCAGCGCGGCAGTCCGGGCAGAAAACGGGTAAGCGGGTTGTCGCGCAGGCCAAGGGCCATCACTTCGCGCCGGTCGATGTCGACGATCACTTCGCCGACAACCCCCAGCCGGCGGCCGGTGTCACGGGTGATCACCTGGGTGCCCATCAGCTCGGATCGCAGCCAGAGCCTGTCACCAGACAGGCCCTGGGGAGGATCAGCGGAAGGGGGGATGGAGGAGGTCAATGGCCTGGATCCCTGTGGGGTGAAGGCGAAGAGAGGGCAGTCGAGTCATTGTGACCCACGGCTCAGGCGGCGACGGGCAGGCCAACCACCTGGGTGTGGGCGCCGCGGGCCTGGGTGACGCCGATCGTGCGGGTCGCGGCGGCGATCATCGGCCTTCGGTGGCTGACCACCAGGAACTGGGCCTCGCCGGCCTGGCTGGCGATCAGGGCGGCCAGGCGCTCCACGTTCACGCCGTCGAGAAAGCTGTCCACTTCGTCGAGGGCATAAAAGGGAGACGGGCGGAAGCGCTGCAGGGCGAACAGGAAGCTGAGGGCCGTCAACGACTTTTCCCCGCCCGACATCGAGGCCAGCCGCCGCACCTCCTTCCCCTTGGGATGGGCCACCAGGGTGAGGCCGCCTTCGAGGGGCTGCTCGGGATTTTCCAGTTGCAGGTGGCCCTCGCCTTCAGAAAGGCCGGCGAAGATCTCGCGGAAATGGCCATCCACGGCCTGGAAGGCTTCCAGGAAGGCCTCCTGGCGCAAGGTGGCCACGGTTTCGATCCGCAGCAGCAGCTCTTCGCGCTCCTTGCTGAGGATGTCGAGGCGGCCGCGAAGTTCGTCGAGGCGGATCTCCAGCTGCTCGAGTTCTTCAAGGGCGAGCATGTTGACCGGTTCAAGCGCTTCCATGCGTTCCTGCAGGCGACGGAGGTCTTGCTCCAGGGCCTCCAGGCCCGCCTGGCGTACGGGCTCGGGAACAACCGGCAACGGATCGGGCAGCTCCCGGCCCAGGGCTTCGAGCCGGAGCCGCAGGCCTCGGTCTTGTTCGGCCAGGGCGAGCAGCTCCTCCCCCAGCCGCTCCAGATCCCATTGCTGCTGCTGCAGGGCCAGGCGCTGGGCGGCGAGCTGGGCCTCGGCCGCATCGCGGGCGCGGCGCCGTTCGCCGAAGCGTTCCTGCAGCTCCTGCTGCTGGGCCTCCAGGGCGCGGCGTCGCTCCTGTTCCTGTTGGTGTTGCTGGCGCCACTGGCCGTGCGCTTCGCCCAGCGCCGCCACGGCCTGCAGCAGCCGCTGCTCCTCGCTGGCGAGGGCCTCCAGTTGTTGGGCCAACCGCTCCCTGGCCAGGGAGCGCTCGCGCCGGCCTGCCAGCAAGGTGTCGCGCTGCAGGCGGGTTTCGCTGAGCAGCCGGTCGGCTGCTTCAAGGTCGTGCTGCAGTCCCTTCCAGCGGTCGCTGTCTGCCGACGCCTGGGCCCCGGCCGCCTCGGCCTCGAGCGCTGCGAGCTCGCTGTTCAAGGGGGTCAGCAGCTCGGCGGTGGCCTGCCGGCGTGTCTGGTCGGCCCCCAGGGCCGTTTGGGTCTGGTTGAGCCGTTCCTGGAGCTGGAGCTGGCGCTGCAGCTGGGGGCCAAGGGCCCGCTGGGCCGCCCCCAGTTCGGCGCTGAGGGCGGCCTGGCGCTGCTGGTGCTCCTGCAAAACGGGCCGCAGCTGCTCGAGTTGCCGCCCCAGCTCGTTCTCACGCCGCCGGCAGGCCACCAGGCTCTCGCCAAGTTCGAGCAGCCGTCGCCGCAGCGGTTCGGCCTCGTCGTGGTCGGAGCTGCGCCCGAAGCTGAGCTGGCCGCTGCGCTGCTGCAGGCTGCCGCCGGTCATCGCGCCGCTGCGCTCCAGCAGTTCGCCATCGAGGGTGACGGCGCGGCAGCGGCCCAGTTCGCGTCGGGCGCTGGCCAGGTCTTCAAAGACCAGGGTGTCCGCGAAGACGTAGCGGAACACGTCGGCGTAGATGGGCTCAAAGCGGATCAGCTCCAGCGCGCGGCCCACCAGTCCGCCACTCCCACCAGCGGCTGTGCCGCCCCGGCCCCGCTCCAGGGCCGCTCCAGCCGTGCCGCTTTTGCCGCCGCTGGAGCTGCCGCTGCCGCGGATCTTGTTGAGCGGCAGGAAGGTGAGCCGGCCGGCCCGGCGGGCCTTGAGCAGTTCAATCGCCTGGGCGGCGATCCGGTCGTCATCGACCACCACCTGGCCGAGCCGGCCGCCGGCGGCCACCTCAAGGGCCAGCCGCAGCCGCTCCTCCACTTCCCCCAGCTGGGCCACCGGTCCGTGCAGGCCACCCAGGCCCGACTCCAGCAGCACCCGCAAGGCGCCGGTGCCGCGGCTTTCCTGCAGGGTTTCGCGGCGGCTTTCGATCCGGGCGATCTCCCGCTCCAGGCCCACCTGTTCCTGCTCCAACCGGGTGCGGGTGCGTTGCTGCAGGGCCAGGGCTTCGGCGAGGTCCTGGGCTTGCCGCTGCTCCTGCTCAAGCTCCTGCTTGAGGCCTGCCGCCTCCGACTCCAACGCCAGCAGCTGTTGTTGGTCCTGCTGATCGCTTGTGCCCCCTGCGCCCAGTTCGGCGCCCAGTTCCTGGAGTCTTTGCTGCTGCTGGCGCAGGCGTTCGTCGAGTTGCTGCTGCTCAGCGAGCAGCGGGCCGATGCGGGCCTGCAGGGCCTGACGCTGCTGGCCGCGCTGTTGTTCCGCTTCGAGCCAGCTGCCGGAGCGGTCGGCCATCTCGCCGAGGCGGCGGCGGGAGAGCTCCACGGCCGCTTCGGCGCTGGAGCAGGCCTGCTCGGCTTGCTCCAGCTTGGCTCCGTCATCGCTGGCGTCGTTCTGCTGCTGGCCCCGGCGCAGCTCGCCCTGTTGGACAACAAGGGCCCGGCGCTGCAGCTGCAGTTGCTCGCCGTCGTGCTGATGGCGCTCGGCCTGGCGCGTTAACTCGCGGCCGCTGGCCTCGAGCCCGGCCAGTTCCGCCTGGACTGCCAGCAGGCTGTCTTCCCCCAGGGCCTTCACTTCGGCCTGCAGCGCTTCGACGGCTTTGGCCGCCAGCTCCAAGGCCAGCTGGGCCGCGGCGACGGCCGAGCAATCCACCTCTTGCTGAAGTCCGAGGGCTTGTTGGCGGCTGGTCAGGGCGGCAAGCTGCTGGCCGGCCTGCTCGTAGCCGAGCACCTGGAGCTGGAGGCGCCCGTCCTGGTGGCGCTGACGCAGCTCCTGGTAGGTGCGTGCCTTGGCGCAGTCGCGCTCCAGTTTCTGGCGGCTGGCGAGCAGTTCCTGCTCAACGATGTGGCAGCGCTCCTGGCGATCTTGAACTTCATCGAGCTTGGAGCGGGTCTGCTCGATGCGGGAATCGAACAGGGCGACACCGGCGAGTTCGTCGATCAGGCCGCGACGATCACGGGACCCCATCGAGACGATGCGGGTCACATCCCCCTGCATCACCACGTTGCTGCCCTCGGGATCCACGCGCAGGCGGCGCAGCTGGCCCTGCACCTGCTGCAGGTTGCAAGCCACTCCGTCGGCGCTGTAGCTGCTGCTGTAGGTGCCACCTGGGGCGAGCCGAAGGCGCCTGGTGACACTCCATTCCTGCTGGCCGGCCTGGATCCAGGGCCCTTCGGCTGGAACATCAAGACCTTCTTCGGCCGGGTCGGGATGCCAGTCGGCGAGATCGAAGCGCACGGTGACCTGCGTTTCGGACGCCTTGCCCTGCCGCACCATGGCGCTGTTGATCAGGTCCGGCAGCCTCTCGGCCCGCATGCCACGGCTGTTGGCCAGGCCAAGGCAGAACAGAACGGCATCGAGAATGTTGCTTTTCCCTGACCCATTCGGCCCGGTCACCACAGTGAAGGACGGCTCCAGCTGGATCGCCAGCGACCCACCGAACGACTTGAAGTGGGTGAGCTCGACCTGATTGATGTGAACCAACAGGCTCGTGCGCCGAGCAGGCTCAATTTAGCCGAACTGTGCAATTGCTCAACCCCCTCCCTAACCTGGAAACAGAGAGAAGTTCATCAACCACGCCATGGAACCGGAAACGACAGCCATCAACCACGACAGCTTTCGGGAGCGGTTCGAAACCCTGATTCCCACGATCCAGCGCGAGTGGCCCCAGGTGGCACGCGAAACCCTCGAGGCCACCCGCGGCAGCTTCGACGACGTTGTCTCGTTGATTTCCGATCAGACCGGCCGCACCGCCAGCGGTGTGCAGCATCAGCTCAACGAGTTCCTGGAGGTGGCCACGGCCCAGACCCGCCAGCTGGCCGATCGGATCGGTCCCCTGGAGGATCAGCTCGAGCAGCTCCTCGACGATCTCAATACCAGCCTGCGGCCCCGCATCGAGAAGCCGGTGCGTGAGCGTCCCCTGCTGGCCGTTGGCGTCGCTGCCGGCGTCGGCATGATCATCGGCATGCTGCTCACCTCCGGGCGGCGCTCGGCATGACGCCGGAGCGCCAGAACCGGGGCGGGTCTTCAGCTCCGTCGGGAAGTGCCGGCCGGGTTGCGGCAGGCCGGGTCACCGCCCTGGTGACCTCGGTGATGGATCTGCACGTGCGCATCGCCCTGCAGGAAGCCGACAGCGAAAAGCGACGCCTGATCAGTGGCGGCATCCTGCTCGGCGGTGGCCTCACGTTTCTAGTGCTCGCCACGGTGCTGGGTCAGCTGGCTTTGGTGCTCTGGTTGCACCAGGGAGTGGGCTGGGCCTGGATCCAGGCGGTGCTGGCCGTGGTGGCCGGTGATCTCGTGATCGCCGGGCTGATGCTGCGCATCGGCGGCCAACTGCTCAAAGGCCCTTACCTGCCCCAGACCACCGCGGGCCTCAGCCGCACCACCAGGGCGATCTTCGGGCGCTGAAGCCTGATCAGCTCAAGGGTGCCAGCTGCAGGCGCTCAGCGGATGTCGTACTTCAACCAGCGGCAATCGATGCCACCGTTGCTCACCGGAATCCGGCGGCTCGCCTTCATCCGCAGGGCGCCGGTGAGTTCGGGGTTGCCGCTCAGCAGCCACAGGGTCCAGCCCGAGCAGCGTTCTTTAGCCATGGCACCGAGGCCGGCATAGAGGGCTTCGAGATCCTCACCGGCACCGAGCCGCTCGCCGTAGGGGGGATTGCAGACGATCAACCCCGGTTGGGCTGGCGGCCTGAAATTGAGGCAGTCGCCCGGTTGCAGATCCAGCCAGGGGGCCACCCCGGCCGCTTCGGCGTTGCTGCGGGCCTGCTCCAGCACGGCAGGATCGCGCTCCATCCCCAGCACCGGCGCCAAGGGCTCTCCGCCGGGGAGGCTGCCTGCGGCAAGAGCCTGGGCCGCCGCCGTTTCCTGCCGCCAGCTGGCCCCATCGAAATCCAGCCAGTGCCGCAGGGCCAGTACGCGGCCCAGGCCCGGGGCACGCCCCAGGGCCGCGCAGGCGGCCTCGATCAACAAGGTGCCGGAGCCGCAGAGCGGATCGGCCAGGGGCACGCGGCCATCCCAGCCGGTGAAGCCGATCAGGCCGGCGGCCAGGTTTTCCTTCAGCGGCGCCAGGCCAACGGCGGCCCGCCAGCCGCGGCGATGCAGGCTGCCGGCCGAGCCATCGAGGCTGAGCACCGCCTCGCCGGCTGCGCTGAGGTGCAGGTGCAGGCAGAGATCGGGATGGGCCAGGTCGATTGAGGAACGCTCACCCCAGCGCTCCCGTTGCAGGTCGACCAGCGCATTTTTGACCTGCAGCGCCGTGAAGTGGCTGTGGCTGAGCCCCGGGGCGGTGCCACTCACCTCCACCCGAAAGCTGCGTTGCGGCGGTAGCCACTGGTCCCAGTCGACGGCACGCTGCACGCCGGCATAGAGCTGCTCGGGGCCATGGCAGGGGAAGCGGGCCAGCTCCCTCAGCAGCCGGAATGGCAATCGGGCCTGCAGGTGGATGCGGTAGAGCCCGGCGCTGTCGCAGCGGAAGGCGACGGCGCGGCGCAACGGCCGCACCTCCTCAGCGCCCAGGCCGGCCAGTTCGGCTGCTGCCAGCTGCTCAAGACCGGGAGGAAGGGCGGCGATGCAGGCAAGCGGGGCGTGCATGGAGGCTCGGGGGCGACGCTCAGCCGCTGTTCGTTGTTGCCCACCTTGGAGGTTGGCAACACCCTGCCGCGCCAGCTGCCACAATGAAGGGGTCCGTCCTCGGGCGGACTAGGTGACTCACACCGGTGCTTCGGACAGCGGTTCGATTCCGCTCAGCTCCACTTTCCACCTTCGGGCGGATCTTTCAGGGGGCTGCAATGGTTTCGACGGGGTAATAGGAGGGTGACTGAAGCCTGCTCGGTAAGAGCAAATCCGTAACAGCGAACAACATCGTTGCTTTCTCCCGTCAGCCCGCCCCTGTGGCCGCCTGACTCCTTAGGGAGATGGGGTAAGTCAGCCTTATCACCCAAATGACTCACGGGGGCTGGAAGGCCCCCATTTTATTGGTTGGGACTGGGGCCTCCTCAAGCCAACGCATCCCTCAAAGCGCTTCGTAGCGCACGTTGAGGTTGAGCCTGCCTGGACCCACTGCCGTGGCCTGCAGCACCAGCACGGCTGTTTTGCCGCTCGGGGTGCCATCCACGCTGGTGCCAGCCGGTGGATCGAAGACCAGATTCAAGCCCCACGCACCCGAAACGGTGTTGATCGTGCGCTCTTTGTAGCCCTGGCTGCTCAACGAAGTGCGCAGCTTGGCGAGCAGGTCATCGGGCGTGCCGCCCAGCTGGCCGTTGAGGCTCACCTGCCCGACCGCATTGGCAGCGAACAGGCTGGGCAGGGCGCTTGGGACCGGCAGCTTTAGGTTTTTAAGCAGGGAGGCGGCCGGGGCGGCAAAGGCTGCGGTGGCGGCGAGAACCAACGCGGCGGTGGCTGTGAACAGGGTGCGCAGAACGGTCAAATGGGAAGGGGCGGTGGGGCCTCAACCTAAGGCTGTTGGTTAGAAGCTTTGCTGTTCCGTTGGATTAGGCCGTTTGGAGGGAATACCGGTGGACTGGCTGTGATCTGCCCGCACCACCTGGCCATCGAAGTGAGATCCATCGATACCGACTACTAAGTGCACCACCTCAGGCAATCCCTCAAAACTTCCGCAACTCCCGCCGCTGGTCCCCCTGGGTTCCCTTCTGCCCATAGAACAAATACACCCCCAAGCCCAGACCCAGAAGCAGCACCGCCAGCACAGGCCACGGATTGCGGTTGCCCAAATTGCGGTTGCCCAGATTTTGGCCGGTCAGTTTGCGGGTGCTCAGCCTGGAGCTTGTGCGCTCGGGAAGGGCCCGTTGACGGCCGAGGGACAGGCGAAGGAAGGGGCGGCGGCGGCGAGCCATCAGCTTGGGCAGGGGGCTTCATGTTGCCTGGTGGCGCTTGGTTTCAGCCCTGGTCAGAACGTCGGTGGGTCATTGAGGATCGCTGCAACCCCTGAGATCCCCCAAGTTGTTCAACATCAAACAACGGTTGCAGTCGCTGCGCATGGTGGCCAGCCTCGCCGCTTTTCTCAAAAACCCTGGCGAGCTCAACAGTGTCTTTGGAGTGCTCCGCAGCCTGCATGGCAGCCCCCTGTCCACCCAGATGCAGCGTCACCTGCTGGCCAAACCCCGCATGGCGGCCCTGGTGGAAACGAACTGGCGACCGGACCCGATCGATCTGGCCCGGCTGGCGGCCCTGCCCGAGGGCAGCCTCGGCCGCCGCTATGCCGACCAGTTGCAGAGGCAGGGACTGACGCCCGAAAGCCTGATCGACCCCAGCCCAATCACCTCACCGGCCCAGTACATCACCCATCGCCTGCGCGAAACCCACGACATCGTCCATGTGCTCACCGGCTTTGGCACCGATGGCCCCGGTGAACTGGGGCTGCAGGCCTTCAACCTGGCCCAGGTGCGCTCCCCCTTGGCGGTGCTGCTGATCTTTGGTGGCCTGCTCAGCAGCCTGCAGAACGACGAACCACTTGAACCCCTGCTGCGGGCCCTGGCCCGGGGTTTTGAACTCGGCCTCGGAGCGCCCTGCCTGATCGCTTACAAGCTCGAAGAGGGCTGGGAGCGGCCATTGAGTTCCTGGCGTCAGGAGCTGGAGCTGCCAGTCAAGGCGTAACGCCGTTGAAGCCACTCCAGACCTTGAGTTCCTCGATCGTCAGCACCCCTTCCTTCGTTTCGCCATCCAGCACCCAGGTGGGGTAGGCCTTCACCGCGGCGGCCAGGCAGCGCTTACGACCGGCCTCGTCCCGGGCGCATTCCACATAGGGCAGGCGTTCGCCGGCTTCGGTGCCGAACAGATTCTTCTGAAAAAAACAGTGGGGGCACCACCAGGCTCCGTAGAACACCGCCCCACGCTCCACCAGGTGATCCACCAGGGCGAGCTGTTCGGCCGTTGATGGGGTCAGTGCCTTGCCCAGGCCGGAGGCCGCTCCCGGCGCAGCTGTTTGGGCCGCGATCGCGGCGCCGCCCTGGCCGACTGAACCGGAACCGCCCAGCCAAGCCAGCCCTGTGGCGAGCAGTCCGAGGGCCGCCACCCGTGCCAATCGGGGACTGCGGCATGGGGCGCTGGCCATCGAGCTGAAGGGCTAGGAACGTTCGAGGTTAGGCAGCCGTACGGGCTTCCGCCCTGCGGCGTCCCCCCAAACAGCCGCGCAGACTGGGAAACTGGACATCTGCGACCTGCACCTGGAGTTTCGATGGGCCTGCCTCGATGAGCGCCAATGGCTTCCGCGACTACTTCAAGGTTCTCGGTGTGGAGCGGGGTGCCGACGCCGAGGCGATCAAGCGTTCGTTTCGCAAGCTGGCCCGTCAGTTTCATCCGGATGTGAATCCCGATGACGCCGGCGCTGAAGCCAAGTTCAAAGAGATCAGCGAGGCCTACGAAGTGCTCTCAGATCCGGAGAAGCGACGCAAATACGAGCAGTTCGGCCAGTACTGGAGCCAGATGGGTGGCGGTTCTGGCGGCGGCGGCGCCCCCGGCTTCGATGTCGATTTCGGGCGTTACGGCAACTTCGACGATTTCATCAACGACCTGCTCGGCCGCTTCGGTGGTCAAGCGGGCAGTGCCGGCTTCTCAGGTGCGCCCGGCGGCTTCGGCTTCTCCGGCGGCTTTCCCGGAGGAGGGATCCCCTCTGGCTTCGGTGGGCCCGCGGGACGCACATCCGCGGCCAACCTGGATGCCGAAGCCACGATCAACCTCAGCTTCGCCGAGGCCTTCAACGGCTGTGAGCGTGCTCTGGCGGTGAATGAGGAGCGGGTGCAGGTGCGGGTACCTGCGGGGGTGAAAAACGGCAGCCGCCTGCGGCTCAAGGCCAAGGGCAACCTCCAGCCCGGCACCGGCCGCCGTGGTGATCTCTACCTCAATCTGCGGCTGGAAGACCATCCGATCTGGAAGCTCGATGGCGACCAGTTGCGCGCCGAGCTGCCGCTGAGCCTTGATGAGCTCGCCCTCGGCGGCGAGGTGCGCGTCGCCACCCCTGATGGCGAGGCCACCGTCCAGGTGCCAGCGGGGGTGGCCCTCGGCCGCAGCTTGCGCCTCAAGGGCAAAGGCTGGCCCCTCAAAGACGGCCGCGGCGATCTCCTGCTCAGCCTCAGTCTGAAGCTGCCGGAACGGTTCAGCGAGGCCGAGCGCGACCTGCTCGACCAACTGCGCCAAGCCCGCAGCCTTGACCCACGGGCTGAGTGGATGAAGGCCGCCAAGCTCTGAGCTGGCTGTGGGCTGGATTTCAGCTGCGATGATCATCATCGAGATGAATTCATCTTGTTGTTTATCTTTTGCTCCAGCTTTGGCTCCAGTTTTTGCTGAATGGAAACCAGCCAATGATGCTCTGGTTGATCATGACGAATGCCGGAAGATCTGAACAATCCTGATCGAGCTTTACAGTGGCTGATCCCTAACTTGCTGGCATGGAGCTCATCAACCGCCCGCGTCGATTGCGCCGCACGCCGGCCCTGCGGGCCATGGTGCGTGAGTTTCAGCTCAGCCCAGCTGACTTCATCTACCCGCTGTTTGTTCACGAAGGCACCAGCAACGATCCGATCGGCGCGATGCCCGGCGCCTGCCGTTGGAGCCTTGATGGGCTGGTGGAGGAGGTGGGCCGGGCCTGGGATCTCGGCATCCGCTGCGTGGTGCTCTTCCCGAAGGTGGCCGATGGCCTCAAAAGCGAGGACGGTGCTGAGTGTTTCAACGAAGGCGGCCTGATCCCCCGGGCGATTCGCCGGCTCAAGCTGGAGCACCCGGCGATGGCGGTCATGACCGACGTGGCCCTCGACCCCTACTCCTGCGACGGCCATGACGGCATCGTCAATGCCGAAGGGATCGTGCTTAACGACGAAACCGTCTCCCAGCTCTGCCGTCAGGCGGTGGCCCAGGCCCGCGCCGGCGCCGATCTGATCGGCCCCAGCGACATGATGGATGGCCGGGTCGGAGCGATCCGCGAAGCGCTCGATGAGGAGGGTTTCGAGCAGGTGGGCATCATCAGCTACACGGCTAAATACGCCTCCGCCTATTACGGCCCCTTCCGCGAAGCACTCGATTCAGCGCCTCGCCCCACCAGCTCCAAGCCGATCCCCACCGACAAATCCACCTACCAGATGGACCCGGCCAACGGCCGCGAAGCCCTGATCGAAGCCCTGCTCGATGAGCAGGAGGGTTCCGACATTCTGATGGTCAAGCCAGGCCTGGCCTACCTCGACATCATCCATCGACTGCGCCAGGAAACGGAGCTGCCGATCGCCGCCTACAACGTCAGCGGCGAATACGCGATGGTGAAGGCGGCGGCCGAGCGCGGCTGGATCGATGAGCGAGCGATCGTGCTCGAAACCCTGCTCTGCTTCAAGCGGGCTGGGGCCGATCTCATCCTCACGTACCACGCCTGTGATGCCGCGGCCTGGTTGCGCGACGGCTGAGGGCCTGTTTCCCGCCCGGGAGGGCAGCCCCGCCGACCAGAATGGAGGCACTCAAACAAAAACCGATGGCGGTGCAGCGACTGGGCCACGTGGCCCTGCGGGTGGAGGACATGCCCCGCGCCACGGCCTTCTATCAGGCCCTCGGGCTCCAGGTCACCTGGGAAGCCGACGACTGGACCTACCTCCAATCCCCCGAAAGCGGCGATGGCGTCGCCCTGCTCGCCAAGACCTACACCGCAGCCGGACCCCATTTCGCCTTTCACTTCTCAGACCGCGCTGAGGTCGAGCTGATTCACGATCGGCTGCAGGCCACCGGCCACAGCGTCGGCCCGGTGCATGACCACCGCGATGGCACGGCTTCGTTCTACTTGCAGGATCCAGAAGGCAACTGGCTGGAGATGCTCTACGAGCCCCCCACCGGGATCGTCTCCAACCAACCTGCCTTCAACCAGATTGCTACTAACCAGGCTGGTGTGGCGATTCAGGGGCCGGCTTGAGCGGAATCGAGGCCGAAACCCTGGCCTTGCTGGAGTGGCCGCGGCTGGCTGAGCATCTGGCCAGCTTCGCCAGCACGGTTGCCGGTCGCCAGCGTTGCCGGGCCCTGCCGCTGGCCGCGGACTGCGCCGCCAGCAAGCGGCGCCTGCTGGAAACCACCGAACTGCTCGGCCTCGATGGCCTCATCGAAGGCGGACTGAGTTTTCAGGGGGCCTGTGATCTGGCGGCCACCCTGCTGCATTGCAGCAAAGGCGGCACCGCCTCGGCGGAGGCGTTATTGGCGGTGGCCACCACCCTGGCGGCGGGGCGCCGCCTGCGGCGCCAGATCGAAGACCCCCAGCTGCGGCCGGCCTGCACGGATCTCGTCCAGGAGTTGCGCAGCCAGCCAGAGCTGGAGCAGCGCCTGCGCTTCTGCCTGGAAGAGGGCGGCCGG
The DNA here is from genome assembly GCF_977929215.1 of Synechococcus sp. CS-603. Taxonomy (NCBI): domain Bacteria; kingdom Bacillati; phylum Cyanobacteriota; class Cyanophyceae; order Synechococcales; family Synechococcaceae; genus Synechococcus; species Synechococcus sp. CS-603. The sequence continues at coordinate 1,255,967 of NZ_OZ376778.1, forward strand.
GTGGCGGATCGGGCCTGCCCTGCGCTCGCCGGGTTGCGCCAACAGCTGGCCGCCGGCCGCCTGCTACGGCGCGAGCGGCTGCAGGAGTTGCTGCGGCGCTTGGCGCCGCTGCTGCAAGACACAGTCATCTCCGAGCGCAACGGCCGGCCGGTGCTGGCGGTGAAAGCGGGGGCGGCGTCCCAGCTCAGCGGTCTGGTGCATGACACCTCGGCTTCTGGCAGCACGGTGTTCATCGAACCCCAGGCGGTGATCGCCCTGGGCAATCGCCTGCGCGAGTGGGAAGGCCAGGAGCGGCAGGCCGAGCAACGGGTGCTGGCCGAACTCAGTGGCTTAGTGGCGCTGCAGGCCGAGGCGCTGGGGCCCTTTCAGGAGGCCTTGGTCCAGCTGGATTTCGGCCTGGCCCGGGCGCGCTACGGGCTGGAGCTCGGCGCCGTGCGGCCCGAGCTCTCCGCTGATCCCGCCTCCCCCTGGCTGCTGCACGGGCTGCGCCACCCCCTTCTGCTCTGGCAGCAGCGCCATGCCGGCGGCCAGGCGGTGGTGCCGGTGAGTGTCACCGCCGCAGCGGCCCTGCGGGTGGTGGCGATCACCGGACCGAACACCGGCGGCAAAACCGTGACCCTCAAGAGCGTCGGCCTGGCGGCCCTGATGGCCCGGGCCGGTCTGTTCCTTCCCTGCGCCGGTACGCCACGGCTGCCCTGGTGCTCCCTGGTGCTCGCCGACATCGGCGATGAACAATCCCTGCAGCAGAACCTCTCCACCTTCAGTGGCCATGTGCGCCGCATCGCCCGCATCCTGGCCGCCCTGCCAGAGCCTGCCCTGCCGCAGCCAGCAGCAGGCGCCAGCCTGGTGCTGCTCGATGAGGTGGGCGCAGGCACCGATCCGGGCGAGGGCGCGGCGCTGGCGATCGCCCTGTTGCGCCATCTGGCCGATCGGGCCCGGCTGACGCTGGCCACCACCCACTTCGGTGAGCTCAAGGCGCTGAAATACGGCGATCCCCGCTTCGAGAACGCCTCGGTGGGCTTTGATCTCGAGACTCTCTCGCCCACCTACCAGCTGCAATGGGGCATCCCCGGCCGCAGCAATGCCCTGGCGATCGCCGCGCGCCTGGGGCTCTCCGGCGACGTGATTGCGTCTGCCACCGACCTGCTCGCGCCCCGCGGCGATGGTGAGGTCAACCAGGTGATCCGCGGCCTGGAGGATCAGCGGCGCCGGCAGCAGGAGGCCGCCGAGGATGCCGCCGCCCTGCTGGCCCGCACCGAGCTGTTGCATGAGGAGTTGCTGCAGCGCTGGCAGCAGCAACAGGAGCAGTCAGCCGAGCTGCAGGAGCAGCGCCGCCAGGCGCTGGAGCTCTCGATCCGCTCGGGCCAAAAAGAGGTGCGACGGCTGATCCACCGCCTGCGCCAGGGCCAGGCCGATGGCGAGAGCGCCAGGCAGGCCGGCCAGCGGCTCAAGCGGCTGGAGCAACAGCACCGGCCCCAGCCCCAGCGCCGCGAGCCCAACGGTTGGCGGCCGGTGCTGGGAGAACGCATCCGTCTGCTCTCGCTCGGCAAGGCGGCGGAGGTGCTGGCGATCAGCCCCGGTGGGGCCGAACTCACGGTGCGCTGCGGCGTGCTGCGCCTGACTGTGGAGCTCAGCGCCATCGAGAGCCTCAGTGGCGAGAAGCCGGCCCCAGTGGAATCCGCGGCGCCGAAGGTGCAGATCCAGATGCCCGCCAGCCATCGCCGCTCCGGGCCGGAGGTGCGCACCGAGCGCAACACCGTTGATGTGCGCGGCCTGCGGGTCCATGAAGCGGAGGCCGCCGTGGAGGAAACGCTGCGTGGTGCCCGGGGCCCTGTCTGGGTGATCCATGGCATCGGCACCGGCAAGCTCAAGCGGGGGCTGCGCCAATGGCTGGACACCCTGCCCTGGGTCGAGCGGGTCAGCGACGCTGAAAAGGGCGATGGTGGACCCGGCTGCAGCGTGGTCTGGGTGGCCTAGGCCCTGAGATTGGGCAGTTCCGGTTCCGCCGCCGCCTCGGCCAGGCCCCTGGCCTCCGCCGGCAGGGGCAAGGCTTCCCCGGATGCATCGAAGAAGCGCCAGCCCGCCTGGTCGATTTCCAGATGGACCGTCTGGCCAGGGCTCATCTGCTGGGAGGGGTCGCCGCGCACCTGCACCAGGTGTCCACCATCCAGCAGGCGGCAGCTGATCAGCGCTTCGTTGCCGAGGGCTTCAACGTGGCAGACCTCGGCTTGGATGTTGCGGTTGGCAGCGGGGGCGATTTTGAGATTTTCTGGCCGCAGGCCGCCGGTGATTGCCCCTTCGTAGGCGCCGCTGGTGTAGTGGATCAGGGCCTGGCCGCTGGGCCCCTCCACCAGAAAGCGCCTGGAGCCCAGCTGCACCTGGTCGCCACCCACCGCCAGCACCGGCAGCAGGTTCATCGGCGGGCTGCCGATGAACTGGGCCACGAACAGATTCGACGGCCACTTGTAGAGCTGCATCGGCGTGCCGAGCTGTTGGAGCCGTCCGGCGTTGAGCACGGCGATGCGGTGGCCCATCGTCATCGCCTCCACCTGGTCGTGGGTGACGTAGAGGGTGGTGGTGCCGAGCTGGCGCTGCAGGTCAACGATCTGGGCCCGGGTGCCGGTGCGCAGCTTGGCGTCGAGGTTGCTGAGGGGTTCATCCATCAGAAACACCGAGGGCTGGCGGGCGATCGCCCGACCCAGCGCCACCCGTTGCTTCTGGCCGCCGGAGAGCTCCTTCGGCAGTCGATCGAGCAGGGGTGTGAGCCCGAGTTGTTCGGCCACCGTGGCGATCCGCCGGCTGATGGCCTCCTCCCGGGGCGAGGGAATCCTCAGGCCACGGGGCAGGGGCTGGCTGAGGCGATGCAGGCTGTCCTGGAGCAGTTGCGGCAGGCTGAGGGGACGGCTGCGCCGCAGGCCGAAGCCGATGTTGCCGGCCACGCTGAGGTGGGGATAGAGGGCGTAGCTCTGGAACACCATCGCCACGTTCCGCTGGGCCGGGCGCAGCCCCGTGACCGCCCGATCCCCCACCAGCACCTCGCCGCTGCTGGGGGTTTCCAATCCGGCCAGGATCCGCAGCAGGGTGCTCTTGCCGCAGCCCGACGGACCCACCAGGACGAGAAATTCGCCGTCGTGAATGGTCAGATCCAGCTGGCGGAGCACTTCCACCGGCGCACCTCCCCGCCGGGCTGGAAAGGTCTTACTGACCTGCTCGAAGCGAACCTCTGCCAAGACCGGTCCTCAGACGCAGCGATCCTAGGGTTGGCTCTTCACCTGCCCCGCTCTTCAGGGTCTCCTTTGCAGTTCATTGATCAAGCCCGCGTCGCCGTCCAGGGCGGCCGGGGCGGCGACGGCATCGTGGCCTTCCGACGTGAAAAATATGTGCCGGCCGGTGGGCCCTCCGGCGGCGATGGCGGCCATGGCGGGGCCATCTGGCTGGAGGCCGACCCCAACCTGCAGACCCTGCTTGATTTCAAGTACAAACGCCTGTTTGCTGCTCCAGAGGGGCGTCGCGGCGGACCCAACCGCAGCTCCGGTGCCGGTGGCGGTGATCTGGTGGTGCGGGTGCCCTGTGGAACCGAGGTGCGTGATCAGGTCAGCCTGGCGCTGATCGGTGATCTCGTGGAGCCGGGCGAACGCCTGCGGGTGGCGGCGGGAGGGCGCGGCGGGCTCGGCAATGCCCACTACCTCAGCAACCGCAACCGCGCTCCTGAGAAATTCACCGAGGGCAAAGACGGCGAAGAGCGCCTGATCCAGCTGGAACTCAAGCTGCTGGCTGAGGTGGGCATCATCGGCCTGCCCAACGCCGGCAAAAGCACCTTGATCAGCGTGCTTTCAGCAGCGAAACCGAAAATTGCCGACTACCCCTTCACCACCCTGGTGCCCAATCTCGGCGTCGTGCGCAGGCCAAGTGGAGATGGCACCGTGTTCGCCGACATCCCCGGCCTGATCGCCGGTGCTGCGCTGGGTGCCGGACTCGGCCACGATTTTCTGCGCCACATCGAGCGAACCAGGCTGCTCGTGCACCTGGTGGATGCCGGCAGCCCTGATGTGGTGGCCGATCTGGCGGTGGTGGAAGAGGAGCTGCTCGCCTATGGCCATGGCCTCAAGGACAGGCCCCGGCTGCTGGCCCTCAACAAGATCGAACTGCTCGACAGCGAGGCACTGGATGAAGCATCTGCACGGCTGGCAGAGCGCTGGGGAAGCGAGGTGCTCAAGATCTCAGCGGTGACCCGCTCCGGCCTTGACGGCCTGTTGGCCGCCATCTGGGAGCAGCTGGGGATCGCGGATCAGTCGTCGTAGACGCGGCACTCGGGGGCTTCCGGGTTGAGGTCGCAATAAACCTCTAGGGAATTGGGATCGTGGTCGTCTTCAGGGTGGTGGGTCTTGTACTCCTGCAGCGACTTGAGCTCGTCCTCGAGGTGGCCGAGCTTGGCTTGGTCGCCAACGGTCTTGGCGGCTTCGATTTCGGTCTGATCCTTACGGATGTGCTCGTCGATGGTGTTCATGGGTACGGTCGGTTTCGACAACCAGATCATGTCGGCTTCACCCTACGGGGCGCCGCCAGCCCTTGAGCAAGCTTTGTGGGCTGGAGCTGATCAAGCCCGCAGGTCGCTGAGCTCAAGCCAGCGTTCCTCGGCGCGGTGAATGCGCTCCGCCAGGGCCGAGAGCTCCTGGGTGAGGCTGTCGAGCTGGCCGTAGTCGCGCTCAGCGCCCGCCAGTAGCTGTTGCTCCAGCTGGCTGCGCTGCGCTTCGAGCCGGGGCAGCTGGCCCTCCAGCTCGCTGAGTTCGCGGTTTTCGCTGAAACTGCGCCGCCGCTCGTCTTCCGCACCAGCCGCCTTGTTTCCATTGCCTGCGCCGAGGCTGTTGCCAGTGCCTTTACCGGGGGGCTTGCTGGGGGCGCCGCTGGCTGCCTTGGGGCTCGCGGCCGCCGGTTTGGAGGTCGCCTGCGCTGTGGCCGGGCCGGCCTGGGCGAGATAGGCGCTGTAGTTGCCCTCAAAGCGCTTGAGCAGGCCGTCCTCGAACCAGAACAGGCGGTCGATGGTGCGATCGAGGAAGTAACGGTCGTGGGAGACCACCACCACGCAGCCACGGAAATCCTCGAGAAAATCTTCGAGCACGGTCAACGTCTGCACATCCAGATCGTTGGTGGGCTCATCGAGCAGCAGCACGTTGGGGGCCTGGATCAGCAGCCGGCAGAGATAGAGCCGTCGCCGCTCGCCCCCCGAGAGCTTGCTGATCGGACTGTGCTGCTGGGCGGGCGGGAACAAAAAGCGCTCCAGCAGCTGGGATGCGCTGACCTGGACCCCGCCGAGATCGATCTGGCTGGCCGCCTCCTGGACGTACTCGATCACTTTGCGGTCCAGGCCACCGCCAGCGACCAGAGCCTCGGCCTGTTGGTCGAAGTAGGCCAGCTGCACGGTGCTACCAAGTTCGAGGCTGCCGCCTTCGGCCTGCCGCCGGCCGGCGATCAGATCGAGAAGGCTGGATTTGCCTGAGCCGTTCGGGCCGATGATCCCGACCCGGTCTTCGGGGCTGAAGTCGTAGCTGAACTCCCGCAGCAGACTGCGTCCCCCGCCCGGTACGGCGATCGACACGTTCTCGGCCGTGATCGCCCGCTTGCCGATCCGCCGGCTGGCGGTGCTGAGGCTGAGCTGGCCCTTGGCCTGGCGGGTGGGTGCCTCGCGCATCGCCTCGATCCGTTGGATCCGGGCTTTCTGCTTCGTGCTCCTGGCCTGGGGGCCGCGGCTGAGCCATTCCAGCTCCCGCCGCAGTGCTCCCTTGAACTTGGCGGCGGTGGCGGCTTCGGCGGCCTCCTCATCGGCCTTTGTCTGCAGGTAGGCGGCGTAGTTGCCGGCGTAGCTGCGCGCTTCGCCCCGATCCACCTCGACGATCCGGCGGGTGACCCGATCGAGGAAGTAGCGGTCGTGGGTGACCAGCACCAGGGCACCGCTCAAGCGCTCCAGCTGATCCTGCAGCCACTCGATGCACTGGGCATCGAGATGGTTGGTCGGTTCATCCAGCAGCAGCACATCCGGTTCCGCCACCAGGGCCGAGGCCAGGGCGAGCCGCTTACGAAATCCGCCGGAGAGATTGCCGACCTGTTGCTGCACGTCCTGGATGCCGAGCCGGTCGAGCACCTCCAGGCACTGCTGCTCCAGGTCCCAGGCCTGGCATTGGTCAAGGCGGCCCTGCAGGGTGCCCAGCTCGGCCAGCAGGGCCGTGTGACCCGGATCCTCGGCGCTTGGTTCCTCCGCCAGGGCCTCGCTGACGGCGGTGAACCGACGCAGCAGGTCAATCTTTTCGCCGCAGCCTTCGGTCACCTGCTCCAGCACGGTGCGGCTGGCTTCAAGATCCGGCTCCTGGCTCACCATCACCACCTTGAGCCGTGGCGAGGCCCGTCGTTCCCCTTCCCCGGGCGTCTCCTGGCCGGCCAGCAGCTTGAGCAGGGTCGACTTGCCAGCCCCGTTGGGGCCGATCAGGCCCAGCCGCTCTTTCTCACCCACATGCAGCGTGAGGTTCTCGAACAGGGTTTTGATGCCGAAGTCTTTGCCGACTCCCACCAGGCTGATCAAACTCACGCGTTCGAGGGTTGTCGTTGGTTCTCCAGGTAAGCAAAGACACTCTTGTCGCCCACATCGGCGGCGGCAGGCATCGGGAACTTGCGCAGGCAGAGCAGCAGCAGCAGCCCCGCCTGAACCGCCAGCAGGGTGAAGGCGGTGCTGGTATCGAACAGGCCGGTGAGCCGGCCCAGCAGGCTCACCGGCAGCAGCAGCGTCACCCCGACCGCTTCGGCCCGCTGGAAGCAGAAAAATTCCTTGAAGCCCACGCCGGCGAGGGCGGCGAAGAACGGTCCAACGGCCCAGATCCAGCGGGAATCAGCGGCCAATGTGGGCAGCATCTGGGCCGGTCCCACCCGCAGTGCTAGGGCCAGTCCGCCCAGGCAGCCCAGCAGCCAGAACAGTTGCAGGGCGCGATGCAGGGGACGCACATAGATGTGAATCCAGCGCAGCGCCAGGCCGAGGCCGAGCGCCATCACGAGCAGCCAGGGCCAGAGCACGGTGCCGCCGTGGCTCCACAGCCAGAGCAGGGAGGCCTGGCCAGCGGCGACAGCCAGCAGGGCGAGGCGATAGCCCAGCACCTCGCGCCGGTCGGTGTCGGTGATGGTGTAGAGCCCGTAGACCCCCTCAAACACCGGATCAGCCGGGCCTGTGGCCGGGCCTTCTGGCCCTCCTGGCTGCTCGCTGATGGTTTCGGTCATGGCCGGCGCTCCCCTGGAGATCCAGACACCAGTGTGGCCAGATCGGGGCCCGCCGGCACGATTCCCGAGGGCTGCAGCGGGAACAGGGCACCGAAGTAGTCGCGCCGCCAGGCCTCCGGGAAGCAGGTGGCCTCCACGCCCGGCAGACCATGGAAGCGCCGCCGCCAGTCCCACAGGGCCGGGAACTGCCAGAGCGGCTTGCGGCTGCAGCCGAACAGGGGGGCGTAGACCATCTCCATCCGGATCAGGGTGGGGAACAGCACCACATCGGCCAGGCTGAGTTGGGAGCCGCAGATCCAGGGCCCATCTGCTGAGAGGGTCGCCTCCAGCTCGCCGAGAACGCCAAACAGCTCGGCTTCAGCGCGGTCATAGGCCGCCTGGGTGCGGGCGAAGCCGCAGCGGTACACCCCATCGTTGACAGCCCCCTGCAGCCGCCCGCGCCAGCCCTCGATGGCCTCGGCCAGCCCGGCAGGTTCCAGATCTGGCACACGTTGGCCTGGAGCTGGCCAACGGTTGAGCAATTCGATCAGGCGGGCGCTTTCTCCGACCACAATGCGGCGCTCCCCCCGGTCATAGAGCACCGGCACGGTGGCGCGGGTTCCCGCAGGCGCTCCGCAGCGGCGGTAGAGATCAATCAAGGCTTCTGCGCCCTCGAAGGGGGTCACGAAGCGCCAGCGCCCGGCCTTCGGATCAGGCTCCACGACCAGCAGCTCAAGCGATCCCTGCAGCTGGCGCAGGGCCCAGACCAGCCAGGCCCGGTGCGCCCAGGGGCAGCTGCGCCCCACAATCAGCACGTGCTGACCAGGCTGGCCGGCGCTGGCCGGCAGCGGCGGAAGGGCCACAAAGGCACCGGCCGGGCGGCGGTAGTTGCCTTCGGCATCGGCTGGCCCCAGCCCACCCATTAATTGATGCCACTGCCACTGCCAGGCCTGTCTGACGGCGGCCACCACGGGGGGGGGGATGGCCATCTTCAGGCTCCAGAGGCTGAATCAACTCTGGATCGCCATGGGCCACACCTGTAAGGCTGGGCAAAAGGCTGGGCGACCAGCCTGCAGAGGAAGGCGTGCTGATGGCGGATGGGCGGGTGCTGGTGGTGGGCGGGACCCATGGCAACGAGCGCAATGCAGCCTGGCTGCTGGAGCACTGGCGCCAGGAGACCAGCTCCCTGCAGAGCCATGGTCTGGATGTCGATCTGGTGATCGGCAACCCGGCCGCCCTTGCCGCAGGAGTGCGTTATCTCGATCGTGATCTGAATCGCTCGTTCCAGCCTGCCCTGCTGGAGGATCCCGAGCAGCAGGAGCTGGAGATCCAGCGGGCCCGCCAGTTGCTCGCTGCCCACGGCCCGAGCGGCGTCAGAGCCTGCCCGGTTGTCCTCGATCTGCACAGCACCACCGCGGCGATGGGCAACTCTCTGGTGCTCTACGGCCGCCGCCCCGCCGACCTGGCCTTGGCGGCCGGTATCCAGGGCCTGCTCGGCCTGCCGATCTACCTGCACGAAGACGATGACTCCCAGCATGGATTCCTGATCGAGCGCTGGCCCTGCGGCCTGGTGATCGAGGTGGGGCCTGTGCCCCAGGGGGTGATCACCGCCACGATCTGTCGCCAGACCCAGCTGGCCGTCGAAGCGGCCCTGCAGGTGCTGGCCGACGCCCAGGCCGGGCGGCTGAAGCTGCCGGCCCGGCTGATCGTTCACCTCCACCGCGGCAGCCTGGATCTCCCCCGTCAGGCCGATGGCCAGCCCGGCGCTTGCCTGCATCCCCAGCGCCAGCACCGGGACTGGCAGCCTCTTCACCCCGGCGACCCCCTCTTCCTCACCCCAGACGGCATAACGCTCGGCCTGGAGGCCACGGCCGATTCACCGCTCTGGCCGGTGTTCATCAACGAGGCGGCCTACGGGGAGAAGGGCATTGCCCTCAGCCTCACCCAGCAACAACACTGGCCCACTCAGGCCAGCTGGTCAGAGGCGTTGACAGACCTCTGCGCCGGGTTGGCGATCACAGCGCTGACTACGGAGTGATGCGAACGGGGCCGTTATAGATCACCTCAAGCACCTCGCGGCCATCGGCGGAGATCAACAGTTCCGTTTCAAAGCTGGCGGGGAGTTCCAGCTGTTGCCAACCGGGCGCTCCTCCCAGAAAACGGAACAGGACACCCTCGTCATTGCTCTCGACAAGACAATCCCCGGCGCTGCGGTCGTACATGCAGGCATCCGGTCGATAGAGATTAAGGCCACCGTTGAGTGTCTCGGCCTTCATGCGCGCCAGGTTGGTCGCCCGTTGCAGGTTGAACGGAAAGTCAGCCTGGGCCTCGACCTGGGTGGTGGCGATGCTCAAGCTGGCAATCACGCCAATAATCAGGCCGAACCAGAGTCGGACGGCGGGCTTCAGGCTCATGGGGAGGGCCAAGGGTGCCCATCCATCAAAGCAAGGATCAGGGCAAGGATTCAGCCGCAGGCCCAGGTGCCTTGTTCCATGGTGCAGGGCAGATCGCTGCTGGTTCCGTCCGCCCAGTAGATGCGCAGGCGATCGTCGGCACTGCCCATGCGGAAGGTGAGCGACTTGACCACTCCGGCTGGAGGTTTGCCGGCTGGATCAGCCGGATTGCTGCGTGCCGGGCTGGCAAGCCGTTGCTCGACCTGCTGCAATCGCTGCTCCAGTTCTTCGATGCGCTTGGTCTCTTTCTCCGGAGCAGACCAGCAGCCGCCCAGAGCAAGGGCCATGGCCCCAAGGCCAACCATGGCCAGGGAGCGCTGGGACAGGAAACGCCACGACATCGCCAGGCTCAGACCAAAGAATCACTGCACTCCTAGCAGTGCCCTCAGGTGTTGGCCAGGCGTTCGCTCCAGTAGATGACAGCCCCCTCTAGCTCCAGCTGGTGGCGGCGACGGCGAGCTTCATGAACCGGAACGGTTTCGGAGGAACGGGATCCTTTCAAATCCCAACAGATCAACACCATAAAAACGCTGAGGAGGGTGATTCCAAAAAAAACCTTAAATAGCTTTTGCAGCTATGGGCCCTGTTCATCTGCATGACCACACCTCCGAGCCGTTGCTCAGGCGCCGTGGCAGGGCAGGTGTGGTTTAGGCGCCTGGCAAGGGAGGTGTTTTACATGGATTTCCACACCTAGCGCAAGATTCCGTTACAGTGCCTAAGGCAACGGCAGAGCTTCGGCCTGTTGCGGCAAGGCTTTTCCTCTTCGGAGTTCCTTCACAGACTTCCTTAGAGAAAACGTCCCGCCTGCCATTCGTCCTTATCCTCGCTCCTTTTTGGGGCATAACCTCCCGTTCCTATGACCACCACCGTTCAGCAGCGCTCCGGCGCTTCTGCCTGGAGTCAGTTCTGTGAGTGGGTCACCTCCACCAACAACCGCCTGTATGTCGGTTGGTTCGGTGTGCTGATGATCCCCACCCTGCTGGCTGCCACCATCTGCTTCATCGTGGCCTTCGTGGCCGCGCCCCCTGTCGACATCGACGGCATCCGCGAGCCTGTCGCCGGCTCCTTGATGTACGGCAACAACATCATCTCCGGTGCTGTTGTTCCTTCCAGCAACGCCATCGGCCTGCACTTCTACCCGATCTGGGAAGCCGCCAGCCTCGATGAGTGGCTGTACAACGGCGGTCCCTATCAGCTGGTGATCTTCCACTTCCTGATCGGCATCTTCTGCTACATGGGCCGCGAGTGGGAACTCTCCTACCGCCTCGGCATGCGCCCCTGGATCTGTGTCGCCTACAGCGCCCCTGTGGCGGCTGCCTCGGCTGTCTTCCTGATCTACCCCTTCGGTCAGGGTTCGTTCTCTGATGGCATGCCCCTCGGCATCTCCGGCACCTTCAACTTCATGTTGGTGTTCCAAGCCGAGCACAACATCCTGATGCACCCCTTCCACATGCTGGGTGTGGCTGGTGTCTTCGGCGGCTCCCTGTTCTCGGCCATGCACGGTTCACTCGTCACCAGCTCCTTGGTGCGTGAGACGACCGAAAGCGAGAGCCAGAACTACGGTTACAAGTTCGGCCAAGAGGAAGAGACCTACAACATCGTGGCGGCCCACGGCTACTTCGGTCGTCTGATCTTCCAGTACGCCTCTTTCAACAACAGCCGCAGCCTGCACTTCCTGCTCGCCACCTGGCCGGTTGTGGGCATCTGGTTCACCGCCCTTGGCGTGAGCACGATGGCCTTCAACCTCAACGGTTTCAACTTCAATCAGTCGATCCTCGATGGCCAAGGCCGCGTGATCAACACCTGGGCTGACGTGCTGAACCGTGCCGGTCTGGGCATGGAAGTGATGCACGAGCGCAACGCTCACAACTTCCCGCTTGACCTGGCCTCTGCAGAAGCCACCCCTGTGGCTTTGATCACGCCTTCCATCGGCTGATCGCAGCGGAGTCAACCCTGTTGGCTCCAGCCATGCCTTTCACCTCAAGCCCCCCTCACTGCGAGGGGGGCTTTTTTGTGGGTTGATGGGGTCCTGACGGCTGCCGCCCCCGCCTGTTGCAGGGCCAGAGTGCCAACAACGCTTTTGGATGAGCTGGGGAGATGGAGAGGATCTGCGAGCCGGAACTGATGGACGCGCCCCTGCAGGCCCAGGCCTATGCGCAAGCGGATTTTGCCAGCAGCGATCAGGCGCTGCTCGATGGCATCGCTGACCAATTCGGCGCTGATCTCGGTGATCACATCGTCGATCTCGGCTGCGGACCAGGCAACATCACCTTCCTCCTGGCCGATCGTTACCCAAACAGCCTGGTGCTCGGTATCGACGGGGCTGCCGCGATGCTGGAGATCGCCGAAGCCCGGAGACAGTCCAAGCCCCATTGGCATCAGGCCGTTCGCTTTCGGCAGGCAGTGTTGCCCTGCGCCGATCTTCAGGCTGGCTCTGCCAGCGCTGTGGTAAGCAACAGCCTGCTTCACCATCTCCACGATCCCCAGGTGCTCTGGCAGACCGTTCATCAACTTGGTTCAGCCGGTGCGGTCGTTGTCGTGCGCGATCTGCATCGCCCCGAAACGGTTGCCGATCTTGAGGCACTGGTGGCTGCACAAATGGTCGACGCACCGGTGGTGTTGCGTGCCGATTACGCCCATTCGCTGCGGGCTGCTTTTTGCTGCGAGGAGGTGGAAGAGCAGTTGCGGCTTGCCCGGCTTAATGGCCTGACGGTGGCCAGGGTGGGCGATCGCTACCTGGAGGTGAGTGGTCGATTGCCGCTGGCTTAACCGTCTCATCTGTTCTAGCCGTGGCGCTGTTGCCCGGCTTGTGCCTGCTCCTGGAATGGTTTGTGGCGAGCGGACATGTGGGCTTCTGGGTCCACGCCGGCAAAGGTGGTAGGCAACCAAACACGTACAACCATCAGCAGGGCCATGGAGGCCAGGAAGGCACAGACAGCGAGGATCTGTCGCCAATCGGTTTCCAGCACCCCGGTGACAATCACTTCGCGCAAAACCGAAACAATCGCGATCTCCACGGACACACCGATCGAAACGCGCTGCTCCTGCAGATAGATGATCAGCAGCCGGAACAGTTCAACCAGGATCAGGATGAACAGGATGTCGGAGGTGACCGCGTGGAACTTCAGGGTGGTAAACAACGACAGAAAGATGGCTCTGAGTTGCAGGGCCATCACGCAGAACAGACCCACGCACAACGACACCGCAATGAGGTCTTGAACCACTTCAAGAGCCTGGACGATCTGGACCCGACGGAAGGTCTGGTGCCAGGGCACGCCTTCTGACTGGCTGGATGGGGCTGCAGGCGACGGCTCTGTTCGGATGCGATGGCCGTTGGCGATCGCGTAGGCCATGGCTGGAGTTTTGGACTTGCTGGCCTGGTTGCCCGTTTTGGGCGGCAAATCAGAAACTCTCGCTGAGAGCTCAGCTGATTCGTGGCTGGTCTGCTCCGTGTCGTTGAACGCCCTGCGGTTGGATTCCGGGGGGCTTGTCTCCGTGTTGGCCATCAGTTCGGGTCTCTGCAGGATTGTGCTGAGGCAAGCCGGCTTGGCTGATCAGGCGTTGGGATCGAAGTTAATCCAAGTGGTTCTTATCGGTCAATTAAAAAATGATCAGTTCTGCTGATGTTGCTGATGGAGGAGGGCGGGTTGGGAGCGTTGGATCGCTGCTGCCACGATTTGGATCAGAACGCTCTCCAGGCAATAGGTCTGAGGTTTTTCGGCAGGTAAAAAGGGTGCATGGGTTGGGCGGTTTTGCCGAGGCGCAACACCTGCAGCGGCGGCAGAAAAGCCATCGCGGCGCGGTCGCCTGACAGTCGCGTCCGGCTTGCGTGCCCTGGCGGCCCCAGGCGGCAACAACCGTTGCTGAACTGGCGGCGCAGGCCCGCAGCCAGGCAGCGTTCTCAGGCCCCACCGGTTTCTCCGCCGCCAGCAGCGTGGCGGGATGGCGGGCCCGAAAGGCGAACAGGTTGGTCAGGCACAGGCCGCCATAACCCCAGTCCTGGGCAAAGCGGATGCAGCGGCGAGTGGTGGCATCGTCGCGCTGCCAGTGGCGCCAGAGCACGTAGCGATAAAGGCCCCAGGGGCTGAAGACGGCTGAGCGTCCCATCCGGTGTGCGTGTTGGTCAACGCAGCAACACGCCTATTTTGCCCAAATCCAATTTTGAACGATAAAAACAGTCAAATAACGGCCAAGAATCTTAATTCTGCCTCCCAATCTGCACATTGTTCTGGAGAAACGTTCTTTGGGGAATCCGAGTGAGTTCTCCAGTAACTTGGTCGATCTTCTGTTATCAGGGGGCAGGAGATAGTCGATGTCTTGTTCCTCGCTCAGCCCGCTGCTCTTACCTGCAACGTTGTTGTGCTGATACCAGCCAACTAACCGGTCCGTAGGGGGGAGTTTGCTGTTCGAGATTTTGAGAAAGCCGGTGATCGGACTTGAACCGACGACCTACTGATTACGAATCAGTTGCTCTACCACTGAGCTACACCGGCGCTTGCCTGAAACTAGCATCGGACTTCCCACCCCCCTTGCCGTCCATGCCATCGCGCCAACCTCGGCCCCTGGATCCGGAACTGAGGGCTCGCTTGCTCCAAGAGGTTCACGCTCCTTGGCGGGGGCTGCGCCGGGCCCTCTGGTTCGCCCTCAGCGCCTCGGCAGCGATTGGTCTGGCCACCATGGCTCTGCGGGTCTCCGCTGGTGGTGAGCTGGGCTCAGGGGATCTGCTCATTCAGGTCGGTGCGCTGCTGCTCTTCGGTCTGCTGCTCTGGCGTGATCGCAGTCCCAGGCCCAGCGACAGCTAGCGAGAGCGGTTCGGGCAGCAGCAAGGGCAGCCCCAGGCTCAGCCGTTGCTCTTGCGGCTCCGTTGGCTCCAGCGGACTGGCGGTGGCCAGTTGGGAGGCGGGCCTGCTCAGCAGCCAGAGAGCCTGCAGCAACTGCTGCCATTGCCAGAGCATCAGCCCAAGCAGGGCAGCCGCCAGCAACAGGGCCACCAGCCTGCTGCTGTGGCGCAAGGGGGAAAGAGCCGTGGCTATGGCGGCCTGACTGTCGCTGAGCCACAACACCGGCAGCAGAGCCAGAGCTCCGGCCGCTGCGAGCAGTTTCAGCGGCAAGGGCGACTGAAGACAGCTGAGCCTGCGCTGCTGCTCACTGCGCCCCTTGGCCGGTGTCTGCAGCAGCAACAGTGACCAGACATCAGCGGGCTGCTGCCAGAGCAGGGCTGCAGGCAAAAGAGCGCCGAGGCCCCAGCAGAGAAGCCGCTCGAGCCCTGGCAAGGGGCCCGGATCGCTTCCGGCCAGCAGCAGCAATAGCAGTAGCAGCTCGGCAGGAGCAGCAGCCAGGCCCAGCAGTTGGACCCAAAGCAGGGGCTCGCTGCGCGGGTTCACGGCGTTCAGTTGGTGCTCAGGGTGCGCCGCTGGGTGACCAGCTTGTAGGCCTCGACGCGATCCTTGTCTTGCCAGTTGGCGAAACGATCGCAGCCGATGCCGCACTCGAAACCGGTGGCCACCTCTTTGACGTCGTCCTTGTTGCGACGCAGGGAGTCGAGGTCGCCCTCGAAGACCACCTGTTTGGCGCGATGCACCCGGACCTTGCAGTTGCGCTGCAGCTTGCCGCTGGTGATGTAACAGCCGGCAACGGCTGTCTTGCCGATACTGAAAACGGCCCGCACCTCGGCTTCACCCAGGGTTTCCTCCACCATCTCTGGCTCGAGTAAGCCCTCCATCGCCGACTGAATGTCTTCCAGCAGCTTGTAGATCACCTCGTAGTCGCGCACGTCGACGCCGTTGGCATCGGCCGCCTTCTTGGCCCCTGAGGCCATGGAGGTGTTGAAGCCCACGATCACCGCCCCTGAGGCGGCAGCAAGATCCACGTCGGTTTCGGTGATCTCGCCGGGTGCCGAGAGCAGCACCCGCACCTGAACTTCGCCCTGGGGCAGTTGTTCGAGCGAGCCGAGAATCGCCTCAACGCTGCCCTGGACATCGGCCTTGAGGATGAGGTTGAGCTCCTTGAGCTCTCCTTCGCTGGCCTGGCCCGACATCGAAGCCAGCGACACCCGGCGGGAAGCCATCTGCTGGGCCAGGCGAGTCGCCCGAGCCACGTTGGCCCGGTCACCCACCACGGCGCGGGCGGCCTTCTCGTCGGCATAGACCTCGAATTCGTCGCCGGCTGTGGGCACTTCGCTGAAGCCCAGAGCCTCCACGGCGGAGGAAGGGCCAGCCAGCTTGACCCGTTGGCCGGTGTCATCCACCATCGCGCGCACCTTGCCAAGGATGGGTCCGGCAGCCAGCACATCTCCTGCCCTGAGAGTGCCGTTCTGGATCAGCAAGGTGGCCACTGGGCCCTTCGCCTTGTCGAGGTGGGCTTCGATCACGGTGCCTTTGGCCATCCGATCGGGGTTGGCCTGGAGATCTTCGACCTCCGAAACCAGCAGGATCATCTCCAGCAATTTGTCGATGTTCTCGCGTTTGATCGCGCTCACCGGCACCATCACCGTGTCGCCGCCCCAGTCTTCAGCGACGAGCTGCTGGTTGGAGAGCTCCTGCTTGACCCTCTCGGGCTGGGCTCCTTCCTTGTCGATCTTGTTGATCGCGACCACGATCGGCACTTCGGCGGCGCGGGCGTGGCTGATCGCTTCGAGGGTCTGGGGGCGAACGCCGTCATCGGCGGCCACCACCAGCACCGCCACGTCGGTGACCTTGGTGCCACGGGCGCGCATGGCGGTGAACGCCTCGTGGCCGGGGGTATCAAGGAACGTGATGGTGCGTTGTTCACCGGCGTGGCTGACATCCACCTGGTAGGCACCGATGTGCTGGGTGATGCCACCGGCTTCACCGGCGGCCACCCGGGTTTTGCGGATGGCATCGAGCAGGCTCGTTTTGCCGTGATCGACGTGGCCCATCACGGTGACCACCGGCGGCCGGCGAATCAAGTGCAGCTTGTCGCTTTCCTCGATCATCTCGACCGTCTTCTTGGCGGCCTCCTGGACGTCGTCTTCCAGGACCGGCACTCCGAACTCATCGGAGACCGTTTCGATCGTGGAGAGATCAAGGGTCTGGGTGACCGTGGCGATGATCCCTTTGAAGAACAGTGACTTGATGATCTCGGAACTCTCCACACCGAGGCGGTCGGCCAGTTCCTGCACCGTGAGGTTGCCCTCGGGCACGATCAGCATCTCGGGCCGGGCGCCCTTGGCCTCGCGTGCGGCGCGCAGTTCCATGGCACGGCGCCGCTGGCGCTGGCGCGTGGTTTCTTTCTTGCGTTTGCGGATTGCCGCCACTGGCTTGACACCAGGGGTGGCCGCACGGGTGCGGGGCCGGGCCGGACGGGCCAGGCTGGCCTGAAGAATCAGGGCCTCCTGTTCACCGGCGAAACCGCTGGTTTCAGTGGTGAGGGCATCATCGTTTTCACCGATGATGTGGACCTTCTGACGCTGCTTCTGCGGTGATTTACTGCGCAGGGCCTCGAGTTTGGCACTGTCATCCCATTCCGGCCGGCGGGCGCGGCTTGCGGGCTGCGGTGTGCGGAATCCAGGCCGTCTGGGGGCTGCCGGGGCCGTTGCTGTTGGCCGAGGACCGTCGGCTGTGGCATTGCCTATTCCCCCTTCCGGCCGCCGGGGTGGAGCGGCAGGGGTGCGACTGCCGGGGGTCTGGAGCTGCATCAGCTCGCCGGGAGACACGGGCTTGCGCATGCCCTGGGGCATGCCGCCCGGGCGCACGGGTGCGCCGGCCGTGCTGCGGACCGGTGCCGCGGGAGAAGCCGCATCGCGGCGGATCGGCTTGCCGACCAGCTCGAGTGGACTGCGGGGCGGAACCTGCCGCACCGGCGATGGCGCACGTTGCGGAGCACCGCTGGGCCGCTGGCTGAGTCCAGGCCGGGCTGAAGGCGGAGCCGGCCGGCTGCTGGTGGGGCTCGGTTGACCGCTCTGGGGCCGGCCGATCAGCTGGGGTTGGCTGCCACTGCCACTGCTGGCCGGGCGTGGCGACGATCCAGGCCGCTGCGGCGCAGCGGGGCGGGGTGCCGGTGCGCTGCCCCTGGGCAAGGGACGGGGGCTGGTGGCCGGCTTGGGGCTGGGAGAAAGGGCAGCCTCGGGCTTGCGGGCCGGCGCCGGTGGCTTGATCACGACCGGAGGAGCGGGCCTGGCCGGGGCTGGGGTGGTTTTAGGCGGACCGACGGGCCTGGCTGGTGAGGGCGCTGCAGCCGCCGTAACCGGCTTGACCGGTGCGGCAGCTGGCTTTGCCGGGGCGCCAACAATCTTGGGCAACGATGGAGCTGCCTTGGGAGCCGATGGGGCGGCCTGGGGCTTGCTGGGGCCGGTAGGCCTGGTTGGAGCCGTTGTCGTTGCTGGGGCAGCAGGCTTGGCCGGCGCTGTGACCGGTGCGCTGGCTGATGGAGCAGCTGGCGCGGGTGTCACGGCCTTCTTGACCGAGAGGATGGCCTTCGACGGAGCAGGGGTGGCTGGCGTTGGGGTTGCCCCTGCAGGCCTTGCCGGGGCAACTGGCCGGGAGGCCCTGTTGCCATTGGGCTTGATCAAGTCGCGGATGCGGCCGGCCTCGTCATCGCTGATCGAGCTGCTGTGGCTCTTGGCCGCGATCGACAGCTTCTCGGCGGCATCGAGCACGTCGCGGCTCTCCAGGCCCAAGTCCCGGGACAGCTCATAAATTCTGACTTTGCCGCTGCTGGTCATTCAGATCTCCAATCGGTCGGGGCAACGGGTGCCGCCGAGCCCCACGCACGGTGCGGCCACTGTTCATCTTGCCTCAGCGGCTGCAGCCCGTGCGTCCTCCAGCCGCTGTTGAAGTGCCGTGTGAATGGAATCCGCCACCTGGCAGCGCAGAGCCCGTTGCAGCTTCTTGCGGCGTCTGGCCTCCTCCAGGCACTCCAGGCTCGCGCAGAGGTAGGCCGAACGACCCATACCCTCATCAAGCACCACTTGTTTGGCTGGCAAACGGACCACCCGCAAGAGCAGTCGGCGATCCAGGAGCTGCCTGCAACTCACGCACCGGCGCAGAATTGGCCGGCCGCTCAACGGAGCCCGTCTTGGCTGATAGCAGCCTCGCTTGTAACAGCCTCGGCCTCTCCATCGCTTGCAGCGGCTTCGTTGGCCGGCTCATCAGAGCTGGCCACAGCGACCCCTTCCGGCTCGCCGGCTACGAATTCGCCCTGAGCGTCCTCGGCGTCGTCGCCCTCTTCGAATTCGTCCTCTGGCAGGGGGTAGAGCTCGCGCAGGCGGGCATCTTCCTCGGCACGGATCGCCTGTTCAGCCTCCAGCCGCGCCTCAGCTTCGGCTTGGATTCTTTCGTCTTCCTCGCGCAGGCCGATCAGTTCAGCGGCTTTGGCATCCTCGGCAACCTGGTCGTATTCCAGGGCATTTTTGATGTCGATCTTCCAGCCGGTCAGGCGGGCGGCGAGGCGCACGTTCTGACCTTCGCGGCCGATCGCCAGGCTGAGTTGGTCAGGTGGCACCAGCACGTGCGCGTGGTGGCCTTCGGGGTCCACCAGCCGCACCATTTCGACGCGGGCCGGGCTCAGTGAGTTGGCAAGGTACTGGCCTGGATCGGCAGACCAGCGGATCACGTCGATCTTTTCGCCGCGAAGTTCGTTGACCACCTGCTGGATACGCGAGCCGCGGGCACCGATGCAGGCACCAACTGGATCCACTTCACGCTCGATGCTGTCGACAGCCACCTTGGTGCGTGGACCGACCGAGCGGGACGGTGGATTGGCTTCCCGGGCCACGGCCACGATCCGCACCGAACCCTCCTGGATTTCGGGAACTTCGTTTTCGAAGAGGTAAACCACCAGGCCGGCATTAGCCCTGGAGACGAACAACTGGGGGCCGCGACGCGCCACTTCGGAAACTTCTTTGAGGAAGACCTTGAAGGTGGCGTTGGCCCGGTAGTTGTCATTGGGAAGCTGGTCGCGGCGCGGCAGCTCAGCCTCCACCTCAGGCCTTCCCAGGCCTGAGCTCACCGCCATGATCACCGACTGTCGCTCGAAGCGGATCACCCGGGACGTGAGCACCGGATCCTCCAGGTCGGCGAATTCCTCCTGGATCATGCGGCGCTGCTGATCGCGCAGTTTCTGGGCCAGCACCTGCTTGGTGGTGGAGGCCGCCATCCGGCCGAAATCTTCCTTTTCCGGGGTGACATCAAGCACCACGGTGTCGCCGATCTGGGCGTCTTCGGCTACTTGCTGAACCTCGACGAGCCCGATCTGGTGATCGTCGCTCTCCACTTCTTCGACGATGATCTTGCTGGCCAGAACCCGGTAGCCCTCTTCCTCAAGGTCGAGACCGACGTCAAAATTGCTGAAGTAATCCTCTTCAAAAGGATCCTCACTGATGCCGAGATAGAGCGTGCGGCGATAGCGCTCGTAGCCTTTGAGAAGGGCTTCCCGCAGCGCCGCTTCCACCACCTGGGTGGGCAGTTTCTTTTCGTCGCTGATGTCCTCGATCAGGTTCTGCAGGCCGGGGAGAAGAACGAGTGCCATCGGATCAAAAGAAGAAGTGGTGGTGGAAAGGAAGGGTCGGGCGTTTAGGCCTGGGGCGTGATCAGCCGCACGCTCTGCACATCAGCCCGGGGGATCTTGCTGGTGCGACCGCGCAGATTCAGGGAGACGGATTGGTCGTCCCGCCCCAGCAAGAGACCTTCTCGGGCGATCGCAGCTCCCTTGCTGTCCTGGAAGCGCACTTCCACGGGAAATCCACGAAAACTGTGAAAGTCGCGGTCGTCGGCAAGGACCTCGCCGATGCCTGGGCTGCTGATCTCCAGAACATAGGCCTCGGGCAGTCGCTCACTGACATCGAGGACCTCGCTGATGGCAGCGCTGAAGTCGGCGCATTCATCCAGGGTGACATCGCCCCCATCGGCCTTGCGGATCTGGATCTGCAGGCTCAAGGGAACACGGTTCGTCTGGATCTGGATTGTCACCAGCTCCAGAGCGCAGGCGTCAGCCACCGGCTGGGCCAAAAGCAGCAGCTCGGCTGTGAGGGGATCGCTCAATGGGGCAGAAACGGGTAGCGGTTCAAGAAGCCCGACCGGCTTCTGCAGTGAACTGCCCCCGTTTCGGGCAAGGGCCTGATGAAGCCATTGCAAGAAACTTTTGGGATAATGCCCGCCGGGCATAAGGCAATCGTAAGCGATGCCCTGGCGGAGACTGCATTCAGCTGGAGGCCGGCGGTTCGCCAGCGCCTACGGCTCCAGCCCCATCGAACGGTCCGAAACTGGGCGGTTCGCCGTAGAAGTCGTCGACCTGCACGGCCCCTCGCTGGGTCACGTCCTGGTTGAGGCAGCGTTGGGGTTCCTTGACGTACTGACAGACCCGGGCCCAGAGCTTGGCCCGGGTGCCCGGAGCTCCCTGGCTGAAGATCACTTGCTCCTGCCCCCCTGCCAAGCCCCGGATCTCGACTTGACAGAGCGAGCACCGCTTGAGGGTTCCAGGGAGGATCGTGCCCATGGTTTTGCCTGCGCTGTCTGGGCAACTTAAGCTTTCCCCCTCAGCATTGGGCTTGCCATGTTGCGAGCCGTGCCACATAGAGCACCCTCAGGTGAGGGCGAAGAGAACGGCTAGGTCGAGGAATTGGGTGAGGGCGTGAATCTGGATCTAGAGCTGGACCTTGTGCGCTGGAACTGGCTGGAATTGGATCTAAAGAGTTGATCGACAGGAGTTGCGGATGCGATGGCCACTGACCCGCTGGCATCAGACCCGCTTGCATCAGACCCACTTCCCTTGGTCCGCGTTCTCCAGCTCAGTGATCCCCACTTGCTCGCCGAGGCCTTTGCTTTGTATCGGGGTGTCAACCCACTGCGCGGGCTGCGGCACGGGCTGAAACAGGCCTTAGGCAGCCTCAAGCATCGCCCCGACCTGTTGCTGATCAGCGGCGACCTCTGTCAAGACGAGAGCTTGGCCGGTTACCGCCAGCTGCGCGAACTCGCTGGGCCCTTCGGGATTCCCCTGGCCCTGCTGCCCGGCAACCATGACGACCCTGCCTTGCTTCGCCAGGTCTTCAGCCAGGAGGCGAGCCTGGTGCCGACTGTTTTGGCTCCGGCGGTGCTGCCGCTGGGCCGCTGGCGCTTGATCCTGCTCTCCAGTCACCAGAGGGGCAGCACCGCCGGAGCCATCGATGGGGCCCAGCTCGATTGGCTGGGATGCCAGCTGGCCGGCGATGACGCTCCCACCTGGGTGGCCATCCACCACCCGCCCGTGCCGATCGGCAGCCCAGGCCTCGATGCCGTCGCCCTGCAACAACCGGAGCGGTTACTGACCCTGTTGACTGCAAGTCCGGCGGTCAAGGGGGTGGTGTTCGGCCACGTGCACCAGCACTGGCAGGGCGCCTTGCCGGGGCGACCGGAGGTGCCCCTGCTCGCCTGCCCTTCCACCCTTTGCGCCTTTGAGGCCGTCCAGCCCTGCCCGCTTGGACGCCCCGTGGATCCCGGTGGACGTTGGCTCGAACTGGGACCCGATGGGTGCTGGCGGCAGGAGCTGCTGCGCTGGTCTGCCCCGCCTTGAGCTCGATGGGTGCAAGGTGCAGGCCGTCGGCGTGCTTCGGGATTCTCCGTGAAGATTTCCTCCCTAGCCTTGTCGCCCTGCCCCGTACTGCCGTGTTGCTGGCCCGCCTGCCAACCGATTCACCTTCCCTGCCGAGCCAGGCTTGGCTATGGACCGAAGCCAAGCTGCGCTGGCGCCGCCGGGTTGCCGTGCTGATGGCTGCCCTGGTGGCTTTGCTGGTTCTGATGCCCGCCTTGCCGGTGGCGGCTGCCGCTCCGCTCGCTATCGGCGAACAGCCCTTGGCAGGCTCCCTCTCAAGCACGCCTGTTGCCGAAGCAGCCGACGCTCTGATGCCACCTGCCCACAGCTTCGTGGCCCAGGCCGCCCGGCGGGTGGGCGCCGCGGTGGTGCGGATCGATACGGAGCGCAGTGTGTCCCGTCAGGCCTTCGACCCTGCCCTGCTCGATCCGCTGTTGCGTGATCTGTTCGGCGACCCTGCCGGCAGCAGCCGTGAGCGCGGCCAGGGGTCGGGGGTGGTGATCGATGCCAATGGCCTGGTGCTCACCAATGCCCATGTGGTTGAGAGGGCTGACGTGGTTGAAGTCACCCTGGCCGATGGCCGCCAGGTGGATGGAAGCGTTGTCGGGGCGGATCCGGTCACCGATCTGGCCGTGGTGCGCATTCCCGGTCTCAGCGAGTTGCAGGCCGCTCCCCTCGGTGATTCCGAAGCGCTGGAGGTGGGGGATTGGGCGATTGCCCTGGGCAGCCCCTACGGCCTTGAGCGCACGGTCACCCTCGGCATCGTCAGCAGCCTGCACCGCAACATCAACAGCCTGGGCTTTGCCGACAAGCGTCTCGACCTGATCCAGACCGATGCGGCGATCAATCCCGGCAATTCAGGCGGGCCACTGATCAATTCTTCCGGCGAGGTGATCGGCATCAACACCCTGGTGCGCTCCGGACCTGGGGCCGGTCTGGGATTTGCGATCCCGATCAATCTGGCCCGGGGTGTGGCCGACCAATTGCGCAATGGTGGCCAGGTGATCCACCCCTACCTCGGCCTCCAACTGGTGCCGCTCACGGCCCGCCGCGCCCGCGATAACAACAAGGACCCCGATGCGGTGCTGCAATTGCCCGAACGCGATGGCGCCCTGGTGCAGCGTGTGCTCCCCGACAGCCCCGCCGAACTTGCCGGCCTGCGACGTGGCGATCTTGTCGTTTCCGCCGCCGATCAACCGGTGAGCGACCCATCCAGCCTGCTGCAACGGGTTGAAGTCTCACGAGTGGGTGAGGTGCTGCCGCTCAAGGTGGTGCGTGGAGCCAGGGAACTGCAGCTCTCGATCCGTCCTGCGGCCCTGCCCCACCCGGCATGAGCGGACCGGCTTGGTTGCTACGGTCACGGCCCCTTTCCAACCTTCCATGGCTGAGCTGCAGGACCAGGTGAAAAAGGCGGTGGCTGAAGCGGCTGTCGAGCAGATCCGCGATGGCATGGTGGTGGGACTGGGTTCTGGTTCAACGGCGGCGCTGATGATCCAGGCCCTTGCCGCCAAGCTCCGCTCCGGCCAGCTCTCCGGCATCACCGGCGTCACCACCTCCTTCCAAGGGGAAGTGTTGGCCGCCGACCTCGGCATCCCCCTGCAGAGCCTCAATGCTGTCGACCGGATCGATCTGGCCATCGACGGCGCCGATGAGGTGGACCCGCACTTTCAGTTGATCAAGGGAGGCGGCGCTTGCCATGTCCAGGAAAAGCTGGTGGCTCGGCGGGCTGAGCGTTTCGTGGTGGTGGTGGATGCCAGCAAGCTGGTGGAGCGCCTGAATTTGGAGTTCCTTTTGCCGGTGGAAGTGCTGCCGTCCGCCTGGCGCCAGGTGAAAGGGGATCTTGAGGCCATGGGCGCAGGCGTCACCCTGCGCATGGCCCTGCGCAAGGCCGGACCGGTGGTGACCGATCAGGGCAACCTGGTGCTGGATCTCAAGCTGGCCGCTGGAATCGAGGATCCCGCCAGCCTGGAGGGACAGATCAACAACCTGCCGGGGGTGCTGGAGAACGGCCTGTTCGTGAACATCACCGACCAGGTGCTGGTGGGGGAGATCAGCGACGGCCGGCCGGTGGTGCGGGATCTGGCGAAGCGCTGAGCCGCAACCGCACCGATTCGGCATGGCTGTGCAGCCCCTCGCTGCGCGCCAGGGTGACCACGGCGGGGCCCGTGGCCTCCAGCGCCGCGCGGTTAAAGCTGATCAGGCTGGTGTGGCGCAGAAAGGTCTCCACGCTCAGGGCCGAAGCGAAGCGGGCCGTGCCGGAGGTGGGCAGGGTGTGGTTGGGGCCAGCCAGGTAATCACCCACCGCCTCCGGGCTCCAACCCCCCAGAAAGATGGCTCCGGCATGGCGAATCCGTTCGGCCAGGGGTTCCGGCCGCTCCACCAGGAGTTCAAGGTGCTCCGGGGCGAAGCGATCGCTCAAGCGGGCCGCGTCCTCCAGGCTGGGGCAGACCACAATCAGGCCCCAGTCACGCAGGGCACTGCGGCAGACCTCGGCGCGGGGGTGGTCCAGTAACTGGGCCTCGATGGCAGCGGGTACCGCCTCGGCCAGGGCCGCACTGGTGGTGAGCAGGATGGCTGCGGCCAGGGGGTCATGTTCGGCCTGGGCCAACAGATCGGCGGCCACCTGCTGGGGCTGGGCGCTGTGGTCGGCGATCACCAGAACCTCGCTTGGACCTGCGAGGGAGTCGATGCCAACCAGGCCATAGACCGCCTTCTTGGCCAGGGTCACGTAGAGGTTGCCGGGGCCGGTGATCACATCAACGGCAGGAATCGACTCGGTTCCGTAGGCCAGGGCCGCGATCGCCTGGGCTCCCCCCACCCGGTACACCTCCTCCACCCCCGCCAGGTGGGCGGCGGCGAGCACGATCGGATTGGGCATGCCGTCACCGCCCGGCGGTGTCACCATCACCAGCCGCTCCACGCCGGCCACCCGGGCCGGTACGGCATTCATCAGCACCGTGCTGGGGTAGGCGGCGCGGCCGCCGGGGATGTAGAGCCCGGCGCGATCGACCGGCCGCCAGCGGCGTCCGAGCCGTTCGCCATGCACGCCGCTGACGCTGATGTCCTGGGGCTTCTGGCGCTGGTGGAAATCGAGAATGCGCCGGTGGGCCAGTTTCAGGGCTTCCTGAAGATCCAGCGGACACTGCTCCCAGGCGGCGGCGAGATCCTGGCTGGGAATGCGCAAGGGATCGGGGCGGACCCCATC
Source organism: Synechococcus sp. CS-603 (assembly GCF_977929215.1). Taxonomy (NCBI): domain Bacteria; kingdom Bacillati; phylum Cyanobacteriota; class Cyanophyceae; order Synechococcales; family Synechococcaceae; genus Synechococcus; species Synechococcus sp. CS-603. Next base: position 1,281,389 of record NZ_OZ376778.1, read on the forward strand.
GAAGCGTTCGCTCAACTCCAGCAGGGCCCCGTCGCCCTCCAGGCGCACCTGGCGCAGGATGGCCGCCACGCGCGCGGTGGCCGCTTCGCTTTCGGGGTTGCTGGTGCGGGCGGCGATCGCTTCAAGCCGCTGCCCGGCCTGGGCCAGATCGTGGAGCGCCGGAACGGTCAGCGGGGAGGTGGCGGCCACGGCGAGCGGACAGAAAGGCGAGATTCAAGCTAGAGCCCGGCCCAGGATGGGAGGGGCCAGCGCCGCGTTAAGATGAAGAGTCGCCGATTCAGCGCCAAAACTGCCTGTGGCCAATAACAAGTCTTCGAAGAAACGCATCGAGGTTGCCGAGCGCAACTGGCTGCTCAACCGCTCCTACAAATCGGCGGTGCGCACGCTGATGAAGCGCTGCCTCACGGCGGTATCTGCCTACAACCAGCAGCCGGATGATGAAACCCGGGTCGTGGTTCGCACCAGCTTGAACGCAGCCTTCAGCAAGATCGACAAGGCGGTCAAGCGTGGCGTGATGCACCGCAACACCGGCGCGAACCAAAAGTCGCGCCTCAGTGCCGTGGTCAAGCAGGCGATCGAACCCACCGCCACCAGCGCCTGAGCCGCTCCATCCGCCCGACCAGCACCACGGACATGGCCGCCACCAGCCAGCCGGTTCCAGTCGTCGAGACCCTTCCTTCAGGTTGCGTCGATTTGATCGACAGCCACTGCCACATCGTGTTTCGCAACTTCGAAGCCGATCTCGCTGACGTCTCCCAGCGCTGGCGGGAAGCTGGTGTGGTGGCGCTGCTCCACTCCTGCGTGGAGCCTGGCGAAATTCCGGCGATCCGTGCCCTGGCCGATCGTTTTCCGGAGCTGCGTTATTCCGTTGGCGTGCACCCACTCGATCCCCAGCACTGGCAGCCAGGCACTCCAGCCCTGCTGCGGCAGGCGGCCCTGGCCGATCCCAGGGTCGTGGCGATCGGAGAACTGGGCCTGGATCTGTTCAAGGCTTCGAACCTTGACCAGCAACTGGCCATGCTTCGCCCCCAGCTTGATCTCGCCATCGAGCTGGATCTGCCGGTGATCATTCACTGCCGCGACGCTGCTGGGCCCATGCTCGAGGAGTTGGGACGGCGCCAGCAGGATGGCCGCTGTCCCCGCGGTGTCATGCATTGCTGGGGCGGTACCCCCGATGAGATGAAAGCCTTTCTGGCGCTCGGTCTGTCGATCAGCTTCAGCGGCACTGTCACCTTCAACAGTGCCGCCGAAACCCACGCCTGTGCCCGGCAGGTTCCATCCGATCGCTATCTGATCGAAACCGATTGCCCCTTCCTGGCTCCCGTCCCGCGGCGGGGCAAGCGCAACGAGCCAGCCTTTGTGGTTTCAGTTGCCGAGCGCATGGCCGTCCTTCGGGAGGAGTCCTTCGCGCAGGTGGCGGCCACCAGTACGGCCAATGCGGTACGCCTGTTTGGTCTTCCAGTCCATCGTCACGCCCAATGTGTATGATGTTTTATTGGTCTGGCAGCGCGAGCGCTCCATTATCGACGTCGGCAGCCCTAAACCGAGCTCCATAGGAGTGATCATGGCCCGGGCTGTTCTCTTTTCAAGGGACACCGTGGTCAGCCCTTTGGGCTGCTTGCCGCCGGGAAACCCCCTGTCGGTTTTCCCCCTACCGCTGACATTGCCGTCTTCGGCCATTCCATCCTTCCCATCCGTTCTGCAGGTCCACGCATGAGCAGCGCGATCCAGGTCGCCAAGACCGTCACCTACCTGCCCGATCTTGTGGAGGTACAGCGGGCGAGTTTTAAATGGTTCCTGGAGAAGGGTCTGATCGAGGAGCTCGATAGCTTCTCGCCGATCACTGACTACACCGGAAAGCTTGAGCTCCATTTCGTTGGCACCGAGTACCGGCTGAAGCGGCCACGCCATGACGTGGAAGAGGCCAAGCGACGCGATGCCACCTTTGCCTCGCAGATGTACGTCACCTGCCGGCTGGTGAACAAGGAAACCGGAGAGATCAAGGAACAGGAAGTGTTCATCGGGGAACTTCCCCTGATGACCGAACGCGGCACCTTCATCATCAACGGCGCCGAGCGGGTGATCGTTAACCAGATCGTGCGCAGCCCGGGCGTCTACTTCAAAGATGAGCAGGACAAAAACGGTCGCAAGACCTTTAACGCCAGTCTGATCCCCAACCGGGGAGCCTGGCTGAAGTTCGAAACCGACAAGAACGATCTTCTGCACGTGCGCGTCGACAAGACCCGCAAGATCAATGCCCACGTGCTGATGCGGGCGATCGGTCTGTCCGATAACGACGTTCTCGACAAACTCAGGCATCCCGAGTACTACCGCAAGTCGATCGAGGCGGCCAACGACGAGGGCATCAGTTCCGAAGACCAGGCCCTGCTTGAGCTCTACAAGAAACTGCGGCCCGGTGAGCCTCCGTCGGTGAGTGGTGGCCAGCAGCTTCTGCACAGCCGTTTCTTCGATTCCAAGCGCTACGACCTGGGCCGGGTCGGCCGTTACAAGATCAACAAAAAGCTGCGGCTGACGATTCCTGATGCGGTGCGAACCTTCACCTCAGAAGATGTGCTCTCCACGATTGATTACCTGATCAATCTGGAACTCGATGTTGGCGGCGCTTCCCTTGATGACATCGACCACCTCGGTAATCGCCGTGTGCGCTCGGTGGGCGAACTGCTTCAGAACCAGGTTCGGGTTGGCCTCAACCGCTTGGAGCGAATCATCAAGGAGCGGATGACGGTCGGCGAGACCGAATCGCTCACCCCTGCCCAGCTGGTCAACCCCAAGCCCTTGGTGGCGGCGATCAAGGAGTTCTTCGGCTCCAGCCAGCTCAGCCAGTTCATGGATCAGACCAACCCCCTGGCGGAACTCACCCACAAGCGGCGGATCAGCGCCCTCGGCCCAGGCGGCCTCACCCGTGAGCGGGCCGGGTTTGCTGTTCGCGACATTCACCCGTCGCACTACGGCAGGATCTGTCCGATTGAAACGCCGGAAGGTCCGAATGCCGGCCTGATCGGTTCCCTGGCCACCCATGCCCGGGTGAATGAATACGGCTTCATCGAAACACCGTTCTGGCGGGTGCAGGACGGCATCGTCAACAAGCAGAACGATCCGATCTACCTCTCCGCTGACCTGGAAGATGAGTGCCGCGTCGCCCCTGGCGATGTGGCCACCGACGCCACCGGCCACATCACCGCCGAGCTGGTTCCGGTGCGCTACCGGCAGGATTTTGAGACGGTGCCACCGGAGCAGGTCGACTACGTCCAGCTCTCGCCGGTTCAGGTGATTTCGGTCGCCACTTCCTTGATCCCTTTCCTGGAGCACGACGACGCCAACCGCGCCCTGATGGGCTCCAACATGCAGCGCCAGGCGGTGCCGCTGCTGCGCCCGGAGCGTCCCCTGGTGGGAACGGGCCTGGAAACCCAGGTCGCCCGTGACTCGGGCATGGTGCCGATCACGAAGGTGAACGGCACGGTCACCTTCGTGGATGCCACGGCCATCGTGATCAGGGATGCGGAAGGCACCGACCACATCCACCACCTGCAGAAGTATCAGCGCTCCAACCAGGACACCTGCTTGAACCAGAGGCCGATTGTCGGCCAGGGTGATGAGGTGATCGCCGGCCAGGTGCTGGCCAATGGTTCGGCCTGCGAGGGCGGCGAAATCGCTCTTGGTCAGAACGTACTGATCGCCTACATGCCCTGGGAGGGCTACAACTACGAAGACGCCATCCTGGTCAGTGAGCGTCTCGTCCAGGACGACCTCTACACCTCGGTGCATATCGAGAAATACGAGATCGAAGCCCGCCAGACCAAGTTGGGCCCTGAAGAGATCACCAGGGAAATCCCCAACGTGGCTGAGGAGAGCCTCGGCCACCTCGATGAAATGGGCATCATCCGGATCGGCGCTTACGTTGAATCCGGCGACATCCTTGTTGGCAAGGTGACCCCCAAGGGTGAATCCGACCAACCACCTGAGGAGAAACTGCTGCGCGCCATCTTTGGCGAGAAAGCCCGTGATGTTCGTGACAACTCCCTGAGGGTTCCGAACACTGAGCGTGGCCGGGTTGTCGACGTGCGCATCTACACCCGCGAACAGGGCGATGAACTGCCACCTGGCGCCAACATGGTGGTGCGGGTCTATGTGGCCCAGCGGCGCAAGATCCAGGTGGGCGACAAAATGGCCGGTCGCCACGGCAACAAAGGCATCATCAGCCGCATCCTTCCGCGCGAGGACATGCCCTACCTGCCCGATGGCACACCGATCGACATCGTCCTCAACCCGTTGGGGGTTCCCTCACGGATGAATGTGGGCCAGGTCTTCGAATGCCTGATGGGTTGGGCCTCCTCCCATCTCGGTTGCCGCGTCAAGGTGGTGCCCTTCGACGAGATGCACGGCAACGAAACCTCCAAGAACACTGTTCAGAAGTATCTGGAGGAGGCGGCTGCCCAGCCTGGCAAGGACTGGGTCTACAACCCCGATAACCCCGGCAAGATCCAGCTGGTGGATGGCCGCACCGGCGAACCCTTTGACCAGCCGGTCACCGTTGGCTATGCCCACATCCTCAAACTCGTTCACCTGGTGGACGACAAGATCCACGCCCGCTCCACCGGTCCCTACTCGCTCGTCACCCAGCAGCCGTTGGGCGGCAAGGCGCAGCAGGGCGGACAGCGGCTCGGGGAGATGGAGGTCTGGGCTTTGGAGGCCTACGGCGCTGCTTACACCCTGCAGGAACTGCTCACCGTCAAATCCGACGACATGCAGGGCCGCAACGAGGCACTCAACGCCATCGTCAAGGGCAAGCCAATTCCCCGTCCAGGCACGCCGGAGTCGTTCAAGGTGCTGATGCGGGAGCTGCAGTCCCTGGGTCTCGATATCGCTGTCTACACCGATGAAGGCACCGAGGTGGATCTCATGCAGGACGTCAATCCCAGGCGCAGCACCCCCAACCGTCCCACCTATGAGTCACTCGGCGTTGCCGATTATGACGACGATTGAACTCTCAGCCTGATCCCCTCCGTTTCACTCGACGTCCGCGCGACACCCGGCCATGACCAACAGCAACTCCCGCATCGAGAACCACTTCGACTACGTCAAGATCACGCTCGCTTCTCCCGAGCGGATCCGGCAGTGGGGGCAACGCACGCTTCCCAATGGCCAAGTGGTGGGCGAAGTCACCAAGCCCGAAACGATCAACTACCGCACCCTCAAGCCCGAGATGGACGGGCTGTTCTGCGAGAAGATCTTCGGACCTTCCAAAGACTGGGAATGCCATTGCGGCAAGTACAAGCGGGTGCGGCACCGGGGGATTGTCTGCGAGCGCTGCGGCGTTGAGGTCACCGAAAGCCGGGTGCGCCGGCACCGCATGGGATTCATCAAGCTGGCGGCTCCGGTGTCCCATGTCTGGTATCTCAAGGGGATCCCCAGCTATGTGGCGATCCTGCTGGACATGCCGCTGCGGGATGTGGAGCAGATCGTTTACTTCAACTGCTATGTGGTGCTTGATAAGGGCGATCACAAGGATCTCACCTACAAGCAGCTGCTCACCGAAGATGAATGGCTGGAGATCGAGGATCAGATCTACGCCGAAGATTCTGAGATTGAGAATGAGCCGGTGGTCGGCATCGGCGCCGAAGCCCTCAAAAGCCTGCTTGAGGATCTCAATCTTGCAGAAATCGCCGAGCAGCTACGCGAAGACATCGCCGGCAGCAAAGGCCAAAAACGCGCCAAGTTGATCAAGCGCCTGCGCGTGATCGACAACTTCATCGCCACCGATGCCCGCCCCGAGTGGATGGTGCTCGATGCGATCCCGGTGATCCCACCGGATCTGCGGCCAATGGTGCAGCTTGATGGTGGCCGCTTCGCCACCAGCGACCTCAACGACCTTTATCGGCGGGTGATCAACCGCAACAACCGTCTGGCCCGGCTGCAGGAAATCCTCGCCCCTGAAATCATCGTCCGCAACGAAAAGCGGATGTTGCAGGAGGCTGTTGATGCCCTGATCGACAACGGCCGCCGCGGACGCACCGTGGTGGGGGCCAACAACCGGCCGCTCAAATCACTCAGCGACATCATTGAGGGCAAACAGGGCCGCTTCCGTCAGAACCTGCTCGGCAAACGGGTTGATTACTCCGGCCGCTCGGTGATCGTGGTGGGCCCCAAGCTCAAGATGCACCAGTGCGGACTGCCCAAGGAGATGGCGATCGAGCTGTTCCAGCCCTTCGTGATCCATCGCCTGATCCGGCAGAACATCGTCAACAACATCAAGGCCGCCAAAAAGCTGATTCAGCGCGCCGATGATGAGGTGATGCAGGTGCTTCAGGAGGTGATCGAAGGTCACCCGATCCTGCTCAACCGGGCTCCCACCCTGCACCGTCTCGGCATCCAGGCCTTCGAGCCCAAGCTTGTCGATGGTCGGGCCATCCAGCTGCACCCCCTGGTTTGCCCGGCCTTCAACGCCGACTTCGACGGTGACCAGATGGCCGTTCACGTGCCCCTGGCCATCGAGGCTCAAACGGAAGCCCGCATGTTGATGCTGGCCAGCAACAACATCCTTTCACCGGCCACCGGTGAGCCGATCATCACCCCGTCCCAGGACATGGTGCTGGGTATCTACTACCTCACAGCCGTGGATCGCAAGGAGTCCAAGCCTGACTTCGGTGACCGCAGCCGCACCTTCTCGGCCCTGCCCGACGTGCTCAATGCCTTCGATGAACGCCACCTCAAGATCCACGAATGGGTGTGGGTGCGCTTCAGCGGTGAGCTTGACGACGACGACGAAGGCGAAACCCCGATCAAGGAGGAAACCCTCAGCGACGGCACTCGCATCGAGCAGTGGAAGTACCGCCGTGATCGCCTTGATGAAGATGGTGCCCTGATCAGTCGCTACATCCTCACCACAGTGGGCCGGGTGGTGATGAACACCACAATCATCAGTTCTGTCGGCGTCGTCTGAGCTTCAGCTCTCCAGCCCTTCCCCGTTCAACCGTTCCCAGTCCTTCTCAACTGCGCGCCGCCATGACCACCACCCCTTCCAAATCCACGTCAGATCTGGGCCGCATCGCTCCGTTGAGCAAGGAGCCCCCCCGCTTTCGTAATCGGGAGATCGACAAGAAATCGCTGCGCAATCTGGTGGCCTGGGCCTACAAGCACCACGGCACGGCGGCCACAGCAGCGATGGCGGATGATCTCAAGGATCTCGGCTTCCACTACGCCACCCAGGCGGCTGTGTCGATCTCGGTTGAGGATCTGCGTATCCCTGGCGACAAGGCGGCCTTGCTCCAGCAGGCCGAAGAGCAGATCACAGCCACCGAGGAGCGCTACCGGCTAGGTGAGATCACCGAAGTGGAACGCCACACCAAGGTGATCGACACCTGGACGGAAACGAACGAGCGCCTGGTGGCGGCGGTGCGTCGCAATTTCAACGAGAACGACCCGCTCAACTCGGTCTGGATGATGGCCAACTCCGGCGCCAGGGGGAACATGTCCCAGGTGCGGCAGCTGGTGGGCATGCGGGGCTTGATGGCCAACCCCCAGGGGGAGATCATCGACCTGCCGATCCGTACCAATTTCCGCGAGGGTCTGACGGTCACTGAATACGTGATCTCCTCCTACGGCGCCCGTAAGGGCCTGGTCGACACGGCTCTGCGCACCGCTGACTCGGGCTACCTGACCCGCCGTCTGGTGGATGTGGCTCAGGACGTGATCGTGCGTGAAGACGACTGCGGCACTACCCGGGGCATCCCGATCCATGCCGATGAAAAGGGCCGCTTCTTCGCCAAGTTGGTGGGGCGTCTCGCCGCTGAACCTGTTGTCATCGGCAGCGGCAAGAGCCAGCAGCTGCTCGCTGATCGTGATGACGAGATTGACCCTGAACTCTCCGCGACGATCGAAGCCGCCGGCGTCAAAACCGTGGTGGTGCGCTCACCGCTCACCTGCGAGGCCGCCCGCTCCGTCTGCCGCAAGTGCTACGGCTGGGCCTTGGCCCACAACCAGCTGGTGGATGTCGGTGAAGCGGTGGGGATCATCGCCGCCCAGTCGATCGGCGAGCCCGGCACCCAGCTGACGATGCGTACCTTCCACACCGGTGGTGTGTCCACGGCTGAAAGTGGCGTGGTGCGTTCCCACAAAACCCTTGAGGGCGTCGTCGAGTTCGGCCCCAAAGCCCGCCTGCGTCCGTTCCGCACCCCCCATGGCGTGGAGGCCCAGGTGTCCGAAACCGACTTCACCTTGCAGGTCAAGTTCGCCGGAAAACAGAAGGCCCAGAAAGTTGATATCACCCCGGGCTCGATTCTGTTCGTTGCCGATGGTGACGCCGTTCCAGCCGATACGGTGATGACCCAGGTTTCCACGGGGTCCTCGGTCAAGAAAAGCGTTGAGAAGGCCACAAAGGATGTGATCTGCGACCTGGCTGGTCAGGTGCGTTACGAGGAGGTGATCCAGCCCCGGGAGGTCACCGATCGCCAGAACAACATCACCCTGAAGGCCCAGCGGCTCGGACGGCTGTGGGTGTTGTCTGGCGATGTCTACAACCTTCCCCCCAATGCCATTCCTGTAGTCGAGGGGAACTCTGAGGTCACCAATGGTGACGTGCTGGCGGAAAGCCGTCTGGTCAGTGAGCATGGCGGCGCCGTTCGTCTGCGTGAATCCGCAGGTGATTCACGTGAGGTGCAGATCGTCACTGCGAGCCTCACCCTCAAAGACTGCAAATTGGTTGGTGAATCCACCCACTCCGGCGAGATCTGGCACCTCGAAGGCAAGGACAACATCCGCTACCTGCTTAAGACGATGCCAGGCAGCAAGATCAGCAATGGCGAGGTGATCGCCGAACTCGCCGATAATCGCTTCCGCACCCAGACCGGTGGCATCGTCAAGTACGCCCCAGGCCTCTCGATCAAGAAGGCACGTTCGGCCAAGAATGGTTTTGAGGTGTCGAAAGGCGGCACCCTGCTCTGGGTTCCCCAGGAAACCCACGAGATCAACAAGGACATTTCCTTGCTGATGATCGAGGACGGCCAGTGGATCGAGGCCGGCACTGAAGTGGTTAAGGACATCTTCTCCCAGACCGCCGGCATCGTCACGGTGACCCAGAAGAACGACATTCTGCGGGAGATCATTGTGCGCTCCGGCAGCCTCCATCTGGTGGCCGACAGCAAGGTGCTCTCCCGCTACAGCGATGAGGGCAAAATGCACAACCCCGGTGACGAGCTTGCCTCAGGCCTGACCACCGAAGCGATGGTGTTTGTTGAGGCTGTGGATACGCCTGAAGGCGGTGCTCTGTTGCTGCGCCCTGTGGAGGAATATGCCATTCCCGATGAGGCCCATCTGCCCGATCTCGGCAGTGTCAAGCAAAATGGCGGCCCGTCGATGGGTCTCAAGGCGATCCAACGCCTCACCTACAAAGATGGTGAGTTGATTAAGTCGGTGGAGGGCATTGAACTGCTGCGCACCCAGCTGATCCTCGACACCTTTGACACCACTCCCCAGATGACGGTGGATGTGGAAGCGGTGCCCGACAAGCGTGCCAAGACGATCGAGCGACTGCAGCTGGTCATCTTGGAAACCCTGCTGGTTCGCCGCGACACCCTCTCTGACGCCAGCCATGGTTCCACCCACACTGAGCTGCAGGTGCAGGACGGTGTTTCCGTCAAACGTGGCGATGTGGTGGCCACGACCCAGATCCTTGGCAAGGAGAACGGCATTGTTCAACTGCCTGATCTGATCGATGGCGAACCCGTCCGCCGCATGATCGTTGAGCGGGCCAATGACACCCGCACCGTTGATATCGGCAAGGCCCAGCCGGTTGTTTCCGTCGGCCAGCGCCTGGTTGATGGTGAGCTGCTGGCCGAAGGGGTGATGGCCCCTTGCTGCGGCCAGGTGGAAGCCCTGGATCCTGGCAAGATCACGATCCGCCTTGGTCGCCCCTACATGGTGTCACCGGATTCGGTGCTCCACGTCCGCGATGGCGAACTGGTGCAGCGGGGTGATGCTTTGGCCCTGCTGGTGTTTGAGCGCCAGAAAACTGGTGACATCGTCCAGGGCCTGCCCCGGATCGAGGAGCTGCTTGAAGCTCGCCGTCCCAGGGAATCGGCGGTGCTCTGCCGCAAGCCCGGCACGGTCCAGATCAAGTTCGGTGAAGACGATGATTCTGTCACCGTCACGGTGATCGAACACGACGATGTCACCACCGATTACCCGATCCTGCTCGGGCGCAACGTGATGGTCAACGACGGCCAGCAGGTGACGGCTGGTGAGATGCTCACCGACGGTCCGATCAACCCCCACGAGTTGCTGGAGTGCTATTTCGACGACCTGCGCAGCCGCAAGCCCTCGATGGAGGCGGCCCAGGAAGCTATCTCGAAACTGCAGTTCCGCATGGTGCAGGAAGTGCAGAACGTCTACAAATCCCAGGGCGTCACCATCGATGACAAGCACATCGAAGTGATCGTGCGCCAGATGACCAGCAAGGTTCGCATCGAGGATGCCGGTGATACCACCCTGTTGCCCGGTGAGCTGATCGAGCTGCGTCAGGTGGAGCAGGTGAACCAGGCGATGGCGATCACCGGCGGGGCGCCGGCTGAGTTCACACCCGTGCTGCTGGGCATCACCAAGGCTTCGCTGAACACCGACAGCTTCATCTCTGCCGCCAGCTTCCAGGAGACCACCCGGGTCTTGACCGAAGCGGCGATCGAGGGCAAGAGCGACTGGCTGCGCGGCCTCAAGGAGAACGTGATCATCGGTCGCCTGATCCCGGCCGGCACGGGCTTCAGTGGCTTTGAAGAAGAATTGCGCGCTGAGGCCGGTCCTCACCCCGACATTCTTGATGAAGAAGGCGGCGGCTACCGGCGCATGCCCAATCTGCGTCCCGACTACACCGTCGAGATGCCGACAGCTCCCCAGATCAGCGCCAAGGCCGTGCTCGACGATCCCTCTGAAGCTCAGCTCGATGCTGTTCGCATTCAGCGGGGCTTGGAAGCCACCAAGAGCGCCTTCGCCGCCTTTGCCCGGCCAACCACAGAAGAGGGCCTGGAAGAGGAGCTGATCCCTGATCCTGCTGCCGTCGAGGGCCTCCAGGATGAAGGCCTGCTGAGCGAGGAATGAGCAGCATGACGCTTGATTCAACGCTGCCGCTGCAGCCACGGCTGGTGCCGAAGCGCCAGTTGCCACGTTTTGGCTTCCACCGCCACACCGAGCGCTTGAACGGTCGTTTAGCGATGCTCGGATTCATGGCCTTGGTTGGTCTGGAGTGGCAGTTGGGCCATGGGTTGCTGGCGTGGCCCTGAGTCCTGATCGTTTGCCTGCGGCTGTGCCCCTGCTTGGCTTAGGTCTTGCTGCTTTAGAAGCCAAGGCCAAGGCCCAAGGGCAACCTGGCTATCGCGGCAAGCAGCTTCACGATGGCCTCTACGCCAAAGGGGCCCGCCGGCTTGAACAGATCAATGTTCTGCCCAAGCTCTGGCGTGAGCAGCTTGCAGGCGAAGCACAGGAAACCGGCGCTGATCCGATCGGCCGCTCCAATGAGCTGCAACGCAGCGTGGCCAGGGATGGCACCACCAAGCTGCTGCTCTCCACCGCCGATGGCCTCAGCCTCGAAACCGTTGGCATTCCCAGCAAAGACCGTCTGACGGTCTGCGTCTCCAGCCAGGTGGGTTGCCCGATGGGGTGCCGTTTTTGCGCTACCGGCAAAGGCGGCCTGCAACGTTCCCTGCAGGTGCACGAGATCATCGACCAGGTGCTGGCCATCCGCGAGGTGATGCAGCAACGCCCCAGCCACGTGGTGTTCATGGGCATGGGCGAGCCCCTTCTCAACACCGAAGCAGTGCTTGAGGCCATCAACTGCCTCTGCAGCGACCTGGGCATGGCCCAGCGCCAGATCACCGTGAGCACGGTGGGCGTGGCCGGCCAGATTCCGAAACTGGCCGGCCTTGCCACCGAGCGCCTGGGTCGCAATCAGTTCACCCTGGCGGTGAGCTTGCATGCCCCCGACCAAGCGCTGCGCGAGGAGCTGATCCCCACGGCCCATGCCTACCCGATTGCCAAACTTCTTGATGATTGCCGCCACTATGTGACCGCCACCGGCCGGCGCATCAGCTTTGAATACATCCTGCTGGGCGGCCTCAACGACCACCCCCGCCAGGCGGCGGCCCTGGCCCAGTTGCTGCGCGGTTTCCAGAGCCATGTGAATCTGATCGCCTACAACCCGATCGACGAGGAAGATTTCCAGCGCCCCAGCCCGCAGCGTGTGGCGGCCTTCAAATCTGCGCTGGAGCTGCGCCATGTGGCGGTGAGTGTGCGCGCCAGCCGGGGACTGGACGAAAATGCCGCTTGCGGCCAGCTCCGGCGGCGGGTGGCGGTGGGTTAACGGTTGGCTGGTTTGCAGGTTTAATCAGTGATGGGTTGTGGCTCGCTCTCCTCAAGCAGCTTGTGCACCACGAAGTGCGTAACCAGCTCGTAGCCAGCTCGCATGACTTCTGCCACGATCAAACTCTTCCTGTTGTACGGAGATGCCAAGCGACTTCGGGTTGGCGAAGTTTCGAATTGGACAGGTAAGGCACTTGCGGCGCCGCGAACGGAGCTTGACGACCTTCTTGCGCGGGAGGAGCTTGAAAGCGCAGGGATCTACTTCTTGCTTGGAACAAATCCCGATACGGGGAATCCTCAGGCTTATATCGGTGAAGCTGAAGTGATCAGAGATCGGTTGAAGCAACACAAGGCCAAGGCTTTGGAATTCTGGAGCTCAGTCGTTGTCTTTGTCAGTAAGGACGAAAACCTCACCAAGGCGCATGTGCGGTTCTTGGAGAACCGTCTGTGGCAAGAATCGAAGATTGCGGGGCGGTACGAGCTCGAAAATGTGAACGGAAGCAACCCCAAGTTGCCTGAGTCTGATCGTGAGGAAATGGAAGTTTATCTCTCCAAAATTAGGCAGGTGTTGCCAGTACTCGGCTCAGACTTGCTTGCCCCCATTGCTGGATCCGCCAGCCCCACGAAGGATCAGCCAAACCTCGTTTGCAAGATTAAGAATGCTTTGGCGCATGGCAGGAGAACAGAGACCGGGTTCGTTGTCTTTAAGGATTCGACGGCTGTGCTGGCCCTACGTCCTTCTGCTGAGGTCCAACACCCGTTTGTTGTTGTCCTGAGACAGAAGCTCATCAAAAACGGAACTCTTGTCGAAAAGGAGGGTGTCTTCGTCTTTGGCCAGAGCACAGAATTTTCGAGCCCAAGTGCTGCAGCGGCAGTGATACACGGCGGTGGGGCGAACGGTCTCACCGCATGGCGCGATAAGTCTGGAAAAACGCTCAAGGAAATAGAAGAGGTCTGACCTCTCACTTGAGCTGAGCCAGCAACTGATAGCTCAAGTGGCGTCGCGAATCGGATCAAACGCGCCGATCACGCCGTTGCCCCTCCAGGGGGTGAGTCGCAGCATCAGCAGAAAAGCCGGCAGGGCCGCCAAGGCCGTGAACAGGAAAAAGCTGGGCCAGCCCACCTGCTCGGCCACCACACCTGCCGGGGCGGCCAGGATTGATCGGCTCAGGGCATAGACCCCGGAGAGCAGGGCGTATTGGGTCGCGGAGAAACGCGGATTGCACAGGCTCATCAGCAAGGCCACGAACACCGCTCCCACCATTCCGCCCGCCAGGTTCTCCAAGCTCACCGCCACCAGCAACCCCGGCACCCCACCGCCAAAACGGGCCAGCGCCCAGTAACTCAAGTTGCCAATCGCGCCGGCAATTGAAAACAGCCACAGCGAGCGGTTCATGCCAAGGCGCGCAAACAGCACGCCCCCCAACACCGTGCCGGCCATGGTGGCGGCGATGCCCCAGCCCGCCTGCACCGTTCCGATCAGCTCCGGCGCAAAGCCTTCCTGGATCAAGAACGGCACCACCATCAGCCCCAGCAGTCCATCAGGCCAGCGGTAGAGCAGCACCAGTAAGAGGATCAGCAGCGCCCGGCTGCCGCCTGTGCGGCGCAGAAATTCTTTCGCCGGCCCCACCACCGCCTGGCGCAGGCTCGTCACCGGATGGACGATCGGAGCCAGCCGTGGCGCCGCCAGGGTGAACGGCACCACGGCCAGCATCAGGGCGGCGGCGGCCAGGAAGGCCACCGGCCAGCCGAAGCGACCGGCCAGCACAAAGCCGCCGGCGCCGATCGCCAACATCGCCCCCCGGTATCCCAGCGAAGAGGCCGCCGCACCACCGCCGAGTTCGCTGGCTGGCAGCAGGTCGGTGCGGTAGGCGTCCACGGCAATGTCCTGGCTGGCACTGACCACGGCCAGCAGCACCGCCATCACTCCGATCAGCGTCAGGCTGGCCGCATCGGAGCTGGGCCGCAGCAGGGCCATGGCCCCGATCACCATCACCAGGGTGAGCTGCAGCACCAGCAACCAGCCCCGACGCCGGTCTGGCCATTGCAAAGGCCAGCGATCCAGCAACGGCGCCCAGAACATTTTGAGCGTGTAGGGCAGCTCCGCCAGGCCAAGCAGGCCGATCAGGCTGAGGGGCACGTTGCTGGCAGCCAGCCAACCCTGCAGCAGCCTGCTGCCCACCATGTAGGGGGTGCCGCTGGCCACTCCCTGGGCGGCCACGGCCACCAGCCGCGAGCGGGCGTCGCCTCCTGAATGACCCGATGTCGAGTCAGGGGGCAGAGTTTCAGGGTGCACAGACCAGGCACAACTGGGCGAACCCTATGCGTTCAGAATGCGAGGAAACCCGATCACGGCCTGTGTCCTTCATCCGCTCCACCTTGCTGCCGGCCGCGATCGTGCTGTTGTTCGGCCTGGCCCTGTTCGTTGTGAGTGCCCGGCTTTGGCTGCCCGGCGACATGATGGCCCCGGCTCCTGCGGGATGAGCGGGGAGCAGAGAAAAGCCCATGCCGGAATCTGTGCCGCCGTTTTCCACCAGCCCCGCTGAGCTTGGCTTCGATCCGGAACTGCTGGCCGGGGAGCTGGCCGAAGAGCTGGCCGTCGATCCGCTCGATGCTCTCGACACGATTGAGCTCTCCAGCTCCGACATCGCCGCCGAGTGCGATCTCGGTCTTGAGCTGCTCGCCCTTGGCCGCCACGAAGACCGCATGCAGGGGTTGCGGATCTTCTGCGAACACCGCGACCCCCGCGCCATTCCAAGGCTGCTGCCCCTGCTGGAGGCGAGCTGTCCGATTCTGCGGATGAGCGCCGTCTATGCACTGGGCCGTAACCCCGATCGGCAGGCTGTGGAGCCCCTGCTCAGCCTGCTGCAGAACGACAGCAACGGTTATGTGCGCAAGGCCGTGGCCTGGAGCCTGGGCAACTACCCCGAGGCCCCGGTGTTGCTGCCGTTGATCCGGGCCCTGCAGGTGGACGTAGCGGCCGTGCGGCTCTGGGCCGCCGGGTCCCTCGCCGATGCCGGCAGCACCGGCGCGGCCAAGGCCGACCAGGCCGCGGGTCAGCTGTTGCTCAGCCTGCGGATCGACAGTGAGCCTGCCGTTCGCAGCAACAGCGCCTGGTCGCTCGGACGTCTTTACGACCATCTCGTTGAGCCCCGTCAGCAGGTACTGGTGGAGGCGCTGGTGCTGGTGATGCTCAAGGACATCGACGCGACCGTGCGCGATGAGGCCAGGGTGGCGTTGGAGCAACTCGAAAGCCCCGCCGTTCTTGAGAAGATTCAGACGCTGGTGGAAGAGGGCCTGCTCAGCTGAATGGGCTGCTGGCTGTTAAATCACCGCTGGTCTCGCATCTCTCAGCTGAGCTGGAACCCGGTTAATGTTGAGAGCCACGACTGACCTCGTGATGTCTCAACACACCATTCGTTTTCGCATTCGGCCCGACGGCCGGGTGGAAGAGGTGGTGGAAGGAGTGTTGGGGGCCGGCTGTGAACAGCTCACCGAGCGGATCGAGGCCAGGCTTGGCACTGTTCAGCAGCGCCGCAGCACCTCCGAAGCGTTCCAAGCCCAGCCCCAGACCCTGACCCCCAGCCTGCCCCTCCAGCAGTCGGCCTCCTGACTTCAGGTCTGTTCCCTTTCCTTCGTTCGCCAGCCGATCCGATGTCCCACTTCAGCACCGTCAAAACGGAACTCAAGGATCGCGACGCCCTCCTTGAGGCCCTCCGTGACCTGGGCCATGAGCCTGAACTGGGTGAGCGTCCGGTGCGGGGTTACCGCGGCCAGACCGTGCTCGCCGAATTGGCCTTGCCCCAGAGCGAAGGCGGTGACATCGGTTTCCGCTGGAACCAGCAATCCGGCAGCTATGAGCTGGTGACTGACCTGGACCTCTGGAAGCAGCCGGTGCCGGTGGAGCGTTTCCTGGCCCAGCTCACCCAGCGCTACGCCCTGCGCACGATCCTGGCGGCCTCCACTCAGGAAGGTTTTCAGGTGAGTGAACAGTCGCAGCACACCGACGGCAGCATTGAACTGGTGGTGACCCGCTGGGACAGCTGAGTTGTGATGGATCCGTCGCTCGCCTTCACCGCACCGGCCCAGGTCCGGTCCAGTGCCAGCGGCGAGGAGCCGCTTCTGGGTGGTTCGCTCCGGCAAAAAGCCGTCTGGGTGGATGAAGCCGTCTGTATCGGCTGTCGCTACTGCGCCCATGTGGCTGGAAACACCTTTTTGGTGGAACCCCTCTGGGGCCGCTCCCGCGCCATCCGCCAGGACGGCAACAGCACCGAAAAGATCCAGGAGGCGATCGATACCTGCCCGGTCGACTGCATTCACTGGGTGGCCTATGAGGAGGTGGCGGCCCTCGACGAGCATTTGCAGAATCAGGAAATCCAGCCGCTTGGGTTGCCGTCTTCCTCCCGCATGAAGCGCACGCTTCCCCGCCATTGAGTGTGCCCACCCGGCGGTTCGGGCGCACCGAATTGGCCATGCCGCTGCTTTCTCTGGGCGGCATGCGCTACCAGCAGAGCTGGAGTGATCTGCCCGCTGATCAGATCACTGCCACAAGCCAGGACCAGGTTCGGGCCACCGTCGAGCGCGCCGTGGCGGTGGGGATGCACCACATCGAAACGGCACGCCATTACGGCACCTCAGAAAGACAATTGGGCTGGCTCTTGCCCGAGGTGCCAGACCCCCAGCGCCTCCTGCAGACGAAGGTTCCACCCAACCCAGACCCGGCCGTGTTCGAGGCCGAACTGGAGCGCAGTTTCGAGCGGCTGGGAGCTCAGCACCTGCACATGCTGGCCATTCATGGCCTCAACCTTCCCGAGCACCTGGAGCAGACCCTGCTCCCCGGTGGTTGCCTGGAGGTGGCCAGGCGTTGGCAGCAGCAGGGCCGGATCGGTTCGATCGGTTTCTCCACCCATGCGCCACTGCCCCTGATTCTTGAGGCGATCGAATCGGATGCCTTCGATTACATCAATCTGCACTGGTATTTCATCCGCCAGCAGAACGGCCCGGCGATTGATGCCGCCCGTGCCCACGACATGGGCCTCTTCGTGATCAGCCCCACCGACAAAGGGGGCCACCTGCATAGCCCTTCGCCGCGTTTGAACGAACTCTGTGCGCCGTTGCACCCGATCGTGTTCAACGATCTGTTCTGCCTCTCGGCTCCAGGAATCCACACGATCAGTGTGGGTGCGGCCGGTCCGGCCGATCTCGACCTTCACCTCGAAGCCGTGGCGTTGCTGCCGCAGGCTCCTCGCCTGTTGCCGCCGATCCTGGAGCGCCTGGAGAACGCCCGGGCAGAGACCCTCGGCGCCGCCTGGCTGGAGAGTTGGTCCCAGGGGCTGCCGGAGTGGCCCGACACGCCCGGCGGCATCAACCTGCCGGTGCTGCTCTGGCTCCACAATCTGCTGGAGGCCTGGGATCTGGAGAGCTACGGGCGGGCCCGCTATGGCCTGTTGGGCCAGGGTGACCACTGGTTCCCCGGCGCCAATGCCGATGCGCTCGATCACGGCGTTTCTGAAGGCGAGCTGCTTGCGGTGCTGGGCGATAGCCCCTGGGCCGAGCAGATCCCAGACCTCCTGCGCCGCCTGCGCCAGCGGCTGGGGGGCAGCCCCAGCCAGCTTCTGATCACGGCGGACTGACGATCTCCCAAGACGATCCTCAGGGCTCCCCTGTGTGTGGGGTCAGAGGACGCCGAGTGGCAACTTGGCCGGTACGCCCACCGGCCTGGGATAGCTGGCCGGGCAGGGGGCCAGGGGCCGGAGCACCACGGCGTGGCGCACGCCACGAGCCGATGGGAGGTCGCAGCGCTCCACCCGCTCGGCGGCCGCCAACAGTGGCTGCAGCGCCCGCTCCAGGCTTTGCTGATCGGCTGGCTCCCACTGGCCGCGATACAGCAGGGCGTGGCCAGTGGGAGCCAGCAAGGGCACCAGATATTCCGCGACCACTGGCGCCGCCGCCACGGCCCTGGCCAGGGCCCAGTCGAAGCGGCCACGGCAATCAGGGTCTTGGCCGGTGGTCTCCGCCCGCTCCCAGCGCACCATGACCCGCTGGCTCAAACCCAGGCTATGGGCCATGGCCCGTACGGCTTCCGCTTTGCGGCCCACCGAATCGACCAGGGTGACCTGGGCCTGGGGTAGGGCGATCGCCAGGGCTAGTCCTGGAAAACCGCCGCCGGTGCCGACATCGATCAGCGAGAGTGCGGTGGGCGGTTGCCGCAGCAGCTGTTGCCAGGGCCAGAGGCTGTCGTAGAGCTGGGAAATCCAGTAGTCGTCGCCCTCGACAAGCCGGGTGAGGTTGAGGCGGCTGTTCCAGTGGCGCAGGACCTGCTGCAAGGCCAGGAACTGTTCGCGTTGCGTTGCCGATGGCTGCCAGGCCAGAGCGGACCACACCGCGTCGTCCTGCTCAGCAGCCATCCACGCATCAATCAGGGAAGGTTTCTCTAGGATGGCGCAGTCTGCGGGCGTGGTTGGTGGCAGGTAGCGAAACCGCCTCGTCGGCCCCAAATCACTACCAATTGCTGCAGCTCCCCCAGAGCGCCACGCCCCAGGATCTGCGGCGAGCTTTCCGTTCTCTCAGCAAGCTTTATCACCCCGATACCACCAGCCTGCCGGCCGCTGATGCGGAGAACAGATTTCGGCTTCTGCAGCTGGCCTATCTCACCTTGAGCGATCCCAATCAACGCCGGGCCTATGACAACCAGTTGCAGGTGGTAGCTCCCCCGCCAGTGCTGGTGCGGCGGGTCGAGAGAGTCCAGTCGGTGCGCCGGGCCCTCTCGGGCGGCGAGTGGTTTGCCCTGGTTCTGCTGGCGGGGGCCCTGCTGCTGAGCCTGGTGCTTGGCATCAGCCTGGCCTGGTGGCGGGGCATGGAGCTGGTCACCCCCTCCATCAGCTGGCTGGAGGCCCCAGCGGTGCAGACTGCCCTTCCGCCAACAGACGACATCGGGGATGACCGCGCTGCCATCACGCCACACCCCCCTCTACAGCCATCCTTTGCCGGCCCTTGAGCGCTGGTTGGTGGAGCTGGGTGCGGCCCGGAGCCAGGCGGATCCCAGCAGCTGGGACCTGCCCCAACCCCTCTGGAGTGCCTTGATTGAACTGGAGGTCGAGGAACTCAAGGTGAGCTGGCAGCAGCAGGGCCGCACCACCGTGCGCTTGTTCTCCTACGGCCTCTCCCGTGCCGACGTGGAATCAGCCATCCTGGCTGGGCCCTGATCCCAAGGCGAAGCTCAAGCCCGATCCCGACCTGCGCGCCGGATCAGAGCTGGTCGAGGCTGTCTTCGATGGCGGCGTAGCACCGCTCCAGCTGGGCGTCATCGAGGCAGAGCGGCGGCAGTAGGTACACCACATGGCCCAAGGGCCGCAGGAAGACGCCATGGCCGAGGGCATGGCGCTGGATCTGGCGGCCAGCCCCGTTGAGATAGCCGGGATTCTCCACCTTCAGATCGAAGGCGGCGATCGTGCCGCGCAGGCGCGGGCGGCAGACCCGCGGGTGGCGCGCCAGGCGCAGAAGCAGCGGCTGATGGCGCGCTTCGAAGCTGCCGAAGAGCCCTGGGCGTGCTTCCAGCAGGCTCAGGCTGGCATTGGCGGCGGCGCAGCCCAGCGGGTTGGCGGTGAAGCTATGGCCGTGATACAGGGTGTGGGCGGGGTTGTCGCTGATGAAGCCCTGATAGAGGGCTTCACGGGCCAGGGTCACCCCCATCGGCAGGAAGCCACCGGTGAGCCCCTTGGAGAGAGCTACCAGGTCAGGTTGGAGGCCGGCGGCCTGGGCGGCGAACAGGGAGCCGGTGCGGCCGAAGCCGGTCATCACCTCATCGGTGATCAACAGGGCCCCAGCCTGGCGTACGCGCTCCTGCACGCCCCGCAGAAACTCGGGCCGCACCATCGCCATGCCACTGGCCCCCTGCACAAGCGGCTCGAGGATCACCGCAGCGGTGGGTACCGCCAGCAACTCTTCCAGTCTGGCCAGGGCCGCGGTTTCCTTGGCCTCCACCGCTTCGTCGTCCCACCAGCTGGCCGGCCAGGGGGCCCGGGCGACGGGGCAGAGCAGGGGCTCGAACGGGGCGGAGAACAGCGACCGCTCGCCCAGGGCCATGGCCCCGAAGGTGTCACCGTGATAAGCCCCCTCAAAAGCGATCAGCTGGCGCCGAGGGCTGCCTTGGTTCCGCCACCACTGCCAGGCGATCTTGAGGGCCACCTCCACGGCGGTGGAGCCGTTGTCGGAGAAGAACAGACGCTCCAGGCCGCTGGCGGCGCTCAGCCGCATCGACAGACGCTCGGCCTGGGGGTGGCGAAAGTTGGCGAAGATCACCTGCTCAAGCTCCAGGGCCTGGGCGGCGATGGCCGCGGCGATGCTGGGCTCCGCATGGCCGTGCAGGGTGACCCACCAGCTGCTGATCGCATCGATCAGGCGGCGGCCATCGGCGAGTTCCAGCAGGGCGCCACTGCCGCGAATTACGCGCAGCGGCGGCTCACTGCTCGCCACCTGGGTGGTCGGATGCCAGAGGTTGGGGTGCCAGGTTGAGGAAAGGCTCAACGGCAGCGGGGGTCGAGCTTGGCGGCCCTCGCATCCAGGGAGCAGTTGACCCACCGAACCGCTGCCATTTCGATGTCGGTGAACAGCACCAGGATCCCACCGCAGAGGAGGACGACAGCCGTGCTGACCAGCAGGTTGGTGCGTGTCATGGGGCTACGTTACAAGTGAGGCTCGCTGCCAGGCCGGAGTCGTGCCAGGCCGCAGCCAGGGTCTGGGCTGTGAGCGAGGCCAGCGGCGGCAGACAGCCGAGCACGGGGGCACCCGTCAGGGCCGCCAGGGTGCTGGGGTTGTCGGCATGGATGGGTCCGTTGAACACCAGGCCCAGCAGCGGGATCCCCCGCTGGGCCAGGGCCTCCACCGACAGCAGGGTGTGGTTCAAGGTGCCCAGGCCGCTGCGGGCCACCAGCAGCACCGGCAGTCCCCAATGGCGCACCTGGTCGATCTGAAGCAGGTCACGGCGCAACGGCACCAACAGTCCGCCGGCCGTCTCCACCACCAGGGGGGCCGTCCCGATCGGCAACTCCAGGCGGCTTGGGTCGAGCAGGTCGTGCTCCAGCTCGCCGGCCCAGTGGGGGGAGACCGGATGGCTGTAGCGGTAGGCCTCCGGCAGGATCCGCCCTTCCGCCTCGGCCTCACTGAGGCCCAGCAGGCGCCTGACCCGCTTGCTGTCGCCGCCGTCTTCGAGGCCGCACTGCACCGGCTTCCAGTAGCGGGCCTTCAGGCCCTGAACCAGCAGGGCGCTCACCACCGTCTTGCCCACATCGGTGTCGGTGCCGCAGACGATCAGCCGCTGGGTCATGGCAGGAAAGAGGAGGTCATGGCGCGGGTTTCTGCCCCACCAGCAGCAGCATCTCCCAGCTCAGGCGCTTGCCGCCACCCTCTGCAGCGGGGACGGCGGGCCAATGGGCCTCGATCCGGCGCCACTCCCCGGGCTGCAACGGGGCCACAGGGCTGGTGCCGGCCCCAAGGCTTCGGATCTGGCGCAGAAAGGTCAGGGCGCTCGGAGCCTGGCGGCTGAAGCGCAGGTGGTCGACGCGTTCGATCCGCAGGTGCCGGCTGGCCAGCTCCACCAGGCGGCTGGCCACGGGCAAGGGCAAGGCGCTGCAGGGCAGGCCAGCCGCCTGGGCGGCCTGGCGCCATTGGCAAAAACTGCCGGCCGTGGGAACCGCCAGGGCCAGCCAGCCTGCCGGGCCCAAAGACTGGCACCACCGCTCCAGGTGGCGCTCGGGCTGCTCCAGCCAGTGGAGGGCAAAGCTGGACACCAGCAGCGAGGCGCCCTGCAGTTGGCCGGGCAGCCCCAGGTTGAGGTCCCAGGTGAGCCGGTCGGCGGCCTGATCCAAGCCGAGCAGGGCGGCGCAGTTGTCCAGTCGCAGCAGGGCCAGGCCGGGACGCTGCTGTTCGATCGCCCGAGCCAGCAGGCCCGTTCCCGCCCCCAGATCGACGCAGGGGCCTGCCGGAAGGGGCAGGCCGCGGCAGTGGTGGGCCAGGCGCCATGCCACGGCCCGTTGCAGCTCTGCTCCGCGTTCATAGCGGCCTGCCTGGCGCTCGAAGCCGTCCCTCACCCGCGTGGCGAAATTCGAAGCAGGCCGAAGGGTAGGCTGGCTGCGCCCGGCGCTGCTCATCAGGGCCTCTCCAGCCAATCGAAGACCGGCTCCAACAGGTCGGCGCCCAGCAGGCTGTGGCCTGCCGTCTCGATCAGCCAGCGCTCGGCCAAGGGCAGCGACTGGCGCAACAGCAGGCGGCTGATCGGTGCCACGACCCCATCCTGACCGGCTTCGACGATCAGCACCCGGGCCTTGGCGGGAAATCCGGTTGGTAGGCCGCTGAGGGTTTCCATGCGGCGCAGGTCATGGAGCAGCCGCTGCGCGTTGATCGCTTCGCTGGAGTCGAGCCCCGGGCCGAGCGGCAGCAGGGCAGCTGACTCCGGTGCCGCCGCCTTGGTGAGGAAATCGCGCAGCATGGGCTGGGCGTCACCGGCCTCCAGCCGGGCGGCCATGCCCTGCAGGGCCGTGCGCCAACGCCGCCCACTCGGACCTTCCGGCACAAAGCGCCCGAAGCTGGCCAGCAGCACCACCGCATCGGCCTGCTGCAGCACCGCTGCCGACAACAGGTGCAGGCCGAGCGAGTGCACCATCACGGCCCGCCTACCAGCTCCTTCCTGGCCGGGGAGCCACTCAGGAGCCCGTGGCGTCAGGGGGCCATAACCGCGCTCCCCGCCGCCCCAGGCCCCGCCGCGCCGTTCGGCAGCGGCCTCCCAGGGTTGCCAGGCCCGGCCGTCGCCGGCCCAGCCGTGCATGGCGATCAGCTGCCATGGCGCAGGTTCCTGGCCATGATCTTGACCATGTTTCTCGGCAGCACCGGCACTCATGGCGCGCCTCGCTGGGGTGGTGCGCCCAGGGCCAGCAGCAACCGCTCCAGGCTTCCGGAGGGAAGATCGCGGCGCAGCACCAGCCGCAGCCTGGAGCTGCCCGTCGGCACGGTGGGCGGCCGGATGGCCACGCTCAACAGGCCGCCGCGCTCGAGCTGCTGTTGCAGGGCCAGGGCCCCATGGGCTGGGCCCACCGGCAGTGGCAGGATCGGGCCTTCCCCGGCTGGCCGCCCCCAGCCCGCCTGCTCCAGGGCCCGCCGCCAGTGGCGGGCGCGCGCCTGAAGCTGGCGGCCCATCGAGGGCTCCTCCTCCAGCAGTTCCAGGGCCGCCAGGGCGGCGGCGGCCAGGGGCGGGGCCAGGGCCGTTGAGTAGCGGAAGGCGCCGGAGGTCTGCAGCAACCACTCACCGATCGGACCATCGCCGGCCAGGAAAGCGCCGCCACTTCCGAAGGCCTTGCCGAAGGTGCCGCTGATCAGGCTGACCCCCGCCAGGCCATGGGCCAGGCCGCGCCCACCGGATCCGAGCACCCCAAGGGCGTGGGCCTCATCAACCAGCAGCAGAGCCCCGTAGTTCTGGCAGAGGCCGGCGATGACGGCCAGCTCAGGACTCGTCCCCTCCATGCTGAACAGGCTTTCTGTGAGCACGAGTAGCCGCCGCTGCGGATCCTCACGGCGCTGCTGTTGCAGCAGGGCCTCCAGCGCGGCGCTGTCGTTGTGGGCGAAACGCCGCAACCTGGCGCCGCTGGCGCGCACCCCAACCAAGAGCGAATGGTGGATCAGCCGGTCGGCCAGCACCAGGCTGTGGCGATCAGCCAGGGCGATCACTGCCGCCAGATTGGCCTGAAAGCCGCTGGGGAACAGCAAAACCCGCTCCCGACCGAGCCAGGCCGCCAGCCGCTCTTCCAGGGCGGCGTGGACGGGCCGGCTGCCGCTGATCAGGCGTGACGCTCCGGCCCCGATGCCTTGAGCATCGATGGCGGCGTGGGCCGCCGCCCGTAGTCGCGGATGGGCGCTGAGGCCCAGGTAGTCGTTACTGGCCAGGTCCAGCAGCAGGGGAGCCTGGGGCTGGTCGGCCTGAAGCAGGCCAGCTCCAGCGGGGCTGAAGCTTCGCAACTGGCGGCGCTGATCGGCGGGAAGCCTCTCCAGGGCTTCGCTCAGGGGAGAGAGGGGGTCGACAACCACGCGGCGAGCGGCCAGAACCGGGCATCGGCAGGGCCTTGCAGTCTGCCCAATCGGCCCGCTGCCCATAGAGTTTGTTCATGCTCACTGTCGGCTCCGACGCCCCACGCCCCGAGGCGGGGCGCGATTCACCTGCCCCCCTTGCGCCTGGGATTCCCTCGGCTGAGGTGCCTGCCCTTGAGCAGCTCTTTCCGTTTCCGCTCGATCCCTTTCAGCACGAGGCGATCGATGCCCTCAACCAGGGGCATTCGGTGGTGGTCAGCGCTCCCACGGGGTCCGGCAAAACCCTTGTGGGCGAATACGCCATCCACCGGGCCCTGGCCCACGGCCAGAAGGTGTTCTACACCACGCCGCTGAAGGCCCTCTCCAACCAGAAACTGCGCGATTTCCGCGAGCAGTTCGGTGCCGATCAAGTCGGCCTGATGACCGGTGATCTGAGCACGAACCGGGAGGCTCCGATCGTGGTGATGACCACCGAGATCTTCCGCAACATGCTTTACGCGGAGGTGGATCGCGGCGACGACCCCCTCGCCGATGTGGAGGCGGTGGTGCTCGATGAGTGCCACTACATGAACGACTCCCAGCGCGGCACAGTCTGGGAAGAATCGATCATTCATTGCCCACCGGCGGTGCAGCTGGTGGCGCTCTCGGCCACCGTGGCCAACG
Organism: Synechococcus sp. CS-603; assembly: GCF_977929215.1. NCBI lineage: Bacteria > Bacillati > Cyanobacteriota > Cyanophyceae > Synechococcales > Synechococcaceae > Synechococcus > Synechococcus sp. CS-603. The sequence goes on from NZ_OZ376778.1 coordinate 1,306,490, forward strand.
CCGGCCAGCTCACCGACTGGATCGAGCGGGTGCATGGCCCCACCACCCTGGTGATGAGTGATCACCGGCCGGTGCCCCTGGCCTTCAGCTTCTGCAGTGCCAAGGGGCTGCATCCCCTGCTCAACGACGAGAAGACGGGCCTGCATCCCAACTGCAAGGTGTGGCGCGCTCCAAAAGGCGAGCGTCGCAAGGGCAAGAGTTCGAGACCACCCCAGCCGGAGGCCGCCCCCCTGCCCTTCGTGGTGGCCCAGATGGCCGAGCGCGACATGCTGCCGGCCATCTATTTCATCTTCAGCCGCCGCGCCTGCGACAAGGCGGTGCGCGACCTCGGCCGGATCTGCCTGGTCAGCGAGGCGGAGCAGGCGGTGATCGACCGCCGCCTTGACGCCTTCGTGGCGGCCACGCCTGAGGCGGTGCGGGAGGGCGGCCACGCCGACGCGCTCAGGCGGGGGATTGCCTCACACCACGCCGGGGTGCTGCCGGCCTGGAAGGAACTGATCGAGGAACTCTTCCAGCAGGGGTTGGTCAAGGTGGTGTTTGCCACCGAAACCCTGGCGGCCGGCATCAACATGCCGGCGCGCACCACGGTGATCTCGGCCCTCTCGAAGCGAACCGAGCGGGGCCACCGGCCGCTGATGGGCAGTGAGTTCCTGCAGATGGCGGGCCGGGCCGGGCGGCGTGGCCTAGACGTGCAGGGCTATGTCGTCACGGTGCAGAGCCGTTTCGAAGGGGTGCGTGAAGCCGGAACGCTGGCCACCAGCCCGGCTGATCCGCTCGTGAGCCAGTTCACGCCCAGCTACGGCATGGTGCTCAACTTGCTGCAGCGCTATGAGCTGGCCAAGGCCAAGCAACTGGTGGAACGCAGCTTCGGCCGCTACCTGGCCACCCTCGATCTGCTCGACGACGAAGCCCGCATCCTGGAACTGCGCCAGCAACTCGACACGCTCAGTGGCCCGGTCAGCGATGTGCCCTGGGAAGCCTTTGAGGTTTATGAGAAACAGCGCGAGCGGCTGAGGGAGGAGCGGCGCCTGCTGCGCATCCTGCAGCAGCAGGCCGAGGAGACCCTGGCCAACGAACTCACTTTGGCCCTGCAGTTCGCCAGCGAAGGAACCCTGGTGAGCCTCAAGGCACCCCAGCTCAAGGGCCGGGTCACCCCGGCGGTGATCGTTGAGAAGCTGCAGGGTCCGGGCCAATTCCCCCTGTTGCTCTGCCTCACCGACGAGAACGTCTGGATCCTGGTGCCCTGCCAGGGCGTGGTGAGCCTGCATGCCGAGCTGAGTTGCCTGCAGGTGGGCCAGGCTGCGGCGCCCGAGCTGCGCCATGCCGGTGAGTTGCGCCACGGCGATCAGGCCAGTGGCGGCCTGGCCCTGGCGGTGGGCTCGATGGCCAGCCGCCACGACATGGTCACCCCCCAGTACGACCTGGCTGGTGAGGTGCGCAGCCAGGCCGAGCTGGTGGCGGAACAGGAGAGGGAACTCGAGCTGCACCCCGCCCACCGCTGGGGAGACCGCCGCCAGCTCAAGAAGCAACGGCGGCGCATGGAGGAGCTGGATCTGGAGATCGAGGAACGCCAGCGCCTGCTGCACCATCGCTCCAATCGCCATTGGGACACGTTTCTCTCCTTGATCGAGATCCTGCGCTTCTTCGGTGCGCTCGATGGCCCCGATGGCCTCGAGCCCACCGAAGTGGGCCGCACCGTGGCGGCCCTGCGTGGTGATAACGAGCTCTGGCTGGGCCTGGCCCTGATGAGCGGCCACCTCGATGCCCTCAACCCGGCCGAGCTGGCCGCGGTGTTCGAGGCGATCAGCACCGAAGTGAACCGGCCGGATCTCTGGAGCGGCTTCCTCTCACCGCCCCTGGCGGAAGAGGCCCTGCACGATCTCGGCGGGCTGCGCCGCGAGCTGCTGCGCCAGCAGGAGAAGGCCGGGGTGGTGGTGCCGGCCTGGTGGGAACCGGAGTTGATGGGTCTGGTCCATGCCTGGGCCACCGGCACCAGCTGGAGCGACCTGATCGCCAATACCTCCTTGGATGAGGGCGATGTGGTGCGCATCCTGCGCCGCACCGTCGACCTGCTGGCCCAGGTTCCCTATGCCGAAGCGATCAGCGCCCAGCTGCGCACCACAGCCCGCCAGGCCCTGCGGGCGATCAACCGCTTCCCGGTCTGCGAACTGCAGGATTCAGCGCCCGCTCCGCCTGCCACGCAGGATCCGATGTTATCTGGTAGTTGAGCATGGACCATTTGCAGCTGCTGGAATCCGGTTGATTTGCCTGCAACATCCGTCCCGATTCTTTATTTGAGTGGAGCGTCACTCAAAAGTTAAAATTAGAAAAATAAAGGTGAACTGGCGACTATCAAGCATAGCGAACAAGTCAATGATCGCTTCTTCTGATGACGCCAAAAACTCTCTGCAGAATCTTCAGCGATAGCTGGCAGGCTGGATATGGCAAGATCAACAGTCTTCGAAGTCAGTCTGAAAGGTCTGGTCTGCTTATTGGCCTTGTTATTGATCTTGGCGAAACCGATCCAATTCCAATAGGTAATCTGCTTGCCTGCCTCCTGATCAGGCCGGTCATTAGTGAGACAGTACCAAGATGAGACAGTACCCAGCTTTCTAGGCTTGATGCCTCTTTCCGTGGGTGATGGTCTGTTGGAAGGCAAACTTCCTATGGATCTGTTGGTGGCTTAGACGCGATGATCTTAAGGGCAGTACTAATGAATGGCGTACAGCGCCAGAACGGTTTCTCGTTGACTCACACCCCTGACTTTGGGCCGATTCCATGCTCCGCTTCCTCCACACGGCTGACTGGCAGCTTGGCAAGCCCTATGCCCGCGTCAGCGATGCTGACAAGCGGGCCCGTCTCAGGCAGGAGCGGCTGACTGCCATTACCCGGCTTGGGTCTGTGGCGCGCCAGCAGGGGGCGGCCTTTATTGTGGTGGCTGGGGATCTCTTCGATTCTCCCCAGCCCACCCGCGCAGACGTGTCGGCGGCCTGCAGCGCCATTGGAGCCCTGAAACTTCCGGTTCTGGTGATCCCTGGCAACCACGACCATGGCGGTGCCGGCAGTCTGTGGCAGGAGGCCTATTTCAAGGAGGAGCGAGCCCAGCTGGCTCCCAACCTGCAGGTTCTGCTGGACCGCCAGCCCTTTGCATTGGGCACGATTGGGCTGGCAGGTGGCGTAGTGCTGCCCTGTCCGCTGCTGCGCAAAGCCGAGCCCCTGGATCCCACTGCCTGGTTGCGACATCTCGACTTTTCGCCCTGGGTCGATCAACCACGCATCGCCATCGCCCATGGTTCGATCCAGGGCTTTGGGGCACTCGAGAGCTCCGACACCGACGACGAGAACCCACCGTTGCCCACCAACCGCATCGATCTGTCCTCCCTTCCCGCCGCCGAGATCGACTACATCGCCCTCGGCGATTGGCATGGGCTCAAGCAGGTGGGGCCGCGGGCTTGGTACGCAGGCTGTCACGAGATGGACCGCTTCCCCCGCTCCGCCGATTACTGCTCCGGTCAGGTGCTGGTGGTGAGCGTTGCCCGTGGCGCCCTCCCTGATGTTGTTCCGCTGCCCACGGGCGGCCTGCGTTGGCACCATCTCCACCATCGCTTCAACAGTGACGACGATCTCGGGCGTCTGGAGCAGTTGCTGCGCGAGGCGATCGGTTCGCGCAGCAATGAAGATCTACTGCTGCTCGAACTCGACGGCAGCCTCAGCCTGGCGATGGCAACCCGGTTGCAGGATCTGCTGGAGCGCCTGGAGGCCCGGCTGCTGCGGCTCAAGCGGCGTGATCGCACCAGCGTTGCCCCCGATCCAGCCGAGTTGCGCCAGCTCACCGAGCGCGCCGGTGATCCACTGGTCGCTCGGGTGGCCCAGCGGCTGCAGCAACTGATTGAAGCCGGCGAGGGCGGTGGCGATTCCGCTGCTGCTGATGAGCTGGCCCGCATGGGTCTGCGTGAGTTGCACCGCGCTTGCCTAAGTGGCCATGCCGAAACGGCTGGCTCCCCTTAGACCCGCAGCCATCACCACCACGCCTCACGGCTCAGACCGGAGAGAACCAACTCCATGCGCCTGCTCTCTGCTCGAGTCCGCGACTACCGCCTCCACCGTGATCTGGCGTTGGCGTTCGATCCACGATTCACGGTGATTGCTGGCCCGAACCAGTCCGGCAAGAGCACCATCGCCGAAGCCCTCCACCGCGCCCTGTTCTTGCCGGTCAAGACCGGCGGCAGCGTGCTTGATGCGATGAAGAGCGACCCTTTCATGGCCGATCCCGAGGTGGAATTGGCCTTCAGCTGCGCCGGTGACAGCTGGGTCCTGCGCAAACGCTTTGCCGGCACCCGGGGCAGCGTTTCGCTGCAGGATTCCGGAGGCCGGAGCCTGCAGGGAGAGGCGGCAGAGGAACGGCTGGCCCAGCTGATTGGTACGGCAGCTGTGGCCCGCACCCGTGCGGCGGCTGAGCAGCTCAAGGAACGTTGGGGGCATTTGTGGGTGTGGCAGGGATCCTCCAGCGACAACCCTCTCGGCCTGCCCAGTTCCAGCTACGACCATGACCGCTTGGTCGAGCGGCTGCAGGCCGGTGCCGACCTGGGGGTGCAATCGCCCCTTGATCTGGCCGTGCTCGACGACATCCAGAGGCGCTGGGCTGAGGTGTTCACAGCCGGAGGCAGCAACCGCACACCCCAGGTGCGCAAGGGATCAGCCCTGCAACGAGCCGCCGCCGCCGCCGCTGCAGCCCGCAATGATCTCAAGGACATCGAGGACAGCCTGCAGCAGCAGCAGGGGTTCCAGCAGGCGTTTGATCAGGCTGTCGACATTCAGGTACGCATGGCTTCTGAGCTGCCCCGCTGCAGCGAAGAGCGCCAGGCCCTTGAAGGCCGCCTGCGCCGCAGCCGTGAACTGATCACCCGTGTGAACCAGGAGCGCCCTGTGCTAACGGGTCTGCGCAAAGAGTTTGACGATCGCGTGGCCGACAGGGACCAGCTGGACCACCAGCGCAAGCAGGCCGCAGCGCTCGAAGCTGCTCTGGCTCCGAAGACACGGCAGCAGGTTGATCTCAACAGCCGGCACCGAGCCGTTGAGCAGCAGCGTCAGTTGGCCCGCGGCCAGCTCGAAAGCCTGCGGCAGGCCAGTGCAGAGCGCACGGCTTGGGCAGAGGGGATCGAGCAACGGCTGCGTTGGTCCCGCCTCGAGCAGCGCCGGCAGCAACTTGCCAGCCGTCTGCGGGCTGGCGAGCAGCTTCAGGCGAATCTGGTGTCGCTGGAGAAGGATCTCGCTCTGCTCCCGGGGATCGATGCACAGGCGGTGGATCGTCTGCGCCAGCGGCAGCAGGCGCTGCAGGCTGCCCGGGTCAGGGCCGAGGCGATGGCCGCCGGCATCGAGGTGATCCGCGCCGGCCAACCGGTGCGGATCAATGGGGACCTGTTGGCGAGTGGCGGCACCAGGACGCTCTCTGCCACCGCCGTTCTTGAGGTGGGCGACAACGTCGAGCTGCGCTTGGTCCCGGGAGGAGGAACAACGGCCGCCGAGGCCCAGCAGCAGCTGGAGGCGAGTGAGGCCGCCCTCAGCAAGGAGCTGGCGCGCTGGCAGCTCGACTCCGTGGATGCCGCCGCCACAGCGGAGCGGCGTCGCAGCGACCTGCTGGGTGAGCGGGAACGGCTGCTGGAGCAGCGCGGTGCAGAGGATCCGGCCTCCATTCGTCAACAACTGGATGAGTTGCGGGAGCAGATGGATGCGCACGCCGCTGACTTCGCCCCTACCAACGCCAACGCCAACGCCAACTCCAACTACAACGCCAACGCCAACGCAGACTCCAACTCCGATTCCGACTCAGGCCTCGATCAGGACCCTGAGACTCTGATGGCCCGGCTGGAGTCCGACCTGCGGATCGCCCGGATCGCCAGGACGCAGGCCCTCGATGCCGAGCAGCGGCAGCTGCATTTTGTCCAGGAGGCCGAGAGCGCGCTCGATTCGCTTCTGAACGCGCTCAAGTCCGCCGACTTGGCCCTCAACGAGAGTCGGAACCAGCTGCTTGAGGCCAGGACCCGAATCGATGCCGTGTTGCAGCGCCGCGGCTCCAGCGAAGCCCTGGCGGCTGAAATCGCTGGCCTGGATGAACGCCGCCAGCGTGGAGCGGCCCAGCTCAGTGAGCTTGAGGCGGAATTATCCGCTCTGGCTCCGGAGGACCTGCAGCGCCAGGCCCAGGCTCTGGATCGAACCATCCGCTCGCTGCAGCAGCAGGAACGGGAGGCGAGCGAGGCCCGCATCCGCGCCGAGGGGAAGCTGCAGGGCGATGGGCAGGTGGATCGCCAGGCTGAGCTGGAGCAAAAGCAAGCCGATCTGGAGTCGCGGCTCTCCGAGCTCGAGCGCCTCCAGAAGGAGGCCGACATGCTCTCGCTGCTGCGGCGTTTGCTGGAGGAAGAACAGAACGCCATGGCCAGCCAGTACGCCGCGCCTCTGACCAAGCGCATTGGCGCCTACCTGGCCCATGTCTTCCCGGAGGCTCCGCGCGCGAGCCTGGCCTACGACGCCCGCGGCGGCTTCGGCAGCCTTCGGTGGCGCCGTGGCAACGAGGCGGCCTTTGCCTTCGAGCTGCTCAGCACCGGTGCCCGTGAGCAGTTCGCTGCCGCCCTGCGGGTGGCCATGGCCGAGGTGCTGGCGGAGGCCTACGACGGCAGCCTGCCCCTGGTGTTTGACGACGCTTTCGCCCATTCCGATCCAGAGCGCCAGGCCGGCGTCCAGCACATGCTGCAAGAGGCCGCCGACCGGGGGCTGCAGGTGATTCTGTTGACCTGTGATCCGGCCTCAACCATGGCGATTGAACCGGCGGGCCGGGTGTGGTTGGGCGGGGCTGGCTCCCCGATGCCGTAGCCGCCTGCTGCGCCAGTTCAAGATGGCCGGGAAGGCGACCGGATGCCATGCCCTGGTTCGTGAAGCTCGAAGAAGGCGTGGTCGACCGCGCCCGCTTCGATCGTTTTCTCCCCGACCATCTCACCTGGGTCAGGGAGCTTGAGCGGCTGGGCCATCACCCGAGTACGGGCTACTGGCGCGAGTCACTCGGCAGGAATGGCAGCGGTGCCGGTGGCATGCTCCTGTTCCAGGCCCATGATTTTGCAGAAGCCGAAGCGATCGTGCGCGGCGACCCGCTCATCGCCTCTGGCTGCGTGAGCTGGATCTTGCATGAATGGCGGGTCGTGGCGGGGGAACTGGGCCGTGGCAGAACGCCTAATGGCGAGCCAAAGTCAAAGCCAGACTCAAAGCCAGAGCCAGACGCAGAGCAGAAGTCTTGAGCTGATTCAGCTGCTCTTCGCGGCCCTGCCGAGCCCGTCGCTGCCTGCGCCGAAGAAGCTGGCCAGGCTGATCCCCGCCTCGTGGGCCGCCACGGTGACCTGCAGTTTCTGGTCCTCATCGAGCCCATCCCAGAAGGCGTGGAAGAGATCGAGCGAGGCCTTGCCGGCCCCCACGGCCCCCAGCAGCGAAAGGGGGAAGGCCAACCAGGGGAAAACCAGCAGCACTACGGAAAGCACCGCTCCGACGGCAACGCCGGTTTTGGCTGTTTCCAGGCTGGTGCTGAGGATCAGTTTCAACTGGGTGGCGCGGTCGATCTCACCTCGCTTGCGCAGGGCCTCGGTGCGCAGGGCGGTGAGCAGGGCCTGGTAGATCGCATAGGTGAGCACCCCACCGACGGTGGACTCGGAGATGAACTCACCACCACCGAAGGCACCGCCGTTGGCGTTGAGATCGACGCTGGCAAAGCCCGCCAGAGGAGCCACCTCCCAGCCGGCGCGTGGAATACGAAAAGGATCCTGTTCGCGGGACATGGCGGAGCTGCTAAGACGATAAGTCTGCTTCAAATCCTGCCGATTGGGCTGGCAACCGACGGACTGGCCTGCAGAACCTCTCGGAATAGGATGGATTTGATTGCGGCGCCATTGGATGATGGATGGCAGCACATGGAACTAGAGGTATGGACACCCCTGCGAAGAGGCTTCCACAGAGGCCTTTGTGAGCCCAGTAAAAGCAACTTGTCAGTGATTTAAACTAGGCTTTGGGCTGTAATCACAGGTTTTTTGCTAAATCTTGTGTCGTGAACTTAGGCTGCCCATGAAGCTACATCCTGAAGTTTTTGACAGAAATTTATGATTATGATAAAATAATTATCTTCGCGATTAATTCCATACCTATCTCCAAAACCGCTAGCCGTCAGCAATTTGAGGCTGAGATTTCAAGCGTGCTGCCGCGCGACCCAGCCTTGGTGCTCGTCACCGATCTCGATGGAACCCTGTTGGGCGGTTCACCTGAAAGCCGCCGCCAGCTCTATGGCTGGTTGGCGGATCAACGCCAGGAGGTGTTGCATATTTTCTGTACCGGTCGGGACCGTCGGGCCGTGCGCGCCATGCTGGATGGCGGAGTTCAGCCGCCGCCGCCAGCGCCCCATCTGGTGATCGGGGATGTGGGCTGCACGGTGGCCTGTGGCCTCAGCCTGGAAACCGTGCCGATGGCCGTCGATCCGATCGAGGCCCAGTGGAAGGTTGTGGCCCCTTTGGTCGATGGTTGCCTGGACGGGGTCGCCGGCCTCAAGCCCCAGGCCCAGCCCCCCGAGCGCCGTTACGCCTTCAACTACGAACCCGAAACGTTTGATCCCTCCATTCTCGCCAGCCTGGAGAGCCTGGGGGTGGATTGCCTGCTCTCCGATAATCAATTTCTCGACCTTCTTCCGGCTGGAGTGAACAAGGGCTCCACCTTGATACGCTTGCTCCAGCTGCTGGACCTTCCCCCCGAGCGTGTGGTCACAGCCGGTGACACACTCAACGATCTCTCGATGTTCGAAACCGGTCTCAAGGGGGTCATGGTGGGAAATGCCGAGCCCAAACTCCGCGCCCTCCATCCCGAACTCAAGAACATCTACCTGGCTCAAGACCATGGCTGCGCAGGAATCATCGAAGGTCTGCGTCACTTCGGCATGGTGGCCCCTGATTGAGCCGGTCCAGGCTTTATTTAGGCCAAGATATAAGGCCAAGGCTTAAAGCCACGGCTCAAGGATCAGATAATTCACTGTCATCGCGGTTGATCGTCACTCCGAACGGAGCGAACAGGAAAACCAGTTCGCTCAGTCGTTCTTGATGGCCATTCAAGGCGTAGACGCCACCGGCCACGAAGTCCGCGGAGCGCTGGGCCTCCTCGGCAGACATGGAACCGAGATTGAGCAGCACCGTTTTGCGCTCACGCACGGCATGAACGGCATCGAGGACGTCTTCGAAACGCAGCGGTTCCATCAAAACCACCTCCGGAGGCAAGTCTGGGAACCGGCTCATCGCCACAGGGTGCCACGCATAGCCAGAAGCGACCAGCACCAAAGCTGAGCCTTTCGGGTCGCTTATGGATCAGGCAGAAAGTCTTCGCTGCGGAGATCGGGGCGCCGCTTCAGGGCGAACAGGGTGCCGGCGTTGCCCCGGCATACCCGCAGCTCCTGATCCAGCACTGTCATGTCGAGCCAGGCGGGAGTGCTCTGCTGCACTCGGCGGAACAGTTGCAGGCGCTGATCACCGAGGCGTGGACCAAGCCAGCCCCCCTTCTGGAAGGACACGTTGACCCGCTGGTTACCCACCACCTCAAGGCTTGCCTCGACGCCGATCGCCGCCAGACCAGCGAGAGGACCGGCCGGCCGCAACAGATTCATGCCACGGCCCAGGTCCGGCCGCAGCACCTGCAGATTTTCCAGCCAGGGCGCCACCATTAGATAAGGGAGGCTGCTGCTGCTCCAGCGCAGCTCCCAGACCCCTGCCAGCGGAGCGCGGCTATCGGCGAGATCCGCTGGTTCCTCTTGCTCTAATGCCTGGATGAGCTGTTCCATCTGCCGGTCGGTGCACCGGCCTGGAGTGGCCATGGCCTGCAGCAATTGATCACGGTTTGACATGGCATCGGGCCTGGATGGTAAAGGTCAGGTGAAGATCGCAAGTTCAAAGACCTGGAATGCCAAAAGGTCGCTGGCAAGTTGTAGGGTGATTGCGGTTCATAGACCTCTGGCTAGCTCACAACTGGGCTAGAGCCCTCGACGGATCAGTTCAAGTTTTTTTACGTTACATGACAATTTACATAGGCAACCTTTCGTTCGACGCCGAACAAGAGGATCTCCGTGACCTTTTCAGTCAGTACGGAGAGGTTCGCCAGTGCAGCCTGCCCCTCGACCGGGAAACCGGCCGTAAGCGTGGTTTCGCCTTTGTCGAGCTGGCCAATGATGCCGAAGAACAGAAGGCCATCGACGATCTGCAGAACGTCGAATGGATGAACAGGATGATCCGGGTGAACAAGGCTGAGCCCCGTGGTGGTGGCGGCGGCGGCGGCAGCCGTGGCGGCGGTGGCGGCTACGGCGGTGGCGGTGGCGGTTACGGCGGCGGCGGCGGTGGCCGCAGCCGTTACTGAATTCGTCCAAGACATTCCCCGGTGCCATTGGAACCGACGAGTTCTGAATTCAGGCTTGTCTTCCCTCGATAGATTGGCCTGAAATCAGGTTCTGTTTCCTGTCGTAATCCGTTCAAACCCCGCTTTGGCGGGGTTTTTTTATGGCCGTAGATGGCCTGCCTAACGCTCAGGGTCGATCGGCAGGCAGCAGGTAGGCGGCCCCTGCCGCCACGATCACCAGCGCCAGCAGGGGGGCTTCCTGCCAGCGGGCATAGGGAGTGAGGCCGCTGAGTACGTCGAGCTTGAAACGGGCGGTTGCCGCCTGTCCGGCAGGCAGCCGGCGCCGCACCTTCCCCTGACTGTCGATCACCTGGCTGGGACCGGTGTTGGCGGAGCTCACCAGCCAGCGGCCTGTTTCGATCGCCCGCAACTGAGCCAGCGCCGAGAACTGAGCCTGGAGCAGGAGCGGATAGGGATCGAGGTTGGCGGAGGCCAGCAGCCAGCCGGCACCGTTCCGGCTCGCTGCTGCCAAGGCCTGACCATCGGAGAGCTCGTAGCAGATGGCCACCCCAATTGCGCCCTCGGGCCGCGGCAACAGGCGTGAGCGTGCGCCTGGCTCCACTCCACCGACGGCCGATAGGCCGCTCCAGCGCCAGAGCCGCGCAAGCGGTACCCACTCACCGAGCGGAACCAGTCGGTGCTTGTCGATCCAGCTGCTGGCCACCAGTTGATCGGGACCAAAACGCAGCACGCTGCTGCGCAGTTCCTCGCCCTCCTGGCGAAAACCGCCGCTGAGCACCTCAACCGGCTCCTGGCTGGGCAGGTTCTGGCCCAGCACCAGCGACCCTTCCGGCAGCAGCAAGGGCCCCAGACCCTCCTGGGCAGCCTGCTGGCGGGCAGCAGCCAGCTGCTCAAGCAGGCGTCGTTGCCGGCCCGGTTCGAACTTCTCCCGGGTCGGCACCGCCGGCTGCAGCACGAGAACCTCGACCGAAGCCCCCCGCTCGGCTCGAGCGGGGGGCAGCTGACTCCACCCCAGCAGATGCAACGCCGCGGCCAGGGTGGCAAAGCCAAGCCACCAGCTCCGACCTCCGCTTCGCCGTCGCCCCACCTTTGCCGCCACTCTCGCCGCAGCCGTCGCCTCAAGGGCCCGCCAGAGCAGCCAGGCGATCAAGAGCTGGGCCGCAGCCACCAAGGCGGCCCCACCGAGGGCCCCCAGGCCGGCCAAGGCCCGATCTCCCGGCAGGGGGGAGGTTCCCAGGCCGATCCAGAACAGGGGGCTGCGCGATAACCAGACTTCTGCCAGCCCCCAGATCGCTGCCGTCAGCACAGCCGTGCTCCACCGCCGTGGCCCCAGCCAACGCACCAGCACCGACCAGAGCGCCACCAGGATGGCCGCCGCCAGACCGCAACCCAGCCAGAGCGCCAGGCACACGGGCAGGCTGAGCGGCAAAGGGATCCCCACCCAATCGAGTGGGTGCAGCCACAACAGCCAGCGATGGCTCGCCAGCACAGCCGTGCCCCCCCACAGGCCCGCCGCCCAGACGCCGGCGCCGAGTCCTTTCCTGCCCCGCGCTCCGGAATCCCGCAGTGACTGCCCCCAAAGCGGTACCAACGCCAGCCAGAGCAGGGGTGGCCAGCCCAACGGGGCCAGGCTCAGTCCAGCGAGGGTCCCGGCCAGGGCCGCAACGGGTGTGGAGACCACCCAGCCAGGTTGCCGGTCATCGCCCATGGCTTGGTGCCGAACCGTTGACCATGATTAAGGACCGCCAAACCAACTGCCGCCATGGACCGGGACAACCTGCTGCAACAGCTTCTGCTCCGCGGACTTGGCACCAGTTCCCTGGTGGCAGAACGTCTGCGCAGTGTGACCCAGGGCTGGGTCAGCAGTGGCCAGTTGGATCCCGCCCAGGCCACTACCTTGGTCGACGACGTGATGCGAGCGTTGCGGGGTGATAACCCCGAACTGGAGAAGCAGGCCGGTCGTCAGATGGAGCGCAACATCGACCACTTCCTTCAGGACGTCGGCTTGGCCCGCCAGAAGGAAATCGATGAGTTGCGTGGTCGCATCGACCGCCTGGAGCAACAGCTGCGGGCCAGGCGGGAGTCGGAGACCCCCGTTGGTTGAGCGACCTCTCGCTGGCTGCGAGGGGCAACTGGCAGAATCGGCTCTCCCTGAGGTTGACCCGGCGCCATGCGCGACATCCTGATCAGCACGACCGTCTGCGTGGCCTGTCTGATGGTGGCCCTGTTCAGCCAGATTCTGGCGCCCAGCAGCGTTGACGCTTCCAGCTCGACGCTGGGTGCTGACCAAATCGCCCTCCAGGCGGTGTCCCAGGCAGCCGTCCAGACAGCTGCCGTAAGACCCGCAGCTCAAGCGGCGATGGCCACCGCCCCTGAACGCCTTGAACTCGACCCCGACGATCCCAACCCCACTCTTTTCACGATGGCTCCTGAATCCGTTGCACCTGAAACCATGTCCAGTGACAGCAACGACCTGGCCCAGGCGGCCAATCTTGGTGGCGAGATGGTGGCAGCCAAGGAACGGATCACGGCAAGCGGGCTGCGGATCACCGATCTGGTAGTCGGCGATGGCGATGGGGCCAGCAGCGGCCAGACCGTGTCGGTGAACTATCGCGGAACCCTGGAGGATGGCACCGAATTTGACAGCAGCTATGGGCGTAACCAGCCCTTCTCCTTTCCCCTCGGTGCCGGTCGTGTGATCAAGGGCTGGGATGAGGGCGTTGATGGCATGAAGGTGGGCGGCAAGCGCAAGCTGGTGATTCCGCCGGATCTGGCCTACGGCGAGCGTGGGGCTGGCGGCGTGATTCCGGCCAATGCCACCTTGATCTTCGAAGTGGAGCTCCTCGGCGTCGGCCGCTAACGGCTAGGGGGGCTATCAGGCAACATCAACCTGAATCAATTGTTACAATGGAGGTGGAAAGCGGCGTGACCCGTTTCCAGACCTCTTTCCAGTGTCTGGCCTGCCTGCAGATCGCGATCCTGGCGCCCGGGCCCTGGCGTTCACGCCCCCGCCGCTTTCCCTGAATTTTCTCTCCGATCCCCATGACCTTTCAGCTGCCGGCGCTTCCCTACGACCTCGACGCCCTTGAGCCCCATATCTCCCGTCAAACCCTTGAGTTCCACCATGGCAAGCACCATGCCAGCTATGTCACCAACCTCAACAAGATGGTGGAAGGCACCGACCTCGATGGCAAGGACCTCGACGAGGTGATCCTGGCCGTCGCCGGTGACGCCGGTAAGGCAGGCATCTTCAACAACGCGGCCCAGGTCTGGAACCACACCTTCTACTGGCAAGGGATCAAAGCCGGTGGTGGCGGTGCTCCCAGCGGAGCCCTCGCCGACAAGATCACTGCCGATTTCGGCAGTTTCGCAGACTTCGTCACCCAGTTCAAGGCGGCCGGTGCCACCCAGTTCGGTAGCGGCTGGGCCTGGCTGGTGCTCGATGGCGGCACCTTGAAGATCACCAAGACCGCCAACGCCGACCTCCCGCTGGCCCATGGTCAGAAGGCCCTGCTCACCATGGATGTCTGGGAGCACGCCTACTACCTCGACTACCAGAATCGGCGTCCTGATTACATGACCACCTTCCTCGACAAGCTGGTCAACTGGGATTTTGTGGCCGCCAACCTGGCCGCCGCCTGATCCAGACAGCGATTCCGGTGTTGCTCCTTCAGCATCGTCTCAACCCTGTTTTGATGCCTCCGCTCCGTCGGGGGCTTTTTTTTGATCCGCTGCGGAGCCGCTTTCGCTGGCTGCTGCAGCGGGTCTTGCCGCCGGCCGCACGGCGGCTGGGGCGATCCACATCGCATCGCCATAGGAAAAGAAGCGGTAGCCCGCCGTGATCGCTTCGGCATAGAGATCCAGCAAGCGCTGGCGACCGAGCAAAGCGCTCACCAGCAGCAGCAGTGAACTGCGCGGTAGGTGGAAGTTCGTGAGCAGACCCTCCACCACCTGGAAGCGGAAACCGGGCTGGATCACTAGGTTCACCGGTCCCTGGTAAGGGGTCAGCACCCCCCCATGGAGCGCTGCGACCCCTTCGAGGCTACGCACGCTGGTGGTGCCGATCGCGATCACCCGCCGTCCCCGCCGCCGGCAGGCCGCCACGGCCGCCACGGCTTCGGGGCTCACCTCCACCCATTCACTGTGAAGCTCCAAGGCCGTGAGGTCTTCGTCTTCGACGGGGCGGAAGGTGCCCAGGCCCACATGCAGGGTGATCCGGGTCAGCTCGATGCCCCGATCGGCGAGGGCCTTCAGCAGGGCATCGCTGAAATGGAGGCCGGCCGTGGGGGCGGCCACCGCTCCGGGTCTGCTGGCGTAGCGGGTCTGGTAGCGCTCGTCGTCGCTGGGATCGTGTGCGTGGATGTAGGGCGGCAGCGGGATTTCGCCGTAGCGCTGCAACAGGCCTTCCATCGCCGTCGCCGTGTCGCGCTCGCTGGCAAAGCGGATCACGCGGCCGCCGCTGGGCCCGTCCACCCCGACCACCTCCACGGCCAACGGCGGTTGATTCTCGGCTTCGAGTTGCAGGATCTCGCCTGCCTTGAGCCGTTTGGCCGGTCTGGCCAAGGCCCGCCAGCAGCCATCGCCGAGGGGATCGAGCAAAAGAAGCTCCACAGCGCCGCCACTGGCCCGGCGGGCTTTCAAGCGGGCCTTGAGAACGCGGGTGTCGTTGACCACCAGCAGATCGCCGGGTTCCAGCTCCGCCTGCAGATCCCAGACCTGCAGGTGACGGGCCGAGCCGTCCGGCTCGACCGCCAGGAGCCGGGAGGCGTGGCGGGGCTCCACCGGTCGCTGGGCAATGCGCGACTCAGGCAGATCGAAGTCGTAACTGGAGAGCCGCAGGTCGGGGTGGAGATCTGCGTCTTCTGGCGCTGCGCTCACGTCAGAGTGCCAGGCTTTCTGGGTCGGTTTCGATCAAGGCGGCAAGATCCTTGAGGAAGGCGGCGCCGTGGGTGCCGTAGATCACCCGGTGATCGGCGGTGAGGTTCAACTGCATCTGGCGCTTCACCGAGATGGAGCCGTCGCTGGCCGCCACCACGCAGGGCCGCGAAGCCGCCACGGCCAGAATGGCGCCGGTGCCCGGCGGCAGGATGGCATCAAAGCGATCGACGCCATACATGCCCAGGTTGGAGAGGGTGAAGGTGCCGGTGCTGTATTCGGCTGGTTTGAGCTGTTTGGTGCGGGAGCGGGCCACCAGGTCGGCCCAGCTGCGCGAGAGGGAATAAAGGTCGGTTTTGTCGGCGTTGGCCAAGACGGGCGTGAGCAGGCCACCGTCATCCATGGCCACCGCCACCGCCACATTGACGCTGGCCGGATAGGCCATGCCGGCCTCGCTGTAGGCCGCATTGACCTGAGGATGGCGAGCCAGGACAACCGCCACGGCCTTGGCCAACAGGGCCGTCATCGTGACCCCCTTGGCCTTCACCTGCTTGTAGAAGGCGTCGAAGCGATCGGTGGTGATCGTGTAGCCGACGTGGAAGCAGGGGACGGTCAGGCTGGCCGCCATGTTGCGGATGACCGCCTGCTGCAGGGTGTTGAAGGCCACGGTATCGCCGGGGCTGCCAAAGGCCTGGCCCAGAGGTGCCGCGCCCGCTGCCCCTGCGGCGGAGGCTCCGTTGCCTGCCAGCGCAGCGGCGGCCGGCGCGTAGGAACTGCTGCCTTCCGATACCTGGGGCACGCTCAGCGGCTGGCCGCTGGCCCGCTCCACGTCCTCGGCCTGGATGCGGCCATGGGGGCCGCTGCCGCGCAAACTCTCCAGGGCCACGCCGAGCTGCTTGGCCAGCTTCTTGGCCCGCGGTGTGGCCACCAACCGGCCGTTGGCTGCAGTTGTCGTGGCGTTGGACATCGCCGCCACCGGCGCCGTTGCCGGTGACGCCGCCACTGGAGCCACGAGGGCCTTCGCCGCTGGAGCTGGTTCAGCCGCCGGTTTCACCGGGGCCGTTGCCGCTGCAGGCGGCTTGGAGGGTGCCGCAACGGCAGCGGCAGAAGAACTAGGAGCGCTGGCCTGGGCGGCGGCGATCTCGGCCTCGGTTTCGACGATCAGGCCGATTGTTTCGCCCACGGGAGCTGATTCTCCTGCTGGCATCAACACAGCGGCAAGGAATCCCTCCTGGAAGGCCTCCACATCCATGTCTGCCTTGTCCGATTCGACCACCAGCACGGATTCACCGCGGGCAACCGGATCGCCGGGCTTTTTCAGCCACTCGACGATCTTGCCCTCCGTCATGGTGGAGCTCAGGGCGGGCATGAAAATGTCGTGGGTCGCCAAAGTCTTGATCCCAGAAGCTGCCGGCCACGCATTTTACCGGTGAAGGGGCCGTTAGGGGTGGAGCTTCGGCCCCGCTTTGGGCGTAGCCCTGATGGAGGAGGCCCTCATGGAGGTGCTCTCCAAGGGCGACGCCCTCAGAGGGAGATCGACTCAGAGGTCGTGGTCTCAGGGGCGGTGGTCTCGCCTCCCTCGATGGCTTCGATCACGCCGTCACGCACCAGCACCGCCACCTGCAGCTTCTGGACCAGGTTGTCACCCACCCTGATCTTGCAGGTGCCCTCGATCTGGCCCTGGTCGACGATCTGCTCGAACACCAGTTCCCGCACCTGGCGTTGCTGCTCGAGCAGGGTGCGCTTCTGCTCTTCGAGTTCGCTGCGCTTGCTCGCCACCTGTTGTTGCACGGAGCCCACCTGCTCCTGGACGCGCGGGTCGAGCGGATTGAGGCTCTGCCGGCGAATCTCGCTGACCAGTTGCTGACCTTCCTGTTCCAGCTGGGCAAGCTGTTGGTCGCTGTTGCTGACCGCGGCACTGAGTTCCCGCTCTGCATCCTCCTTCCAGCGTGGTGTCACCACGGCACGCACGGTGATCGTGCGTTTGATCGTTAAGGGATGGCCGTCAGTCATGGGAAGGGGGAAGCGTCCCCCAGGCTCTCAGGCCAGCGGTCAATGGGTCAACCAGCAGTCAAGGGGTCAACTGCGGTAAAGCGACTCGATGGCCTCGGCATCGCGACTGGCGATCCGATCGCGGCGCTGCTTGAGGGTCTGGGTGAGCAGCCCGTTCTCGATCGTGAACGGCTCCACCAGAGCGACCCCACAGATCCGTTCATCGGAGCGGGAACCGGGGCGAGCGGCCAGCAGCCGGTTGAACTCTCCTTTGAGTGCACGCAGCACCTCGGGGCTGGGCCTCTCCGCTCGGGCCACCATCAGCGCCGCCAACTGGCGACGGTCCTGGCCGACCAGCATCAGCTGCTCCACCAGCGGGTGGGCCACCAGGGCGTCTTCCAGGGGGCCGGGCTCGATGTTTTCGCCACTGCTGAGCACGATCGTGTCCTTGGCCCGGCCGGTGAGCACCAAGGTGCCGTCGGGCATCAGGTGGCCGAGATCACCGGTGTCAAACCAGCCCTCGCCATCGAGCACGGCGGCCGTGGCCTCGGGATTACGGAAATAGCCCGCCATCACCTGGGGGCCCCGGCCCAGTACCCGGCCCCGCTCACCCCAGGTCAGGGGAGCGCCGCTCTCGGCATCGACAATCTTCAGGGCCGTGCCGGGCAGTGGTTGTCCGGCGCTGCCGCGGCGGTTGTGCCAGCGCCGCCGGCAGGCCAGCACCGGGCTGGTTTCGGTGAGCCCGTAGCCCACTAGGAGCTCGATGCCGATCGCTTCGAAGAAGCCATCCACGTGCAGGGCCAGGGCACCGCCGCCGCTGATTGCTGTACGCATCACCCCCCCAACCAGTTGCTGGCGCACCTTGGGCCAGAACAGCCGGGAGGCCACGCCATGCAGCGGCAGGCTTGCCAACGCCAGGCTGGCCGCCAGCAGCCGCCGCGCCGGGGGTTCGTTCGTGAGGGTGAGATTGAGGGCCCGCCGGCGCTGCAGGGCATGGAACCGGCTGATGCCCAGGGCCGTGCCGATCAAGCGGCGCCTGGAGGACGGCATGGCAGCGAGGGCATCCTCGAAGCCGGCCAGCAGCGCTTCCCAGAGGCGGGGCACGCTGATCATGTACTGCGGTTTGACCCGCTGGAGATCGCTGCGCAGGTGCTTGAGCGTGGTGTAGGCCTGCTGGCAGCCGCAGGAGAGTAGGAAATATTCGGCCATGCGCTCGTAGGCATGCCAGATCGGCAGCACGCTGAGCGCCCGATCTCCTGGCTGCGGAGACACCGCCACCCCGAGGCTGAAGAGCTGGTGCAGCAGGTTGGCGTGGCTGAGGGGAACCCCTTTGGGGCGCCCGGTGGTGCCCGAGGTGTACAGCAAGGTGGCCAGGCGCTGGGGGCCACCGGCGGGTAAGGCCGGCAGGGGCGCCGCCGCACCCCGCTGGGCAAACGCGTCCCAGCTCAGGCAGGGCAGCACGGGCTGCACAGGGCCGTCTGTGGTGGGGCTGGTCGGGGCCACAGCCTGACTGTACTCAATCACCAGTACGAAGCGCAGCGCTGCCCGTTGCTGGCTGCCTAGATCGAGATCCCGAAGCAGCTCGGACGATTCCACCACCAGGCCAATGGCGCCGGAATTCTCGAGGATGTAACGCAGTTCATCGATTGGCGCCGTGCTTCCCCGAACCGCGTCGGCGGCGCCGGCCCGCATCAGGCCCTGATCGGCCACCAGCCAGCGGGGAGAATTTTCGGCGAAGAGGGCCACCACATCACCGGCCCGCACCCCGAGGGCAGCAAAGGCGGCGGCGGCCTCGCCGATGGCGGTGTTGAGGCCCGTGTAGCTGAGGCACTGGGGCGGATGGCTGTGGGGGGCCTCCAGGGCCAGCGCTTCGCCATAGCGTTCCGCCAGGGCCGGCCAGAGCTGCTCGAGGCCGTTCAGGCCGCTCCAGTCATGGCGCGCGGCCAGGGCCTGCTGATCAAGGCGATCGCCCTGCCAGTGGATCTCAGCTCTGCCTTTCACGAAGGATCCCGCTCGGTTGGCCCCTAGCCATATCACCTCCAAAGCCGCTCAGCCAGGGTCGGCGAACGCAGGGTCAAGCCAAACCGGCTGGCCAGCGCTTGCTGGAGCAGGGGTTGCACCTGCTCGGGGAGCAGACCGGGGATCCAGTCGCAAAGGCGGCCTACCGGACGATCAATCAGCCCACAGGGTGCGATGGCGCCAAATCCGCTGAGATCGCAGTTCACGTTCAGCGCCAGACCGTGCTGGCTGATCCAGCGTCGTGCTCCCACCCCGAACGCCGCCACCTTCTGACCCTCTAACCAGACACCGGTCAGGCCCTCGATGCGCTCGCCGGCCAGTCCGAGGACAGCCAAGACATCGAGCACCGCCGCTTCCAGCTCGCGCAGATAGAGGTGGAGGTCGGCGCCATGACGGCTCAGGTTCAGCACGGGATAGGCCACCAGTTGACCAGGCAGGTGGTGGGTGACCTCTCCTCCCCGATCGATCCGGAACAGGGGGGCCGGCGCTGCGGCCGGATCAAAGCGCAGGTGCTGCTCAGAGGCCCCCCGTCCCAGGGTGTAGCAATCGGGGTGCTGCACTAACAGCAAGGCTTCAGGCCCGCTGGAGTCGGCCAGCAGGCGCGCCTGCAGCACCCGCTGCCAGCCCCAGGCCAGCTGGAAGGGAACAATCGAAATGGGATCGAAAAGGATTGCGTCAAGTCGGGAATTCATGCACTCGCCTGCTTAGAATCAAACCAATCGGATCGCTGCAAAGGTGGTTCGATGCAGTTCAATTTGTTGCAGTGGAATTTGATGCAGTGAACGTTGCTCCGGCCGCTTGGGCAGGGGTGATTGCTGTTTCCACTGTTCTTGATGCAGAGATGTTCGATGAAGCTCTTGATCCACGGACGCAATCTTGAGGTCACTCCAGCCATCCGCGATTACACGCAGGCCAAGCTAAGTCGGGCGATCAACCATTTCGAGGGTCTCGTCCAGGAGGCCGATGTCCATCTTTCCGTCGCGCGCAACCCGCGGGTGACCCAGCAGACGGCCGAGGTCACGGTCTTTGCCAACGGCATGGTGATTCGAGCCCAGGAACGCAGCGAAAACCTGTACTCCAGCATCGACATGGTGGCCGGCAAGCTCAGTCGTCAGCTCAAGCGTTACAAAGAACGTCTCAGCGATCATCATGGCGAAGAGTCTGCCTTGAAGCAGGTTGATCAGCTGGATGATGAGGCCTCTGTGGCAGCCATCCAGCCGGGTGATCTGATCGGTGATCGTGAGCCTGCCCTGCCGCCGCCGGCGGTGCGGCGGAAGTATTTCTCCATGCCACGCATGGGCCTGGAGGAAGCCCTCAATCAACTGGAACTGATTGACCACGATTTTTATGTTTACCGCGATAGCAAAAGCGGTGAAATTCAGGTGGTCTATCACCGTAATCACGGCGGTTATGGAGTGATCCAATCCAAGGAGTCCTGAGCGTTTGGCCCGCGATCGCCCTGACCTTGCTCCTCTGATCGATCATGCCCTGCTCGATCCCCACCAAGGTCGGGAGGCGATTGAGCGTTGCTGCGACCAAGCCAGGCATTTCGGCTTTGCCGGAGTGTGCGTGTCCTCCCGCTGGCTGCCGGTCGCACGGGAGCGACTCGGGCGTGACACCAAGGTAAAACTTATTGGCGTTGTGGCCTTCCCTTTCGGCGCTGTGCCCAACGCGATCAAGCGAGCTGAGGCTGAGGCGGCGGCGGAGGCCGGGGCTGATGAGCTCGATCTGGTGCCGGATTTCGGTGCCCTTGCCGATGGAAATGGCGGCGCCGTCTACGACGAGATTGCTTCGATTGTCGAGCTGGGTCTGCCGGTGAAGGTGATTCTCGAAGCGGGGCGACTGGGGCGCGAAGCCCTGCAATTGCTCGTGGAGGCCTCGATCGACGCCGGCGCCGCCTTTCTCAAGACCGGCAGTGGGTTCGGGCCGGCCGCCACCGCCGAGCAGGTCAGTGAGCTGCGGGAATTGGCGCGTGGCCGTGCCGCCATCAAGGCCTCGGGGGGAATCACCACCCTGGAGCAGGCCTTTGCCTTGGTCGAAGCGGGAGCCACTCGGCTGGGCACCAGCCGGGGGGTGGCCCTGATGGAGGCCCTGCGCCGTCCACCCTCCACTGGTTCTGCGTCCAGCATTCCATCGACGAGCCGCCAGAGCGGGGATGGGCCGGCGTGAGTCCGGACGGGCGGCTTGAGGGCTTGTGCCTCAAATCCGGCCCTCTTGGAGAGAACGATCGCCTGCTCACCCTGCTCAGCGATGGCGAAGGCCTGACGCGGCTGGCGGTGCCCGGCGCCCGCAGGCCCCGCAGCAGCTTGGCGGCGGCTGTGCCGTTGTCACTGTTGCAGTTGCAGGTGAGTGGGGGCAGCGGCCTGCGACGGGTTCGTCAGCTCAAGGTGCTGCGCAGCTACAGCCAGCTGGCCCAAAGGCTGGAAACCCTGGCGGTCGCCCAGGCCCTTGCCGAGCTCTGCCTGCAGCTGGTGCCCAGTGGCGATGGGGTGGCCGGGGTCCTCGACGACTTGCTGATGCAGTTGGGTCGCCTGGAGCAGGTGGTCAAGGAAAACCAGCCCAACCTCGAGGCCTTGGCGATCGCGGTGCAGGGCAGCGTTCACCTGCTCGCCCTCGGCGGCTACGGCCTGCCGCTGCAGAGCTGCGCCCGCAGCGGCCGTGCGCTCGAGCCCCCCGTGGGGAACTGGGACTGGCGCTGCAGCCTGCTGCCCAGCCTGGGCCTGCTGATTGGGGCCGAAGCAGGTGCCGTGCTGGTGCTTAATGCCTCGGAGCTGGCCCTGTTGCAGCGTCTGCCGCGGCCCGGTCTGCCCCGACGCCGGGACGGAACCCTGATCGGGCCTGAAAGGGTATGGCTGCGGCTGCTGCAATTGGTGGAGGTCTGGGGCGGCGAACACCTGGACCGCCGCTGCCGTGCCTTCAGCCTGTTGCGCGGCTGTTTCGAGCCATCCACCCGGTTGGCCATGGGCTCTGAGCCATCATTGCCCCGTAACGGTTGACACCTTGAGCGGATACTCCAGACCCACGCCCCCACCGGGGCCGGCCGATGCCGCAGCCAAACAGGACGAAACCAAGCAGGACGAAACCAAGCAGGATCCACCGAAAGGGAAGGAAGGGCTTGAGGCGGTGCTGGCCCTACCTGAATTCCGGCGGCTGTGGATCGGGCAGATCTTCTCCCAGCTGGCTGACAGGTTCTACATCGTGCTGATGGTGTTCCTGATCGCCCAGTACTGGGTCACCGACACCCCCCAGGACAACGGAGCTCTGGCCGAGGCTGCCGCCACCCTGCGGCTCGACTTTGAGACCCGCACCCAGATGATCACGCTGCTGGCCACAGGGATCTATGTCGCCAATACCTTGCCCGCCATGCTCCTGGGCACGGTGGCTGGGGTCTGGGCTGACCGCTGGCCCAAACGTCAGGTGATGGTCGCTTCCAATGCCCTGCGCGGCGGCCTGGTGCTGCTGGCTCCCCTGGCCCTGATTCCGGGCCCCTATCTGTTCGGCCTGAGCTGGGGGTACTGGGGACTGATCGGGATGACGCTGCTTGAATCGGTGCTGACCCAGTTCTTCGCCCCAGCCGAGCAGGCGGCCATCCCCCTGCTGGTGCCAAGGCCGCTGCTGTTGCCTGCGATCTCCCTGTATCAGGCCACCAGCATGGGGGCCACGATCGTGGGTTTTGCCCTGGGGGATCCGGTGCTGCGGTTGCTGCGTAACGGATTCGCGGCGATTGGGATCGGCGGCGGTGAGTTCGTGCTTCTGCCGCTCTGCTACGGGCTGGCGGCTTTTTCGATCAGCACCATTTCGATTCGGGAAACGCCGCGGCAGGAACGTGGAACCAGCGTCTGGAGTGAAATTGCCCAAGGACTGGACGTCTTGCGCGAGCGGCCCCGCCTGCGCAGCGCCATGCTCCAGCTGGTACTCCTGTACAGCATTCTTGCGGCGCTTTACGTTCTGGCGATCAGCCTGGCTTCAGCCATCCAGGGCCTTGGACCCACCCAGTTCGGAACCCTGCTGGCGATGAGCGGCGTGGGTATGGCGGTGGGCGCCCTAGCCGTGGCCCAGCTCGGTCAAGGCCTGCGCCGCCGGCTGATGGCCACCTCCGGACTGGGCATGATTTCGTTCAGCCTGGTCCTGCTTGGCCAGGTCACCGGCAACTTGGTGCTCACCCTCGCGCTCTGTGCGCTGCTGGGAATTGGTGCTTCGCTGCTGGCGATCCCGGCCCAGACCACCATCCAGGAAGACACGCCAGAGCCCCTGCGCGGCAAGGTGTTCGGCCTGCAGAACAATCTGATCAACATCGCCCTCAGCCTGCCGCTGGTCCTGGCGGGGACCGTGGTGAGTCGTTACGGGCTGCTGCCGGTGCTCTGGATCCTGGCGGCAATCGCCGGCGTAGCGGCCCTGCTGGAGCAGCCCTGGCGTCGCTGCTAGCGTTCGGTTTCAGAAGAGCGGGGCAGGTGGCTCATATCGCCTGGCTGGGCAAGAAATCCCCTTTCTGCGGCAACGTCTCCTACGGCCTCTCCACCACCGAGCGGCTCCAGCAGCTGGGCCACCGCATCAGCTTCATTCACTTCGATAATCCCTCATCTGGCCTGGGTTTTGGCTGGGATGGCCTGCAACTCGAAGGCCGCCAGGCCCGATCCAGTGGTCACGGCCGATCCAATGCTGAAAGCCGAACCAGTGCGGTTAGCCGATCGGGGGGCGACAGCGGTGATGTGGCCTTGCCCTATCTGGTTAAATCCCAGGCTTACACGATCCCTTCGCCCGGAGCGCAACGGGAGCTGCGCGAATCGCTTGAACAGCTCAGGCCTGACCTCGTCCACGCCAGCCTCACCCTCTCACCGCTGGATTTTCGGCTGCCAGACCTTTGCCAGCATCTGGGCGTGCCGCTTGTGGCCACCTTCCATCCGGCTTTTGATGCGGGCCTGCGCAACCTGTCGGCCGGTACCCAGCAGCTGACTTATCAGATCTATGCACCGACCCTGGCCAAGTTCGACCGGGTGATCGTGTTCTCCGATCGGCAGGCGGAGCTGCTCGCCCGGCTGGGGGTACGAGAGGAGCGCCTGGCTGTGATCCCCAACGGGGTGGACACCGACCGATGGCAACCTGCCCCCACCGGCTCGATCACAGCTGAACTCGCCCAGTTGCGCAGGCGTTTCCAAGGTCGACGGGTGTTCCTCTACATGGGCCGTTTGGCCACGGAGAAGAACGTGGAGGCCTTGCTCAAGGCCTGGCGGTTGGTCCGTCCCCAGGGCTGCGTGCTGCTGATCGTTGGCGACGGCCCCCTGCGCGCGTCACTGATGGCGAGCTCCGACGACCCCGATGTGGAGTGGTGGGGCGATGAAGCCGACCGCGACAAGCGGGTGGCCCTGTTGCAGCTCACCGAGGTCTTTTTGCTGCCCTCGCTGGTGGAGGGTCTGTCCCTGGCGTTGCTGGAGGCGATGGCTTGCGGAACGGCCTGTGTGGCCACCGATGCCGGCGCTGACGGTGAGGTGCTTGAGGGCGGCGCCGGCATCGTGATCAGTACCCAGGGGGTCACGACCCAACTGCGCACCCTGTTGCCGGTGTTGCGGGATCAGCCGGTCCTGACGGCCGCACTCGGAGTCCGTGCCCGCGCCCGGGCTCTGGAGCGCTACACCCTCGGGCGCAACATCGCAGCGCTCGAATCGCTGTATGCCGAGCTGGTTCCCTTGCCATCGCTGGCGGCCTGAGTCTGGCCTCGGGCGGGTCGCTCAGCCGAGCATCGCGGCCTCCAGTCGGCTGCGGGTCACTGCGGTGAGCTGGTCGACTGCGGCACGGCGATCTGAGCGATAAAGCTCGAATTGTTCACCCACCTCGATCGACTCACCCACCACGATCGTCACCCGGCGTGGCCCCAGCGAGGGGGGCGCTTCCGCCTGGGGACTGCGGATCCAGGCGATCGCCCCCCAGAGGATCAGCAGCAGCTCGCCGTAGCGGTCGATGCTGGGCTTTTCGGCCACATAGGAGCCACTGATCGAGGCGAAGTGTTCCGCCAGGCGCATGTGATTCATCTGGATGGCGGCCTCCTGGGCGCTCCAGTCGGCCAGGCTGCGCTCCAGGGCGGAGCTGCCCTCCAGATCGTCGCGGTAGATGGCCTGCCAAGCGGCCTGCTCGATGCGGTGGCAGCGCTCCACGATCGAGCCCTTGGGCCGCAGCTGGAAATGGGTCTCGGCCTGTGCCAGGGCCTGCTCCCGCAGGCGCACGATCCTGGCTTGGAAGGCGGGTTCGGCGCTGCTGGGCGTTTGTGTCTGTCCTGGGGGCTGGTCAGTGGGCTGCTCTGGGGGCTGGCCGTAGAACGCTTCCAGCTGGCCAAGCAGTTGTTCGGCCAGGTGAATCAGACGGCCGTAGCGCTGCTCGGGTTCTGCTGTAGCCCCGGTTGCTGGGAGTCCCAGCAGGTCCTCCATGCGGCCCAGCAGCTGATCGATCCGGTCCCAGTCGCAAGCCACCAGCTGGTAATGCAGCGCCACCGGCACGATCACGACCCGTTCGTCGCGCCCTTCGGCGGCGAGATCCTCGCAGCACCAGAAGGCCATCTGGGCCAGGCCGGGTTCAAGCGGGCCGAGCAGCTCCCCATGGTTGTTGGTGCCCCCTTCCGGCGCGATCGCCAATGGGAAGGGGCCATGGGCGCAGAGGTTGCGGGCCGTTTTCAGGGCCCGGCGATCGAGCCTGCCGCGCTTGATCGTGATACCCCCCAGTTTCGAGAGCATCCAGCCGGCCGCCTGGCCGGCCCAGAGCGGAATGCCCCTGTCGTAGAGGAACTGTCCGTGCACGGGCTGCGTCAGGGGCAACTTCAGGCGCCGGGCCGACTTGGGTACCTCCTTCCAGACCAGCTGGGCCATCACCAGGGGGTCGGTGGTGCAGGGATGGCGAAAGGCGATCAGCAGCCGGATTCGGCCAGCCTGGGCATCGGCGAACAAGCTGGCCAGCGGCTCGGCGCCACAAACCTCCACAGCCCGAACGCCGCGCCAACGCAGCACCAAGGGGAGCGCCAACCGGGCCAGGCGATGGAACCAGGGGGTGTAATCCGGTGGGATGAAGCGAAGGCCGGGCTGGACGCCCTGGATCGCGGCGCTGGGCATGGGGTTCCAAAGGGCAGCGTCAGGGACTGGGAAACAGGACGGGGGGATCGGAGCAGCGGTTGTCCGCGGTTGACTCAGCCGAACCGGGGGCGCTCCAGCTGAGGACCAGCTGGTCGGCCTCGGTGCTGCCTTGGGCTGGGAAACCAGGCAGAAAATCCTTATCGGTGGCCGGGCTGTAGGGGCCCTGTTTGATTTCCAGCATCACCGAATCCGGCTGCAGTGCCACCAGGGTGTGGAACTGGCGATCGAGCAGCAGCAGGCCGATCGCCCCCTGCAGCACAACGAAACACTCAAAGGCGGCGGCGGGAGCGGAGCGCAGGTGACAGTGGGGCCTCACGTAGGTGCCGGGCTGCAGCCTGTTATCGAACAAGGCCTGATCGAGCCGCTTGAGCATCAGGCCAGCTGCTTGGCGTAGCGATCGGACACCACCGGCCAGTTCACCACCGACCACCAGGCGTCGAGGTAGTCGGCGCGGCGGTTCTGGTACTGGAGGTAGTAGGCGTGCTCCCAGACATCGTTGCCGAGCAGCGGCGTGCCCCGCCCTTCAGGCAGGTCCATCAGCGGGTTGTCCTGGTTGGCGGTGCTCACCACCTCGAGGGTTCCCTTTGGATTGACGATCAGCCACACCCAGCCCGAGCCGAAGCGCCCCAGTCCCGCCGCCTTGAAGCTGGCCTGGAACGCCTCGAAGGAGCCGAAATCGCGATCGATCGCTGCCAGCAGCTCGGGCGATGGTGCTCCGCCCTGATCGGGCGGTGTCAGCGAGGCCCAGAAAAAGCTGTGGTTCCAGTGGCCGCCGGCGTTGTTGCGCACCCTGGCTGAGCGCCTTGACGGCCGCTTCAGCAGCGCCTCGAGCTCCAGGCCGCCCAAGGCCGGATCCGCCGCCACGGCCGCATTCAGGTTGTTCACATAACCCTGGTGATGGCGGTCGTGGTGAATCGCCATCGTGGTGGCCTCAATCGCCGGCTCCAGCGCCCCGTTGGCGTAGGGCAGGGGCGGCAGCGAGAAGGCCGCCTCGGCGGCGCGGGCCACCGGGGCTGGCGTGAAGGCCAGTAGCAGGGCCAGCAGCCAGGGCAGGAGCTTGGGCATGGCGTCGGGGATTTGCAGGAGGACCTTGTCTGCCAAGTATGGGAACGGCGGCTCAGTTGAGCGTCTGCTGAACCGCGGCGGCGGCTTCTTCGCCGCTGCGCACCGCCCCTTCGAAAAAGCCCGGCCAGCGCTCGGCCACCTCAGTGCCCGCCCAGAACACCCGGCCATGGGGCCGGCGCAGGGCATCGCCGCAACGGCTCCACAGCCCCGGCGGCATCCAGGCGGCGTAAGCGCCGCCCACGAACGGCATGGTTGGCCAGTCTTTGATCACAAAGGCCACTGGAGTCAGGGCCTGCGGCCCCAGATAGGCGGCCAGATCGCTGAGCACCGCCTGCTTCTGCTCTTCTTCTCTCAACTTTGCCCAGCGCCGGTAGCGATGGCCCACCACGAAGGCGGCCAGCACACCACAACCGCTTTGGGGATCGGAACTGTCGGCGCAGAGTTCCACCCAGGGGCGATCGCCGATGGCGATGCCCGAGAGCCCCAGCTCGCGCCACCAGGGGCTGGGGTACACCACCATCACCTTGGCGCAGCTGCCCATCGCCATCTTTTCTTGCAGTTCCAGGCGGTCGGCGGGAAGCTCCGGCGTGAAGTGCAGGCGAGCGGCCATCGCCGGCGGCATCGCCACGATCGCAGCGCGGCAAGGGTAGTGCGCCCGGTCGGTCTGGACCAGAACGGGGTGAGCGGCCCCAGCTCCTGGGAGATCGCCCTCGCCTTCTTCCACGCTGTGGCGCGGCTGCTGAACCAGGCTCTGCCGCACAGCCCGCACCGGCTCCCCCAGCCGCACCACCCCCTCGCCCAACTGCGTGGCCAGCAGGGCCGGCAGCTGGCCGGCGCCGCCGTGCAGCAGCTCCTGCTCGGGCTGCTCGCCCTGGGAAGCGGTGCGCTGGCCCCAGAGCACATGCAACAGCGACACCTGCTCCGGCTCGGCTGGGCCGAGGAAGCCGACGGCACGGCAGAAATAGGCGAAATACCAGGCGGCGAAGGGGGTGTGGGTGTGGGCGTCGATCCAGTCCTGGAAGCTGAGCTGATCGAGTTCAGCGGCGGCAGGATGGTGGTGGGGGTGACCTTCGGGCAACTGGGCCACCAGCTCCTGGAAACGCGCCAGGGCCGCCATGGCGTCGTTCCAGTCGGCACTCGGCACCGCCGGCGGCTGGCCTTCGGGAAAGCCCTGGAAGAATCCGGCGAAACAGCAGCGGCTCTCGCCGAACACCAGCACGGTCTTGCCGCTGTGGGGCGATTCGAAGCGGCGAATGCCGTGGCGATCGAGCAGGGCCAGGATGCGGGTCTGGCTGGGGCCGACCCACTGGCCGCCCAGGTCAATCCAGGGGTTGTGTTGCCCGGCCAGACCCCCACCAGCCAGCTGCAACCTCTGGCCGACCATGCGCCCGCCCAGCTCAGGGGCTGCCTCGATCAGGCGCACCGTGCGGCCGGCCACCTGCAGCGCCCGGGCCGCCACCAGGCCGGCGAGGCCGGCGCCGACCACCACCACATCAACGGGGCTCTCGCTGGGCGGCTCGGGGTTGTTCCGTGTCACCGCATCGCTGGGCCAGGCTCCCCAGATTGCCCGATGCTCTCGGCCAGGCAGGCCGCGAAGGCTGCCGCAGGATCGCTGGCCTCACGGATCGGCCTGCCGATCACCAGCAAGCTGGCGCCGGCCGCCAGGGCTTGATGGGGTCCCATCACCCGGGCCTGGTCGCCGGCCGCGCTTCCCCTTGGGCGGATGCCGGGTGTCACCAGCAGGAAGGGACGGGGGTGACTGGCCCGCAGCCGCCCCACTTCATGGGCGGAGCAGACGGCACCGCCCACACCGGCGGCCACCGCCAGGGCCGCGAGGCGTGAGCTGTGGCGCTCCAGGGGCTCGCCAACAGCCAGTTCATCTCGAAAGCGATCGGACTCCCAGCTGGTGAGCACGGTCACGGCCAGCAGGGTGGGAGCGGGCAATCCCGCTTGCGCCGCTCCCGCCACCGCCGCCGCCTGGGCCGCCGCCAGCGCCTGGCTGCCGGCCGCAGCGTGGACCGTGATCAGCTCCGCTCCCAGGCGGGCGGCGCTGCCCACAGCCCCGGCCATGGTGGCTGGGATGTCGTGGAATTTCAGGTCCAGAAACACCCGCAGGCCGCGGCGGCGCAGCTCAATGACGAGCGCCGGCCCGCAGGCGACGAACAACTCCAGGCCCACCTTCACCCAGCGCAGCTCGGGCAGGCGATCCACCAGGGCCAGGGCCGAGGCGGCATCGGCGTAATCGAGCGCCACGATGATTCGTTCAGCGGCATCTCCGCCCAGCTTTGGGATCACAGCGGGTTCACCGACCGTTGCTCAGATTAAAGATCCCCACCCATCAGGCACCGATCAGCCGCCGGAACGTTTTCTTGCCGAGCTGAAGCACCTTGCCGTGCAGCTCGGCGGCGGTGGCGAAGGCCTGGAGTGGGTCGCTGAGTTTGTCGCCATCGAGCCGTACCGCACCCCCCTGGATCTGCCGCCGGGCCTCGCCGCCGCTGGCGCAAAGCCCCAGCTCGCGAAGGAGGGCAAAGGCCTCAATCGGGAACTCCACCGCCGCCAGTGAAGCCTCGGGCACGGTCGCCTCTGCCGTACCGGCTGAACCCAGTGAGCTTGCGGCCTTGCCACTGCCTGCGGCCACCAAGGCCGCGGCATCGGCCTGGGCCGCCAGCGCCGCATCCTGGCCATGGCGGCCGGCGGTGATCGCCAGGGCCATCGCCTTCTGGCGTTCCCGTCCGCCGGCAGGCAGCTCGGCGAGGTTCAGCCCGGTGAGCAGGATCAGGTAGTCATCCACCACCGCATCAGGCAGTTTCTCCAGCTTCGAATACATCGAGAGCGGGTCGTCGCTGAGGCCCACGGTGTTCCCCAGGCTCTTGCTCATCTTCTGCACCCCATCAAGCCCCGGCAGGATCGGCAGCAACGCTCCGAACTGGGGTCGCTGGCCGAAATGGCGCTGCAGATCGCGGCCCATCGCCACATTGAACTTCTGGTCGGTACCGCCCAGCTCCAGGTCGGAGCGCACCGCCACCGAGTCGTAGCCCTGCAAGAGCGGGTAAAGGAACTCGTGCAGGCTGATCGGCGTGCCGGAGCTGTAGCGGTTGGCGAACTCCTCCTTGGCCAGCATCTGACCCACCGTGGCGGTGCCCAGCAGCTCGATCACCTTGGCCAGATCGAGGCCGGCGAGCCATTCGCTGTTGCGGCGCACCTCCAGCCGGCCGGGGGTCTGGAAATCCAGCAGGGCGCGCTCCGGCGGCTGGCCCTGACCGAGCTGGGCCAGGTAGGTGGCGGCGTTGGCGTCAACGGCGTCGGCGCCCAGCTGCACCCGGGTGGCGCTCTTGCCGCTGGGATCGCCGATGCGGGCGGTGAAATCGCCGATGATCAGAACGGCGGTGTGGCCGGCGTCCTGGAAGGCCCGCAACTTGCGAAACAGGATGCTGTGGCCGAGATGGATGTCGCTGCCGGTGGGGTCGATGCCCAACTTGATCCGCAGGGGCCGGCCGGCTTGCTCTGCTTCAGCGAGCCGCGCCCGCAGGGCCTGATCAGGATCGCCCTCCCGCCCATCGGGAAACAGATCGGCCAGGCCCCTCTCCAGCCACGGCGGCAAGCCGAACCCCTGGCCCTGCGGCGCCCCCACCATCTGGCCCTGTCTCGCTTTAGCGGCGATCGTAGGCAGCGACCCTGCTGACCTCCCCGGCTCGCTCAGCCATGGGCAGGTTCAGCCTTCAGCGCCCAGCTCCCGCTTCATCCGCTCCAGGGTTTGGTTCATCTGGCTGAACATCTGCTCGGGTGTCATGCCGAACTGGCCGAGCTGGGTGCGCAGCTGCTCCACGGTGAGCTTGGCCTGGAAATCCTCGGAGAGCTCGAAGCGTTTCATGAACACCCGGTAGCGATCCATCAGCGTTTCCATCCGCTCGATGAACAATTTCTTGCCTTCCCGGTCGAACTTGCCGTAGTCGCCCCCGAGCTGGGTGAGCTGCTGGTAGTCGCCGAACAGGCGTTTGGCCTCGTCCTGAACGATCTCGGATTCGAAGAACCCCATGGAAGCGGCTAGCCGTGGTGCAATAGGAGCGATTCTGGGCGGCACCTGGCTTGGGCGGGAGTGCGGATTGACGTAATCGAGCCGCCACTACCGCTAACTTCGGGCCAGTTGTGCGTTTGGGCGAGTGCCGCCATGGCCAAGGGGCAGTGGTTGGATGCGCTGGCCCGCCGCCTGCTGGTGGCGACCGGACAGTTGCCGGCCCCGGCCGCCCGTGCAAACAACCCGGCTGGCCCAAAGACACCGGCCAGCGCCGCGGGCCTAGCGGGTGCCGATGAGATCGAGCGGGATCTGCTGGCTTTGAAGCTGGCCCAGGATCCGGACCTGCGGCTGCGCAACGCCGATGAGGTTGGCCAGCTGGCTGCCCTGGGTTGGCATCTGGATGTGAACAGGGCCACGGCCGCCGACTGGCTGCGCCTGCCCGGTATCACTCCTAATCAGGTGGACCTGCTGTTGCGGCTGCAGGCCGGAGGCGTTCAACTCAGCGGCATCGACGACCTGCAACGGGTGCTGGGCCTCCAGCCCGCCGAGGTGCACTGTTGGGAGCCCCTGCTGGCGTTCCGCTGGTACGGCGATAGCCCCCGCGACGGTTTGCTGGCCCTCGATCTCAACCGCGCCAGCACAGCCCAGCTGCAGGCTCAGCTGGGCCTGGATCCGGAGCGTGGTCAGCGGCTGGTGCGCGAGCGGGGCCGCGGCCCGTTCCAGGACCTGGCCGATCTGCAGCAACGGCTGCAGCTTCCCGCTGACCTGGTCGAAGGCCTGATTGGCAAGGTGAGCTTCGGTAAGGGGCCTTTGGGGCCGGAGCTGCCCCGGCGGCGATGACAAACTCCGCTCGACAGGGGGAGCTGTTCCCGGCGGGTGCCGGCAGCGGTGATGGACCCGGCGCGGCCGTTTCTGCCCTGCTGCCGCTGCGGCAGCGGCAATTGCTCGCTTGGCAAAATCGCTTGGCCAGCTTCCAGCAGCCGCTGTTCAAGGCACTGGGGACCCACCACCAGGCCCCGGGAGAGGCCAGTCAGGGGCAGCTGTTCGCCACGGGACGGCCTGGCATGGGCCCCGATCCTGCTGCTCTGGCTGCCCACTTCAACCCGCTGGCCCTCACCCCCCAGAGCCTGCAGTTCTGGCGCTGGCCGCAGCAGGCTCAGAACGGGGCGGCGCTCTACGTGGTGATTGACCAGCCGCCCCACCTCAACATCCCTTTGCTGCTGTACATCGGCGAAACCTCGCGGGCCGATCTGCGCTGGAAGGGCGACCATGACTGCAAGACCTACCTGGCGGCCTACGGCGAGGCCCTGCAGCAGGCCCAACTCAAGAGCCTGGCCAGCATCCGCTTCTGGGCGGACGTGCCGGTCGCGGCAAGGGCGCGCCAAGTCCTTGAGCAGGCGCTGATCCGCCGCTGGCAGCCCCCGTTCAACAAGGAAACGCGCCAACGTTGGGCGACGCCCTTCACCAGCGACCTCGGCTGAAACCCGTCCAGGGCAGGCCGTGGAGCCTGGCTACGATCGCGGCCTCAAGATTTGCGCCCCCCCATGGAGTTTCGCTGCACGCCCGTCTCGCTGAGCGACTGGGGCGGTGACACCCTGGCGGTGGGTCTGGCCCAGGACGATCACGGACCGTTGCAACAGGCCCTGGAAGCCCGCTTCGGCCCCGATCTGAGCGCCCTGCTGGAGCAGCGCCGCTTCAAGGGCAAAGCCGGCGATGTTCTCACCTTCACCCTGTTGGGCCAGGCACCGGCCCAGTTGATCGTGGTGGGGCTAGGGGAGGCGCAGGCTGGCGATGTCGCCGGTCTGCGCAGTGCCGCTGCAGCGATCGCCAGGGCAGCGGCAGCCTGTAAAGCCTCCGATCTCGGCATCGCCCTGCCCAGCGACGGACTCGATCCCAAGGCCGCAGCCCAGGCGATCGCCGAGGCGGTGCGGCTCACCCTCTATGCCGACCAGCGCTTCAAAAGCGAAGTCGAACCCGCTGCGGTGCCGGGCTCGATCAGCCTGTTGGGGCTGCCGGAGTCGGCCCAGGCCGGTCTGGATGGCCTGGGGGCGATCTGCAGCGGCGTGGAGCTGGCCCGCCAGCTGGTGGCGGCGCCGCCCAATGTGGTCACGCCCCAGGCCTTGGCCGACACCGCGGCCGAGATCGCCAGCACCTATGGCCTGGAGCTGAAGGTGCTGGAGCGCGCCGACTGTGAAGCTCTCGGCATGGGCGCTTATCTGGGAGTGTCCCAGGGCTCCGCGTTGCCGCCGAAGTTCATCCATCTCACCTACCGGCCCGCTGAAGGGGCCAGCCGCCGGCTGGTGTTGATCGGCAAGGGGGTGACCTTCGATTCCGGCGGCTACAACCTCAAGACCGGTGGCTCCCAGATCGAGATGATGAAGTACGACATGGGCGGCAGTGCCGCCGTGCTCGGAGCCGCCCGGGCCATCGCCGAGCTCAAGCCAGACGGTGTGGAGGTGCACGTGATCGTGGCGGCCTGCGAAAACATGATCAGTGGCGAGGCCATCCACCCCGGCGACATCCTGACGGCCTCCAACGGCAAGACGATCGAAGTGAACAACACCGATGCCGAAGGCCGGCTCACCCTGGCCGATGCCCTCGTCTACGCCAGCGGGCTCCAGCCTGATGCGGTGGTTGATCTGGCCACCCTCACCGGAGCCTGCGTGATTGCCCTGGGTAACGAGATCGCCGGCCTCTGGTCGCCCAGCGATGGCCTCGCCGACGCCCTGCTCGAAGCCGGACGCCTCGGCGGTGAGCAGTTCTGGAGGATGCCGCTGCAGGCCTCCTACAAGGAGGGGCTCAAGAGCCCCGTGGCCGACCTCAAGAACACCGGGCCAAGGGCAGGCGGCTCCATCACCGCCGCTCTGTTCCTGCAGGATTTCATCGAAGCCGGACCGGCCTGGGCCCACCTGGACATCGCCGGCACGGTCTGGAGTGACAAGGGGCGGGGGCTGGATCCAGCCGGTGCCACGGGGTTCGGCGTGCGCACCCTTGTCGAGTGGGTAAGCCAGGGAGGACCCGCTTAAAGTTGGCCCCAACGCCTGACAGCAACGCATGGCCGTTCAGAAGATCCGCTGGTACCTCAGCGCCCAGCTCGGAGTGCTGCTGTTGCCGTCGGGGATCTGTCTCGTCGGTGAGGCGATCACCCGGCGAACCCTGCAGGAAGTCGCCCTGCTCAATCAGATGGTCTCGCCGGCCGGGCCCTGGTTCTGGTACGGAACGTTTGGTCTGATCTGTGTGACAGCCGGGGTGGGTCTGATGGTGGAAAGTGGGTTGCTGCGCGGCTATCCGCGCCAGGGGCGTCTGCCAACCAGCACACCTGGCCGCTAACGAGCCGCTAGGCAGCCACTTGCTCCAGGCCCTGCATCAGGCTGGCTTCGGGGGCTTCGAGTTCGTGGATCTGCCAGCTCACCCGCTCGCCGAAACCGGCCAGCCGGCGATCGAGATCATCGGCCGCATGCTTGGGGCTGGCGAAGGGACCGATGTGGCGGGTCACCAGACCATCGCGAATCGTCAGTAAATACATCTGCAACCTCCTTCCCATCCACCCAGCGTAGGCTCAAATTTCGCCGCCTAGGCAGGGCTTGGAGCAGGCCAGTAACCTGGGAACCCGTTGCCCATGAAGTGATCAGTGATCCTTCTCTGCAAGCGGCTGGTTCAACCCTGGGTAGCCTTCAGGGCTTCTGCTCAGGCCATGGCACAGAGGTTCGAGCTTTTGAGCCCCAGATCTGATTGAGCCGCTGATCGCGTCCGCATGACCAGCGGTAATAGTTGTACTTGAGCTTGTTTTGGCGGGCGTAGTTCTGGTGATAGGTCTCGGCTGGCCAGAACTTGCTGAGCGGTCGGATCTGCACCCGTATCGCGGCTGCTTTCTGGTCCAGTTCCCTGCCAGCTGCCTGCAGGCTGGCGAGGGCCTGCTCCTGCTGACGTGTGCCGCTGGTGAAGATCGCCGGGCGGTAGGAGGCACCACGGTCACAGAACTGGCCGCCACCATCGAGGGGATCGACGTTGCGCCAGAACGCCCGCAGCAGGGTGGGATAGCTGATCTGGTCGGTCTCGAAGCGCACCTGCACGCTCTCGAGATGGCCGGTCCCACCGGCGGTCACCTGGCGATAGGTGGGGTTGTCTTTGGACCCACCGCTGTAGCCACTGACCGCATCGACCACTCCGGGGAGTACCTCAAGGTCGTGCTCCAGGCACCAGAAGCAACCACCGGCGAACACTGCCTCCTCGATCACGGCTTGAGCCGGCGCTGCGGAAATCAGCAGGACGACCAGACCTAAGAGCAGACCACGCAAAAGCCCAGACCAGCGCAGGGCACCGGAGTGGCTGGTCTGCTGATTCGTCATGGCCGGCTCAGAACTGGTGGTGGGGAAGGTTGTCCGATCATCTTGCAGGGCTGTCAACTCCGGTGGGAGAGGGGGGCGACGGCTTTTCGAGGTTCGGGGGTCTCGGGCAGATGGTCGAGGATTTCGTTGGCCGCCCTGGCGGTGACACCCGGTTCGCCCAGGCACTTCCGCAGCCGGCGGTAGCCATCCAGCATGCGCTCGCGCGCTGGGCCGGGATCCAGGAGTGGCAGGGCGGCCGCCACCACCGCCTCGGCACTGAAGCTGTCCTGGAGCAACTCCGGAACGAGCCGCTCAGAGAGCACCAGATTCACCGGTGAGATGTGATCGACGCGGAAGTGAAGAAGATGGTGGGCGGCCCAGGCTGTGGGGCGGCTGACGCGGTATCCGACCACCTGGGGCACCCCGCGCAGGGCCAGCTCCAAATTCACCGTCCCTGACTTTGTCAGGGCGAGGTCGGCGGCGGCAGAGAGGACCGGCCGCAGGCGGTCCGCCGCTGCGGCGGGCACCACCTCACCCCGGACGCCAGCCTGACGCAGCAGGGCGGCCAGCGGGGCTTCGAATGCCGCCTGGCCCGCCGGCACCATCACCCGCAGGCCAGGGCGCTGGCGCTGCAGTTCAGCCGCCGCTGCCGCCAGGGTGGGCACCAGATAGCGCATCTCCTGGCTGCGGGAAGCGGGCAGCAGCAGCAGCAATGTTTCGCCTGCCGCCAGGCCCAGTTGCTGGCGGGCCTCCTCCCGGCTGGGTTGCTCGCTGAGCGTGTCGAGCAGGGGGTGGCCCACCCAGGTCACGTCGGCTCCCCGCTCGGCGTAGAAGCGCGCTTCTTCCGGAAAGATCGCCAGGATGCGATCGGTGAAGCCGATCAGCCGGGTGCTGCCGCCCTCACCGATGCGGAACGCCCATTCCTGGGGTGCGATGTAGTACGTGATCGACACCTTCGGCAGCCGGCGCCTGAGGGTGAGCCCCAGGCTGACATTGGCTCCCATGTAATCGATCAGCACCACACCATCGGGCGGGGTCTGGCGCAGCAGCCGGCCCACCCGCCGCTGCAGGCGCAGGGTGGGCAGCACCAACGGCAGCGCTTCCCACAGCCCCATCGCCCCCATCGGTGCGGTGTTCGCCAGCAGCCGGGCCCCGGCCCGTTCCATGCGCTCGCCGCCTAAGGCCAGGATCTCCAGCGGCAGTCCGCGCCGGGCGGCTTCGGCATGGAGGGCCTGGATCAGCAGCCCGCCTTGGAGATCCCCGGACACCTCGCCGGTGCTGATCAGCAGCCTGGCCATCAGCGGTGGTGGGGCAGGGGGCCGCGCCGTCCTGCGGTGATCGAGGCCTCAAGAAAGCTGCAGAGCTCTTCGGCGGCCGGCAACAGGTGGTCTTGGCGGATGCGGGCCAGGGCTTGCACCAGCACCTGATCGCCGCGGTACAGGCGGTTCCAGACCTCCTGCAATTGCTTCAGTTCGGCACCATCGGCGCGGTCTGAGAGCCCGCTGCGGCGCAGGCCGATCCGGTTGAGCCCTCGCAGCCGCCCCGGATGGCCCTCAACGATCGCGAAGGGAGGCACATCGCGGTCGATGCGGCTCATCCCACCCACCATCGCCAGCTTGCCGATGTGGACGAACTGATGAATGCCCAGCACCCCACCGATCACGGCCCGATCGCCAATCACCACGTGGCCGGCGATCGCCACACTGTTGGCCACGACAATGCCGTCGGCCAGCTCACAGTTGTGGCCCACATGGCAATACGCCATCAGCAGATTGCCGCTGCCCAGTACGGTCTGCTCGCCATCGGCGGTGGCCCGATTGATCGTGACGCATTCGCGAATGGTGTTGTCGTTGCCGAGCACCACTTCGGTGGGGGCGCCGCTGTACTTGAGATCCTGGGGTTCAAGTCCGATGCAGGCGCCAGGAAAGATGCGATTGCGCGCGCCCATGTGCACCCGCCCTTCGATCACCACGTGGGGGCCGATTTTGCTGCCGGGGCCGATCTGCACGTCCGGGCCGATCACGGCAAACGGTCCGATTTCCACCCCACTGGCCAACTTGGCGTGGGGGTCCACCAAGGCAGTGGGATGGATCGATGTTTCCACGGCTGCGCTGGTCATTGGCTCAGTCCACCAGCGAGAACAGCAGGTCTCCGGAACACACGCGTTGTCCGTCCACCGTGACCTCGCCCTTCACTTTGCCGAAGCGCTGGCGTTTGAGCGATAGGAGTTCGCAGCTGATCCGCAACTGATCGCCCGGCACCACCGGCCGACGAAAGCGCACACCATCGATTCCAGCAAAGACGAACAGGCCCTTGGGCAGTTCGGGCATCTGCACGAGGATCAAGCCGCCAACCTGGGCCATCGCCTCAACGATCAACACCCCGGGCATCATCGGCCGGCCAGGGAAATGGCCCTGGAACTGGGGTTCGTTGAGGGTGACGTTCTTGATGGCCACGGCACGCTTACCGGGCTCATGTTCGATCAGCCGGTCGACGAGGGCAAAGGGGTAACGGTGCGGCAACAGATTGAGGATCTGCTCACTGGTCAGCAGAGGAGTGCCGGCGAGGGAAACGGTCAACGGGCTTCAGGCAGGTCGGATTGTGCAGCCAGGGCCGCCGCCAGAGCGGTGTGCAGCCCATGGGATCCGCGGAAGGCAAACACCTGAGCTCGGGGCAAGCCCACCAGCGCCAGATCGCCCAGCAGGTCCAGCAGCTTATGGCGCACCGGCTCCTGGGCAAATCGCAGCGGTGGATTCAACCACTGCTGGCCATCGCAGACCAGGGCGTTACTGAGGTCGCCGCCCTTGATCAGGCCAGCCTTCTGAAGCTGTTCCACCTGCTCGCGGAAGCCGAAGGTGCGGGCCGGTGCGATCTCGCTCACAAAACTCCGGGGGGTGAGTTCGAGGGAATAGAGCTGCCGGCCGATCGCCGGCTGGCTGAATTCGATCGCCGCGCCGATCCAGGGGCTGGTGCTGGGCAGTGCGGTGGCGAAGCTCTGGCCTTGCTGCAGGGTGATCGGGGCTGAGAGCTCCTGCAGGGGCGCCCGTTCGCCGAGGGTCGTCAGCCCTGCCTCGGCGATCGCCTCCACCCAGGCGAGGGCGGAGCCGTCGAGGAGGGGCACCTCCTCACCGTCCACGAGGATGTCGAGGTGGCTGAGGCCGGTGCCGACGATGGCGGCGAACAGATGCTCAACGGTGGCCAGACGGCGCTGATCGAACCTGAGCGCCGTGCAGAGCTGGGTTTCGCAGACCTGGGAGGGATGGAGAGGGGTCAGCGCACCACCGGGCTGATTCAGCCAGCCCAACCGGTAGCCGGCCTGGTTGCTGGGCTCCAGGCGCACCTTGGACGTGGTGCCGCTGTGCAGGCCCACGCCCTGGCATTCAAGCGGGGCCGTCAGCGTTAGGGCCTGGGCATAGGTCTCAGGCCAGATCATGCTCAGAATTTCCAGCCAACCCCGAGGTTGAAGCGCCAGTCACCGCTGAAGTCACGGCTGGCCACCTCCAGGCGCAACGGCCCGACCGGCGTTGTCACGATCAGGCCGGTGCCCACCGAGAAGCCACTGCCTGGCTTGTTCAGCAGGCCGCCGGGATTGCCCTGCACATTCGACTGGGTGCCGAAGGTGGTGCCGCCATCGATGAACACTTGCCCGCTGATGATGCTGAACAGGGGGAAGCGGTATTCGATGGTGGCCTCCCCGAAGCTGCTGCCCACACCGAGGTCACAGTCGGAGAAGCCGCGCACGGAGTTCGATCCGCCCAGGCAGAAGGCTTCGTAGGGAGGCAGGTCGCCGATGTTGGTGCCCGCCGTGACCTGAAAGGCCAGGGCCTGTTTGCAATCGGTTGGTTCGCCAGGCTCCGGCCGGCAGCCTCTGTAGAACTTCAACCAGTTCACCGGGATGAAGAAGGAGTAGCTGCCGCGCAGGCGATTGAAGGTAGGGGAATCCGGGCCCACCGAGACGAACTGCTCGGTGCTGACGCTCAGAAAGCTGCCTGAGGTGGGGTTGCGCGGGTCGTTGAGGGTGTTGCGGGTGGCGGCTACACGCAGAGCCACCAACTGGTTGCTGCTGGCGCAATTGAAGGCGACACAGACCACATTCTCGATCGGCGCCTCGTCACCGTCGAAATTGTTGGTGCTCACGCCGAATGGCATGGATTCACCGGCGAAGTTGATCGGCCTCACTTCCTGGGCACTCGCCCCCAGCACGATGTTCCACATCGCCCGCTTGAACGGGTCGCCGCCATTGAGAGGCCGCACGAACTGGATGTTGCCACCCACCCGCTGGATCGCGATCGAATTGCCGTCGTAGTCAAACCAGCTGTTCCCTGGGGATTCGTCTTCGGCCTCATTGACGGAATCGAAGCGACGGCCTTCCGGGTTGCTCCTGGAGTTGATGTTGTAAGCAACGCTCGTGCTCGGAGCTTCGTAGAAGTCCGAGGCCGTGTTGATGTTGCCGTTGTCCTGGCTTTGATAGATCTGGGGAACGTCCCGACTGATGAACAACCGGGCCCGGAAGGCTGTGCGGTACTTGTCGCCTTTGATCCAGGGATCCGTGAACGAGATATCGGCCAGGCCGCCGAACTGCCCGTAGGTGAAGTTGACCGACATATCCCAGGCGCGGCCGATCAGATTGGTGTCCTGGAGCTGAATTTGGCCGAAAACCCCCTGGCTCTGGCTGTAGCCGAGACCCCCTGAGAGAGAGCCAGTGGACTGCTCGACCATCCCCAGCACGATCACCACCTCGCCTGGCGTGGCAGGAACCGGCCGCAGGGTCACCTTGACATCGCCGAACAGGCCGGTGCCGTAAAGGCGCTTGATGTCTTCCTCGAGGTTGCGGCGGTTGAAGATCTCCCCCGGCTTCGTCGAGATCTCCCTGGTGACCACCCAGGGCTTGGTTTTGCCACGGATCGGTTCGCCCTCGTCGTTGGTGGCCGAACCCTCCCTGTTGAGAAATTGCACCTCCACCGCCTGGACGGTGCCTTCGCGAACGGTCAGTTCCACCACCCCCTCCGGGCTGACCCGACTCGGTCCAGTGATCCTGGCGAGCGAATAGCCCTGGTCCGAGTACCAGGTCTGCAACTCCTGCACGCGGGCCTGCAGGGTGTTGAGGTTGAGGGTCCTGTCGAAGTCGGCGGCGAAGGTGTCTTCGAGAACCTCCGGGGGAAGCTTGATGTCAGCCGTGCTGAACTCCACCTTCTGGAGCACGGGGTTGGCCGTGGCGATCACCACCAGTTGCACGCCGAGCGGGCCGTCCACCGGTTGGATGCGCACATCCGAAAACCAGCCGCTGGCATAGATGGCGGCGAGATCGGTCTGAAGCTCAGAACGGGAGACGCGGCTGCCGGGTCGGACCACCATGGCGTCGTAGACGGCCAGCTCCAGCCGTTCCGCCTCGGGGTGGCCATCAAGACCCTCGACCACGACCTCACTGATCAGCACCTTCGGCTCAGTTGGGCTCTCGGGCGCCAGGCTGCCCGGGCCTGGCGTGAGCGGGGCTGTTTGGGGCGGAGAGACCGGAATGGTGGTGTCCACTCCAGCTGGGGCCTCTGGCTGGCCTTCAAGCAGCTCTGCTGGCTCAGGGGTTGGCTCAGGGGCCCGGTCCGCATCGAGCGGGTCAGGCTGGCTCGATTGGGGCTCAGTGGATTCGGGTTCGCTTGCTTCGGCCTCAGGCGCCAGGGCTTCAGGCGTTAAGGCTTCAGGCTCCTCGGGTTGGGCCTGGGCGAGTTCGGCTTGGCTCTGGGCCGGATCGCCCTGGGCCTGAACCCGCGCCGGTGCCAGCAGCGAACAGAAAGCCAGCAGTGGCAGGGCCGCCATCAGGCCGAGAGTGCCGTGCCGACGGATCCACCCAGAGAGGGAATCGGTGCTCGGGGCGTTGCGGGTGCCACCCATGATTCTCCGAGGCAATACGGCTACGCCGCAAATTGCCGTGACCTTACCGGTAGACGCGGGGTTGAGGGCAAACCCCTTGGACCCGTTTCAGGACCTCCCCATAGGCTTCGGTCACGCCACCGAGGTCCTGCCGGAAGCGATCCTTGTCCAAAATTCGATCGCTGGGATCCTCCACTTGGCAGTCCCAGAGCCGACAGGTGTCCGGGCTGATCTCATCGGCAAGCACCAGTTCACCGCCTGTGGTGAAGCCGAACTCAAGCTTGAAATCCACTAATTCAAGCTGCACACCGCTGAACAGATCTCGCAACAGGGCGTTGATCCAGCGGGCCAGCCGCTCCAGTTCAAGGCGTTGCTCGCCCGTCACCAGAGCCAGCCATTCCAGCCTGGCCTCGGTGAGCAGCGGATCCTCGAACGCGTCGTCCTTGTAGTACAGATCGAGCAGCGGCGGCTTCAGCGGGGTGCCAGCCGCGATCGGTAGCTGGCGGCAGAGTGAGCCTGCCGCCAGATTGCGGATCACCACCTCCAGGGGGATCACCCGCACCGGTTGCACCAGCATCCAGCGGTCGCCATCGATCCCCCGGTAATGGGTGGGTACCCCAGCCGCCGCCAGATGTTCGAGCAAGAGGGCGGAGATCCGGCAGTTGAGTGGCCCCTTCCCCTGCAACTGGGCCTTCTTGAGGGCGTTGAAGGCTGTGGCGTCATCCTTGAATTCGACGGCCAGCAGGTCGCTCTGATCGGTGCGAAAAACACGTTTGGCCTTGCCCTCATAGAGCAGGGGGCCGAGCTGGTAAGCAGTCATGGCGCAGGGGGGACGGCAAGGGAACGGCAGGGGACGGGGTGGGGGTGTGCCCGCCACCCGAGCGGGGCGAGCGCAAGGCCCGCTCCAGTTGCTCGGCCCGGACCCTCTCGGCCGGGTCGTTACGCCGCAGCAGCCATTCGGCATAGGCATCGTCGATGCGCTGACTGAGCCGAAGGCGCCGCGCCTCACTGGCGCTGGAATCTGTGCCAGCGGCCTGTTGCAGGCTGGCCTGCAGATCGAGCAGTTCGGCGGCCAAACCCCAGGCGGCGGC
Organism: Synechococcus sp. CS-603; assembly: GCF_977929215.1. NCBI lineage: Bacteria > Bacillati > Cyanobacteriota > Cyanophyceae > Synechococcales > Synechococcaceae > Synechococcus > Synechococcus sp. CS-603. The sequence continues at coordinate 1,349,274 of NZ_OZ376778.1, forward strand.
CGCGGCGGCCTGGTCCAGGGCCATGTCCAGCAAGCGATTGCGTTCGGCGATCGGCATGGTCTCCAACACCAGGGCGGCCCGCTGCAGTCGCTGGGCTGCCACCCGCCCAGGCAGCCGGCCAGCCAGCAACAGGGCGGCGGCCTCCTGCTGATGGCCCTGCACGGCCAGATGATCGGCGAGTACGTCAAGGGCAGGCCTGGTTTCCAGGCTGCCGTCCTCCTGGCGCCGCATCGGCAGGGGCGTGAACTCGAGGCTGGCCAGATCCCCGGCGGCCAGGCGCCGCAAGGCTTCGGCAGCGCGGCGATGGTTCAGCCCCGCATTGGCCGCGCGCCATTGCTGAATCAACCATTGCTGACGCTCGGTTCCTGCGGCCGGGCCATAGCGATCGAGCACGGTGAGGGCCGCCTCCGGCGCCCGGCAGCTGATCAGGGCATTGGCGTTGGTGATCACCACATCGAATGGTTGGGGGGCCGGCCGCAGCTCCAGTAGCCGCTCCCGCAGTTGCCGCAGCCGCTCGGGTAGATCGAAGCGGGCCGACTCCTGACAGGCCTGCTCAAAGGCTGGTAGTTCATCGCCAGCCAGGACGGCCGCAAACGCCTCGTCCGTCATGGCCATTGGAACCGCTTGCAGGGGTTCCAATGGCAGAGGTTCCACTGGTAGGGGGAACGGCTGGGCGCTGCCAAGCGCAGAGCCACCAGGCAGCAAGGCCGGAACCAGGAGCAGCCCAGCCATCCAGGATGGCCATCGCCCCGGCGCGGCCGCCCAGATGTAAAGAAGGAACGACACGTCGGGCGATCCAAGGGCCACAACCTAGGGAACCGCCCCCACCGTTCCGATTGATCCGATGACACCACTGGCCCCTGCAACCGCTGCCACCCCCTCCCAGGTCCTGGTGGTGGGCTCCGGGGGGCGTGAAAATGCCCTCGCCTGGGCTCTGCGTCGCTGCCCGGGGGTCGAGCGGGTCTGGGTGGCGCCGGGTAACGGTGGAACGGCCAGCCAGCTGGGCTGCGAGCCCCTGCCGTTGGCCGCGAATGATCACGCCGGCCTGATCGCCGCCTGCCTGGAGCGTCAGGTGCAGCTTGTGGTGGTTGGACCGGAAGGCCCTCTGGCCGATGGATTGGCCGATCGCCTGCGTGAAGCTGGGCTGGCGGTGTTCGGGCCCGGCAGCGATGGCGCCAAGCTCGAGTCGAGCAAGCAGTGGGCCAAGGCACTGATGCAGGAGGCTGGCGTTCCGACGGCCGCCTACTGGGCCCCCACAAGCCGTGAGCAGGCCCTGGAGGTGGTCGAGAGCCATGGCTTGCCGCTGGTCGTCAAGGCCGATGGGCTGGCAGCCGGCAAGGGGGTCACCGTGGCCGACAGCCTGGCGACGACCCGGCAGGCCATTGAGGACATTTTTGATGGCCGCTTCACCAGCCCGGCCCTGGTGCTTGAAGAGCGGCTCAGCGGGCCGGAGGTCTCGGTGTTTGCCCTCACCGACGGCCGCACGATGGTGCTGCTCCCGCCGGCCCAGGATCACAAAAGAATCGGTGAAGGAGATACGGGTCCGAACACCGGCGGCATGGGCGCCTATGCCCCTGCCCCCCTGCTCGATGCCGATGGCCTGGAGAGGGTGCGTCAGCTGGTGCTCGAGCCCACCTTGAGGGCGTTAAGGGCGCGCGGCATCGACTATCGCGGCGTCATCTATGCCGGGCTGATGCTCACCCCTGATGGCCTCAAGGTGATCGAATTCAATTGCCGTTTCGGCGACCCCGAATGTCAGACCCTGATGCCCCTGCTGGGAGGCGAACTGGCGGAGGTGTTGCTGGCCTGCGCCAGCGGCAAGCTTGCCGAGGCGCCAAGCCTGGGCGTGGCGGAGGCTTGCAGTGCCTGCGTGGTGGCCGCCGCTGCCGGCTACCCCGATGAGCCTCGGCTCGGGGATGTGATCGAGGATCAGCTGGCCGCCAGCGCCGATCGTCAGTTGTTCCATGCCGGCAGCCGGCAGGAGCCTGGTGGCGCGATCGTTACGGCGGGCGGGCGTGTGTTGGCCGTGGTGGCCCAGGCGAAGGATTTCGACGCCGCCTTCTCGGCGGCTTACTCCGGGCTCGAGCAGGTGCGCTTCGACGGGATGCTTTATCGCCGCGATATTGGCCATCAGGTGCGGCGCTCCTAGGGTGGGCTAAAGCGACGGTTGGGTTGTGGCCGCCGAAATTTCCACCGGGGCAGCCCCCATCCTCACCAACCTGGCGGCCCGCCCGCCCCAGGCTGACGTGAGCACACGTCCTTCCCTGTGGAGGCGATTCCTGAGTTGGTGGGCCGAGTTCAGCTTGCAGACCAAGCTGCTGGCGGTGGCCACCCTGGTGGTCAGCTTGATGATGACGGGGATCACGTTCTTCGCCTTCAACAGCATCCAGAGGGATGCCCGGATGAGTGACACCCGCTTCGCCCGGGATCTTGGTCTGCTGCTCTCCGCCAATGTCACGCCCCTGGTGGCCGAGGCCAAGGACCGGGAGCTGGCGGCGGTGGCTGAACGCTTCTGGCGCTCCAGTCGCAGCCTCAGATACATCTTTTTCGCCGATCCCGATGGCGTGATCTATCTCGGCATCCCGATCAGCGGCACCAGTGGTGGCAGTGAGCTGCTGTTGAGTCGGCGCCTGGAGCTGCCGCCCGATCTGCAGCGCCGGCCCCAGAACCCCCTGATTCGCCAGCACCTCAGCCCCGATGGCCAGGTGACTGATGTGTTCGTGCCGATGGTGAGTGATGGCAAGTATCTGGGCGTGCTGGCGCTTGGCATCAATCCCAACGAGGCGGTGCTGGCCAGTGCGGCGCTCACGCGCCAAGTGACGGTGGCCGTGTTCATTTCGATCTGGGTGCTGGTGATCCTCGGAGCGGTGTTCAATGCGCTGACGATCACCCGACCGATCAAGGAGCTTCTGCAAGGGGTGCGGGCGATCGCCCTCGGCGACTTTGAGGCCCGTATCGCCTTGCCGGTGGGCGGTGAACTGGGCGAACTGCTCCAGGGCTTCAACGACATGGCCTCACGCCTGGAGGTCTACGACGCCGCCAACATTGAAGAACTCACCGCCGCCCAGGTGAAACAGCAGACCCTGATTGCCACGATGGCCGACGGGGCTGCTCTGCTGGATGGCGAGGGCCGCATCGTGCTGGTGAACCCCACCGCCCGCCGCCTGTTCCGCTGGGAGGGCCGCAATCTCGAAGGCAATGAGCTCTGCGAAGAACTTCCCGAGGTTCTGGCGATGGAATTACAGGAGCCCCTCCAGACCCTTCTCAGTGGCGAACGGGACAGCACCGATGTGCGTTGCAGCTTCGGTGAACCGCCGCGCACCTTGCGAATCGTTCTACAGACGGTGAAGGACCTCAGCGGCGAAAGTCTCAAGGGCATCGCCATGACGGTGCAGGATCTGACCCGGGAGGTGGAGCTCAATGCGGCCCAGAGTCGTTTCATCAGTAATGTCTCCCACGAACTGCGCACACCTCTGTTCAACATCAAGAGCTACGTGGAAACGCTCCACGACCTGCGCGATCAGCTCAGCGAGGAAGAAACCCAGGAGTTTCTGGCCATTGCCAACTCCGAAACCGATCGTCTCACCAGGCTGGTGAACGATGTGCTCGATCTCTCCCGGCTGGAATCAGATCGGGTCTGGAGTTTGGAGCCGATCGAGCTGCGCCCCGCCATTGAGCAGACCGTTCGCAATTACCGGCTCAACGCCATCGAGAAAGGCGTGGAGTTCGACATGGACGTCGACAGCGATCTTCCCCGGGTGATGGGCGACTGGGATCAGATCCTGCAGGTGCTCGACAATCTCGTCGGCAATGCCCTCAAGTTCACCCCTAGCGGTGGCCGGATCGTGCTCACCGCTTACCCCTGGCCCGACACCTGTCAGTTCGATCCCGTCCCGGCCCCGCTGGAGAACCATCCCTCCTGTGAATTGTCCTCGCCCTTGCCGCGGCTGAGGCTGGAAATCGCCGACAGTGGTGCCGGCATCTGCCGCGAAGATCAGCAGCGCATCTTCGATCGCTTCTTTCGGGTGGAGAATGCGGTCCATACCGAGGTGGGCACGGGCCTGGGGCTGGCGATCGTGCGCGGAATTCTCGACAAGCACGGCAGTCCCATCCGCATGGTCAGCGAGCCGGAGGTGGGAACCACGTTCTGGTTTGATTTCGCCCTTGAACATGTCGATCGCGACGAACTGATCCTCGAAGGGGAGCGGCGCCAATATGCCAATACCGATCAGCTTGCCCGGGCCGATCTTCAGGCCTAAAGGCTGAATCCACCAGTTATTGACCAACCCGCTGGAGCGGCTGGTTTGGAGTGGCTGAGGTTCAGCCTTCGTCGCTGCTGACTCCCCGCACAATGCGCGAGAGTTCGTTGCGCTCGTCGATGCTGACCCGATGGGGGGAGCCGCTGATGATCCGCTCGAAGTTGGAGAAAGAATCGCGGATCTCCGGGCCATCCTCGGTGATCACAAATTCACGGATTCCCTTGTCATGGGCCGATCCACGCATCTTGAACACATTAATGACACGGGCCATCTCCCCTCGGATTTCCACATACTGAAGCAGCAGGATCGTGTCGGTGATGGTTGTGATATGGGAATCAGTGATCGAGTGACTACCAATGAACTCTTCCGATGTATTCGTGAAAAAGCCTGCGATCTCCTCTTGTTTCGCGTAGCCCGTAAGGCTGATCACAAACTGGCGGAAGGCATTAAGGCTCACACCCCTGGAGAGTGCAGAGAGGGAATCAATAGCTATTCTTGATGGCTTGAAATCGCTGATTTCAGTCTTGATGATCTGAAGATGGTCTTCGAGTCCGGTGGATTCTGGGTAGGCACAGATGATCCGAAGCAGGCCATCCTTCTCCATCTGCTCAAAGTTGATTCCCCAGCTCGTGGCATTGCGCATGAGTTGGGCGCGGGATTCCTCAAAGGCAAAAACGATCACCCTTTCCTTGTTGTGGTGAGCATTCTCCACAAACTTGCTGACCAGTAAGGTTTTGCCGGTGCCGGTTGCGCCAGTTGCCAGAATGATTGAATCTTTGAAGAAGCCGCCACCACACATCTCATCAAGCTTGGCAACACCAGAGCTGATGCGGATATTGGAAGAGCGTTGGGTCAGGCGCATCGCACCCAAGGGGATGATGCTGACGCCATGGGTGCCGATCGTGAATGGAAACTCCCCTTTCATATGGGTTGTACCCCGGAGTTTGAGGATTTCAACTGTGCGCCTACGGCGTTCAAAATCGAGCACATTACGCAGAATAATGACGTTGTCGGAAACAAATTCTTCGACTCCATAGCGTGCGATCGGGCCATATTCCTCAACCCGCTCTGATGTCATCACCGTCGTGACACCGATCTCCTTGAGCCTGGCAATCACTCGGAAGATCTCTCGTCGTACTACGGCAAGGGCGTCGTACTGTTGAAATATGGCGGTGATTGAATCGATGGCAACACGGCGGGCTTTGTACTTTCTGATCGCGTAGTTCATTCTTTCGATCAGGCCCGAGAGATCAAAGTTGCCAACCACATCTTGCCCGTTCGGATCGGGGGAAGCGTCGAGAATGAAAAGCTTGCCTTGATCAATCAATTCCTGTAGATCCCAGCCGAAACTGGAAGCATTGCGAATCACGTCAATCGGTGACTCTTCGAAAGTGACAAAGATACCAGGTTCGCCATATTTGCAGATTCCATTGTACAAAAAATGAAGCGAATAGATGGTTTTCCCTGTTCCCGATGTTCCGCTGATCAACGTGGAGCGGCCAATCGGCAGGCCGCCTTGAAGGATGTCGTCCAACCCCTCAACGCCCGTGGGAAGCTTCTTCACCAGTTGGGATGAGCTAGACGTGGGAGACATGGCCTGATGAATCGACGGTGGTGGATAAAAGTGAAATCAGCCTGGAAATCCTTTTGCCGTTTCTAGAATTGAATATCTAGGGTTCGTTGAGTGAGTTGTCGATCAGATCCTGTTCGGAAAGCTCATCAAAAAGCAGATCAAGGCCAATCAGTACCCGTTCTCGATCCGAAAGATCACCGATGATCCGGCGAACGGGTGGAGGGAGGATCTTGGCCAGGGTGGGAGTAGCAAGAATTTTGTCTTCTTCTGCTAATTGAGGATTTTTTAGCACATCAATCACCTTGAGTGCATAGACGCCCTTGAACTCCGATTCGAGAATGTCGCGGAGTGTCTTGAGAGCGCGCATGGAATTCGGAGTGTTGCCTGCAACGTAGAGCTTGAGGATGTAGGCCTTCAGTGGTGACATCAACCGATCTCCCCAGCCACGCTGGCTCTCCGCGCAGACCGCAAACTATTGGTGTGCAAAGACTCTGATGGCAGTGAACGCCGATACATCTCGCAGAGATTGGCCAGCACGTCCATCAAGGCCAGTCGATAGTCCCGAAGGAAATCATCTTTATGCCCTTTGAGTTTCAAGAGAGTCCAGAATTCATCGATCAGATTCATATGGATTTCTACGGTTTTGGTCACTGAAAGATCACTGAAATAAACGGTGTTTACGAAGCTGTCAAGGGCTTGGTTGGCAGCAGCCGGATCACGGAAATAGCTGATCAACAGGTCTCTGTAGGTGCGCTCAAGCGATTGGAGCAAGATTTCGCGTTCTTGCTTGGGCAGGTTACGTAAAAAACGGCTTGGGTCACGTTTGTAAAGCAAACCTGTGTAACCCAGTCGTTTTTTGAGACGGTCGGAGAAGTTCCACGGCGCAGCGGATTGATCTGCATCTGGATCGGCCTGATCGTTATTTTGATCGCGTCGTAGAAAGCGGGAGATCGCCGCATCAACGCTGTAACTGAGCTGTTCGAGTTGATCCTGGGCCAGATGGACTTCGGCAGCGTGGAAATCAAGCTGCCCTGTGATCGGACCCAAGATCACGGTGGGCAGCACCAATCCTTTGCTGCAGAGACGCTGGAGAGCGTCGCGATCCAGGAGACCCTGCTCAAGCAGCACCGCATCGAATTGCTCCCAGCGGCTCTCCAAAGCAGCCCCTGGATCAGCCATTTCACCGAGATCAAACAGCTCGTGGTGCGCCTCGCGAAGCCATTGGCCGCAGCTGGTTCGCAAGGCAGGATCCTTGATCAGCGAGGCGATCGTCAGGGCTGGCTGAGCCATCCACCAATGCTGGCTTCATTGCCTAGACAATAAATCTTGACGCCAGGGCAAACGGCAGTAGAGAATGGGGGATCACTATTAACCTGGATGTGCGGCAGGCCTGAATAACGCCAAACCCTCGGCCGGTTTTCTTGCCTGCGAGATGAAGCGTTTGCCTGCCCACGCCTCCCGTTTCTCATGAGTCTCACTCCAGCCACCGATAACCTCGCTCCGATGGGGATCGCCCAGGCGGCGTCCGGTCCTTACGCCATCGTCGAGGCTTCCGGCCAGCAGTTTTGGTTGCAGCCCAACCGCTACTACGACCTGGATCGCCTCCATGCCGAGGTCGATGAGACCGTCACCCTTGAGCAGGTGCTCTTGATCCGTGACTCCAGCGGCACCAGCCTCGGCCTTCCCCATGTGGAGGGCGCCTCGGTCACCCTCAAGGTGGTGTCGCATCGCCGCGGACCCAAGATCATTGTCTATAAAATGCGCCCCAAGAAGAAAACCCGTCGCAAGAACGGCCACCGCCAGGAACTCACCCGGGTGATGGTCGAGTCGATCACCGTGGGCGGCCAACCGATCAGCTGATCGCCTCTGGATGCTGCTCTGCTTGGATGCGGGCCTAAATTTTCCCTCTCACTTCCCCCTCGTATTTGCTTCCATGGCCCACAAGAAAGGCACAGGCTCCACCCGTAACGGCCGCGATTCCAATTCCAAGCGTTTGGGCGTCAAGCGTTATGGCGGTGAAACCGTCACGGCCGGCTCGATCCTGATTCGCCAGCGGGGCACCTCGGTGATCCCCGGCCTGAACGTGGGCCGTGGTTCCGATGACACCCTTTATTCCCTGGTGGATGGAGTGGTCAACTTCGAGAGCATCACCCGCAGCCTGCGCAATCGCAAGCGCATCAACGTGGCTGCGGCTGTCACCGCCTGAGCCGGTAGGCCCGGGTTGTGATCAGCAGGGGGTGAAACACCTCTAGAAACCGGCTCTGCAGCGTCTCGAAAAAAGCCTCCACCAGGGCCGGTTCATCGAAGTGGAAGGGATATTCTCCTTGGTGGCCCTTGAAAAAATACCAGTTCATCAGGGCTAGTGCGCGCGGATTCATCCGGGCGGCGAATTCGTTGAGCTGGGCCGCTGGATCGGGTAGGTGCTCCAGCACGTCCAGGCAGATCACTGTGTCGAACCGCGCTGGCAGGGCTTGATCGCCCAGATCCCGGCAGACCCTGAGTCGTTCGCTGAGCCCAAAGGCTTGGGCACGTTGGGCCACGAAGGCTCTGTTGTGGGGGTTGAGATCAACGAACCAGACCTGCTCCACCTCAGCGAGGCTGGCGGCCGCTAAAGCATGGCTACCGATGCCGCCGCCGAAGTCGAGCACCTGTCCGCTGGCCTGGCCGGCCTGGAGCCGCAGGGTATCGGCGATGTAGCCGGCACTGCCCAGATGCCAGGCAGCCAGCTCCAGTAGGTGCGCCGTGCCCACTGTTTCTTCGTAGAACGCTGTCGCCCCCTCGGGATCGAAGTCGACGGCACCGGGGTGCAGGGCCGCCAGATCCGAGCAGCTGGCAGGGAGGCGCTGCTCCAGGGTTTGCGGCGTGATCTGGAGATAGGAGGCCAGTTGGTTCCTGAGCGCGAAGCCGTCGCTAAGGAAGCGCTCGGGATCGAGCGCCGGCCGGCTCCAGGCGGCCCCTGCAAGGGTTGGGCCCGGAGCGGTCGGGATCGGACCGGCGTGGATCAGCTCAGGCACACCTGGTCAAAAATCGGGAACAGGCAAAAGGCTAGGGCGGGGCGCTCCCCCCAGCCAGCACCGTCTGCTCAATCTGTCTGCTCATTTGGGCTGCTCAGTCAGTTCCACCCCCGCCCCTGGCACCTCCAGCCACTGGCGCAGCCAGGCCACCAGCAGGTAGAAGGGCAGGGTGTCGAGCAGGGCGGCGAGCAGCTTGAACAGGTAGCCACTGCCGATGAAGGCACCCAGCTGGGGCAGCACCGCTTCCCCCGGGCGCAGCGGCAGCACATGGGCGGCGTAGTGGCTGATCAGCACCACCGCGCTGGTGTCCACCAACTGACTCACCAGGGTGGAGCCGTTGTTGCGCAACCACAGGGCCCGGCCACCGCTGAAGCGCTTCCAGAAATGGAACAGCCGCACGTCGATGAACTGGGCGGCGAGATAGGCCGCCATCGAGGCCCCCACTGCTCCGAAGGCCAGGCGGCGCATCTCGAAGAACAGCGGCAATCGCCCATCGGCGTCGGCCACCGGTGCGCCCAGGCCACCGCCGTAGCCATCGAGGCCAGGCAGCACGCCCCCCAACCAGAGGATGAGCACGATCCAGCCGTTCAGCACCAGCCCCACCCAGACTAACTGCGTGGCCTTCTGCTCCCCCCAGATCTCGCTGATCAGATCGGTGCACAGAAAGGTGACCGGATAGGGCAGGGCCCCCACCGCCACCACGATCGGCAAGCCGGCGATCGTGCCGAGGCTCAAAAAGCGTGTCAGGCCAAGGATGTTCAGCATTCCCATCGTGCCGAGGAAGAGCCCGGCCAGCACCATGTAGGCCAGGTCGCGGCGGTTCTGCAGGCTCAAGGGACCAGGGGCGCTGAACATGGCCCCAGCCTGCAGGGGCTGGCGCCGGATGCAACAGTTCTCCTACCTTTTCGCCCCGTCACCCTGGCCCAACCCTGCGGTTTTCTGGTGCTCGACAAGTCGGCCGGTCTCACCTCCCACGCCTGTGTGGCCCGGGTGAGGCGCCGCTATGGGCTCAAGCGGGTAGGCCACGGCGGCACCCTGGATCCGGCCGTCACCGGGGTGCTACCGATCGCCCTGGGGTCCGCCACCCGGCTGCTGCCCTACCTGCCGGGTGGCAAGGCCTATCGCGGCACCATCCAGCTCGGCCTGCGCACCAGCAGCGACGACCTCACTGGTGAGCTGCTGGAGCGCGTCGCCGTGCCGGACCTCAGCCCCCAGCTTCTTGAAGCCTGCCTGGAGGCCTTCCGCGGCCCCATCCTGCAGCGGCCTCCGCAGGTGTCGGCCGTTCACGTCGATGGCGAGAGGGCCTATGTCCGCGCCCGGCGTGGCGAAACCTCCGCGCTTGAACCGCGGCCGGTGACGATCCACCAGCTTGAGCTGCTGGGCTGGGATGGCGACAACCAGCGCCTGGAGTTGGCCGTGTCCTGCTCAGCGGGCACCTACATCCGCTCGTTGGCCCGCGATCTTGGAGCCGCTCTGGGCTGCGGCGGTGCCCTGGCCTGCCTGCGGCGCACCGAGGCCCTGGGCTTCGGCCTGGCCGGCAGCGTCAGTCTCGAACGGCTGGAGGAAGACCCACTGCCTGCCCTGCAGCCGCCGCTGGCCGCGTTGGCCCATCTGCCGCAGCACAGCGTTCTGGCCCACGACTGGGCTGGCTGGCGCTGCGGCCGCAGCCAGGAGACCAGCCTGGAATTGGCCCTCGATCAGGCCGTGGTGGTTCTCGGCCCGGATGGCAATCTGGCAGGGATGGCCCGGCTTGCCGCCGAAGGCCGGCTCCAGCCCCGCCTGGTGCTGGAGCCGGCCGGTTGAGCCCTCACCCCGCAATGCAGCGCGATGGCAGGCCATAGCAAGTGGTCCCAGATCAAACGTCAGAAGGCGGTCGTTGATGCCAAACGGGGCGTCGTGTTCACCCGGCTCGGCCGCGAAATCATGGTGGCCGCCCGCAGCGGCGCCGACCCGGCGGGAAACTTCCAGCTGCGCACCGCCATTGAGAAGGCCAAGGCTGCCGGGGTACCCAACGCCAACATCGATCGGGCGATCGCCAAGGGCTCTGGCCAGGCGGGGGGGGAGGCCGATCGCTTCGAGGCGGTGCGCTACGAGGGCTATGGCCCTGGGGGCGTGGCGATCCTGGTGGAGGCGTTCACCGACAACCGCAACCGCACCGCCGCTGACCTGCGCCTGGCCTTCGGCAAGAACGGCGGCAATCTCGGCGAAACCGGCTGCGTCGGCTACCTCTTCGAGCAGCGGGCTGTGGTGCGCATCGACCAGAACGATCTGGCCGAAGAGGCGCTGCTGGAGAGCTTGCTGGAGCTCGAGGCGCTCGGTTATGAGCTCGATAGCGCTGGGGCGCTTGTCTTTGCTGATGCCACGGCCCTGGAGGCGCTGCAGGGCGGCCTGAAGGGCCAGGGCTGGCCTGTGGCCTTTTGGGAGCACCGCTGGATCGCCGCCAGTCCCTGCCACCTGGAGGCCGCCACTCCGTTGAAGGCCTGCCTCGATCTCTTGGATGCCCTGGAGGATCTCGATGACGTCCGCAGCGTCACCTCCAACCTGAACGCCGATGCGGTCCTGCTGGAGGAGGTCATGGGCTGATCGTTCTGCTGGGCCCTCTTTCAACCCAGGGCCTCAGGCGCCAAGCGCCGCCGTATCCACCCAGAGTTCAGCGCCGGGATGGCCCTGGAGCCAGCTGGCCGGCAAGGCTGGATCGGGCGGGTCCTGCAGCAGACGGCGCAGGATCCTGGCCTTGCCGCCACCGCTGACCACCAAGATGATGCGCTGGGCCTGCAGGATCTCGGCCAGGCCCAGGGTGATCGCCAGGCGGGGCACGGCCGCTGGATCGCCGCCGAAATCGGCGCTGTTCTGCTCACGGGTGCTCGCGCTGAGCTCCAGGCAGCGACAGGCCGCTGAGCCTAGGCAGGGGGGTTCATTGAAGCCCACATGGCCGTTGAGCCCGAGTCCGAGCAATTGAAGACTGAGGCCACCGGCGTCGGCAATGGCCTGGCCGTAACGGCTGGCTTCGAGGTTCGGATCGGCCGCCCGTCCATCGGGCAGACGCAGCTGCGCCTGCCCCAGGCCGAGCCGATCTCCGAGTTGCTGCCGCATCGTGGCGGCGAATGATCGGGGATCGCCGGCAGCGAGCCCCACGTATTCGTCGAGGTTGAAGCTGCGCCACCTCCGCCGCAGGTCTGCCTGTTGTTGCGCTGGCCAGGCGCCCAGTTGGCGCACCAGGGCCGCGTAGATCGGCTCCATGGTGCGGCCGGTGGCCAGGCCGAGGATGCGGCCGGGATCTGCTTCCAGAGCCTGGGCCAGCGAGGTCGCCACCCGCTCGGCCAGGGCGGCGGCATCGCTGGCCACCTGCACGCGGCCTGACCAGCAGGGCAGGACCGTGAAGGGAAGGGCCGCGACGCTCAGGGACTGGCCAGGGTGGCAACGGGATCGGAGGTCCATCCGGGCAAGCCTGGCGGATCGCCCGGCTGCTTGGCCAGGGGAGAGCCTGCTCCGCGGGGATAGGGGCGTACCACGGCCCCTTGGTAGTAGTGGCGAAGAATCTCCTCAAACCGTTGGCCACGTTTGGCCAGGGCATAGGCGCCCCACTGGCTCATTCCCACCCCGTGGCCGAAACCGCGGCCGATCGCCACCAGACTGATCGCCGGCGGTGGTGGCGGGGGCGAGGCCAGCAGGGCTCCCAATGGATCCACCAAGGGCCGGATCTCTGCTGGCACGGGGGCGAGGGTGGGCGATAGCCCGGCCAGGGGAATCCCGCTGAAGCTGAACGGTGCCGCTTCAAAGCGGACCCAGGTGCTGCGCAACCCCAGCCGGCTGCGCAGCTGGGCGCCATTGACCACCAGCTGGCGGCCCGATGGCCCGGTCACCCTGGCCTGTCTCACCCGTCCGCTGGCGGTGGTGGCAATCACGTCGATCTGGCGTACGCCGCCGGTTTCCGGAAACGCCTTGGCCAGAAGGTCCGGGGGAAGGGGCTTGCGCCACTGGCGCACCGGGCTGTTGTCATCGAAATCCTTAACGCTCACCAGGTAGGGGCGCTGCTGGGTCCAGAGGTCACCGCTGTTCTCAGTGGCGCCTCCACTGCTGCTGTGGAACACCGCGTCGATCAGGGCGTTGCCATGCATCAGCACCAGGCCTTTTGTGCTGCTGGTCGCCTGGCGTGTGGAGTTGGTTTCACTCTCCAGGCCCTTGTAGACCTGGCTGCTGACGGTGGCCTTGAGATCGAAAGCGGCCAGGGGCTTGCGCTGGCGCAAGGCGTAGGTGCGCGCCGCCACGGCCTGGGCGCGCAGGGCCTCCAGCGGCCAGCTGGCGGGCATCTCACTGCCAACCACGCTGGGGAGATAGGTCTCGAGGGCGACCACGTTCACCGCTCGCAGCTGCCCATCGACCGGGCGAACCTGAAGCCGGCCGCGGTAGCGCCGTTGCTGCAGCCCGAAGGTGGCGCTTTCGGGGCGGTTGGCCAGGGGTTCGATCCAGAGTTCGGCAACGGAGACCGATCGGACTGTTGGATCGGGTCGGCCGGCGGCTTCGGCCTCGATCACCACACGGCCGCCAACCTGTCTCAGGGCCACAGCACCGCCGGCAGGAAGCCGGAGCAGTTCCTTGCCCGCAGTGTCTCGCAGCCGCAGACCACCCTCCCCAGTCACGCGGAATCCGGCCGACTCCACCAGCAGCACCCGCACCGGCGGGCCAGCGGCTGAAGCCCCCCTGGCGGATTCGGCCGCGGCGCTGCGGGCCGGAAGCGGCAAGACGGTTGCGGCCAGCAGCAGCGGCAAGCACAGGGCGCTGCCGAGCGCCAGTCGTTTGCCGCGCCTGACAGACCGAGGCGGAGTGGAGCAAAGCAGGGGCAGGGATGCAGCCATAGACACGGTGTCAAGGGTGGCTCAAGGCGAATCATTGTGACCAGTCCTGCTGAGCACTGCCAGCCCCCCAGCGGACAGCGCCTCCACTGGACCGGCAGCAGCGTGACAGCATGCGAGAAAGAGACGAACGGTGTGCAGGTCACCTTTCTTGGCACCAGTTCGGGGGTTCCAACGCGGGCCCGCAACGTGTCGGCGGTGGCCCTGCGCTTGCCCCAGAGGGCGGAGCTCTGGCTGTTTGATTGCGGTGAGGGAACCCAGCATCAGTTCATGCGCAGCGATCTGAGGGTCTCGCAATTGCGCCGGATCTTCGTGACCCACATGCATGGCGACCACGTCTTCGGCTTGCCTGGCCTGCTGGCCAGCCTTGGCATGGCGGGCAACTGCCGGGGTGTGGATCTCTACGGACCCGATCCCTTGCCGGACTTTCTCGAATCAGCCCTACGCACCTCCTCCACCCGGATCGGTTATCCGCTGCGCACCCACCCCGTGCGCGAGGCGGCCCAGCAGGGGCGGGTGCTGCTCGATGACGGCGATCTCCTGGTCCGCAGCGCTCCGCTCACCCACCGCATCCCCGCCTACGCCTATCGGGTGGACCAGAAGCCACGCCCCGGACATTTCAACGTGGACAAGGCCCGGGAACTGGGCATTCCGCCAGGGCCGGTCTATGCCGACCTCAAGGCTGGACTCACCGTCACCCTTGAGGACGGTCGAATCATTCGTGGCGACACTCTCACCGGTCCTGCTCGCCCTGGCTGCAGCGTCGTCTACTGCACTGACACCGTGTTCTGTGAGGCTGCGGTGGAGCTGGCCCAAGGCGCCGACCTGCTCATTCACGAGTCCACCTTTGCCCACGCGGAGGCGGACATGGCCTTTCAGCGCCAGCACTCCACCAGCACGATGGCCGCCCAGACCGCGGCGCTGGCGGGAGTGAAGCAACTCGTGCTCACCCATCTCAGCCCGCGCTACGTGGCCGGCAATGCCTTCACCCCCGAGGACCTGCTCGAAGAAGCCCGCGCCATCTTTGCCAACACCTTGGTGGCCAGGGATTTTCTCAGTGTCGACGTCAGCCCCGCCTAGCGGCAGGACGCCCTCGCCGGGCCGCGGGCCTGAAACACTTCTTGATTCCGCCCCAGACGACCCTTTGCCCGTGATACAAGGTCTCAGGCGCGGTGCCAACCGCCTGTTCGCCGGCTCCCTCCATGGTCTCCTTCTTTACTTCCAGCCTTCGGTCCCTGTCCCGAACCCTGCTGGTGCTCAGCCTGGCCCTGCTCGCCAGCTTCGGGCTGCCCGTTTTGGCTGTTCAGGCAGCCCAATGGGACGCTGAAACGCTCACCGTGGCGGGTAGCCCGGATGGCATTCCGGTCACCTTCAGCGAGGCCGAGTTCAAGGCTGGCCGCAAGGTCTTCAACCAAAGCTGCGGCACCTGTCATGCCGGCGGAGTCACCAAGACCAACCAGACCGTTGGTCTGGATCCCGAAACCTTGGCGCTGGCCACCCCTCCCCGTGACTCGGTGGATGCCTTGGTGGATTACATGAAGGATCCCACTTCCTATGACGGCGAATACAGCATTTCCGACGTGCACCCGAGCATGCGCAGCAGCGATGTGTTCGTCAAGATGCGTGATCTCAGCGAGGACGACCTGCGCCTGATCGCTGGTTACATCCTGGTGGCTCCCAAGATCAGCGGCATCCAGTGGGGTGGCGGCAAGATCTATTTCTGAGCCTGCCCTAAACTCCCTCTAATCCAGCTGCCGGCGGCTGTACTCACCCCTCCCCGGGAGACTGGGAGGGGTTTTTGGTTTCTTTGCGCCAGGCCATCCCCCTGGGGCCGCAACGCTCACGGCTCCTGAGCCGTCGGTCGAGGCCGGCTGTTGCCTGGATCGAGCGAACTGGGTTGCTTGCTGTACCACCACTCCTGCAGGTTGGCGCTCAGCCGCTGCGGGAAGAGGGTGATCACCGTGCGTGTCGGTTTGGCGCCAGGTTGGAGTAATTCGACCGCGTAGGACGGGCAGCGACGCGCGGCCAGATCGGCCACGAAGCGCTTGCCGATCCGGCGCCAGCTCGGTTCCTTGCTGCGCCAGGCCAAGCGGCAACTGGGCCAAGGCAGCTCTTCTCGATCAAACAGGCGACAACAGGGCCCCAGAACCCGGAAGCTGTACTGCCCGCCCAGGCTGGGACATTCGCTGCCGGGCTCCAGGAGGTCATCGACCGGAAAGGCCATGAAAAAGCCACCCGTTCGGGTGGCGGAGAAAAGGTCAGAGACCGAAGACAGGATCCATCGCAGGCGATGGTTGAACTCAAGCGATGGTCGAACCAAGAAAACTGGCCGCGGGAACCACGCCGGGGTCCAGAGGCCATGGCAGGGCTCAGTAGAGCTCTTCTTCCGCGTGGGTAGTGATCGTGACGTCTGAGGTGGGGTAAGCCACGCAGGTCAGCACGAATCCGGACTCAATCTGGTCGTCGTCGAGGAAGCTCTGGTCCGACTGATCGACAGTTCCGGTGGTGAGCTTGCCGGCGCAGGTGGAGCAAGCTCCGGCGCGACAGGAGTAAGGGAGGTCGATTCCCTGCTCCTCGGCGGCATCGAGGATGTACTGATCGTCAGGAACCTCAATGGTCTTGTTGAGGCCCTCACTCTCGTTGATGAGGGTGACCTTATAGGAAGCCATGGAAGAGATTAGGGCTCACAGGCGCCTGGACAGTCCGGGCCTGTAGGACCGCCCCTTCCTACATCGGACAGGGGCAGCTCCGCCGATCTGGAGGGCAGAGCATCGGAAGCCCAATCAAAGGGTGGGCACAGATAAGCGTGATTTATGCAACATCCGCTTGGTCGGCGCGGATCTCCAGCAGGCCCCAGCCCCCCTGGTCGCCGATCAGCCGCGTGCTCCAGCCGGCGCCGCGGCCCAGGGCCTGCTGCAGCCCAGGCAGCTGGCTCACCAACAGCCCACTAAGCAATCCGACACCAGCCCGGGAGAGCACGGCCTCGAACTGGGGAGCGAGGGCTTCGATCACCGGCGCCAGGATGTTGCAGAGCAGCAGGTCGGCTGGTTCCCCGTTCAGCAGCGCAGCGAGCCCCTCCACCGACCCCAGGGCCACCTGCAGCGGCCCACCGGGGCCTGGGCTGATGGCATTGAGGCGAGCATTGGCGGCGGTGGCACGCACGGCCAGGGGATCGGTGTCGCTGGCGCTGGCGCTGGCGGCCCCGAGCCGCAGGGCCCCGAGGGCGAGGATGCCGCTGCCGCAGCCCAGGTCGGCCACCCGCAGGCCCTCCATTGGGATCGCCTCCATCGCCTCCAAGCAGAGGCGTGTCGTCGGGTGGCTGCCGGTGCCGAAAGCGCTGCCGGGGTCAAGGCGGATCACCTGCCGGCTGGCGAACTCCTGCGGCAAGGCCAGCCAGGCCGGCAGGATCAGCAGCCGTTCCCCAACCGGATCGGCTTGCCAGTGCTGTTTCCAGCTCGAACTCCAGTCTTCTTCAGCTTGCGGCTGCCACTGGAGCGGGGGCAGGGCCAGGCCGAACGGATCGCCCAGCGGGGCCAGGGCTGCCGCCAGCTGCTCACGCTCGCTCAGCGGCCAGTCGACAGCCGGCAACCAGGCGAGCAAGCGGTGACGCTCCGGCTCGCGGGGCTGGTGCCGGATGGCGACCCGCTGGATGCCAAGCGCGGCGAGCTTCCAGAGCAGCGACTCTTCGAGCTCAGCTGGAGCGTCCATCTCCAGGCGCCACCAGTGGGGGGGCATCGGCTGCATCGGCGCGGCGCTCTGGTTGAGGGGTTACGGGGTGAAGGGAGGGTCAGAGCGTGACGGGATGGGCCTCCTGGATGCCGTTGATCGTGTGGATGTGGGCCAGCAGGCTGGGGGGGATCGGGTCGTCGATGCTGAGCACCATCACGGCGTCGCCGCGCACGATCCGGCGCCCCACCTGCATCGAGGCGATGTTGACGTTGTGCTCGCCCAGCAGGGAGCCGAGCTGACCAATGATGCCTGGCATGTCCCGGTGACGGGTGAACAGCATGTGGCGGCTGGGAGCCACGTTCACGGGGAACTCATCGATCGTGGTGATGCGCAGATCGCCTTCGGCGAACACCGCTCCAGTCACGCTGTGGCTGCCCTGGGACCCCCTTGAGGTGAGCTGCAACGATCCACCGGCGAAATCACGGCTGGTGTCGTCCTTGACCTCCACCACGTGGATGCCGCGGCTCTTCGCCTCCAAGGAGGCATTCACGTAGTTGATGCGATCGCCAAGGGCGCTTGATAGCAGACCTTTGAGTGCTCCAACCACCAGAGGCTGGGATGGATGGTTGGCGAACGCCCCCTGCAGCCGCACCTCCAACTCCTGTAGCGATCCTCCAGCCATCTGGCTGAGCAGCAGGCCCAGGGTCTCGGCCAACTGGAGATGGGGGCGGAGCTGCTCCATCACTTCCGGGGTGAGCCCGGGAATGTTCACGGCGCTGCGCGCCGGCAGGCCCAATAGCACGTCGCGGATTTGCTCAGCCACGTCGATGGAGACGTTCTCCTGGGCTTCAGCCGTGGAAGCTCCGAGGTGGGGCGTCAGGATCAGCCGCTCCCTCACCCTGCGCAGGGGGGAATCGGCTTCCAGGGGCTCATTGGAGTAAACATCAAGGGCAGCGCCGGCGATGGTGCCCGCCTCCAGTGCTTCCGCCAGGGCCTGCTCATCGACGATGCCGCCCCTGGCGCAGTTGACCAGACGGGCGGTGGGTTTCATCGACTGGAGCAACGCACCATCCACCAGATGCTCGGTATCGGGGGTGCGGGGCAGGTGAAGGCTGATGTAGTCGGCTTCGGCGAACAGAGGCTTGATCGCCAGCAGCTGCACCTGCAGCTGCTGGGCGCGCTCGGTGGAGATGAACGGGTCATAGGCGAGCACCTCCATGCCCATCGCCTTGGCCACCCGGGCCACGTGGGAGCCGATCTTGCCAAGGCCGACCACCCCTAGCTTCTTGTTGTAGAGCTCATTGCCCACATAGGTTTTGCGCTCCCAGCCGCCCGCCATCGTGCTCACGTGGGCCTGGGGGATATGGCGGGAGAGGGCGAACATCAGCGCCAGGGCATGCTCGGCGGCGGCGATGGTGTTGCCTTCCGGTGAGTTCACCACTAGGATTCCGCGCCTAGTGGCGGCAGCCACATCGACGTTGTCGACGCCCACACCGGCCCGGCCGATGATCTTCAGGCGCGGCGCGGCCTCGATCAGCGCCTCCGTCACCTGGGTGCCGGAGCGGATCATCAGGGCCTCGTAATCGCCGATGATCTTGATGAGCTCTTCGGCAGGTAGGCCGGTGCGCACGTCCACCTGCGCCACCTGGGAGAGCTTGTCGATTCCCCGTTGGTCGATCGGATCGGAAACCAGAACCTTTGTCATTATCGGGGCGAATCGGGGCGGTGGTGGGGATCAGGCCTGGAAGGTTCCAGACATCGCAGGGGGTGAAGTGTAGTGAGCTGTCGCCACGGTCCCCGGCGCCAGCGTTGAGAATCGGAGAGTTTGGGGCCTTCCGCTTGGGACTGTGTGTGGTGGTGGTGCTGGAGGATCGCAGCCAGCTGAACCGATTACGGGATCAGCTGAGTCAGCTCAGCCCTGCCCCGAAGGAGCTAGTCGCCGTTGGGGCAGGCGAAACGTCGATGGACGCCATCGAGCAGCTCAACCCGGCGATCGCCCGCCGCAACCGCCAGCAGGGAATGGTGCGTTGGTTGATGCCGTTTGGGTTCTTTGCCGGTCTGATGTTCAGCCTGATCACCAACCTGCACACCTTTGCCTTCGCCGGCTCCATTGGTGAACCGCTGATCGGAGGTCTGTTGGGCATGGGCTCCGGCTGGATGGGCAGCTACGCCGCTGCCGCCAGCGTCAGTTCCGAGACAGATGATCGAGTTCGCAGCCTGCGCAACCGGATCGATGAGGGCAACTGGCTGCTGCTGCTCGAATCCGCTTCCGGGGAAGAGATCCCCTGGATCCTGATTCAGCAGGCCAGGCCCAAGGCGGTGGTGCGCCTGACGGAAAGCTGAGCCCCGATGCCCCCCCTCAGCCCCCCTTCTTGCTCCCCCGGGAGGCCCTGCTGGCGAGCAGCGCGAACCCCGCTGGTCTCGCCCCGCTTCTGCCCTTGGCCGAGCAGGCCTTACGCAACTGGGTACCGGTCTGGAGCAACTTTCTGACCGCGGCGATCCTCGAAGACGCCTTGGAACAGCTCGGCGGGCTCAGCGAGCTGACGCTTCAAGCCAGCGGCGGGCATTCCCAGGCGGAGCGCTGCTGTCTTCGCTTTGAGCGCAGCGACACGGCAAATTCCGAAGCGGCTCCGGAGTGGGCAGCCCTCGAGCAGGCCCCACTGCTGGGCCTGGAGATGCAGGGCAACTTCCTGTTCGATCCAGCCACTCCGGCTGATTTTCGCCAGGGCTTGCTTGCGGCTGGCGCAGCGCCAGGGGAACTCGGCGACCTTTGGGTGCGCGGCGATCGCGGTGCCCAGCTCATCACGACCCAGCCACTGGCCGCCAGGCTGGGCGGCCAGCAGATCCAAGTGCGCACGGTGGCGGTGGAATTGGAAGTGGTGCCCCTGAGTGGCCTGAAGCCGCCGGTACGGCCCCAGCCCAGGGTGCTCTCCACCGTGGAGGCCTCCCTGCGGCTCGATGCGGTGGCTTCGGCGGGTTTCGGCGTCTCCCGCAGCCGCATGGCCGACTGGATCCGCCAGGGGGTCGTGCGGATCAACTGGAGGGTGGTGCGCAGCCCCAGCCGGGAACTGGTTGAGGGTGATCGGGTGCAGCTGGACGATCGCGGTGAACTGACCGTTCTCAAGGTGGAGGCCACCAAGCGTGAGCGTTGGCGCCTGAACCTGAACCGAACCTGATTCCCGTGGGACCAGCCGCTGAGAATCTTCGGCGGGATCAAACGCCGCAGAGCCGGGCCTGGAGGGGCTGGCTGCTAAATTCCCGAAATGGGTCAACACCCATTTCCTGGGGCGATTAGCTCAGAGGTAGAGCACTACCTTGACACGGTAGGAGTCACTGGTTCGATTCCAGTATCGCCCACTCTTTTTCAATCAACGGCTCCACAAAACAGCCAATTGATCACAATTCAGGTAATTGATCACAGTTCAGGAAATTGATTAGCACCCGAGAAAAGGAATGACCGACGGGGCTCACCCTTTCAGTGTGGTCATCGGCATGGGCCGATCGGGCATTGGTGCCGCCCGGCTGCTGGCTACCCGGGGCGAGCGGGTGTTGTTGATGGAGAGCCGGCAGACGCCTGAACTCGACCAGATCGCCCAAGAGCTGCGCGCAGAGGGCATCGATGTCGCCCTTGGTACGCCGCTACGGCTGGAAAGTTTCTCGGCCTTGTTCCCTTCGCTCACCAACGTGGTGGTCAGTCCCGGTATTCCCTGGGACCACGCCGTCCTGCAGGTCATGCGGCAGCAGGGGCTTCCGGTCTGTGGCGAACTTTCGGTGGCCTGGGAGTTCAGCCGCGCCACCCCCTGGATCGGGATCACCGGCACCAATGGCAAGACCACCGTGACCCACCTGGTCGCCCACCTGCTGGAGCGGGCCGGTCTCGACGCGCCGATGGGCGGCAACGTCGGCCGCTCCGCCGCTGAATTGATGATCGAGTGCCAGATCCCGGGGGCTGCTGTGCCCGATTGGTTGGTGGTGGAGTTGAGCAGCTACCAGATCGAGGCCTCACCGGAGCTGGCTCCTCAAATCGGCCTCTGGACCACCCTCACCCCCGACCACCTGGAACGCCACGGAACGCTCGCCAACTACCGCTCGATCAAGCGTGGTCTGTTGAATCGCTGCGAGAGCCGCATCCTCAACGCCGACGATCCCGATCTCCTGGCCCACGCCGCCAGTTGGGACCGGGCCGACTGGGTCACTGCCGGCCGGCGCCAACAGTTGCCTGCCGGTCTCACTGCCCTGATCTGGGTCGAAGAGGGCGTAGTGCACGGCAGCGCCGGCCCGCTCTTCCCGGCCGATTGCCTGCAGATGCCTGGCAGCCATAACCGCCAGAACATGCTGATGGCCGCGGCCGTTGGCCTGAAACTCGGCATTGAGGCCAGCGTGATGGAGGCCGCCTTCCGTTCTTTCCCCGGGGTTCCCCACCGGTTGGAGAAGATTCGGGATCTAGCTGGTGCCAGTTGGTACAACGACAGCAAGGCCACCAACTACGACGCGGCGGAAGTGGCCCTCGCCGCCCTGCCCAGTCCGATGGTGGTGCTCGCCGGTGGGCAGGTCAAACAGGGCGATCCCCAGGCCTGGTTGAAGGCCCTCGATCGCCAGGCCGGGGCCGTCGTTCTCTATGGCGAAGCCCGCGAAACGTTTGCTGCCCTGCTGGCCTCCAGCGGTTACGGCGGTGAAGTCCATGCCTGGGAGGGCCTCAGCGAGGCCGTTGCTGAAGCCGGGCGGCTTGTCGCCAGCGGTGACTACCGCACCGTGCTGCTCTCACCAGCCTGTGCCAGCTTCGATCAATACGGCGACTTCGAAGCCCGCGGGAATCACTTCCGCTCCCTTGTCACGGCACTCGAACCCTGATGGCCATGGCTCATTGGTTGATGAAGAGCGAGCCCGACGTTTATGGCATCGACCATCTGGCCCAAGAAGGCAGCACGCTCTGGGACGGCATCCGCAATTACCAGGCGCGTAATTTCATGCGCAGCATGGCGGTGGGTGATCAGGCGTTTTTCTATCACTCCAACACCAAGCCCCCGGGCATCATCGGTTTGATGGAGGTGATCGAAACCGGGATTACCGACCCCAGTCAGTTCGAGCACACGTCTCCTTATTTCGATCCGTCCTCCAGCTCTGAAGCGCCTCGCTGGGATTGCGTTCGCTTGCGCTATCTGCGCCGCTTCAAGTACCTGCTGAGCCTTGATGCCCTGCGCGAGAACTTCAGCACCGAGGAACTCACGGTGGTGCGGCGAGGAAACCGGCTCTCGATCCTGCCGGTGCCAGCGGCTACGGCCCAACGGCTCTTCGACCTGCTGGAATCGGGGAACTGATCCCACGGCCTACGAGGCGATGGAGCCTGCCACAGCGCCCCCCCTGTTGATCGGGGCCACGCTGCGGCAGGGCTTCGAGGTCTTCGCGCGGGCCCCCGGGGCGTTCATCGCCTTCACCTTGATCGGTGCCGTCAGCCAACTGATCAGCCAGGCACTGCAAAACAGGGCCACTGCCGAGCTCGCCAGCCAGAGCGAACCGATCGTGGCCTTCGTCGCCCTGGCCCTGCTGGGTCTGCTTTGGAGTGTGGTCAGCACGCTCTGGTTCAACGTCGGCTTGATCCGCGGAGCCTGGCTGGCGCTCTCCGGCCATCCCCCCCGCCTGGCTGATCTCGTCCGCGTTGATGGCGCCGCGATGCGACGCCTGTTGGCGGTCTGGCTGCTGTTGTTGCTGGTCTTTGTCCTGATCCTCTCCAGCACCGCCCTGATCGCCGGCCTGGTGAGCTTGGTCTCTGCGCGTCTGGCCCTGCTGCCGCTGATCGCCGGTGCTGCGATCTTTGTTGCCGTCTGGAGCGGCCAGCTGATTCAGCTGCCGACCACGGTCATCGGTCAGCAAGGTGCGCTGGCCACTTTCCGCTGCGGGCAAGGGCTGCTGGCGGCCCAGGGGTGGCGGCTTCTCGTGCTGGCCTTGGCCATGGCCGGGATCCTGGCCCTGGGGCTGCTGGCGCTGGGAGTGGGGCTGCTGGTGGCGGTGCCCGTGGTGGGCTGTTGTCAGGCCGTGGCCTACCGGCAACTGCGTGATCTGGAGTCCGCTGTGGCGGCGCGCCCTCAGCGCTGAAACATATTGGCGACATAGCACTGGGTCACCGCCCGGCTCTGGACCCCGTTCTGGACCAGAAACCCGGCCAGAGCGGCTTGGAAGAGGCGGTACTGGTCCCAGTTCGGATGGGATTCAATGAAGCTGCGCATCGACCCCAGCAGGGCTTCGGGTACCTCCGCCCGCATGCTCACCACCGCTGGGTCGGGGGCCATCGGCTCGGCCGTTGGCCGAGCCGGCGGGGCCATCGCCGCAGCAGCAGGGTGATGGAACCCGCCGAGCTCAGAAACGTCCAGGTCAGGAGTGCTGAGGAAAGAAGCAGAGGCCATCGGCACGGGTTCGCTGAGACACCAGTTCTCCACACCGCCGCTGCGCCGTCAAATCGCCCAGCCGGGCTCCGGGAGCAGCGATCCCAGCCTGAGATTCCAATCCTCAGGGGCTTGTGCGGCGCCCAGGTCTCCAGCTGATCTGGCTTGAATCGATCGACGGCCCTTGTCAAGGGGAGAACCAACAGCGAGGCGTTTCTCCACAGGCTTGAGCAGGGGGCGGGGCTTCGAGCTCTTTGGGCTGGGGAAAACCTGTGCAAAATCTGCGGGGAAGCTGCGACCAGCCGGGGAGGGG
This sequence comes from Synechococcus sp. CS-603, assembly GCF_977929215.1. NCBI lineage: Bacteria > Bacillati > Cyanobacteriota > Cyanophyceae > Synechococcales > Synechococcaceae > Synechococcus > Synechococcus sp. CS-603. The sequence continues at coordinate 1,373,335 of NZ_OZ376778.1, forward strand.
TGCGGCGATCAGCAGTCCTGATCGCGCTCAAATCAGGCTGGCAGTCTCAACAGGGCGGACCGGGCCATGGGCTCGCTGGCCAGGCCATGGGCTCAAAGAGGTAAGGCCAGCAGGGCCTCGGCCCAGGCCCTACTGGCCGGCGAGGGCCAATGGCCCTCGATGCCCCGTTGCCAGGCCCCAGGGCTGAGAACAAAGCGCAGGGACCACTCGCCGCGATTGCCTTCGATGCTCATCCAGCAGCAGTCCCGCTCGCACTCCAGTGCGATGAGCTCTTCGGCCATCAAGCCTGAAGCGATCGCTTCGCGCTGTTCCAGCAAGCTGGCGATCACCTGTCGCAGCTGGAGCGCTTCTGCTGTGGTGAGCTCCGCCGCCCAGCCCTCACCACCGATCAACACAGAAAAAGGCTGGCGTGCCGGCTCCCAGGCCAGACGCCAACCTTCTCCCTCAGCGGACCAGCAACCTGGATTCAAGACAGGCGATCAGCCGGGCAACAGATCCGGCTGATCCTGTTCATCGCTGAGCTCAACGATCGTGCGCTGCACCGGCTTGACCATGGATTCCTCCAGGAGGCCATCAAAGTCGTCGAATCGGCGCTGCTTGGCCCGGAAGGCGATCTTCACGGTGGTGAGGTAGCGGTTGCTGGAGTGACGAATCAAACTCTCAGCCCGCTGAGCCAGCTCTTTGGGGTTGATCGCGGAACTGGTATACAAAACAATCTGTCAATTTCTCCAATATTAAGCCAGGGCCGCTTGGCAGACCCAGCTGCGCTGATCGGGCGCCGCGCTGATCCGTGCTGCGCTGATCAGCCAAGATTGCAGTTAGACCCACGGTCAGCTCAGCGTGCCTGATTCGCTTGGCCCCGTCACCGCCCCAGCGATTCTGTTGCCCATTGATTGAAGGGACGCTGGCCATCGACCTCGGCAGCACCACCACGGTGGTGGCTTTCCAGCCCGCAGGCGGTGGGGCAATTGAACTGGTGCCTGTCGAGCCGTTCAGTAGCGGTGCTCCTTGCGTCATCCCCAGCCTGGTCTGGCTGGCTGGAGCTGCTTCCGGGCAGGTTTTGATCGGCCGCCAGGTTCAGGAGGCCGGCCTGGCCCGCGCTGAGAGTCCCCAGCTCAGCCGCGATTTCAAGCGCTGGATCGGGGTTGGCCCCAACTCCCGGAGCCGCCCGGCCTTGCTCAGCCCAGAAGAGGCGGGCTCCCTGCTGCTGCATCGCATCTGGGAGCAGCTGCCAGACAGGCTCGCGCCGAACCGGCTGGTGCTCACCGCTCCGGTCGACGGCTACCGCGGCTACCGGCAGTGGTTGCAGGACATCAGCCAGGACTTGCCGGTGGCCGAGGTGGCCTTGGTGGATGAACCCACCGCCGCCGCCATCGGCGCTGGACTTGCCCCGGGCAGCCGTGTGCTCGTGCTGGACCTCGGCGGCGGCACCATCGATCTCGCCTTGGTGGCCCTGGAGGGCGGGCGAGGGCGGGCCGCGCCTATCGCCCAGCTGCTTCGCTTTGCCGGCCGTGATCTGGCCAGCAGCCGCCAAGCGTTGCGCTGTGCCCGGGTGCTGGGCAAGGCGGGCCTGGCCCTGGGCGGCAGAGATCTGGATCGCTGGATCGCCGCTGATCTCGCCGGTGCTGCTCCGCCCTCGGGGGCGTTGTTGGAAGCGGCTGAACAGCTCAAATGCAAGCTCAGTTTCGAGCCGTCCAGTTCCGTGCTCTGGTGCCCACCGGGAGAACCCAGCCGGGAACTCAGGCTCAGCCGCCAGGCCCTGGAGGAGCTGCTCGAGCGCAAGGGCCTGTTGCAGCTGCTCGATGATCTGCTCGAGACGGTGCTCGCAGGAGGACGTGCCCAGGGCGTCAGCCTTGGCGACGTCGATGCGGTGCTGCCCGTTGGCGGCACCAGCCGCATGCCCCTGATTCGGCGCTGGCTCGAGGAGCGTTGTGCCGGTGTTTCGATTCTCGATCAACACCCGGTTGAGGCGATCGCCGTCGGCGCGCTTGCCCTCACCCCTGGGGTGCGGATTAAGGATGTGCTCGGCCAAGGTGTTTCGCTGCGTTGCTGGGATTCGCGCAGCGAGGCCCACCGCTGGCATCCCCTGTTCCTCGCAGGTCAGGGCTGGCCGACGGCAGAGCCGCTCGAACTGGTGCTGGCCTGCAGCCGCGATGACCAACGGCAGCTGGAGCTGGTGTTGGGCGAACCAAGTCAGGAGCAGCGCGCCGAGGTGGTCTTCCGCCAGGGCCTACCCGAGCTCAGCCGGCGCGAGGCCGGGGAGAGCCGCGTGGAGCCTTGGAGCCGGCAACCGGCCGGTCTGCCCCTGGAGCCGCCCGGAAGCCGGGGGGTGGACAGGCTGCGATTGCGTTTCGGGATCAACGAGCAGGCCCAACTGACCATGGCCAGTGAAGATCTGGTCAGCGGCCGAGTCAACGAACCGATCAGCCTCGGATCGGTCCGTTAGCGACAGGGCCTGCCGTGCGGTGGACAATGGTTCGGCTGCCCCCTTGCCGGAGGCCATCAATCGATGGTATGCCTAGTAAGGAGTTGGTCTTCGTATTGCTTTCGCCTTGGCCCTTCGCCACCACAGGCTGCCCCGCTTCTGGTTGGCACTGACTCTCGGGCTAGTGGCTGCCGGTATCGGTGCGGCTTACTGGTGGGAATCCCAGCTACCGGGCCGACTGCAGCAGGCGGCGAGCGCTCGCAACTTTCCGGATTGCCTTAAATACAGCGATCAGCTCGCAGCCCTGCGCTGGATGAGTGGACGCGCGCCCAGGGAGCAGGGACTGTGTAGAAGGATCAAGGCCGAAGAGCTATGGCAGGCCACGGATTACACCGAGGCCCTGAAACTCCAGCTTTTGCTTAGCAACTCCACCGCCGGCACGTCTGAGGACAAGCAACGCCTCAATGCCTGGCAACAGGAGTTGAAGGCCAAGGCCCTGGCTCGCTTTGAAGCGGGAGATCTGGAGGGTGCCATCGACTTGCTCAGGCCGATGGGAGAGCACCAACACCCCGATGGCAACGCCTATGGCGACAATTTGCGTGAATTCTGGAATCGCAACCGCCTTCAGGAGGAGCGGGCCCGCAGCATGATCGCCCAGAAGCGTTGGTGGGAAGCCCTTGATGCACTCAATCGCCTCGACCATCCCTGGTGGTTGAGCCAGACCACGGGGCTCAAGCGCCAGGTGGAGCAGGAAATCTCCGGGCTCAAGGCCAAGGAACAGGAGCGCCACAGCCACGGCGAGATGGCTTTGAACAGCGTGCCGATCGCTGACTTGGACCGGGAGGTGCAGCGCAATATCAGCCTCGGTCTTGATGATTGGTCTGCCTTCACCAAGGCCTGCAACACGCTGGGTGGCAATTTGGTCGAAGCCGGCCCTGAAACGGCTTGTCAGCGTTGATGCGGGCCCATGACAGGATTGGGGCCCAGTGCCAATGCCCCCATGCAGCAGGGAGAACAGGTCAAGGTCAGCCAGAGCGTGGTGGTGTTCACCCACCCGGAACATCGCGGCAAGCCCTTTGATCTCCTGGGGCAGCAGGGGGAAGTGTTTCGGGTCCTTGACGATTGGAAGGGCCGTCCGATCAGCCCGACCCTGCCGGTGATCGTCGCCTTCGGGAAGTTCCGCGCCCATTTCCGGGCCGATGAACTCGAACGGGTTGGCGGGACGGCCTGATTAGCAGCGCTGCAGAAACACCCCGTCCACCCCATCCACGTCCTGGAGGCAGAGTTGGATGTTCTCCTGCCGACTGGTGGGCACGATCCGGCCGCAGAAGTCGGGTTGGATCGGCAGTTCCCGGTGACCACGGTCCACCATTACCAGCAGCCTGACCGCTTCGGGTCGGCCCCAGGTGTGCAGGGCCTCCAGTGCAGCGCGCGTGGTTCGGCCGGTAAAGATCACGTCATCGACCAGCACTACCTCACGGCCTTCGATCGCAGCCGGTAGGTGAGTGGCCTCCACCAGGCGGGTGCCGACCCGTTCGAGATCGTCGCGATAGAAGGTGGGATCAAGGCTGCCCTGGTCGACGGCATGGCCGGCGCTAGTCTCCAATTGCTGGGCCAACACCCTGGCCAGGGCAACTCCGCGGGTGGGGATGCCGAGCAGCATCAGCTTTCTACTGTCGGCCGCACTCTCGAGCACCTGGGAGGCGAGGCGATGAACGGTGCGGGTCAAGTCCTGAGCGGAGAGGATTTCCACTCGCCTGGCTGGACTCGAAGATTCCATGGCATGGCCTTAAGGAAAACCATCGTAGGAACCGGGCTGTTCATGGCCAAAAGCTGACTCTTGGGCACGGATAGAGCAAGGGGTCAACCGGGCCAAGGTAAATTCATGACAGAACGCGAATTGGACGCCGGCCCCGCAGGGGTGACACTGCCTAGATCTATGACCCATGGCATCCACGCGCAACCGTCTTCAGCCCCAGCTACCTCCCGCTCGGCCGTCAACTCTGAAGGTTCTGTAGCCCCTGTTGTGCTGGCGATTCTCGATGGCTGGGGCTATGGGGAGCCTTCCGAATCCAATGCGATTTCCCTGGCTGAAACGCCGGTGATGGATGCGCTCTGGGAGGCCTATCCCCATGCCTTGATCCAGGCCAGCGGCGCTGATGTGGGTTTGCCTGATGGTCAGATGGGCAATTCCGAAGTCGGCCATCTCACGATCGGCTCGGGACGCGTCATCCGCCAGGAATTGGTCCGGATCAGCAAAGCGGTCAAAGACGGCAGCCTGGCCCTCAATCCGGCCTTGAATGGCCTGGCCGATCGCCTCCTTGCCGATGGCGGACAGCTGCACCTGATTGGTCTCTGCTCCGACGGCGGCGTCCACAGTCATCTAAGCCATCTCGCTGGCCTGCTGCACTGGGCGGCTGGCCGCGGCATCCAGGACGTCTGCATCCACGTCATCACCGATGGCCGCGATACCCCTCCCCAGAGCGCCATCCCGTTCATTGCCCAGATCGAGGAGCAGATCGAGGCGGCTGGTGTCGGTCGCATCAGCACGCTCTGCGGCCGCTACTGGTCCATGGATCGCGATAACCGCTGGGACCGTACCGAAAAGGCCTATCGGTTGCTCACCGAAGCGACCGATTGCAGCGATCTGGGTCCAAGGCAAGCCATCGAATCGGCCTACGCCAGCGGTATCCATGACGAATTCATTGAGCCGGTGCGTTTCAGCAGTGATGTCCTCAGCCCCGGTGATGGGCTGGTCTTTTTCAACTTCCGACCCGACCGGGCCCGCCAGCTGATTCGCTCCTTGGTCGTCGAGCCCTTCGACGCCTTTCCCCGCCAACGTCTCTCACCCCTCCATCTGGTTACCTTCACGCAATACGAACTCGGGTTGCCGGTTGAGGTAGCTTTCCCACCCGAATCCCTCGACGGACTGCTGGGCCAGGTGGTCTCCGAGCACCATCTGCGCCAGTTGCGGACTGCTGAAACCGAGAAATATCCCCACGTCACCTATTTCCTCAACGGTGGCATCGAACAACCGTTCCCCGGCGAAGACCGCCAGCTGGTGCCCTCCCCCAGGGTTGCCACCTATGACCAGTCTCCGGAGATGTCCGCGGCCGTGCTCACGGCAAGCTGCATCGCCGCGATCAACAAGGGCTTGTATTCCCTGATCGTGATCAACTACGCCAACCCTGACATGGTGGGCCACACCGGCCAGATGGAGGCCACCACGGCGGCGATCGCTACGGTGGACCGTTGTGTCGGGCAGCTGCTTGAGGCCACCAACCGCAAGGGAGGAACGCTGCTGATCACGGCGGATCATGGCAATGCCGAAGTGATGGAAAGCAGCGACGGCAGGCCATGGACGGCCCACACCACCAATCCCGTGCCGGTGATTTTGGTGGAAGGCGAAAAGCGCAAATTGTCTGGCCGTGGTGCCAACGCCCATCTGCGCAGCGGCGGTGGTCTCGCCGATGTTGCCCCCACCTTGCTAGAGATTCTTGGCTTGCCCCAACCGGCACGGATGACCGGACGTTCGTTGATCGAACCAGCCGATGTGGTCACCACCTCCGGCAGTCAACCCCAGGCCCTGCAGGTTTAAGCCTCCTGGTTTCGGGCCTTGCTGGCCCGGGCCCGGGGTGTTGCCGTTACTTCGATAAGCTTGGCCGATGCTTATTGCCATTCTCTCCTGGGTCTGGATCGGCACCGGTGTGCTGCTGATCGTCAGTGTCCTTCTGCACAGTCCGAAGGGCGATGGCATGGGCGGTCTGGCCAGCAGCGGTGGCTCCATGTTCAGCAGCGCCCGCAGCGCTGAAGACACCCTGAATCGGATCAGCTGGACCCTGCTCGCAGTTTTTCTCGGTCTGGCCGTGCTGCTCAGTGCGGGCTGGTTGCGTTGAGCCCGATCAATCGCCGCAGTCTGCTCGCCGCCCTTGGCGCCATGCTTAGCCCGTTGCTCGGCGGCCGAGCGGCCGAGGCGGCCTCAAAGGCGAATGACCCCAATTGGCAGCTCAGTGAGGCGGCCTGGAAACAACGGCTCAGTCCGGCGGCCTTTGCCGTGCTCAGGCGCGAGGGCACCGAGCCGCCATTCAGCAGTCCGCTCGACAAGGAAAAGCGCAAGGGCACTTTTGTCTGTGCCGGTTGCCAGCTGCCCTTGTTCAGCTCCAGCGCCAAATTCGACAGCCGCACCGGCTGGCCAAGTTTCTGGCAGCCCTTGCCGAATGCGGTGGTCACCAAACTTGATTTCAAGTTGATCCTGCCCCGCACCGAATACCACTGCCGACGTTGCGGTGGCCACCAGGGGCATGTCTTCAACGACGGCCCCCGTCCCACCGGCAAGCGTTACTGCAACAACGGCGTCGCACTGAATTTCATTCCAGGCTGAAGGCGGTTATTCGGGTATCGAGGTGAGCCGATCCCTGGGTGACGGAAGTGCCCAAGGTTGATGGCCGACCATAAAAAAGGGCCCCCGAAGGGGCCCAAGCAGAGCAGTCGCTGCAGATCAGTAGTCGAAGTCGCCGCCCATGCCGCCGCCGCCGGCGGGAGCTGCTTCCTTCTTGTCAGGCATGTCAGCCACGATGCACTCGGTGGTGAGCACCATGCCGGCAATGGAGGCGGCGTTCTGCAGGCCCGAACGGGTCACCTTGGCGGGGTCGACGATGCCGGCAGCCAGCATGTCCACGTACTCACCGGTGGCGGCGTTGTAACCCTCGTTGAAGGGCATACCCTTGACGTGCTCGGCTACGACGGCGCCGTTGACGCCGGCGTTCTGGGCGATCCGCATCAAAGGAGCGCTCAGGGCGGAGGCCACGATCGTGGCACCGATCAGCTCCTCACCGGAGAGATTGGCAGCCGCCCACTCTTCCAGGGCCGGAGCCAGGTGAGCAAGGGTGGTGCCGCCGCCTGGAACGATGCCTTCCTCAACAGCCGCCTTGGTGGCGTTGATGGCATCTTCGAGGCGCAGCTTCTTGTCCTTCATCTCGGTTTCGGTGGCAGCGCCCACCTTCACCACGGCCACACCGCCGGAGAGTTTGGCCAGGCGTTCCTGGAGCTTCTCTTTGTCGTAGGTGGAGTCGGTTTCGTCGATCTGCTTGCGGATCTGCTCGACCCGGGCTTTGACGGCCACTTCGTTGCCATCGGCCACGATGGTGGTGGTGTCCTTGTTGATGGTGATGCGGCGGGCGGTGCCGAGCATCTCCAGCTTGGTGTTCTCCAGCTTGAGACCGGCGTCCTCGGTGATCAGCTGACCGTTGGTGAGAACGGCGATGTCTTCGAGCATGGCCTTGCGGCGATCACCGAAGCCAGGGGCCTTGACGGCGGCCACGTTGAGCACGCCGCGCAGGCGGTTCACCACCAAGGTGGCAAGGGCTTCCTTCTCGATGTCTTCGGCGATGATCAGCAGGGGCTTGCCGGTGCGGGCGATCTGCTCGAGCACAGGCACGAGATCCTGCACCAGGCCGATCTTCTTGTCGGTGAGCAGGATGTAGGGCTCCTCGAGGATGGCTTCCATCCGCTCGGTGTCGGTGGCGAAGTAGGGCGAGATGTAGCCCTTGTCGAAGCGCATGCCTTCGGTGACCTCCAGTTCGGTGGTCATCGACTTGCCTTCTTCCAGGGAGATCACCCCTTCCTTGCCGACTTTGTCCATCGCATCGGCGATCATCTGGCCGACTTCTTCGTCGTTGCCGGCGGAGATGGTGCCCACCTGGGCGATGGCATTGGAATCGGAGATCGGCTTGGCGTGCTCCTCGATCTTCTTGACGAGGAAGTCGGAGGCCTTGTCGATGCCCTTTTTCAGGGTGATGGCGTTGGCGCCGGCGGCCACGTTGCGCAGACCTGCCTTGACCATGGCGTGGGCCAGGACGGTGGCGGTGGTGGTGCCATCACCAGCGGCGTCGTTGGTTTTGGAAGCGGCCTGACGGATCAGGGCCACACCGGTGTTCTCGATGTGATCCTCGAGTTCGATCTCTTTGGCGATCGTGACGCCGTCATTGATGATCTGGGGGGCGCCGAATTTCTTTTCGAGCACCACGTTGCGGCCTTTGGGGCCGAGGGTGACAGCCACGGCTTCAGCCAGGATGTCGATGCCTTTTTCGAGGGCCCGTCGGGCGTTCTCGTTATAGATGATGCGTTTGGCCATTGGAGTCAGTCTCTAATTAAGAGGATGGGGTGGAGCGGGAGCAGCGGACCAGATCCTGGGCTCAGTGAACGATCGCCAGGATGTCCTTCTCGGAGAGCAGCACGAACTCGTTGCCGCCGAGCTTGATGTCGGTGCCGGCGTACTTGCTGTAGAGCACCTGATCTCCGACGCTCACCTCAGGGGATTGGCGGGTGCCGTCGTCGTTGCGCTTGCCGGGGCCCACTTGAACCACCTCACCCACTTGGGGCTTTTCCTGGGCGGTATCAGGAAGCAGGATTCCGCCGGCGGTTTTTTCGTCGGAGTCTGAAACCTTGACAAAAACACGGTCTCCGAGCGGCTTGACCGTGGAGACGGTGAGAGAAACAGCAGCCATGATTCAATGCGACAGCAACAGGGATGACGCTGATGACGTCATGAAACGGACGAGTTAGCACTCGTGCTCGTTGACTGCCAACCTATGGCAGCAGCGTGATCGAGCGCAATCCGCAGCAGGGGCGGTTCACCGAACAGTCAACGGCGCCACAACTGGTTGTTCGGGGCCTACTCCCGTGCCGGTGGTAAGTTGACTCCGCTTTCGGCGGGTATGGATCCCGCTGTGCGATCCCCAATCTTTCCTATGGCTGCTGCTGCTCCCGTCAACACCGGCTCCAAGGGCGTTGTGCGCCAAGTGATCGGTCCAGTGCTCGACGTGGAATTTCCTGCCGGCAAACTGCCTCGCATCTTCAATGCCCTGCGCATCAGTGGCCGCAACTCCGCCGGACAGGAGATCGCCCTGACGGCCGAGGTGCAGCAGCTGCTCGGAGATCACCGCGTTCGGGCGATCTCGATGAGCTCCACCGACGGTCTGGTGCGCGGCATGGAAGCCTTAGACACCGGCTCACCGATCTGTGTCCCGGTGGGAGAAGCCACCCTCGGCCGCATTTTTAACGTGCTTGGGGAGCCGGTGGACGAGCTCGGTCCTGTCACATCCAAGCTGACCGCCTCAATCCACCGCGAAGCTCCCAAGCTCACCGAGCTGGAAACCAAGCCCAAGGTGTTTGAAACCGGCATCAAGGTGATCGACCTGCTCGCCCCCTACCGCCAAGGCGGCAAGGTCGGCCTGTTTGGCGGTGCTGGTGTCGGCAAAACGGTGCTGATCCAGGAGCTGATCAACAACATCGCCAAGGAGCACGGCGGCGTCTCGGTGTTCGGTGGTGTGGGCGAGCGCACCCGCGAAGGCAACGACCTCTACGAAGAGTTCAAGGAATCCGGAGTGATCAACTCCGAGGATCTGACCAAGTCAAAAGTGGCGCTCTGCTTCGGCCAGATGAACGAGCCTCCCGGTGCTCGCATGCGCGTGGGCCTTTCGGCGCTCACCATGGCCGAGCACTTCCGCGATGTGAACAACCAGGATGTCTTGCTCTTCATTGATAATATCTTTCGCTTCGTCCAGGCAGGATCGGAAGTGAGCGCCCTGTTGGGTCGCATGCCGTCCGCCGTGGGTTATCAGCCCACCCTTGGCACCGACGTCGGCGAGCTCCAAGAGCGCATCACCTCCACCCTTGCAGGCTCCATCACATCGATTCAGGCTGTGTATGTGCCTGCCGACGATCTGACCGATCCAGCTCCCGCCACCACCTTTGCCCACCTCGATGCCACCACGGTTCTGAGCCGTGGTTTGGCCTCCAAAGGCATCTACCCGGCTGTGGATCCTCTCGATTCCACCAGCACGATGCTTCAGCCGGCCGTCGTCGGAGATGATCACTACCGGACAGCGAGGGCAGTGCAATCTACACTGCAGCGTTATAAGGAACTTCAGGATATCATCGCCATTCTTGGTCTCGATGAACTTTCTGAAGACGATCGCAGTACCGTGAACCGGGCCCGCAAGATCGAGAAATTCCTCTCTCAGCCCTTTTTCGTGGCCGAGATCTTCACGGGTATGTCCGGCAAATACGTGAAGTTGGAAGACACCATCAAGGGCTTCAACATGATTCTTGCTGGTGAGCTTGATGATCTTCCCGAAGCAGCTTTCTATCTGGTCGGCACGGTTGAAGATGTCAGGGCGAAGGCAGAAAAGCTGAGCGCTGAAGCTAAATCCTGACTTGATCATTGTTGAATCGCCATTCTGAAGACCCCCGCCGATGACAATCAACCTGCGCGTTCTGGCACCTGATCAGAGCGTTTTCGATGGCGATGCCGACGAGGTGATCCTGCCCAGCACCACAGGCCAACTGGGTATCTTGCCGGGCCATGTGTCCTTGCTGACGGCCCTTGATGTGGGCGTGATGCGTTTGCGGATGGGCAAGGATTGGACCTCCATTGCCTTGATGGGCGGTTTTGCCGAGGTGGAAGCGAACCAGGTGACTGTGCTGGTGAACATCGCTGAACTCGGCTCCAGCATTCAGCCTGATGAGGCCCAGAAGGCCCTTGATGAGGCCCAACTTGCGGCCACCGGCTTTGAGGGGCAACCTTCAAGCAGCGACAAGATCAAGGCCCAGCAGACCCTGGCCCGTGCGCGCGCACGTCTCCAGGCCAGCCGAGCCTCCTGAAGACTGGAGACACCACAGCCAGGTCATGAAAAAAGCGCCCTTTGGGGCGCTTTTTTGTTGGTATGGCTTGGGCGTTTATTGCGCTTTGGCCAGCTGATTCAGGCCGTACCGCAGAAGGTGACGTCGGGGAACTTGAGCTTGGCCTCATCCAGCGACTTGCCTTTGCCTTCTTCCTGCCAGTAATTGATCACCTCAGTGGCCTTGTTGAGGATTTCAACGCGCTCGTTGTCGGTGATCCAGGATTTGGCTTCCAGTTCCGTCTTCATCGTTTCCCAGGCATCTTCGCGAGGCCAGAAGAAGTAGGAGGTGAGGGGGCTGGGGCCACCGCCGACGATCTGATCGACGGCCAGGGCGACGTTGGTGGGCAGCCAGAGGATCTTGAGCAAAAAGCGGCCCTCATCGGCTTTCGGCGTATGACCGGAAGGAACGCCGTCCTCATCAACCGTGGCCGTGGCCAGGGCCGCACTGGCGCCGCTCAGGGCCGGCCGCCCTTTCGTGGTGCCCTCGTCGTCTTCAGCGGCAGCAGCGGTTTCCGCCGGGCTGTGACGGGTCAGCTCCCTATTGGCAGCTCCTGGTTCGGGCGAGCTGGGGGCTGGCACACGCTTTACCGTGGCTGGAACGGATGCAGGAGTGGAGGCTTCGGCCGCCTCAATCTCTGGAGCAGCACTGTCTGGGGCCGTCATGGGTTCGGCGCTCAAGGCATAAAATCAAACATCAAACCTACCAGCCCAGCCGAGACACCCCTGAGTCAGCAAGCCGTTCTGCTCTTCGATATCGATGGCGTGATCAGGGATGTGGGCGGCAGTTACCGTCGCGCCCTGGTTGAAACCGTGAAGCATTTTTGCGGTTGGAGTCCGCAAGCTGCAGCGATTGATGCGCTCAAGGGCGAAGGAATCTGGAACAACGACTGGGATGCAGCACTGGAGCTGCTGCGCCGCCATGGCCACAGCCCCTTGCCGGCCCATGCCGCCCTGGTGGATGTCTTCAGCCGCTTTTATTTCGGTGGCGATCCCCAGGCGGATCCCGCCAGTTGGAGCGGTTTCATTCGCAACGAACCGTTGCTGGTGGAGGCGGCCTTCTTCGAGAGCCTCAGCGCTGCCGGGATCGCCTGGGGATTCGTCAGTGGTGCCGAGCCCAGCTCGGCTCGCTATGTGCTTTCGGGCCGGCTGGGCCTGGGTGATCCGCCCCTGGTGGCCATGGGCGATGCTCCCGACAAGCCTGATCCCGCCGGCCTGCTTCGGCTCGCCACCAGCCTTTGTGCTGGCACCCTGGGGGCCGGAGCCCCACCTGTCGCCTATCTCGGTGACACCGTGGCTGACGTGCAGACGGTGCTTAACGCCCGCAGACAACGGCCCGATCAGCGCTGGCTGAGCCTGGCGGTGGTACCACCTCACCTGCAGGTTCCGGGTCTGGAGGAGCAGCGCAGCGCCTACGAAGACAGCCTGCGCGCTGCCGGAGCCGATCGCTTGCTCCCCTCCACCTCCGCACTTCAGCCCGCCGGCCTGCTCAAGTGGCTGGCCTCAGGCTCCTGATTCAGCGCTCCAGCGCCGCCACCGACTTGAGCGCGGCGGCGCTGAGCACCTCATGGCCGCCCGCTGTCACGGCCACATCGTCTTCGATGCGGATGCCGATGCCTTTCCAGCGGGGATCAATGCTTGGTTGACCTTCCGGGATGGGAAGCCGATCACTCACGTACAAACCTGGCTCCACCGTGAGCACCATGCCCGGCTCCAGCGGCTGCGGATGCTCGCCGAGGCGATAGGCCCCGACATCGTGGACATCGAGGCCCAGCCAGTGGCCGGTGCGGTGCATGTAGAGGTGGCGGTAGGCCCCTTGCTCGATCAGGCCATCCACCTCTCCCACCAGCAGGCCCAGGTCCACCAGCCCCTCGACGAGCACCCGTAGGGCCGCCCCATGCACCTGCTCGGCATCGGCCTCGGGCCTGACCGTGGCGATCGCCTTCTCCTGGGCGGCGAGTACGAGTTCATAGAGGGCGCGTTGCTCTGCGCTGAAGCGCCCGTTGATGGGGAAGGTTCGGGTGATGTCGCCGTTGTAGTAATCGCTGAGGCTGCAGCCGGCATCGATCAACAACAGGTCGCCACCGACAAGCGGGGCGTTGTTGCTGGTGTAGTGCAGCACGCAGGCATTGTCTCCGCCCGCCACGATCGAGCCGTAGGCCGGTCCGCGCGCCCCCTGCTCCATGAAGTGCTGCTCGATCACCGCCTGCACCTGCCGCTCATTGAGCCCCGGCCGCGCCAGCTGGCGGGCCCGTTCATGGGCCTCCGCTGAGATCCGTCCGGCCAGCCGCATCCGCTCGAGTTCATCGGCAGACTTGCGCAGTCGCAGCGCGTGCAGGAGCGGGCAGGGTGCCACCAGGCCCATGGCCGCCTGGCCGTTGCGCGGGGCACGGTCGAGCTGGGCTGCCCAGGCAGCCAGCAGCAACGGCTCCACATCCGGATGGCGACCTATCCGGAAGGCCAGGCCCTCCGCTCCCTGCAGATAGCCGCCCAGCCGCTCCGCCAGCTCCTGGCGGGGATGGGCCAGATCGGCCCCGAACTGTTCGACGGCTCCTTCACATCCCCAGCGGAACCCGTTCCAGACCTCGGCGGCAGGATCCTTCGGCTCCACGAACAGAACGAAGGGGTGCTCGGGGCAATGGGGCAGGAACAGGGCCACCGCGCCGGGTTCATCAAAGCCGGTGAGATACCAGAAATCGCTCTGCTGGCGGAACGGATGCTCCACATCGGCATGGTGGGTGACCAGCGGCGCCGCCGGAATAACGGCCGCCACGCCGCCGAGCTGGTCAAGAAAGCGCGCTCGGCGCTGGCCGAACTCTGCGGCGGTGATCACCATGGAGGCAAGCTCAGAACAGCAGGACGTTGGCACAACCGATTAAATGAATGGTATGGGTCCCAGAGTGCAAGGACGGTATGGGCATGAGCCGGCCACGATGACGCTGAGCGGATGAACGAGCTGCTTGGGCTGGCCGGATTGGTCGCCTTCATTCTGGTGGGTTCGGCGGTTTGCTCCGGCGTGGAAGCCGCCATGCTCACGGTCAACCCGCTGCGGGTCTACGAACTGGCAGGCCGCGACCGGCCGGTGCGGGGCGCCAAAGCGCTGCTGGCGCTCAAGACACGCATGGGCCGGGCCCTGGCGGTGCTCGTCATTCTCAACAACGGCTTCAACATCTTCGGCAGCCTGATGCTGGGCAGCTACGCCGGCTGGGTGTTCGCCTCCCAGGGGATCGACAGGGTGGCCCTGCCCCTGTTCTCCGTTGGGCTAACCATTCTGGTCATCCTGCTGGGCGAGATCCTGCCCAAGGCGATCGGCAGCCGTCTGGCCCTGCCGGTGTCCCTGGCCAGCGCCGCTCCGCTCGGCCTGGCCCTGAAATTGATGCTGCCGCTGGTGCTGGTGCTGGAGCGGCTGTTGCCGGCGATCACCGCCGAGAGTGAACTCACCACCGATGAGGGCGAGATCCGCCTGCTGGCCAGGCTGGGCTCGCGCACTGGCCAGATCGAAGCCGATGAAGCCGCGATGATCGGCAAGGTGTTCCAGCTCAATGACCTGACGGCTCGCGACCTGATGGTGCCGCGGGTGTCGGCGCCGACCCTCTCGGCTGAGACCCAGCTGGAGAGCGCCAAGGCGTTGCTGCTGGCCAACACAGCCGCCTGGTGGGTGGTGCTGGGGCGCGAAGTGGATGAGGTGCTCGGGGTGGCCAGTCGCGAAAGCCTGCTGGCGGCCCTGGTGGAGGGCCGGGGTCAGGCCACCGCCTTGAGCCTGACCCTGCCGGTGGAATTCGTGCCGGAGATGATCCGGGCTGATCGCCTGCTGACTGCCTTCCGGCGCAGCAGCCATTCGGTGCGGGTGGTGGTGGATGAGTTCGGCGGCTTCGTCGGTGTGATCGGTGCCGATGCCGTGCTGGCCGTGCTGGCTGGCTGGTGGCGCCGGCCCCAACCGGCGGCGGAGCCGATCCCGTGAGCGCGACCCTGCGGGCCCCCCATGAGGTCATCCAAGCCGACAGCCCAAGCCGCTGCGAGGCGCAGTTGCTGCGCTGGCGCCAGCGCCTGGTACTCAGCGAACGGGAGCGCTCCGCCCTGGCCCCCGAGCTGGCGGGCCTCGATCGCCAGCTGCAGCGCCTGGCCGCCCGCCGGCTCCAGGTGGCCGTTTTCGGCCGGGTCGGGGTGGGTAAATCGAGCCTGCTCAATGCCTTGCTCGGGGAGGAGCGCTTCGCCACCGATCTGGCCCATGGCTGCACCCGCCTTCAGCAGCAGCAGGCCTGGAATCAGCCGATCTCCGGGCTTGCGGGCCTCGCCTTGATCGACACACCGGGCATCGATGAAGTCGCTGCTGCTGCCCGCCACCGCCTGGCGGCCCGGGTGGCGCTTGCGGCAGACCTGGTTCTGTTCGTGCTCGATGGCGACCTCACGGCACCGGAATCCCGGGCGCTGGAGCAGATGCTGCGCCTCGGCAAACCCCTGCTGCTGGTGGTCAACCGGATCGATTGCTGGCCTGCAGCTGAACGGGAGGCGCTGCTGGCGAGCATCCGTGGGCGTCTGCCGTCGGCGGCCCGGGATCTTGAACTGGTGGCGGTCTCGGCGGCGCCACGGCGGGCCCGGCTGCTTGGCGATGGCCGGGTCCGCAGCGAGCCGGTGGCGGCGGCGATCGGACCGCTCCAGGATCGATTGCTGGCCCTGCTCGAAGAACGTGGCCGCCTCCTGCTCGTGCTCAATGGCCTGCGTGCAGGTGATCGCTTCAGCCGGCACCTGCAGGCCTGGCGCCTGGGGCAGCACCGCAGGGCGGCCCAGGGGCTGATCGGCCGCTTTGCCGCACTCAAGGCCACCGGCGTGGCGACCAACCCCTTGGTGCTGATGGATCTGGCCGGATCGATGGCCATCGATGCGGCTTTGGTGGTGCAGCTCTGCCGGCTCTACGGTCTCAAGATCAATGGGGCCCAGGCCAGGCGCCTGCTGGGCCGGCTCAGTGGCCACGGCGCCCTGCTGGGCGGCACCCAGATCGGCATCCAGCTGCTGCTGGGCGGGTTGCGCCAGCTGCTTCTTCTTGCCGCTCCGTTCAGCGGTGGCTTGTCGCTGGCGCCTGCCGCACCGGTCGCCCTGGCCCAGGCCGCCCTGGCCGTGCACACCACCCGTCGCACCGGCCGGCTGGCGGCGGCCGAACTCCAGCTCGGTGCCCGCCTCGGCCTCGGTGGTCCCGGTGGCCTGCTCAGGCGCCTGGCCGAGCAGGATCCCCAGGTGAACCGCTGGCTGCGTCACTGCCAGGCCAGCGACGGCGGCCTGGCCAAGGCCCTGCTGCCGTGAGCGATCTGGCCCTGTTCGGCACCAGTGCTGATCCGCCCAGCCTCGGCCACCGTGCCCTGCTCGCCGGGCTCGCCAACCACTACCCCGAGGTGCGCACCTGGGCCAGTGACAATCCCTTCAAGCAGCACGGGGCGTCCTTGATGGTTCGGGCCGCCTTGCTGCAGGCGGTGGTCGATGGTCTCGCCAATCCTCGCCTGCGCCTGGCCCAGGAGCTCAGCAGCCCCCGGGCGCTCGACACCCTGGAGCGGGCGGCCCAGCTCTGGCCAGGCTCCCGGCTGGTGTTTGTGCTGGGCAGCGACCTGTTGCCCCAGATCCAGACGTGGTATGCGGTTGAGGCGATTCTCAGCCGCTGTCGCCTGGCTGTGGTGCCTCGCCATGGCTGGCCGCTGCAGGCGGCCCAGCTCGATGGCCTGCGCCAGCGGGGCGGCGAACTCGAGATCCTTCCCCTAGAGATCCCCGCCACGGCCAGCTCCCTGATCCGCCTCCACCCCGACCCCGAACTGGTGCCCGAGGAGCTGTGGCCGATGCTGCGGGAGCAGAATCTCTATGGCTTCCGTTCTTGTGAACCCAGCCAGGCGCCGCCTGCTCGGCCCAATCCCCTTCGCCACCGCCCCGTGCGCTGATGCGTCTTGCCCTGGCCCAGATCAACCCGCTGATCGGTGATCTGCAGGGCAATGCAGCCCTGTTGCTCGAGGCCAGCCGCCAGGCCGCAGCGGCCGGTGCCGATCTGGTGGTCAGCCCGGAACTCTCGCTCTGGGGCTATCCCCCCCGCGACCTGCTGTTGCGGCCGGCCCTGCTGCGCCAGCAGGCGGAGGTGCTGCGTGCCATTGCCAGCGAACTGCCCCGGGATCTGGGTCTGTTGGTGGGGGTGGCCGAGCCCCTGGCTGGCGAAAACCTGCCGGCCCTGCACAACTCGGTGGCCTTGGTGGAACCTGGTGTCTGGCGGATCGTGGCCCGCAAGCGCCTGCTGCCCAGCTACGACGTCTTCGATGAGCGTCGTTATTTTCGCCCGGCCGACCAAGCCTGCCTGCTGGAGGTGGAGCGCCGCGGCCGGCGCTGGTCGATCGGCCTGACCATCTGCGAAGACCTCTGGGTGGAGGAGGACGTGCTCGGCCACCGGCTCGCCGGGGCCGATCCGATCGCCGAGCTGTTGCCCCAGCGGCCCGACCTGCTGCTGAACATCTCGGCCTCCCCCTTCGTGCAGGGCAAGCCGGGCCTGCGTCGCCGGCTGGCTGCCGCGGCGGCGGCCCGGCTGGGCTGCCCGGTGGTGTACGTGAACCAGGTGGGTGGCAACGACGAGCTGGTTTTTGATGGCGCCAGCTTCGTGGTCGATGGGGCCGGCCAGGTTCTGCTGCAAATGCCCTGCGCCGCGGCTTCCCTGGCGCTGTGGACGCTGCCGCAGCCCGGGGCGGAGCCAGCGGATCCAGCCGCGAAGCCGCTGCCCACAGAGGAGCCTGAGCCGCTCGAGCAACTGTTCCGGGTGCTGGTGCTGGGGGTGCGCGATTACGCCCGCAAGTGTGGCTTCGAGCGGGCCCTGCTGGGCCTCAGCGGCGGGATTGATTCCGCCCTTGTCGCGGTGATCGCGGCGGCAGCGCTGGGTGGGGACCACGTTGAGGCCCTGCTGCTGCCCTCCCCCTACAGCTCCGAGGGCTCCCGCTCCGATGCCACCGCCCTGGCTGAAAGGCTCGGCATCCGGCATCAGCTCGTGGCGATTGCCAGCTTGATGAACGGCTTCGATGAGGCCCTGAGCGGCCCCTTGCAGGGGGCTCCGCTCGGCCTGACAGCTGAGAACCTGCAATCGCGGATCCGCGGCACCCTGCTGATGGCGGTGGCCAACCAGCAAGGCCAGCTGCTGCTTGCCACCGGTAACAAGTCGGAGCTGGCGGTGGGGTACTGCACCCTCTACGGCGATATGAATGGCGGCCTGGCCGTGATCGGCGATCTCTACAAAACCACCGTGTTCCGCCTCTGCGCCTGGCTGGATTCGCCGGCGGCCGGCCCCTGCCGCTCCAGCTTGGCCCTGCCGCGCAACGGCGAACTGATCGGCAGCGCCATTCGCGAGAAACCGCCCAGCGCCGAACTGCGCCCCGATCAACGCGATACCGACTCCCTTCCCGATTACGACGAACTCGATCCGCTGCTCAAAGCCTTCATCCAGGATCTGCGCAGCCCTGAGCAACTGATTGCCGCTGGCGTGGAAGCCTCCTTGGCCCAGCGGGTGCACCGGCTGTTGCGGCGGGCCGAATTCAAGCGCCGGCAGGCGGCTCCCCTGCTCAAGGTCAGCGACAGGGCCTTCGGCAGTGGCTGGCGCATGCCGATCGCGGCAGGGCCGCCCTGAGTGTTTTCCGCAGCTCCCGATCACAGGCTTGGCCCCGGCAACGCGGGATTTTCCACGCAAACCCCTGCAATCGGGCCTGATGCCCGCCAATCTGGGATCAGCTTCTGAGTTGCATGACAGCCAATGGCCCGGCGGCGCCGATCGCGAGCATCGGCGTTCCCACCGAGATCAAGCGGGATGAGCAGCGGGTGGCCCTCACCCCGGATGGGGCCAGTGAGCTGGTCTCCAATGGCCTCGAAGTGCGGGTGCAGGCTGGAGCCGGCACCGGAGCTGGGATCAGCGACGAGAGCTATGCCGCCGTGGGCGCCCGCCTGGTGAGCTGTGAAGAGGCCTGGGCCGCCCACCTGGTGGTCAAGGTCAAGGAACCGCAGCGAGAGGAGTTCGGCTTCCTGCGCCGCGATCTGGTCCTGTTCACCTACCTGCACCTGGCCGCCTATCCCGATGTGGGCCGGGCCCTGCTTGAGGCCGGCACCACCGGGGTGGCCTACGAAACGGTCCAGCTCGACAACGGCAACCTTCCCCTGCTGGCGCCGATGAGTGAGATCGCCGGTCGCCTGGCGGCCCAGGTGGGGGCCCATCTGCTGGAGAAACCCCATGGCGGTCGTGGCGTGCTGATCGGTGGCTGCACCGGGGTGCGTCCCGCCCGGGTGGTGGTGCTCGGCGGTGGCACGGTGGGCTGGAACGCGGCCCGGCTGGCGGCGGCCATGGACGCCGAGGTGCTGCTGCTCGACCATTCGCCCCAGCGCCTGCGGACTCTGGAGTCGGATCGGCGTGGCCGGATGACCGGCCTGGTGAGCAGCCGCACCTTGATCGAGCGGCTGGTGCCGAGTGCCGATCTGTTGATCGGAGCCGTGCTCACCCCCGGCGGGCGGGCGCCAACGCTGGTGGATGAGGATCTGGTGCGGCGGATGAAACCGGGTTCGGTGATCGTCGATGTGGCGATCGATCAGGGGGGCTGCATCGCCACCAGCCGCGAAACCACCCACACCGATCCGGTCGTCACGATTCACGGCGTGCAGCACTATGCCGTCGGCAACATGCCCGGGGCTGTCCCCTTCACCTCCACCGAAGCCCTGATGAGTGTCACGCTCCCCTACATCGTCGGCATTGCCGGCCGCGGCCTGCTGGAAGCCGTCACCGAGCGGCCCGAACTGCTCTCAGGGCTCAACACCGTGGATGGTGCGGTCTGCCATCCCGGCGTCGCCAAGGCCCTGGGGGTGCCCACCCGCCACCCGATGGCCTGCCTGCGCTGAATCCCTTATGTGTCCCCTAAAGGGGCCGCAGGGGGGGCAGGGGCCGGCTTAGGGCCTCCACCGCAATCCCCTCGCGCAGGGCCAGCAGCAGGCCAGCGGCTTCCGCGTAGCTCGCCGCCTTCAAGGCCTTGAGGCCGAGGGCTTCGGCGGTGACTGCCAGCAAACAGGGATTGCCTTCCACCGCGATCAGGGGGATGCCGCGCTCGGCGCAGCTGAGCACCGCCTGGCCGCCTAGCGCCCCCGCCGGTGCCACCACCGCCCCGATCTGGCTGGGGTGGAGCAGGCCTGCCCGCAGCGGCGCGGCGTTGGCGTTGGTGGTGGCGATGGAGGTGGTGGCACCGGCGGCATCGTCTGCAGAGAAGAGCTCGACGAGATCGGGCGCCCGGCTCAGCCCCACCAGCACGCAGGCCAGAAAGGTGTGGCCGAGTTCCTCAGCGGCGGCCCGGCCATCGAGGCCAGGGTCAAGCGGCAGGGGCGCCAGGGCCGGAGCATGGGCACAGGGCAGGCCGAGGTGGCGGCCCAGCAGGTGGCTGATCAGCGCCTCGGCCCCGGCCAGGCCATCCACCCCGCCGCCCTGGCGGTAGGCCTGCAGGGCTTCACTGCCGGCGTCTTCGGGGAAGCGGGTCACCACCGCGATCGCGCTGGCTCCCTCCGAGCGCAGCCGCTCGGCGGCGCGCAGCAGGGTGGCGGGGGCAGCCAGCTGGCCCCAGCTCACGCCGCTGGGCCCTGCGCAGAGGCTCACCCCAACGGCCTCATCGGTGGTCACCACCGGCCCGATCGCGAGGCCCAGGGTGGCCCGGCAGGCCTCGGCCACCTGCAGATGGCGCAGCCGCAACTCCGGCTCGATCGCCGCATCCAACAGCAGGCCCAGGCGCTGCTGGCGCACCGGGGCAAGGGCAAGGGCGCCGCTGGCAAAGCGATCGAGCGCCCAGCCCTCCACGTAGTGGAGGCGGGGATCGCTCCAGTAGAGGGCGGCCCCATTCATCACGTTGGGATGGGTGATCAGGCAACCACTGGCGGCGGCCAGCAACCGCGCTGCCGGCAGGCCGTCGCCGGCAAAACCGCCGATCTGGCAGCCGATTCCGGTCGGGATCACCAGCAGGGTGGGCAGGGGAGCCAACGGACTCACGGGCACAGGAGCACCGCCTCAATCCGCAGCCTGCGCCAACCAGGCTCGCCATCAGCGGCAGGCTCTGCGGCCGTGATCGCCCAGCGCAGCGGTTCCCCCTTTTCCCCCAACGCTGCGAGCAGCTGGGGCAGCAAGGGACCTGGCGCCGTCTCCAGCCAGAGATCCAACCGCTGCAACTTCATCCTTCCTGGAGCGAGCGGCCTTGGCCCGCCGGGGGCCGCTCCATCACTGGAACTGCCCGAACTGCAACTCATACACAGCATCTTCCTGGCCGGCCAGCAATTTGAGGTCGCTGCGGGGGTAGGAGACGCACAGGAGGGCGTAACCCTCGGCCTGCAGCTCGGCCTTTACCCCCATCGCTTCGCTCTGATCGACCGTGCCCTCGCTCAACTTGGCGGCGCAGGTGGTGCAGACACCCGAGCAACAGGAGCTGGGCAGGGGCACACCGGCCAGTTCCGCTGCCGCCAGCACGGTCTGGTCGGCGCGGCAGCTGAACGTATGCATGGTGCCGCTCAGCTCGGCAACAACCGTGAAGCTCTCACTCATGACAGGCGGGGGAGACGGGGGTCCAGTGGTCGGGGTGGGGGGCCAGGTATTCGGAGGCGGAGGCGGAGGCGGAGGTGGCCTGCGCTGATTCCCCACGGGCGCTCAGAACCAGGTCGAAGCTGATCGAGAGGCGCACATCGTCGGCATCTTGATTGAGCGTGACGGCATGGTCGGTGCTGGCCGGGAACAGAACCAGCAGTCCAGCCTCGGGGGCCACATCCAGCCAGGCCGCATTGAGCGGATGGTTGGCGGCGATCGGTCCAGCATGGCCGACACCCAGCCCCGGCACGAGCTCGTTCAGCTGGCGTGGGGCGAACAGGCGCAGCGAACCGCCCCGCCCGGAGCCGTCGCCGTTGAGATAAAAGACGGCGCTGAGGTGGGCATTGGGGTGGTGATGGCGGCCCACCACCATGCCCTCTTCGCTGACCACCGGCCAGCTGCGCTGGATGAACAGGGCGATCTCCTCGAGCTTGAAGCCGAGGGCTTCGAGGTAGGCCCAGGCCTGAGCTTCAACTTGTTCGCGCAACCAGGCAAAACCAGGTAAGCGGTGCAGCTGCCAGACACCATTGAGATCGCCGGTCCAGGCACAACCTGGATCCGGGTTGCTGAGGGTGCTGCCGCGCAGGGCGAGCACGTCCTGCATCATCGCCGCCGTTGTCAGCGGGTCGGGCCCCAGGGCCACCCGCCCGAGGGCGAGCGGAAACAGCGGCTGAATCTGGAGCGTCTGGAGCGCCAGCTCAAGCCATCGCCGAGCCACCCACCACTTCCAGAATTTCCTGGGTGATGGCCGCCTGGCGGGCTTTGTTGTAATCCAGGGTGAGCGTCTTGGCGAGCTCCTTGGCGTTGTCGCTGGCGTTGTTCATGGCCGTCATCCGGCTGGCCAGTTCACTGGCGGCCGCCTCCTGCAACGAACGCAGCAGTTGGTTATCGAGATAGAGGGGCAGCAGCGCATTGAGCAGCTGGTCGGGGCTCTGCTCGAACAGGAATTCGCTCTGAAGCGCCGGAACCTCATTGGCAGACGAGGCGCCACGCTCCACGGTGAGCAGGCCTTCGCGGGTGGTGAGCCGGAAGATTTCGTCATCCTGGGCCGCCACACCCTGGGGATCGAGGGGTAGCAGGGTCTGGGAGACCGGAGCACTGCTCACCAGGTTGACGAATTTCGTGTAGATCATCTCAACTCTGTCGGTGCTTCCCGAGAGAAATTCGGCGAGAATCTCATCACCAATCTTGCCGGCCTCTGCTGCGGTTGGCACCTGCTCCAAGCCGGTGAAGGTGGAGAGGATCGGGTAGGAGCGGTTCTTGAAATAGCCGGTGGCCTTGCGGCCGATCAGGACCAGTTCCACCGTGAAGCCCTGATTCTTGAGCTCGGCGAAACGCTGTTCGGTGCGCTTGATGATGTTGGCGTTATAGCCGCCACAGAGGCCTCGATCGGCACTCACCACCACCAGGGTGATGTGGCGGAGGGGTCGCTCCTGTTCCAGCAGCGGCGTGTTGCTGACATCCTCGAAGCGAAGCCGCGACTGGAGATTTTCCAACATGCGTGCCAAGCGATCGGCGAAAGGCCGGGAGCGCAGCACCTGTTCCTGGGCCCGCCTGACCTTGGCTGCCGCCACCAGACGCATGGCCTCGGTGATCTTGCGGGTGTTCTTGACCGAACTGATCCGGTCGCGGATTGCTTTGAGGTTCGCCATGGTTCAGATGCCTCAGGCGGTGGCCAGAAGGGTGGATTTGACTTCGTTGATGGCCGCCTTCAACAACGCCTCAGACGCGTCGTTCATCTGCTTATCGGTCTGAATCTGTTCGATGAACGCCGAGGCATTGGATTTGAGGTACTCCCGCAGCTCACGCACGAACTGGCTGCACAGTTCAACGGGAACCTCATCGATCAGGCCCTTGACACCGGCATAGACCACAGCCACCTGCTCGGCCAGGATCAGCGGGCTGAATTGCGGCTGCTTGAGCAATTCGCGCAGGCGCTTGCCACGGCCCAGTTGCTTCTGCGTGGTGGCGTCGAGATCGGAGGCGAACTGGGAGAAGGCCGCCAGTTCATCAAACTGAGCCAGTTCCAGTTTGAGTGTGCCAGCGATCTTCTTGATCGCCTTGGTCTGGGCAGCGCCGCCGACCCGGCTCACCGAGATGCCCACATTGATGGCTGGCCGTAGGCCTGAGTTGAACAGATCAGAGGTGAGGAAGATCTGACCATCGGTGATCGAAATCACGTTGGTGGGGATGTAGGCCGACACGTCGCCGGCCTGGGTTTCGATGATCGGCAGGGCGGTCATGCTGCCCTTGCCCATGGCATCGGAGAGCTTGGCGGCTCTTTCGAGCAGGCGGCTGTGGCAGTAGAAAACATCGCCGGGGTAGGCCTCACGCCCGGGCGGGCGGCGCAGCAGCAGCGACATCTGGCGGTAGGCCTGGGCCTGCTTGGTGAGGTCGTCGTAGACCACCAGGGTGGCCTTGCCCTTGTACATGAAGTATTCAGCAATCGCCGCGCCGGTGTAGGGGGCCAGATATTGAAGAGCGGCAGGTTCCGAGGCGCTGGCGGCCACCACCACGGTGTAATCGAGGGCGCCGCGCTCACGCAGCACGTCCACCACGTTGGCCACCGAGGCTGATTTCTGACCGATCGCCACGTAGACGCAGACAACGTCTTCGCCCTTCTGGTTGAGGATCGTGTCGATGGCGATGGCGGTCTTGCCGGTCTGGCGATCGCCGATGATCAGCTCCCGCTGCCCACGGCCGATCGGGATCATCGCGTCGATCGCCGTGATGCCCGTCTGCATCGGCTCATGCACCGACTTGCGCTGAATGATGCCGGGGGCCATCGATTCGATCAGCCGGGTTTCGCTGGTGGCGATTTCGCCCTTGCCATCGAGGGGGAGACCCAGCGGGTTGATCACGCGGCCGAGCATGGCCTCACCGACAGGCACCTCAGCAATGCGGCCTGAGGCCTTCACGGTGCTGCCTTCCTGGATTCCCAGGCCTTCGCCCATCAGCACCGCGCCGACGTTGTCGTCCTCAAGGTTGAGGGCAATGCCCTCGGTGCCATCTTCGAATTCGAGCAATTCGCCGGCCATGGCCTTCTGCAGTCCGTAGACCCGGGCGATGCCATCACCCACCTGCAACACCGTGCCGACGTTGCTGACCGAAACGGACTTGTCATAGTCCTCGATCTGCTGCTTGAGGATGGCGCTGATCTCGTCAGGACGGATGGAAACCATGGATTCAGGTCCCCGCTCGGGGAGGTGATGGAAGGGGAGGGATTGGAGAGAGTGGCGGCTGGCGGCTGGGCTAGCCCGCCTTGGCCAGGGACAGGCCGAGGCGACGAACCTGCCCGGCCAGGCTGGCATCGATCACCTGGGAGCCCAGGCTGACGACAAAGCCGCCGATCAGGGCTGGATCAACGCTCAGATCGAATTCGACACTCTCGGTGCCGGCGACAGCGATCACTTTCTGGCGCAAGGCAAGCTGCTGGTCTTCGCTGAGCGGCGTTGCAGACGTGACGCTGGCCAGGGTGATGCCCCGCTGTTCTCGGAAAAGTTCCAAGAAGCGAATCAACACCGCATCGAGCAAGGAGAGACGCTGGCGATCGGCCATCAGCTTGAACAGGTTCAGCAGGGCTGGGGTGACCTGTTCGCCGAACAGGCTGACGAGAATCTTTTTCTTGACGTCCGGTTCAATCACCGGGGAGGTCATGGTGTCGCGCAGTTCGGCAGAAGACTCCCAGAGCACCAAGAGCTCTTTGGCCTCTGAAGCAATCAGGTCGGCTTCCTGCCGCTGCTCAGCCACCTGAAGCAGAGCATCGGCGTAGGGAGAGGCAATCGAATTGAGCAGCGGCATCAGCCTTGTCCGATGGTTTGGATGGACCGGTCGACCAGCAGGCCCTGGGATTGCTCATCGAGCTTGCCCGGCAGGATCGAAAGGGCGCGCTCGATCGCCTGGCGAGCGGCTTCCCGACGCAACTGATCACTGACACGGGCCGCCTCGGAATCGAGATCAGCCACCGCCGACTGCTTGAGACGGGCCATCTCTTCAACCGTGCGCTGTTCGCTCTCCAGCCGAATGGCATCAGCCCTGGCGACCCCATCAATCCTGATGCGCTCCGCTTTGGTCTGGGCATTCGCCAGATCTTCCTGGGCGACGATCAAAGCGGCATTGGCCTGCTGAAGTCGTTGCTCGGCTTCCTCCAGGTCGTTGAGGATGGCGCTGCGACGGCGTTCAAGAACGCTTCCCAACACCTTCGGCAGAAACCAGACCAGGCCAGCAATGACGATGGCCAGGTTGATGATGTTCGACTCGAACAAATCAAAGTTCAGGCCAAAACCACCTTCAACAGCCAATGAGCAGACGGGTAGATGGGCAAGGATCATTTCACGGCCAGCAAACGTTTGACGATCTGATCTCCGAGCTGATCAGCCTTGGATTTCAGTGATTCCAGCGCAAGCTTGCGCTCGCGATCGATCTCACTTCGGGCAGTTTCCCTGCTGGCGTTGGCCTCGGCTTGGGCAGAGGCCAGGGCACTGCGGTAAAGCCTGTCCATCTCCTGCTCGGCGTCGAGGATCAACGACTGAGACTTCTGGCGGGCCTCCTTGAGCTGGGCCTTGAGATCAGTTTCCAGCCGTTCAACCTGGGCAAGCTTCTGCTTGGCCTCGGAGCGACTGGTGCTGAGGTAGCTCTCCCGCTCTTCCACCGTTCTGCCAACGGGCCTGAAGAACAGGGCATTGAGAACGAAGGTGAGCACCACCACCTGAACCGCCATGAGAGGCAAGGTGGCGTCGAGGTCGAATAAACCTCCCTCGGGTGTGCCGGAGGCGGCGAACAGAAGCCAGCTGGTCATGGGGAAAGCGCTGGGGGAATCGAAAATGCTCGAAGAGGAGAAAATCCCTCAGCGAAGCGGTGATGGTGATCGGGCGTGCAGACGGCCGCGATCAGCCGGCGAAGGGGTTGGCGAAGAGAAGCACCAAGGCAACCACCAGGCCATAGATGGTGAGTGATTCCATGAAAGCCAGGGACAGCAGCAGGGTGCCGCGGATCTTTCCTTCGGCTTCGGGCTGACGGGCAATGCCTTCGACAGCGCCGCCGGAAGCAGTGCCTTGACCGATGCCAGGTCCGATCGAGCCGAGGCCAACGGCCAGACCAGCAGCCACAACAGACGCAGCGGAAGTGATGGAATCCATGGTGGAATGAGGGGATGTGGGGCGCCGGAGAGCGCGGGATAGGGCTGGCGCCAGGGACATCTCACCGAAGGGAGACGGGCCCGGAGCGAACCGGACCTGCGCGCAGGAGTTTTAGCAGAGGGCGGACCTGAGCCGAAGCAAGCGAGCGGCCGATCGGATCAGTGGGCCTCCTCGTGGACGGCCTCACCGATGTAGTAAGCGGCGAGGGTGGCGAAGATCAGCGCCTGAATGGCACTGGTGAACAGACCCAGGAACATCACCGGCAAGGGGACGATCAAGGGAACCAGGAAGGCAAGAACGGCCACCACCAGTTCGTCGGCAAGAATGTTGCCGAACAAACGGAAGGAAAGAGAAAGAGGTTTGGTGAAGTCTTCGACGATCTTGAACGGCAGCATGATCGGCGTGGGCTCCACGTAGTACTCGAAGTAACGGAAGCCTTTGCGGCTCAAGCCTGCGTAGAAGTACGCCAGGGAGACCAGCAGAGCTAGTGCAATGGTGGTGTTGATGTCGGCGGTGGGCGCTCCGAGTTCACCACTCGGCAGCTGAATCAACTTCCAGGGAACAAGGGCACCACCCCAGTTGCTCACGAAGATGAACAAAAAGAGGGTTCCGATGAATGGAAGCCAATCACGGTAGGCTTTTTCGCCGATGTAGTCGCGGGCGATGTTCCGGATGTACTCCCAGAGGAATTCCAGCAGGTTCTGGGTGCCGCGGGGATCGCGTTCCAACTTGCGGGTTCCTGCCACCACAACAGCCAGTAGTGCCGCAATGACCAGCCAGGAACTGATGAACACCTGGCCGTGAATCTGGAAATCACCGATTTGCCAGTAGAGGTGCTTCCCCACCTCAAGTTCGGCGAGTGGCAGGAATGGAGGCAACGGAAACATCGGAGGGTACGGAAGTGCCGCTGCTGCGACGGACGGGTGAGCTCAGCCTGGGATCGAAGAAACCCTGGCGGGGATAAGGGCCTGAATCAATATCGCCGGCTTATAAAGCAGAAAGCCGATCAGTACTGGAACGATGTCCAGGGCTGGCAGACGGGCTGCAGCCAGAACCAGAACCACAGGAACCAACAACTGGGCTTTGCCCACATTGCGGGAGTTGGAACCGATTCGAGCCACTGAACGGGCCAGCAACTTGAGATAGAGCATGCCAGAGAAGGCACCGATCATCAGGCTGATGGCAGGGCTGATGCCTAACAGCAGGGCTGTCAACAGCACAGCCACCGCTGCAAGAATCAACGTGGCCATCAAGAGACGGCTTTGCAGGCGGGCATAGTCGTCCATGCCGTTGGCAAGAGTTGACTGGACCAACCCAGAAGACTCTGGATCAGCTGGCGAGAAGAGTTTCTGCGGAGCGAGATCTCCATCCTTTCCTTTGGACAGATCAGCAAGCAGGGCTGCACGACGATCAAGGATTTCAGGAAATCCTTGCGTCGTCGTCTCACTCACCTCATCGAACTTGACCCCGCCAAGCGGCTGGGTTTCGGAGGTGCTGATACTCGCCGAATTGACAGCCTGCAAACGCCCTGAAGCTCGGCTAATGGCAGTAGGAACCTATCACGTGAGGGCTGGTGAGCCAGCTGATTTCAAGGGGTTGCAGAGAGCAGCAGGAGCCGTTGCCGCCACAGTTGACGCCCCACCTCGGCCAGTTGGGATGGGGGCCAACTCAGCGGAAGGTCAGCCAAGGGCTGGCCCGGTGCGGAGCTCTCCAGCGCCTGGAGCAGCTGTAACGGTTCGGGGTCAAGTTTCACTGGACGCAGATCTGGATCGAGGAGACTCGCTCCGGGCCAGCCCCAGAGGCAGGGATTGCGCCTGCCGAAAGCCGCCAGCAGATCCTCATCGCGGGCCCAGAGGCTGGACTCCAAGGCTCCCCGGCTGAGGAAGAACTCGAAATGGCTGATCTCTGGATCGAGGCTCTCCACCAGGCCCCACTGCTGCCTCTGGGGCAGGCTGCGGGCGCGCTCCAGCAATTCCCCCTGCAACAGGCGGGCCGGATCCCATTGCTCCGGGTTGGAGAATCCGGCGAAGTTCAGCCCCGAGCTTTTGACGAAGCGAAACAGCCCGTCGAGGTTGTAGCTCGTCTCCTGGGGATGGAGATACATGTCGGCGAAGTTGGCATCCGCTGCCGTGTCGAGGGCCCAGCGTTGCTCGTGATGGCGGCGCAGCCGGTTGTTCTCCGGCAGATCCTGGAACAGTTGCCGGCCCAGGCGCAGAGCGTCTGGAGCGTCAGCGACACCCAGGTCCTGCAGTGCCCGCTGGATGCGGTGGATCTCCCAGCGACCGGCATCCGCATAGAGAAACAGGTGCAGCAATCCACCGGGCTTGAGCAGACTTGCCAGAGCTAACAGTCCGGCGCCTGGCTCGCGCAGGTGGTGCAGCACACCCACTGAATTGATCAAGTCGAAGAGGCCTTCCCCTTCCAGATCCAGCAGGCTGCGCTGCTCGATGCGCAGACCGGCGGCCACCGCCGCAGCGCCGGAGCGTCGCAGGCGCTCGCGGGCCACGTCCAGGGCTCCGGCGCTGATGTCGATCGCCAGAATTTCAGCCCCTGGGTTGAGATGCGCCAGGTAATCCGTGCTCACGCCGGTGCCGCAGCCGGCGTCGAGGATCCGTGGTGGCTTCGCCAGGTTGGGAAGCCGGCCCGTGCAGGAGCTGAAGGCCGTGTCGTAACACCAGCGCCAGTTGTATCCAGGTGGAGCTCCGTCTTGAAGGGGGTCACCCGGGTAAGGGAAGCGGTCGTAGAAGGCGCTCACCAGCGGGGTGGCGGCGTCAGCAGGGGCCTGGGACATGGCGGCGGTGTGCGGTGTCCGACCAGGGGAGCATTTCACGGGGTTCGCCGTCCGCACCGCCTCAGGAGGTTCGGGCTGCAAATATTTGTTCATAGCGCCTGGGGATGGCCGAATCGCAGCCGTACCGTGGTGCGGCCCGGTACACGCCCCTCCATGACCGTGACCGCCAGCAGCGGCAGCAGCAGGGTCTCCCCCCAGCGCTACGACACCTTGCCGCTCTCCAGCGTCCGTCAGGCGGAACAGCAGGATCGTTTCCCTGAAAAGGGCGAACTTGACACCCTGATCACCTTCTTCAACAGCGGCGCCATCCGGCTTGAAGCGGCCCGGCGGATCTCAGCCAATGCCGATGTGATCGTGGCCAAGGCTGCCAATCGCATTTTTGTTGGCGGCACTCCCCTCTCCTATCTCGACGCGCCCCTCACCCCTGTTTTGGTGAGCAGTGCCGCGACGGCCCCCTTGGCCGCTGACCAGATCGCGGCCGCCACGTCTGTGCGCACCTTTGCCCAGGGCATCGGTGGCTCCGGCTTGCTCGGTCGCATCCTCGAAGGGGTCCAGGCCGATGCCGATGTTCGCGTCGTGCTTCCGGCTGGATTCAGCCCGATCAGCGTCGCCCGCTACGGCTCAGACCGCATGCGCAAGTCGTTGCGTGACATGGGCTGGTTCCTGCGCTACGTGGGCTATGCCGTGGTGGCAGGCGATCCCAGCATCCTGGCGGTGAACACCCGGGGGCTCCGGGATGTGCTCGAGAAGGGCTGCTCCCTGGCCGCCACCAATGTGGCCGTCCAGGAAATGCGAGCCGCCTCCGCCAATCTTTTCCGCCAGGACGCTGAATCGCGCCAGTTGGTGATCGCCTGCTTCAACGTGCTCCTCAAGGAGCTGGAGGTGCCCACACCTTCCGCGCGCCAGCGCCTGGGTAGCCCCGTCAATCAGGGCCTGCAGTTGCCGGCCACCTACGCCCTGGCTGCTGAGAACCCCCAGCGCTTCGTGATGAGGCCAGGTCTCTCCGGCCGGGAGAAAGCTGAAGTGATCCGGGCGGCCTACCGCCAGGTGTTCGAGCGCGACATCGTCAAGGGCTATTCCCAGGTGATCAGCCCGGTGGAGGCCACCCAGACGGCCCAGGGCCAACTGCCAATGCGGGAGTTCATCCGCAGCCTTGGTCGCAGCAAGGAGTACCGCCGTCAGTTCTATGGACGCTTCTCCAACAGCCGGGTTGTGGAACTCGCCTTCCGCCATTTCCTCGGCCGTGGAGTCAGCTCGATTGAGGAGTTCCGCCGCTACTTCGCCATCGTGTCCGAGCAGGGGCATGCCGGGCTGGTGGATTCCCTGATCAACAGCATGGAATATGCCCAGGTCTTCGGCGAGGAGACCGTTCCCTTCCTGCGCGATCTCGGCGAAGAGGCCCAGGAAAGCGCCGGCTGGGGTTCGAACCGCAAACTTTTCCGTTTCAGTGCGCCGTTTGAGGGAGCCCCGCAATACATCACGCTCTATGCCTCTTATCGCCAGCCGCTGCCGGATCAGCATGTCTACGGGGGCGGCAACGACCCGCTCGGACTCAATTACGGAGCGATTTTCCCTTCCAGCACGGCTTCCGTTGCCACCCGAGGGGCACCCTTCAACTACGACACCCGCCGCATCCTGGTGGGCAACGGCATGGTCCAGCCAGGTCAGATGGACAGCCCCCAGTTCCGTGCGGCCGTTCCGCGGCGGGTAGGCCCCAAGCTCGTGCGCCTGCAGCAGATCGCCACCGGTGGTGCTTCGGTACCTCGCCGCAATGGTCAGGCGAGTGTGCGCAACACCGAATCCAGCACCCAGGCGGTGATCCGTGCTGTGTACGTCCAGGTGCTCGGCACCAGCGGCTATGCCGGCGAACAGATCACCGTGGAGGAGATCAAACTCGAGAACGGTGACATCAGCCTGCGCGAGTTCGTCCGCCAGGTGGCCCGCTCCAAAGCCTTCCGTCGGCGCTATTGGTCTGGTCTGTACATCACCAAAGCCATTGAGGTGATCCACCGGCGTCTGCTGGGAAGACCAACCTTCGGGCGCTGGGAAATCAACAGCTACTTCGATACGGCTGCCCGCCAAGGCTTTTACGGCGTCATCGACGCCATGCTCGAAAGCCGGGAGTACAACGACTGCTTCGGCGAGGACTGCGTCCCCTACGAACGCTTTGTCACGCCAACGGATCTCAATGCCCGCCGGACTCCTACCTTCCGCCAGCCGCTCAATACCGCTGGCTTGGTGGATCCAACCCCGATCAACCGCCCCCAGGTTGCTCAGCCGAAACCCTTCCGTGGCAGCGGCGATCTGACGCCCCGAAACCTGCCCGATCGTCGCTTGACCCGGGTCGTGGGTGGCTGGAGCGCGGCCATCAGCGGTGGCGAGTCGCCCAAGGCATCCTCTGCAGCTCGGGCTTTCCAAGGGTTAAGGCAGCCTCCAGAGCCCACCAGGCGTTGGAAACCCACCCAGACGAAGCCAGGATTCTCCAGCAGCCCAGCCTGGAGTGCCTCCCGTCCCTCCGGCTTGCAGGGCACTCCTTCAAAACCATCGATGGCAGCGGGTGGCTGGTCGGCCAACGTGGGTAGCAATGGTGTCAGTTTCACCCCCGCCAAGCAACCGGATGCCGCGATGGCCGGGGCCCTCCAGGGCGGACGCCCCCAAGGATTCAGTCGTCGCGGTGGAATCGGTCAGCCGATTCTCTGGAACCAAGACGGCGATGAAGCGGCCCTTCAGGTGGTGATCGAGGCCACTTACCGCCAGTTGCTCAACCGGGTTCCTCTGGCCTCCGAGCGACTTGTCGATGCGGAGTCCCAGTTGCGGGACGGTCAGTTATCCGTGAGCGAATTCGTGGGCCTGATCGCTGCTGGCGACGAGTTTCAGCAACGCTTGAACCGGATGGCCCCATTGCGAGCAGCTTCGGCGGCCTATCTCGCCCTGCTGGGCCGGGCCGGGCAGCCGAAAGAAGTGAGCCAGTTCCTGGCCACCAGGGCCAAGCGGGGCCAGGTGTTTGCCCTCGACGGGTTGCTTTCCAGCCTTGAGTATTCCGAACGTTTCGGCCGTGACACTGTTCCCTATCTCTGTGGGCTTGCCACCATGGACGGGGTGCCGATCGCCACGGTGAATCGCACGGCCGCGCTCTATGCCGGCAACGCTGGCCTCACGCCTGGGAGCAAGCAAGCGATCTAGCACTCTTGCTGACGGCTTGAACTGAGCCCAGGCTGACCAGGAGTTTGGCTGAATAGGATCTGGGCTGAACAAGATCTCAGCTGACCAGATCACGGCTGAGCAGAGTTTCTGCTGAACAGATCAGGCAATTCAGTGGTGGCATTCGCAGCGACGATGCCACTGGAAATAGGTCGGGCTTATTCATGCTTTTTGTGTGGATTATTGCCGATTCCGATGATTGAAAGTCTTGCGATCCAGGCAGGGCGATCAGGAATCGTCGCCTTTGCTCCAGGCAGGGGAATCAGCGGCATAATTCGCCAGATGCCTTGACAGCAAAGGGTTTTGCCCGATCCGGGTGCCGTGAAGAACTGTTACCACCGCGACGCTTGATCGCCCCTCTTCCCGCAGAATCAATTGGCGATCGGCCAGCTCGATTGTTCGCTTTGACTCCAACCCAACCCGCGTCGACCCCCAAGGTCTGCCGGAGGCAACGAGCCAAGGTATTCCCCTTACCCATCCGGATATCGGTCTCCTTTCGGTGACCGCTTGTTTCGAGGCAGAACTGCATGAGCATCGTCTCCAACTCGATCATCAACGCGGACGCCGAGGCCCGCTATCTCAGTCCTGGCGAACTCGACCAGATCAAGTCCTTTGTCAGCGGCGGTCAACGCCGTCTCAGAGTGGCTCAGGTCTTGAGCGAGAGCCGCGAGAGGATTGTGAAGCAGGCCGGCGGCGCCCTCTTTCAGAAGCGTCCCGACGTGATCTCTCCCGGCGGCAACGCCTACGGAGAAGAGATGACGGCCACGTGTCTTCGCGACATCGACTACTACCTCCGCCTTGTGACCTACGGCATGGTGGCTGGAGATGTGACTCCCATCGAAGAGATCGGCATCATCGGTGCCCGGGAGATGTACCGCGCCCTCGGCACTCCCCTGGAGGCCATGGCCGAATCTGTCCGTGAGCTCAAGAACGCCTCCATGGGGCTGCTCAACGGAGCCGATGCCGAGGAGGCAGGCTTCTACTTCGACTACGTCATCGGCGCCCTCTCCTGAGGTCCGTCCCTTCCTGCCCCCCGCCTCTTCCCAGGACCCATGCAAGACGCGATCACCAACGTCATCAATCAGTCCGACGTTCAGGGTCTCTACCTGGACGATTCCTCTATCGGACGTCTTGAGCAGTATTTCGCCAGCGGAGAACTCCGGGTCAGAGCGGCGGCAACGATCGGTTCCAACGCTTCGGCGATCATCAAGGAAGCCGTTGCCAAAACCCTGCTCTATTCGGACATCACCCGTCCGGGCGGCAACATGTACACGACCCGTCGTTACGCCGCCTGCATCCGCGACCTCGACTACTACCTCCGCTACGCCACCTACGCCATGCTGGCTGGTGACACCTCCATTCTCGACGAACGGGTGCTCAACGGCCTCAAGGAGACCTACAACTCCCTTGGCGTGCCCATCGGAGCCACTGTGCAGTCGATTCAGGCCATGAAGGAGATGGCCGCCTCCCTCGTCGGTCCCGATGCAGGTAGAGAGCTGGGCGTCTACCTCGATTACATCAGCTCCGGTCTGGGGAACTGATTCCACTCCGCCCCCATTCCTGAGAGGAATCTTCCATGCGTCTGTTCAAGATCACAGCCTGCATCCCCTGCCCCGAAAAGGTGCGCAGCCAGAGGGAACTGCAGAACACCTTCTTCACCAAGTGGGTGCCCTATGAAAGCTGGTTCGCCGAGCAGCAGCGCATCATGAAACAGGGCGGAAAAATTCTGAAGGTGGAATTGGTCACCGGCCGACGACAAGTCAACGTCGGTAACTGATGGGCGTACGGGCTGAACCGGCAGGTTCTGCCCCCAGCCTTGGGCTTGTCCCAACGATGGGCCCGGGTTCCTAGTTTCCCATTGCCCCATCCATTGCCCGGCTTGTCCGGGCTTTTTTTTGGCCCCTGACCCCTTTCATTGCGACCCCCGGCACGGCTGAATGGGTGGATCTCCCCCGCTCCCTTCGCTTTGATCGGTTTCGCGAACTCCCGCTCCAGGAGCCAGCCACCCCGCAGCCAATCCGGAAGGGGCCAGGCCGAGGCCGATGATTCTCGGTTGCCCTGGGCTCAATGGCCCGCCGAAGCCCGCTTGCTGATTGGCATGGTGGCGATCTGGAGCCTGGCTGGCCTGTTGATCCTGGCTTCAGCCAGCTGGTGGGTGGCCGCCCGTGAAATGGGCGATCCGGCTTTTTATCTCAAACGTCAGCTGATCTGGCTGATCGCCAGTTGGGGGTTGCTCTGGCTGGCGATCAGCACCCCCCTGAGGCGTTGGCTGTGGCTGGCCGGTCCGGCTGTGCTGGTGGGGGTGCTGTTGATCGTCGCCACCCTGGTGGCCGGCACTCCAGTCAATGGAGCCAGTCGCTGGCTGGTGGTTGGACCGGTCCAGATCCAGCCTTCAGAGCTGGTCAAACCCTTCGTCGTCCTCCAGGGGGCCGCTCTGTTCGCCCACTGGAAGCGGATCGGCATCGATCAAAAGCTGCTGTGGCTGGGAACCTTTTCGATCCTGTTGCTGTTGATTCTCAAGCAACCCAACCTCAGCACTGCCGCGCTGACCGGCCTGCTGCTCTGGACCATGGCGCTCGCCGCAGGGTTGCCCCTGCTGATGATGTTGGGCACGGCCTTGGCCGGCGGAATGATGGGCTTGGCCAGCATCATGATCAACGATTATCAGCGCATCCGGGTGGCCTCCTTCCTCAATCCCTGGCAAGACGCCCAGGGGGATGGCTACCAACTGGTGCAGAGTCTTCTGGCGATCGGCTCCGGTGGTGTGTTGGGTGAGGGTTTCGGCCTCTCCACCCAGAAGCTTCAATACCTGCCGATCCAATCGACCGACTTCATCTTCGCGGTATTTGCCGAAGAATTTGGATTCGTCGGATCGCTGATGCTGCTTCTTTTTCTGCTGTTGTTCGCCTTTATCGGTCTGAGGGTGGCCCTGGGGTCGCGCGGCAACCAGCAGCGCCTCGTGGCGATGGGTTGCACCACCTTGCTCGTCGGTCAGTCGATTCTCAATATCGCTGTGGCGAGCGGAGCGATGCCCACCACGGGGTTGCCCCTGCCGCTGGTTAGCTATGGGGGCAACTCTCTGCTGGCCAGCCTGGTTACGGCAGGCTTGCTGATTCGCTGCTCACTCGAATCGGCGGGATTCGACAATCGCCCCAGACGCAAGCGTCGCGAGCGGCAGGGATCTCTTGACGCTGCTGCCATTAACCCTGCCCCGATAGGCTGAGATCTTTGGCCTGTCCATGACCAGCCTGGGGCTGCAACTTGCCGACCTGGCTCGCTGGGGCGAGGAGCTCACCACCAGCTCCCTCAACGCTCCAGGTCCGCTGACCCTGGCGATCGTGTTTGCTGCCGGTCTGCTGACCAGCCTTGGCCCCTGCTCCCTCTCGCTGCTGCCGATCACGATGGCTTACATGGCTGGATTTCCGGACCATGCCGGCAGGCCATGGCAACGCAGTCTCAGTTTTGCCGGCGGAATCGTGCTGTCCCTGGTTGCCCTGGGTGGGGCCAGTGCCCTGCTGGGTAGCTTCTACGGCCAGATTCCCGGTTTCATCCCTGCACTGGTGGCGGTGCTCGCGGTGGTGATGGGGCTCAATTTGCTGGGACTGCTAAGCCTGCCCCTGCCCAGCGGCCCTGATCCGGAGCGTTGGCGACGATACGTTCCTGCGGCCCTGGCCCCCCTGGCCACCGGTGCTGCCTTCGGATTGGCAGCCAGCCCCTGCACCACCCCGGTGCTTGCTGTGCTGTTGGCCTGGACAGCCCAACAGGGCCGTCCCTTGATTGGAATGACGCTGCTCACCTGCTTCGCTGCTGGCCAGGTAGTGCCCCTGTTGCTGGCTGGCAGCGCGGCCTCCTCGATGCGACGGCTTCTCGATCTGCGCCCTCTCAGCCGCTGGATTCCACCGATCAGTGGCGTCGTGCTTGTGGCCAGCGGCGGGCTGACACTCCTGGCCCAATGGCCTTGAGCACTCCTTCTGGTGGCCGCTCCAACCAGCGGATTCTCAGGCTGGTCGCCTGGATTTCCGACCTGCGTCTGGCGATCGGTCTGCTGCTGCTGATTGCCATGGCCAGCAGCATCGGCACCCTGATTCCCCAGCAGGAACCGAGTGATCGTTACCACCGGCTCTACGACAGCCAGCCGTGGCTTGGGCTGATCAATGCCGACTGGCTTCTCAGGCTGGAACTCGATCACGTCTATTCCAGTGGGTGGTTTCTTGGGCTATTGGCCTGGCTGGGCCTCGCCTTGGTGTTGTGCAGCTGGAGGCGTCAGTGGCCGGCACTGCGGGCGGCACTGCGCTGGATCGATTACCGCTCACCACGCCAGCTCAGCAAACTGAGCCTGGCTGAAACGATCTCCAGCCCCGATCCCAGCAACGATCTGCGCCGGCTGGAGGAGCTGCTCGAAGCGAAGGGCTGGCAATTACAGCCGGCCGAGGATCGCCTGGCGGCGCGGCGCGGGATCGGCGGACGGGTCGGGCCCCTGCTGGTTCACGCCGGCCTTGTGGTCTTGATGGTGGGCTCGGCCTGGGGAGCACTCGCTGGCGTGCGGCTCGAGCGTTTTCTGGCCCCTGGCCGGGAGCTGGAGCTGTTGGATTCCCGGGGGGACAGCCAGTTGACCCTGGCCGTGGACAGCTTCTTGATCGAGAGGGATCCGGCCGGTAGGCCCGAGCAGTTCCGCTCCCAACTGCTGCTCAAGAATTCCGCCGGTGAGCAGGTCGATACGGCCGAAGTGAGTGTCAATCACCCGCTGCGCTTCCGCGGGATGACTGTTTATCAGGCTGACTGGGCGCTGGCGGCGATCACCGTTCAGATCGGCCGCAGTCCTTTGCTGGAACTGCCGCTGCGAAGCTTGCCCGAGTTAGGGGAACAGGTCTGGGGTCTGGCCCTACCCACCCGCCCCGATGGCAGTGAGCCCGTCCTCCTCACCCTCAGCAACGAGCAGGGCCCGATCGAGGTGTTTGGAGCTGACGCCGTCTCGATCGGTCAGATCGTGCCCGGCGGCGCCCCGCTGGAAATCGGCGGCCTGCCGTTGCGGGTTGACAGCGTTCTGCCCGCCAGTGGCCTGCTGCTCAAGCGGGACCCAGGCGTGCCGTTGGTCTACACCGGCTTTGCGATCGCCCTGTTAGGGGGAGGATTGAGCCTGATCGCCACCCGCCAGCTCTGGGCCATCGCCGATTCGGCGCGGGGTCAGCTGCACCTGGCTGGCCTTTGTAATCGCAACCTCACGGCCTTGGCTGAAGAACTCCCGGCGCTGTTGGTCCTGGTCCAGGGCGGCCGCTCTAGGGAGGCCGATGCCCAGGAGGTTCAACAGGGCAGCTGAGTGCCGTGGCTGGCGCGGATCACGGTGTGAACGTTTCCACGCGGGTTGAAGTCGGCCTCCAATTGCATCCAGACAGGTTCACAGGCTGCGACCAGGTCGTCGAGGATCCGGTTGGCCACTTCCTCATGGGAGATGCTGCGATCGCGCCAGCTGTTCACGTACAGCTTCAGTGCCTTGAGCTCAAGCACGCGGGGACCGGGCTGGTAGGTCAGCCGTAACACCGCAAAGTCGGGATACCCCGAAAAAGGGCAGAGGCAGGTGAATTCAGGTAGTTCGATCGCCACGTCGTAGGGGCGACCGATCCGGGGGTTGTCGAAACAGATCAATGCGGCTGCGGCAATCTGCCGAGCGCCGTAGTGGGGCGTCTGGGTGTCTGTCATCGAGGAGGGGGGGTCGAGGAGGCCGTGACTCTGCAAGCCGTTGCTGGGCAAGCCGTGATGCTGGAACACCTTGATGGTATGGAACGGCCTGAATGTTAAGAAAAGCAGGCTATGCGGCGGTTTTGTTCGCAATGAACGGTTTGCCTGGGCTACAAATGTTCTGAAGGACAAAACGTTGAGCATGCTCCAGGTTCTCTGGGCATCTGTTGGAAGTAGCCCCACCGCGAGGCGAAGCAACGCTCCTTTCGGCGAAGCGGCGCCGGCCCTCGGGGCCCGTGATTCCAACCCTTCGAGGCCTTTCAGCCATGACTCCATCCACACGCGTTTACAGGGGCGTTGCCTACCCCGCCGACCATCAGGTCGCCCCCAGCCCCCAAGCTGTTGAGCATGTTTACCGCGGGGTTCACTTCGCCGAATCCCTGCGCCACGATCCAGCTCCTGCCAACGAATCCGTTGTTCTGCACTACCGGGGCAGCGTCTACCACCAACGCCGCCAAGATCTCGCCGCTCAGCTGCAGAGTCGCTGATCAAGCACAAGCCTGATCAGTTGTAACAACTGAGACACCGTGACCCTGCATGCTCGGGCCTAATAGCTCCTTCGCAGGGTCTTGTCATGGATCTCGCTCTTGCCCCCACAACCTGTGGTTATCGCCTGCAACCAGCTTCGGCTGTGGGCATGCTTTGGTTGCAAACCCACTTCGAAGACAAGCACTGGCACCATCTCGCTGAAGGTAATGTCAGCGTGGAGCAAGCCTCTGCTGACCTGATCTGCGACGACGCCACCGCAGCGGGTCTCTGCGTCAGCCGCACGGGCCTCCCGACGATCGCGCCGGACTAGGCCCAAGTCCGTCGCACCAAGGTCTTGCTATGGACCTGACTCCTTCAACCTGCACATTCAAGTGATTCCATGAAAAAAGTCGAAGCCATCATTCGTCCCTTCAAGCTTGAGGATGTCAAGGTGGCCTTGGTCAATGCCGGCATTGTCGGGATGACCGTCAGCGAAGTGCGCGGGTTCGGCAGGCAGAAGGGACAGGTTGAGCGTTATCGGGGATCGGAATTCACCGTTGAATTTCTGCAGAAACTCAAACTTGACGTTGTCGTTGATGACGACCGCGTTGAAACGGTGGTCAACGCCATTCAGGAAGCCGCCCGCACCGGTGAGATCGGCGATGGCAAGATCTTCATCAGCACCATTGAGACCGTGATCCGCATCCGCACCGGCGACCTCGACAGCAGCGCCATCTAAGCCGGCGCGATCGGGGCCATCGGGCTTCACGGCTTAGGTGGTCCTCACATCTGCTTCAGTGTGGCTCTCACCAAGCAATCGATCGCTGCAATGTCGAGCACCTCGATACCTTTTTGCGACCCAGGTCTGAGCCAGAGCAGGTATTCATGGTTGCCAGCCGGACCGGTGATCGGTGAGGCCACCAGTCCTGCCGCCTGCCAGTCCAGTGCAGCGGCGGCAGTGATCACCCCTTCAATGGCCTCGGCATGGGCCACGGGATCACGCACCACGCCGCCCTTGCCGACCCGGGCCTTGCCCACCTCGAACTGGGGTTTGACCAGCACCACCGCCTCGGCCTGCTCCGCAACCAGCAACCTCCTCAGGGCAGGTAGTACTAGGGCCAAGGAAATGAACGACAGATCGGCCACGGCCAGATCTGCCCAGAGATCGCCAGGACCATAGAGCTGGTCGGAGTGGAGATGGCGGAGGTTGGTGCGTTCCTTCAGGACCACCCGTTCGTCTGTGCGCAGGCTCCAGGCCGTCTGGCCGTAGCCCACATCCACCCCGTACACCTTGCTGGCTCCGTGTTGGAGCAGGCAGTCGGTGAAGCCACCGGTGGAGATCCCGCCATCCAGGCAGATCCGGCCTTCGACCTGCAGCGGGAAGGCCTCCAGGGCCGCGATCAGTTTCTCGCCTCCCCTGGAGACAAAACGCGGCCCTGGGTCAACGTCTGGCACCAGCTCCGCTCGCACCTCCATGCCCGGCTTGTCGAAAATCTGGCCGCCCAGACGCACCCGGCCCGCCCGGATCAGCTGCTGAGCCTGCTGGCGACTGGCGACCAAGCCGAGGGCCACAAGATGGAGATCAAGGCGCTGCTTCGGGGCCATGGCCAGGGTTGTGCCGACCGGCTTGGTCGGAGCCGGCTGGAGATTCAGTGGGTACTGAACCACGGCCCAGGGCCAGAGAAGGCTCACAGCCGACCCATAGATTGGGAACAACATTGAGCTTTGCTAGTCCTTGATCGAGCGTTATTCCCTGCCTGAGATGGCCAGGATCTGGAGTGAGCAGGCCAAATTCCAGACCTGGTTAGAGGTGGAGCTGGCAGCCTGTGCAGCCCAGTGTGAGCTGGGCCGGGTCCCGGCTGAAGCGCTGGCGGAGATCCAGGCCAAGGCACGTTTCGAGCCTGAGCGGATTGCCGTGATTGAAGCGGAGGTGCGCCACGACGTGATTGCCTTCCTCACCAACGTCAATGAGCACGTCGGAGACTCTGGCCGCTACATCCACGTCGGCATGACCAGCTCCGATGTGCTCGACACTGGCCTGGCCCTGCAGCTGAAGGCATCGGTTCAGGCCCTGCGCCATGAACTTGACGGTTTGGTGTCGGCTCTGCGTGAGCTGGCCGGGGCCCACAAGGACACGGTGATGGTTGGTCGCTCCCATGCCATCCATGGCGAGCCGATCACCTTCGGCTTCAAGGTGGCTGGCTGGCTGGCTGAAACCCTGCGCAACCAGGAACGGCTGGAGCGGTTGGAGACGGTGGTGGCCGTGGGGCAGATCAGCGGAGCGATGGGCACCTATGCCAACACCGATCCTGAGGTGGAAGCCCTCACCTGCCAACGGCTTGGTCTGGTCCCCGACACCGTCAGCACCCAGGTGATCGGCCGCGATCGGCATGCCGACTACGTCCAGACCCTGGCTTTGGTTGGCACCTCCCTGGAGCGTATCTCCACTGAAATCCGCAACCTGCAACGCACCGACGTGCTGGAGGTGGAGGAAAGCTTTGCCAAGGGCCAGAAAGGAAGCTCGGCGATGCCACACAAGCGCAACCCCATTCGCAGCGAGCGGATCAGCGGACTGGCGCGCGTGCTGCGCAGCTACACCGTGGCCGCCCTGGAGAACGTGGCCCTCTGGCATGAGCGGGACATCAGCCACAGCTCGGTGGAGCGAATGATGCTGCCGGATTGTTCCGTCACCCTCCACTTCATGCTGCGCGAGATGACCGCAGTGATCCGGGGACTGGGCGTCTATCCGGCCAACATGCAGCGCAACTTGAACGTTTATGGCGGCGTGGTGTTCAGTCAGCGGGTGCTGCTAGCCCTTGTCGAAGCCGGCATGGCCCGCGAGCAGGCCTACGCCATCGTTCAGCGGCATGCCCATAGCGCCTGGAACACCGAAGGCGGCGATTTTCGCGCCAACCTCAACGGTGA
The DNA here is from genome assembly GCF_977929215.1 of Synechococcus sp. CS-603. Lineage (NCBI taxonomy): Bacteria > Bacillati > Cyanobacteriota > Cyanophyceae > Synechococcales > Synechococcaceae > Synechococcus > Synechococcus sp. CS-603. The sequence goes on from NZ_OZ376778.1 coordinate 1,415,303, forward strand.
TGCTGAAGTCTGCGGCCGTCTCAATGCCGCCCAGCGCGAAGCCTGCTTCAGCACGGCCTTGCATCAGGCCCAGCTGGGCGTGATCTGGGAGCGGCTGGGCCTCTGAAATCCCGCCCCAGCCCCTCGGAATGCTGCCGGACGATCGCTCTTTGTGGGGAAAAGGGGGTGGCGTTGAGAACCGGCTCCAAGGGCCTAGGGCAAATCATCCACAGCTTTGCGGGCTTGGGCCAGCAAGGTCTCCAGCTCGCGATCAGACGTCCCCTGCTCCAGCTGGATCTGGCTCTCGGGCGGTGGAAGTGGCGGCATTCGATCGGCGACCATGGCACGGGGTCGCGGTCTCCCGCGGCTCTTGCCGCTTCGCTCTGCCAGCCAGAGAATCACGAGAACCACCACGGCGACGATCCAACCGGTGGGTCCAGCCACAAACAGGGCTGCCACCAGAAGGATCAGCAGGCAGCCTCCGCAGCCTGAGGCACAGCCATCGCTTGGGGCGGTGCTCAAGGAAACATGCGCTTTGCTGGGACGGCAGGGATTCTATGGAGAGGCAGCTGGTTGCTCCGCTTAGCGTGGATGACTGATCGCGGCAGCCATTTTGGCTGAAAGCCCCATCTCAGCCTGCCAGCAGTCGAACAAGCGTTATGAAACTGTCCGGTTCCCAGTTTCCGGGATGTTGATGGCGATGGGTATCGCTCTTGCCACCGCCGGCTGCTCGGGTGGGCAACTGCCCCCCTGCGTCCAGGTCAGGGCGGATGTTCAGGAGGCGAAGATAACTCCACCTTCGCAGCAAGCCTTGATTGGTATCGATGGCAGTGGTTCGATGGCCGGTTTCCTCTCTGGGGGAGGTGATGGTGAGGACTGGAAGCGTCTGTTGAGGGCGATCAAACTCACGGCCGGAGAGTTCAAAAGCACTGAGACCTATCGCATTGGTGGCAGCAAAAGCACAACAATGGGTGCCATTGACGAAGCAGCAGAGCCTTGTTATTTCGGCGGCTGTGCCGGTGTTCCCAGCGTGGCCTCCAGTCTCGATACCCTCTGGACCCTTCCCCAGCAGACCGGACCGGTTCCCCTGCGGGTGATGGTGTCGGATCTGGAAGTGAACCAAGGAGATATCTCTGCCCTGCGTGGTGCCATTGGGGCCGACCTAAGGCGAGGTGCCAGCATCGGAATCCTGGGGCTGAGACTGCCGTTTGAAGGCACGGTTTTCGATAGCAACGCCAAGCGGATTCATGATGGCAAGGCCAACCGGCCGCTTTACCTCCTTGCCACCGGGTCCAGGGGGGCCGTGGAATCCTTTCTCGCCGGTGTGCGTCAGACTCTCGCCCTTTCGGGATTCAAGGGACCCATCGAGTCTTCGTTGTTGGGGGGCAAGACCGCCACGCTCAAGGCCGCTACGGCCTGGGGGGAACCACGGGCCAGCGCCAGCTCAGGGTTGCCCATTCGCATCAGCGGTACCACTTATGGCCCCAGCGGCAACGCCGATTACCAACTGGTGAAACTTCTGCCCACGGCCGCCGGCTTGGTGGTGAGCTCATCGAAGGGTCTGGTGGCATCCAGCGTTGCGGCTGGAAGCGCTGCGCCGGCAGACCTGATGACCATCAGCCCCCTGGCCTTAGCCGGAGCCAGCCGGGAACCCTCCGCCGAGGGAGTCACGGTGACAGAGCTGTCCGTGATCGGAGGGGAACTGGTGGCACGGTTCACGGTGGCTCCGGGAACTCCAGGCGGTGCATTCCGTGGAACGGTGAAAGCGGGGAGTTTGCCGGAGCAGTGGTGGTTGACCTGGAATCGGGGACCTGCTGCCGCGGGCAAGGCCAAAGACCAGACGGATAACCTTCTACTGACCCTGACCAGCCTCAGCCAGGCTGTTGTCCCTGCCGGCAGCCCACCCGCTGCTGCTTTCTGCGTTGCCTTCACCACCTGAGCTGTGAGCCTTCATGCGTCCCCGGGAGTGGATCAGTCTTCTTGTTTGCGTCATCGCTGGACTGCTCTGGGTGTTCCTGGCCCAGAATGTTTTGTTTCTCAATGTGTTCGCCGGTTGGCTTGTCGGGCCGGGGCTTGATCTTCAGGACTATTTGCAGACCGGCAGCAGCCCCTCGTTCACCGTGCTTTGGCTTGGATGTCTCACAGCCTTGTTGATCTGGTATAGCGTGACTTTTCGACGCAGCACGCGGAGCTCCGCCGAAGTCCGTCAGATGCGAGGTCGCTGGTGGCTGGCAGCCCTGCTTCTTGTGCTGTTCGGTTGGCTGGCCCAGCTCCACTTCACCGTTTTCAAATGGCAAGTGACGGGCACCAGCCCATTGGAAGGCGGCGGCGTGAATTACTACCCCTTGCCGTTGATGGGTTGGATCCTGCTGTTGCTGTTCGTGGTGCTGGATGTTGCCCTGTTGTTCTGGCTGCCCACCCTGCTGGCATCACCGAAAAGTCATCGCTTCGTGGTGCCTGGCGCCGCCAGCTTGAAGGGGGGGCGTTAAGATGACCCTGTTCGCAATTGGCGTCGGCGGCACCGGCGCCAAATGCCTCGAAGCCCTAACCCACCTGCACGCCTGCGGTCTGCTGGGCAAGGGGCGCGCCGCGAGTCTGGGCACCTTTCTGGTCGACCCCGACCAGCAGAGTGCTCTGTTATTACGAGCCCAGACGGCGATCAGTCGTTACGGGGCACTGCGACGGGCCATCGGTCATCGCAGCAATCACTTCGCGCTGGGCGATCTTCGCGACTATGGCCACTGGAGCCCTCTGAGCAGTAGCAGTGGGGCCGTAAGTTTGGACCAGGTTTTTCCGAAGGCGATCCTTAACAGCCAAGCCAGTGGCTTGGCGTCTCTGTTCGATTGCCTCTTCCCGCCAGAGGAGCAGGCGGCCGACCTTGAGGTGGGTTTTCGCGGCCGGCCGGCGATCGGTGCGGCAGTGATGAATCGAATCAATCTCGAGCAAGAAGCTCAGACCGGTCAGTGGCAGCAGATGCTCAGTGACATCAAGGCTGCAGCGGGGCAGGGAGAAGCACCCGTGATCCACCTGTTCGGCAGCGTGTTCGGCGGGACAGGCGCCTCAGGGGTGCCGAGCCTGGGGCTGTTGATCAAGAACTGGCTCAGCGATCAGAATCTTGGCGGTGTGAGGGTGCAGGCTTCGCTTCTGCTCCCCTATTTTGATTTCGAGCATCAAGGCGATTCCGATACTGGCGTGCATGCTGAATCTCGAAATTTTCAACTCAATACTGATGCGGCACTGCAGTATCTAAGAGGTAGCGGCAGCAGTTGTTTTGATCGTGTTTTTCTGGTTGGCAGCGATCAGAAGGCCCGATATGGGTTCAGCATCGGCGGTACCTCCCAGACCAATGCTGCCCACCTCGTCGAGTTACTAGCTGCCTTGGGGGTGCGCCATACTTCTGACAGCGACTATGCCTTTGTCTTGAGCCGCACCCGCCAGGATCTGATCAGTTGGGAAGATATTCCAGACGAGGAAGTCGTCGGACGTGGACTGGCGACAGGAGCCCGTTTTGCGGTGGCCTGGCTCAACAACTTCAGCCAGGAAATCGATGCAGCTCAACAGGTGTCAATGCGGACTTTCCTCAGTGGCGCCCCATGGGCCCGTCGGTTCTTCTCTCCTTCCGGGTCCGCCGCTGATTCAGCGGCGGGATGTCCATCGATCAGGGCCCCAGGCGAGCTCTCAACCAAGGTCTGCATCGATCAGTACTGCGAAACCCTTTTGCAATGGCTCCAACAGCTCAGCAGCAACTTGGGAAAGGGGTTTGAACAGGATCTGTTTGGCGTTGAAGAACTCGTTCGCACCCCTTACCCGGACAACAATCTCCACCAGGTCGTGCGGGGCAAAACGCGCTCCGATCGCCAGGCAGATGCCGACACGGTGGAGGCCATCAAGATCAGCATGGACGTGATGCCTGCATCTGAAATCCAGCACGTCGGCATCGCAGGCCTGGCCGACACCCTCTGGACGCTCTGCGCCTGAATCTTCCCTTTATGGCCGCCTCCGACATCGTTCAGTACCCCTGGTTTCCGAAGACGGAACCCCGTCTTGCTGGTGCCGCCGAGGCGGGCATCTGGCAAGGGCGTGATCAACAGAGCCTGGGCATGATTGCCAAGAGCCTCGTCTATGAGGTGGCGACCAGCGAGGTCAACTCCCTTCCCTCCCCCTGGTCCCGTGCCCTCCAGTTTGAGCAGGCCGTCCTCCATAGCCGCTACCCCACCCGCGCCGCACTGCTGGAGGAGCTGTTCGGTTGTCTGGCCACCGTGGGGCTCTGGGAGATGTTTGGTGTGAAGCTCGAAGCTGAGCGGGTCAGCCTTGCCGATCTTGCTGGCGTTGAGGATGGGGCGGTCGGGCCCTTCTCTCGCAGCCTGCTGAGTTCCGCACCAGCCCCTAACCAGGCTCTCTACAGGCTGGCTGATGGCAGTAATCCCTGGCATCAACTTTATATTCTGCGTCTGAATGGGCAGGTGATTGGCTTTAGTTCTCCTGCCACTCTGATCTGTCCGGCCGTTTGTCTGCCACAGACAATTCCAGGGATGAACTGGTCAGCGAAAGGACGCTTTTCCTCCCCCACCCGCTACCTAGGCGTTCCCCAAAGGCAGGCTCTGGCCGACTGGATGAACCATCTGAGTGTCGAGTTATTGGCCGCCCCTGATCTCAACAGCCAGGTGATGACGTCCCAACTTGCCGAGGTACTCAAAGGCTTCATCAACGAACTGACTGGAGGACGAGGGGGGCAAGCGGCGATCTCTGAAACCCGGGTGCCCAACTTGCCTCCGAAACCAACCGTTCTCGTCTTGCTGGCCAGGCCGGCCAAGGGAGGAATAAGTCCTAGTCAGGCCACGCTTGAATTGCTTGATCGCCGCCGCCGGCCGTTGGAAAACACCCCTGCCAAGCCGGTGGTGTTGCTTGATCCAGAGATGCCAAACCGGCTGGGGATCCAGGCCTCAGAGATCTGTCTTTACAAATCGGCAACTCTGGAGTCGGTGGGGTACAGCAAGGCGCAACTGGAGTATCTCTATGGTAACGAGATTGAGGTGATCACCCCAGACGATCTCTTCCTTGACGCGATTCATCTTTTGGTTGGTAGTGGCGCTCTGCTCAACTCCTGGCTGCCCCGAAAACTTGAAGGCCAACCACTGATTAATGGTGATGCTGTGACGCCGTTGTTGCCATTAAAGGAAAAGGTCCGTGATCTGTATAGCAGCGAGGAACTTTTAAGAGCCTGCAGTCTGAGGCTTGTGCAGATAAGGGGCGGCAGTGAATTGGAACTCACTCTGCAACTCCCGCTTGTGGGGCAAAGGAATCCCTACCCGGTCAGTCGCTCTTTCCCACTCAAGGAACAAAACTGATTACAGAAGACCTGCCTGTGGTTAGCCTTTGGCCGAACATCTCTGACAGCCAATGGAGTGAATTTGTTGTCTTCTGTGAGGACAGCAGCCTGGGCCTCACTGTCGATGGTTTTGCCGATTACCAGCGTCGCTTTGGCCGTGAGGCAGGTCAGTCGGTGAAGTACTTCACGACAAATCGCTTTCCCGATCTGATCAAGATGATCGAGCACGGCCAGGAGCGGGGCCTGATTCCGGTGGAGCCACCCGCAGTGGTCAGTGGTCAATCTGGTGAATGGAAAGTCGGCATTGACTTCGGTACTTCATTCACCAACTTCTATGTGGATGAAGGTGGGGGACCAGCCCTTAAACCGCTCGATACCCGGGTGATTCCCCTCACCCTTGCCCAGAAGGAAACGCGTCAGATCCTTTTGAGTCAGTACTTCATCCCGGAGGACATGCTCCCCCGAGGGCAGAATCCACCTACCGCTACGGCCTTGAGCTTGCGGGGTTGGCAGGAGTTGCCTGGAACTGTGCCAGAGCTGTTTCATGAAGCCCGCCTCAAGGTGCCCACGCCAGGGGAGTTTGGCGGCGCTGAACTGAGAACTGGTTTCAAGTGGCGTCAACTCCAGTATCAGAAACCCTACCTCAAAGAGCTGGCTCTTTTGATCAGTTGCAATGCAGCGGCGGGTGGTGCCAGTGCAATGGCGTGGTCGGTGTCCTATCCCAGCGCGTTCTCACCCAATGAAGTGCAGATGTATCGCCGGCTTTGGATCGATCTATGCCAAGAACTCAGCTCCATCACTGGCTTGCGTCACAGTTTGACCAAGGCAGGCGGTGAGGGTGGTCTTCAGACCGAGGCTGTTGCCTTTGCCAGCTATTTCGGAAACTATCAGAGCCGCCGGATGGTTCATACTGCCTGCCTGGATGTCGGTGGCGGCACCACCGATCTGAGCATCTGGCAAGAAAATACCCTGTCCCATCAAGTTTCAGTTCCCTATGCAGGCCGTCAGATCTGCAGTCAGCTGTTGCAGCGCAAGCCATCCTTCCTGAAGCGATTGTTCCCTCCGAGCCTTACAGCCGATATCAGCGATGACGAGGCTCGCGCCCGCCAGGACAGGAACTTCACGAGCCGACTTGATAACATCATGCGCTATGGTTCGCAAGATTTACTCTCGGAACGATTGCCAGTTCTGCGTAGTGAAGGCTCTGCCCAGCTAGAGGAATTCATCAGCCTGCTGGGCCTGAGTTTTGGTGGTATCTATCATTATCTTGGTACGATTCTCAAAGGGCTCAACCATGAAAGTCGGCTGATACGCCCCACGGCAATGCCCGTCTATTTAGGAGGCAATGGTGGCAGATTGATTAACTGGCTTGATCAGAGTGGGCAGTTTAGATCTGGTTGCGAAGCCGACCAACTGATGGAGCGATTACAGCAGCTAAGTGCCGGGTTGACCATCTCGCCAGCCTCTACAACACTTTCTGGCGCGTTTAAGGATGAAACAGCCTGCGGACTGATCAGCACTGGTGTGAATCTGAAAGGAGATTTTGATCCCCGCGATGAGCTGATGTTCTCCGGTGAAATGCTGGAGATCAATGGCCAGTCTTTTGGGCCCACCGATCGGGTTGCCATGCTTGCCGACGACACGTTGGTTAGCAGCTATCGGCTTGGAAGTCTTGATGAACTCAAGTGTTTTTTGGAGAACTACGACGCCGCAATCAAGAGCTGTCGCATCACATCGTTGCTGCCCCTGCGCAAGCTCACCCAACTCGATACCCTCTGGGCTGACGTGGAGACCGAAGTCCGCTCGCTTTGCCTCCAGCGAGTAGGTGGTGAGCTTGCCGAGCTTGAGCCAGAACCCGGATTCATCCTGGCGCTGCGGGCTCTCACCAACACCTTGGGCCGCCAGTGGGCCGATCGCTATTGACTCGCCGCTGCGACCGATGACTCTTGTGCCCGTGCTACAGCCTTTCTTGATGATTTCACTCTGGGCTCCAGCCGTTCTGGCTCAGGTGCCCCCCCCCGAAGCTGGCAACTCCCTTCAAGCTCCTACTCCATCCACAATTTTTGCAGCTCCCGCGCAGACCTCACCGGCTACGGATTCGCCATCTCCAGCGTTTCCACAATCTTCAGCGCCTCCAGTGCCGGTGAGCCCGTCAAAGACGATGTCAGCATCGAGTCCATCAGCGATCTGGATCGCGGCACTGGGCTTGGGTCTGGTCAGTGGCATCTCTGGCATTGGATGCTCTTATCTTCTGTTCAATCGTCTCGGCAAACTGCGCTATCGCATCAGCAAGCTTGAACGGAATTCTGCCAGTACAGCCCACAGCGATCTTGGACTGAGCCAAGAGTTGAGCCAGCTCAAAGCAGAACTCAACGAACTCCGTGTAGAATTCTTTGCCCGAATTGTTGCTTCCCCGCCCGCCCTGCTTGGTGCTATCGCAGCGGAGCCGCAGGAGGAACAGGCCCTGGGTTCCGCTTCAACTGATATCCTCACCAGTTCTAAAAAGCTGGGCCAGAAAATCGAAGCCTTGATTGAGGCCATCAATCGGAGGGACAAATCCATGATAAGGGATGCCAACCCTACAGAACTCAATATCACCCGCGCTTCAGAAGATGACATCCAGATGGGCCGTTCGCAACCCACCAGCCTTGAAGTGGTCCTTGGTGGCGGCAGCTATTTGCATGTCAGGCTTGGAACGAACGATTGGCTGTTGCCGACAGAACGCACGTTAGAGGGTTTTCGCAATCACCAACCACCTAAAGGCATTTTCAAGTTTTTTCCACGTGCTGTGGCCTCTGCTCAGGTGATCGTGGCCGCACGGATTATGGCTAACGGGGATCAGTGGCTGGTGTCAGAAAGTGGCGAGACTGCCTTTCCAGGCTAGATATTTGGGGCTAGATATACCGTGCTAGATCTGACGTGACCCCCATCAGTGGTCCAGTTCCAGTGAGAGCTGGTGGGGTTGTCATGCCGCTCTCCATTGCTGGAGGACTTCCAAGGGCGTACGCCCTTGGAGAGCCGAATGCGGTCTGTATGTGTTGTACTCCATTCTGTGCCTTTCCGCCAAGATCTTGGCTTCATTGACCGATGAGAAGAGTTCAATATTTAGGAATTCATCCCTGAGCCTGCCATTGAAGGATTCAACGAATGGATTCTCCCAGGGTGATCCTGGTGGGATATAGGCGACGCCAGTGCCACTTCCTGTGCACCATTCCTGCAGGGCATGGGCAATAAACTCTGGTCCATTGTCCATCCTCAAGTGGGTGGGTGCTGGATGCTGTTTGAGTAGCTCCTCAATCGTGTCGATCACATCCACAGCCTTGCAGCGCCGGCCCACCCGAATGGCCAGACAGACGCGACTGAATTCTTCCACGACATTCAAGAACTTGAGATTTCTGCCATTCATAGTCTGATCAAACTGGAAATCAATCGCCCATACGTGATGTGGGTACTCGGCCCTCAGAAGCTCTCTCGATCCGTTTGCCGCTCTCGAGCGCTTCCTCTTGCGGGGCAGAGGCCGCTGTAACCCTTCCTCCCGCCAGATCCGTTGCACCCGCTTGTGGTTCACGCTCCAGCCATCCAGGAGCAGGCGCCGATAGACCAAGCGCCGTCCCCAGCGCACATGGCGACGTGCCAACGCCAGGATGCTCTGCCGAAGCTTGTGCTCCTCAAGATCAACAACGCGTGCTGGTCGGCGTTGGGTGGTGCGGTTCTGTCCTGTCAGACGGCAGGCGCGCCGCTGCGAAACCCGGAATCGATCCTGCAGAACCACAACGGCTCTGCGGCGTCGTTCCGGGCTTAGAAGTTTCCCTCGGCAAGCTCCTTGAACATGGCCTTGTCGAGCTCTGCGTTGGCCAACAATCGTTTGAGCTGAGTATTCTCGTGCTCCAGCTCCTTGAGTCTCTTGGCCTCGCTGGATTTCATTCCTCCGTAGAGCTGCTGCCAGCGGTGGTACGTGGGAGCCGAGACCTCCAAGGCCCGACAGACATCGGCGACAGTCTGACCTTGGTTGAGCAGCTGCTCGGCCTGCCGAAGCTTGCGGATGATCTGCTCTGGGTTGTGGCGCTTGCGTTTCATTGGGCTTCTCCTGGCCAAGTCTGGCCAATAGGGAAGCTCTCATAAGGACTGGTTCAGTTTTTAGGGTCCACGTCAGATCTTCCAATCTAGGGGTAGTCTAACTCAGAAGCTCTGCATGGCCTGCCTCGCCGTTATTCCGCTCGAGAGTTCTCCAGTCGATCAAGTCGTGCTGCAAGTCTGGCCAGCATCTGGGAAGTGTTTTGCCTCAGAGGATCTGCATTGACACTCAGGCGGCCGCGATCGAGAAGCGTCCAACGCCGACCGTGCTGGATTGACAGTGCTGTGGCGGGCTTGTGGAGATGCAAGGTGGCAGGCAACTGCGCTGATCCCTCAATCTCAAACAATCGCTCCAGGGACTGAACTTGTGCTCGTCGCTCGAGACTGCCAGGCCTGGGTAACAACAACCATTGCGCGCCCAGAATTTCCAGTGCCCAGGTGGAGCCCTGCGAGAAACTTTCCAACTCGACATGCTCGATTTCACCACTCAGGGTTCGGCCGCTCAGAGAGCAGGGCCGGCTGAAGGGCTCTAGGAGTGTCGGTGAATGGCCATAGATGTCAATGATCTGATCCAATGGCAGGTTGAGTGCCGGAGTTGACTGTTGCCCCTTTTCTTCTTGTGCTGGCTGGCCAGGAGCTTCGCCTGCGTTTACAGGAGCGCATGCCTTGTGGATGACTGAAAGGCTGTTCCGCTCAAGCTGTTCAAGCCGGCCGCTGATACCGGCCACGTCCTGGGCAATGGCTTCAAAGCTGCGCTCCAGCTTTTCATTGGTTTCGCGGAAGCGATCGCTGAGCTGGCGCACGCTTTTGAGCAAAAACTTCACTGACTCGACGATCTGGGCTGGATCGACATGGCTCATGATGCCACCAAACTATGGCGCGAATTCAACAAGTCTGACCTGAGCCATGGCTCGCCATACACAGCCCAAATTTAGGCCATTGGACTGCTCAATCGCCCCAGGCAACGTGCGGAATGAAGGCCTCGATGGACGTAGCTCAGCCCCCAAGCTGGCCGGGGCGCGAGACTTCAGGGCCCTCTTGTTGGAACCCCATGGCTCTCGATCGTTTCAGGCAGGCGCTGGCGACGTTGATGGAGCAGGCCCCCAACGATCCACTGGAGCGCGACGAGTTCTTTGAGGTGAACCCTCTGCCTGCTGAGGACGGCCCGTTCGAGCTGGTGGTGGTGGATGAGGAGAACGGCATCTTCGCGGCCCTCTATCTCGACCGTTTATTCGAGGAGGGAGACCCAGGTCAGGAGGCGATCGCCGCCCTGGTGCCGGCCTATCTGCAGAGCGCCTTTGGCCTGGAGCAGGCCGAATGGGAGGCCACCGCACCGTTCGACCTGGGTTGGCGCTCCCGGGACTTTCTCTGGTTTCTGGAATTCACCCTGCCCGGGCTCCAACCCCCGTGTCACAGCGACGGCTGAACCGGCTGTTGAAAGGCGGCTGGATCCGGGCCTACCTCGCTATCCAGCTCAGCGGCGGGCGTTGACGATCACCGGAGTGCCGCTGCCTGACACCGTGCCAGGCAGGGCCGGCACCACCGAGGTCTGCCCGTCCCACTTGTCGAGGAAGAGCTTGTAGAGCACCTGGTCATCGAGGCTGGAGTTGAGGATCTGGTAGCGCTTGGCCTCCTGATCAGCAATCTTGACCTCGGTCTGGGCGCGCAGCAGCCTCTGGTCAGCGATCTGTTTCTGTTCGATTGCGGCCCGGTATTCCTCGGCGATCTGCAGGCCGGTGAGATCAAGACCCTGGACGATTACGTAATTGAACTTGGTCAGTTCTTCGGCCACTTTCTCTTGAACCAGTTCAGAAATGCTGTTCCATTCGGTGGCGATCGTCACCAGCTCGTATTGGGAAAACACCGATTTCAGCGCTTTGAGCAGCGAAGGCTGAATGACGCGCGCATAGATCTGGGAGTTGTCGGTAGCGATTGTTTCGTAGATTCGCGGAGTTTCCGTGGGCTTCACGGCGTACTTCACCGTGGCGGTGGCTTCGATCACCTGCAGATCCTTGGTGAGGGTGGAGAACTGCTCCGGCCGCACCTGGGTGCGTACATCGAAAAGCGAGGTGGACTGAATCAACGGGGCCTTGATGTTCGGCCCCGGGCTGCGCTGGCCGCCCGTGACTTTGCCGAGAGTGGTGACCACTGCCACGTTACCGGCCGGCACGATGAAGATCGTCTGGGTCAGCAGGATCAGCAGCGCCACCGCTGCCGCTGCGATCACCTGGAACGTGGTTCCAGGCCCATCCCCACCGGCTGGGCGCATTGAGCTCTGCATATGGTCACGAATCCTGTGTTAGCCACGACCCTAGGCACAGGACCAGAATGGGGTGACCAGCAAGCGTCGCAATGACCGGCAATCTTCAGGCGATCGGCTTCATCGCCAGCTGGGTGCTGGGCTGGGGGATCGGCGGCTCCCTGATCGATGCCGGCCTGATCAACGCCGGCGTCTATGAAATCGGCGCGAACCAGCTCGGTACCCTGACCACCTTCTCGGTCTGGAGCCTGCTCTGGGGCTGGCTCGGTTACTGGCTCTTTCAGCGCATCACCGGCTCAAAGGCCAAGCTCCCGTAGGGAACGCAGGCAATGGGCTGCGGCGGGATAGTTCTCCTGGCCCACGCCGGCCGGCAACAGAACATGAACGCGGCAGCCAGCCGCCAGGGCTGCCAGGGTGCCAGCCTGGGAATCCTCGAAGGCCCAGCAGTCTGTGGGGTTATGGCCCAGGCGCAGGGCCGCTAACTGGAAAGCGTCCGGGGCGGGCTTGCCGCTGCCCAGGTCGGGATCATCGCCGTAGACACGGGTTTCCAGCAGCTCCAGCCAGGGGTGGGGCGCGCTCTTCAACGCCACCGAGCTGCTGGTGCTGCTCGTGACCAAGGCCATCGGGATCGCCAGGTCCTGACAGCGGGCCAGTAACTCGGGAGCCCCTTCCATCGGTTCTGCCATCGGCAGCAGATGCCGGGCAATCGGCTGTTGCACCGCCAGCAGTTCTTCCGTGCTGGGCGGTTTCACGCCTTCAGCCTCGATCCAGGCGATCACCTGGCGGGCGTTGTCCTGGCGCCGGCGTCCCCTTAGCCCCAGCAGCTGGCCTTCGCTCAGCTCTACCCCGAAGGCCAGGCCGGCTTCGCGCCAGGCCCGGCCATGCAGTGGTTCGGTGTCGAGCAGGAGCCCGTCGAGGTCGAACAGGCAAGCGGCTGGGCGGAGCATGGCGCCATTCTTTCAGTTCCCGGTGCCCGGGATCCGGCTTGAATGGCGCCACCCATGGGGACAAGGCGATGAACGAGGAGACGATCGAATCGGTGCTGCAGGAAGCCCGCGTGTTCGAGCCGCCCGCAGCCCTGGCCGCCGGCGCCCGCATCTCCAGCCTGGAGGCGTATGAGGCCCTGGTGGCCGAGGTGGAGGCTGACCCTGACGCCTTCTGGGGTGGCCAGGCCCGTGAGCTGCTGCACTGGTTCGAGCCCTTCCAGACGGTGCTCGACTGGAGCAACCCGCCCTTTGCCCGCTGGTTTGAGGGGGGCACCACCAACCTGGCTTACAACTGCCTCGATCGCCACCTGCAGGGCCCCAGGGCCGAGAAGACGGCTCTGATCTGGGAAGGCGAACCCGGCGACACGCGCCGCTTCACCTACACCGAGCTGCATGCCCAGGTCTGCAAGGCCGCCAATGCCCTGCTGGAGCTGGGCATTGGCAAGGGGGATCTGGTGGCCCTCTACATGCCGATGGTGCCGGAAGCCGCGATCGCCATGTTGGCCTGCGCCCGCATCGGTGCGCCCCATTCGGTGGTGTTTGGTGGCTTCTCGGCCGAAGCCCTGCGTGACCGGCTGATCGATGGCGACGTGAAGGCGGTGATCACCGCCGATGGCGGTTTCCGCAAGGACAAGGCTGTGGCGCTCAAGCCGGCCGTGGATCAGGCCCTCGCCGGCGACGCTTGCCCCACTGTGGACCATGTGCTGGTGGTGCGCCGCACCGAGCAGCCCACGGCGATGACGGCAGGCCGCGACCACTGGTGGCATGAGCGGGTGGAGCCCGCCAGCCCCCAGCACACGGCCGAACCGATGGCCAGCGAAGACCGCCTGTTCGTGCTCTACACCTCCGGATCCACCGGTAAACCGAAGGGGGTGGTGCACACCACCGCCGGCTACAACCTCTGGGCCCAGCTCACCTTCGAGTGGATCTTCGACCTGCGCGAGAACGACATCCACTGGTGCACGGCCGACGTGGGCTGGATCACCGGCCACAGCTACATCGTGTACGGGCCGCTCTCCGCTGGCGCCACCACCGTGATGTACGAGGGCGCCCCACGGGCCTCGAAACCGGGTGCGTTCTGGGAGGTGATCGAGAAGCACAAGGTGAGCCTCTTCTATACCGCTCCCACGGCGATTCGCGCCTTCATGAAGAGCGGCCGCGAGGTGCCTGATCAGTACGACATGAGCAGTTTGCGCATCCTGGGAACGGTGGGTGAACCGATCAACCCCGAAGCCTGGATCTGGTACCGGGAGGTGATCGGACATGGCCGCTGCCCGATCATCGACACCTGGTGGCAGACCGAAACCGGCGGCGTGATGATCAGCCCCCTGCCGGCGGCCACCCCCACCAAGCCGGGGTCCGCGACCCTGCCCCTGCCAGGCATCGCCGCCGATGTGGTCGACAGCGAAGGCCGCAGCGTCGGCGTGGATGAAGGCGGCTACCTGGCGGTACGTCGCCCTTGGCCGGGAATGATGCGCACGGTGCATGGCGACTCCGAGCGCTTCCGCAAGAGCTACTGGGAGCACATCACCGGCGCCGATGGTCGGCCGTTGTATTTCGCCGGAGATGGCGCCCGCCGTGATGCCGATGGCTATTTCTGGGTGATGGGCCGCGTCGACGACGTGATCAGCGTGTCGGGCCACCGGCTGGGTTCGATGGAGATCGAATCGGCCCTGGTGAGCCATCCGGCCGTGGCCGAAGCCGCCGTGGTGGGCCGCCCCGACGATCTCAAAGGGGAAGGCATCGTCGCCTTCGTGACCCTGCAGACCGGCCTCAGCGGCGACGAGGCGCTGATGGCAGAACTGCGCCATCACGTGGGCGCCGAAATCGGGCCGATTGCCCGCCCCGATGAGATCCGCTTCAGCGATGCCCTGCCCAAGACCCGCAGCGGCAAAATCATGCGCCGCATCCTCAGGGCCTTAGCCGCTGGCGAAGAGGTGAGCGGCGACACCAGCACCCTGGAAGACCGCTCCGTGCTCGATGCCCTGCGGGTGTGATGACGAAAGCTGCCTGGCCTGGCTCAGCCGGGCAGCGAGGGCAGCATCAACCGATCGGTGCTCGCCAGGGAGGAGTCAACCAGTACCTGGAAACTTGTTGAGGTTGGGTACGTGGCCCCACCAATCCAGCAGTTGATCCGCCAGCCGGTCGATCTGCCGCTGCCTGGCTGGGTCATCAGCCCAGGGCCCAAGCAGGTTCTGGCGCAGGCCGGCGCTGGCTGGGGTGAGGTGGTCGCCGGGACGTTCGACCAGGGTCGAGGCGTCATCGGGGCGCTGCTGCAGGACGCCGATCAGCCGGCGGCTCTGGTCAAGGGCATCGTTGCCGAAGCGCAGCAGCAGGTTGCGCGGCTGGCGGTAATGCAGACCCACCAGCCGCAGGGTTTCCTGTGGTGAGGGGCTGAACTCGGTGCGCACGCCCAGGCGTGGGGCCAGATCAGCCAGCAGGGGAATGGAGCGGTCGGCGGAGAAATTGTTGAAGCACATCGCCACCAAACCGCTGCAGCCGCGGCCGCCGTCGGGGGCAAGCAGATGCAGTTTGCAACCCAGGCTGTGGCCCAGCCGCAACAGCGGTTGCTCGGCCGGTGAGGCCTGGCGCCCCCGGCGGAAGGCGCGCCAGGCTTCGGTGGCCTGGCTCTGGTGGTCGAAACCGGGCACGTAACTCCAGGCCCGGATCGCCAGCCCGCGCGCAGCCAGGGCCTCCAGCAGGCGCCGGTAGCTGATCTGTGGGCTGGTGGCCAGCAAGGTGCCGCCGATGAACTCGACCGTTCCGGCCAGCTCACCGGCTGGCCCCGGCGGGGACAGGCACCAGAGGCTGCCCTGCTGCTTCCAGCGGTTTGATGGTGGCGGGCGATCGGGGGAGATGGGATTCAGGCCGCCAGCCGCTGCAGGGCGGTGAGGGCTTCACGGGCATGGGCGGCCCCGTCGAGCAGGTTGCTGAACAGGTGGCGCACCACCCCCTGGCCGTCGATCACGTAGGTGACGCGGCCGGGCAGGAACAGCAGGGCGTTGGGCACCCCGAAGGCCTGGCGCAAGGCGTTGCCCCGATCCACCAGCAGGGGGTAGGGCAACTGGTGGCGCTCAGCGAAGCGGCCATGGCTGCCGGCGTCGTCGCCGCTCACGCCCCACACCTGGGCACCGAGTGCCTCGAGTGCTGTGTTGTTATCGCGGAAGGCACAGGCCTCCATCGTGCAAACGGGGGTGTCGTCCGCGGGATAGAAGAAGAGCACCAACGGACTGCTCGCGAGTTGATCGCTGCGGCGCTCGGTCCCGTTCTGATCCTTCAGGTCGATCAGGGGTGCCCTGTCACCGACCTGGATGGCCTTACCCACGGGTACATGTCTTGCAGTGGAGCCCAGCCTAGGAGTTTGTTGCTAATAGAGCTTTGCGCCGGCGGTCACGCGGAACGCCTGCTGATACCAACGACCGCGCGGGCTTATGAGCCCTCCGCCTGCACAGCCAGGACAACCGACTGAGTCCAGTCAGCCCTTGCACATGTGGCCAGTTCAGCTTCCTTTCAGCCCCTTGAGCAGGTTGTGCGTGGCGGTAATCAAGTGCCACTCGGCGGCGACCTTTCCAAGCCCCGTAACAGGAAGCGCCGCATCCCTCAGGTCTCTTTGATCTGACCGTTGACCGGCTCCACGATCGCCTTGAGCTTTGCGCAGATCCTTGATCCCTTCTTGGTCCTGAGCTTGTGAGCCATGCGGCAGGCGGCCGGTGGCGATCTAGGCATCAATGCCCTGACACAGCGCAGACGTTCATGTTTTCCTCGCTCCATAAGCCCGCATCCATCGTCATCACTTCCTGCGGTGCAGCAGCGCTGGCGGCGATGTGCTCCAGCATCGGCTACAGAAGGTTGTCATCGGGCAGTTGGTTGCTCACGCCCGCCGCTACGATTACTTTGATGTTGCTCTCGAAAGCCACCCGGCGATTGTAACCCTGCAAATAGGACCCGCCGGACTGCATCAGGTGACTCTCGGAATCGGTGTTGGTGAAGCCTTCCGCGCGGCGGTGATTGCTCTGGCTCTTGGTGGTCGGCATGCCGTCAGCCTTTCTCGCCAGACCCAGTAATCAGGGCCAACTGAAAGTCAGGCACAAGGGAGCTGGTGCGGCCATGCTGGTGACGATTTTATATGAACTGCTCCCGTCCATTGGCCCAGCCTTCTGCCAGTGCTGATCTGATCGCCTTTCTGCAGGCCCTCCCAGAAGGCCGCAGGCGCCGAGGAGTGTGTTATCCCCAGTGGCTGCTGATGTTGATGGCAATTCTTGGCATCCTGAGCGGCTGCCGCAGCGCCCGTGATCTTGAGCGCTTTGCCAAACGGCATCACCAAGAATTCAGCGCAGCTCTGGATCTGGAGATGCCCAAGTCGCCCTGTGATTCCACCTTCCTCCACCTGTTTGAGCGGGTGGAGCTGGAGGAGCTCTTCGGGATGCTCAGGGAATGGATGCTTGCCTAGATCGCAGATGAGGAGAAGGATTTGGACCAGCTGATTTTTGATGGCAAGACCCTGCGTGTTTCTGCCGCACAGCTCGATGGCCCCGATAGCGCTACGCGCTTTGTCACCCAGGTCACGCTCTACGCCCGGGAGCTGGGTGTGGCGATCGCCCTAACATCATTCGTCACCGGCGAATCCCATGAGCGCGCTGCACTCAAGGCCCTTCTCGGAACCCTGGAGCTGGAGGTTGTGCTGATCCAGGCAGATGCGCTGCACACCTCACTCGCGGTTTTCAACTCGCCGCCGAGCAGGGAGCCGACTTGCTCCTGACGGTCAAGAACAACCAGCGCCGGCAATATCAGCAGATCCTCTCCCAGTTCCGCGGGCACCGGCACTTCCCAATAAATATCAGCGATTTCGAGGCAAGCCATGGGCGTCAGGTGCGTTGGCAGCTCAGAGCCCGCAATGCCACGGACGCCATCCGTGAGCGCTGGGAAGGGGCCAGCTGGATCGTCGAGTTGGTGAGCACCGGCCGACGAGATGGAAAGCCATTTCGCCATGTGCACTTGTTCATCACCACCTTGCGCACCAGTCCAAAAGCGTTGCTGCGCCAGGTGCGATAACGCTGGGCGATCGAAAACCAGTGGCACTGGCCGCGCGACACCCAGCTCTGCGAGGATGCGCACCGCTACACCCAACGCAACGGCGTATAGGTACTGGCCCTGCTGCGCACCTTGGCCCTCAACCTCCTGCGCAGCAATGGCTTTCGCTCAATCCGCGCTGGCCTGATGGCCGTGGCGCATGACATCAACCAACTGCTCGGCTGGGTTGGTGTCAAATTCGCACAGACCGGATGAATTAACTTTCAGGCAGCCCTGACCCAGTAGTGGCATTCCGTTAGCAACGAGCGGCTCCAGATCCCACGGCTCCGGGCCGACTTGCTAAGGGAAGAGCCTTACTTTGATTGAAAAAACCAGACCGGCTATGCAGAACCCCTCAGCCAGCGATTAACCTAAAAAGTGACAATTTGATAGCTGCTGCCACTAACCCATCCACTCTCTTGCTCCATACACTAAAGCTCCGATCAGCAGCCCTACGAATAATAGCCAGAACAGTGGAAATACGAGCGACGCTAGGAACGAAATTACGAGCCAGAGGCCTAGCCCGCCAGTAGCCTGCTTGGTATCTTGGGCTCGAGAGTGCTTGGAACCCTCTTTGAGTAGCTTCTCGAAGCTGTCTGGCCGCTTTACTGGATCACTCATAACTAGACGATTTCGCGCTTGAAGCTATAGTAATGAAAGGTTACGCCATTAGTAACGTTATCCTGATTAACAACATGACTCACCAATTCCCAGCCGTCATTTCCCAAGGCTGCAAGCATCTCTGGCAAGGTAGGCACATTGCTGGAACTTCCCCACCCCTTGACCCGCTGGCCATCGATATCCAATAAATTTATTTCCTGGGTGATTCCCCTGCCTTTATAATCGAGCCTGATACACTTGTATTCAAACTTTTTCATATTTTAATCGTAACCACTTTTGGAACGAAAGACCACAACTTTATGTTAAATCAAGACAGTCGACTTGTCAAGCTATTCGTCAGGTGAATGAATCCGTTGATGGCTATCCGAGTTATCCGTCTGAACTTGCTATCTCCGGCCCCCGATCGGTGATTGTTTCTACAGCGTCAGATACTTGAGCCATCATGAGATTTACATCAATCCAGAGAGGCTAAGCTCGGTCCTCGACCAGGGTGCGGACTCAGCTGTGCGGCCAACGCCTGCCACAGCGACCCTGAGCCCAGCCTGAGGCCTAAACTCCACCAACAGGCCGGCCAAGACCTAAGAGCCTGTCGCGCATAGATCAGCGCCCAAACTCTTCACAGACGCCCTTAAATCTGCCCAGATCCCAGTGAAAGCAAGTGATTTGGCTACGAGAATTGGGCATGTACAAGCCCAATTCCTTCAGTCCCAGGCAGCGTGAGGGGCCCGGTGATCGCGCCATCTCTGCCATTCGCTCGCCGGAACTGGGATCATGGGAGTTAACCAAGCTGGGGTGAGCTGGCCCATGGCCCAACCGACCCACCGCTGGCAGCAGACCAGCCTGCTCAGCGTCGTGCCCGCCGCCACTGCCGCCGAAGCGAAAGCGGAAGCGGAGCCTGCTGAACTAGCCGAAGCCACCAGCTCCGCCGTGGCCTGTCCCAACCGCCTGCTGATCCTCGATACGGAAACCACCGGCCTGGATCCAGCCCAGCACCACTGCATCGAAGTGGGAGCCGTGCTGTTCGACGTGACCCACCGGGCAGTGCTCAGCCAGGTCTCCTTCCTGCTGCCCTGCTTGAGCAACGACGCCGAGGCCATCAACGGCATCCCCGCGGCGGTGAGCCGGTTGGATCAGCCCTGGCGCCAGGCTCTCGACCTGTTCAACAGCCTCGTTGCAGCCGCCGACGTGCTGGTGGCCCACAACGTTCCCTTCGATCGGCAGTGGTTCGGCCGCGGCCCCCTGCCGGCCTTAGGCAAACCCTGGCTGTGCAGCATGGAAGACCTGCGCTGGCCCGCCGAGCGCCACCTGCGCGCCACCCCGTCGGTGCGGGATCTGGCCCTGGCCTACGGGGTGCCTGTCTGGGCAGCCCACCGCGCCCTCACCGATTGCATCTATCTGGCTCAGGTGTTCGAGCGCTGCGACGACCTCGAAGCCCTGCTTGCCGCTGGCCTCGAACCCCGCCAGCTCTACCGGGCCCAGCTCTCCTACGACGAGCGGCATCGGGCCCGCCAGGCTGGCTTTCGCTGGAATGATCCGATTCCCAAGGCCTGGAGCCGGCGGCTGAGTGAACGGGAAGCGGCGGTGGTCGGCTTTCCTGTGGCGCCTGTGACGGCGGAATGTGCCTGAGGTCGCGCCATCCAAGCCAGGTTCTGTAGGGCGTTTCAAAGCAAGGTGCCAAGGGTTGTGATCCAGCAAGCCTGACGCGGTCGCCCAGATAGCAGCAGGAAGCGATCAGCCCCGCTGAAATCAGGAGCCGCGTGTCCTGCCCCATGGCTGGTCTGCTCCGGCAACGCCGTTCCCAGGTCGGTTGTTGCCTGTTGATCCAGGGCTTCCTGCTGAGCGTCTGCATCGGCCTCGAACGCTTCGTGCAGCCGCCTGTCCCCTATCCGGGCAGTGGCGGCATCGCTAGAACGCGTGGATGATCCGCACCCCGCCCGACTCCCTCATTTCCAGGCGACTGGAGGAGCGGCCGGGCCATCTGCCAGGCCAGCTGTTTGTTCATGGCGGTGCGGCCCCCACCCGGCTCTCGGTTCTGCGTTTTGAACCCGGGGGCATGGTTCAGATCCAGCTGGAGCGGCCCGACCAGCTTGCTCTCCTGATCGCCAGCGGTGATCCGCTCTGGGTGCGTCTGCAAGGACTGGCGGATCCGTCCCTGATCCGCCAGATCTTCCGGCAACTGGGGGTGCCGGCCTTGCTGCACGCTCCGCTGATCGACACGCCCCAGCGCACCCGTGTCGATGCGGCGGGCGATGCGGTGCTGGTGGTGATCCACCGGCTCGGTTTTGCCAAAACGCCCGCCCAGCTGATCAGCGAACAGGTGGGACTGCTGCTGTTGCCCAACCTCTTGATCAGCCTTGAGGAGGTGCCCAAGCAGGAATCCTTTCCCCAGCTCACCCGTTGGCTGGCCAACCTGACGCCGCCCCCGAGCCGGGAGGATCTCGACGATGTTCTCCACTTTCTGATCGATGAGATGCTCGATGAGCTCTTTCCGATCCTTGAGCAGTTCTCCGATCTGCTCGATCGCTTAGAGGAGATGGCCCTGCGCGATCCCAAGCCGAAGTTGCTGGCCCGCTCGTATCAGGCCCGGGTCAGTCTGCGCCGAATCCACCATCAGGTCTGGCCGCTGCGCCATCAGATCCTGATCCTGTTGCGCCAGAACCAACGGTTACTTGGGCCTGAGGCCCGCCGGGGTTTTGAGGATATGGAGCAGCATGTGAGGCTGATTTTCGAGAACACCGAGCTGTTGCGCCACCAGTGCGATGCCGTTTCCGATGCCTACATCGCCAGCACCGGCAATCGCATGAATCAGGTGATGAAAACACTTACGATTGTGTCCAGCATTTTCGCCCCGCTCACCTTCATCGCCGGCATCTATGGCATGAATTTCAAAGTGATGCCGGAGCTGGATCTGCCCTTTGGCTATTACCTTGCCCTCGCCTTGATGGCCTTGATCGCCATGCTGCAGACCTACCTCCTCTGGCGCCGGGGTTGGTTCGTGGATTGGACGGCAACACGCCGCTGATCGAGGCCTCGGAAAGGGGAAGCCTGGGGCTGGTTCGCTTCGCCCAAGCTGGGTTGGCTGTGGCTGGGTTCGACGTAGCTGGGTCGGCCTTGGTTCCGGCGGCGGCTGATCCGCGAGCGGCAGGTGCTGGAGCAGTAGCGGGCATCCTGACGCCGCGCCTGGAACGGGGTGCCGCAGCAGGCGCAGAGCTTTTGATTGCCGGGCGCTGGCTGGGGCTGGTCCTGACCCACCCGCTTCAGGACCCGTCCAGCCCCTTGACCCAGCACGAGATCGAGCCCGTAGCCCTCCCGGAGCAGGGCGGTGGTGTTGGCATAGCCCAGGGCGACGGCCAGCTGGGGGGCGTCGGCCAGCAACCTCCCCAGCACCTCAGCGAGGGGATATCCATCGCCCCACAGCCAGCGACGGCGCTCGCGCACCAGTTCGGCCCAGGCTTCTGGGGGCAGTTGGTCGGCGCCATCGCGGTGATCGATGCGGCCCCTTCCCCAGCTCCAGGCAGCTTATGGCTGTCGTCAGTAGTGGCCAAGAACGAATCGGCGCTTCATGAAGCGGCGCTCAACGAACCGGCCATAAGCGCAATGGCCTCTGCCATCCCATGGCCTCGGGCACGCTGAGGTGCTGGACTCGGTGGTCTATGGATGGAAGGCTGGCTTCAGCGGCTCCCTGGCCATCGCCTCAACCTGCGCCCATGGCTGACCTAACCAGCACTGATCTAACAAGAGCTGATCTCTGCAGCGGCGCCTATGCCGCCGGCTTGATCCAGCGGCAGACCCGCCGGCTTGGACACCTGCAGGCTGAGGTGCTGGCCGATCAGGATCCTGAATCCCTGCACCAGCTGCGGGTAACGCTGAGACGGCTGCGCACGGCTCTGGGCCTGTTCGATGCGGCGCTGGTCCTACCGGAGGCGGTGCGTGACCGCCGCATCGCCAAGGTGGCCCGCCACACCGGGCTCAGCCGCGACCTCGATGTGATGCGGGGCCAGTTGTGCTCCACCTGGCTGCCCCAGTTGCCCGGCAAGGAACAGAAGGCCCTCAAGCCTCTGCTCAGGCAACTGAGCCGGGACCGCAAGCGGGCCTTTGCAGGCCTGGCCCACACCCTGCGCGGAGCCCCCTATCTCGCGCTGCTCTCCAAGCTGCAGAAGTGGCAGCGCTCCCCCCGGTTCACGCCGATCGGACAACGCCCCCTGCGCTCCTGGTTGTTTGAGTGGCAGACCCGGGCCTGCGCCTATCTGTTCCTGCAGGGCGGTTGGTTCGCTGTCGATCCCAGCGACAACGCCCTGCATGACCTGCGCAAGTGCCTCAAGGGGGTGCGCTATTCCCTCGAATACCTAGAACCGTTCGGCCATGCCGTGCTCAGCGACTGGATCCGGGACCTAAGCAAAGCCCAGGATTGTCTCGGTGATCTCCATGACCTGCAGGTGCTCGAGGCGGCACTGGGCGACTATCTGGGGCGTGACCGCCGCAGGACCCTGCCAGCTCTGCAGCAGCTGATCGAACTGCAGAAAGCGCAGCGCTGGGGGCAGTGGCTGAGCCAGGCGGAGCACCTGCTCGCCGATGACAGCCGCAGGGCCCTGCAGGCCAGTCTGCTTGCTCCAGAGTCGCCTGCCAGTGCTCCAATGGCCTCAGACTTGTCCCAGGCGCCTTCGGGCCATGCCGTCCGGAGCGACCCTCACCGATGAACTGCTGAACCGCTGCCTGGAGCATGCGGCCCTGGTGGCGGTGGCCA
This sequence comes from Synechococcus sp. CS-603, assembly GCF_977929215.1. Taxonomy (NCBI): domain Bacteria; kingdom Bacillati; phylum Cyanobacteriota; class Cyanophyceae; order Synechococcales; family Synechococcaceae; genus Synechococcus; species Synechococcus sp. CS-603. Next base: position 1,438,366 of record NZ_OZ376778.1, read on the forward strand.
TGGCACTGGCGCTGGCGATCAGCCTGCCCCTTGGGCTCTGGATTAGCCGGCGGCCGCGCTGGGCAGGCCCGGTGCTGGCCGTGGTCAGCGCGATCCAGACGATCCCGAGCCTGGCGATCTTTGGTGTGCTGATCACCGTGCCGTTGGTGGGCGGCCTGGGGGCAAGGCCGGCGATCGTCGCCCTCTCCCTCTATGCCCTGCTGCCCCTGGTGCGGGGGGTCGTCACCGGCCTGACCCTGGTGCCGCAGGGGCTGAAGGAGGCGGCGATGGCCCTGGGGCTCAACCGCCGCCAGCGCCTCTGGCGTGTGGAGGTGCCGCTCGCCCTGCCGGTGTTGATGGCCGGGGTGCGGGTGGCCACGGTGCTCACGATCGCGGTGGCGACGATCGCCGCGGCGATCGGTGCTGGCGGGCTTGGCGTTTTTCTGTTCCGCGGCATCGCCACGGTCAACAACGGCCTGATCCTGCAGGGCGCGGTTCCGGCGGCGCTGATGGCCTTGCTGGCCGACTGGGCCCTCTCCAGCCGTCGCCGCCTGCTCGCCGGCCTGGCGCTCGCTGTGGCCCTGGCCCTGGCAGCCAGCCTCTGGCTGGCCAGGCCTACCGCCGCACCCAGCCTTGCGATCGGCTCGAAGGCCTTCACCGAGCAGCTGCTGCTGGGGGAGTTGCTGGCCCAGCAGATCGAAGCGGAGACCAACTTGAGCGTGCGCCGTGACTTCGCCCTTGGCGGCACCCAGATCTGCCATGAGGCGGTGCGTTCCGGCCAGATCGCCGGCTACGTGGAGTACACCGGCACCGCTTGGGCTTCGGTGCTGAATCAGGCCCCCCTGCCGGCCCAGCCGGGGCTGGACCGGGCCGAGGCGGTGTATGAGCGGGCCAGGACGCTCTACCGGCAACGCTTCGACCTCGAGATGTTCCCCTCCCTGGGCTTTGAGAACAGCTTCGCGATCCTGATCCGTGACGACCAGGCGGAGGCCTTGGGCCTCACCAGGCTCTCCCAGTTGGCTCCGCACACGCCGCAGTGGCGAGCGGGTTTCGGTTTTGAGTTTCTCAGCCGCCCCGATGGCTACCCCGGCCTGGCCCGGCTCTATGGCCTGCGCTTTAAGGAAGCGCCCCTGGAGATGGACCTGGGCCTCACCTACCGGGCCCTGGCCGAAGGCCAGGTGGATCTGATTGCCGGCGATTCCACCAACGGCCTGATCGAAACCCTGGCCTTGCGCAGGCTCAACGACGATCGCCAGTACTTCCCCCCGTATCAGGCCACTCCGGTGTTCAACGCGGCCGCCCTGCGCCGCTGGCCCCAGCTGCTGCCTGCGCTCAACGGCCTCGCCGGCCAGATCAGCGAAGCGGAGATGCGCCGCATGAATGCCGCCGTTGATGGCGAGGGTGAATCAGTGGCTGCTGTGGTGCGCCGCTTCCGCCAGGGCAAGGGGTGGCCAACTGCCGCCCACGAAAAAACCCCGCCAGGGCGGGGCTGAGGGGTGAAAGAAAGCAGATCACTGAACAAGTGAACCCTGTGGAATCGGAGCGGCGGGATTTGAACCCACGACCCCCACTACCCCAAAGTGGTGCGCTACCAAGCTGCGCTACGCCCCGGTTGAAGCGAAGCTATCACAGCTCCTGGGGCAGCCATTTCTCCCAGTGGCGACGGCGTTTCAGCTGCTGCAGGATCCTGGTGGTGAGCCGCTCCCGCCCCAGGCCGGCATAGCCCCAGAGCCGTAGGCGGCGTGCCAGCAGCCGCAACTGGGACAGGCTCAGACCGGCGAGGCGCAGCTCGGGCTGACGCCGCCAGGCACTGGCGGCCACGGGCATGGCTTCGCCCTGCCGTTGGCCTGGCCAACTCTCCAGGGCACCGCCTGCCATCCATTCCGGCACCAGCACGAACAGCACGGCCAGCAGCCCATAGAGCTCGACGAGACCCTTTGGCAAAGGGTGAAGGTGGCGCTTGGCGTCTGACCTGGGGGGTAGATCCAAGACGGTTCAGAGCAGGGTGCCTTGCGGCTTGGGAGTCCGTTGGGGCGGGGCCTCCAGGGCCGGCGCCTCCTTCCACAACAGGGGTGGTTCCAGCGGCCCGTTCAAGCGGGCATACCAGAAGACCATGGCGAACACCAGGCCCAGGGTGGCCGCGAGCAGAAGAATCACCGTGCGATCAGGAAGGGTGCCCATAGCGCTCAGACCTGGTCGGTGCGCAGGCACTGAATCCGCATCTGCAGACGCTCCACGGTGAGTTCATCGCCCCTGAGGATCAGGCGCAGGGAATCGTTGCCATAGCGCACACCGGGCAGGCTGGAGGTTTCCCGGAACAGGGTGGTGACAGATCTCCCGGAGATCAGGGCCGCCTGGGCGTCGTTGCGCTCGACAATCACCTTGCTCTGGTTGCGGCAGAGAAAACTGTCGCGGCTGTCGTAGTTCTCCCACCAAGGAGAGCCCACGGCCAGGTCGGCCGCCTGGGCGGGCAGCTCGAGAAGCAAGGCAGTGGCTGCGATCAGCGCGTGAAACCGGGTTGACATCTACTCAGAGGCGGATCGGGGTGTTGGAGCTGCGCAGCACGCAGTGCTGCACCGACCAGTCGTACTGCTCCCAGACCTCTGGCGCCAGCAGGAAGGCACTGCCTGGAAAAGGCGTGAGCCGCACTCCGCTGGGCCGGGCGGAGCAATAGGGGCGGCTGCCAGGCCTCGCCAGGTATTGCTGGTGATGGGTTTCGGCAAAGAAGAAGGGGCGATCCGCCACGATCTCCGTGGTGATTTCTCCAAAACCTGCGGCCGTGAGCTGGCCCTGGTAGTGGCGGGCGCTGGCTTGGGCGAGGTTGAGCTGGTCGGCGTTGCGGGTCACGATCGCCGAGCGGTACTGGCTGCCGGTGTCATGGCCCTGGGCCATGCCCTGGGTGGGGTCGTGGCATTCCCAGAACAGCTTGAGCAGATCGCTGAAGCCCACCTGCTCGGTGTTCCAGACCACCCGCACCGCTTCGGTATGGCCGGTTCGGCCGGAGCAGACCTCGTCGTAGGTGGGATTCGGCGTATGGCCGGCGGCATAACCAACCGCCGTGCTCACGACACCGGGCAGGCGCCAGAATCCCTTCTCTGCCCCCCAGAAACAGCCGCAGCCGAACAGAACCTCCTGTTGATTGGGTTCCAGTTCAGCCTTCAGGGCCGACCCCAGCACCTGATGGGTGGTTTCCGTGGCGATCGGGCTGGGCCGCCCAGGCAGGGCTTCTTCGGCCGTGACGATCCTCCCTTTGGGGCTGCTGGCCGTTGATGTGAACAGTCCGAACACCGACAAAATGCTGCTGCCGCAACCCTAGGCAGGGGTTTCGACCTGTGGCGCCGACTCCAGGGAGACGTGGTTCAGCAGGGTGGTGGTGAAGGCGAACAGCAGAAACGGCAGCGAGAGCACCAGGATCATGCCAACGCCCACCAGGGCAAAGATGGGTTTGCTCGAGCCCATCAGGGCCAGGCCCGCCGCCAGGCTCACGAAGATCACCACCATCCAGATCAGCACCTGGCCGTAGATGTCGCCGAAGGTGAGGGTGCACCGCAATTTGTAGGCCTTGGTGGTCTCCATGGCGTGAACACGGGATCGGTCCAGCTAAGCGCCGGTTGGAGCCTCTGATCGCTCACGTCAACAACTCGTTTGGTTCGGCCCTATCGGTTTGATCGCCGGATCGGCTGGTCTTGGTGTGGATCAGGCCACCTGCAGCTGCTCTTCGGCCTTCTGCCGCTCCCAGAGGCGGCGGTAGGTGCCGGGTTCAGCGAGCAGCTCCTGGTGGCGGCCCTGTTGCACCAGGCGGCCGTCGTCGAGCACCAGCACCCGATCACAGGCCGCCGCTGCCGAGAGCTGGTGGCTGACCATCAGGATCGTGCGGTCGCGTTGTTCACGGATCGAGCTCAGAATCGCGGCGGCGGTGTTGTTGTCCACGCTCGCCAGGGCATCGTCGAGCACCAGCAGCGGGGCGTCCACCATCAGGGCGCGGCCGAGGGCGGCCCGTTGCCGCTGGCCGCCGCTGAGGGTGATCCCCCGTTCGCCTACCAGGGTCTGATAGCCGTCCGGGAAGCCGCGGATGTCGCCTTCCAGGCGCGCTTCCCGCGCCACCGATTCCACCCGCTCCAGGTCGGCGTCTGGATCGCCGTAACGCAGGTTGTCGGCCAGGGAGGCGGTGAACAGATAGCCCTCCTGGGGCACCAGGGCCACCAGGCGGCGGAGGTCATGGAGCGCCAGGTCGGTGACGTCGACACCATCGATGAACAGCGCCCGTGCGGGCACCTCAACCATGCGGCCCAGGGCCCGGGCAAGGGTGGTCTTGCCGGATCCCACCGGCCCCACCACGGCCACCAGCTCGCCGGGATGCAGGCTGAAGCTCACATCACTGAGCGCCTCGCGCTGGGCGCCGTCGTAGCGAACGGTGAGGCCACGGGCTTCGATGCCACCGCGCCCTGCCACCGCAGCCGGCAACGGCTGATCCGGGGAGACCACGCGGGGCGTCCTTGAGAGCAGCTCCTCCACCCGATCCAGGCTCACCTGCCCGGTCTGGAAGGTGTTCAAGGTGAAGCCCAGCAGGGCGGTGGGGAAGACCAACCGCTCCACAAACAGGATCAGGGCCACCAGATTGCCGATGCTCAGCCGGCCGCTCTCGAGCTGGCCGCTGCCGAAGGCGAGCAGCAGCAGCAGGCTGATCGAGGAAATTCCTTCCAGCAGCGGGAACAGGGTGCTGCGGGTGCGGGCCAGGGAGAGGGCCGAATCGCGGTAGTCGCGATTGCGCTCGGCGAAGGCTTCCTGCTCGTTGTTCTCCTGGCCGTAGATCTTGATGGCGCTGATTCCAGAGAGATCCTCCTGAATCAGATCGGAGAGATGGGCCAGCGATTCCTGCTGCCGCCGTTGCTGCCGCATCATCCGGCCGCCGAACAGGCGCACCACCATCAACATGCCCGGATAGAGCCCCACGGCTGCCAGGGTCAGCAGCGGGTCGATCGCCAGCATCGCCGGCAGGGTGAGCGCATAGGCCAGGCCGGTGTTGGTGAGGCTGAGAATGGCAAAACCCAGCAGCCGCCGCACGTTCTCGACATCGCTGGTGGAGCGGCTGATGACATCGCCGCTGCCGGCGGTCTGTACCCAGCCCGGCTCCTGGCGCAGCATGTGCTCGAACACCTGCTGGCGCAGGCTCGCCTCCACCTGGCGTCCAACGCCGAACACCAGCATGCGGGAGACCAGCCGGGCTACCCCCATCAAGCTGGCCAGCAGGACGATCCAGCCGGCCTGGCGCAACACGGCTGAGATGGCGAACCCGTCCTGCAGGTCGTCGATCACACCCCGGACCATCAGGGGGATCATCACGCTCAGGAGGTTGACCACCAGCAGCGCCACGGCGCCTTTGGCCAGCACGCGGCGGTGCGGGCGGAGGTATTTCCAGAGCAGGCCGGGTCGGATGGCGGCCATGGAGCCAGGCAGGGCCCTCCAACCTACGAATCCTCTTGGCGCCGCGCGGCCGGCCGTCGATGCCAGAGTTGAGCATCAGTCGCAATGGGCAGGGCGCAATGGGCAGGGACCGCCGATGACGAATTTCAGCCAGGGCGCCGCCCAGGTGCATCCCCTCCATGCCACCGATCGGGACGTCATTGATGGGCTGCTCGCGGTGGAGCAACCCGAAGAGACCCAGCTGGTGGATCTGGCCCGGCTGTTGATTCGCTACGACGGCTTTCCCGGCGCCGAAGACCTCCAGTTGGACCTGGCCAAGACCCTGCGCCACTGGGGTCTCAGCCGCGACCAGCTGCACCAGCGCACCCGGACTCTCTGGTCTTCGGGTTACCGCCCAGGCATGGCGGTGGGCGGCGATGCGGTGGGCAGTGGTTTTGATACGGCGGCCCAGGACACCCCCTGAAGCGCATCGATCGCCCGGATTTCAGCGTTCAGATTTCAGCGTTCAGGGGGATAATCAACGGGTCCCCATCACCCGGCCCGGCGTGCTTTGCACCCGGGCTTTTTTCTGAGCCTTGCGGCCTCTGCGGCTGCCCACTCAGCTACCCACTCAATGGATCCCTTTGTCCGGATCCTTCTGGATTTCCTCCCCCGACCGATGTCCCCATCTACGGCCCCATCCATGGCCCAATCCACGGCCCCATCCACCGCCTGGCCTGCCCTGCTGGAGACGCTTCTGGAGGGTGAATCGATGGGGGCGCTCGAGGCCACGGGGCTGATGCGCGGCTGGATCGACGGCCAGATTGAACCCGAGCTCACCGGTGCCCTGCTGGCCGCCCTGCGGAGCAAAGGGGTGAGCGGCGTCGAATTGGCGGCGATGGCCCAGGTGCTGCGCCAGGCCGTGGCCCTGCCCTGCCCGCGGCCCTCGCTGCGCCTGGTCGACACCTGTGGCACCGGGGGTGATGGGGCGGGCAGCTTCAACATCTCGACCGCCGTGGCCTTTGTGGCCGCCGCCTGCGGTGCCAGCGTCGCCAAGCACGGCAATCGCAGTGCCAGCGGCAAGGTGGGCTCCGCCGACGTGCTCGAAGCCCTCGGCCTCAACCTCCAAGCTCCGCCCAGTGCGGTGATCGGGGCACTGCCCCACAGTGGGGTCACCTTCCTGTTCGCGCCTGGCTGGCATCCGGCCCTGGTGGGCCTGGCTCCGCTGCGCCGGCGCCTGGGCGTGCGCACGGTGTTCAACCTGCTCGGGCCACTGGTCAATCCGCTCGTGCCCGAGGCCCAGGTGATCGGTGTGGCCCGGCTGGACCTGCTTGAACCGATGGCCGACGCCCTGCTCCGCCTCGGCGTCGAGCGGGCCGTGGTGGTCCATGGCGCCGGGGGCCTCGATGAGGCCTCCCTCGCGGGACCAAGCCAGTTGCGGCTGGTGGAGCAGGGAGCCGTGCAGGCCCTGGAGATCGACCCAGCGGCGATGGGTCTGCAGCCGGCTCCGTTGGAGGCCCTCGCCGGCGGCGACCTGGCCACGAGCCAGCAGATCCTTGCGGACGTTCTGCAGGGGGGCGGCAGCCTGGCCCAACGGCAGGTGGTGGCGTTGAATGCCGCGCTGGTGCTCTGGGCCGCCGCCGAGGCCGCCTCGATTCGAGAAGGGCTGGAGCAGGCCATGGCCGTGATGGCCACGGGCCAGAGCTGGCAGCGGCTGCTGGCCTTGCGTGACGCGCTGGATCCAAGCGGGCCTGCTGCTGGTTCGGCTGGTGCGGGACAATGGCCTTAACAAGCTTCAGCGCCGTTGACTGCCACTTCTCCCCCTGCCCCTGGTGAGGCGCTGCTGGTGCTGGCAGATGGCACCTTGCTGCGCGGCCTTGCCTTCGGGGCGGTTGGAACCGCCATCGGCGAAGTGGTGTTCAACACCGGCATGACCGGCTACCAGGAGGTGATCACCGATCCCAGCTACGTCGGTCAGCTGGTCAACTTCACCTACCCGGAATTGGGCAACACCGGCATCAATGCCGAGGATCAAGAAGCCGATTCCCCTCAAGTGCGCGGCGTGATCGCCCGCCAGCTGGCTCCGGCCCCAAGCAGCTGGCGCTCCAGTGGCTCCTTGGCCAGCTGGCTCGAGCGCCATGGGGTGGTGGGCATCGCCGGTGTTGATACCCGCGCCCTGGTGCGGCGCTTGCGTGACGGCGGCGCCATCAATGGAGCGATCAGCAGCGATGGCAGCGATCCCCACAGCCTGCTGGAGCAGGTTCGCCAGAGCCCGTCGATGGAGGGCCTCAACCTGGCCGCGCAGGTGAGCACCAAGGAGCCCTACCAGTGGAACGAGCTTTGCCAGGCAGGCTTTGATCAACGCCAGCAGGCCCGTCCCAGCGATCCCTACCGGGTCGTGGCGATCGATTTCGGCATCAAACGGGGCATCCTTGAGCGCCTGGCCGCCCATGGCTGTCAGGTCAGCGTGCTGCCGGCTGACAGCGGCATCGAGCAGGTGCTGTCCCTGGCCCCTGAAGGGGTCTTCCTCTCCAATGGTCCCGGTGATCCAGCCGCCGTGACGGCCGGTATCCGGCTGGCGGAGGGCTTGCTGGCGCAGGCCGATCTGCCCACGTTCGGGATCTGCCTTGGCCATCAGATTCTTGGCCTGGCCCTCGGCGGCAGCACCTACAAGCTGACCTTCGGCCATCGGGGTCTGAACCATCCCTGTGGCGGCCGGGGGCTGGTGGAGATCACCAGCCAGAACCACGGGTTCGCCCTCGAGGCCGCCTCCTTGCCAGGCGATCAGGTGGAGATCACCCACCGCAACCTCAACGACGACACCGTGGCGGCCCTGCGCCACCGTCACCAACCGGTTTTCGGGATTCAGTACCACCCGGAAGCCAGCCCGGGTCCCCACGATGCCGATCACCACTTCGGCCGTTTCGTGGCCTTGATGGCGGAGCGTCGCAGCGCCTGAATCGGCAGAAATTTGCTGATTTTGTGTTGGCTTGAGTCCTTCTCCCATTCACTCCCTACACTTCCATCGCCGTCACGCCTAGGGGCTTAGGGACATTCCTGAATTGCAGCGATTGACCGTGTCTTTGCGGGGTGGGATCGAGAAGCGGCCCACTTGCCTGCTGTTCAGCTTCACGGGCCAACTGGATGCCTACTCCGACAAACAATTCAAGGACTACGTCGTTTTGCACAAGGGCAAGGCGAGCCTGCCTGTCCTCCTGGATCTGACCCATATCGATTACATCGATTCCTCCGGCCTCGGGGTGCTCGTCCAGCTCGCCAAGCTCTGCAGCGACGACAGCATCCGCTTTCTGGTCGTCGGCAATGCCCGCGTCGTTCAGACCATCAAGTTGGTGAGGCTCGAGGAGTTTCTTCATCTCCAGCCCGACCTCGCCACGGCCCTTGGTGCCCTCACCGCCGCCTGATCTCCCCACCGGCGAGTGGCTGCGTCAGATCCAGGCCCAGACGCCGGTTGGCAGCGAACTTGGTCCACTGCAGCTGGCCTGGCTGGGCGATGCGGTCTGGGAACTGCACCAGCGGCTGCGCCACTGCCGGCAACCCGGTCGCAGCGACTCCCTGCATCGTTCCGTTGTCGAAGAAGTTCGCGCCGACGCCCAGGCCGGGGCCCTTGAGCGCTTGGAGCCCCTGCTGAGCACGGTGGAACGCGACTGGGTGCGACGGGGACGCAACCGGGCCGGGCGTGGACCACGGCGCGGCGACCCGGCCGTCTATGGCCGGGCCACGGGATTTGAGACAATGGTGGGCTGGCTCTTTCTGCGGAACCCCGGACGGCTTGCACAGCTGCTGGATCAACTTGAACAGCCCGGCCCCGACCCCTTGCCCGATCTGCCATGACCCCACGTATTGAGCGCCGCAGGCCTGGGGGAGGAGAGGACGGTGATCGCTCCGGGCCCGCTCCCCGCGGCGGTAAACCGTCGCGGTTCAGTGGCCCCAAGAGGGATTGGCGGGGATCGCCCACTGGTGGATCGTCAGGTTCAGGGGGATCGGCTGGAAACCGTGAAGGGCGCGACAACGACAGGCGTGCTGGCGGCGAAGGTCGCCCCGCCCGGGTGATCCCGGCGAGGCCGGGTGCCCGCCGCGCCGATTCCGGCGACAGACCAGGCGGTGCGAAGCCGGCCTACGGCAAGCCTGCTTTTGGCAAACCCGCCTACGGAAAACCCGCCTACGGAAAACCTTCCTTTGCTGACAAGCCCTCGTTTGGGGGCAAGCCCACGTTTGGCTCCCGGCCAGGGTCAGGAGGTGGTGGCAGGCCGTCGTTTGCAGACCGCAGCGGGGATAAGCCAAGTTTTGGCCGTAAGCCGTCGTTTGGTGGCAAGCCTGCCTTTGGTGGCCGGCCGTCCTACGGCGACAAGCCGCCTTTCGGGGACAGGCCATCGTTCGGTGGCAGGCCGTCCTCTGGTGGCAGGCCATCGTTTGGAGGCCGGCCCTCCTCCTTTGATCGGCCCGCCCGCGGCGGCGGGCGCCCCTCCACTCCTGCTGGAGCGGGCCGGGACGGGAACGATGTTCTGGAGCCAAGCGGTGAATCGGATCGCTTCGGGGTTGAACCGGCCGAGGACATGGTCTGGGGCCGCCATCCAGCCCTGGCCGCCCTGGAAGCCGAGCGGCCGATCCATCGCATCTGGTGCACGCCTGAGCTGCGTTTCGCGCCGCGCTTCCTGCAGTTGTTGCGGGAGGCCAAGGCGGGAGGGGTGCTGGTTGAAGAGGTGACCTGGGCACGGCTGGGCCAGATCACCGGTGGCGCTGTGCACCAGGGCATTGTCCTGCAGGCCGCCGCTGCCGAAACCCTTGATCTGGGCACCTTGATCGAGGGCTGCCGGGGGCTCGGTGAGCCGCCGCTGCTGATGGCGGTGGATGGCCTGACCGACCCCCACAACCTTGGGGCGATCGTGCGCAGTGCCGAAGCGCTCGGTGCCCACGGTCTGGTGCTGCCCCAGCGGCGCAATGCCGGCCTGACCGGCTCGGTGGCCAAGGTGGCTGCCGGCGCCCTGGAGCATCTGCCGGTGGCCAAGGTGATCAACCTCAACCGCTCGCTTGAGCAGCTCAAGGACGAGGGTTACCGGGTTGTCGGCCTGGCTGAAGAGGGCACGGTCAGCCTGATCGAGGCCGACCTCGACGGACCCCTGGTGGTGGTGACCGGCTCTGAATCCCAGGGCCTCTCGATGCTCACCCGCAAGCATTGCGACCAACTGATTCGCATTCCGCTGCGCGGCGCCACCCCCAGCCTGAACGCCTCTGTGGCCACCGCCCTGCTGCTCTATGAAGTGGCCCGCCGCGGCTGGATGAAGTCGATCACCGGCACGGCTCCAGCCCCGCGCCTCGTCCGGCCCCAGCTGCCGAGCAAGGCCGCCGCTTCCGGCGCCAAAACACCGGCTGCTGACGCTTCCAGCACGGACATCGAACCCTTTGAGGAGGGCGCCTTGGCCCTCGCCTCTGTTGGATCTGTTCAGTCAGATGGACCTGTTGGATCTGCCGTGCCTGAGGCCGAAGCGGAGCCCGTTGTCTTGAGCGATTCCGATTCCGGATCCGAAGCTGAAACGGATTCCGAAACCGATTTCGAAGCCGATGCAGAAGAAGTCGAAGCTGAAACCGAAGCTCAGGCTTCAGGGGACCCCGACTTCGCCTTTAACCCCGACCCCGACCAGGATCCCGTTCAGACCACCACCGAGACCAGCTCCGCTGGTTCCCCGATCGTTGTCGAGCGGGATCGGCACGGCCAAGCCACACCCTCCAACGGCCACGTTGTTCCCGAGGAGGTAGCGAGCGCGGAGACACCCTCGAGCGAGGACACAATCCTGGGCGAGCAGATGGAGGAGGCCGGAGGGGTGCCGTCGTCGTTTCAAGGAGACATCCAGCTGTGAGGTCAGCGCAACGCCATCAGGCCCGTGGGGCGATCGGCAGAATGGCCCGACACGAAGGGCCAAGATGAATCCCCTGCTTCAGGTGCTGCGCGGACTTGCCAATGGCCTGGGCCTGGCCTGGTGGGCGAAGGTCGAAACCAAAGGCCCCAATGTCATCTATTGGTTTGGGCCGTTTGTGCGCCGCCGGCACCTGGAGGCCAAACTGCCGGCCTTCCTGGCGGATCTGCGTTCGGAAGCGCCGGCTTCATTGAGCCATGACCTGCTGCGGGTGCGCCGGGGTGAGCCGCTCACCGAAGAGCTCAACCCCGGCTGATAGCGTCGCCCCATCGCCGACACGGACGCCATGGGGATCGCTGAATGGCGGCAGCAACTGCAGAGCAAGGAGCTGTCCGCCCGCGAGCTCACCGACCACCATCTCGCCCGGATCACGGCCTTAGACCCCACCGTCCACGCCTTTCTGGAGGTCACCGCCGAGCGGGCCCGGGCTGATGCCGACCGCATCGATGCCGGCCTGGCCGCCGGTGAGCCCTTGCCTCCCCTGGCCGGGGTGCCACTGGCGATCAAGGACAACCTCTGCACCAAGGGGATTCGCACCACCTGCTCCAGCCGCATGCTGGAGAACTTTGTTCCGCCCTACGAATCCACCGTCACCGAACGCCTCTGGCAAGCCGGCGCGGTGCTGTTGGGTAAAACCAACCTCGACGAGTTCGCCATGGGCAGCTCGACGGAGACCTCCGCCTTTGGCCCCAGCCGCAATCCCTGGGACCCCGAGCGGGTGCCAGGCGGCAGTTCAGGCGGCAGTGCGTCGGCGGTGGCCGCCGGTGAGGCGATGGCAGCCCTGGGCTCCGATACCGGCGGCTCGATCCGCCAGCCCGCCTCCTTCTGCGGCGTGGTCGGGCTCAAGCCCACCTACGGCCGGGTGAGCCGTTGGGGTTTGGTGGCCTTCGCCAGTTCGCTCGATCAGGTGGGCCCCTTCAGCACCAGCGTCGCCGATGCGGCAGCCCTGCTCCAGGTGATCGCCGGCGCCGATCCCCGTGATGGCACCTGCCTGGATGTGCCTGTTCCCGATTACACAGCCGCCCTGCAGCAACCGGTGGCTGGTCTGCGGGTGGGCCTGATCAAGGAATGCTTCGAGCAGGACGGCCTGGCTCCAGAGGTTGCCGCCGCCGTGATGGCCGCCGCCGACCAGTTGCAGGCCCTGGGCTGCGAGCTGGTGGATGTGAGCTGCCCGCGCTTCAACGACGGCATCGCTACCTACTACGTGATCGCCCCGTCGGAGGCTTCCGCCAACCTGGCCCGCTACGACGGCGTCAAATACGGCTACCGCTCCGAGCAGGCCGGCAGCCTGGCGGAGATGACGGCCCGCAGCCGCACCGAAGGGTTCGGCGAAGAGGTGCAACGTCGCATCCTGATCGGCACCTATGCCCTCTCGGCCGGCTACATGGATGCCTACTACAAGAAAGCGCAGCAGGTGCGCACCTTGATCCGCCGCGATTTCGACCGGGCCTTTGAGGGTGTTGATGTGCTGCTCAGCCCGACGGCGCCCACCACGGCCTTCCGCTTCGGCGCCCATGCCGATGACCCCCTGGCCATGTATCTCGCCGACCTGCTGACGATCCCGGCGAACATGGCCGGCCTGCCGGCGATCAGCCTGCCCTGCGGTTTTGATTCCGCTGGCCTGCCGATCGGCCTGCAACTGATCACTGGCGTGCTCCAGGAGCCCCGCCTGCTGCAGGTGGCCCACCACTACGAGCTGGCCGCGCGGGTGATGGACAGCCGGCCCGAGGCGGCACTGGTGGCCTGAGGCACAGCGCCTGGGAGCGGCTGAAAGCACCAGATCTGGTGGTTCGCCGGTAGGCTTACCCCATCCTGTGGTGGCGAAGCCACGCGACGCCCTTGGCCTTCGTTCCCCTTCATAACCACAGCGACTACAGCCTGCTGGACGGGGCCAGTCAGTTGCCGCAGATGGTGGAGCGGGCCGTGGAGCTGGGCATGCCGGCGCTGGCGCTCACCGATCACGGTGTGATGTATGGGGCGATCGAGCTGCTGAAGCTCTGCACCAAGGCGGGCATCAAGCCGATCATCGGCAACGAGATGTATGTGATCAACGGCTCGATCGATGATCCGCAGCCGAAGAAGGAACGCCGTTACCACCTGGTGGTGCTGGCCAAGAACGCCACCGGCTATCGCAATCTCGTCAAGCTCACCAGCCTCAGCCACCTGCGCGGCATGCGCGGCCGGGGCATCTTCTCGCGCGCCTGCATCGACAAGCAGTTGCTGCGCCAGTACAGCGAGGGATTGATCGTGGCCACCGCCTGCCTGGGCGGTGAGATTCCCCAGGCGATCCTCAAGGGTCGCCCGGATGTGGCCCGCGATGTGGCCCGCTTCTATCAGGAGCTCTTCGGCGACGACTTCTACCTGGAGATCCAGGATCACGGATCCCCGGAAGACCGGATCGTCAATGGCGAGATCGTGCGCATCGCCGCCGAGCTGGGCATCGAGCTGATCGCCACCAATGACGCCCACTACCTCACCCGCCACGACGTAGAGGCCCACGACGCCCTGCTCTGCGTGCTCACCGGCAAGTTGGTGAGCGACGTCAAACGCCTGCGCTACACGGGCACCGAATACATCAAGAGTGAGGAGGAGATGGGGCGGCTGTTCGCCGACCATCTCGAGCCTGAGGTGGTGGCCCGGGCGATCGCCAACACCGTTGTGGTGGCAGACAAAGTGGAGGCCTACGACATCCTCGGGCGTCAGCAGATGCCCCGCTTCCCGATCCCGGCTGGGCACACGGCGGTGAGCTACCTGCGCGAGGTGAGTGAGCAGGGCCTGCGCCAGCGGCTGAACCTGCAGGACGCCGATCCGTTCGAGCCGCTGTATGGCGAGCGGCTGGCCTTTGAGCTCCAGGTGATGGAGCAGATGGGCTTCCCCACCTACTTCCTGGTGGTCTGGGATTACATCCGCTATGCCCGCGAGCAGGGCATCCCGGTGGGGCCCGGGCGGGGCTCGGCGGCCGGTTCCTTGGTGGCCTACGCCCTGGGGATCACGGCGCTGGATCCGGTGGAGCACGGCCTGCTGTTCGAGCGCTTCCTCAACCCGGAGCGCCAGTCGATGCCTGACATCGACACCGATTTCTGCATCGAGCGCCGCAGCGAGGTGATCGAGTATGTGACCGAGCGCTATGGCGCCGACAAGGTGGCCCAGATCATCACCTTCAACCGCATGACCTCGAAGGCGGTGCTCAAGGATGTGGCCCGGGTGCTCGACATTCCCTATGGCGATGCCGACCGCCTCGCCAAGTTGATTCCTGTGGTGCGCGGCAAGCCCGCCAAGCTCGCCGAGATGATCGGCCCCGATTCACCGGCGCCGGAATTCAGGGAGAAGTATGAGAAAGATCCGGTGGTGCAGCGCTGGGTGGATATGGCCCGCCGGATCGAGGGCACCAACAAAACCTTCGGTGTTCATGCCGCCGGGGTGGTGATTGCCGCGGAACCGCTCGATGAACTGGTGCCGCTGCAGCGCAACAACGACGGCCAGGTGATCACCCAATACTTCATGGAAGACGTGGAGGCGATGGGGCTGCTGAAGATGGACTTCCTCGGTCTGCGCAACCTCACCATGATCGAGAAAACCATTGATCTCGTTGAGCAGAACACCGGCGAAAGGATCGATCCTGATGCCCTTCCGGCCTTTGACGACGCCACCTTTGCCCTGCTCGCCCGCGGCGATCTCGAAGGTATCTTCCAGCTCGAATCGAGCGGCATGCGCCAGATCGTGCGCGATCTCAAGCCCTCCTCGTTGGAAGACATCTCTTCGATCCTGGCGTTGTATCGACCAGGCCCACTCGATGCCGGCCTGATCCCCAAGTTCATCAACCGCAAGCACGGCCGCGAAGCGATTGAGTTCGCCTGTCCGGCGCTGGAGCCGATCCTGAAGGAGACCTACGGGATCATGGTGTATCAGGAGCAGATCATGCGGATCGCCCAGGATCTGGCTGGTTATTCACTCGGCGAAGCCGACCTGCTGCGCCGGGCGATGGGCAAGAAGAAGGTGGCGGAGATGCAGAAACACCGCCATCAATTCGTGGAGGGTGCCACCTCCCGGGGTGTGATGGGCACGGTGGCTGAAGCCTTGTTTGAGCAGATGGTGCTGTTTGCCGAATACTGCTTCAACAAGAGCCATTCCACCGCCTACGGCGCGGTCACCTACCAAACCGCTTACCTCAAGGCGCACTTCCCGGTCGCCTACATGGCGGCGCTGCTCACGGTCAATGCCGGCAGCACCGACAAGGTGCAGCGTTATATCGCCAACTGTCAGGCGATGGGCATCGAGGTGATGCCGCCTGATCTGAATGCCTCCGGCATCGACTTCACCCCCACCGGTGAGCGCATCCTGTTTGGCCTCTCGGCGGTGCGCAACCTCGGCGATGGTGCGATCCGCCAGCTGCTGGAAGCCCGCATCAGCGGCGGACCGTTCGTGAGCCTGGCCGACCTCTGCGACCGCATCTCCGGCCAGCTGCTCAACCGCCGGGCGCTGGAATCGCTGATCCACTGCGGGGCGCTCGATGCCCTTGAGGCCGGTGGCAACCGCGCCCAGTTGATGGCGGATCTGGATCTGGTGCTCGATTGGGCCACCTCCCGCGCGAAAGACCGGGCCAGCGGCCAGGGCAACCTCTTCGATCTGCTCGCCGGTGCGGCTGCGGATCCTGCCCCGGATTCAGGAACTCCTTCAGCAACGCCATCTCCGGCTGGTGGCGATCTGGCCACGGCGCCGAAGGCTGCTCCCGTGGCCGATTACCCCCCCAACGAGAAGCTGAAACTGGAGAAGGAGCTGGTGGGCTTCTACCTCTCCGACCACCCGCTCAAGCAGCTCTCGGGGCCGATGCGGCTGCTCACCCCGATCGGCCTGGCCAGCCTGGAGGAGCAGGCCGACAAGGCCCGCGTGAGTGTGGTGGCGATGGTGGCTGAACTGCGGCCCCTGACCACGCGCAAGGGCGATCGGATGGCCGTGCTCCAGCTCGAAGATCTCAGCGGCAGCGCCGAAGCGGTGGTGTTCCCGAAAACCTATGCCCGCCTGGCTGACCACCTGATGGTGGATGCGCGCCTGCTGCTCTGGGCCTCTGTTGACCGCCGCGACGACAGGGTGCAGCTGATCGTTGACGATTGCCGCGCCATCGACGAGCTGCAGTTGCTGATGGTGGACCTCGATGCCGAGCAGGCCGCCGACATCAGCGTGCAACACCAACTGCGCGAGTGCCTGGTGCAGCACCGCCTCGGCCAGGACGACGCCGGCCTGCGCATCCCCGTGGTGGCGCTGGTTCATCACCAGGAGCAGGCCCGCTACGTGCGCCTCGGCCACCAGTTCTGCGTGCGCGATGGCGAAGCCGCCCTCTATACCCTCACGGCCGCTGCCTTCACCGCCCGGTTGCGCACACCGCTGCAGCTGGTCTGAACGGAGGGCGGGATCCGATCGTCCCCGGTCGCTGGATTGTCGCTGGATTAAGGCCTGGACGTGGGGTCAAAGCCGGTATTAGTGATCAAAGGCCGAACTTCCGAATCGCCTCTCGCCGGCAGATAGCTTTGGCCATGGTTAATGTCTCTTTGCGCTCCAACTGCTTGATTAAGCAGCGACAGGTGAATGGGGCTAACGCCTCAGGCCTTGGACGGGCGGTGCTTCTTCCTTCCATGATCACAGCGCCCATGCACAAACTAGCCGAGGCTGATCGGCTAGTTTTGTTATCCCTATCTTGATTGGTCCCCAAGTCTTGAGTCAAAGAGCCCAAGACTTGGAGAGACAGGAGTGCCCCTTGTGGTTAATGGCCACTCCAGTTTAGAAGGTCTCTGGAGCGAAGTCGGTTTCTGTTGAAGCTGAGTTCCACTCCGTTAAAGAGGGGTCAGGCCTTCATGCTCAGGTCATCACATCTTGTCTGCAGCGTCTGATGTGGCTTCACCGAGTTTGCCGACGGCAGACTTGAGTCCTTGCTTGAGATCGGATCCCGCCTGCATGGCGGAAGCCTGGACCTGCTTGGCCTGTCCCTTGATTTTTTCACCCATATCACCGGTCAGATCGCCGTGGGCTGCTTCAAGCCGGCCTTCGGCATCTTTGGCTGTGGCATTTAAATCTTTAGACATGAATCGTGCTGCGAAGGGATGGTTGGCGGGATGGCTGCTCAAGGCCATGGCAGGAGCTTGAACAACCAGTGAGATGATCAAGACGATCACCGACAGAATCAGTCTGAGTGGACGCGTCCTGTCCGTTGTCATGGCATCCACAGTTGCAAGGGCCAACCTCATAGGTAGCCAGAAGGCTGGCCGCTGGCCACGGAAATGCTGCTGAGAATCCCTTGATACGGACAACAGCTGAAAATCTCCAGGTTCTGAATTGATTGATGAGTCGCCGTGCTTATGCAATTCCAGGCAGGTTTAAGCCCTGGAACTGGGACAGGTACCGCTGAAGACATGGAACGTCAGTCCATAACTCCGATCGGGGCACCAAACAGGGCCATGGAGGAGACGTTGCCTATTTTGTTGCTGCCGCAAGCAACGCATCCGTGAGCCCGTCAGGATCGGCCATGGCATCAGTGCCCGGACCCGAACCCGCATTCCCCAGCAACTCAGGTTTGTCAACAAAGCACTCAATCAGAGCTTTGAAGAAATTGTCTTGATGACTGAGCATGTGTGTCCCCATGGTGCCCGTCCTTCCACCGAGGCACAAATCAACAGATCCATCTAGACCCGTGATGACCACTCCTGGCTGGTGAGAGAGCGAACGATGAATCGTCAAAGGATTCTGAGATGAAAAGAATTCCACCGCTTCCTCTGGGGTGCTGTGGATCAACGTTGCCTCTTGGGCCAAGTGGTGGAATCGTCTGAGGATTTCATGCGTTGGCTTCGAGCCTGGCTCCAGATCCCAGGAACTGGGTTGCCAGGCCACGTCAAGGGCGATGTCAACCCCAAGCGGTATCGAACGCTCAAGAATCATCGTCAGCGTTGTGTCCTCTGTTGCGCAAATCAGGGAATTGCTGGTGATCAGCAGCCAAGAGGCTTTTGAAACGATTGGCATCATGGCTTCCACCAGGCCAGCAGGTGTTTGGGTGGAAGCACAGGCTGCGCTATAGACGGCGGAGAACTCAACAACTGCTGGAATATCTGTAGCGCTCATTGAGGAAGCTGACTCCTTGGCGGGAAGATTACTGCTGGAGCCATGCAAAGTGTTGGAAATCATGTTGTTGCGGTGATGGAGGGAGTAGGGCTGCAAGCAATAATTATCGTGATCAACGATGCATTTAGGAGTATCTTCTGATTGGCCATCAGGCTGAAGTTGGTTTTGTGTCTTAGTTGTCTTTTTCCGCAAAATTGTGAAATCGTGTGGCTAAGTCTTGGAAGAGGTGATCTGTCTGTATTAGCAGTGCTTCCCAGTTTGCTTGGGTAGCTTGTTTCAGCCTCTCTGCCTGCGAATGGGCTTGATCTCGGGCCTCGGTTAGCTCCGCCACTCGCTTCTCGGTTTCGTTGCGGACTTCCGACGAGATGCTTTGCAGTGTTTGTTTGAGTGTCTCGATCTGGTGAGACCAAGCCTCAATTTGTGCCTGCTTTTTGGCGAGGATGGCTTGCTTGAGTTGCTCATCCACTTGGCTTTGCCCATCAGCTTGGTTGCTGATGGGCGGCTGAGACGTGTTGCTCATGGTGTCTGTCTAAGGTTGGATCAGTTGATTTCAACTCAACGGCGTAGCTCGACAAATCTGCCCGAAGAACCGGAACCGTGGTTTAACTTTGTGACCAGCTACATGTGAGTGGATCCATGCTATCAGGACGCGCCTCTTCAGCTTGTCCAAAAATCTCTCAGTGATCACCATTGACCTGTATTAATCCTTAAGATCTTCTGTATCGTGATGCGGTATCTGAGCTTTTGGTCGTGTATCTGTCTGCTACGCCAGTGCCATTGGTAGTATGAATCAAGCCCTTTTTTCTCGCGAAGGGCCCACTCATGATTGAATCATCATCAACACCGAGCGTGGACCCTTGCTTGGAGTCCAATTGGTGTTGGCAAACTATGCCTGTCAGTTCATGCTGATAGGCAGCAATCGAGAGACCCAATCGATCTGGCTTTGACTTCAACCACCAGGTCAATGTTGGCGCGATCGATGGCTGGATGGATCGCCTGCGCAGAGCGCTTCTCCGTCCCAATTGCCGCTTTCCCTCATGGTTTGTCGTTTTCGTCAAAACTCCGCAGCTTTCGGCCCCTTTCGCCCCGGCAGCCATGGCTGAGCTGCTGGTCAAGGCTCAAGGCCGCTGCAAGCTCATGAGCGGTGGCTTCGAGGCCTTCAATGGACACTGCGTCTTCAAACACAAAAGGTCTGGGGATGTCGATGCCGATGTCGTCACGCTCGATGACGGCACCAATTTCAATTTCTCCGGTCCGGGTGTTCAGGCCCTGAGCGTGCAGACCCACTCCGGCATCCGCAATGTGCGGCACCAGGCCCAATCCGATCATGAGGTGTTCAGCTGGACGGATGGCCAGCCGCGTCAGCTTTCGGTGCGTCTCGACAATGTCCAGAATCCAAATGTTCGTTTCGAGGATGATGACCATAAGGCCGACACCAGTTCGCTGGTGGGTGAACGCGGGTGCCAAGCCCTGCGAACCCTGACCTCCAAGGGCTACAGCTACCGCGGTGGCACCAAGCTGGCTGACAGCACCTTCAGCTACTGGAAACAGCCCAGGACGAACCAGTGCGTGGCGGTTCGCACCACCAACGGTCGCTATCGCTCCATTACCTACACCAAGAAGGGCGACTGCAGCTGACGGGCGGCCCTCAGGCGCGCTTGAGCACGCGCACGATCACCAGCAGGATCACGGCGCCGAGGGTGGCTACCACCAGGCTGCCCAGCAGGCCACCGCCGACGGCACCGGCCAGACCGCTGAAGAACAGGCCACCGATCAGGGCACCGATGATGCCGATCACCAGGTCACCGATCAGGCCGAAGCCACCGCCTCTGACCAGGAGCCCCGCCAGCCAGCCGGCGATCACACCCACCAGCAGAAACCAGAGAACGTTCATGGTCAGCGGTCTCTGTAGGGACGAACTGAGGCTAAATGGTCTGCTGGGCTCAGCCCGCAGGGGGTGTCTTGCTGCCGCTGCCCTGGCCCATGGCCCGGATCGAGGCGCGCAGCCGCGGAATGTTGACGCCGATCTGCTCAAAACCCAGGGTGCTGCCAGGCTTGTCCTCCCAGCTGGCCGAAAGCACTCCGTAGCTGAGCCCCACCAGGCCGAGCAGGAAGCAGCCGCCGGATGTGGCCAGGGTGAGCACGGGCGGAATGTCGAAGATGCCGCGGCTCACCAGCAGGTAGCTGGCCACGAACACGGCCATGCCCAGAACCGAGGGCACCCCGGTGGCGATGGCGATGCGCACGGCCATGCGATTGGCCACGGCCCTCGGGATCACGTTGCCTCCCGAAGCCGGCTTATCGCCTTTCTGCTTGCCAGAAGCTGCCTTGCCAGAAGCCGGCTTGCCAGAAGGGCCCTGCGGCTTAAAGGGGAGCGGCTTGCGCTTGGCGGCCATGGCGGGGATCAGCCCCGGATGCCGAGCTTGGCGATCAACTGGCTGTAGCGCTCCTCGCTCTGGGCGCGGAGGTAGCCGAGCAGCCGCTTGCGGCGCCCGATCATCTTCAGCAGGCCCTGACGGGAGGAGAAGTCGTGCTTGTTCTGCTGCAGGTGGCCGGTGAGCTGAACGACCCGGGCGCTCAACATCGCCACCTGGACCTCGACCGAGCCGGTGTCGGTGCCGTGGGTCTGATGGCCGTTGATCAGTTCCTGCTTTTTGGTGGTATTGAGCGGCATGCCGGCGTCGAGCCCTGTCGGTGCAAAGAAACAACTTACCGCCCCGGCTGCCCTCAGGCCGCCTGCTGCGCCAACCAGACCAGACTCTCCTTCAGCCAGGCGTCTGCCCCCAGCGTTGGCTCCAGCCCCTGCTGGCCCACGGCCCGCAGCGCCCGGTTGATTTCAAGCGGCTCGTAACCCAGGGCCGCCAGGGTGATCTGCACGTCGTCGCGGGTGGCTTGGAGCGGGCCGTTGGCGCTGCTGCCGGCTGCTCCAGGAGCGTCTGGGACTTCCAGCGCTGCCGGGGAGCCGGCTCCGAAGGCCTCGGACAGCTTGCTGCGCAGTTCAACAGACAGGCGCTCCGCGGTGCGTTTGCCCACGCCGGGCGCTGTGGAGAGCAGGCGCAGGTCGGCCTGCACGATCGCCCGAACCAGCTCCTCGGTGGGCATGGCCCCAAGCAGGGCCAGGGCCATCTGCGGGCCGACGCCACTGACGGCCACCAGCAGGCGGAACAGATCACGCTCGTGGCGCGCCACAAAGCCGAACAGGGTCCAGCCGTCTTCGCGGATCGACTGGTGGATGTAGAGCACCAGGCTGCAGCCCCCCTGGGGCAGGCCATCCCACTGGCGCCGGGTGAGTTGCACCTCGTAGCCCACGCCCTGGCAGCAGAGCAGCAGGCCACAGCGATTGCCCTGCTGCCACTGCTCCGCCACGGTGCCCTGCAGCCAGCCGATCATGGGGATGTGTTGACGACACCCCATGCTGCCCGCTCTGCCCATTCCCGCCAGCCGCCGGCAACCACTGTTTGTTGGGTATCGGGTTGTTGGGCCGTTGATCAGCCTGGTGGCGCTTGTGCTGCTTCTGCTCGGCCTGGGCGGTTGCCAGGCTGCCGGCCAGCCGCCCCGCCAGGTGCTCCTCGATGCCCTGGAGTTGCAGATTGCCCTCACCCAAGACTCCATCGCCCAGGCGCTTGAGCTGCCGGCGCCGGGGCCGCCGCAGGTGAGCCGGGTGCGGGTGGAAGGGCAGGAGACCGTGACAATCGGCGAGGCCAAAGGGCTGCACCTCACCGGCCAGTTCGACTGGCGGCTGGCCGACGCCCCCTACCGGGTCGACAGCAGCTTCGAGCTGTTCCTGCAGCGGGGAGAGAAAGGCCAGAGCTGGCGGTTGGCACGGCCCACTGAGGCCGTCGGCGCCCAGGGTTGGTTGATTGATCCACTGCCGATGAAGAATTGAGGCTCTCAGGGTTACGGTTCTTTTGGCCTGCCCAACGGGCGGCAGGCGGCTTCAGCTTGCGTGTCGAGTCGCCAACGGAATCAGCCCCTCGCGGTCATTGCTCGCCGGCCTGGCTATAGAGAAGATGCAGTGGCTGCTTCCTTCGCATGGTCGCCCGATCGCAGCGAGAATTTAACGATGATCCGGCGCCAATGGATCCTGCTGCTGATCAGCCTCTCGGTGGTGGGTGGCGGCACCGGCTTCGCCATCTGGCAGGCCTCCCGGCCTGAGCCTCTGGGCGCCGGCTTTGCCAGTAGTAACGGACGGATCGAAGCGGTAGAAATCGATGTGGCCACGAAGACGGCTGGCCGGCTCGATCAGGTGTTCAAGGACGAGGGAGATTTCGTCGTTTACGGCCAGGTGCTGGCCCAGATGAATACCGACGTTCTTGAGGCGCAGCTGCTTGAAGCGCAGGCGGATCGACACAAGGCCAACAACGCCATCGCCACGGCCCGCAGCACCGTGGCGCAGCGACGCAGCGAACAGACAGCGGCTGAAGCCGTCGTGGCACAACGGATCTCCCAGCGCAACGAAGCCCGGCAACACCTGCGTCGCCAGGAGCAGCTGTTCTTGAAAGGAGCGGTTTCGGAGGAGGATCGTGACGATGCGCGCACCGTCTCTTCCAGCGCCGATGCGGTTGTCGCCTCGGCCGAAGCGACCGTGGCGGCGAGCCGCGCTGCGATTACCACGGCCGGCTCACTGGTGATCGAAGCGGAATCGGCGCTGGCGGCCGCCGCCGCCAGGATCCAGGAGATCAGAGCGAACATCACCGACAGCCAGCTCAAGGCACCCCGAGATGGGCGGGTGCAGTACCGCGTCGCCCAGCCCGGCGAGGTATTGAGCGCGGGAGGGAAGGTGCTGAACATGATCGATCTCTCCGACGTTTCGATGACCTTCTTTCTGCCCACCGACCAGGCAGGACGGGTGCGGCTAGGGGCTGATGTTCACCTGGTGCTGGACGCCGCCCCGCAGCTGGTGATCCCGGCACAGGTCAGCTTTGTGGCCGACGTGGCCCAGTTCACGCCCAAAACGGTGGAAACGGCGGTTGAGCGTCAGAAGCTGTCGTTTCGGATCAAGGCACGGATCGATCCCTCCCTGCTGAAACGCCACATCCGCAGCGTCAAAACGGGCCTGCCGGGCATGGCCTACGTGCGCCTCGACCCCAAAGCCCCATGGCCGGCGCGGTTGGCGGTGAAGGTGCCGGATTGAGCTCAGCAGTGATCAAGCTCCAAGACGTGCGCTTGCGCTTCGGCGCAACCTGCGCCTTGGACAGCATCAGCCTGGATGTAGCCGGCGGCTGCCTCAGCGGCCTGGTAGGCCCGGATGGAGTGGGAAAATCCAGCCTGTTGGCGCTGGTAGCCGGAACCCGCCGGGTGCAGGAGGGCCGGGTGCGTGTGCTCGGCGGTGACATGGCTAACCCTCGCCACCGCCGCCAGGTGTGCCCGCGCATCGCCTACATGCCCCAGGGCCTGGGGAACAACCTCTCCCCCACGCTCACGGTCATCGAGAACGTCGACTTTTTCGCGCACCTGTTCGGCTTGGGCCGCGCCGAGCGCCGCAGCCGCAGCGCTGCCCTGCTGGAGCGCACTGGGCTCGGACCCTTCGGTGCCCGCCCCGCCGGCCAGCTCTCCGGGGGAATGAAGCAGAAACTCGGGCTGTGCTGCGCCCTGATCCACGCCCCTGACCTGCTGATTCTGGACGAACCGACCACTGGGGTTGATCCCCTCTCGCGCCGCCAGTTCTGGGACCTGATCGCCAGCATCCGCTGCGATCTCCCGACCATGACCGTACTGGTGGCAACCGCCTCGATGGACGAGGCCGCCAGCTTCGATTGGCTGGTGGCGATGGACGGCGGCCGCGTGCTCAGTAGCGGCACCCCGGCGGAACTGCTCCAGCGCACCGGCGCCAGCTCAGCGGAGGCCGTCTTCATTGCACTGCTGCCCGAGGCGAGGCGCCGGGAGCACCATCCCGTCACAGTGCCACCGCTGCCGCCGGGTGACGGCCAGCTGGCGATCGAGGCCATTGATCTGAGCAAGCGCTTCGGGGCGTTCCTGGCGGTGGATCAGGTCAACGTGCGCATCGAGCGCGGCGAGATCTTCGGCTTCCTCGGCTCCAACGGCTGCGGCAAAACAACGACGATGAAGATGCTGGCGGGTCTGCTGCCGGCTAGCTCCGGCCAGGTGCGTCTCTTCCACCAGCCCCTGGACGCGGGTGACCTCACCACCCGGCGCCGAGTGGGGTACATGTCGCAGGCGTTCTCGCTGTATAGCGAGCTGACGGTGCGCCAGAACCTGGTGCTGCATGCCCGGCTGTTCCGGGTGCCGGAGGCGGAGATCGCTGGGCGTGTGCTGGAACTACAGCAGCAGTTCGGCTTGGAGGGTCTCGAGGGCGCACTGCCCGGTGCCCTGCCGTTGGGGGTGCGGCAGCGGCTGTCCCTGGCGGTGGCGCTGGTGCACCGGCCCGAATTGTTGATCCTTGATGAGCCCACCTCAGGGGTCGATCCGATCGCCCGGGACACCTTCTGGCAGAAGCTGATCGACCTGTCGCGCCTCGACCACGTCACGATCTTCCTCTCGACCCACTTCATCAACGAAGCCCAGCGCTGCGACCGCATCTCTCTGATGCATGCCGGCTGTGTGCTGGTCAGCGACACCCCCGCTGGCCTGGTGAGGCGACGCGACGCGGCCACGCTGGAGGAGGCCTTCATCGGCTACTTGGAGGAAGCGAGCGGCGCCACCGAGCCCGCTGGTTCTGCTGCCCCCATGGCTGTAGCAACCACAGAGCAATCGCCATTGGAAACGGCAGGATTCAGCCTGCAACGGCTGGGCAGCTACACCCGGCGTGAGGCCCTGGAACTGATCCGTGACCCGATCCGCATCACCACGGCCGTGCTCGGCAGCCTGTTCTTGATGGTGGTGATGGCCTTCGGCATCAGCATGGATGTCGAGAACCTGCCCTATGCCGTGCTCGACCGTGACGACACCACGACGAGCCGCGACTACGCCCTCAACCTGGCCGGGTCGCGCTATTTCATCGAACATGCGCCGCTGAATGGCGATGGCGACCTTGACCGGCGCATGCGCTCGGGGGAGCTGAGTGTGGCGATCGAATTCCCGCCGGGCTTAGGGCGTGATCTTGATCGCGGCGACCCGGTGCAAATCGGCGCCTGGATCGATGGATCAATGCCGACGCGGGCCGAGACGGTGCGCGCCTACATGCAGGGCCTGCATGGCCAGTGGCAGACGGACCGGGCTCGGCGGGCGTTGGGTCAACCCATGCCGCTCCCGCCTGCGACCATCGAGACCCGCTTTCGCTACAACCCCGACATCCTCAGCCTGGTGGCGATGGTGCCGGCGACGATTCCGATCCTGCTGCTGTTGATCCCGGCGATTCTGGCGGCGCTCTCGGTGGTGCGCGAAAAGGAGCTGGGCACAATTGTCAACTTCTATGCCACCCCGGTGACCCGGCTGGAATTCCTGGTTGGCAAGCAACTGCCCTACGTCGCCCTGGCGATGGTGAACTACGTCTTGCTCACCTTGATGGCGGTGACCCTGTTCGCCGTACCCCTCAAAGGCAGTGTTTTGGCCCAGGCCAGCGGCGCCCTGATCTATGTGATCTGCGCCACCGGGCTGGGGCTGTTGATCTCGACCTTGGTGCGCACCCAGATCGCCGCGTTGTTCGGCACCGCAGTGCTAACGATCTTGCCGGCAACCTCTTTCTGCGGGCTGCTCGATCCGGTGGCGTCGTTGCAGGGGGCCGGCGCGGTGATCGGGGCGATCTACCCCACCAGCCACGACCTGACCATCTCCACCGGCACCTACCTCAAGGGACTGGGCTTCAGCGATCTGCTTGGCTCCTTCGCCTCACTGCTGCTGGCTGTGCCGGTGCTGCTGGGGTTGTCCGTTCTTTTGCTCAAGAAACAGGAGACCTGAGCGATGCGCGCCGCCAATGTTGTCCAGCTAGGCCTCAAGGAGCTGTGGAGTCTGGCCCGCGACCCGATCATGCTGCTGCTGATCGTCTTTGTGTTCACAGTGTCGGTCTATGCGGGGGCCACGGTGTTGCCGGAATCGCTGCACACAGCCCCGATTGCGATCGTGGATGAAGACCACTCGCGGCTCTCAGAGCGCATCATCGATGCGTTCGAGCCGCCCTACTTCCTGCCACCTCAGCTGATTGAGCAGGCGCGGATGGACGAGCGGATGGATGCAGGGCTCGACACCTTCGCCCTGGTGATTCCCAACGGCTTCCAGCGCGATGTGCTGGCCGGCCGTTCGCCGGCGGTTCAGCTCAATGTGGACGCCACCCGCGTGAGCCAGGCGCTCACCGGTAGTGGTTATGTGCAGGCGATCGTGGCAACCGAGGTGCAGACCTTTGCGCAACGCACGCAGGAGCGCTCTTTGCCGGCGGCGGAGCTGGTGGTACGCATGCGCTTCAACCCCCAGCTCACCAAGACCTGGTTCGGGGCCGTAAACAAGGTGATCGACAACATCACCCTGCTCTCAATCGTGCTCACTGGTGCGGCCCTGATCCGAGAGCGCGAACGAGGCACGATCGAGCATCTGCTGGTGATGCCGGTGACGCCGTTCGAGATCATGGCCACCAAGGTGTGGTCGATGGGCCTGGTGGTGCTCAGCGCCGGCTTGCTTTCCTTATTGATCGTGGTGCGCGGCTGGCTGGGGGTGCCGCTGGCCGGCTCGCTGCCGCTGTTCGCAACCGGTGCGGTGCTGTATCTGTTTGCCGCCACCTCGCTGGGAATCTTCCTGGGCACCTTCGCGCGTTCGATGGCCCAGTTCGGGCTGTTGTTGATGATGGTGCTGTTGCCACTGCAGATGCTCTCAGGCGGTGTCACCCCACGCGAGAGCATGCCCGAACTGGTGCGCACCGTGATGCTGGCGGCACCGAATACCCACTTCGTGATGCTCGCCCAGGGCATCCTCTTCCGCGGCGCCACGTTCTCGGTGGTGTGGCCCCAGTTTCTCGCCCTGCTGCTGATCGGTTCGGTCTTCTTCGGCGTGGCCCATGCACGCTTCCGCAGCTCGATCACTGCGATGGCTTGAGTGGGGAGGGTGGTTCGCCGTTACCAGAGCGGCGATTTACGACTGCCCAACCCATCCCCACCAGGCCAGCGTTTCGCAGCACTGTGCCAAGGGCTTGGAGGAGATCGGGAACTGGGACGAGAGCTAGCAGAAAATTGAGCACGATCCCGATCAGGAACAAGCGTGTGGTCCACCACGGAAACACTGCGGAACGAGCTGTAGCGAATCCAAAGCAAAGACCTCCATAGACCATCACGGCGCCATGCGCTGTGTACACCCACCCGAGGCTTGTCCAGAGTTGCTCGTAGGTGGGAATGTGGGCCGTCAATGCGTAAAGAGTAGTGAAAGCAAAGTAGACAAAAGCGAAACCATAAAGGAGTGCCCCTATGAGTCCCCACTTGCCAATCTGGGGGCGCTGAAGGGCGTAGAGGCCAAGCATTACTGCTGGCATCGGCAGGAAGGCTAGATAGTTCAGCCAGAGGTGCAAGGCTGAAAAGCCACCCTGAAGCCATTCCATACCATCGGTGATGGAGTGGAGGATTGGAAAGACAATTGCTGCGATTCCCACTAGACGCCCTGTACCGCGATCCATCACTGCCTCAGCGGTATTGGACTGAATGGAGAGTGCAGCGAAAGAACTCGCCTTCGCTGTCGAAGGCGGCGGTGACTGCCAGGAAAGATGATGCGCCTGCCGGTGATCAAGCGGCCATGGCCAACGTAGCTGTTTCCTTGGCCAATTCTGGTGATGGCAGGTTGATCCACACCACTTCTTGTTGATCCCAGCAACTAATCTATCAGCCCCAGCGTTGTGGATACTCTTAACGCGCCTGCTCGTACCCATGGGCACGGTGTGTCGGCAGATCTCCAAAGCGGTAACTTTCAGGGGTACTCGTACGTTTCCTGAGAGGGGGCTCTGACCGCTACCGGCTTCCTGGGAGTGCTGCGTGAGCAGGACCGCAAGCTGGAGCTATTGCTGGAGAGGATGCCAGCACCGGCAGCCGATCGTTGAGGCTCGTTGAACAACGTGGGGCACTTACCAGCCGGAGGGGCCAGTGAGCGCTGTCTGACGTCAAGCTCCTTCACCCAAAGCCAACGATGTTCTTCGGCATCAGTCATCCTGCACTTCAGAGCCTGGTAGCTGTTCAGGCTTGGCCTCTCGCTGCGGGTGTGACCGATCGCGGCCCAGGGGGCAAGGCATAGAGCTCGGCGAAACCCGCCAGGATCCGCTTTTCTGCTTCTGCGTCGAAGCTGGTCGTGGCGTCGCCATGGGCATAGGTGCCCCCGAGCAGGATTCCCTCTGAGCGTGGATGCAAATACAGAGATCCGGCCGAGAGCGTGTAGCGCAAGCGGGGATCGGGGGGGAGCATCGTCAACTGGCCCTTGATTGGCACCAGTTCGTTAGCACCAAACAGAGTGGTGCTACCCAGCCCGGTGCAGTTCACCACCACCGATTCCGGCAGAGCCGCAATCTCCGCTGGAGCCTCGAAGCGGCGTTGCAGAAACACAACGCCCATGCGGCGGAGATCGCGCTGCATGGCCCGCATGTACAACGGCATGTCGATCAACATCCCCGGCACGGCCCCCACGTAGGGCGCTTGAAACGGCAGGTCGCGATCCGAGATGTCCTCAGGCGCTGGGATCAGATCGGCCAGCAGCGCGTCGACCCAGCCAGGTGAGGGCGGCCGCAGGGCCAGACGGATGTGTGGGATCAAGTCCACGCCATAGCCTCTGCCGATCAGTCGCCGGAAGCGCTGATGGGAGAACAGCAGCGCTTCGCTGAGGTTGGCCTCAATCTCTGGTGTGCGGAACTGGGTATCGAGCAGCTGGGAGGGAAACCAGCGGGCCGCCGCCACATCAGATGTCGTCGCTGGAGAAAAATGCTCGGCGTACACCCGCACTGGGCGGCCCCGCTCGCGCAGCAGCCACGCCGTCGCCAGGCCTACCGCCCCTCCACCGAGCACTGCCACCGCCCCCCGGCCTGGCGCTGCCAGGACCAAGTCCACCGCCTGCCGGGCCGTCCCCCAGGACAGGGTGACGCCAGAGCCACCGTGCCCATAGTGATGAATCAGCGTCGTGTTGCCGATCGCTTCCACCTCAATCCGAACACCCATCGGCCGGAAGGGCCTCAGACCCACCAGGCGCCGCGCGATGCGCTCGGGAGCAAGGTCAGGCGCCGCAGCGGTGAAGTCTGTTGGCAGAAGCGACCCTTCCAGAGCGGGTGCCGCAGTGACGGGTCTCCAGGCCCCGGCCAGGACGGAGCTTGCCAGTGCCGTGGATCCAAGCAGGAACTGACGGCGCGACGCCATAGGCCTCAGCGCCCTGCTCGTTGAACATCAGGATCGCGCATTCGCTGCTGGGGGCGTGAGCCTGCTGAAGGCCAAGCGGAGTGCGAAGAACTTGAGAAGAATCTGTGTGGGGGTTCTTCTGGTTCCGTGGACACCGATCACCGGTTCACAGGGGTAGTCGGGGGCTGCCCCAAAACACGTTTGACCCTGATCCCCTCAGAGACCAGGGTCGATCCACTCCTGCTGACCATGGGGAGTTCAACTGTGGCCTGTGCTCACTGGGCCACCCAGAAACTGCAGAGGACGCCGATGCGGCCAGCCTCGCTCAGCTGCACACAGGCGGCATGGCTGTTGCGGGGGCGATTCAGAAGAATGTCGTTGTGAAGGGGCGAGCCGAGCCAGCGGCTGAGCAAACGCTCAGGGTTCCAACTGCCCCTTGCCTCCGGGCAGCCCAGAACCTCGCTCATGGGGCGCAGCCGAGAGCCGGTAGAGCTGGCCTGGAACGCCTGCCAGGCCGGCAGGTTGTGGTCGCAGGTCTTGGTGACGATCAGCTGCCGCAGCACGGATTGGGCGTAGGCGACATTGGCGGCCACCAAGGCAACGGGCAAGAGCTGCAGCGGGGCGCTTCCCTTGGCGGCTCGGGAGCCGTTGATCAGGTTCACCAAGGGATCGTTGATCGAGGCCGCTGACGTGGGGGTGAGTTGGCTCAGGTGCAGGCGGGAGAAGTGGTTGAGAGGTCTGGCGGAGCCATTGGAGGTTGAAGCAGTGTCTGCTGGACGGCTGGCCAGAGCCGGGGCAGCTTTCAGTAACGCCAGGACAGGAACCACTGCCCACAGGCCGCGACGAAGCAAGCGAAATCGCAAGGGTGATCGCGCGGTGCTGACTGTGGGCTGCTGGCTCGTGATCTCAGCGCGTCTGGCTGGCTTCCAGAACCTGCAGGCGCCGCTGATGCCGCCAGGTCCACGCCAAATCAGTGAGGACAGAGTCCATCCCGGTGACGCTTTGGCCGCAGTCATCGCTCAGACCGTTGGCGAAGAGGATGAAGAAACGTTACGGGAGATAAAAAATTAAATCTGCTCGTTGAGTGGTGGTTTCGATCACACCGAGTGAGGTTTTCGCCGTTCCATTGCTCACTTGGCCTCGGCGTTGATGGAGTCGTCCTTCCCCCGTTGCCGGCGGGTCTGACGATTCGGTCGGTTGACCTCGCGAACAGAGCGCTGAGCCGCCTGCAGATGGCGAGAGAGTCCAGTCCAGCTAAGTGTGTAGTCGCACCACGTTGTTCAGCTGACAAGGGGGCATGAGATGTTCAGCGTTGGAGGTTCAGCGCCAACCAAGCGCACTCCTCTCCCATGCGTACTCATGTTCGCCCCATCGGAGTGACGCTTCTTCAGCGGTATTGGACTGAATGGAGAGTGCAGCGAAAGAACTCGCCTTCGCTGTCGAAGGCGGGCGTACCGAACAGCCAGCCAACACGAAGACGGATGGGAATGGTCACGCCTGCAAAGGTTTGTTCCTGCTCAGCCGCACCGCCGAATGGGTGGTAGGCGAAAACACCCGTGTTCTTATCGCCCCAGCGCGAGAGGCAGCAACTCAAAAGCGCGCCTGCTGGGGAAATTTCAAGGTCGAGCTCGGAGTGCTCACCATGGGCATCGAAAATCGCAACAGTGTGGTCGCTGCCCCGGTCGACCCAGCTGACCTCCGTCTCAAGCAGAGCGGCCGGAAGCCAGATGGCCTCCGCATGGAGGCGGCCTGCGGCCGCGCGGGCGATCTCCGCGCCATCGGCCTTCATGACAGGGAAAAGCCCGAGTAATTTCCAGCGCATGGCCCCCACTCCATCCACCAGCCGATCAAATCCGGTCACGGGAAGCCCGTTCACCTTGGCCGTTGCCGCCCATACAAAACCGCGGTCCCAGCGCAGCAGCTGTTCAGCTTCAAACTTGCACCAACCCGGCTTGAGCTTGATCGTGCCGGTCATGCTCAGCCGCGCGCAGGTGCTGAGCTTGGCGCCGGGAGCAAGGGCATGCCTCAGGTATCTCTGGGCGACGGGAGGTAGCGAGCTGACTGAATTCGGATCAAACACGTGCTCGCTTGGTGCAGCAGTGCTCCAGAGTTCCTCGAGCCTTCTATCGTGTCGCATGACATGGCCTTTGATAGGACTTGGCATTTAGTACGGCTGACGCTCCAGATCAGAAGCGGGCAAGTGCTTTTGCTGATGAGGATCAGGCCCTAATCCCGCCTTCTGGATCTGGATGTTAGCCAGCTCATGAGTCTGTGCCAATTCCAGGATTGAGCCATGTGGCTGGTGACACATAGAGTTTATCGACCTTGCTGAGAACCCTTTCACGAAGCTTTTCATTGGTATCCAAGCTACCAATAAAGCTGACTCCGGCCTGCTTCGTCTCCGCGATTAAGGTATCCAACTGAACAACAATATACAGACCAGGGTGTCGGCGAGCTAGCTCATGTAATGGCGCGGAGTCTGCGTTTCCATAGTAGTAAAGAATATGTTTTGCCTCCCCCTTCTCGCTCATGGATGACTCGGCCGACCATGTGTGAAGTACAGCACATCGGGCCCCATAGAGATCGCACGCTTTACAATTCAGCCTCCCACGCGAAAGCATCCAGTCAGAAACCCAACGTTCAAATCTTGGGCGAACCCTACTTTCTGTTTCGTCTGCAGCTAGATAAGCCATGTTATCGATGAAGCCGTAAGTGAGCGTGAGAGCTGGTAGTACCCACTCGCTTTCCAGCGTCTTCTCCATTGCCCGCCAACTGTGGTCGACGGCACTGGCCAGGATTGTGAATCTCCAAATCTCCTCTTCGTCCATGTCCTATGTCTGGCTAATACTGCCCCTGAGTGGCAGGCTAGGAGCCTAGGTTGCACAGCAAGATGGTTGGCGCCTGTCCACACAAGGGGCTTGTTATACGTCCCTTCATAGCGAGGAACTTCTTTGCAATGCCTTATTAAAAAAGCTTGATCAGACTCTTGTTCTCTGCGGCTGAATACATTGACAGGAGTGTCTGATCATAGACAGTCTTGGGAAAGAGAGCAGTCTCATCGTACTGGAAGCGGATGATTCTTCTGAAACTCTGGATACAAATCGGAGCAGTTCTCTTTCAGGGCAAACACCGATTTATACTGCACAGTTGCAGTTTGCTCTGAGGGGTATGCTGAATAGGCATCGCCTCCAAGTTGGTACGCTTGCCGATAAAGGCGACAAGCAGCCCGTCTGTCACCGTTAACCTCAAGTGCGTACTGTGCCTCACCTCTTACCAGCTCCTCTTGAGCGAGAAGTGAAGCAGCTTTTTCTAAAGGAATAGCCACTGCAGGCGCTGAAAACAGTAAAATAGTGATAGCAGCGAGCGTACGCGTCATGGGTCTTCAGTGTGCAATAGATAGGATGCCTCGGTGGGCGGGTGTTGGTTAAGCCTGTGCGGATAACGCTCAAGATCAGCGGCGGGGAGGATTCTTGCAGCTTTAACAGCCTTCAGCGCTCCCGCCCGCTGGATCTTGATGTTAGATGCCGAAACTTGAGCAATGGCACTAACCAAATCTGACGAAGACGTTAAAGTCATCCCATGCCAGCTTAAGTGCACCACGAAAAATTGGCCTTGCCGCGACCGTTGGCCAAGGCCGACGCCAGCGAGGACATGAGTCTCAATCGGTGCTTCCAGGGTAAACCGGTATTTTTCGAGGTGCCCTTAAGAATACCTGCCTCAATCTCTCGGTCAATTGACTTTTGAATCTTCTTTTCTGGACTCTGATCGTGGAAAAGATAATAGACAAAGTCAAAGACATCGCACAGAGTATGAATCATTGACTGGCCAATTCCGCGTTTAATGCTTGACCCATTCGGGCTCTAAGCGTATTGGATTGCGACGAGATAAATATCCGTGATTATGAAATCAGGATAGTGACATTAATGCAGAACAGCATAGGCTGTGAGGCCCTCCCTCAAGCTTCAACATCTATCGGCCCCCACCGCCGGCACTGGAGCACACCCGGCCATGGTGAGTGGCTTCCACCCCGAGGATGCTAGCTATGCCGTTTAGGGCTGATTTGAAAAAACAAGTTCTCATGATTGGTCTTGGGCGCGCAATTCTTGACAATAACAACCATAAGAAGTGATTACATCAGCGCAGCCAAAAGCTACATCTCTCAGTGAAACAATTAACACATGAAGCAAGCCAATGCGGTGGCACTAGTGAGTTAGATGATCTATTTTGTATCCACTCTAATGCCATCCTTATCCCAGTTTTCAAATGCCCCTAGATAAGGGGGATTGTGGCACCAGTCCATAACGTCACGCCTGCCATTTTGAATATAGGTGCCAGCTTCCTCATTCATTTTTTTTGTAATTTCTCTAGCCTTGTGCGACTCCTCGATCTTAAATCTTGCCAAAAGGGCAGCATCGTGGGCTGTTCTTTTGGCTTTTTTAATTTTTTCTTCGAGGTTGGCTGTTGAGCACCAATTGGCTAGATAGGCATCTTTATCTCTGGAATACAATAAGTAAATGGTGTATTTGTCTGGTCTTTCTAATGACTGTGCAGGCCTATGAGTATCTTCTTGAAACTTATTTTCTACTTTTTCGGGAGCAGTAAAGTAGGGCTTGCCAGATGGTCTAACCTTGATCCATTCATGAATTCCAGCGTATCTCCCCGTAATTCCATGGTACTTGTAATTCTTATATTTCTCAAAAACTTCTTGCTCTTTGTCAAATGCTTTTTGTCTTGACGTAAATACTGCGGTTCCCACAAGTTTAACATCAGGAACACTCTCTCTAATTGCCTTGATCCTATCTCCGAGTTTTTCAGGCTCTCTTACTCCAACCTTGTACGCACTGTGCTGGTCGGAATACAGTAGGTAAAGCACATGGCCGCTTGGCCCACATCCTGTCAGGCGCTGATACATCCCTGGCCCATCAAGCTCAGCTATTCCCGTATTGAATGTTGGGTGTCTCGATGTATTGCTACGCCTGGTAGTGTTACCACCCTTCAAGTTCGGGATAGGCAAGACCGGGTCAGCTCCATTCCACGCTTGTTTTTCAGGGGAAGGAATTGGGTTGCTGGACTCGGCAAGGGGCTGGGCAGCAATGGGGACCGCTGGGACGGCCATGGTTGCCGGATTGGCCTCCTCCAGAACAAGCTGGCGGGGGCTCCCCAGGGTCGTGGCCACCGCCTTCTCCAGCAGGGGAAGACGGCTCTGCACCATCGCCATCCAGGTGGTCGCCACCCGCACCACGGCCCGTTGACCATCCAGCCGCACCAGCTCGGCCTGCTGGGAGAGCAACATGCGTGCTGAAGGCAGCTCCAGGGCCGCCAGCATCTGTTGCCAGAGCTCGCTCAGCGGGATCTCACCCTTCGCCAGAGAAGTGGTTGAAAGGGTCGGGACTGGCAGGTGTTCCTGCTCGACCTGTGTCACCGGTGCCGCTGTCACAGATGCAACTGGTGCAGGTGTTGGACAAGGGCTAGGTACAGGTGTTGGCCTAGATGCATGTGCAGGTATTGACCTTTGTGCAGGATTGAATACTTCTTTGGCTAATGTACTTCGATTAACTTTGTCTGCGATCTCTTTCGCCACTGGGGCGTGTGATCTTTGTGACCGCGACAATTTTCGAAGCAAATAATATATGACTACAGCAATTAGAATACTCAGCAGTAATTCCATGACATTAGAAAACTAATTTTATGCTATTAATGCTGGCTGAAGTCGCTTTCGTTTCACTCAAGTGCTTCTTTTGATTGCGACCTTCCGTCTTTCTCTTCATGTCAGCTAGTTGATCTGATCGTGATTATACATCCCATTCACGCCGTGGCTGCCAGGGCAGCACCTCTACGTTCCCGCCTGCTCAGGAAGCTCACTCGTGCATCTAACGCTCAAGATCAGCGGGGGGTAGTGACTTTTGCGGCATCAGCTCCTCCTAGCCCCCCTCCGCTGGATCTTGATGTTAGATGTCCCTCTGCGTTATAACTCTAGAGAAAGTTGACCAGACGGATGGGCTTCGCATTCGTTTGAAGCATCAAATTCATGACTCATCCAATATTTGCCATTCGCTGCATACTCAAGTAGCTTCCACTCTTGATGAGGATTCCAGAAGATTATCAGGCTTTTGAGTTTGTTTGACTGAGCCCCAAGAAGGTTCTGAATCATTCCTGAAGTTCTTATGTCTGTCAATGATGGTTTAGTAGACCCATTATGAACTGGATGATTGTGATATTGACGGAGCTCGGTGCATCTTAGCTTGCTCAAGTAAAAACTCCATTTCTTAGGATTATCGGATGCAGAGCATTTATACGGCGAGCCAATCGAGGCCGTTATCCTGACTGCAATTCCATTACGCATGAATGCGGCAACAAATACTTCCCGTTTTTCGTGAAACATTCCGACTGCAAGCGCTTCTTCAAGATCTTTCTGACTTCGGCCTTGCAAGGAATATGCTTTCTTAAACGTCTCGCCCTTTTCCCTTGCGTCATATTTTTGAAAAACATGGTCAATATTTCTCCGAAGACGAGAAATCTCGCTACATATCTTAGATCTCTTTTTATTTCGTTTTTGCTGAGGCTCCCAAGCATTGTTAAATATCCAACTAATTGCAGGCGCTAGCAACATACAGGCAACCAAGTAGATAGCCCAGCTCATTACTTGGCTCAATACAAATAGTAGCAGGCAAAAATAGACAAGCGCAAACAGCCTGAAACTGGCACTAGAGGATCCTCGATCTATCTCCTCTAATTCAAGGTGTAAGGTTTCTAGCCTTGTCACCCTGCTCCTTAACTTCGGAAACGCTAGCAGTGGAACGGTCTGCCCCTATCCCTGCTTAAACTTGTTTCTGTTGGTGCATCTAATGACGGAGCTGAGCCGCACCGCCGTTCTACCGAACGACGTTCGGCTAGCAGACGGTGTCGGCTCCAGCGAAGTGTTGCTTATGCCGCGCAAGTATTCTACGCACTTAGAACAACCGTAGAAACGCGGTCAAAGCAACAGTATTTCGGCGGGTCCGGTATCCACCCACTGTCCCGGCGGTATGTCCGCATAAAATGCAACCGGGCTTGTTGCTCCTGGGCTGAGAACCTTTCCAGCATAAGGCCGTTGTCGCAATTGGCCAATAGGCGAGGGGAACTTAGGCGGGTCCGAGAACCACATGTTCCAAGCATTACGGATGGTCTGCTGCGCTCGTTAACGGCCCAACCGTAGGTGCTCCCTTTTGTTACATGCAATTCGATGATTGTGGCTTTGCCCTGCAAGTCCCGAATGCTGCCGTTGTTTGCCTTCCCTCCAGACTAAGGATGCAATAGCTCCCACTGAAACTGCCCCCGCTTGCCTACGCGGTGCGCGGCCTGCGCAAGCTGAGCAACGTGGCCATCAACACCAGAACGGCCGCCATCAAGGTGCCTGGAGCCACTAACTCCCCGAACCAGAGCACGCCCCACAGGGCGGCCAGCGGCACCTGCACGTAGCTCACGGCGGTGGCGCGGGCGGCCGGTAGGGCCATCAGGCCGCGGGTGAGGGCGAGCTGGCCCAGTTGGGTGAACAGTCCCACCGCCAGCAGCCAGCCCAGCTCCACGGCGGTGGGCAGCACCGGATCGATCCAGAGCACCGGCAGGCTCAGCGGCAAGGCCACCAGGGGGAAATAGAACACGATCACCAGCGGGTGCTCGCTGCGGCCCAAGGCGCGCACACTCACGTAAGCAAGGGCGGAGAACAGGGCGCCGGCCAGGCCGATCAGCAGCGGCAGCAGCGGCAGCCCCGCTTCGTTGCCGGCGAAGCTGGAGCCCAGCAGGGCCGGATCGGCCAGCAGCACCACCCCCAGCCAGCCCAGCGCGGCTGCCAGCAGCACCCGACCGTTCAGGCGCTCACCCAGCAGGGGCCAGGCCAGCAGGGCTGTGAAGGTGGGATGGAGGTATTGCACCACCGTGGCGGCGGCCAACGGCAGGCCTGCCAAGGCGCTGTAGACGCAATAGAGCCCCGCGCTGCCGAGCAGGCCGCGGCCGAGCAGCAGGCCGCGGCGTTCGCCCCAGGGGGAGACGCCGGCGGCGCGCAGCATCCAGACGCTGATCGTCAGGCTCACCACGGCCCGGGCCAGCATCACCTCGCCCACCGGCAGGCGACCCACGGCCTTGACGCACACGCCCATCAGGCTGAAGGCCAGGGCGCTGGTGAGCATCCACAGCACTCCCCATCTCTGGTGTTCTCCGTCAGAATGGGATCCTGCCGGACTCCACCGGTAGTGTCCTGGTGCCTGCCTCCATCCCTTGAGCCAGCCGACGCTCCAACCTCGCCTCCACCCCCGCACGATCGAGGCCGTCAAGGAGCGCGCGGACATTGTTGATGTGGTCGGCGAGCACGTGGTGCTCAAGAAGAAGGGCCGGGAATTCGTGGGGATCTGCCCCTTCCACGACGACAAATCGCCGTCGATGACGGTGTCACCGGCCAAGCAGTTCTACTACTGCTTCTCCTGTGGCGCCGGTGGCAACGCCATCAAGTTCCTGATGGAACACCAGCGCCTCAGCTTCAGCGAGGTGGTGCTGGAGCTGGCCCGCAAATACCAGCTGCCGGTCGAAACCGTTGATGGGCCCCAGCAGGAGCGCCTGCGCCGCCAGCTCTCCCATCGCGAGGCCCTGCTGCGTGCCCTCGCCCTGGCCGCCGGTTGGTTTCGCAGCCAGCTGCGCAGCCCCGCCGGCGCCCCAGCCCTCGCCTACCTCAAAGACCAGCGCGGCCTCAGCGAAAGCACCCTCGAGAGCTTCGAGATCGGCTACGCCCCCGATCGCTGGGACGGCCTGCTCGGCCATCTCACCCAGGTGGAAGGCCTCTCGCCCGAGCTGCTCGAAGCCGCCGGCCTGGTGGTCTCACGCAAGGGCGGCGAAGGCGTCTACGACCGCTTCCGGCATCGGGTGATGGTGCCGATCCACGACCGCCAGGGCCGGGTGATCGGCTTCGGCGGGCGCAGCCTCGATGGCGGTGAACCCAAATACCTCAACTCCCCGGAAACCGAGGTGTTCGAGAAGGGCAAGCACCTCTTCGGCCTGGATCGCGCCACCTCCGCCATCCGCAAGGACGACCAGGCGGTGGTGGTGGAGGGCTACTTCGATGTGATCGCCCTCCACGCCGCCGGCCTCACCAATGCGGTGGCCTCGCTCGGCACGGCCCTGAGCAGCCAGCAGATCACCCAGCTCTGCCGCTGCTGCGAAAGCCGCCGGCTCGTGCTCAATTTCGACACCGATGGCGCCGGCGTGCGTGCCGCCCAGCGGGCGATCGGCGAGGTGGAGCAGCTGGCCCTGCAGGGCCAGCTCGAATTGCGGGTGCTGCACCTGCCCGCCGGCAAAGACCCCGACGACTTCCTCAAGGAACACGGCGCCGGTGAATACCGCGCCCTGCTGGAGCAAGCGCCGCTCTGGCTGGACTGGCAGATCGAGCAGGCGCTGGAAGGCAAGGATCTGGCCCGCTCCGACCAGTTCCAGCAGGCCGTTTCGGCCCTGGTGGCACTGCTGGGCAAGCTGCCCCAGAGCGCCGTGCGCAGCCACTACCTCCAGCAGGTGGCCGAACGTCTCTCCGGCGGTCAGGCCCGCCTCGCCCAGAAACTCGAGGAAGACCTGCGCCTGCAGGTGAAGGGCGAGCGCTGGCATGGCCGCTCGGCGCGCTGGGAGAAGCCCGGCGATGGCAGCCTGCGCGAGCGGGCCGAGGCTGAGCTGTTGCGGCTCTATCTGCACGCCGCCCGCCACCGCGGCGCCATTCGGCGTGAGCTGCGCCTGCGCGAACTCGACGATTTCGCCCTTCAGCACCATCGCCTGCTCTGGGCAGCGATCAGCGAACGGGAAGAGGACAACCTCGGTGCCGGCCGGCTTGAAGCCATCAACCGCGGCGACGACCCCGGCGATGACCTCGCCGATCTCGATCTGCCCCGGCTCCTCGCCGATCAGTTGCTGGTGGAGCAGAGCGAGTTGCTCGATCGCCTCACCCCCCTGCTGGAGCCCACCGAACTCCAGACCATGACCCTCTCCGCCCCGCTGCTGCAGTTGCGTGGAACCACAGCCGTGCTGGAGCGCCAGCGTTGCCTCAAGCGTTGCCGCCACCTGCTCGATGCCTGGAGCGGTCAGCGGCTGGAAACGCTCGAGCGCTGCATTGCCCTGCTGCTGGAGGAGGAGCGAACGGAGGTTGCGGCAGCAGAGGCCAGTTCCACCCAGGTCGTCACGCCTGTCTCCATCAACATGGAAACCCGCATCGACAACCTGTTCGCCGATCTCAACAAAGACGCCCTGCGTTTTCAGGAGCTCTATTACAACGAGCGCAAACACATCGGCCACCTCGACCAGCAGCGCTGCGCCGGCCTGGCTGAAACGCTCGTGGCGGTGGCCTGAGCCTGCCAGCATCGGCCACACCATTCCCGCTTCCATCGATGCCCCCTGCCAGCGAGACCACCCCCTGGCGCCGCAGCTGGTACCCGGTCGCCTACCTCAAAGACCTTGAGCCCGGCCGCCCCACCCCCTTCACCCTGCTCGGCGATGACCTGGTGCTCTGGTACGACCAGCCCGCCAGCCAGTGGCGCGCTTTTGCCGATCTCTGTCCCCACCGGCTCGTGCCCCTCTCCCAGGGGCGGCTGAACGAACGCGGTGAGCTGGAGTGCCCATATCACGGCTGGAGTTTTGATGGCGCCGGCCACTGCACCGCCATCCCCCAGGCCGATGCCGGCGCCACGATCGACACGCCGCGCAGCCGCTGCCACGCCTACGCCACCGTCGCGGCTCAGGGGATGCTTTTCGTTTTTGCCGGTGATCCAGCCGAAGCCGCCGCCAGTCCCCTGCCGCTGCTGCCCGTGCTGGAGGAGGAGCCGGAGCTCTGGAGCGTGCAGGACACCTTCCGCGATCTCCCCTACGACGCCCTGACCCTGCTGGAGAACGTGCTCGATGTCAGTCATGTGCCCTTCACCCACCACGCCACCGTCGGCAAGCGCGACACCGCCGGCCCCGTGAACCTGCAACTGACCAGCAGCGGGCCGGAAGGCTTCACCGGCCTCTGGCCTGAGGGGCCCCGTCGCGGCACGCTCGGCAGCCAATACACCACCTTCCTGGCGCCGTCGTTGATGTGGCACGACCTCACCGCCAAGGGCTTTGCCCGCATCCTCACGGTGGTGTACGCCACCCCGATCCGGCCGGGTGAATGCCGCCTGTTTGCCCGCTTCCCGTTCCGCTTTAAGTCGGCCCTGCCCCGCCGGCTGTTGAAGCTGCGGCCCGAGTGGTTGCAGCACCTCTCCAACCATGTGGTGCTCGAAGACGACCAGGCCTTCCTGCACTGGCAGGAGCGGGCGTTGCGGGCCCGCGGCGGCAGCGCGGCCCTCGCCCAGGCCTGCCACCTGGCCACCAGCTCCGATCTCTATGTGCGCGCCCTGCACGACTGGGTCGGTCGCGGTGGCGGCCAGCCGTTCGATGCCGAAGCCCTGCCCGGGCGCTTAGGGGAAGGGCCCCTGCTGGAGCGCTACGACAGCCATACCCGCCACTGCCGCAGCTGCCGCGGCGCTGATCGGCGCCTGAAGCAGCTGCAGCCCCTGCTCGCTGGCCTGGTGCTGCTGGCCCTGGCGGCGGCGGCCTGGTGGGGTGCCTCGCTGGCGGCGGCCGTCGCGCTGCTGCTGGCTGCCGCGGCGGCGGCGCTGTACTGGCAAACCAACCGCTGGCGGAGTCAGTTGCGCTCGGGTCAGCCGGTGCCGCCGCGTAATCGCTCCTGACGACGGCCGCGCCTTTGGCGCCCGTTCAGGCCTGCACCACCGGGATGTCATCCAGCCGGGTGGTGGCGGCGCGGGAGAGGCGCTCCCGCTTCATCGCCCAGGCCGGCCGCAGGCCACAGGAGGCCCACTGGACGGTGCCACGGCCATAGCGGCGATTGAGCCCATCGACCGTGGCCATCAAGGCCTCGCGGCGACGCTGCTGGTCGGGCGGCAGGGGGGCAAACAGGTGGTGCTGCAGCCGCTCCTCGGGCTGCAGGTTCTGCAGCAGCACACCCGCCTTCTGCAGTGGTTTGTGGGGCCGCAGCAACCGTTCGGCCAGGGGCAGGGCGGCGGCGAGCAGCACGGCCGTGTCGTTGCTGGCCAGCGGCAGGGTGACGGTGGCGGCCTTGCTGTAAAAACTGGTGCCGTTGAACGGGCTGCTGCGCACGAACACCGTGATCGTGTCGCTGCGCTGGTGCTGGCGGCGCAGCTTCTCGGCGGCGCGGCTGATGTAGGTGGCGATCGCCTCACGCAACTGGGGCAGCTCGCGGATCGGTTCGCTGAAGCTGCGGCTGACGCAGGTTTCCTGCTTGGCGGGCGGCACCGCCACCAGCGGCAGGCAGCTGCGGCCGCGCAATTCCTGCTGCAGGCGCAACCCCACCACACCGGCCTTGGCCCGCAGCTCACCGCTGGCCAGCTCGCGCAGCTGCAGCGCATTGGCCACGCCGCGCAGGCGGCACCAGCGCGAGAGCTTGCGGCCGATGCCCCAGACGTCTTCGATCGCCACGGCGGCCAGCCAGGGGTCGGGATCGGCCACGGCTCCGAGATCGAACACGCCGCCATGGCAGGGATCCTGCTTGGCCAGCTTGTTGGCCAGCTTGGCGAGCACCTTGGAGGGGGCAATGCCCACCGCCACCGGCAGCCCCAGGTGGCGCCGCACCTGCCGGCGCAGGGCCAGGCCCCAGGCGCTGAGATCGCTACTGGCCGCCCGGTGCAGGCGGCCGAAGGCCTCGTCGATCGAATAGACCTCCAGCTCCTCCACCCAGGGTTCGAGGGTGGCCATCAGCCGCTGGCTCATGTCGGCGTAGAGGGCGTAGTTGGAGCTGCGCACCACCACGCCGAGACGTTCGAGTTCGCGGCGCACCTGGAAGTAGGGCGTGCCCATGGCGATGCCCAGGGCGCGGGCTTCGGCGCTTCTGGCCACGATGCAGCCGTCGTTGTTGGAGAGCACCACCAGCGGCCGGCCGATCAAGGAGGGATCGAGCGCCGCCTCGCAGGAGGCATAGAAGTTGTTGCCGTCGATCAGCACGGTGGCCCAGGTCATCGGCGCGCTCAGAGCGGGTGGATGGCGTGGATGGCCACGCCCCAGAGGCGGAGGTCGTCGGCATCGCTGAGCTCCAGTGGCGGATAGGCCGGGTGGGCGGCCTCCAGCCGCAACCGGCCCCGGTGCAGCGCCAGGCGCTTGAGCGTGAAGGCCCCCTCCAGCACCGCCACCACGATCCGGCCCGGGCGGGGCTCGACGCTGCGATCGACGATCAGCAGATCGCCGTGGTGGATGCCGGCGCCGGTCATCGAGTCACCGCTGACGCGCAGGAAGAAGGTGCTGCTGGGGTGGCGGATCAGCTGCTCGTTGAGGTCGATGCCCACCTCCACATAGTCGTCGGCCGGCGAGGGAAAACCAGCCGCCACCGACTCCACCGCCAGGGGCAGCGCCAGGCCGCGGCGAGCGGGCCGCAGCGGGCCGAGCAGCTCCAGCGGGTCAGCAGCGGAGTCGGGGCGGGGCTCAACCGACATGGGCAGGCAGAGGCGGGCTCCCAACCTTAGTGCGTTTGTACTATTCGCTTATCGAGCTGTGGTCGCTGCGGGCGGATCAGTCCTTGCCCCCTTCAGTCCTTGTCCCCTTCAGTCATCGTCGCCTTCAAGCAGCAGCTGATGGAATTCGCTGTACAGCTCCTGTTGCTCGCCGCTGGCCGCCCGCAGGCTGCGCAGCGGTCCCTGCCGCTTGGTGGTCGCCGCTGGGCCTGCCGGGCCGGCTGCAGGGGCCACGCCCCGTTCGCGGCGCTGCTGCTCCTGGCGGTTGCCCTCCAGTTCCTGCAGGCGCTGCAGCAGGTGGGGGGGCACCGTGCCATCGGGGCTGGCCCGGATCAGCTCACGGAACAGCTGATCGGGATCCTGCTCGGATT
Organism: Synechococcus sp. CS-603; assembly: GCF_977929215.1. Lineage (NCBI taxonomy): Bacteria > Bacillati > Cyanobacteriota > Cyanophyceae > Synechococcales > Synechococcaceae > Synechococcus > Synechococcus sp. CS-603. The sequence goes on from NZ_OZ376778.1 coordinate 1,481,913, forward strand.
CGATCGGGTGGAGCCGCGCGGCCGCGCGGCCGGTTGGTTTGGCCTTGGCGGGCGGCGCCGGCAGCGGTTGGGGCAACTGCCGGCCCAGTTGCTGGAGGCGCTCCAGGCTGCGCGAATCGAAGCTCATTCAGGGCAGTCCAGCGTGTCGCGGGTGACGCGGCCGGTGACGGGATTGGTGCCGGTGGCGCTGGCGCAGAGCTTCTTGAGCACATCGGCCCGCAAGGGCACGTTGGTGAAGTCGGCGCCGTCGATCGCCACTTGATCGAACTTGGTGTTGAAGGCGAAGGCATCTTCCAGCACGGCATCGCGCAGGTCGGTGCCTTCCAGCACCGCCGAATCGAGCGTGGCCTGGCGCAGGTCGGCGCCGCGCAGGTTGGCGTCCTGCAACTTGGCGCCGAACAGGCTGGCGCCGCGCAGGTCAGAGCCGGAGAGATTGGCCTCGCGCAGGTTGGTGAGGTTGAAGGTCACCCCGTTCAGGTCGCTGTCGTGGAAATCGGCGCCGATCAGCACCTGTTTGGCGTAATCCATCGCCGCGTCAGCGGGGGCCAGCGGCCAGCCCACTAGCAGCAACAGGCCCAGGACCAACGAACCCAGCAAGGCGGCCATGGCAACGGTGAGACAGAGAAGGGAACTCTAGAAAGAAGAGGTCAGACCATTCCATGGGAGCGCTCACGCCGCAACAGTCGAAGAATCGGCGGCGGATTCCGGGCCAGTGGGCCGAGCAGCGCGCCCTGCGCCTGTTGCGCAGCCGCGGCTGGCAGCTGTTGGCGCGGCGCTGGCCCTGTCGCTGGGGTGAACTCGATCTGGTGGTCGCCAAGCCGGGACGCCTGCTGCTGGTGGAGGTCAAGGGCCGGCGGCGTTGCGGTGCCGACGGCTGGGGTGTGGCGGCCCTGGGTCCGCGCAAGCGAGCCCGGCTGGCCCGCGCCTGGGCCTGCTGGCTGGCGGCCCATCCACAGCGCGACACCGAGACCCTCGAAGTGGTGTTCGCCCTGGTGCCCCTGCCACCGGCGCGCGGAGCGGTGCGCTGGTTGCGGCTGGATCAATGGTCGTGAGCGACCAGGCGGCACTCTGGAGGTGTTGCCCCGCCCGCTGCCATGACCTTCGCGGCCCACCGAGCCCGCAAGCGCTTCGGCCAGCACTGGCTTAACGATGCGGCCGTGCTGCGACGCATCGTGGCCGCCGCCGACCTGCAGCCGGGCGAGTCGGTGCTGGAGGTGGGGCCCGGCCGCGGCGCCCTGACCGAACAGTTGCTGGCCTCACCGGCGGCGCTGGTGCAGGCGGTGGAGCTCGACCGCGACTTGGTGGTGGGCCTGGCCCAGCGCTTTGGCGTTGATCCCCGTTTCAGCCTGCTCGAGGGCGACGCGCTGGCGGTGCCCCTGCCCGCCGCCACCAAGGTGGTGGCCAACATTCCGTACAACATCACCGGCCCGCTGCTGGAGCGTCTGGTCGGTCGCCTCGAGAAGCCCATCGCCGTTCCCTACCAGCGGCTGGTGCTGCTGGTGCAGCAGGAGGTGGGCCAGCGCATCCGGGCCCGGCCGGGCAGCAGCGCCTTCAGTGCCCTGAGCGTGCGGATGCAGCTGCTGGCCCATTGCCGCACGGTCTGTCCGGTGCCGCCCCGCTGCTTTCAACCGCCACCGAAGGTGCACTCGGAGGTGATCGTGATCGAGCCGCTGCCGCCGGCGCAACGGCTCGATCCAGGCCTCGCCGCCGCGGTGGACAGGCTGCTGCGGCGTTGCTTCACCAGCCGCCGCAAGATGCTGCGCAACAGCCTGGCCGGCCTGCTGCCGCCCGAGGAGCTGCTGGCCGTGGCGCTGGAGGCGGGCATTGATCTGCAGCTGCGTCCCCAGGACCTGGCCCCGGAGCGCTGGGTGGCCCTGGCCCGCCAGCTGGCTGATGGAGGCCCTGGCCCATCTCCTCACTGACGCCGGCGCCAGGACAACAGGTGGTTGTGCTCATGGGCTCCGAGATCACCGTTCCTAGGTTGAGATCACAAGGGAGAGATCCCATGACGACACGAACCAACAGCGCCCCTGGCCAGGGGGTGATGGCCCTCAAGCAGGTCCGGGAGCTGGCCGGCGCCGACCCCCGCTTCGCGGAGGCCCTGGCCCATGCCCATTCCCCCCAGGAGGCGGCTGAGCTGGCAGCGGCGCAGGGCGTCACTGTCACGCCGAACGCCCTCTGGCGTAACCGGGGGCGGTTGCTGGACGGCGGACTGCCCACCTGGCGCGGCTGAGCCCATCGCTTGACTGACGCCGGGGCCGGCGGGCTTGAATCGGGCGATACCCGCCCCAGCCCGCGCGCCACCGATGGCCGATCTGCACGTTCAGGCCCCGGCCAAGATCAACCTGCACCTGGAAGTGCTCGGCCTGCGGCCCGACGGTTTCCACGAGCTGGCGATGGTGATGCAGAGCCTGGATCTGGCCGATGAGTTGGCCCTGAGCGCCCGCACAGATGGGCTGCTCCACCTGGTCTGCGACCAGCCCGCCCTGCCGACGGATGGCAGCAACCTGATCCTGCGGGCCGCCGAAGCCCTGCGCCGCCGGGTGCAACGGCCCGAGCTGGGGGCCGATCTGGCCCTGGTCAAGCGCATTCCGGTGGGCGCCGGCCTGGCGGGGGGCTCCAGCGATGCCGCCGCCACCCTGCTGGGCCTGAACCAGTTATGGGATCTGGCGCTGACTGGCGACGACCTGCAGGCCCTGGCGCAGGAACTCGGCTCCGATGTGCCCTTCTGTCTGGCTGGCGGCACCCAGCTCTGCTTCGGGCGGGGCGAGCGACTGGAGCCCTTCAGCTCTGCGGACCTGCCCAACTCCGCTGTGCCCAACTCGGCCCTGTTCAACTGGAGTGTGCTGCTGATCAAGGACCCCACGGCGAGCGTCTCCACCCCCTGGGCCTATGGCCGTTGCCGCGAACTGCGCGGCGACTTCTACCTGGAGCGCGAGCTGGATTTCGAAGAACGCCGCCAGAGCCTGCGCCAGGGTCCCTTGCTGGCCGCCCTGGCCGGGGAGCGACCATTGCCGCCCCTGCGCAACGATCTGCAGTCGGTGGTGGAGCCGGAGCAGGCCAGCGTGCGCCAGGGCCTGGCCCTGCTGCGCCAGGCCGATGGCGCGCTGGGGGTGGCGATGAGCGGCTCGGGGCCCAGTCTCTTTGCCCTGTTTGCGGATCCAGCGGCGGCCGAAGCGGCCCGGGCCCAGCTGGCCGGAGCACTCCAGGCCGAGGGGTTCGAAAGCTGGTGTTGCCGCTGCAGCAGCATGGGAGTCCGCCTTGATCGCGACGCCGCCTGACGATGAGCGATTCACGCCCCTCCCCAGCTACCCCAGAAAGCCTGGCTGAGCCCGCAGAGAGCGGCGAGGTCAAAAACCGACCGCGCAAGGGGCCGCTCAGCTTTCTCTCCGGAGCGCTCACCAGTGGCCTGTTGGCCTGGGTGTCATTGCAGCTCAGCCAGCGGGTCGTGGTTTATTACGCCCTGCATCCGCCCCAGTTCAGCAAGCCCTTTGCCCAGAGCATCGCCACGGCGATGAAAACCCTGGTGGTGGGGATGAGCTTCCTGGCCACCTTCACCTTTGCCTTTGTCGGCCTCGGACTTTTGGCGGTGTTCATTCGCAGCTTCACGCCGGCTGGTCGGCAGGAGGCTTCCCTAAGGTCCACAGAAGAGCAACGCTCAGGATCCGCATGACCCCCCACGACCTCGGTCTGCTCGCGCTGCTGCTCTCGCCGGGGATGCTGCTGTCGGTTCTGCTGCTCGCCACCTTTGCGGCCGGGGGCTGAACGGCTCCCGGCGCCGGTGCTACTGGCCTGAGATAAGTTGGCCGCTCCACCGGCAATCGCCGGGTCCGCACCCTCCCCGTGGCTGAGACGCTCCTCTTCAACGCCCTGCGCGATGCCATCGACGAGGAGATGGCGCGTGATGACACCGTCTGTGTGTTCGGCGAGGACGTCGGCGAGTACGGCGGTTCCTACAAAGTCACCAAGGACCTCTACGAGAAATACGGCCAGTGGCGGGTGCTCGACACCCCGATCGCCGAGAACAGCTTCACCGGCATGGCCGTCGGCGCCGCCATGACCGGCCTGCGGCCGATCGTGGAAGGCATGAACATGGGCTTCCTGTTGCTCGCCTTCAACCAGATCTCCAACAACATGGGGATGCTGCGCTACACCAGCGGCGGCAACTACACGATCCCCACGGTGGTGCGAGGCCCCGGCGGCGTGGGCCGCCAGCTCGGGGCGGAGCACAGCCAGCGCCTGGAGGCCTATTTCCACGCCGTGCCCGGCATCAAAATCGTGGCGGTGAGCACCCCCACCAACGCCAAGGGGCTGATGAAGGCCGCCATCCGCGACAACAACCCCGTGCTCTTCTTCGAGCATGTGCTGCTCTACAACCTCAGCGAGGAACTGCCCGAGGGTGATTACATCTGCGCCCTCGACCAGGCGGAGGTGGTGCGCGAAGGCCGCGACGTCACGATCCTCACCTACTCGCGCATGCGTCACCACTGCCTCAAGGCCGTCCAGCAGCTCGAAGCCGAGGGCGTCGATGTGGAGCTGATCGACCTGATCAGCCTCAAGCCATTCGATCTCGAGACGATCACGCGCTCGATCCGCAAGACCCACAAGGTGATGGTGGTGGAGGAATGTATGAAAACCGGCGGCATCGGTGCTGAGCTGATCGCCCTGATCACCGAGCACTGTTTCGATGATCTCGATGCCAAGCCCCTGCGGCTCTCCAGCCAGGACATCCCTACCCCCTACAACGGCGCCTTGGAGAATTTGACGATTATCCAGCCCCATCAGATCGTTAAGGCCGCCACCCAGCTCAAGACCGGCGTTTTCTGAGATGGCACGCCCACAGGGGTGGTTCGCCCTGATCCTGGCCCTGGCCATTGCCGCTGCTGCGGTGCTGGCCTCCTTCCCGCTCCAACTGGGCCTCGACCTGCGCGGCGGCAGCCAGCTCACCTTGCAGGTGATGCCGGCCGGCGCCATCACCCGGGTGGAACGGGAGCAGCTCGAAGCCGTGCAGCTGGTGCTCGACCGGCGGGTCAACGGACTGGGTGTGGCCGAATCCACCCTCCAGACCGTCGGAGACGACCAGCTGCTGCTGCAACTCCCCGGTGAGCAGGACCCCACCCGGGCCGCCAAGGTTCTCGGCAGCACCGCTCTGCTGGAATTCCGTGCCCAGCGGCCAGGCACCGAGCAGGAGATGCAGGGGCTGCTACCGCTCAAGCGCCAGGCCGAGGCGGTTCTGGCGCGCCTCGAGGGCCGAGGCCGCCAGGATCCAGCCCCGGCTTCTCCGCCGGGACAGGAGCCTCCACCGGCTCCCGCCTTTCCCAGCGAAGAGCTCGGTGCCGCCCTGACCAGCCTCGGGGTGAGCGTCCCCGAAGGAGCCAGTGAGGCCGAGCAACTCACGGTCCTGCTCGATGAGGTGAACCGCCGGGTCGTGGCTCTCTATGAACCGGCGGCCCTCACCGGCAAGGATCTGGTTACCGCCGGCCGCCAGCAACGCACCAATGGCCCCGGCTGGGACGTCACCCTGGGCTTCAACCAGCAGGGCGGTGAAGCCTTCGCCCGACTCACCCAGACCATTGCCGGCAGTGGCCGCCTGCTGGGCATCGTGCTGGACGGTCGCTCGATCAGCGAGGCCAGCGTCGGCCAGGAATTTGCTGCTGCCGGCATCGCCGGCGGAGCGGCCAGCATCACCGGCAACTTCAGCGCCGAAGAGGCCCGCGACCTCGAAGTGCAGCTGCGGGGAGGCTCGCTTCCCCTGCCGGTCCGGATCATCGAGGTCCGCACCGTCGGGCCCACCCTCGGGGCTGAGAACGTGCGCCGCAGCCTGATCGCGGCCCTCTCCGGCCTGGCCATGGTGGCGGTGTTCATGGTGGTGGTCTTCCGGCTGCCAGGTGTGGTGGCGGTGATCGCGCTCGCCCTCTACGCCCTGTTCAACCTGGCGATCTACGCGCTGATCCCGGTCACGCTCACCCTGCCGGGGATCGCCGGTTTCATCTTGAGTGTGGGCATGGCGGTGGATGCCAACGTGCTGATCTTTGAGCGGGTGAAGGAGGAGCTACGGCGGGGCAACACCTTGATCCGCTCGATCGACACCGGTTTCTCCCTGGCCTTCAGTTCGATTCTCGACGGCCACCTCACCACCTTGATCAGTTGCGCGGCCCTGTTCGGTCTCGGCACCGGCCTGGTCAAAGGGTTTGCCGTCACCCTGGCGATCGGCGTGCTGCTCAGCCTGTTCACCGCCCTCACGGTGACCCGCTCCCTGTTGCGGCTGCTGATGACCTACCCCTCGCTCAGGCGCCCGACCTACTTCGTACCCGCTGGCCAGCTTCCGGCCTGACCGTTCCTTCCCCCAATGGCGCTGACTGGCCCCTTGTTTCGCATCAACCGCTATCGCCGCCTCGCCTGGTCGGTGTCCTCCGGGTTGTGCCTGCTCAGCCTGCTGGGTCTGACGCTCTCCTGGCTCAACCCGGCGATCGGGGCGCCCTTGCGTCCTGGCCTTGACTTCACCGGCGGCACCCAGATCCAGTTGCAGCGCAGCTGCGAAGCCGCCTGCAGCACGATCGAGCCCGATCAGCTGGCCCAGGCGCTCAGGGAACTGAGCCTGCCGGCTGAGGACTCCGTCCGCTCGCCCAACCTGGATTCCGCCGCCATCCAGCTGCTCGATGAGAACCGCACGGTGGTGCTGCGCCTGCCGGTGCTCTCTCCGGCCCAGACCCAGGCCCTGATCGACGGCCTCGGCGGCGTGCTCGGTCCCCTCCAGACCAGCGGCACCGAGGTGAACACGATCGGCCCCAGCCTGGGCCGGCAACTGCTCAACGCCAGCATCGCCTCGTTGCTGGTCAGCTTCACCGGCATCGCCCTCTACATCAGCTTTCGCTACAGCCGCCTCTACGCCTTTCTGGCCCTGCTCTGCCTCGCCCACGACGTGCTGATCACCACCGGTCTGTTCGCCTGGCTGGGACTGCTCAGTGGCCTGCAGGTCGACAGCCTCTTCGCCGTCGCCCTGCTGACGGTGGCCGGCTACTCGGTCAACGACACCGTGGTGGTCTTCGACCGGATCCGTGAACGTCAGCGCGACCTGGCGGCGCTCTCGGTCGAGGACCAGGTGGATGATGCCGTCGCCGTCACTCTCACCCGCTCGGCCTACACCACGCTCACCACCCTGTTGCCCTTGCTCGCCCTGATTTTCTTCGGTGGCAGCACCCTGTTCTGGTTCGCGATCGCCCTGTCGGTGGGCATCAGCGTGGGCAGCTGGTCGAGCATCGCCATTGCTCCCACCCTGCTCGCGGTGATCAGCGGCGGCCCAGCGGTGCCCGAGCGGAGCCCCGGATGAGGCCCAGGCCCCTCATCCCCGTTCTGCTTGTGGCCCTGGCGTTTTGGGATCTGCGCCTGGAGTTGCGCCTGCTTGGCGATCACTTCACCTGGACGAGCCTGGGTGCGGCCATGGGTCAGCATCCCCTGGCCATCGCGGTGCTGCTGCTGGCTCCGGCACTCTGGCGCCGCCACGCGCTTCCTAGGTGATCCCTAATCCCTAGCCGCCGGGCTGGCTCCAGCGATCCATCACCTGCTCCACCAGCACCCGCTGGCAGATCACCTGCAGCACCACGGTCAGCGGCAGGGCCAGCAGCACGCCGGGCAAGCCGAGCAGGGCTCCGAGACTGAGCTGGGCCATCAGGGCCACCGTTGGCAGCAGGTTGACGGTGCGGCGCAGTAGCAGTGGGGTGAGCACGAACGCTTCGAAGTTCTGTAGCAGCAGCCGCAGGATCAGCACCTGCACCAGCTTGGCCGGTGAAATCAGCAGGGCCACCGCCAGCGGCAACAGGGTGGCGGCTGTGGGGCCAATGGTGGGAACGAAGGTGAGCAGGCCGCAGACCAGGCCGCTGAGCAGGGCCAGGGGCAGCTGCAACAACGCCAGACCGGCCCAGGTGAGGGCGAACACCACCAGGGCGGAGATCGTCATGCCGCCAAGCCAGCCGCCCACGGCCTGGCGGCAGTCATGCAGCAGCCGCTGCAGGTCAGGCCGGCAGAAGCGGGGGCAAGCGGCGATCAACAACTGCTGATGGCTGCGGGGATCGAGGGCCAGCAGCAGGGCCAGCAGACCCATCAGCACCATCTGGACCGTCGTGTTCGCCGTGCTGCCGGCCACGCCGAGCAACTGGGAGCCCAGGGGCTGGAGCCGCTCCCAGCGGCCCGGATCGAGCAACAGCTGCTCCAGGTTCTGCAGGCCACGGAACTGGCCGGCCAGCTCGCCCAGCCGCTGCAGCAGCACGGGCACCAGCTGGGTGAACTCATTGGCCTGCTGCACCAGTTCGGGAAGCAGCAGTTCCGACACCTTCCAGCCGATCAGGCCCAGCACCGTCAGCACCAGGGCGAGGGCGGCGGGCCGGTTGAGGGGCAGCCGGCGGCGCAGCAGCGTCACCGGCACATCGAGGGCCACGGCCAGCACCACGGCCCCGAACAGAATCAGTAGCACCCAGCGCAGTTCCCAGAGCAGCAGCCCCAGCACCACCAAGGCCATCACCCCCAGCAGGGCGCGGCTGTTCATGCGCTCAACCGCTGCCGTTTCCAGGGATCGAGCACGTCATGGATCAGCACCTCCCGGACCACCACCTGCAGGCAGACCGCCAGGGGCAGGGCCAGCAGCAGACCCAGGGGTCCGAACAACACCGTGAACAGGAACTGGGCCGAGAGGGTCAGGCCGGGGAGAAGCTTGAGCTGGTGCTGCATCACCGAGGGGGTGATCACGTAGCTCTCGAGATGCTGGATCACGATGTAGAGCCCCAGCACCGCCAGGGCCTTCCATGGGGCATCGAGCAGGGCCACGGAGATCGGAAACACCGTGCTCAAGGTGGGCCCGACGTTGGGAATGACGTTGAGCAGACCGGCCAGCAGGGCATTGGCCACCACCAGCTTCACCCCCAGCAGCATCAGGCCGATGCCTGAGAGCAGAGCCACGCAGCAGGAACTGATCAGCACGCCCACCATCCAGTTGCTGAGGGCAGAGCCGCAGAGATCGAGCACCCGCCTGAAGCGGCGCCGATAGAACGACGGAACCAGCAGCACAGCCACATCCCGGTAGGCCGTGGGCTGCACGGCCACCATCAGGCTCACCGCCACCACGAACAAGAGCTGGATCAGGCCACCGCCGAGGTTGCCGGCCAGGCCCAGCAGGCGGCTCAGGCCGCCACCCAAGCCGCTGGCCAGGGCGGCGGTGCCCTCACTGCTGCCCGGCAGCAGCTGCTGCAGCCAGCTCAGATCCAAGGCGGCGTTCTGACTGCCGTAAAGCATCTGGGCGCCATGCCTGAGCGCCCCGCGGCCCATCTCAAGCAACAGCGCCGCCGCTGCCGGCACCTTGGTGATCAACTCACCGAACTGGGCGGCGAAGGGGGGGATCAATACGGTGACAGCCAGCACCAGCAGCACCAGCAGGCCACTCAGGCTGAGCAGCAGGGCGATCTGGCGGCTGCAGCGCAACTGCTGGCCCACGAAGCCCACCAGGGTGCAGATCGCCATCGCCAGGATGATGGCGGCGAACACCTGGACCACCACATCGCGCAGGCTCCAGAGCAAGGCGATGGCGGCAATCGTGCCGGCCAGTCCCAACCAGTTGCCGAATTTCAAGCCCCTTCTTGCTCCGCCTCCTCTGCGGGCGCCTCGGTGGCTGATTCGCCGGCTGATTCCTCTTGCCCGGCGAAGCCGAGGCCGTGGCCGGCCGCGTAGCGATCGGCGAAGCGCATGAACCGAGCGAAATCGTCTTCGGTTTTCCAGGTGAAGGTGGCTTCGATGGCGCTGGCTTTGCCGTTCACGAACCGTGCATTGACCTCGCGGGTCACCAGTTCGCCTTCCTCATCGAGCAGGAACATGCCGGTGATGTCACCCATCGCCTCCGGTGCCAGGGCCTCGGGTTCCTCGAAGACAAACAGGGCCTGGCCGGTCCGTCCATCGCGGGAGCGGGTCAGGCGGATATCGGGAACAACGGGCTCATCCACGCCACGAAAGAACTGAATCGCAGTCATCGGAGGTGGCAGCAAAGGCTGATCCTAAGCAGCGCCACTGATCTGGCCCTTCTGCAGCAACAGCTCGGCGGCCTCAGGTTCGCAAAGCGTCATCAGATCCAGCGACTCGCCAGCCATAGCCTGTTGTTTGGCGGCTTCGTGATCGTAACAACGGTCGTAATAGTCCAGCATCTGGCGGCAGGCGGCGGCCCAGTCCTCCGCCGCAATCGCCTCCAGGGCCAACCGGGTCCGCTCCGGTCCCAGCCGCCGGGCGATCCGGGTCGTGGCCTCGGCCAGGGCGGCGCCGTTCTGGCTGCCGTACACCGCCACGAGCCGCCGCACGCGCTCGTCGAGGGGGCGGCGCAGCTCCAGCCGCGGTGCTGCCTGCATCTGCCGCCAGAGGCCGGCGGGGATCCGGCAGCGACCCACCTGAACACTCTCGGCCTCAAGCCAGATTGGGCCGGCAGCCACGAGGCCAACGAGCCTGGCGGCCAGGCGATTTTCGAAGTGTTCGGTGCTCGGCTGGGGCGGCAGGCCGAGGCCGCCGAAGCTGCTGCCACGGTGATGGGCCAGGCCCTCGAGATCCACCACGCCGACGCCGCGGCGCTCCAACTCCAGCAGCAGGTCGGTCTTGCCGGTGCCGGTGCGTCCGCCCAGCAGCCGCAAGGGCCAGGCTTGCTCGAATTGGGCCAGCACCCAGTGGCGATACACCTTGTAGCCCCCTTCCAGGAGCAGAACCGGCAGGTCGATGGTCTCGGCCAGCCAGGCGAGGCTCGCTGAACGCAGGCCACCGCGCCAGCAATGGAGGCGCAACGCAGCGCCCGTTCCGGCCTCGCCCGCGGCACCGGCCTGGAGGGCCCTTAGGCTTTCGCCCAGGTCGGCCAGGCGCGGACCCACCCGGGCCAGTCCCAGCATCACGGCCTGCTGACGACCCCGTTGCTTGTAGAGCGTGCCGATCTCGGCCCGCTCATCGTCGCTGAACAGGGGCAGGTTGTGGGCGCCGGGGATGTGGCCACGGGCGTACTCGGCGGGGCTGCGGGCATCAACGATGGGGCCGGCCGCGGCCAGGAAGGGCTCGATCGCCAGCCGCTCCGCCACCACCCGACCCCGGACCGTCCTGCCCTGACATAGTGGGCCAGCGCCAGCCCCGATCCAGCCGGCTGAACGTCATGATCTCAGGACCCTCCGCCACCAGCACTGTCAGTGCCGAACAGTTGTTGGAGCGGTTTTTGGCCGGCTCCAACAGGCAGCGCCGCAGCCTTCTGCCCCAGCTCGAAGGGCGAGCTGGGGAGGTGCGACCGCTGCTGCTTGATGGCCTTGGTGGTCTCGATGCCACCGGCGACGACTGGGCCGCTGGCGCCCTGATCCAGCTGTTGCTGCGCGATAACGACAGCCTGGCAGCGGCATTCCTCTCCCGCTATCCCCAGGGCTGGCTGGAGGTGCCGAGTGCCGAGGGCATCGATTACGAGCCCCTGCAAAGCGCCCTGATCCAGCAACGCTTCGAGGAAGCCGATCGACTCACCAGTGCCCTGCTCCGCCGCCTCGCCGGCCCAGCTGCGGAGCAGCGGGGCTATGTCTATTTCAGCGAAGTGCCGGCGATCAGTGCGGTCGATCTGGTCAGCCTCGACCGGCTCTGGGTCTGTTATTCGCTGGGACGCTTCGGTTTTTCGGTGCAGGCACGCCTGTTGCGCAGCGTCGGCGGGCGCTGGCCCCTGCTCTGGCCGAAGCTGGGCTGGAAAACCGGCGGCACCTGGACCCGCTATCCCTCCGGGTTCACCTGGTCGCTGCAGGCCCCTGAAGGCCACATGCCGCTGATCAACCAGCTGCGCGGGGTGCGCCTGATCGATGCGTTGCTCTGCCATCCAGGTTTGCAACAGCGCCAACCCAGTTGAAGCCTGAGTTGTTAGGTTCAACTTCAGTGATCAAAGCAGTGAATGCCCCGGCGTTTGATCACCCCCCCACCAGTTCGCTGGACCGATTTCATCATTCCCTCCACCCTCCAGCTCGGCCCCCTGCTGGAGTTGCTGCTGGAGCCCATGGCCAAGTCAGCGAATCTGGCGGATCTGCATCTGGGCCTGCAGGAGGCCCTGGTGAATGCCGTGCGCCATGGCAATGGCAACGACCCCAACAAATGCCTGCGCATTCGCCGGATCCTCTCGCCCCGTTGGATCATCTGGCAGATCCAGGATGAAGGCCTCGGCGTTCCGCTTGATCGCCGCTGCGCCGACCTTCCAGCCAGCCCGGAAGCCTGTTGCGGCCGGGGTTTTTTCCTGATTCACCACTGTTTTGATGATGTGCGCTGGAGCGGCCGTGGCAACCGCTTGCAGCTCGCCTGCCAGCGCCGCCGTTAACAACAGCGGGTTTTAACGGCTGGTCTCAACGGCCGTGGCTGGGGCAGCCCGGGTCCTTGAGATCCCCCTTCAGCCAGGCCAGACCATGTTCAAGCAGGGCGATGCTCCGCGCCTGCCCGTCACCGGCCAGTCGGTTAGGGGAGCTGTCGGCGCTGAGCAGTTGCACCAAGGCCGCCGCGATCTGCTCGGCGCCACGGCGCGGTTTCTGAGCTTTGAGCGCATGCCAATCGCGCTCCTCGATCGCCAGCAGCCTGTGCAGCTCCTCGGCCAGCTCCCGGCTGCCCTCGGGCCAGGGCCGGTTGGCTGGGGCGACGGCTGGAGGGGAGGTTTCAGGGAGGAGCGTCACTGGACGCGGGGGGGCAAGGGGATCCATCCTGGCGCCATGCCCCATGGTTTGCGCACCCGAACCCGGCTCAACCGTCCCGATGGCTGGTTGCACAGCCTCGCGTCCCTGCTGGCGGTGGTGGCCCGTGGCGAAAGGCTCGGGCCTCGCGACACCAGCAGTGCGGCCCGCCGACTGCGTCAACGTCTGGAGCTGGGCCAGCGGTTGCTGGATCCCCTGCCTCAGCCGCTTCGCAGCGGTTTGCGCGAGGGGCAGGCCTTCTGGAAAGCCCTGCGTTGGGGCGGCGGCGGCATGCTGCTGGCCTGGTGGCTGCTCGGTCGCTGAAATCCTGGGCCGCTGGCCGATCAGGCGGCGGCTTTGCTCGCTCTCCAGACCCGGGTCATGAAGTGGGTTTCGGCGCGAATGGCCCCGAAGCCGGCCTGCTCGAGCCGCCCCTCGATCCGATCACCGATGTAATCGCGGTAGTAGGGCTCGTGGAACATCCGCCGGAAGTTCTCCATCGCCGGCATGAAGTCAGGGGAGTCGGCCATCTGCACCGAATCGGCCAGCACCAGGGTGCCGCCGGGTTCGAGCACGCGGAAACATTCGTCTATCACGTTCTGGCGGGCCTCGCCGGGCAGCTCGTGCAGCAGGAAAATGCAGCTCACCGCCTGGAAGCTGCCGTCGGCGAAGGGCATGGTCTCGGCATTGCCCTGCACCAGTTGGGGCAGTTCATCGGGCAGCTGGGACAGGCAGCGGTTCGCCTCGCGCAGGTAGGCGGTGGAGAGATCCAGGCCCACCAGCTGAACACCAGGCAGGGCGGCGCGCAGCTGGCGCAGGGTACGGCCGGTGCCGGTGGCCACATCCAGCACCCGCAACTGGCCGGGGCTGCGGCCGCTGAAGGCGCGCAGACCCCGCTGCAACGGCGCCAGCAGACGGCGGCGCATCGGATCGGCCGTGCCGTTGAACAGGATTTCCACCTGCAGGTCGTAGAGGGCGGCGGAGCGATCGCTCAGGTAGCCGTCGGTCTGATGGTGGAAGTTCTGGAGGTAGTAACTGGGGAAGTCAGCAGGATCGATCGTCTCGGGCAGGTCGCGCACATCGCGCTGGCTGCGGCGGTTCCAGATGTTGGGCAGATCCAGCCAGACCAGCGGGTAGCGGGTCGCCCAGTCAAGCCAGGGGGCATCAAAGAGCAGGGAGGAGGGGTAGATGCCGCGCTCGGCGTCCTGCCAGTCGACCTCCAGCAGCCGCTCCATCGAGCTGCGGAACTGGTCGAGCAGGCCCGGTGGCAGTGGAATTGTCTGGGGAACGCTCTGGGGCGCCATCAACTGCAGCAGCTGGCTGCTGGCTTCCTTATGGGCCAGGCCCACCAGGCTTTTGCCCTGCTGCAGCGCCTGGTAGGCGAATTTGCTGACCGGATCGGACATCGGCTGGATCGGAGGCCTGAACCTGAATGGGCGTCATCCATTCCAACGGATCGCAACCGGTGCCGCGAGGGTCAGACTTTCTAGAAGGCGAGACGTTGTAGGGGGCTAGGCGTCGTAGTAGAGCCTGAATTCGTGGGGGTGGGGCCGCTGGCGCAGCTCCTGGACCTCTTCTGATTTAAGTGCGATCCAGTGCTCCAGGAAGGAGGCCTCGAACACACCGCCATCGAGCAAGTAGGCGTTATCGGCCGAGAGAGCCTCCAGGGCCGCTTCAAGTGAAACCGGCACGGTGGGAATCCCGGCCCGCTGCTCGGCTGTGAGCTCAAACAGATCCTGGTCGATGGCCTCGCCCGGGTCGATCTGCTGGCGAATGCCGTCGAGGCCGGCCAGCAGCAGGGCGCTGAAGGCCAGGTAGGGATTGGCCAGGGCATCACCGCTGCGGAATTCGAGGCGTTTTGCCGCCGGTTGGCTGCCGCTCAGCGGGATGCGCACGGCGGCGGAGCGGTTGCCCTGGGAATACACCAGGTTCACCGGCGCTTCGAAGCCCGGCACCAGGCGCTTGTAGCTGTTGGTGGCGGGGTTGGTGAAGGCCAGAAAGGAGGGGGCATGCTTCAGCAGCCCGCCGATGTACCAGCGGGCTGTCTGGGAGAGGTTGGCGTAGGTCCCTTCGCCGAAGAACAGCGGTTGGCCGCCCTTCCAGAGGCTTTGGTGCACGTGCATGCCGCTGCCGTTGTCGCCGAACACCGGCTTGGGCATGAAGGTGGCGGTGCGGCCATATTTTCTGGCCACGTTGCGCACCACGTATTTGTAGGTCTGGACGTTGTCGGCCGCTGTGATCAGCTCGGCGAAGCGAAAACCCAGTTCCTGCTGGCCGGCGGCGCCCACCTCATGGTGGTGCTTTTCGATCGGCAGCCCCAGCTGGGCCATGGTCAGCAGCATTTCACTGCGGATGTCCTGGAAGGTGTCGTTGGGAGCGACCGGGAAATAACCCTCCTTGCTGAGGATTTTGTTGGCCAGGTTGCCGCCTTCCTCGAGTCGGCCTGAGTTCCAGCCCGCTTCGATTGAATCCACGCTGTAGAAGCAGCCACTGGCGCTGGAGTCGTAACGGACGTCGTCGAACAAAAAGAATTCCGGCTCCGGGCCGAAGAAGGCCGTATCAGCCAGGCCGGTTGCATCCAGGCAGGCCAGGGCCTTGCGGGCGATCGAACGGGGGCAGCGCCCATAGGGCTCGCCGGTGCGCGGGTCCTGGATGGAGCAGATCAGGCTGAGGGTGCGGTGCCGGCAGAAGGGATCGATCCAGGCCGTCGCTGGATCCGGCACCATCGCCATATCAGATTCGTGGATCGACTTCCAGCCCCGGATCGAAGAGCCATCGAAGGCGATGCCGGCCGTGAAGCTGGCGGCATCCAGCAGGTCAGGGGCAATGGTGAGGTGCTGCCACTTGCCGTGCAGATCGCTGAATTTGAGATCGATCAGCTCGATCCCTCCCTCCCGCACCTGGGCAAGAACGTCGCTGCTGGAGCTGGGCATGGCAGGGGAAGGGGCGAGCGGGGGTGTTGGCCTGCGGTCATTGTGAAGACCACCGGACGGGGGGCGTCAATCCGGGGAAATCAGGCCGAAGGGGCTGCGTAACCCTTTCTGTCAGGTTCTTGAAATCCCATGGCTGGACAGGGTTCTGGGCAATCCCAGATGCTAGTTTCCGTGCAAGGTCTATCGATCTCCCTGTCATGCGCGACGCCATTACCGGCCTGATTGGTCGGTATGACCAGCTGGGGCGCTACTTCGATCGCGATGCGATCGAGCGGATCTCCGGCTATTTCTCCGAGGCTCAGGCGCGCCTGGCGGCCGCCGAGATGATCAACCGTGAGGCCGCCGAAATCGTCCGCGAAGCCAGCCAGCGGCTGTTCGCCCAGGATCCCGAGCTGTTGCTGCCCGGCGGCAACGCCTACACCACCCGCCGGCTGTCCGCTTGCCTGCGCGACATGGACTACTTCCTGCGCTACGCCAGCTACGCGCTGGTGGCCGGGGACCCCACCATCCTCGATGAACGGGTGCTCAACGGCCTAGACGACACCTACAAGAGCCTGGGTGTGCCCACCGGCCCCACCGTGCGCAGCATCTCCCTGCTCGCCGATGTGGTCAGCGAGCGGCTGGCCGAGGAGGGCCTCGGCGATGCCGATCTCGCGCGCATCCCCTTCAACCACATGGCCCGCGGTCTTGCCGTGGTCAACGTTCGGGCTCGCTAGGGCCTGCAACGGCTGAATGCCGCCCATCCGCCCTTGCCTGGCTGGGTAGTCTTCAACTTCTCTTCCATTCGCGCCGCTGGCCTTGGTCTCCCAGTCCCCCTCCGCCCCCGTCAGCGACCGTCATCGCCTCTCGGTCGGACCGATCGCCACCCCGGAACGGCTGCTGCTGGGTCCAGGCCCTTCCAATGCCCATCCCACCGTGCTGGCCGCCCTGGCGCGCAGCCCGATCGGTCACCTCGATCCGCTCTACATCGAGCTGATGGGCGAGGTGCAGGAGCTGCTGCGCTACGCCTGGCAGACCGACAACCGCCTCACCATTCCGATGAGTGGCACCGGCAGTGCGGCGATGGAGGCCACCCTGGCCAACACCGTTGAACCTGGCGACAGCGTTCTTGTTGCCGTCAAGGGCTACTTCGGTCTGCGCCTGGTGGACATGGCCCAGCGCTACCGGGCCGAGGTTCACACCATCGAGCGGCCCTGGGGGGAGGCCTTCACCCTGGCGGAAATCGAAGCGGCGCTGCTGCGCCACCAGCCGAAGATCCTGGCCATCGTCCATGCCGAAACCTCCACGGGCGTCTGCCAGCCGATGGAGGGCATCGGCGAGCTCTGCCGTCGCCACAACTGCCTGCTGCTGCTCGACACCGTCACCTCGCTCGGCGCTGTGCCGGTGTATCTCGATGCCTGGGGCGTCGACCTGGCCTACAGCTGCAGCCAGAAAGGCCTCAGTTGCCCCCCCGGCCTCGGACCCTTCAGCATGGGGCCCCGCGCCGAGGCCAAGCTGGCGGAGCGCCAGGGCAAGGTGCCCAACTGGTACCTCGATGTCTCCCTGCTCAACCAATACTGGGGCAGTAACCGGGTCTATCACCACACGGCGCCGGTCAACATGAACTTCGGCATGCGCGAAGCCCTGCGTCTGCTGGCGGAAGAGGGCCTGGAGAACGCCTGGGCCCGCCATCGTCAGAATGCCGAGCGGCTCTGGGCAGGGCTTGAGCGGCTGGGGCTGGAGTTGCATGTTCCCGAGCCCCTGCGCCTGCCCACGCTCACCACGGTGCGCATCCCTGAAGGCATCGACGGCAAGGCCTTCAGCCTTCACCTGCTCAACCGCCACGGCATCGAGGTGGGTGGCGGCCTGGGCACCCTGGCCGGCAAGGTCTGGCGCATCGGCCTGATGGGTTACAACAGCCGCGCCGAGAACGTGGATCTGCTGCTCAATCTGCTGGAAACGGAGTTGCCCGGTTTTCGCTCCTCCCAGCCGAGCGATCAAGGCGCTGTTGCCGTCGCCGCCGCCTGAACCAGCCTTCCAGCAGCGTGGCGGCTTCAGCGCCGAGCAGCCCGCCCTGCACCGCCATGGTGTGGTGGGCGCTGGGGTCTGTCGCCAGGTTGAGGCAGCCGCCGAGCCCCCCACGTTTGGGGTCGGCCGCGGCAAACAGCACGGTTCCCATGCGGGCCTGGATCAGGGCGCCGGCGCACATCGGGCAAGGCTCCAGGGTCACCAGCAGGGTGCAGCCGTTGAAGCGCCAGTCGCCGCGCAGCAGGGCCGCCTGGCGCAGGGCCACCAGTTCGGCGTGCCCGAGCGGGTCCTGGCGGGTCTGGCGTTGGTTGGTTCCCCAGCCCAGGCAACGGCTGCTGCCATCGAGCACCGCCGCCGCCACCGGGATCTCGCCCCGTTCACCGGCCAGCGCCGCCAGCCGCAGCAGTCGCTCCATCCAGAGCTGCCGCCATCCCGTGCCGAATTGAGTGGGAGTGAGCACGGTCTGGAGCACGCCGGTGCACGGGCCCGTTCAGGCTGGCATTTCGCCAGAGTGCGCTCTCGCTTCGGCCAGGATTCCTGCCGCGCCGACCAGCAGAATGAAATCCCAATCCGCCCTGCCCTTGGCTGTGACGCCTGATTTAGGTCGGGTGCTGGACCCCCTTCCCTTCGCCTCGCCCGGTGCGTTCGATCCCGGCCTGGAAGCCTTCCTGCAGGAGGCCGCCCACCACCTCTGCCGCTGGTTGGGAACGGCGGCTGATCGTCCGCCCCTACCGGGGCTCAGCCTGCTGCCGGAGGTGGAGCCGCAGCTGCTTGGCGTTAGTGGCGAGCGGCTGCTGGCAGATCTGCAGCTGCTGATGGAGGGCTCCTACAACCCCGGCCATCCCGGTGCCCTGGCCCACCTCGATCCGCCGCCGCTGACCTCCTCGCTGGTGGCGGATCTGGTCTGCGCCGGCCTCAACAACAACCTGCTGGCGGAGGAGCTGTCGCCAACCCTGAGCCGGCTGGAGCGCAGCCTCTGCGGCTGGCTGGCCCGCCGGGTCGGCCTGGGCGATGGCGCTAGCGGTGTCCCGGCCAGCGGCGGCAGCCTCAGCAACCTGATGGCCCTGGTCACCGCCCGCCACAGCCGCGGCCTGCAGACCTGCGGTGAGGCCGTGGTGATCGGCAGTGCCGATCTCCACGTGTCGATCGACAAGGCGCTGGTGGTGATGGGCCTGGCTCCCGAGGCCTTGCGCCGCCTGCCTGTGGACGCGGCGGGCCGGCTCGATCCCGGCCAGCTTGAGCGCGAACTGATCGAACTGGAGCGGCGGGGCAGGCCGGTGATCGCCGTGGTGGCCAGCGCCGGTACCACCGTGCGCGGGGCGGTCGATCCCCTGACTGCCATCGCTGCGGTCTGCCGCCGGCACGGGGTCTGGCTGCACGTGGATGGGGCGATCGGTGGGGTGCTGGCGCTGAGCGAGCGGCACCGCGAGCGGGTGGAGGGAATCGGCCTGGCCGATTCGATCACTTTGAACCCCCAGAAGCTGCTGGGAATCACCAAGACCTCGTCGCTGCTGTTGCTCGCCGATCCCGGCCTGCTGCCGGCCACCTTCGCCACCGGGCTGCCCTACATGGAGCCGAGCTGGGGCCCCTGCCATGGAGGCGAATCAGGGCTGCAGGGCAGCCGCAGCGCCGAGATTCTCAAGCTCTGGCTTGGGCTGCGCCAGCTGGGTCTTGAAGGCATCGACCGGCTGATCGAAGCGGCGATCGGCCGGCGCCGGCGGCTGCGCAGCGCGCTGGAAACCGCCCTTCCCCAGGGGGCCCTCAGCCTGCTGAGCGGGCCTCTCCACCTGCTGGCCTTCCGGCCCGCTGGCTTGGACGCCAGTGCCAGCGCTAGCTGGTCGGCCCAGTGCCGCGCCGATCTGATGGCGGAGCAGCTGATGCTCTCGCGCCCGCTGTATCACGGCCATCACCACCTCAAGGCCGTGCTGGGCAATCCCCACACTGGAGAGGCTGAACTGGAGATGCTGGTGGCCGTGGTGAAGCGATCCCTGCCGACGATCGCCGCTCCGAACGCCGCTCCGAACGCCGGCATCGGGGCTGCCAGCCTGGGTGCGGTTGGAAACGACAACGGCGCGAGGGTTTCCCATGGTTGAACCGAATGTCAGGGGCCGCTGGGTGGCGATCCTGACCGGAGCGATCTCGATCCTGATCGGGGTGCTCTACCTCGGGCTGATCACCGTGCTCGACGCCCGCGGCCCGCTCCTGCCCCCCCCTCCCGAGGCCCTGGGCGTGGTGGCAGCTGCGGATCCTTCCGCCGTTGCAACGGCTCCACCACCCGCTGATAAGCCGCTTCCAGAAAGCTCTTCAGGGCTCCCTCCCGCCGGTTGAGGTCGTACTGGCGGCGCACCACCTCCTGCAGACCGCCGTCTCCCCAGTCCTGGTCCTGCTCGAAATAGGTCAGCACGCTCTGGCCGGCGATACGGGTCAGCCAGGCGGCACTCACCCCCTGGACCACCTTGCTGAGGGCCAACGCCGGCAGGTTCAGCGTCAACGCTGAGCCGATCAGGCCCAGCCCTCCCTTGATCACGCCGAGGCCGGCCAGGCTGCGGCCCACCGAAAGGGCCAGCTCCTGGCCACTGGCGCGGGAGATCTCAACGCCGTAGACCCGGCCGATTTCCATCACCATCTGGGCGTTCACCGCCGCGGTGCCAAGCAGGTCGACGACCGGCAGGGGCGTGACCACCAGCACCCCGGCGCCGATCCACATGTAGCGCTCGATCAGCGTTTCGCTATCCCGCCGCCGTTGGCGCGACAGCATCTCTCGGCTCGCATCACCGAGGCGCCTGCTCTGCAGCAGGATGTTGTCGGCGATCAGCTCCTCGCCGTCCTGTTTGAGCACCGTGGCCAGACGCTGCAGCAGAGCTTCGATCTCCGGAGCGGGCTGGAGCGGTTGACCGCCGGGCCTCGGCACCGATTGGGGCGCGGCACTGGCGGGGATCACGTCCCCCGCCTCGATCCGGCCGGCGGTTCGTTGGCGCAGCAGCTGCAGCAGGCGGCGCTCTTCCTCGTCGCCGCGCAGATCACATTTGTTGAGCACGAGGATCAGCCGCTTGCCCAGGCCGGCGAGGGCCTCGAACACCTCCAGTTCCGTGGCCCGCAGATCCCCGTCCACCACCAGGATCAGCAGGTCGGCCCGGGCGGCCCGCTGGCGGGCATTGGTTTCGCGTTGGCGGCCATCTGCGCCTGCTTCGAGAATGCCCGGCGTGTCCACCAGTTGCAGCCCGCGGCGCAGACCCTTCAGCCGCAGCTGGTAGCTGTGGCAATCGGCCGTTGAGCCCATCGGCGCCCCCACCTCCCCCACCACTTCGTTGAGCAGGGCGCGGATCAAGGAGGTCTTGCCGGATGAGCCTGCGCCGAACAGCACCAGCACCAGGTCGCCGCGGGCCAGGTCGGCTTCCACCTGCTCCCGTTCCTGGCGCAGGACTTCCTTGGCGACGTCGTCGCGGACGCGCTCCAGCATCTGGTCGATGGCCTGCAGGTTGCGCTCCGCCGCCTCCTGGCGGCTGGCGAGCGGTTCACGTAGCGCTTGGGATGACACGTTCCGGCGGCGCGGCCCGCGCCAGGCCAGCAGCCACGGCCAGGCCAGCCGCAGGGCCAGCAGGCCGCCAGCTCCGATGATCAGCAGCAGCACCGGACCCACCAGCCAGGCGGGCAGCAGGACGTTGAGCTGCCAGAGCAAGGTGTTGACGGCCTGCAGCAGCAGGGAGAGAGCCACCACCGCCAGCAGGGCGGCTCCGAACCACAGCCAGGGACGCAAGCGCCGCATCAGGGTCCGGCCGCCTTGGCCTTCAACGCGCTAGCCGGCACCGGGCCGGAGGCGCGGATGATGTCGCTCCATAGCGCGGCAGCCACGGCGCTGGAGCCAGCGGTGGGCTTGTTCTGATCATTGCCCAGCCAGATGCCCATCACCCAGTGGCGCCTGGGCTCATAACCCACATAGACCAGATCGCGCCCTTCGTTGGTGGTGCCGGTCTTGCCGCCCTCCTCCCCGCCGAGGGAGGCGCCGCCGCCGGTGCCCGCGCGCACGACGCTGCGCAGCAACCCCTGCATCTGCTTGGCATGCTCGGGTTTGAGCACGGGCCTGGCCGGGCTGATCACCCGATCAGGGGCCTCCTGGCGCTCAAGGCAGCGGGCACTCTCGAGGCCGCCGCAGGTTTCGGCGTCGGTGAGGCGGCGGATTGTGCTGGGGGCATGCCAGATTCCGCCATTGGCGACGGCCCCGTAGGCGGCGGTGAGCTCGATCAAGCGCACCTCGCTCTGACCGAGGGCCAGGCCGGGAACCGCCTCAAGCGGCGTGCGGATGCCCAGGTCTTCGGCCATCTGCTTCACCTTTTCGAGCCCCACCTGCTGGGCCAGGCGTAAGGCCGCGGTGTTGCTGCTGACCGCGAAGGCCTGGCGCAGGCTGAGGTTGCCCCGGCAGGAACTGGTGAATGTCTGACCTGCCCAGGTGAGGGCATCGCAGCGAATGCCGCTGCCGGGCGCCTGGCCTTTCTGCAGTGCGGCCAGGTAGGTGAACAGTTTGAAGGTGCTACCCGGCTGGCGCAGAGCCATGCTGGCCCGGTTGAACTGGCTGCGGCGGTAGTCGCGGCCGCCGGCGATCGCCAGCACCCCGCCGCTGCGCGAATCGAGCACCACCACCGCCCCCTCGTCGACGCCGGCCGGGGCGCCGGAGTCGAGCCTGCGCCGCAACCGTTGTTCCACCACCTGCTGCAGCGCGGGGTCGAGATGGGTTTCGACCAGGAAGTTGCCTTCGGCGGCCACATCGGCTCCCAGCAGATCCTCCAGGTCGGCGCGCACCTGATCGGTATAGAAGGGCGCCGGTCGGCTGCGGCCGGCCCGGCAGGCGTTGGCCCCGAGCTGAACCGGCTGGCGCCGGGCCTGGCGGGCACGGTCGGCGCTGATGCGCCCGGTATCAGCCATTTTCAGCAACACCCCATTACGGGCTTTGAGCGCGGCCTGGGGGTTGCTGCAGGGATCGTTGCCGTTGGGAGAAGGCAGCAGGCCCACCAGCAGGGCGGCCTCCTCCAAACTGAGCTTGGCGGCAGGCTTTTCAAAAAACGAGCGGGCGGCATCTTCGAAGCCCCAGCCCACCCCCAGATAGACCCGGTTGAGATAACTCAGCAGCAGGTCTGCCTTGCTGAAACGCGCCTCCAGCTGCAGGGCCACGAGCAATTCCCGCCATTTGCGCACCAGGGTTTCCCCCTGGCCCACCTGTTCGGGATAAAGGCTGCGGGCCAGCTGCTGGGTAAGCGTGCTGCCCCCCTCCAGCACCCTGCCGCCCAGCACGTTGGTGACCAGGGCCCGGGCCGTCCCGATCGGGTCGACGCCGGGATGCCACCAGAAGCGACTGTCCTCACTGGCCAGCAAGGCCTCCACCAGCACGCTCGGATAGCCGCTCAGGGTCTTGTTTTCGCGGTGTTCGCTGGATTCAGGGGAATTGAGCGGGCGGTTCTGCCGGTCGTAGAGGGCCAGCGGGCCGCGCACGGGCGCCAGGCTGCCGCGCACCGGCACCCGCAGCAGGGAGAGCCCCAGCAGGCCGACCCCGGCGATGGCGGCGGCAGCGGCCGCCAGGCTGGCGCTCGCCGCGAGTCGCAGCAGGCGCGGCCTTGATCGGCTCTGGAAAACCAGCTCCGGCAGGCCCGGCTCGGAGGGGGGGCCAAAACGCAGCGCATCACCGTCGCGCAGCAGCAGTTGCCGGATGGGCCGGCCCTGCCAGTAGAGGCCATTGGTGGAGCTGTCGTCACGGATCAGCCAGTCCTGGCCGACCTGCTCAAGCAGGGCGTGGCGCTTGCTCACCGCCGGGTGATCGATGCGGATCTCCAGCTGGCTGTCGCGGCCGATGCGGTAGAGGCCGCCGTGAAGGCTGATCCGGCGGCTGGCCCGGCCCGGCTGGAACACGTCGAGCAAGGCCTCGCTCGGCGGGGCCGCCGCTGGCAGGCCCTTGTTCAACCTCTCAACGCCCAGCACGGCGCTGGCCCTCCCAGAAATCGAGGGCCAGGAAGAGCACCGCCAGGTTGATGGCCACATCGGCCAGGTTGA
This sequence comes from Synechococcus sp. CS-603, assembly GCF_977929215.1. Classification (NCBI taxonomy): domain Bacteria; kingdom Bacillati; phylum Cyanobacteriota; class Cyanophyceae; order Synechococcales; family Synechococcaceae; genus Synechococcus; species Synechococcus sp. CS-603. The sequence goes on from NZ_OZ376778.1 coordinate 1,505,578, forward strand.
ACACCGGGAACCGGATCGGCACCAGATCGAGAAAATCCACCACCCCGCCCAGCCGCCAGCGATCGAGGCCATTGCCCAGGGCGCCGCCCAGCAGGCAGCCCACTCCCAGCGCCTGCCAGCGCCGCAGGGCACTCTGGCGTTGGATCCAGATCACCAGGCCGACCGCCACCACAAAGCTCACCAGCCCCAGCACGGCGGTGGCCTGGCTGAACAGGCTGAAGGCGGCGCCGGTGTTGAACAACAACCGCAGGCGCAACACCCCGGGGATGAAGGCTCTGGGGACCGCCTCACTGAGCGCGTCCACGGCCCAGAGCTTGCTGAGCTGATCGAGCAGCACAACGACCACGGCCGCCAGCCAGGCGATGCGTCGGCCTCGGTTGGGGCTGGCTGTCATTAGGGGATGGCTGTCATCAGGGAATAGCTGGCTTCATGATTCGACCAGAAGGAGTTTGCGCAATGGCACCGCCAGCACGGCCACGGCACAGCAGAGAAGTGCCTGGGGCAGGAGTGGTCCGAGGCTGTAGCCGATCAGCAGATCGCCCAGGCTGTCACCCCAGCGGCCGGCCAGCCCACCGATCAGCAGGTTGGCGATGCCAGAGAGCTGAATCACCAGCAGGCCCAGCAGTGCCGCCCCCAGCAGGCGCAACAGATCGCCCATTCCCTCCTGGCGGGCGAGGCGGCCGGTCAGCCAGCCCGCTGGAACGAAGCCAGCCAGATAGCCGAAGCCTGGATCCAGCAGATAGGCCAGGCCGCCACCGCTTTGAAAGACCGGCATCAACAGCAGCCCCAGGCTGAGGTAGGCCACCGCTGCCAGCAGGGCGGGCCGTGGGCCGCAGACCAGGGCAGTGAGCAGCAGGGCTGGCACCTGGGCGGTGACGGGCAATTCCTGAAAGATGACGCCACCCCCTGAGGCCGGCAGCGGAATGAAGGTCTGAATCAGACCTCCACTGATGATCAGCAGCAATCCGACAACGGCGCCGCTCCAGTTGGCTAAGGCCCGCACACGCAGAGACAATGGTTCTCTCCATCCTGCTGTAGTGGAGAGTCACGGAGCGTTTTTGATGATGGCTTCTGCGGATCTTGAGCACCCCACCCCCCTGAGCATCGGCGCCAGGGTGCGTTTGAAGCTGCCTCCCGACTACCTCAAAACCGCCGATTCCAGGCCGATGCTGCGGCCTCCCGACCTGGTGGATGTCGGTGAGATGGGCCAGGTGACGGCCCTCAAGTCGGGCAACGAGCTGGCCGTTCGCTTCCGCCGCGGCACCTTCCTGTTGCGGGCCGATCAGCTCAGCGTCGCCGAGAGCGAAGAGCTCAGCGGATGAGCAGACCAGACCCGCTCGGCGGCTGAGAGGGCCTCGGCTGGACCACAGAGACTGAGGCTGGGCCCAGCCAGCAGGCTGCGGGCGCAGGTCCAGAGATCGCCTGGGGTCAGCTTCTCGGCGCGGCGACTGGCCTCATCCGGGTACGTCCACTCCAGACCGTGACCCAGCACCAGAACTTGGCGATCGGCAATCTGACCGCAGGTCTGACGGCCCGCGGCGACCAGACCCCGGTATTTGGCCAGAGCCAGCTGCCATTCCGTGTCGCTCAGCGGTTGATCCAGCAGCCGTTGCCATTCCTGCAGCAACTGACTGGTGGCTTCAGCGGCTCGCTCCGCCGAGCTGGAGAGATGGAAGACAAAGGGGGCCCCGCCGCGTCGCGCCGGCAGGTGAACGCCGACGTCGTAGGCCAGGCCCTGCTCTTCGCGCAGGGACACGAACAGGCGACTCGACATGCCGATGCCCAGATGGCACTGGAGCAAGCGCAGGGCCAGTGAGCGGGGATCGCCGAGCGGAACCGTGACGGCTCCCAGCATCAGCACCAACTGTTCGGTGTCCTGGGCCTCACAGGCCAGGGAGGCGACGCTGCGCCCGGCAGGCCCGGGTGCCATCGCCGGAGCAGTGGTGGGCCAGCCATCTCCGCTGGGCTCGAGAAGGGCCCGCAGCTGGGTTGGCGGCTGACCGGCGATCACCAGCACCGCTCCCTGGCGGCCGAGTTGGTCGGCGGCCTCCAGCAACTGGGGTCGCCCCAGGGCGGCCAATTCCTGGTCCACCCCGAGGGGGTCATGGCCATAGGGACCGTCGCCATAGAGCTGGTGGCGCAGCAGATCATGGGCCTGCTGGAAGGGGTCCTCCCGCTGGCGATTGAGGGCCTGGAGGTTGAGCTGGCGCTCCAGGCTGATCTGGTCGTTGGCCAGCCAGGGGTTGCGCACCATCGTCTGCAGCAGGGGCAGCAGGGCCGGGCTGTCGGCACTGGCGCACTTGAGGCTGATCAGCAGGCCGTCTTCCGACGCCTCGCAGCGCAGCTCATCGCCCAGACCTTCAACCAGATCGGCCAGGGCCTCACCACTGAGGTCACCGCAGCCCCGGCTGAGCAGTCCGGCCAGCAACTGGGCGCGCCCCCGTTGTCCGGCGGGGTCTCCAGAGCTGCCGCCCCGGATCAGGAGCTTGACGGACACGATCGCCGGGCCGGGCCTTTGAATCACCCAGACCGGGCAGCCGCCTTTCAGCGTGAAGCTCTCCGGCTCCGGCAAGCGGGGGGTGGGGGCATGGCTCATGCCGGCAAGACAAGCAGACGGCAGGCCAGGTCGGGATCCAGTCGCGGCAGCATCTGCTCCTTGAGCCGCTCCACGCTCCAGCCGGCGAGTAGCTCAAGTGGATGGTTCAGCGGAGTCAGCCGCCCCCAGAGGCCCTGGTGGCCGGTCAGGCCAGCCACCGAGGAGGCCGATTCCAGGCCGAAGCGATAACCGTTGGAAACCAGGCGCCGCGCGCGCTCCAGTTCCTGCTCGGTGGGGAGCTGATCGGCGAGCTCACGCAGCACCTTGGCGATCTCGGCTTCAACCTGGTCGGCCTGCTCCGCCTCAAAGACGGCTTCGAGCATGGCCAGGCTGCCGGCCTCCAGCACGTTGAGATCCAGGTCGATGCTCTCGACGATCCTGAGGTCTTCCCGCAGCCGTTGCACCAGCCGACTGCGCTTGCCCTCAGCCAGCAGGGTGGTGAGCAGGTCGGCGCCGGCAATGGCGTCGAGATCGGCTGCAGCCGGAAACTCCCAGACCATCAACAGGCGGGCAGCCTCAAGCCGTGGTAGACGCAGGTCGTGGCGGCCGCTTTGCAGGTGCAGGCTTGGAAAGGGTGCACCGCCCGGATCCTCGATCAGATCGTTGGCGGCGGGCAGAGTGACCAAGGCACTGGCGGCCACATGGCGCTCCAGCTCCAGCGCCCCGACCGCACCGGCCATCGCCAGGCTGCAGTTCTCGGCCCGGTAGCGCCGCCGATGGAACTGGGCCATCCGTTGCGGGTCATGGTCGAGCAGGGCCTGGCGGTCGCCGAGGATCGGACGGCCATAGGGATGGCCGGGACAGGCCAGGGCCAGCAGCCGCTGAAACGCCACCTCTTCAGGCTGGTCTTCGCTCTGGGCCAATTCCTCCAGCACCACCTGCTTCTCCATGCCGAAGTCGTCGGCATGGAGGCGGGGATCAAGCACCAGATCCAGCAGCAGGTCGAGGGCTTCGTGGGCCGCTTCCGGTGGAATCAGCACGTGATAGTGCACATCGTCGAAGCCGGTGGCGGCGTTGCTGCTGCCACCGAGGGCCTCGATGCGCCGATCGAATTCACCGGCGGCGAGCTGGCCGCTTCCCTTGAACACCATGTGCTCAAGGAAGTGGGCGATCCCCGACTCCTCAGCTGTTTCGGTGCGGCTTCCTGCCGCACACCAGAAATCCAGGCAGACCACCGGCGCCTGCTCCTGGTCGACGCTCACCACACGCACCCCGTTGGCAAGGTTGGAGCTGTGGGGCGCCGGGAAGATCTCGGGCGATTCGGCTGGAAGCGGCAAGTGGGGAACTGTGCAGGCAGAACCTGCAGGCATGGGAGGATCTGCATTCTGCTGGCTGAAGCAGCGTTCGTGACCAGAACCGCTCCCCACGCCGGAAGCATCCACCCCTTGGTGGATGCCCTGGCTGACCAAATCCGCGAGAGCTGGAGCAGCCTGCCGGGGTTAGCTCCCCTGCCGATCGCTCCAGACCTCGAAGCGATCAGCGGCAGCCTCGATGGCGAGAAGTTGTTCATCCGCAACGAGTTGAAGCAGTGCCGGGGCCTGCGCAAACTTCACCTCGAAACAGCCCGGCTCGGTGCCGGTCTGCAAATCCTTCACTGCGTGTTTTTCCCGGATCCCCGCTTCGATCTACCGGTGTTCGGTGCCGACATCGTCGCGGGCCCGGCCGGTGTCTCCGCCGCCATCGCCGATCTTTCGCCCACCGGTGCCACCCTGCCTGCCGGCATCGTCACTGGCCTGGAGGCGTTGCCGGTCCACCCGTTCAGCCAGCCGCGCGAGCTGCCGGCCTGGGGCACGATCTTTTCCCCTTTCGTGCGCTTCGTGCGGCCGGTGACCCCCGCCGAAGAGGGCTGGTTCATCGAGGAGGTCAAGGGGCTCCTGGCCGTGCTCGGCAAGGCCGTGATTGAAGGCAGCGAGCAGCCCCCAGACCACGCCGCTAGCCTGAATCGCTATCACGGGCAGCTGTCGTATTGCCAGCAACAGAAACGCAACGACAAGACACGACGGGTTCTGGAGAAGGCGTTCAACCCAACCTGGGCGAACCGTTACATCGAGGAACTCCTGTTCGACGACCCGAGCCCGCCGCCGTCCCTGGGGCCTGGTGGCAGCGTCGCTGGCTGATCGCTCTTGTTGGGCTACTCGTGCTCGGCGGCGCTGGGGCCCTGGTCTGGAAGCAGGGCCAGCCATCGGCCCCGCCTGCGCAGGCGGCCCTGCCCAAACCAGTGGTTCCAGCCGAAGCCGTTTCGGCCCTCGGCCGGCTTGAGCCAGCCGGAGATGTGCGCAAGCTCGCCGCCCCGATCACCGGCATCGGCGGCAGTCCCCGGATCACCGCGTTGCTGGTGCAGGAAGGCGATCGGGTTGTGCCCGGCCAGCTGCTGGCCCGCTTTGATAACGGCCCTCCGTTGCAGGCGGAACAACAGTTGCTGCGCAGCCGCATTGAGAACCTCAGCCGCCAGTTGGTGGTGATCGAGCGTGACATCAACCGCTATCGCCAGTTGGCCAAGGCAGGCGCTACGGCCGCGGCGGATCTGGAGAACCGCGAGCTGCGCTTGATCGAAGTGCAGGGAAGCCTGCGGGAAGCCCGCGACGAGCTCGTCAAGGTGGAGGCCGATCTGGTCAACACCGTGCTGACGGCCCCGATCGCCGGCACCGTGCTGCGGCTGCAGGCCAGGGTCGGCGAACGGCCCGGCGATGCCGGCATCCTTGAGCTCGGCGCCGGCGACCGGATGGAAGCGGTGGCTGAGGTTTATGAAAGTGACATCAACCGGATCCAGGTGGGTCAACCGGCCACAATCACCAGTGAGAACGGCGGTTTCAGCGGCACCCTCAACGCCAAGGTGATCCGCATCAGCCCCCAGGTGCGGCAACGGGACGTGCTCTCCACCGACCCCACCGGCGACGCCGACGCCCGGGTGGTGGAAGTGCGGCTGAGCCTCGATCCAGAGGATTCCAACCGGGTGCGCAACCTGGTGGGAATGAAAACGATCACCCGTTTTCTGCCGTGAGCGGGCGGGGCTGTTGGGGCCGGCTCTGGGGGCGCGGGCGATTCCGCTGGCCTGGCTGCTGCTCACCCGCCAACCGGTGCGGCTGGCGGTGGCGCTGGCGGGCATCAGCTTCGCCGGCATCTTGATGTTCATGCAGCTGGGCTTCCGCGACGGGCTGTTCGATGCCAGCGTCACGATCCACAAGGAGTTCGACGCCGATCTGGTGCTGATCAGCCCGCGCACGATCAGCTCGGTCAGCATGTCCGGCTTTCCGAGGCGGCGGCTGGTGCAGAGCCTCGCCGATTCCGAGGTGGCAGGGATCACGCCGGTGAACTGGAACCTGATGATCTGGCGCAACCCAGAAAACCGCAGCACCCGCTCGATTCTGGCGATCGGCTTTGAGCCCAACGATCCGCTGTTTCTCGACCCGGAGCTGAAGATCAAGGCCCAGGCGCTCACCCAGCAGGGCCGGGTTCTCTTCGATGAGCAGTCAAGGGAGGAATTCGGTCCGGTGGGCGAGTGGTTCCGCGAAGGCCGCACCGTTGAAACCGAGGTGGACGGCAAACGGGTGCGCGTGGCCGGGCTGGTGGGCCTGGGCCCCTCGTTTGGTGCCGACGGCAACCTGATCACCAGCCGCGAAACCTTTCTGCGCCTGAGGCCCGGCACGCCGCCCGGGAGCATCGAGGTGGGCCTGATCCGGGTGACCCCCGGGGCTGATCCGGTCGCCGTGCAGGCGCGCTTGCAGGCCCTGCTGCCCCAGGACGTGTCGGTGCTGACCAAGAGCGAATTCGAAGAAGCCGAGAAGGACTACTGGCGCAGCAGCACGGCGATCGGTTTCATCTTCACCCTTGGCGCTGGCATGGGCTTTGTGGTCGGCTGCGTGATCGTCTATCAGATCCTCTACAGCGACGTCAGCGACCACCTGCCGGAGTACGCCACCTTGATGGCGATGGGTTATCCGCTCCGTTCCCTGCTGGGGGTGGTGGCCCGGGAAGGCCTGCTGCTGGCGATGCTCGGCTATCTGCCGGCCTATGGCGTGGGCCAGGGGCTCTATGCCCTGGTGCGTGCCGCCACCAAATTGCCGGTCGAGATGAACACCACCCGAGCGGTGGTGGTGTTCAGCCTGATTCTGGTGATGTGCATGGGCTCAGCCACGATGGCGATGCGCCGCCTGGCCGACGCCGATCCAGCCGAGATCTTCTGATCGGCCCAGAGCTTCAGAACCCATCGCGGCCCCCAACCCTTCAGCCCATGGCCTCCTCCACTCACCGCAATGGATCCCAGGCCAATGGATCAAATTCCGACGGATCCCAGCCCCCGGCGACGGTGGAGGTTCGTGGCCTTTGTCATTGGTATGGCGAAGGGGAGATGCGCCGCCAGGTTCTCGCGGACGTCGATCTCTCCATCCACCCGGGCGAGGTGGTGCTGCTCACGGGCCCATCGGGATGCGGCAAGACCACCCTGCTCACCCTGGTGGGGGGATTGCGTCAGGTTCAGCAGGGCCAAGTGCGGGTGCTGGGGCAGGCCCTGAAGGGATCGAGCCGGGGCCAGCGCCAGCGCCTGCGCCGCCAGATCGGCATGATTTTCCAGGGCCACAACCTGCTGCGTTGTCTCAGCGCCGAGCAGAACGTGCAGATGGGCTCCGACCTGCTGCCGGGTCTGAGCTACCGGGCCCGGCGTGATCAGGCGCGCGAATGGCTGCGGGCGGTTGGGCTGGGCGACCACCTGGCCAAGGCCCCCCACGACCTCTCCGGTGGCCAGAAGCAGCGGGTGGCGATCGCCCGGGCGCTGGCCGCCCACCCGAGGCTGCTGCTGGCCGATGAACCCACCGCCGCCCTTGACAGCCGCAGTGGCCGGGATGTGGTGGATCTGCTCAAAGGTCTGGCCCGCGAGCAGGGCTGCGCCGTGCTGCTGGTGACCCACGACCCGCGCATCCTCGATGTGGCTGATCGGTTGGTGGAAATGGAGGATGGCCGCCTCCGGCTCTCTCCCTCGTCTGCTCCACTGGTGGCCCTGGCCTGATGGCCAGGAGTAGGATGGTTTTTCTATCCCCAAGAACAACGGTTCTCGATGTCGAAACGCAGGAATCTGAAGAAGGAAAAGCAGGAACGCAACCGCTCCTACGCCCGTAAGTTCAAGAAGCGCAAGTTGCGCAACGACGGTCGCGGTGAAGGCGCTGGCAACGGCGTCACCGGCACGGCCAACAACGGCGGCGCCGCCGACTGACCCGCAGACGCATGTTTCCAAGCGTCGTCATCCCCACCTACAACCGGCGACCGATCCTCGAGAAGTGTCTGCGCGCCCTGGAGAACCAGGACCCGGCCGCTTCGGTGGATCGTTATGAGGTCGTCGTCGTTGACGACGGCTCCACCGATGGCACCGCCGAGTGGCTGCGCCAGGAGGCAGCCAGTTTTCCCCATGTGCGCCTGATCGAGCAGGACCATGGCGGTGCCGCTGCCGGGCGCAATCGCGGTGTGGATGAAGCCCGCGGAGACGTGATCGTTTTCATCGACAGCGATCTGGTGGTGACGGCCGGCTTCCTTGCCGCCCATGCCACAGCCCTGGAGCGCCACTGGCGCCAGAGCGGTAACAAACTGTGCTTCACCTACGGCGCGGTGATCAACACCAGTAACTTCGCCGATCCCAGCAGCGAGCCCCACAAGCTCAGCGATCACTCCTGGGCCTATTTCGCCACCGGCAATGTGGCCATCGACCGCGACCTGCTGGAGCGCTCCGGCCTGTTTGACACGGGCTTCCGGCTCTATGGCTGGGAAGACCTGGAACTGGGTGAACGGCTGCGGCGGATGGGCGTGGTGCTGGTGCGTTGCCCGGAGGCCCCCGGCTATCACTGGCACCCGGCCCTGAGCCTGGAGCAGGTTCCCGATCTGGTGCGCCTGGAGCAGGAACGGGCCCGGATGGGTCTGGTTTTTTACCGGAAACACCCCACCCGTCGGGTGCGCTTCATCATCCAGTTCACCTGGCTGCATCGGCTGCTCTGGGAACTGCTCACCGCCGGTGGCCTGCTCAATGAGCGCAGCCTCAGGCCCTTGCTGGCCTGGCTGCTGCGCCGTGGCCATTCCGACCTGGCGATGGAACTGCTGCGCCTGCCGCTCAACCGCATCGGTGTGCGCGCCCTCTTCCGCGAAGCCCGCGCCGCTGGGCTCAGCTGAAAATCAGCCCAGCAAGCGCTTTGGTAGCTTGGGTAGTCCCTAAAAACACCGCACACCTGTCCGTTTCGGGTGCTCAGGCGAATCCCGGCCGCTCCTATCCCCACTCCCACTGGAGCTGGCGATAGAGCTGCTCCGCTCTGATCCCTGGCAGGTGGAGGCGAACCCGAAACCCCACCCCTTAACCATGGCTGTCGTAACCCTCTCCGAAATGATGGAGGCGGGTGCCCACTTTGGGCACCAAACCCGTCGTTGGAACCCCAAGATGTCGCGCTACATCTATTGCGCGCGCAACGGAGTTCACATCATCGATCTCGTGCAGACCGCCATCTGCATGAACAACGCCTACAAATGGACCCGCAGTGCCTCCCGCGCTGGCAAGCGTTTTTTGTTCGTCGGCACCAAGAAGCAGGCCTCCGAGGTGATCGCCCTTGAAGCGGCCCGCTGCGGTGCCTCCTACGTGAACCAGCGCTGGCTGGGCGGCATGCTCACCAACTGGAGCACGATGCGCGCCCGCATCGATCGGCTCAAGGATCTTGAGCGGATGGAATCGTCTGGCGCCATCGCCATGCGCCCCAAGAAAGAAGCCGCTGTGCTGCGGCGCGAACTGGACCGTCTGCAGAAGTATCTGGGCGGTCTCAAGAACATGCGCCGCCTGCCCGATGTGGTGATCCTCGTCGACCAGCGCCGCGAATCCAACGCGGTTCTGGAATGCCGCAAGCTCGATATCCCCCTGGTGTCGATGCTGGACACCAACTGCGATCCCGATCTCACCGACGTGCCGATTCCCTGCAACGACGACGCGGTGCGCTCCGTTCAGCTCGTGCTCGGTCGCCTCGCCGACGCGATCAATGAGGGCCGCCACGGCGACTCCACCGATCAACGGGCCAGCGAAGACGAGGAGGGCTGAGGCCCCGGGGCCGTCCGCCTGGCCGGCCCTCCCTCACCCATCCCATTCCAGCTCTCCTCCCCCTTTCTCTCTTCTCCTTTTCTCCCCATGGCTGAGATTTCAGCAAAGCTCGTCAAGGAACTGCGCGACAAGACCGGCGCAGGAATGATGAACTGCAAGAAGGCGCTCCAGGAAGCCAATGGCGACATGACCAAGGCGACCGAGTGGTTGCGTCAGAAGGGGATCGCCACCGCCGAGAAGAAGGCGGGTCGCACCGCTGCTGAAGGCTCGATCGGCAGCTACATCCACACCGGTGCCCGGGTGGGCGTGCTTTTGGAGCTGAACTGCGAAACCGATTTCGTCGCCCGCGGTGATGTCTTCCAGGATCTGCTGCGCAACGTGGCGATGCAGATCGCCGCCTGCCCCAGCATCGAATACGTCAGCACCGATCAGATTCCAGCGGAGATCGTTGAGCGCGAGAAGGTGATCGAAATGGGCCGCGACGACCTCGCCGGTAAGCCCGACAAGATGAAGGAAAAGATTGTCGACGGGCGCATCGGCAAGCGACTCAAGGAGCTGGCCCTGCTGGATCAACCCTTCATCAAGGACAGCTCGATCACGGTGGCCGAACTCGTCAAGCAGGTGGCCGGCCAACTCGGTGAAAACATCCAGGTTCGGCGTTACACCCGCTACACCCTCGGCGAAGGCATTGAGGTCGAGCAGAGCGACTTTGCTGCCGAAGTGGCTTCAATGGGCGTCGGCACCGCCTGAGCACCTCCTGAGCTCCATCGCGCCTGAGCACCTTCGCCTGAGCCCTGCCCAGCCCTCTCCTCCTCCCCCCATGGCCTTGGATTCCAGAGCCACTGCATTGACGGAGGCCACCGACCAGCTTGAGCGGCTTTCCCAGCGGCTGCTGGAAGGCAACGGGGCTTTGTACAGGGATCTGGCCCTCTACCTGCAGGTGCTCAGGGAAGGCCTGCCGATGGCGGTGCAGCAGGCCACCTTCCATGTGGCCACCCAGCTGGTTCCAGAGCGTTATAGTGCCCTGGCTGAAGGCCGGCGTCAGGAGCTGCAGCAGCGCTTGGCTGAGCTGGTGAAGCGCTGCGGTTGCTTGCTCACCCTGGAGCAACTGGTGGTGCTCGGCCAGCAAGTGCGACGGGAGCGGAGGCGCCAGCAGCGGCGGGAGCAACAGCGGCTGATGGCGTCGATGCTGGACGGGGGCGATTCAGAGACGGCTTCCTCGCCTGCGGCCCAGGCTCCCTTGCCACCGGGTTCGGTGCGGCTCGGCCTTGATCTGCCCCTCTCCGCTGAGTTGTTCGCCTCGGGCCTGCCGGGGCTGGCGGGTCTCACCGACCTGGCCACCCTGGTGGGACCGATAGGTGCCTCAGAGGCCAGTCGCTCCAGGGCGGACGTTGCCGTTGACGACAGCGACGACGAGGGCCTAGGCGACGAAGACAATGACGACTCAGGCGATGACGATGAAGACGGTTCTGACGACGACGACTCTGAAGATGACGACTCAGACGTGGTTGAAGTCCTAACCGCCGAACTGCTGGGAGAAACGGAGGCTGAGCTCGAAGGACAAGCGGAGAGGAAGGCTGACGATCAGGAAGGAACGCCAGGGAATGGGGAGACCACCGAAGCGATCGAGCCCTCGCTTGTGCCCCGGCAACCGCTTGAGCTGCTCAAGTGGTGGGACTCCCTCGATCGGGCCCTGGAGCGGCGGCTGCGCAACCTCTCCCATGCGATCAATCTCGACCTGCTTCGCCTCGGTCTGACCCGCAGCTTGCTGCCGATCAATCTTCTCGACGCCGTGCTGGCCGGTCAGGTTGAGGCGATGCCTGCCCCAGCCAACCTGTTGCGGCTGTCGTTGCCCTTTGGCCCTGACGGCATGGCCGGCCAACTGGAGGCGATCGGTTTGCTGTTGCGCAGTGCTGATCTGGAGTTCGATCAGGCCCGTCTGCGCACCTGCCGCCGCCGGTTGGAGCGCAGACGGCAAGATGTGAGCAAAATGGCCCGGCAGTATCGCCACTGGCAGCGGCGGGCCCGGTCGCTTGAGGCGGAGCAGCAGTGGTTGGAAGACAGCCAAACCAACCTGCCGACTCCTCCCTGAGCCGCTCCCCCCAGCCTGGGGCCGACCAGCCTCTGGCAGGCAGGATCGCGACCTTGCAGAAGGCCCTGGAGCTGGAAGCCGCGCGCGGTTTCGCAGATCTCGAAGGCCGGCGGGAGCGCTTCAGCAGCTTCCTGTCGCGCAGCTGCCACGAGCTGGCCGCAAGGCCTGCTTCACCCAGCCTTGATGCTGCCCTGGCCGCCCTGGCGGCGGAATTCAGCGCCTACGCCAAGCTGAGCCTCAGCGCCCGGCAGAACCTGGTGCGGCGCTGCCGCGAGCGGCTGCATGGCCTGCGCCGCAGCCTGGAGCCGGCAACCCCCTTCGCCCCGCCGCGCCTGCGCCTGGCTGCGAGCCAGACCGTGAGCCAGACCAGAGCCACCCCGCTGGCCGCGCCGATCGGGCCGGACACCCCCTTGGCCGCAATTGCCGGCATCGGCCCCAAGACCGCCACACGGCTGGCTGGCCTTGGCCTGTTGCTGGCCCGCGACCTGCTGCGCCATTACCCCCGTGACTACCTCGACTACGCCCATTTGCTGCGCATCGATGCCCTGGTGCCGGGTGAGACCGCCACGATCGTGGCCACGGTGCGGCGCTGCCATGCCTTTGCCAGTCCGCGCAATCCCAACCTCTCGATCTTGGAACTGCAGCTCCAGGACATCACCGGACGGCTGCGGATCAGCAAATTTTTCGCCGGCAAGCGTTTCACCTCCACGGGCTGGCTGAGGTCCCAGGGACGCCTGTACCCGCTGGGCTGCACCCTGGCGGCCAGTGGGTTGGTCAAGGAAACGCCTTACGGTCCCAGCCTGCAGGACCCCTTGATCGAAGTGCTCGAAGCCCCCAATGCGCCGGTGCGCTCCAGCCAGATCGGTCGTCTGCTGCCTGTGTATGGGCTCACCGAGGGCCTCACCGCCGATCGCCTACGCCAGGCGGTGGCAGCGGTGCTGCCGGCCGCCGGCCCCTGGGGCGATCCCCTGCCCGCTGCCCTGCGCCAGCGGCTCGAGTTGATCGATCGCCCGCAGGCCTTGCAGGGAATCCATGCGCCCACAGACCGGCAGCAGCTCAGGGCCAGCCGGCACCGCCTGGTGTTCGATGAGCTGCTGTTGCTGCAGCTGAACCTGCTGCAACGGCGCCAGCAACAGATCAGCCGTCCCACCCAGCCCCTGGTGCTGCCAGCGAGCCAGGGAAGCCTGGTGGCGGCCTTCCTGGACCTGCTTCCCTTTCCGCTCACATCGGCCCAGCAGCGGGTGCTCGCTGAGATCCGCGCCGACCTCCGTCAGGAGCAGGCCATGGCCCGTTTGCTGCAAGGCGACGTCGGCAGCGGCAAGACCGTGGTGGCGATCGCGGCCCTGCTCACCGCCATCGAGGCGGGTTGCCAGGGTGCCCTGATGGCTCCCACCGAGGTGCTGGCCCAGCAGCACGCCCGCAAGCTGGGCGAATGGCTGCCCCAGATGCACATCAGCACCGCCCTGCTCACCGGCTCCACACCGCGGCCGCGCCGCCAGGAACTGCTGCAGGATCTGGCCAACGGTCAGTTGAAGCTGCTGGTCGGCACCCACGCCTTGCTCGAAGACCCGGTGCAGTTCGCCCGGCTTGGCCTGGTGGTGGTCGATGAACAGCACCGCTTCGGCGTGCGCCAGCGCAACCGCCTGCTTGGCAAGGGACTCCAGCCCCATCTGCTCACGATGACGGCCACCCCGATTCCGCGCACCCTGGCCCTCTCCGTGCATGGCGATCTGGAGGTGAGTCAGATCGACGAACTGCCCCCCGGTCGCACGCCGGTGTGTACCCAACTGCTGCGGGGAAGTCAACGGCAGCAGGCCTACCAGCTGATTCGCCAGCAGGTGGCCCTGGGTCTGCGGGCTTATGTGGTCTTGCCCCTGGTGGAGGAATCGGAAACCCTGGACCTGCGCTCAGCGGTGGAGGTTCACAACCAGCTCAGCGGCGAGGTGCTCGCCGACCTGCGTGTCGGCCTGCTGCATGGCCGCATGGACAGCCACGACAAGCAGGCGGCGATCACCGCCTTCGCTGGCGGCGCCACCGATGTGCTCGTGTCCACCACGGTGGTGGAAGTGGGCGTGGATGTGCCCGAGGCCAGCGTGATGGTGATTGAGCATGCCGATCGCTTCGGCCTGGCCCAGCTGCACCAGCTGCGCGGCCGGGTGGGCCGGGGTGCGGCGGTCTCCCACTGCCTGTTGATCAATGACAGCCGAAATCCTCTGGCCCGCCAGCGCCTGGAGCTGTTGGTGCGCTCCGCCGACGGCTTTGAGATCGCCGAGATGGACCTGCGTCTGCGCGGTCCTGGTCAGGTGCTTGGCACACGCCAGTCCGGCCTGCCGGATCTGGCCCTGGCCAGCCTCAGCGATGACGGCGAGGTGCTCGAGCAGGCCCGCCAGGTGGCCAAGGAGATCCTGGCGGGCGACCCTGAGCTGGCGGTCCATCCGGGCCTGCGCCAGGCCTTGAGCGAACAGCGCCAGGCCGACGCCGCCCGCTTGAATTGAGCGTTCATCGTCTGCGGCGACCCGCCAGCTGATCCCTTGCCACGTCCCTGGAGCACGGTCGCGATCGACGACAACGGCGAAACGCTGATCCCCCTGCCGGCCAGCCTGCATCGCCTTGAGCCCCATCCGTATCAGAGCCTCGGAGCCCCCTATGGCAACGGCGGTTGTCCCTTCCGGCTGCGCCAGGGCGTGGTGGAGCGCCTGTTGATCGCCCAGGCCCAGCTGCAGCGCCAGGATCCAGCCCTGCGGCTGGCGATCTTCGATGCCTGGCGGCCGGTGGCGGTCCAGGCCTTCATGGTGGAGCACGCCCTGGCCAGTGAATGGGCCCTCCGGGGCGTGGCGGCTGAGACGGCCAGTGCCGAGCGGGAGGCCATCCGCGAGCGGGTGAGCCGCTTCTGGGCGCCACCCAGTGAGGATCCAGCCACGCCGCCGCCGCACAGCACCGGCGCGGCCGTTGACCTCACCCTGGCTGAGGCCAGCGGTTCCCCCCTGGCGATGGGCGGCGAGATCGATGCGATCGCTGCGGTTTCAGAGCCGGATCACTACGCCGAAGCGGCGCGCGATCCCAGCAGCCAAGCCGCCCTCTGGCACCATCGCCGCTGCCTGCTGGCCGAGGCGATGGCCGTGGCGGGATTCAGCCAGCATCCCTACGAGTGGTGGCATTTCAGCTATGGCGACCAGCTCTGGGCCTGGCGTTCCCGGCAGCCAACCGCCTGTTACGGCCGCTGGCTAGCCGAGGGTTGAGGCAAGGGCATCGCCTGGAGCTCACGCCAGATCCGGTCGGCCTCATCGCGGCTGAGCAGGTTCTGGCTGGCACAGTCCTTCAGGCTCGCCTCAGCCATTTCAAGCTGCACCTGGCGCAGCCGGAGCAGAACCTTGGTGGATTGGCCAGCGAACTGCTGCAGCTGGCGCCGGTAGGCGCCGAGCATGTTGTCGCTCTGGCAGGTGGCTTGATCGGGACGGTAGGTCGTGACCGGGGCCGCTGGCGGCGGCGGCATCGAACGGCCCTGGGCCAGGGCGGCGCCGGCGGCAAAGGCGGCGATCGGGCCGATCAAACCGAACAGTAACTTTCTCAACGGCAGTCCTTTGAACGGCAGCCTTTTCAACAGCAGGCGACCGATCATCAGTTGGTGGGCAACAGGGCCCGCACCGCTTCAGGACCGAGCTTGCCGACGAAGTCACCAAAGCTGCGCGGCCGGCCCCCGTTTTGGGTCGATTTCCATTCGCACAGCAGGGGCTCCAGGGTGCACTCCAGATCGCTCAGCGGCATCCGCTCCAGGTAGGGGGTGGCCAGGCAGGTGAGGTTCGGTGTGCCGCCCAGCCAGAGCTGGTATTGCTCCACCCCACTGCCCACCAGACCGACTTCGGCCATGTAGGGGCGTGAGCAGCCATTGGGGCAGCCGGTCATGCGCACCAGCAGCGGTTGCTCGATCTCCAGCCGCTGCAGCAGTACTTCGAGGCGATCGAGCACGGCCGGCAGGATCCGCTCCGCTTCGGTGATGGCCAGCCCGCAGGTGGGCAGCGCTGGGCAGGCCAGGGCATGGCGCGCGAGAAGACCCGGTGCTTCCGGTGCGGCAAAGCCCAGGGCAATCAGGGCCGCCCGCAGGCTGGAGCGCTGGGAGGTGCCGATGTTGCAGAGCAACAGGTCTTGATTCGGGGTGAGGCGCACATCGAGCTGGTAGGTCTCAACGAGGCGCCGCAAGCCCTGTTTGACCGTTCCCTCCAGGCGCCCGCAGAGCAGGGGCAGGCCGACGAACCAGAGGCCGCTGCTCTGGCGATGCCAACCGAGATAGTCGGTGAGCTTGGCCTTGGGTTCCGGCCGCAGGCTTTTGAGCGGATGGGGGAAGTAGCGGAGCAGCTCGCCTTTGAACCAGGCGATGCCCCGGTCATGGATCAGGTATTTCATCCGGGCGTGGCGGCGCAGCTCGCGGTCGCCGTGGTCGCGCTGCAGGGCGGCGACCGCCTGGACGAGATCGAGAATGTGCTCGGCGGCCACGTAGCCGAGCGGATCGGCCGTGCGGGCGAAGGTGTCCTCCTTGTTGTGGGTCCGCCCCATGCCGCCGCCCACATACACGTTGCAGCCGCGCAGCCGTCCGCCCGGATCGGTGAACACCACCAGGCCGATGTCCTGGGTGAGCAGATCAACGGAGTTGTCGCCTGGCACCGTGACGGCCACCTTGAACTTGCGCGGCAGGTAGGTGCCCCCGTAGAGGGGCTCGCTGGCATCGCCGCTGAACAGGGCCCCCTGCTGCTGCCGGGCCCGTGCCTTGTTCACCTCAGGGGCAGGGCGGAAGCGATAACTGTGGTCGCCATCCACCCAGAGATCGAGGTAGGAGCCTTCGGCGGCCTGGGGAGCGAGCAGATCGGCGATCTGCTCGGCGAGGGCGCGCGCGGCGGGATAGCCCCCCTTCTCGAAGGGCGCTGCCGGCGCCATCACATTGCGGTTGATGTCACCACAGGCGGCCAGGGTGGAGCCCATGGCGCGCACGATGGTGCCGATCACCTCCTGCAGGTCGGCCTTGGCGATGCCATGCATCTGGAACGCCTGGCGGGTCGTTACCCGCAGGGTGCCGTTGCCGAGTCGGTCGGCCAGATCATCCATGGCCAGGTAGAGCGGCACGGGAATCAGGCCGGCGGGGCTGCGCAGGCGCAGCATCATCTGCCAGTCCTTCTCCTGGCCTTTCTGGCGATGGTCGCGGTTGTCCTGCTGGTAGCTGCCGTGGAACTTCAGGATCTGGACCGCCCCATCGGTGAAGAACGGCTTCTCGTTCTTCAGCTCGGTGGCCAGGGGTTCCTTGAGGTGGTCACTGCTCGCCTTGAGCTGCTCGAACTTGCTCGGAGGCGTCGGGGAAAGGGTCACAACAACGGCGCCGTCATCCACAGAAGGTAGCGAAGCAAGGGGCGCTCCAAAGGCGTTCAATACAGTCAGGGGCTCCCGAGAGGCAACCGTGGCCACATTCCTGCTGGAGATCGGCACCGAGGATTTGCCAGCGGATTTTGTCCGCCTTGCGATCCCCCAGCTGGAGCGGCAGGTGCGCGAGGCGCTGGCTGGCTTGCGCCTCGACCATGGGCTCGTCCATGGCACCGGTACCCCGCGGCGCCTGGCGATCAGCGTTGCAGGGCTGGCGGAGCGCCAGAGCGATCTCGAAGAGGAGCGCAAGGGACCGCCTGCTGCCCAGGCTTTCAGCGAGGGCGTGGCCACCGCGGCGGCCATCGGTTTTGCGCGCCGCTGTGGCGTGGCGCCCGAAGCCCTCGAGGTGCGCGAGACGGCCAAGGGACCGTTCGTGTTTGCCCGCAGCCTTCAGCTCGGCCAGCCCACCCTCTCGGTGCTGGCCGAGCAGATCCCGGGCTGGGTGAGCGCCCTGCAGGGCCGGCGGTTCATGCGCTGGGGCACGGGCGAGCGCCGCTTCAGCCGGCCGGTGCGCTGGCTGGTGGCCCTGCTCGATGACCAACTGATTCCAGTGGCCCTGAGCGGCTGTGATCCGGCTGTCGAGAGCGGGCGCCTCAGCCGCGGCCATCGCCTCAGCGCCGAAGCGGTGACGATCCCAAGCGCATCAACCTATGCGGCCACCCTGGCGGCGGCCGGCGTGCAGGTGGAACGGCAGCAGCGAGCTGACTGGATCCACAGCCAGCTGCAACGGGCTGCCGGGGAGTTGTCGGCCAGCCCCGACCTTCCAGACGAGCTGTTTGATGAGCTCGTTGACCTGGTCGAGTCGCCCACGTTGATCCAAGGACGGCTCGACGAACGCTTTCTTGCCCTGCCGCCGGAAGTGCTCAGCACGGTGATGCGCTCCCACCAGCGCTATGTGCCCCTGGTGCGCGCCGAGGCCGAGTCCGACCCGCTGGCCTTGAGCGCCACGGCCACACTGCTGCCCGCCTTCCTCTGCATCGGCAACGGCCGGCCGGAGGCCCAAGCCACGGTGCAGCGCGGCAACGAACGGGTGCTCAGGGCCCGCTTGGCCGATGCGGAGTTCTTCCTGGCGGCAGATCGGGCCATCCCCAGCGCGCAACGCCGCTTGCAGCTGGCCAGCGTCACCTTCGCCGAAGGGTTGGGCAGCCTGCTGGAGCGGGCCGAGCGACTGGAGTGGCTGGCTGGGTTGCTGCTCGAGCATCTCGCCCTGGCGGAGCCCGAAACGGCAGCGGCACGGCGGGCCGCCCACCTCTGCAAGCACGACCTCGTCAGCCAGATGGTGGGCGAATTCCCCGAACTCCAGGGCGTGATGGGGGCCAAATACCTGCTGGCTGAAGGCGAATCCCGGCCGGTGGCCCTGGCCGTGCTGGAGCATTACCTGCCGCGGGGAGCCGGTGATGCCTTACCCAGCTCCGAGGCCGGCGCCGTCGTCGCGCTTGCCGAGCGGCTTGAGTTGTTGCTCAGTGTCTATGCCAAGGGTGATCGGCCCAGTGGCTCCTCCGAT
The DNA here is from genome assembly GCF_977929215.1 of Synechococcus sp. CS-603. Classification (NCBI taxonomy): domain Bacteria; kingdom Bacillati; phylum Cyanobacteriota; class Cyanophyceae; order Synechococcales; family Synechococcaceae; genus Synechococcus; species Synechococcus sp. CS-603. The sequence goes on from NZ_OZ376778.1 coordinate 1,524,233, forward strand.
CCCTACGCCCTGCGGCGGGCAGGAAACGGGCTGGTGCAGATTCTCTGGGAGCGGGGCTGGGCCCTGGATCTGATCGCGGTGTTGCGTCAGGCCACCGTGCAATGGCAGCAGCTGTTGCCGGCGCTGGGGATCGAGCCGGCGGCCCTGGCCACGGAGCTGGCTGAATTTCTGCGGTTGCGGCTGATCAGCTTGCTCGAGGAGCGCGGTTTTGACGCCGACTTGGTCCAGGCCGTGGCCGGCAGCAGCGTGGCGGCCGAGCGCCTGCTGGCTGACCCTGCCGATGCCCGCCAGCGGGTGGAACTGCTGGCCGAGCTCCGGGCCAGCGGGGCCCTGGCGCCAGTGCAGGCCGTGGTGCAGCGGGCCACTCGCCTGGCCGAGCAGGCAGATCTGGCTGCAGGAATCCTCAGCCCTGCGGGTGTGGTCGACCCCAGCCTGTTCAGCGCCAGCAGTGAGCAGGCCATGCTGACGGTCCTCCAGACCCTGGAGCCCCTGGCCAATAGCTCCAGCTACGAAGCCCTGGCTTCCAGCCTGGCGGCAAGCTCAGGAGCCCTGGCGGCCTTCTTCGATGGCGACAGCAGCGTGATGGTGATGGCCGATGACCCGGCCATCCGCAGCAATCGTCTCAACCTGCTGGCCCTGCTGCGCAACCAGGCCCTGGTGCTCGCCGATTTCAGCCAACTGGCCAGCAAAGCCGGCAATTGAGCCGGCTTTGCTGGCCAGTTGGCTCAGGGCTTGCTCGCCAGGGCCGGTTCGCGCACCTGTTTGGTCATGTCCACGGCTGATCCGGCTTTTGAATGGCCGGCAGCGGAGTTGCCGTTGGCAGTGGAGTGCACCTCGGGAGCATCAGCTGTGCCGGTGGCTGTGCCCGCGGCATTGGAGAGATGGAGCCGCTGGGCAGCCATCTCCTCCTCGGTTCTGACCGCGCTGGGCACGGGTTTATAGCCCTGGGGAGCGAGGGCGTGGCCACGCAGTACGGAAGCGAAGGTGAGCAGCGTCAGCTTGATCTGCTGCCAGGGATTCATCATCACCACCCGCTTGTAGAGGTAGCTGTCGAAGGTGAGGCGTTGAACATCCTTGTCATCGCACATCTCGACGAAGGCTTCTCTGGCGGCGTCGTTGCGATAAAAAATGTTCTGGAGAATTTCCAACACCTTGTAGGTGGCGCCGTACTGGCGATCCCACTTCTTGATATAAACCTTGAGATCTTTCTCCGTAGGGATTGTGTTGCCGTTGGCGCTGGCCGCAACGATCTGCTCGGCGCACATCCGCCCACTCTTAGCGGCGAAATAAATGCCTTCCCCGGAGCTCTTGGTGACGTAGCCGGCGGCATCGCCCACCAACGCCATCCGGCCCACCACCCGCCGCGGACGGGGATGCTCGGGAATCGGGTGCGCTTCCACCTTGATCACCTCGCCACCGAGCAAACGGTCGCTGGCCCTGGCGCGAACGCCCTTCTGCAGGCCCTTGATCAGGGACTGGTTCTTCTGCATCGTGCCGGTACCCACGGCCACGTGGTCGTACTTGGGGAACACCCAGCCGTAGAAATCAGGGGACACATCGGTGCCCACATACATTTCGGCGAGGTCCTCGTAGTAGCTCATCTCCTCCTTGGGAAGCCGAATGCGCTCCTGGAAGGCGATCGCCATGTTGTAGTCACCTGCGTCCATGGCCTTGGCCACCCGGCTGTTGGCCCCGTCGGCGCCGACGATCAGATCCACCTCCAGGGTTTTGATCTCGCCGGTGGGGCCACCAGCGGAATAATCGGCGTATTGGAGGGTGTAAGGACCCTGGCGATTCTTGCCGGTGTCGATGCTCTGCACCAAACCGTTGACCAGCTTGGTTCCCAGGCTGGCGGCGCGGTCGCGCAGGAAGCCATCCATGACTTCGCGCCGGCACATGCCGATGTATTCGTCTTGATTGCCGAGATGAATATCAACCTCGCGATTGGAGGGAGAGATCATTCGCATGTTGCGAACCTTCCGGTCAATGATCGACTCGGGAAGATCGAACTCATCGACCATGCAAAGCGGAATGGCCCCACCGCAAGGCTTGGCATTGTCGAGCTTGCGCTCAAACAGCCAGGTCTGAATGCCGGCCTTGGCCAGCACCTCAGCAGCACAGGATCCGCTCGGGCCGCCACCCACTACCGCGACTCGCAACATCTTGAAACCTGCTCCGCTGGAACGATCTTGAGCCCGAAGCTAACACCGTTAGAGGCCTCTGCGTTGATCCTTCGCCAGGGCGCCTCTACGATTGTTTCGAAGCTTGTTGGAGAGGGTGCGTGCCACCGCGAGTGCCGCCCCGTTCACTGTTCCGGGACTCGACAAAGGAGATCCCCGATGACATCCCGCTCGCCCGGCGCAGCGCCCGGCCAGCCCTGGTGTCCTCGCGGCGCTGGCCGTTCCTGCTCGCTGCTGCCCTTGGCCTGGCCACGCTGACGGCGGTGCTGGCCCTCTCCTTTCCCCAGGTCCTTGGTCAGCGCAGCACGGACCCCATGGCCGGCATCGAGGCGCGCCCCAGCCCCGATGGCCGGCTGCTGGGGCATTACCCCTATCTCGAAGCGACGCCGGAGAGATTGGTCAGCGTCGCGCCCGGACTGCGGTTGCATGTCGATGCGGCCGAATCCCTGCTGGCGATGAAGCGCGATGCCGCCGCCGCCGGCGTTGATCTGCGGCTGCTGAGTGCCTTCCGTGACGTTGAGTTGCAGAAAGCCATCTTCTTTGAGGTGAAATCAGAGCGCAATCAGAGCGCTTCAGAGCGGGCCAAGGTGAGCGCTCCACCTGGATTTTCGGAGCACAGCACGGGCTTTGCGGTGGATCTGGGTGATGGCAGCCGGCCGGAAACGAACCTGAAGGACGTCTTCGATCGCACACCGGCCTTTCTCTGGCTGGAGCGCAACGCCAACCGTTATCACTTCAAACTCTCCTTCCCGCAAGGCAACGACCAAGGGGTCAGCTATGAGCCGTGGCACTGGCGCTTCGAGGGATCAGCCGAAGCTCTCAAGCTGTTTGAAACGACCCGGCAAGCAGCTGAGATAAGGTGATCAATTGACCCGGCCGCTGTATGAGCGCCCCAGCTAAGCGCGCACCGATTCGCAATATCGCGATCATTGCCCACGTTGACCACGGCAAAACAACTCTGGTCGATGCCCTGTTGCAGCAGTCGGGCATCTTCCGTGACGGTGAGGCCGTTCCCACCTGCGTGATGGACTCCAACGACCTGGAGCGGGAGCGGGGGATCACCATCCTCTCCAAGAACACGGCCGTCACCTACGGCGATACGCGCATCAATATCGTTGACACCCCTGGTCACTCTGACTTCGGCGGAGAAGTGGAGCGGGTCCTCGGCATGGTCGATGGGGCCCTGTTGATCGTCGATGCCAACGAGGGGCCGATGCCCCAGACCCGCTTCGTGCTGCGCAAGGCCCTGGAGCAAGGCCTGCGGCCGATTGTGTTCATCAACAAGATCGATCGGGCGCGGGTCGACCCCGAGCAGGCGGTCGACAAGGTTCTCGATCTCTTTCTGGAGCTCGGCGCCGACGACGACCAGTGCGACTTCCCCTATCTGTTCGGCAGCGGCATGGGCGGATTCGCCAAGCCGGACATGGCGACTGAAAGCGACAACATGAAGCCGCTGTTCGACGCGATCCTGCGCCATGTGCCGCCCCCGGTTGGGGATGTGGACAAGCCACTGCAGCTGCAGGTCACCACGCTCGACTACTCCGATTTTCTCGGTCGCATCGTCATCGGCCGCGTCCATAACGGTGTGATCCGCTCTGGCCAGACCGCCTCACTGATTCGTGAAGACGGCAGCATCAAGCGCTGCCGGATCAGCAAGCTGCTGGGCTTCGAAGGCCTGCAACGGGTCGAGATCGCCGAAGCCAGCGCCGGTGATCTGGTGGCTGTGGCCGGCTTTGACGAGGTCAACATCGGCGAAACGGTCGCCTGCCCCGACCATCCCGAGGCCCTGCCGTTGATCCGGGTGGACGAACCCACCCTGCAGATGACCTTTGTCATCAACGATTCACCGTTTGCCGGTAAAGAAGGCAAATTCGTGACCAGCCGTCAGTTGCGCGACAGGCTCCAGCGGGAGCTGCTCACCAACGTGGCCCTGCGGGTGGAAGACACCGACTCCCCGGATCGCTTCGCCGTCAGTGGCCGCGGTGAACTTCACCTGGGCATCCTGATCGAAACGATGCGGCGCGAAGGCTTCGAGTTCCAGGTGTCCCAGCCCAAGGTGATCTTCCGCACCATCGATGGCACCCCCTGCGAACCGGTCGAAACCCTGGTGATGGATGTGCCTGAGGCCGCTGTCGGCAACTGCATCGAGAAGCTCGGCATGCGCAAGGGCGAGATGCAGAACATGGAAACAGGCGCCGACGGCCGAACCCAGCTGGAATTTGTCGTGCCGGCCCGTGGTCTGATCGGCTTCCGTGGTGAGTTCGTGCGGGCCACCCGCGGTGACGGGATCATGAGCCACTCCTTCTTTGAATACCGTCCGATGCAGGGCGAGTTCGAAACCCGCCGCAATGGCGTGCTGATCGCCTACGAGGAAGGAACCGCCACGTTCTATGCCCTCAAGGGCGCCGAAGACCGGGGACAGTTCTTCATCACCCCTGGCACCAAGGTGTACAAGGGAATGATCGTGGGCGAGCACAGCCGCCCGCCCGACCTCGAACTCAATGTCTGCAAGGCCAAGCAGGTCACCAACATCCGCTCGGCTGGCGCTGAAGTGCTCGACACGCTGCAATCTCCAATCCAGATGACCCTGGAGCGCGCCCTGGAGTACATCGGCCCCGACGAATTGCTCGAGGTCACCCCCGAGTCGATCCGGCTGCGCAAGCTGGCCATGAAGAAGCCAGCCAAGCGATGAGCCAGGAACTGGGAGCTGATCCCCGTTTCCTGGCCGCTGTGGCCCTCTTCAACTCCGGCGATTGGTATCCCTGCCATGACGGGTTCGAGGAGCTCTGGCACCAGACCCTCGGCCCCGATCGGGATGTCCTGCAGAGCTTTCTGCAGATCGCCGTCGCCCACCTACACCTCGAGCGTGGCAATCGCCGCGGGGCCACCTTGTTACTGGGAGAGGGGCTCGGTCGCCTGGCCCCTTTCCCCGCTGTTTGCCTCGGTCTCAACCTCGCCCCGCTGCGGGATCAGGTTCGTGACCGCTTGCAGTGCCTGCAGGGCAACGGAAACCCCCAAGACCTGCCCCTGCCCCAGTTGCAGCCAATCACATCCCTGGGTGGGTGAGGTCCGGCTGTGATCTGTAGATTGGTCCTGATCTGGGGCGAGCGCTGGGCCTGGCCGCGATCACCACGCACACCCCTGCTTCCCAGTTTTGCTCCCCTTCATGCGGAACCCTGAGCGGACCATTCCGGCTCAGATGACCCGCTGGCCAGCGCCGCGCAGCTTGCGCTTTGCACTGCCACTGGGCCTGTTGCTGCTCGCCGCCTTCTCGCCTCCCGTCCCGGCCAGGGGCCAGAACCCTGGCGTGGCGACCGCGCCGCCAGCGGCTGCCCCCACCGGCCTGCTCACGATTGAATCCGACAGCCAGAAGGCCGACAACGTCACAGGGGTGATCACGGCGATCGGCAATGTGCGGATTCTTTATCCCGATCGGCGCCTGGTGGCCACCTCCCGCCAGGCCCAATACTTCACCAACGAAGGTCGCATCGTGCTGAGCGGCGATGTGGATGTGGTGCAGGAAGGCGGAAATCTGCTGCGGGCTGAACGGGTGATCTACATGGTCGACAGCGAGCAGGTGCTGGCCCAGCCCAGCAATGGTCAACAGGTGTTCAGCCAACTGCGCCTCCAGGAGACCCTGCCGGCGGCTGCCCCCTCCCTGCCGCGATGAGCCTCACGCTCGAAGACGTGGCCCTCAGCCTGGGCGGGCGCCCCCTGGTCAAAGGTGTGAGCCTGGAGCTCAATCCCGGCGAAGTGGTGGGGCTGCTTGGGCCCAATGGCGCCGGTAAGACCACCACCTTTAATTTGGTGACAGGCCAGCTGAAACCCGATCGCGGCAGGGTCGTGCTCGATGGCAAGAATGTGGAAGGACTGGCCATGCCGCAGCGGGCGCGCCTGGGCATCGGCTACCTGCCCCAGGAACCCAGCGTCTTTCGCCAGCTCACGGTCCGTCAGAACCTGCAGCTGGCCCTCCAGGAAAGCGGGGCACCGATGGCCCAGCGCCGGGAGCGCCTGGACCAGCTGATCGATGAGTTCCACCTCGGCCCCTTCCAGCAACGGCAGGGTTTTCAGCTCTCCGGCGGCGAGCGTCGCCGCTGTGAGGTGGCCAGAGCCCTGGCGGTGGGTCCCAAGGGGCCCCGCTACCTGCTGCTGGATGAACCGTTTGCGGGCGTTGATCCTCTCGCTGTTGCCGATCTGCAGGCGTTGATCAGCAAGCTGAAGGAACGATCGATGGGATTGCTGATCACCGATCACAACGTGCGCGAAACCCTGGCGATCACCGATCGGGCCTACATCCTTACCGAAGGCAGCATTCTTGCCGCCGGTCGCTCCAACGAAGTGGCGGACAATCCCCTGGTCCGCCGCCACTACCTCGGTGACGCCTTTCAGCTATGAACATCAGCTTGGCCATCGGCCGGCCGGCCCGTCAATTGGGGATCCAGCTGCAGCGACTGCCGCTGATGGATCGCTGGCTGGTCGGCGAACTCGTCGGTCCGCTGCTCTTTGGTATTGCCGCCTTCACGGCCGTCTCGTTGTCGGTGGGGGTGGTCTTCGAGCTGGTGCGCCGGGTGGCGGAATCCGGGTTGCCAGTGGCAGCCGCCATGCAGGTGTTAGGGCTGCGCATGCCCGGATTCCTGGTGCTGTCGTTTCCGATGGCAACCTTGATGGCCACCTTGCTGGCCTACAGCAGCCTGTCGAGCAACGGCGAACTCAAAGCCTTGCGCAGCCTGGGTGTGAGCACCTGGCGGATGGTGGTTCCAGCCCTGCTGGTGGCGGTGCTGATGAGCCTGATCACCTTCCTGTTCAACGACCTGATCGTGCCGAATGCCAACCTCCAGGCGACCGACACGCTCCGTCAGGCGCTGGGCAAGTCAGTGGCGGCGGAGACGGGAAGCAACATCATCTATTCCCGCTTCAGCCGCAGGCAAAAGGCCGATGAGGAAGGGGAGAGCGAACGCTACCTCTCGCAACTCTTTTATTCCCGCCAGTTCAGGGATGGTGAGATGAAAGATGTCACCGTGCTCGATTTCAGCCGCGACAGCGGAACCCAGATCCTCAGTGCCGATCGTGCCGTCTGGAGTGAGGCCGAAGGGATGTGGGAATTTCTTGACGGCAAGATCGTGCTGGTGGGGCAGGGTGACCAGGCCACCACTTCGGCCCGCTTCAACAACTACCTCTATCCCCTCGATCAGGGGCCGATGAAGCTGGCCGAACTACCAAAAGATGCCGCCAGCATGACGGTAGCCCAGGCGATCAGTGCGGAGAAACTGCTGAGCGAAGCGGGTGATCGCAAAGAAGCCAGGCGCCTGCGGGTGCGGATCCAGGAGAAATTCGCCTTCCCGGCCATCTGTGTTGTGTTCGGGCTGATCGGCAGCAGCCTCGGGGTCAGGCCGGCTGGTCGAACCAGTCGCAGTCAGGGGTTTGGCATCAGCGTCCTGCTGATCTTCTCCTACTACCTGATGTCCTTCATCTTCAGTTCGCTTGGGGTCAAGGGAACGGTGGGACCGTTCCTGGCGGCCTGGGCCCCGGTGCTGATCGGCCTGGCGATTGGCCTGGTGATGTTGCGCCAGGCCAGTCGCTGAGGCGGGGTCAGCGGGCAGACTGGTTGAAACCTGTTGGCTTCTTCGACGTGCTGGCTGCCGTGAATGACCCGGTCCTCGCCCTTGGCCTCCTGGCCTTTGGGCTGTTGCTGGTTGCCCTGCCGCTGGCCTTCTGGAGTGTGAGTGGGCAGGCCACCCGCAGTGTCACTGTCGTGCGCCTGTTGGTGGCGGCCGCGAATCTGAGCCTTACGGCCCAGCTCACCCTGCGCTGGTGGGAATCGGGCCATTTCCCGATCAGCAATCTCTACGAGTCGCTCTGCTTCCTGGCCTGGGCCTGCACGCTCACCCAGCTGCTGGTGGAGCGCTCCTGGCCCTCACCGCTGGTGCCAGCTGCCGCCACGCCGATGGGACTGGGCTGCCTCGCCTTCGCCAGCTTCGCTCTGCCGGATCGGCTGCAGCAAGCGGCACCTCTGGTGCCGGCGTTGCGCTCCAGCTGGCTGGTGATGCACGTCAGCGTGATCATGGTGAGCTATGCGGCCTTGCTGGTGGGCTCGCTGCTCTCCCTGGCGGTGCTGTTCACCGATCGCGACCAGGCCCTGCAACTGCGCAGCAGCTCGATCGGCAGCGGTGGTTTCCGCCAGGCCAAGCTGGCCACCAGCGGTGGCGATCTCCAGCTGAGCAGCGTGGCGATCGGCATCAACGAGCAACTCGACAGCCTCAGCTATCGCACGATCACCGTTGGCTTTCTGCTGCTGTCCGTGGGGCTGGTGAGCGGCGCGGTCTGGGCCAACGAGGCCTGGGGCAGCTGGTGGAGCTGGGACCCGAAAGAAACCTGGGCCCTGATCTGCTGGCTCGTCTATGCGGCCTATCTGCACACGCGCCTGAGCCGTGGCTGGCAGGGCCGGCGCCCGGCGCTGGTGGCGGTGGCAGGACTGGTGGTGATCGTGGTCTGCTACATCGGCGTCAACCTTCTCGGCATCGGCCTGCACAGCTATGGCTGGTTTCTCGGAGCTTGAGCCCAGGCCGGCGAATGATGACAATCGGTGACCATCCATCCTGGCCGGTTTCCATAAAAAAACTGCCGATCAACCCATCGGGGGCTGATCGGCAGAGCGGGTGGTCAGGGGCGCAGCTCAGACAAGCAGGGCTTCGCGGCGGCTGTTGCGGATGCCGCTGATCGCTTCGCGGTAGTCGGGCTGGTTGAACACCCCAGAGCCCGAAACGATCGCATTGGCGCCCACTTCGATCACCTGCCAGGCGTTGCCAGCCTTGAGGCCGCCATCCACTTCGATCCAGGGATCAAGGCCGCGCTCATCGCACATCCGCCTGAGACGGCGCACCTTCTCAACCGCTGAGGGGATAAAGCTCTGGCCGCCAAAGCCGGGGTTCACGCTCATGATCAGGACGAGATCGCAGAGCTCCAGGCAGTACTCCAGGGTGTCGAGCGAGGTGCCGGGGTTGAGCACGGCTCCGGCCTTTTTGCCGAGATCCTTGATCTGGCCCAGGTTGCGGTGCAGGTGCGGGCAGGCTTCAACCTGCACATAGATGTGATCGGCTCCCGCCTTGGCGAAATCCGCCACATACTTCTCGGGCTCGACGATCATCAGGTGCACATCGAGCGGCTTGGCGGTCACAGGCCGCAGCGCTTCGACGATCAGTGGGCCGATCGTGATGTTGGGAACGAATCGGCCGTCCATCACGTCCACGTGGATCCAGTCGGCTCCCGCCTCATCGACGGCGCGCACCTCATCTCCGAGGCGGGCGAAATCAGCGGAAAGGATCGAAGGGGCGATCACCAGAGGCTTCGTGCTCATGGTTGGGGCCACCGGGGCGGAGGGTGCTCAGCGATTGTAGGAATCGGTCGGAACGCCCCGCCCCTGACGCCGGGAGCAGGCCAATCGGCGCTGATAGAGTATCGATTGCTTCAACCCTGAAAGGCCTTGCGGCAGCTGACCTGCCGGTCTTTCCCTTGTTGCGCTCTCTCCCCCCTGCCAGACCCACGTGGATCGCACCCTCATTCAGGAACTGCTCGAAGTCGTCGAGCAGGCCGCCATCGCCTCGGCCCATCTCACCGGTCTGGGCCAGAAGGATGAGGCCGATGCAGCTGCCGTCGAAGCGATGCGCACGCGGATGGGGGCGATCGCCATGCAGGGCCGCATCGTGATCGGTGAGGGCGAGCGCGATGAGGCGCCGATGCTTTACATCGGCGAGGAAGTAGGCAGCGGCACGGGTCCGGGCGTGGATTTCGCCGTGGATCCCTGCGAGGGCACCAATCTCTGCGCCAACGCCCAGGACGGCTCGATGGCCGTGCTGGCCGCTTCTGACCGCGGGGGCCTGTTCAATGCACCTGATTTCTACATGAAGAAGCTGGCGGCGCCCCCGGCCGCCAAGGGCAAGGTGGACATCCGCAAGAGCGCCACGGAGAACATCGCCATCCTCAGCGCCTGCCTGGGCATGCCCGCCAGCGATCTGGTGATCGTGGTGATGGAGCGGGCCCGCCACAAGGATCTGATCGCCGAGATCCGCGCCACCGGCGCCCGGGTCAAGCCGATCAGTGATGGCGACGTTCAAGCGGCGATCGCCTGCGGCTTCGCCGGCACCGGCACCCACTGCCTGATGGGCATCGGCGCTGCTCCTGAAGGGGTGATCTCAGCGGCGGCCTTGCGCTGCCTGGGCGGCCACTTTCAGGGCCAGCTGGTCTATGACCCGGCAATCGCCCAGACCTCCGAATGGGCCGACTACACCAAGGAGGGCAACATCGAGCGCCTCAACTCCATGGGCATCACCGACATCGACAAGGTGTACGAGGCCGAGGAACTGGCCTCGGGCGAGAACGTGGTGTTCGCTGGCAGCGGCATCACCCCTGGCCTGCTGTTCAAGGGCGTGGTGTTCGAGGCCGACTGCACCCGCACCAGCAGTTTGATCATCAGCTCGCTCGACACCAGCGCCCGCTTCACCGACACGATCCACATCAAGCCCGGCGCCCAGAGCGTCGCGCTGCGCTGAGCGCCCACCCCATGCACATCGCCGTCGTCGGCCTCAGCCATCGCACGGCTCCGGTCGAGATCCGTGAGCGGCTGAGCATTCCCGAGCAGACCATGGAGGATTCCCTCCAACAGCTGCGCGGTGACGCCCAGGTGCTGGAGGCCTCGATCCTCAGCACCTGCAACCGGCTGGAGATCTACACCCTGCTGCGCAGTCCAGAGCAGGGGATCACGGCGGTGGGGTCCTTCCTCAGCCGCCATTCCGGCCTCGATTTCGGCGAACTCACCCCCCACCTGTTCACGTATCACCACGCCGAGGCGGTGTCCCACCTGATGCGGGTGGCTTCCGGGCTCGACAGCCTGGTGCTGGGGGAGGGGCAGATCCTCTCCCAGGTCAAAAAGATGGTGCGGCTCGGCCAGGAGCATGGCTCGATTGGCCCGATCCTCAACCGCCTGCTCACCCAGGCCGTCAGCACCGGCAAGCGGGTGCGCACCGAAACTAACCTGGGCACCGGCGCCGTCTCGATCAGCTCGGCGGCCGTGGAACTGGCCCAGCTCAAGGTGGGCCAGGCCCGGGGCCTCGACGAACTCGTCAGCCTTGACCAGGAACAGGTGGCGGTGGTGGGAGCGGGTCGGATGGCCCGCCTGCTGCTTCAGCATCTGCAGTCGAAAGGCTGCAAGGCCCTGGTTTTGCTCAACCGCACGGTTGAGCGGGCCGAAGCCCTGGCGGCCGATTTTCCGGAACTGCCGGTGCAATGCCGCCCGCTCAGCGATCTCGACCACTGCCTGAGCACCTGCTCGCTGGTGTTCACCAGCACGGCAGCCGAGCAGCCGATCATCGATCAGGCCCGGCTGCAGTCGCTCAACCGGCGCTCCTCGCTGATGCTGGTGGATATCGGCGTTCCCCGCAACATCAGCTCAGGGGTCAGCGTCCTGCCTGGCGTGGAGTCTTTTGATGTCGACGACCTGCAGGAGGTGGTGAACCGCAACCAGGAGTCGCGGCGGGAGATCGCCGCCGAGGCCGAGGGCCTGCTGCAGGAGGAGGCCCAGCAGTTCCTGGAATGGTGGGATGGGCTGGAGGCAGTGCCCACCTTGAACAAACTGCGCCAGACCCTGGAGGTGATCCGCGAACAGGAGTTGCAGAAGGCGCTCAGCCGCATGGGGCCCGATCTCTCGGCGCGGGAGCGCAAGGTTGTCGAAGCGCTCAGCAAGGGGATCATCAACAAGGTGCTGCACAGCCCTGTCACCAACCTGCGGGCCCCCCAGCCGCGGCAACAACGGCACCTGGCCATGCAGGCTCTCCATGACCTCTTCGCCCTTGACGAAGGCAGCGGCGAGGGCTGAAACCGGCTGGCAACGGCTCCCCTTAACCAGAGATTGATGGGTTCTTGGTGGGGGCTTGGCTGTCTGGGTCAGCCGGTCCAGTACGGTTCAGGTGTGCTGCATGCAGCCCTACAAGGAGTGAGTGATGAAGCGGGTTTTGGCGATCATCCTCGGCGGTGGAGCAGGCACTCGCCTCTACCCGCTCACCAAGATGCGGGCCAAGCCAGCGGTGCCCCTGGCCGGCAAATACCGGCTGATCGATATCCCGATCAGCAACTGCATCAATTCTGGTGTCAACAAGATCTATGTGCTGACCCAGTTCAACAGCGCCTCCCTCAACCGGCACCTCACCCAGACCTACAACCTCTCGGCCGGCTTCGGCCAGGGTTTTGTCGAGGTGCTCGCCGCCCAGCAGACGCCCGATAGCCCCAGCTGGTTCGAGGGAACCGCCGATGCGGTTCGTAAATATCAGTGGCTGTTCCAGGAATGGGACGTGGACCACTACTTGATCCTCTCCGGTGACCAGCTCTACCGGATGGACTACAGCCAATTCGTGGACCACCACATCAACAGCGGCGCTGATCTGAGCGTGGGCGCCCTGCCGGTGGATCAGGCCCAGGCCGAAAGCTTTGGCCTGATGCGCGCCGAGCGCGACGGCCGCATCCGTGAATTCAGCGAAAAGCCAAAAGGTGCGGCGCTGGAGTCGATGAAGGTGGACACCGCCAGCCTGGGCCTGAGCGAAGCCGAAGCGGCCCGGCGCCCCTATCTGGCTTCGATGGGGATCTACGTGTTCAACCGGCACACCCTCTTCGACCTGCTGGCCCGCAATCCCACCGCCACCGATTTCGGCAAGGAAATCATCCCCCTGGCCCTGGAGCGTGGCGACAACCTCCAGAGTTATCTCTTCGACGACTACTGGGAAGACATCGGCACCATCGGTGCGTTTTATGAGGCCAACCTGGCGCTCACCGATCAACCCAGGCCGGCCTTCTCCTTCTACGACGAAAAATTTCCGATCTACACCAGGCCGCGTTATTTGCCTCCCAGCAAGTTGCTGGACACCCAGGTCACCCAGTCGATCATCGGCGAGGGCTCCTTGCTCCAGGCCTGCAGCATTCATCACTGCGTGCTCGGTGTGCGCTCCCGGGTCGAAGGCGAGGTGGTGTTGCAAGACACCCTGGTAATGGGTGCGGATTACTACGAATCCTCGGAGGAACGGGCCGTGCTGCGCGAGCGCGGCGGCATCCCCCTTGGCGTCGGCCATGGCACCACCGTCAAGGGCGCGATCCTCGATAAAAACGTCCGCATCGGCCGCAACGTCACGATCGTCAACAAGGACCGCATCGAGGAAGCTGACCGGCCAGAGCTGGGCTTCTACATCCGCAACGGCATCGTCGTGGTGGAGAAGAACGCCACGATCGCCGATGGCACGGTGATCTAGGGGCTTCTGAGCGCTTGCTGACACACCCTGCAGCGACACCCATGGGCGTCGCTGCGAAGGGCACACTGGCTAGGACCGGTTCATCCAACCCAACCACACATGAGCAAAGCGCACTTCGGCCTGATCGGCCTGGGGGTGATGGGCGAGAACCTGGTGCTCAATGCCGAGCGCAATGGCTTCTCCAGCGTCGTCTACAACCGCACCTACGCCAAGACCGAAGACTTTCTGAGCGGCCGGGGCGCTGGGCTCAACATCGTCGGGGCCCACACCCTGGAGGAATTCGTGGGTGCCCTGGAGCGCCCACGCCGCATCCTGATGATGATCAAGGCGGGTGAGCCGATCGACGCCATGATCGCCACGCTCTCGCCGTTGCTCGAAGACGGCGACCTGCTGATCGATGGCGGCAACTCCCTCTACACCGACACCGAGCGGCGGGTGAAGGAGCTGGAGAGTAAGAGCTTCGGCTTCATCGGCATGGGCGTCTCCGGCGGTGCCAAGGGCGCCCTGGAGGGGCCAAGCATGATGCCCGGCGGCACCAAGAGCGCCTACGACGCGATCGAAGGCCTGGTGCGCAAGATGGCTGCCCAGGTGGAAGATGGCCCCTGCGTCACCTACATCGGCCCCGGTGGCGCTGGGCACTTCGTCAAGACGGTGCACAACGGCATCGAATACGGCATCGAGCAGATCCTCTGCGAGGCCTATGACCTGATGAAGCGTTCGGCCGGCCTCAGCGGCCTGGAGATGGCCGATGTCTTTGATGGCTGGAACCAACTGGAGGAGCTCTCCTCCTATCTGGTGGAGATCACCGAGGTGTGCCTGCGCACCCGCGACCCCGAGGACGGCGGCGACCTGGTCGAGAAGATCCTCGATGTGGCGGGCCAGAAAGGCACCGGCCTCTGGACCGTGGTCAGCGCCCTGGAGATGGGCATTGCCGTGCCGACGATCTATGCGGCGCTCAATGGCCGGGTGATGAGCTCCCTGCACGGCGAGCGCCAGAGCGCATCCAGCGTGATCGAAGCTCCACCGGCCCCGCCAACGGCCGATCTCGGTGCCCTCGCCGATGGGCTGCCGGCCCTGCGCGATGCCGTCATCCTGGCCTGCATCGCCAGCTATGCCCAGGGCATGGCCTTGATGGTGGAAGCCTCGGCGCTGCACGATTACAACCTGCAGCTCTCCTCGATCGCCCAGATCTGGAAGGGGGGCTGCATCATCCGCGCTCGCCTGCTGCAACGGATTCAGAACGCCTACGACACCAATCCGCAGCTGACCAACTTGATGGTGGATCCCTGGTTCGCCGCCCAGATCAACAGCCGTCTGCCCGGCTTGCGCCAGGTGGTGGCCGCTGCCGCCCTGGCCGGCATTCCCGTGCCCTGCCTGAGCAGCACCCTCGACTACATCGACAGCTACCGCAGCGGCCGCCTGCCCCAGAACCTGCTGCAGGCGATGCGTGATTGCTTCGGCGCCCACACCTATCAGCGGGTGGATCGGCCAGGCAGCTTCCACACCGAGTGGTTGTTGTGAGCGCCCATCCCCCGGCCTCCTACCGGCTGGAAACAGTGGCCGATCGGGGGGCGCTCTCGCGCCTGGCCGCCGAAACGATCGCGGCCAGCATCGATCTGGCCCTGGCTGAACGGGAGCGGGCCCAGATCGCCCTGGCCGGCGGCACCACCCCGGAGCAGGCGTACCACCTGCTGGCGGCCAACCACCTGCCCTGGCAGCGGGTGGATGTGCTGCTCGGCGATGAGCGCTGGGTGCCGGCCGATGACCCGTCCAGCAATGCCCTGATGCTGCGCCGTTCCCTGCTGGCTGAGGGCCCCGGGGCCCAGGCCTGCTTCCATCCGGTCCCAACCACTCTGGAGAGCCCCGAACTGGGCGCCGCCGCCTACGACGCGCTGCTGGCCCAGCTCTGCCCCGGCCAACCGCCGATCTTCGATCTGATTCTGCTGGGGCTGGGCGACGACGGTCACACCGCTTCGCTCTTCCCCGGCACCGCCGCCACCGGCGTGGTCGATTGCAATGTCACGGTCAGCGAGGGCAAGGGGCTGCCCCGGGTCACCTTTACGGCGCCGGTGCTGAGCGCGGCCCGGCAGGTGGTGATCCTGGTGAGTGGTTCTGGCAAACAGCAGGCCCTGCAACGGCTGCTCGATCCCAACGAGCCCGCGGCCCGCACGCCGGCCCGGCTGGTGCGCCCCCGCACCCCCGTGCTGATCCTGGCCGATGCCGCCGCTGCGGCAGGCTTGGAGGATCCAACGAAGCAGCCCTGATGGCGACCCCCTTGCTTGTGGTGAGCGGTGATGGTTTCAGCGGCTGGCTGGCCCTCAACGACACCGTCATGGGGGGCAACAGCACGGGCGTCTGCCGGGTGGGGCCCGAGGGGCTGGTGCTGGAGGCCGAGGTGGTGGAGCAGGGCGGCGGCTTTGTGAGCTGTCGCTCGCCGCTTTTCTCCCCTCCCCTGGATCTGGGTGCCTACCGGGCCCTTGAGTTTGAGCTGCGCGGCGATGGCCGCCGCTACAAGCTGGCTGTGGCCTGTGCCGACGGGCTGGCCGGCCTGACCGAGCTGATCCCCGGAGGCTTGCGCTGGGTGACGGAATTCGACACCAGCGCCGATGGAGTCAGCCGGGTGGAGATCCCCCTGGATCAGTTGCGGCCCTCGGTGCGGGCCCGGCCGCTCAACCTGCCGCTGCGCTTCGATGCCTGCCGGATCACCCGCCTGCAGGTGCTGCACTCGAAATTCGGCGACGACGGCCAGCTCAATGCCGGCTTCCGGGCCGGACCGCTGCGCCTCGGGCTGGTGGCGATCCGGGCTCTACCTTGAGGGCCGTGCGTTGAGCGAGCCCGGTGCCCTCTGCAGGCGGGTGGCGGCGGCGGCAGACCTCTGCCTCAAGCCCCATCTCCATGCCGTGGTGGCTGGCGATGGCTTCGGCGAAGAGCAGCTCGATTGCACCTTGCGAATCCAGCCGCGCAGCAGCGACGGCACCCGCCTGCCGCTCGATGACATCGAACTGGAGATCTACCGCAGCGGCGAAGACCTGCACCTGATGCTGAGCTGGCCGGCCCAGCCGCAGCAACCCATGCTCTGGCAAGGCAACCACCCGGTCTGGATGGATGGGGAGAGTGGCCTGCGCTGCGAGCGCCCCGACTGCGGCGCCCCGCTCGAAGCCCTGGCCCGGCGGCTGCGGGCCCTGCTGGGACCCTCGCTTCAGCCGTCCTGATGGTTCAGGGCTGTTAGTTCAGGGCTGATCCGTGACCGCTCCCAGGCTGCTGCTGCTCACCTGGCGGGCGTACTTGCCCAGCACGCCGGTGCGGTAGCGGGGCTCGGGGGCGCACCAGATGGCGTGGCGGCGCTCCAGCTCGGCGGGGGTCACGTTGAGCTGGAGCAGGCGCAGGCTGGTGTCGACGGTGATCGTGTCGCCGTCCTGGATCAGGGCGATGGCGCCACCGACGGCGGCCTCGGGGGCCACGTGGCCGACCACCAGCCCATAGGTGCCGCCACTGAAGCGCCCATCGGTGATCAGGGCCACCGAATCCCCCAGTCCCTGGCCGATGATCGCGGCGGTGGGTGAGAGCATCTCGCGCATGCCGGGGCCACCGACGGGGCCCTCGTTGCGGATCACCACCACATCGCCGGCCACCACCTCGCCGGCGAGGATGGCCTCAAGGCCGCTCTCCTCACTCTCAAACACCCGGGCTGGCCCGGTGATGGTGGTGGTCTTGATGCCGCTGATCTTGGCAACGGCGCCTTCGGTGGCCAGGTTGCCCTTCAGGATCGAGAGGTGCCCCTGGTCATACAGCGGATCAGACAGGGGCCTGATTACCTCCTGGCCCGCGGGGGGGGCACTGGGCACAGCAGCGAGCAGTTCGGCCAGGGTTTTGCCTTCGATCGTCGGGCAGTCGCCGTGCAGCAGGCCGGCATCGAGCAGCAGCTTCATCACCTGGGGGATACCGCCGGCGTTGTGGAGATCCACCGTCACGAAGCGGCCGCTGGGCTTGAGATCGCAGATCACCGGCACCCGCTGGCGGATGGTTTCGAAATCGTCGATGCAGAGCGGCACGCCGGCGGTGCGGGCGATCGCCAGCAGGTGCAGCACCGAATTGGTGGAGCCACCCACCGCCATGATCACGCTGATCGCGTTCTCGATCGAGGCGCGGGTGATCAGGTCGCTGGGGCGGATGCTCGCGGCGATGGCGGCCACCAGCACCTCGGCGGAGCGGGCGGCGCTCTCGGCTTTCTCCGGGTCTTCGGCCGCCATGGTGGAGCTGCCCGACAGGCTCAGGCCCATGGCCTCGAAGGCCGAACTCATCGTGTTGGCGGTGAACATGCCGCCGCAGCTGCCGGCACCGGGGCAGGCGTTCTTCTCGATCGCCAGCAGTTCGGCCTCATCGATGCGGCCACCGGAGAACTGGCCCACTGCCTCAAAAGCGCTGACCACGGTGAGGTCGCAGGGACCGAGCTTGCCGGGCTTGATCGTGCCGCCGTAGACAAAGATCGCCGGGATGTCCATGCGGGCCATGGCGAGCATGGCGCCGGGCATGTTCTTGTCGCAGCCGCCGATCGCCAGCAGCCCGTCCATGCTCTGGGCGTTGCAGGCGGTTTCGATCGAATCGGCGATCACCTCGCGCGACACCAGCGAATACTTCATCCCCTCGGTGCCCATCGAGATGCCGTCGCTGACGGTGATGGTGCCAAACGTCTGCGGCATGGCGCCCGCCTCCCGCGCGGCAACAACGGCCCGCTCGGTCAAGGCGTTGAGGCCGATGTTGCAGGGCGTGATCGTGCTGTACCCATTGGCGATGCCAATGATCGGCTTGTCGAAGTCGCCGTCGCCGAAGCCAACGGCCCGCAGCATGGCCCGGTTCGGGGAGCGCTGGACCCCGGCGGTGATCGCGGCGGAACGGAGCATGGGCATCGGCAGGGAGGCGGATAGCAACCTAACGATTCGCCAGACCCGGCTTTGGCACTCCCCTCAGCTCTCGGGGCTGAGGCCTTCGAGCTGGCGGCGCACGTCTTCGATTGCCCGGTTCAGCTCCTTGACCTTGTGCTGCAGTTCGGAGTCCATCAGCGGACGTTGGCCGCCGAGCTCCCCATCCCGTGACCCTTCCTGCAGGCGGGAGAGCCGGACGCTGCGGCGCTGGCGCAGGGCCAACCGTCGCCGTTCCGCTTCCGATAACAGCCACCAAGCCAGTCCTGCCGCGCCGAGCACGGCACCGCCAATGACGCTGGCCAGCAGGCCGCTCTGGGAGCCGTTATCTCTGGCCTCGGCCATGAAGGATCACCTCTGCCAAATCCTGGGCCACCACCCTAAAGGGAACGGCTCAGGCGATCCGATTCCAGACCCCGCTCAGGCGATCGCTTCAGCCAAGCGAAGGGCGTTGGCGATCACCGTCAGGCCGGGCGAGAGGCCTGGGCAGCTGGGAAAAACACTGGCGTCGGCCACGGTCAGGTTGCCCACCTCGTGGCTGCGGCCGTTGAGGCCCACCACGGAGCTGGCGGGATCGCTGCCCATCCGGCAGGTGCCGCAGGCGTAGCCCATCACCGCCAGCGGCGCCTCGCCACGGGGATGGATCCAGGCTTTCTTGACCACCTGGGTCTGGGGGTCGGCCTCAACGGCCTGCAGGGTGTCGAGCCAGCGGTAAACCAGCCGGTCGTGGGCTTCGAGATTGTTGGCCAGGTATTGAATGCGAATCCGCTTGTTGCGCAGGGTGATGCGGTTTTCAGGGTCAGGCAGCACGGCGCTGGTGGCCCACCAGCAGACCGAGCGGGAGGCCAGCTGGGCCAAGGTTGCGTTGGGCAGCAGCTTCGTGACCAGCGACAGCACCGGCGGCGATTCGGCGAAGAGCGGATCCTGAAGAACGCCGCCGCCGTTCTCGATATGGCCGAGCGGAAAACTGACGTTCTGATCGCCCCAGTAGTAGTCGTTGACGCCGAGGCTGCGGGGATAGCGAGCGGAATTGGCTGATGTGGCCAGCTGCAGAATCGCGCTGAGCTGCAACTTCATCAGATTGCGGCCCACCTGGCCTGAGCCGTTGGCCAGCCCTTCGGGATGGCGATCACTGGCCGACGCCAGCAGGATGGCGGGGGTGTTGATCGCCCCGGCGGCGAGCACCACCTGGTCGCCGCGGAACAGCCAGCTCTGGCCGTCGATCACCGCCTCCACCCCCCGCACGTTGCTGCCACTGGGGTTCACGTGCAGGCGGGTGACCTTGGCCCCGGTGCGCAGCTGGGTGGCCGGGTGCTTCAGGGCGGCGGCCACACCGAACAACTCGGCATCGCCGCTGGGATCCTCTGGATCTTCTGACCAGGTGAGTGGCAGGTCGTAGGGACGGCAACCCTGCCGCTCCAGGGCCGAGCGCAGCGGCTCGAGAAAGGGCTCGATCGCCAGGGGCCGGTGGGGAAAGTCGGTGGCCCGTGCTGGCTCGGTGGGATCGATGCCAGCCTGCCCGTGGACCCTGTACAGGGCTTCGGCCCGGTCATACCAGGGGGCCAGCTCGGCGTAGCTGAGGCCCCAGCGCGGGGCCTGACCTTCCTGCATCGCCAGGCCGTCGAACTCGGCCTCGCGCATGCGTTCAAGCACGGCGCCCCAGATCTTGGTGTTGCCGCCCAGGGCATAGATCGCCTGGGGGTTGAAGGGGTCACCGTCGGTGCCGAACCACTGTTCACTGGGGTGATAGCGATCCTTCTGAAAGAGATCGACATCGGAGACGTTCTGGTCTTCCAGGGGCAGGGAGCCGCCCCGCTCCAGGATCAGGACCCTGCGGCCTTTGGCGGCCAGGGAAGCCGCCACGGTGCCTCCAGCGGCGCCGCTGCCGATCACGATCATGTCGTAGTGGGCGTCGTCAATGATCATGCCGGCCAGGCGTAAAGCAGAAGGAACAGCAGCACCCAGATCACATCGACGAAATGCCAGAACAGCGAGGCGGCCACCACCCCCTGCTCGCCGCCTTCATAATTGCCGGCGCGGAAGGAACGAATCAGCATCAGCCCCATCAGCAGGACGCCGCTGGCCACATGCAGGCCGTGGAAGCCCGTGAGCAGGTAGAAGCAGCTGCCGAAGCTGCCGCTGGTGATGCCAAAGGACAGCCCAGCCCACTCCACCGCCTGGCCATAGAGAAAGACCGTGCCCATGGCCATGCTCAGCAACCAGAAGGCACGGAATCCCCAGAGGTTGCCGCGATTCAGGAACCATTCGGCCAGGGCGATCGTGCCGCTGCTGGACACCAGCACCGCCGTGTAAGCCAGGGGCGTGCGCCACTCCAGGCCCTCCACGCCAGGGGGGAGCCAGTTGAGCGAGGAGAGCTTTAACACCGCGTAGCCGGTGAAGAAGGCGAAGAAAATAATGCTCTCGGAGCACAGAAAAATGATGAATCCCGTCAGGCTGTGGTTGGCATGGCTGCTGTGACCGGACGCGTGGCCGTCAGTCGGGCCGGCGTTCTGATCAAGGCCTGAGAGGGGATCTGGGCTGGCGGGGGTGAGGGTCATCGCTTCAGGCCTGCCCAGTGGCGAGGAAATCAGTGGCGCGGGGATAGCGCTCCTGGTGTTCCACCAGGGGAAGGCCGCTGCCGTAGCCGTAGGGGCCGCTGATCACGGTGGGTACGTTCTCCTCGAAGTTCTCGGCCGGAGGTGGCGAGGGCAGCAGCCACTCCAGGCCGATCGCGTTCCAGGGGTTGGCCGGCGCCTGCTTGCCGCGCACCAGTGAGCTGACCAGATTGAGCAGGAAGGGAATGATCGAGACCCCCAGCAGAAAGGCACCGAGGCTGGCAAGCACATTCCAGAAGGCGAATTCCGGGTCGTAGGACGACACCCGGCGGGGCATGCCCATCAGCCCGAGCGGGTGCATCGGGAAGAAATTCAGGTTGGTGCCGATGAAGGTGAGCAGGAAATGGAGCTGCCCCAGGCCCTCGTAATACATCTTGCCGGTGAATTTAGGGAACCAGTGATAGATCGCGGCATACACGCCCATGGTGGCAGCGCCATAAATCACGTAGTGAAAGTGCCCCACCACAAAATAGGTGTTGTTCACATGGATGTCCACCGGCACCGTGGCCAGCATGATGCCGGTGACGCCGGCAAACACGAAGTTGAACAGGCCGCCGAGGGCAAACAGCATCGGCGTATTCAGCCGTAACTTGCCGCCCCAGAGTGTGGCGAGCCAGGCGAACACCTTGATGCCGGTGGGCACGGCGATCAGCATGGTGGTGACCATGAACAGATCACGCATCCACTGGGGCACGCCGCTGGGGAACATGTGGTGCACCCAGACCACCAGGCTCAGCGCCACAATCACCAACGAGGCCATCGCCACAAAGCGATAGCCGAAGAGAGGCTTGCGGGCATAGACCGGAAACAGCTCGGAGAACACCCCGAACACCGGCAGGATGATCACATAGACGGCGGGGTGGGAATAAAACCAGAAGAAGTGTTGATAGAGCACCGGATCACCGCCGCCCTCCGGCCTGTAAAACGAGGTGCCCACCACCAGGTCAAACAACAACATCAGGGCGCCACCGGTGAGGGCCGGCAGGCCGATCAATTGAATGATCTGGGCGGAGAGCGCCGTCCAGCAGAAGATCGGCATCCGGAACAGGGTCATCCCCGGCGCCCGCATGCGCAGGATCGTGGTCACAAAGTTGATCGCCCCCATGATCGAGGACACACCCGAGAGGGCCACGGCCACAATCCAGAGCGCCTCGCCGTTGATCAGGAAGCCCAGCGGGTTCTGCAGGCTCACCGGCGGATAGGACCACCAGCCGGAGGCGGCCGGACCACCCGGCACCAGGAAGCTGGCCATCAGGATCACACCGAAGACGGGCACAAGCCAGAAGGCCGCCGCATTCAGCCGCGGAAAGGCCATGTCCGGGGCGCCGATCATGCAGGGGATCAGGAGGTTGTTGAGCCCATTGAGTACCGGGAACATGAACAGGAACAGCATGATCGTGCCATGCATGGTGTAGAGGCCGTTGTACACCGTTCGATCAACAAGATCAGCCTCAGGGGTGATCAATTCGCCGCGCATGATCATGGCCAGCAGCCCGCCGACCAACAGAAAGATCAGGGCGGTGGCGATGTATTGAATCCCGATCACCTTGGCATCGGTGTTGAAGCTGAAGTAACGCTTCCAGCTGTTCGGAGCCTTGGGCTGCGGCGTGGGGGCGGCGCTGAGGCCCGGATCGAAAGGGGTGATGGTCATGGCGCGATCAACCGTCGTGGGGAAGGGTGTTGGAGCCGGGGACGTTCACCATCGGCGGCGGCGCAGGAACCACAGTGGCGTATCCCGACGGCCGCGTGCGGCTCTGGCGCAGGGCGTACTCCCTGGAGGCATCGCTGAGTCCGGGCTGCAGCGGCAGGCGGCTGGCCCGGCGCAGCCAGTCCTGGTAGTCGGTTTCGCTCTGGACCACCACATCCACCTGGTTGGCGGCGAACCAGGTGCCGCTGTATTCCGAATCCCGCAGCCGGTAGCGGCCCTCCCGGGTGGGCGTGAGGAAAAAGGCAATCGAGCGGCCCGGGATCACCTGCTGCTTGAGCCGGAACGCCGGCACATAGAAGCCATGGATCACGTCTTCGCTGCGCAGCTGCAATCCCACCCGGCGATCCAACGGCAGGTGCAGCTCGGTGGCGCTGACTGCCGCACCGGGGTAGCGGAACTCCCACGACCACTGGCGGGCGATCACCTCGATCTCGGCCTGCGGGGCCACGGCGGCACCGCTGGCGGGCTGCTGATCACTGGCCAGCCGATCGCCGTGCACATGGTCCATCGGTCCGATCAGACCGATCTGGCGGTTCACATCGATCGTGTAATAGGCGATCCCCATCACCAGCAGCAGTGGAATCACCGTCCAGATGATCTCAAGCTTGGTGTTGCCTTCGATCGGCTCGGCGTCACTGATGTCGTACTTCGCCGCCCGGTTGAACAGCATCACCCAGGCCATTACCGACACCACCCCGGCGAAGACAAAGGTGGCAACGGCTGTCTCGAAGCTGAACAGGCCATCCACCAGGGGTGCGGCGCTGGAGGCCTGCACCGGCAGCCAGCCGAAGGACTGCTGGCCCATCCAGAAGCTGAACCAGACCAGCAGCCCGATCCAGAAGACCAGCCCAGCGATGGCTGGCAGGTTGGGGCGCGACGGCGTGCTGGTCATGGCAGGGCCTCGTTGAGATCGGCACCGGCCGCCAGCAGCTGGTTGGCCGTCACATGCACCCCGAACTCAACAGCCAGCTGGGCGCCGAGGGTGCCATGCCAGGCCATGGCGCCCAGCAGCAGCACGCCGGTGAGCAGGTAGCTCCACTGCACCTGACGGCCCATTTCGCTGCGCCAGTCGAAGCGCTGGAAACCGCGCCAGAGCGTCATCGCCACGATCGCGAACAGCAGGGCCACGCCGCCGGCTCCATGCCAGAGCATGGTGGCGGTGCTGCCCATGCCGAAGCTGCTGACGACGCCCGGCAGCGGCACCGCCAGCTGCATCTCCACGAAGCCAGCGGCCACGGTGAAGAAGCTGATCAGGCAGCAGGCCAACAGGTTGTACCAGCCCACATCGTGAAAGCCGGCGCGGGTCACCGGCAAGGCCAGGAAACGGAACAGCCGTTTCTCCAGGGGAAACACCGCCCCGGCGATGTCGAAGGCAATCGCGATCACGAACAGGCCGATGCTGAGATGCACCAGGTTCGGATGGATCGGCAACCGGTAGGGCAGGTTGTTGGCACCCAGGCTCAGCAGGTGCAGGTTGGCTGGATCCATCACACCTGTCCTGCCCGCATCGCTTCCACCACCCTGACGGTGTGCAGCCCGTAGACCCAGATCAGCTGGTTGCCCAGTATCACCTGCACCACCACCAGGGCACTGAGCAGCGAGCCGGCCCCCAGGAAGGCCAGGGGCAGCTTGAGCGGGTCACGGCTGCGGATCACGTAACGCCAACCGGTGAGCACCGAGAGCACGCCGGCGAGCACCCAACCGAGGGTGCTGTGCAGGTTGAGGATGTCGCGCGAGGCGCCGTAGGGGTTGGCCAGTCCGGCCTCCACCTGGCCGAAGATGATCGCGATGAAGATCGCCGCGGTGGCGAACAGCAGATTCCAGAAGCTGACTTCAAACAGAGCGGGCTTCCTGGCGCACACCCCAATCAGGTCGAAGACGAAGGCGATCAGGGCCATCGCAATCACGAAGTGCACGACGATCGGATGGATCGTGTCCATCCAGGGAAGGTTGCGATCGTTGAGCTGGGGCAACAGCTCGAACATGGGCGGGGATGAAGCTGTCCCCCCATTCCAGCTTGCGGAGGGGCCTTCTGCGAACCCTGCTCGCTTATCCAAACGCTCCTTGAGCTTGTGGATCGGACCCCCCTTAGCCTGAACGCACTCGTTTTTTCGCTTTGACGGCTCCCGCCTCCCGCCCGCTGCGCTGGCTTACAGCCGGTTTGCTGTTTGCCGCCGCCGGCCTTTCGATCGCCCTTCCTTTCGTCTCGGCCACCCTGCTGACCATCGGCATCGGTGGGGTGGCGATCGCCGCCGGGGTGGCCCAGCTGATCCGACTGACCGGCAGCGGCAGCCTCAGCGACAGGGTGTTTCGCGGCTTCTCCGCCCTGCTCTACATCGGCACCGGTGTCTGGATTCTTCTCAATCCGGTTGGCAGTGAGGTGAGTCTCACCCTCTTCGTTGGCCTGCTGGTGGCCTTCGAGGGGGTGATGGAACTGGCCGCCGCCGCTGCCAGTGCCGTTCCGGCTCGGGGTCTGGTTCTTATTGATGGGCTGATCACCACCTTGCTCGGGGGACTGCTGGTTGCCCAGTGGCCCAGCGACAGCCTCTGGGCCCTCGGCACGCTGTTCGGTGTGGCCCTGGCGCTCTCGGCCGTGAATCTGTTAACGGCGCCAGCTTCGGCTGCAGAGGCCGCTTCACCCAGCTGAAGGTTCGTTCTGTCAGCAGCTCATTTTTTATTCCTCCTTGCGCCGTCCCACCAGCCAGAAGGCTCCGAGCACGGCGCCAAGGAGCACGGCAATCTGGATCAGGCCGCCGCTCCACATCCACTCCTGGGAGGTCATCTCGGCAACAGGGCCCAGGGGGGCGAGAGAAGCAAGCAAGGATCCAGCTGCAAAGGCGCTGCCCACAGTCTGCGGGAGTGAGCCTCATTCGCCGATGGCCAGGGATCCGGAGCGGCGGGGGTCGGCCACCCCCAGGCTGCCGCCTTCCGGCAGCGCTTCCACCGAATGGGCCGAGCCCATCGCCCGTGATGGTTGCAACTGGTGGCCCAGGTTTTGCAACAGCCGCAGGGTGTCGGGGCTGAGCCCCTGCTCGTGGCTGAGTTGATCGGGCCAGAGTTGGCTGTGGATCCGGCTGGTCGCCACGGCTGAAGCCAGGTTGAGGCCGTGCTCGAGGCGATTGAGCAGCACCTGCAACACGATGGTGATGATGCGGCTGCCACCCGGGCTGCCGGTGGCCAGGAGTGGCCCGCCGCGTGGGTCGAGCACCAGCGTGGGCGCCATCGAGGAGAGTGGCTGTTTGCCAGGCGCGATCGCGTTGGCCTCCCCTTGCACCAGGCCGAAGGCGTTAGGCACGCCCGGTTTGGAGGTGAAGTCGTCCATCTCGTTGTTGAGCAGGAAACCGGCGCCGGGCACGCTCACCCCATTGCCGTAGGAGAAGTTGAGCGTGGTGGTGGTGGCCACCAGGCTGCCGTCGCGGTCGATCACCGAGAGGTGGGTGGTATTGGGCCCTTCCGGGAGGCCGGGCGCCCGCGGCGAGAGCTGCTGGGAAGGCACGTGTCGGTTGGGCTGGATGCGAGCCCTTTGGCGGGAGGCGTAGGCGGGGCTGAGCAGCTCTTCCAGGGGCATCGCCACGAAGCGGGGGTCACCGAGCAGGGCGTTGCGATCCAGGTAGGCCAGGTTCATCGCTTCCACCATCACGTGCAGGCTGGCGGCGCTGTTGAGCCCCATGGCTGCCAGGTCGAAGCCCTCGAGGATGCGCAGCAGCTGGATCAAGGTGACGCCACCGGAGCTGGGCGGCGGCATGGCGATGACGGCATGGCCGCGCCAATCCCCGATCAGTGGCGTCATCGCCCTGGCGCGGTAAGCGCGGAGGTCGGCGGCGCTGATCAGCCCGCCTTGCTCACGCATCAGAGCCACCAACTGGTTCGCCACCGGCCCGGCGTAGAAACCCGCTTCCCCTTCGCGGGCGATACGGCCGAGGGTGGCCGCCAGCAGGGGCTGGCGCAGCCGATCACCGGGCGCGTAGGCCAGACCGTCGGGTTTGAAGAACAGTTGGGCCGATGTGGGGTCGGCCTTGAGCCGTGGGGCCGCCGCCTTCAGGGAAGCCGCCAGCTCCGGGCTGACCACGATTCCATCCCTGGCCAGGGCGATCGCAGGGGCGATCACGGCGGCGAGCGGCAGGCGTCCGTAGCGGCGCTGGGCCAGCACCAGCCCGGCCACGGTGCCAGGCACGCCCGTGCTCAGCAGGCTGCGGGTGGCCTTGAGGCGATCCACCGATCCATCGGCAGCAAGGAAGAGATCGGCCCGGGCAGCCAGGGGGCCTTCTCCCGGAAATTGATCGTCACCGCCCGCCCCCGTCCCACCCGCGTCTCCCCTCCAGCAGGGGCGCTCCTGCCGTTGCCGTGTCGGGCCGCCACAGCACCAGAAAACCGCCGCCGCCGATGTTGCCGGCCTGGGGCAGCGTCACCGCCAGGGCGAAGGAGGTGGCCACCGCGGCGTCCACGGCATTGCCACCCCGGCGCAGGATGTCACGCCCTACCCGCGACGCTTCAGCTTCCTGGCTCGCCACCATGCCGCCACTGGAGCGCACCGGCGAAAAGCGCTCTCCGCCTTC
Source organism: Synechococcus sp. CS-603 (assembly GCF_977929215.1). NCBI lineage: Bacteria > Bacillati > Cyanobacteriota > Cyanophyceae > Synechococcales > Synechococcaceae > Synechococcus > Synechococcus sp. CS-603. The sequence continues at coordinate 1,551,499 of NZ_OZ376778.1, forward strand.
CTGCAGCACGTTGGCGCTGGCCAGAGGTGTCAGCAGCAGGCCGCTCCCCAGAAAGCACTTCGCCAGCAGGCCCCAACTCAGAAGGCCCAGCCGCTGTTCAGGCCTTGCCATAGCCACCGCCACCGGGAGTTTCGATGATCAGTCTGTCGCCGGCCTCCACGGCCAGCTCAATGCTGCCACCCAGCTCCTGCTCGCGGCCATCGGCGCCGATCCAGCGGTTGCGGCCCGGCTGGCCAGGACCACCGCCGGCGAGGCCGAAGGGCGCCACCTGGCGCGATCCGGAGAGGATCGCAGCGGTCATCGGCTCGAGAAAGCGGATCTCCCGCACCACCCCGTCGCCACCGGGCCAACGGCCGCTGCCACCGCTGCCCCGCCGCAGGGCGAACGATTCCAGGCGCACCGGAAAGCGTTCCTCAAGGATTTCGGGATCGGTGAGGCGAGAGTTGGTCATGTGGCTCTGCACGGCCGAGGCGCCGGCAAACCCCACTCCATCCAGCTGGCGGCCGGCGCCGCAACCACCGCAGATCGTCTCGTAGTACTGGTGGCGGCTGTCGCCGAAGCTGAGGTTGTTCATCGTGCCCTGGGCCGCGGCCATCACGCCGAGCGCTCCAAACAGGGCGTTGGCAATGGCTTGGGAGGTTTCGACGTTGCCCGCCACCACGGCGGCCTCTGGCCCCGGGTGCAGCAGGGAGCCGGGCGGCACGATCAGCTGCAGCGGCCGGAAGCAGCCGGCGTTGAGCGGCACCGCTTCCCCCACCAGGCAGCGGAACACGTAGAGCACCACCGCCTGGGTGATGGCCAGGGGCGCGTTGCGGTTGCCGCCGTCCTGGCGGGAGGTGCCGCTGAAGTCGATCACGGCCCGGCGGCCGCGGCGATCGATGTGCACCGCCACCTCAATCACCAGGCCGCCATCGAGGGGCAGGCGGAACTGACCAGAAGCGAGGCGATCGATCACCCGCCGCACCGCTTCGGCACCGTTCTCCTGCACGTGGGCCATGTAGGCCCGCACCACCCCCAGCCCCTCGCGCTCGACCAGGGCCTGCAGCAGCCCGGCGCCCAGCTGGTTGGCGGCCACCTGGGCCTGCAGGTCGGCCAGCAGCTGCTCGGGGTTGCGCACCGGCCAGGGGCTGGCCGCCAGTCGCCGCCGCCAGTCATCGGCCAGGAGTTTGCCCTGCCGCAGCAGCGGCACGTTGTCGAGCAGCAGCCCTTCCTGCGCAAGCGTCTGGCTGAAGGGGGGCATCGAGCCTGGGGTGATCCCGCCCACATCGGCGTGGTGGCCGCGGGAGGCCAGGAAGAAGTCGGGGAGTGGGAAGGACTTTTTGTTGCCATTGCTGTTGCCCTTACTAGTGCTGTTGCGATTCCCATCCGCGAACACAGGAGTAATCACGGTGAGATCGGGCAGGTGGGTGCCGCCGTGGGCGGGGTGGTTGGAGACGATCCCATCGCCGGGCCGCAGCGCTGGATGGTCGCCGCGGCGCACCGCCGCCAGCAGGCCGGCGACGCTGGCCCCCATCGAGCCCAGATGCACGGGAATGTGCGGTGCATTGGCCACCAGCTCGCCGGCCGCGTCAAAGAGAGCGCAGGAGAAATCGAGGCGCTCGCGGATGTTCACCGAGCGGGCGCTCTGCTGCAGCCGCACGCCCATCTGCTCGGCCACGGCGCTGAAACGATGGTTGAACAGCTCCAGGCTGACTGGATCGACGGCCTCGCGGCCCCGCTGAGCCGCTGCCTCGCCTGACACTTCGGCGTGGGTCAGCAGCAGGATCCCGCCGGCCTGCAGTTCCGCCGTCCAGCCAGGGGCGAGCACCAGGCTGCCGGTGGCCTCCACCACCAGCGCCGGCCCGCTGAGCAGCGCTGCCGGCGGCAGATCCTCGCGACGGTGCAGGGGAACGTCGTGCCAGTTGCCGCCCCAGTAGAGGCGGATGCGTTGATCCTTGCCCCTTGCGGCGTGGCCGCTTTCAGTGAGCAAACAGCTTCCGGTTCGGGGCCCGGGTCCACCAGCTCCACCAGCAGCCACTCCACCACCAGATCAAGACCTTCTGGCCCGTCGCCCTCGGGGCCATGGCCGAAGCGCTGGCGATGGGCCCGCTCGAAGGCCTCGCGCAGGGCCGGCGCCGCAGCCAGGGGCAACGGCAAGGTCAGCTCACTGGCGGCGAGCCGCACCCCAACACTGAACTCGGCCCTGGGGGCGGGATTCGCTTCAACCAACGCGGCGGCCCGCTGCCGCAGGCGCTCCACCAGTGCCGCATCAAGGGGTTCGCGCACCACCTCCTCGCGTAGCAGCCGCTGGTCGGCCAGGCCGATGCCATAGGCCGAGAGCACCCCGGCTAAGGGATGGAGCAGCAGCCGGCGGATGCCCAGCCGCTCGGCGAGGGCGCAGGCGTGCTGGCCGCCGGCGCCGCCGTAGCAAACCAAGGTGGCACCGCGGATGTCATGGCCGCGCTGGATCGAAATCCGCCGGATCGCTTCGGCCATGCGGTCGTTGGCGATCGCCAAGGCACCTTCCGCCAGGGCTTCAGGCGTGCTCGCCTGTCCCGTCGTCAGGGAAACCCGCTTGGCGAGCTCCTGAAACAGCTGGCTCACCCGCTCGAGATCGGGCCCCTGATCGCCGCCGGGGCCGAACACTGCCGGAAAGGCCGCCGGCTGCAGGCGGCCCAGCAACAGGTTGGCGTCGGTGATGGTGAGCGGCCCGCCGCGGCGGTAGCAGGCCGGGCCTGGATCGGCCCCGGCCGAGGCCGGCCCCACCTGCAATCGCTGGCCATCGAAGTGGAGCAGGGAGCCACCCCGGCCGCCACGGTGTGGATCGGCAGCCGCTCCGCCTGCAGGCGGAGCCCGGCGATCTCCGTCTCCTCCAGCCGCTCCCAGCCACTTCCACTGCCAACGCCATCGCCACGTCCATTTCCACTGCCGGGCCCGGCGGCCTCGGCATGGAACACATCGGTGGAGGTGCCGCCCATGTCGAAACCGACGATCGGCGTGTACCCGCCCGCCAGCTTGACGGCGGCCACCAGGCCCCGGCGGGGCCCGAGAGGATCGTGTCCTTGGCGCAGAGCAGTTCCGGGGCGATCAATCCCCCGCTCGACTGCATCACCCGCAGGCGGCAATGCGGCCCCAGCTCCCGTTGCAGCCGCTCCAGGTAGGCCGCCAGCACCGGGGCGACGCAGGCCTCGACCACGGCGGTCTGGGCACGGGGCAGCAGGCGGGGGCGCAGGCCCACCCGGTGGGAGAGCACCACCGGTTTGAAGTCGAAGCGCTGCAGCCAGTCGCCCAGCTGCCGCTCATGGCGGGGATGGCGGCAGCTGTGCAGCAGGGCGACGGCGCAGCTGCTGATTCCGCCGGCCCGGGCCTGGCTGATCGCCTCCTCCAGCTCGGCATCGAGCCGTAAGGGGGCCAGTTCCTGGCCATCGGCCGCCAGCCGCCCCTCCACCTCCAGCACCTGGCGATACAGGGGGCCGGACGCTCGATGCCAAGGGCAAACAGATCGGGGCGGTGCTGATCGCCGATCCAGAGCGCATCGGCGAAACCGCGGGTGATCAGCAGCAGCGTCGGGGCGCCCTGGCCCTCCAGCAGGGCGTTGGTGGCCACCGTGGTGCCCAGCCGCACCTCCTCCACCGCCCCTGGCGGCAGCGGCAGGCCAGCGCCCACCCCCAGCAGCGTGCGCATGGCGGCCACGGCGGGATCTCCCGGCTGCCCGGGTTGCTCGGAGAGCACCTTGCGCACCACCAGCTCGCCGCTGGGGGCGCGACCGACCAGATCGGTGAAGGTGCCGCCCCGGTCGATCCAGAACTGCCAGCCGGAACCGGGGCTCACGGCTTTCAGGGAGCTGGCTTCAGCGATAGTTCTCGAACTGCAGCGGCAGCTCCAGATCCTCGGCGCGCAGCAGCTGGATCACCTGCTGCAGGTCGTCCTTGTTTTTGCCGGTGACCCGCAGGCTCTCGCCCTGGATGGCCACGGTCACCTTCTTGATCTGATCGCGCACGGTTTTGGAGAGCTTCTTGGCCAGCTCCTGGCTGAGGCCCTTGCGCAGCTTCACCACCTGCTGGACGCGGTTGCCACCCACGGGCTCGGCGCTCTGAAAGTCGAAGATCTTCAAGGACAGCTCCCGTTTGGTGGCCTTCTGGCGCAGTACGTCGGTGACGGCCTCCAGGGTCATGTCGCTGGCGGTGGTGATCGTCAGGCTGGCTTCCTCCAGCTCGATCTCGGTTTTGGAATCCTTGAGGTCGTAGCGCTGGCCCACTTCGCGGCGCGCCTGATCAATGGCGTTCACCAGCTCCTGCCGATCGAAATCCGAAACCACGTCAAAGGAGTAGCTGTCGGCCATGGCAAGGGAGCGCGGCGAGGGGGGCGCCCAGCTTAGAAAGAGGCCTCCGACCCTCCGCAGCCGCCATGTTTGCGACCCTTTCCGCCACTGTCTCCTTGGGCAGCCCGGCGGCAGCTCCGGCCTGGTCGTTGCTGCTCGCTGGCGCCGTGGTGATCCTCAGCCTGGTGCCGCTTGGCATGGGCCGCGCCAAGGCCGATTTCACCCCCGCCGATCTGGCCGCCCCGCGGGCGATGTTCGAGCGCCTGCCGGCTTGGGGCAAGCGGGCCAGCTGGGCCCATCAGAATTGCTTCGAGTCGTTCAGCCTGCATGCGCCGGCCTGCCTGCTGGCGCTGCTGGCCGGCGTCGATGCCCCGCTGGCGATTGCGGCGGCCTGGCTGCATCCACTGCTGCGCGTCGCCTACATCGGCGCCTTTGTGGGGAATGTGCCACCCCTGCGCGGTCTCTGCTGGCTGGTCGGTCTGCTCTGCAGCGCCGTGCTCTACGGCGAGGGGCTGAAAGCGGTGCTGGCGGGCTGAAGCGGCTGAAATCTGGCGAGCCTGGTGCTGGCCGCTCACCCCTGCTGCAGGCCGCGCAGGGCGGTGAGCAGCGAGGCCGGGCTCTGGGGATCCACCATCAGCACGCTGCCGCCCTTGGCGTTGCTGAGCTCCTCTCCCATGGTGATCCAGTCGCGGGCCAGCAACAAGCGCAGGGCTTCGGAGCCCGATGGGCTCGAATCGATCAGTCGGGCCAGTTCGCCGGCGGCCAGGGCCCTGGCCTTGGCCAGCATCTCCTGCTGCTGGGCCTGGGCTTCGGCATCGAGCAGCACCGCTTCGGCCCGCCCTCTGGCGGCATTCACCTCGGCCTCCCGCAGCCCTTCAGAGCGCAGCACCGCCGCCCGCTTCTCGCGCTCGGCGCTCATCTGCAGCTCCATGGCCTGCTGAACGCCAGGGGAGGGCATGATGTCGCGCAGCTCCACCCGGGTCACCTTGACGCCCCAGGGGTCGGTGGCCTGGTCGAGTTCCCGCAGCAGCATCTCGTTGACGTCCTGGCGGGTGGTGAAGGTCTGGTCGAGGTCGAGCTTGCCCATCTCGGCCCGGATCTGGGTGAGCACCAGATTCACCATCGCCGCCTGCAGATCATCAACGGCGTAGTGGGCCTTGGCATGCTCCAGCAGCTGCCAATACACCACCGCATCCACCGTGATCGAGACGTTGTCGCGGGTGATGCACTTCTGCGGGGCGATATCGAGCACCCGTTCCTTCAGCGACTGGTTGCTCACCACCCGCTCCAGGCCAGGCAGCACGAAGGAGAGGCCTGGCTGCAGCTGGCGGTCGTAGCGGCCCAGCCGCTCCACCAGCAGGGAGCGGCCGCCGCTGGTCACCTTGACGCCGCTGGCACCGAGGACGGCGATCACCAGCAGGGCGGGAATCGAAAGCAGACCTTCCATGGGGTGCCAGTGCGCAGGACAACTCCCCTCAATCGAGGAGCCGAACCAGGCTAGGGACGGCGCGTTCTCGCCCCGAGCAGGCAGTTCCTCCAGACTGGATTTCGCCGCCCTGTTTCGATGAGGCCCCTGCCCTGATGATCCCCCTGATCTGGCTGGTGGCCGGAGGTGGCCTGTTGTTGCTGGAATGGATCTTTCCCAGCATCGATGGCCTGCTGATCGGCGCTGTCGCCGCCCTGTTGCTCTCGGCGCTGACCGCCCTGTGGCCGGGCCTGGCCGCCGGATTGCAGCTGGCGGGATTCCTGGTTCTGTTCCTGGCGGGCTACGGCGTTCTGCGCCGCTGGTCGTTGCGGGGTCGCCTCCAGCCCGACGCACTCAGCAGCCCCGGCAGCGAACGGGCTGAAGTGATCCAGGCCTTCAACCATCTCGGTAAGGGCCGGGTGCGCTGGCAGGGCCAGAGCTGGCGGGCCGAACTGCTTGAAGGGCCCGCCGGCAGCCTGGCTCTGGGCGATGAGGTGGTGGTGCTGCGCCGCGTCGGCACACGGCTGGAGGTGCTGGCCGCCCCTGATCCCTGATCGGGGGCTGATCAATCGAAGAACATCAGGCTGACCACCTTGCCCATGTCCTCGGCGGTGCGGCAGCTGGAGAGCAGGGTTTCGCTGTCGTGGAAGGCGAAGCAGATCAGCTGGTCGGAGCGGCCGATGATCTCCTGGTTGCAGAGGCTGCTGGCCATCGGCAGGGGCAGGTCGTCGTGCTCGGGCTTCTCCACGAGGTGCAGCACCTTTTCGAGCTGGTCGCGCGATTCGCCGGGTTGGCGCTCCAGGCTCTGGGGCAGCAGCACCGTCAGCCGGCCCGGGTCGATGCTCAGCACGCCGCGGATCACCGCCGCGTTGACCCCTTGGGAGCCGGAGGTGACCAGGTTGTGCCCTTCCTGGGCCAGGGAACGCGACACCAGCTCCACCAGGTGGATCGAGACCACCGGCACGTGGCGGCTGCCGAGGATGGCGATCCGGCGTTTGCCCGTGTCCTGAAGCAGGGCCAGCTCCTGGGCGAGGGTGTCTATCCGGTCCAGGGAGGGCAGATCAAGAGACCGGGTCACCGAGATCAGGCAATCGACCGCAAGAAACTAGCAGCGCCCTTGCGGGGCAAGCCCATTCGCCAGCTGCAGGCGCTCGAGCAGGCGTTCGAAGCGGCAGTGCTCCTCCACCAGCCGCATGGCATAGCTGGCTTTGACCGACTCGTGCAGGCGCACATGGCCGAAGGCGCGCTCGATCACCTCCACGGTGGTGAGCGTGTCGTGATCCACCTTGAGCACTGGAACATCCAGTTCTTCGGCGCGGCTGATCAGCTGGGCCAGCGGTTCACCGACACCGGTGAGGATCAGGCACTGGGTGGAGGCTTCCAGGGCCGCCAGCTGGATGTCGGTGCGATCAGCGCCGGTGACCACGGCCATGTTGCGACGACGGCGGAAGAACTCCATGGCGGAGTTGACGTTCATCGCCCCGATCGAGAGGGTTTCCACCAGCAGATCGAGCCGCTCGGGGCAACACAGCACCCGGGCGCCGAGGCGCTCAACCAGTTCCTCGACGGTGACGCTGCGCAGCAACGGACTGCGCGGCATCACACCGAACACCGGCAGCCCGAGCCGTTCGATCGCTGGTACCACCTCAGCGTTCATCTCCTCCACGTCCTCAGGGTTAACGGCATTGAGCACGACCCCGGCCAGCCGCTCACCAAGCTGAGAGCGGGCCTGCAGCAACGGCTCCACGCTGCGGCTGTCGGCCCAGAGGTGGACCAGCACCACCGGCGCTTCAAGGCCTTGGGCCAATTGGGAGAGGCTGAGCCCGTAGAGCAAGCCTTCACTGAGGCTGCCGGCGGCTTCCAGCAGGTTGATGCCATCGGGATAGGCCTGCAGCTGCTGCTGCAGCTGGGTGAAACGATCACCGGCGCTTAACGACCCCGCCAGCAGGCGATCGCTGGCCGTGTCCGGGTGCTGCAGATCCAAGGACGGCAACAAGTTGGCTGCGGCCAGGCCCAGCATGCTGCCGATGAAGGCAACGTCATCGTCGATCAGGCGTGTCTCGCCATCGTCTTGGCCGGAGCGACCGAGGCGAAGGCTGGTGGCCAGCGGCTTGCCGAAGCGCACGGGCACGCCCTGGCGGGTGAGCATGCGCGCCAGACCGAGCACAAGGGCCGACTTGCCGCTGAAGGGATCGCAGGACCCGATCAGCAGGGTGCTGCTCATGAATGATCCGCGCCAGGGAGAACCAATCTAGGTGGGGGCCGCTCAGCCGTTGGCAACCGGCCACCGACACTGGGTGGCCGTGTGATTCCCTGCCGGTGTTCCGCCCCCTTCTTCCCCTGCGCGATCGAACCGTGGCGGTCAGTGGCGCCGCTGGTTCTCTGGGTCAGGCCCTGCTGCGCCGCTTCGATGGCCAGGGAGCACGGCTGATCGGCCTGACCAGCCAGACCAGCCCCCTCAGCATCGCGGGCAGCTCCGGTGCGCCGATTCCCCTGCGTTCGGTTCAGTGGCGCTGCGGGGAGGAGCAGGCCCTCGGCGCGTTGCTCGAGCAGGTGGACATTCTGGTGATCAACCACGGCGTTAATAGCTTTGGTGACCGCAGTGCTGGAGCGGTTGAGCGCAGCCTGGAGGTGAACGCGCTCAGCGCCTGGCGGCTGGTGGAGCTGTTCCTCTCCCTGCCGGAGCGCCCGGCCGGTAGCCCGGCCCGGGAGCTGTGGGTGAACACCTCAGAGGCGGAGATCCTGCCGGCAGTGAGCCCGCTGTATGAGATCAGCAAGCGGCTGCTGGGACAGCTGCTGAGCCTACGGGCCCTCGATTGCAGCGGCGCCAACCCCTGCCGCATCCGCCGCCTGGTGCTAGGGCCGTTCCGGTCCGGCCTCAATCCCTACGGCGTGATGGGCGCCGACTTTGTGGCTGGCCAGGTGATCGCCCAGGCACGCCGCCATCTGGGCCTGATCATCGTGACCCCCAACCCGCTCACCTATGCGCTGATGCCGCTGGTGACGGCCCTGCGCCACGGCTACTTCCGCTTGACCAGTCGGGCTTAGAAGTCGCGGTCGGTGAGGATCTCGCAGCCGTCACTGGTAACCACAATCGTGTGCTCCCACTGGGCCGAGAGGCTGCCATCGGCGGTGACCACGGTCCAGCGGTCGGCCAGGGTGCGGCAGACCTTGCTGCCGGCGTTGAGAATCGGCTCCACCGCCAGGGTCATGCCGGCACGCAGCTTGACGTTGGGCAGGTCGTTGGTGCGGAAGTTGAACACCGAAGGCTCTTCGTGCAGGTTGCGGCCGACGCCATGGCCGGTGTAGTCCTCCACGACGGCATAGCCGTGGGCTTCGACGTGGTCTTGAACAGCGCCAGCGATGTCGAGCAGGGTGTTGCCGGCCTTGACCTGGGCCAGGCCCTTCATCAGCGACTCCTGGGCCACCCGACTCAGCCGGCGCGCCTCCTCGGAGCTCTCACCCACGCAGACGGACACGCAGCTGTCGCCGTGATACCCCTCGTAGTAGGCGCCCGTGTCGATCTTGAGCAGGTCGCCTGCGCGGATCACCTGTTTGGAGCTGGGGATGCCGTGCACCACCTGGTTGTTGATGCTGGCGCAGATGCTGGCCGGGAAGCCGTGATAGCCCTTGAAGCTGGGGGTGGCCCCCATCGAGCGGATGCGCTTCTCAGCCTGACGGTCCAGGTCGGCGGTGGTCATGCCGGGAGCGGCCAGTTCGAGCAGTTCGCGCAGCACGGTGGCGACGATGCGGCTGGCCTGGCGCATGATCTCGATTTCGCGCGCCGACTTGATCTCAACGCCACGGCGGCCTTTCTGGATGCGCGGACCGGTCTGAACGGCGGTGGCCGTCGCCGCTTTCTTCGGTGTGGCGGTGCCCGTGGCCAGCAGGTCGGCGAACAGATTCATCGACGGGCGCCCTAACAATTCAGAATCACAAGCTACCAACTTTCCGGCAGCGACCATGCAGGCCATGGCAAGACTGCGGCGCTGGCACGGCCGCTTAGCCCCGCTGGTGCTGGCACCACTGTTGCTCACCGTGCTCAGCGGCATGGGTTACCGCCTGCTGCGTGACTGGGGAGGCCTGAGCCGGGACCAGGCCCACGTGCTGATGGTGCTGCACGAGGGCGAATGGCTCGGTCGCCATGGCGAAACGGTTTATGTGGCCCTCAATGGGCTGGGCCTGCTCTGGATGCTGGCGACCGGCTTCGGCATGGCGGTGCAGCAATGGCGCCGTTCAGCGCAGGCGAAGCCCAAGACAGAGCCTGAAAGCTGAGGCGTTACAGTTGTTGTTTGGCCAGAAACCTCGGAACTGGGATGGCAGCGGAAATCAACGAAACCGATTCAACGGCAGCTACTGCAACGGCAGCTCCAGAGGCAAGCCCAGAGGCTGCGAAGCCGGCTGGCCCCAAGCTTTGCGCCTATGACCTGATTAAGGCCTTTGAAGCCGAGCAGCTCAAGAGCGATCTGCCTGAGCTCTATGTGGGCGACACCGTTCGCGTGGGCGTGCGCATCAGTGAGGGCAACAAGGAGCGGGTTCAGCCTTACGAGGGCGTGGTGATTGCCAAGCGCCACGGCGGCATGAACGAAACGATCACCGTCCGGCGCATCTTCCAGGGCATCGGTGTGGAGCGGGTGTTCATGCTGCACAGCCCGCAGGTGGCCACGGTCAAGGTGGAGCGGCGCGGTAAGGTTCGCCGGGCCAAGCTCTTCTACCTGCGCGATCGGGTTGGTAAGGCCACCCGCGTCAAACAGCGTTTCGATCGCTGAAGTTTCCTTCCAACGTTTTTATTCGTCGTTTCAATTTCCCGGTGCTGCCCTTGGGCACCGGGCGAAAGGGCCTCTTCTTGCGCCGTTAGTTCAGTTGGTAGAACGCAGGTCTCCAAAACCTGATGTCGGGGGTTCAAGTCCTCCACGGCGCGCTCGATGCCCTTTCCTGCACTTTCCTGGTTCCGGACATGGAGTTGGATTTACAGCCCGGTGATGTGGTCAAAGTTCTGGAGTCTGCGGCTCTTGGCTGGGTCCGTGCTCGGGTGATCCGGGTCAAATCCGGTGGTCGTGTTGTTGTCCAAAGCGACCAGGGTCGTGAGTTCACCGCCCGGGGCAACCAGGTGCGCTTGATCGAACCGGCCGGCTTCCGTCCCTAGGCTCCCTGCAGCTTTGGCGTCTTCATGCTCATCCTGGCGGCCAGCAATGGCCATAACCTCGTCTTGGCGCGACGCGTCAGCTCGATTGCGGCGGAGCAGGGGCACGGCGTTGAGCTGATCGATCTTGTCGCCCTGGGTCTGCCGCTCTACACCCCGGCGGCCGAAGCGGTGGGACCAGGAGCGAATCTGGATCGGCTCGCCACTGAACTGCGCCTGCATCAGCGGCTGTGGATCTGTGCGCCTGAGTACAACGGATCGCTGCCCCCCAGCCTCTCCAGTGCCCTGGCCTGGCTCTCCCGGACCACCAGCGATTTCCGCAGCCTCTTCAACGGCCTGCCGGTGGCGCTCTCCAGCCACAGCGGCGGCAGCGGCCAGAAGGCCCTGAGCGCGATGCGGCTCCAGTTCTCCCACCTCGGCTCCACGGTGCTGGGGCGCGAGTTGAGCTGCAGCGACGAACGGGCGGCCAATCCAGAGAGCATCGCGGCGATGTTGGTGGAGCTGCACCGCCTGCCCACTCCTGGTTGACGGCGGGACAGGCGGCGGTTGATACTGCCGTGGTCGCTCTGGCGGCACCGATGGCCGCACCGGCGCCGGGTTGATTCCCGTCTGCCAGTACGCTGCCGGTTCGCATCATCTGGGACTGTAGTTCAACCGGTTAGAGCACCGCCCTGTCACGGCGGAAGTTGCGGGTTCGAATCCCGTCAGTCCCGTTTGGCTCTCTGAGCCCTTGTCATCAAGGAGAACGTTGTTGTGACGGTGCGGGTACGCCTGGCTCCCAGCCCCACCGGCACTCTTCATATCGGCACGGCCCGAACCGCTGTTTTCAACTGGCTGTTCGCCCGCCATCACGGCGGTGCGTTCCTGCTGAGGATCGAGGACACCGACAAGGAACGCTCCAAGCCGGAATTCACCGCCAACATCCTCGACGGGCTGGCCTGGCTGGGCCTGGGCTGGGACGGCGAGCCGGTGATCCAGAGCGAGCAAATCGAAGCCCACCGCGCCGCCATCGCCCAGTTGCTGGCCAGCGGCCACGCCTACCGCTGCTTCATGAGCGAAGCGGAACTTGAGCAGATGCGCCAGGAGCAGAAGGACCTCAACGCACCGCCACGCCACAACAACGCCCACCGCGATCTCAGCGCTGCCCAGCAGGCAGCCTTTGCCGCCGAAGGCCGCGAGGCGGTGATCCGTTTCCGCATCGACGACCAGGCCACGATCGTCTGGAGCGATCTGGTGCGCGGTGAGATGCGCTGGAGCGGCAACGACCTCGGTGGTGACATGGTGATTGCCCGCCGCGCCCCGGCAGCGGACATCGGCGATCCCCTCTACAACCTGGTGGTGGTGGTCGACGATGCCGCCATGGCGATCAGCCATGTGATCCGCGGCGAAGACCACATCGCCAACACCGCCAAGCAGCTGCTGCTCTATGAGGCGCTGGGGCTGCCCCTGCCGGTGTTTGCCCACACCCCGCTGATCCTCAATGGCGAAGGACGCAAGCTCTCCAAGCGCGATGGGGTCACCTCGGTGGCTGATTTCCGCGACCGCGGCTACACCGCCGAGGCGTTGGTCAATTACATGACCCTGCTGGGTTGGTCGCCGCCTGAGGGCATGGCTGAACGTTTCGGCCTGGCGGAGGCGGCGGCGGCCTTTGGTTTTGAGCGGGTCAACCGGGCCGGAGCCCGCTTCGACTGGGACAAGCTCAACTGGCTCAACAGCCAGGTGCTGCATGAGCGCAGCCCTGCCGTTCTGTTGGCCGAACTGCTGCCGCTCTGGCAGGCCGCAGGCTGGTGGGATTCGAGTGCTGATGGGGCCTGGGGCGAGCAACTCGCCGCCCTGCTCGGCCCGTCGCTGGTGACCCTGCAAGACGGCCTCGACCAGGCCCGTCCGTTTTTTGAATGGCCCGGCTACGACGCGACCGCGACCGGACAGCTGGCTTCGGCGGAGGCCCGCTCGGCGCTCGCTGCCCTGCTGGAGGCGCTGCCGGCTAGCGATCAACCGCTGGCCGACGCCACGGCCCGGGAGCTGTTGGCTGTAGCCGCCAGTGGGGCTGGCGTCAAGAAAGGCGTGGTGATGAAGAGCCTGCGGGCGGCACTGCTCGGCAGCCTGCAGGGCCCGGATCTGATCACCACCTGGTGCCTGCTGCACCCAAGCGGCGAAGATCGCTCACGCCTTGAGCGCAGCCTCGCCACCTGAGCCAAGCGAATCTTCGCTGGTCTCTTCGCCGTCCACTTCGTTTTCGCTGGGGGCGGGCCGCACCAGGCCGAGCAGTTTCGCCAATGGGGCCGCCGTCAGCCCCTGGATGCCCACCGTCATCAGGATCGTCAGGAAGACCAGGCCCTGCAGCTGGCCGGCCCCGGGAACCCCGGCTTCATCGAGCCGCAGGGCGAACAGGCTGGCCACCGCAGCGGTGACGATGCCGCGTGGGGCCAGCCAGGCCAGCAAGACCTTCTGGGGCAGGCTGAGCGGTAAGCCGGCTGTGGCGATCCCCATGGCCAGGGGCCTCACCACCAGCATCAGGGCCAGCACGCAGGCCACGCCACCGAAACCGAGCGGGCTGAGCTCCGCCCAGGAGACATCGGCGGCCAGCAGGGGGAACAAAATGCTGACCGCCAGCTGAGCCAGCTGGCGGATCAGGGTTTCGAGCTGGGCGGAATCGAGCTGGTCACGGCGACCCACCATCCAGCCAGCAGCCACGGAGGCCGGCAAGCCCGACTCGGGCAGCAGCACTTCGCAGCCGGTGAACATCAGAAAGAGGATGCCCAGGGTGAGCTGCAGGCGCAGGCCACTGGTGGGATCCACCGGCAGGCGGCGCAGCAGCTCGGAGAGCAACAGGCCACTGAGGAGGCCGATCACCACACCGCCACCGAGGCGAATCACCAGGTCGATACCGAGTTGCTTCCAGCCGCCCAGACCACCGAGTACCAGCTCCAGCAGCAGCAGCGCCAGGACGGCCGCGAATGGTTCGAGTACCAGGCCTTCGCCTTCAAGCACCTCTCCGAGGGGCGGCGCGAGGCGCATCTGCTGCACCAAGGGGGTGACCACCGTGGGGCCGGTGCCCAGCACGATCGCGCTGAACACCGCCGCCAACGGCCAGTTCAGCCCCGCCAGCCAGTGGGCCGCCAGCAGGCCGCAGGGCAGGGCCAGCAGCAAGCGCACCAGCACGATCCGCAGCACCGCCAGCCGTGCCACCTGCTGGGGCAGGTTGAGCTTGAGGCCGCCATCAAAGAGCACCAGGCTGACCAGCAGCCCCACCACGGTTTCGAGGCCGCTGCCCAGCTGAAAGGGGTTGACCAGGCCAAGGCCGGAGCGGCCGATCACCAGGCCGGCGGAGAGCAGCAGCACCACCGCCGGCAGGCCCGTGAGCACGGCCGTCAGCTGGGCCAGAGCGCCAGCAAAAACAGTGACTCCCCAGAGCAGTTCAAGCCGCTCGGGAGCATCGGTGATCGGAAGATTCAAGCGTTGATCGAGGTGTCTTGGGGGTCTTTCGGTTCGATCTCAATGGTGCTCAAACCAGAGCTGAAAGAAACCGATGGTAGGCAAGGGGATCTGCTCGCTCACAATGCCCCAGGAAGTGGCAGGCTGGCGCGAATGAAGGCAGCCCCCCAGTCCCAGGCCGGTCCGCCTCAGCAGCCCCTGTTGCTGCTGGTGGATGGCCACTCGCTGGCCTTCCGCAGCTTCTATGCCTTCGCCAAGGGCGGTGAGGGGGGTCTGGCCACCAAGGAGGGGGTGCCCACCAGCGTCACCTATGGCTTCCTCAAGGCGTTGCTGGACAACGTCAAGGGCCTCACCCCCCAGGGGGTGGTGATCGCCTTTGACACCGCCGAGCCCACTTTCCGCCACGAGGCCGACGCCAGCTACAAGGCCCACCGCGATGTGGCCCCGGAGCACTTCTTCAGCGATCTGGCCAACCTGCAGGAGATCCTCTCTGGGGCCATGGATCTGCCCCTGTGCATGGCACCGGGTTTCGAGGCCGACGACGTGCTCGGCACCCTGGCCAACCGGGCGGCGAATGCCGGCTGGCGGGTGCGCATCCTCTCGGGTGATCGCGACCTGTTCCAGCTCGTTGATGACGCGCGCGACATTGCCGTCCTCTACATGGGTGGTGGCCCGTACGCCAAGAGTTCAGGGCCGCTGCTGGTCCGGCGCGAGGGAGTGGTGGCCAAGCTCGGCGTGACGCCGGAGGAGGTGGTGGACCTCAAGGCCCTCACCGGTGATGCCAGCGACAACATCCCCGGCGTCAAGGGGGTGGGCCCCAAGACCGCCATCACCCTGCTCAACGCCCACCTCAACCTCGATGGCATCTACGCGGCCCTCGATCAGCACAAAGGTGCCCTCAAAACAAAGCTCGAAACCGACCGTGAGAACGCCTATCGCTCGCGCATGCTCGCCGAGATCCTGATCGACATCCCCCTGCCGGCCGAACCGCGGCTGACGCTCGGCGCCGTGGACGGTGCCGCCCTGGGCTTGCGGTTAGAAGAGCTTGAGTTGTTCAGTCTGGTGCGGCAGCTGGCGGCCTTTGAGAAGGCTTTCTCGGCCGATCACCAAGCTGAGGGCTCGCCGGACCCATTAGCGCCCGCCAGCACAGAGGAAACCGCACCAGGTCCCGCTGATCCGAGTGCGCCCAGCCTGCAGCCCCTGATCATCCAGAGCCCAGAGCAACTCCAAGCGTTGCTGTTGAGGCTGATGGCGGCCAGCGATCCCGCCCGGCCGATCGCCCTCGACACCGAAACCACCTCCTTGAATCCCTTCCAGGCGGAGCTGGTGGGAGTGGGCCTCTGCTGGGGTGAGGGCCCCGCCGATCTGGCCTACATCCCGATCGCCCACCAGTTCGGGGAAGCCACTGATCTGCTGGAGCAGGCACCGGTGCCACCCCGGCAGTTGCCCCTCGATGGGGTGCTCATGGCCCTCGCCCCCTGGCTTGAGAGTGCCCAGCACCCCAAAACCCTGCAGAACGCCAAGTACGACCGGCTGATCCTGCTGCGCCATGGCCTGAACCTGGAGGGGGTGGTGATGGACACCCTGCTGGCCGATTACCTGCGCGATGCCAATGCCAAGCACGGGCTGGAGGTGCTGGCGGAGCGGAACTTCGGCTTCGTGCCTACCAGCTTCACCGAACTGGTGGCCAAGGGCGACACCTTCGCGGCGGTGCCGATCGAGGCCGCCGCTCGCTACTGCGCCATGGATGTACACCTCACCTGGCGGCTGACGCCGCTGCTGCGCGGCCAGCTGCAGCAGCTGGGGGACGCCCTGCCGCAGCTGCTCGATCAGCTGGAGTTGCCGCTGGAGCCGGTGCTGGCCCGCATGGAGGCCACCGGCATCCGCATCGACAAGCCCTATCTGGCCACCCTGAGCGAAGAACTGGCCGGCGCCCTCGCCAGCCTCGAGGCCGGCGCCCGCGAAGCCGCTGGGGTGGAGTTCAACCTGGCCTCACCGAAACAACTGGGTGAGCTGCTGTTCGACACCCTGGGGCTGGAGCGCAAAAAATCGCGCAAAACAAAAACGGGCTGGAGCACCGATGCCGCCGTGCTCGAAAAACTCGAAGCCGACCACCCGGTGGTGCCGCTGGTGCTGGAGCACCGCACCTTGAGCAAGCTCAAAAGCACCTATGTGGATGCGCTGCCAGCCCTGGTGGAGCTCGAAACCGGCCGCGTCCACACCGACTTCAACCAGGCGGTGACCGCCACCGGACGGCTCTCCAGCAGCCATCCCAACCTGCAGAACATCCCCATCCGCACGGAGTTCAGCCGCCGCATCCGCAAGGCCTTCCTGCCCCAGGAGGGCTGGCAGCTGATCAGCGCCGATTACTCCCAGATCGAGCTGCGCATCCTCACCCACCTCTCAGGCGAAGAGGTGCTGCTGGAGGCCTACGCCAACGGCGACGACGTGCATGCCCTCACCGCCCGCCTGCTACTCGACAAAACCGAGGTGACAGCAGAGGAGCGCCGCCTGGGCAAAACAATCAACTTTGGCGTGATCTACGGCATGGGCGCCCAGCGCTTCGCGCGCGAAACAGGCGTGAGCCAGGTGCAGGCCAAGGAGTTTCTCTCGAAATACAAAGAGCGCTACCCCAGGGTTTTCGGTTTTCTGGAGCTGCAGGAGCGGCTGGCCCTCAGTCGCGGCTATGTGGAGACAATCCTGGGGCGTCGCCGCCCCTTCGCCTTTGACCCCGGTGGCCTCGGCCGGCTGAAAGGCAAGCCACCAGAAGAGATCGAGCTGGAGGTGGCCCGCCGCGCGGGAATGGAAGCTCAGCAACTGCGGGCGGCGGCCAATGCACCGATCCAAGGCTCATCGGCCGACATCATCAAGCTGGCGATGGTGCAGCTCGATCAGGAGCTGCGCGCCTCAGGGCTGCCCGCCCGACTGTTGCTGCAGGTGCACGACGAACTGGTGCTGGAGGCGGCCCCCGACGCCCTCGACACCGTTCTGGCCACGGTGAAACGGGTGATGGAGAACGCCGTTCGCCTCCGCGTTCCCCTGGTGGTGGACACCGGCTGGGGAGCGAACTGGATGGAGACAAAGTGATTGAAGAAGTGATCGAAGCGGCAGTCAGAGCGACCCTGCCAAGTCAGAATTTGATCCCTATTCGTGCCGCTGAGCACACCTGGTCTTGACGCCCTCCTTCCTGCCACCAGCTGAAACGCCGCGTCGCAACCGCCGACCACGCAAGCGGGAGTTGTTCTGCCCAGCCCACCCTGAGCAGCAGTTGCTGGGCAACGGCCGCAAGTATTTTTTGCATCTGCTCACCCCCGAAGAGCTCAAGCAACGGGGCATGAGCGACAAGAAGGCCCGCCTGCTGATCCAGGCCTACCCGGTGCTGGTGCTCAGCAACGAATGGCTGGAGCAACTGTTCTGTCCTGAGTGCGGCTGCAGCCGCTGGTGCCATGTGGCACGGCTGGATCGGGTGGAGCACACGGTGCGCTGGGCACCGCGCGAACTCTGGGAGCAGGTGGCCCATGTGGATCCGGTGGTGGCCAACCCGAGCGTGAGCGAGTTCAGCCGCCGGGAAGCAGGGCGCCAGCGTCAGAAGCGTGCC
This sequence comes from Synechococcus sp. CS-603, assembly GCF_977929215.1. NCBI lineage: Bacteria > Bacillati > Cyanobacteriota > Cyanophyceae > Synechococcales > Synechococcaceae > Synechococcus > Synechococcus sp. CS-603. The sequence goes on from NZ_OZ376778.1 coordinate 1,569,440, forward strand.
GACAACAGCCGGTACTTCGATCCTGGCTAGGGGGTGATTGCGGGCTCATTATTCGCAGTATTCGGCCCGTACTCGGGCACCAGTTGCTGCAGAACAGCCACAGCAGCTTGCTCATCCCAGACCGCCAGAGCCTGTTCCATCTGGTCCATCAGCTCGGAGAGGCGATCGGCGGCTAGAGCGCTCTCGTGGGCCAGATGAATCAGCGGATGGGCGGTGGGACAATCTGAGTCCCCGATCAGCAGCTCCTCATAGAGCTTCTCGCCGGGTCGTAGGCCCGTGAACTGGATCGAGATGTCGCCGTCGGGATGGTTGGCGTCGCGGAGTCGGCAACCGGAGAGCCGAACCATCTGGCGCGCGAGGTCAACGATGCGCAACGGTTCGCCCATGTCGAGCAGGAAGACCTCACCGCCCTGGGCGAGGCCCGCGGCCTGCAGCACCAGCTGGGCCGCCTCCGGAATGGTCATGAAGTAGCGGGTAATCTCGGGGTGGGTCACGGTGAGCGGCCCGCCGCTGGCGATCTGCTCACGAAACAAGGGCACCACCGAACCGGAAGACCCGAGCACGTTGCCGAAGCGAACCATCGAGCAGACCGGACCCGCTCCGGTGGCGGTGATCCTGGCCGCGGCAGCCTGAACCAGCAGTTCACAGGCGCGCTTGCTGGCCCCCATCACATTGGTGGGGCGCACGGCTTTGTCGGTGGAAATCAGGATGAAGCGTTCGAGATCGCAGGCCATGGCGGCCTCCAGGACCGAGCGGGTGCCCAGGAGGTTGTTGCACAGCCCCGCACAGATGTTGCCCTCCACCAGAGGCACGTGTTTGTAGGCCGCTGCGTGGAACAGCGCATCAACGTTGTGCTCCAGCAGGAGTTGTTGGAGGCGCGATTGATCCCGCACATCGCCCAGCAGAGGAATCAGCAACGGATGGCTGTGCAGGCCCGGTTCCGTCGCCAGCGATCCGAGTAACTCCTGCTCGATGGCGTAGAGGCCGGCTTCGCTCTGTTCCAGCAACACCAGCCGGGCGGGCTGCTGGCGCAGGATCTGGCGGCAGAGTTCCGAACCGATCGAGCCGCCGGCACCGGTGACCAAAACCGAGCGCCCGCAGACCGGAAGCCGCAGCAGATCAGGGTCAGGCGGGCTGGGGTCGCGGCCGAGCAGCTCCTCGATCGCCACGGGGCGGAGATCGGTCACGGCCTGTTCGCCCGTGGCGATCCGGGACAGGGAGGGCATCAAGAGCACGGTCAAGCCCATCCCACGGAGCTGCAGCGCCAATTCGCGTCGCCGGACCAGGGGGGCTGAGGGGATGGCCAGCAGCACCTGGCGGATGCCATGACGATCGATCAGCGCCGCCAGATCACGGCTGGAATGGATCGGCAGCTGCTGCAGCTGGCGCCCGCTGAGCGTGGGGTCATCATCCACCGCCGCAACGAGCTCGAAGCGTGGGTGGTGGCGCAACTCAGAGAGCAGCAATGAGGCGGCCTGGCCAGCGCCGAACACCAGGGTGGGAATTTTGGGGCTCGCTGGGCGAGAAGCCAACGCCACAGCCGCTGGGCCGTCGCCGCGAACGCGCAGCCAGTAACGCAGCAGATCACGTAAAACAATCCGGCTGGCCATCAAGGCAGCTGAAACGAACAGCCAGAACAGGAGCCAGAAGGCACGGAAAGGCGGATCGTCATGGCCGCTGAGGGTGCTCACCAGCAGCACCAGCAACACGATCGAGGCGGTGCGTGGCAGCAGGGCGTAGAGCGCATGACTGCCGGTGTAACGGGTCAGGCCCCGATACCAGCCGCTGATCCCCAGCACGGCGATGCCGATGGCCACCGCCAGGGGCAACAGGAACAGATTGCTGCGCAACATCGGCGAGAAGGGTGCATTCAGCCGCAGGGCAAAGGGCAGCCAGAAGCTGAACACGAACAGGGCCGAATCGAGCGCGATCAGCAGCAGGCGCCGGCTCAGCACCTCGGGGAAGGGCAGCGCCTCCAGCAGCCGCAGAACAAGCCGATCAGGCCGGATCATCGGGGCAGACTTTCCCACAGGCAAGTGTTGGCGCGGTAAGGCCGCAGGCCGACCAGCCAGGCCCCAATGTCCTGGGGGCTGGGCCGCTGGGGTGCCTTCCACGCCTGCCAGGCCGCATCAGTGGGCTGCTCGCTCTGGATCGTTCCGTTCGCATCCAGCACCACGCAACGCCCCTTGCTACCCGGTCCGATCAGGTCCTGACCGATCGCCTCGACAGGCATTTCGACGCCGGTGCCACTGCTGGCCAGGGTGAGCAGCCGCAGCCGAATCGGTGGCCCCCCGCCAGCGCCCTTGGGCTGGTAGTTGGCTGCTGCCACCAGGGTGAGTGCCGGCGGGGGATCACCAGGATCGTCAGCCGCCGGAGCCCGCCGGTAGACCCGGCCCTGGCGCTCGATCTGGTCCGGCAAGGCTGGCCACGGCCCTGCCCCTGGCTGGCGGAACAAGGTTTCCAGTGAGAGCACCGTTGCCCAGCCGGCCAGAGCGAAAAGCCCCCACGCTGGTCCATTCATGGCTTTGTGCTCCGCATCAAGCGGGTGTGATGCAGATTCAGCTCCAACACCAGCACCCAGAGCAGGCAGGTCAGGGCCATCGCCATCAGTGAAAAAAGATTCGAGCCCAGCCCCTCATGCCAGAAGCTGAAGCTGCGCCACTGGGCCAGCCCTTCGAGGCCAGGACTGAAATCGGTGTAGGCCAGCAGCACGATCCGCAGCAGATTCACGAAGAACGCCATGACAACAGCAAGCAGTCCGAGAACGAGCCCGGCTGCTACAGAAGGCCATCGTGAGGGGAAGGGCGGACCGGCGGGAGGGGGCAAAAGAATCACCAGCACCAATGCCGCCGCCAGGCAGAGCGCCATGGAGTTCACGCCCGTGCAGCTCGCATCGACCACCAGAACTTTGTCATTTAACAGGATGTTTCTGCCCTCGGAGAAGGCTGGACGACCCAGCACCCACAGCAGCAGCGAGGAGATCCAGGCGGTGAGCGAGGCCAGAGCATCGGTGGGTAGGAAGCGATTGATCAACACCTGGCCCGGCAGCAAAGCGCCAATCAGGCCCAGGGTGGCCAGGCCACTGGAGCGCCAGGCCAGGCCGCTGAGCAGGCCCAGCCCCAGCAGGGATGCCAGGGGCAGCAGATGCAGCAAGGGGTCGTAGAGGCGAGCCACGCGGCTGAGGACCAGCAGGCTCCAGAGCAGCAGCAGCAGGGCAGGCACCACCCTGTAGCCCGACAACTGCTGCAGGGGAGGGTTGGAACCCTGCTCTTCACGCTCCAGCAGCAGCAAGGCTCCTGCCAACCAGGACAGGCTGGCCATGATCGCGAAATCGGCCAAGCCCGAGCGGACCAGCAAGGTGAGCTGGGCTGCTGCCAGGGAGCAGAGCAGGGTGAGCCGCGCCCAGCCTTCCGCCGAGGCCCGGATCACGCAGGCTCCTCGCCTAGATCGGTGACTGATTCCTCTGCTGATGTCTCCTCTGCTTGCTCGTCGTCTTCCAAAGCCTGCCTGAGTCGGCGGGTCTCCAGCACCCGCTCCACGGTGGCCTGCAACGACCGCGGCCAGATGAACGAGGCCCCGAGGTAGTAGAGGGCATAAAACAGTGCCGTCAGGCTCAGCCGAACCATTTGGCGGGCCAGCTGACCGAAGGAATTGGAGCGGGCCAGCTGGGCCTGGCTGAGCAGGTTGGCCTCCGCCCGGGTGAGCAGCCGTTCCACCTGCTGGCGCAGCTCCGGCAGCGTGCTGTTCTGTTCCAGGGGGGTTCCCTCCTGTTGCAGGGCCTGCAGGATCTGGGGCTGGCTTGCCACCACCTGCCGCAGCCGCTCCACGCTGGTCTCAGCTTCCAGTTGCTGGCGGAACTCGCTCAGGGTGTCCTGGGTGGTGCGCAGTTGAGCATCCAGTGAGTTCAATGTGCTGCTGGAGAGCTGCTGGCCCACCCCAACCACCGCCATCGCTGAGAGCAGGTAAAAAAGTGCAGCAGCACGCAGCAGCAGCCGCAACCAACGGGCCAGCCAGAATTCCCAGAGGGCCGGCAGGGCGTCGCCGCTGAAGCCAAAAAACAGAAACAACAACGCCACCGCCGGCAGGGTGGAGCGCTCCAGCACTTCAGCGATCACTCCCAGCAGGCGTTGGGGATCACCAAAGCGGGGAGGCAGCAACGTGGTGATCACGCTGGCCAGAAACACCAGAAAGAAGGTGTAGGAGCAGAGACGGGCGAGGTTGCGGGCTTTACGACGGCTGAAGTCATCCTGGAGCTCTATCGACATGAAATCGTCATGCAAAAAGCCTTGGCTCTGCAAGGCTACGACGCCTGCTGATCAGCTTCCCGTGCACCCAAAAGCACCACAGCCGCCATGGCGTACGGCCTGATCTCCCATAAGATCGGTTCAAAGTTCGGCAGATATGGCTACCAGCACCCCGAACACCCCAGCGCCAGCCGCCTATGCGCTGGTCCCGGCAGCCTCGCCCAGCGACGAGGGTGGCATCGGCCTCAATGGGCTGGTTCGGATGCTGCGCCGCCGCCGCCGGATTTTCCTGTTCACCGCCGTGGCCGTCACGCTGGTCGCCGGTCTGCGCGCGATCTATCTGCGCATCAACACTCCCGTGTTTCTGGGGGGTTTCAGCCTGCTGATCTCTGATCCGATCAATGAAAGCGGTGGGGCCAGCGGGGAGGCCGGAGCCGGTACCGGTGCTATTGGCTCGGTAGCCCGCAACGTGAGCCGCAACGATGTGCCCACCTTGATCCGAGTGCTGGAGAGCCCGGCGGTGCTGGAGCCTGTGCTCAGCGAACTGGTGAGCCGTTTTCCCGATCAGCCCATTCCCCAGGTCGACGTGAGCCTGGTGTCAGCCGATGCCAACCAGGGCAGCCCGATCCTGACTTCAGGGGTGCTTTCGGTACAGGCCCGGGGAGGTAGCCCTGAGCTGGTGCGCGAAACCCTGGAACTCACCGAGCAGGCCTACTTGAATTGGGCCCTGCAGCAGCGCCGAGAGAAGCTCACCGAAGGTGTGAAATTCCTCGATAAGCAAGCTCCAGACCTGCAAGCCCGCAGCGCTGAGCTCCAAGGCGAGCTGGAGCGTTTCCGAACCGACAACAATGTGTTGGCCCCGGAGGCGGAAGCGGCCTCGGTGCGCGGCCAGGCCGAAACGCTGCGCCAGTCGTTGGAGAACCAGCTGGCCGAGCGCCGCCGGCTGCAGCAGGTGCGTGCCGATGTGGCGGCCGGGCGGCTGACAGCCCGCAGTTTCTCCAGCACCGCGGGCGATGGCGGCGGTGGCGACAACTCCGGATCGGGCACAAGCGTGACTCTGGATGTGCCCAACCAGCCCATGCTCAGCGAACTCAATCGCCTGGATGCGGAGATCGCCGCAGCTCGCTCGATCTATACCGCCAACTCTCCATTCCTGCGCAACCTGCTCAGTGCCCGCGACCAGCTCCAGCCTGCGCTCCAGCGCAAGGAACTTGAAGCGGTGGATGCCACCCTGCAGCAGCTCAATGGCTCGATTGCGGCCTTGAACTCCCAGATCGGCGGCACCGACGCCCGTTTCCGCAGCCAACCGCCGCTGCTGCGCCAATACGAAGCTTTGCAGAACAAATTGGTGATTGCCCAGAACAATCTGGCCAGCTATCAGAGCACCCGTGATCAGTTCCAGCTGGAGATTGCCCAGAACAACGTGCCCTGGAAGGTGATCAGCCCAACGGCGGTGAACCCCAACCCGGTGGCACCCCTGTTGGGGCAAGGCCTGCTGCAGGGCTTGTTGCTGGGCGTGGTGGCCGGTGGTGGTGCGGCCTTGGTGCGTGATCGCCTGGATCATGTGTTCCATTCGGCCGGTGAAGTTCGTGACGAGCTCAAGGTGCCACTGCTAGGCCATGTTCCTTACATCTCCTTCTTCGAAGGGGTGCGGCGTGACAAGCGCTTCTTACTCAAAGACCTTGACGCCCAACAGACCGGCATGGCCGGCTACCAGCGTTTCACCTATCAAGAAGCCTTCCGCAACCTTTACACCAGCCTGCGCTTCATGAACAGCGACCGAACGGTGAAATCGGTGGCCGTGAGCAGTTCGGTGCCGTCAGAGGGCAAGAGTTTGCTGATTGTGCTACTGGCCAAAACCCTGAGCGAACTGGGCAAAACAGTGCTGCTTGTGGACGCTGACCTCCGCCAACCCCAGGTGCACCACAGGCTTGGACTCAACAACTTGAGCGGCCTGTCCAACCTGCTCACTGAGCAACAAACTGACTGGCGCTCAATGCTGCAGACCGTGCCGGACCATCCCAACTGGCAGGTGATCACCGCCGGCCGGCGTGTGCCCGACCCGCCGCGGCTGTTGAGTTCTGAACGGATGGGCCATCTGGTTAAAGAAATTGCCGACACCAGCACCTTTGACCTGATCCTTTACGACACCCCGCCCACCCTGGGCTTGGCTGATGCCTCCCTGCTGGCCGAAAACCTCGATGGCATTTTGCTGGTGGTGGGCCTCAACAAGGTGGATCGCCAGCTGCCAGCTCAGGCTGTTGAGCGCATTCGTGCTGCAGGTGCACCGCTTCTGGGCGTGGTAACCAATTCGCGAATTGCCACAGGTGATCGAACCAACATCTATGGCTACTCGAGGTATGGCTACGAGAGCTACAGCAATGGTGCCCAAGCTCTTGATCCCGGTCCTGCTTACGATTATTATTCCACTAACGGCGTTGACCGAAGTCGGGCTCCGAAAGGACTAGCTGCGCTCGTCCCTAACCGTGCAAACCTGAGGCGTTGGAAAAAAGGAATTGGGTCTTGGCTTGACTAAAAAACACCTAACTCTTGTCGCTCTATTCTTCAGACAATAGAATATTCTGGAAGTATATTCTATTAAAACAAGACAATGTTGGCATGCTTGAGTAGTATTCAAGCTATTTCTATCTATATTTTTGGCGGCGAATCATGTGTGGCTTTTAAACGGGCGAGGCGTCGGCGGTAGCGTTTCAGGCCTGCGAGGGGCAACAGTGTCAAGACCGATAAGGGAGCAGGGATTTGGCGCAAAAAGCCACTGCGAAGAGTGAGATCACGACGTTCCGTGGCGGTTAAAAAGTTAGAATTTCCAGCATTGAAATAGTCTCCGAGAGCATCAGTTCCACCAACAAAATTCACAATCTCGCTTGGTGTATTGTTTAAGCCTGTGCCTGCAAGGTTGAGTGATAAACAGGTGGTGCTCCCAGCGGGGCAGCCGCCTGATGTCACACCAAAGTACAGAGTATCAGTGGAAGAATTATAGTAGCCGTTGTTACCAGTGAACTGAAAAGTTTGTGTATTGGCAGTATTGCTAGTGAAGGTGAGATTGATGCTATCGATAACATTGCCACCAACATAATTAAAACTGCCTGTGACTGTGCCTGATCCGGTAAATCTAAAAAAGAAAAAAGGGGGTGATCGAAAATCCAGCTCTAAACCATCCGGCGGATTAACTGCTCCCTCAAACACATACTGCAGTGCATGGGCAGCTCCTTGACAGGCCAACACAGCCATAGAGGTGGCCATTACATAACCAAGGCCATGACTGGCCAATCGATTGAGCTTGGCGTGATTGCTAGGAGGAGCCATGGCTTTAGGTGGATCTTAAATTGATGCACAATCTGTCCAGACAGAGCAATGTTAAAAGGAAAGGTCTTTTGTTTGAGGATTTTGGTTGACGCATTAGAAAAAGGCTTTAGTACAAGCATACCGCTGTTCCTGTTTTCCTCTTCGAATTATTTGCTTGCATAGGCTAGCGTTTGCCGCATCGATATGTCTTACACAATCAAATATCCACTCTTTCCAAGCTATTCTATAAGCGCCGCGTATTGGCTTGACGTTGAAAATATTGATTAATGAGCGCGGTAACTCGCTTGAATGGGATTGCGAGACGCCAAGTGGAAAGACAAGGCTAAACGATGGAAGAAGTTTTAAAAAGATACAGAGTAATTATTGAGGCTATATTGTTTGCCGGAATTAAACTATTTTAGATCCTCGCCAATCTTACTGTCAAAATGGAAGTATTTATTAAACTATTCAACATATTATGATTGCGTGATACAAAGATTCGGAAAGAATTGGACCAAAGGCGCAAGAATCAAGCTTGTGGCCTAGTTCCATCAAGATATCTGGCCTTGATGCGTTTGTAATTTACAGTGAAAAACGAAAATAGCCCTAAAGCTCCTAGAGATCCAGGTGCCGGGATGCGTCTAAATGTCCCGTCAATACGTAAAAAGTTTTGCTGATTTTCATTGGTAATAGCAAAGGTGTTTCCAGAAACGAAAAATTCGATATCAGTATCTATAAACTCAGTTGTATTGGGAATGCTAAATATATTGTTTGGTTGCGTAATCTCAATTCTATCAGGGCAAGGACTATTGGGGGGTGGAGCTGTAAAAGCACAAGGGGGGGTATTTGAGGTTTCATCAATGCTTATCGGTACAGCGGCAGTAACAAAAAATGGAATTAGATTATCGTCAAGGAAATCATACCTAATGTTCCAAGTTACTTGTGCAATGGCAGTAAAGATAGGAAAGTTAAGATGATTCAGAACAAATACATTATTTGCTGTGAGCGTATTTCCGTTCGTCGGGATTAAAACGTTAAATGTTGAGCCGTAGGCACGAAGGCCGCTCCTGTTGGTGGCAGCAGGAATGCCCCAGCGAATGCCGGAAGGGTTTTGGTTGTTGGGTGCAGCTTGGGGAATGGGTGCGGGTGCCAAAAAGCCGCCGCCTGCCGGTGGTCCAGTTTGATTCTCATAAGTAACACCTGCTGCGGCTGGGCCAACAGGAGCGCTCCAGAAACTAGAAGCACCCACAAAGGTAAGAGCCAATGCGGGCACGGGAGCAGCCAAGACTGAGCTGAAACCAAGTATGGCGGCAATTGGAAGACGCTTCAAAACCTTAATCATTTCGCTTAAACTTAGTTGAATTCTGTGCCTGGTTCGACTCTGTGGAGTCGCTTTTGTATCTGTCCATTACGGCAGAATTTTACTCTGCCGTGGGTTTGCTCGCGAACTCTATCGAAGGCAGTTCCAAGAGGACGTTGCGGGAATAATCCGCGCGCCATCGCCATGCCCACCCGGCGCTGGCCTGGTTCTGCGGCTGGTCTACCAGAGGCCGGCGGATGTCAATGTTGAGGAAGGCCCTGTTGAGGTTTACAGTTGTATTCCGTTCATTCTGGCCAAATTCATTTCGTCGAACGTGGTGGATTGATTGTATTGTTTTGGAGAAGATCAGGTTTGGCTAATTTCGTGCATAGATTGAAGGTTGATCCGTCATTGATCAGCCATTGGGTAGCTCAATCTTTTACCAGCTCAGCCAGTCAAATGATGATGTTTGCAAGCTCTTGGATTCTTCGGCTTGCTAAAAGGGAGGGTTCCTTCCACGCTGTTTTCGGCTTTTCCTTGTGTCCGGCAATACTCCTGGTTGCAGCTACGCCGAAGCCGGTTCAAGCCTTTACTGTTTTTTCGGGAGTTGATGTCTGCACAACTTGCGGTGGCAGTACACGTTTGTCTGCTTTCCCCAATTCACTCAACGCCAGCAATAACTTTCAGAGCATTCTGCAGGGTAATTTTGTTCAAACTTTTGACAATCAGACAACATTCGTGCCAAATACAAGTTTTTCTACCAATAGCCCTATCGTGCTGTCTTTCCCAGATGCTGCTGGGCCTAACATTATCGCCACACTTGGTGGAGCTGGCCCTAACCCGGCCCTCATTGTGGGGGCGATCCGGAACACTCCTGGCACAACAACCAATGGCTTTGGGCGTTATTCGATTAGCAATAATCAGTTTTTGGAAGTGCCAGCGGGTGGCACGAATCAGTTCCAGATTAGTGTAAGTAGGGCGATTGCTGTGATCGGGTTCTATGGTGTTGACATCGGAGATTTTGGCGGCAGCTTGACATTGGAGTTGTTTAATGGAGCGACCAGTTTGGGCACTCGCCTTGTTCCAAGTCCAACAGGGTCATCCGGAAGCACGGATGGTTCTATCCTTTTCTATGGCATTGCCACGTCTAATCCTGCTGAAGTGTTTGACCGCGTTGTGTTCAATACTACGATCGGAACCGGAGATGTCTTTGCCTTTGATAATTTATCGATTGCTTCTCTTCAGCAGGTTGTCCCTACACCCGCTCCAGCGGCTGGTGCCTTGTTTCTCCTTGGTGTGATTGGTCGTCTTCGGCGCCGCTATTCACCCAGCCATCATCAGCCTCAGTAAGGGGATACTGAAATGATCAAAGCATCTGGGCTTTTGTATGGCTGGACGGTTTAGGTGCGTTTTCGTTGATTTGACAATGGGGCCAGATCGATGGCGCTCTTGGATTATTTGGCCAGTGAAAGCTATTCTCTAGATTCTTGTTATGGTCTTTTGGACTTATTGACACCGCAGCAGGGCGGCTTGTAGATGCGCGATCTGCAAGTCTGCTGCTGGCTTTTTCTCTGGGTGTGATGTCCCGTCAGCCCTTGTTGTCACGCCGTCAGTTTTTGCTGGGCTCGTGGCTGCAACGAGGCAGGGCTAGGTGTGTCGTCACCCCCCTTTGTCAGCTGAACAACGTGGTGGGACTGCATACCTCGCCGCCGCGGCCGACCTCCCGCCGGCCGAGAACGGAGCCCTGGAGCAGGCGGAGACAGATCCCGTCAGTGGCGGTGCCGATACACAGAACGATCTCTGGTGCGATGATTCGCCGCGGCGAAATCTGGGTGTCGCGCCTCCACCCGAATCAGGGCGCAGACGTAGGGAAAGTCGGTCCGATGGTGGTGATCCAGGTGGATCCGCTGTCGGAGGCGGGGGTCGCCACAGTGCTTGTTGTGTCCCTGACAACCCAGCAGCGCCGCGGTGCCGAAGCCCCGCGCCCTCGATCGCACGCGAATCGTTGAAGGCCCCCTCGCCATCCTCACCAGAGCGGAGATGGCCACCCTCGAGCAGGCACTGAGAAGCGGGATGGGGATGGTGTGAAAGCGCGGCAGCTAACTGAAGGGATTCAGCAGACGAACCCCGGTTCCGGCGAAGTCAGCTGTGTTTCGCGTGACCACCGTGAGGTCATGCAGCAGGGCAATGGCAGCGATTTGCTTGTCGATGGCGTGGTGGGGATCGGGCACCCGCAGTCGCCCCCAGAGCTGAGCGGCATCTCCATCCAGCGGAAGCACCCGATCGCCGTAATCCTTCAGCACCTGCTCAATCCAGTTCTCCAGCAACCCGGCCTGTTGCTGATCACCGCGGTGGCGAATCAGGTAGACACCACGGCGAAGTTCGCCAATGGTGATCGCCGAAAGAAACAGCGGGGTATCGTTGCGGGCAACCTCTGCCCAGAAGGCAATCAATCCAGGATCAGCGCGGCTGGCCTTGCGCGCTTCGCTGATCACGTTCGTGTCAAACAAAAACATCGGCTGCCTCATCACCGTGCTCGCAAGCCCGCTGGAAGTCGGCATCGCTGCCCACATCCGGCATAGTGGCCAGCAGCTCGGCCAGGGTCCGCCGTGGGGGTGCCAGCAGAGCAGCGGCCAGGATCACCCGATGTTCGGCTTCTGCGCTGAGCCCATGGGCCCCAGCGCGCTTCTTGAGAGCCTGGACGATGGCCTCATCGACGCCACGCACCAAAAGGTCTGCCATCTTCTTCAAGCACTTCGCTGATATCAATGCTATCGGTGCTGGGACTGGAACCCGATGGCCGGCTTGTCACGCGCGTCTCGTTCCTGTGGCTGGCTGCTGATCACAGCTGGTCTGGACTTGTTGCTTGTTGGGCTCGGGGTGGTAAGGATGGCCCGAATGGATTCAGCCTCCCCGCCCCTCGGCCTGCTGAACGGCCGTGGGAAACGGCACCGCCACTGTGCGCTCGAGCGCCACAGCCCAGGCCAGCAACACAGCCGCAACAGCCGACCCAGCCACCAAGCCACCCGCCAGCACCGCTGCCCCGATCGACGTGCTGGCCACCACGTAGGCCAAGCACACCCGACGGTGTGACCAGCCGGCCTGCTGCAGGCGCTGGTAGAGGTGCAGCCTGTGGGCCCGGAATACTGGCTGCCCAGCGGCGAGCCGCCGCAGCACGCAGATCAGTGCATCGGCCAGCAACGGCACGGCCACCAGCAGAAGCGCCAGGCCATCGGCAAGGCTGGGAGCCTGCAGCAGAACCCCGGCGAACACCGCCCCGAGGAAGGTGCTGCCCACATCGCCCATGAACACCCGCGCCGGGCTCCAGTTCCAGATCAGGAAGCCCAGCAGGGCCCCCACCAGCGGCCAAATCCAGGACGCTCCGGAGCTGATCGCGGCTACGGCGAGCACCACGGCCGAGCAACCGGCCACAAGGCCATCGAGGCCATCCATGAAATTGAAGAAGTTGATCACTGCCGTGATCGCGACTAAGGCAACGGCCAGCAGCAACCAACCGAGCCAACCGCCAACGAACGCTGCCGTGATCGATGTCGGCCCGACGACCAACAGCAGGACAAAGGCAGTGGCCAGCTGAGCTCCGTAGCGCAGAGCCGCCGGCAGATTCAGCCGATCATCAAAGAGCCCCACCAGCGCCAATGGCGCGCAGAGCAGCGGAACCAACGGCAAGGCCCAGAGGCAGCTCACCAATACGAAGCCCACCCCACCGCCGCGGGGCGTGGGCAGGCGGTGGGCGCTACGGGCATTGGGTCGATCGAGCAGGCCACGGCGCAGCAGGGGCAGCAGCAGCAGCAGCAGCAGCCAGCAGCTCAGTGCCGCCAGCGGCACGCTGATCCAGGCCGAGACGAGGGGAGTGCTCATGGCGGCGGCTGCACCTGGAACGGCTGGGGCGGACGCCCAATCAGATCTGCAACGCAGACAAACCCCGCCAGATCCGCGCTCAACCGCATCACCGCCTCGAAAGTTTTCGGCGACACCAGCAGCAGCGGTGACGCCAGCCACTGAAACAGATGGGTGGGCAGGCTGAGCAGCCGGCAGCGGGCCGCGCGCGGATCGCCCTGCTGGATCCGCTCCAGCAGGGCGCGATAGCTGAGGGTTTCGTCTCCACCCAGCGGCAGCAGTGCTGATTCACTCAGGGGCGATTCCTTCGCGGTGCTGGCCATCTCACGCCCCTGTTGAAGAGCCACCGCAACCAGATCGGCGGCGGCAATCGGCTGGCGCAGGCCCGTCTGGGCTGGAAGGGGAAGCAGCGGCAGCCGACGCAACACGTTTCGCAGCGCTTCCACATTGCGGTCGGCGTGATGGGCGCTGCGGCCGTGAATCAGGGTGGGAGCCAGGATCCGGGCGGGAACGCCCAGCTGCTCGGATGTCTGAAGCAGCAGGGTCTGGGAGTTAGCCAGGCGCGCCGACAGCTCTCGATCGAAGCGGTTGGCAGCGAAGCGCTTGGTGATCACGCTCGACGACGAGCAAGCCACCACTCCCCTCAGCTCTGAGAGTGCTGCAGGCTTGTGGCGGGCCATCGCAGCCAGGAAGGGCGCCAGCAGCCAGATGGGGGCGAAGCTGATCCAGATCTGGGGCCCCGGGGGCAGGGCAGCGGCGGCGGTCTCAAGCCCTTGCCCCGAGAGATCGCTGAGATCGCAGTGCTGCCACCACAGCCCGGCCATACCTGGCGGGCGGTGGCGCCCAAGCCCAACCCAGGAAGCGCTCGCCTCCAGCTGCTCGATCAGCGCCTCAGCGCAGAGGCTGTTGGCACCGAAGATCACCAGGGTTGGCGCACCGCTCACCACAACCTGCGGCAGGGGAAGCTGGCCAGGGCAGGATCGTCCGTGACCAGGGTGAGACCATCGAGTTCTGCCTGAGCGGCAAGCAGGCGATCGAAGGGATCACGGTGAGCCAGGGCGTAGCTGCCGGCCCTCAGGCCATGGCGCCAGGTCACCGGCAGAGCCACGAAGCCCTGAGCTTCCAGCAGCGTCCATCCCTCCTGCAGCACGATGTCGGCGGAAGGCAACCGACCCAGGCGGTGCTTGGTGGCGATCTCCCAGGCCGACGCCGCACTGACGAAGACCTGCTGAGATGGATCGACGAGAGCAGCCAGCACCGGTGCGGAAAGTAGTTCCGGCTCGGCCAACCACCAGAGCAGAGCGTGCGTATCGAGCAATAGCTGCATCAGGGAAGCAAGGAGCTCTCGAAGGTGTGCAGCTCTTCCTCAGGGAGCGGAGCCAGCAACACCTCCAGCCCGGGTAGGTGTAGGCGGCCCTTCAACACACCGGGCTGCCGCCTGGGCTGAGGCTCTTCCAGAGGAACAAGCCGGGCCCAGGGCCGCCCACCCTTGGCGATCACAATCGTCTCTCCGGCATGGGCCGCATCGATCAGGCGAGAGAAGTGGGTCTTCGCTTCATGCACATTCACCATGCGCGTCTCTTCAGCTGGTGAATCCTCTAGTCGCATGGATTCGCACGGCCAATGAAATCAAATTAGTCCACCCCTGGACCAGATCGTTCACTCCAAAGGCCAGGCGATCGGCTCCACGCCATGAGGTCATGGCTGCCGTTGCAGGAAGGCCGGGCGGCCATCCCAGCCGGTGGCGCGCCAGAACTGGGAGCGGAGCTGATCCCGCAGGCGCCGCAGCGGGTTTTCGGCGGGTGCGTCGATCGGCACGCCCAGACCTTCCACGCGGATTCCCTTGGCGCCGAGAACGATTTCGGCGATAGTCCGGGCCCTGGGCAGATGGGGCTCATCCGTCACCACGGTGACCTGGCCCAGGGGCACGCTGCCGCTTTGGCTGCGGATCCAGTCGGCCAGGCAGGTGAGCTGGCCCACCGTGTCGACGCCGCAGGTGAGGGTGGTGACCCGCGCCAACGCCGCCGGCCCCGGTTGGCGGGCGGCAATCTGCCTGCGGGCGATTCCCTGCAGGTAGGAGAAGCCCTGGATCACCAGCTGCTGCGTGGGATCCTGCTGCCAGAGATCAAGGGCTGCTGTGGTGCGGCGCGGATCCTCAGAGAGCACCACGATCGCTGCGCCGCCAGCTGCGGGCCAGAGTGCTGGCGCCAGCCAGGGCCAGGCCAGCCACCCGCCAGCCGCCACTGCAGCCAGCGTCACCAGGGCAGGTGGTTTACGCCAGCGCACTGAGAAACCTCTGGGCGTAACGGAGCAGATAGGGGAAGGGCCAGCACCAACCAAAGGCACGCCGGTAGGCGCAACGCACCTCATGGAGGCGCCGGCGGTGCTGCACGCCGCTGACGCCTCCCTGCGCCATGTGGACGAGTTCAAGATCAAGCGTCTGCACCCGCAGTTGCGGATCGAGGCAGAGCTGCAAGAAGTAGTCGAGGTCTGCGGAGAGGCGAAAGCCTGGGGCGTAACGGGACAGGCGGGAACGGGCGCCTGGCCCGATCAGGGTGGCCTGGTGGGGGGGCGTCGACCCCAGAAACAGCGAACGCCGGTAGGTTGCGCGCCAGCGAAAAGCGGTGGAACGGCCTGGGCGAGAGCCCTTCACATAACTGCCCCTGCAAACGAGCAGATCAGGCGGTGCAGCCTGTGCAGTCAGATCTTCTAGTGCTGCCATGGCTCGCTCGAACACATCCGGTGCTGGTGCCCAGTCGTCGGAGCCCCAGAACAGCAGCCAGTCGTGGGGGCCGGCGGCGGCGAATCCCTGGTTCATGGCCCCGAAGATCCCAGGCTCGGCCGGATCCTGCGGCTGCCAGCAAAGGCGAGCATCCTGGTGGCAGAGCTGATCGAGAAAGGCGCGATGCTCCGGCCCGCTTGGCCCATCGATGAACAAGACGCTCCAGCCGCTGAACGTCTGGCGGCGCAGCGATTCCAGCAGCCGTGGCAGCAACCGGTAGGAATCCAGGGTGGGAACTATCAGCAGAAGCATGGACTCTGAGCCGGGTTCAACCGCTTCACCGAGGCAACAGCTTCATGAAGGCAACAGCTTCACGAAGGCAGCCGGGAATTTGACAGTTCAGATTCCACGAACTCAGGGCACGGCCCCTCCCCCAGCAACCAGCCGTACAACCGGGCGGCCATGGCCGCGACCCGGGGCCAGCTGAACTGGGCTTCCACCAGCGCCCGCCCGCGTGCGCCCATCGCGGCGAGCTCCGCCTCGGGGAGATTCAGCAGTTGGCGCAGGCCTCGCTCGAGATCGTCGGTTGTGGGCTCCACCTTCAGCGCCGCTCCGGCGGCATAGGCCTCAGTCAGATTGCAGGCCGGACTGAGCAGAGCAGGCAACTGCCAGCTCATCGCCTCAAGCGCCGCTAACGGCAGTCCCTCGCTCAGCGACGGCAGCACGAAGGCTGAAGCTGCCGCCAGACACCCCTCCTTCTCGGCAGCAAAACGGGGCCCGAAGGTGAGGCAGCGATCCAGATGCGCTGATCCATGCCGGCTGAGGCGGTGCAGCGGCTCTTCCGGCCCTACCACCGCCAGCCACCAACCCTTGCGGCGCGCTTCCGGCCCAAGGCGATTCCAGGCCTCCAGCAACGGGGCCACGCCTTTCTTGGTGTGTAGTCGGCCCAGAAACAGCAGCACCCGTTCGCCGGCAGGCACGCGCTCGCTCCAGGGCGGCGGTGGACGCGGCTGGAACCGATCAATGCTTGGGGTGCCATTGGGCAGGATGGCGATCGGTCCGCGAAAGCCGAGGGCCCGGATCGAGCGGGCCTCAGAGTGGCTGAGCGCATGCAGGCAACGGGCCCGCTCCAGGGTCTGCTGTTCCCAGAGACGCCAGACCGGCGCCTTCTTCCAGCGGTGCCGGGCCAGGGCCCAGGCATCGAGCATGCCGTGGGGAGCGATCAGCACGGGCAGCTCCTGCTCCAGCGGTGACTGCCAGGAAAGATGACGCTCCTGCCGCTGATCAAGCGGCCATGGCCAATGTAGCTTTTTCGTTGTCCAATTCTGGCGGTGGCGGGTTGATCCACACCACTTCGGGTTGACGCCAGCAGCGCGTTGAGTGGCTCCATCGGCGGGGATGCAGTTGACGCGCCTGTTCATAGACGTGGGCTCTGTGTCGGCAGATTTCGACGGCCTGGCCGCAATGGCGCTGGTGGGGCGTGACGAACTTGATGCCGCTGTGGCGGTGCTGGTGGTTGTACCAGACCACGAATGACGCCACCCACAGGCAGGCCTCGTCCTTGCTGCTGAACGGACGGCTCGGGTAATCGGGCCGGTATTTCACGGTGCGGAACAGGGATTCTGAGTAAGGGTTGTCGTTGGAAACCCTTGGCCTGGAGAAGGATCTGAGTACACCGAGCTCCTCCAGCCTTGATTCGAGCGTGGCCGCGCGCATGGCATTGCCGTTGTCGGCGTGGAGAATCAACGGAGGGCGCTGCTGGGTCCCGAATCCCCGATGGCGAGAGATGCGCTCGCGCAGGCAGGCCCTACTCACCAGATCAGCAGCAATCTTGGCGTCCTCTCGTTCAGCGATATCCCAGGCCACGACTTTGCGGCTCCACACGTCGATCACCAAATAGAGGTACAGCCACACACCACGGACAGTGGTGGGCAAGTAGGTGATATCCCAACTCCACACCTGCTTGGGGCCATCGGCTCGGAGCCGCGGCACTGGTCTGGGTTCCTGAGGAGGCCTGGCACGGCCACGGCGATGGGCTTGCCCATGGGTGTAGAGCACCCGGTAAAAACTGCGCTCCGAGCCGATATAGAGAGAACGGTCAGCAAGGATCGGCACGATCTGTCCCGGCGGCAGCGCGGCGAATTCCGGCTGGTTGCAGGTGAGCAGGATCCGTTGGCGTTCCTCATCGCTGAGGCGGTGAGCCACATGGCGATGGCTGCCTTTCCTGCCATCGGTCCCATCCCCATCACCTGCGAACTGTCGGCGCCAGCGCTGCAGTGTGGTCAAGCCCACGCCCAGCAGCATGGCCAGCTCACTGGCTCGGGCTCCGTCAGCGATGCCCTCATCCAGGATCTGCAGGGCCTTCCGGCGATCGTCCGGGGTCGTCAGTCGTCCCCGTCCTCTCCCCAGAAGGCCTGGATCTTTTTTGCCGCCAATAGCAGGGCGGCTGCTTCTGCAAGGGCCTTCTCCTTACGGCGCAGCTCCTGTTTGAGCTGCTTGATTTCACGCTGGTCCTGCTGATGGCGGTGGTCCAGATCCTTCTGCTCTTTCAAGGTGAGCACTGGCTTCTTGTTGGCATCCTGGGCTGCTTGGCGCCAGCGGTCTACCTGCTTTGGGAAAAGACCACGCTCCCGGCAGTAGGCGCTGAGCTCAGTCGAGTTAAAACCAGCGGTCTCCAGCACCACCGTGAACTTGTCGGTGGCACCCCAGCCCTCGGGATCTTTCGCCGATGCCGGCACCACTTCACCCTGCAACCGCCAGGTCTTCCTCCATTTGTAGAGGGTGATCACGTGGATGCCCAGCTCTTCTGAAATCCTGGCCACGCTCTGCCTGTGCGGTGGGCTCATCCGCCTTCTCACATCAGCCTTGACGGCCTCGCTGTATCCACGCATTGAACTGCTCCATTAAGCCCCCTGGTGGTGAAAGTGGTCGAGATGGAGAGGCGTCAACTTTGCTGGCAGAGGGGGCAGCAGCCGCGCCAGGCGGGTGGGGAATTGCCAGAGCCCGTGCACATGCAGCAGATCGGGCCGCAGAGCGCGCAACTGAGCGGCCAGGCGACGGTCGCCCAGCACGGGCAATTGGCCGCAACTGGCGTACCACTGCGCGGAAATCCCGCGCTGCTGCAGAGCCTCAACCAGCTGGCCAACGGAGCTATCGACACCCCCTGGAGCAATCCCGTCGGTGCGGGAGAGATGAAGGATCGAAACGGGCTCGGTAGGCAGGGGCAAGGGATCCATTCGCTGCTGGAGCATAGGCAAGGCCTCAGCGGCGCCCCACCACCAGCGCCGGATGACCCGCCACGATCACGCCCGGCTCGATCAGCCCGGAGGCCACCGCAGCCAACGCCACCACAGCTCCAGCACCCACCTGGGTGCCAGGGGCCAACATCGCCTGGGCCGCGATCCAGGCGTCGTTGTCGATCAGGATCGGCGCCACCTTCAGCTCAAAACCGGGCGAACGAACATCGTGGTTGCCGGTGCAGAGATAGGCGCCCTGGGAGATGCAGACCCGATCGCCGAGCGTCACTGACGCCAGGTTGTCGATCCACACCGCTTCCCCCAGCCAGCAGTGGTCGCCCACCACCAGGCGCCAGGGACATTTCACGCGCAGCCTGGGTTTGAGCCGACCACCGGCGCCGATCTGCGCCCCGAACAGCCGCAGCAGCCATTGGCGCCAGGGCGTGCCCGGCAGCTCTGAGGCCAGCAGCGGTAGCCCGACCAACAGCCAGAGGGCCTGGCGCCAACGCGGGGCTCCAGGAGTCCACCAGCTGGGCAGGCGGTAGTGGCCGAGGTCTTGCACGGGCCGGGGCAAAAGGGGATCCATCGCTAGCATTAAGTCATCGCTGTGCTGGCAAAGTGATGGCAACGATCAGTGTCAGAGGACTGGATGATTCGCAGCTGGAGCGCCTGAAACAGGAAGCACGCGCTGAAGGTGTGAGCCTGAACCGCAGGGTGCTGCAGGTGTTGCAAGGATCCACGGCAACACCAAAATCGGGTTCTCACCATGATCTAGATGCCCTGATCGGTGCCTGGAATGACGAAGACGCAGCAGAATTTGCCGCCGCCGTTGCCCCATTTGAGGCCATCGATCCAGCCCTCTGGAAGTAATGCGGCCGATCGCTCTCGATACCAACACCTATGCCGCGTTCCTGCGAGCGGAACCAGTGGCCACCAAAGTGTTTGAGAGTGCAGATGTACTCCAGCTGAGCACCGTGGTTCTGGGGGAATTGCTTGCGGGGTTTGCCTGCGGATCACGGGAAGAGCGCAACCGCGATCAACTGGCGCAATTTCTGGCTTCCCCACGGGTCAGTGCCATGCCCCTAACGAGCACAACCGCCGACGCCTATGCGTTGATCTACCGAAGCCTTCGCAAGCGCGGCACCCCCATTCCAACCAATGACCTCTGGATCGCCGCGTCTTGCCTGGAGCACGGCACAGCCTTGTTCAGCTACGACAAGCACTTTGCTGTTGTTGAAGGGTTGCGCTGGGGTCAGAGCCTGGAAGCGTTTCTCCCCTGAGTTGACAGAGCATCGAGCTGGCAGGCAAGAGCCAGCGCCAGAAAGGCAGCCCCGCGCGGAAACCTGGGATAGCCATGGGCCTGGTGAACGGCTTGTTCCAGCCCACCAGCAAAAGAATCCAGGCTGAACGCCTCTAGCCGCCTGCGAGCTTCAGCCAACATCCCTAGGCGTTCGGAGAGGGGCTGGGCTTCGGCGCGGTGCAGGGCGACGGTGAGCTGGGCGGGGTCGGCTGGATCAAACAGCCAGCCCGTTTCGCCGGGGGTGATCAGATCGGCCGCGCAGCCGCAGGCCGTGCTCACGATCACCTGCAGCCCTGCCGCCATCGCTTCATTCACCACCAGCCCCCAGGTGTCTTTGCGGCTGGCCAGCACCAGGGCTGAGGCCTGGCCGTAGGCGCAGGCGATCGTCTCCTGGTTGCGGAAGGGCTCCACGCCAACCTTCTCCGGCTGGGGCAGCCGGGCGATCGCCTCGCCCAGGGCTCTTGCCTGCGGGCCCTCGCCACCACCGCCGATCAGGCGCAGGCCCCAGCGGCCACCCTGGCGCTGATAGGTGGCATAGGCGGCCAGGAGCCCGTCAAGGTTCTTCTCGGGGATGGCGCGACCCACCCAGAGAAAGTGCGGCACCCTTTTCAGTGCTGACGCCTCGCTGCGGGCGCAGGTTGCAGCAGCCGAGAAGAAGGCGTTATCCACCACATCCCACGGCTGAACAATGGCTGCTGCGGGGAATCCGAGCTCTATGAGATAGGCGCGACTTTCCTGGCCGGCCACGAGCGCGGCGCTGTAATGGCGCAGCAGCAGGCGCTTGCTCCACTCCCTGAGATGCTGCCGCGGCGCATCTCGCCAGCGGCTGTCGGCAATCAAAACCGCAGGAATGTGGCGGCGCCGCGCCTGCCAGAGCAGCTGTCGGTAGGCCCGATCGGCCCAGCCCACGGTGAGCACCACATCGGGGCGCACGCCATCGAGCAGGGCGGTGAGTTGCCGCTCAAGCAAACGTGCAGCTGGATCCTGCTCTGGGCCGTCGGCACCCTGAAGCGCATGGCGGCGATAGGTGCCGGCAGGCTCGAAGCTCTAGGGATATTCCTGCGAGTGGGGCCGGGTTTCGAGCACCTCCAGATCGAGATGCGCGAGCGCGGCCTGGAAGCGGGCATTGTGATACGGGCCGATGCGGTGCAAAGCCAGAAGGGCCCTCATGCGCCGATCGCCCCCAGCACCGCCAGCAGCCGCTCGCCATAGCGGGCCCAGCTGTACTCCTGGGCCCGCTGGCGGGCCGCCGCCGCCATGGAATTCCGTAAGGCTCTATCCGCCAAAAGCTGCTCGATGCGATCGGCCAGGGCTTCGGCGTCGCGGATGGGCACGAGAAAGCCCTCGATGCCGTCGCGGATCACGGAGCCGCACTGGGGCGTGGTGATCACCGGCAGGCCAGAGGCCATGGCTTCGAGGGCCGAGAGCGCCATGCCTTCGGCGAGGGTGGGCAGCACGAACAGATCAGCTCGGCGAAACTCCTGCTGCACCTGGTTGCGGGGCACCGCTCCGAGATAGGTGGGGCCCAAGAAAAGGGGATCGCTCACGTTCACCAGCTGCGGACCCACCACCCGGCACTCGAAGCGCAGGCCTTTCGCCTGCAACAGGCGGCAGGCCGCCGCCAGCACGTGGCTGCCCTTGCGCAGGCCGACCTGCCCCACCATCAGCAACCGGCCAGGTTGGGGATCAGGCTCCAGCGCCAACCACTGCTGCGGCACCCCATAGGGAACGATCCGCAGCCGGGCCCGATCACAGCCCAGCGCCACGGCGCTCTGCAAGCAGGCGGCCGACGGCACCAGCACCCGATCACACAAGCTCCATTTTTCAAGGCTGCGGCACAGATCCCTCGCCACGGAATCTTTGCAGGGACCGCGGCGTTCGATGCCGGGATAGCGGCGTTGCTCATCGAGCAGCAGCAGGCCGGCGGCTGGATCCAGGAACTGCTCATGCACCACCTTCAGGCCCCACGCCTTGGCTTGGCGGAGGGCGTCAAGGTCGTTGTGAACGAAGTTGGTGTAAACGGCTTCTGCCCCCGCGAAGCGCTCGCGCAGGGCACGCTGCAGCAAGGGAGCGGCGCTGTCGCGGCGGCAGAGCATGGCGAGCGGCTGGTCGTGCACCAGATTTCGGGGCAACTCCTGGGGTAGACGCCGGCTCAGGAGGCGCTCAAGGGGTCGAGGCCGTAGACGGCTGGGCAGCCATCGCGCCAGCGCCTGCAGCGGGCGGTGCTCGGCGTGGATGTCGGTGTAGAAGGCAGCCAGGCAGGCGGCATCGGCCAGCACGGCCGGTACGGCGTAGTGGTGGCGGGCGCCGGGTTGGAGAACGGCGTAGCGAGGCATCAGTGCGCCTGGCCACAAAATTCAGTCATTCATGACGGTGTTGATCTCCTCCACCTCGCATCCTTTGAAGCAAATCAATTTTGTGTAGCTCACAAGTCCACCAAAACAATGAGGCGCTGTAAGTGGCCAAGATAAGCGATTTTACAAGGCCATGAATTTTGCTCGCAGCCTATTAAATTAATCTTCATTGCGAGAGGGTGTCATCGCATTCGATGGATATGTGGCGCTATCAACAACCGGCCAACAGCGAAACCGAACATCCTTAACGGTTTAGTACGCACTAAATCATGCCAAGAAAGCGAACGGCCAGCCAGCAATCGAGCCCACCCCCAAATCCTAGCTCGCAACCGAACTCGCAAGAATGTGGCCTTGCTGCCACGGGCGTAGAAGGGCATGAAGGCCAAAGGACCTTTTAGCGCATCAGCTTGGTGAGACCGGCCTAACCCTGATTTCGAATGTTCTGGATTAGCAATGCCACCATGTTCCCCAAACTGCCGATAGGGGAGGTAGCTTTCAACACCGCGTGCCTTAAGGGCACCTCGAAAAATCAACAAGCCAATGCACTATGCCCTGGTCTGAGCTAGATTAGATTGATGACATTCTAATTCTGCAGTGGGTCAGAGAGGCTTCTGGGATGAACAGCAAAGAGTCGCAAAGCTCAAGGAGAAGAAACCGGTTCTCCAGCGACTTTCTGAATCGATCCCGTGGGAATCATTCCGGCCACTTCTCGATAAGGGCTATGTGCAAGAGCGCAGGAGCAATGCTGGGCGTAAGAGGATTGATCCCTTGATCCTGTTCAAGATGCTCGTTCTCCAGCAGCTCTTTAATCTCAGCGATGAAGAGCTTGAATTCCAAGTCAATGACAGACGCTCCTTCGAGGAGTTTGTCGGCCTTGGCGTGATGAACAATATTCCGGATGCAACTACTGTGGCTTTTTTTAGGGAGCGTCTCCGCAAGGCAGGGGTCATAGAGGAGCTGTTTGAGATGTTTGAGGCGTATCTCCGCACTCAAGGCCTTCAAGCTCGTGGAGGTCAGATCATCGATGCAACTCTTGTCCCGGTTCCCAAGCAACGCAATACCCGCGAAGAGAACAAGGAAATCAAAGCAGGGAGGCTGCCGGAAGGCTGGGATGAAAGCCCAGATCGGTTGCAGCAGAAAGACTTAGACGCTCGATGGGTCAAGAAGAATGGTATCAGCTACTACGGCTACAAGAACAGCATCTGTATCGATGTTGACCATGGATTCATTCGCAGGTATGCAATTACACCAGCCAATATTCATGATAGTCAGATGCTTCCACGGCTCCTTGATCCAGAAAATGAGCACGACTTTGTATGGGCGGACTCAGCCTATTCAGGGCAGTGCTTTGAAGAACTGCTTAGCTTGGGAGGCTTTGAAAGCCTGATCCATGCAAAGGGATCTCGCAGTCACCCGCTCAATGAGGCAGCTAAGGACCTGAATCGTGTCAAGTCCGCAATTAGGGCCTGTGTTGAGCATGTCTTTGGTTGCATGACCATGTCAATGGGTGGAAAGCTGACGAGAAAGATTGGACTTCCAAAGAACGAGGCATGGTGGGGCCTCAAAAATCTGACCTTCAACTTCCTTCGATATCTTCAGCGCACGACCCAAGTGGTGGCAGCGGCCTAAGTCGCAGACGGACGAACCCTGATTGCAGGGTAACTTGTCAGTGTTTTTTGTCGGCTTCTGATTTTCCGCCGCCCTCTGGCGGCTTTTTCATGCTCTCAGAGCTGAGGTAGATTGGCCATTATTCGAGGTGCCCTTAAGCCAATAGCCTAACCCTGCATCCCAAGGAGCATAGACACCGCTGGGATTGACAATGCACTGTTCTTCAAAAAATTTCAGCATCATCATTGCCACTGCTGGAGCTATTACATACGCCACCGTTCCCCCGGCATGGCCTCGGGCACATTTTGGAGACGACGGCATATCCCAAAACTGAGGGCCACAGGCATAAAGATATGCCAAGCTAGTATGAATACGATCTGCAGGAATGGGCAGTGTCAGCCCTCCAAAGCCCAATACCGGAACAAAATCTGCCTCAACGATAATCGAGGGTGCATCACTCATTGCAACCATGCGCCAGGCATTGGCATGATTAACGAGACATCGATAGCTGGCGGAACAGGATTGCTCTTGTTCCGAGTAGGGACCGCGCACAATCTGCACTAGAAAACCTTCGGAGATCAGCACTTTGCTCAATACTGAGACGTCTTCTCGGTGGGCAACAATAAAGACATTTTTGGAGAATTGATTTAATGCTGCTGACATCGTAACTATGCGATTTTCATTGTTTTCAAGCGCTCCTCCATCAACATCACACTCAGCAGAAGCTCCACATACATCCGCTGAAACGCATAGAACCAGCCGCGCCAGCCATCCAGCAGGCCCCGCTTCCAGATCAGACAGATCAACAGAATGGCAAACGGGGCGATCACATGCAGACGGCGGATGCGGTCGGCAAGGGAAAGCTGCGCCGCGGGGGTGGCGTTCAGCTTGGCCACTTCCAGCCTGAGATACCGCTCCTGAGCCCAGAGCCAACGAGCCAAGGGTTTGCGATCGTCATGGAGGATCGGCTCACTCAGCTCTCCGCAGCGGCCCTGGAGCACCAAATCCTGGGTGTGGCCATCATCCACGTACCGGCCATCTTCTCGGCGAAACAAGGCGATTCGGGGGGGGAGCACCGTGCCGGAGAGGGGCCTACCGAAGACGCAATAGCGAAAGGGGATCCGGTAGCCAGCCAGGCCTGGAGAATCGCTGTCATTGGCCTGCTCGGTGGCCCGCGCAATGGCCTGCTGTAACCGATCGGTGATCAGGTAGTCGGCATCCAGGCTCAACACCCAGTCCTCGCTGATCTGGTCCAACCCGAAATTCCACTGGCGCGCATGCGACTCAAAACTGCGCGTGAACACCTCCACCTGTGGATGCTGGCTCAGGATCTCCAACGTGCCATCCGTGCTGCCGCTGTCGATCACCACGATCCGCCGGGCCCAGCTGAGCCGCTCCAGCACCCGGCCGATGTTGGCCTGCTCGTTGTAGGTGAGGATCAGCGGGGTGATCAGCTCAAGGGATTGCACGGTCATCACCAATCAAGCCACCGGCAACCGGGCCTGCAGACAATCGGCATAGGCCTCCTTCAGGTTCGCTCCGATCACGTCCCAGCTGAAGGATTTGCTCGCCAGTTGCCGCGCTGCTGACCTCATCTCCGCTGTTGGACCCGCCAGGGCGGTGATCAGGCACTTGGCCAGGGGTTCGACCTGGCCTGGCACCATCCAGCCAGCGCCGGCTGCCTCGATCTGCTCGGCGATGGCCACTTCTGGCGAGAGGATCGGCGGCGTGCCGACGGCCAATGCCTCGATGGCGGCGATGCCGAAGTTCTCCGACGCCGAGGGCAGCACGAACCAGTGGGCCACCGCCAGCTCCTCCCATTTCGCCCGTCCCTCCAGAAAGCCCAGCCAGCGGCATCGATCGCCCAGGTTGAGAGCCTGCGCCCGTTGGCGTAGGGCCGTCACGTAGTCGGCCTCGCCGTCGCCGGCGATGGCCAGCTGCCAGGCGGCGCCCGGCGCGCGGGCCTGCACCAGGGCCAGGGCATCGAAAAGTACTTCCAGCCGTTTCTTGGGATGGAGCCGGGAGAGAAACAGAAAGCGCACCGGTGGCGCTGCTTCAGGGAAAGGAAGATCGGGCGGTGCCTTCACCCCCAGGGGCAGCACCAGGCCCGGCGCGGTGAGCCCCAGCTGCCGGGCCTCGTCCTCCTCAGCGCTGGTGGTGAAGTGCAGAGCCGCCGCCCCCTCCAGATTGGCGCGCTCGAGCAGGCGAAGATAGAGTCGCTTACGCCTACTGCCCTGCTGCAGACTCCAGACGCAGAGCTGGCCAATGGTGCTCACCACATAGGGAATGCCAGCGCTGCGGGCATAGGCCATGGCGCCGCTGGAGGGGTAGGAGAACAGGGCATGGATATGCAACAGATCGAACTGTTGCCCGTGGGCTCTCAACCAGCGGCTGAGCCCGGGGCTGAAAGCGAAATCGCGCACGGCCGCCACAGGCGCAGCCCAGCGCCGGAACAGCAGCACCGGCACCCCTTCGACAGCAGACCACTGGCCGATCGGCAGATCGCAGAGGCTGCCGGGGCCGTGGTCATCGGTGCTGAGAATGCGCGCATCCACCCCCGTCTGCCTCAGGGCGGCCGTCATCTCCAAGGCGGCCACGCTGGGCCCGCCGCGCAGGGGGCTGATCGAGGGGATCACGTGCAGCACCTTCACAGTGGCAGCCCGAACGGTGGCAGCCCGGTGATGGCGGCATAGAGCGTTTTCAATTCAGCGCCGTAAGCCTTGAGGTTGTAGCTGGCGGCCCGTTTGATGGCCGGCTGCCGCCGCCGGCAGCGCGCCGCTTGATCGCGCCAGTCAGCCTCGATCGTGCGGGCAGCGCCAAGGGGATCCAGCGGATCGATGGGCACTCCCACGTCAGCGGCCAGCTCGGTGAGCGGAGGGCGATTGCTGCAGTAGACGGGACAGCCTTGGGCCATGGCTTCGAGCACAGGCCAACCGAATCCCTCCTCCAAGGAGGGAAAGATCAGGCCCTCGGCGTGGGCGTAGGCGGAGCGCACCAGGCTGTCGTCAACGTTGGTTAGGGGTGTGATCCATTCGCCAGAGCCAAGGCGAGCGATCAGGTCCGTTTCTTGAGCGTTGAGCGGTGCACCGATTAGCAACAGCGGGAGGCGAAGGCAGCGAGCCAGCAACTCGGCGTGAATGCGCAACACCATCGAGCGATTCTTGTACCAGGCGCTGCTGCCCACATGCAGCCAATAGTGCAGCGGCAGGGCCTGATGCCGCTGGGGATCCGGCACCAGAAAAAAGGGATCGAGCGGGTTCGGCAGCAGCGTCATTCGCTCGGTAGGAAGCTGCCAGAGCGACAGCGCATCGCCTCTGGATGCTTCGGACACACAGAGCAAATGGCGGCAGCGGCGCAGGCAGCAAGCATTGATCCACTGATACGGGCTGAAGCGCGGCGAGGGATGGGTGCTGGGCTGGCCGGTGCCGGCGCGCAGGGAAATCAGATCATGCAGGGTGAGCAGATGGGGACGCTGCTGAATCAGGGGCAGGTAGACAGCGTTGCCTTGGTCAAGGATGTGAACCAGGCGAGGCCTGGACCTGCCTGGCCGGTGAACGATCCAGAGGAGGCGCAGGGGGAACAGCAGAAACTTGTCGAGAAAGCCCGCCCAGCGAAAGGCGCGCGCGTGGGCTGGAAACCAGCGGCAGAGCATGGGTTCTGGCCGTACCAATCGGACAGGAACGTCCTGCAGACGAAGGGCCTGCATCACCAGCTCCGCATAACGCTGCATGCTCACCTGGCGATCCGGGAGGTAATTCCCCACCAGCAGAATTGGAGCCGAGCCCACGGGAGGCACCTTTAACAAAACGGCGTTTGCTCCGGGCTAAGAACGAACTCTTGCTGCTCGCTCTGGCGATTCCAGAGCTGGCGGTAGAGCCCCTGAGGATGCTCAATCAGCTGCTCGTGACGCCCCCGTTCCACGATTTGGCCATTTTTGAGCACCACGATCTGGTCGGCCTGGCGCACGGTGCTGAGGCGGTGAGCAATCACCAGCAAGGTGGGCTGCCGTTCCAGGTTCGCCAGTGCTTGCTGCAGCAGCCATTCGCTCTGGCTGTCGAGGGCGCTGGTGGCCTCATCGAGGATCAGCAGATCGGGATCACGCAGCAGTGCCCGCGCCAATGACAAGCGCTGGCGCTGGCCGCCGCTGAGGCGATGGCCGCGCTCACCGAGCAGGGTGTCGTAACCCTCGGGCAGCTCGGCGATGAAGCCGGTGGCCTGAGCTTGCGCCGCCGCCGCCTCGATCTGGTCGCGACTGACCCCCAGACAGCCGAAGGCGATGTTGGCCGCCACGCTGGCGTTGAACAGAAAGGTGTCCTGGCTCACCACGCCCAGCCGCCGCTGCCAGCTGCCCAGGTCGAGCTGGCCAAGGTTGTGGCCATCGATGAAAATGCTTCCCTCGCTGGGCTCATAGAGGCCGGTGAGCAGATCAGCGATCGAACTCTTGCCCGCTCCGCTTGGGCCCACCAGGGCCAGGGTGTGGCCGTGGGGCAGTTCCAGGCTGAGCTGGCGCAGCACCCAGGGCTCCTGGGGGCCGTAGCGCAGCCCCACCTGCTCGAAGCGGATGCCCTGGCGCAGGGCATCGAAGGGAACGCCGCCGCGGCGGCGGAATGGCTGGCCGCTGGGCAGCAGAAACCGGTTGAGGCGTTCGAGGTCAGCGGCGTTGGCGTTGAGGCTGGTGAACGACTGGGCCACGATGTTGAGCACCATGTTCATGCGCTGCAAGGCCAGCACAAAGGTGACCAAGCTCGGCAGCACGCCGGAAACCCGCGCGCCGAAGGCCCCCACACTCACCAGGGAGATGGCCGACACCACCAGGATCGGCAGCAGGCTGTCGAGGGGGTCAAGGGCGGCGGTGAGGCGGCTCTGGCGGCGACGCGCTTGCTCCTGTGCGTCAAGCGCGGCTTGAAAGGAGGCCACGGCGGCATCGAGCTGACCAAGGCTGTGCAGCAGCCGCAGGCCCTGGATGTCTTCGATCAAGCGGCTGCTGATTGCCACGCCGGTGTGGCTGAGGCTGTAGGCCGTGCGGCGGATGCGCGGCAACAGGTGCCGCTGTAGCACGCCCACGACGGCACCGATGGCAGCGGCGGCCAGCAGGAGCCAGGGCGAGAGGCTGATCAGCACCACCAGATAGGCCACGCCCATCAGCCCCTGGGTGAACAGGTTGTTGAGGGCGGCGATCTGACGCTCCACCGCCGCCGGACCCGTGTTGGCCAGTTCGGTGAGGTCGCCCACGCGATAGCTGCTGGCATGGCCGAAGCCGAACTCCAGGATGCGCTGATGGATCAACGCCTGGATGCGCTGAAAGCAGCGGGCTGAGACGTATTCCACGCTGACGCTGCTGAGGTATTGCAACAGCGCCTGGGCCGCCTTGAGCCCCACCGCCAGCAGGATCAGCAGCATGAACAGCCGCTGGGACGGCAGTGGCGTTAAGGCGGGCCACCAGGCCGGCAGTGTCCCCTGGCTGGCCACCTCCACCGCGAGATACACGGTGCCGAGGCTGGCGCCCTCCAGCAACGCCCGGCCCAGGTTGCCGATTGTGGCCAGCGCCAGCAGCCGCCACTGGTCGCGGGCGGTGCGGCGGATCAGGCGTGTGGCCGGATGGACCATCAGCCAGCTGGCGGCTGCCAGGCCTGGCAGATCAGCGCACAGATCCGCTCCACCTCCCTCAGGGGCAGATCGGGATAGATCGGCAGACACAGCACCTGGCGTGCCGCCCGTACCGCCTCGGGGTAGCAGGCCGGATCGGCGCTGGCATTGCTGCGGTAGTACTGAAACTCGGGGATGAGGGGATGGAAGTAGCGCCGCGCCACAATGCCGTGGCCGCGCAGCAGCTCCAGCAGGGCATCACGGCTGATCGGTGCGTCGTCTTGCACAAGCACGGGCAGATAGGCGTAATTGGGCTGTGCGGCCTGGCTGAAATCCGGCAGTTGCAGGTGATCCAGGCCAGCGAGATGGCGCTGATAAGCCTCGGCCACGGCTCGGCGCTGGGCAATGGCTGCCGCCATTCCCGGCAACTGCGCCAGCCCCACTGCCGCATGCAGTTCACTCATCTTGGCGTTGATGCCGTTGACAGCCACGCTGACCTCATCAACAAAGCCGAAGTTCTTGAGGCGATCGATGCGTTTTTTGGTCTTGGCGTCAGGGCTGATAATGGCGCCGCCCTCAAAGGTGTTGAACACCTTGGTGGCGTGAAAGCTGAGAATCGAAAGATCACCGTGCTGCAAAAGCGAACCGCAGTGGCAATCCACCGCGAAGGCATGGGCCGCGTCGTAGATCACGCGCAGGTTGTAGTCGTCGGCGAGGCGCTGAATCACCTCCACATCGCAGGGAAAGCCGTAGCAATGCACCGCCAGAATGGCGCTGGTGCGCGGCGTGATCCGTGATTCGATGCTTCGAGGATCGAGCCCGAAGGAGCGGGGGTTGATGTCGGCGAACACTGGTTCGAGACCATTCCAGCTGAGCGCTTCGCTGGTGGCAATAAAGGAAAAGGGGCTGGTGATCACCTCGCCTTGTAGCCGCAGGGCTTTGAGGGCCACCAGCAGCGCCAGGGTGCCATTGGCAAACAAAGACAAGTGCTCCACGCCCAAATAAGCGGCCAGCTCTGTTTCCAATTGCTGATGCAGCGGGCCGCCATTGGTAAGGATGCGCCGATCCCATACACCCTCCAGCAGCTTCACCACATCCGCCAGCGGCGGCAGGTGCGGGCGGGTGACGTAGATCGGCTCCGGCGCTGAGGTCATGGAGCTAGTCGGTGCACTGGGTAAGGTATGGCATCTTGACAGGGCCTTGCGCAATAGCGGAAGCTTGCTAGCACGATCCGGAAATAGTGAGGGATTTTGCGAAAAACAATTTTCCAGGCAAAATGCTGAGACTCAAGCCTGATTGGGCCAGATCAATCAGGACCTAAGGACCGCCAGTTGTGCGGATGGAAACAGAGCTGGGCTTCAAATTAGTAGACCAAGCAGGAATTCTAATCAGAAAAAGGACTTCCGATGAAGCCCATATGAATGCATCAGCTTGGCCTAAGGAAAAGCCTGGTGATGCTGCCAATGTTACCAACAAGCAGAGGCAATAACAAAGAAGCGGTTTAGATTTAATGCGAACTAAAACTACTAAAACCAAGAAGGAAAGGAATTTATGCTTAGGATTGGCCGAGCAAGGAATGCCAGAATGAAATTTATGCAAAGCCGGAACTACGGTGGTTTACGTAGGCTCCTGCGTGAACTCATTAGGGATTCCTGAAAAACGAAACCAAGGCAGCCCCTCAAAATCCAGGTACTTCGCCGAAACAGCCAGCGGCTCGAGATTTTCTATACCGCAATCAGCAAATCGCGCGATTGGCCGCTGAGCGAGTAGTAGCCCTCTGAGTCGTCGGACTGGAGGCTGTACAGACCCAATAACCAACCCAGAACAAGGACAAAAAAGAGGCGCAGCAGCCTCAGTACCTTCTCGGAGCACATCACGATAAAGGCCATCGAGATCGTGGTCTCGGCACCATGCTTGAGTTTGGCCATGATGCGATCCAATGAATACTTGCGCTTGCCAGCACCAAAGGATCCCTCCACCTCATTGCGTCGGCGCTGATCAGCACTGAGTTGCTGCTTGCGGGCAGCATTCAGCTCTGGGTTCTTTGGGGGACGCCCCAAAGGCTTGCCTGAGAGCCGGATTCCGTTTCTCATGCAGAAGTGCCTATTCTCGCGATTGATGTAGATACGATCAGCGCAGATCCGCTCTGGGTAGCAACCATTGTCCTTCTTGTATTTTTCTGCCTGAGCAATGAGATCTCCACCTTCGTTGTCTGGATCCCAACTGATGCGATGAAGAAATGGGAATCCATTCTCCACAGTGACGCTGATTTTGGCACCAAACTCCACAGCTGCCCTTGCTTTTCCTCGAACGATCGGCCTTACCTGCTTCTGAACCAGGTGCACCAGCCGATGGGGAATGCTTCTGGAGTTGCTTTCAAGAAGGATGGCTTGCTGCCGTGCCAGTTCACTGCAGGCCAGAAGCTTCTGCCACCAGTGCTGCTTGAGGGCAGAAAGGCTTGCCCCAACAGCGATCAACGCGTCGATCGACTCAAGATTGCGCTGCAGGTAGCTGAGCTGCTTCCTCACTGCAGCCTTGATTTTGCGCAGCCTTGGCTTTTTCTGCTTGGCGATCGTGAGGAAGCTGAAACGAGCTTTTTCGCGGTTGTAGTGGGGGCGATGGCGTCCAAACCCTGTGGACTGATGGCAAAGATCATCGATAATCTTTTCAGTGCCATTCCTGGCCTCGTTGAGCAGCTTCAAATCGGTAGGGTAAGTAATGTCTGCAGGGGTGCAGGAAGCATCAATGCTGATCGTTCCCCAGTTCTTGCCTTCTGGCCAGTCAGCTGGCTTGATCATCGAATCAAGTGAGAGCTGCGCGCCACCGTCTCCATCTTGATGATCCGGCTCATCGCTGTCATCAACTCTGGCAGCGACAGCTTCAACCAGTATTTCTTTGCCGCGCTGCACGATCAGCTCATTGATCTTGCGCAGGTCTTCATCTGATAGCCGCTTACGGAAATGAACCATCATCGATGGATCAAAAGGGGCTTTGCTTGAGTAGCCAGAAAAAGCAAGAAAGTACTGCATGTATGGATTTTCCTGGATCTGCAGCACAGTCTCCTCATCACTCAGACCAAGCCGCTGCTTGATGTAAAGAGCGCCAAACGCTAGGCGTACTGATTTGGCAGGAGCTCCGATCGTGGCGCTGAACTGTGGTGCGTAGGACGATTCAAGCTCTTCCCACGGTATCAACTGAGCAAGAACCACCCAGCGGTTATCTGGATCAAGTGTGCCGCCAAAAGGAAGGTGGAACTCCTCGATGGAGAGCTGGCCATTATGATGTTTCCGATACATTCGTGGCCGTTACACGATGTAGCGAGCAAGGATTCGCTCGCTCAAGGCCAGTTTAGCGCCTTTGATTGGCTCAAACCAGCTGCAGGGCAGGGGTTTTGACTTTTTCAGGAAGCCCTCATTAGAAAAACAATTTTTGTTGCCCCGGTACGTAAAAAAGAATGGCTGCAAGACCTCTACAAACAATTCGACCAGAAAGAAGGGGAAGGAACGGTTTCGCTTGATCTGGGATGTGGCGTAAATCCCAGAAATCCATTCAGATGCAGTCAATCACTGGGGGTCGATATTCGCAAGTCCGATAGCGTTATTCGCTGTAATTTAGCGATAGAGCCTTTGCCATTTGATACTTTGAGTCTGCAAGCCATCACTGCCTATGATGTCCTTGAGCACATTCCGCGAGCTGCTTTAGGGATGCCCAATGATGCGGAGGATGGGGAGGGCAGCGCTATGCGTTTCCCATTCATCGAACTGATGAACGAAATCCATCGGTGCTTGAAAGCTGATGGCCTGTTCTTTGCTGCTTTCCCGTGTTATCCATGGCCGATGGCCTTTCAGGATCCAACCCATGTCAACATCATGGCGGAGGATACGATTCGTCTTTACTTCTGCGGTGAGAACCCTTGGGCGCGGATTTACGGCTTTAACGGCAGGTTTCGTCTACTCGATGAAGGCTGGATTGATAGCCATTTCCATGTGTTGCTAGCACGTGGCTGATTCAGCGGGTCCAGCCTATCTAGCCACGCCCTATTTCATGCGTGGGACCGGTTTGGGTAATCGCCTATTTCAGTGGGCTCACTGCCGTGTGTATTGCGACAGGCAAGATGTTCCGATGGTCGCACCGCGCTGGTGGCGCCCTGCCTTGGGTCACCTTGTCCGGGGGACTGTGGGACCAGAACGATTTTTTAGCCAGATTGCCCTTGTGGGCTTATTTCAGCGGGGATCCGCTGACTTGCCCTGGTTTGCAGGGCTGTGGCCAAGGATGAAAGGACAGATCATCCGTGAATCCATGGCGCTACCAGTAGTGTCAGCAGCACCAGGATCACTGCTGCTCTTTGATTCTCTTCAATGTTCTTTTCATTCTCTCAATGCCTATCAGCCAAGCCTGACAAGTGCATTGCTGGACATCACACGCCCGGCCATCAGACGCCGCCTGAGGGCTTTACAAGAGCCTATGATCGGGATCAATGTGCGTTGCGGTAAAGACTTCCGGTACCCATTCAGGGGTCGTGACAGCGAACATCGCTACGGCTGACCCTTGACGGCGGCCTGATTGCCGGTTGTATCTCAGGTAGAGACTGCCTGAGATGAGAGCCCCTCCTGCCGGGATTTCAGAAGCGGACTGGTTGGCATGGCCGGCCAGTGCCCGTTTTCTGATCCTGCATCAACAGCAGGAGATTAAAGTGCTGCGCCAGGAGAACGAACAACTCCGAGCGGAACTCACCGCCCTGGCGACGGAACTGGCCAGCCTGCGCGAGCGGATCGGGCGAACGTCTCGCAACTCTTCCAAACCACCCTCCAGCGACGGGCAGGGTTTTAAGCAGCCCGAACGCCGTAAAGGCAGTGGCCGCAAGCGGGGCGGCCAGCAGGGTCATCCCGGCAGTGGGCCGGAGCTGCTGCCGATCGAGCGTGTCGACGAGGTGGTGGATCACCACCCGGAGGCCTGCCGCCGCTGCGGCACCCTGCTGCAGGGAGATGACTTTGAGCCGTTGCGTCACCAGGTGATCGAGATTCCACCGATCACGCCGCTGGTGATCGAGCACCGGCTGCACCGGTTGGTGTGCCCCTGCTGCTCCACCAGCACCTGCGCCCCGTTGCCGGCCGATGTGGAGCTCAGCCGCTATGGGCCTCGCCTCAGTGCCCTGGTGGGGCTGTTGGGCAGTGCCTTCCCGTTGAGTTTCAGCAAAACCCAGGCGCTGCTCGATCAGTTGCTCGGGGTAGAGATCAGCCGCGGCGCGATTGCGGCGATCCGCAGGCGACTGAGTGCAGCCCTGGAGCTGCCGATGGCAGAAGCACTGCAGGCGGCGCGGCAGCAGCCGGTGGCCTACGTCGATGAAACCGGTGCTCCCACAGGCAATGCCGACGGACGCAATCCCGATAGCAGACGCGGCTGGCAGTGGGTGATGGTGACGCCAGTGGTGACGGTGTTCCTGCAGGGCCTGAGCCGCTCCACAGCGGCGGCGATCGAGCTGCTGGGCGATGCCTTTGGCGGCATTGTGGTGAGCGATCGCTTTTCCGCTTACAACCACCTGCCAACCCATCAACGGCAGCTGTGCTGGGCGCACCTGATCCGTGATCTCACCGCTATCGCCGAACGCACAGGCGCCAGCGGTGAGATCGGTCTGGAGTTGTTGGCTTTGCAGCAGCAGCTGTTTGAGCCGTGGCACCAGTGGAAGGACGGAACGATCGAGTGGCCGCAGCTGCAGCAACGCTGCCAGCCGATTCGTCAATCGTTTGAGGCCACGCTGCAGCGCGCAGTGGATCTGGGCTGCGAGCGGGGTGAGCGAACGCCGTGGGCCCAGACGGTGCGCACCTGCCGGCAGCTGCTGCAACGACGAGAAGCCCTGTGGACCTTCCTGGAGAAGGAAGGGATCGAGCCAACCAACAATGCCGCCGAGCGTGCCCTGCGCCAGTCAGTCATCCAGCGCAAGATCAGTCATGGTGTCCAGTCCGCCAGCGGTGCCGTTTGCCGCAGCCGCCTGCTAACGGCCACGACAACCCTCAGGCAGCAGGGTCGGGATGTCTGGCAGTTCCTGGAGCAGGCCTGGATCGCCCATCACAGCGGCGGAGTGATGCCCTCCTTGCTGCCGGATCCCTGAACTTCTCAATACAGGCTGTTGCTTCTTGGGTCGAGCTGATAATCGAGCGGTGATGGATTGAAACGGCGATGTGTCCCGGCCCCTAAATGGGTACGACTTCCGTTCACCCCCCGAGGAAGGCGCAGGCAGCGAATGGGTGGGATGGTTGCAGCAGACGCCGATCAGTTGGTTCCGTGAAACCCTGTTGACCGTGCGCGGCAGGGCTGGGTACGCGGTGCCGGCCCTTGTGATATCGGATGGTGACCGCTGCCAGTTGGAAGAACTGCTCGCACTGCCGGCCGTTTCCTTGCTTCGCCCTACGAATGCCTTGCTGGACCTATGGATGTTGGCTCGCTGCCGACTCTTGCTTGGTACCGGATCCTCCACATTTTCTGCCTGGGCGGCCTTTCTTGGACAACAGACCGCGATGACGGCTCCCGGAAAACCGATGACGAATTGGGGCTTGGAACCCCAACGTGGGCAGCTGATTGGGGTGTTTAATCCACGAAAACCCGATGATTCTGTGATTGAAGCGATGCTTGGCTCACTACAGACAGCGCCGGGTTTTCTGGCTTGAGTTCGACAGTTCAAGGCTGTTTACTATGATCAAGTCTGAACCGATAATGCTAGCCTCCAGGTCAGTCAATTCAACATCCAGTGTGGCATTGATGTGCTAAGCAAAAGTTACCCATATCGGCTTACTAGTTTAGATTGAAATCAAGATTGATGGCCATGTGCTTGGGAGTTGCCGCTCTCTGCCTATTTGCATCATTAGACAGGCCCTTGCATTGCTAAGAGGAATGCAAGGGCCTGCTTCTATTTGGTTCAGTGAGAAATGGCGTTTAGGCCAAAATCTGGGCCACCATTGTCAGTCAGCACAAGTTGAATCGAATTGAGTGTAAGTGCGGAATACCCTTATAAAACCACAATAGAGCCTTTTGCAGTTTCTTCCCTGCATATTGTTTCCAGCTCCGCTTTCTGTGCCTCTTGTGCATACATCAAAGTGGGAGGAGCCAAGAATGAACCCAAACTCAGCCCCACCAGGATCAGTACGAATGGATCGCCATACACCCCGCTGGCGGCCATGAAGAAGGGCACATTGGCCAGGGCAAAGGAGACCAAGCCCATGTAAAGGTTGGCACTAGACGGTTCAAAATTGCGCATCAGGCCGACGTTGCGTACAAGAAGCCGAGAGAACTGAACAAAAATCAAAAGCAATACCACCACGCCTGGCACACCCAGTTCGCTGATCAGCTTGCCCACTCCAGACTCGCTCACCCAAGGGTTGGCCACTTGGCCTGCTGCATTGAGACCAAGCTGACCTGTCTGGGCCAAGGCTCCGGCACCAAGACCAATGACCTGAGAGTTTTCGATCGCTGGCCAGATGGCATTGATCCCCAAGCTGCTAAAGCGCTCCCACAAATCACCTGGGATCGTGGAAGCACGCCAGAAGAAGGGATTGAGGTCGACAAGTAGATTGGGGAACAGGGCCAACATTCCCAGCGTGCCAAGGCCGATGGGCACGAGCACACCAGTGAGGATGCGGTCGCGCATGCGAGTGTCGCCGCGCAGGATCTGTAGCAATAGCATCACCAGCACAAAGATCACGACAAGCACCAGTGCTTTTCGGCGGCCTGTGAGCAGGGTGAGGAAGGTGCACACCAGGGCACCTAAACCATAAATGTTGTTGGTGGAACGGCTGGGGCTTGACCAGCCATAGACCATCAGCAAGCAGGCCGCGGTGGCCAGATGCGTCGCCGCCAGCTCGCTGCTGCGCCAAAGACCGGATGCGCCTTGCTGGCTGATCGAGCCATCAGCAGTGGAGAAGTGGATCAGGATCCCTCCCCCCACTTCGCTGAGAAGGTTGCCCCATTCCACACCTTGGTGGGTAAGCCAGACGCTGAACGACCATGGAACAGAAAACAACAGATAGATGCCAACCACGCGTCGCAGGGTTGCCGGCGCGAGACCGAGCTGATAGCCCATCCATAGGCCGAGCAGAGGAGCAAGGTAAAAACCCACACCAATCATCGTGAGCGTGGGTTGGCCGAAGCGCAGCAGAGAGTTGAAAGCCTGGAAGCCAAGAATTCCCAGGAACACAGGCACCAGAGCTGCCAGCTCCTTGCTGCCGAAGAACATCCAACTCAATTGAAGGCTGCCTCGCCGCTTGAAGCAGAGCACAGTGGTGATGACGAAGAAGATGAGCACAATCCCCACCATCAGGCCCGGCTGTCCCTGGGTGATTTTGCGCAGGGGATCCTGCAAAAAACCCAAAGCAATCGTGATCGTCAAGGCCGAGCGCCAATCGGAGCTGAGCACCCACACCGCTAACGGCACTAGAAAAAGAGCAACCAGCATGAGACTCATAAGAAGCCCTCTCTTGGCGCAGTACAAAATACTTTTAACAACATAGCAAAGCCATCGCGTAGTAGCTTGTTAGATGAAACACAGAATACATAGCAAAGGATGGCTGGCGCTCATTAAATATGGCTAGCAAATAATGTATGCCTTTGGGCATTATCTGCTATGCCAATGCCGAGGAAACCATGTTGTCCTCTCAGGTCTTGATGTTTCGACTGATTAGTTTTGGTGGAGCCTTCATGAGTAATAATGCTTGAACAAGAGCCCGCAGTTCACCTATGAATTTTACCGGAATCCACCAGGGATGGCGCAAGTGAAAGCGTGTGCGAACTTCTCGAAATGGCTTTCGAAAAAGATACCAGAATCTATCCCAGCCCCGGCCACAACGCATGGCGTAGTAGCAGTCGCCTACGCCGTAACGGGGCGAGGCGCTGGTGAGATGGGACCCGCGCGAACGGGTTCCGCCGCTGGGGGAAGCCAGGTGGTGGATGGAAGCTTCGGGAGCGAAGCGAATAAGGCCGCCTGATGCCACCAGGCGTTTGGCAAATTCTGATTCGAAGCGTGCTGCTACTGGCGGTGGAAATTGCTCATCGAAACCACCGAGTTCTGTCGCTTCCTTTCGCTTAACGCTGAGGTTACAGGCGATCACGTTCTCGATCCAGACCGGCTCGGTGCCATTGAAGGCGAAATCAAGATCACGCCAAAGAACTGAACCGGTTGGACGATGTCTGTGGTATTCAGGAGACTCGCCCGGCTGTAGCACCTGTCCAACCACGGCCCAGGCTTCTGGCTGGCAGGCGTGGGTCTCTAGATGGCTGCTCAGCAACGTCGTTGAAGGAATGATGTCGTCGTCGAGATAAAGTATGATCTCACCATGGCCTTCAATTAG
Source organism: Synechococcus sp. CS-603 (assembly GCF_977929215.1). Taxonomy (NCBI): domain Bacteria; kingdom Bacillati; phylum Cyanobacteriota; class Cyanophyceae; order Synechococcales; family Synechococcaceae; genus Synechococcus; species Synechococcus sp. CS-603. Next base: position 1,608,292 of record NZ_OZ376778.1, read on the forward strand.
ACCGCAATTCATAGCGCTGGTGAGATGTGGCTTGGGTAGCCGCAGCCAGCGCAGTTGGCCGTTGGCAACAAGTTCGCTGAGCTGCATTTCAGTTGCTTGCTCATGGTGCGGAGTCTGATCGATCAGCAGCAGCTCCGCTGTTGCTGATCCGAGGCGCGGTAGCGCTTTAATCAGGGGCAACAGGGCGTACACCGTATCCATCAGCACCTGTTCACGGTTGTAAGTGGGGATGACGATGCTTAGGTATGGAGATGGCATCGGGTGTTAGCAACTAGTTCGATTTTAAGTTCGCGCTAACCGTATAGACACGGCTGGCGATCAATGAGAAGGACCATGACCAAAAGGGCTATTGGTGAAATGAATTGTGATTCGTGAGGACTGCCTGCAGGAACAGCTGGTTATTTAATCTTGCTGCTTGGCCTTACGCTGGTAGAGAAACAAGGTTGCCAAAGAAATCACCGCAATCGGCTTTGTCTGTGATTTTCCGAAGAGAGCCAGAAGCTTCAATCATGTACAGATGGTAGTGAGAATAAGACAGTATTTCAAGAACCTGCGGCAATCTATTGGTTTGAATTTCTATCAATAATGCGTCAATGCGCTTGCCGTCGAGCAGCTTGCGCGCGCCAAGAAGAGCCTGAACTTCATGGCCTTCCATATCCAGCTTCCAGAGTCTTATTCTGTTGATATTGTGAGTTTCTGAGTAACTGTCAAGAGTTGTCAGCTCAATTTGCTCTTCTGCAAGTTGCGAGGATACATACCAATCGGTGCGCAAAGTTGAGCGACTCCCTGCCAGTCTAATCATGAGCTGTCGCTTGTGATCACTTAATCCAAGTGGTATCACGTTTACTTCCCAGTTTGGGTACTGCGTTAGGCAACTTTCGAGCCAGGCTCTCTCGCTGACAACTGGCTCAAAAGCAATGACTTCTACGCTTGGTAGGTATGCCAGGCTGACAACCATCTGGCCAATATTGGCTCCACTATCTACAAATAGTCCGCCAGTGGATAACCAGCTTTTGATCCATTCCATCTGAAGCGGGCCTTCATAGTCTCCATAAACTAGCCAGCGATGAGTTACTTCCGTAAGGTCTAGCTTCCACACGAATCCATTGGAGAGACTTACTGTGGCAACACCGAGGCTTGAAAGTTTTTGGCCATAGATGCGCTCTAAAAAACCTAGTTTTCGCGGCAGGGGAAGGGCGCGAAGAAATGCGAGTCCAAATGGTAAGGTATTCATTATTCTTGGTTTGAGTTGTTAATCATTTTGATTGGATTTTTAGAGCTTGAATTTTGGGCAGCACGCAAGCAGTGTTTCTTGTCAAGGGTATTCAGTGATCAGCAGCTGATTGAGCAGCCGCTGAGGCGTGAGGCCACCAAGAGCAGGGCTTAGTCTCAATGGGCTACAGATCCTGCTTAGAAAGTCGGCAACGACACGTGGTACGTACGTTGCCCTGTTCCTGCAAAGCAATTGGCCGTTGACTTCTGGTCATAGGAGAGCCCCGCCATTGATTGACATCAGCGCACTCCCCAGTGCGTTGGACTTTCTGGTGGCCAGGGATGGTGATTGCATGATTGGGATACCGTTGACCTTACGACCCTGATAAGCTCGAACTTCCTGGTGAGTTGAATATCTTGCTGGCACTACATCCTTAGGGCGTAGAAGTTCAATGGCAGCAAGTTCGGAAGATTGTTTTGTATCTTAATCGAGCGCCCTGAAAAGCCAGTTTAGGCATCAATGGTTAGGCCACTAAAACTGTGAAAGCTTGAATTAATGTGGCGGTAAACTGAAGAACTTATCGAAACCGTTGAGGCCATTTCAAGAAGAGATAAAGCCAGGGGGGAGACGCGCGAGCTTGGCTCCTTCGGTTGCTGCGAATGTCCCCTTCATCTGATTGAAGGGATTTCAAGAGATCACCGAGATCTCCAGGCACATAGGCCAACGAAGGCCAATCAGTTTCATTGAGCGGATGAAAATCTCGGACGTAGGGTTCATTGTAACGGCCTATAGACATCCAAAGCTTTAGATATTTGTCTGTGTCTAATTCATTACTGTGACCCCAGCCCATGAGCTTTGTATTCAGTCCTTGATGGCTTCGTGCCCAGCTTTGGTGCAGGAGGAGCGAGTCACTACAGATCGACAACCGGCCATCTTCGTTGCTGCGCCGATGGAAACGATAGTTGGGCTGATTGGTTGCAATCGGTGGAGTGATCTCACTGGGGGGGGGCAATGAGAAAATACCCCTCTTCAGCTTATTTGAACAGGGTTTCCCAGGTGGGATAGACATCAATCGCCTGTTTTGGAAACTTCAGTTCCAGGCAATGGAGAAAGGCAAGAAATGAACTGAAATCTGCAAAGTATTCATCCGAGTCAACCTGACCATGCCAACCTTGATGGGCCAGATCATGGACGCTTCTGATCCACTTCAATGGCTTCGGTTTGCTGCTTATCTTTGTTATTCCTAAGGTTTCGAAACAGCTTGAGCAACGTGAGTGGCTGCCTCAGGCTTAGACCGCTTTTCTGATGGTGAAGCCTTAAGTTGTGGTAGCGCTGCTCCCCCAGGTTGACAGCCACCAGTTGAAGGGTTCGATAGCGAAGCAAGGATAGTCCGTTGCTGAAAAAGCTCCCCTTGGCTTTAGGCTGAGACATCGCCGCTTCCCGGCTGATTTGGGTCAATATTTCCTGTATTGAATCAGGCAATCCTTCAGGGGATAAGGTGATTCCAGCAAAATACAGGTCACAGCTCTCTCGATTCTCAGAAAAAGTGTAAGTCGCTAAAGATCCGAGTAAGCCTGTCTTGACAAAGTCTGAAGGTGAAAGATTGCTGTAATAATCATCACCTAGTGCTGTGGCTGTCAGGGAGCCACTGATCGAAGTTCGTGATGTTCCGTGCTCCGGTCTAGCCAGCCCGGCGCAGGTAACCAGCAACGTGCCTCCTGGCCTGCACATACGGATCATATTGGCCAGGGTTTCACGCCAGAACTGATTATGCTCAAAACATTCGGTGGAGATCACCACATCAAAGGAGTTTGTGGGGAATTCAGCGTCTTGACCAGGGCACACATGATCAACACCTGGTCCTTGGCTCACATCAATTCCGATATACGTTGCATTCGGGAAGAGATAGCGGTATCCGCCCCCACAGCCAGCCCAGCTGCCAACCTCAAGCACCCGACTGGACTCTGCAGCGCCTGGGATATTTTCAACGCAAAGCGCTATGAACTTGGTTTGTTGCTCGTGAGCCACTAATTCTTAGCCTCAACAAAGAACTTTATCTGCCCCGGTAGCGGCCTGTATCGGTCTTGCGGCCACTTAAGCGTGCGGTAGGTGAATAACCATGCCCGAAGCCCCAAAACAGAAACCAATGCCCGAATCCAACGATTGGGTTCACTGCTTTTATCGGGCCGAAAAACGGGATCCAATTTGTGGATGCGAACCAGCACTTCGCGACAAGTCAGCCTGTCGAATCTGGAGAAGCAGCGCAGACCCGTATAGAGCTGGCGAACCAGCAGGCGTGCTCGCTCGGGTGTGAGGCTCCCAGTGGCCAGAAGCCGATCCATCACATCGCTGTACACATGATTCCTGATGTAAACCGCTTCAACAAAACTCATCGGGTTGTCCTTTTGACGGCCTTGTATCGAGTCGCTGTGCAGCCGCCAGAAGTAACTCACGTGATCAAGGCGGATGATTGTTCCACCACGCAGGGCATTTCGGCAAAACCAGTCGAAGTCATCATTGATGGTGCAGCAAGGATCCCAGCGTTGATCGACGATGTAGCTGCGCCTGTAAAGTACACCTGCGGTGTAGGGAACCTTTTCCCCCTGCAGGATTGCCTCGATCAGTCTCTCGGGTGCTGGAGGAACGAATACCCGGCGGCTGCCCTCCATGAAGGAGCCGGCAGGATCCACCTGGACGTCCCCCCAGCGGCACATCACCATGTCTGCTGCTGTGGCCTCTGCTGCTGCCACCTCCAAGGCAAGGGTTCCCGGTTCAAGCAGGTCGTCGTGATCGAGGAATTTCACATAAGTGCCATGCGCCTGCTGCAGGCCTGTGTTTCGCCCGTGGGCCCCGGAACCGCTGTTTTTGGGTTGCCTGATCAGCTGCAATTGAGGGTAGCGATCGGCCACACGAAGCGGTGTGTCGTCGCTTGAGGCGTCATCCACCACTATCAGCTCCAAGTTCACATCGCTCTGCTCAAGGCAGGAAGCAATGGCTTCCAAGAGCCAGTCACCACCGTTGTAGGTGGGGATGACCACCGTGACTTGTGCTGCTATCTGTGCTGTTGCCGTCATTCTGGCCAACGACCGGTACGAGCGAAATGGGCAAAGCGTGCCCCCATGGAAGGCCCCAATAGCCTGCTGATGAGGCCATACTGGCGGATTAAATTGCCGTTGCCTGGAGAGCTGAGCTCGGCCAGCTGAAGAAGTCTGTTGCCCCTAACTCCGTCGCCCAGCTGATGCAATAGCCGCGCTCGAACGAAACATTCGTCGCTGAATTGTTGCCATTGCGGCGCCTCTAAAGATACATCGGCCAGCAGGGCAGCAGCGTAGAGGCGTGGGTAGAAGATTGCAGCATCGCGCAGGGCCGCCAGCCCTGGGCCCCGGGTGACTCGATTGTCTGATTCATGGTCTACCTGGACAGAGACGGTGCTGCCGCAGTGGATCAGTCTTGGCTTGAGAGCGCCCATGCGCGCCTCCAGGTCCCAGTCTTCAGGGCGGAATGGGGGCCAGGGACCAGCGGCGTCGCTGATCCAACGGCGGAATAGGGGTGTGTGGGTATGCCACCAGCGCTCCACCAACAGCAGTGGGAACAGGTGGTCGATCTTCTGGGCTGTGCGGCGGCTGGGGTTTTCCAACACGCGGCCGTCCACATGCACATGACGTGAGGTGCCGTAAGCGATGGCGCATTCGGGATGGGCCTCCAGTGCGGCTACCTGATCGGAGAACTTATTGCTCAGCAGGAGATCATCGCTATCGAGATACTGGATGAAACCGCCGCGCGCGGCCAGGCGTCCAGTTTCACGGGCGAGGCCTGCACCAGCGTTGGCCTGGTGTATCACCCGGATCTCTTCGCCATGGCCAGCAGCAAGCCCTGCCAAGACGGTGGGGGTGTGGTCAGTGGAGCCATCGTCGACCAATAGAATTTCAATTGGCCGATGGCTTTGGGCCAGTACCGATTCAACTGCCCGAGCAACCATCTCTGGCCTGTTGTAAACGGGGATGATTGTGGAGACAAGGTTGTTTGTCATTCAGCTCAGTTGTGCCTCGTTAAGGCAAGGAAAAACCGAAGAGATACAGCCAAAGCTAAGATTTTTTGGCAACAAATCCGATTGAACCAGCACGATGCAATGCGTCAATTTGGCGTGCCTTTAGAGGCAATTTGGCTTTTTGCGGCGAAAGTTGCGGGAAGGCCACATGCAAGCGATGCAGGCTCGAGAGGGCTTTGCGAATCACTTTTGGATACCTTCCCATCCTCGCCAGCGATGCAATGGTGTCGATCGCGGCCCAAAGGCGTAGTGTTTCTAGTTCTGGATTCGCACCAAAGAGCGATAGCAACCCCCAAGCCGTGTGGTGAAAATACGAAGCATGGAATGGCTCACCCTGGGACACCGTTCCTAGATAGATCCCACCAGGTTTGAGTACACGCACGATTTCTCTTAGCGCAACTGTGGGGTCGCGGAGATGCTCAAGAACAGCGTAAGACAACACAGCATCAAAAACCTGATCCTTGAAGGGCAGGCTATGGGCATCCACGAGCAGATCAGCCGCTGAGGAATCCACGTCAACGCCGATGTATCGAAAACTCAGTGATTCAATTGGCTGTTGTTGATCGCCTGGGCCACAACCCAGATCCAGCACTGTGGCACCGGGCTTGAGTCTAACCATCAACTCGGAGAGAAAGGCGTTGGAATCCCGTGCGGCGCTTGGACCTGTGTAGTTGATCGGCGGCGGACCTGTGTCGATGATCCCCAGCAACTGGTCAGGGTCTGTGGGTGTAAGGCGTTGATGGGTGATCAGCACATCGCGTGGCGATACGGGTTGGAGGCTACGCTTGTTCTCTGAGCACCAGCTGCACTCTGTGCACCGAAACCCCTGGGAATAGGTGGTGAGGTTTGATGCACAATCGGGACAGCAGATGATTTCTTCCATCCAGGGGAGTTCTTGTCTTGTCAAGGTTGCGATCACAAGTGTGGCTGCTTTGCGGATAGAAGTTGGTTGATCTGGGTGTGTAAGGCATCACCGCAGGCCGCCCAGCTGAACCGTGAGGCCTGATGGGCATGGGCCATCGCTCCCAGCCTTGCCAGCTCGGCTGGCTCTTCGGCAAGGTGCCTGAGTGCCTGCGCCAGCTCTGTTGGGTTGTCGGGCCTGATGAGAACGCCTGCAGCACCATCATCCAGAAGAAACGGCAGACCGCCCACACGCGTTCCCACGATGGCGCGGCCAGCTGCCATGGCCTCCAACGCCACCGTGGGCAACGGGTCGCTGCGCGAGGGAATCACCACCACATCGGCCCAGCGGTAGTGATGACCGAGTTCCAGCCGGGGTACGAGCGTGCGCACATCCGGCTTGCCGGGCCCTTTGGGGATGGTGCCGCAAAGGCGGTTGAACTCACCCAGCCAGGCGGGTGCCACCGGGCCGATCAGTCGCAACTGCCCATGCCAGCCCTGCTGCATCAGCTGCCGCCAGGCTTCCAGAAGCACATCCACTCCCTTGACTGGCTCGATGCGGCCGACGAACAGCACCCGCAGATCACGACCCGCGGCTAACGGCGCTGCCCAATCGGAATCGAGGCCAATGTCAGCCGGATCGATGCCATTGGGAATCAGGGCCAGCCGCTGCGGTGATGCACCGCCGCGCTCGGCCCAGTCGCGCATGGTGGGCGAGAGGGCCACAATTAAATCGACCTGTCGGTAGGCCAGGGGAGTGGTGCGCCGGTAGAGCCAGGTGAGACCAGGCTCGTAGGTGCCGGGGGGCCGCTCGAAGATGTCGCCATGACACACCATGGCCAGCTGAGCACCGCTCAGCCAGCGGAAGGGAAGGGCCGCCAGGGCCGCCACCGGATGGCTGTGGCAAAGGACCAGATCAACCGGGCAGCGGCGATGCAACCGCAGCAGCGCAAACAGGGACACCAGGTCGAAGGCCACCTCCGCGGGGAGATGACAAAAGCGGCGCAACCAGCGGAACTGGGGGGGCCGCAGCTCAAGCCACTGGTTCCAGCCAGCTTCGGCCATGGCTGGCTGGGCACGGTCGCTCACCAGCGTCACCTGCGCCCAGGCCGAGAGCAGGCGCGCCTGCCGCAGGGCCACAGCGCCAACGCTGCCGGCTCCCCCCACCCCGGCGCAAAGCACCACCAGATGGGGCCGGGCCGGCCGGATCGCTTGTTGCCGCAAAGCCAGGCTCTGGAGCAGGCGCAGCCAGCTCAGCAGCCGCCAGGGAGCCAATTGCACCGCCCGACGCAGGTAAGGCCGGCAGCGACGGTCGCTCCGACGGCGCAACGCCTCGCCGATGAAGTGTTCACCATCACCGCGGCGGATCAGAGCCTCAAGCCAGGGCCTGGGGCCGCGCCAAGCCGAGGATTGGCGATTGGGGCGGATCGCGGCTGCGCGGGCCAGCACCGGGGCTTCGCTGCGGCCTTCTCGGCGAGTGCCATAGGCCTCGAGGCAGCAGCGGGCCAAGCGGCGCTGCTCGCGCCAGTGGCGGGAGGAAAGGCCATTTTCAGCCAGCCGGACCCGGGTCAGGATCTCGGGGACGATCCAGTAGCTGCCTTCGCCCGCGAGGCGATACCAAAGATCCCAGTCTTGGGCGAAATAGAATTGGGATCGGTAACCACCGACCCGTTCGTAGGCGTCGCGGCGGAATAACACTGAGCCATGATGCGGCACATCGCCAGACAGTCCCTGCTCCGGAGGCAGCTGATCAATCCGCAGCGGCTGCTCAGCATTCGGTGCGCCGCGCGCCACCCAGAGCGGCTCCCAGCGTGGGCCATGGATGGCCACATGGGAACTGACCAGTACGCAATCGGGCCAGCGGCGTAACACCTCCAGCTGGCGCAGCAGCCGCTGGGGAGCCATCCGGTCGCCCACATCGATGCGGGCGATAGCCGCCGCCCGGGCCTGGGCGCAGCCGCTGATCAAGGCGTGGGTGAGACCAGCATGGGGAATCTCGAGCAACCGCAAGCGCGGATCCAGGTGGCTGCGTTCCTGCAGCGAAGCCTGTAGTTCTGCAGGCAAGGGTCCATCACACACCAGCAAACATTCGAGATCAACACCCTGGCAGAGCACGCTGTCGAGAGTGTCTATGAGCCATTCGCTATCTCCATGACAAGCCAGAACCACACTCACCTCCGGCACGGAGCTGTTCATGGATTGGCCATTCTTGAAGGCTTCAATTGCCTGGTTCTCCGGCCTGAAGTTCTTTCATATTCAAGGCGTACGCAAATACTATTGTGAAACCTGAGAATGAGAATTCAGCACCATTTTAGAAGCATCATAGAGAATCAATGATAGACCTGACATGCTGAAGCTTCAGCCGACTCTCTGCACGATGCTGCACTCTGGGCAAGCTTCCGCTCCCGCCATCCGATTGGTCAACTTGTTAAGCAACAGAGCAACGTTGCTGACGAAGCATTTAGTACTGGTCACACAGGCATTACGGAAATGCAATCTCGCGATATTCCAAGGCCGCATTGCCACGATACAGCACCAGATTGCTTTTTTAAAGACCATTATTCCAATACTGCTTGCATAAGCACAGAACCAGGAGGAGCTAAATTACTTCGGATTGCCGAGGTTATATCCTCACATAAAAAACAACCCTGAGCAAACTCCAGCCCAGCAATTAACTATCGGGCACCTCGAATAATGGCCAATCTACCTCAGCTCTGAGAGCATGAAAAAGCCGCCAGAGGGCGGCGGAAAATCAGAAGCCGACAAAAAACACTGACAAGTTACCCTGCAATCAGGGTTCGTCCGTCTGCGACTTAGGCCGCTGCCACCACTTGGGTCGTGCGCTGAAGATATCGAAGGAAGTTGAAGGTCAGATTTTTGAGGCCCCACCATGCCTCGTTCTTTGGAAGTCCAATCTTTCTCGTCAGCTTTCCACCCATTGACATGGTCATGCAACCAAAGACATGCTCAACACAGGCCCTAATTGCGGACTTGACACGATTCAGGTCCTTAGCTGCCTCATTGAGCGGGTGACTGCGAGATCCCTTTGCATGGATCAGGCTTTCAAAGCCTCCCAAGCTAAGCAGTTCTTCAAAGCACTGCCCTGAATAGGCTGAGTCCGCCCATACAAAGTCGTGCTCATTTTCTGGATCAAGGAGCCGTGGAAGCATCTGACTATCATGAATATTGGCTGGTGTAATTGCATACCTGCGAATGAATCCATGGTCAACATCGATACAGATGCTGTTCTTGTAGCCGTAGTAGCTGATACCATTCTTCTTGACCCATCGAGCGTCTAAGTCTTTCTGCTGCAACCGATCTGGGCTTTCATCCCAGCCTTCCGGCAGCCTCCCTGCTTTGATTTCCTTGTTCTCTTCGCGGGTATTGCGTTGCTTGGGAACCGGGACAAGAGTTGCATCGATGATCTGACCTCCACGAGCTTGAAGGCCTTGAGTGCGGAGATACGCCTCAAACATCTCAAACAGCTCCTCTATGACCCCTGCCTTGCGGAGACGCTCCCTAAAAAAAGCCACAGTAGTTGCATCCGGAATATTGTTCATCACGCCAAGGCCGACAAACTCCTCGAAGGAGCGTCTGTCATTGACTTGGAATTCAAGCTCTTCATCGCTGAGATTAAAGAGCTGCTGGAGAACGAGCATCTTGAACAGGATCAAGGGATCAATCCTCTTACGCCCAGCATTGCTCCTGCGCTCTTGCACATAGCCCTTATCGAGAAGTGGCCGGAATGATTCCCACGGGATCGATTCAGAAAGTCGCTGGAGAACCGGTTTCTTCTCCTTGAGCTTTGCGACTCTTTGCTGTTCATCCCAGAAGCCTCTCTGACCCACTGCAGAATTAGAATGTCATCAATCTAATCTAGCTCAGACCAGGGCATAGTGCATTGGCTTGTTGATTTTTCGAGGTGCCCTATCACCTATTGCCCAGATGCATTCGACAAGTCCAAGACCAAGTTGCTTCCCTCATCTTATTAGCTACAGCCAGTTGATCGTTTATAGCCACTTCAACAGTTCCCAGCACGGAAATGAGCTCAGAATTCAGCAGGACTCGAAACATTTAAAAGGCTTAAATATGGATTTCCCCTGAAGAGGCTCACTACATGAAACACGTTAGAAGAGGCAGTCCCGAGAAAGCACCCGGAGTTTCGGACAACTTCAATCTCAGCAAGAATATCCAAGATTTCAATGTATTTCATCTTAGTGGATTTAGAATTAAAGTTCTCTTGATTGTAGCCATATGAGCATTTACTCCTTGCCCGAGAAGTGCTGAAAGTATAGATAGTACGCCCAATCGCTTCGGCTAATTGAGCTATTGCATTCATGCTGTCGCTCATCGCAAAATAGGTCGCTCACGCCATCCCTCAATCCGCCCCAAAGCTTTGACATAGCAATCCATGTCGACATAATTCGCCTCGCTGATTTTGTCACCACGACGAATATGGAGAGAAATCCAGTCAGAATTAACTTTTGGCAACTTACTAAGGCGTAAATTGATTGCTGTCGCAGTTGCTAGACTATAGTGATAAATACTCCGAAAAAAGGCATCATAATCCTGACCAGAATTAAGCTGGCTATCAATGGTAGACATCTTTGAGATCCTAGAGCGATCGAAAAGATAATAGTTGTTGGCTTGTGTTTCAAAGTCAAGCAACTTCCTTGAAACCAACCGTTGCGGTGCGCCTAATAAACGACTTAAATAGTAACGGTTACAACCCCCGAAACGTTCAACCCTTACAGTGGGGCAGGAAGGTCTGAAGTAATCATTCCAGCCCTGAAAACAGGCCACTCCTATCGGTCTTGGATCTTCTTGCAGAGCAAAAGCGATCCGAACCCTATTGCATTGATAAAGACCCCAGCTCATATCAAGGATCTCTGCGCCAAATCCCTTCCCGCTACCGAAGCGATGGAGATAACGATCCCTCATAGATTCCTCTTGGCGCAGGCAATCAGCTACAATTCTGCATGGACCTCCTCTCGCTTAGTTTCGCTGGAGCGGTAGGTATATGCATTCACTTGACGAAACACTTGAATCCACTTGAATCCACTTGAAATAGTCCGAGATAATTTCAGCGCCCAATGGAGTGATGCTCCTGTAAATCGACAAGTCATTCCGCCCCTAGTTTGTAGCTACGGTTCAGAAATGGACGTAACGATTAAGAATCTCATCAAATATTTTTTTACTCAGGCAATTAAAAACTTACAGAAATACTTATATTGAGGACCAAGCGGGAACTATGCTGACACAATATTTTTTCGAAATGCATGAATTTAACCCAATAAAAAGCAAGGGCAGAAGAACACTCTTTTAAAACTGTGATGTGGATACATGGGCTGCATGGGAAATCTCTGCAAATAGAACATCAATACGCGTAGCCATATAGCAAATAAATAATTTGATAAGGATCAAGATATCCGCGAGGCAATAGGAGGGAAGACTTTTGATTTATCGAATACGACAATCGAATCATGGATATGAATGCCGGTACACGAACTTGCTATGCTGAGATGCTTCACGCTGGAGGAGTGATGCCATCGATGCATGTCATCCATGAGTTCAGACACAAAGGCAAAGAAGTTGCCCTTTGATCGGTACGCACCACCATATGCTCGCCAGTAACAAGTATGAAGATCCTCAACAAAATAGATGCCGCCATCACTCAGCAAGGGAAATAAGACCTTCAAGGAAAAGAGAATATGTCGCATGATATGACTGCCATCGTCCAAAACAATATCCACTCCTCCCATTTCGGAAATTACTGCTTGGAGGAAGGTCTTATCATCTTGGGAGCCAATTCTAATCTGTGCGTCTTGATCATTAAACTTATAACATTGTGGATCTATGTCAATGCCATAGATAATGGCTTCACTCCCAAGATATTTTCGCCACATCGCTAAAGATCCGCCCCCAGAAACACCAATTTCCAGAAATCTTACTTTTGTTCCACGGAAAGAAGAGAAGTACTTATCGTATAGCGGAATGTAGTGATGATACTTGTGAATAGCCTTGTCCTTACTTTTCACAAATAAGTCAAGAAGCTCTCCCTTGTACCCATAGGATGTAATTATGTGAGAGCGCACGTCAGTATTGCAGTCTAATGCAAGATTGGGAATGCTCATTGGCCTAATTCCTAGGCGACTGAGGAAGGAGGCAGGCAATAGCCTCTTAATAGCGTTTTTAATTGTTTTCAATTTAGAATGGCAGCTTAGGCCGAAGCATACACGAGATTGCCGACAGGAGAAGGGGCCGGGGAACTGGTAAGATTAAATTTAAATTGTTGATTTACATGATAAGAGCCGCAAGGGGTTCACAAACTTAATCTTGTATCCCTGGGGCAATATTATATTCTTATATAATTTAATATGGGCACCTCGAAAAATCTCGGAAATCAATGAATCTCTACAAGCGCGCACTAGTTAGGCCAAGAGTTTCTCTGGGTAGGGTATTTCAAGATTGACAATTTGTCGTGGTGCTTAAGAGAAATGAAAATGAAAGAGCGGCAAGTAGGGCTGATTTTCAGGAGAAGCCCAACCATCAGTTCATGAGTAGATCTTCACTCAGGTAATCCAAGAACACAGAGTCAGGATGCATTGGATCAAATGTTCCAATGAACTTTTCAGGGCCAGATTCAAGGCCCCATTCCGTTAAGGGATGGCCGGGCGCGGTAATGGCAGGCATCTGCCCTAGAAAAGCGGCCCAAGCACTGAACGTACTCGAACCAGAAGCAAGTAGAAGCCGACAACGAGATAACGTGAGGAGATCAGTGATGGCATTGCCAGGCCGCAACAATACTACGTCAGGAAGAGATAGCAAAGGTGCAAGCTGAGCACGAGAGCCATCGGAAACGACAACAGCTGAAAGTGAAGTTCCAAGTTGTCGGCGTATCAAGGTCAGTGTCTCCACAAACCATGATAATGGAGCCTGTTGCAACCAGCCGACCCACTTATAGCCGTTTGTATCGTCTGGAGGCGGAATGAAATCACGGCCACAGCGGATATTGAGACCAATCGAATAGATAGGCTGCCTTTCAATAAAGGATAGATGCTGATGTCGAGTCATGGATCGTAGATCTTGGAGGAGCCGATAATTGAATCCCAGTATCGGCAAAAAACTATATTGATATTTATCAAATTCAATTCGAAGAGGCCCTCGAAGAGAATGATCAAATATATTGTCTTCACTGATCACTGGATAGCTGCGTGACTTCCAAATCCCATGCCAGTGGGATAGGTCGCCAGGTGCAGTCTGAAATAAGCCAGCAAGCGCAATCTGATGGAGATATTGATCTAGATTGACGGTATTCCTGATAAGATGCCCAAGCGAGGGGCGCATCCAAATCGGTGCAATCATCTGCAGCCCGTGCTTATAACAGAAGACCCTGCAGCGCCCCCACTGGAACAGCCGATTTCCCAGCCCCATGCCACGACCGAATCGAGGAATGGCAAATACGTTCGAAGGTGTACTCATCACTTGCGGGCCAGGAAGAAGTAGTGGCTACCACACCACCCCTCATCCAGCAATTCAAAGCCACCGCTGAACCCATAAATTTTACCCCACAAAGAGGGACGACAAAAGTACAGCTTAAAACTATCTTCTGGGCACCTCGAAAAATCAACAAGCCAATGCACTATGCCCTGGTCTGAGCTAGATTAGATTGATGACATTCTAATTCTGCAGTGGGTCAGAGAGGCTTCTGGGATGAACAGCAAAGAGTCGCAAAGCTCAAGGAGAAGAAACCGGTTCTCCAGCGACTTTCTGAATCGATCCCGTGGGAATCATTCCGGCCACTTCTCGATAAGGGCTATGTGCAAGAGCGCAGGAGCAATGCTGGGCGTAAGAGGATTGATCCCTTGATCCTGTTCAAGATGCTCGTTCTCCAGCAGCTCTTTAATCTCAGCGATGAAGAGCTTGAATTCCAAGTCAATGACAGACGCTCCTTCGAGGAGTTTGTCGGCCTTGGCGTGATGAACAATATTCCGGATGCAACTACTGTGGCTTTTTTTAGGGAGCGTCTCCGCAAGGCAGGGGTCATAGAGGAGCTGTTTGAGATGTTTGAGGCGTATCTCCGCACTCAAGGCCTTCAAGCTCGTGGAGGTCAGATCATCGATGCAACTCTTGTCCCGGTTCCCAAGCAACGCAATACCCGCGAAGAGAACAAGGAAATCAAAGCAGGGAGGCTGCCGGAAGGCTGGGATGAAAGCCCAGATCGGTTGCAGCAGAAAGACTTAGACGCTCGATGGGTCAAGAAGAATGGTATCAGCTACTACGGCTACAAGAACAGCATCTGTATCGATGTTGACCATGGATTCATTCGCAGGTATGCAATTACACCAGCCAATATTCATGATAGTCAGATGCTTCCACGGCTCCTTGATCCAGAAAATGAGCACGACTTTGTATGGGCGGACTCAGCCTATTCAGGGCAGTGCTTTGAAGAACTGCTTAGCTTGGGAGGCTTTGAAAGCCTGATCCATGCAAAGGGATCTCGCAGTCACCCGCTCAATGAGGCAGCTAAGGACCTGAATCGTGTCAAGTCCGCAATTAGGGCCTGTGTTGAGCATGTCTTTGGTTGCATGACCATGTCAATGGGTGGAAAGCTGACGAGAAAGATTGGACTTCCAAAGAACGAGGCATGGTGGGGCCTCAAAAATCTGACCTTCAACTTCCTTCGATATCTTCAGCGCACGACCCAAGTGGTGGCAGCGGCCTAAGTCGCAGACGGACGAACCCTGATTGCAGGGTAACTTGTCAGTGTTTTTTGTCGGCTTCTGATTTTCCGCCGCCCTCTGGCGGCTTTTTCATGCTCTCAGAGCTGAGGTAGATTGGCCATTATTCGAGGTGCCCTTCTGTCATGATATTACAATGTGTGGGATCCTGGAAAGCCATTGGGAACGGGTAGGCTGGATAGATGGCAAAAAATAAGCCATCAACAGACAGTATCCGATACACCTCATTAATTAAAGCAATAAAAGGAAAGTAACTTTCGATCACGCCTTTCTCGTTTCGAATTGCAGCTGCCCTGGGAATATGCTCCAGTACATCATAAGCAGTTATGGCCGAGATCGAGCTCGAGTCAAAGGGAAGAGCGCCTGCAAATAGATCACAAGGAATCACTCTGGGATCATTCGATAACTGGATCTCAGCACCAACTACTTCCTTGGCATGGAATGGATTGCGCTTCAATTCAGGGCCACAGCCAAGGTCGAGACTCAAACTACCTGCACTATCCCTCAGGCAATAAGTCTCATACAGTTCCGAGAGATAATGTTGGTCTCTTTGGGGTGCCTGTAGTACAAGCGCCCGAATGGTTCGCCGGATTAATTCTCGGATCGGCGAAGAATAATTACGGGTTGCCATGATGGGTAGAAATGCTTGTTTTTTTCAATCACTGCTGTTGTGGTCTTATCAGCTACAAGAGTTGATCGGCTGAGGCCAACCCACTCACTTCACAAGTAAGGATCCCCGAACAGCGGCTATGAGCTTGAACAACCAGACGGGCGATCCAGCTATGGGAGAGCTTATGATTGCGTTGGGGACTTCCTTGACTTACAGGTTTACCACCTCAAGAAGTTCACTGAGCCAAGGAATCGCCACCTCCAGGCTGGGAGTGGGTATCGAGCGGCAGAGATGCTCAAACTCAAGCCAACAAGCCGACACTGCGCGCCACACTCAGAAGATCACCAGCCCATCCACCTTTATGCTACGAAGCGCGTCGATCCAGGCCACAGACCCACTCAGCTAAAGCGGCCTGGAAGAGACGGTTTTGGCTACTCAGGCCCGGGTGAGGATCTTTTTGCACAATCCAGGAGGAAATTTCTCCGGCGAGGCAATACAGAAGGTCCCAATGTTGGGTAAAATACGACTACGGTCGATATCCGCCAACCAGCTCGTAAGCCTTACGGCGGTACATCAGCGAGCCGTCATGGGGCATATTCCCCCATATAAATCCTGCTCCAGAGGTAGCTGAGAAGCGCTCATGACGGCAGCGCGTGACATGCCTGCGGCAGATCACGCTGAAGCCAACGGGAGCGGCGCAAGCCTGGAAGCTGGCGAGCCAGACCATAGAGCAGGATCGAGCCCCGATGCCGCTGCGCCGTGTGCAGCGCCAGCTTCAGCAACGGTTTCGCCAGCTCAGGAGTGCCGAGGGCATCAAGCTGCCGCGCTGTGAACAGACACCAGCGGGAAAAGTGCTGCATTTCTGGCGCGTCCGCGGGCACCCCAGCTAACACCGCACAGGCATACAACCTGGGCAACAAGTGGGCTTCATCACGCAGAAATGCAGCCGGCGGGCCGGCAGAGACCCGATCAGGCGAGGGGTAGTGGCACTGCACTGACACCGTGGCGTCGCAATGGATGAGGCGAGGATTTAAGGCAGCCATGCGGGCCTCCAGATCCCAGTCTTCTGGGCGGAAATCCGGCCAAGGCCCGGCAGCATCCGAAATCCAGCGGCAAAACAGCGGTGTGTGGGTGTGCCACCAGCGCTCCACCAACAGGCGGGGGAAGAGGAAGTCGACCCGCTCGGCAGTTCCGCGGCTTTCAGCAGCTAAAACTGTGCCCACGTCGTCGAAGACCATCGAGGTGCCGTAGGCGATGGCACACTCCGGATGAGCCCGCAAAGCTGCCACCTGCAGGGCGAACTTGTCGGGCAGCAGCCAGTCGTCGCTGTCGAGATATTGGATGAACTCGCCCCGGGCAGCCTGGCGGCCCCGCTCTCGGGCGGCGCCAGGGCCGGCATTGGCTTGATGGAACACCCGGATCTCAGCCGGATGACTCTGGGCCAGTTGGCTCAGCACAGTGGGAGTGGTGTCAGTAGAGCCGTCATCGACGATCAGGATCTCGATCGGGCGATAGGTCTGCTCGAGCACGCTGCGCACAGCCCGCACCAGCGCTTTTGGTCGGTTATAGACGGGGATGATCGTGGATACCAGCCCCGATGGCACCGTAGCGGTATCAGCCATGTTGGACCCAGGCCAAAGCAGCCTGAAACTGATCGATGCTGTGGCCGGCATCATGGGCCTCACCCACCAGCGCGGCGGCTCTGGCATAGCGCTTGCGCAGCATCGGGTTGAGGAGCAGACGCTCCAGCGCCTGAGCGAGGGCCACGGGATCGGCGGCCGGGAACTCCACTCCGCAGCCAGCCGGCCGGATCAGCTCGGCGGCCGCACCCACCCCGCTGGAGGCCACCACCGGAAGGGAGGCCGCCAGGGCTTCGTTCACCGACACCCCCCAGGGTTCATCGACGGCAGGATGTACGAAAACATCGGACCGGCCATACCAGCCGGGCAGGCTGCTGTAGGCCACATAACCAGGACAGAAGACAGCCTGCTTGAAGCTGGCCAGTGCCTTACGCACCTGCTCACGCAGCGGGCCATCGCCCACCAAAATGAGGCGTGCAGAGGGGTGGGCAACCAGCAGGAGGCGAAAGGCTTTGATCAAGGTGAGGGGGTCTTCCCGTGGCGTCCACTTGACGATGCCCAGCACCACGAAGGCATCTGCAGGCCACCCCTGCTTAGCTAAGAACTGCTGCCGTTCTTGGCGGGCTTCAGTGGCGCCCCTGGCAAACCAGGCAGTGACGACCGCGTAGGGGAATGGAAAGCTCGGCCGACTGGTGCCGGAGAGGCGCAGCAAATAGGCCTGGGCCTGCTCACCCACGGGGTGCCAGGTGTCAAACAGACGTTGTAAAGCGCCGATCCCCCAGCGCCGCAACCGGCCGCGATACCCGGTAAATCGCGTGTGCTGGAGCGTGTTGTCGGAACGCAGGCCGATGGGCTGGCCACTGGCCTTGAGCAGCAGAGCTAAGAACAGATGGGAGCGGGGGAAGTAGCCGGCGATCACCACCAGTGCGGGGCGCAGCCTGCGGATCTGGCGGGCCATCTGCACGGCTGCCAGTAAGCCTGGACGGGAGTTCCAGATTGCGTGGTAATCGTTAGAGCCGAGATGGTCCCATTGTGGCGAGAGACCGATTTCGGGATCCACAGAAGCCAAACCCTGTGGCCTGGGCTCAGAATAAATCACTGTGAGATTGATCTGACCCTGCCGATGCATGCGCTGGTACAGCGGTGCATCGAACTGGGTTTCGTGGTTCTGAACGATCACGAGGCTGGGAGGGTTAATCTTATTTTCCGGCATAATAATTTCAGCTCGGCGCAGCTACCGAGGAATTCCGTCGTGGCATCACCAATAGCCTCGTCATCCCAATCGTGAACCGATGCTGCCGGAACAGGGCTTGGTAAGGACAGGCCCAGATGGACATGGCAAGCAAACGGGCGGTTTGGCTTTTGGTCTGAAGTCGCAGTGATTCAGCTAGATAACCCATCAAAATGCCATGCAAGGCCAAGTCAAACTTTGAGCGATAAACTTTGGGAAAGTAGCGACAGAAAGTCCTAAAAAGGTCTCGGCTTCGCTTAGCCTTCTCGAGCGGAGAAAGAGGCGCCCAGACACCACCATCATGCAGCCGATAGGCAGAAGTTTCGGCGCCAATCACGCCGGCTGCTCCCTTGGTTGCTGCCAGTAAATACAGAGGACGATCGAGACAGTATTGCTGATAAATCCAATGGGGTAGTTGGACCGCTTCGCGGCGCATTAATACAGAAGAGAAATGGAACGTGTAACTGCCGATCAGGTCCTGGAAATCCAGTTCATCCATCCCGGGTGGTGGGCCGATCCGGCCATCGGCAGGCTGCGAGCCAACTTCAGCCATTCGTCGGCTGCGCTGATCAACCACCCGGGTGTGGGAGCCGCAGAAAGCTAGATGGGGTTTCGCTTCAAGCAGGGACAGCTGTTGTTCGAGCTTGGTAGGATCAATCCACCAATCGTCGCCTTCAAGAAAGGCGACGTAAGGAGCTCGCGCCAAGGCCAGTAAACGGGCGAAGTTGCGGTGGAAGCCAAGTGGACCTCCGGGGCTTGACATCACTTTGATGCGATTGGGATCCCTATGCTGCGCCTGGTCGCAGAGTCTCGCGGTGGCATCACTGGAAGCGTCCTCACCGATCAGCAATTCGGTATGAGAAAAGATGGTCTGTCTATAAACCGACGAGATTGCATCGTTGATGAACTGGGCATGGTTGTGGGTGAGCATCAGTACGCTCACCTTGGGTGGGGCAGCCGGCTCAGAAATAGGATTCATCGTGCCTCCGAGAGCGGACCACCTTGGCGGGGCGACCGTACGCCATCACACCGGAAGGCAGGGAATCCAGCACCAGCGAGCCGGCACCAACCACCGTGTCAGCGCCGACATGTACGCCTTGAAGCAGCTGTACTCCCAGACCGAGGAAGCTCCGCGGACCGAGGATCACCCTTCCTCCGGTGATCACTCCAGGCGCCAAGCTGGCAAAGGAACCCACCTGCGTGTCGTGATCCAGCGATGCCATGGTGTTGAGCAAGACGCCATCACCAAGCTCCGAGCCGGGCCCCACATGGGCTTGGGCCAGTAACACCACGCCGGCACCGATTCGGACTCCCGTTGCCACCACAGCCGTGGGATCGATCAAAGCAGGGAATACTGCATTGGGACAGGATGCCGCAAGCCGTTGGGCCATCGCCTCACGCTGGGTGTTGTCTCCAATAGCAACCATCAAGTGGCGCACCCTGAGCTGTTCACACAACGCCGGTACATCGGCTTCTGTGCCAATGATGGGTACACCATCCAGACCAGGCCCCTGAGGCTGAAAGGAATCGATCAAACCCACGGGGGTGAACCCTCTATGGCGCAGCAGCATCGCCAATACTGAGCGGGCATGGCCACCGGCGCCAATCAGTAAGACAGGAAGGATTTCCACGGATATCAATGTGGTGAGATTTGGGAAGTGCCTTCAGCCAGGCCAGTGAATCTCCTGATTAGGCCATTGGCAAGGGCGCGTATTTGCAGATGTTCCATCCAAACCCTTTCCTGCGGATCAGGAGAACACATTCAACCACGAAAATCTCACCATCCCAGTCCTTCAATGGCAAGTCTAATCAGATATGACTTCCTATTTAGCCATGGGTAGGGACTATCTTGGCCAAACTGTCCAGCAAATCACTTGTCAAAAGAAGTCCTGTGAGACGCTATTTTCCAAGCAAGCAATAGGTAAGCAAGGGGCAATGAGTGACATCGGCAATACGGGAATCACATCATTAAAAAATCTTGATCTAAATCTCTATGGCCAAAAATGCTCAATCAATGCTATCTAGTCCAATGACAACTCAGGAGAAGATTTTATAGCACCGTATATAAGTCACGCATTTTTTTACTTTAGCAATGGCAGCTCTTTTCCATTTACCAAAGCATAGTTAAAACGACACTACTATTAACACTGAAGCTATAAACAAGAATTTAATTAAATAGTAATAAATGCATTATTTTAGGCGGATTTAATTGTGAATCTGGCTATGAAAGCAAAAGCAATCTCAACTTAGAGAACCAATTCTACATGTTGGACGAGAGATGATTTGCGTTAGATTGAATGTACTCACTAGTGTTTCTTGAGAACACTGAGTCTATGGTTGTGCTGCCTTATTGATTTCTAAATATTTCAACTACTGGTTACTTGAAGCCACTTGTGGCTTTGGTGATCGTCCAAAGAGGTAACTGTATTCAAAAATCTTAGATACCTTGGCATATGCCGCTAAAAAAAAGCGTGGATAACGACTTGATTTATTACAACAATCTAGGGGATGAATCAAGCATGATTAATCCTGGCAAAATCGGACAAGTCTTAGCATTACAAGCGTGATAACCACAACAAATCATTCCTGGCAAATGTTAAATCAAGTTGAATGGGTTTTCCGTGCCGAAATAATACTTCATTGACTGCCAGTAAAAAAAATCCTTGCTCATGCAGATAGCTAATCACTTCGGCTCCTAGTGGAGCGCCAAGATTGTATTGGCAGAGGCTGATTTCAATCATTACAAGCTTAGCCTTGGTAAGCTTGCTTGTCCCCCCTGCCAAAACGTCTAATTCAGCACCTTGTACATCCAGCTTGATCAGGTCAAAATCTTCTTCAAACTGATCTAGCGTGGACGTTTCTAGATGAATGATATTGGGACAATCGTAACCTGCTTGCAGTTCTCGGTATAATGAGGCACCAGTGTTTACAGTTTCAATGGTGGGATTAGGGAGGTAGAATTTAAGCATTTCCCCTGTGCGAGCACCCAAGCAGGCTTGCAGGCAATTAGGATTTGTTCTGCGTAATTCAGGAAGATTATGGGCATTAGCCTCAATCGATAATAAACGTGATTGCGGATAACAACGAAGAAACATCTTTGCCCACTGCCCAGTGTTTGCACCAATATCAACAGCCGTGTCAATGATGACCCCATGGCCGCGCAGTAATATAAAGATCTTTTCAAGGCTGAAAACCTCATCGACAAATAGTCGATTATTAAATAGGCGTTCTCTAGCGTATTGCCTCACTAGATCCTTAAAACGGATGACTAACTTATGAACTTTCACTCGCAAGAAGTGGTGCCAGGAGCTTGGCAGTCTATACCATAAAGCAGTGAAATTTGAGCGGCGATCGCAGGATGGCGATCATATTGATGCAAAATCTTAGGCTTAGAACCTGCCACTAAAACAATATTTTCAGCATCTATTTCCAGGTGGTGAGCAGGTACTTCTCCAACAGTTGCCAAGTCTGAATACCATGGAATCTTTTGACATTCAACAGATGAAGGATAGCGTAGAATCATATTATGATAAGCTTGATCCCAGATTGGCACTAAAAGGCTGCAGCGCAGGCAGACGGTCTTGGCAATCTCATCGCAGAATAAGTCAAGGTAGGATAAGATTGATTCACGATCACCGATTGTTACCCCAGAACATAAAACTGTTTGATTGCTTAACATATTTAAGCCATCTTCGCCATAGGTAATACGAATCCATTCGGCATTAATTGTGCTTTCGGAAATTGTTCGATATTCCATTCCCGTGTTGCAACTCTCTCCCATAGAGGCAAAGGGGTCTCCTTGAAAAATTACATCTCGGCTATCAGATAAAAGAATTGAATCCACTTTTTCACTTAGCTGCCGAATGATGGAGCGGGCTATGAAGAAACGGCGATTGAGAATGAATAGCCCTTGGCTACTAAGGCCAAACAGGCTGGGTTGTTCATCAATCAATCTTAGTGGGGCGGCGAATTTACATTGCAGGCGAAGCAACTTGGAATGTAGTCGCGCCATTATTCGCCGTATCTTTGGAACAAATCCTTGGAAATGTTGAAGAGGTTTAAGGGCAGTTTTGATAGGATGAAGTGTTAATGCAGTAAAACGAGCGCAGCATGGTTCGAGATTAATAAGATCCTGATTGCGCACGATGGCGATAATCTCCGCATCAGGGCAGTGGGCTTCCGCGGAGGCGAGGAAAGCCCAGATATCACTAGGCTGATAGCCAACCGCTGTGGTCACGATCAGATTTTTCATCGGTGGTGCCCGATTATATTTGAGTAAAGATATCTGGTTCCATTAGAATCAGCAGCCTTACGGAAAAGCTCAAAATCTGCGAAGTAGGAGTCGCTCCAACCATTGCAGTGAACAACCAAATCACGTCGGATCATTGCATTAAGTGAATCTACTTCACCTACGGTAAATCCAGGAGAAGGCATCAAAATTTGGCTTTGTACACCATGTTTGACATGGTCATAGTTAATCGGACAAAAGACAAGGTCGATATTTTCAGAGTCGAATCCAGTGACCATCTGATCCAAGGCCTCAGGATAAATCACATTATCGTCATCGAGGAAGAGCAGGAATTCTCCTCGTGATCTTACGATACCAACGTTGCGCTGAAGGTTGCCAAAGTTGCGTATCGCAGGTGTAAAATAATAATGGCGGCGGGGGTCTTGATTGGCCAAACTTAGAGAGTGAACCGCAGGAAAATACCCATCACAGACAATTAAATGCTCCCAGAGTGGATAAGATTGTGCATCAACGGAGGCGATGGCATTTTTCAAGCCCTCAATCCGCCCACAGGTAGGTGTAATCACACTTACCTTAGCTGGAAAGATTTGAACAGCCTGAACCTGCCGAAGGTAAAACATTAGAGGTCTGTTCATGGCCTCGAACCGTAGACGCCGCCAAGTCTCCGAATGTCCACTCCACAGCCGTTTGGTAATTCGACGGCTGCGTTGGAATAAATTGGTCATTTGTACGAATTCAGGTGCAGAGACTATAGAATAAAGTATTTCAATCTAAAGATGAAGACAAATATACTGCTTTCCGTGCTAATCTGCGAAAATATGCCATTAGACGGCAATCATGAATCGAAATAACATTGATTGCGCTTGCAGGGATAATCATGAGAATCAAGAAATTTTAGAGATGCTTGCATGTCATAAATAGCCTAATCAAGGCATAAGCAGAACATGAGTATCGTTGGTATCTGAATTAAGGCATTGTTTGAAGAAATTTCAATTTCTTTCATGTATAGCTGGGTGATTCCCTGCTTTTCGAATAATAGATTCCATATTGGAGATATGCAAATATAAAGGAAATAACTTAGTCGCTCGCTGCCGTGCATTTCGTCCCATCGAAGCCGCCAATTGAGGATCGTTCGCAAGTAGCAAGATGTGATTTGCCATTGTACGGATATCAAGCTCTTTACCAAGGAGACCAGTCTCGCCGTGGATGACAACATCAGGAATCCCAGCGTGGTTTGTCGCTATAACTGGCAAGCCGGCCATTTGAGCTTCAATAATTGAAAGAGGAGTACCCTCACTATCACCATCCTCTGAGACTATCGAATGCTGGAGAAATGCTCGTGCACTTTGTAGATAATCCCAAATCTTCTTGGGGGGAAGAACACCGCAAAAGTAAATATTATTTTCTAAACCAAATGCTTTAACGAGGCTTTTGCAAGGATTGAGTAGTGGTCCATCCCCGATGAAAAAGAGTTGTGCATTAGGAAATGCGGTAACAACCGTGCGAAATGCAGATATCGTTAAATGTGGTGCCTTTTTCTCAACAAATCTTCCTACAGCCACAAACCGAGTAGACGCATCAGAAGGCCGTCCCGCACTAAACAAATCGGGATCTACACCATAGGGGTTAAGAATTACTTTATGTTCTGGAGCACCTAATTCATGAAGCTTCTTTTTCATCGCCTTAGAAACAACCACAATGGCGGCTGCGTTCCTAAAAATAATCTTATAGGACTTTAAATTGGCCTCAACTGTTTGCTTATGGTAAGCATCGAAACCATGAAAGTGAACCACATAGGGTATCTTGGCGCAATCAAGAAACTTATATACGTTAACAGCCATGGTGCCAAACTCAATTAGACTGACGTCAATCCCCGATGTTTTTAGAAACTGGCTAAAACTTTGCCTCCATACCCAATGCGTCTTGTCACCTAGATGATATAATATTCTGTCTACAAGACTGAATATGCGATAATAGTTG
Organism: Synechococcus sp. CS-603; assembly: GCF_977929215.1. Taxonomy (NCBI): domain Bacteria; kingdom Bacillati; phylum Cyanobacteriota; class Cyanophyceae; order Synechococcales; family Synechococcaceae; genus Synechococcus; species Synechococcus sp. CS-603. The sequence goes on from NZ_OZ376778.1 coordinate 1,632,844, forward strand.
GACTTACCATGAATAACGAATGGTATTTGTCGTCCCGTAAAAATAACCTTTTCAAAAGGTAAAAAGTTAATATGATTTGCGATAAAAGTCTCGGAATATGCATTCTGATGAGGCATGAATAAGGCTAGTTTCACTTGTACTCCTCAAGTGCTTTGTTGAAGATTTATTTGATTAGAGAGTACGTAATACTGCTAAATGGGAACATGAAGCTCAATGGTGAATTTTCAAAACTTCTTGGGTTTGCTATAGCTCTTCTGGCTGCAAGGCACATGAGTTGATTCGCAAACTTGCTAAAATCAGAGTCAAGTCTGATTTGTAATGATGAAAAGCCTGGAGAAAAGAAACCATATTGCTTAAACAGATATTTAGATTCACAATAATAGTCCATCGACATAATACTAAATGAGCGAACATGTGTTGGGTCTACTACCGCATAAGCCGATCTGAAGTAAGGTGTCTTTGCTATGAACTGACCTCCTGGCTTTAGTATTCGTTGAATTTCAGCCATTAAGGGAATTAGATTGCGAATATGCTCAACAAGTTGATCAGCCCAGACTATGTCTACGCTGCTGCTGGGTAGAGGTAGTTTGCATGACTCCATGTCTACTATAATGTCGACTCCAATATTTTGGCAATGATCAATTCCAATTGATCCAGGTACTTTTCGCTTCCCGCATCCAAGGTCAACTACCATATTTCCTCTAGAGGCAGCCTCGCAAACATCATGCCTAATTATTGAAGATTTATTAATATCAATTGTCATGTCATTATTTGAGCTTTTCAAATCGTGAGTCATAAAAAAATTGGCTATACCTTTGGACTATTCTTGGCGATATACGGTAAATACATAAAAAGAATTTTTAGAAATAGCTTTTTACTTTGTTCTTTTAAGTATTGAAGTGATCCTCATAAAGGTATCAGACAGAGCTTTTCTTGTTTCGTTTCCAAAAATAAACCACTCGCAGCGGCTGGCTAATTACATTGCTAACTAATTTGAGGAAGTGACCTGGCATCCGTAGACAAAGCCTTGGCGCTATCAGCGAGAACAAAATTTTAATACGGTATATCCACAGCTGTAATGAAAATGTTTGTGGATCGAGTTGAAGCTCCCAGCTGCAGATCCATAGCTCACGGTCGAAGAGTTCTTTGTCGTACCGATTGGCAAGGTGCGATCGCATCACATCCGTGAAGGCTTGAGCCAGCTCAATTCTGTGAAGAGTATTTGCACCGGTGTACAACCCGCCGGCGTGGCGACGGTAATAGGAGACTGTCTCATCAAGAAACCCACATCGCCCTGCTTGGCTTAATACTATACTAACCATCGATATCCAGCCGACCATGTCTGGAAATCGAGGATAGATATTGAGTGCCTTGCGGCGATACATAATTGTGGAGGTGTGTACCACAAAGCGCCGAGAGACTTCGGAAAGCCCATAGCTCTCGCTTGCAGGAAGTGGGTGAATGCGATTGAGGGTTCGCGCTCCACACCAAGCCCAGTCAGGATTGTTGTCCAAAAGTTCTATCTGACGCTCCAGCTTGTTGGCAGATGTCCAGTAGTCGTCTCCCTCCAAAAGGGCAACAAATGGTGCTCTTGCCCTGACTTGTAGACGTAGGAAATTAGCCGTGATCCCCACTTGCTTGGCAGCAGTGATAACGCGAACTGTTTTGGGATAGGCCGTCTGAAGATCGTGGCATAGGGTTATCGAGTGATCAGTGGAGTGATCTTCACCCAGCAAAACTTCGAAGCTGAAGCTAGTGACTTGGCAAAGCACGCTCTCCAATGCTTGGCGCAGGTAAGGGGCATGGTTACGAGTCATCAGAATGACTGACACCCGTGGATCTGCACAAAGTTGTCCTGGGCTGCTGATCTCCTCGGCGGGGATGGACAGCATTTCCTCAACCGTCCAGTGAGTGTATTGATGTTTCTTGGCCAATTGTGACATGTGGAATTCGACCATAGCGGGCAGCCAAGATGCTGAATGAAGACTGATGCGAACCGACCAGGAAATCGCATCGTGATAATGCCGTGAAATCAATCATCGCGTCCACTCCTGCCGAGGATTGTCTCGATCCAGGCTGAGCAGTTTGCACCAAACGATCCTGTTGCCGAATCGTTTGTACAGGGCACCGGTCTCATCGGGTGCATCAGTGCAAATCAGAAATCGGCTTCCCTGATAGATGGCTAGATGGGCCTCCATTTTGGAAAATACTTGTATTTCAATGCAATGATCAGGGAGTGATTCTTGGGAGTCGTTTTACCGTAAGCGCCTTTCAGGAATCTTTTTTCAGAATATTTTACTTGCATAATCTTAAGCCATCAAGTCTGGCCGCTTGATGTTGCTTGTGATGTGTGAGCTGTTATGTAGTCGTTCGTCCAATCGTTGCTGGGACTGCTTTCACCTGCTGCTGCCAAAGGCTCCGGTAGTTGCCCTGCCGTCCAAGGAGTTCCAGATGGGCACCATGCTCAACAACGCGCCCCTGCTCCATCACCAGGATCTGATCAGCATTCACGATCGTGCTCAGTCGGTGGGCGATCACCAGCACCGTCCGCTGCCGCTCAAACTGCTCAATCGCCTGCTGCACCAGTCGCTCGCTTTGGCTGTCCAGGGCACTGGTCGCCTCATCGAGGATCAGCAGCTCCGGGTTGCGCAGGATCGCCCGCGCCAGGCTGATGCGTTGGCGCTGGCCGCCGCTGAGGCGGTAACCACGCTCGCCCACCAAGGTGTCGTAGCCCTCCGGTAAGGCCTCGATGAACCCCGCCGCCTGCGCCTGGGCCGCCGCAGCCTGCACATCGGCCCGCGTCGCCCAGCTGCAGCCAAAGGCGATGTTCTCCGCCAAAGCGGCGTTGAACAAAAACGTGTCCTGGCTCACCACCCCTAGCCGCTGCTGCCAGCTGGCTAGATCCAACCGGGCCAGATCCAGGCCATCGATCTCGATCCGCCCGCCGCTGGGGGCATAAAGGCCCACGAGCAGATCAGCGATTGAACTCTTACCCGCTCCGCTCGCTCCCACCAGAGCCAGCGTCTGGCCCTTCGGCAGTCTGAAGCTCACCTGATCGAGCACCGGCGGCAGCTCCGGCGCGTAGCGCAGGCTCACCCCCTCAAAGCGAATCTCGTGTTTCAACTCCTGGAAAGGCACTCCCCCTTGGCGCCGGAGCTCCTTGCCGGCTGGGCTGAGGATCTCGTTAAGCCGCTCATACGCCCCAGTGTTGTTGCCCAGGGTGGTGAACACCCCGGCGATGATCCCCAGCCGCATGTTCAGCCGCTGCAAGGCCACCACAAAGGTGGCGAGGCTCGGCAGCACCCCGGTGACCCTCCCCTGGAAGGCCAGCAGGCTCAGCGCCGCGATCACCGCGATCGCCAGAATCGGCAAGAAGCGGCTGAAGGGCCCGATCACGGCCCCAAGCTGGCTCTGGCGCCGCTGCTCCACCTCCAGCTGTTGCATCTCGGCCCGCACCGTGCGATCGGCGGCCTCCAGCTGTCCCATGCTGTGCAACAGCCGCAGGCCCTGGATGTCTTCCGTGATGCGGCTGCCCAGGCGCACCTGGCTGGCCATCAGTTGCCGTGAAGCATCGCGGATGCGTGGCAGCAGCTGCTGCTGCATCAGCGTGATCAGCAGCGCCATGCCGGCCGCCCCCAGCAGTAGCCAGGGGGAAAGGGCAATCAATACGGCCAGATAGGTGAACAGCAGCAGCCCGTTCAGCAGCAGCTGAGAAAGACTATTGATGTATCTGTTGATCGCATCTGGCCCATCGGTGGCCTGGTTGAGCAGGTCGCCCACCCGGTAGCGGCTGGCGCAGGCGAAGGTCAGCGCCAGGATCCGCTGGTGGATCAGGGTTTTTACCGTGACAACGCAGCGGGCGGCGAAGTAGCCCACGCTCAGCTGGTTGAGGTAGCCCGCCAGGCTCATCAGGGCCTGCAGCAGCACCGCCAGGCCCAGCAGGCCAATAAACAGCGGCGTGCGCGGAGCTTGCACGATTACCTCGCGCAGGCCACCCAGTACCCCGATGCTGGGGTAGCGGCTCAGATCCAGCCCTGCCGAACCACCGGGGGCTGACAGCAGCTCCAGTGCCAGGAAGATCACGCCCAAGGTGGCTCCTTCGCTGAAGGCTTCCACCAGGCTCGCGCCAAAGTTCAGCGCCAGCAGCTTCCATTGTTGCCGCGCCGTTGTGCGCAGCAACTGTGCCGCCGGCTGCTGGCTGAGGAACGGCGTGAGCAACGGCCCGGCGAAGCGGCGTGCCAGACGGCGCAGCAGGGAGGACGGGCTGGAATGGCGGATCAAAATCGGGCTTAATTTCGAACGTTGGGCGGATTCAGGATGCTCAATCGGCGAAGGGATTGATCAGCCCGATGGGGGTGTCGCTGAAGTGGCCTGTGTTGCGGCTGTCCGCTTGGCAACCACACGTCTTGGCTGGGCCGGTCATCCAACCAGCACACCACAGCAGGATCCGGCTGGCTCTGCATCACAGCCGAGATCACATTGGTGTCGAGCAAGATCACGAGCTCCATGCCGCCGGTGCAGCCTCCTGGCCCCGCCATTCGCCGATGGGCTCATCCAGCTCCGCACCGCTGAATAGGGCCGCAATCTGTGAGCCGAGCCCTGCTTCTTCCATGCTGCGGCCATGGCGTTGGGCCCGTCGACGTAGCGCCTCTTTCACCGACTCATTCAGATTACGAACCAGCAACTGCGCCACCCAGCCATCCCAGATCAATTCGATATCACGCTGTTAGTGGTGCGGGCCTGCGGCTGAGAGTTTTTTCTGGGTTGCAGAGCCGAAGCGGTAGGTCCAGCAGAGCTCTGCTCAGGGCAGCACCTGAGCCGCGAGGCTCTGTAACCGCCGATCAGCCGTCAGCAAGGTGGCCGCCTCCCGCCGGGCTAGCGCCAGGTAGAGGCAGTCGTAGACCGGGTGATTCAGATGGCAAGCCAGAGCCAGGGCTTCCACCTGCAAATGGCGGTCCGGCTCAATCTGGTCGACCAGATCGCGTGCATCAGCGAGAAGCAGCTGGGGATCGAGCCCGTTCAGGTTGCCGGCACGATGCAACTTCCAAAGTGTGTTGGCCACTTCGGAGAGCATCAGCTCTGGTGCCAGCACCAGAGCCGCCTGCTGCAAGGACTCAGCCCAAGCAGCAGCGCTGGGATCGCAAGTGATGACCCTCAGCGCCGCCGAAGCATCGAGCACAGCAGCGGATGCCATCAGCGTTCTCGATCGGCGCGGATTAGGGCCTCCGGCAGTTCTGACCACTGCAGGGGTGATCGCTGGCGCCAACGCTGTTCGATCCGCTCTAGGGCCTGCTGACGCCGCTGACGCGGGTCGCCACCGCTGAGCACCTCAAGGTCGGCGAGGGCCTGCTGGCTGAGGCTGCGCTTGTGTTCACGTGCCCGACGCTGCAGCAGACGATGCAAGGGCTCCGGTAGGTCTCGGATCTGCAGAGATGGCATCAAGCCTGGGACAGCGCACTTAGATAATTTACTCAAACTGCAGGCGTTGCGCAGCTCACACCGTCAGTCGATCCATTGGCAGGGAAGGCTCAGGGCATCGGCCAGGGCTGACTGAAAGTCAGGCACAAGGGTCGTTGTGCGGCCAAGCTGGGCCTGGTTTTATCGGGACTGCTCTTGTCCATTGGCCCAGCTTGCTGCCAGTCCCGATCTGATCGCCTTCCTGCAGGCCTTGCCGGAGGGCCGTAAGCGCCGAGGGGTCCGTTACCCCCAGTGGTTGCTTCTGTTGATGGCGATCCTGGGCATCCTCAGCGGCTGCCGCAGCGCCAGGGATCTGGAGCGTTTTGCCAAGCGGCATCACCAGGCGTTCGGCGCGGCGCTGGATCTGGAGTTGCCCAAGGCACCTTGCGACTCCACCTTCCTCTACCTGTTCGAGCGCGTGGAGCTGGAGGAGCTCTTTGGGTTGCTCAGGGACTGGATGCTCGCTCAGATCGCAGATCAGGACAAGGATTTCGACCAGCTGATCTGTGACGGCAAGACCCTGCGAGGCTCAGCTGCTCAGCCTGATGGCGCTGATGGGGCGACTCGGTTTGTCACCCAGGTCACGCTCTACGCCCGGGAGCTGGGCGTGGCGATCGCCCAGACCTCCTTCGATACCGGTGAATCCCACGAGCGCGCGGCTCTGAAAGCCCTGCTGAGCACGCTGGAACTTGAGGGTGTGTTGATTCAGGCGGATGCGCTCCACACCTCGCCAGTGTTTTTCAACTCGCCGCCGAGCAGGGCGCCGACTTGCTCCTGACGGTCAAAAACAACCAGCGCCGGCTTTACCAACAGATCGTCTCCCAGTTCCGCGGCCACCGGCATTTCCCTGTTGAAGTCAGCGATGTCGAGGCCAGCCATGGCCGCCAGGTGCGCTGGCAGCTCAGAGCCCGCAATGCCACAGACACCATCCGTGAGCGCTGGGCGGGTGCCAGCTGGATCATCGAGCTGGTGGTGAGCAGTGGGTTGCGCGACGGCAAGCCGTTTCACCACGTCCACTTGTTCATCACCACCCTGCGCACCAGCCCAAAAGCAATGCTGCGACTGGTGCGGCAGCGCTGGGCAATCGAAAACCAGTGGCACTGGCCCCGCGACACCCAGCTCGGTGAGGACGCTCACCGCTACGCCCAGCGCAACGGTGTTCAGGTGCTGGCTCTGCTGCGGACCTTGGCTCTCAACTTGTTGCGCTGCAACGGTTTCCGATCGATCCGCACTGGCCTGATGGCCGTGGCGCATGACATCAGCCGCATGCTCGGCTGGGTCGGCATCAGCCTGGCGGAGACGGGATGAATGGACTTTCAGTCGGCCCTGGGGCATCGGCTGCCCTGGCCAGGTTTCGATCAGCTGTGGCGATCAGGAGATTGTGCCGCTTCGCCAGGGCCAGATGCAGAGTATCATGGTGCCTTCCTGGTAAGACTGCTGTTCTTCGGGCACAAGCCGGGCCACAACCCGACCGCGCCGGGTTGATCTGGGATGCGCTTCAGCTTGCCCAGATCTCTTCAAGATCCAGCTGCAGGCCTGGAAACTCAGGGCCTGCTTCGAGATGCGTGGCCTGTTCCTTGCGCTGCGGGTCGCCGTTGGCCTGATAGGCGGCCATCTTGCGGCGCAAAGCGCTGACGCCACGGGGGCCATCATCGCTGGGGCTGGCAGGCGGGCGACATCACGATTCAGCGGGTGATGCACGACAACTACGGGCCGGTGATCTGGGATGCCAACGACGGCGGTGAGGAGTTGCGCCGCAGCATCCGCGAGCAGCTGGTTGCACGGGCCAAGGGAGCCGGCCCGGAAACCAGCAGCGCCTTCATCGCCTTCAGCCGTTCCGCCGTGATGCAGGCCCGTGGCGATCAGCTGGCGGTGGAGATCGATCGCAACGGCACCTCATGGGCCCTGGCCGCCGACCTGCTCGGCCTCTATGAGATTCCCTACGAATGGGACCCACGTTAGCGGCGCCTTCTGATCGGCAGCAGCGATGTGGCCTCCACCTACCGCGACGAAGTCTGCAGGACACCAGCGGCCAGCCGATGTTCGAGATGGCCCTGCTGGGCGGCTAGTCGCCCGTGATCCTGCGGGGTCTGGTGATCGAGAACCGGGCCTGGTGCCGGGTGCTGGAATTCGCCGAGGAATTCGGCATCACGGCCTTCTTTTCTCCCTTTGCCTTGGGCGAACGCCGCGGCGGCCGAGGGGGTTCGCCCCGCCCAGATCTCAGCCAGCTCAAGGCTCCTCAACGGCAGGTGTGAGGCCGAGGCCGGCAGCACAGCGGGCCAGGGAGCGATCAAAGCTGATCAGGGCACGGCAGCCCTCGCTGCGGGCCAGATGCAGGGAGTCGGCAAAGTCGAGCCCATGGCGATGCCACTCCAGGGCATTCAGCACCTGATCATCATGCTCGAGATGCACCTGCGGGATGGCCATCAGACCTTCAAAGGCACGGATGACCACCTCGGGCGACAAGCGATAGGCACCACGCAGCACCCATTCCAGCTCAAGCGTCACCGTGATCGGCACAAAGCAGGCGGAGCTGCCATCGATCAGATGCGCTGCCCGCTCGGCCTGCTCTGGATCATCGTTGGTGAGCAACCGCACCAGGACGTTGGTGTCGAGCGCCAGCGGCAGACTCATGGGTGCTCTGGGCGCTTGGCGAACAAGGCTGGATCCATCTGCTTCAGGGAAACGGTGGGTCCGTGGTAGCCCGCAGCGCCGATCAGGGCGCGGGCAGAGCCGGGTCGCCCTGCCCCCTGGGGTGTGAGGCGCAGACCATCCGGTTCCAAGCTGAGAGCCAGGCGATCGCCCGGCTTCAAGCCCAGTAGCTGACGCAGCCGGGCCGGAATCACCAGCTGCCCCTTCGAGGAGAGGGTGAGGATGGCGTCCATGGTTCAACTCCAGCACGTCTTACCAGAGTAAGACAGATCACTGCGCCCTCGCTGATCGCCTGCGGCAGGCTCGCGCCCAGGCTCACCCCAAGGAAGCGCCACTGCTGCCCACGGCGGCTGAGGCAGCCGTTGCAGAAGCGTGATGGTGAAGCGAAGAATCACGCGGGAGTCTGGATCTACAAGTGGGGTGGGAGTGATGGAGCGGTGTTACTCGCGACACAACCCCAGCAACTGTCTCAGCCGCGCCGGAATCACAAACTGACCCTTCGACAAGAGGAAGAGAATCGCATCCACTGGAAGGCCTCGCCGAGCTTCTTAGTGGCGCCGGGGCCTTGTAGTCGCGTTGTCCTCAAGACCGGCGGAAGCCCAGGCAGACACACTGGGGGAGTTGGGTCTTCTGCAGCCATGGCGGAAGCGGATGTGCGCTGGCTGCAACGCCTGGACAATGACTGCCGCGTCCTCTGAGTGAGCTGGAGGAGCAGGGGTTGATTCAGGCCTTTGAATTCCCCATGAACTGAGCTGGCAGCTGTTGAAAGATGTCCTGGTGGACCAGGATGTGAGTGGCATCAGCGGTTCGCGGGATGCGGTGCGGGAGGCCGTGGTGAGGGATCTGCTCAGACCAGGCAAAGCAGCATTGAGCGCATCCACAGAACTGATCGAGATCGCCATCCCTGGTCTTCCGGCGGATCCGACATTGACCTGTGCCTGGAGGCCCCGGCCCTGGGGCTGGGCGAGCTGCTGCTGCTCGGCGCCCAGCTGGATGATCTTCTGCTGCCCTGGCGGATCGATCTGCCAGGGCAGGGGTGCTGCTGTGGGAGCAGCCAAGGCAGCGAATCGCCAAAGGGAAGCTGCACTCCGAAGGCGACGTCACTTAATAACCCAGGACTGATTCAGGCCCTGCTCCAGGGAGTGACGGCGCTGACAGCTCGTCCGCCACACATCTTGGCTGAACTGATCAGCCAACCAGATGCACCATCTCGATCATCAGCTGCTCCACCACGCGTTTCGGCTCCTGGAGGCTCTGCTCAGGGCAGCACCTGAGACGCCTGCTGCAGGGCTCCGGTAGGTCTCGAATCTGCAGAGATGGCATAGAACGGGGGCTAGCGCAGCTCACGCCGTCAGTCGATCCATTGGCAGGGAAGGCTCAGGGCATCGGCTGCCCTGACCAGGTTTCGATCAGCTGTGGCGATCAGGAGATTGTGCCGCTTCGCCAGGGCCAGATGCAGAGCATCGCCGCTGCGTAGCGCGACGGCTCTGAACTCCTGAAGCCAATGACGAGCCTGAAAGAAATCGCCGCCACGGGGCTCGATCAGGCTCAGCCGTTGCTGACGAAACAGCTCTAACTCAAGCAGAACCCAGTGACTGACCCAAAGCGGTTGATCGCCCTGAAGCAGGAGCCACGTCTCAGCAGCGCCATAGCCGCCATCGCCGAGGAACAGCGACAACACCAAACAGCTATCCACATAGGTCGGTGTCATTTCTCATCCCTCCTCCCGCAGCTCATCCACCAGATCCACCGCACTGAGAGCCAAGCGGGGCCGGTCCGCATGGAAATGTCTGATTCGCTCAGGCCAGGAGATGGTGGCTTCCTGGTAAGACCGCTGCGCTTCGGGCACAAGCCGGGCCACCACCTGACCCCGTCGGGTGATCACCACCTCATCACCTGCTTCCACTGCATCCAGCAGCGCTGAAAGCTGAGCCTTGGCCTCCGCCAAGCCCACTGTTCGCATGGTCAACAGGTCAGCTGGTCATCAGCAGCCTAGGGACGGGTTGACCTGGGATGCGCTGCCGGCTGCCCAGATCTCTTCAAGGTCCAGGCGCAGGCCTGGAAACTCAGGCCCTGCTTCGAGAGGCGTGGCCTGTTCCTGGCGCTGGGGGTCGCCGCTGGCGGGCCAGATTTCGACGGCCCGTTCGTCGGGGAGCAACAACCAGCCAAGGCGAGCGCCGTTGGCTTGATAGGCGGCCATCTTGCGGCGCAGAGCACTCACGCCGCGGGAGCCCTCATCACTGGGGCTGGCCAGCTCCACCACCAGATCGGGGCAGAGGGGCGGGAAGCCGTGGCGCTGTTCGGCAGTGAGAGCCTGCCAGCGCTCCAGGCGCACAAGCGCCGCATCAGGACTGAGGATGGCTCCATCAGGCAAACGGAATCCTCCCGAGCTGTCGAGAACAGTCCAGCCGCCTTGCTGATCCGCCCACACCAGGAGACGCATCAACAGACGGGAATTACGGACGCTGGTGTCACCACCTGTCGGGGTCATCGTGATCAGCTCGCCATCGGCGCTGAGTTCGAGCACCGACTCAGGGTTGGCGGAGCAGATCCGCTCAAATTGTTCAGGTGTGAACCGCAAATCATCAGGCCATCGCAGCGGCGCCAGGACGTCCATCGCAGCTGAAGATGATGAAGTGGCTGGGCTGGTAACCAGTGTCATGGCCGTACTCGGGCTCATGGCTCCAAAGTAGCGGCGATCTGAATGCAGCATCCAGGGGCTTTGGCGAAGCCCATGAGCTGAAAGACCAGCCCGCTGTTGCAGGTACCCGTTTCAACGCCTGTTGGGGTCCTGTAGATCAATCAGCCGTGGGCGCTGAGCTCGGGCACTGCCTCAGGGTTAGCCGCGCACACCAGATCAAACGGGGCAACGCCTCAAATCACGCTGACGGTGGCTATGGAATCCATGCAGCACTGCTGCTCCTTGATTGGACTTGTGCGTATTAAGTACAACTAAAATACTTTATCTTGACGTGATGCTTTGGCCTGTATTCAATTCCAGCCATCGCTCCCTTTCGGCTCGCCACGCTGATGCCAGCCACCATCTATCTGCACTGGGCCGCCACCCCTTACACCTGGGTGCGCTCCGGCCTGTATCACACCATCATCAGCGGCGATGGCCGTCTGCGGCGCCTGCACGCCTACAGCATCGATCTACCGGCCCACACCTGGCGACGCAACAGCAATGCGGTGGCCCTGTCCTGCGCCTGCATGGGTGGCCGCCCCGATCCCTGGAGCATTCCTCCCACCGAGGCCCAGCTCAACGCCATGTGCCGCGAGACCGCTGCGATCGCCCGCAGCTGGGGCTGGGGTCAGGCCGATATCACCATCGAGAAGGTGATGACCCACGCCGAGGCGGCCGCCAACCGCGACGGTCGCTCGATGCACGACAACTACGGCCCGGTGATCTGGGGTGGTAGTGGCGAGCGCTGGGATTTCCTGCAACTCAGCAAAAACGGCCCGCCCAGCGGTGGCGATGCATTGAGGCAACGCATTCGGGGCTTTCTGGCTCAAGCCAAGCCTGAATTTGAGCCGCTCGCCTTCCGTCGCCCCACCAGCATCCGTGCCCGCAGCCAGGAGCTGGCTGTGGAGATCGACGCCAATGGCAGCTCCTGGGCCCTGGCCGCCGAGCTGCTTGCTCTCTACGAGATTCCCTATGACTGGGACGCCAATCGGCGCCGCATCCTGATCGGCAGCCTCGATGTGGCGCCCACCTTCCAGGAGAACCAGGTGCAGCCCAGCGTCGGCTGGCCTTTGTTTGAGATGACCCTCCAGCACGGCAACGCGCCGGTGATCCTGCGCGGCATCCTGCGCGAAAACCGCGCCTGGTGCCGCGTGCTCGAATTTGCCGAAGAATTCGGCATCAGCACAAGCTTCGAACCCTTCACCCTGATCGAACGTCGTGGCGGCTGAATCAAGACACACGAATCGCCGAAAGTCGGGCGGTCGCGAGCGGAGCTCCAGCGACTCGATCCCTTTGCCGTTCTACAGCTGGCTCAGGCTACTGCTGGCTGCTGGAATCGCATGGAAGCCGTCAGCAATGGCAAGCCTCTCAGCACCGCCAGCTGCTCGGGCAAAGGGCTCGTGCCGGGATGGGTTTGCTGCACATACTCCAGGGCCGCCTGCCAGCCCATGCGGCGGCTGTGCATCAACCAGGCCATCGCCACCAGGGGCGAGCGTTCCACGCCGGCCACGCAATGGAGATAAACCGGGCCATAGCCGCGCAACCGGCTCAGTTCAGCCAGCACCACAGAGATCTGCCGGGCCGTGGGGACGCAATCGTAGTGGTGATCTGGCAGCGGTAGGCGAACCCACTCGAAACGCTCGGAGATTCCGTCGCTCAGCTTGATCTCCTCAGCTGCGCAGAGGCTGATCAGCGCCTTGACGCCCTCCTGCTCGAGCTGATCGAGATCTTCGCTGCTGCAGGGTGCCGTTCCCACGGCCAATTCATCGCTCAACAGCCAGGTGATGCGCATTCAGTTTTAATTGTTGCTGTCGAGCAGGCGGAACAAGGTCAACACATTGACCAATCCGCTCAGGGGCTGGCTGACGGCCCCGATCGCATCCGCGCTGATCGCATAGCGGCTGCGATTGACGATCACCGTGTCGCCATCCACCAGCGGAGGGTTGCTGGCCGTGGAAACTCCCTGGTTGTAATCAAGGCGATATTGGCGGCGCATGGCCGAGCCGTTGCGGTTGATCCGCACCAGTTCAAGCTGTGACGTCTTGGCGCGCCAGGTTTCCACGCCCCCGGCCGCCAGGATCGCCTGCATCAAGGGCGTGCTGGCAGGAACCTGCAGCCGTCCGGGTGATTTCACTTCGCCAATCACGTTGACGGTGATCTGCGTCGGAGCCAGGGTGGTGACTGCCAACTTGGCCGAATTGCTGGCATCTTCCTGGGCAACGCGCTCCAGCTTGATCGTGTCTCCATCGAAGAGCAATGGATTCTGGAGCTGGTCACCGTCGCGCACCAGCGCCAGCAGGTCCACACGGGTGCGCTTGAAGCGGGAGTCGGCACCGGGCAGACGCCGCTGCACCACCACCCGCTGCAGGTTGGCCATCGATGTGATCCCACCCGCCTTCTGGATCGCATCCACCAGCGTGGGGGGCCCACTGATCGACACCGACGCCTGGGTCGTGGAGGCTTCTGAGGTGGTGAGGGTGTAGAGACCAGGGCGCTCCACCTCGCCGACCACAGCGATGCGCAGGGGGCGTGGACGCACCACGCTCAGCAACAGATCCGGGCGCTGCAGCTGATTTTTGTAGAGAGTTTCCAGCCAGAGACTGGCCTGGGACAGGGTCAGGCCCGAGAGCATCACGCTGCCCAGCAGCGGCAGGGAGGCGGTGCCGTCATTGAGGATCTCCAGCGGTCCGCTGAGGTCCTCTACGGCCAGAAACCTCAGGCTCAACCCATCGCCAGAGCCCAGGATGTAGGCGTCGTCCTGAAGGGTTGTTTCAAATCCAGTGGAGCTTGGACCTGCCTGGGCGATCGCTTCACGCCGCAACTCGGCCGCCGCAATGGGAAGCGTGGGGCTGGAGAGGCCTAAGGCCAGCAGGAGTGGCAGCGGCGCGACCCAACGCTTTCCCACTGGTTTCAAGCGCAAGAGCGTCATTGAGGCAATTGACAGTGAGGCGGTTGGTGCCATGGGGCGAATGTTGCCATGAACCGTGTAAAAAAGTGGGTGTATGGGGCCAGTCATCAGCTGGCCATCGCCGATACATTGGCGCAACTTAATCGCCACGGCCCTCAACGTGTCATTTCGGCTGTTTGCGTCCAGCTTCACGCCTTGGCTCAGCCTGCTGACGTCGCTTGGCGTGGTGGCGGGCTCGGCGGTCGAAGCCCAGATCTTGCTCTCGGAGCTGCCCGAACCACCGCCCCCCGTGCTGGCCGTTCCTCTGCCGCCTCCACCAGTGGCGGCTGTCCCGTTGCCACCACCGCCCGTACCCATGTTGCGGGCCCAAGCTGCTGAATCACGTTCTGAATCAGGCCCTGAATCTGAGCCTGAGCCGCAGTCCACAAGCCTCGTCTGGGAATTGGTTCCGCCCAGCCCCCAAAGCCCCCAACCCCTTCAGCCCACGCCGCCCCCGCCAATCGCTGCCACGCCGGAGCGGTCCCTGGCCTGGGAGCTGGTTCCCTCGCAAGACAACCGCCTGGCCGTGATGTCTCCGGCGCAACCCGCCAGCCAGGACGTTCAAATGATGGGCCAGATGCTGGCCAGGGACAACAGCCTGCGCTGGTTTCTGGTTCCTGAGGATGAGGTGTTTCGGCCTTCTGCTGCACTGGCCAGAGGCGAGGTCAGGCCGGACCCGCCTTACCTTCCCGAGCAGCCAGCTCCGCTCTGGCCCAAGGTGCGGGGCCTGGCTCGGGGCATCACCGTCAACGGCGACCCCTACCCCGACACGGGCTTGAACGTGCCCAACGGTTTTGCCCAGGACAGGGAATTCACCATATCCACCACACTCACAGCCACGAGCCGGACCCGCGCCTGCCGCGTTCCAGCAGGAGGAGATTGGATCGACTGCGCCGAGAGCGAGGCCTACCTCGACTTCACGCCCTTCAAAGGTGAGTACGCCAGCCTGGGCTTCCAATACACGATTCAGAGCCTCACCAGCCGCAATCGGGGAACAGGCCAGTTCGCCGGCCAGAGCATCGGCTTCCGCACCGCCTTCAACCTCACCCCTACCACCGGGATTGCCTTCGGCGGTGAACACATCATCCAGCTTGATGACACCACGGATCTGGGCCGCAACTTTTACCTGGTGCTTTCCCAGGCCGTGCCGATCAGCCGTGGCCAGAACCCGATCCTGTTGGTGGCCACCGCAGGCATCGGCTCCGATTTTTACGGCTTTGGCGGCAATGGCACCTTGGGATCCACCAACTGCCTGAGTGGCAACAACGTCACCAGCCTCAACTTTCCAGAAGGCACCGACTGTTTCTGGGGCCCGATCGGCGCTCTCAGCCTTCACCTGGGTAGCCAGGTCTCGATCGGCTACGAGTGGTTCGGCTTCGGCATTGGAGCAGGCGTGTCCGTGCGTCCGATCAAAGACCTTCCGCTCACGTTTTCCCTCTACGCCACCGACTTTCTCGGCAACACACCCGGCTACATCGAGGGGCTCTGCACGACCAATCCCTGCGAACCGCGCTACTACGGCAGGGTGACGATGTCGTTTTGATCTTGCCCTTTTCGGATAAGTTCAGACTGACGCTCGAGGCTCCGAATACCCATGCAGATGGTCTGGTAGACAGTTTTCGATCTGGTTTGCGAGCTGTTTCTGTTCGCCTTTGCCTGTGGAAGTAAGTTGACAACCATTCCAGAATTCTGAAAATTTTTCATGCGTTTCACCGTTCCTCTGGCGTTGGCCACGGCCACGGCAATTTCTGTCAACTCCTTGCCCGTCAGGGCCTTTCCAGGGGGCAGCGTCAATTTGGTGCGAGTCAATGGTGATGGTGTCACCGCGCTTCCAGGCCTTCAACCGCCTACCTCCCAGAAGCCCTCTTCAGTTCCAGGAGCTTTTGAGCTGATCAGCCAGGCGTCTGGTGACGTCCAGTCGACCAGTGATGTCACGGTTATGCCGGTCGGCAGCAATGAGCTGGAGATCACCTACGAAGGCGCCTTGCCCCGGTTCTCGAACAGCGAGTACATCTCGGTTCGCAACAAGGTCACCGGCGAAGAAGTGGAGCGTATCTTGCTCAATTCTGACCGTGTCTCCTTCTCCAGCGACCGCCGCAGCATCACGATCAATCCCGAAACCACCCTCACCCCGGATGAGGTGCTGTGCGCCCTGCTGCCCGATTGGCCCGGCACTCTGCCGGCACGCAGCGCACCCTGTTTCTTCACCGCAGCCGCTGCCATTCCTGCTCCTCCCGCAGCCGTTGTGCCTCCAGTTACCAATCCTTTCCCCTGGTGGATTATTCCCGTGGGTCTAGGCGTTGGCCTGGGAATCTGCGCCGCAGCTGGCTGTTTTGACGGTGGTGGTGGTGGTGGCAGCAACAACGTGTCGCGTTAAGGCAATTCTTTCGGCTTACGATTCATCCAACTCAACGTAGTTTCCTCATGCTCAAGCTCTTTACCACTGGTGTCGCACTCGCCGTCGGTTCTCTGGCAGCCCCAGCCTTCGCTGCCGATCTGGCTGACAGGCCCAGTTGCCTGAGGCCCCGCACGCTCGCTTCGGTCACCTCCACCATCACCCAGGCCAGCGTGGTCAAAGATCCTTTGCTTGCCCAGGGATTCAGGATTTCAGATCCAGCCTGCACCTATCAGGTGGCACGCCCGGCCCCAGTCGAATCTGTGCCCATTCGCGGCCTCTGGTGATCGGCTCCAGGCAAGCCGCCGCCGCTGAACCCTTACGGTTCCTTCAACCTGAGCCGGCCAGCCTTGACCCTGCAGTTCACCAACACCCTCACCAGGCGCACCGAGGCGTTTCAGCCACGGGTGCCCGGTGAGGTTTCGATTTATTGTTGTGGTGTCACGGTCTACGACCTCTGCCACCTGGGCCACGCCCGCAGTTACATCGTCTGGGATGTGTTGCGCCGTTACCTGATCTGGAGTGGTTACCGGGTCACCTTTGTTCAGAACATCACCGATATTGACGACAAAATCCTGAAGCGGGCCGCTGAAGAGGGTTCATCGATGCAAGCGGTGAGTGAGCGCAACATCACGGCCTTCCGTGATGACATGGCTGCCCTGAACATCCTCCCGCCTGACAAGGTTCCCTGCGCCACCCAATGCCTTGAGGGCATCCGCGCCATGATCGGCGAACTCGAAGCCTCTGGTGCCGCCTATTCCGCCGCTGGCGATGTCTACTTTGCTGTGCTCGGCCAGCCCGATTACGGTAAGTTGAGTGGCCGCAGCCTCAGCGAGCAGCAACAGGGTGCCAGCGGCCGCCTCAACACAGAAGAGGAATCGCGGAAACGGCATCCTTTCGATTTCGCCCTCTGGAAAGGGGTTAAACCTGGAGAGCCCAGTTATCCCTCCCCTTGGGGCCCCGGTCGGCCGGGCTGGCATATCGAATGCTCGGCGATGGTGCGTCAGGAACTGGGCCTCACCATCGACATTCACCTGGGTGGATCAGACCTGATCTTTCCCCACCATGAGAATGAAATAGCCCAGTCAGAAGCGGCCAATGGTGAGCCGCTGGCCCATTACTGGCTGCACAACGGCATGGTGAATGTTGACGGCGAAAAGATGTCTAAATCGCTCGGCAACTTCACCACGATCCGATCACTGCTCGCCAGTGGGGTATCAGCCATGACCCTGCGCTTCTTCGTGCTCCAGGCCCATTACCGCAAACCCCTTGATTTCACCACTGAAGCGCTCGCCGCCGCCGCCGCCGGCTGGCAGGGCCTCAACCAAGCCCTTGGGCTGGGCCTGAAGCCCAGCCTGCAATCGCTGCTGGCCTGGGATGGTGAAGTTGTTTCTGAGGAAGCAGAGGATGCCAAGGAAGCAGAGGATGCGCTGCTGATCTGTCGCGCTGCCTTCGTTGCGGCCATGGACGACGACCTCAACACCTCAGCGGCCCTGGCGGTGCTGTTCGATCTGGTCCGCCCCCTGCGAGCCCTCGCGCGCAGGCTGGAGCGGGGGGACCAACTCAGCGCCGAAGACCAAGATCTGCAAGGGCGCTGGCAATTGCTGCAGGAACTCAGCGGCGTGCTTGGCCTGGAGCAGGAGGCCAGCCCTGAGCCTGATCCGGACGCTGAAGCCGGCCCGGATCAGGCCGAGATTCAGACCCTGATCAGCGAACGCCTCGCCGCTCGTCAAGCGAAGCGCTATGGCGATGCCGATGCCATTCGCGATCGTCTGCGGGCCAAGGGCATCGAACTGATCGATCGTCCCGATGGAACCACCGAGTGGATTCAGCGCGGGGCCTGATCGCGCATCAAGGCCTCAATCCGGCGGATGCGGATCCTGGTGGTCTCCCACACCTCAAGCCTGAAGGCTTCCTCGCCAGCGGCGGCTGGTGACACTGGGCTCTCTGCTGAACCCTCTGTTGGGCCCTCCTCCAGTGCGCGGCGCAAGGCTTCCACCTTGGCCTCGATGTCCTCACCCCCCTCGAAGGCATCCCAGAGCTCGCGCTCCAGCCGTGCCCGCTCGATGAAATTCCAACGCTTGAGCCAGAGCATCGCGGCCGCCAGGGATGACACCATCGCTGCGCTCAGTGTGCACGACGCCCCTGCCCTGCCACGCGGGCCGCTTGGATCGATGGGAGACTGGCAGCCAGCAGATGCGGGCCAGCCTGATGAAAGCGATCAGTGTGCTGGGCTCCACCGGCTCGATCGGCACCCAGACCCTGCAGTTGGCCGAGGAGTTCCCGGATCGCTTCGGCGTGGTCGCCCTGACGGCGGGTCGCAACCTGGCCCTGCTCAGCGAGCAGATCGGCCGCCACTCCCCCGAGGTGGTGGCCCTGGCCGATCCCCAGCTGCTGCCCGAGCTCAAAGCCAGGCTCGACGCCCTTGAGCCCTCCGCTCGGCCCGCCCGCCGTCCCGAGTTGCTCGCCGGCAGCGATGGCCTCTGCGCCGCGGCCGCCTGGAGCAGCGCCGAGCTGGTGGTGACCGGGATTGTGGGTTGCGCTGGCCTGCTGCCCACCCTGGCGGCGATCCGCGCCGGCAAAGATTTGGCTTTGGCGAACAAGGAAACCCTGATCGCCGCAGGACCGGTGGTGCTGCCCGAGTTGAAACGCAGCGGCAGCCGCCTGTTGCCCGCCGATTCCGAGCATTCCGCCATCTTCCAGTGCCTGCAGGGCACCCCCTGGGCCGATACCGCCCGCCTCTCCACGGGCATTCCCACCCCGGGCCTGCGCGGCATCCAGCTCACCGCCTCCGGAGGCGCCTTTCGTGATTGGCCCGCCGCCGATCTGGCCAAGGCGACGGTCGCCGATGCCACCAGCCATCCCAACTGGAGCATGGGCCGCAAGATCACCGTCGATTCGGCCACGTTGATGAACAAGGGCCTGGAGGTGATCGAGGCCCACTATCTGTTTGGCCTCGATTACGACGCCATCGAGATCGTCATCCATCCCCAGAGCATCATCCACTCGATGGTGGAGCTCGCCGATTCCTCGGTGCTCGCCCAGCTCGGCTGGCCCGATATGAAATTGCCGTTGCTCTATTGCCTCAGCTGGCCGGAGCGCTTGCCCACCCCCTGGCGCCGCCTCGATCTCACCGCCGTGGGCCAGCTCAGCTTCAAGGCCCCAGACCAGAGCAAGTACCCCTGCATGGCCCTGGCCTACGCCGCAGGCCGCAGCGGCGGCACCATGCCGGCGGTGATGAATGCGGCCAACGAGCAGGCTGTCGCCCTGTTCCTCGACGAGCGCGTTCACTTCCTCGACATCCCGCGCCTGATCGAGCGGGTCTGCGATCGCCACCGGGCCGAAGTGAAGGCCGATCCCAGCCTCAGCGACGTGCTGGCCGTCGATGCCTGGGCGCGCCAAGCCGTGCTTGAGGCCTCAGCCAGCCTGGCGCCGAAACTGCTGCTGGCCTGATCGACCAGCTCAACACCACTGCCTTGAAATGGCTTTGAGACTGCCTTGAACCTGCCCGCAAGCATTGGCCATCATCTGCTGCTCTGTGCCATGCCATCGAATCCGCTCTGCGTGGATCCCGTGCTCGGGGCAGCGAGCTGGAGCCGGCTGAAGGAGCTGGTGCGGGAGCTGGGCCTGGAGGACCCAGCCCGGCCAGGCGGGGTTGTGCTGCGCAGCAAGGCCGACTGCCTGCGCATCTGTGCCGCGGGGCCGATCCTGCTGATCTGGCCTGAGGGGATCTGGTACGGGGGCGTGACGCCCGAGCGGATCGAGCGGATCGTGCGGGAGCACGTGGTGGGCGGCACCCCGATCGAGGAGTGGATCCTCAGGCGCACTCCGTTTGTGCCTGCTGCTTCAACCGCTGCTCTGCCAGCACCTGCTGCTTCAACCACCGCAGCGTGAGCTGATCCGACCAGCTGCCGCCTGGGGCATGGAAGCCGTTGTGGCCGCCGCCGCCCGTGAGCACGACCTGCAGCCCAGGAGGCGCTGCCTGGGCCAACGCCACGGCCGGGGCGGCCGGCACCCAGGGATCGTCAATGGCCTGAACCACAAGAGTTGGCGGCAGGGGAGCCTGTGCCTCTGCCGAGCCGGGCCCACCGCTGGCCAACTCCAGCAGCTGCGGCAGCGGACTGGCGGTGGCGTAGTAGGCCTCGGCTGAGGCGAAGCCCCAGCGCGGCGCGGTGATCAGGGCGTCGAAGTCTCGGATGCTGCCCACGTTGGACAAACCCCGCCGCTCGCTGGCGCTGATGCCATGGGGATCCGCCAGGGTTTGGCGGCGCAGGGCCCGCACCAACCAGCGTTCGTAGAGACGGTTGCGCGGCCGGCCGATCGATGCGGAGCAGGCCGCCAGATCGAGCGGGCTGCTGATCACCACCAACCCATCCAGGCCGCTCTGCGGCGTGGAGGCACCCAGAACAGCGTTGAGCAAGACCGTGCCGCCCAGGGAAAATCCCACCCCGAACAGGGGCCGCTCGCCCGCCAGCTGCCGGGCGAGCGCCAGGGCAGGCTGCAGGTCGCTGTTGCAGTGGGCGGCGTAGGTGCCTCGGGCCAGGGCCCGGCCGGCGCCAGCCCCGCGCAGATTCAGGCGCAGCACCGCAAAGCCAGCCTGTTGCAGCGCCAGGGCCAGGCGGCGCACCCCGGTGGCCTGGCTCGATCCGCCCAGTCCATGCAGCAGCACCACCAGGCCAAGGGGGTCAACGGCGGCCGGCAGATCATGCAGGGCCAGCAGCTGCTCCCCCGCTGCGATCACGATCGGTAGGGGCACCCCTCGATCGATCGGGAACGTTGGCGGCCAGACCGTGTCGCGCAGAGTCTGGAGATCCGCCCCCCACCAGGGCGGCCGCGGGCGGAAGGCTGGGACCAGCAAGCGCTCAGGCACGGGCGGGCGTTGCCTCGTGCTGCAACCACTCAGACAGTTGGATCGATTCGAGCTCCGGGCTGCTGGTCACCTCGATGATCCGGCCGATGGCGGCGGGTTGCTCCAGGGCATCCAGGCAGACCCGGGCCACCAGTCGGCGCGGAATGCTGTTGCTCTCCTGCTGGTCGGGGCCGCTGAAACGCAGGCCTTCGCTCTCGAGCTGCTCCTCAGACTCCTTGAGTCCGCCGGGGCGCACCACGGTCCAGTCCAGGCCGCTTTCCTGCAGCCAGCGTTCGCCCAGCCGCTTCCAGATAAGGATCAACCCGAACAGGTTGAGGGGGTGGAAGAGGCGGCCGCTGCAGAGGGAGCTCACCAGCACCGCCCGCTTCACCCCACTGGCCTGGCAGGCGGCGATCTGGGAACGCATGGCCAGGGCATCCACCTTCAGGGGGCCGCTCAGATCGATCGATGGGCGTGCCCCGGTGGCGATCACCAGGGCCTCCACGCCCTGCAGGGCCTTCTCAAGGGCGGGCCCATCGCTGAGTTCGAGCCGAATCAGGTCGGCCCCCTTCAGGCCTTCGGGCACGGCGGAGCTGGGCCGCAGCAGCGCCCTCACCCGATAGCCCCGCTTCAGGGCCTCCTGCACCACCCGCCAGCCGGTCTTGCCGGAGGCCCCACTGACGGCGACAACGCCTTTCGCTCGTGGATCAGTCATGGCTGGGATTCAAAGCAGCGGAAGCAGCTCCTGTTCTAGGCATCGGGCCGGGCCCAGCTGACCGACGCTGCGCAACAGCCGTGCGCGCAGGATCAGCGGATCGAGGTCACATTCCAGGCGCAGACAACGCTGCAGGTGGAGGCGACATCCCGGCGCTGGTGGAAAGGCTGAACCCTGGGCCATGGCCGGAAGTTAAAGAAACCCCGGCCCCTCACGCCTGACGAGAAACACTCATTCATTCATTCATTCGGCCGCCATTCGGCCGCACATTTCATTCGCCAGCACAATGGCGGTCTCGGGTCCGTGGCCATGGCTTTCCCTTCCTTTGACCTGGCCGCCGGGCCATCGCCAGCGGGGGTGCCTGCTCTGCCCAGGCCGCGCCAGTGGCAGAGCCAGATGATTGCCCTGCTGCGCCGCCGGCTGGAGCGCGGCAGCCAGGATGTGCTCATCCATGCCGGTCCCGGTGCGGGCAAAACGCTCGGGGCCCTGCTCAGCTTTCAGCGACTGCAGCGAGAAGGGAAGCTCAGCCATTTGCTGGTGTTCTGCCATCGCAGTTCGATCGCCGATCAGTGGCGAACGGCGGCCCGCGGGCTCGGCATCGAACTGGCGCTCTGGCAGGGCGAGGCTGCGGATCTGCCTGAGGGCGGTGGTCTGTTACTCACCTACCAGGGAGCGGCCCGGCAGCTGGAGAGGGTCGAGAATGGGCTGGCCTGGGTGAGGGCTGCCAAGGTGCTGGCGATCGCCGATGAGGTCCACCACCTGGGGGTGGATCCGGAAGAACCGCAGTCCACCGCCTGGGGCCATGCCTTTGAGCGCCTCAGCCAGGCCTGCGTGTTGCGCCTGGGGCTGAGCGGCACGCCGTTTCGGGCTGACAACCTGGCCTTCTGCGCTGCCAGTCGCGTTCTTGAGTGGGAGGACGGTGAGCGGGTCGAGCGGATCGCGGCGGATCTGAGCGTCGAGCCCCGGCAGCTGATCGCGGCCGGGGATGTGCGCCCCCTGGAGTTCCGCTTCCAGGACGGCTGGGTCGACCATGGCCGCACGGGTGAATCGGAGCGCTCGGCGTTGTCGCTGGAAGGGCGCGAAAGCTGGCGAGCCCGGAACCTGCGCCGGGCGATCCAGCTGGGCGACCCCAGCAGCATCGCCTTGCGGGTTCTGGTGTTGGCCCGTTGCAAGCTGGCCCAGTTGCGCTCTGGCGAGCATCCCGGAGCGGGTGGCCTGGTGATCGCCCGGGACATTGACCATGCCAGGAGGATCGCCGGGCTGCTCGAAGAGGAGGGGGATCGGGTGTTCCTGGTCCATTCCCAGGATTCCGAAGCGGCTAATCGCCTGGAGGCCTTCCGCCGTGGCGAGGCTGACTGGCTGGTGAGTGTGGATATGTGCGCCGAGGGGTTCGACGCACCGCGCCTGCGGGTGGTGGCCTACCTGACCACGGTGGTGACCCGCAGCCGCTTCGTGCAGGCGATCACCCGGGCCGTGCGCATGGAGGCGGAGCGCTGCGCCGTTGAGGCAATCCCTCGCCACGCCTCCTTCGTGTTCGCTCCCGCCGATCCCCGGCTGATCGGCTTTGCCCGCAGCTGGTCGGTGGCCGAGCCCTACCTGATCCGGCCCAAGCCCGGGGCGGTGGCCGATCCGCAGGCCGGCGGTGCCGGTGGCAGCGCGGCGCTGCCCCTGCAGGCGCTGCGCGAGGGGGTGGGTGAGCTGATCCGCCTCAAAGGCCCCCAGCTTCCCCCGTTCGTGGCTCGCCAGGCCTGAGCTGCAGCCTTGACTACATTGCCGTTCTCAAAAAAATGCGACGTTCGCTTCACAACACCACTGAAGGTCTGCTTGGCCGCCAGTTTGGTAATGATTCGGAGTTAGGCCATGGACCATGCGTCTCTCCAACGCCACTTGTCTCCCTTGGTGCATTGGGCGATCTCTCGGATGGCCCAGCTCGACGCTGAGCAGCGCTACGAGGAGAGTTTTGCCTTGTCCGAAGAATTCCGTGACTGGATCGTCTGCCTCGACGACCATGCCGAACGCCTCGACGTTCTGATCACGCCCTTCAGAACGCCGTTTGACCCCAAGCAGCCACGAAAGTGCTCGGACGGTGCTGGCACTTTTCAGAGAACGGAGCAGCAGGCCGCGGATTGAACGCACAGCTTGAACGCAGCGCAGAGCGCTGACTCAGCGGCGCCTGGGGCCACCGGGTCGGTTGCCGCCCGGGCGGGGGCCGGTGGTGCCGGCGTTGCGTTCGCGGTAGGTGATCCGGCCGCGGGTGAGGTCATAGGGGCTGATCTCGACCAGCACCTTGTCGCCAGCCAGCAGCTTGATGCGGAACTTGGTGAGCTTTCCGGCGGCACGGCAGAGGCACTGGTGACCGGAAGGCTGATCGAGGGTGACCAGGTAGAACCCATTGCCCTGTTCCTTCTCGATCACACCCGAGGTTTCGATCATGCGGGACTGGTGCTCAAAGCGGAGAATTGATTCAGCTTAAATTGACGCCTCGCCAGCCCAGGCGGTGGCTAGGGTCACCCCTCGCCTGAGGCCTTCTTTTGATCACTCCGCCCCTATCGCTGGATCTCGGTCTGCTGTTGATCTCGATCGGGGTGGTGAACCTCTGGAAAGCGCGCCAGAACAGCAACCCCAGCTGAGCAGCGCCGTTGGCCGTTCTGCTGTTTCACAAGCCCTATGGGGTGTTGAGCCAGTTCACGCCTGAACCCGGCAGTTCCTGGGCCAGCCTCGCTGCGTTCATTGATGTCCCCGGCGTCTATGCCGCCGGCCGCCTCGATGCCGACAGTGAGGGCCTGTTGCTGCTCACCAGCTCCGGCCCCCTGCAGCAACGGCTCACCGATCCCCGCTGGGGCCACTGGCGCCGGTATGCGGTTCAGGTGGAGGGCACGGCCACGCCAGACCATCTGCAGCAGCTGCGCAGTGGGCTGATCGTGCAGGGGAAGCGCACCCTGCCGGCGAAGGCCGCCCTGCTCGCCGATCCCGCCGTTGCTGAGCGGCAGCCCCCGATCCGGCACCGCCTTTCCGTGCCCACCGGCTGGCTTGAGCTGGAGTTGCGCGAAGGCCGCAACCGCCAGGTCCGGCGCATGACGGCCGCCGTCGGCCTGCCCACCCTGCGCCTGATTCGCACCGCCATTGATCTGATGGACGGCCAGGCGCCGCTCAACCTTGAAGGCCTGGCCCCTGGCCAGTGGCGGCAGGCTGATTCAGGCGAAAATGCGCGTTTTGAGGGGGTGCTGCGGCGCCCAGCCGTTCACTCTCCAGGACGCGGCGGCAAGGCAGGCGGTGGAAAGGGTGGCCAGGGTGGCGGCGGCGGATAGGGCGGTTTCGCCTGGGCTGTCCCTGCCTTCAGGCGATCACGCTTGAGCAGATCAGCGTTCAGCCGATCACCTGTTGCAGTTCCCGCGCCGTTTGCAACTGGCCGTAGTAGTAGTTGGCGCGCGAGCGGCGATCGGGATCCTCAAGGGAATCAAAAGCATCGAAGCCAACGGTCAGCCAGAGTTCGTGGCCGCAGCAGCGATTCAGTTCCTCCACCGCCTCCTGCTCAAGGTTGGCGAGCCGGCGCTGCAGGTTCTTGATCTGGGCAATGGACATGGCGTGCAAGAGCTGGAGGGGTGAAGGCGGAACCCAGAGGTGACGGGCAAAATCAACGGCAATAGTACGCCTGAACTGTTCAGAAGGGAAGCTTTTTCTTGGCATCCTTGGCCAGGTCCACATCCAGCTCCCGCAGTCGCTTCAGGATCGTGCCGAAATACTCCTTGAGGTAGGCGTCGAGGTGGGTCGTCTCGGCTGGATCGAGCCCGAAGGCCGCGTAGCTCTCGTCCATGGGTGCCTCCAGGCTGATGCCCCCACCGGTCACCTCGTCGAAGGCCAGTCGCTCGGCCACATTCACGCCCGGTTCGAAGAAGGCCGCAATGCCCTGCATCAGCCGGATCAGCACGGGCCTGACCCGAAACACCCGCGCCGCCTTGCCGCTGTACTTCTCACAGAGCTGGGTGACTTCACCGGTGTTCCACGCCCTCGGCCCGACAACGGCAAAGGCCTGACGGACCGTGGCGGGGTGGTCGAGGGAGGCAACGGCGAACCGGGCCACGTCCTGGGTGTTCATGTAAGCGATCGGCGTTGGCGTGCCGCTCACCCAGACCGTCTGGCTCTCGAGCACCGGCATGGCGAACTGACCGATCACCCCCTGCATGAAGGCCACACACCGCAGGATCGTGTAGTCAAGATCTGACTCGATCAACAACTGCTCGGTGCAGTATTTGATCTCCATCAGCGGCACGCTGCGGTGCTTTTCGGCATCCAGCAACGACACAAAGATGAAGCGCTTCACCGCCGCCGCCCGGCAGGCGTTGATCAAATTGAGCTTGCCGCTCCAATCGATCGTGTAGATGCTGTGGTTGTCGGTGGCGCGGGCCGTGGCGGCGTCGATGACCGCGTCTTGACCCTCCAGGGCGTAGTCGAGGCTGGCAGGCTCGAGCAGGTCGCCGCGGGTGAGCTCGCAGCCCCATTCCTGCAGAAACGAAGCCTTGCGCGGTGAGCGCACCATGCAGCGCACCTGATGCCCCTGATCGAGTGCGCGGCGGGCGATCTGGCGACCCAGCGTTCCCGTGCCACCGACGACCAGAACCTGCATGAACCACGGGCGGCGAAGGGCTGAGCCTAAAGCTGCGACAAGACCTGACGCGGGCCGCCAGGGGTGCCAGCCGGTTCAGTCTTTCTGCAACTTGAGCAGCACGGCGCCGCCGACCAAGCCGACCGGAATCAGCACCCAGAAGATCGCTGCGATGCCGAAGATTTCTGAGGCCATGGGAGTGGTCGGGAACGACTACCTATTTAGCGCCTCCGCCACGCCCAGCACCACGGGCCAGGGCGCGTCGGTGCGCACCTGCGCTGGCATCAGGGCGCTGGCGGACGCCGACCAGCCGTCGCCGCGCAGGGCGCTCAGCAGCGCGGCCAGTGCCGGTGGCCCACCGCCCAGTCGCTTGCCGATCTCAGCGGTGGGCCAGCAGCGGGCTGGCAGGCCTTCGTCGTCGGCCAGGCGGGCGAGCAACCGGGTGGCTTCGCGGCCCAGGCTGGGATCAGCTGGGGCCCTGGCCGTGAGGGTGGGGCCATGTTGCAAGGGGCCGATCCAGAGCGGTCCGCTCACCGCCAACGGCCGATCGGCACCGCAGCAGGGCGCCCAGGCGCGCAGGCTGATCAGCGGCTGCACCTGCTGGTCCCCGCAGCGGTGGCAATAGGCCGCCATGCCCAGCTGCCTCTCCTCCGCCTCGGCAGGCCGGCGCCGCAGGCGCACCGCCGTGCGGAAGGTGCGCCCCTCACTGAAACTCAGCAGGGGCTCCAGCCCCCGACCCATCGCCCAGGCCGTGCGGGCGATCACCCCCAGCTGCAGGCGCAGGGCCAGCTCCCAGCTGGCTGGATGGGCCCGGGCGGCAGCCCCCAGCAGCCGGATCGCGGCGGGCCGGTCGTGGCCGGTGGGGGAGCGGCCATCGCTGCTGGCCACGTAAAGCACGCCGCCGAAGCTGACCGCATTGAGGGCCAGGGGCAGCAGGGCACTCGGGCAGCCGAAGGCATCGAGATCGACCAGCTCGAAGCGTTCCTCCCGGATCAGGCAATCGGCCAGCAGTTTCTGGGCCGTGAGCGTGCTGACCCGCAACGGAGTGGGCAGCCGCAGCCGCAGTGGGGCCAGGTTGGCCTGAAGCAAGGCCAAGCGGTCGGGGTCGGCGTCATTGGCCCACACCGCTTCGGCCTGGCTTTCCTGGCCGTAGCGCAGGGCGCGAATGCCGCAGCCGGCCATCAGGTCGAGCACCCGCAGCGGGCCGCAGCCCGCCAGCTGGCGCGCCAGGAGCACGCCAAGATCCCGCGACGGCCGTGAGCTGGCCTGAAAAAAGCCGCTGCCGAGACGCACTCGGGCGGAAGCTTCGCAATAGTGAGAGTCCTCCTGCGTCGGATCGGCTCCGGTTGTGACAACCCTCTGCCAGCCTGTCGCAACGAGCGGCATCGATTGGGGCGAACACGCGGTTTGGCGGTGGCAGGGGATGGCCTGCCACTGGCGGCAGCTTGGAAATCCAGGCCATCCGCCCCTGCTGTTGATTCACGGTTTTGGCTGTGGCAGCGGCCACTGGCGCCGCACGGCGGGTCCGCTGGCGGCGGCGGGCTGGTGCGTCTATGGCCTCGACCTGATCGGCTTCGGCGATTCCGCCCAGCCGGCCCGCCGCCTCGACAATCGCCTCTGGGCGCGCCAGGTGCAGGCCTTTCTCGAAGAGGTGGTGCAGGCACCGGCTGTGCTGGTGGGCCATTCGCTCGGCAGCCTGGTGGCGCTCAGCTGCGCCGTGTTCTTTCCCGGCTGGGTGCGGGCCGTTGCGGCGGCCACCTTGCCTGACCCCACCTTGCTGGTCGCCGTGCCGCGGCGCCGGCCCCCCTGGCGGCGACGGCTGCAGCGGCTGGTGGTGATCCTGCTCTGCCGGCTGTTGCCGCTGGAGTTGCTGGTCCCCCTGATCGCCCGCACTCCCCTGCTCGATCTCGGCATCCAATCCGCTTACGCCACTGCCGTGATCGGCGACAGCGAACTGCGTCAGCTGATTGCCGCCCCGGCCCGCCGGCCCACCGCCTCCTGGGCGCTGCGGGGCATGAGCATCGGCATGGCGTTGCGGCCACGGCAGGCCACCGCCGCCGCCCTGCTGGCCCGCATGCAGCAGCCCCTGCTGGTGCTCTGGGGCGAGGCCGACCGGCTGGTGCCGATTGAGGTCTCGCGCCAACTGGTGCGTTACAAAAGCGATCTCGAACTGACCTTGCTTGAAGGGGTGGGGCATTGCCCCCACGACGAAGCCCCAGCCGAGTTCAGCCAGCAGCTGCATCCCTGGCTGAGCCGCCTGAAGGCCGCAACGTAATTTGGCCTCAGGATTCCGGGCCCCAGCGAGCGCTGCATGAAGCACACCCTTTCCGTGCTGGTTGAAGACGAATCAGGCGCCCTCAGCCGGATCTCCGGTCTGTTTGCCAGGCGCGGCTTCAACATCGAGAGCCTGGCGGTTGGGCCTGCCGAAGGCAAGGGAGTGTCCCGGCTGACCATGGTGGTGGAAGGGGATCAGTCGACCCTGCAGCAGATGACCAAGCAACTCAACAAGTTGGTCAACGTGCTCAATGTGATCGACCTCACCACGATTCCTTCGGTGGAGCGGGAACTGATGTTGGTGAAAGTCTCGGCACCGCCGGAGCGACGCTCCGAAATCCTCGAACTGATGCAGGTGTTCCGCGCCAATGTGATCGACGTCTCCAATCACGCCCTGATCCTTGAGGTGGTGGGGGATCCAGGCAAGTTGGTGGCCTTGGAGCAGATTCTCGAAAGTTACGGAATTCTCGAGATCGTGCGCACCGGCAAGGTGGCCCTGGAGCGGGCCTCAGGCGTGAACACGGCCTTCCTGAAGATCAGCGCGTCCAGCAAGCGGGTGCCGGCCTGAGGCTCCGCTCTCTCAGGGCTTGCCCTCCACCAGCTCGCCGCCCTCCACCACGGTGGCCTTGACCAGCCTGTCGCCCTGGCGGATCTTGTCCACCACCTCCATGCCCTTGACCACCCGGCCGAACACCGCGTAGCGGCCATCGAGCTCCACCAGGGGTTTGAGCGCGATATAGAACTGGGCGCTGGCCGAGTTGGGATCGGCCGAGCGGGCCATGGCGATCGCTCCGCGTTCGTGTTGCAGGCGCAGCTGCCCCAGCTCAGCGGGATTGGTCAGCTCCACGCCATAGCGGGGTTCTGCCTCGCCCTTGAGGGCGATCTCCAACGGCACGAAGCGGGCCTGGCCGCTGGTGGGATCAAGAAAACTGCCGGTTCCATAGAGGTTGGCCGGCACTTTGGCATCGGCACTCTGGGGATCGCCGCCCTGCACCACGAAGGGCGAAGGTTCGCGCACCACCCGGTGAAACACGGTGTTGTTGTAGGTGCCCCGCCGCACCAGATCAACGAAGTTGCCTGCTGTCAGCGGCGCCGCCTCACCGTCGAGTGAAACCTGCACCTCGCCGCGGCTGGTCTGCAGAGCCACCAGGGCCTGGCCGCTCAGGCAGGGGCTGGTGGCGGCTTCGCAGCCGACGGAGCCTTTGACCGGATCGGCTGCGCAGGCCGTGAGCCCAAGGGGCGAGAACAGCAGCAAGCCGACGAGCAGAACGCGGGGAAAAGAGATGGCCATTGGATTCAGACGCCCTCCAGGGGCACCTTGAGGAAACGGGCCAGCTCAGCACCGCTCTGCTCGAGTTCGGCCAGGGGAAGGGGTTCGCCGATCCTGGTCAGGGGCAGATCGCGGCGGCCCTGCAAGCGCAGAGCCAGGCGGCGGCGGGGATTGATCCCATCGCGCACATCCACCTTGACCGCCTGGATGTCGCGCAGGGGCAGGTCGAAGCGAATCCACTGGCGAAAGCCCCGCCGACTGATGGTGGCGGTGCCACTGGTCTGGTCGAAACGGTTGCTGCCGGCGCCGACATCGATGGCGATCACCCCCCAGAGGTAGGTGGAGAGCAACAGCGCCGCGATCCCGTAGGCCCCCATCACCAGCCCCTGGGGAACCCAGACGAGGGCGGCGGGGTGGCCGATCGGCATCAGGTCGATCCCCAGCTTGCTGGAGAGGCTGGCGAGCAGGAAACCGGCTCCGCCGGCTGTCACAGCCAGGGCGACGACCAGATTCGAGGGGCGCCGGGAGCCCAGCACGGCCTGATCGAGCACCTGGGAGGAATTGCCGGCCGGGGGCCGGGGCGGCGAGGCGGCCGAGGAGGAGACCGAAGCCATGGGGACGCAGCAGGGCGGAGACCTGCCATCTTCGCCTTCCCAGCGCAGCCCTGCGGGCGGGGCTGCGCTGGGAAGGCTGGCCTGAATGGGAAGAAATACTTAAAACCCTGGCTGCGGCGGCGATGTCGGGCCGTTTCAAGGTCCCCCGCTACCACCTCCCAGATTGTTACCATCGCCGGGTATTTCATCGACAAGCGGGTTTCCGACCTGCCTATGCACCCATGACGATTGCTCTAGGGCGCGCGCCAGCAGCCCGGGGATGGTTTGACGTCCTCGATGACTGGCTCAAGCGCGACCGTTTCGTTTTTGTGGGCTGGTCCGGCCTGCTGCTGTTCCCCACGGCCTACCTGGCCCTGGGCGGCTGGCTGACCGGCACCACCTTCGCGACCTCGTGGTACACCCACGGGATCGCCAGCAGCTACCTGGAAGGCTGCAATTTTCTCACCGCAGCGGTGAGCACCCCGGCCGATGCGATGGGCCACAGCCTGTTGCTGCTCTGGGGCCCGGAAGCCCAGGGCGATTTTGTGCGCTGGGTGCAGCTGGGTGGCCTCTGGCCATTCGTGGCGCTGCACGGCGCTTTCTCGCTGATCGGCTTCATGCTGCGTCAGTTTGAGATTGCTCGCCTGGTGGGCATCCGCCCGTACAACGCGATTGCCTTCTCCGGCCCGATCGCGGTGTTCGTGAGCGTCTTCCTGATCTATCCGCTGGGTCAGAGCAGCTGGTTCTTCGCGCCGAGCTTCGGTGTGGCGGCGATCTTCCGTTTCCTGCTGTTCCTGCAGGGCTTCCACAACTGGACCCTGAACCCGTTCCACATGATGGGCGTGGCAGGGATCCTGGGCGGTGCGCTGCTGTGCGCCATCCACGGCGCCACGGTGGAGAACACGCTGTTTGAAGATTCCGATCAGTCGAACACCTTCAAGGCGTTTGAGCCGACGCAGGAAGAGGAGACCTACTCGATGGTGACGGCTAACCGTTTCTGGAGCCAGATCTTCGGGATTGCGTTCTCCAACAAGCGCTGGCTGCACTTCTTCATGCTGTTCGTGCCTGTGATGGGCCTGTGGACCAGCAGCATCGGCATCATTGGCCTGGCGCTGAACCTGCGTGCGTATGACTTTGTGAGCCAGGAGATCCGGGCGGCTGAAGACCCGGAATTCGAGACCTTCTACACGAAGAACATTCTTCTGAATGAAGGCCTGCGTGCCTGGATGGCACCGGCAGACCAGCCCCATGAAAACTTCGTCTTCCCTGAAGAGGTCCTCCCCCGTGGTAACGCTCTCTAATCCTTCCCTTGTTGCCGTTGGCGGCAAGGATCTTGACTCCACCGGCTACGCCTGGTGGGCAGGCAATGCCCGCCTGATCAACCTCTCCGGCCGACTGCTGGGTGCCCACGTGGCCCACGCCGGCCTGATGGTGTTCTGGGCAGGCGCGATGATGCTGTTCGAGGTGAGTCACTACAGCCTCGATAAGCCGATGTACGAGCAGGGCCTGATCCTGTTCCCGCACGTCGCCACCCTTGGCTACGGCGTCGGCCCCGGCGGCGAAGTCACCAGCCTCTATCCCTTCTTTGTGGTCGGTGTTCTGCACTTGATCAGCTCCGCCGTGCTTGGCCTCGGCGGCCTTTATCACGCCCTGCGTGGCCCTGAAGTGTTGGAGAACTATTCCTCCTTCTTCTCCCAGGACTGGCGCGACAAGAACCAGATGACCAACATCATTGGTTATCACCTGATCCTGCTGGGCGTCGGCGCCTTGCTGCTGGTCTTCAAGGCCATGTTCTTCGGCGGTGTCTACGACACCTGGGCACCGGGTGGTGGTGATGTGCGCATGATCACCAACCCCACCTTGAGCCCTGCTGTGATCTTCGGCTACCTCACCGCCGCTCCGTTTGGTGGCGAGGGCTGGATCATCGGTGTCAACTCAATGGAAGACATCATCGGTGGACACATCTGGGTCGGCCTGATCTGCATCTTCGGAGGCATCTGGCACGTGATCACCAAGCCTTTCGGCTGGGTGCGTCGTGCCTTCATCTGGAACGGTGAGGCCTACCTGAGCTACAGCCTCGGTGCCTTGAGCCTGATGAGCTTCATCGCTTCCACCTTCATCTGGTTCAACAACACCGCCTATCCCTCCGAGTTCTACGGCCCCACCAATGCCGAGTCCTCGCAGGCCCAGAGCTTCACCTTCCTGGTGCGTGACCAACGCCTCGGTGCCAACATCGGCTCGGCCATGGGCCCCACCGGCCTGGGTAAGTACCTGATGCGCTCCCCCACCGGTGAAATCATCTTCGGTGGTGAAACCATGCGTTTCTGGGACTTCCGCGGCCCCTGGCTCGAGCCCCTGCGTGGCCCGAATGGCCTCAGCCTCGACAAGCTCCAGAACGACATTCAGCCCTGGCAGGTGCGCCGGGCAGCTGAATACATGACCCACGCTCCGAACGCCTCCCTCAACTCCGTGGGCGGCATCATCACCGAGCCCAACTCGGTGAACTTCGTGAACGTGCGTCAGTGGCTCTCGGCCACCCAGTTCATCCTGGCCTTCTTCTTTCTGGTCGGTCACCTCTGGCATGCGGGCCGCGCCCGCGCCGCAGCGGCCGGTTTTGAGAAAGGGATCGACCGCAAGGCCGAGCCCACCCTGGCCATGCCTGATCTCGACTGATCTCGCGAACCATCCAACGTTCACGGTTCATTCGTTCAGGGTTCATTCACCCCCCTTACCCCCGCACTTGCGGGGGTTTTTCATGGGCAGAACAGATCAGAGGTCAGGCCAGAAACCAGACCAGCCTTGTCATCACCCCAGCCTTGAGAGAAACAGTTGGGACAGGTTTGATCGATCGATCGTTCCTACGTTTGAAGGATCAACGCTGTGATCCCGTGCCTCTCCATCCATTCGCCGGCCGCGTCCTTGCCTATGCGGCCCTGCCCTTGGCCTTGCTGCCTGTGGCTGCTAGAGCCAGCACGATCGATTTTCCCCGCCAAGGCGTGGTCTGCGATCTGCCTGCCAGGAGGTGCTACACCGCCCAAGGTGTTTCTTTGGCGCTCACCCGCGAATTTTTCGGCAGCTACGCCGAGCGTGAACTGAGTTCCACTCAGTCGGGCAACAGGCGCTCGAATCAGTTCAAGTTGAGCGATGGAGATGTCTGCGATCTGCGCCAGCAAACCTGCTGGGATGACGGCCGGGGAGGCAAGAACGTCAGCAACGCGCTCAGCAGGCAACTGTTCGGCAGCAACGGCGCCTGGGGAAACAACGGCTCGCAGCAATCCGCCCAAGGCAGCCGCTCCTGTGAGCTTCGCCGGGGCAACCGTGGCCTTTTCGACGGCTCCTGCCAGCTCAATCGGCGCGAAACGTCCAATGGGACCGCCTACAACGTGGAGCTCAGTGATGGACGGCGATACAGCTTCTTCAACCGGGATGGACGGCTGGTGATGCGGGACGCCAACAATGTCCTCAGGCCCGCCCAGATCAGCAACCGCAACGGGGCCGTGGCCTTCCGCTGGGACGATCTGCAACTGTCAACGCGGAATCCAAGCTGGGGAAACCAGGGGCCGCAGGGGGGTAGCAGCGATTTCAACCCAACCAGCAACTTCCTCCAGGACGTCTTCAGCAACCTGTTTCGTTGACGGCTGACTCTTCTTGCAACCAGCGCCGCAACAGCGGCAGGCTCAGGCCGATCACGTTGCTGAAGCAGCCCTCAATCTGCTCCACCAGTAGGCCACCGCGGCCTTCAAGCGCAAACCCACCGGCGCAGTGCAACGGTTCGCCTGTGGCGACATAGCTGTCAATTTCGGCGTCGCTGAGGGCCGCGAACTGAACCCTGGTGGTCACCGTGGTCAGCTGAAGTGGTGCCAATACGGCCGGCCCGCGGCGCAGGCAGTGGCCGGTGTGGAGCTCCGCCCACTGGCCCGCCATCCTTCGCCAGCGCCGGCTCGCCTCGGCGGCATCGACGGGCTTGCCAAACACCTCGTTGTCAAAGACCAGCACGGAATCGCAACCCAGCACCAGCTCCTCCACTCCGACTCCGGCTCCGGCCAGCGCTTCGGCTTTCGCCCTGGCCAGCCGTTGCACCAGTAGCTCTGCTGCCAGCTGAGGCGCCCCGGACGCAATCGCGTCTTCGTCAACGCCACTGACGGCGTAGCGGTGTGGAATGGCGGCCTGCTCCAGCAGGCGCCGGCGCGCCGGCGAGGCGGAAGCGAGCAAGAGAGCCTGCATCGGCAGATCGTGGCAGCAGACGGTGGCTGTCATCCTCGACCGTCGCTGCCGGTTATCCAAGAGAATCGTGGGATGGAGAGCGATTCCCCAAGCAGTCCTGCGCAGATCAGCCCTGCACTGATCAGCCCTGCACTGATCAGTGACGCCCGCTCGCTCAGCCGTGCCGCCAGCGGTCTGCGCTGTCTGCCCTTCTCGCGGGCGTTCTATGCGCTGGTGCAGGGCGAGGCGATCAGCAGTGAGGCGCTTTGCCAGCGCCCCGATTGGCGCAGGTTCTGTTTCGTCTCGATGGGTCCCGATCGGGTCGAGGAGCATTTTCTCTGGCTGATCAAGCTCGGTGTGCTCCGCCGTGAGGTGGATGGCCAGGGCCTGACCGAGCGTGTGCGGCTGACGCCGATGGGACGCGAACTGGTGGCCGGCTGGCCTGGTGAAATTCCTCGGGCCGGTCTGGCGGAGCGGATCCACCAGAACCTGCGCCGCCACCGGCCCCGGCTATGAGCGGCCGCCAGCTGGGGCATCCCCACGCCCTGATGGTGCTGGGCACCAGCAGTGGCGCTGGAAAATCACTGATGACAGCGGCCCTCTGCCGGGTGCTGCGCCGCCGTGGTGAGCAGCCCCTGCCCTTCAAGGGGCAGAACATGAGCCTCAATGCCTGGGTCGACCGCGATGGCGGCGAGATGGCCTACAGCCAGGCCCTGCAGGCCTGGGCGGCGGGCATGGAGCCGGAGGTGGCGATGAACCCGGTGCTGCTCAAGCCCCAAGGCGACAGCCGTAGCGAGCTGATTCACCTGGGCCAGTCTGTGGGGGTCGCCCAGGCAGAGCACTACTACCGCGACTGGTTCCGCCCCGGCTGGGAGGCGATCCGGCAGGGCCTGGCCATCCTTCAGGCCTCCCATCCCGGCGGACGGCTGGTGCTGGAGGGGGCCGGCAGCCCGGTGGAGGTGAACCTGCAGCACCGCGACCTCACTAATCTGCGCCTGGCCCAGTTCCTGGGGGCCCGCTGCCTGCTGGTGGCCGACATCGAAAGGGGTGGCGTGTTTGCCCAGATCATCGGCACCCTGGCCCTGCTGCGGCCCGTTGAGCGGCCATTGATCGGCGGCATCCTGATCAACCGCTTTCGCGGCCGGCGCTCCCTGTTCGATGAAGGTCGCCGCTGGCTGGAGCGGGAAACCGGGATTCCGGTGCTGGGGGTGATGCCCTGGCTCGATGAACTCTTCCCCCCCGAAGACTCCCTCGATCTGCTTGAACGGCGCGCCCGCAAACCTGATGCGGAGCTGGAGATCGCCGTGATCAGGCTGCCGTCGATCAGCAATTTCTCCGACTTCGATCCGCTCGAAGCCGAACCGAGCGTGAGGCTGCGCTGGCTGCGCCCCGGCGAGGCGCTCGGCAGCCCCGATGCCGTGCTGATTCCCGGCAGCAAGCAGACCCTGCGCGACCTGGCAGCCCTCAAGGCCAGCCCGATGGCGGCGGAGCTGGAGCGCTTCGTGGCTGGGGGCGGCCATCTGTTCGGACTCTGCGGCGGTCTGCAGATGCTGGGAAGGGCCCTGGAGGATCCCGAGGGTCTGGAGGGTGGCGGCGGTGGCGGCGGTGGCGGCGGGGGTGGAGGCACTGTGACGGGCCTCGGATATCTGCCGCTGCTCACCCGCTTCGGCGCCGCCAAGGCCCTGCGCCAGTGCCAGGCCCAGGCCCTCTGGCCCGCGCCGGCTGATCTGGAGCTGGCAGGTTTCGAGCTGCACCGAGGCCGCAGCCAGGTTCTGGAGCCAGGCCATGGCTGCCTGCCGCTGGCCAGCGCGGCCGATCTGGGCTGGTGGCAGCCCAGCGCCGGCGGCGGGGTGGTGGCTGGCACCTACCTGCACGGGGTGTTTGAAAGTGGCCCCTGGCGCCGCCGCTGGCTGAATCAACTGCGGCGGCGGCGGGGCCTGCCTGCCCTCAGCGAAGACCAGTCTCACCACAGCCGCCAGCGCGAGGCCCTGCTCGAGCGTCTCGCCGATGCCTTTGAGGCCCACGTGAACCTGGAGCCGCTGCTGGCTTTGCCCAGGCGCCAAGCTGAGCGGCCACCCAGAATGGCCCTGCCGCTCGGTTCGCCCCTGTTGCCGTGACCCCCTCCCTGGTCAGGATCACCTGGCCCGATGGCCGCACCACCCTCGAGCCCAGCGGCCGTGACTGGCTGGCAGCGGCGGCGGCTGCAGGTCTGTTGATCCCCACCGGTTGTCTGGGGGGAAGCTGCGGGGCCTGCGAAATCGAGGTCAATGGGCGCGTGGTACGCGCCTGCATCAGCAGCGTGCCTCCGGCCCGCAGCGGTGCCCTGGCGGTGTCTCTCGCCAGCGATCCCTACTGGTGAGAGGCCGCCGTGGCAGGTTCCGGCTGAATCAGCCCACCGCCCAGCAGCACGGCACCGTCGTAGAAGACCGCCGCCTGGCCCGGGGTGATCGAGAACTGTTCCTCCTTGAACTGCAGCTGGCAGCGGGCCGGCCGGCCTGCGGCCGCATCGGCGAGGCTCGGCTCCAGCGGCGTCAGCAGGGCCTGCACCGGCGCGCTGCGGTAACGCACCTGCACCTCCAGCTCCAGCGGCCGCTTGGGTGGGTCGATCGACACCCAGTTGACCGCCCCGACCAGGCAACCGCCACGGGCCGCCTCAGAGCGCGGCGCTACCACCACCCGGTTCATGGCCGCATCGATGCGCAGCACATGCAGCGGCTCGCGCCAGGCCACGCCCAAGCCTTTGCGTTGGCCGATGGTGAAGTGCTCGATGCCGTCATGGCTGCCGAGAACCGTGCCATCGGCCAGGCAGATTTCGCCCTGACGGGGCGGCAGGTAGGCATCGAGGAACGCCTTCATCGAGCCGTGATGGTCGGCTAAGCAGAGGTCCTGGCTTTCTGGCTTGGAGGCGGTGCGCAGCCCGAGCCGTTCGGCTTCCAGCCGGGTGTCGGCCTTGCTGATCTCGCCGAGGGGAAAGACCAGCCGCTCGAGCACGGACTGCGGCAGGTCGTAGAGGAAATAGCTCTGGTCTTTCTGGCCATCGAGGCCGCGCAGGAGCTGGGTGCGCCCGCTGGGGCTCAGCTCCGCCGGCAGCAGCCGGGCGTAGTGACCGGTGGCGATCCGGCCAATCCCCCGCTGCTCGGCCGCCCACTCGAGCATGGGCGTGAATTTCACTTCCCGGTTGCAGCGCGAGCAGGGAAGCGGGGTCACGCCTGCGGCGTAGCCCTCAACAAGAAAATCGATGATTTCGGCCTTGAAGCGTTCGCGCGAATCGACCACGTGATGGGGCACCGCCAACTGTTCGCAGATGCCGGCGGCATCGACGAGGCCCTCGGCGCAGCAGCTGCCCTTGCCGCTCATCAGCCAGAGGGTGAGTCCTTCCACCTGCCAACCGGCCTGCACCAGCAAGGCCGCGCTCAAGGAGCTGTCGACGCCGCCGGAAAGACCCACCGCCACGCGCTGTTCACCCGGCCAGGCGCGTAAGCGCTCGATCGCCATGGCTGTTGCCGGGGTGGCCGCTGTTGCCGGGGTGGCTGGTGTGGCTGGTGTGGCCTGGGTGGCTGGTGTGGCCTGGGTGGGGGAGGAAGAGCTGGTCAAACCGGACGACCTCAACGCTGAAACGGAGCAGAACTAGGCGCTGCTCCCATCATGGGACCAGCCCGCGCCGATGCCGCCGTGTTCCTATGGCCCGCTCCGGATGCCGCCCACCTGCTGGTGCGCTCAGAGCAGATGGCGGCCCTGGAAGCCGAACTGTTCGCCAGTGGTCTGCCGGTGGCTGCCTTGATGGAAAAGGCGGCCCTGCAGATCAGCCGCCGGCTGCTGGCCCAACCCCAGCGGCTGGTTGCTGGCGTGCTCGTGCTGGTGGGTCCAGGCCACAACGGCGCCGACGGGCTGGTGGTGGCGCGGGAACTGCACCTGGCGGGCGTCGCCGTGCGGATCTGGTGCCCCTTCGAGCGCCAGAAACCCCTGGCGGCAGAACACAGGCGTCACGCCCGCTGGCTGGGGATCCCGGCCCTGAGCGCTCCACCAGACCCCGGCGATGCGGCCCTCTGGATCGATGCCCTGTTTGGCATTGGCCAACACCGCGCGCCGTCTGAGGATCTCCAGAAGCTGTTCGCCGAGCGGCAGGCTGCCCGAGCCGGCCAGCTGGTGGCCATCGATGTGCCCACCGGACTCTGCGCCGATGGGGGCCGGGTTCTGGGCCGCGTGGCGGCTTGTGCCAGCCAGACGTTTTGTCTGGGATTGCTCAAGCAGGGCCTGGTGCAGGACAGCGCCCTGGCCTGGGTGGGCCAGCTGGAGCGACTCGATCTGGCCCTGCCTGCCGCCCTACTGGCAACCTTGCCTATCGATCAGCCGCTGGGCCTGGGCGCTGCTGACCTGAAAACGGCGCCCAGGCCTGTTCTGCCGCCTGAGGCCGCGAAATACGGCCGGGGCCGGCTGCTGGTGGTGGCAGGTAGCGATCGCTACAGGGGTGCGGCTTTGCTCAGCCTTTTGGGTGCCAGCGCCAGCGGCTGCGGCAGCCTTCGGGCTGCGCTGCCGGCTGCCGTGGCGGCCGGTCTCTGGGCGGTGCAGCCCCAGGTGGTGATGGAGGCTGCCCTGGAGGAAAGACCCACCGGTGGCCTGGCCCTGGCTCCGCTGGCTGTACCGGGGGTTTTGGACCGCCTCGATGCTGTTTTGCTCGGCCCGGGCATCGGCCTTGGATCGGGGATCGGCGGCGGGACGGCTTGCGCTGACGAACCTGCCTGGCAGGCCCTGCAGGACTTCCCGGGCTTGTTGGTGCTCGATGCCGATGGCCTCAACCGGCTCGCTGGCGGAGCGGCGGGGACGGCGGGCACCACCTGGTTGCAGCAGCGCCGGGGACCGACCTGGCTGACCCCCCATGCCGGCGAATTTGCCCGACTCTTTCCCGATCTCGCCGGCAGGCCCCCGCTCGAGGCCGCCGCCGCCGCCGCGGGGCGTTGCCAGGTTTCGGTGTTGCTCAAGGGGGCTCGCAGCGTGGTGGCCTCCGCCGATGGTCGGCGCTGGCAGCTGCTGGCGGCGGCGGCCGCCGCTGCCCGCGCCGGACTGGGAGACGTGCTGGCCGGCTATGCGGCCGGACG
The DNA here is from genome assembly GCF_977929215.1 of Synechococcus sp. CS-603. NCBI lineage: Bacteria > Bacillati > Cyanobacteriota > Cyanophyceae > Synechococcales > Synechococcaceae > Synechococcus > Synechococcus sp. CS-603. The sequence goes on from NZ_OZ376778.1 coordinate 1,672,581, forward strand.
GGGGGCCGCTGCGGGCTGCGGCGAGGGCGGGGCCCTGCTGGCCGCTGCGGCCCTGGAGCATGCCCAGGCCGGCTTGGCGTGCTGCAGGGAGCGGGGCCGTGGCGCAGCGACGCCCCAGGCGATTGCCCAGCAGTTGGCCGGACGTGCTGGCCGGGTGGCTTAGTGGAGGTCAGCAAGCCTGATCATCCAGATCAGTAACCCTGAAGTTCACTGCAACCACTGATAGCCGAGCCGAAGCGAGAGGCCAGTGACAGTATCTGTTGTGTTGTTTTGCACTTAGGCCCTGGAACAGTTGTTGAAATCACATCCAGGAATTGGTATTTCCAAGAGATTGGCGATCAACTTTTCAGGATTCATGCCAGTCGCCAGTCTTCAGATCAGGGAAAGCAGTCGTCGGCGTAGCAACGATCCCGTCAGCTGGTACCTGGCCACGATCGGGCGCGAACCGCTGCTCACCCCAGCCGAGGAGATCGAACTGGGCAATCAGGTCCAGACGATGATGCGCTTGTTGGAGAACGGTGAGCCCGCCTCTCCAAGCGAGCGTCAGAAGAAGTTGTTGCGCATCGGCCGGCGCTCCAAGCAGCGGATGATGAAGGCCAACCTGCGGCTGGTGGTCAGCATCGCCAAGAAGTACCAGGGCCGGGGCTTGGAGCTGCTGGACCTGGTTCAGGAAGGATCCCTGGGCCTGGAGCGGGCCGTGGAAAAATTTGATCCCACCCGCGGCTACAAATTCTCCACCTACGCCTTCTGGTGGATCCGCCAGAGCATGACCCGGGGGATCGCCTGCCACTCGCGCACGATTCGCTTGCCGGTCCATCTTGGAGAACGGCTCAGTGCCGTGCGCCGGGTGAGCCTGGAGCTGGCCCAGAAGCTGGGTGCCATGCCCAGCCGCAGCGAGATTGCCGAAGCCATGGCGATCCCGATCGAGGAGCTTGATTCGTTGCTGCGTCAGTCGCTGACCACATCCAGCCTGGATGCGCCGATCCATGGCGACGAGGGTCGCAGTTCCCTTGGCGATCTGATGGCCAACCCGGCCAGCCAGGAGCCCCTGGAGCTGCTGGAGCGGGCCATGCACCTGGACCAACTCGAGGCCTGGCTTGGCCATCTGTCGGAGCAGGAGCGCAAGGTGCTGGAGATGCGCTACGGCGTCAATGGAGCCCAGCGCAGCACCCTGGCCGAAATCGGCCGACTGATGCAGGTGTCAAGGGAGCGGGTGCGGCAGGTGGAGCTCAAGGCCCTAGGCAAGCTGAGGGCCCTCACAGAGCAACCGCGAACGGAGCAGCTACGAACAGTGCAGCCACTCAGTCTTCAGCCCAGATGTAGCGGGTGAGTTCGCTGGGGTCGGGTTCCGGAGCCGCCACAGCAAAACTGACCGCGTCAGCCACTTCGGCGTCGATCTCCGCTTCGATCGCCTTGAGCTCCTCGGCCGTGGCCAGCTCGCCGCTGATCAGCTGGGCGGCCAGGGCCTTGATTGGATCGCGCTGGGCCCAGAAGGCTTTTTCCGCCTCGCTGCGCAGTTCGTCGGGATCGGCCAGGGAATGACCCCGGAACCGGTAGGTGAGGCACTCCAGCACCGTGGGGCCGTCGCCTGCTCTGGCCCGCTTGACCGCCCGCTGGGCAGCGGCGCGAACCGCCAGCACGTCCATGCCATCCACCTCTTCGCCGGCCATGCCGAAGGCGGCCGCTTTGCGCCAGATCTCCGGTTCACTGGTGGCCCGTTCGTGGGCCATGCCGATCGCCCACTTGTTGTTCTCAACCACGAAGAGAATGGGCAGTTTCCAGAGCGCCGCCATGTTCAGGCACTCAAAGAACTGACCGTTGTTGCAGGTGCCGTCACCGAAGAAGGCGGCGGTGACGGAATCGCTGCTGGCATCCCCGAGGCCATCGCGCTTGTAGCGGCTGGTGAAGGCGGCTCCGAGAGCCACCGGAATCCCCTCGCCGATGAAGGCATACCCGCCCAGCAGATGGTGCTCGCGTGAGAACAGGTGCATGGAGCCGCCACGGCCCTTGCTGCAACCGGTGGCCTTGCCGAACAGTTCGCTCATCACCTCACGGGCCGGCACGCCGCAACTAAGGGCATGGACGTGGTCGCGGTAGGTGCTGCAGAACCAGTCGTGCTGGGCCTTCATCGCCTTGATCACCCCGGTGGCGACGGCTTCCTGGCCGTTATAAAGATGCACGAAGCCGAACATCTTGCCCCTGTAATACATCTCGGCGCACTTATCTTCAAAGCGCCGGCCCAGGGTCATGTCGCGGTAGAGCATCAAGCCCTCCGAACGGTTCACCATGGCCGGAGCGGCAGCGGCGAAGGCGGCCAGGCGTTGGGCGTGGCTGCCGACGCTCTCTGGCGCTTCAGCGGGGAGTGTGACAGCAAACTCCTGGGTCATGGCAGGGATGCCGGGTTCTATTGATGGCGACTGTACGGGGTCCAAACTCGAAGGGGAGTCAAAATCGATGCCGCTGCTTACACTCGGCGCACTGACGACCCACGCGGGTCTGGGAGCCGCTGCGATTGGAACTTCCGATCGATCACTACCGCTTGCTGGGGGTGAGTCCTGCCTCCGACTGCCAGACGGTGCTGCGCACCTTGCAGCACCGTCTGGATCACCCACCCAAGCAGGGATTCAGCCACGAAGCGCTGCAGAGCAGGGCCGCCTTGCTCCGCTCCAGCGCCGACCTGCTCAGCGACGAAGATCGGCGCAGTGCCTATGAAGCCGATCTGATTGCCTTCGAGGGCAGCGGCGGAGATGGCGCTCCCGGACTTGACGTGCCTAGCAGCAAGGAGTTGGGCGGACTGCTGCTGCTGCTGGAGGCCGGTCAGCCGTTGGACAGCTTCGAAGCAGCACGACGCAGCCTGCAGCCTCCCCAGACGCCGGCCTTGGGCAGCTCCCGCGAAACCGATCTCACCTTGTTGGTCGGTCTGTCCTGCCGCCAGGCCTCGTCCGATCTGCGCGATCAGCGGCACTTCGAGGCGGCGGCTTCTCTCCTGCAGCAAGGGCTGCAGCTCTTACAACGCATGGGCCAGGCACCGGAGCAGCGACGCCAGCTCGACAGCGACCTCCACGCCCTGCTGCCGTTCCGGGTGCTGGATTTGCTCAGCCGCGACCTGGCCGCCAGCCATGAGCGTCAGGAAGGACTGCGCTTGCTTGAGGTGCTGGTCAAGAAACGGGGAGGTCTCGAAGGCGACAGCGACCCTGAATTGCCGCGCCAGGACTTTCAGTCCTTCTTCAAGCAGATCCGCCAGTTCCTCACCGTTCAAGAGCAGGTGGATCTCTTCGGCCGCTGGGCCGGTGAAGGATCGCCCACCGCCGAGTTCCTGACCAGCTACGCCCTCACCGCCTCCGGTTTCTCCCAGCGCAAGCCCGAGCGGATAGCCGCGGGCCTGGAGCGGTTGGCGGCCAGCGGCCAGCCCGGCGTCGGGCCCTTCCTCGCCTGCCAGCACCTGCTGCTCGGCCAGGTTGATACAGCCCACAGCCACTTTGAAGCCAGCGCCGGCGAAGATCTACGCCGTTGGGCCGAAGCCCAGGGTGATGACCCCCTCGCCCAGCTCTGTGCCTATTGCCGCGACTGGCTCTCCAGAGACGTGTTGCCGGGCTACCGCGATATCGAAACCGATGCCGATCTCGAGGCCTATTTCGCCGATCGTGACGTCCAGGCCTACGTCGAGAAAAAGGATCTGGCACCGGCTGCCTGGGTGCCAACGGCTCTTGGTCAAGGCGTGAGCGCTGCGGACTGGCCAGCTCTCGGCGAGTCAGGCAACGGCGAAAGCCTGACGTCAGTTCAACCTGTTGAGCCCTTCGGCAGCGCTGAGCTGCCTGCCCAGCCCTCCCCGCGGCGCCAGGGTCGGGGGCTGCCCTGGCTATGGCCCGCTGGGCTCGGCCTGGCAACGGTTGCCGTCGCGGCTGGGTCCTGGATCGCCTTTCGCCCCCTTAATCCGAGCCCAACTGCTCCTTCGCCGTCGCAGGCCGGCTCCTCAGCGGTCAAACCCGATCCAGCCAAACCCGATCCCGGCAAGCCAGATCCCAGCAAGCCAACGCCGCCCCCGGCGGTGGCTGCGCTCAGCCTGCCGCTCAAGGCCCAGGCCCCCAGCGACGCCGAGATTCAGGGCTTGCTGGAGGCCTGGCTCAAGACAAAGGCGGAGGTGCTCGATGGCAAGACCCCCGGCCGCCCGCCGGGCGAGCTGGCACGGCCGGCCCTGGTCGCCTCCCTCCAGGCTGAAAGGCGCAGCCACGTGGCCCGGGGTGAACGCAAGCAGGTGAAGGCTGAAGTGGAGCAGCTCACTGTGGTCAGCCGCAGCCCACGGCGGATCGAAATCAACGCCCAGCTCGGTTACAGCGATCAGACCACCAACCTCGCTGGCGCCGTGCAGCAGCGCACCCCTGCGATCACGCTGCGCAACACCTACGTGTTCGGCCGCGACGGCGATACCTGGAGGCTGGCCGGCTGGCGGCAGCGCAGCTGATCCGTCCGGTGCCGGTCGGTTTTTAGGATCACAGCGCGATAGCGCGTTCTCCCAGCCCGGGCCTTTCCATGTTCGATGAGCTCTCCCAGCGTTTTGAAGACGCGGTCAAAAGCCTGAGGGGCCAGGACAAGATCACCGAAAGCAACGTGGAGGGGGCGCTCAAGCAGGTGCGGCGCGCCCTGCTCGAAGCCGATGTGAGCCTGGAGGTGATCAAGGTCTTCATCGAAGACGTGCGCCAGCGGGCGGTGGGCGCCGAGGTGGTGCGCGGGGTGAGTCCCGATCAGCAGTTCATCCAGCTGGTGCACCAGGCTCTGGTGGAGGTGATGGGAGGGGCTAACGCGCCTTTGGCCAAGGCCGAAGCGGCCCCCACGGTGATCCTGATGGCCGGCCTGCAGGGGGCGGGCAAGACCACCGCCACCGCCAAGCTCGGTCTGCACCTCAAGGAACAGGGTCGCCGTGCCCTGATGGTGGCCGCCGACGTGTACCGGCCAGCGGCTATCGATCAGCTGCGCACCCTCGGTGAGCAGATCGACGTGGAGGTATTCAGCCTCGGAACGGCGGCGAAACCCGAGGAGATCGCCGCAGCCGGTGTGGCCAAGGGCCGCGCCGAAGGCTTCGACGTGGTGCTGGTGGACACGGCCGGCCGCCTGCAGATCGACACCGGGATGATGGAGGAGATGGTGCGGATCCGCGCTGCCGCCCAGCCCGATGAGGTGCTGCTGGTGGTGGATTCGATGATCGGCCAGGAGGCGGCCGAACTCACCCGCGCCTTCCACGACCAGGTGGGGCTCACCGGCGCGGTGCTCACCAAGCTCGACGGCGACAGCCGTGGCGGTGCCGCCCTCTCGATCCGCCAGGTGAGCGGTGCACCGATCAAATTCATCGGCACCGGCGAGAAGGTGGAGGCGCTGCAGCCCTTCCACCCGGAGCGCATGGCCAGCCGGATTCTCGGCATGGGGGATGTGCTCACCCTGGTGGAGAAGGCGAGTAAGGAGGTGGAACTGGCGGATATGGAGACGATGCAGCAGAAGCTGCAGGAAGCCACCTTCGACTTCTCCGATTTCGTTCAGCAGATGCGGATGATCAAACGAATGGGCTCCCTGGGTGGCCTGATGAAGTTGATCCCCGGCATGAACAAGATCGACGACGGCATGCTCAAGCAGGGCGAAAGCCAGCTCAAACGCATCGAAGCCATGATCGGCTCGATGACCGAGGCCGAGCGCAAGCAACCCCAGCTCCTCGCCGCCCAACCCTCGAGGCGCCGGCGCATTGCCGCCGGCAGTGGCCATACCCCGGCGGATGTGGACAAAGTGCTTGCCGATTTCCAGAAAATGCGCGGGATGATGCAGCAGATGACTCAGGGCGGCCTGCCCGGGATGGGTGGGATGCCGGGGATGGGCGGTGGTTTCCCTGGGCTGCCTGGCCAGCAGGGAATGCCGGGAGCCGGGCCCGGGCGCGGCGGCAGTTCCCGCAAGCCCCACCGCCCGGCCAAACCGGCCAAGAAGCGCAAGGGATTCGGCTCGCTTTAGGGCCGGTCTGAGGGAGTGTGCCTCTGCGCATACAAGCGTTCAACCCCAGCGGTTTGCAGTACAAATAATAGGTATATTTCCATCACTCGCTTGTCCATGGCTCCTCAAGCCCAATCCTTGAAGCTGTTCTACGACCAAGACCAACTTCAGGTTGCCCTGTTCACGTCTGGCGACGGCTGGATTCAGAACTTGCCCGCAATGCAGGTTTTTATGACGTCCCCCGATGGGTTTCCCTACGAAGCCATCATTCCCATCGACCAGTTCAAGGGTTCTGTTGAGTTCCAGCCAGCCTTTCTCGCTACTTTCAGCGGACCGATCGAACTGGTTGCCCAGCCCAAATCAGTCAACCTCAATCACTATGTTTTAAGAATCTCCAAAAAAACCGGATTACCCGCTGAGCAGGTCAGAACGGTCTGTTTAGACCTTCTTCGAGGATTGGTTCGCCTGAGCGAGACAGGAACACGTTTTGTTTCACCGGTTGCCTTTGCGGTTCCTGGTTCGGATCCGGCGGGGCAGAGCCCTACAGGTCAACCCCTGCCGGCATCGAACTATCTGCGGTTTGAAGCGAGAGCCAAGCCCTGACCAGCTCTGTCAAGCCCTGGCTGGCTCCAGCATCAGGAGGTGTCTTGGTAGGATCTCGGTTTGGAAGCCAACTGACTCCGTCTCAATGATCAAGCTCCGCCTGAAGCGGTTCGGCAAAAAGCGGGAAGCAAGTTTCCGCTTGGTCGTCACCAACAGCACCTCCCGCCGGGATGGCCGTCCGCTCGAAGAGCTGGGCTTCTACAACCCCCGCACCAAGGAAACCCGGTTGAACACCGAAGCGATCCGGGTGCGTCTGAGCCAGGGCGCCCAACCCACCGACACCGTGCGCTCCTTGCTGGAGAAAGGTGGCTTGATCGAGCACACGATCCGTCCTGGCGAAACCGTCGGCAAGGCCAAGCAGGCTGCCGCTCGCGAGGCCGTGATCAAAGCGGCGGCCAAGGAAGCTGCGGATGCCAAGGCTGCTGCTCAACAAGCTGCTGCCGCTGAAGCCAAGGCAGCTGAGCCTGAACCCGAACCTGCCGTCGCCGAAGCTTGAGCGCCCGCCCCATGGCCGGGGCAGAAGGCGTCCATTCGTTTGTGATCGATCTCCCCGATCAGGCTGCGGCACTTGCCCTGGCCGGGGAGGCCGAGGTGACCTTGCACCGCCTTGAGGCGCTCAGCAGCGCCACCCTGGTGTTGCGGGGACTGCAACTGGTGATTCAAGGCAAGGCCGAGCAGCTCGAGCGGGCCTCGGCCTTGGTTGAGCTGCTGCGTCCGCTCTGGCTCGAGGGCCAGTCTGTGGGTGCGATGGATTTGCAGACGGCCCAGGCGGCCCTGGATTCAGGCACCGGCACGGAGTACCGCGCCCTCAGCAATCGGGTGCTGGCCCGCAGCCTCAGTGGCAAGTTGTTGCGCCCCCGCACGGTGGGCCAGCGCACCTATGTGGAGGCAATCGAGCAGCACGACCTCACCCTGGCCCTGGGCCCGGCCGGCACCGGTAAGACCCTGCTGGCCACCGTTCAGGCGGTGCGGATGCTGAATGAACGGCAGGTTGAGCGCTTGATCCTCACTCGTCCGGCGGTGGAGGCGGGCGAACGGCTGGGCTTCCTTCCCGGCGACCTGCAACAGAAAGTCGATCCCTACCTTCGGCCGCTGTACGACGCCCTGCACAGCTTGCTGGGGGCCGATCGCACCACGGCCTTGCTGGAGCGTGGCGTGATCGAGGTGGCTCCATTGGCCTACATGCGTGGACGCACCCTGGCCGATGCGTTTGTGATCGTTGATGAGGCCCAGAACACCACGGCTGCCCAGATGCGCATGGTGCTCACCCGCCTGGGGGAGAACTCCCGGATGGTGGTCACGGGTGATCCCAGCCAGGTGGATCTGCCGGCCCACCAGGTGAGTGGCCTCAGCGAAGCGGCTCGGGTGCTCGACGGCGTGGAGGGGGTGGCGATCTGCACCCTGACCAGTGCCGATGTGGTGCGCCATCCGCTGGTGCAACGTGTTGTTCTGGCCTATGCCCGGCTGGATGCCGAACGCCGGGGCGAGGGCCCCAGATAGGGAGATCCACACTCCCTGGGCCCGCCAGCACTGGCAGGATGGAGGGGTTCGAATCAAGAGCCATGCCGGCCAGCAGTAATTTCCAGGAAGCGATCCGCGAGGCCCAGCAGGGTGCCCTTGTTGGGCCCAACGTGGTCAACAAGGCCCTGCCCTACGTGGGCGGCGGCATGGTGCTCACCGCCGCTGGTGTGATTGGTGGTCTGTCGCTGATCAGCAACCCGATCTTCATGCCCCTGTTCTGGGTGGCCCTGATCGGCAACTTCGTTCTCTTCTTCGTGGCGCAGAACGCGGCGATGAAAGGCAACAACGGCACGGCTCTGCCGATCCTGGCGGCCTACAGCCTGATCACCGGCTTCACGCTCAGCGGCATCGTGGCGATGGCGATCGGCACGGCCGGCATCGGTGCGATCGGCACGGCAGCCCTGGCCACCGGCATCACCTTTGTGATTGCCTCGATCGTGGGCCGCAACATGAGCGACAGCCTCGGCCAGGCCCTCAGTGGCGTGGTGGGGCTGGGCATTGTTGGCCTGCTGATCGCCATGGTGGTTCAGATCGTGGGTGGAATCTTCATTCCGGGTTTTGGCGGCAACAGTTTTGAGCTGCTGATTGCCGGCTTCGGCACTGTCCTGTTTGTGGGGGCCGCGTTCGTGGACTTCTACACGATGCCGCGCACCTACAACGACGACCAATACCTGGCCGGTGCGCTTGGTATGTATCTCACCTATATCAACCTGTTCATCTTCATCTTGCGTCTGATCATTGCGCTGAACGGTGGCGGTCGCCGCAACTGAAATCGGCATTTTAATTCACGTGTAGCCAGGGCTTCGGTTCTGGCTTTTTGATGTTTTGAATGAATCGGCTTCCCTCCCACTCCCCTTACCCTTTCTCCAGCCAGAGCTGCAGGCCATGAGCAAAACCGCCCTGATCACCGGCATCACAGGCCAGGACGGCAGTTACCTCGCCGAGTTGCTACTTGACAAGGGCTATCAGGTGCATGGCATCAAGCGGCGGGCCAGCAGCTTCAACACCAGCCGCATCGATCACCTCTACCAGGATCCGCATGAGGGTGATCCCCGCCTGGTGCTCCATTACGGCGATCTCACCGATTCCACCAATCTGATCCGGATCGTGCAGCAGGTGCAGCCCGATGAGATCTACAACCTCGGCGCCCAGAGTCATGTGGCGGTGAGCTTCGAGAGCCCGGAATACACCGCCAACGGCGATGCCCTCGGCACCCTGCGCATTCTTGAGGCGGTGCGCATTCTTGGCCTCACGTCGAAAACACGGATTTATCAGGCCAGCACCAGCGAGCTCTATGGCCTGGTGCAGGAGACCCCCCAGAAGGAGACCACCCCCTTCTATCCCCGTAGCCCCTACGGCGTGGCCAAGCTCTATGCCTACTGGATCACGGTGAATTACCGCGAGGCCTACGGCATGTATGCCTGCAACGGCATCCTGTTCAACCACGAAAGCCCGCGGCGTGGCGAAACCTTCGTGACCCGCAAGATCAGCCGTGGCCTGGCGCGGATCGCTGCCGGCCTCGATCAATGCCTGTTCATGGGCAACCTCGACTCCCTGCGCGACTGGGGCCACGCCCGCGATTACGTGGAGATGCAGTGGCGGATGCTGCAGCAGGACACCCCGGAGGATTACGTGATCGCCACCGGCCGCCAGGAGAGCGTGCGCCGTTTCATTGAGCTCTGTGCCCTGGAGCTGGGCTGGGGTGGCATCGACTGGCGGGGTGAGGGCCTGGGCGAAACCGGGCACCGCGCCGATAGCGGTGCCCAGGTGGTGCGCATCGACCCGCGCTATTTCCGTCCAGCGGAGGTGGAAACTCTGCTGGGCGATCCCACTAAGGCCCGCGAAAAGCTGGGTTGGACGCCCACCACCACCCTGGAGGAGCTGGTGGCGGAGATGGTTGAAGCCGATCGGCAGGATGCCGCCAAGGAAGCCACGCTCCGCCGTGAAGGTTTCACGGTGGTGGGTTCGATGGAGAATCCACCGGCTTTGTTGCGGTCTTGAGAGGCGTCGGGAGCCAACCATGAGCCTGACCCCTACGACCTTGATCCAACAGGACGACCGCATCTTTGTGGCCGGTCATCGGGGCATGGCGGGGAGTGCCATCTGCCGGGCCCTTGCTGCCAGGGAGTACGGCCATGTCTTGACGGCCGGGCGCGACGAGCTTGACCTGCTCGATCCGGTGGCGGTGCAGGCCTGGTTTGCCGCGAATCGCCCCGATGTGGTGGTGCTGGCGGCGGCGAAGGTGGGCGGGATTCTGGCCAACAGCACCTACCCCGCCGACTTCCTGCTCGAGAATCTGAAGATCCAGAACCATGTGATCGAGAACGCCTGGCGCCATGGGGCGCGCCGGCTGTTGTTTCTCGGCAGCAGCTGCATCTACCCGAAATTCGCCCCCCAGCCGATCACCGAGGAATCGCTGCTCACCGGGCCATTGGAGCCCACCAACGCCTGGTATGCGATCGCCAAGATCGCCGGCATCGAACTCTGCCGGGCCCTGCGCCAGCAGCACGGCTTTGATGCGATCAGCCTGATGCCCACCAATCTCTATGGCCCTGGCGATAACTACCACCCCACCAACAGCCATGTGCTGCCGGCCCTGATTCGCCGCTTCCACGAGGCCAGGCAAGCCGCTGCGGCGCGTGTCACCTGCTGGGGCAGCGGCAACCCGCTGCGGGAGTTTCTGCACGTGGATGATCTGGCCGATGCGGCGCTGTTCTGCCTGGAGCGCTGGCAGCCGGCGATCACCGCGGCCGATCCCGATCCGCTGCAGTTCCTCAACGTGGGCACCGGCCTGGATCTGCCGATCCGGGAGCTTGCCGGCCTGGTGGCCGAAGCCGTGGGCTACGAGGGCGAGATCCTCTGGGACACGAGCAAGCCCGATGGCACCCCGAAAAAACAACTCGACGTCAGCAAGCTGGCGGCCCTCGGCTGGAAGGCCCGCATTCCCCTGGCCGAAGGCCTGCGCCAGACCGCCCAGGCCTATGCCCTCAGGGTTGCCACCGACGGGCCATCCGTTCGCCGCTGAACTTGGCTTCCTGGCCATCGATCGAGGGCCTCATCTCAGCGATCAGGTGGCAACGGAATGGACGGCGACCGCGATGGATTGTTTCTGTTCTTCGTCGTAGCCCCATCGCTTCAAGAACCCCACGTCTTCCCCCTGGCCGCCGGTGGCTGCCAGCAACGTTTCCAGCCTCTGCTTGACAGCCCCCGGTTCCAGCCCACGCAACAGATCCCGACAACGGCGTTGGACGCGCAGCGATTTGTCCTGTTGCTCACTGTCGCCGCTGCGGCCGTGGTGCTGCGCCATGGCCGTGCTCATGGCCAGGTTGCGTGCTGTGAGATCCACCACCGCTTCGCCAGCGATGCGCAGTTGCAGCACCAGGGCCTCCGGCAGCCGGTCCATCAGGGCGCTGTCTCCGGCCAGCGAGACCACGAAGAAGCCGCGGGCGCCGTCTCGGCTGGCCACCAACTCCCCGACCCGATCGGCGATCACCTCATCGCTCAGTTCACCGTTCTCCCAGAGCCCCAGCCAATGGTTGGCGATCTCCATTGCTTCGGCAAAGTCAGGTACCTTGGCGGTGGAGGCACTCTGGGGCGATGACATCGACATGGTGACGGGTCAGGCTGTCACTGTTGAGCGTATGCAAAACCCAATGCCGCCGGGGCCCGGCATGATCGATAGCGCTCCCGATGGCTTCCGCTCTGGCTTCGTCGCCCTGATCGGTCGGCCGAATGTGGGCAAGTCGACCCTGCTCAACCAGTTGGTGGGCGAGAAGGTGGCGATCACCTCCCCGGTGCCCCAGACCACCCGCAACCGGCTGCGGGCGATTCTCACCACCCCCGCCGCCCAGCTGGTGCTGCTGGACACCCCTGGCATCCACAAACCTCACCACTTATTGGGCGAGCGGCTGGTCAAAAGTGCCCGCGGTGCCATCGGTGAAGTCGACTTGGTGCTGTTGCTTGTGGATGGCAGTGAGCCGGCCGGGCGCGGCGACGCCTTCATCGTCCAACTCCTCCAGCATGGCCGGGCTCCGGTGTTGGTGGCGCGCAACAAGCAGGATCTCGTTGATCCCGCCGCCGCCGTTTCCCTGCAGAACAGCTATGCCGATCTGCTCGAGGAGCATGGACTCAACGCGGCCCAGATCGATTGCAGTGCAAGCACCGGGGCGGGCTGCCTGGAGCTGGTTGACGCCCTGGCCGCCCAGCTGCCCCTCGGCCCCTACCTCTATCCCAGCGACACAGTCAGCGATCAGCCCGAGCAGCTGCTGCTCGCCGAGCTGATTCGCGAGCAGGTGCTCACCCACACGCGCGAGGAGGTGCCCCATTCGGTGGCTGTGCAGGTGGAGCGGATCGTTGAAGATGGCAAGCGCACCGCCGTGCTGGCCACGGTGCTGGTGGAGCGATCCAGCCAGAAAGGCATCCTGATCGGCAAGGGCGGGTCGATGCTCAAGGAGATCGGCACGGGCGCCCGCCATCAGATGGAGAAGGTCTTCGACGGGCCGGTTTATCTGGAGTTGTTCGTCAAGGTGGTGCCCAACTGGCGGCGCAGTGCCTCGCGGCTGGCCGAGCTGGGTTACAGCGGCGATTGAGCCTGGCTCCTGCAGGATGGGGGCTTCTCAGCCTGGCTCTGCCGTGACCGGCTCCTCACCCAGTTTTCCACCCACCACGTTGCCGGCCTTCCTGGAACTCTGTGCGGGCCAGTGGATGGGTCTGCGCAGTCAGTTCTCGACCTCCCCCACCCCGGAGACTGCCCCGCCTGACTCCAGCACGTCTGGCCCTGGCGACGATGACGCCTGGCACAGCAGTGAAAGGGGCGACGTGGTGGTGAGCTTCGAACCGTCCCGCTCTCCCGCCACACTCGGCAGCCTGCTGGTGACCGCTCCCACCGGAACAAGCCAGCGGCTCGTGTTCCAGGTCGATGGCCGCCTAAGCGAAGAAGACGGCAGCGCCGGAACACAGCCGCAAACGCCACTGCTGGGCCATTTGATCGGCCATTGGCAGCTCTGGACCGATGGCAGCCTGGAGCTCAGCGGCGAACGGGGCGGCAGACAGTGGAAGGAGCGGATCTGGTTCACCAAGCCGAACCTTCGGTTGCGCAGCAGAGTCGAGCACAACGCGGATGACAGTGCCGCTTCTGCCTACTTCTGTTCGGAGATTCGCCGGGTGTCGGCGGCGTGAGTGGCTTGCGCCTCGATGTGATCAGCCTGGCGCCGGAGGCCTTCGCGCCGCTCCAGGGCCTTGGCGTGATTGGCCGGGCCTTTGGCGCTGGTCTGGCGGAACTTCACACCCACAATCCCCGGGACTTCGCCACCGATCGCTACCGCAAGGTGGATGACGAGCCCTACGGCGGTGGTGCCGGCATGGTGCTCAAGCCCGAACCGGTGTTCGCCGCCTTCGAGTCGATTCCGCTGCTGCCGCGCCGGCGGGTGCTGCTGATGAGCCCGCAGGGCCAGCCGTTGCAGCAGCAGGATCTGCGCCGTTGGGCCGGCGATTACGGCCAGCTGGTGTTGCTCTGCGGCCACTACGAGGGCTTCGACGAGCGCATTCGCGGCCTGGCTGATGAGGAGGTTTCGATCGGTGATTTCGTGCTCACCGGCGGTGAGCTGCCGGCGATGACTGTGATCAATGGCGTTGTGCGACTGCTTCCTGGCACCCTCGGTGCCGCTGCTTCCCTGGACGAGGAAAGCCACACCTCCCTGTTGCTGGAGCACCCGCACTACACCCGCCCAGCCAGCTTTCGCGGCCTGGACGTGCCCCAGGTGCTGCGCAGCGGCGACCACGGCGCCGTTGCCCGTTGGCGCGCCGAGCAGCAGCAGCAACGCACCCGTCAGCGCAGGCCCGATCTCTATGCCCGCTGGCAGGCCCAGAGCACGCCCTGACCTGGGCAGCTGACCTGCGCAGCAGCCGGATCGCGGGGCTGGGAGACTGGACGGATGCAAACGGGCTGAGGGGGATGCAGCTGCGCATCGGCAACGGATACGACATCCATCGCCTGGTGGCGGGTCGGCCCTTGATCCTGGGCGGTGTGCGCCTGGATCATCCGCTCGGGCTCGATGGCCATAGTGATGCTGATGTGCTCGTGCATGCCCTGATCGACGCCCTGCTCGGTGCCCTCAGCCTCGGCGACATCGGCCTCCATTTCCCCCCCGAGGACCCGCGCTGGAAGGGGGCCGACAGCCTGCTGCTGCTCGAGCAGGTGAGCGGCCTGGTGCGCCAGCGCGGCTGGCAGGTGGTCAATGTGGACACGGTGGTGGTGGCGGAGCGCCCGAAGCTCAAGCCCCACATCGAAGCGATGCGGGCCGCCATCGCCGCGCGTCTGGGTGTAGCCCCTGAGCAGGTGGGGGTGAAGGCCACCACCAACGAGGGGCTGGGGCCGACAGGTCGCCAGGAGGGCATCGCTTGCCATGCCGTCGCCCTTTTGCAGCAACCATGAGCAGGGCCCTGGTGATCGGCCTCGCGGCGCTGTTCCTGGTGGGTCTGCTGGCTCTGGGCTGGGCTTGGCCCTTTCTGGGGACTGCCCGGGCCAGCAGCCTGCCGCTGCAGGTCGGTGCGAGTGAAGTGGTGGAGGTGCTGCGCCTGAAAGTGCCCGCCGATCAACGGGGCTGCTGGCTGCAGGCCGAAGCGCTGAGCTGGGACCCCTGGCTGCGCCAGCAAACTGGTTACCGGGGCCGGCAGCTGTTCTGGGATGCCAAACGCCAGGAAGGCGTGCTGCTGATCGGCTGGGCTCGCCGCGCCGACTGGCAGGCGATCACAGCGGAAAATGTGGCGGTGGTGCAGAGCCGCTTTGAAGCCGACGCCCGCCGTTGTCTGGGTCTCAAAGACGCCCGGCCGCCACAGGCCGAGGCCGCTCAGCCAGAAGGGACGCTTGATTCCAGCAACAATCCCTTCCCCCTGATCAGCAGCGAGGAATGGCTGCCGGAGCTCACCGGCGACCCGTTGGATCCCCAGCGATGACAGGCAACGCTCCGGCCCCGGCGCCGCAGGATGGCTGGATCGACGGACTGGCCGAGCTGGACCTGGAGCGGAGCGCCCGTCTGGGCATGGCCGAAGCAATCTGGGGAGAAGACAAGAGCCCCGCCCAGATCAGCGCCATCCTCGAGCGCCTCGGCGCACTCGGTGCTGTGGCCCTGGTCACCCGGGTGTCGGCGGAGAAAGCCAGCACCGTGCTGGAGCAGTTCCGCCGACACCGGGCCCAAGCCATGCCCATTTACCACCGTGAGGCTCGTTGCCTCAGCTTTGGAACCTTGCCGGAGCTGGAGTCCGCAGCTGGGCCTGCTCGTGTGGCGATCGTCTGCGGCGGCAGCAGCGACCTGGTGGTGGCCCACGAAGCGCGCCTGGCTCTGCGCTGGGCAGGGCTTGGCGCCGATCTGCTGGTGGATGTGGGGGTGGCCGGCCTGCAGCGGCTGCTGGGCAAGCTGGAGCAGTTGCGGCAGGCCCGGGTGTTGATCGCCTGCGCCGGCATGGAAGGGGCCCTGCCCACCGTGCTGGCCGGCTTGCTGCCGCAGCCAGTGATCGGTGTGCCGGTTTCGGTGGGCTACGGGGTGGCCGCCGGCGGCATGGCGGCCCTGAACGGCATGCTGGCGAGCTGCTCTCCGGGTCTGAGTGTCGTGAACATCGACAACGGCTACGGGGCCGCCATGGCGGCCGTCCGCATCCTCAGAGGTGCTGCAGCTGCGGATAGGCGGTAAGAAGTTCTTCGGTACTGAGCACCTCCCCTTCGCCTTCCGGCTGCCAGATCACTTCGAGCGCCAGCAGATCGGTCGCCGAGACCGCACCGATCAGACGCAGACCTTCGCGCAGGCTTTCGGCGCTGTTGACGGTCTTGACGGGCAGGCGGCTGCGGCTGGCGACCAGCAGGGTGATGGCGATGAAGTCGCTGGTGGCATCGGCATTGCCCGCCGTTACAGCGGAATCCTGCAGGCGTTGGCCGGCCACGTTCGAGGTCACTTCGCTGCGCAACTTGCTGCGCTCGGTCATCGAGAGGCGGTTGAAGGTGGACTCCGCGCTCACGAAAGGCACCTGGCCCACTTCGCAGTTGGCATAGACCCAGAGCTCGGGCTGACGCATCAGGGCTAGGCAGGTTTCCTGCAGCACCTTCTGCAGGCCGGCGCTGTTGGAGGTGTTGGCCGTTTCGGCCAGCCGGCGCAGATCCTGCTGCAACTCGCGGGCATTGGCCAGCAAGCCAACCTGCAACTGGGCCACCGCCACCGGGCCATCGGGCTTGGTGACATAGCTGCGCCCATTGGCCGACGGCAGGGCACCACCACCGCCGCCTGCCCCACCGCCGCGCAGGGCGTTGACCAACACCCCGGCGATCGTCATCAGGATCAGGAAGCCGAACAGGCCGCCGCCGCCGAATCCGAACATCGGGATAAGGAACGGGAATCCGATCCCGCCACCGCCGAATCCACCGCCACCCCGAGCGCCACCGCGAAAATTACCGGCGCCGCCGCGGGAAAAGGAAGGAGCGGAACGGAAGCTGCCGCCACCGATGCGGCCACCGCGGGCGGCGTCACTGGGTTGGGGATAGGCAAATAGAAACAGACCAGACGCCAGCAGGGGCAACAGCAGCCAGATGGAGAGTCGACGCAGCATCGAAGAACGAAAGAAAGAACGGGGAGAGGGCACGGGAGAGACCGGACGAATCGCCCATAAAACATGCATTGAATCTAGGAACCCCCTCCAACGATGGTGACCACCTCAAGGCCATCACGAGCCTGTACCGCTTGGTTTGGCCAGTGCTTGCGCGCCAGGATCTCGCCGTTGAACTCCACCACCACCAGGCGTGGTTCGTAACCAAACCAGCGCAGGGCCGCGTCGAGGCAGAGACCGGCAGGGCAGGGTCGCAACTCGCCGTTGAGCTGAACCATCACCGTTGGCTCCGTGCTCATGAGCTTGCGGCCTGCAGGGTCGCCAGCAGCTGGCGGCAGGCCGCGCCAGGATCCTCTGCCGCCATCACCGCCCGCACCACGGCCACCTGCCTGGCGCCTGCAGCCACCACCGCTCCCAGGTTGCTGGCGTCGATGCCGCCGATCGGAAAGAAGGGAATCGGACTGGTCGCCGCCGCCTGGCGCACATAGGCCAACCCCACCGGCTCACGTCCCGGCTTGGTGGGCGTGGCATGCACCGGCCCCACCCCGACGTAATCGCAGCCGTCGGCCACGGCGGCCTGGAGCTGCTCCAGGCGGTTGGTGCTGCGCCCGATCAGGCGGTCGCGGCCGAGCAGGCGCCGGGCGATGGCCGGGGGCAGGTCCCCCTGGCCGAGGTGGACCCCATCGGCCTCCACGGCCAGGGCCAGATCGATCCGGTCGTTGACGATGAACAGGGCCCCATGGCGGGCGCAGAGCTGGCGCAGGGCGCGGGCCTCGATCAGGCGCTGTTGGTCCTCGGCCTGCTTGGCGCGGTACTGCACCAGACCGACCCCCGCCTCCAGGGCTGCGGCCACCGTGGCTTCGAGCTGCCGCAGCGGCGCATCCGCTGGATCGGTGATCAGATACAGCTGCTCGCTTGCGAGTTGGCGGCGGCGCTGTTCGCCGCTGCCAGCGCTGGCCAGCAGATCCGCCTCCAAGTCGTAGAGGGCATAGCGCAGGCTGGCGGCCTCGGCGGCCAGCACGGGGTCGCTGCTGCGGCCGAATTCCTCCAGCACCCGCAGGGCTTCCTGCACCCGGCCGGCATTGGCGGCCACCACCTGCTCTGGGGCCTGGCGCTCCTGCTGGGCGGGGTGTGCCAGGCCGGCGCCGCCATCGCTGGCGCTGTGGCGGGAGCGTTTGTAGCTGGCGCGGTGGCAGCGACCCAGCCGCTGGCGCATGTCCTTGCTGCGCGCCACCAGATCCTGGCGATCCAGGCCGAAACGGCACCAGTCTTCGATCACCCGCAGGCCCTCGCGGGCGCGATCGAGGTTGGCGTCGATCAAGCGCCGCACGCTGGCTGTCGGTTCCGGGGAAGGGGTCGGATCGGGTGGCATCAGGGCTGCATCAGGGCTGGGATTGGGTGGCGCTGAGATGTGAGCGGCTTAACACGAGCCAAGCATCGTGCCGCGCTGTTCCTAAGTTGGATTCACTCGATCAGGTGGCCCTTGGCCAACGATGCCGGCAGCAGCGAAAATCCGATGCTGGTCCTGATTTCAGGAATTCTGCTGCTCGGAGGCATCGGCGCGTTCATCAGCTGGGGCCTCACCCACGCTTACCCAGCCGGCTGAAATTACCCGGCCGGCTCAAGCCTGAGCAGCTGGCGGGCTTGCTGGGCGTCGGCACTGATCTGGGCACTGAGCTCCTCGAGATTGTCGAAACGCTGTTGCTGGCGCAGCAGGGCCACTGGCTCCACCTCCAGCTCCCTGGCTTCGAGATCCAGCTCCCGATCCAGCAGGTGCACCTCCACGGCCGAAGAGGCCAGCGGGTCCACGGTGGGTTGGCGGCCGAGATTCATCACCGCTGCCATCACGTCCGACAAGCCGCTGCGGCCAACCAGGCGCGCCCAGGCGGCGTAGACCCCTTCAGCAGGCAGGAATTTGCGACCGTCCACCTGGAGGTGGCGGTGGGCCAGCCCAGGCCCCGCCCCAGCCCCCGGCCGCGCACCACCGGGCCGCTGAAGCGGTAGGGGCGCTCCAGCAAGCGGGTGGCTTCGCTGATTTGTCCTGCCGCCAGGGCGCGCCGGATGCGGCTGCTGCTGACCCGCTCCTCGCCATCCCAGAGCATGGGCAACACGTGCACCCGCAGCCCATGGCGGTGGCCGATGGCCTGCAGATCGGCGCAGCCGCCGCTGCGCCCCACCCCGAAGCGGAAGTTCTCACCGACGGCCACATCGTGGGCCTCCAACTGCCCCACCAGCACCTGCTCAACGAACGCCTCTGGCGTCAGTGCAGCCAGCTCGTGGGTGAAGGGAACCAGCACCAGTTGCTGGATGCCACAGGGCCCCAGCAGCGCCAGCTTCTCGGTTGGCAAATCAAGCCTTAGCCGGGGCTCGCCGTGGAGCAGCTCGCGGGGGTGGGGCCAGAAACTGACCACCGTGGGCACCAGGCCAGGCGCAGGGTCGGCGGCGATCGCGGCAATCACGCGGCGGTGCCCCTGGTGCAGACCATCAAAACTGCCGAGCGCCAGGGCCGTGGGGCGTAGCGCGTCCCGGGGGGATCGCAGGGGAATCAACGGTGCGTCAGGGCCCTGGTGGAATCCATCTTTCCATGGGGCCGTGGCAAGTTTGGGGTCCGCCCCAGCACGTTTTGCCCCGATGGCTGACCAGCTCGATCTTCAGAGGGTCTCGGCGGCCCTGCGCCGCATCGGCTGGGGGCGGTTCTGGACCCAGCTGGCGCTGGGGGTGGTGGTGGTCGGGGTGTTGCTGTTCAACAACATCAGCGGACGGCTGGCGGCCAACTCCAATCGGGCCCTGGGGCTCGGGCCGGGGCTGTCTCTCACCACCCTGTCGTTTTTGCTGCTGCTCTGGTCGTTGTGGCAGGCCTGGCAGGTGATCCGCTGCGGCCGCGCCCTGGCCAGTCCGGTGCGGCCCAGCCGCGGCGAAACCAGCCGCCTGATCAAACGCAGCTTGCTGATCGACCTGGTCGGGCTCAGCCTGGCGGCTGTCGGCTACCAGGCCCTGGCTGGCAGCCTGTTTGTGCAGGCCTCGATGCAGGTGCCGGGGTTCTTCGGGGCCCAGCTGGCTGTGCCCCCTGGCACCCGCGGCAGCTTGATGGGCTTGCCGATCACCTCGATCGAAATGCTCTCGGTGCTGAGCAACACCCAGGTGCTCTTTGCTCACCTGATCGGTCTCTGCGTCAGCCTCTGGCTGCTGCAGAGGGTGTACCGGCCCTCCTGAGCTGTTGCGCAGACTGTTGCGCAGCCAGTTATTCAGATGCTGGCGCTTTTCGGCTCCCTAATCCCCCGCGCTGGGTGACAGGGACGGCCGAGAGGGCATGGAAGGAAGCGAGGGCAGCTCAGCCACGCTTCCCCGCCAGAACAGTTCGGGCTGCAGGGGGGTGAGGGCGGCACCACCGGCATGGATCTGGGCCACATCGGTGGGCCAGTCAGCCGGGCCAGCTGTGCCCGACTCCAGATCGAACACCACCTCTCCGGCCAGCCAGTAGTAGGTGCGGCCGCGAGGGTCGAGGCGTTTGTCGAATTGGTCGATGTAGCGACGCACCGCCGGCCGGCACCAGCGCAACGGGCCGATCTCGCCGGCCGGGAGGGCCGGCACGTTGAGGTTCAGCAGCAGCCCGGCGGGCCAGCCGGCAGCCACCATGCGCTCGGCCACATCCAGGGTCAGGGTGGCGGCCGGCGCGAAATGGCGCCACTGGAAGCAGGCGCTGCTCACCGCCAGGGCCCGCAACCCCTCAAGGGTGCCTTCCATCGCCGCCGAAACGGTGCCTGAATAGAACACATCGGTGCCCAGGTTGGGGCCATGGTTGATTCCGGACAGCACCAGCTCCGGGGGTCTCTCCAGCAGCCGGCCAAGCGCCAACTTGACGCAATCGGAAGGGGTGCCGCTGCAGGCCCAGGCCGTCACCCCAGGCGCAAACAGGGCATCGGCCCGCTCCGCCCGCAGTGGCGCCTGCATGGTCAGGCCGTGGCCAGTGGCGGAACGTTCCTGGTCAGGGCAGACCACCGTGACCTGGTGGCCCCTCGACGCGGCCTCGGCGGCCAGGGCCTGAATCCCTTCAGCGAAGATCCCATCGTCATTGCTGATCAGGATCCGCAGGAAGGGCATCGTCAGAGCGCACGCAGCAGTAGCCAAGCGAAACTTAGACGGCTTCGATTCATGGCCGCCTCGATCTGTAGCCGCCTCAATCCGTACAGTCAGCCCATCCTGCCCCCGATCCGTGAGCGCCACGATCAGCCTCCAGCAGCTCAGCGAGCAACTCGACAGCCTGGAAGCAGAAGCGGCGGCCGCGATCCAGGCCGCCGGCAGCGCTGCCGATCTCGAGACCCTGCGGGTAGGGCTGCTCGGAAAAAAAGGCCGGCTTTCGGCGGTGCTTGGCGCCATGGGGCGGCTTTCAGCCGAGGAACGTCCCCTGGTGGGTCAACGCGCCAACCGGCTGAAGGAACAACTCCAGGAGCTGCTCGCAGAGCGGTTGGGTGGGCTGAAACGGGCTGTGCTGGAGCAGAAGCTGGAGGGTGAACGCCTTGATGTCACGGCACCGAGCCGGTATGTGCCGGCTGGTCACCGCCATCCACTGATCGCCACGGTCGAGGAAATCGTCGACATCTTTTCCGGCCTTGGCTATCGGGTCGCCGAGGGACCGGAGGTGGAGAGCGACCACTACAACTTCACCGCCCTCAACATCCCGCCCGATCACCCGGCCCGGGACATGCAGGACACGTTTTATCTGTCTGAGTCGACCCTGCTGCGCACGCACACCTCACCGGTTCAGATCCGCCACCTTGAGAGCACGCCCCCGCCGGTGCGGATCGTGGCTCCCGGCAGGGTCTTCCGGCGCGATGCGGTGGATGCCACCCACTCGCCGGTGTTCCACCAGGTGGAGGTGTTGGCGATTGATGAAGGTCTGGATTTCAGCCATCTGCGCGGCACCGTCACCACTTTTTTGCAGCAGTTCTTCGGGGATCTGCCGGTGCGCTTCAGGGCCAGCTACTTCCCCTTCACTGAACCGTCGGCTGAGGTGGATGTGCAGTGGCGCGGCCGTTGGCTCGAAGTGATGGGTTGCGGCATGGTCGATCCAGCCGTGCTCGAAGGGATGGGCTTGGATCCGGAACGCTGGAGCGGTTTCGCCGCCGGCCTTGGTGTCGAGCGCTTCTGCATGGTCCGCCACGGCATCGATGACATCCGGCGTCTGTACAGCAGCGATCTCCGCTTCCTCGAGCAGTTCTGAAGCCGTTGCATCGGGGCGCCCCATAAACTCGACACTTCCTCGCCTGCGATCGGTGCCCTGCGTCGGACTGATCGTCAACGATGGCAAGGACCTGGCCGTGCAGACGGCCAACGCCATCGAAGCCCATTTCAGTGCGGCCGGCACCAGCGTGCTGCGGGTGAGCAGTTCAGGCGGCGTGGTTGGTTTCGCCAATCCCGACCAACATCTCCGGACCCTTGGCTACAGAGCCTGCGTGCCGCCGGAGTTCCACAGCGAGATGGATCTGGCGCTGGTGCTCGGTGGAGACGGCACCGTCCTCTCCGCGGCGCGGCAGACCGCACCGATCGGTGTGCCGATCCTGGCGATCAACACCGGCCACATGGGCTTTCTGGCCGAAACCTACCTGCATGAGCTCGAAGAGGCCCTGACCCAGTTGCAGGCGGGCCGCTGGAGTGTCGAGGAGCGCACCATGCTGGTGGTGAGCGTGAAGCGCGGTGAGCAGCGCCGTTGGCAGGTGCTCTGCCTCAACGAGATGGCCCTGCACCGGGAGCCGCTCACCAGCATGTGTCACTTCGAAATTGCCATCGGTGGCCATGTGCCGGTGGACATCTCCGCCGATGGGGTGATCCTCTCGACGCCGACAGGCTCGACCGCCTACGCGCTCAGTGCCGGTGGGCCGGTGATCACTCCCGACTGCCCGGTCCTGCAGCTCACCCCGATAGCCCCCCACTCCCTGGCCTCGCGTGCCCTGGTGTTCAGTGATCGCGAGCCCGTCACGGTGTTCCCGGCCACACCCGAGCGGCTGATGATGGTGGTGGATGGCAGCGCGGGCTGCTACGTCTGGCCGGAGGATCGGGTGCTGATCCGGCGCAGCGAACACCCGGCCCGCTTCGTGCGCCTTCAAGACCATGAGTTCTTCCAGGTGCTGCGCAACAAGCTGGGCTGGGGTCTGCCCCATGTGGCCAAACCGGGCAGCTCCGATCCCGGTCTCAGCCAGCGGGGAGAGCCACGCCTTGGCCGACGATGAGCGGCCCCCGATGAGTGGCCCCCTGATCCTCCTGGTGGGGCCTGCCGCCGAAGCCCGGGCGGCGAGGCTGGAAGCCTCCAGCTACCGCATCGCCCAACTGGGTGCCCTGCCTGAACCGCCTGTCCTGGCCTTGCTCAGTGGCAGCGAAGGGCTCGCGATGCTCCCCGCCCTGCGCCTGGCGTTGCCGGGGATACCCCTCTTGCTTGATATCGAAACCGACAGCATCGCGGGCCGCTCCAGCTGCCTCAGCGCCGGCGCCGACGACTTCTGGCTCTCCTCGGCTGGATCCAGCGACCTGCTGCTGCGGCTGAGCTCGCACCTGCGCCTGCGCAGTCATCGCCCCCTGCCGGCCAGCAGCCAACTCCAGGTGGCCGATCTCCGGGTTGATACCGGTCGGCGCGAGGTGAGCCGTGCTGGCCGGCTGATCGCGCTCACTGCCAGGGAGTACCAATTGCTGATGGTGCTGATGCGCCATGAGGGCGAAGTGCTCGGCCGGGACCTGCTGCTGCGCGAAGCCTGGGGGGACCCCCAGCAGACCGCCGGCAGCAACGTGGTCGAGGTCTATGTGCGCTACCTGCGCCAAAAGCTCGAGGAGGGCGGCGAACGGCGGCTGATCCACACCTTGCGCGGGCGGGGCTATTGCCTCTGTGAGCGCCAGCCTCCAGCGGCGCCATGACCATGACCTTGGCGGCCCGTCTCGCCCTGGCAGTCACGGGATTGGCGGCGTCTGGACTGGGCTTGTCGGTTCTGGGGATGTCAGCGCTGTCAGTGTCGAGGTTGGCTCCGATCCCGCAGCAAGCGACGACCCCGGCGCAACCCCCCCAGTTCCTGCCGATCGAAGCCCAGTGGTGCTTGGAAGCGGAGCCAGGCCCCTGTATCCAGCTGGAGGTGCCGCGAACCCCCCGCCAGTTCGCCTGGGGACTGATGCAACGCCCGGCCCTTGGCGCGCTGCGGGGCATGTGGTTTCGCTTCGAGCCCGAGGCGCCGCTGAGCTTCTGGATGCACCGCACCCTGGTTCCGCTCGACCTGATCTTCCTGCGGGCCGGCCGGGTCATCGCCATCGAGGCGGCGGCACCTCCCTGCCCGCGCTTGCCCTGCCCCAGCTATCGCTCTCCGGGGCCCGCCGACGGCGTTGTCGAACTTGATGGGGGTGAGGCGGCCCGGCTGGGACTCAGGCCGGGAAGCCCGGTGCTGATCCGCTGGAACGGCGCCCCTTCAGCACCAGCACCGGATTGAGCGGCGACAGGCGGGTGCCATCGGCCAGGGATGCCCCGCGCCAGGCCTGGTGCTGGCTCACCTGCACCTGCAGACCGGCCCGCTCCAGCAGGGGGCGCAGTTCGGCCAGGGCCTCCACCGTCGCCAGTGGCACCACCACCACCCCAGCGGGCCGGAGGCGCTCCAACACGGCCTGCAGCAACGGGGCCCGCTGCCGACCGCCTCCACCGATCAACACCCGGTCGGGGTCGGGCAGGGGAGGGGGGGTGTCATCAGCCCCGGCTCCCACCAGCTCCAGGGCCTCGCCCTCGAGCACCCCTGCCGGATGCACGCCCAGTCGCTGGGCATTGGCGGTGATCAGGGCGGCGGACCCGCCGCGCCGCTCCACCGCCCAGAGCCCCAGGTTCGGGCGCAGCCGCAGGGCCTCCAGACCGATCGAGCCCACCCCGGCGCCCAGGTCCCAGAGCACGCCGTCAGGGGGCAACTCCAGATCGGCCAACAGCTGAACTCGCACCTCCCGTTTGGTCATCAGGCCAGGGCGATCGGGGTGCTGCAGCCAGAGGCCGTCGTCGAGGCCGAACAGCGGCAGCTCGCCCGGATCGGGCGGGGCGGGGGTCTCGGCGATCAAGACCACCAGATGCAGCGGGTCGAGATCGG
Source organism: Synechococcus sp. CS-603 (assembly GCF_977929215.1). Classification (NCBI taxonomy): domain Bacteria; kingdom Bacillati; phylum Cyanobacteriota; class Cyanophyceae; order Synechococcales; family Synechococcaceae; genus Synechococcus; species Synechococcus sp. CS-603. The sequence continues at coordinate 1,697,366 of NZ_OZ376778.1, forward strand.
CGGGAAGGGCCGCCTCCGCCCCCAGGCGCCAGACCCTCTCGTCGGGATGGCCGAGCCGTTCGCAAAGCCAGACGGCATAGGCCGCTTCCAAGCCGGAAGCCCGCAGAATTCGGCGCACCTCCTCGGCACCGCCCCGGCCCGGATCGGTGAGCACCGCCAGGGCGGCTGGCCGCTGCTGCAGCCTGCGGGCCAGGGGTTCGGGCTCGCGGCCGTGCAGGCTGATCCAGCTCGCGTCCTGCCAGGGCCTGCCGATTCGCGCGAACGCCAGCTGCAGGCTGGAAGGTGCAGGATGAAAACGAAGCTGCTCTGATGGGATCTGCTGCAACAGCAGCCGACCGATGCCGAACCAGAGCGGATCGCCGCTGGCCAGCAGCACAGTGGCCCGACCAGCAGCCAGGGAGGCTCGCAGCACCGGGATCAGCTGATCGGGCCTGTCGCTGCTGTGCAGCTCCGCCTGGCAACTCCCCAGACCGCTCAGTAGGCGGGAGGGTGCCGCCAACAGCTGGGCCCTGTGCACCAGCCCCAGGGCCTGGGCAGAGAGGGACTCAAGGCCGCCGGCATCGGTGCCGATCACATCAAGCCTGGCGTCGTTGTTCATGGATTCCAGGTCCCCTCGCCATGATGCCCGGCAGATTGCTGCCGCCTGCCGATGTCCTCCCTGGCCGATCCCGACCGCCGCCAGCGCATCCATGAACTGGTGCTGGCCCTGGTGGGCCGTCAGGGGGAGCTGGAGCTCCTGGCCGGCGACGGGGTGGGTGGCGGTGGCGTCGAGGGTGACCCGGGCCTCTGGCTGGAGCGCAACCGCCGCGTGGTGCTGCGCTATCAGGCCCTGGTGCGTTCGGCCATCACCCTTGATGCCCTGATCGATCAGGACGTGAGCCGCAACCAGTAAGACGCAACCAATGAGCCGCTTGGGGCCAACCTGTTCTGATCAGTTCTGACAAGCTGACTCCACTTTCCCTGGCTCGATGGCGCCTTTCGGTCTTACCGCCTTCTCGAAACTGTTGCGCGGCCGCGGCTCCAGCCAGCCCTATCAGGCACCGGCGGCCAGTTGGCAGCGGCCGTTCGGCCTGGGCTGGGAGGCGCCTTACACCGTCCGTTACGCCAGCAACCTGGATGACGGCCCCAACCACGGCATGCCCCTGGGTGGTTTCGGCGCCGGTTGCTTCGGCCGTGCCCCCGATGGCCAGGTCAACCTCTGGCATCTCGATGGCGGTGAACACTGGTTCGGAGTTCTGCCGGATTGCCAGTTCGCCCTGTTCGAAAACGACGGCACCACCAGCCGCGCCCACGCCCTGGCCACCGCCCCGCAGCGTGACGATTCCCGTCCGCTTGATTCCAGCCAGGAGCCAGGCGAGCCACCCCTGGGCGCCTGGCAGTGGTACCCGGCCAGCACCCCTGAGCAGAGCACCGGCACCTATGCCGCCCGCTACCCCCTGAGCTGGGTCGAGCACAGCGGTGTGTTCAAAGCGTCGGTGGGCTGTGAGGCGTTCAGTCCGATCCTGCCGGGTGATTACCAGCGCAGCAGCTACCCGGTGGCGGTGTTCCGTTGGCGGTTGGCCAATCCCACCGACGCGCCCCTGGACCTGTCGCTGCTGCTGAGCTGGCGCAACACGCTGGGCTGGTTCACCAACACCGATCCCTCCGCCTCCGTCCACTTCCGCGATGACGGCAGCCCGGAGCACACCTACCTGCCGGCGATCGGCCGCGGCGAGGGCCAGCGCAACCGTTGCGTTGATACAGGCGCCCTCCAGGGTGTGCTGCTGGAGGGGCGGCGCAGCCAGCCGTTGGCGGAGGGCGAAGGCCAGTGGTGTCTGGCGGTGCCCGCCGACCTGCCGGGGGTGGAGGTGCTGCGCTGCAGCCGCTGGGATCCCCGTGGCGATGGCGCCGAAATCTGGGAGCCCTTCGCCCGCGATGGCTCGATTCCAGCCAGCGACAACGACCGGCGCAGCACCGCAGGCGAGCAGGCCAGCGCGGCGCTGGCCCTGCGCTTCCGGCTGGAGCCGGGCGCTGAGATCGAATTGCCGCTGGTGATCAGCTGGGACCTGCCGCTCACGGCCTTCGCCACCGGCCAGGGGGCCCTGCGCCGCTACACCGACCACTTCGGCGCCGGTGGCGACAACGCCGTGGCGATCGCCACCGAGGCCTTAGCCGACTGGCCCAGCTGGCGCCAGCAGATCGACGCCTGGCAGCAACCGGTGCTGGAGCGCAGCGACCTGCCCGAGGCCCTGCGCATGGCCCTCTTCAACGAGCTCTACGACCTCGCCAGCGGCGGCAGCCTCTGGACCGCCGCTGGTCCGGAGGATCCGGTGGGTCGCTTCGGGGTGCTCGAGTGCCTCGATTACGCCTGGTACGAAAGCCTCGACGTGCGCCTCTATGGCTCCTTTGCCCTGCTGCAGCTCTGGCCTGAACTCGACAAGGCGGTGCTGCGCAGCTTTGCGCGCGCCATCCCGGCCGGCGATGCCACCCCCCGACCGATCGGCTGGTATTTCACCCAGGGCAAGGGGCGGGTGGAGGCGCCCCGCAAGCTGGCTGGTGCCACCCCCCACGACCTCGGCGCCCCGAATGAGCGTCCCTTCGATGCCACCAACTACACCGCCTACCAGGACTGCAACCTCTGGAAAGACCTGGCCTCCGATTTCGTGCTGCAGGTGTGGCGCAGCTTCAAGCTGGCGCCTGGCGGCGAAGACCTGCGTTTCCTTGCCGATTGCTGGCCCGCTGCCGTCGAAGCCCTGCGCTACCTCAAGCATTTTGATGCCAACAACGACGGCCTTCCCGACAACGGCGGCGCCCCGGACCAGACCTTCGACGACTGGCCACTGCAGGGGGTGAGTGCCTACTGCGGCGCCCTCTGGATCGCGGCGCTGGAGGCGGCCCTGGCGATGGCCCAACGGCTGCAGCTGGAGCTGGGCCTCGACACCGGAGACGTGCAACGGGAGTTCGGCGGTTGGCTGGAGCAATCGCGCGCCAACTTCGATGCCCTGCTCTGGAACGGGGAGTACTACCGGATCGATGCCGAGAGCGGCACGCCGGTGGTGATGGCCGACCAGCTCTGTGGTGATTTTTACGCCCGTCTGTTGGGCCTGCCGCCGGTGGTGGCCGAGGAGCGCTCCCGTTCCTCGCTCGTCGCCATTCGCGAGGCCTGCTTTGAGCGCTTCGAGGGCGGCCGGTTGGGGATGGCCAACGGCCTGCGCCGCGACGGCACGCCGCTGGATCCGGGCGGCACCCATCCACTTGAGGTGTGGACCGGCATCAACTTCGGCATTGCCGCCTATTACCGCCTGATGGGCGAAACGGACACCGCCCTGGCGGTCAGCAGCGCGGTGGTGAACCAGGTGTATGGCGGCGGCCTGCAGTTCCGTACTCCCGAGGCGATCACGGCGACGGGCACCTTCCGCGCCTGCCACTACCTGCGGGCGATGGCGATCTGGGCCCTCTGGGCCACGCACACGGACTGGCAGCCGATCCCGGGCGCCGCGCGGGAACCATGAGCAGAGAAAGCCTGACCATGCCAATCCAGAACACTGGAATCCAGGGTCGATTGGTGCCCGTGGCTTGCCGTCCCCTGATCCTGATGCTCGCCCTGTTGCTGTCGTTTGCTGGCCTGGTGTCCTTCCCCAACGCGGTGATGGCGGCCTCTGGCCCCCTGGCCCAGCTGCACGCCCACCCCGATGCCAACGGCTCGCCGGTGCTGCGCAGCCTTGAAAGCCTGCGTGACCTCGACGACCAGAGCTGGCAGCTGGTGGCTTACCGCGAGGGCCCAGCTGGGGGGGCGTTGCGTCTGCGCCTGGTGGGCTTCCCAGGCAAATTGCGGCTTGAGCACCCCACCCAGCTGCAGGTGCGCTCCGGCCCCTTCAGCTGGAGCTTGGACGACCTCACCCTGGAGAATTCCCAGCTGGCGGTTGATGGCCGCTCGGCCGCGGCGGAATTCGATCTTGAGCCATTGCTGGCCGATCTTTCCCAAGACCGGCCGCTGCGCTTGAAGCTCCCCGGTGCCATTAACGAGCTGGCGGTGCCCCCCTATGTGGTCAAGGAATGGCGGCAATTGATGGGCGTTCAAGCTGTAGTTCCCGCTGCTTGAAACGTCTGAGCGGCGTCATGGGCGGCCTGGTGAAGACCACGTAGCCGTGGCTTTCTGCCACGGGTTTTTCATGGGCTGAGGCTGGTGTTGCCACTACGGTGATATCGAGCGCGAGAGCAACGGGTGAGCGTCTGGCAGCGCTGGATGGACCGCGCCCTGCAGCTGGCGGCGCTCGGCGAAGGCCGCACCAGCCCCAATCCGCTGGTGGGTGCGGTGGTGCTGGCCGCCGATGGCACGCTGGTGGGGGAAGGCTTCCACGCCAGAGCCGGGGCGCCCCACGCCGAGGTGGGTGCCCTGGTCCAGGCGGGTGAACGCGCCTGCGGGGGCACCTTGGTGGTGAGCCTGGAGCCCTGCTGCCACCACGGCCGCACCCCCCCCTGCAGTGAGGCGGTGATCGCCGCCGGCATCTGCCGGGTGGTGGTGGCAATGGCCGATCCTGATCCCCGGATGGCCGGCGCAGGCCTCGCCCAATTGCGGGCCGCTGGAATTGAGGTGATTGAGGCGGTCCGGCAGAGCGAAGCGCTGCGGCTGAACGCGGCCTTCTGCCACCGGGTGCGCAGCGGCCGCCCCCTGGGCCTGCTCAAGTGGGCGATGAGTGTGGATGGACGCACCGCCCTCCCCAACGGCCACAGCCAATGGATCAGTGGCCCCGAGGCGCGCCAGTGGGTTCACCGGCTGCGCGCCGGCTGTGATGCGGTGATCGTCGGCGGCGGCACGGTGCGCGCCGATGACCCCCTGCTCACCAGCCGTGGCCGGCGTTCGCCCGAGCCGCTGCGGGTGGTGCTCAGCCGCCAGCTGGATCTTCCCCCCGGCGCCCAGCTCTTTGACCAGACCGTGGCCCCCACCCTGGTGGCCCACGGGCCTGCTGCCGAACCCAGCCAGCGCCGCCGGCTTCTTCAGGCCGGGGTGGAGTGCCTGGAGCTCGAAGCCTGTGAACCGGCTTCGCTGATGGGGGCCCTGGCCCTGCGCGGTTGCAACCGGGTGCTCTGGGAATGCGGGCCGAGCCTGGCGGCCGCCGCCGTGGCCCAGGGATGCGTGCAGCGCCTGGTCGTTGTCGTGGCCCCGCGGCTGCTGGGCGGCGAGTCGGCGCGAACCCCCCTGGGAGACCTGGGCCTGACGGACGTCAACGCCGCCGCCCGCTGGAGCGAATGCGGCCTCGGGCGGCTCGGTCACGACCGGCTCTGGGAGCTGGTGGCGCCATCAGGCGAACGGCAGTCATGACAACCTGGCCCCATCGCTCTGGGCCCCACCCACTTCACCGACATCTGAATGACGCTTCTGCCTTTCGATCTACAGATTCCGATCCTCGGCCTGCTGCTCGCCGGCGGGCTCTGGTTACTGCTGGAGCTGCTGGCCCGCCGTTTCTCGCCGGGTTCACTGGCGCGGGCCCTGCTGTTGCGCAGCCAGCTCAGTCTTTGTCTCACCGTTGTCGCTGCCAGCTTCAGTTATTGGCTGGCAGGCCTGCTGCCCGCCAGCAAGCTGCCGACACCGCTCAATGAGGCGCAGCTGCGCGACACGCTGGTCAGCATCGGCCTGATCTGGACGGTGCTGCGCTGCAAATCGGAGCTGCTGCGCAAGGCTGATCGCTTTTCCGCCCAGCTCCTGCCCACCCTGCCCAGCAGGGATCGCCTGTTTCTCTTCGACGTTGCCGACAAGTTGATCGGAACGGTGGTGTTCGTGCTGATCACCCTGGCGATCCTCCGGTTGCTGGGGGCGTCCTTAACGGTGTTGGCCACCGCCGGTGGCTTCGGAGCGGCCGCCATCGGTTTCGGCGCCAGAACGATCGTGGAGAACCTGCTCAGCGGCGTCAGCCTCTACATCAATCGACCGTTCGTGGTGGGTGACATGATCCAGATCCCCGCCGACTCACTGATCGGTGAAGTCGAGCAGATCGGCTGGTTCTATACACGCCTGCGCGACCTTGAACGCCAGCCCCTGTTCATTCCCAACGGTGTGTTCACGACCCAGCCCGTGATCAACACCGGCCGCATTGACAGCCGCCGTATCTGGATCGAATTCGGTCTGCGCTTTGAGGATCACCAGGCGATCCAACCGGTGATCGCCGATCTTGAAGCCGCCTTACCGAAGGAGTCAGGGATTGATCTTGCGATGCCGCATGTGGTCCATTTCGTGAGCTACGGCCCCGCGAGCCTGGATCTGCGCCTGCTCTGCTTCTCATCAGGCGGCGACATCATGAATGCCTGGGACCTGCAACAGCGGCTGTTGCTGCAGATCGGTCATGTGGTCAAGGCCCACAATGCCGCCATCCCTTACCCCACCCGCCAACTGTTGAAGGCCTGAGCGCTGCGGCGCCTGAGCCAACACATCCGATCCTCTGTCTGGCCTGTATTCCATAGGTCCAGCCTCGGTGCAGTCGGCAGGGCATTGTCCGTAGCCTTTTGCAACGAGACGTTAAGAGCGTTGGCCAGGCCCCTTCCATGCTTTGTGGACCAGACGTGCTCCCAAGCGATTCCCCCGATCGTTTCAAGGAACATCAGGGTCTGGTCGACGGGCCTGATGCCCTTCTGAGGCGGCAGGCGATCCTGGTTTACGGGGTCTGGGCGGCATTGACGCTGGCTCTGGTTCTGTCGGTCGGCGCAGGCTCCGGCCCGATGTCGTGGCGCAGCCTTGTGCCGGCGCTCGCCGTCAGTATTTGGGCTCTGCTGCTCGGCTCACGCCAGGAGCAGCATCTGCCGCTGGCGGCCCGCCGCTCGGCGGTGGTGTTGCTCAGCCTTCTGGCGGCCCGCTATCTCCACTGGCGCCTGGTCAGCACCCTCAACCTGGCTACCCCTGGAAGCACAAGCCTGAGCCTGGTGATGCTGGCCGCCGAGCTGGCGCTGCTCGCCAACGGCTTCCTGCAGCTCTGGCTCACCTGGGTCAGGCAGCCGCCGATTGAGGCCGAAGCCAGGCTGGCTGCCGCCGACCTCGGCCGGCAGATCAGCGCGACCCCAGCCAGGGTGCCTGCCGTTGATGTGCTGGTGCCCAGCTACGGCGAACCGCTGGAGTTGATCGAGCGCTGCTTGCGCGGCTGCCTGGCCCTCGACTATCCGCTCTTTCGCGTCTGGTTGCTGGATGACAGTGGGCGGCCTGCTCTACAGGAGCTGTGCAAGCAGCTGGGCAGCCGCTATCTCACCCGTGGCTTCACCCAGCACGCCAAGGCCGGCAACCTCAACCATGCGCTGCCGCAGCTGCAGGGCGATCTGATCGCGGTGTTCGATGCCGACGTGGTGCCTCAGCAGGAATTTCTGCGGCGCAGCGTAGGCCTGTTCAGCGACCCGAGGGTGGGCTTCGTCCAGACCCCCCAGACCTACATGAATGCCGATCCGGTGGCTCGAAACCTGCGCCTCGAGCGCTGGCTGATGCCGGATGAGGAGAACTTCTACCGCTGGGTCGAGCCCACCCGCCAAGCGGTGGGCGCCGTGGTCTGCGCGGGCACCTCCTTTCTGATGCGTCGCTCGGCGTTGCTGCAGGTGGGGGGATTCGAAACCGGCACCTCGTCGGAGGATCTGGCCACCGGCATCCGTTTGGCCGCCGCCGGCTACCGCAATCTCTATCTCAATGAAAAGCTGAGCGCTGGCCTCTCCCCACTTTCGATCGGGGCCATGGCCCGGCAGCGCGGTCGCTGGGCCAGCGGCACTCTGCAGATCCTGCGCACCGGTGCCAACCCCCTCCGGATCCAGGGGCTGAGCCTGTGGCAGCGGATCGCCTATCTCGAGGGAATCCTGCACTGGTTCAACGTGATTCCCCAACTGCTGCTGTTGCTGATGCCGCTCAGCCTCGGCCTGCTGGGGGTGGCACCGATTCTGGTGCGTGGACCGGGCTTGCTCGAGGTGGCCCTGCCCTTTTTTCTCAGCCAACTGCTGCTGGTGGGTTGGTTCAGCCGCGGTGCTCGCTCGGCCCTGCTGCCCGAGCTCTACCGCTGGATTTTCCTGTTCCCGATCCTCACGGCGGTGCTCTCCACCCTGGTGGGCTGTCCCCGAAAGTTCAGGGTGACTCCCAAGGCGATCACCGCCCAACGCACCTGGCTGCCGGCCGGCGGTTTGTTTCTCCCCCTGCTGGTTCTGCTTGCCCTGCAGCTGCTCAACCTGCTCCATCTGATCCTCGGGCCAGGCGGCGCTGCCCCGATCGGCCCTGACCAGGCGGCCAGCAGCCGGGCAGCCACCCAGGCCCTCGGTCTCGTCTGGGCTTCGATCAGCGTCGCCACCCTGAGCGTCGCCCTTCGCACCTGCTGGGATCGCCCCCGCAGCGAGGCCACCCCCTGGTTCGCGGTCGGTTCGCCTCAGGTGCTGTTGCGCTCGGCCACTGGGCCTGCTCAGGCCCGCCTGATGGCGATCAGCGAAACCGGACTTGAGTTGCTGCTGGGGCCAGGCGGCACTGATGCCTGGGCTGCGGGGATGCTCGAAGGCGCCCGGCTGCAGTTGGAATGGCCAGGCCCCCTGCCGTTTCCTCTGCCGGTGCGCATCGCACGCACGCAGCGGGCAACAGCCGGCCTGCGCGTCGGTGCCGACTGGAATGACCTTGACGCCGCGCAAAGCGAAGCGATCCAGTCTCTGCTCTACCGACGCCTTAGCCAGTGGCCAACGCGTCAGGCGCCCTTCGAGCCCCTGGCCTTGCTTGCCGTTCTGTACCGCCTGCTGCAGCCGATGGCGGCGCAGGGTTGGTTTCAGCGCAGCCTGATGCCCTTGACGATCCAGGTCGATAACCCCTGAAACAAGGGACCCGCTGACCAAAGCCGCTCGATCAGGCTCAAGCAAACGCGTTTAGGCACCGGCAAGCGCGAGAATGAAAACTTTGCTGCCAAGTCCATGCAAGCCAGTTGGAACGACTGCCTGATCGCCACCAGTGACGACATCGTCAAGGTGGATGGCAATGCCTACTTCCCCGCCGAGTCCCTCAACTCCAGCCATGTTCGCCCCTCCAGTCACCGCACGGTTTGCGGCTGGAAAGGTGAAGCCCACTATTACGACGTGGTGGTCGGCGATCAGGTCAACGCCAACGCCGCCTGGTTCTATCCCGAACCCAAAGCGGCGGCCGCCGAGATCAAGGGTCGTGTGGCTTTCTGGAAGGGCGTTCAGGTTCGTTGAAGCGGGTCTCGGTTGCTGCTTCCCCAGAGTTTGGCTGATTGATGGGATGCGATTCAGCGCATTGGTTTCGGCAGAATCAGTTCGTCTCTGGGGTTGCTGCTGCCGGTGGTGAGTCAGTGTCTTGAATGTTTTGAGTGTGGTCGGTTGGGTCCGTAGGTGAAGGTCGCTGTTCGCTTGACCAACTGACGATCATTCCAGCGATTGGGATGGCTAGAAAGACGCCAAGCAGACCGGCAACCCGTTCGCCGATGAACAGCGCGAAGAAAATCACCACAGGGTTGATGTTCAAGGCTTTCCCCATCACTTTCGGGTGAATCAGATTGTCCTGGATCTGTTGCAGAACAATCGAAACCACCACCACCGAAAGTGCCGTCCACGGCCCTTGGGTGACGAAGACAAGACTACTGATTATGATCACTCCAAAGGTGGCCCCGATGCCCGGAATCGCATCGAGCACTCCAATGATGATCGCCAGAACCAAAGAGAATTTCACGCCTAAAACTGTGAAGGCGACGAAGCTTGAAATTGAGAGAAACAGCACCAGAATCATCTGGCCCCGCAGAAATCCAAGCACGTTCTTCTGCACACTGTGATCAAAGTGTTGGCGTGATCTGGCGGGCACCAGCCTGAGCAGCGAAATCCAGAGACGGCCATCATCAACCAGCATGTAAAGGCTGATCACCGGCAGAAAAATGAGTGTCAATACATTGCTGAAAGCACCGCCGATGAAACCGAAGCCCGTCTCCAAGCTGCTGCGCAACACCGACAGGATTGAGTCCAGATTGATCTGATTCAGCGTTTCAGTAAAAGGCAGATCGGAATCTCGTAATTTGCTTAGAACGTCCGTAGCAAGTGCACTGCCCTGGTTGACGACCTGAAACCCAAGGATCGCAATAAAGCCCAGAATCAACGCAGCAACAGCCAGGCTGGACGCCACGATGGCCAGCCATCTGGGCATTGTCTTGCTTAAATAGCGAACCGGAAAATCCATCAATATAGCGAGAATCGCCGCGACGATAAACATCGCCAGAACGTTGTAGAAGTAGGAAATTGCTAAGATTCCGGCCCAACCGCTGGCAAACAACAGCAAGAACCTCAATAAATCTGAATTCTGGATGGATTCCAGTCGGCTAGTAGCCTTGCTGTTCATTGGCTGATGTAGGGGAATGGTCACTGACAGCATTGGCTGTCGCTAGAGCTCTACCGAAAATCCAGCTGAGCAATGCTTTGTCAGCAAATCTAAGCTCTCCGTTGCTGATTCCTGGAGCTCGGCCTGTTCTTACACCAACACTGCTGGGCACTCGTAAGAGCCAAGCCCTCAAAAAGCCTCTCGATTAGGTAGCAAACTCCGCACACCTCAGGAGTCGTTCCGGCCGTGCTTGACAGCTGCAGATGGCATGAACCACACGCTCGGTCATTGCCGCCAGATTGAACCGCCGATTGAAGCGGTAGCTGAAGGCGCCCAAGTAGCGATCAGCGTACTTTTCGAAGCGAAGGGCATGGAAGCTGCCGCTGAAGCTGGTTTTCAAGTTGCTGAGCACCGTGTTAATCCAACGGAATTCTGGTAATTCATTGGGATGACGACCCTTTACGACCACAGGATGATGGAAGCAACCGACTTCTGCAACGGCGCGAAAGCAAGCCAGCCCATCGGAGATCACTTCACAGCCTATCGCCAGTGAATCTTGGGCCCAATCAGCAATAGCGGCAAAAGAGAACGTGGGCACGGTGGCAAGTTTTATATACCGGGGGTGGCCCGCCTCATCGACAGAGACGGCTGCCACGACCGGCACCTTGTTCTCCGATCCACGACCAGGCTTGCCACCACAGCGTTCTCCGCCAAGGTAGGCATCATCCACCTGCACCCTTCCTCTGAGGACATAGGCGCCATCACGTTCTTTCATTGCCTGCATGATCTTGTTCTGAAGCAACCATGCCGTTCGGTAGTTCACACCGAGATGACGCCTCAGAGCTAGTGAGGAGATTCCTGTCTTGGCTTGGCCGACGAGGTAGAAGGCAAGGAACCAGGTGGTCAGAGGTAACTTTGTTGCCTCCAAGATGGTACCGGCCGTGAGGGTGGCTTGATGACGACAGCTCCGGCACTGATAGCGCTTGTGGCGCCTGCCAATGATGAGCCCGTACTCCTTGCCCTCACAACGTGGGCAACGGAAACCATCAGGCCAGCGCGCCTGTTCCAGGGCAACTTCACATTTTTGCTCGGTTCCGTAGAGCTCAATAAACTGGGGCAGCGACAGGCTGGCCTGGAACTGGATCCGATTCATAGCCATGGCAGTGACGACTGGTATATGCGTACCAGCCTAGGTCCCAAAAGGGCTGCCTGCGGAGCTTGCTGCCTAATCAAGAAAAGCCTTGATGACCCCAATGACCACCTGGGTTCTTGGCGGTCCTGGAGCGGTTCTTGGGCGCCGCCAATTTGATGTCGTCGATTTCATCTCTCGATCGAAGCCGATCAACTCCGATCGACATCCATCGTCTTGTTGCTATGATCACAATATAGTTTCGCTACTGATTGACCGACCGTTCGTTGGCCCCCTGGCTGGATTCTTGACTGGCCTGCCTGCCGATCAACTTGGTTGCCATTTGCTGGCCTGTTTCGCGGCCCAGTTCAGCCCTGAACCGGCACAAAGCCTGCCTTTCGATGTCCTTATTGGATCACTCCCGTTGATGACAAACCAAATCGCGCCATCGCTGGTGACATCGGCTCAAGTTGAGCCAGCGGCTGTGAAGCGTTCGGATTTTGTATTGGCTCCCTATGTGAGGAGCAATGATCTTTGGGCCACTTGGCAAATCGTCAATACCCTTGTTCCCTATGGGCTGCTGTGGGTCGCGGTGATCTATGTGGCGAGGGTGTCGATCTGGCTGACGCCACCGTTGCTCGTGCTGATGGTTCTGTTTTCGGGTCGCTGCTTTTCGTTGATGCACGATTGCGGTCATCAATCGCTATTCCGCTCCAAGCGTATGAATCGCTTGGTTGGTTTTCTTTTGGGTGTGATCAACGCGATACCTCAGTACCCCTGGTCAAGGGGACATGCTTTTCACCACAAACACAATGGAAACTGGGACCTCTACCGAGGACCTTCGGCGCTGGTGAGCAGTGAAACTTTCCTGAAGATGACCCCTTTCCAGCAAGGATTTTATCAATTCCTTCGCCATCCCTTGATGCTCTTCCCGGGTGGATTCTTCTATTTGGTGATCAAGCCGAGAGTGGCCCTTCTGCTGGGCTTGTTTCACTTCGCTGGCCATGCCATGGCTTGCTTGAAAGCCGATATCCGCAGCAGCCTTAACTCGATCTGGACTAGCTACAAGCCTAAGTATTGGTATACCACTCTTGAGTTTCAGGATCTCGTCCTCAACAATATCTGCGTCGTTGCCAGCTGGATCATCCTCTCACGCTTGGTTGGTGCAGGTCTGTTCTGGAGCTTGTATTCGGTCGTGATGGCCTGCTCAGCAGCCCTGTTCATCTGTATCTTTTTTGTTCAGCACAATTTCGAGGGCTCCTACGCCCATCGAACAGAAGGCTGGAATTCGCTGACTGGAGCCATTGATGGCACCAGTCTGCTGCGCCTGCCAGCCATCCTCAATTGGTTCACAGCAGATATTGGCTATCACAACATCCACCATCTCTGTTCGCGGATCCCGAATTACCACCTCCGCGCTTGCCATCAACGCAATGCGTCCTTGTTAACCGGAGCCACCACCCTGACGGTGCGTCAGATTCCGGATTGCTTTGCCTTCATCCTCTGGGATCGGAGCACTGACAGCCTGCAATCCGTTGAGCAGGTTCAAGCGGCCCAGGCTTAGCGCTCGCCCAGCAACTCGGCCCAGCTGGGGGCCGAGCCAGATCCCGCCTTCACAGCTGACTTGATGTGGGGGAAGCTAACGAGCCAGGGGCTGATCGGGGCGATTGGCTCGAGCCGCTTCTGGCCGCTTGAAACCAGGCGTGGATTGGCAGATTTTGATTTGGTCTTGGTTTTCATGGTCTTGAGGGATAAAAGAAAAGGAACAGCAACATCCATCCGCTGACGCTCATTGAGAGTGACCAAAGAAAGCGTGAGCTTGCTTGAGAGGTCTTGAGAACGCTTGCCGCCTGGAGGGCAAGCTTCTCTACAAAACAAACTTCTTTGGCTTGACCTGGTGCTGAAGCGGAGCACTCAGGCGATCAACAAAAAACCAACGCTGCGGATCGATTCACTCAAAGTTTGCTTTCAATCTTCAATCTTCAGCTGTTAGTTGGCCTCTGGAAGATGATTCTAACTCAAAGTTTAGGTTTGTTTGAAAGCTAAGTTTCTACTCAAAGAGTATCACTCAAGAGTGCTACTTCAAAGTTGGATCGTCTCACAGAGTCTGCGATCAAGGCCAAAACCTGGGCGAGAACCCATAAAGGGTGCTCTTTGAAGACTTGTCAATCTGTAAGCCAACAGGCCGAAAGCCAGAGGTTTGAACAGTTGACGTGGTTTGGATGGAATAATCGGCCCCCCTAAGGAGCTACGGCCGACAAGTCCATACTAACCCCTTGACGCTCAGATCAGTTCCGGGTGGAGCGGATCTCCCTTGAACGGGCCGCTGACGGTGCTGGTGATCCAGCCGCCATAGAAGCCCCCTTGCTGGGGTCGTACCCGCTCTCCATCCACCCAGCAGCCGTCCATCTGGGCTGGATAGAGGGCATACCAGCCGGCCAGGGCCGCGAAGGCCGCTGTTGGCTCGGGGTAGTGCCAGAGAGCTCGCTTGATCCGCTGCGTTCCCACCACCAGATCGAAGTAATGGGCCACACCTTTCCATTCGCAGAAGCTGCGGCCGGGCACGGGCTCAAGCCAATCCAGTGCTACGGCGTCGGGCGGCAGGTAGTAGGTGGGTGGATGGAAGGTTTCGAGCACCTGCAAGGACAGCTGGGTCTCGCAGAGCAGCTCACCGAGGGCCCGCACCAGCACATGGGAGTGGCTGACGCGCAGCGCCGGAGGCCGGGGGTAGTCGGCGGCCTTCTCGGCCTGGGTTGCCTCCATTTGGCCTCTCCATTGACGACAATGGCTCCACCATGGCTCCATCACCCTCCGATCGGATATCGCTGCGTCTCGATCGGGCCCTGGCCCGGCTGGGCATGACGGCCCTGATCCCCGTGCTGCTGCTGCTGTTGGCCTGGGGCCAGGAGTTGGTGGACCAGCTGTTCTTCGCTGGCCAGTGGAATCTGCCGATGCTGCCGGGCGGGCCGTTCCTCGGCGTGCTGACTGGGTGGATTCCACCGGTCGTCGCAACACCGGGTTGGAAAAGGAGCATAAGGGCTTGTAGATACGGGTTTTCTCAGCTGCATCATTTTTAAATTTCTTTTCGATCAGTTAGTAACGAGCAGCAGCGGCTGGGCCCCGCCCGCTTGCGGGCGGTTCCACCTCGTCGGCAATCGGTGGCTGACGCCCCCGCTTGCCGCCAAGGCGGTTTGTTCAGAGGGAAAAATGGATCACCGGCTCACTTGATGATCGTTTCAACAGACGGTGCCTATGGATCCAAAAGCCAGTATGCACAGTGGTTTTCAGGGAGAACAGAATGCCAGATCTGTCGCTTAGGTCCGATGGCAGCGATGCGCGAGAACACCGTCGCGAATTAGAAAGGGGATTTCACAAAGCCCTCAGATGATTGTCAAGGGCCTCAGCAGGGGTCCTCCATCCGAGGGTTTTGCGTGGGCGTGTATTGAGTGCCAGGGCGACGGCATCAAGCTCGTTACGGGAGTGTCGGGACAAATCAGTACCTTTTGGGAAGTACTGCCGCAGCAGCCCGTTGGTGTTTTCATTCGACCCGCGTTGCCAGGGGCTATGCGGGTCGCAGAAGAAGATCCTCAGGCCTGTGTCGATGCGGAGTTGAGCGTGTTGTGCCATCTCAGCTCCCTGGTCCCAGGTCAGGGATCTGCGCAGCTGAGCAGGAAGCGTGTCGATCGTTGCAGCGATCGCATCGCGAACCGCCTCTGCACCATGTCCGGTCAGTGGGGGGCCGTTCTTGATCCGTGGCTGTTCTCCATGGCCCTGCATGCGGGGCAGGTGCAGCAGCAGGGTGAATCGGGTGGTGCGCTCCACGAGCGTTCCAATCGCTGAACTCTTGAGCCCCACGATGAGGTCGCCTTCCCAATGCCCCGGAATGGCGCGATCGTCAACCTCGGCCGGCCGCTGGGAAATCATGACCTCCGGGGTGAGGAAGTTCTTGCCGCTTGCCTGGCGCCTTGCGCGAGGAACACGTAGGGCACGCCCAGTGCGCAGGCACGCGACAAGTTCCCGTTTCAACGCTCCACGGCCCTGAACATAGAGAGCCTGATAGATCGCCTCATGAGAGATCCGCATCGACGCATCATCAGGAAAATCGATACGGAGCCGGTTCGAGATCTGCTCCGGGCTCCAGGAGGTCGCCCAAAGCCGGTCCTGACGACGACCATGCCTGCGGCCGATCCAGCTTGTAACAGGACCCGGCACGACATCACCGTTCGGGCGGGTGATCTGGCCAGAAAGCCGTTCCTGGACATACTTACGCAGGTGGCCGTTCCCGGCGAGCCTGGCAACTTTGGGACGTCTGGCGCGACGTTCAGCATGCCACTGTGCCGTTGTGGCCCGATAGGCCAACGCATTGCTGCGTGTTGAGGAATTACGGCGCAACTCTCGGCAGATGGTCGAGGCGGAGCGACCCAGCTCACGGGCAATGGCGCGGACTCCCAGATTCCTCGCCCAGAGGATGGCTATCTCCTCCCGCTCAGAAAAGGACAGGAAACGGCCCGAAGGCGGGTTCAGATCGATCGGAGGCATCCCGCCAGCATTGCGGAACCAACGCGTTCCAATCGCTTGAGGGATGCCCGCCTCGGATGCGGCATTCTCGCTCGATAACCCCTGAGCGATCGCCATCCAGAAAAGAACTCGATGCTTGTGCTGAGCTGTCGAGGGACGGCCAGGAGAGGGGATTTTCCCCCTCATCGAGCGAACGGCCATCTGCCGCTGATGCTTGCTCGTCATCCCAAAATCCCTCAGTGAATGAGGTGTTGCGACGACCACTTGAAACCGAGCTGCGCCCTTCAGTCACAGTGATTTCGGCCACCTGTTCGGGAACAGCCTCTGGTTTCTGCCCCTCTCCTGGCTGGTGCTGGCCAAAAGCCGTTCCGACTACATGGCCGTCTGGCTCGGGACCTACCTGATGGCGATTCCGGTCTGGCTGTTCTGGCCCAGCGGCAGCCATGGACTTTCCGGCGTGGTGTTTGCCCTGGTGGGATACCTGACCGTGATCGGTTTTCTGGAGCGGCGACCCCTGGTGCTGGCCCTTTCCGTGTTCAGCTTGATAAGCTATGGCGGCTTTCTGCCGGGTCTGCTTCCCTTCTTCTCACCGCCGGGTGTGAGCTGGATCGGCCATGCCTCCGGGTTTGCTGGTGGAGTTTTCGCCGCCTTTGCTGTGTTCAGGGAACCGGCGAAGGTTGACCGGCCCTGAACCTAAACCTTCAACCTGCGTTCCCCTGACCCTTCGCCCCCGATTTCGACGATGTCCTGTCCCCGCTGCGGAAGTTGGAATGTGCGCCGTGACAGGAGTCTGGCTGGTCGCATGGTCTGCGGCCAATGCAGCATGCCCCTGGGCCCCGGCCAGGCCTCGTCAGGGCGCGGGCCGGCGCGGCGGTTCCCCCGTCCCAGCTGGCCGTCCCGTCCAGGTGCTGTCTGGCGTTTGGCGCTGCCACTTGGCTTGTTGCTGCTGGTCAGCGCCCATCTGGCCCAGCGCAGCCTGCAGCAGGAACGCAGCATCCGGCCGCCGGCCGGGCTGATCCGCTGAACCCAACGGCCGCTCAGCCGGGAATGAAATTGCGCAGCCGACGCGCATCGTCACCAGCCCGTTGCTGCAATTCGCTGGCGCTCCGCTGGGATTCTTCGCGTTCGCGGGCTTCGAGCAGGTCTGTTTCTTCCACGGCGTAGCCTTCGCCTCGGGCCAGCATGAGGAAATCAGCCAGCTCGAGTGGCTCGTTCAACCTGGCCTGCAGCTGTGGTTGAAGGCTGGCCTGGAGCAGAAAGGCATCGAGTTGCTGGAGGCTCAAGGTGGCGGCGGCGCAGATTCGCCTGTCTTAGCGGATTGGGCTTCGATCGCAGCCGCTGCCGGCGGGTTGGAATAATCAGGTCTGTCCTGCATGGTGAAGCGGCTGATCAGCAGCCCCATCACCAACGCCAGGTAGAAAGGTCCAATCACCCCGAAGCCGATGCTGGTGATCTGGGCGATCGGCGTGGTGGGCAACACATCGCCGTAGCCGACTGTTGTGATTGTGGCGAAGGCGAAGTAGTTGAGACGCACAAAATCCAGCTCCCAGATCCTCTGCAAAGGGTTCTCGGCTGCCAGCTGATTGGGCAGCTCCAGACCAAGGGCCTGTTGGGAACTGCTGAAGCTGCCGGGTTGCACCGTTTCGAGCACGGTCAACAGCATGCCGGCGGTGAGCCCCAGCAGCAGATAGCCGGCCACCGCCCCCATCAGCACCTGGCCGTTGATCCGCCGCTCTTCGGCCAGGTACCCCACCAGCCGCAGCAGGCTCCAGGCCACGAACACGGTCATCAGAACCATCACCGGCAGACCGCTTTGGCGTTCAACCACCGGTGTGAAATACCAGAACCACTGGGAGAGGAGAGTCGCCAGTCCCAGCAGGCGGTAAGGGAGTCCCAGCCGATGGCCCCGACCACCGTGGCGGCTGCGCCCTTCCAGGGAGAGCAACAGGAGCAAAGTGGTCAGGCTGTAGGCCAGTGCCCCCAGCCAGCGCAGGGTCTGGGGCAGGGCCAGACAGATCATCACCAGCAGCAGCAGCAGCAGATTCCGGTAGAAGCGATGCCGGCGACGCAGTCGCGTCAGTGGGCTGAGTGGCTTTGATCGGGCCTGAAGCCAGGTGTTGAGCAGGACAGGACACGGCATGGATGTGGCTCCATTCTGGGCCTGTCCTGGAAGGGTCAGCCGAGCAGATCGAGCTGGTGGGCCCCGGCGCCCAACGGCAGCGCTTCCCAGCCCTGGGGGTCCCAGCAACCCAGCAAGGGCTCCAGTGCCCGCAGTCCGGGGCCATCGGCTGGCGCCAGCCAGGCCTCTTCCAGGCCGGCGGGCAGGATCACCGGCATGCGGCCATGGATCGGGGCAACCAACCGGTTCGGCGCGGTGGTGAGCAGGCAACAGCTCTCCACCTCACTGCCATCGGCTCCGATCCAACGGTCCCAGAGGCCGGCCAGCCAGAACGGCCGCTGGTCGCGGCGGCGGATCAGCCAGGGCTGTTTGCGCCCGGCCATGGGCGGGCCTTTCCATTCGTAAAAGCCATCAGCCGCCAGCAGGCAGCGGCGATGGCGCCAGGGGCCCCGGAAGGAGGCTCTGGTTGCCACGGTTTCGCTGCGGGCATTGATGGGCCTGGCCGCGCCCAGTGGATCCTTGGACCATTCCGGCAGCAACCCCCAGAGCAGCAGGGCTGCGCCGATCTGGCCATGTTCCTGGCGCAGGCCCAGCACCGGCTGACCCGGCCGCACCTCGGTCATCGGGGCGTAATGGGCGGCCAGGGCAGCCGGCAGGGTGTCGCGCAGCAGCGGCGGCAGTTTGTCGAACTCGGTGCTCAGCGCATAGCGACCACACATGGGAGAAGCAGATCACGTTCGGTTCTCACCCCCGCCCCGACGGGCATGGCCGCGGTGGCTCGGCCTAGCTTGGCCCCATTCCAGCGCCGCACACCCATGGCCCTCCGCCAGGACGACAATCGCCCCAACCGGCGATTCGGGATCATCAACCTCGTGTTGATCGGCTTCGGCGTGTTGCTGCTATTCAGCAACTTCCTGCCCAATCAAGCCACCCAGGTGCCACGGGTCCCCTATTCGCTGTTCATCGACCAAGTGAATGACGGCGACGTCAAGCGGGCCTTCATCACCCAGGACCAGATCCGCTACGAGCTCAGCAATGCACCGGAGGGAAGCCCCTCAGTGCTGGCGACCACGCCGATCTTCGACATGGATCTGCCCCAACGCCTGGAGCAGAAGGGCGTTGAATTCGCCGCCGCACCACCGAAGCGGCCCAACTTCTTCACCACGCTGCTGAGCTGGGTGGTGCCGCCGTTGATCTTCATCCTGGTGCTGCAGTTCTTCGCGCGCCGTCAGATGGGTGGCGGCGGAGCCCAGGGGGCGTTGAGCTTCACCAAATCGAAGGCCCGGGTCTACGTGCCCGATGAGGAGTCACGGGTCACCTTCGCCGATGTGGCCGGTGTGGATGAGGCCAAGGCGGAATTGGCTGAAATCGTTGACTTTCTCAAAAAACCCGAGCGTTACACGGCGATCGGTGCCCGCATCCCCAAAGGGGTGCTGCTGGTGGGCCCTCCCGGCACCGGCAAGACACTCCTCTCGAAGGCGGTGGCTGGCGAGGCCGAAGTTCCTTTCTTCATCATCTCGGGCTCCGAATTCGTCGAACTGTTCGTCGGTGCCGGTGCTGCGCGGGTGCGCGACCTGTTCGAGCAGGCCAAGAAAAAAGCGCCCTGCATCATCTTCATTGACGAACTCGATGCGATCGGCAAATCCCGTTCCGGCTCGATGGGCGTGGTCGGCGGCAACGACGAGCGCGAGCAGACCCTCAACCAGCTGCTCACCGAGATGGATGGCTTTGCTTCCACAGACAAACCGGTGATTGTGCTGGCCGCCACCAACCAGCCCGAAACGCTGGATGCTGCGCTGCTGCGGCCCGGTCGCTTCGACCGCCAGGTGCTGGTCGATCGGCCCGATCTCTCCGGCCGCAAGATGATTCTGGATATCTATGCCAAGAAAGTGAAGCTGGCCGAGGCTGTCGATCTCGATCGCATCGCCCAGGCCACCAGCGGCTTTGCGGGCGCTGATCTGGCCAACTTGGTCAACGAAGCGGCCCTGCTCGCGGCTCGTGGCATGCGCTTGGCGGTGGAGCAGAGAGATCTCAATGAGGCGATCGAGCGGGTGGTGGCCGGTTTGGAGAAGCGCAGCCGGGTGCTCCAAGACGATGAGAAGCGCGTGGTGGCGTTCCACGAAGTGGGTCACGCCATCGTTGGGCACCTGATGCCCGGTGGCAGCAAGGTGGCCAAGATCTCGATCGTGCCCCGTGGCATGAGTGCCCTTGGTTACACGTTGCAGCTGCCCCAGGAGGAACGGTTCCTCAACTCCAAGGAAGACCTTGAAGGTCAGATCGCCACCCTGCTGGGAGGCCGCTCGGCTGAGGAGATCGTGTTCGGTGAAGTCACCACTGGCGCCGCCAACGACCTGCAACGCGCCACCGACATCGCCGAACAGATGGTGGGCACCTACGGGATGAGCGACACGCTCGGCCCGCTGGCCTACGACAAGCAGGGCGGCAACCGCTTTCTTGGCGGCGGCTCCAACCCGCGTCGTTCGGTCAGCGATGCCACCGCCCAGGCGATCGACAAGGAGGTGCGCGGCCTGGTGGACCGGGCCCATGAGCGGGCCCTGGCGATCCTGCACGACAACCGCTCCCTGCTCGATGACATCGCCGGCAAGATCCTCGAGAAAGAGGTGATTGAGGGTGATGATCTCAAAAACCTGCTTTCCTCCAGCCACCTGCCGGACTCTGTTGCGTTGCCCGGAGAGGCGGCGGAGGCCGAACCAGCCGTCGTGGCCGGCTGAGCCTGGCCCCGGCACTTGACGCCGGGGCCCCTGATCCCGGATAAGGGATCTTTGGAATGGGGTCATGAGCCCTCCGATCACAAGCTCTGTCCCGGCCCTGAAGGCGTTGCGGGGTCGCGACCTGCTCTCTTGCGCCGATCTCAGCGCTGAAGAAACCCTGGCCCTGTTGCAGCTGGCCGGCGAACTGCGCAGCGGCGCCCGTCGCGTCGACCTCCATGGCCAGCTGCTTGGCCTGATCTTCACCAAAGCGTCAACCCGCACCCGGGTGAGCTTCTCCGTGGCGATGGCCCGGCTCGGCGGCCAGACCCTCGACCTCAACCCCGCTGTCACCCAGGTGGGTCGGGGCGAACCGATCGCCGACACCGCCCGGGTGCTCAGCCGCTACGTGGATGCCCTGGCGATCCGCACCTTTGCCCAGCAGGATCTCAGTGATTACGCCCACTGGGCCTCGATCCCGGTGATCAATGCCCTCACCGACCTGGAGCATCCCTGCCAGGCCCTGGCTGATTTTCTGACCCTGCAGGACGCTTTCGGCAGCCTCGATGGCCTGTGCCTGGCCTACGTGGGCGATGGCAACAACGTGGCCCATTCGCTGTTGCTCTGTGGTGCCCTGCTGGGCGTGAGTGTGCGGATTGCCTCTCCCGCTGGCTTTGAGCCTGATTCAGCCGTGCTGGAGCAGGCCAGGGCCCTGGCTGCGGGTCGCTGCAGCCTTGAGCTGACCACCGATCCCGTGGCCGGCGTGCGTGGCGCCCACGCCCTGTACACCGATGTCTGGGCCTCGATGGGCCAGGAGCAGGAACAGCGGCAACGGGAGGAGGCCTTTGCAGGCTTCTGCCTCGATGAAGCGCTGTTGGCGGCGGCCGATCCGCGCGCCATCGTGCTGCATTGCCTGCCGGCCCATCGCGGTGAGGAGATCAGTGCCGGCGTCATCGATGGGCCCGCCAGCCGGGTGTTCGACCAGGCCGAAAACCGTCTCCATGCCCAGCAGGCCCTGCTGGCCGCCCTGCTCGGCGGGCTCTGACTTCTTGCCGGGGCTGGACATTGGCGCCAATTAGTGGCACAAATGTACTGACGGTGTCTGAGGCCAGCTGGTGATCTCCTTCGATTCGGATTCGCCTGCTCCCCAGGCCACGCTCACCTCGGCCCAGCAGGAGCTCTACGAGTGGCTGGCCAGTTACATCGACAGCCATCGCCACAGCCCCTCGATCCGCCAGATGATGGAGGCGATGGGCTTGCGCTCGCCGGCGCCGATCCAGAGCCGCCTGCGCCACCTGCAGCAGAAGGGCTGGATCACCTGGCAGGAGGGCCAGGCCCGCACCCTGCAGCTGCTGGGTGGCCATCTCCAGGGCATTCCCATGTTGGGCACCGTGGCGGCTGGCGGCTTGGTGGAGCCCTTCGATGACATCCAGGAGCGGCTCGATCTCCAGCCCCTGCTCGATACCCGCGGCCTGTTCGCCCTCACCGTGAACGGGGACAGCATGATCGCCGCCCACATCGACGATGGCGATGTGGTCTTGATGGAGCCCGTCAACGAGCCCAGCCGGCTCAAGGCCGGCACGATCGTGGCCGCCATGGTGGAGGGCCGGGGCACCACGCTCAAGCATTTCCACCGGCAAGGGGCGATGGTGCGCCTGGAAGCCGCCAACCCCGCCTATGCGCCGCTGCTGATCGAGGCCGAACAGGTGGCCGTGCAAGGGAAGCTGGTGGCGGTCTGGCGCCAGGTCTAGGGGGCCGCCCGAGCTGTAATGTTGGACCCGAAAGGGGCCATAGCTCAGCTGGTAGAGCACCTGCATGGCATGCAGGGGGTCAGCGGTTCGAATCCGCTTGGCTCCATTCACTTTTTCTAGTCACAGCAAGGGTTCAGAGGCTTTGACTCCTGATCTCTTCACTACCTGTTGTGACATGCAATACCGTGTTTTACACACGCTTTTGCACACGCCCTGCCCTCCGCCCCCCGATCACCCGCCTGGGTTGCAACCCTCCGAGATGCTCTCCGCCATGAACACGGCCGGGGCTGGAATGTGGCGGAATCGCGGGGCCTGGTGCGGCTCACCCGCCGTGAACTGAGCGGCGTCCGCAGCACCGTCACCCTGCCGATCGCCTGGGAGCGCGGGTGCGTGTCGGCCGTGATCGCCACCACCAGCGGCCTGCGCGAGCGGATGGAGGAACAGGGGCTCAGCCTGAGCGCTGCGGCCGAGCTGCTGGCAGCCGCCCCCACGACCGGCCCAATGGATTGGCCCGCTCTGGTGACGGACTTTCTGGCTACCCGCAGCGACCTGAGGGCCACCACTCGCGGCGACCTGAACACCAGACTGCAGCGGCTGCTGGCCACCGTCACCAGCCGCCCAACGCCCCGTGATGGCCCCGAGCTGCTGCGGGCCTATGCGCGGCTGCACTTCGCCGCCTGTCCGCCTGGTGGGCAGGGGCGGAAGCGGCAGTTACTGGACGTGGCCCGATTCATGCGCTGGGCGGTGGAGCGCCGAGGGGCACCGGTGTGCTGGCTGCCGCCACCGGCTGACCACCAGGCGGAGCTGATCGGCACCCGAGAGGCCGCGGCCGCCCCCACCACGCCCATCAGCCCCGAGGGCCTGGCCGGTTTGCTCAATCACCTGGAGGCGAGCTGCGCGGAGCTGTGGCTGGCGGTGGCCCTTGTGGGCTGCTTCGGGCTGCGTCCAGCGGAACTGGGCGTTCTGCACCCGAGAGACGGCCGGCTCCGTGTCGGGGCGATCAAGCGCAACGCCCGAACGGCAGCGGCCCCGAAGCCGGCCCAGCTGGTGATGCCCCTGGAGGTGGAGGGCCGGGACGATGGAGCGCGGGCCCTGAAGCTGCTGGAGTCAGGGCTGCTGGAGCTGCCCCTGCCGATCCGCAATGCAGCCGCCAGCGGAGAGCACAAGGCCGTCGGCGATGCCTTCCGTCAGCTGCTCGACCGGCTGCCCTACTGGCAGGGCCTGGTGGAGCGCACCCCTGGGCTCACTCCCTACGGACTGAGACATGGGTTCGCCTGGCGCGGGGCACACCGGCAGCCGCCGATCCCGTTGCGCAATCTGGCCGCCGTCATGCGTCACAGCCCCTCAACCCACCTTCGGCACTATGGCCAGTGGACGGCAGAAGCGGACCTGATCGCCAGCTTCGCCGCGCCCCCACCCCTGGTGGTGGGCACAACGTGCCACCACATGATGTAGCGTTGTGGAGTTGTGAGCCTCGAATGAGGCCAGGGTGCCGCCCCTCATGGGCGCACCTACCAGGGCGGGGAACCACCCCGCCTCAAGGAACCGGGCTTATGTCCGGCCCGCGGTGATTTTGGCTGCGCCTCTGGTTCGGGGGCCGTGCTGTGACCGGGGCAACGCGAGCCAATCCATTCACCCTCTATCTCTTCATGAAGGAAGCAGATTCGGGCTTGGTCCGGTATCTCGGTCGCCTGGAATACCCGGCGATGGTCTCACTGCTCAAGGCCAGCAATGCTCACAACAAAGCTCGCAAGTACGCCCGCAAAGGCGTTGATCCCGCCACGATCAGCCCTTGCGTGGCGGACGTTTCCCGCCTGGGCCCCAGCATCCTGCCTCCGGCAGTGGCCGCGAAGCTGATGCAAGGCGGCACCGTTCAGGCGGAGTCCTGAGCGATGGCTACTGCAATCGAACCCCGCCCGCTTCGGGATCGCGGGGGGATCGCGCCTGGCGTCAGCATGGATCAGTGGCTGCCGACGCCATTGGCGGCACGTGCCTTAGGTGTCAGCACTCGCACGTTGAAGCGCTACGGGCACCCGGAAGTCGGGTTCCTGGTGCCGGGTGTCCACTGGGTCGCTGGACCGTTTGCTAACTCGACGCTCCGCTGGGACGTTGAGACCTGCCGGCAGGTGCTGCATCACCGGGGCATGCGGGTCATCGGTGATGTGAGGCCAGGCGATCGGCTGCCTGTTGTTCTCTCAGCGGGGATCTGAGCAATGAAGAACCCCGCCTCCCTTGCGAGGGGCGGGGCCTACATCCCTGAGGGGAATGGAAACAGCGTGGAAGCTGTGCCCATCCTCTCAGAAGTTGGCCCCGTTTGCCCCGGCCTGCAGACCCCACCCCTCTGGGGCCCCGTGTGCTCTCAGATCGCCTTGCTTCGCGGGAGCACCCGCCCCGAGGCTCTGGTGCTGCTTACCTTGTTTCCGCCCAAGGCCGCCCCTGGTGAGCGGCGCGGCGGGAACACCTACTACCTGGCCACGACCGGGCAGATCCTGCACCGCGAGCCGTCCCTGATCGCGGTCATCACCTCCGACCTGGGCTGCCGCCCCGGTTACAGCCTGGGGCTGATCGTCAACGAGCCGCGGCCGGTGCCGGACGACTGGGGCACCCTTCCCGAGCACTTCGCCCCCCACCGCCGCGGCCGCGATGGCCAGCCCCTCACCAGGGAGCAGCAGCTGGCCGATCAGGAGCAACGCTGCCAGGCCTTCATCACCGGGCAACCGGGCGCGAAGGGGCCGCGGCAATGGGGCGCCAGCAACGAACACATCAGCCCCTGCCGGTGGCTGTTCGCCGAGTGCGACAGCGAGGGGATGAGCCTTGATGATCAGTTGGCGCTGGCGGTTCGGGTGTTCGGCGCTGAGCCGGCGTTCACCATCAGCACCACCAACAAATCGCTGCATTGCTACTTCGGGCTGCGGGAGCCAATCAGCACTGAGCGCTTCACGGTGCTGCAGAAGCTGGTGATCGCTGCCTACCGGCACCTGGAGCCGGAGTGCAGCATCGACAGCAGCCTGGCGAAACCTGCGCAGGTGATGCGGCTGGCCGGTGGACTGCACCCGAAAACCGGGCAGCTGGCCAACATCCACACCTGCTCCGGCAGCCGGTTCGATGCCGACGCCCTGGAGGTGCGGCTGCGGGGGCTGCTGCCACCATCGCCCCCTTCAGCCCCACCAGCCCCAGCGGCGCTGTTCTCCCGCCCGCGGCGATCGTTCGGCCGGCACCGGCCCCGCACGCTGCAGGATGTGGTGGACCACCTGGCGACCCTGCCGCGTCGCGTTGGAGGGCAAGGCACCTACGTCGGCGGGGGATCGATCTACGGCGATCGGAACGTCCTGTGGGGCCTGGTGAAGGCGTGCGAGGAGGCCGGCTACAGCATCGACACCGCCATCGCCTTGATGGAGGCGCACAGCCCCAGTACCACCTGCGGCTGGGACGTGGCGCAGGTGGCCTGCAGTGGCGGTGATCACGCCTCTGCAGCCTGGTTCTGGGGGGCAGGGCGATGAGCAGCACCCAGCAGACCGCCGCCGAGCTGCTGGCCGCGGCCGGAATCGATCCGGAGCAGGCGAAGCGCCCCGCACCATCCAACGGCAACGGCGCGGCGGCAGTCGATGCCGAGGCTCTGGAAGCCCTGCGGAACGAGGCGCTCGACATTGTTGCGATCTACCCCGAGCCCGTGGAGCAAGGGTTGGCCTTGAGGCGGGTCGCCGAAAGATTGAGCCTCCCCAATCTCACGCAACAAGACATTGCGCGGCTGTTGTCAGATGCCCGCTTTGGCACCGAAGGCCCGCCCGAACTACTCACTAACGAATCCAGGCCTATGAGCATGACGACAACCCCCTGGCTATTGGAAGGCATCGTGATGGCGCGAGCCTTGAACCTTGTCGTCGCGCTCCCGAAGGTTGGAAAGAGCGCCCTGGCGCTGGGATTCATTGGTGCATGGGTGCATGGGCAGCAAACCTTCCTGGGGCAAGCACTACCGGGCGACCCATGCCCGCCGGTGCTGATTATCGGCAGCGATCAACCGGAGAACGACTGGGCGCGGATGTTCAAGCAATTCGGGCTCCTGACCGCTGACAATCGGCAGCACCCGCGCATTGTCGGGTTGGCAACTGCCGACAACCCGTGGAGTCTGGATACACGAGGGATTGAGCGAATCGCCGCCATTGCCGCCGACAACCCTGGTCTGCTGGTGGTGATCGATTCGTATCACGCCTGCACTCACCTATTGGGGTTGAAAGAGGAGGCCGCCGAAATGGCGACCCCCGCCCGCGAGCTGATGGCCGCCGTGGGGCCACACGCCGCCACCGTGCTGCTGATTCACCACGCCAGCAAGGGCCGCGCCAGCGAAGGCGCCGTAGCAGCCTCCAGGGGCTCCACAGCGCTACCCGCGGCCGCCAGCCAGACGATCACAGCCTCACCTACTTCCAGAGCGGCCCTGCCGGGGCGGCCATGGGGGACAAGCGGCTGATGCTCAAGACACAAGGGCGCGGCGGGATGCCGTTGGAACTCCTGATCGAGCGGGTCGAGGGGGGGCAGTGGGTGCTCCACGGCGATGCCGAGACGGCCATGGAGGAGCAGGCGAAGGGCAAGGCGTTGGAGAGGCTCACCCCTAGGCAGCAGTCCGTTCTGGATTCCGTCTGCTCCAGAGCGGCAGCAGGCACACCGGCAACGGTGGCCGACGTCGTGGCCGATTGCCAGCTGACGCACAACCGAGCTTGGGAAACCCTTGGCGCCCTGCTTCAGAAACGGTTGGTGATGAAGCAGCCGGGGGAAAGACCCGGCGGTGAGGGGCGCCCCGCCGACACCTACAGGCCGACACCCGGCGCGGTGCCAACCACCGGCGCTGCTGCTGCTGGTGCCTGACGCTGAAAAGGCCGGTGGTTGGCGAGACGCTGGCCTGACGCGGGTGCGGGGGCTTAATCCGGTCCCGCGCGGGGGGGGATCAAACCAATCGGATCAACCGAAACAACGGACAACAAACCCTCGTAGCAGGAAGATACATTGATTGCTATCACTGGTTAATACAGTTAATCCGGTTTGTCCGCCATATCCGAGGCCCCCGCGTGAGGGACCGGATAAGCCCCCCCCGACCGGATGAACCTCACTGACCGGCTGCCCCCCACCAGCGAGGCGGCGGTCCCCTTGGGGCGCCCTACTGGAGCAGGTGCGCCTTGCCGCCGCCGCTCCAGCTGCCGTTGAACGCGGCGAATCAGGCAGAATCAACCCATGAACGCACCAGAACCAGCGCCTGATTCACCTGAATGGCCCGAATGGGACGCTCAGCATTGCCCTGAAGATCGAACCGGGTTTCTGTTTGCGGCTTGGAAGCAGCGGAATCCCCTGCATAAAATATCGGTGGGGAGAATTGCAAATAAGAACATCACTGCACTTCGCGTCAACGAGATCATCAACTGGACCCGCAGGGGCACGGGCACCGGATCTGCCGCGCGCAAAGCTTCTGCCCTATGGGGTCTTTCCCGGCGTCATATGGATGACCTGCAGGCAAGAGCCAACCGTCAGATGGTGGCCGACTTATCGATGGATCGCGAAGTGTTTGCAGCGCGGTTGATAGCGCAAGGCGAATACATCACGGAGGCCGCGATGGAGGGCAAGCAATATTCAGCCGCCGTGGGTGCTCTGGCGCTGTTGGCCAGGGTGACTTCTGTTGTTCCGAAGTCCAGCGGGTCTCGCTATTGACCTCCCCGCTCACTCCTCACCAGCTGCAGCTCCACCGCCTCGCCGCCGCCGCGCTGGTGGAGTGCGGGGAGGCAAACCCCGACAGCTTGCGGATGTTCGCGGGGCTGATGGGCCTGCTCACCATCGACGTTGCCGCCACGGTTGACCCCGACCGTGGTTTTTCCCTGAAGGCCCGAGCCATGGGTGCACGGCGCGGCCTTCGCTGATGCCCGGCCGCTCGCCATGGGACCGATCCCGGTTGAGAATGGGAATCGACCCCAAGCATCAACCTCATGCCCACCGAACTGAGCCGCGCCCAGATCGAAAGCTTCACCGCTGCGCTCGATGCCCGAGGCGCTGAACAGGCCGACGCTGAACCCGCACCAGCCGCACCGATCCAGGCCTTGCCGGTCCCCAGCATCACCAGGACCGCTGCGGTGCTCAGCCGCTTCGCCGCCGTGTTCCCTGGAGAGCGGCTCCCTCAGGACATCACCAGCATCCCTTGGGCCGCCCAGCTCCAGCTCAAGGATGCAGACGGCGAGCTACATGCGCTCCTGACCGGACAGGCTTCAGCAGAGCTGGAGCTGGCAGTGCTCAACGGCTCCTGGAGCCACACGGCCCCGGTTCCGCCCACCCGCGAAGAGGCCGCCGCTCAGCTGGTGGCCGCCGCCACCGCGAACGGCCAGACCAACCCATGGGCGCCAACGACCTGGAACCTCAGCGCCCAGCTGGAGGTGAGCCGCGCCAACCCCGAAGCCGCCGAGAGCCTGCGCCTGGAGGCGGCACCAGCGATCCAGGCGGCACAGGCTGCCCGCCAACAGCGGGAAGCGCATCACCAGCAACAAGCCCAGGAGATGGCAAACCTGAAAGCTCAGGCTCGAGCTCGCCTTCTGTTCCACGGCCACGCTTGATCGTGGCAACACTTTCACCGTCGATCGCGAAACGCTCTGAAATGGCTGCGACGTTGAGGAGCCGCCGGCAGACCGCAGCGGCGGGTCTGCAAGCAGCGATCCGCTCGCTCGAAAACGAACCCCACCTGCTGGGCCTGTGCCCCGAGGTCGCCGACCTGTGGGAATCGCTGATCGCTGCGCGAGATTTGCTGGTTGCCCCGGTGCTGAGCGTCGCGCAACGAAAGGCGGACCGCGAGGCCGCCCGCTTCGCCAGGGTCTTTCCCCTGGGTGATCAGCTGATCAGCTGCGAAGGCGAAGGCGAGGGCCTGCAGGCATGAGCGCACCGCTGCCGCCCTGGGCGCTGACACCGGCCCGTGCCATTGCCTTGCTCCAGGCTGGCGGCCCCGCCCCCGTGCTCCCTGAGCCGGGCCCTCCCGAGCTCATGGTGGAGGCCGCCGAGGCCATGACCGGGCCGGATTGGTTCGAGCACCAGCAGGCTGCGATCTCCGCCCTGGGGCCTGCGGGCCGGGGATCCGCTTCTGGGCCTTGGCTGACCAAGGAGCAGCGCTTGCGGGCTCGGCGGATCGCGTCCGGGCGCTGAGCGGGGCAGGCTCCCTGGGAATAGTTGCAATTTGCTCCTAACCCGCTCATAACACTTAGGGGCGACTTATCTATATCCACCTGTCATGATGTTGGGGTTGATGTGTTGGTTGTCGTGGGCGAAACAAGCCTGTTTCGCCCACGACGTTTTCTTCAGCAGGTCAGACGGTCGCTTTTTCCTTGGCAGGTGTCAGCACGTGGCGGCCGGGGTTGATGTGTTGGGTGCCGTGATCGAAACAGGCCTGTTTCGATCACGGCTTTTTCTTCGGCAGGTCAGACGGTCGCTTCTTCCTTGGCTGGAGCGAGCACGTGGCGGCCGGGGGTGATGTGTTGGGTGCCGTCTTCCAAAAGGCCCATTTTGGAAGACGGCGTTTTCTTCAGCAGATCAGACGGTCGCTTCTTCCTTGGCAGGTGCCAGCACATGGCTCAGGTCAGCCAGCTGCTGGCCGGCGGCGGGCCCCGATAAGCGAATAATGCACACGCTTTTACACACGCAAACGAGTCTTGTCAGCGTTAAACTCAGTCAGGGCAAGCGATTCGAGTGATTCAATCCCTGCATGGCATGCAGGGGGTCAGCGGTTCGAATCCGCTTGGCTCCACTTTCAAAATCGTTGCAACTCACCCAACTCCCGTTCCTCAGCCCTGCGCTCTGTGACAGGGCGATCGCTTGGGTTCCTTCAAGCTTCAGCCGCTGGCCTCAGGAGAGGCCTCTCCAAGGTTGTCGGCGCTGGCCGGTCCGATCTCGCCGAGGGCGCGCATCAGCGGCGTGATCGAGAGTCCCTGCACGATCACTGAATAGGCCACCACGGCGAAGGCCACGGTCACTACGGCGTCGCGGTAGGGGAGTGTGGTGGGCAGGCCCAGCGAGAGGGCCAGGGCCAGGGCGCCGCGCAGGCCGCCCCAGAAGAGCACGTGCTGGTGGCTGGTTTTCACCTTCAGCGCTGAACCCAGGAACAGGCTGCAGCAGAGATAGGTGGACAGGGCCCGCCCCGCAGTGACCAGAACAATGGCGATGCCGATCGGCAGCAACACCTCGGTGAAGTTCTGGTGCGCCTCCAGCATCCCCATCAGCAGGAAGATCAGCGAGTTCACCACGAAGGCGGCGTAGTCCCAGAACGACACCACGGCCTCGCGTCCCTTCGGCGAGATGGCGCCCAATGGGCCGAGGTTGCCCATCATGATTCCGGCGGTGAGGGTGGCCAGCACCCCGGACACGTCCAGGTATTCCGCCAGCCAAAAGGAGCCGTACGCAGCAATGGTGGTGAAGGTGATCTCCACCAGGGGATCCTCGGTACGGCCGGCCAGGGCCAGGACCGCTGCTGCCACTGCGCCGCCGCAGGCCACGCCGCCAACGATCGTGACCGCCAGGAACTGAACGGTGCCCAGCGGTGTGATCGCGGCGCCGGTGGCCAAGGCGATCGCCACACTGAAGCCCACTGCAGCGGTGCTGTCATTCAGGAGGCTTTCGGCCTCCACCAGTGCCCGCAGCCGCCCATGCACGCCGGCTTCCTTGAAGGTGGCGATCACCGAAACCGGATCGGTGGCTGAGATCAGCACACCGAAGAGCAGGGCCGCCGGCCAGCTCCAGTGGGCCCAATAGTGCATTCCAAGCGTGGTGACCCCGACGGAGAGTACCACCCCCAGGGTGGCCAGGGTGAGCACCACCGGCAGGTCCTTGCGCAGCGCTGGCCAGGCGATGTAGAGGGCCGCCTCAAAGATCAAGGGCGGCAGGAAGGCGTTGAAGATCAACTCCCGCGTCAGGCTGAGATCGGGGGCGAAGGGCAGCCACGCCAGCACGATCCCCCCCAGCACCAGGCCAACGCTGTAAGGCAGTCGCAGCCTGCGGGCCAGCATGGCCACCACCGCTGCCACCAGCAGCAGCAGTTCGATCGATTCGATGGTGAGCATGGGCGAGAGGGGAGGGTGCGGCGTGCCGAAGGCAGCCCTCCAAGTGTGAAGGTTGGGACCCGCAGGCGTCAGCTCAGCTTCGCCGCTACGCCCATCTCCTGCTCCAGGGCTGCGATCGCCAGGCGGGTCTGCACGACGGCGTCGGGATTCAGGCTGATCGAATCGATGCCTTGCTCCACCAGGAAGCGGGCAAACTCGGGATAGTCGCTCGGGGCCTGGCCGCAGATGCCGATCTTGCGGCCGCAGCGTCTGGCTGTGCGGATCGCCATTCGGATCATGTCCTTGACGATGGGGTGACGCTCGTCGAAGAGATCGGCCACCAGAGCTGAATCGCGATCCAAGCCCAGGGTGAGTTGGGTGAGGTCGTTGGAGCCGATCGAAAAGCCGTCAAACCGTTCAGCGAAGGCCTCAGCTCCGATCACATTGCTGGGCAGCTCGCACATCACATACACCTGCAACCCGTTCACGCCCCGCCTGAGGCCATGGCGGGCCATTTCGGCCAGCACCCGGTCACCTTCCTCCGGCGTTCGACAGAACGGAATCATCGGGATCACATTGCTGAGGCCCATGTCCTCACGCACATGCCTGAGGGCCGCACATTCCAGGGCAAACGCTTCACGGAAGGCCGGCGCGACATAACGGGAGGCGCCACGCCAGCCGATCATCGGGTTCTCTTCGTGGGGCTCGAAGTCTGCGCCGCCCAGCAGCTTCGCGTATTCATTGCTCTTGAAATCGGAGAATCGCAGGATCACTGGACGCGGATAAAACGCGGCAGCCAGGCGAGCCATGCCCTGGCTGAGCAGGTCGAGGTAATAGTCCGCTGGATGGGGGTGGCCGGCGGTGAGCTTGGCAATCGCGGCGCGCTGCTCAAGGTCGCTGACCCGCTCAGGTTCCAGCAAGGCCATCGGGTGAACCTTGATCTGATTGGCGATGATGAATTCCAATCGGGCCAGCCCAACGCCATCACAGGGGATGGCCGCCAGCTTGAAAGCATCCTCCGGGTTGCCCACATTCACCAGGATCTGGGTGCGGGTGGAGGGAAGATCGCCGATGTCCTGTTCCTCCAGGCGGTAGGCCAGCGCTCCTCGGTAGACGCGACCCACATCCCCCTCGCAGCAGCTGGCCGTGACCGTTTCTCCATCGGCGATGGTTGTGGTGGCGTCGCCGCAGCCGACGATCGCGGTGATGCCCATTTCACGGGCGATGATCGCCGCATGGCAGGTGCGGCCACCCTGGTTGGTGATCACCCCGGCAGCCTTTTTGAGGATCGGTTCCCAGTCGGGGTCGGTGCGGTTGGTGACGAGCAGGTCACCATTCTCGAACTGGTCGATTCCCGTGGGATCGGCGATCACTCGGGCCCGGCCACTGCTCACCGAGGCACCAATCGCCCGTCCCTTGCTGATCAGTTCGGCGTCATGGGCTTCGAGATGCCAGCTGCGCAGCACGGCCGACGACTGGCGTGATTCCACCGTCTCCGGCCTAGCCTGCACGACGAACAGCTCGCCACTGAGGCCGTCCTTGGCCCACTCGATGTCCATCGGTGTGGGCACCCCGTGCTGGCTGCTGTAGTGCTGCTCGATTCGGCAGGCCCAGCGGGCCAGGGTCAGCACTTCGTCGTCGCCGATGGCATAACGGCGACGATCTACATCCGCAACCGGCACGTTGCGCGTGGAGGTTCCAGGATCGGCAGACTCCACTCCCACCATGCGGATCTCCTTGCTGCCCAGTCGGCGGCTGATGATCGGTGCATGGCCCTGCTGCAACGTGGGCTTGAAGATCAGGTATTCATCGGGGTTCACCGCTCCCTGCACCACGTTTTCACCAAAGCCGTAGGAGGCGGTGAGCAGCACCGCGTCGCGGAAGCCGGTTTCAGTGTCGAGCGTGAAGATCACTCCAGCGGCGGCCAGATCGGATCGCACCATGCGCTGCACGCCGATCGAGAGCGCCACCTCGAGATGGTCGAAACCGTTGTTCTGGCGGTAGGAAATGGCCCGATCCGTGAACAACGACGCATAACAGCGGCGGCAGGCATCCAATAGCGCCGCCTCTCCCTGGATGTTCAGAAAGGTGTCCTGCTGCCCAGCGAAGCTGGCATCGGGGAGATCCTCGGCGGTGGCGCTGGAGCGCACCGCCACGCTCAAGGATTCGCCATCCCCGACACCTTCGTTGTGGCGCAGGTCGGCGTAGGCCGAAATGATCGCCTGCTGCAGTGACTCCGGCAGAAACGCCGCCAGGATGCGTTGGCGAGCGGCCGCTCCGGCGGCTTGGAGGGCGCCCAGGTCGGTGGAATCGAGCTGGCTCAGCAGCTGACGCAGCGGCTGATCGAGACCGTTGTGGCTCAGGAAAAGGCGATAGGCCTCTGAGGTTGTGGCGAACCCCCCGGGCACGCGCACCCCCTGGGCCGTGAGCTCGCGGATCAGTTCGCCCAGTGAGGCATTTTTGCCACCAACGCTGGGGATGTCGGTGAGTCCGATGGCCTCGAGTGGGACCACGAGCTGCCGGTTGCGAGCCAGTTCAGCCATATGCCCCGCAAACTATGCGCGTGTTCAACCCTAGGGAAAGGCCCCGCCGGCGCAGCCAGGCCAGGGAAGATTCAGAAAAGACGAAGGAATACAGCGAGATCAGTCCGAACCGCTACGACTTCCTACGCTGGATTGAGGGTTGCGACAGCGTCATGCCCAGTGCCCCAACCGAACGGTCCGCTGAGGCCTCTGCTGAAGAGGTATCAAGCTTTGAAGCTTTGCAGTCGATTCTGGCTCGGCATCAGCGCAGCCCGGACAGCCTGATCGAGGTCCTCAATCACGCCCAGGAGACTTACCACTACCTCAGTGCTGAGCTGTTGCGCCACGTCGCCCGCAACCTAGGGCTGCCACTCAGCCAGGTCTTCGGCACCGCCTCGTTTTATCACCTGTTCCGTTTCCAGGCACCGGCCAGGCACAACTGCACGGTCTGTACTGGCACAGCTTGCAGTGTCATCGGAGCCGGTCGCCTGGTGGAAGCTTTGGAGCAGGAGCTGGGGATCCGCCTTGGCAGCAGCAGGGCCGATGGATCAATAGACCTGGGCTCCGTTCGTTGTCTGGGCACCTGCGGCGCCGCGCCGCTGGTGGTGATCGATGGGGTGGTGGCCAAGCAGCAGACCGTCGCCTCCGTGCTGGAAGCCGTGCGGAGCCTGCGGTGATGACAGCATCCCCAGCCCCCTTGTGCCTGCGTTGTTGCACCTCGGCAGGCTGCCTGGCGAGCGGTGCGGCCGAATTGAGGCAGTCCCTGCAGCGTGCGGTGTCCTGTCTTGAGCTGGCCGATCGGATAGAGATCAGGGGCGTCGGCTGCCTGGGACCCTGCAGCCAGGGGGCATTGCTGGCGGTCGACCCAGACGGTGCGCTCTTCGCCGGTGTCAGGGCGGAGGATGCCACTGGTCTGATTGCGGCTCTGGTCCGTCGCTGGGAATTGGAAGCGATCGATGGGCAGCGGCGGCCCCTCGCCTGGACCCCTGGGCGCGGGGAGCAGCTTGACACCAGTCAGCCTTTCTTTGCCCGCCAACGACGCGTGGTGTTGGAGAACTGCGGCCTGATTGACCCGGAGCGGATCGAGGCGGCGATCGAGCGGGGGGCTTACGACCAGTTGCGTCGAGCCGTTCAGGAGCTCACCCCAATGCAGGTGGTGGAGACCATCTATCGCAGTGGCCTGCGGGGACGCGGCGGGGCCGGATATCCCACGGGGCTGAAGTGGAGCACCGTTGCCAAGATGCCCGGTGACCACAAAGTGGTGGTCTGCAATGCCGATGAGGGTGATCCGGGCGCCTTCATGGACCGCAGCGTTCTGGAGGGGGATCCCCATCGGGTGCTGGAGGGCATGGCGATCGCCGCTTTTGCCGTGGGGGCAAGCCGAGGCTTCATCTACATCCGCGCCGAATACGCCTTGGCGATCGGCAACCTGCGCCGGGCGATTGACCAGGCCCAGCGCCACCGCCTGCTGGGCCAGAGATTGTTCGATTCCAGCTTTGAGTTCACGGTGGAGTTGCGGGTCGGGGCTGGGGCCTATGTCTGCGGAGAGGAAACGGCCCTGATCCACTCGATCGAAGGCAAGCGCGGCTCCCCCAGACCACGGCCGCCCTACCCGGCCGAGCAAGGGGTGGGCGGCCTGCCCACC
The DNA here is from genome assembly GCF_977929215.1 of Synechococcus sp. CS-603. Classification (NCBI taxonomy): domain Bacteria; kingdom Bacillati; phylum Cyanobacteriota; class Cyanophyceae; order Synechococcales; family Synechococcaceae; genus Synechococcus; species Synechococcus sp. CS-603. The sequence goes on from NZ_OZ376778.1 coordinate 1,733,102, forward strand.
TTGATCAACAACGTCGAAACCTTCGCCAACGTGGTGCCGATCCTGCGGGAGGGTTCCGACTGGTATGCAGCGATCGGTACCAGTAGCAGCAAAGGCACCAAGGTGTTCTCACTGACGGGCAACGTGCGCTGCGGAGGCCTGCTGGAAGTGTCGATGGGCACCAGCCTGGCCACGATCGTGCAGGAGATGGGGGGCGGTGCTCCCGAAGGCTCCACGATCAAGGCCGTCCAGACCGGTGGCCCCTCGGGTGGCTGCGTGCCCGCTTCCGAGCTCAACACAGCGGTGGATTACGCCTCGTTGCAGGAACTGGGCACGATCATGGGCTCCGGCGGCATGGTGGTGATGGACCACAGCACCAACATGGTGGCCCTCGCCGCGTTCTTCATGGAGTTCTGCCGGGATGAATCCTGCGGCAAGTGCGTGCCCTGCCGCGCCGGCACCGTCCAGCTCCATGGGTTGCTGCAGAAGCACCTGGCCGGCGACGCCACAGCTGCGGACCTGGCCCAGCTCGAGGCCCTCTGCCACATGGTCAAAGACACCAGCCTCTGCGGCCTCGGCCAGAGCGCACCCAAGCCGGTCCTGAGCACCCTGCGCTTCTTCCGTGAGGAGTACGTGGCCCTGCTGAAGCCCGTGGCTGCGCGTGCAACCGAGGCTGTGCCATGAGTGTCTCCACCCTGACGATCGACGGCCAGGCGGTGGCGATGGCCGTCGGCGCCACCCTGCTGGAGGCGGCCCGGGAGCTGGGGATCGCCATTCCTACCCTCTGCCACCTGGAGGGGTTGAGCCCTGTGGCGGCCTGTCGCCTCTGCCTGGTGGAGATCGAGGGCAGCGGCAAGTTGCAGCCCGCCTGCATCACCCCCGTGCTGGAGGGGATGGTGGTGCGCACCGACAGTCCCACTTTGCGGGACTACCGCCGCACGGTGATCGAACTGCTGTTCACCGAAGGGAACCACGTCTGCGCGGTGTGCGTGGCTAACGGCCATTGCGAGCTGCAGGACCGCGCCGTGGAGGTGGGCATGGACCATTCCCGGCTGCCCTACCGCTTCCCTGATCGCGCGGTGGATCTCTCCCACCAGCGCTTTGGGCTCGACCACAACCGCTGCATCCTCTGCACCCGCTGCGTGCGGGTCTGCGACGAGGTGGAGGGTGCCCACGTCTGGGACGTGGCCTGGCGGGGAGAGCACTGCCGGATCATCGCCGGGCTCGATCAGCCCTGGGGAGCGGTGGATGCCTGCACCGACTGCGGCAAGTGCGTGATGGTCTGCCCTACCGGCGCCCTCTTCCCCAAGGGCGACACGGTGGAGGAGAAGCACGAGGATCCCAGCCAGCTGGTCGCCCTGCTGCGGGCCCGTCAGGCGCGCCAAGGGGCGCCGCCATGAGCTCCCCCTCAGTCAGCACTACCGGCAGCATCAACGGCAAGCTGCGTCTGGCCACCGTCTGGTTGGCCGGCTGCTCCGGTTGCCACATGTCGTTCCTTGATCTCGATGAGTGGCTGATCGAGCTGGCTGACTGCATGGACATGGTGTTCAGCCCGGTGGCTTCCGACAGCAAGGAGTACCCCCAAGACGTGGATCTCTGCCTGGTGGAGGGAGGCGTCGCCAATAGTGACAACCTGGCGCTGATCCTCCAGGTGCGCGCACGCACCCGCCTGTTGGTGTCGTTCGGCGACTGCGCCTTGAGCGCCAACGTGCCGGGCATGCGCAACATGTTGGGTGGGGCCGAGCCGGTGCTGCGCCGCGGTTACCTGGAGCTGGCCGACGACAGTGGCGTCATGCCGCACGCTCCGGGGATCGTGCCGGAACTACTGCCCCAGGTGTTGCCCCTCCACGAGGTGGTGCCCGTGGATTTCTATTTGCCGGGCTGCCCGCCGTCGGCCGCGCGTATTCGCGCCTTTCTTGAGCCGCTGCTGCGGGGCGAGGCGCCGCTGATGGAGGGGGCGGAGATGATCCGCTTCGGCTGATCCATGGAGCCGACCCCCACGCCACCGGCCGGTGCAAGGCGCACGATCCTGATCGACCCGGTGACCCGGATCGAAGGCCACGCCAAAATCACCATCCACCTGGGCGAGAACGGTGCCGTGGAGGGCGCCCGCTTCCACGTGACCGAATACCGCGGCTTCGAGAGGTTCTGCGAGGGGCGCCCGTTCACCGAGATGGCGGCGATCACCGCCCGCATCTGCGGCATCTGTCCGGTGAGCCACCTTCTCGCTGCAGCGAAAACCGGTGATCGGATCCTGTCCGTGACGATTCCGCCTACGGCCGTGAAGCTGCGGCGCCTGCTGAACCTGGCCCAGATCATTCAGTCGCATGCGCTGTCGTTCTTTCATCTCAGCAGCCCCGATTTCCTGCTGGGCTGGGACAGCGACCCCGCCAAGCGCAACATCTTCGGCCTGATCGCTGCTGACCCGGAACTGGCTCGCGGTGGCATTCGGCTACGCCAGTTCGGCCAGGAGCTGATCGAGCGGCTTGGGGGTCGCAAGATCCACGCCGCCTGGGCGGTGCCGGGCGGGGTACGCAGCCCTTTGGATCCGGCCGACCGCGAGGCGATCCAGGCGCGCTTGTCCGAAGCCTTCGCCACCACCAACGCTGCGCTTGATCGTTTCAAGGGGTTGCTGGATGGCCCATTGGCGGTGGAGGCGGCCACGTTTGGCTGTTTCCCATCCCTGTTCATGGGCCTGGTGGGGGCCGATGGCCGCTGGGAGCACTACGACGGCGATCTGCGCCTGATCGATGCTGTCGGCGCTGTGCTTGCAGAAGCCCTGCCTCAGCAGCAGATCAGCGAGGTGCTGGCTGAGGCGGTGGAACCCTGGACCTACCTGAAATTCCCGTATTACAGACCGCTCGGTCCGGAAGCTGGTAGCTACCGGGTCGGGCCACTGGCGCGGCTGAATGTGTGCACGCGCATCGGCACGGAGCGGGCTGATGCCGAGCTGCTGGAGCTGCGTCAGCGTGGCGGCCGCGTAGTCAATAGCTCTTTTTATTATCACCTGGCCCGCCTGATCGAAATCCTGGCGGCGCTCGAAGCGATCGAGGCCCTGCTCGACGATCCCGAGATCTGCACCAGACATGTGCGCGCCCATGCAGGGGTGAACACCTTTGAGGCGGTGGGGGTAAGCGAGGCGCCGCGCGGCACCCTGTTTCACCACTACCGCGTCGATGCCAATGGCCTGATTGAGGCGGTGAACCTGATCATTGCCACCGGCCAGAACAACCGAGCGATGAACCTCACGATCACCCAGATCGCCCGCACCTACATCCAGCCGGGCCAGAGCGAGATTGCCGAGGGCCTGCTCAACCGGGTGGAAGCGGGGATCCGCTGCTTCGATCCTTGCCTGTCGTGCTCCACCCACGCCGCCGGCCAGATGCCGTTGCATGTGCAACTGCTGGGGCCAGGCGGCGAGCTGCTGAGCGAGCGCTGGCGGGATTGAGGTCCCCGTGAGCACTCCAGAGGCGCCGCGGCGCGACCTGCTGATCGGCTGGGGCAACGCCCTCCGCGAAGACGACGGCGTGGGACGCGCCATCGCTGCGGAAGTGGAGGGCTGGGGGCTGGCGAACCTGTGCGTGATCGAGCGGACCCAGCTCACGCCCGAGCTGGCCCCAGAGCTGGCCGCCGCCCGGCGCGTGCTGTTTGTGGATGCGGCAGCTGAGGCGGCGGCTGGCTCAGATGGTTGGCGGCTGGAGCCGCTCCTGCCTCCGGCTTCTGGGCCAGCCGAGCTGTTCAGCCACCACACCAGCGCCGGCGGGCTGCTGCAGCTGGCCAACACGCTCTACGGCCGCCGCCCGCCGGCCTGGCAATTGCTGGTGACAGCTCACGGCATGGGCCTCAGCACCGAGCTCACGCCCGCGACCAAGGCTTTGCTGCCCGAGCTGCTGGCGGCCGTGCGTCGCTGGTGCAGCGGCGATGCATGAATTGGCCTTGATGGAGGAGGTGCGCCGCATTGCCCTGGCGGCGGCGGCGGCGCAGGGGGCCCGGCGGATTCACGCCGTGAAGCTCAGCGTGGGGCGGCTCTCAGGCGTAGACCCCGATGCGCTCGCCTTCGCGTTTGAGGTGGTGATGGCCGGCGGGCTGAGCGCGGGGGCGCAGCTGGAGCTGGAGGTGGTACCCACCGTGTGCCGGTGCGCGGCCTGCGATGAGAACTTCGAGCCGGTGGATGTGATCTACGCCTGTCCAGACTGCGGCTGCCTGTCGGCGGAGGTGCTGGCGGGGAGGGAGCTGGAGTTAACGGGGCTGGAGGTGAGCTGAGGCTTATGATTTATCGCTTTGATAATTCCGAGCATCAGCAAAGCGACCGCGCTATTAAGAAGAAATCAGCCACTGAATAACGATTGATTAGATTGCCATCGCGAGACAAAGAATTTAAACATGTTTGAATTCTGCATTCCTTTAATTATATTCATTAGGCACAATGATCTCCGCCTTTTTTCTAATATGGCCAGGATACCAGGTTGTAAATACTGCTGTGCCCAGCATCAAGGTGTAGCTGATTAGCTCGTAGCCCAGATCAGGCAAGATATATTCGTTTATCTTGCCTGTGGCCAGGAGGACGTTGATCGTGAAAGTCAGGGCCCAGGCTGAGCTCACGATCATATTTGTTCTGATAAATTTGGGGCTATGCCATAGAGATGGATTGGTATGTTCTTTTGCGTAATCCATCGTAAAAGGGTTCTTGAAAATCACGGTTAGCCAGGTAGCTGTAGCGAGGACTCCTGGGGCTATGACTCCCATATATTTCGCAACCCACATATTATTGAAACCAATGACGGCAATTGATGCGCTAGCAAAAAATGCTAGTCCGACCCATAGAATTACCCCCCGATGCAGTCGGGAAATTCCCATTCCAATGCTTAAAATAAGGGCAGTGATGAGTCCGAGCTTGAGGCGAAATAGACTGCCATGGGCAATGACTAAAAATGCAAGCCAAGGGGCGAAAGCTAGAATCAACTTCAGGAATATCATCTTTGCTTATTGAAATAACATGTTTCTTGGTAGCTAATAACATTCAGGGATTCAGCAATCGCCCATTGACCTTGAGATGAGGCCGTAAAAGTGCATTCAAGTCTTTGGATTTTCATCTCAAGACTGCTCCAGGGTAAAATCGTTGATGACATTGACCAACTGGGCGAAGACTGCCTTAGTGGGCTCGAAAACAAGAAGCTCCATTGGCTGCAGGCGCAGAAGATCCACCGCGCTCATTCTTTACGAGAGGAGTTATTCAGTGAATCCGTGAAGATCAGCATGATCTTCACGCCGCAGTCTCCAGACTTGTTAAAGGACAAGTCTGCATGAAATTTAAAAATTAGCCTTGCTGCATAGGCCAGCCAATCGACTCGCTTGCCAATACTTGAATGCAGCTCCCACCAGCCGGTCAGCCCTGAAAGAATTCGCCACAAAATAAGTCCATCACCGCCACTCTCCCCACCCCTGCCCACACTGGAAGCACTGCTCCCACCGGGCCCATGTGCTCCCACTGCTCCTGCGGCCAGCCCACCCGCACCGTCCAGCTTCGCCACAACCTGCTGGCCACCAACGACACAGCGGCGGAACGTAACCGCGAGCGCTTTGCTGCCGCTGGGCTGTTGGTGGTGAATGTCCTCTCAGCGCCGGGGTCCGGGAAAACCGCGCTGCTGGAGCAGCTCGCCCACCAGTGGCGTCCGGCCCCAGTGGGGGTGATCGTGGGTGATCTGGCCACCGACAACGACGCCATTCGTCTGCGGGCCGCCGGCGCCCGGGCCGTGCAGATCCAGACCGGTGATCTCTGCCATTTGGAGGCGGCGATGGTGGGGCGGGCCTTTGATCAACTCGAGCACCAGGGCATGGAGCTGCTGCTGATCGAGAACGTTGGCAATCTGGTCTGCCCCACCGCCTTTGATCTGGGCGAGCAGCTGCGGCTGGTGCTGCTCTCGGTCACGGAAGGGGAAGACAAACCGCTCAAATACCCGGCCCTGTTCAAATCCGCCGATGTGGTGGTGATCAACAAGGTCGACATCGCCGCAGCGGTGGGCTTCGATCGCGCCGCGGCCCTCGCCAACCTGGCCGGTGTGGCACCGCAGGCACAGATCTTCGAAGTCTCGGCCCGCAGTGGCGTCGGCCTTGACGCCCTGATGCACTGGTTCAGCCACCAGCGGCAATGACCACCGCCGGGCAACGGCGCCTGCGGCTTGAGGTCGAAGGGCTGGTGCAGGGGGTGGGCTTCCGTCCGTTCGTGCACCGGCTGGCCAGCTCCCTGGCGTTGGCGGGCTGGGTGGAGAACAACCCATCCGGTGTCTGCCTGGAGCTGGAGGGGGAGGAAGCGGCGCTTGAGTCCTTTCTGGAGCGCCTCGATCTGGAGCGGCCGCCCCACAGCCGCCTGGATCGGTTGGAGCAGCAGTGGGTGCCCGCCCAAGCCAACGGCCACCCCAACGGTTTCCAGATCCGGCCGCCCTCCGGCAGCGCGTCAAGTCCCACCGCTCTGGTGCCGCCCGATCTGGCCCCCTGCGCCGCCTGCCTGGCGGAATTGGTCGATCCGTCCAGCCGCCGCTGCGGCTACGCCTTCACCAGCTGCGCCCACTGCGGGCCCCGCTTCAGCATCCTGCGGGCCCTGCCCTTCGAGCGACGCCACACATCGCTGGCCTCCTTCCCCCTCTGCGCTGCCTGCTCGGGTGAATACACCGATCCGGCCAACCGCCGCTTTCACGCCCAGACCACGGGCTGCCCCGCCTGCGGTCCCCGCCTGAGCTGGTGGGCGGCCGCTGAGCCGCGGCTGAGCGATCCACCGCTGAGCACGGGCCTGCTCAGCCCCTGCCTGGCGGCGGCGGTAGTCGCATTGCGGGCGGGGCAGATCGTGGCGTTGCTGGGGGTCGGCGGTTTCCAGTTGCTCTGCCTGGCCGGATCGGAGGCGTCGGTGGCTGAGCTGCGGCGACGCAAGGGTCGACCCGAGAAGCCCTTTGCGCTGCTGGCGCCCGATCTGGCCTGGGTGCGGCGCCACTGTGTGCTGAGCCCCGAAGAAGAAGCGCTGCTCACCTCCCCGGCGGCACCGATCGTGTTGCTGCGGCGCCGGCCGCCGAGCGATGCCGCCATCGCCGCCAACGTGGCCCCGGCCAACCCCTGGCTGGGGGTGATGCTGCCCGCCAGCCCGTTGCACGCCCTGCTGCTGCGGGAACTGGGCGTGGCGCTGGTCGCCACCAGCGGCAACCGCTCCGGTGAACCGCTCTGCGCCGATCCCGAACGGGTGGAGGCGGAGCTGGGTGCGATCGCCGATGGTTTTTTGGTCCACAACCGCCCGATCGCCAACCCCGTCGACGACAGCGTGGTGCAGCTGGCGGCGGGCCGGCCGCTGCGGCTGCGCCACGCCCGCGGCACAGCCCCCACCACGCTCGATCTCTCCGCCCTGCTGCCCCACCCGGATGCGCTTGCCGGTGTGGTCGCCATGGGCGCTCAGCTCAAGGGCAGCCTGGCGATCGGCCTCCCCGGCGGTCGCGCCTGGCTCGGCCCCCACCTGGGCGACCTCGACAGCCTCGCGTCTGAGCTGCGCTTGCGCGAGGTCCTCAGCAGCGCCCTTGAGCGCCTCGGCCTCACGCCCCGCCGCTTTGTGGTCGATGGCCACCCCGCCTACGTCTCGCGTCGGATCGGTGAGGAACTGGCAGCGGCAGCAGGCGTGCCACTACTGCCGGTGCAGCATCACCACGCCCATGTGCTGGCAGTGGCGGCCGAGCACGGTCTCGTCCCACCGCTGCTGGGGGTGGCCTGGGATGGCGCTGGCTACGGCGGCGACGGCAGCCTCTGGGGCGGTGAGTGCCTGCGCCTGGAGCCGGCCGCACCGGGCCAACCGGCCCGCTTCCAGCGTCTGGCGCAGCTGCGGCCGTTTCCGTTGCCCGGCGGCACACCGGCCCTGCGTGAACCACGCCGCGCCGCCCTGGGCCTGCTAGCAACCGCCTTCGGCGACAGCTCCCGCAGCACTCATTCCGCCTTCAGTGCTGAGGAGAAGCGGGTGCTGCTTGCCCTGTTGCGCCGCGGCGGCCCGCATGCGCCGCTCTGCTCCAGCATCGGCCGCCTCTTCGACGCGGTGGCCTCCCTGCTGGGCTTGATCCAGGTCTGCAGCTTTGAAGGCCAGGCCGCCCTGCGCCTGGAGGCAGCCGCCTGGGAAGGGATGCGCGCCACAGCATTTGAGCTAGCCGGCCCCTACACCCTGCCGATCGGCCCTGCCAGCGAAACCATCGGCTCCAGCCAACCCGTACTGCCCCTGCAGATCAACTGGCAGCCCCTGCTCATCGCCCTGCTCGCCGATCGCGACCGCGGCGTGCCGGTGCCCGCCATCGCCCTGGCCTTCCACCAGGCACTGGCCGGGTTGCTGGTAGCGCTGGCCGAAACCTTTTCAGACACTCCCGGCGAGCGGCGCCTGCTGCTGGCGGGGGGCTGCTTCCAGAACCGCCTGCTGCTGCAACTCGCCGCCACTGCCCTGCAGCAGGCCGGCATCGAAGCACTCTGGCCCCAACGGATCCCTTGCAATGACGGCGGACTGGCCCTCGGCCAGCTGCTGGCGGCTGCCCAGTTTCTGTAAGGCCTCGCAACACTGAGAGCGGAAACGAACCAGCGACCTATAACAAAAGAAGGGCGGTCCCACCCCCGGACGCTGCACCTCTGCCGGAGCTCCGCGATGTGTCTGGCCTTACCCGGTGAACTGATCGCCATTGAAGACGGCCACCCCCCTGGCGTCGCTGTCGATCCCTCCGATCCGGCTGATGCCGCGCTCTGGCGCTTTGGGCTGGTGGATTTCGGTGGCGTCCAGCGCCAGGTGAGCCTGGCCTGCGTGCCCGAGGCCCGCCTTGGCGATCAGCTGCTGGTGCACGTGGGCTTCGCCCTCAGCGTGGTGCAGCCATGAGCACCGCCAGCATCGACGGCAACGAAGCGGTGGCCCGCGTTGCTTACCGCCTCAACGAGGTGATGGCGATCTACCCGATCACCCCGGCAACGCCGATGGGCGAATGGGCCGACGCCTGGGCCGCAGCCGGCCGCCCCAACCTCTGGGGCAGCGTGCCGCAGGTGATCGAACTACAGAGCGAGGGCGGCGCCGCCGGGGTGCTGCATGGTGCCCTGCAGGCGGGGACGCTGGCCTCCACCTTCACCGCGTCGCAGGGGTTGCTGCTGATGCTGCCCAACCTCTACAAAATCGCCGGTGAACTCACCGCCACCGTGCTGCATGTGGCCTCAAGGGCCTTGGCGGGCCAGGCCCTCTCGATCTTCGGTGACCACGGCGATGTGATGGCCACCCGCGGCAGCGGTTGCGCCCTGCTCTGCTCGGGCTCGGTGCAGGAGGCGGGCGACTTCGCCGCGATCGCCACCGCCGCCAGCCTGCGCGCCCGGCTCCCGTTCCTGCACTTCTTCGACGGCTTCCGCACCTCCCACGAGATCCAGCGGGTGGAGCTGATCGATGACGCCGTGCTGCACGCCCTGGTGCCCCAGGAGCTGGTGGCCGCCCACCGCCGCCGCGGCCTCTCCCCCGACCACCCGGTGATCCGCGGCACCAGCCAGAACCCCGATGTGGCCTTCCAGGCCCGCGAGGCCGCCAACCCCTTCCACGCCGCCGCCCCCGCGATCGTTCAAGAGGTGATGGACGCCTTTGCTGCCCTCACCGGCCGCGCCTATCACCTGTTCGATTACGTCGGTGCCGCCGATGCCGAGCGGGTGCTGGTGCTGATGGGCTCCGGCGCTGAAACCGCCCAGGAAACGGTGGAAGCGCTCAACGCCGCCGGCGAGCGGGTGGGGCTGCTGAAGGTGCGCCTGTTCCGCCCGCTCGATACCACCGCCCTGATCGCCGCCCTGCCGCCATCGATTCGGGCGATTGCCGTGCTCGATCGCTGCAAGGAACCCGGCAGCGGCGCCGAACCCCTCCTGCTCGATGTGGGCCAGGCCCTGCTGCAGGCCTGGGCCGAAAAGCCCGGCCCCCTGCCGCGCCTGATCGGCGGCCGCTATGGCCTGGCCTCAAAAGACTTCACCCCAGCGATGGTCAAGGCGGTCTTCGACGCCCTGGCCCGCCCCGATCCACCCGGGCGCTTCACGGTCGGCATCACCGACGACGTCACGCGCCTCTCGCTGCCGGTGGACGCCAGCTTCTGCACCGAAGCCGCCGACTTTCGCGCCATCGTCTATGGCCTCGGCTCCGACGGCAGCGTCGGCGCCAACAAGAACGCGATCAAAATCATCGGTGATCACACCGATCTCTACGCCCAGGGCTACTTCGTCTACGACTCGAAGAAATCAGGTTCAGTCACCGTCTCGCACCTGCGCGTCAGCCGCACCCCGATCCACTCCTGCCACCTGGTGCAGCAGGCCCACCTGGTGGCCTGCCACCAATGGGATTTTCTTGGCCGCTTCGATCTGCTCGAAGCGGCCCTGCCCGGCGGCACATTGCTGCTCAACAGCCCCTTTCCCCCAGAAGAGGTGGCGATGCGGCTGCCGGCGTCGGTGCGGCAGGCGATCCGCGCCAAGCAGCTGACGGTGCAAAGCATCGACGCCACGGCAATCGCCCGTGAGCTGGGGCTGGGCGGGCGCATCAACACGGTGATGCAGACCTGCTTCTTTGCCCTGGCCGATGTGCTGCCGCAACAACAGGCGCTTGAGGCGATCCGAGAGGCAATTCGCCACAGCTATGGCCGCAAGGGGGGGCGCATCGTGGAGGCCAATCTCCAGGCCGTCGACGCCAGCCGGGCCCGGCTGCAGCAGGTGCCGATCGCAGACGACGAGCCGGCCAGCGCTGCTGCTGCTGCAGATCCAAGCCAGGCCCCAGCCCCCGATCCGCTGGCGGCGGCATCCGCTGCGCTGCGCCGGCTGATCGCCCCCCAGCTGGCCCGCCAGGGCGACCGTTTGCCCGTGAGCGCCCTGCCCGCCGACGGCAGCTTCGCCACCGGCACCGCCCGCTTCGAGAAGCGCAACATCGCCGAATCCGTGCCGGTCTGGGACACCGAGGTGTGCGTGCAGTGCGGCAAGTGCGTGATGGTCTGCCCCCACGCCGTGATCCGCGCCAAGGTGGTGGAGCCCGCCGCCCTGGCGGACGCCCCGGCCGGCTTCGCCCACGCCGCGGCCCGCGACCACCACTGGCAGGGGCAGAGCTTCACCCTGCAGGTGGCCGCCGAAGACTGCACCGGCTGCGGCCTCTGCGTGGAGGTCTGCCCGGCCCGCAACCGGGCCGAACCGCGCCGCAAGGCGATCAACATGGAACCGCAGCGCCCCCTGCGTGAGCAGGCCCGCGGCCACTGGGACTTCTTCCTCTCCCTGCCGAACCCCGAGCGCGGCGCCCTCAACCTGGCCCACGTCAATCAGCAGCAACTGCAGGAGCCGCTGTTCGAATTCTCCGGCGCCTGCGCCGGCTGCGGCGAAACCCCTTACATCAAGCTCGCCAGCCAGTTGTTCGGCGATCGCATGGTGGTGGCCAACGCCACGGGCTGCTCCTCGATCTACGGCGGCAGCCTGCCCACCACGCCCTGGAGCTCCAACCGTAACGGCCGCGGCCCCGCCTGGTCCAACTCCCTGTTCGAAGACAACGCCGAGTTCGGACTCGGTTTCCGCGTCGGCTTCGACCAGCGCCGCGTTATCTCCGCCCAGCTGCTGCGCGACACGCCCGGCCTTCCCGCCGGTCTGCGTCAGGGCCTGCTGGAGGCTGACCAGCACGATGAGCCGGGCATTTTCGAGCAACGGCAGCGGGTCGTGGAGCTGCGGCAGTGGCTGGAGGCCAACGCCCCCACCAGCGCCCTCAACGACCTGGCCGACGACTTGGTCAAACGCAGCGTCTGGATGATCGGCGGCGACGGCTGGGCCTATGACATCGGCTACGGCGGCCTCGACCACGTGCTGGCCGGCGGCCACGACGTCAACATCCTGGTGCTCGACACCGAGGTGTACTCCAACACCGGCGGCCAGATGTCGAAGGCGACGCCGCTGGGCGCCGTGGCCAAATTCGCCAGCGGCGGCAAGGCCACCGCCAAGAAGGATCTGGGCCTGATGGCGATGACCTACGGCCACGTCTACGTGGCCAGCGTGGCCATGGGTGCCTCCCAGGAGCAGACCCTGCGGGCCTTCCTGGAGGCGGAGTCGTATCCGGGGCCCTCGCTGATCCTGGCCTATTCCCACTGCATCGCCCATGGCATCGACATGGCCCAGGGGATGACGCAGCAGCAGCGGGCCGTGGACTCGGGGCGCTGGCTGCTCTACCGCCACGACCCACGCCGCAGCGAGCGGGGCGAGAATCCGCTCCAGCTCGACTGCCCTGAACCGAAACTGGCCATGGCCGAAGCGATGGCGGGCGAAAACCGCTTCCGCCTGCTGGGCTATAGCCATCCTGACCAGGCCCGTGCTCTGACACGACAGGCCCAGGCTGAAGCCCTCCAGCGCTGGCACCAGTACGCAGCCCGCGCCGCCGCCCCGGCGGATGCCAGCAAGGGAGCCCCCCCATGAACGGCCCCGACCTCGCTACCACCTATCTGGGCCTGCCCCTCTCCTCACCGCTGGTGGTCGGCGCCGCCGCGCCGCTCAGTGCTGACCCCGACTTGATCCCGCGCCTGGCTGAGCAGGGCGCTGCGGCCGTGGTGCTTCATTCACTCTTCCTCGAGCAGATCGAGCACGACTGGCAGGAATGGGAGCACCACCAGCAGCATGGCAGCGAGAGTTTTGCTGAATCGCTGAGCTTTGTGCCGCCCAATGCCCCCACGCACCTCGGCATCGCGGGCTACCTGCAGGAGATTGAAAGCGCCCGCCGCCGGGTGGACATCCCCATCATCGCCAGCCTCAACGGAAACGCAGGCGGCCACTGGGCCGGCACGGTGCGGGCGATCGAGCAGGCCGGTGCGCAGGCGATCGAGCTCAACCTCTACGCCGTGCCTACCGATGCCGAGCGCAGCGGCGGCGAACTGGAGGAAGAGCAGCTGGCGATCGTGTCCACGGTCTGCACGGCCACCCGTCTGCCGGTGGCCGTAAAGCTCAGCCCCAGCTACACGAACCTGGCTCATTTCGCCCGTCGCCTCCACCAGGCCGGTGCTCGCGGACTGGTGCTGTTCAACCGCTTCTTCCAGCCTGACATCGACATCGAAGCCCTTGAGCATGTCTCGAATGTGCTGCTCAGCTCTGCTGCCGATCTGCGCCCGCCGCTGCGTTGGATCGCCCTGTTAGAAGGCCAGGTGCCGCTGGATTTCGCCGCCAGCGGCGGCGTCGCCCACGGCACCGACGTGGTGAGGCTGCTGATGGTGGGCGCCAGCGTCACCATGGTGGTGTCGGACTTGCTGCGCCATGGCCCCGGTCAGCTGCGGCAGCTGGAAACCGAGCTCACTGGCTGGCTCGAACAGCACAACTACGCCTCCGTGCAGGACTTGCGGGGCTGCATGAGCCAGCGGCGCTGCCCCGACCCGGCCGCTTTCGAGCGGGCCCAGTACGTGCGGGCGATCAGTACCAGTCCAGCCGGCAGCGCTCTAGGCACCCATCTGTGAGCGCCCTGCTGGAGCCCTTCCGCCGGCCGGAGCGGGTGCGGCGCCTCACCGCCGAACTGCGCCAGGCCACCACGCGTCCCTGGACCCTGATGGAGGTCTGCGGCGGCCAGACCCACGCGATCCTGCGCCATGGTCTCGACCGTCTGCTGCCCGATGGTCTGGAGCTGATTCACGGACCCGGCTGCCCGGTCTGCGTCACTCCGGCGGCGGCGATTGATCGGGCCCTGGAGCTGTCCACCAGCCCCGGGGTGATCCTCTGCTCCTACGGCGACATGCTGCGGGTGCCGGGATCGGCGGGCCGCAGCCTGCTGGAACAGCGTGCCGAAGGCGCCAATGTCCGGGTCGTCGCTTCACCCCTCGATGTGCTTGCCATCGCCCGAGATCATCCAGGCTGCCGTGTGGTGTTCTTCGCGGTGGGCTTCGAGACCACAGCGCCGGCCACCGCCTTGCTGGCCCATCAGGCCTGGCGGTCGGGGCTTACCAACTTGGCTCTGCTTGTGGTGCATGTGCGGATCCCCCCGGCGATGGAGGCGTTGCTGGCAGCTCCGGAAGGCCGTGTGCAGGGCTTCCTGGCCGCTGGCCACGTCTGTGCGGTGATGGGTAGCGAGGAGCTGGAGCCGATCTGCCAACGCTTCCGCGTGCCGGTGGTGGTCACGGGTTTCGAGCCGGTGGACCTGCTGGAGGGAGTGTTGTGCTGCGTGCGGCAGCTGGAGCGGGGCGAGAGCAGGGTGGAGAACGCCTATACCCGCGCCAGCCCGCCGCAGGGAAACGCTGCGGCCCGGGCCCTGATCGCGCGGGTGTTCGAGCCGGTGGATCAGGAATGGCGTGGCCTTGGCGTGTTCCCTGCCAGCGGTCTGCGCCTGCGGCCGCCCTACGACGCCCTTGATGCCGATTTCATGCAAGCGTCTTCTCCTGGAATCCCAGCAGCCTCTCTTGGCAGCCCCTCTATCTGCATCAGCGGCCGGGTTCTGCAGGGCCTGGACCGCCCCACAGACTGCCCCTCCTTCGGGGTGGCCTGCACGCCGGAGCGGCCGCTGGGGGCACCGATGGTGTCTGCGGAAGGGGCCTGCGCCGCCTACTGGCACTATCGCCAACGGGACGGCAGCGCTGCAGCCGGGGTGCCCTGAGCGATGGAGATCATGCACGGAGTCGGCTGCCCCATGCCCTCAGATCCCGCCGAACGGGTTCAGCTGGGCCATGGTGGCGGCGGCGGCCTCAGCCAGCGGCTGATTGAGGAGCTGTTTGTGCCGGCCTTCGGTCCCGCCGATGGGGTCCTTCACGATGCTGCCACGCTTGCTGCTGGGCCTGGGGCACTGGCCTTCACCACCGACTCTTATGTGGTGCGGCCCTTGGTTTTCCCTGGCGGCGACATTGGCCGGCTGGCGGTGATCGGCACCGTCAACGACCTGGCGATGGTGGGCGCATGCCCCTTGGCCCTCAGCCTGGCTCTGATCCTGGAGGAAGGCCTGGCGATGGCCATGCTTCGGCACATAGTGGCTGCCATCCGCACAGTGGCTGCGGAGTGCGGCGTTCCGGTGGTGACCGGCGACACCAAGGTGGTGGAGCGGGGCAAGGGGGATGGCATTTTCATCACCACCAGCGCCGTGGGCCGCCTGGGGCCGGGTCCCGCCATCGGCCCACCTGCGGTTCAGCTCGGTGACGCGATCCTGGTGAGTGGCGATCTGGGACGCCACGGGGTGGCGATCCTGGCGGCACGCCAGGAGCTGGGCTTCCGTACGGATCTGCAAAGTGATTTGGCCTCGCTCCTGCCGGCGGTGCAGGCGCTGCTGGCGGAAGGGCTGGCCGTGCATGCCCTGCGGGACCTCACCCGCGGTGGGCTCGCCAGCGCGCTCACTGAAATCGCCCGCGGCGTCGGGCTGGAGCTACGGATCCAGGAGGCGGCCGTGCCGATTGCGCCCGCTGTGGCCAGTGCCTGCGCCCTATTGGGCCTTGACCCGCTGGCCATGGCCAACGAAGGCCGCCTCGTCCTGTTCCTACCCACCGCCCAGGCGGAGCAAGCCCGTGCCGTGCTTCAGACCTTCCAGCCCGAAGCCGCGATCATCGGCACGGTGGCCGCTGCCGGTAGCGCTATGGGCGGCATCGTGCTGCTGGAGAACGCCTACGGGGTGCTTCGGCGGTTAACGCTGGGCCAGGGCGAGCAACTGCCGCGCATCTGCTGACCACTGCGGCAGTCACACCAGCGCCAGGCCAGCCGAATCGAAGACCCCTTCAAACAGCACAGAGCTGAGATAGCGCTCGCCGGAATCGGGCAGCACCACAACGATCGTTTGGCCTGCGTAGGCCGCTTCGGCGGCCAGGCGAAGGGCCGCCACCGTGGCCGCTCCGCAGGAGATCCCCGCCAGGATGCCTTCCTCACGCATCAGCCGCCGGGCCATCTCCACGGCCTCTTCGTTGCTGACGGCTTCCACCCGATCCACCAGGCTGAGGTCGAGGTTATCGGGTACGAAACCGGCGCCGATCCCCTGGATTTTGTGGGGCCCAGGCACCAATGGCTGCCCCTGCATGGCTTGGCTGATCACCGGGCTGTTCTCCGGTTCGACCGCCACCGACACCAGGGGCTGGCCCAGGGTGGTCTTGATGTAGCGGCTGACGCCGGTGATCGTGCCGCCGGTGCCCACGCCCGCCACCAGCACATCCACGGTGCCTTCGGTGTCGTCCCAGATTTCCGGGCCGGTGGTGTCGTGGTGGATCTGGGGGTTGGCGGGGTTGGAGAACTGCTGCAGCAACACGTAGCGCTCGGGATCGGAGGCGGCGATCTCACGGGCGCGGCCCACGGCTCCTGTCATGCCGAGCCGGCCTTCGGTGAGCTCCAGTTGGGCGCCGTAGGCGGCCAGCAGCTTGCGCCGCTCCAGGCTCATCGTCTCCGGCATGGTGAGGGTGAGCGGCAGACCCCGCGAAGCCGCCACGAAGGCCAGGGCAATGCCGGTGTTGCCGCTGGTGGGCTCGATCAACTCCTTGCCAGGACCGAGCAGGCCATCTTTCTCCGCCTGCCAGATCATCGCCGCGCCGATCCGGCATTTCACCGAGAAAGCAGGGTTGCGCCCCTCAATTTTGGCCAACACCGTGGCCTTGCTCTCGCCCACCACCCGGTTGAGCTTGACCAGCGGGGTGCGGCCGATGCTGAGGCTGCTGTCGGCGAAGATCGTGGTCATCGGTGGATCCCTGGCATCAACGAGGCAAAACTATTTTCAGACTTCGACCCTAGGCAAGGGGAGCAAAAGTCTTGTGGTTTTGGCTTTAGCTGTCTGGCAGAGATCAGGCCCTGAGCCGCTTCTCGGAGCGCCAGTAGCCGGCCGACTGGACCACCAGGAGCAAAACAACTGCCGGGACCACCACCAGCAGGGTGAACCATTGCAGCGGTGCACTCAGCTCGGGCTGCACATAAGGCACAACTTGCTCCAGCAGGAAAAGGCCGTACAGGCCGAGCAAGATCCCCCCCTCGCGGCGGGTGATCACTCCGCCTGTCCAGAAGATCGGCAGGCAGGCCAGGGTGGTGGCCACCATGATCGGCAGATCCCGCTGAATCATGGTCGGGTCGACCGTGAGGCCCCGGCTTCCCGAGAGAAAGGCGCAGCTGCCCAGGATCAGCATCTGGTTCATCAGGTTGCTGCCCACCACGTTGCCGATCGCCAGATCGCCCTTGCCCCGCAGGGCCGCCACGATCGAAGTGACCAGTTCCGGCATCGAGGTGCCGGCCGAAACGATCGTCAGTCCGATCACGGTCTGGCTCACCCCCAGGCCAAGGGCGATCGCCGTGGCCCCCTTCACCAGAATCTGCGACCCCCAGATCAGCACGGCCAGGCCGGCCACCAACTTGATCAGGGCCGGCTTCAGGCTGATGTCCGACTCGCCTAGATCCAGGTCGTTATCTCCCTCAACACTGCCTTTATCCGGACTGCCTTCATCGGGCAGGCCTTCTTCGGACAGACCGCCTTGAGAATCGGCGGCCTCGGAGATTTTGGCTTCCCTTGATGTGCGAATTTCCCAGATGGTGTTGATCACCAAGGCCACCAGCAAGGCCACACCCGCCTGCCAGGTGACCCGCCCGGCCGAGGCCATGCCCCACACCGCCATCGACACCGCCAACAGGATCGGCACATCACGGCGGACGAGCCGGCTCTGCACCCGCAACGGCAGGATCACGGCGCTGCAGCCCAGCACCACCATCATGTTGAAGATGTTGCTACCGACCACATTGCTCACGGCTAGATCATCGGAACCCTGAAGCGTGGACAGCAGGCTCACGAACAGTTCCGGTGTACTGGTGCCCAGAGCGACGACGGTGAGCCCGATCACCAACTGGGGAATTCCCAGCAGCAGGGCCAGCGCCACCGAACCCTGAACGAACAGCTCGCCGCCTCCGAACAGCAACAGGATTCCAACGACGATCTCCACGACGCTGAGCACGGCAGGGCTGAGCACGGCAGGACGGCGAGAGGCAGGTGGGAGTCTGACGGGTCATGGGACTGGTGTCCTGCCTCCTTCGTTTCCGCTGGCGGCTCTGCAGCGTGTTGCCACAGATCCAGAGCAAAGCAAGGGATGGCATCGGTGCAGTTTCTAAGGTTGCTCCGCGCCGCACTCCAGCCACCCGTTGATGATCACCAATCGCATCAACTTCCATCATCTCAAGGGTGATCTGTTCGGGGGTGTCACCGCTGCGGTGATTGCCCTGCCGATGGCGTTGGCCTTTGGTGTCGCGTCCGGGGCTGGGGCCGCTTCCGGTCTCTGGGGGGCGGTGCTGGTGGGATTCTTTGCCGCCCTGTTCGGAGGCACTCCCACCTTGATCTCCGAACCCACCGGTCCCATGACCGTGGTGATGACGACGGTGATCGCTGGCCTCACTGCTGCGAATCCGGAGAACGGCATGGCCATGGCCTTCACGGTGGTGATGCTGGCCGGCGCCTTCCAGATTCTCTTCGGACTGCTGAAGCTGGGTCGTTACATCACGATGATGCCCTACACCGTGATCTCGGGCTTCATGTCCGGGATCGGCATCATCCTGATCATTCTTCAGATCGGTCCGTTCCTGGGCCAGGCCATTCCCCCCGGCGGTGTGATGGGGACCCTGCGGGCGATCCCTGAGTTGCTGGGCCAGACGCAGCCGATCGAAACCTTTCTGGCGCTGCTCACGGTGGCGATCATCTGGTTCACGCCCTCCCGGTTCAAGCAACTGGTGCCGCCCCAGTTGCTTGCTCTGGTGGCGGGAACGGTGGTCTCTTTGCTGATCTTCGGTGGTGAGGACATCCGCCGCATCGGCTGGATTCCCTCCGGTCTCCCGCCTCTCCAGCTCCCCACCTTCATGCCCGGCGAAATCCAGCGCATGCTCTTCTATGGCGCGGTGCTGGGGATGCTGGGCTCCATTGATGCCCTGCTCACCTCGATGGTGGCCGACAGCCTCACCCGCACCGAGCACAATTCCAACAAAGAATTACTGGGGCAGGGCCTGGGCAATGTGGTCTCCGGCCTGTTCGGTGGCATCGCCGGAGCCGGTGCCACGATGGGCACGGTCGTGAACATTCAGGCCGGCGGTCGCACGGCCCTCTCCGGCCTGACCCGGGCCGTCGTGTTGATGGTGGTGATCCTGGGAGCCTCGGGGCTGGCCTCCTCGATTCCGATGGCCGTGCTCGCCGGCATCGCCCTCAAGGTGGGTATCGACATCATCGACTGGGGCTTCCTCAAGCGGGCCCATCACCTCTCGATGAAGGGGGCCCTGATCATGTATGGGGTGATTCTGCTCACGGTCCTGGTGGATCTGATGGTGGCGGTGGGGGTTGGGGTGTTCGTGGCCAACTTCCTGACGATCGAGCGGATGAACACCCTGGAATCGCAGGGGGTGAAAGCGATCAGCACCGGCGATGGCGATACCGATCTATCGGTGGCAGAAAAGCGGCTGCTGGATCAGGCGAAGGGCAAGGTGCTGCTGTTCCAGCTCAATGGAGCCATGATTTTTGGGGTGGCCAAGGCGATCTCCAGGGAACACAACGCCATCACCAGCTGCGATTCCGTCATCTTTGACCTCACGTCTGTGACCCACCTGGGTGTCACGGCGGCCCTGGCCCTCGAGAACGCGGTGGAAGAAGCGGTCGAGAAGGGCCGCGCCGTCTATGTGGTGGGTGCCACGGGCACCACCTTCCAGAGGCTCGAAAAACTTCGGATGTTCGAGATCTTGCCCCCTGAGCGGGTGACCCTCTCCCGCCTCGTTGCCCTCAATCAGGCCGTGGCCAAGGCCGGCGTGGCGTAATCGCTGCCGGACCGCGCTAAAGCATGGGGCGTCCGCGATCCTCTGTCGCCATGGCCGAATTGGTGCAGCCCGACCCAGACGAGGCTGATCTGGCTGCACTCGTCGCCGGCGGCCATGCCTGGGAGGTGGAGTCTGTGCTCGCTGCCCTCGGCAGCGACGGGCTCCTGGGTCTGAGCGAGCCGCAGTCCGCTCTGCGACTGAGGCGTTTCGGCCCCAATGAGCTGAGCGGGCGACGGGAGCCACCGCTGTGGTGGCGTTTTCTGGGGCAGTTCAATGACCCGCTCCTCTATGCCCTGCTGATCACCGGCGCCATCAAGGCCCTGATCCATTCGCTCACTGAAGCGCTGGTGATCTGGAGTGTGACCCTGATCAACGCGCTGATCGGTTTCGTGCAGGAAAGCAAAGCCGAGACCGCCATCGCTGCCCTGGCCCGCTCGGTGCGCACTGACAGCGCGGTGATCCGCGAGGGCCAGCAGCGCCTGATTCCCTCCCAGGACCTGGTGGTGGGTGATCTGGTCCGCCTGGAGGCAGGCGCCAGGATCCCGGCTGATCTGAGGTTGGTGGCTGCCCGAAACCTGCAGGTCGACGAGTCAGCTCTCACCGGCGAATCCATCCCGGTGGAGAAGGGCGTTGCCCCTGTGGCTCAGGCAGTAGCCGTGGCTGAGCGGAGCGACATGGCCTATGCGGGCAGTTTCGTCACGGCGGGCGTTGGCTGCGGGGTTGTCGTGGCCAGTGGAAACGACACCGAAGTGGGTCAGATCTCCGGCCTGCTGCGCAAGCCCTCCGTGCTGACGACCCCACTCACGCGCACGATCCGGCGATTCAGCCGAACGTTGCTGCAATTGATCCTGGTGCTGGCCGGCATCACCTTTGCTGTTGGTTTGATCCGGGGCCGGGGGGCGGTGGAGATGTTTGACGGAGCCGTGGCCCTGGCTGTGGGGGCCATCCCCGAGGAGCTGCCGGCGATCGTGACCATCACCCTGGCGATCGGCGTGGGCCGCATGGCCCGGCGCAACGCGATCATCCGCAAGCTCCCCGCCGTGGAGGCCCTGGGCAGCACCACCGTGATCTGCTCCGACAAGACCGGCACCCTCACCCAGAACCGGATGACGGTGCGCGAGATCTATGCCGGAGGCAGCCTGGTGGCCCTGGAGGATCTCTGGCCCTCCCGTTCGGGCGGTCCCGACCCCTTGCTCGACAACCGGGCCCTACAGGAAACCCTGCTCACGGGCCTGCTTTGCAACGACGCCCGCCTCGACCCGGAGGGCGATCTGGTGGGCGATCCCACCGAAGCCGCCCTGCTGGTGGCGGCCGAGTTGGCCGGCATCGACCGCGACCATGCCCTCGGCCACCACCCCCGCCAAGACGCGATTCCGTTCGCCTCCGAGCACCAGTACATGGCCACCCTGCACGGCAGCCGGCGCATCCTTGTCAAAGGGTCGCTGGAGGCGGTGTTGCCACGCTGCCGGCGCCAGCTGGATCGCACCGGCGTGGCGATCCCACTCGATGGTGCCGCCGTGGAGGTGGCCGTCACCGCCATGGCGGGGCGGGGCCTGAGGGTCCTGGCCTTCGCCATGGGCACCGCCACGGCCGATGAGACCAGCCTGGATCATCACCACGTCGCCGGAGGGCTCGACTTCCTCGGGCTGCAGGGCATGCTCGATCCGCCCCGTCCTGAGGCGCAGCGGGCCGTGGCGGCCTGTCATCAGGCGGGAATCACCGTGAAGATGATCACCGGCGACCACCTCGACACGGCCCTGGCGATCGCCCGCCAGATCGGCCTTTCCGGCAAGGGTGATGCGGTTGTGGGGGTGGAGGGCAAAGATCTGGCGGCCATGACCCCAGAGGCCCTTGCCGCCTGCGCCGATCGCACCGATGTGTTTGCCCGGGTGGCCCCCACCCAGAAACTGGAACTGGTGCGAGCCCTGCAGGCCCATGGCGCCGTGGTGGCCATGACCGGCGACGGCGTCAATGACGCCCCGGCCCTGCGCCAGGCCGACATCGGCATCGCCATGGGTCGCGGTGGCACCGAGGTGGCCCGGCAGGCCGCTGACATGTTGCTCACCGATGACGATTTCGCCTCGATCGAAGCAGCCGTGGAGGAGGGTCGCGGTGTGTACCTGAATCTGCGCAAGACCCTGGCCTTTGTGCTGCCCGTCAACGGCGGTGCCTCGATCACGATCCTGCTGGCGGCCGTGCTCGGGCTTGAGCTGCCGGTCACGGCCCTGCAGGTGCTCTGGCTCAACATGGTCAGCTCGCTGACCATGTCCGTACCACTGGCCTTTGAGCCCAAGCCAACAGGGCTGATGGTTCAGCCTCCCCGTCCGCCCAGCCAGCCGCTGCTGACCCCCAGGCTGATCCGGCGGGTGCTGCTGGTGTCCTTGTTCAACTGGGGGCTTGTCTTCAGCGTCTTCTTCGGGGGCAAGGCCATCGGCGCCGATCTGGACCTGGCGCGCACCATGGCCGTTCAAGCCCTGGTGCTCTCCCAGGTGGTCTACCTGGTCAGCATCAGCCAGGTGGGGCGTGGGCTCTGCCGTTTGGGCGCTGGCGGTTGGCAGGCGATCCGTCAGGCCCCGGCCCTGCTGCTGGGGGTAAGCGTTGGTTTGCTGCTCCAGTATCTGTTTAGCCAGGCGCCCTGGATGAACACCTTCTTCGGCACGGCCCCGCTGGGCCTGCGAGAATGGTTGATCTCTGCCCTGCCCATGCTGGCCATGCTGCCGGTGTCGTTGCTGGCGCAGCGGCTTGATCCCACCAGCGCTGCCTCCCGTTCCTGAGGGTCCTGTGTGACAAGCCAAGCCCTGCTGGCCAGCGTCGCCTTCGCCGTTGTGCTGCTGGTCACCGCTTTTGGCCTGACCCATCTCACCGAGGCGGCCCTGCTCGGTGCCGCTGTGGTTGTGGTCACGGGGGTGGTGACCATGGGCCAGGCGGTGGACAGCGTTGGAGCGGCCCAGGGCACCTTGACGCTGCTGTTCGGAATGATGGTGGTGGTGCGGGCTCTGGAGAGCACGGGTGTCTTCGCGGTGCTGGCCCATCGCCTGCTGGTGCTGGCGCGCGGGGAAGGACGTCGCCTGCTGCTCGCTTTGGTTGGCCTCGCCACCTTGATCGGAGCCTGGTTACCCAACGCCACCACGGTGCTGTTGCTCGGTCCCCTGCTGCCGCCGCTGGCCCGGGAGCTGGCGCTCGACCCCAGGCCCTTGCTGATCCTCCTGGTGCTCACAGCCAACAGCAGCGGGTTGCTGACCGTGATCGGTGATCCGGCTACCTTCATCGTCGCCAACGGCCTTGATGTTGGCTTCGGCCGTTATCTGGTGGACTTCGCCGGAGGGGGGCTGCTGGTGCTGGCGGCCATCCTGCCGACTCTTCCCTGGTTATATCGCGACATCTGGCGGGCCCGCTTTTCCCCCCACACAGCACCGCCGCCGCAGTTGCACCATCGCCCCACCCTGGTGCTGCTGCTGATGCTGCTGGCCGCGATGCTGGGCCTGTTCATCGGCGGCGACCTGCTGCCGGTGCCCCTCACCCCCGATGTGGTGGCGCTGTTGGGGGCGTCGGTCAGCCTCACGATCGTGCGCGTCGGCCGGCTGCTGCCGGTGGAGCGCCTGTTGGCAGACCTTGACTGGTCGACGCTGATCTACTTCATGGCGGTGTTCGTGTTGATCGGATCCCTGGAGCGCACCGGTGTGTTGGCCACCGTGGCCCTGGGTCTGGCCGATCTGGTGGGCAAGGATCTGTTCCTCTCCAGCCTGTTGCTTCTCGTTGCCACGGCCCTGCTCTCGGCGGTGGTCCCCAACATCCCCCTGCTGGCGGCCCTGACGCCCCTGCTGCTGGAAACATGCGAGCAGCAGGGGTTCGCCGCACCGCCAATCCCTCTGTTTGCAGCCCTGATGCTGGGAGGGACCCTCGGCGGCAATGCCACCTTGATCGGAGCCTCGGCCAACCTGGTGGCCGCCGGCATCGCCCGCCATGAAGGGGTGGCGATCAGTTTTCGCGGCTGGCTGCGCACCAGCCTGCCCACGGTTGCGCTGCAGCTGGCAGCGGCGGTCCTCTGGTTGCGGTTGAAAGCCTGAGGTGGCAAGCCCCCGACGATCACAGTTCGTTAACTGAGTCATAGGCAACGCAACTTCACGCAGCCCCCAGCTTCAGCATTACGGCACTTAACGTTTGCCAACCATTGAAGCTTCGGTGATTTCCTCCAGGCCCACCTGGATCTCCCTGCAGATCATGCCCGCCTGAGCCTCGGCGATTGTTTCCCCGAATCTCACGACTCTCCCCCCGTTCTTCCCTCCGATGATCGTCGTTGCCGCTCAGACGGCTTCCCTGTCCGCCAGCTTCGTGCAAACGGCCTGGTGGATTCCGCTTTACCCGATCCTGGGGGCCACGTTCTCGTTGTTCTGGGCGCCAGGACTGATCTGGCGCTCGGGTCCAAGGCCCTCCGGGTATTTCAACCTGGCGTTCAACCTGGTGGCCTTCCTGCACAGCCTGCTGGCCTGGATTGCCTTCGACGGCACCCCCCTGACCACCAGCTGGACCTGGCTCTCCACCGCCGGGCTGACGATTGGTTTCGACGGCACGATCAACAGCCCCGCGCTGATCGCCATGACGATCATCTGTGGCGTGCATGTGTTGGCCCAGATCTATTCCATCGGCTATCTGGAGATGGACTGGGGCTGGCCCCGATTCTTCGGCTGTTTGAGTGTGTTTGAGGCTGGTCTGTGTGCCTTGGTGCTCACCGATTCGCTCTTCTTTGCCTATGTGGTGCTGGAACTTCTCACCCTCGGCACCTATCTGATCGTGGGCACTTGGTTCAACCAGTCGCTGGTGGTGAAAGGGGCACGCGATGCCTTCCTCACCAAGCGGGTGGGCGACCTGATCATGCTGGCTGGATTGATCGCCCTGCTGCCATTGGCTGGCAGCTGGAACATCAATACCCTCAACGCCTGGGCAGCCACTGCCACGCCCACACCGGCACTCACCTTGATCTTGCTGGCGATCATTGCCGGCCCGATGGGCAAGTGCGCCCAGATCCCCCTTCACCTCTGGCTCGATGAGGCGATGGAAGGGCCGATTCCCTCCTCTGTTCTGCGTAATTCCGTGGTGGTGGTGGGTGGTGCCTGGCTGCTGCTGCGGATCGAACCGCTGCTGGCGGTGAGCCCGATCGTGATGGGGGTGCTGGTGATCGTGGGAGGCACCACCGCTCTGGTGGGCGCCCTGATCGCGCTGGCCCAGATCGACATCAAGCGGGCCATCTCCTTTCTGGTGAGCAGCTGGCTCGGCCTTCTCTTCCTCGCTGTCGGCAGCGGCGCTTCCGACTCCGCCTGGCGCATGCTGCTGATCTATCCGCTGCCGATGGCCCTGATCCTGCTGGCTGTGGGCACGGTGGCTGTCAGCAACGTCACCCAAGACCTCACCCAGCTGGGCGGCCTCTGGAGCCGGCGGCCGCTGATGGGCCTGGCCTTCCTCACCGGTGCCGCCGGTCTGGTGGCCCTGCCGCCGTTGGGTGGCTTTGGTGCCCTGGCCACCCTGGTGGGATCACTTGGTGGCAGTCAGGCACCGGGTTTGTTGATCGGCATCGTGCTGATCACCAATGGTTTGATCAGCGCCGCCCTGGTGCGGATCTTCGGCCTGATCTGGGGCGGGCGGCCGTCGGTGTTCACCCAGCGCTCGCCGGAAGTTCTCTGGTTGATGGTGTTGCCCACCTTTGTGTGTGCGGGCCTGGTGCTGCACCTGCCAATCCTGATGGCCAAAGCAGGAGTGGCCAGCGGTTGGAATCCGATGGCCTTTCCCCTGTGCGCCTCCACCCTGGCGGGTATCGGTGTGGCCGGGCTTCTCTACCTCGTGCCCTCCACCGCGGCTTCCGCCCATACCCGCGCCGAAACGATCGGTCAGCCCGTGCTGCCCGCTTCCCTCTCAGGCCTCCAGGAATGGCTGGCCTCGGATCTGCACACCGAAACCTTCTACCGGCGCACGGTGGTGGGCCTGGTGGTGTTGCTGGCGGCCGCCAGCAACTGGTTCGAGCGCTGGGTTGTGGATGGCTTCAGCACCCGCAGCGGCCTGCTCTCGCTGGCAGGCGCACGTCGCCTCAGCTTCAGCACCTCCGGCCGGGTTCAGACCTACGCGCTCACGGTTTTGTTCGGCGTGGTGTTGATGGGCCTCTGGCTCCTCACCCGTCAGACCGTCAGCCTGCCCACCTTCTGAAGGGGACATCACCATGTTGACTCTGCTGCTCCTGCTCCCCCTGGCCGCCCTGTTGGCCTTCCCCCTGCTGCCGTCTTCGAGCCCCTGGGCCCGGCGCGCTTCCGCCCTGGTCTGTGGCGCCCAGCTACTGATCACGCTCTGGCTTGGCCTCCATCCGGTTGAGGAGTTACGCCGCGCCTGGTTGCCCCAGCTTGGTCTGGAGTTCCATCTCGGCCTTGATGGCCTCAGCTTGCCGCTGGTGGGTCTCACCGCCCTGATCACCCTGCTGTCGGTGGCGGAAAGCTCCCCTGAAGAACCCCGCGGTCGCCTCTTTTATGGACTGCTTCTGGCCGCCGATTTCGGCCTCACCGGTGCCTTTCTGGCCCGCAACGCCCTGCTGTTCGTGCTGGCCTTCGAGATCACCTTGATCCCCACCACCTTGTTGCTGGCGATCTGGGGAGGGGAGCGCCGCGCCACAGCCGCGATCCGTTATCTGATGTATGGGGCCGTTTCCGGTGTAGCCCTGCTCGCGGGTGTGCTCGCCCTAGGCCTGCTTAACACCAACGGCTTCAGCTTTGCCTACGACGATCTGGCCCAGGTGAGCCTGCCGCCGGGCTCCCAGCGCTGGATCATGGGCCTGCTGCTGCTGGCCTTCGGCCTGAAGATGCCGGTTCTGCCCCTGCACGGCTGGCAGCCGCTGGCCTACAGCCAGGCGTCCACACCGGTGGCGATGCAGCTCAGCGGGGTGGTCTCCAAGCTCGGGGCCTATGGCCTGCTGCGTTTTGCCGTCGGGATGATGGGCGACACCTGGGCCGCCTGGGCCCCGGCCATCGCCGTGCTGGGCATGGTGTCGGCGCTGTACGGCGCCCTCAATGCCATTGCCCAGACCGACATGCGCCGCCTGGTGGCCTACAGCTCCCTGGGCCACATGGGCCTGCTGATGCTGGCCATCTCCGCCGCCTCACCACTCAGCCTGCAGGGGGCCATGGCCCAGATCCTGGCCCATGGCCTGATCACCTCGTTGCTGTTCTGTCTGGTGGGCATGATCGAGACGCGCACTGGCACCAGCGAGATCGCGGGCCTCTCCGGCCTGCTCAACCCTTGCCGGGGGCTTCCCTTCACCAGCGGCCTGTTCCTGCTGGCCCTGATGGCCTCAGCCGGGGTGCCTGGCCAGGCCGGTTTCGTGGCTGAAATGGTGATCTACCAAGGCAGCTTCACCCTCTATCCGATCCCCACCCTCGGCTGCCTGCTGGCTTCCGGTCTCACTGCGGTTTATGCCGTGCGGCTGTTCAATCGGGTGGGCTTCGGCCGGCTCGACAACGCCTTGGCGGATTACAGCCGAACCAGCTGGCAGGAGCGGGTACCGGCCCTGAGCCTGTCGATGCTGGTGATCGTTGCCGGCCTCTGGCCGAACCTCCTGCTGGGCTGGAGCGAGGGCGCCACGGCCTCGCTGGCCCTGACCCATCCATCCCCATCGGTGTTGGTGGCTGCCCTGCCGTCCGCCGCCGTTCCCCAAGCCGCCGCCCTCCTGGAGCTTTCCTGACATGACGGTCCTCACCAGCTCTGCCAAGGCCCTGCCCCCCTCCACCCATCCCTTCGCCGAGGTGGTGGAACGCCTTGAGGCCGGCGGCTCGATGTTGCCGGACACCCCCGAGAACCTGATGCAGATCATCGGCATCTACAAGGCCTATGCCGTGCCGATGGATTTTTACTGGCGCGATCTGCTCTACATCGCTGAGCAGGTGTTCCTCAACCCCCTGCCGGCCTTCAAATACTTCCCCACCCAGGAGTATCTCGATCGCCCCAATTCCTATCAGGGGGATCAGGCCGATCTGCGCATCTGGCGCGGTGAGGCTGGGGCCCACCCTGAGCTGCTGGAGTTCATGGAGAAAGGCGAAATCGGCAAGCTGCCGAAGCTGCTCCATCACCTCTGGCATGACCGGATCAACATGGAGTTCGCCGAGGCCTGCATGGATGCCATGCTTTGGCACCAGGGCATGGGCGGCCGCTTCAACGACTATCTCGACAGCGAGGTGTACCGGCAGAACGCCGACAAGGCGATCAAGGCCTACTTCAAGGGCAACCCCCTGATGCTCGGCCTCTACAAGCTCTTCCCGGAGATGTTGCTGGAACAGGTCAAGAAGCTGTCCTATGTGGCGAACCTGGGCCTGTTCTGGGAGGTGATGGCGCCGGTCTTCTTCGAGATGAGTGACATCTACGACGAGGGCGGTTTTTCGGGTGTTCCCGCCGCGATGGACTTCCTGGTGAACGGCATCTTCGCGGTGGCTGGCCGGCCGATCTACCACCACGTGTTCATCCGTGGCGAGTGCTTCGAGATCATTCCCAAATCAGAAGGCTTCACCTGGCTCTATGAGGCGGCACTCCCCTATGTGGAGGCGGTGTTCTACCGCACGGCACCATTCCGCGGCACCAAGAGCTACAACGCCCAGGCTGGCCAGGTTCCCTCCGAGCAGTCCGAATTTCACTACGGCATCCTCTATGCCGATGTGTTTCCTGTGGGCTCAGCGGGGATACCGCCCACCTTGCTGATGCAGGACATGCTGCATTTCCTGCCGCCCTACCTCACCGAGCTTTACCTGCAGCACAAGCGCGGCGAGGACGACATCCTGGTGCAGCTGGGCATCACCTTCCAACGCTCCATGTACAACGTCACCTCGGCGGTGATCCAGGCCCTGAGGGCCGCCTTGCTGTTCCCGCTCGACGATCCCGATCCTGAGCACCTCAAGGCGAATCGTGCCTTCTTCGAATCCCAGATGGACCGCTTCATCCGTCCCGAAGCGCGCCTCAGGGATGTGCAAACCGAACATTACCGCTAGAGATTGTCCCCATGGCCAACATCATCGAAACCGCCAAGGGCGCCGGCCTCTTCTCCACCTTGCTCACAGCCGTGGAAGTGGCCGGTCTCACCGGTGCCCTCGAGAGTCCTGGACCGTTCACGGTGTTTGCTCCGGTGGACGACGCCTTCGCCGCCCTGCCTCCCGGCACCGTGCAGACCCTGGTGCAGAACCCACCCCAGCTGGCTCGCATCCTCAAATTCCATGTGATCTCCGGCGCCTACAGCCGCAGCGATCTGGTGGATCAGCCCAGCTGGGAGAGCCTGGAGGGGGCCATGATCCCGATTCGTTGCGCCGAGCCCTTTGAAGTCAAGAACACCTCAGTGCTCTCCGCCGACATCGTCTGTGACAACGGCATCGTGCACGTGATCAACCGGGTGATGCTGCCGGGCTGAAATGGGCTAGGCCTGGCTGAATCCCAGGCCAGAGCAGCACCGAAGAAAAAGGTATTGATCGGCTTGGAGGTGTTGGCCACAGAGAAGGGAACGGCCGTACCACTTCATCCTGTGGCTGTGCAGTCGATCGCTGCGGCCAACTGCTTGATGTCTGGGGCCGTCGGAGCAGAACCCCGACGGCCGTGCGAATCAGATGGCAGAGGGGCCCGATTCCGAGGTGCGGATGCGCACCACGCTTTCGACAGGCAGCACAAAGATCTTGCCGTCGCCGATTTCTCCGGTGCGCGATGCGCTGATGGCGGAGATGACGGCATCCACCTTCTCGTCATCGACGACCACCTCGACCTTCACTTTGGTGATGAATTCAACGGTGAATTCGGTTCCTCGGTAGGTCTCCACCTGACCCTTCTGCCGACCGAAGCCACGCACATCGGTGATGGTCATGCCAATGATCCCGGCTTCGACCAAGGCGGTCTTGACATCGTCAATCTTGGCGGGCCGGATGATCGCTTCAACCTTTTTCATAACGGAAAACGAGGGCTCTGAGGATGGGCTGGATGAAGGTACAGGAGGAGTGAATCGCCCCTGAAACCAGATGCCAGCTGAGCTTGAGGCCCGGTGTCCAGACGCTGTGTAGCCGTTGTGACCAACAGCTGCTCCGGCAGGCTGTTTAGAGAATCTGGGCCAGGAACTGGCGGCTGCGCTCGTGCTGGGGGTTGGTGAAAAAGGTGCTTGGCGGAGCCTCCTCGACAATCCGCCCTTCTGACATCAGCACCACGCGGTGGGCCACCTCCCGGGCGAAGCCCATCTCGTGGGTGACCACCACCATCGTCATGCCATCGGCGGCCAGGCCCTTCATCACCTCCAGCACTTCCCCGACCATTTCGGGGTCAAGGGCGCTGGTGGGCTCATCGAACAGCAGGATGCGTGGCTCCATGCAGAGGGAGCGGGCAATCGCCACCCGCTGCTGCTGCCCGCCGGAGAGCTGGCCTGGATACTTGCTGGCCTGCTCGGCGATGCCGACGCGCTCCAGCAGGGCGGTGGCCTGCCGCTCCACTTCGCTGCGGCGTCGTTTGCGCACCAGCACCGGCGCCAGGCAGAGGTTCTGCAGCACGGTGAGATGGGGAAACAGGTTGAACTGCTGGAAGACCATGCCGGTTTCGCAGCGGATCAGATCGATGTTGCGCAGGTCGTTGGAGAGGGCGGTGCCGTCGATCGTGATCGATCCTTCCTGAAACTCTTCGAGGGCATTGAAGGTGCGGATGAAGGTGCTTTTTCCCGAGCCCGATGGCCCCATGATCACCACCACCTCGCCGCGCCTGACCCGCAGGTCGACCCCGCGCAGGGCATGAAAACCGTTGGGATACCGCTTCTGAACGCCGATAGCCTCGATCATCCAGGGCCCCGTCGCCGCTGGAGCCTGCGCTGAGCTGATGGAGGGGGTGGTCATGGCTCAGGCAGGCGAATGGGTGGGGTCGAGGCGGCGTTCCAGGGCCCGGCTGCCGAGCCCCAGGGCGGCGCAGCAGCACCAGAACAGCACCGCCAGGGTGAGATACACCTCGGCGGTGAGGCCCAGGAAGTCTGGGTTGGCCATCACGGTACGGGCGGTGCCGAGCAGTTCGAGCAGGCCGATCAGGGACAGCAGCGTGGTGTCCTGCAACAGGGAGATGAACTGCCCCACCGTGGCCGGCAGGGCGATACGCAGGGCCTGGGGCAACACCACCTGCTGCAAGGCCTGGGGCACCGTCAGGCCCAGGGAGCGGGCGGCCTCCTGCTGGCCGGCGGGTACGGAGGCCAGCCCGGCCCTCACCGCTTCAGCCACGTAGGCGCCGCAGAAGAAGGTGAGCACCCAGGCCGCCCGCCAGACCCGATCCGGTGCCAGGCCGCCGGGCAGCATGAAACCAAGGATGTTCTGGCCGAGGAACAGCAGGGTGATCAGCGGGGCGCCCCGGACGAATTCGATGTAGACCACCGAGCCCCAGCGCAGCAGGGGCAGCTCGCTGCGTCGTCCCAGGGCCATCAAGACACCAAGCGGAAAACTGGCGAGGATCGCGAAGCTGGCCATCAGCACCGTGAGCAGCAGGCCTCCCCATTCCGAAGGCGGCACCCGCACCAGGCCTAGGCCGCCGCTGATCAGGGCCATGCCCAGCAGATAGAGCAGCGGCCAGATCAGGGGCACCAGTTTCAGCAGGCGTGGCGTCAGGCGCCGGCCCCAGCGGCCTGCCGACCAGCGGATGGCAAGCAGCAGGGCTGTGATCAGCCACCAGCGGGCCTGCAGCGGCACACTGAGCCCAAGGGCGGCGGGGGCCCAGCTGGCCAGAAACGCCAGCAGGGCAAGGGCGATCCGGTCGTTGAGCGGCCAGAGCACGCCGCTACGGTCCGCCCTGGGAATGGCGCGCAGCAGGCCCCAGCTGAGGCCGGAGGCCATGGCCAGCAGGGCCACCAGCAGCCACAGCCGCCATTGCTGATCGAGCGGGTAGCGCCCAACGGCGAACAGGGTGCTGTTGGCCTGGATCACCACCCACTGCGCCTGCAGGAAGGCCCAGCGCAGCAGACCCAGCAACGACGCCCCGATCAGGGCCAGCAGGCCAAGGCTGATCAGCCCGTCGGTGCGGCTGGCGAACAACTCGCGGCGAATGGCCTTCAGCGCGGGGTGGGAGGCCATCAGCGCTCGCGGATTTGAACAAGCTGGTTCAGGCCGTTCATCACAGCGGAGATCAGCAGATCGATCACCAGGTAGGCCCCCAGCAGCAGCAGGAACACCTCCAGTGCCCGACCGGTCTGGTTGAGGGTGGTTTCAGCCACGGAATAGAGGTCGGCGTAGCCGACGGCCACCGCCAGGGCGGAGTTCTTGGCCAGAGAAATGTACTGGCTATTGAGGCCGGGAATGATCACCGGCAGGGCCTGGGGCAACACCACCGAGCGCATGCTCTGGCTCCAGTGCAGCCCCAGGGAAGTGGCGGCTTCCCACTGGCCGCGGGGCACAGCGGCGATGCCCCCACGCACCACTTCAGCCACGAAGGCACCGGTGTAGGTGATCAGGCCGGTGAGCAGGGCGGCGAACTCGACCGAGAAACGCCATGGAGCTTGCCAGATCCCATTCACCAGTTGCGGCCCCTGCCAGGACCAGCCCTCGGCGAACCAGGCCAGATAGAGCCCCGACTTGGCCAGCACCACCCCAGGAATTTGCAGGGCCTCGGTGCCGTTGCCGAAGGAGAGGAATACCACGAAATACCAGAACAGGAGCTGGAGCAACAGGGGGATGTTGCGAATCACCTCCACGTAGATCCGCCCCAGACGGCGCACAAGGCCGTTGCCGCTGTAAGCCGTCATGCCAACGGCCGTGCCCAGCAGCGTGGCTCCAACCAGCCCAACCACGATCGCCCTCAGACTGTTCACCAAGCCCACCACCAGGGCCCGCCAGTAGGGCATGGCGGCATCGAAGGGGATCAGGCTTTCGGCCACATCAAAGCTGGCCGGTTGACCCAACCAGCGCCAGCTCAGCAGCAAGCCGGCGGCGGTGAGATTGCGCACCAGGTTGCCCACCAGCAGCGCTATCACCACGAGCATCGCCAGGCCAACCACACCCTGCACCAGCCAGGGGATCACGCGCCGATCCCGCCACCAAGGGATAGGGGGCTTCTGTTCGCTCATCGGGGGATACGCATCCGGTGTGATCAGCGGAACGGCGGTGAATAGATCAGGCCACCGTCGGTCCATTGCCGGTTTTCGGCACGATCCAGTTTCAGCGCAGAGGCACGACCCACGTTGCGCTCGAAGATTTCGCCGTAGTTGCCCACGGCAGTGACCGCCTGGACGACGAAGTCGGCCGGCAGACCCAGCTGTTTACCGAAATCGCCTTCCACACCAAGGAAGCGGCGCAGGTCGGCCTGGTTGGTGTTGGCTTTGGCTTCGGCCAGCTTTTCGGCCACGTTCGCCTGGGTGATCCCCAGTTCCTCAGCTTGGAAGAGGGCGTAGACCGTCCAGCGAATCGCATCGGCCCAGGCGGGATCGCCGTTGATGCTGGCGGGGGTGAGCGGTTCCTTGCTCATCACCACAGGGAGGAGCACGTGCTGATCGGGGTCGGGGAAGCCACTGCGCTTGGCCGCGAGCTGGGAGCGGTCGCTGGTGACGGCCACACAGCGTTTGCCCAGGTAGGCGGCATAGGTCTGATCGCCGGTCTGGAATTTCAGGGGGGTGTAGGCGATGCCCTGCTCGCGCATGCGATCGGCCAAGTTGAGCTCGGTGGTGGTGCCGCTCTCGACGCAGATCGGCTTGCCGTCGAGATCCTTGAGGCTGGCGATGCCACTGGCGGCCGGAACCATCATTCCCTGGCCGTCATAGAAGGTGGTGGGCCCGAAGCTGATGCCATTACCGCCGGCCGAATCGCGGCTGAGGGTTTTGGTGGTGTTGCGGGCGAGCATGTCCACTTCACCGCTGGCGAGGGCGGCGAAACGTTCGCTGGAGTTGAGGTCGCGGTATTCCACCTGGCCGGGGTCACCGAACAGGGCGGCCGCCATGGCCCGGCAGGTGTCGGCATCGAGGCCGCTGTAGGTGCCGTCGGGGCCCAGGAAGCTGAAGCCCGGCAGCTTGCCGTCCACCCCACAAACAAGCTTGCCGCGGCTGCGGATCGTGGCCATCTTCTCGCTCTGGACGCCGCCACCGCCACTGCCCTCGTCGGCGCAGCCGCCGATCACCAGGGCCAGAAGCAGGGGGCTCGCGCTGAGCAGGCGCCGCAGTTGGAGCATGGGTGGATAAGGAGTAGTGGGCGCAGTTTGCCAGTTGGGGGCAAGAGCACCGGTTACAAGCTCGACAGCAACACAACTGGGATAATTCGATGACTTGGCAGCATGCGGTTGTCTTTCAGCGCAAAGCAGCGTCCTGTGGCTGGGCAGGAGCTGGCGACGCGGCACAGCTGGCTCACCCTGGTGAACCACTGGCGATCACGGCTCACCGTTCCCCAGTTCACCCTGGTGAGCGGTGTTTTGGTGATCGTCTTCGGCACCATGCTGATGGCGCTGCCGGCTTTCTCCAACGCCAATGTGGGGATCTGGGAAGCCCTGTTCACGGTCACTTCGGCGATCACCGTGACAGGGCTCACGATCGTGAACGTGGGCGAGGACCTCACCTTTGCCGGCCAGCTGCTGCTGCTGCTGTTGATTCTCACCGGCGGCCTGGGGCTGATGGCGATCACCACCTTCCTGCAGGGCTTTGTGCAGGGAGGAACGGGATTGCGTCGTCGCCTCGACCGGGGCCGGACCCTCGATGAATTCGGCGTGGGGGGAGTGGGCAGCACCTTCCACTCGATCCTGATCACGGCCGCCTGGATGGTGGGTCTGGGCACCGTGTTGCTGTTCAGCTATGGCTTTCGCGACATCGCCTCCCCCGGTGAGCGGCTCTGGGCCTCGTTGTTTCACTGCATCAGCGCCTACTGCAACGCCGGCTTCGGCCTCTGGGGCGACAGCCTGGAGGGCTACCGGGGCAATCCGGTGGTGAACGCGGTGATCGCCTTGATGATCGTGGCCGGCGGCATCGGCTACCGGGTCACCAACGACCTCTGGTTGAACCGCTTCAAGGTGAAGCGCATCCGCAGCTTCTGCCTGCACACCCGCCTGGTGCTGCGCTGGTCCCTCGGGCTGGTGGTCTTCGGTGCCCTGGGCCTGCTCTTCACCGAACATGTGACCGGCAGCAGCGGCCTGACTTCGTTGCCGTGGTGGCAGGAAATTCAGGTGGTGATCTTCCAGTCGGTGTCGACCCGGACAGCCGGCTTCAACACCGTGCCGCTCTCGGCGGCGGCGATATCGGAAGCAGGGATGCTGCTGATGATGACCCTGATGTTCATCGGTGCCAGCCCCGGGGGTACCGGCGGTGGCATCAAGACCACCACCTTCGCCGCCCTGGTGGCCGCCACGCGCTCCACGCTGATGGGTCTGGACACGGTGGTGATCCGCCGGCGGGCCATCTCCGACAAGGTGGTGCTGCGGGCCGTGGGAGTCACCCTGGCCTCGCTGTTGTTCGTGCTGTTGATGGCCCTGGTGCTGGGGCTGGACCAGGCCACCAGCGCCGATGGGCACACCTTCACCTTCCTCGACAAACTGTTCACCTGCATCTCGGCCTTCGCCACCGTCGGCCTTGATGTGGGGGTGACGAGCGCCTTGAATCGCTGGGGCCAGCTGGTGTTGATGGTGGGGATGTTCGTCGGTCGGATCGGCATCCTGCTGTTGCTCTCGGCGATTTTCGGCAAACCGGCCTGTCCACGCGTCTCCTACCAGCACGAGGACCTTTACGTCTGAGCTCCCCAGCCATTACCGCTTTCCCCTTCGCTCCGGTCTTCAGTCCTTGGCGCCAGCATCCCCCGATTCCCTGATCCTGCGCCGTCCCGACGACTGGCACGTCCATCTGCGCGATGGCGCCATGCTTCGGGCGGTGGTGGGTGCCACGGCGAGCCAGTTCGCCCGGGCGATCGTGATGCCCAATCTCGTCCCGCCGATCACCACGGCGGCGGCGGCGGCCGCCTACCGGCAACGGATCCTGGCGGCGTTGGCAGCCTCCGGCCATCCCTGCGCCGGCCGCTTCACACCCTTGATGACGGCCTATCTCACCGACAGCATCGATCCAGCCGAACTGGAGCGGGGCTTTGCCGACGGCGTGTTCAGCGCCGCCAAGCTCTATCCCGCCAATGCCACCACCAATTCAGCCGCTGGGGTGAGTGATCCCGAGCGGATCACCCCGGTGCTCGCCACCATGGAGCGGATCGGCATGCCGCTGTTGATTCATGGCGAAGTCAGCGACCTGGACGTCGACATCTTTGATCGCGAGGATGTGTTTCTCGAGCGTCATCTTCAGCCGATGCTGGCGCGGTTCCCGGGCCTGAAGATGGTGCTGGAGCACATCACCACCGCCGATGCCGTGGCCTTTGTGCAGGACGCCGGCCCCCAGCTGGCCGCCACGATCACCCCCCATCACCTGCAGATCAATCGCAACGCCATGTTCCAGGGAGGGCTGCGGCCCCATGCCTATTGCCTGCCGGTGGCCAAACGGGAATTGCACCGGCTGGCCCTGCGCTGGGCGGCCACCTCGGGCAACCCGAAATTTTTTCTCGGCACCGATTCAGCGCCCCACCCCCGCAGTGCCAAGGAATCGGCCTGTGGCTGCGCCGGCATCTTCAATGCCCCCCATGCCCTGGAAAGCTATGCCCAGGTGTTTGAGCAGGAAGGCGCCCTGGATCGTCTCGAAGCCTTCGCTTCGGAGTTCGGCCCCCGCTTCTACGGCCTGACGCCCAACGCGGGCACGGTGGAATTGCGGCGTTTGCCCCTCGATGTGCCCAAGCAGCTCGACCTCGACAACGGCGAGGGGGGCTGCGAACGGCTGGTGCCTTTTCAGGCCGGAGAGACCTTGCCCTGGCGGCTGGTGGTCTCCTGATCCACCGCCACGGGCGGGTGGTTCACCGACAACAGGGCCGCCTGGTCATCACTGAGGCGTCCGGCGGCATGGAGCACCTGGATGATCCGACCGATGCTGAGAACGGGATGACAACGGTATCCAGCCTCAGCGAGTCGCTGAATGCCGCCGCCGCCGTGGTCAATCAGCACCACCACATCATTCACCACCAGTCCGGACGATTCCAGCTTGCTGATCCCATCGAGCACACTGCCACCGGTGATCAGAATGTCGTCGACCACCACCACGCTTTCGCCTTCCTGGAAGTCGCCTTCGATCAGGCGGCGGGCGCCGTGGGCCTTCACCTCCTTGCGGGGATAGATCAAGGGGCTGTGCAGTTGCAGTGACAGCCCCGTGGCCGTGGGCAGGGAGCCATAGGGAATGCCGGCAATGCGATCGAACGTCAGTGGCTCAAGCCGGCCGGCATAGGCATGCAGCACCCGGTGAAACAAGTTCGGATCGGAGATGATCTGGCGCAGATCGATGTAGTAATTGAAGATGGCACCGGAGGCCTGGACGTAGTCGCCGAACAACAGGCAGCCGATATCAAACAGGGCCAGAATGAGCTCATCAAGTGGATCAATCGGCGGCTGGGTCTCGCTCGGCGCCTTTGGTTCGCGGGGCGCGCCCGGTGCCGGTAACCAGATCGAGCAGCGATCGGCGCTGCCCACATCGAGGCGGAGCCGCATCGTTTCGATCTGTTGGCGCAGAGCCGCGGTGCCCTGCTCAATATCCTTTTCCACCAGCAGGTTCTGGGGCAGGGGCAGCAGCAGCCCATCGGCCGAAGAGGTGAGGCCTGCCTTGAGCATCGACTCCAGCCGCTCCTCCTTTCCCCAGAGGCTGCGCAGGATCACGAACCGCTCCGGGGCGCCCTGCCGCACCCGGGCCAGTACCGCCGGATTGCTGGTGCCCACCTCCAGCAGCAGCTGTTCACTTGTGCCCCAGAGTTGGCACTCGCGCACGAACTTGAGGTAGAGCGGGTCGTCTTCGTCGGGATGGTGCTGAAAGATCTTCGAGGCCGCGTTGGAGCTGTGGCAGGTGACCACCACACCCCGCTCCGGGTAGAGCAGAAAGGGCGCCACGATGTCCTGACCCGGCAGCGGCGAGAGGGTGATCGCATCGACCCCGAGCTCGGCGAAGACGTAGTGCGCCAGGGCCGACGACGTGTTCAGGTCACAGTGTTTGGCATCGAGGATCAGGGGCACCGAGAGCGGCACCAGTTCACGCACTTCATGCAGAAGCTCGATGCCGATCGGACCGAGCGCCTGATAGAAGCCCAGGCTCGGTTTATAGGCGCAAACATTTTCAACGGTGGCCTCGATCACCGTCTTGATCCAGCGGCGGGCCTGGGCCAGAAAGGAGCCATTGCCGGGGTTGTGGCGGCTCCAGGTCCGCAGCATCTCCGGGTTGGGATCGAGTCCGGTGATCAGCAGCGACTGGCGGCTGGCCATCGCCTCGGTGAGTTTGACGAAAAAGCTCATGATCTCCGCCAGCATGCCGGCGCTACAGCCACAGCCAGCCTCCTGAACCCTTCGAGCATGGGATGGAGCCTCCGCCCACTGGCCATTGCCTGGAAGCTCCATCATGGTCATGTCGACCGGCCCCACCGCAGGACCTCTTGAACATCAAGTTCTCTTGAACATCAAGTTGCTGAAGCCCGCTCCGCTCAGCCTGCTGCTGGCCATGCTGCTGTTGCCAGCGGCGGGTTGCGCCGCCGCGGAGGAGGCCCGCCAGGCTCCATCTCCTACGCCGCCGCTTCATGGCGGGGGCGGGCTGGGCACCACAGTTCGGCCCAAGGCCCTGGTCACGGGGCTGGAGCACCCCTGGGGGATGGCCTGGTTGCCGGATGGTTCCGTGCTGATCACCGAGCGTCCCGGCCGCCTGCGCCTCGTGCGCGATGGGGTGCTCGATCCAAGGCCGATTTCCGGGGTGCCCGAGGTGCTGGCCCAGGGGCAAGGGGGGCTGCTGGATGTGGCAGTGGATCCCGATTTCGAGCGCAACCGTTTCATTTATCTGAGCTACGCGGCAGGCGAGCGTGGCGCCAACGGCACCCGGGTGGCGCGCGCCCGCTTCAACGGCCAGTCTCTGAGTGATCTGGAGGTGATCTATGCGGTGCCCCAGAACAAGCCCGGAGCCCAGCATTTCGGCTCCCGCCTGCTCTGGCTTCCCGACGGCAGCCTGCTGGTGTCGATCGGCGATGGCGGCAATCCGCCGCTGCAACTCGAAGGTGCGCTGATCCGCCGCCAGGCCCAGAACCGCAGCAGTGCCCTGGGCAAGCTGTTGCGCATCACCCGGGATGGAGCCCCAGCCCGTGGCAATCCCTTTGCCACCGGCCAGGGCGAAGCGCCCAAGGTCTGGAGCTACGGACACCGCAATGTGCAGGGTCTGGCCTTGGACCCGCTCAACGGGCGGGTCTGGGTGAGCGAACACGGCGCCCGCGGCGGCGATGAGCTCAACTTGGTGGAGGCCGGCGCGAACTACGGCTGGCCTGTGGTCACCCATAGCCGCGAGTATTCCGGTCCGCCGATCTCTGCGGCTCAATCAGCACCAGGACTGGTGGATCCACGGCGGGTCTGGACCCCCGCGATTGCCCCCTCCGGTCTGGCGATCGACCGTGGCGATCGGTATCCAGGCTGGAGTGGCAATCTGTTCGCCGGTGGGCTGGTCTCGCGCGATGTGCGCAGGATCAGCCTGCAGGCCGATGGAACGGTGGCGTCTGAGGAGACCATTCCAATCGGGGCGCGGGTCAGGGATGTGCGCCAGGGGCCCGATGGCTATCTCTACGTGCTCACCGATTCGCCAGATGACGGCCAGTTGCTACGCCTGGAGCCGGCCTCTGCCCCGCCGCCCTCTGGCAACCGATGACCGTGGCGGTGGCCCTGGCGATGCTGGAGCGGCATCGTCTATCCAGGCCATTGGGGATTGTTTGGCGGCCACCTGGAAGCCAACGAGACGCCGGAGCAGGCCCTGCGCCTTGAGCTGAAGGAAGAAATCAACGGGGAGATCCAGGAGCTGCCCCTCTGGTTCAGCCACCACGACAGCCAGCGAAGCGCCTATTTCTTCCGCGCGGCCCTGCCGGTGCCCATAGAAGCGCTGGAGCTGCTGGAGGGTCAGGACATGGTGCTCGCTTCGCTCAACGAGATGGCCAGCGGGGCGATCTGCACCCCCAGGCTCGATCAGCCACGTCCCCTGGCCCCCTCGCTGCGCAGGGCCATGCTCGAACTGGAGCTGGAGCAAAGTGGCCTGGCTTCCGCTGGGAATGTCCGCCCTTGGGCTGCTGCAAGCGGTGAGGATTGCTCGGTTTCGTAGTGGACGCGACAGCGCAACTCATCCACTTACGTAACTATAAACAAGCGGAAATGATTCCTAGGGTTCCGATTTCTTCAGCTTCTTTGCTGGTGGAATGTCTGGTCCGAGAGGAACACACTGAAGTGATTCAGTGGCACGGAGGGACAAAAGCCCGGGAGACCGCCATTCTCCAACTCCCTCCGTGCATGACAGACCCTTCGCCCACCGGCGCTTCAGCTTCCGGCACGAGCTCATCAGCCTTCGACCGTCGCCCCGGCACTGAAGGCTCCGAAGCGCTGGAAAAAGAGCGCAAACTTCCCCTCACCGGCTGGCAGCAGGAGGTGGATCAGGGCCTGCAATACGGCCTGGAGGCCGCCGAGAGCATTGTTGATCGGCGCATCTCCACCTTCTCGCGCGGAGAGCTGCCCCACTACGCGGGCATCAACACCTTCATGAAGGCGCCTTACATCGAAGACGTGAACCGCGTCGGCGAGTTTGATGTGGCGATCCTCGGGGTCCCCCACGATTCCGGCACCACCTACCGACCCGGCACCCGCTTCGGGCCCCAGGGCATTCGTCGCATCTCGGCGCTCTACACGCCCTACAACTACGAGATGGGCGTTGACCTGCGCGAGTCGATTCGGCTCTGCGATGTGGGCGACATCTTCACGATTCCCGCCAACAACGAAAAGAGTTTCGATCAGATCTCCAAGGGCGTGGCCCACGTGTTCAGCAGTGGCGCCTTTCCGATCATCCTCGGCGGCGATCATTCGATCGGTTTTCCCACTGTGCGCGGCGTTTGCCGCCATCTGGGCGACAAAAAAGTGGGCATCATCCACTTCGATCGTCATGTCGACACCCAGGAGATCGACCTCGACGAGCGCATGCACACCTGCCCTTGGTTCCATGCCACCAACATGGCCAACGCGCCGGCCGAGAACCTGGTGCAATTGGGCATCGGCGGCTGGCAGGTGCCGCGTGAGGGTGTGAAGGTCTGCCGTGAGCGCGGCACCAACGTGCTAACCGTCACCGACATCTGCGACATGGGCCTGGAGGCGGCCGCCAAGTTCGCGATCGAGCGCGCCACCGATGGCACCGACTGCGTCTATATCTCCTTCGACATCGACTGCATCGACGCCGGTTTCGTGCCTGGCACCGGCTGGCCCGAGCCCGGCGGCCTGTTACCACGCGAGGCCCTGAAGTTACTGGAGCTGATCGTGCGCAATGTGCCGGTCTGCGGCCTTGAGGTGGTGGAGGTGTCGCCCCCTTACGACATCAGCGACATGACCTCACTGATGGCCACCCGGGTGATCTGCGATGTGATGGCCCACCTTGTGGTGAGCGGCCAACTGCCCAGAAAAGAGAAGCCGGCCTGGCTGCACGATCACTGCAACATGGCCGTCGACCAGAAATGGAGATAGGGCCATGCACGAAGTCGACATGACCAAGTGCCTGTTGCTCTCCTTGCAGGAGTGGAAGCGGGAGCACGAACCCCACATCCCCTGCGTCTCGGCCGTTCACCTCGAGGTGGGTGATTTCACCTGCGTCGAACCCGCGGCCCTGCGCTTCACCTTCTCCGCTGCCGTGCAGGGCACCTGGCTGGATGGCTCGAAGCTCCAGATCGCCACCGTGCCCCTGCGGGCCCGCTGCCTGGGTTGCTCCGGTGTCTACTCCCCCGATCGGGAGCAGGCCTACCGCTCCCCCTGCTGCGATCGGCCGATGGAGGAGATCATCAGCGGCCGTGAACTACGCATCCGCTCGGTTGATTACAGCTTCTCGTCTCTGTCTGCCTCGCCTCAGCCTTCTTCGCCTCAGTCTTCAGGGTCCACCTCACTTTCCTCGCGCTGACCCCATGCACATGCCTCTCAGCGACACACTCGGCCTCAACTTGATGGCCGCCAATCAACACCAGGCCGATCACAACCGCGAGCAGTTCGATGCCTGGAAGCTGCTTTGTCTCAATGTGATGAGCAGCCCCGGTGCCGGCAAGACCTCCTTGCTGGAAGCCACGATCACCGCCCTCGCTCCCCAGCTGGTGATGGCGGTGCTGGAGGGAGACATGACCACCCAGCTTGATGCCGAGCGACTCGAAGCGGTGGGTGTGCCGGTGGTGCCGATCACCACCGGCCGCGCCTGCCATCTCGATGCGGCGATGGTGAGCGGAGGCCTGCGCCAGCTCCAGGCGCGGCTGGCCCCGGCTGATCTCGATCTGCTCTGGGTGGAGAACGTGGGAAATCTGGTCTGCCCGGCTGAATTCGAGGTGGGTGAGCACCGCAAGGTGGCGCTGCTCAGTGTCACCGAAGGCGAAGACAAGCCGCTCAAGTACCCCGTGATGTTCCGCGAGGCCGATTGCGTGCTGATCACGAAGGTGGACCTGCTCCCCTATCTGCCGGTGGAGGTGGAGCGCTTCGAAGAGCACATCCATGCCGTCAACCCTGCCGCCACGGTTTTCCAGCTCTCGGCCAGCAGTGGCGTTGGCCTACCGGCCTGGTACCACTGGCTGCTCGAGACCAGCCGCTCCCACGCCCAGGCGCTGAGGGGTCAGACCGGCCGTGCCGCCCCCGAGCCGGTGGCTGTCTGATGACGGGCTCGCGGGCTTCGCCGTCAACACCCGCGGCCCACGGGCCATCCCGCCGCTGAGCTGACCCGCTCTGCTGACGATTTCTGATCTCCGCCCACCCCCTTCACCCTCCAACCCAAGCCATTCAGTCATGACCAACCCTCCAGCCAAGAAACGCAGCCGCACCCTCAGCCTGTTGCTGCTCGCCACCTTGAGCGGCGGTCTGCTCGCCAGTTGCCAGCAGCCAGCCCAGGAAGGCAACGCTCCGGTGCGGATCGGCTACAGCGCCTGGCCCGGTTGGTTCCCCTGGAAGGTCAGCGAGGAGAAGGGCCTGTTCGAGCAGGCCGGGGTTCCGGTCACCCTGCAGTGGTTCGATGGCTACCTCGATTCGATCAATGCACTCAACGCCGGCCAGCTCGACTGCAACAGCCAGACCCTGGGTGACACGATCAGTTCGGTCGCCGGTGGCGCCGACCTGCGGGTCGTGCTCACCAACGACAATTCCACCGGCAACGACCAGGTGATCGCCGCCGAGGGCATCAGCAGCGTGGCCGATCTCCAGGGCAAGTCGGTGGCGGCCGAAGAAGGCACTGTCGACCACTACCTGCTGTTGCTCGGTCTCAAGCAGGCCGGCCTCAGCGCCGATGACATCACCTTCGTTCCGCTTGAAACTGGTGCCGCCGCCGCCGCCTTCGTGGCCGCCAAGGTGGATGCGGTGGGCGTGTTTGCCCCTTTCACCACCCAGGCCCTCAAGCGCAGCGGCAGCACCACCTTGTTCTCTTCCGCGGATTTCCCCGGAGCGATCAGCGATCACCTGGTCTGCCGGGCTGAGTTCGTGGAGAAAAACCCAGAGCAACTGCAGAACGTGGTGAATGCCTGGTTCGCCACCCTCGCTGAGATCAAGGCCCAGCCTGAATCCAGCCTGGCGATCATGGCCGAGCGTGCCGGTGTCAGCGAGGCCGAATACACCGAATACGACGCCGGCACCACGATCTTCAGCCTTGAGGACAACCGCAGGGCGTTCCAACCCGGCGACACGATGCAGTCGCTGCCGTTCGCGGCCGCCCAGATCAGCGACTTCCTCCAAGAGGTGGGTCTGGCTGAGACCCCGCCCGATCTCACCAACCTGTTCGATTCCCGCTTCGTTGAGGCTGCCAAGTGAGCCTGCGCCGGCAGCTGGATCAGCCCTGGCTGCTCGGTCTGGTCGGCATTTTCAGCCTGCTGCTGCTCTGGCAGCTGGTGGCCGCTTCGCGGGTCGTCG
Source organism: Synechococcus sp. CS-603 (assembly GCF_977929215.1). Lineage (NCBI taxonomy): Bacteria > Bacillati > Cyanobacteriota > Cyanophyceae > Synechococcales > Synechococcaceae > Synechococcus > Synechococcus sp. CS-603. The sequence goes on from NZ_OZ376778.1 coordinate 1,776,788, forward strand.
ATCCGCTCTTCCTGCCCAGCCCGGCGGAGGTGCTGGCTGCCGGGGCTGAGCAGTATCAGGAGGGGATCTTGCTCAACGATGCCGTGGCGAGCATCGGCCGGGTGCTGGGGGGCTATGCCCTCTCGATCCTGGTTTCGTTGCCGCTCGGCATCGCCATGGGCAGCAACCGGCTGGTCTGTCAGCTGCTGGAGCCCTTGCTGGGATTGATCCGCTACATGCCGGCACCGGCCTTCATCCCGCTGTTGATCATCTATTTCGGTCTGGGGGAGCTGCCCAAGGTGCTGCTGATCTTCATCGGCACCCTCTTCTTCAACACCTTGATGATAATGGATGCGGTTAAGTTCGTGCCCCGTGAACTGCTTGAGTCGGCTCTCACCATGGGCGGGAGGGGGCTGCAGATCATCACCAAGGTGGTGGCGCCGTTCATCGCTCCCCAGGTGCTTGATGCTTACCGGATCAACATGGCGGCGGCCTGGAATCTGGTGATCGTGGCTGAACTGGTGGCCGCTAACGAGGGGCTCGGCAAACGGATCAGCCTGGCCCAGCGCTTCTTGCGCACCGACGAAATCTTTGTAGGGCTGATCGTGATCGGACTGATCGGCCTCTTGATCGACCTGGGCTTTCGCCTGCTGATGCGCCGGACCTGTCGCTGGGCGATCTGATGCACCTGTCTGTCAAAGGCGTCAGCAAATCGTTCGGCAAGGGCCGCGACAGCAAACTCGTGCTCGATGACATCAATCTCGAGATCAACTCCGGCGAGTTTGTGGCGCTCGTTGGTAGTTCAGGTTCTGGAAAATCAACCGTGATGCGGTTGATCGCTGGCCTGGAGCAACCCAGCAGCGGCACCATCCACATGGACGATCGCCCGGTTCGCGGACCCGGGCCCGATCGGGGCATGGTCTTCCAGAAGTACAGCCTCTATCCCTGGCTGAGCGCTGCCGACAACGTGGCCTTCGGGATGCGGCTGCAGGGGCGAAACAAGCGTGACGTCAAGGAACGCACCGCCTATTTCCTTGAAGTGGTGGGCCTGCAGGATTCAGCCAGCCGCTTTCCCCGCCAGCTCTCCGGCGGCATGCAGCAGCGGGTGGCGATTGCCCGGGCCTTGGCGGCTGATCCCCAGGTGGTGCTGCTCGATGAGCCCTTCGGTGCTCTTGATCTACAGATCCGCGAATCGATGCAGGAATTCCTCTTTCAATTGTGGGAACGCTCTGGCCTCACGGCCCTGCTGATCACCCACGACCTGGAAGAAGCGCTGCTGATGGCCCAGAAGGTCCACATCATGGCGCCACGGCCCGGCCGGATCGTGCGCACCGTGGCGGCCAACCTCGATCGCAGCAACCTCAGTGCGCTGCGGATGGAGCGAAGCTTTCTGGAGCTACGCGAAGATCTGGCCGGTTGCCTGCGCGGTCTGGATCAGGATCCAGCAGCGCTGGTGGCAACATCATTTGCATCAACAACCTGATCAACCAGTTCCGGTTGAATGCCGAGGTAAACGGCTTCGCGGAACAGGGCCTGAAGGATGTCGGCATCGCCGGTTTTACGGGCGGTGCTGTAGCGCTCGCGAAGGGACTGAACCATGGCCTGATGGCGGGCTTGGGATTCGACCATGGATTTTTTGTATCAGATACGACAATTCTATCCAGGCATTTCTGGTGTCACCGGCTGATGGAAGCTTTTCGATCGAAGCCGTTGGATCGAAGCTGCTTCAGCGGGGGAGTGGCAGCGACTGGCCGACGGGCAGGGCTTGGGTGATCACCTCGAAGCCGGTCAGCTCGTGCTCGCCGAAGGAGCGCAGAAAGGGCACATCGGCCGCATCGCGGCCGCGGGCGATCAGCACCCGGCCGATACGGGGGGTGTTGTAGCGGGCATCGAAGGTGTACCACCAACCATCGAGGTAGGCCTCGAACCAGGCCGAGAAATCAATCGGCTCCGGACTGGGGGTGACGCCGGTATAGCCGACATAGCCGGTGCAGTAGCGGGCCGGAATGTTCAGGCAACGGCAGAAGCAGATCGCCAGATGGGCGAAGTCGCGACAGACGCCGAGGCCTTCCTGGTGCGCGTCGAGGGCCGTTTTGGTGGAGCGGGCGTCGTCACCGCTGAACTGGATGTGGCTGTGAACGTGATCACAGATCGCCTGCACCAGCGGCCAGCCGGCGAGCGACCCACCGAACAGGCTCCAGGCGGTGTCGATCAACCGGTCGGTTTCGCAGTAGCGGCTTGCGTTGAGAAAGGGCAGCACATCGGGCGGCAACGACTCCACAGGCATCTGCCAGGCCGAGGGCACCACCGCATCGCTCTGGCCGCTGTCGGCTACCACGGTGCTGAGGCTGATGTGGCTCTCGCCGGCCGGGGCCACCAGGCGGCAGCAGCGGTTGCCCTGGCTATCGCAGAACTCCTCCACCGGCACCGCCGGCTCCACCAGGATTGGATCGGCTCCCAGCAGATCCTGCTGGCGGGAGCTGTGCGGCTGCAGCAGCAACAGCAGCGGTGTGGGCTGGGGACAGATCACCGTGAGCTCACAGCCGACATTGATTTTCATGGCTGGGTGAACTCCTTGCCTGAACGCGCTGGGCTCACTCTGCCGATGCCGGACGCGGCTCAGGCCGGATGTGCGGAAGTGAAGGCCCCAGGGTCGTTATGGCGCGGCTCACCGCCGAGAATTTCTGTGAGTTCCAGTCGCCAGGCAGCAGGAAAGGGCCAGTGTGCCAGGCCCTGGAGGATGCGGCTGGCGTAGTCGGCGCTGGGGCGCAGCCCCTCGGCACTCCATACCGCTGTGGGCACATAGGTGGAGGCCTCGAAGTACTCAGCCGCCGGGCTGTTCACCGTCGATGTCTTCACCGTCACGGTGTGGGGCCGGTAGTGGCCGATCGCCACGCCCTCGCAGGCATCGAGCCGGCGGCGATCGGCTGGGTTGAGATGGTGCACCACTCCCCAGCAGTTGCGGCCGGGTTCGGGCTGGATGCCGGCGGCGCCATCGGCTGGATCGGCGCCTGGGCCCTGCGCCAGCCGGATCTTGTGGATACTCCAGCGCCAACCCGCCAAGGTCGTCACCAGGCCACTGCCGTCCCAGCCAGCGCAGCGGGCAGAGAGCTGGTCGGGGCAGAGGTTCGACCCATAGCTGAAGATCGGCGTTGAGCCCCAGTCGGCGAAGGGCACCAGTGGGGCTGCGGCCACCAGTTCGGGGCGGCCCACATACACCCAGGCCCATGTTCCGTCACCCAGCTGGAGCCAGTGGCGGGTGTAGTCGAAGGGAACATTTTCGAGCTGGTCCAGCCCGGCCAGCACCGCCGCCGAGACCGCAAACAGTTCGCCGTGAATCAGGGGGGGCGGCCCCTGCCGATCGCCTGCAGCCGCTGGCTGTGCCATCACGGCCATCGGATAGGGCCCGAGGTCATGGAGCTGCGCGCCCAGCAGACGCCTCCGCCCGAGGAAGCGTGCTCCGCCCAGCCAGGAGTGGTTGCTCTGGCCCCGTTTGAGCGTGCCGTAAACGAACACCGAAGCCAGGCCGCTAGCCACGCCCTACGCCTGGCCGGCCGATGGATCGAGCGGCAGGCCCTTGAGGCCCAGCGCCAGACGCCGCGCCAGCAGCAGCAGCGGATAGAGACGACGACTGCGGCCGGGATCGCCAAACACCAGGCCTAGTAACTGCAGCACACCGGGGTTGGGCTTCATTTGCTGGCACAAGCGGCTCACGGCTTCCGAGCCATGCCAGCAGCGCTCTCCTTCGATCAGCACCGCCCCGGCGGCCAGGTCATAGCCCCGTTGTTTCAGCTGCTCACGAAGCTGGTGATCGGCGCGGCCATCCACGATCTCCAGGCCAGGCAATTCGCCCCGCAGGGCGCTGGTGGCCGCAAAGGAACGGCAGAACGGGCAACCGCCGTCATAGACGAGTTGCATGGGCTGGGCCATGGCGGGCATGGGTCAAGTTGAAATGGCTGAAATCAAGGTGGCGTTGGCCGTCGCCGTCCTCCTCAACGATATCCACGAAGCTCTCGCCGAAGCGCAGGCGTGATCCGCCATAGCTCCAGCGGGCCTACACCGGACTTCTCACCGTTTCATCCACCCCCTGGTGGCCTCCTCAGGGGCGCCTGAGCCCGGTGACCAGCCGCCGGTGCCAGTGCTCACGGCTGACACCGAGCAGGAGCAAGCCGACTCCCGCCAGGGTCGGGGCTGAGATCTGCTCGCCGAGCAGCAGGGCCGCACTCAGCACCGCCACCACGATCGTCAGGCTGCCCCAGAGCGAAACCGTGGCCACAGGCAGCTCGGCGTAGGCGCGGCGCAGGGCCAGCTCACTGCCCAGCGAGAGCGTCAGGCCGTAGAGACCGATCACGCCCACCACCCACCACAGCTGCAGCAGCACGAAGTGACCAGGCCCAAACAGCAGCAGGGCCAGAAGGCCGAAGATCAGGGCGCTCACGGTGGAGGCCAGGCCCACGGTGAGCGCCCCGGACCAACCTTTTGACGCGATCCTGCGGCCTGTCACCGCCGCGCCGGAAAAGGCCAGTACCCCCAGCAGGGCCCAGCTCATGCCGGCGAGGTTGTCCATTGCCGCGCCCATGCCGCCACCACCCACGGCGCCGCCGGCCAGGTTGGCCAGCAGCAAGCCCAGGCCAATCAGGCCGAAGCTCACGCCGAAGCCATCCGGGAGCGGCTCCGCCAGCAAGCGCTGGGCCAGCAGGGCAGACACCGGCAGCACCAGGGCGAAGATCAGGGTCTGGCTGATCACCGAGAGGGAACTCAGGGCGAAGTAATAGGCGACCGGCCCAAGAAACAACCCCAGGAAGGCATCTACAGCCAGCAGCCGGCGATCGCTCGGCCTGAGCCGGGCTAGGTCGAGGCCCAGCTGCCTGCGCCCAGGCAGCATCACCGCCAGGCCCACGATCATCTGGGCCAGAAAGAAAACATTGCAGAAGCTGATCGGATTCTCACCGTCAACCAGCCGTTGGGCACCCATCTCCTGCAAACCCTTCAGCACCGTTGCATTCAGGCCCTTGAGCAGCACATACAACCCAAGGGGAACAGCGCCGCGCCAGAGGAGAGGAGTCACAGGGGATCAAACGTGGGGAAGCTCGGCCTTGATCCTCGCCTGGCTGGGCCGTCAGGATCATTCATTCCGATCGATTCTGCTGCGATCCGATCGCAGTGGCCGCAGAGCTTGAAGGTGCGTTCATCTGGAAGTTTTCGATTTGGGGCTAGTCAGCCATCAGCTCGTGTTGCTACCTTATGCAGGAGCAATTCCATTCATTCCATGCTTACTGGATCTGACCTGCTGACCAAAGTCAAGGAGTTGGGTGATGTCGGCAAATCAGAGCTGGTCAGGGCTGCTGGTTATGTGAGCGTCAAGAAAGACGGAACCGAGCGCCTGAACTTCACGGCCTTCTACGAAGCGCTTCTTGAGGCCAAAGGCGTCAGCCTTGGCACCACTGGCGGAGCTGGTGTGGGCCAGGGTGGGCGCAAGCTCAGCTACGTCACCAAGGTGCAGTTCAACGGCAATCTGCTGATTGGCAAGGCCTACACCGCCTTGCTGGGCCTCCAGCCCGGCGATGAATTCGAGATCAAGTTGGGCAAAAAGCAGATTCGTCTGTTGCCTGCTGGTGCAAGTGAAGAGGCTGACGACTGAAGCCCTGCGCTCCTCCAGCCGCTCTGATCTGGGGTCATTGCACGTCTGATCCAGACCGTCCTCCACTGCCCAGCACGATCATGTTGGTCTGATGATCCAGCCATCCGGAGCGAAATCCAGCCGCAGCGGTAACCGCGCGCAGATCGCGGTAGAACCTCACCCCATCCGGGCTGATCAGGGCGGTGACATGCCGTTGGCTGGGATCAAAGCCCCGCAGCCACTGCTGGAACGCGTCGCGTCCCATCACCTGGCCCAGGCGGGGCTCCATTCGCAGTGAAGATCCCATCTCCTCCAAGACGAAATAGCGCTGCAGTTGCGAAAGGTCGCTGCTGTCGACTGGCCGTAACCCCTCTGCGGTCAACAGCACATAAAGCGGCTGGGTGAACGATTGCTGCAGCTGGGGCAGTTGCAGCCGAATCGGCTCTGGCTTGGCAACGCGAGGTGGTGCTGGTTCGGGTTTCGCAGTCTCTTCCTTGGCAGTTTCTTCCTTCGCGGTGGATTGGCCCGGGCCCCTGGCAGAGAGCGCAACCACCATGGCGGTGATCATCAGCACCCCGAGCACGTTCATGAACACGTCAATCAGGGAGTCCAGCGACAAATCAACTCCTGCCCGGTGCCGTGCCCGTCTGCTCACCATGGCCGCCTGCTCACCATGGCCGCCGTGCTGACTCCTCCACCGGCTCGTAACCGAGGCTGGAGCCCGAGCTGCGCAGGGCGATGACCAGGCTATCGAGGTCGTCAAAACAACTTCCTGCCACCGCCAGGTAGATGTTGGCCGTCTTGATCTCTTCGGCAATCGTTGTTGGGCTGACCAGGTCCAGATCCCAGCGATCGGTGATTTCGCCACTGACAGGATCGTGCCGCTCGACTTGTCCGGCTCGGCAGAGCAGGAAGCTGGTGGGGGTGCGCACCGGCGTGCCTCCGGCCGTGACCAACTCCACCAGGGCCACTGGTGTGGGCTCGACTGGCTCAGGTGTGGCGGGCTTTGGCTGGCTCTGGGCTTGCTGCGGCGATCCCGATCCCAGGGAGAGCGCCAGCACTGAAATCACGATCAGGATGATCACCATCACGGCGCTGAGGATGTCGAGGAAGCCGATCAACTCCACCGACTGGCGGCTACGCCGGCGGGTTCGTCGCATCGCCGCTGAGCCTGGGGAAAAAGCCGTCGTTGATGGAGGCCTCGATATCGCCGGCCAGCTGGTGCTCTCCCCGCTCGGCGATGCTCATCAGCACCATGCAGAGCACCGCCGTGACAATGCCGAGCAGGGTGGTGTCAAAGGCGGTGGAGAGGCCCCCGGTCACCGCCGTCAGGCTGGCCTTCACGGTTTCGAGATCATCGATATTGGCCAGCAGGCCTGTGAAGCCGCCGATCGAGGTGGAGATGCCCAGCACCGTGCCGAGAAAACCCAGCATCGGCAGCACCCAGATCATCGTGCGCGTCACCAGATAGCTGTCTTCGATCTCAGATTGGGTCAGGGCGATGTCGTCTTGGTGCAGCTCGCGGGTGACCTGCCTGGAGCGCGAATCCTGAAAACAACGCAGCAGACGACAGAGACGATTCGAGATCACCGTGCGGCGTTGGGACAACAGCACAAGCATGGTCTGGACATCGGAATCCAACGGCCTCAGATCAACAAGGCCGCGAGGCATCCAGTCTCTGCCGACGTGGCGACGTTCGCGGCGGCTGGCCAGCAGGCGACGGCCGCAATAATCCACCACCGTGAAGGCGATAGCCAAGCAGAGCGGCTGGGTGAGGCCCCGATCCAGCAGGAAGGATCCGAGCACACTGCCGCGATAGGGAAAGAGCAGCATCACAACCACCAGGGTGAGCGTGACGCCGATCACGATCGATAGCAGGGAGGAGGATTCGATCCAGCGCCGTGCCGGTAGTTCAAGCAGGCCGGGATAGGTCTCCCCCCGTTCAGCCGTGGCGGGGATGGTTGAAACAGCCATCAAAACAGCGTAGGTTCTCCGACCCGAAAGATGAACCCGTGCGTGGGGTCAGCCGTGATCCTGCTGGCAAACCGTTCGGCACCTTCAAGATCGGGGAAACGGGCCACTTCGGTCCGTCCGTCGGAGGTTGTCGACGCCTCCGAGCGGCAATGGCGGCGCACCGCCTCGAGTGTTTCAGGTCCGCCGATGACGGGCCACCACACGTCACCAGGGCGGGGCAGATCCGGCCCTGCTGGGAGTGTCTCGCAGCCACTCCAGCGCTCCGTGCTGCTGAACGTCGTGCTGCCTTGACTGTCCATCGGCCAGGGATCGGGGGGGGCTTCCGGCAGGCGGGACGGCGGACTGGCCGGGACCGCTGCCGCGGCTGATGATTCGAGCTGCTGCAGGGAGTTGCGGGCCTGGGCGAGGGCTTCCTCCAACTTTTCGATTTCTTCCTGCTGACTCTGATTGCGCTCCCGCAGGCCCACCACCTCAAGGCGGCCACGGCCTGCCTCAACGGCGAGCACAAAGCCTGCGGCGGCGACCAGGATCGTTGCGATCGCAAAGCCGATCCAGCCCTGCTGGCCTTGGCGAGCTGGCGCCGTGGCCGCTCGCCGTTCCCCGAAGCCCAGGGCGAGACTGCGCCTGCAGGCATCGGCCAGCGGGGTCAAGGCACTTGCTGTTACGCCGATCCGGCCAGCCACAGCTGCCGCGAGGGCCGCTCGCTCCGATCGCGGCGCAGCGAGCAGATCCATCCAGCCGGCTCGAATCAGCGGATCGACACGGTCAACCAGCTCAGCCTCGCTGCGGTCTTTGGCGGAGCGTTCCAACAATTGGATCAAGGCGACGGGTTCGAGTCCCGTCAGTCCTGGCCAGCCGTAGGTCTCCTTCAGCCCACGCAGCATCCAACCAAAAGCCTGAAGGCAGGCCTTCGGGGGCAGGGCCGAGTCGCTAAATCTAAACATCACGGTCCGATCAAAGCGCCCAGGCCTGCACCGACCCCCGGGTGGCGCGGATCAGGGCGTTGCCGAGCGCCGGTTGGCGGTTGCACAGCCCCACCGCTAGCCGGGCGATGGAGGGATGCAGGAACCCTTGGTGCAGGCAACGGCCCAGCTGCAGTCGCCGCAGGAACACCCGGTTCCAATCGCTGCGGTAGCGCCTGCGCAGCACGTTGGAGTCCAGGGAGTTGCTTAGAAAGGCCTTGGCGATCGGGGCGGCCAGGTCAGCGGAGCCGAGGGCCATGGCCATGCCGTCACCGCAGAGCGGCGCAATCATGCCGGCGGTATCGCCGATCATCCAGACATCCCGGTCGAAGTGACCCTTCAAGGCAAAGCTGATCCGGCTCAAGGATCGCGACGATCCACCGACGCGGTCCATCCCCTGCAGGCGGCTGGCCAGGAAATGATTGCGGCGGAGTACCGCCAGCGAGGACAGCTCCCCTCGGCTCGATCTGGCCGGTCCTGCCGCTGCCTGCATCAGGCCGGCGTGGCCGATCCAGCAGACGTTGATCAGGCCTGATTCAATCGCTGAGAGACCGCAATACCCCCCCGGGAAGGCGTGCAGCTCCACCGCCTTGACGTTGTGATGGCCTCGGTAGTGGGCCTTGCCGGCCACGAACGGACTGGGCTTGGCGGCAAAGGCACGCCCCAGTTGTCCGTCCAGCCGGGAGCGCTTGCCATAGGCTCCGAACACCAGCTTTGAGCGGTACTGACGATCGGCTGTGCTCACCACGAAGCCGTCGTCCAAGCTGCCCCTGACCGCGGTGACGGGCGTGCGATCAAGGCAGCGGGCTCCGGCTTCAGAGGCGCGGTCCCAGAGGATTTTATCGAGGGCGTAGCGGCTCAGCCCCAGCGCCGTGCCGGGCAGCTGGCCGTCGAATGACTCCCCCGTGCTGGTGCTGAGGCTGGCCTTCTGAATCGGCACCGCGCCGGCCGTGCGCACCGCGTCGAGGATGCCAAGGCGCCCGAAGATCTCGGTGACCTCAACAGAGAGGAATTCGCCGCAGAGTTTGTGCAGCGGGAAATGCTGTTGCTCCAGCAGCAGCACCGAGTGGCCCCGTTCAGCCAGCTGGATGGCCATGCTTGAACCAGCCAGGCCAGCCCCGATGATGATCGCGTCGTGGAGGGTCATAGGGGCGCCGGTTCAGCGGATGGTGCTCAGTAGCCAGCGAAAAGCCCAGCACCATTGAATCGAAACGTGCTCGAGCCCGGCTTCTGTGGCGATCGCTTGGAGTTCCCTGGCCTCGAAACCCCGCAGAACTGAGATGGGGCCGTCGTTCTGCATCATCTCCGAAGCCTGCAGCAGGCGCGTGAGCCCATAGATGCCGGCGTAGGCCAGGGGGTGGCGCTGCAGATCGTTGATCAGGATTCCGCGGCGCGCCAGCCGCCCCATGCTCTCCATCACCTGTACCGCCTTGGCATGGGCGAAGTGGTGCAGAAACATCGAAGCGATCACCACATCGAAGGACTGCTCGGGGTAAGGCAGCGCCAGGGCATCGGCCACGTCCACTCTGATGGAGGGCTGCAGATCGGGGGGCAGCCGCCTGGAGAGCGCCTGGCGGGCGTACTCCACGGTGACCGGATTGGCATCGACCGCAACGATCGCGAGGGTGCGTCCGGGCGCATGCCGAGCGACCCAACGCACGAGATATTCAGGAAAATCGGCGATCCCCGTGCCGAGATCGAGGATCCGCAGCGGTTGATCTGTTGCCTGCAACAGCAAGGGTCTGAGGATCTTCATCGGGGCGCTGTAGCCACCCAGGGTCTGATTGACGACGCGAAGTTGATCGAGCGCACTGGTGAGCCGCTGATCGGTGATCGAAAAATCATCCATCAGCTCGTCCTGGTCGGTGCGGACCTTGAACGAGGGGAACAGGGGCGGCGGGGAGGTCATCGGCTTTCGGAGTCATAGTGTTGAAACAGGGCAGCTTCGATCGAGAGGCCAGGCCCGAACCCCAGGGCAACCCCCTGGTGAGGCACAGCCGCAGGGTTTTGGGGCGGCAACGCCATCCAATGTTTCAAGATGAACAGGATCGTCGGTGAGCTCATGTTGCCGAAATCGCGCAGCACCCCGTAGGAGGCTGCGAGGGCTTGCGTCGGCAGGGCTTGGCCTTGTTGCACCAGATCGAGGATCTGGCGGCCGCCGGGATGGACAGCCCAGAGGTCGATGCCAGAAGCATCGAGCCCATGGCGCTGCAACCATGGCTTAAGAAAACCGGGAAGGGCGTGCTGGATGCGCTGGGGAACGCTGGCCGCCAACTTCATCAGGAAGCCTGTGTCGCCGATCTCCCAGGTCATCGCCTCAAGCGAGTGCTCGGCGATCGTGCAGGCGCTGTCCCGATAGGTCAGCTGACCCCGTTTGGGATCCCGGCAAGAGAGAACGGCAGCGGCCGCCCCATCCCCGAAGAGTGCGTTGACGATCACGTTCTCCACATTGTCGGGACGCTGCATATGCAGGGTGCAGAGCTCCACGCAGACCATCAGCACCCGGGTGCTTGCCGGGGAGGCGCGGCAGATCGCATCGGCCAGCTTCAGGCCGTTGAAGGCCGCATTGCAGCCCATGAAACCGATCAGGCTGCGCTCTGCGCTGGGCGGAATCCCCAGCCGTTGTATCAGCTGGATATCGAGGCCTGGAGCGAAGAATCCGGTGCAACTCACCACAATCAGGTGCGTGATCTGCTCGGCGCTGCAGCCCGCCTGCGCCAGTGCGTCACGGGCCACCGTTTCGGCCAGAGGCAGCGCCAGGCGGCTGTACAGACCGTTGCGCTTCGCGGTGCTCGGTAGGGGCGAGAGCTGCCAGTTGTTTGGAAAAAAGTTGAAATGATCCGCCTCCTCCTGGCCAAAATCCTCCAGGCAGCTGTAGCGGTGCTCGATGCCCGATCGCCGAAAGGTGGAGGCGATGCGTTCCTCAAGTCCTGCGGGCAATCCTTCGATGCGGGCCATGAAGGCGGCAAGCTCCTGCTGCGACCTCCTGTACGGCGGGTTGCCGGTCGCGATCGCTTCGAGAACAGTGGGCTTCAAGCTGACACGGAAATCGATCTGGCATTGCGGGACATCATTCTGACCGCAGTGAGCGATTCCCTCGGCCAAGCCAGAACCCTGTCCCAAGCAAACCGGGCTGCGTCAGTCGCCTGATCCGGCTTGGTCAGGGTCTCAGCAAAGAGATGACTGACTTGTGAATGCTTGTCAATACTCCTACTTAGAACGTTACGTTAAGTGCGTCGGCTCCAGGTCCGCCTGTTGTCGAGCCTTTCCATTCCTGCCTGTCTTCGTTGTAGAGCTTCCCCATGACGCTTGAACACCTCGCTGGTCCCGTTGAGCAAGGAGCCTTTGTCCGTTTGGCCAGCAAGGGCGACACCATCTACCAAGTTCTGAGCCTCGATGCTGATGCCGATCGTTGCTGGCTGCGCCGCTGGCCGCTCTCCCGGCAAGGATCACCTCCGTTCTCCGTTCCCCTCCATCAACTCAGGATTGCGGAGCTGATGCCGGCCTGACAACCCGGCAACCATCGCACCCATAAGTTTTCATTGCTCTGGTACGGATAACCTGCTGGCGGTTGCCGTCAAGACTTCGTATCATTTCGAAGTAATCCCTGAGGCCCATGACTGAAACCCTCCCCCTCAGCCGTCAGTTCGCCGTCGAGGCCCAAGGCCGGGCGATCGACGCCTGCACGGACATTGAAGATCTGCGCAGGATCTCGAAGTCTTTGTTGGAGCTCTGGCAGATGCAGGCCAGCTTCAGTGAGGCCTATGGCGCCGAGTTGCTCAGCCTTCACAAGCCTTGACTTGATTGTCCCTGTCATCATCGACAGACCAAGGGCCAGGGCAAGGCGTGAACGGCACACACCAGTCGCATCAAAACTCTGCCGACGATGACGACTTGCCGGCGCCCAGGGGCCTGCCCCTGGGTTTCAGAATCCTGGCGGGTGTTGGTGCCGCTGCCTTCGTGATGATTGGCGTCAACATCTTGGTCGTAGGACTGGGCTTGCTGAAGGAACCCCCAGCCAAGCGTCCGCTGCCACCTCCCACAGCCCGTCGTGATGATCTGGTCCTTTTTTCTTCGACGCAGCGGCTGATAGCTGCTTTGGAGCCGAAAATCCAACGCGGCACTCCGGTTCGTTCCGTCCACTTTGAGCAAACCCATCCAGCCGTTTCATCGCTTTGACCTCTGCTGCTGTCATCGGCTGAGTCTCCCCTGTGACCATGCGATCCGACGCTGCGTCACCTTGTTCTTAAATCCTCCGTGGCCATGGCCTTGACTGCGGGTCGATGTACTGTTTGCTTTTCAAACAACGCTATCGCTATAGTTCGTAACCCTGAAAACGCGTTGACGAACCATCATGTTTGTTGATTCCGCGCTAGGGTTTTTTCCTATGGAAGCTCTCGCGGACTACTTCAAGGTTTTTTCTGAACCGAATCGCCTGGCTGTGCTTGAAGCCCTGCGGTCTGGGCCTCTCAATGTCACCGCTGTGGTGGAGGCAACGGGTCTCAGCCAAGCGTTGGTTTCGAAGCACCTCAAGTTGCTCAACATTGCCGGGGTGGTTGCCCGCCGTCCGGCTGGCAGCCTTGTTTACTACGAGGTGATGGACAAAAAGGTCTTCAAATTCATGGGTCAAGCCGAGAAGTTATTGACAGCCACGCGCCGCCAACAGCTTGAGGTTTTGGCCTCGATTGTTTGATATCAAGCGCTCTGTGCCAGAAACCGTGCGAATGGCCTCAACCAAGACCAACCGCGACGAGCCAACAGCAGCTGAGGGTCTTGAAAGACTCCAGCCCCACCCAGGTCTGGTGGCTCAAATCAGGCAGTTCAACTGAGGCATTCGAGAGATCAAAAAAGCTGATCAGTCGCGCCCGCAGCGGCACTGCCCACCTTTCCAGTTCGAGCATTTCTTCTGCTTGCACCCTTTCTTCTTGAGGCGGCGGGTCGGCAGGCTGATCCTGCCTGAAATCCGGGATTCAAAAAGGAAGCGGAGAGGGGCCATCCTGTAGCGGTTGTGGTCTGGCACTATTCAAGCGAAGTGCATGCTCTTGTTTGGCACTGAGTGAACAGATCGATGTAACCGATGATGCAGGCCATGTCGGCACACCCCTGCGAGAGGTTGCGCAAGGGGAAGGCGCTTGGCCTGGTGATGGCCTTTGTCAGGGACCCTGGCTTGGGCTTGGGTTCAGGCAACGTCAGCGGCAATCGCTTACACATCCAGAAGCTGGCCTTCCCATGGGGTGGTCGATGGCATTGTGTTGATCAAGTGTCGATTCAATAAAAGAGCCTTGGTCCTGACAAATAACTCTTCAAAATCACAAGGTATGGCGATATAATCGTCTGCACCAGCTCGGAAGCCTTGAAGCTTGTCTGCCACCCCGCTGAGGTCTGAGAGGATCAGGATGGGAATCGTTTCGGTACGGCAATCGGCGCGAATATCCTGACAGGCTTTTAAGCCTTTTCGATCCGGATTGGTGTCGCTGATAATGATCACACTCGGCTTGAAGCTAAGCGCCATTGGATGGGCGTTCAGCATGTTGTCGGTGTGCAGCACATTCCAGCCGCCTTCTTCTAAGAATTGGATCGTTTGATTGCGCCGCCGGTCTTCCTGCTCAACCAGCAAAAGATCGGGTTTCATGGCAGTGAAAGAACCTTGGCATTAGCAATCATGGCGAGAAAGAACATGGCAAGTGCTCCCTTTGCTTTGCCTGACTCTAGTCAAAAACTGAGCAGTTTTCAGGCCGGCCTGGCTTCTTAAGATTGGTTTCCAATTTGGTGGATACCTTTAGCATTGAACGGAATGTTGCCTTAGGCATCTTCACACTCTGTCTGCTCGTCTGGAGGATAAGACGGATCATCTGCGATTCGGCTCGTCCAGCCGAAAGGCCAAGCGGTTGGTTGGGGAAGAATGGAGCAGAACGACACAACCCAGCAGGATCTTCAGCCGCCGTTGAGCTTCATGATCATGTCGGCTGCACGAGATTGTTCAGCCAGTGTTTGGCGTAACTGGTTGGCGAGTTGCTCCATCAAGGAATGAAAATAGGGTTGTTCTTCGGCATAGCTCGCGCTGTAGACGAGGCCAATCACATCGTGATCGATCGGTTTGGGCTCAATCACACAGAACTGCCCGGACAGTGGTTGCAGGGGCAGCCTGAGATGGTGAACCAGGTGGGCCATGGGCTGATATTGCCGTTCCTTCCGACGTGCCGAGGTGGTCTGGATTCGATAGCCGAGGCTCTCAAGGTGACGCAGCAGGCGGGGATGGCTGAGGCCACCCTCCAGAGAGAGAATCTTGGTCTCCGCTGCTTCGTTGAAAGGGACATCCACCGGACCGACACCCCAGAGCGGAACACGAGTCAGCGCTTGGGCCACATATCGCTTGCCCTGGAACTCAAGCAGTTTCTTGTTGTCCTCCATTCCAAGTTCATAGAGCGATCCAACGAAGGCATCACAAATTCCATCTCCGATCAGGACCAGACTGGCGGAGAGGTCCGCTGTTTTCCTGACCCAGCTCTCGACTTGGAGACCATGGCCAACCAACAACGATGGAATGAAATCATCGACTTCGAGGCGGCAGCCGTCCTCGGCGGTACGGAGTTGCTGGGCTGTTGTGCGAAGGGTTGCCAGGAGGTTCGCAAGCTGTTTGCTTTCGGCTTCTTCGAGCAGCTGAACAACGGAGCGGTGGGCCC
Organism: Synechococcus sp. CS-603; assembly: GCF_977929215.1. Lineage (NCBI taxonomy): Bacteria > Bacillati > Cyanobacteriota > Cyanophyceae > Synechococcales > Synechococcaceae > Synechococcus > Synechococcus sp. CS-603. Next base: position 1,792,006 of record NZ_OZ376778.1, read on the forward strand.
GATTCAAGGTGGCCTGCGAGTAGCAGGATGACCCTGCCGCCCGGTTGCAACTTCCCGAATAGAGACAGAGCTCATAGAGGGGCAACCAGCGCATCACCATCTTGCTGTCGAGATGTTTCCGCAATGCACCTTCCTTGGCTGACTGATGGTCGGGCAGGTTAAAAAATGGCTGCATCTGCACGGATCCGCAGCCTGCTCATTTCTGTAGTTTTGAAACTACCAGGCTATTTATCTATTTTCCCACGTATTTCCATGATCAAGAGGATGTTCAAAGATTTTATTTACAATTAGCAGGTCCCCGCTCTGATCCGATCTACTGAATCGCTCCTCAATTTATGAGGAGCGATTCAGCGTCTAAAGGCACTTCTCAGCGTGCTTTTATTCATCTCATCCTGTGTGGTAGTGGGTCACTTGCCCCCTTCGCGGGCGCTTTGCTGGTCTGCTGAAATGTAGAGCCCATGATGACTGTGAAAAGTCTGGTGCCCGCTTCTGCGCCGCCGGCGAAGGCTGGAAGCGGCTGCAGGCCTTTCCTAAGCGATTCGGGGATTCCACGATGTCCGCTTTTGCAGTCGTTCTCAGCCAGCGAGGCCAATCGTTCTGTGGGAATAAAAAAAGACCGCCCCTTACGGAGCGGTTAGCGCGATCCAGACTGCGCTCAGCCGACAGCAGCGGCAGCGCGATCGAAGTAGGTGCCGATTTCAGAAGCGAGTGCGGTGCAGTCACCGGGTGTGATGCCGTTGCGGTCGTTGACGAGGCCGAGGGCAGCGTCCTTCATTTTGCGGACACCTTCAGCAACTGAAGCGCCGGGGACGCCGAGGGCGAGATAGGTTTCGCGCAGGCCGTTGAGGCAGCGGTCTTCCAGTACGGAAGCGTCGCCGGTGAAGACGGCGTAGGTGACGTAGCGGAGGATGATCTCCATGTCACGCAGGCAGGCGGCCATGCGTCGGTGGGTGTAGGCGTTGCCACCGGGAGCGATCAGAGCAGGCTGCTGGGCGAAGAGCTCGCGAGCGGCGTTGGTGACGAGAGCGGAAGCGTTGGAGGTGATGCGGTTGACCGCATCCATCCGCTTGTTGCTGTCGGAAACGATTGCCCCGAGGGCATCGATCTGGGCAGAGCTGAGGAATTCGCCGCGGGCATCAGCCTGGGCGATCACCTTGGTGAAAGCGTCGAACATTCAGATGACTGAACTGAACCTCCAAGCTAGGTATCTACCGTTACAGCCCGCGAGCTGGAGCTGTTGCTCGCCCATGGTGACCCCTGTTTGCCATCCCTGGACTTTGCCTAGTTTGGAATCCCCTGGCTCCTGACAGCGTGTCCGAACCGGTATCCAACGCAGTGCCAACAGAAGTGCCCACAGGCCTGTCCGACGACGTTTCTGTAGGCTCCATGTCCGCTTTGAGTTGGCAAGAGCTGCAGGGCCTGGCGCTGGCTGAAGCGGACCGGATCAACGGACCCACCAATGCCCAGGCCCGCCTGCGTCTGTTTGGACAGAGCGAAGCTGATGTGCGGGTTGTCCTTTACCGCGATCACCACGCCTGGTGCCCCTATTGCCAGAAGGTCTGGCTTTGGTTGGAGGAGATGCGGATTCCCTACCGCATCGGCAAGGTGACGATGTTCTGCTATGGCGAAAAGGAAAGCTGGTTCAAACAATTGGTGCCATCCGGCATGTTGCCGGCCCTTGCCCTTGATGGCCGTCTGATCACCGAAAGCGATGACATCCTTCTGGCTCTTGAAGCGACGTTCGGGCCCCTAGGCGATCGGATGAAATCCCCTGCTGTGGCTGTTTTGCGCCGTTTGGAGCGCACCCTGTTCCGGGCCTGGTGCCAATGGCTGTGTGTCTCGCACTGGCAACAACGGGACGAAGCTGTTGCCGAGCGGCAGTTCGATCGGATCGCCGAGCAGGTGGACGAGGTGCTGCAAGCCACACCAGGCCCCTTTTTCCTGGAGCGATTTGGCACGGCCGATCTGATCTTCACGCCCTACATCGAGCGGATGAACGCGAGCCTCTACTACTACAAGGGCTATTCCCTCAGGCAACGCCACGCCTCCATCGCCTCTTGGTTCGAGGCGATGGAGGAGCGCCCCACTTATCGTGGAACCCAGAGCGATTTTCATACCCATGCCCACGATCTGCCCCCACAGATGGGCGGCTGTTATCCCAGCGGCGGCGCGGCGCAGCAGGCCTGCAGCCAACGGGTCGACCAAGGTCCCTGGCCCTTGGCCATGCCCGACGATCCTGAGACATCCCAACCTGCCTCGGATGATGCGCCGGCCGAAGCTCTGGCGCGCGTGTTGCGCCACAGGCAGGCCATTTTGAGCGTGAACCCCTGGGCTGGAGAGCCCTTTGAGCTGGCCCTGCGCTCTGCCCTCTCGACAATGATCACGGGCCATCACTGTTCTTCTCCACCTGGATCGGCGGCTGCACTGCTCTACCTGCGCGATCGGATCAGCGTTCCCCGAGATATGTCCCTGCATGCGGCCCGGGCCCTGCGCCAAGCCCTGACGCAGACGGCTGCCAGCGATCCGCGTGTTCATGATTCCGCAGCCCCTGCCGCGGTTCCCCTGCCCAGCCGTCACCGCCGTGATCAGGACCCGCTTGCCTTTAAGCGCTTAACTGATCTCGCGACTGCTTCACCGGCTGGGTGACAGCCTCAATCAAAGTCAGATTCGCCCTTCGGTGCTGCTCGCGCCGATTTCCGATGACACGTTCTCCCCTGCAACTCAAGCCAGTGTCCCCAAGGCTGCGGGCTCGGGCTATCGCCAAGGCCAGGGTCTTGGCGATAGCCGGACTTGCGGCTCTCTCGTTGATGCTGCCGCTGCGGGCCGTTGAGCTGCGCGGCATGACCTATTTCCAGACTCCGCCCTGGAGCCTGACGTTTCGTAATTACTACACCACCGTGATGGCTAACGGAGCGGAGTATTACTTCACCATCGTGATGCCGGAGCAGGCTGGCGCTGGGCTGGGGCGGGTTGAAATTCAGCAGACCACAGGATCAGACTGGACGTTTCCCTTTGCTGTGAACCAGAGTCGGGCTTTCCTCGGTGAACCTCGCCGTAAACAGGCTGCCATTGCGGTGGAGGCCAGCTTTGACGAAAAACGGCGAGAGTTCAGCATCCTTTTCCCTAACCCGCCTTCCCCGGGACAGACCGTTACGGTGGTTCTGAGGCCGTTCAACAATCCCTCCTTTGCGGGGATCTATCAGTTCGCGGTGCGGGCATTTCCCGCTGGCCCCAATCCGGTCGGCCAGCAGGTGGGTTTTGCGCGGATGGCGATCTACAACGTGGATCGTTTCTGAACTTCAGGGCATACGAAGTCAGTGAACTCAAAGCCTGGCGCGACGCAGCAGTTCACCAGGCTCCAGTCCCCCAGGCTGCGGGCCGCTTGCCAGCAACCTGGTTCGATGATCTGCACTGGATATTGATCCGGGTGGTCCAAGTCCAAAGGACCAAGCCGCAGGGCTAAGGCTTCGCTTGTGGATGGAGTCTTCAGTTTCGCCTCACCACGCCAGAGAATCAGTGCTGCGCCACCGGCGTGGTGCCAGCTTTCCTCCGCCCCAATCAGGCGATGCCAGCGGCTGGTTACACCGGCTGGCAGCAGGAAGTCGATCACGGTGAAGGCCGCACGTTCGCTGCCGTCGGCGCGCCGCACGCTGAGGCTGGAGCGGTGCCGTTCCCGGTAGAAGCCCCCCTCCGGGTGGGGCATCAACCCCAACCGGTCGATCAGCCGTTGCATCTGCGTTTCAGCGATCTGCGTTTCAGCCATCTGCGGGCTCAGTCGGTTGCGGTAGGATCGGTTTTTTCACCCACCAGCTGGAAATTGCTGGCGCCAAGGATCGCCTCTCGGTGGCGGTAATGCTTGAACTCCAACCAGTTGCCGGAAGGGTCGATCAGAAAAAAGCTGCGATGTTCCAGGGGTGAGCCTGGGTAACGCAGCCGTGGCTGGGCTCCGAAGTGCAGGCCCTGCGCCCTGGCCCGTTCCTCCAGGTTGGCCAGCTCCTCGGGCTCAGCCAGCACCAAGCCAAAATGCCTGGGATAAACGCCGCGCTGGGTTGCCAGCGCGGCCGGTTCGAGGTGGGCCACCAACTGGTGACCGCCAAGGCCCAGCACCAGAGCTTCGTGGCTGCGCCGGCCGCGCTGACAACCGAGTCCATCCACATACCAGCGCTCTGTGGCGTCGAGGTCGGTCACCGGAAAAGAGAGATGGAACTGCGTGGTGGTGGCCATGGAGGCAAGGGGCGGGAGGAAGCGTGTCGGTGCGCGTTGAACAGCCATGGCTGGACACAGAAAAGCCCCCGAGCGGCTGGCGGGGGCTTTCCCGGAGAGTGGTTGTGACCATCAAGGCCCCGGACCGTTCTCTTGGCCGGCGGGGTGGAGGGCGCGCCGGTGACTCCTTGATAGCCATGATCAGAGCTGACCAGCCGTAGCCAGCACCAAACGCAACAGATCAGACCGGAGACTGGCGTGCCCGTTCAGACAAAAACTCAGAGGCGACGACGAAATCCTTCACTGAAGCCTGTGCTCGCCGCTTCGCGCTCCTGGTTGCGCGAGTGCCGAAGTTGCCAGACATTGCGACTGATTCGCTCGGCCACGACGCCGGCGCGGCGAACTTTGGCGCTGCCGGGCCTGGCGCCGATCAGTACCGTGACCTCCTGGGTGGTCAGCGGAGCACCCGTTTCGATCGCCAAGGCAATGGACTCAAGCCGGGCTTTGATCGCCTGAACGGACAGGGGAGCCTCATGCGTACTGAAATCTGCATCGAGAACGGGTTCAGCAAGGCCTGAGCCCCCCATCCCGCGCATCAGGCCCAGACCCACAACGGCCAGGGCCTGCTCCGGTTTCACGCCCTGATCGATCGCTTCGGTGATCCAATCAGAAAATGATTGCTCCCCACTGTATGCCGCTACAGCGTCAGCGGCGGTTGTCGGTGTACTGCGTTTGGAGACCACGGCTTTTGTTGCGTCGACCCTGAGCTGGAACTTATCGGGTCTGCCTGGGATCGCAAGGGTCATGAGCGCGAATGGTGCACTCTTGGTGGTCTCGCCTGGGCAGCCACAACGGGGCCATGCAAGCCAAACGGTAGGATCGACTCAATTCCTCGAAAACCCAGTCCCGCTGGGGAATTGACCTGTTCTATGCAGGCAAGACACTCCCCTCCTTCAGGTCTGGTTTGATGCCCCGCTCGCCAAGGATTAACCCACTTAATCCTCGCTTGCCGACTGATCCACGCCAGCCGATTGATCCACGCCAGCCGAACGCCAACCCAAGATTCGGCTCCACGCCGCTGACCGGCAGCCGTAGCGCCCGGATTCAGCGGGGGCCAGCCATTGAGTTGCGCGCCTACGTCTTCCTGGATTCCCTGCAGCCCCAGTTGGCGGCCTACATGGGCACTGTCTCCCAGGGCTTTTTGCCGATTCCTGGCGACGCTTGTCTTTGGCTGGAGGTCGCCCCGGGGATGGCGGTGCACCGCTTGACCGACATCGCCCTCAAGGCCAGCACCGTGCGGCTCGGTCAAAAGGTGGTGGAGCGAGCCTTCGGCTCCCTGGCCCTGTATCACCGCGATCAGAGCAGTGTGTTGCTCTCGGGGGAATCGGTTCTCGATGCGATGGGAACCACCTTTGAGCACCGCAGCCAATGCGAAGTCACCTGGTCAGAAATCATCCGCGCCATCACGCCTGATCACGCCGTGTTGATCAACCGCCAGAACCGGCGCGGTTCGATGATTCAGTCAGGGATGAGCATGTTCATTCTTGAAACAGAACCGGCCGGTTATGTGTTGATCGCCGCTAACGAAGCGGAGAAGTCGTCGAATATCACTGTGGTGGATGTCAAGGCCGTTGGCGCCTACGGACGACTGACGCTGGCGGGCCGTGAAGGGGATGTCGACGAGGCGGCAGCAGCAGCCTTAAGGGCCATCGAGATCATCAACCGCTGAAGGCCGTCTTGATCCCAAGCAGCTCCCGGAGAGCTGGTGCGAGCAACCGGGCCGCCTTGGCCCTGCTGCCCAGCTTGCTCAATTGATGGTCGCTCATCTCGGCATAGGTGCAGCCGGCTTCTCGCACGTAGAACACCGAGTTGTAGCCATAGCTGCGTGCGGCCTCGACGGGCTCCACCAGAACCTCTCCCCGGCAGACTCCCTCGCTTTCGAGCACGATCTCTCCGGTCGGGTCTGCCAGGGCCAAGGCGGAATGGAACGCGGCACTGCGGTAGGGGTTGCCCTCCAGTTCAGCAAGCAGCCTGCTGATCCGCTCAGGATCACTCCCGGCGTAACGGGCCGAATACACGCCCGGGGCGCCGCCGAGGGCATCCACCGAGAGGCCGGAGTCATCGGCGAGTGTCCAGCGGCCAGTGATCTTGGCCACGGTTTCGGCCTTCAGGCGGGCATTCTCTGCATACGTGATTCCAGTTTCTTCGATGTCGAGACCATCGGGCTGGGACAGCAGCTTCAGCTGATCGACCACCTCAAGCATCGCCGCGATCTCGGCGATCTTGTGGGGATTGCCGCTGGCGATCACGAGCTCCACGCGTTCCAGCAAGGATCCAGGTCTCAACCCCGTACCGGGATGGGTGTGCGCTCCCGGCGCGGCAGGGGGCCGTCCCGGTCTGAGCGGAACGTCAGCTCCAGCTCGGCGGCGTGCTCCGGCAGCAGCTCGATCAAGTTGGCGAGGGCCTGGAGGGTTTGGGGTGCTCCCTTGGTCATGGCCTCGCCGCTCATCAGCACCACATCGAGTTCGGGGCCATCAGCCTGGGGTTGCACATCGGCGAACAATTGAATGACCAAACCCTGGGGCGGAACCCTCACCACGCCGCTGAGGTGGTGGGACCCCTGGTTGTCGATCTCCGTGCCGAGCAAGGCCAGGGCCGGTAGCAGGCGGGGGATCAGTGTGTCACCGCTGGTCTGGTCGCTGGGCTTCAAGACCAGCATCAATCGCGCCATGCTTCCGGTAGCAGTGACTCACTCTCGCGCAACGCCGTCCCAGGCGGGTGAATGTTGAGTTGGCAGTCCGGCCGCCTTCGCCAATGACCCTCGTTGAGCTCTCCAGGCAGTTGATGGGCCATGGCTTCGCTTGTCTGGGCGAGTCGGATGGTTCCTGGTTTCAGCAGGGCGAGGCGGGCTGGTTCGCCAGTGGGATCCCCCATCCCTGCGCCAACACGGTTCTCAGCGCTGGGCCAGACTGGAACTACGCCAGTCTGGCTGAGATCGCCGGTCACTTCCATGCTCGGGGAGTGCCCTGCAGTTGGCTGTGTTGGCCTGATCAGCAACCTCTTGAGCAAGGCCAGCACCTGCTGGCTCTTGGCTACCGACCCGTTGCCGCTGCGGCCCTGATGGCGGCACCGACGGCCGCGTTACTGGCGACGACGCCCAACCCTGGTCAACGGCTGGCGGCGGCCTTGCCTGGGGCGGAGTTGCTGCCGCTCGGCCCGTCGTTCCGGCAGGCCTACGCCGTCTGTGCTTCCGTCAGCACCGGCGCACCTCAGGCCTTTGGAGCACGCGCCGCCGCAGCCCTGCTCGGATCCGGCACGGCCGGTTCCCCACTCACCTATGGCGTTCTCCACGGCGGAGAGCTGTTGGCGGTGGCCACCTCGGTGGTGGTCGGATCAGTGGGCGCGATTTTCTGGGTGGGAACCCTGCCGGCTTGGCGGCGGTGTGGATTGGCTCGGGCCGTCACTGCAGCAGCAATCGCCGCCGGTGCAGCCCGCGGCGCACGCCTCACCCTGTTGCAGGCCGGAGACAACGCTGAAGGGCTTTACGCCGCGATGGGGTTTCGCCGCCACGGCCGCACAGAGATCTTCGTGCGTTCAGAGGTCGATCAATATTCGAGATAGATCAATGTTCTGATTTCTGGGATGGGCCGCCACTGCGACCTTGAGGGTCCGGTTAGCTGATGGCGGCGCCATCCTTCGGCGCCTTCGGCACCGTGCTGGCATTGCCGTTGCGAATGGCGTGATAACCGGGCGAGAGAATCTCCAGGTCAGCGGCAGCGAATTGATCTTGTAGGGCGCCGAGCAGGCCAGAAAGATTCTCGCGATAGCTTCCCGGTTCGCTGATGAACACGGTTAGCTCATAGCTGATGTGAAAATCATTCAGGGATGTTTGCAGCACGTAGGGCTTCACCTCCTTGCTGATCCCATCGACGCTGTGGGCGGCTGCCAGCATCAGCGCCTGCACCTGGCGCCAGGCCACGTCGTAGCCGATCGTGATCGTGGTGGCCAGCGCCACCGGCTGCTGGATCTCCCGTCTCGAGAAGCTGAAGTTCACGATCGAAGCGCCGATCACCGTGGCATTCGGGATGCTGACCAGCTCATTGCGGGGCGTCTGCAGGCGGGTCACCAGCAGGGCTCGTTCCTGAACGACTCCCACCACCCCATTGATTTCCACACGGTCGCCTTCGCGGAAGGCGCGGGTATAGATCAACATCAGGCCGCTGATGATGTTGGTGGCCACGGCACTGGAGCCAAGAGCGGCCAGCACACCCAGCAGCAGGCCGGCCCCCTGGAAGGCTCGGCTGTCGGAGCCCGGCAGGTAGGGAAAGGCCACAGCGATTCCCACCAGGGTAATGAAAATGCCCAAGAGCCTGGCAGTGGGCAGAGCCCATTCCGGATAAAAGCCCGGCACACGCAAGTTCCCCCGTCCGAGGGCCCGAAACCAGGAATTGCTGCCCTGGATCACCAGCACCGTGATCACCAGAATCACAGCCACGGTGAGCAGGTTGGGAATCGCCGTGAGCACGTTGGCGATGAATCCACCCACGAAGCCGAGGATCTGACCGCGCAGGCCTTCGGCAACGGCCTGGGTGGGCGGGAAAAAACCAAGCAGCAGGGGAATCAGCAGATAGCTGATCAGCGAGAGCAGGCCCCAATGGACAATCCTGCGCGCCAGCTGCAGCACCTGGCTCGACTGACCTGGATCCAGAACCTGATTGCCGGCAAGGCGCAGGCCCAGCAGTTGTTTATTCCTCTGGGACGCCAGCCAGAACTTCAGCGATCGATTAAGGCGAAGCTGAAACCGCAGCCAAAAGATGTAAATGCCGAGAACAAGCAAGGCCAGGGCCGTTCCCCTTAGCCAAGAGGCCAGATTGTTGTCCTGGCGGTAGCGCACAATGGCGCGGCGAAAGCTCTTTTGGTAATCGGCTGCGACGGCCTGGCGTGGTTGACCGAAACAGGCGGCGATCCGATCATCGATCGCCATTCCCTCCACCAGGGTTTCGCCTTGTTTAAGGCCAATAATCGTATACGGCGGATTTTCATAAATACTAATCTGGTCCGGGTCAATATTAAAGTTATTAGCAACGTTGGTCAGCCGTTTTGAGGCGTTCTCGGCCAGTGTTTTGGGGTTCTGGGTTCCTGGAGCCCCCCGAACTTCGGCCACACGCTTTCCTCCAAGCGTGATCCACTCCGGCGTGCTGGCGCACCAGGGCTTGGCGGCCGTCGCATTGCCGGCTTCTGGTTCCGCCAACGATGGCCCTATCCCCCAGAGCATCAGGACCACACTGATCAAGGCGGCCAGAAGTGTTCGCTTCAGGGAACCCCTTCGTTGCCGCCTGGAGGCCCGTTCCATTGCACGAATGGAAGCCGAATTGGGGCCAGCCATCGGAGCTGCCTGATCAAGGTGATGTGCCGGCCACCCTATGGCCCGGTTCAGACGCCGTTGGATCTGAACCACTCCAGCAGACGCTGCCAGCCATCGGCCGCCGCTTCGGGGCGATAGGTGGGGCGGTAATCGGCGTGAAAGCCGTGGGGCGCGTCGGGGTAGATCACGATCACGCTGCTGCTGCCTGCGGCCTTGAGCGCCTGCTGCATCGCTTCAATGGCCTCAAGCGGAATGCCGTCGTCGCTGCCGCCGTAGAGGCTGAGAACCGGCGCTTTCAATTGCCTTGTCAGCGCCAGCGGCACCAGCGGCTGCAGGGTGGTGGCCGGGGTGCTCAGGCGGCCATACCAGGCCACGCCAGCCCTGAGCCGGGGATTGTGGGCGGCATAGAGCCAGGTGATGCGTCCCCCCCAGCAGAAACCCGTGATCCCCAGCCTGGAGACGTTGGCCCTGGCATCGGCGCCCACCCAGGCCACCGTGGCATCGAGGTCGGCGAGCACCTGCTCGTCGGGCACCAACGACACGACCGGCAGAATCGAGGCGACATCAGGCAGGCCCGACACATCGCCTTGCCGCTCGAACAGGCTGGGGGCAATCGCCAGGTAGCCCTGCTGCGCCAACCGCCGGCAGACATCCTGGATGTGGGCATGCACCCCGAAGATCTCCTGGACCACCAGCACCACCGGGAAGCCCCGGCCAGAGCCAGGCATGGCGCGATAGGCAGGGATCGTGCGATCGCCCACCGGAATCGAGACAAAGCCGCTGATCAGCCCCGCCGTTGGGGTGTTCAAGCTGCTGGCGGCGACGGGCCCGGCCGCCAGGGCAAAGCCCGCCGCCAGGCTGCCGAGCATCAGATCGCGCCGCCTGATCGTCATGGAGTTCAAATCTGAAGGGGCAGGATCATGCCGCAGCCAAGCTAAGAGGCGCCAATCGCATTGCTTACGCTCAGACGATGGCAGCACGTCTGGTGATTGGCCCTGTGGATGTCGAGCCCGTCGTGCGGGAGTGGGTTGACGCCGAAACCCTGCAGCGTCTGGTGGCCCGCCACCGGCGCGGTGACTGGGGTGAAGTGGATGCCCGTGATGCCCGCGACAACGTCCGTGCCGCCTACCACCAGCAAGGGCGGCTACGCAGCGTCTACACCGTCGCCAAAGACCTGCAGGTGTGGGTGATCACCCACAACCTCGGCACCGACAGCCTGCACACCACCGTGTTGATCCCCGAAGATGCCTGAGGGTCTGCAGTTGGCGGAGATTGCCGCCCAATTCCTGCTGGACGCCCCTGTCGCGGCGATCGAACCGCTTGGCAATGGCCAGGTGAACGACACCTATCGGGTCAGGCTGGAAGGAAGCGAATCCCCCTGCTTCGTGCTGCAACGGCTCAATACCCAGGTGTTCCCCCAGCCAGAGCTGGTCATGGGCAACCTGGTCCAGTTCAGCGCCCATGTGGAGCGCCGCCTGCGGCAGGGGTTCCCAGGCTTGAGGGGCCGTCGCTGGGAGGTGCCGCGGATCCTGCCCGCACGCCAGGGAACGCAGTCCTGGCTGGAAGCGGACGGCTCCTTCTGGCGCCTGGTCAGTTTCGTGGCTAACTCCGAATCCTTTGAAACCATCGACGGACTCGCCCAGGCCCGCGAAGTGGGCCATGGCCTGGGCCTGTTCCATGCCCTGATCAGCGACCTGCCTGTGGAGGGGCTTGCCGACACCCTGGTGGGCTTTCACATCACCCCCACCTACCTGGAGCAGTACCACGCGGTGCTGGGGACTGGCCCGATCAGTGACGATCCAGATGTGGCCTTCTGCCGTGCGTTCGTGGGCGAGCGCGAGTGGGGTGTGGCCGTGCTGGAGGAAGCCAAGGCGAGGGGAGACCTGCCCCTGCGGCCGATCCATGGCGACCCGAAGATCAACAACATGCTCATGGACGTGGCCAGTGGTGAGGCGATCGCCCTGGTCGATCTCGACACCGTCAAACCAGGCCTGGTGCATTACGACATCGGCGATTGTCTGCGCTCCTGCTGCAACCCGCTGGGGGAGGAAACAAGCGATTGGGCCGCCGTGCGCTTTGACCCCCAGTTGTGTGACGCGATCCTTCAGGGCTACGCGGCGGCGGCTGGCAGTTTCCTCACCCCCACCGACTACGACTATCTCTATGCCGCGATTCGCCTGATCCCCTTGGAGCTCGGCCTGCGCTTCTTCTCCGATTACCTCGCTGGAAACACCTACTTCAAGACCCGCTATCCGCGCCACAATCTGGATCGTGCCCTGGTTCAGTTCAGGCTCACCGCAAGCATCGAAGAGCAGGAAACCGCGATCCGCTCGATCATTGACGGCCTGCGATGAGCCGGCAGCACCGGTCGCTCCATCCTTTTGAGGCCTCCGCTGATGCGGAGGCTTTTTCGCTGGAGGCCTGGATCAGCCGATTCCCCGGACGGCTGCAGATTCGCTACCGCCTGGCCGGACCCATGGATCAGCTGGTTCTGCCCCCGCCGGCGGGCCAGCCACGGCGCCGTGATCAGCTGTGGCAGAGCACCTGTTTCGAAGCCTTCGTCGCCCACGCAGGCCAACCGGCTTACTGGGAAGTGAACCTGTCGCCATCAGGCGACTGGAATGTGTATCGCCTCGCTGGCTATCGCGCCGGCCTGGAAGCTGAAACCGGTTGTCGGTCGGTTGTCTCAGAGGTGAAACGTCAGCCTGGCTTGCTAAGCGTGGATCTCAGCCTTGATCTGGCCCCCTGGTTTGGGGAAGCCCAGGCCTTGGACATGGCTGTCACCGCAGTGCTGGAGCACAAAGGCGAGACGCTCAGCTATTGGGCCTTGGCGCACGCGGGCCCCGAGGCGGATTTTCACGACCGTCGCGGATTTCTGCTGCAACTGCAGGTTCCGTAGGAGTGAGCGGGCGTTTGAGGCTCAGCTTCGTCCCAACAAGGCATCGCGGGCACCATTGATGGCCTGCATCGTGGTGTGCTCGCCGCCGCGGTCGGGGTGGTGAGAGGCTGCGGCTTGCTTCCAGGCGCGGGTCACCGCGGTAACGCTCAAGCGACCGGCCAGGGCCAGCCCGAGCAACTGGCGCGCGCCCAGGGCTTCAAGATCCGGGCTCTTGCCCAGGGGAGAGCGGTCGGCGGCCGCCAGGCCACTGCCTTTGCGTTTGCGCCCCTTGCCACGGCTGGCCTGGGGCCCAGCGGCCTGGCGGCCGAAGCCGAAGCCTTTGCCATTCGGCAAGGTCGACGCTGGCGATGGATCGGCGCCTGAGGCTTTGACCTGGGGCTTTTGGGCGACCAGCTGGTCGCGCCTACTGGAGAGAACCTGGGGCATCATCAGTTCAGGATTTCAGCAATTCGAAGACTCAACAAACTCAGCCGCTCCATCAGTTCAGCTGCTCAACAATTCGCTTACGCAACAGTCTGGTCAAACGAACAGCGCGGTTCAACAGACAGTCTGGGCAAACAACAGGCCAGTCACTCAACAGTTTGCTCAATCCACTGGCCTATCGCCGAACAGCTTGGCCGTTCCATGGTCAACGACGCCTGAACTTCCCGAAATCAGCATCACTCCCCATGGAGCAGGTTGGAGGTTTTTGGCGACCGACCCGCCGTGGCGAGAAAACCATGGCAAAGAAACCATTACGGGGAAACCATGGCGAGAACAAGGGATACTCGGATTGAAGCCCTTCGGCTGCTGCCAGTGAGGTTGTCAGTGAAGTTGTCAATGGAAAGGCTCCGAGTGAACCACCACCCAGAGCCCCTGCCCGAAGGCATCAACATCGTGAAATGCCGATCCGCTCCAATCATGCCCGAGCGCGGCCGGCACACCCTCCGGCGGATTCTGCTTGCCATAGGCCTGGCGGCGGCCTCGGTGCTGGTTCCTTCTGTGGCGGCTCTGGGGTCTGTGGCTTCCATGCCGGCGTCCCCTCTGAAGGCCTCCCCGGAGGCGGCCTCAGACAAGGTTGATTCCGCCAGGCTGAAGGCAGCCTTGGCCCAGCTCGAGCGCTTCACCACCGATCTGCTGCGCCAGACCGGCGTGCCCGGCTTGGCGATTGCCGTGGTTCACGATGATCGCGTTGTTTATCTCAAGGGCTTCGGCGTACGTGAGGTCGGCAAGCCCGGCTCCGTTGATGCCGACACTGTTTTTCAGCTGGCTTCACTCTCCAAGCCCCTGGCTTCCACCGTGGTGGCCTCGGTGGTGGGGGAAGGCGGCCTGAGCTGGGACGAGGCCGTGGTGAAGCGGTTGCCCCAGGCCCGGATCGGTGAGCCGGCCATCGCCGCCAAGGTGACACTCCGCGACCTGCTTTCGCACCGCAGTGGCCTGCCCGACCACGCCGGTGACCACCTCGAAGACATCGGATTTGATCGAGGCACGATTTTTGAGCGCCTGCGCTTTTTGCCAATCGGCAACCGCTTCCGCGCCGACTACGCCTACACCAACTTCGGATTCACGGCCGCCGCTGAGGCGGCCGCCGTTGGTAAAGGTCTGAGCTGGGCTGAGCTTGCCAACCAGCGTCTGTATCGCCCCCTGGGCATGACCCGGAGCAGCTCCAGCCATGCCGACCTGCTGGCTTTCAGCAACCGAGCCGCCCTCCACGCCGCCACAGGTGATGGCTGGGTGGCCCGCTACCAGCGCAACGCCGATGCCCAGGCACCCGCTGGTGGTGCCAGTGCCTCGGTGCGTGATCTGGCCCAGTGGCTGCGGTTGCAGCTGGCCAATGGGCGCGTCAACGGCCGGCAGCTGGTTGCAGCCAGCGCCCTGGCTGAAACCCACCGGCCCCAGTCGATCAGCAAACCGCCGGCCAACCCCGCCGTCGACCATGCCGGGCTCTACGGCCTCGGCTGGAACATCAGCACCACCGATCAAGGAGCGGTTCAGCTGGGGCACTCAGGCGCGTTCAACCTCGGCGCCGCCACAGCCGTCTACCTGCTGCCGCAGCAATCCCTGGGGATCGTCGTACTGAGCAACAGCGCTCCGATCGGCGTGCCCGAAACCATCGCCCTCACCTTCCTCGACCTGGCCACGCTCGGACAGCCTCGCCTCGATTATTTCCCCCTGATCAACCCGGCCTTGAAAACAATCCTTGCGCAGGACTATCCCGCAGTCGTCATGCCTGCTGATCCCCTGCCGCCGCGGCCCGCTTCGGCCTACAGCGGCCGCTATGCCAATGCCTTTTTCGGTCCGATTGCGGTTGTCGCCGAAGCCGGCGGTCTTGTGTTGCAGCTTGGCCCTCAGCCCCTCAACTTTGCGCTCACCCCCCTCAGCGGCGACAGCTTCAGCTATCAGCCCAAGGGCGAAAACGCTGGGGGTCCCAGCACCGTTGTCTTCAGCCCCGGCGCCGATGGCAGGGCCGTCCGGGTTCGGATCGACAATCTCCACACCAATGGCCAGGGGCTGTTCGAGCGGAACTGACCGGGGCCTTCAGGCCTCCATGCGGCTCAGGCCTCCGGGCGGTTGAGCAACTGGAGGATGTGCGCAGCGCTCACGTCGCTGCGGATCACCACCTGGCCGATGCCGGTGGGCAGCACAAAGCGCAGCTGGCCGTCTTTCACCTTCTTGTCGCTCTGCAGGGTGGCCAGCATCGCGCCGGCATCGAGTTTCGGGAGCTGCAACGGCAGGCCCGCCTTGGCGATCACAGCACGCTGGCGGGCCTGGTCGTGGTCTGTCCAGAGGCCCATCGCCACGGCGAGATCGCCGGCGGCCAGCATGCCCAGGGCCACCGCTTCGCCGTGCAGAAACGTTCCATAGCCGCAGAGGGTTTCCACCCCGTGGCCCAGGGTGTGGCCGTAGTTGAGGATCGCCCGCAGACCGCCTTCCCGTTCATCGGCCGCCACCACCCTGGCCTTGGCAGCGGCCGAGCGCTCCAGCAGCGTCTCCAGCAAGAGCGGCCCAACCGCCTCGCGGCTGGAGAGATCGGGGGCCGCCTCCAAGGCGGCGAACAGCTCGGGATCGCCGATCACGCCGTACTTGATCACTTCGGCCATCCCCGCCCGGAATTCCCGGGCCGGCAGGCTGGCCAGGGTGCTCGGATCGATTAGCACCAGGCGGGGCTGGTGGAAGGCGCCGATCAGGTTCTTGCCACCGGGGTGGTTCACCCCGGTCTTGCCACCGATCGCGGCGTCCACCATCGCCAGCAACGTGGTGGGCACCTGAACCACGGCGATACCCCGCAGCCAGGTGGCGGCAGCAAAGCCCGCCATGTCGCCCACCACCCCGCCGCCGAGGGCCACGATCACAGAACCACGCTCCAGCCGGCGCTGGAAGGCGGCGTCGTGGATCAGGGCCACCGTGGCGGGCGTTTTCTGGTCTTCCCCTGCCGGCACTGCTAGCAAGCTGGTCTCGAATCCCGCTCCATTCAGGCCCGCCAGCAGCGGCTCGGCGTACAGGGCCTCCACCGCGGGGTTGCTCACCACCAGCACCTTGCTGCCGGCCTTGAAACCCCGCTTCTGCATTTCGCTTCCGAGCTGGCCGAGGCTGCCGGCGCCGATCACCACCGCATAGGGGTTGCTGGCCAGATCCACCTGGATTTCGCAGAAACCGCCGGGCGTTGGCTCAACGGCCCAGCCGGCAAGCGTGGTGGTCATCGCGGCGAACCCAGGGCGTGAAGGCGAGGCTAGGGCCCCGGTTGCGCGGCATCGCTGCTCCGCCAGCCGGCCAGAACGGCCAGCACCGCCTCCCCGTAGCGCTCCAGCTTGGCGCTGCCGATCCCGCTGATTCCCGCCAGCGCTGAGAGGGTGGCCGGCTGGCTGGCGGCAATCTCCACCAGGGTGCGGTCGTGGAAGACCACGTAGGGCGGCACGGCCTGCTCCCGCGCCTGCTGGCGTCGCCAGTCCTTCAGGGCCGTCAACAGAGCGGCATCGGCCCCGGCCCCTGCTTCGGCTCCGGGCCCTGCTCCGGCTCCGGGCCCTGCTCCGGCAAACGATGGATCGCTGGCCCCATCGCTTGAGCGGGCGGCGGCACGACGACGCTCCTTGCGGGGCGGCGGCAAGGGCAGCTCCAGCCGCCGTTCTCCGCGCAGCAGGGCGCGCACCGACTCCTCGGGGCCCCAGCGCAGGCCGCCATGGCCATCGGGCACGGGTTCGAGCAAGCCTTCGGCCGTGAGCTGGCGCAGCAGGCTGCGCCACTGGCCCTGGTCGAGTTCCTTGCCGATTCCGTACACACTCAACTGCTGGTGACCCAGGGAGCGGAGCCGGGCGGTGCTGGCACCGAGCAACACATCCACCACATGGGCGGCGCCGAAGCGCTGGCCGGTGCGGAACACGGCCGAGAGGGCTTTCTGGGCTGGCACGGTCGCGTCCAGCCGCTCCTGGGGTTCCAGGCAACGGTCGCAGTTGCCACAGGGCAGGGCCAGCGTTTCGCCGAGGTGGGCGAGCAGCACCTGGCGCCGGCAGCCGGCCGCTTCGGTGAAGCCGATCAGCGCTTCGAGCTTGCTGTGCTCCAGGCGTTTCTGGGCGGGCTCGGCGCCGGAGTCGTCGATGAAGCGGCGCAGCTGGGGCACGTCGCCTGCCCCATGCACCATCCAGGCCACTGCTGGCAGTCCGTCGCGGCCGGCGCGGCCGGTTTCCTGGTAGTAGGCCTCCAGACTCTTGGGCAGGTCGACGTGGGCGACGAAGCGCACATCGGGTTTGTCGATGCCCATGCCAAAGGCGATCGTGGCCACCACCACCACCCCGGCCTCACGCCGGAAGCGATCGAGCGCCGCGGCGCGTTGCCCCGCCTCCAGCCCGGCGTGATAAGCCACAGCGTCGTGGCCGGCCGCCCGCAGCTCGGTGGCGAAGCGATCCACCCGGCTGCGCGAGCGGGCGTAGACGATCCCCGCCTCACCGCGGTAGTCGCCGAGGAACGCGAGCAGCTGGGCTTTGGCGTCGTCCTTGTTGCGCAGCAGGTAGCGGATGTTGGGCCGATCGAAACTGGCGGTGAACACCCGTCCCGCCTCCAGGCCCAGCCGCGTCACGATCTCTGCGCGGGTGCGGGGGTCGGCGGTGGCGGTGAGTGCCAGCCGGGGAACGGCGGGGAAGCGGGCCGCCAGCTCGCTGAGCTGCAGGTAGTCGGGGCGGAAGTCGTGGCCCCATTGGGAGACGCAGTGGGCTTCGTCGATGGCGAACAGGGCCAGCTTGTGTTGGCCGAGGCGATCGAGCAGGTCGCCAGCCGCCAGCCGCTCCGGTGAGACGTAGAGCAGATCCAGCTCGTTGCTCTGCAGGGCTCGCCACACCGCTGAACTCTCTTCAGCATTCAGCGACGAATGCAGCGCCGCGGCCCGCACCCCCGCCTGGCGCAGGGCTTCGACCTGGTCTTGCATCAGGGCGATCAACGGTGAGATCACCACCGCCAGCCCCGGCAGACAGAGGGCGGGCACCTGATAACAGAGCGATTTTCCGCCTCCCGTTGGCATCAGCACCAGGGCCGATCCGCCAGCGATCACGTGCTCGACGATCTCCTGCTGCGGGCCGCGAAAGGCGTTGTAGCCGAACACGCGCCGGAGCATTTCCTGCGGGTTGGCCTGTGGCGTGGACGTCACACCTGGATCTCGCACAATGGCTCCATGTCAAGCACTCCAACGCGCGCAGCCGCCCCCCCATCATTCCCCGTTCGCCAGCGGCGGGGCCTGGGGCGGGGGACCATCGCCTGGCTGTTTCTGCTGCCGGCCCTGGTGCTGCTGGCGTTATCGGTGCTGGTGCCGGCCGCCATGGCGCTGCTGATCAGCTTCACCGAAACCGGCCTCGACATGAGTGAGCCGCTGCGGTTCGTGGGGCTGGCCAACGTTCGCCGGCTGCTCAGCGATCCGGTCTTCTTCCAGGTGCTCGGCACCACCTTCCTGTATCTGATCGGCGTGGTGCCACCGGTGGTGCTCGGCTCGCTCACCCTGGCGGTGCTGGTGAACAGGAAGTTGCCGGGGATCCACTGGTTCCGCGCCGCCTTCTACACGCCGGTGCTGGTGTCGATCGTGGTGGCGTCGATCGCCTTCCGCTGGCTCTATGCCGAGAACGGCCTGATCAATGGCTGGCTGGCTGCCCTGCTCGGGAACGACTTCACCCCCATCGGTTTTCTCACCAGCCCATGGCTGGCGCTGCCCTCGGTGATCCTGGTGACCCTCTGGAAGGGCCTGGGTTACTACATGGTGATCTTTCTGGCCGGCCTGCAGGGCATCTCGCCTGAGCTCTATGAAGCGGCGGCCCTCGATGGCAGCGAAGGCTGGCGGCGGCACACGGACATCACCCTGCCGCTGCTGCGGCCCTATCTCACCTTGGTGATGGTGATCTCCTCCATTGCCGCCACCAAGGTGTTCGAAGAGGTGTTCCTGATGACCCAGGGTGGCCCGGCCGACTCGACTCGAACCCTGGTCTATTACGTCTACGACCAGGCCTTCAGCGAGCTGGAGATCAGTTATGCCTGCACCATTGGTCTGGCGCTGTTCCTGATCGTGATGGTGTTCAGCCTGGTGCGCTTCCTGGCAGCTGGTGATCGGGGCCTCACCTGAGCTGGCACGGGGCAGCAGGATGGAGCGGATGCGAAGCTGCTTGATTGCCAGAACACCATGTTGAGCCTGGGCGGGATGAGGCCATGAGCGGCCGCATCGGTGTGGTGGGCGGTGGCCAGCTGGCCCTGATGCTCGCAGAGGCGGCCCGTCCGCTGGGAGTGGAGCTGCACGTGCAGACCCCCAAGGCCGATGACCCGGCCACCCGCCTGGCCACCAGCACGGTGCTGGCCCCCCTTGATGACCCGGAGGGCACACGCACCCTGGCCGCCCGAAGCGATGCGATCAGTTTTGAGAATGAGTGGCTGGATCTTGATCTTCTCGCGGCCCTGGAGGCCGATGGCGTCGCCTTCGTGCCCCGGCTTGAGGCCCTCAGGCCGCTGGTCTCGAAGCGTGAGCAACGGCAGTTGCTGATCCGCCTCAACCTGCCGTCGCCCCGTTGGATTCCCCTGGAGGAGGTGCTCGTTTCTCCTGAACCGCAGGAGGTCAGCCTGGCGGCTGTGCCCCGCTCCGGCCAGGCTCCGCCCTCTTCACCGCCGCTTCCGCCTCCCTCGCCGCGCCTGCCGGAGGGGTTTGATTTCCCGTTGATGGCCAAGGCCGCCACCGGCGGTTACGACGGACGCGGCACCCAGCCGATCACCAACAGCGAAGAACTGAAGGCCCTGCTCCAGCGGGTCGAGCCGGCCGACTGGCTGCTTGAGGAATTTGTGGACTTTGATCAGGAGCTGGCCATCGTGGCTTGCCGTGATCGCCGTGGAACCGTGGCCTGCTTCCCGGTGGTGGAGACCCACCAGCACCAGCGCATTTGCGATTGGGTGCTGGCACCAGCCGCCATCAGCCAGGCCGTGCAGGCCCGGGCCCGCAACGTGGCGGTCTCGCTGCTCACTGCCCTGGATTACGCCGGCGTGCTCTCGATCGAATTTTTCTACGGACCGGCCGGGCTGCAGATCAATGAGCTCGCGCCCCGAACCCATAATTCCGGTCACTACACGATCGAAGCGGCACGCACCAGCCAGTTCGCCCAGCAGGTGCGGATTGTCTGTGGTCAGCCCCTTGGCCCCACCGATCTGAAGCTGCCCGCTGCCCTGATGGTCAATTTGCTGGGCTACGAGAGCTCTGATCGCACTTACCAGAGCGAACGCCAGGCCCTTTCCGCCCTTCCGGGGGCCAGCCTGCATTGGTATGGCAAGCCGGGTTCGACCCCGGGCCGGAAGCTGGGTCACATCACCCTGGCCCTGAAGGAAACGGACCCGGCACAGCGGACCACCGAGGCCGCCAGGCGCCTTAAGCAGGTCAGGGCGTTGTGGCCCCTTCCGGGCGAAAAGGCTTAAGATGATGGTGAGCTGCTGTGTTGGTGACTGCCTTTCACAGTTTTCTGATCTGACTCCCTCTTCGACGTGGGAGGTCTGTCGTGACGGTGCAGTAAGCCGGCCTCGTAGCCGGACACGGATCCCCACTTTGACCTCTCCCCTGGTTCATCCAGGTCGAAACCTGGGGCAAGACGGCACAGCGGTTCACCCCTTTCCTATTTCGGCCTTTTCAAAGCTCAGCCCTCCACTGATCCAAGCTCAGCTCCAGGCTCAGTGGGCCAGCCGGTCGAGTTCCAGCTGCAGGGTCTCTTTGTCCCAGCTGGTCACCACAAACACCTCCTGGGCTGAGCTGGCCCGCCGGGCCACCAGCTTGTAGCCACCGGTGATCGGCGTCGATACCCTCAGCCGCAGGCGGGGGCTGCGTCCCCGTACCCGACAGATCACCGCCGGGGTCACCGTCTCGATGCCGGGTCTGGTCGCCAGGGTTTTCAGCAGCGGAATCAGCCCTTCAAGGTAGGTGCTGTGGGTGATCACCACCCGGCCCATCCCGTTGCCCCACAAAGTCCAACGCTAGCTGGCTTGCCTCAGGCCGGCTCCAGTGGAGCCATGGTGAGGCCCTCGCCGCCGAGTTGCTGGTGGTAGAGCTCGGCCTGTTCTTGCTGACCACACCAGACCACCGCCGAGCCTGATTGATCGATCTGATGGGCCAGCTCCCAGGCCCGATCCGAACCCATTCCGGGAAGGATTTTCACCAGGCATTCCACGACGTGCTGAAACGTGTTCACGTCGTCGTTGAGCACCACCACCTTGAAGTGGGGATAGGGCTGTTGCTGCCGCACCCCCGCGAGGGCTGGCTGGCTACGGGTCGGGGTCGCTGTCGCACTTGCTGTTGCTGTTGCTGGATGGCTGAAGCTGCTGCTGGTTCTGGGCATGGAGGATCGAGGCAGGCCCAAGCCTAGGTAAGCTGCCTCAGCAAGCCAAAAGGGCACCGTTATGTTGATCACCCTGGGTTGGGCTTCTCTCGCCGCCCTGTTCAGCTTCTCGATCGCCATGGTGGTGTGGGGACGCAACGGCGACGGCAGCATCAACTTCTGAGCCGACGCTCCTTCACTTCAGGATGCCTGAGCTCTCCTTCGCTGGATCGACAGCACTCGCTGCGGTGGCCTCGTCTCTTCTGGTTTTCGTCACCGGGGGTGTGGTGTATCTCTCTGTTGTGGAATGGCGTGATCGTCGTCGACGCAACAAAGCCACGCCAAAACGCCGGTGAGCCTGTTGGCTGTTGCTAAGAATTGGAAGCGGCTACCCCGGCTACCCCGCCTCCCCTGGAAGGCGCTCCTGCCGGTGACCACTGTTCTGGTGGTGCTGTTGATTGCACTACCAGCTCTGCAGTTGCAGCGGTTTCCCCGCTCCAACGCCGCCGGTCTTGAGCGGCTGATGAGCGCATCGGCCCTGATCCAGAGCTTTGCGGCTGGTCCCCAGCGTCTGGTGCCGGCCCTTTGGGGCGAGCGACTCGGTCCCAGCCTCGCCCCCCGGCTTTGGGGACGGCAACGGGGCTTCTGGTGGCTGTTCTGGTCGGCCGATGGTGACCAGGCCGAGCCCTTTCTGGCCATGCCGAGCCGGACTTTCGGGGTTGCTCCTTCGGGCCCGTTGCCGGCCAACAGCTTGCGTGTCGATGACCTGGTGGTGGTCGCCCCTGATCCGCTGACCCTGCAAGTGCTTGAAGAGCAGCTGAGTCTCAGCCGGCGCCCTCCCCAGGGTCTGCAGGAGCGTTGTGTTGATCGCTTGCGTTCCGGCCAGGCGGTGGCTTGGACCAACACGGCCATGGCCCAGCTGGCTGGTCCCCTTGCCCCGTTGCTGCAGCGTTATCAGCAGGGCTGCCTCACGCTCGACAGTGACGCTTCGGGACTGCTCTGGCGGGGCGAATCCAGCGCAACGGTGGATCCGATCAGCTCCCCAGTGCCCCTGCCATCGCCGTTGGCTGCGGCCCCAAGCCCTCCCCTGCCCCCTCCCTGCTGCTTGACGTGCGCGGTGAACGGCTTGACCTGCTGGTTCAGGACCTGTTGACCCGGCAATTAATCCGCGAACCGTTGAGCGAGCGCTACGGGCTCAGCCCTGCGCTCTCGGAGCGCCTGGCTGCGACGCCGTTTGTGTTACGCATCAAGCCCCTGCCGAGCGGCCCGTTTCAGGCCTCTCTGGATCTCCAGCTTGCTGTCGGCAAAGACCGCAGCGCCTGGGATGAATGGTTGCTTCCCCTGAGGGAAGCCCTGCTGGCCCAGGGCCTGACCCTGAAGCTGCCTGGTGAGGCCAAGCCAGCAGACCAGACCCTGCCAGAAGAACAAACCAAGCCTGCAGAACTAACCAAGCAACCGAACCCCGCCAAGCCGGGTCCGCTGCCGCCCCTGATCTGGCAGCGCCAGGACGGAACCGTGGTTGGTGGTTGGCGATGGATCACGGCTGGCGACGCAGCTGCCGCCAATCTGCTGTTTTTTCTGGGGCCACTGCCGTCTGAAGTCCCGCCCCTGATGGCGCCTGTCCCGCCTGGAGTGGCCTTGATCTTGAAGGCCCGCCCTGCAGCGCTCTCCTCCGCTTCACTGCTCCCCCAGGGATTGCCACCCGTGATCAGCCAGGCCGAGCAGCTTGAACTGTTCAGCGCTACAAAACCTAACGCGGACCAGAAGCCAGGGCCGTTGTCCTCGTTGTGGGGATCCCTACAGCTGGCGGAAGATCCCTGAGCGCGCAGATAGAGGTCTTGCGGCCTCGTTCAGCGGCTGGCGCTGGGGGCGGCAGGTTCGCTGCTGGGGCTGGTCTCACTGGCTTCGCTGGCGGCTCCTTCGCCGCTGAGTGCAGGGGTCTCAGTGGCCGCTTTGGCGCTGACCTCTTGCCGCGCCGTCAGTTCCTCAGCCTGGCGCTGGCGTCGCCGCCGATCAGCAGCCACGGTTTCCTCCATCAACTCAACGGCTTGGGCCATCTTCTCGAGATTGCCGGCGTAGAGGCTGAGGTCCTTATCAACGCGCTCTTTGAGCAGGCCCATCGTGGCGCTGATCTCGTGGGCCGACGCCTGCAGCGCTTGGGGCTCCAGGCTGCCTGCCCCTTGGGCTTGTTGCAGCAGGCTGAGCAGGCCAACGGCGAACAGGCGGGAGTAGTGGAAATCAGGGCGTTTGACCTGCTCGAGAACCCCGGCGATGGGTTCCGGTGCTCCCTCGCCCTGCGCTGAGAGCCAGCCTCTGACCTCTTCCAGGCTGTGCTTGCCGACCATTTGAACGGCCGCCTCCCGCTCGCGGCGGAACTCGGCGGCATCGAAGCCAGCTGAGGCGCACAGAGCCACAAACAGTGGCTCTTGCAGGGATTCGGGGCGGTAACCCTTGGCAAAGCTGTCGAACACCTGGGTCAGGCCGGTAGCGAAGAGCGCATCACGGGCAAACCCCTTTTGGCGGCTGAGCAGGTGGAGCTCGACAAGCAGCTCATCCACCAGGCGCCGATAGAGGGGAGCAATCACATAGGGAAAGGCCTGATGAAAAGCGCGCTTGCTGTCAGCGACGGTGAGACTGGCACCCACACTTGGTTCCCATGATTATCTGGACCATAGCGCCGGGCACACCCCGAGTCGGCGATCGGCCTCGGTAAGATCGAGACACTGTGTTGATGGTTTGCCGATGATCCCGATCGTGATTGAGGATTCGGGCAGGGGCGAGCGCGCCTTCGATATCTATTCCCGTCTGCTTCGAGAGCGGATCATTTTCCTCGGAGAGCCCGTCACCTCAGAGTCAGCCAATCGGGTCGTGGCCCAGCTGCTGTTTCTTGAAGCAGAAGATCCCGACAAGGACATCTACCTCTACGTCAATTCACCGGGTGGATCTGTCTACGACGGTCTCGGTATTTTTGACACCATGCAGCACATCAAGCCTGATGTTCAGACTGTATGTGTCGGACTGGCGGCCAGCATGGGGGCTTTTCTGCTCAATGCTGGCGCCGCAGGCAAGCGCAGCAGCCTGCACCACTCCCGGATCATGATCCACCAGCCCCTCGGTGGCGCCCGTGGCCAGGCCAGCGACATCCGCATTCAGGCCGATGAGATTCTTTACCTCAAAGACAAGTTGAATCGGGAGTTGGCAGAGCGGACCGGCCAACCGCTTGACCGGATCCAGCAAGACACGGACCGTGACTTCTTCATGTCACCAGAAGAGGCCGTGACCTACGGACTGATCGACAAGGTGATTGAGCGTCGCCCGATCCGGCCAGTCAGTTGAACGGATCGAAATACACGATTATCTATAACTTTGGCTAGCTCGTTTCATCTTGGGAGTATCATTCAAGATTAAATTAGTCCAGATTAGCCGGTCTGGGTTGAATTGATCTGGACTGGATTGATTCAAACTTGTTTTAACAGCAAGCTGGTGGGTCAGTCAGTTTGCTCTCCTTTGTTCTTGCCGAGTTTATTGTCTATCAAGTGGCCCTTGCTGCCTTTGAGTTCTTTCCAGAGCTGTCTGATCTCTAAATAGGCATTGTCTTGGCTGACCTTGCCATTACTTTGGAGTCCGACAATCAGCCCCACCCTCTCGGCAAACATCTCAAGATTCTGGTGGAAGGCCACCCGTTCTGGAGTCCAGTCATCGCCGCGGTATTGGCTGAACGACTCCATTGGCGAGTGAGTATTGCTCAAGGTGGATAGGCGACGTATCCCACATTAGTTTGCAAGATACTGAGCTTGATGAACAATAGGTTAAGAAAATAATTCCAATGCAAGCGGAAAGCCTTGGCTTTCCGCCCCACGACCACCACCTTTGCTGGCTTGGCCTTAGCTGGCCTGAAGCAGGGGAGAAAATCGCTCCTTCTCGGGAATCTCCGTGAATTCGGCGACAATGCTGCGCAGCTCATCCCCATCGAGTGTTTCTTTCTCAATCAGCAGTTCGACCAGACGGTCCATGCAGGCTCGGTTGCTTTCCACCAAGGCGACGGTGTCGCGGTAGCAACTGTCGACAATCAGCCTGATCTGCTCGTCAATCCGCTTGGAGATCGACTCGGAGATGTCACTGCGGGTCATCAGATCGCGTCCCAGGAACACCTCCTGATTGCCACCTTCCAAAGACACGGGTCCCAGGGCGCTCATGCCGAAACGGGTCACCATCTGGCGGGCCATACCGGCCACCTGCTGGATGTCACCGCCGGCACCAGTGGTCACCTCGGCATGGCCGAAGACCACGGCTTCTGCAGCCCGCCCGCCCAGGGCTCCCATGATGCGGGAGCGTAGCTGGACACGGCTGACCAGCATCTGGTCCTCATCAGGAGAGAACCAGGTGAGGCCCTGGGCCTGGCCGCGGGGGATCAGGGTGACTTTCTGGACGGGGTCATGTTGCTTGACCAGGGTGCCCACAAGGGCGTGGCCAACCTCGTGATAGGCGATCAATCGTTTGCTGCGCCCATCGGTGAGCGGTTTGCCTTCCATGCCTGCAATCACCCGATCGACCGCATCGTCGATTTCTGCGAGGGTGGTGGCTTCCTTGCGGCGCCTGGCCGTGAGGATGGCCGCCTCATTGAGCAGGTTGGCGAGATCAGCTCCGGTGAAACCGGGCGTGCGTCGCGCGATGGCTTCGAGCGAGACACCCTCAGCCAACTTCTTGTTGCGGGAGTGCACCTTCAGGATCGACAGGCGTCCCTTGATGTCAGGGGCGTCGACGGAAACCTGGCGGTCGAATCGGCCGGGGCGCAGCAGGGCTGAATCCAGCACATCGGGGCGGTTGGTGGCCGCGATGATGATGATTCCTGTGTTCCCTTCAAAGCCATCCATTTCGGTGAGCAGCTGGTTCAGGGTCTGCTCCCGTTCATCGTTGCCGCCACCGATTCCGGCACCGCGCTGCCGTCCCACAGCATCGATCTCGTCGATGAAGATCAGGCAGGGGCTGTTCTCCTTGGCTCGCTTGAACAGGTCGCGGACGCGGCTGGCACCGACTCCGACAAACATCTCGACAAATTCAGAGCCTGAGAGTGAGAAGAAGGGAACACCGGCCTCGCCGGCGATCGCCTTGGCCAACAGTGTCTTGCCGGTTCCTGGCGGCCCCACCAACAGAAGGCCACGGGGAATTTTTGCTCCCACCGATGTGAACCGCTCGGGCTGTTTCAAAAAGGTGACCACTTCTTCGAGGTCTTCCTTGGCTTCTTCCACGCCGGCGACGTCATCGAATTTGACGCCGGTTTCGGCCTCCATGGCAAAACGGGCCTTGGTCTTACCGAACTGCATCGCCTGACCAGGACCGCCGGGCATCGAGGAGGAGCGGCGGGCCAGAAAGATCAACGACCCGATCAACAGCAGCGGGAAGAGCAGGTTGCCAAGGATGCCCAAAGCTGGCGGATTGTTCTTGGGGGGATGGATATCGAAGCTGATCCCCTGTTGCTTAAGGGTGTTGATCAGCTCGGGTGCCAGCCCGGGCAGATCAACCCGCAGGCGTTGGACGCGGTTATCGAGTTCAGGATCGACAGCTTCGATCACGGCATTGCGGCCGCCGTCATAGATGTCGACGGCCGTGACCCGCCCGGCTTCGACGTAATCGAGGAAGCGGCCGTAGCTCATGCGTGCGACGGCCGTGTTACGAGGACCGGCCGTTGCCTGCCCCTGGGGAGCGAAGCGATCACCGCCACCACCACCTGCGCTGCCGAGCACCTGCCAGGCCAGAAACAGCCCCACGGCCAGCGGCAGGAGCCAGAGAGCGATCAGACGCCAGCGCTGATTCATGGAGCGACCTTTAATTTTACGAATTGTAAAGCCCGGACTTGCCGGCCGGTGCCGGTGCCTGCTGGACTCTTGGCCAACTCAGTCTGTCACGGGCGGCAGGTTGAATGCCGCTTGGGCGCTGATGCCTGGGGATCGATGTTCAAGCAGGCCGTTTGTCGCCTTCCTCGATCATCAGTTCGGCGGCGGCCACGGTCTCCAGCAGCTCAGGCCCGCCCAGGCCATGGGTCCAGATTTCCAGTTCCGAGCCCAGCGGAGCTTCGAAGCTCAGCAACTCGAAGGGGAACACCACCCGCTCCAGATAAAACTCCTGGGGACCGCAACAGCGCACGATCACCATGCGATCGCTGGTGTTGCGGAAACCGCAGGGAAGGCGGGACACAGTTACAAAGCATCATCGAATGCTCATCAACCCATCAATGGGCAGGGAGTGTTGGTCGCGATGGCAACCAATCGGTCTTCTTAAGGTTTTGTGCTGGCTCAGAGGCTGCGCAGGGCCACGATCGGGTCGAGCCGGGCGGCGCGGCGGGCGGGCACCACCCCGAAGAAGAGCCCGATTCCGCCCGAGAGCCCAACGGTGAACACCACGCTGTTCAGCGCGATCGCTGCAGGCAATGGGGTGAAGCGGGCTGCTGCCCCAACAGTGGCCAGCCCCACAGCACTGCCGATCAAGCCACCAAGGCTGGCGAGCACAAGCGACTCGACCAGAAATTGCAGAAGCACATCGCCACTGCGGGCACCGAGTGCCTTGCGCAAGCCGATCTCCGCGGTGCGCTCACTCACCGAGACCAACATGATGTTCATGATGCCGATGCCACCCACCAGCAGGGAGACCCCGCCGATGGCTCCCAGCATCAGGGTCAGGCCGCCGGTGATCGAGCCCACGATCGAGAGGGCATCCTGTTGGGAGCGCACGGCGAAATCGTCCTCCCGCAGGATGCGGTGGCGCTGGCGCAGCAGGTTGGTGATCTGGAACTTGGCCGCTCCGGTGCTGGCCTCATTGAGCGCCTCGACGCTGATGAAGGTGAGGCTCACCCCGAAGCGGGTGCGTCCCCCCAACTTGTTGACCATCGTGGTCAGTGGGATGTAGGCAGCTTCGTCCTGGTTGCTCCCAAAGGCAGCGCCTTTAGGAGCCATCACGCCGATCACCTCGAACGACTGATCACGGATTCGCAGGGTCTGGCCGACGGCGGCTCCGACCGGCAGTAACTTGTCGCGCAGGTCGGGGCCGATCACGGCCACATTGCGGGCGGATGACATGTCATCCGGGCTGAAGAAACGCCCCTGGGCCACCTCAAAGCGGCGCACGGGCAGGAATTCCGGAGTGATCCCCGACACCGACGAATTGACGCTGTTCGAGCCGGCCTGGACCACCTCGTTCAGGGTGATCTGGGGGGCTACGCGGCGGACGCTGGGGACCTGTTCAGCAATGGCGTCGGCATCGTCGAGCACCAGGGTGCGCGGGGGGGCGATGCCTTGCCTGCGGGTGTCGTTGCTGCCCGGCACGATGAACAGGACATTGGCCCCAAGGGTGTTGAGCTGGTTCTCCGCCAGGTTCTGGGCTCCCCTGCCGACCCCCACCAGGGTGATCACTGAGGCGTTGCCGATCACGATGCCCAGCATGGTCAGCAGGCTGCGCAGGCGATTGGCCTTGAGGGTGGTCAGGGCCATCCCCACGGTTTCGGAGAGGGGAAGTTTTGCTGCCATCAATCGTCAGGCAAGGCTCAGGCGGCCATCATGGCCAAGATCAGATCCTGCCGTTCCGGTCGGATGCGGTGTTGTAGCTGCGTGCGCCTCTGTGCACCAGGCCCTCGCGCACCTCCATGGTCACGAACTCGCCATGGCGCAGGTCGGTGGTGGCGTTGCTGACACCGACGATCACCGGCACACCCAGCCTCTGGGCGATCACCGCGGCGTGGCTTTCACTGCCCGCGGCCTCGGCAATCACCGCCTTGGCTTTACGGATCGCGCTGAGGTAGTCCGCGGTGGTCTCGCGCACCACCAGAATCTCGCCGTCGACCAGGCGGGCAGCAGCCTCAGGGCTGGTGGCCACCCGCACCCTGCCGCTGACGGAGCCATTGCCGATCCCCAGCCCGCGACCCAGCACTGCTGAGACGATCCCCACCTTGACCAGATCCGTGGAGCCGCTCACCCCTGACAAGGTTCCGGCGGTCTGAACCACCAGATCCCCTTCCTTGAGCAGCCCCTGCTCCTGGGCGATGCCCATCGCCAGGGTGAAGGTGCTGGAGGTGGACTCCTGGTCGTCGATCAGCAGGGGGTTCACGCCCCAGACCATCTGGAGCTGGCGGGCCACATTCACATCGCTTGTGATCGCCAGGATGGTGGTGCAGGGCCTGAATTTACTGACGTTCCTCGCGGTGGCTCCGCTCTTGGTGAGGGGCAGGATCGCCGCGGCCCGAAGCTGGCGGGCGATCGTGCTCACCGCCTGGCTGATCGCATTGGGAATGGTGCTGGCCATGTGGCTGTCCACGGGGCGGCTGGGATAGTCACGCTCGATCCGGCAGGCAATCCGCGCCATCGTGGCCACCGCTTCCACCGGGTAGTCGCCCACGGCTGTTTCGTTGGAGAGCATCACCGCGTCAGTGCCGTCGAGAATGGCGTTGGCCACGTCACTCACCTCGGCGCGGGTGGGGCGGGGGCAGCTGGCCATGCTGTCGAGCATCTGGGTGGCCGTGATGATCGGGATGCCGAGCGAGTTGGCTTTGCGGATCAATTCCTTCTGCAACAGCGGCACTTCCTCCGCTGGCATCTCAACGCCCAGATCGCCCCGGGCCACCATGACGCCGTCGCAGAGGGGCAAGATCTGATCGATCTGATCGATCGCCTCGAACTTCTCGATCTTGGCGATCACCGGCGTGGTGTGGCCGTGGCTGTTGATCAGGTCGCGGATCTCCTGCATGTCAGAGGGGTTGCGCACGAAGCTGAGCGCCACCCAGTCGACACCCTGTTGCAAGCCGAAGGCCAGATCATGGCGGTCCTTGTCGGTCAGGGCCCGGATCGAGAGCTGAACATCGGGGAAGTTCACCCCCTTGTTATTGGAGAGCACACCGCCCACCACCACGGTGCAGTGCAGGGTTTGCTGGAGCTTGTCGACCCGGTCGACGACCATCTCGACCCGGCCGTCGTCGAGCAAGATGCGACTGCCCGCCATCACCTCATCGGAGAGTTTGTCGTAGGTGACGGTGGCGATCTCCTGGTTGCAGGCCACATCGCGCGAGGTGAGGTCGAAACTATCGCCGTTCGCCAGGGTGATCGGCCCGCCGATGAAGCGACCCAGACGGATCTTGGGCCCTTGAAGATCCTGGAGGATGCCGACGTGAATGCCCAGCTCATGGGCCACCTGGCGGATGGTGGCGATGCGCAGGGCATGCTCCGCGTGGTCGCCGTGGGAAAAGTTCAGCCGGAAGGTGGTGGCTCCCGCATGGATCAACTGGCGGAGCCGCTCGGGTGATTCGGTGGCAGGACCGATGGTGGCCACGATCTTGGTGCGACGCGACAGATCGGGTTGGGCCATCGGGGGGGCCAAATGTTGAGCGGAAACTACCATCCGGTCCTGCCCGTGCGCCGCAACAACGGAACCGATGGACCTCAATCACTACCAAGTCCAGGCCCGTGCAACGGCCCGTTACCCCCAGGTGGGGGCCAATCCGATTTATCCCACCCTGGGTCTGTGCGGTGAGGCCGGTGAAGTGGCCGACAAGGTCAAGAAGGTCCTCCGCGACCAAGGCGGCGTCTTCGACAACGCGGCGCTCGAGAGCATCAAGCTGGAGCTTGGCGATGTGCTCTGGTACGTCGCCCAGCTCTCCAGTGAGTTCGGCTTCGACCTTGCCGAGGTGGCCAGCGCCAATTTGCTCAAACTGGCCAGCCGGGCCGAGCGCAACGTGATCGGCGGCAGCGGCGATCAGCGCTGAACAACCACTCCAGAACAACCACTCCAGAACAACCACTGCAGAATCTTGATTCCCGCGAAGATGGGCCTGAGCGGGCCAGCCTGCTCCTGATCTTTGCTGGCCTGACCCGTCCTGGCCCGATCCGATGCCTGCCCAAACTCGCCCCAATCCACAGTCCCGCTGGGGCTTGCCCAGCCCTTTGCAGGCCGCCTTTGTCACCGCCCTGTTGGTGGCCTTCTGGCTGCTGGTGATGCCGGTTGCACCGGCGCTGGCGGCCGATCTGGCCGTCACTGAGATCAGCCTGGAGCCTTGTCCTGCCGAGGATGCCGGGGCCCAGCCCGAGCTGCAGCGCCCGGTGGGTGCCAGTTGTTATGCCCTGCGGGGGGTGGTGACCAACCCAGGCTCAAGGCCTGTGGTGGACACCGACCTGTTCGCCCAGATCCTCGACGCCAGTGGCGAGCCCGTGCTGCAGAACCGCAGCAGGGTGGGTTCGATCGGCGATGTGCCGCCAGGGCCAATGTCGTTCGCTTTGCGCCTGGCGGTGCCGGCAGCGACTCCAGGTCCGTTGCAGGTGAGCAAAGCCAAGGCCCGTGGCTTCAAGGCGCCGGTTCGGGTGCGGGCCCAAGCCGGTGAGGAGCTGCTCCCCCTGGAGCTCGATGTGTCTTGAACTCTGAGGCCTCAGAAGCCGAGACCACCAGAGGGGAGCGAGGCGCTGAGGCTGCCGAGTAAACCCTGGGCCAGGCTGAGGGTGATGAAGGCGATGATCGCGGAAAGGTCAAGGCCGCCCAGGGGCGGGATCAGACCGCGGAAGGCATTGAGGTAAGGATCGGTGATCGAGCTGACTGTGGCCAGCACCGGATTGCTCCAGTCAAGATTGGGGAACCAGCTCAACAGCACCCTGACCAGGAGCACCAGGCTGTAGATGCTCAGGGTCTGGGCCAGGACGGCAAAGATCGAGCTGAGAATGGACACGGTTCTCGTCAGAACAAAGTTCAGGCTCCGACTCTATGCAGCTTTGTCCCCATCCCTTGGCAGCCGAGCTGATTCAGCCGATGGCAGTGAGGCTGATGGAGAGGCCACAGGCTTGGTGGCCAAGGCTTCCTGGAGTTCGTCTTTGACAGCGAAGGTGCGATGGAATTTCTCGCTGAGGCTGACCCAGTAGGAACGCCCCTCACTCTGGCGGCGCCGTTCGATGAAGTTCTGGGCCATCAGTTCCTTGATGTGGTCGTAGGCCCCCGACCCCCTCAGTTCCACCAGGTCGGATTGAAGAATGCGCTTTTTCAGGGCGATGGTGGCCAGGGTGCGCAGGGTGGCGGTGCTCAGTTCGACGGGAAGCAGATTGCGAACCAGATCGCCCAGGCTCTCGCGCAGCTGCAGGCTGTAGCGCGGGCCCTCCTGGCTGATCTCCAGGGCCGTGTCGCGGTGGGCGTAGTCGGCCATCAGGGTGATCAGGGCCAGCTCCACCTCTTGCCTGGTCACCACGTCTGGCTGGTCGCGGCTGGCGATCTCAGCCAGCTCGCTGATGGCCACCGGCCGGCCCTTGAGGTAGAGGATCGCCTCCAGCCGGGCGGCCAGGGAGATGGATTCGGCCGCTGCCCCCGCTTGATGGGGCGCTACGGCCTGTATCGCAGCCAGTGGCTGCTTTGGGACGGGCTGATTGTCTCCTGGGTCTTGATCGCTCGACACCGGAGTTCACCCGCAGAGCTCTGCCGGCAACGTACCGCAGCTGTTCTGGTTCAGGCCACCACCGGAATCGGGCGGTGGGTGGCCCCGAGAAACAAGGCATAGGCGGGATTGCCGGTTTCCTCCCAGTGGCGGTAGCCCAGTCCAGAGAGGAATGCCTGCCAGGCGTCGCGTTCGCCATCGGCCACCTGAACGCCGACGACGATCCGGCCGACGTCGGCGCCTTGGTTCCGGTAATGAAAAATGCTGATCGTCCAGTTGGGGTGGAGGGCGCTGACGAAGGCCATCAGCGCCCCGGGCCGCTCTGGAAATTCGAAGCGATACAGCAGCTCCTCGCTAATATCTGCTGGGGTGTGGGCCACCGCCTGGGGCAAGCGGCCGCCCACCATGTGGCGCAGGTGCAGCTTGGCCAGTTCGTTGCGGCTCAGGTCCAGGCAGGCGAATCCTCCCCTGCGCAGCTGCTCGATCAGTTGTTCGGTGTCGCTTCTGCCACTGATCTGCACGCCCAGAAAGATCTGGGCCACGTTGGGATCCGCCATCCGGTAGCTGAATTCAGTCAGGCTGCGCTGGCCGAGCTGCTCACAGAGCCGGCGCAGGCTGCCGGTGCGCTCGGGGATCTCCACTGCCAGCATCGCTTCGCGTTCTTCGCCCAACTCGGCCCGCTCGGCGACGAAGCGCAGGCGATCGAAATTCATGTTGGCGCCGCAGGCCACCGCCACCAGGGTGCGCCCCTGCAGTCCACGCCGTTGCACATCGGCCTTCAGGCCGGCCACGGCCAGGGCGCCGGCGGGCTCAAGGATCGAGCGGGTGTCCTCGAACACGTCCTTGATCGCCGCACAGATCGCATCGGTGTTCACCGTCACCATGGCGTCCACGTAGCGCTGGGCCAGCTCGAAGGTGTGAACGCCCACTTCGCGCACCGCCACGCCATCGGCGAACAGGCCGACCTGCTCTAAGCACACCCGCTTGCCGGCGGCCAGCGAGCGGGTCATGGCGTCAGCATCCACCGGCTCCACCCCGATGATCTCCACCTTGGGCCAGACGCTCTTGACATAGGCGGCAATGCCGGCGATCAAGCCCCCACCGCCGACAGCCACGTAGATCGCGTCGGGGGGAGGAGAGGCCTGCCGCAGGATTTCAAGGCCAACGGTGCCCTGGCCGGCGATCACCTCGGGATCATCGAAGGGGTGGATGAAGCTGAGCTGCAGGCTGGCCTCCAGCCGCCGGGCCTCCAGGTAAGCCTCGTCATAGGTGTCGCCATGCAGCACTACCTCGGCGCCGCGGGCCGTCACGGCGCGCACCTTCATCTCCGGGGTGGTGAGTGGCATCACGATCACCGCCCGGCAACCCAATTTGCAGGCTGCCAGCGCCACCCCCTGGGCATGGTTGCCGGCACTGGCGGCGATTACACCCCGCTTCAGCTCACTGGCAGAGAGGTGGACCATGCGGTTGTAGGCGCCGCGCAGCTTGAAGGAAAAGACCGGCTGGAGGTCCTCCCGTTTGAGCAGCACCGTGTTGCCCAGCCGAAGGGAGAGGTTCGGTGCCGGATCGAGTGGCGACTCGATCGCCACGTCGTAGACCCTGGCCCGCAGGATGCGCTGCAGATAGTCGTCCATAGGCCCAGTGTGGCAACCGCCGCTTCAGGAAAGGTGACCAGGAGACCCGACCCCTGAAGGCAACCCGTAGATTGACTGTTACAGAACAGGGCGGGGCATGCATCTCAGTGAGCTGAGCCATCCCAATCAACTGCACGGGTTGAGCATTGGCGAACTCGAAGCCCTTGCCAGGCAGATTCGGGAGAAACACCTGGAGGTGGTCTCCACCAGCGGTGGTCACCTCGGCCCGGGCCTGGGGGTGGTGGAACTCACCCTGGCCCTCTACCAGACCCTCGATCTTGACATCGACCGGGTGGCTTGGGATGTGGGCCATCAGGCCTATCCCCACAAGCTGATCACGGGCCGCTACAGCCAGTTCCACACCCTGCGCCAGCAGGGCGGGGTGGCGGGCTACCTGAAACGCGCCGAGAGCCGCTTCGACCATTTCGGCGCTGGTCATGCCTCCACCAGCATTTCGGCGGCCCTGGGCATGGCCCTGGCTCGTGACCGCCGCGGCGAAGACTTCAAATGCGTGGCCGTGATCGGCGATGGCGCCCTCACCGGTGGCATGGCCCTCGAGGCGATTAACCATGCCGGCCACCTGCCCAGGACCCGGCTGCTGGTGGTGCTCAACGACAACGACATGTCGATCTCACCGCCGGTGGGCGCCCTCTCCACTTACCTCAACCGCATGCGGCTGAGCCCGCCGTTGCAGTTCCTCTCCGGCAGTGCTGAGGAGGCGGTGAAGAATCTGCCTTTCCTGCACGGCGAGCTGCCGACTGAGCTCAAAACGCTCAAAGAGAGCATGAAGCGGCTGGCGGTGCCCAAGGTGGGCGCTGTCTTTGAAGAACTCGGCTTCACCTACATGGGCCCGGTCGATGGCCACGACATCGCCGAGATGGTGCGCACCTTCCAGGCGGCCCACCGCTGCGAGGGGCCGGTACTGGTTCATGTGGCCACCACCAAGGGCAAGGGCTACCCCTACGCCGAGGCCGACCAAGTGGGCTATCACGCCCAGTCGGCGTTCGATCTCAAAACGGGCAAGGCCTTCCCCTCAAGCAAGCCGAAGCCTCCGAGCTACAGCAAGGTGTTCGGCCAGACCCTGGTGAAGCTCTGCGAGCACGACCCCACGGTGGTCGGGATCACGGCCGCGATGGCCACCGGCACCGGCCTCGACCTACTCGAGAAGGCGCTGCCCAGCCAGTACTTCGACGTCGGGATCGCCGAGCAACATGCCGTGACGATGGCGGCCGGCATGGCCACCGCCGGCCTCAAGCCGGTGGTGGCGATCTACAGCACCTTCCTGCAACGGGCCTTCGACCAGCTGATTCACGATGTGGGCATCCAGAAGCTGCCTGTCACCTTCGTGCTCGATCGCGCTGGCATCGTCGGCGCCGATGGCCCCACCCACCAGGGTCAGTACGACATCAGCTACCTGCGGGCCGTTCCCAACTTCACGGTGATGGCCCCCAAGGATGAGGCGGAACTGCAACGCATGCTGGTCACGTCAATTCACCACAACGGCCCCTGCGCGCTGCGCATTCCCCGCGGGGAAGGCGAGGGCGTGCCCCTGGCCGAAGAAGGCTGGGAGCCGCTGGAGATCGGCCGCGGTGAGCAGCTGGCCGATGGCGATGACCTGCTGATCGTCGCCTACGGCGCCATGGTGGCCCCGGCCATGGCCACCGCCGGACTGCTCCAGGAAGACGGCGTGCGGGCGGCGGTCGTCAATGCCCGCTTCCTGCGCCCGCTTGATCAAGACCTGATCCTGCCGCTGGCCCGGCGCATCGGCCGCGTGGTCACCATGGAAGAAGGGGCCTTGCCCGGCGGTTTCGGTGCCGCGGTGGTGGAAAGCCTCAACGACAACGAGTTGTTGGTGCCTGTCTTGCGGATCGGCATTCCCGACCGGCTGGTGGATCACGCCAGCCCTGACCAGAGCAAACAGGCCCTCGGGCTCACCCCGCCCCAGATGGCGGAGCGCATCTGTCAGCGTTTCGGCCTTGCCCTCAAGCGCCAGCCGTTGGCGGTTTGAGCCCAGTTGGGCAACTCCGCTGCCAGGTGCTGGTGGTGGGCTGTGGCCCGGCCGGTGGCGAGCTGGCCAGGGGGCTGGCCAGACATCAGGTGGATGTGCTGCTTGTCGACAGGCTGCCGGATCTGCGCCGGGCTGCCTTCAGCAGTGCCGCCATGCCGATCGGGGCCATCGAGCAGTTCGGCTTGCCAGCTGAACTGGTGGCCAGTCGCTGGAACGGCTGGCAGCTGCATGGCCCGGCTGGCGGCCGTTGGCGCTGGCAGGCCGAGCGGCCCTTGGGGGTCGTGCTCGATTTCGGGGCGCTGCGCCAGTGGTTGGCGGCGGAATGTGTGGGCTGGGGTGGGTCGCTGCGCCTGGCTACCCAGGCCCTGGCCTGCGGGCCTGATCAGGAGAGGATGGTTACCAAGCTGCGTCAGGCCGATGGCCGCAGCCTGGAGGTGACCAGCGACTGGGTGGTGGATGCCAGCGGTCAGCAGCGGTCGTTGATCGGTGAACCGGCGCCTGAAGCCGACCCTCTGGTCTGCGGACTCGGGGCCGAATGGTTGATTGAAATACCTCTGAGCACCTGGCAGCACTGGTCGGAGC
Source organism: Synechococcus sp. CS-603 (assembly GCF_977929215.1). NCBI lineage: Bacteria > Bacillati > Cyanobacteriota > Cyanophyceae > Synechococcales > Synechococcaceae > Synechococcus > Synechococcus sp. CS-603. Next base: position 1,828,878 of record NZ_OZ376778.1, read on the forward strand.
GGCTGAGCTTCTTCCTTGGCAGCGACTGGATGCCCCAGGGGTATGGCTGGGTGTTCCCGATGGAGCCAGGGCGCCTGAAGCTGGGGGTCTGCCGGCTGGAGGGCGAGAAGCCAGGGTCTCGGCCGGGAGCCTCAGCGCTAGGGCCCTGGATGGAGAGGCTGCTGCAGCGCTGCGGCCTCGAGGAGGCTCGCGTGATCGATCGCCATGGCGGCCGAATCCGCAGCAGCGTCGGGCGCCGGGATCGCCATCGCCGCGGTCGGCTGTTGGCCTTAGGCGATGGCATCAGCACCGCCAACCTGCTGGGCGGCGAGGGCATCCGCCACGCCATGACCAGTGGCCGCCTGCTGGTGGATCCGCTGCGGCAGGCCCTGGCTGGTTCGCCGGCCCGGCTGAACGGCTATCCGGCGCGCTTGCGCCAGGAACTGGGCTGGCGTTGGGGATTGAGTGGCCGACTGGCCCGCCGCACTTGGCTGGGCCTGGTGGACCAGAGGGCCGACCGGCGGCTGGAGCGACTGCTGCGGGGGCTCCAGCAAACAAGCAGGGCAGAGGATCTCTCCGCCCTGCTGTTCGACTATCGCTTTGAGCGCTATGGCCTCAAAGCCTTGCCCTACCTGCTGGGCTGGCGCTGAGCGCTGCGCCGTTGAAGGCGTTCCCGATCAAGGCGTTCGTCGTACTTCAGAGCACGCCGCGCGAAGCGAGGCCTTGGATCACGCCGATGCCGAAGATGTGCCCGAGGCTGGTGGTGCCGAGTACGGCCCCAATCCCGAAACCTCCGAAGAATTGGGGGTTGGGCATGGCCGGCCCTGCTGAGGGGACGTTGATGGTGGCCTTGCCGATTGCGATCGCAACGACGTTGCAGACGATCATCACCAGGGCCACCTTGGGGGACCAGGTGAATGAAGCGGGGGCCATGGCCAAGAGCGGAGCGAGCATCGCGGAGCAGTGAGTGTCGGCCCATCTTCCGGGGGAATCGGGCGGCGGTCACGGCCGCTTAAGACTTGTTCATCGGAGTGCTCGCCTGCGCTGTTGTCGGCTTCGCTGCCTTGCCGACGCCACTGAACCCCAGCAGGATCATCAGGTTGCCGATCGTCAACAACGATTCGGCGCCGCCGTGCAGGGCGTCCACATCAGCCAGCTGCTGCCCGAAGCGCTGTTCAGCGACCACGGCGGCCACGATCGTCACGGCCACGAACACCAAGGTGAACTGGAACCCCCGCAGGGCCAGCGGTGGCATTCGCCCGCTGCGCCCCGCCCAGCGCAGGAAAGCCAGGTAGGGAAGCAGCGAGATCACGAACAAAGGGCCAGGATCAATCGCTGCTAAGGATTCCAGCAAGGCGATACCCTGTCCATCTGGAAGCACGCTCATGGCTGGGGCTCGGCGGGCAGCAGGTTCCAGGCGGCGGCGGCGAGGGCCACATTGCCCATCAAGGTGGTGAAGGCCTGCAGCACCACCAGGCCCTTGAGGGCATCGGGATTGTCGAACAGGTGCCAGGTGCAGGCCGCCATGGCGCTGACCAGCGCCGGCAGCATGGCCAGGGCGATCCAGCGCCATTGCGGCTCATCCCGCCTCTCCCCCCAGAAGGTGATCGCCATGATCGCCAGAGCCCACTCCAGCACCGAGGCGATGTGGATCCACCAGGTGGGCAGGGACAGGGCATGCATGTCGCCCGCCGTCGAAGAATCCGTAATGTACGGAGCCTTGAACTGGGGCCGTGGTGCCCCAGCCGCCAGAAAAGCCGCCAGAAGAGCTGCCAGAGAGCCGGAAGGCAAGCGGATGCGATGCTGCGCCCTCCCACTTCCACACCCAGCCTGGTGGACCCGTCCCCTGCCGATCCGACGAGGGCTGCATCAGCCGCGGCTGATCCCAGGGTGTTGCTTTGCGGCTACTACGGCGAGCACAACCTCGGCGATGACGCCCTGTTGGAGGCCCTGTTAGGCCAGCTCCCGGCTGGAATCGTGCCGGTTGTCACCGCATTCGACCAGGCTGAGATCGAGCGCTGCTTCGCACTGGAAACCACCCAGCGGCGCCAGTTGCCGGCGGTGCTGGCAACCCTGGGCTCCTGCCGGGCCTTGGTGCTCGGCGGCGGCAGCCTGCTCCAGGACTCCACCAGCTTCCGCAGCCTGCTGTATTACGCCGCCTTGATCCTGGCGGCCCGCTTGAAACGCAAACCCGTTCTGCTCTGGGGCCAGGGGTTGGGCCCCCTGAGCAGGCGTCGCAGCCGCCTGTTGGTCCGCTCTTTGTTGCCCTTGGTTCAGGCGATCAGCTGGCGCGACGCCGCCTCAGCGCAGCTGGCCTCAAGCTGGGGCCTCCAAGGAGACGTGGCTGCAGACCCTGTCTGGTCGCTGCCGGCCCAGGTGTGGCAGGGGGCTGGTGGGCCGATTGTGCTCTGCTGGCGACCCAGCGTTCTACTGGAGGGCCGCCAGTGGAGCCCGCTGCTGGAGGCTGTGGATGGCTTGGCGGCAGGGTGCAAGCGGCAGGTGATCTGGTTGCCCTTCCACCGCGATCAAGACTGCGGCCTGCTCTGCCGCCTGGCAGCTGAGGGCCTCGTGCCCGAACGGCTGCTGCAGCGCAGCGAAGAGTGCCAGATCGATCACCCTGCTGCTGCTTCAGACCTGTTCAGTGGGGCTGGGCTCGTGGTGGCGATGCGCCTGCATGGCCTGATCCTGGCCGCGCTCGCCGGCGCCCCCTGCGTGGCGCTCAGTTACGACCCGAAGGTGGCTGCCGCAGCCGGTGCAATCGACTGCCCCTGCCAGGATCTTGACCAGGCTGTAACGGCCAAAGACTTGCGGATGAGCTGGGAGCAGCAACTGGACCAGCCGTCATTACCAAACAAAATCGCTGAATTGCGAGCCAGTACCGCCATTCACGCAAAGCTCCTGAATCGCTGGCTAAAACCAGAACTGTTGTGAAGCTGTATTAGAACCAACAGCACCCAAAACTAATCAGGTGCTGTTGGATCGTGGATGACTGCAACTCAAATCAGATTTTGGACAGGTCGATGCCCAGCTCGCGGGCATAGGCCCCGAGACCTTTTTTCTGAATGGTGCGCAGCGTGCTGGTGGCGACGCGCAGCTTCAACCAACGCTTGCCTTCAGCCCACCAAAGGCGGCGCTCCTGAAGGTTCACCTGCTGGAGTTTCTTGGTGCGCACGTGGGAATGGCTGACGGCCATGCCGTTGTTGGCGCGCTTGCCGGTGAGTTGACAAACCCGGGACATGACAATCAATTCAGACACGACAACTGGGCACAAGCCCAACCAACACCTTATCAAAGGGTGGTGGATCTCTTGCTGGAGTGCCCGAAAGGTCCGGCAAGAGATCCTGCGGCGATCAGAAGCCCCGTTGCATCAGCCGCCCCATCAGATCGGCGCTGCGCTGCTGGAAGCCAGCCAGCTCCTGGGGTTCCAGACCGCCCACGGAGAGACGGGCCATCTCATAGATATGGCGGGTGAGCTCGTCAGCAAGCTGGCGCGTGGGTGAGGTGCCGCCGCCGGTGATCACGGCTCCGGACGAGAGCTTGAGCACCCCTTCAACGAGCGGGTGCCGGCGGTTGATCAGCAGCACGTGATGGTCGGGCAGGCCAGGCAACCGTTGCTCCATCAGGGCTCCCATGTCGTTGAGGCGGCGCATCTGCTCGGGCAACAGGATTAGGGCCGCAGGGGCGCTTTCACCCTTGAGTGCCTGCACCTGCAGGGTCACCTTGTCGTTGGCCAGGGCTTCTTTGAACAGGCTGCGCAGTTGCTCGGAACTGTCCTTGCCCTCGGCGTCGGTGATGCCGCTGTCTTCCTCCTGCAGGCTCTCGTCAAGTTCGGCATCGACGCGCCGGAAGGTGAGGTCCTCATGGCGCGCTTCGAGCCAAGGGATGAACTGGGCGTCAATGAGTGAATCGGCCAGCAGCACTTCGGCCCCCTGCCCCTTCCACAGCGCCAGGGGTCCGGCCTGGCCGGCCTCATCGGTGCAGTAGAGCACCCGTTTGTCGTTGTCTGCCGGCAGGCGGCTGCGGTAATCGGCCAGGGTGGTGAAGGCCGACTCCGCGGTGGTGCCGAACAACACCAGATCCGCTACCTGTTCGGCGAACTTCTCGTCTTCCATGGCGCCGATCTTGATGAACGGCGCAATCCCCTCCCAGATTTCGTTGTAACGCTCGGGCTCGTCGCGATGCAGCTGCTTGAGGCGATCGCCCACCTTCTTGGCCACGAAGCCACCGATCGAGCGAACACGCCGGTCGGTCTGCAGGGCGCTGCGGCTCACGTTCAGAGGGATGTCGGGTGAATCAATCACGCCGCGCAAGGGCAGCAGGTAGCGGGGCACCACTTCCTTGATCGAATCGCTGACAAACACCTGGTTGCAGTATAGCCGGATCTCGCCTTTCTCCCAATCACCACGACCGGTGAGCTTCGGGAAATAGAGAATGCCCTGCAGGTTGTAGGGGTAATCGGTGCTGAGGTGAACCCAGAGCAGCGGATCGCCTTGAAAGGGGTAAAGATAGCGATAGAGCTCGATGTAGTCCTTGTCGTTGAGATCACGGGCGCTCTGGCGCCAGGGAGCCTGACGCTTGTTAACCGTTTCGCCTTCCAGCTGCACCTCCACCGGCAAGAAGTCGCAGTAAGTGGTGATCAATGCCCTGATCCTTGCGGGCTCGATGTATTCGAGTTCCTCTTCCTGCATGTGCAGGATGATGTCAGTTCCCGGGGCGTCGCGCTCGCCTTCTTCGAGGCTGAAATTGGGAGAGCCATCACAGCTCCAGCGCACCGCCTCCCCTTCTGGGCGAGCGCTCAGCGAAACCAGTTCCACCTTGGCGGCAACCATGAAGCTGGAGTAGAAACCAAGGCCGAAATGGCCGATGATCGCATCATCTTCCCGTTTGTATTTCTCAAGAAATTCTTCGGCGCTGGAGAAGGCCACCTGGTTGATGTAGCGCTTCACTTCATCGCGCGACATGCCAATGCCGTTGTCACTGATGGTGACAGTTTTGTTCTCCCGGTCGATGCGGATCTGGATCTTGCCTTCTTCGCCCTCGCTGCAATCACCGGCCATCGCTGCCATACGGCGCTTGCTGATCGCATCAACGCCATTGCTGACCAACTCCCGCAGGAACACCTCATGGCCTGAATAGACGGCCTTCTTGATGATCGGGAAAATGTTCTCGGTGTGGATCTGAATCTGGCCCTGTTCCAGCACCGTCATGGGATCGAAGAAAAAAGATTCAGCAAGGAGACCTTAGGAAAGGGGCGCCGGGCCCATCAAGCCCGGCCAGGGAGGGGTGACCGAACCCTTAACCCGTCCACTAGAGCCCGGCGAACCACTCGTAGCCCTTGTCTTCCCAGGTGCCGCGGCGGGGCTCCAGGCTGGCAATCACCTCAAGGCGGGTGACCCACTTGCTGAGCTTGTAGCCGAGCTTGATCGGCGTGGCCAGGCGCACAGGGGCTCCGTTCACCACCGGCAGCGGTGCCCCGTTCATGCCCGTGGCCAGCAGGGTCTGGGGGTGCAGGGCCGTGGCGATGTCCCAGGTGGAGAAGTACTGGTCGGCTGAATCAATCGCCAGATAGCCGCCCAGGCTGGAGATTCCCGCCAGGCTGAGCACATCGGCCAGGCGCACCCCCGACCAGGCCACGATTGCCGCCCAGCCCTCCACGCAGACATGGCGGATGACGAAATCGTGCTGGGGCAACGCCGCCAGATCGGCCAGGCTCAAGTTCAGCGGCTGGCTCACCAGTCCATCGACCCGCAACCGGTAACGCAGCGGGTCCAGGCGGGGAACTCCGTTGAAGCTATTGACCAGAAGGGCGTCTGGATCGACCTGATCACGGCGGAATTCCGGCACCGGATTCCGGCTCTGCATCAAGGCCTCGATGCGTTCATTCAGTGGTTGGGTGGCGTTGCCCACCGCTTCGCTGAGGCCATTCAAGGCGCAGCTGCCCAGCAGCAGCGAGGAGCCGCCGCTGACGCCAAGACCCAGCCATTGGCGCCGCTTCACAGAAACATCCCGCGCAGCAGGCGCAGGCCACCAACCCGCCAGGAGAGAACCGCATGGCTGATCGCGAGCAGGAGCATGGCGGGGATCGTGGCCAGATGGCTGACGCGCAGGGTCTGCCAGCTGCTGATGCCGAAGGGTTCGGCGAAGTTGAACAAACCGGACAACCACCAGAACTGGGCCGGCTTGTACATGGCCAGGCCGGTGATCAGGCTGAAGCCAAGCACCGCCAGCATCAGGCTGTACACCAGACGATGGGCCGAGAGCCGCCGTTTCTGGCGGTTTTCACTGGCGCGCAGCCGCTCGAGATCGCCCGCATCGGCCAGGCGCCGCCGGCGTTGGTCGAAGAGCAGGACGATCCAGACCGCGAGATTGGCGGCGTAGAGGCCCATCAAGCCGAAGTGCCAGTCCCGGCCCCCTGCCAGCCAGGCCCCCAGGGTGAACAGCTCCGGCACGGTGGCACCCTCGCGGCCGCCGAACACCGGATTGGCGTTGTAGATCTGCAGGCCGCTGGCGGCCATCAGCAGCAACACGGCCAGATCAAGGGCATGCAGGGCCTTGGTCCAGCCAGGCATTCCCCGGATAGGTGGCGGCTTTCGGGCCGTGGCCATCGTTCAGCGTCGCTGCAGGTCGGGGCGCTCTTCAGCCAGGATCGCTCCTTCCACCGGGCAGACCTGCAGGCAGATGCCGCAATCGATGCAGGTGTCGAAGTCGATCCAGTAGAAGCTGGTTCCCTTGCTGTTGGCCCCCTCGCCGGGGTGAATGCAGGCCACCGGGCAGGCATCGACGCAGTCAGACACGCCCTCGCAGACGTTAGTGACGATGGTGTGGGCCATGGCGCGGGCTGGGCGTGATTCGCCCGATCCTAGAAATGTCTGGCCGCAGGCTCAGCCGAGCCAGTCGAGGCCGCTGCTGCCCCTGGCGCTGGCGATGGCCTCGGCCTCCGGCTTGTCCAAGCAGGGATCGGGAAGCAATTCGGCGGGCTGGCCCAGCCGATGCAGGGCCTCCAGCCTCTCGAAAGCTGCCGCCAGGCCGCCCTCTTGGGCGTAGGCCACCAGGTGTGAACCCTGGTGTGAGGAGGACGGGTTGGCCGGATCGATCAGGTCGCGGATTTCCTCGATGCGGAAGCCGAATCCCACCCCGGCTGCCTCGGCTGGATCAGGGCAGAAGCGCTCCACCAGGGCGTCGTAACGGCCACCGCTGGCAATTTCCACCGGCGCCTCCTCGCCCTGGCAGACGAGCTTGAAGACGATTCCGTCGTAGTAGTTGAACTGGGGCTGGAAGCTGGGGTCGAGCTGAATCCCCACTCCGAGGCGCTCGGCCACTGGCGCGACGATTTCCAGGGTGGTGGCCAGCTCCGCGAGCAGGGGAGTCGGGCCCAATTGCCGCTGCAGCTCCGGCAGCACCCGCGCCGGCTGGCCCCGCAGCTGCAGCAGCTCCTGCAGTTGGTGCACGTCGCCTGGCGGCAGCTCCAGGGCGCCGATGGCCAGGGGGTTGAAATCGGTGAGGGCCTGCCGGCAGGCGTGGCGCTGCTCCGCCGGCACCCGATCGAGCAAGGCCCCGAGCACGCCGTGGTGACCCACCAGCAACAGCGGCCGGTGGCTGGCCTTGAGTCCCAGGGTTTCGGTGCAGGCCAGCAGCAGGCGCATCAGCTCGGCATCGGCGGCGGCCGAGCGCACCCCGAGCAACTCCACGCCGCTCTGCAGCCGTTCGCTGATGCGCTGGCCGCCGCCGTCGCCGGTGAAGGTGCGAAAAATCGAGCCCTCAGCCCACAGCCGCAGAGGCCGTGGCCTGGAGGCCAGGCGGGTGGAGGCGGCACGCACGATCGGGGCCGTCAGCTCTGGCCGCAACCCCAGCGGTTCCTCCGACGCCAATCGCAGCACATCGTTCTGAGGCTTGCTGCGCAGCAGCTGGAGCGTGTCGAGATGTTCAATCGCCGGCGGGGCCACTTCCTGATAGCCCCAGAGCCGATAGATCGTGGCCAGTTGGGCGCAGAGGCGGCGGTTGCGATCCACCTGGCCGGGATTGAGATCCCTGGCACCGGCGGCGGGTTGCAAGGCCATGGGGAACGGCAGGCGGCAGATGGTGGTCTTGGGGCGATCCTATGGAAAGGCTCGCTTCAGGCCACCTCGTCAGGCTTCCGCCTCAGGGCCAGGGATGCCGTAGCAGGCGCCAGGCAAGGGGCGGCATTGGGCCAGTCCAGCCATCAGGGGTTGGTGAAGCCCGGGAGCCGAAGCGATCAGCCGCCCTTCGCTGAGCTGCAGGGGCGATCCGTCGTAGCGGCTCACCACCCCGCCGGCCTGCTCAACGAGCACCACACCGGCGGCGATGTCCCAGCTCGAGAGCCCGCGTTCCCAGTAGCCATCGAGCCGGCCGGCGGCCACGAAGGCCAGATCCACCGCCGCTGAGCCGCCACGCCGGACGCCACGGGTGCGGTGGGTGAACCAGCAGAACTCGGCGTAGTTGGTGTCGGGCTGGCTCTGGCGGTCGTAGGCGAAGCCGGTGACCAGCAGCGACGCGGCCAGATCGCTGCAGCCGCTCACCTGAAGGCGCTGGTCGTTGCACCAGGCACCCAGACCGGGGGCCGCCCAGTAGCACTGGCGCAGGGCCGGCGCCTCGATGGCACCCAGCAGCGGCAACCCCCGCCAGGTGAGGCCCACCGAGGTGGCGAAGAAGGGGTAGGAGTGGGCGTAATTGGTGGTGCCATCGAGGGGATCGACGCACCATTCCAGCGCGGCCTCGCTGGGGTGGCGGCCGCTTTCCTCGGCCAGCACACCGAGCTCGGGCGTTTGGGCCGAGAGCACCTCCAGCACCGCCGCCTCGGCAGCCAGATCTGCTTCTGTGACCAGATCTCCAGCGCGGCCTTTCTCGCGGATCTGCTCAAGATGGCCATAGAACTGCTGCAGTACGGCAGCTCCGGCGGCGGCGGCGGAACGGGCTACACCACTGAGTCGTTCGATCTCAGTTGGAGCCAGCCCCGAGGCGGCCAAGGCCTGATCGGACAAGGCCTGATGGCCGCTGCCCGCCTCCAAAGGTCTGCTGCTCATTCTTCTTCGATCGGTAGACCGGGGCGGACCTTACCCCGCCCGAAAAAGCGACCGAACTGAAGCTCGTAGACCTCGTCTTCGTCCTGGGTTTCCACCTGCAGCGGTTCGGTGGCCCTGGCGACGCATAACAAGCCATAGCCCCGGGCCCGCAGCTCGTGGGAGAGGCCAAGAGATTCACCTTGGTCGATGCGGCCTTCAATCACCCGCACGGCGCAGGTGGTGCAGCACCCATTTCGGCAGCTGAATGGCAGCGGTTCTCCCTGTTGCTCGAAGCTCGCGAGGATGTAGTCGCCCTCGGGCACGTCCAATGCAATCACCCGGTTCTGCTGGCGCCAGTAGACCGTGATCGGAATCAGTTTTCGCATAGCGGCGGCGAGAACGTCAGAAGGCTGACTGCTACATTGCCACGTGGCCTTGGTCTGCGAATGGAGAGGTGGCCGAGTGGTCGATGGCGCAGCACTGGAAATGCTGTATAGGGGCAACTCTATCGAGGGTTCGAATCCCTCCCTCTCCGTAGTTCATCCAAAAAGCCGGCCATTAGGCCGGCTTTTTCTTGGGCTCTAAAAAAGCAAGAAGTCCCTACAAGTGGATGGCAAGAGTTTGAAATTGTGGCCATAGATTGTGGCCATAGATTGTGGCCATAGATTGTGGCCATAGATTGTGGCCATAGAATAAACATCCCCAAGCAACGACGAGTTCAGCCGAAGCGGCCGGTGACGTAGTCCTGGGTGGCTTGTTGGAGCGGTGAATTGAAGATTCTTTCGGTTTCGTCAAACTCGACGAGATATCCCACTTTGCCCGTACCACCTTCGACGGCCTCGGCATTGAAGAAAGCCGTTTGATCAGACACCCGCACCGCCTGCTGCATGTTGTGGGTCACGATCACGATCGAGAAGGTTTTCTTGAGTTCGTGCATCAATTCTTCGATCTTCAGTGTGGAGATCGGATCAAGAGCCGAACACGGTTCATCCATCAGAATCACCTCCGGTTCGATCGCAATCGCCCGGGCGATGCAGAGCCGTTGCTGCTGGCCGCCGGAGAGGGAGTTGCCGCTTTCCTTGAGTTTGTCCTTGGTTTCATCCCAGATGAAGGCCTTGCGCAGCGAACTCTCCACCAACTCATCCATGTCGCCCGTGAAGCCGTTGATGCGGGCACCGAAGGCGATGTTTTCGTAGATCGATTTCGGGAAAGGATTCGGCTGCTGGAACACCATACCGATCCGACGCCTCACCTCAACGGGATCCACCTCCGGGGCGTAGATGTCCTGGCCATCAAAGATCACCCGGCCCTTGAGAGTGCAGCCCTCGATCAGGTCGTTCATCCGGTTGAGCCCGCGCAGCACGGTGGACTTGCCACAACCCGAAGGTCCGATGAAGGCCGTCACCTTGCCGCGGGGAATTTCAAGATAGACATCACGAACGGCCTCGAAACTGCCGTAGCTGATCGTGACTTTCTCCAGGGACAGGCAGCTCTGGTTCGTGATGGCTGGTGTCTTGCGGGGCATCGTCATGGTCATGGTGAGAGGGCCGGGAAACGGCGGAGGAAGGATGGATGGAGCAGATGACGCTGAGATTGGTGGGGCTCACATGCTTGCAAAACGGCGCAGCCAGCGGGCCAGGAGGTTGGCTCCCAGGATCAGAACCACCAGCACGAACGAGGCTGCCCAGGCGAGTTCGTTCTGGGCATCGAATGGCATGATCGCAAAATTATAAATTAATACCGACATCGTGGCGATCGGATTGAAGACCCCTTCAGGCCAGAAGGGTGAAAACAGTGCGGTGAAAATGAGGGGTGCTGTTTCACCGGCTGCACGCGCAATCCCCAGCACCACACCGGTGGCAATCGGTGTGAAGGCGCTGGGAAGGGTGATGCGCGTGATCGTCACGAACTTGGAAGCTCCCACTCCGATCGCCCCCATGCTGAGCGCTTTGGGCACCAGCCTGAGACCCTCGTCTGTGGTTTTGATCACGGTGGGCAACATCAGGATCGCCAAGGCCATGCCCCCTGCGGCAGCCGTGTACGACTGACCAAAGAACACCCGGGTCGCCACGATTGCCCCATACACAAAGACGCCGCAGATGATCGACGGCACCCCGGCGAGGATGTCGTTACCCAGGCGGATGAACTGGGCGAAAGGCCCGCTTTTGGAATATTCGGCCAGAAAAATGCCACCACCAACCCCAACTGGAATGGCAATCAGGGACGCCACCAAGGTGACCACGAACGTGCCGATGAGGGCGTTGCCGATCCCTCCTCCATCAAGACCGGGAGCCGGCGGTAGTTGGGTGAACAGATTGATGCTGATCAGCCGCCCCCCCTGCAGAATCACGTAGATGAGGACAAGGAACAGTGGCAGCACCGCGATCAAGCTGAAGCCACCAGCAATCGTGGTGAACAGTCGATCAAGCCGGTTGCGTCTCAGCGACGGATTCAAGCACAGGGATGAATGCTTGATGGCTGGGGTCAGGGTCGTCATCGAGATTCAGGATCTGGAGTTCGGGTTCTGTGGGTATGGATTTCTGAATAAGTATGATTCAGAACCAATTGAAATAATTAATCCGAGCTGAAGGTTGAACGACTAATAGCGGAGGCTGAGCTTTTTGACAATCCACTGCGCCAGAATATTCACCGTGAAGGTGAGCAGCATCAGAATCAAGGCTGCATAGAGAAGGGCTGACACCTGAATGCCGCTGGATTCGCCAAATTGGTTGGCCAGCATGGCTGAGATCGTGTTGCCCGGTGCCAACAATGACCAGCTGAAATTCGTGGAGTTGCCGATGATCATGGTCACGGCCATGGTTTCCCCCATGGCACGGCCGAGGGCCAGCATGACCCCTCCAATGATGGCTGAAATCGCGGCGGGCAGAATCACATTGAAGATGGCAATCCAGCGGGTGCTGCCAACGCCGTAAGCCCCTTGCCGTAGGGCCGTGGGCACCTGGTTGAGGGCGTCGCGGGAAATGGCCGTGATGATCGGCAGAATCATCACCACCAGGATCAGAATCGCTGGGGCCATCCCCGGACCCTTTGGTGTGGTGCTGAACAGTGGGAACCAGCCCAGGGAGGCATGGAGAAAGTTGAGAAAGGGCCGAAGGATGGGCTCCATCACAAAGATGGCCCAAAGGCCAAGCACCACTGAGGGGATCGCAGCCAACAATTCCACCATCACCCCGATGATGTCGCGCCAGCGGGTTGGGATCAGATTTTCGGTGATGAAAATTGCCGTGCCAACTCCCAGCGGAACCGCAATCAGCAGCGCCAACAACGACGACACCAAAGTCCCGTAGATCGCCGTGAAGGCCCCGTACTCACCGGTGACCGGGTTCCAGCTGGAGGTGGTCAGAAATGTCAGCCCGAAGGCCTTGATCGCGTCTTGGGCGCCTTGGAACACAACAAGAAAGATCCCCACCAGAACGATGGCGACGGTGGAGGCAAGCAGAATGGTGAGACTGCGAAAGCCACTGTCAATCCAGCGTTCTGAGGGCGGGCGACGCCTTAATTTGAAGCGATCCACAGGTGGCTCCGGTCTCATCGCAGGAGCAGGGAAAAAGTACGCATCGTCAAAAGTTCAACACCTGAACTAGCGAAAATCTAGAACTGACCCCCCGCTTCCATCCACTAAGAACGCGTTAATCCCCCAGTCTCCGCCTGATCCCCTCGGCCCTCGGCCGGCTGGAGGTGCGGGCGGCTCTGGCCGCTCCCCTCGGCCACAGGCCTGAAGAGCCGGTAGTTTGGGTCTTCGATTTGGGGGTCCATGGGGCGCATCGTTGGCATCGACTTGGGCACCACCAATTCGGTGGTGGCTGTGCTGGAGGGTGGCAGGCCTCAGGTCATCGCCAATGCTGAAGGCAGCCGCACCACTCCTTCGGTGGTCGGTTACAGCCGGGAGCAGGAGCTGCTGGTTGGACAGCTGGCCCGGCGCCAGCTGGTGCTGAACCCCCGCAACAGCTTCGCCAATCTCAAGCGGTTCCTTGGTCGCAGCTGGGATGAGCTTGAGGAGAGCAGCCTCGCTGTTCCTTACACGATCCGGGCCAACGACCAGGGCAATGTGCGCGTGATCTGCCCCGTCACGGAACGGGAATATGCCCCCGAAGAACTGCTGGCCAGCATCCTGCGCAAGCTGGTTGACGATGCCGCCACCTACCTCGGCGAGCCTGTGGAGGCGGCGGTGATCACCGTTCCCGCCTATTTCAACGATGCCCAGCGCCAGGCGACCAGGGATGCCGGTCGCCTGGCGGGGCTTTCCGTGGAGCGCATCCTCAATGAACCCACCGCCGCGGCGCTGGCCTACGGCTTCGATCGCAGTGCCGTGAAGCGGGTGCTGGTTTTCGATCTTGGCGGTGGCACCTTCGACGTTTCGGTGCTGCGTATCGCCAACGGTGTGTTCGATGTCAAAGCCACCAGCGGTGACACCCAGCTGGGTGGTAACGACTGGGATCGCCGCATCGTCGATTGGCTCGCTGAAAATTTCGAGCAGACCCATGCCATCGACCTTCGCCGCGATCGTCAGGCCCTGCAACGCCTCAACGAAGCGGCTGAAAAAGCCAAACAGGAGCTCTCCGGTGTTCAGAGCACCCCGGTGTCGTTGCCTTTCATTGCCACCGGCCCTGAGGGACCGCTTCACATCGAATGCAGCCTGGAGCGCCGTCGCTTTGAGTCCCTTTGCCCCGATCTGCTCGATCGCTTGCTCAGGCCCGTGCAGCGCGCCCTGCGGGATGCGGAACTGACGGCTGAAGAGATCGACGATGTGGTGTTGGTGGGCGGCGGCACCCGCATGCCGATGGTTCAGGAGATGGTCCGGACGCTGATCCCGAGGGAGCCCTGCCAGTCGGTCAATCCCGATGAGGTGGTGGCGATTGGTGCCGCCGTTCAGGCCGGCATCCTCACCGGAGAGCTCCGGGACCTGATGCTCAACGATGTGTCGCCTTTGTCTTTGGGCCTCGAAACGATCGGCGGGGTGATGAAGGTTCTGATTCCTCGCAACACGCCGATTCCTGTTCGTAAATCCGACGTGTTCAGCACCTCGGAGGCGAACCAGTCAGCGGTGGAACTGCATGTGCTGCAGGGTGAGCGGCAGATGGCGCCGGACAACAAGTCGCTGGGACGGTTCCGCCTCTCGGGGATCCCACCGGCACCGCGGGGGGTGCCGCAGGTGCAGGTCTCGTTCGACATCGATGCCAACGGCTTGCTGCAGGTCTCGGCCACGGATCGAACCACCGGCCGTCAGCAGAGCGTCTCGATTCAGGGCGGCTCCAACCTCAGTGAGGAAGAGATCAGCCGCTTGCTTGAGGAGGCCACCCTCAAGGCGGCCGAGGATCGCCGCAAGCGCTCCGAGGTGGATCGCATCAACCGGGCCCAGACCCTGGTGGCCCAGGCCGAGCGTCGGTTGCGGGACGCGGCCCTGGAACTGGGCCCCTATGGAGCGGAGCGCCAACAGCGGGCGGTGGAGCTTGCCCTGCGTGATGTGCAGGCCCTGCTCAGCGAAGACGATCCGGTGGAATTGGACCTGGCGGTCAGCCAGCTGCAGGAGGCCCTCTATGGCCTCAACCGTCGCCTTGTGACGGAGCGCAAATCCGAATCGGGGCCTCTTCAGGGCATCAAGAACACCCTTGGTTCGCTCAAGGATGATCTCTTCTCCGACGACGACTGGGATGACTGGGACCGGCCCGATGGCCGCAGGCGTAGTGGCCGTGACCCCTGGGAAGAGCCGGTGATGAGCCGGGGTGGGTACCAACCACCCCGCTATGAGCGCGGCGGTGGCGCCAATCGGGATCCCTGGGCTGAGGACTGACCCTCCGTGACCCGCAGCGCATCGCCTCCGCTCGAAACCGACTACTGGCAGGTTCTCGCCCTGTCCCCCGGCGCTGATGCCGCCAGCTTGAAGCGTGCCTTCCGCCAGCAGGCCCGCCGCTGGCATCCCGATCTCAATGGCAACGATCCCGTTGCCGAAGAGCGCTTCAAGTTGGTCAATGAGGCCTATGCGGTGCTCGGTGATCCGAAGCGACGGGCAGCCTGGGAAGCCGGCCTCGATCCGCTGGCCGCCCGCAACGCCGCCACTGATCCCTTTGCGGCAGGCTTCCCCGCTTTCGAGGACTACCTGGATGCTCTGTTTGGCCGTCGCCGCCGGTCAGAAGAGACGGCTGACTCTGAGCCCTTCGCCGGCGAGTCTGACGACGGCTCCGGAGACGGCTCAGCAGACAGTTTTGGAGGCGGTTTTGAGGATGGTTTAGGTGATGATTTTCGCGATGATCCAGGCGGCGCTTCTGGCCCCACCAGCGATTCGCAGTGGCAGCCGGATCCGCCTTCGGGAGGGGTCACCCACGCTCCACCGCCGCCGCCGCCTGTCCAGGCTGCAGCCGATCTGGAAACGATGGTTGAGCTCACGCCGGAGCAGGCCCTGGAGGGAACCCGACTGGAATTGGAGTTGCCCGGTGGCACCGCGGTGGAATGCTGGACCCCGCCGATGGCCGGTGATGGCTGGCGACTGCGCCTCGCCGGCGTAGCCCCAGGTGGCGGCGATCACTTTCTGCAGCTGCGGGTGCGCACCGCAGACGGCCTGCGCGTCGAGGGTCTACGGGTGTCGTTCCAGCTTGAGTTGTCTCCTCCGGAGGCGGCCCTTGGCTGCCTTGTCGTGGTGCCGACCCTGCAGGGGCGCGTCCAGTTGCGGGTACCGCCCGGCTCGTCGAGCGGCCGATTGCTGCGGCTGCGTGGCCGTGGCCTGGCGCGTGGGGAGAAGCGGGGTGACCAGTTGGTGGAAGTGCGGATCATGGTTCCCGAGCAACTCAATGAAGCGGAAGAAGCCCTCTACCGCCGCTTGGAGCAGCTCGCAATGCAGAGCCGGGAGGAACTGGGGGGCGGCGATCGATGAGACACTGGCGCGGCGGCAATGTTTCGGTCGATGGCTGTTCATGTTCTGCTTTTTGATGCCGGTACCGAAAATGAAGGCATCCACTCCCTTGAGCTGAACGGCCACACCGTGGTGCTGCTGTTCGAAGAACTCGATGATGCGGAGCGCTATGCCGGGCTGCTGGAGGCCCAGGATTTTCCGGTGCCCAGCGTCGAGGCTCTTGATCGCGAGGAGATGGAGCTGTTTTGTGTTCAGGCTGGCTACGAGGCCCGCTTTGTTCCCGCCGGCTTCCTGCCCCAGTCGCCCGAGGAGCGCCTGTTGATTGCTCCCCCTGAGCGCAACATGGATGTGAGCGGCTGGAAGGAGGGCCAACCTCAGGGTGACGCCGGAGGTGATGGCGACGGCGATGGGCCAGCGGAGAATGATGCGGTCGAGGCGTTCCGCCGCCGTCTGGAGGGGCTCCTATGACCTGCGCCGATCGCGGCAACCTGCTCACCGAGCAAGCGAATCCGGCCAGTGCCAGCCTGGATCAACTCAGCGTGCTCGAGCTCGTTCAACTGTTTTGCGAGGAAGACCTCCAACCGCAGCAGGCGGTGGCGGCGGCCGCCCCTGAGCTGGCCGCCGCCATCGCGGCCATCGGCGCTCGCCTTGAAGGCGGCGGCCGCCTCTTCTATCTCGGCGCTGGAACCTCAGGCCGGCTCGGCGTGCTGGATGCGGCGGAATGTCCGCCCACCTTCTGCACCCCCCCTGAGCTGGTTCAAGGCGTGCTCGCCGGTGGAGCTCCGGCCCTGCTGCGCAGCTCCGAAGGCCTGGAAGACCGCTTCGAGGCCGGAGCCAACGACCTGATCGCACGCGGGTTCGGCCCCGCCGATGCTCTCGTCGGTATTGCCGCCGGCGGCACCACCCCCTACGTGCTGGGTGGTCTCCGCCATGCCGGCAGCATCGGAGCGTTGGCGATCGCGATGAGTTGTGTGCCGCCGGCCCAGGCGCCCATGCCCTGCGCCATCGACATTCGCCTGCTCACGGGGCCAGAGCTGCTGACTGGCTCGACCCGGCTGAAGGCCGGCACCGCCACCAAGATGGCCCTCAACATTCTCTCCACCGGGGTGATGGTTCAGCTCGGCAAGGCCTACGGGAACCGGATGGTGGATGTGGCGGTCACCAACACCAAGCTCGAAGACCGTGCCCTGCGCATCCTCTCGGACCTCGCCGGAGTGGACAGGAGTCAAGGCGCTGCCTTACTGGCTGCCGCTGGAGGGTCAGTCAAGACGGCCCTGCTGATGGCCGCCATGGGCGGATCGGCCGATGACGCCCGCAAGGCTCTGGTGACAGCGAGCGGCAGACTCCGCCCTGCCCTCGAGCTGGCAGGCGCCTCCCTTCCACCCCGCTAAGCCGGCCGATCGCTGACCCTTGCGGCGATCCCTGATCAGTTTGTGGCGTTGCCGTTGAACGGGCCCCAGTAGGGGCTGGTGAGCAGGTCGAGGCGCTCACGGGTGTGGCCTGGCACCTGCTCCTTGGGCGTCATCAGGGCACTGCGCAGGGCCGTGTGGCTGCTGCTCGACGGCCTTTGAACAGCAATCCGCTCGGCAGCCATCGCCACGATCTGTTGGGCCAACGCGGCGTTGGCGCGGAGATTATCGAGCACCAGATCCACCGTCACCGAGGCGTGTTCGGCGTGCCAGCAGTCGTAGTCGGTGACCATGGCGAGGGTGGCGTAGGCCATCTCGGCTTCCCGGGCCAGGCGGGCCTCGCTGTGGTTGGTCATGCCGATCACCGAGCAACCCCAGCTGCGGTAGAGGTTGGATTCGGCCCGGGTCGAGAAGGCCGGCCCCTCCATGCAGAGATAGGTGCCGCTGCGGTGCAGCTGGCGCCCCGGTGGCATCAGGCTCTCGGCCACATCGCCCAGCAGGCGGCAGAGTGTGGGACAGAAGGGATCGGCGATGCCGACGTGCGCCACGGCCCCCTGGCCGAAGAAGCTGATCGGGCGCTGATGGGTGCGATCGATGAATTGATCGGGCACCAGCATGTCGAGCGGGCGTAACGGCTCCTGCAGCGAGCCCACGGCGGAGCAGGAGAGAATCCAGCGCACCCCGAGGGAGCGCAGCGCCCAGAGGTTGGCCCGGTAGGGCACTTCGCTGGGGGAATAGCTGTGGTGGCGGCCGTGGCGGGCCAGGAACACCACCTCCAGGTCGCCGATCCTGCCAAGTCGCAAGCGGTCGGAGGGCGCGCCGAAGGGTGTCTTGATCTCCAGCTCCTCGATCGCTTCGAGCCCTTCCATGGCGTAGAGGCCGCTG
The DNA here is from genome assembly GCF_977929215.1 of Synechococcus sp. CS-603. Classification (NCBI taxonomy): domain Bacteria; kingdom Bacillati; phylum Cyanobacteriota; class Cyanophyceae; order Synechococcales; family Synechococcaceae; genus Synechococcus; species Synechococcus sp. CS-603. Next base: position 1,847,039 of record NZ_OZ376778.1, read on the forward strand.
CCGCCGAGCACGCCGAGGCGGGCCTTGGCCAGATCCAGGCCGGCCTTGACGGAAGTGGTGGAGCTGCTCATCGGCTGGGAGAAAAAAGAGGAGGGGAGCGGGAAGACGCCGCAGATTCAAGGCGCTGGCGGGGCGAGGCCCCAGGTTCAAGAACCAGGTTCGTGGCCTGTTCTAAGCGAGGCTGGCGAGGGGTGGACGGGGGTGTCGATGGGGGGTCGATACAGTCGGATTTTGCTGAACCAGCGTGACCCGAGCCTTCATGGAGACCGATGCAGTCACCGCCCAGGGTCCTGTCACTGTGGAAATCGAGCTGTTCGAGGCCGATGCACCCAAGACTGTGGCCAATTTTGTGAAACTGGTTGAGTCCGGTTTCTACGACGGACTGGCTTTCCACCGGGTGATCGACGGTTTCATGGCCCAGGGTGGTTGCCCCAACACCCGCGCCGGTGCGGGCGGCGCGCCCGGAACCGGTGGCCCCGGTTACAAGATTGACTGCGAAATCAACAGCCGCAAGCACCAGGCCGGCAGCTTGTCGATGGCCCATGCCGGTAAAAACACCGGCGGTAGCCAGTTCTTCCTCTGCCATGACGCCCAGCCCCACCTCGATGGGGTTCACACCGTTTTCGGTCAGGTCGCCGATGTGGCCGGGGTGCTGGCGATCAAGAAGGGCACCAAGATCAACAAGGTGACGATTCAGGCCTGACCCGTTGGCCCTGCCTGGGCTGTCAGAGCGATCGCTGTCACAGCCAGTGCAGAAATCCCCCGGGGCCCGGGGGCAACTGGGGGCTGCGTTGCCGCAGCTCCAGCAGCGGGCGCTGCTCCGGCTCCAAGGTGGCGCTGGGGTGACCGCTGCGCTGGCTGTCGGGGGTGAGCAGCAGGCTGACCCCCATGGTGCCCGGCCACGCGGCCATCTGGGCCAGCACGGCCGTCAGGTCGGCTTCGGCCAGCCCATGGGCTGTGGTGGGCGAGAGCAGGATGGCGATCTCCGGTTGCTGCAGCAGGGCCAGCAGCCGGGGATGCTCCTCCAGCTTGAGGTCGAGATGGTGCTGCAGGGCCCACTGACGCAGGCTCGGCCAGTGCTCCGCCATCGCCCGCTCCGGCTGCACCCCATTGCCGCGCCAGGCCACCACGGCGCTTGGCCCTTTGGCTTCATTGGCCGGGGTCTGCAGAAAATGGCCCAGCTTCAGACGCTTGGTGGCCAAATAGGAGGCGTTGTACTGGCCGGGATCCATCATCAGCGGCACCCGATCTTCCACCTGGAGGCCATAGCCGCCCAGCCCGGCGATCTTGCGCGGGTTGTTGGTGATCAGCCGCAGTCGCCGCACCCCCAGATCGCTGAGGATCTGGGCGCCGACGCCGTAATTGCGCAGATCTGCCGCAAAGCCGAGCCGCTCGTTGGCTTCCACCGTGTCGAGGCCGCCGTCCTGGAGGCTGTAGGCCTTGAGCTTGTTGATCAGGCCGATGCCTCGCCCTTCCTGGCGCAGATACACCACAACCCCCTCGCCGGCCGCTTCGATCATGCGCAGGGCCGCTTCGAGCTGGGGACGGCAGTCACAGCGGAGCGAGCCGAAGGCATCGCCGGTGAGGCATTCGGAGTGCACCCGCACCAACACCGGGCCGGTGGCCTGGCCGGGGTTTCCCTTCACAATCGCCACGTGCTCGCTGCCATCGAGTTCGTTGCGATAGCCGATCGCCTGGAAGCTGCCGAAGGCACTCGGCATCTGGGCTTCGGCGTGGCGGCGGACAAACCGCTCGGTGTCCAGCCGGTAGCTGATCAGATCAGCAATGCTCAGCAGCCGCAGGCCGTGCCGCTCGGCGTAGCTGGCCAGCTGGGGGAGGCGCGCCATCGATCCATCCACGTTCTGGATCTCGCAGATCACCCCGGCTGGATAGAGCCCCGAGAGCCGGGAGAGATCCACGGCGGCCTCCGTGTGGCCGGCTCGTTTGAGCACGCCGCCTTCCCGGGCCCGCAGCGGAAAGATGTGGCCCGGACGGCGCAGATCCTGGGGTTGGCTGCGGGGATGGATTGCCACCTGGATCGTGCGGGCCCGATCTTCAGCGGAGATGCCGGTGCTGACCCCGTTCTCAGGTCCGGCATCCACGCTGACGGTGAAGGCGGTCTGGTTGCTGTCGGTGTTGCGATCCACCATCAGTGGCAGCTCAAGCGCATCGAGCCGCTCGCCCTCCATCGCCAGGCAGATCAGGCCCCGGGCTTCGGTGGCCATGAAGTTGATCTGCTCGGGGGTGGCGAACTGGCCGGCGCAGATCAGGTCTCCTTCGTTTTCCCGGTTTTCATCGTCGACCACCACCACCATCTCGCCATTGCGGATGGCGGCGAGGCCGTCGGCCACGCAATCGAAGCGAATCCGCTGATCGAGTGCAGCGCTGGAACTGGCGGGGCTTCCGGGCATGCCGGAGAGGGGGTCAGAGTAGAGGGCCGGGGCTGGGCTCAGCTTGGATCTGGGGGTCAGGGCGGTTCGGGCCAGGGCTGGCGCGGTGTTCTTTCCTTTATAGGGCCGTTGAGGATGGCCCCGGTACGATCTGCCCTTCCGAGGCACCGGCATGTCCAGATCCGTCGCAGCCCAGCGGGTGGGGGTGATCGGTGCCAGCGGCTACGGTGGCCTGCAGACCCTGCGCCTTCTTCAGGGTCATCCCCACCTGGAGGTCACCTTTCTCGGCGGTGAGCGCAGCGCCGGCAAACGCTGGAGTGAACTCGCACCTTTCCTGCCGCTTCCAGGCGACCCGCTGGTGTCAGCCCCCACCCCCGATGCGATCGCAGCGGCCGCCGATTTCGTCGTGCTCAGCCTGCCGAGTGGGTTGGCCTCCACGCTCGTGCCCGGCCTCCTGGAGCGGGGGGTCCGGGTGGTCGATCTCTCCGCCGACTACCGCTACCGTTCCCTGGCGCTATGGCAGGCGGTCTACAGCAGCGAGGCGGTGCAATTCCCCCGCGTTGATGGAGCCCTCTGCGAGGAAGCCGTCTATGGCTTGCCGGAATGGGAGGAGGCGAGGCTTGGTCAGGCCCGTCTGGTGGCTGCGCCCGGTTGTTTCCCAACCGCTGGTTTGTTGCCGCTGCTGCCCTTCTTGCAGCAGGGTCTGATTGAAACGAAGGGCATCATCATCGATGCCAAAACCGGTTGCTCCGGAGGAGGCCGCGCCGCCAAGGAACATCTACTGCTGGCTGAAGCCAGTGAGGCGGTGGTGCCCTACGGCGTGGTGGGGCACCGCCACACCAGTGAGATCGAGCAGGCCGCCAGCCTGGCGGTTGGCCAGCCGATCCAGCTCCAGTTCACGCCCCACCTGATGCCGATGGTGCGCGGCCTGTTGGCCACGGTCTATGGGCGCCTGCGCGATCCCGGCCTGACCGCCGAGGATTGCACCACCTTGCTCAGGGCGGCCTATCGCAACAGCCCCTGCGTGGAGGTGTTGCCGGTCGGCACCTATCCCTCCACCAAATGGGTGCGGCAAACCAATCGGGCGCTGCTGTCGGTGCAGGTGGACAAGCGCACCGGTCAGCTGATTCTGCTCTGTGCCATCGACAACCTGGTCAAGGGCCAGGCGGGCCAGGGGGTGCAGTGCCTCAACCTGATGGCCGGCCTGCCGGCGGAAACCGGCCTGCCGCTGCTGCCCTTTTATCCCTGAGCCTGTTTCCAGCGCTGAGCAGCCAGGGCGACGGCCAGCGGCAGGAGCCGATGTTCCTGGCGCTGGATGCGCTCCGCCAGGCTGCTGTGGCTGTCACCGTCCAGCACCGGCACAGCGGCCTGGGCCAGGATCGCTCCGCCATCGACCACCTCACTAACCAAGTGGGCGGTGCAGCCCGTCAGGGTCACCCCTGCCGCCAGGGCCTGGCCGACGGCGTCTTGCCCGCGGAAGCTGGGCAGCAGCGACGGGTGAATGTTCAAAAGCCTGGCTGGGAAGGCTTCGATCAGCCTGGGGGTGACGATCCGCATCCAGCCCGCCATCACCACCAGGTCGATACGGGCTGCGGCGAAGGCCTCGATCAGGGCCTGATCGAGATCCTGCCGCTGGCGATACAGGCGGTGATCCAAGCTGACGCAGTCCACAGCAAGCCGCTCGGCCCGCCGCTGGGCGCCACAGCCCGGGTTGTTGACCACCAGCAGCTCAACCGACGCGTTCAGCGGTCCGTGCCGGCAGCTGGATACCAGCGCTTCGAAATTGGATCCATGGCCTGAGGCCATCACCCCCAGCCTCAGAAGGGGATGATCCAGTGGCCACGGCTGTGGCTGTGGCCATGGCTGTGGCAATGGCCACTGGATGGAATCTTGCCCCTCGCTAGGGTTTGGCTCAGCAGGCAACGGGCTCATGTCGCACCTCTCCATCCTGCCAACGGTCATTCGCGACGCGTCCCAGCTGGCCGCCAGCCTCGAAGATCTTGGCTTTCAACCCATTCTCGGCGGTGTGATCACCGGCTTTGCCGGGGAAGCGATTGCGGTGGAGCTGCGGGTACTGGCGGACCGTGATCAGCCCCTCGGCTGGCAACGGCAAGCGGATGGTTCGCTCGGCCTGGTTGGAGATCTGCAACGGCTGAGCCGATCCCTGCCGTTGCAGCAGTTGATCGGCCAGATCACCCACCGCTATGCCCTGCGGATGGCCCTGAACGAGGCCATGGAGCACTTGCCGATGGCCACTCTTCACCCCGCCTCCTGAACGATTGGCGCCAGTTGAGATCTCCCTGGATTTGCGCCTGGTCAGCCAGCACCTCATTGGAGTCCGTCTGCGCTTCACGCCGCGGCAACCATCCCTTTCCTTTCGCTTGCCCGCCTGGACTCCAGGCTCCTATTTGTTGCGGGATTACGTCCGCCACCTTGAATCCCTGGAGGTCTGGCAGGAGCATGGTTCTGGCGAGCCACCACCCATGCTTCCCAAACGCCTCGTGCCGCGGCGCGTTGGCCCGGCCAGCTGGCAGCTGGCCCTGGAGCAGCTCGGCCCGATCGAGATCCGTTATGCCGTGCTGGCCACCGAGCTCAGTGTGCGCACCTGCCATCTCGATACTGATCACGGTTTTCTGGCCCTGGCGGCCGTTGCTCTCCAGGTGGAAGGAGAGCGTTGGACGCCCCATCGGTTGACACTTCAGCTACCGGAAGCCTGGTCCCCCTTTGTGCCCTTGCCGGTTCACAGCGATGGCAGCTGGCTGGCTGAGCATTTCGACCAGCTGATCGATACCCCGATCGAGGCCGGTCCCCATGGGTTCTCCCCTTTCGAGGTGCGCGGCGCGGCTCACCGTTGGGTGAGCTGGGAAGACGGCCCGGCCGATCAGGCCCGGCTCCTCTCTCGCTTCCCGTCACTGCTGCTGGATGTGGCCGCCGTCTGTGAGGCCTGCTGCGACCTGATGGGTGAAGCGCTGCCGGCGGCACCCGATTACCTCTTCATTCTCCATCTGCTGGAGCATGGTTACGGCGGGCTTGAGCACGACCGCTCCACGGTGTTGCAGTTCAGCCGTCAGGCCCTGGCCAAGCCGGATGGCTACCGGCGCCTGCTGCAGCTGATTGCCCACGAGTATCTCCACCAGTGGAATGTGCGCAGGCTGCGGCCCGCTGAGCTTACGCCGATCGATTACGACCGGCCCGTGATCGTGCCGACGCTCTGGTTCGCCGAGGGGGTCACCAGCTATTTCGATCAGTTCCTGCCCCTGCTGGCGGGACGCAGCAGCGAGCGCCAACTCTTTGAAGATCTTGGCGCCGATCTCAGCCGCTACCGGCTGACACCTGGACGCCTGCAGGGCCAGACCCTGCGCCAGAGCGGCGAGGAAGCCTGGGTGAAGTTGTATCGAAGAGATGCCTACAGCGATGATTCCCAGATCAGCTATTACCTGAAAGGTGCCGTGGTTTCCCTGGTCCTCGATCTTGCCTTGCGGCGCGCCGCCAGTTGCCTGGCCGAAGTCTTGCGTGACCTGTGGCGCAGCCTCGGTCGCTGTGGAAAGGGCTACAGCGAAGAACTTTTGGTTCAGACTATTCTTGCCCGAGCGCCAGATCTGGCCGATGACCTGCCGCGATGGCTCGAAAGCTTCGATGATCCTGATCTTGACGCCTATCTCCACGATGTGGGACTTCAGCTTCAGGCGGTGGTCAGCGCCGATCCATACACGGGCTTCCGTTGTGAACGGGAGCAGGCTGAATTGAAGGTGCAGCGGGTGCAGCGCCATGGCCCTGGGCAACAGGCCGGCCTGGTCGTGGGTGATGAGCTGATTGCCATCGATGGCCTGCGATTGCGGCGCCCTGACGACCTGCCCCCCCTGCTCGTCGCTGGCCGGCCTCAACAGCTGACGATCAGCCGCCGCGGCTGCCTGCGTCAGCTCAGCCTGCGTGCGTCCCCGGCCGAGGTGGAGCGATGGACGCTTGATCCCGATCCGAATGCCTCTCCCCAGGCCTTGCGGCGGCGGACCGAGTGGCTGGGGCTCCTGCCGTGTTGAGTGTGTTCCGCGTCTGGATCGCCTCGGCTCAGCGGTTCTCCCTGCAGCGGGGCGGCCTGGTGATGGTGGGGATTGCGGCGTTGGCGGGGATCGGCGGCCTGGGTTGGGTGGCCCGTGATGTCACCGCTGGAGCGGGGGAAGGTCAGCGACCGTCCTTGCTGCAGTTGCTGGAAAACGTCAATGGGCGTGAGAAGGCGCCGGCCGTCGAGCCGCCTCTCCGCGCCGCGCCGCTGCCTCCGAAAAGCCACCGTCCCTGGCTCAGCCCGATGGGCCGCCGCTGCACCACACCCAATCCAGGCGAGAACCTTCGACTCACCCAGATGCTCGCTGGTCTCCAAACCAGCATGCGTCGTCTACGCATCGATCCCACCAATTTCGGCGTCCGTTACGACCGCGATGCTTTCGGCAACCCGATCGATCCCACGCCCCAGATGGTGGTGCTGCACGAAACTGTTTTTGGAATGGAATCGGCCGTGCAGACCTTCCAGACCCCCCATCCCCGAGACGAGGATCAGGTCAGTTATCACGTGATGATCGGTCTTGATGGCGAGGTGGTGGAGGCGCTTGAGCCCACTCGCCGGGCATTCGGTGCCGGAAATTCAGCTTTCAACGGTCAGTGGGTTGTCACCAATCCGGATGTGGGCGGTTCGGTGAACAATTTCGCCCTGCATCTCAGCCTCGAAACCCCGATCGACGGCGAAGACAACGATCCGTCCCACAGCGGCTACAGCCCTGCCCAGTACGACGCAACGGCGGTGGTGCTGACCGATTGGATGCGCCGTTTCGACTTTCCCGCCAGTCACATCACCACCCACGCCTACGTTGATCTCGGCGGTGAGCGGGCCGATCCCCGCAGTTTTGACTGGGCTGCTTTGGAGTCGAGGCTCGCGGCACTCGGGATGCTCTGCTGAGACTCGAACGGATCTGGGCCGACCCGAAAAGACCTAGATCACCGGCCAGATCGTTGGCCTGTAGGTGCTGTAGATGAGGGCATGCAAGGCGGGATCCTGCATGTAGCTGAGAATCCTGGCCGGATAGTCGAGCTTGCCGTTGTGCAGGTAGGCCAGGGTGGCCAGAGCCTTGGCATCGCGCGGGCTGGCACTGGCCTCCAGCAAGTTGTCGGTGGGGAAGCCGAGGTCGGTGGAGAGGCGAGCGAACTTGCCCACCAGCAAGGCCACATTGCTTTCTGGATCCAGCAGCTTTTCGCGGGCAGCGACCATTTCGGCCTCGCTGGCATCGGGGCGCAGCAGGCCCTGATGAACAAGTTCACCCACCGAGAGCTGGGCGGGGCCATGGGTCTTGAACAGGCCGGACTGGGCGGCAATGGGCAGATCTTCGCCCGGTTTGGCCCGTTGCAGCTCATCAAAGAGCACAGCCGCCACCAGCATCGGGTTGACCCCCTGCTGTTTCGACTCCCTCAGGATGATCGGCTGCAGGTGCTCCAGGCGCTGGAAGGTGTGGGCCCGCAACGGCGTGAGCTGGTCGAGGCCCCGGGTGAGGAGTTGGGCCAGCTCTGGCTGGGGGCCATGGACGCCAAAGCGGCGTTGAAGCTCCTGGAGTTCCTCTGGGGTGAAATCAACGGGGTTCGGCCGCTGTCCCTCCAGGCTCAGGGCAGAGGCAGAGCTGCTGTCGCTGCTCACCACCGTTTCGTGGACCACGGTGGTGATCTGAAGGGGAAGGGGGCGGCTGCTGCCGATCAGCCCAATCATGGCAAGGCTGGCCACCGGTGCCAGCCTGGAAAACGCGTGGACCAAACGTTTTGTCCACTTGGTTGGAAATGAACAGACGGCTGGCGCCACGTCGTGAAGATTTCAGGAATCTTCATCATTTTAGCGTTGATCTCTGGCTTGATCCAGTCCTGGGTCGTTTCAGGCGCTGTCCATGGAGCTGGGAGCTCTGGCTGGATGGGGCTTGGCCTAGATGGAGCTAGGCCTGGAAACGTTTACCGATAGGTTCAGCTTCAGACCCCGATGAACCACCCTGGTCGGATGACGCTTCCTGATTTCAATCCCTCCGAGCCCCGGGCTCAGTGGGAACGCTTTTGTGCGTTGCTCTGGCACCACGAGGGTCTGGGCCTCTGGCTGGATGTCAGCCGCATGGCGCTGAACCGATCCAAGCTCGAGGCGTTGAGGCCGGCCTTCAGCGAGGCCTTCGCGGCGATGCGGGAGCTGGAAGCCGGAGCGATCGCCAACCCTGACGAGCAACGCCGGGTGGGGCATTACTGGCTGCGGGACCCCCAGCTGTGTCCGGATCAAGCTGAGGCCGAACACATACGTTCGGAAATCGATCAGGTCGAGCGTTTTGGCCAAGGCGTGCTCGATCACAGCCGTCAGGCCCCCGGAGCAAGGCCGTTCACGGACGTCCTCTGGATCGGCATTGGCGGTTCTGGCCTTGGACCGTTGCTGATCCTGCGGGCCCTGCAGCAGGAGGGCGTCGGCCTGCCCTTTCATTTCTTCGACAATGTCGATCCCCAGGGCTTCAGCCGCACCCTGACGGCCCTCGCTGATCGGCTACAGACCACCCTGGTGGTTGTGGTCAGCAAGTCGGGCGGGACGCCCGAGCCCCATATCGGCATGGAGCAGGCCAGGGCTGCTCTGGAGGCCAGGGGCGGCATCTGGCCAGCCCAGGCGGTGGCGGTCTCGATGGCGGGCAGTGCCCTGGATCGCCAGGCCGAAAGCGAACAGTGGCTGGCCCACTTCGACATGTTCGATTGGGTGGGCGGCCGCACCAGCATCACCAGCGCTGTCGGGTTGCTGCCCGCCGCTTTGATCGGTGCCGATCTACGCGCTTTCCTGGCGGGGGCTGCCGCGATGGATCAGGCCACCCGGGTGGCCGATCTCGAGGCCAACCCTGCCGCCCTGATGGCGGCCTCCTGGCATGCCGCCGGCGCCGGAAAAGGGCAGCGCGACATGGTCGTGCTCCCTTATCGCGACAGGCTTGAGGTGTTCAGCCGCTACCTGCAGCAACTGGTGATGGAGTCATTGGGCAAACGCCTCGATCGCGCTGGCCAGGTGGTGCACCAGGGCCTGGCCGTGTACGGCAACAAGGGCTCCTCCGACCAGCACGCCTACGTGCAGCAACTGCGTGATGGAATCGATAATTTCTTTGTCACCTTCATCGAGGTACTGGACGATCCCGCCGAGATCAAGCCGATCGATGGTGATTGGCCTGGCGACTTCCTCGATGGCTTTCTGCAGGGAACCCGTGCGGCGCTCAGTGAAGGGGGGCGCCAGTCGATCAGCCTCACTTTGCGCTGCTTCGATGCCCGGGCGCTTGGTGCCCTTGTTGCCCTGTTTGAGCGGGCCGTTGGCCTCTATGCCGAACTGGTCAACATCAACGCCTACGACCAACCTGGTGTGGAGGCCGGCAAGAAGGCCGCTGCCACGATCCTGGATCTGCAAAGCCGGACCGAAGCGCTGCTTGCCGATGGCGAAATCCGCAGCCTGGAGATGATCCAGACAGCCCTTGGCCTCCAGAGCCCAGAGCCCATCTTCTGGATCCTGCGCCACCTCTGCGGCAATGATCGCGGCTACAGCGCCGAGGGCTCCTGGGCCCAGCCCGATTCCCTGCGCTTCTGCCAATCATGATCCATTCCAGGGCCGCCGTGGCCTGGGCCGCCGGAGAGCCGCTCGAGATCACCACGATCGATGTGGCTCCACCTCAGGCTGGCGAAGTGTTGCTGCGGGTGGTGGCCAGTGGCGTCTGTCACACCGATGCCTACACCCTCTCCGGCCAGGATCCCGAAGGGTTGTTCCCGGCCGTCCTGGGCCATGAAGGTGGCGCGGTGGTGGAGGCCCTGGGCGAAGGGGTGACCTCCCTGGCCGTCGGTGATCACGTGATCCCGCTCTACACGCCGGAATGCCGCGCCTGCTCGTTCTGCCTGTCGGGAAAAACCAATCTCTGCCAGGCGATTCGTGGCACCCAGGGCCGGGGCCTGATGCCCGATGGCACCAGCCGCTTCTCCAAGAACGGCAAGCCCATCTATCACTACATGGGCACCTCCACCTTCTCGGAATACACCGTGGTGCCGGAGATCGCCGTGGCCAAGATCAGCAAGCGGGCACCGCTGGAGAAGGTGTGCCTGCTGGGCTGCGGTGTGACCACCGGCATCGGCGCGGTGCTCAACACCGCCAAGGTGGAAGCAGGCGCCACGGTGGCCGTGTTCGGTCTCGGCGGCATCGGCCTGGCGGTGATCATCGGGGCGGTGATGGCCGGGGCCAGCCGGATCATCGGGGTTGACACCAACCCTGAGAAGTTCGCGGTCGCCCGCCAGCTGGGGGCCAGCGATTGCCTTGATCCCACGCAGTCGCAACGGCCGATCCAGGAGGTGATCGCCGAGCTCACCGATGGAGGCGTTGATTATTCCTTTGAGTGCATCGGCAATGTGGAGGTGATGCGGGCAGCCCTGGAGTGCTGCCACAAAGGCTGGGGTGAATCCACGATCATCGGTGTGGCCGGAGCAGGCCAGGAGATCGCCACCCGGCCGTTCCAGCTGGTCACCGGCCGGGTGTGGCGCGGCTCGGCCTTCGGCGGAGTGCGCGGCCGCAGCGAACTGCCTGGTTATGTGGAGCGCTTCGAGAAAGGCGAGATCCCGCTCGACACCTTCATCACCCACACCATGCCCCTAGAGGAGATCAACAGGGCCTTCGATCTGATGCACGCGGGTCAGAGCATCCGCTCGGTGATTCACTTCAACGGCTGATGGATTCGCTTCCTGTTCTCAACAAGCTCTGTGAGACCCGCAGCTTCGGCGGGTTGCATCAGCGTTACCGGCATCAATCGGCAGTGCTCAGCTGTGAGATGACCCTGGCCGTGTACCTGCCTCCCCAGGCCCTGGCCGGAGCCGCGGTGCCGGCGCTGTATTGGCTTTCGGGTCTGACCTGCACCGATGAGAACTTCATGCAGAAAGCCGGGGCCCAGCGGCTGGCCGCCAGCCTTGGCCTTGCCCTGATCGCCCCTGATACCAGCCCCCGCGGCCCCGAGGTTCCTGGCGATCCGGAGGGGGCCTGGGACTTCGGCCACGGGGCCGGCTTCTATCTCAATGCCAGCGAGCCCCCCTGGGCACGCCACTACCGCATGCACGACTACGTGGTGCAGGAGTTGCCGGCGCTGCTGGAGCGGGAACTGCCCCTCAACGACCGCCGCGGCATCAGTGGCCATTCGATGGGAGGGCACGGGGCCTTGGTGTGCGCCTTGCGCAATCCAGGGCGCTACAGCTCTGTCTCGGCATTCGCCCCAATCAGCCACCCCAGCCGCTGCCCCTGGGGCGAGAAGGCCTTCAGTCATTACCTCGGCCCCGATCGCACCAGCTGGAGTGCCTGGGATGCGTGCGAGCTGATCGCCTCAGCGCCGCAGCGGCTGCCGCTGCTGATCGACCAGGGACTCGACGATCCTTTCCTGGAGAGTCAGCTGCGGCCGCAGGATCTGGAAGAGGCGGCTCAAGCGGCCGGCCACCCACTGACACTGAGGCGCCAGCCTGGCTACGATCACAGCTACTTCTTCATCGCTAGCTTTATCGAAGACCACCTGCGCCATCACGCTGAGGCCCTGCTTGCGTCTCCAGGTTGACGCGGCTTAAGGCACCAGGTTGACGAGCTTGCCGGGCACCACGATCACCCGGCGTGGGGCCTGGCCTTCCAGCCACTTGAGGGCGATCTCGCTCTCGAGGGCCAGCCGCTCCAGGGTGGCGGCATCGGCATCGGCGGGCACCTCCAGCTGGCCCCGCACCTTGCCCTTCACCTGGATCACCAAGGGCACCGTGTCCTGGATCAGGGCGGTGGGATCGGCCACCGGCCAGCGCTGGCTGTGCACGCTGCCGTTTCCACCCAGCCGCTGCCAGAGCTCTTCGGCCAGGTGGGGAGCAAAGGGGGCCAGCAGGATCACCAGGGCACCCAGGGCTTCGATGGCTACGGGCTCGGCCGCTGTCTCCAACTGGGTCGCCATGACGTTGCTGAGCTTCATCAGCTCCGAGACGGCGGTGTTGAACTGGTAGTGGCCGGGGGCCAGATCGTCGTCGATGGCGGCGATGGCCGCGTGGACGGCCCGGCGCAGTTCCTTCTCAGCAGGGGTGCTGGCCGTTGCAGCGGCCCCTGGGGAGCTCGGCAGGTGGAGTCCGCGGGTTACAGCACCTTCCACCAGCCGCCACAGACGCTGCAGGAAGCGGAACTGACCTTCCACATCGGCGTCATCCCACTCCAGATCTTTTTCCGGTGGCGCCTTGAACAGGATGAACATCCTGGCGGTGTCAGCCCCGTAGCGATCGATCACCACGGCTGGATCGACGCCGTTGGACTTTGACTTGGACATCTTCTCGAAGAAGGTGTCGAGCCGCTCGCCATCAATGGGATCGCGGGGATCGCTCGGATCGGCCACATCGGCCGGGGCCACGTATTTGCCGGTCTGCGGGTTTTTGTAGGTGATGGCCTGCACCATGCCCTGGGTCAGCAAGCGCTTGAAGGGTTCATCGAAGCTGAGCAGGCCCCGGTCGCGCAGCACCTTGGTGAAAAAGCGGGAATAAAGCAGGTGCAGAATCGCGTGCTCAATGCCGCCCACGTACTGGTCCACCGGCAACCAGCAGTCGGCCGCATGGCGCTCGAACGGCAGCTGGGTGTTGTGGGGATCGCTGTAGCGCAGGTAGTACCACGACGAGCAGATGAAGGTGTCCATGGTGTCGGTCTCCCGCCGGGCTGGCTGGCCGCAGCAGGGACAGGGCACGTTCACCCAGCTCTCCAGCTTGCTCAGGGGTGAGCCGCCCTTGCCGCTGAAGGCCAGGTCTCTGGGTAGTTCCACCGGCAGCTGCTCCGTCGGCACCGGCACCACCCCACAGCTCTCGCAATGGATCATCGGGATGGGGCAGCCCCAGTAGCGCTGGCGTGAGATCAGCCAGTCGCGCAGGCGATAGCTCACCTTGCCCTCGCCCCAGCCCTCCGCCTCGGCCAGGGCCACGATCCCGGCGCGGGCTTCTGAGACCTCAAGGCCATCAAAGGGTCCGGAGTGAACCAGTCGTCCGCCCGCAGTCCAGGCGCCACCGGCGTAGGCCTCTTCGCTGGCACCTTCGGGCACGATCACCCGCTTGACGGGCAGCTCGTACTGGCGGGCAAAGACGAAATCGCGCTGGTCGTGGGCCGGAACCCCCATCACCGCGCCGGTGCCGTATTCCGCCAGCACGTAATCGGCGATCCAGATCGGGATCATCTCGCCGTTGAAAGGATTCAGCGCGCTTGAGCCCAGGGGCACCCCGCGTTTGGGTTGGTCCTCAGCGGTGCGGTCCTGTTCGCTCTGGGCGCTGACCAGATCACAGAAGGCCTCCACCGTCATGCGTTGCTCAGGGGCGGTGAGACGGGCCACCAGCGGATGCTCCGGGGCCAGCACCAGATAGCTCACCCCATAGATCGTGTCTGGGCGGGTGGTGAAGACCGTGATTGACTGCTGACTGGTGGCTGAGTTGTCGGCTGAGTTGGCGGCACCAGCTGGAGCCACGACCTGGAAGTGCAGCTGGGCCCCCACCGAGCGGCCGATCCAGTTGGCTTGCATCGTGCGCACCCGCTCGGGCCAGCCATCGAGCTGATCGAGGTCATCGAGCAGGGCTTCGGCGTAGTCGGTGATGCGCAGGAACCACTGGCGCAGCTGCCGTTTCTCCACCTTGGCGCCGGAGCGCCAGGAGCGGCCCTCGCTATCCACCTGTTCATTGGCCAGCACCGTCTGATCGATCGGATCCCAGTTGACCGTCGCTTCTTTGCGGTAGGCCAGGCCCGCCTCGTGGAATTCAAGGAACAGCCACTGGGTCCAGCGGTAATAGTCGGCGTGGCAGGTGGCCACCTCCCGATCCCAGTCGATCGAGAGACCGAGGCGCTGCAGCTGGGTCCGCATCTGGGCGATGTTGGCGTCGGTCCAGTCGCCTGGATCCACACCCCGCTCGATCGCAGCGTTCTCCGCCGGCAGACCGAAGGCGTCCCAGCCCATCGGATGCAGCACCTGCCGGCCACGCAGCCGCTGGACCCGGGCGATCACATCGGTGATCGTGTAATTGCGCACATGGCCCATGTGCAGGTTCCCCGAGGGATAGGGGAACATCGACAGGGCGTAAAAGGTGTCGGCCGCCGCTTCGCCGCCGTTCTCGGGGGTGGCATCAAGGCCTTCCTCCTGCCAGCGGGCCTGCCAGCGGGCCTCGATCTCGGCGGGGAGGTAGCGATCCGGCTGCTCGATCTTGATGCCGGAAGTGGGCTTGCCGGCAGCGGATGGAGTGTTTTCTGAGACGGCCATGGCTTCGAAACGGCCGTTTGACTCAGCCACGCACTCTTGAGCCCGATCGTGCCACATGCCGCCTACGGGGCTCTGCTTCGCCTCAGCCCAGCTGGCGGATCAGGGCTACAGCGCGGCGGCCCATCAGTAGCAACGGGGCCTCCGGGCTGGTGCGCAGGGCGAGAAATTCTGGGTCCTGCCAGTGCAGGCAGCCGCCCAGGGCTGTGCCATCGATCAGCTGTACATGCAGCGGGGTGCGCTCCCGGATCCAGTCTTGAAGTTGGCGCACACCGGGCAGGCTGGGATCGAGGGCATGACTCTCCATAGGATCAAATGTATGTGGATGGGGCGATGCCGATGCTGGCCTTCAGCAAATACCAAGGACTGGGCAACGACTTCCTCTTGCTCGATGGACGCGAAGCCGCGCAGGCTGACGAGACCCTGGGACTGAGCCCGGAGGCGGTACAGCGGATCTGCGATCGCCGCTTCGGGGTCGGTGGTGACGGCGTGATCCTGGCCCTACCGCCGCAACAGGGCGGCGAACTGCGCATGCGGATCTTCAATGCCGATGGCAGCGAAGCCGAGATGTGCGGCAACGGCATCCGCTGTCTGGCCCGCTTCCTCGCCGACAGCGATGGCGACACTCCGGGGCGGCGCTGGCAGGTGGAAACCCTGGCCGGCGCGATCGTGCCGGAACTGCTCGCCGACGGCAGCGTGCGCGTTGATATGGGCGAGCCCTTTCTGCAGCCCGCAGACGTGCCCACCACGCTGCCGGTCGGGCCGGCCGGCTTGCCCCAGGGCGAACTCGAAGCCGATGGCACAGCCTTTGCTGTGGCGGCGGTGGGGATGGGCAATCCCCATCTCGTCATCCCGGTGGCCGCCGTTGAAAGCGTTGATCTCGAGCGCCTGGGTCCGCTCCTGGAGGTGGATCCGGCCTTTCCCGCACGCGCCAATGTTCATTTTGTGGCCGTACGGGCGGCGGAACACCTGGTGATGCGGGTGTGGGAGCGGGGCGCGGGACCCACCCTGGCCTGCGGCACCGGAGCCTGTGCCGTGCTGGTGGCCTGCCATCGCCTGGGCCTGAGCGGGCCAGAGGCGCGGGTGGATCTGCCGGGGGGAACGCTGTGGATCCGCTGGGATCTACAAACCGGCCATCTGTTCATGGCCGGGCCGGCAGAACCGGCGTTTGATGGGGTGCTCGCCCCCGAGCTGCTGGGCCTGGAGCTGGCCCAGCCCGTTGCCGCTGAATCCTCTCTCCCGGCGGTGAGTGCCGAGCAGCCAGCGATCAACTGCTCCGTCGCTTGCGTTCAGGGCTGCCAGCAACCGGAGAACTGCCCCAGTGCTGAGGCCCGCGCCCGGGTCGACGCCCTGCTCAGCAGCCGTTCGCTCGACGATCTCGTTGCCATGGCCTCCGGATCGCTCGAATCCCGCAGCCGGGCCCGACTGGAGCGCGATGAGCCAGCCCAGGGTTGAGCCGCCGCTCTATCTCGACGCCTGTGCCACGGCTCCGCCGGCTGAGGCGGTGCTGGCGGTGATGGCCCAGGCGCAGGCGTCGGCCTGGGCGAATCCCTCCAGCCTGCATGGTTTCGGTCTCGCGGCTGCCGACAGCCTCGAACGCAGCCGTCAGGCGGTCGCGGCCAGCCTCGGGGCTGACGCCAACGGCCTCATCTTCTGCTCCGGTGGCACCGAAGCGGCCCATCTGGCGTTGCAAGGCGCTGCCGCAGCCCTGCCGCCTGGCCGCCTGGTGATCTCGGCTGTGGAGCATCCGGCTGTCATTGCCGCAGCCGCTGCCCTGGAACGGCTGGGTTGGCAGGTGGCGTTCTGTCCGGTGGACGGCTTCGGCCGGGTGCAGCTGGAGCCGCTCGACGTCCTGCTGGCCCCTCCCACCCGTTTGGTGTCGGTGATCTGGGGGCAGAGCGAAGTGGGAACACTGCAACCGATCGAGGCGATCGGACGGCGCTGCCGCGCCGCTGGGGTGGTGTTTCACACCGATGCGGTGCAGGTGGTGGGCCACCAACCGATCCAGTTTGAGTCGATGCCGGTTGACCTGCTCAGTTTCACCGCCCACAAGCTTCAAGGCCCACGGGGCATCGGCGTGCTGCTCTGTCGCCCTGACCTGGAGCTGCTGCCCTTGCTGGCTGGCGGCGGCCAGGAAGCGGGACGCAGGGCCGGAACCGAACCGGTGGTGCTGGCGGCGGGGCTGGCTGAGGCTTTGCGCCTCTGTGATCAGCGCCTGCTGGCCAATGGCGGCATCGACCCGATCGAGGCGCGGCGTGATCGCTTGGCTGCGGCCTTGCTGGCCCTGCCGGGGCTGAGCCTGAGCGGCTGCCCGCAGCGCAGGCTGCCCCACCACATCAGCTTGTTGGTGGCAGACGACCAGGGCCGTCCGTTGTCTGGCCGGCGGCTGGTTCAAGCCCTCTGGCGGCAGGGATTGGCGGTGAGCAGCGGCACGGCCTGTCAGCAGGGTCAAGCCAGGGGCAGCGCCGTGCTGGCGGCCATGGGATACAGCCCCGAGCAGGCGTCGAGTGGCGTGCGGCTCAGCATTGGGCCCTGGTTGAGCGACCAGGACCTGGCGACTGTTCCGGCGGCTTTTGAACGGGCACAGCAGGCGATGGCCACAGATTTCAGCCGGTAGGGTCAAATCCCCGAGACCCCCACAGGCGTGCTTCCTTCCGACCTGCGCAGCGCTGAAGCTGAAAGCCTCTGCGCCCTGCAATCTGCGCTCGATGCCACCGCCAAGGGCGGTACGGCCAGCCGTTGGACGATCGAGTTTCGCTTCCAGGGTCTGAAGATCCTGCCTCTGGCCTTGCGCTTTGGGGCGGGGTTGCAGGAGCAAGGGCTGCCGATGCGCCTGCTATTCACCGATGCGGGTGCCACGGCCCTGGCCAAGCGCGACGCCCCTGATCTGGCCGGCTCTATCGCCAGCCTCGGCGATCAGATCCGGCTGCAGAAGGCAGCTGAGCCTGGGGCTGAGCTCGCCACAGAGTTGCTGGTGTTGGTGGCACCGGCCTTGGCTGAGTACGAAGACGTTGAGACGATCTGCCAGCAGCACCTTGGAGCCGTGCTGCTGCTGAACGGCAATCTGGAGGATGCCGCCATCGGCATCGGCAGTGTGGCCCGGCAGCGCCGGCGGGGCTTCCTCTCCACCTGGAGTTGCGCCTATGCCCTGATCCCCCTGGCCGAGGCAGCCCTGCGGCGCTCGTTTCCCGATCCTTGGGGCCTGTACCGCCGTGATGCCGACGGCTATCGCTGGGTGGCGAACTTCGAGCAGAAACCGGATGCCGAGCTACAGGCCGAAGCCCTCAAGCCCGGCCAGACCCCCTCAATGGCAGATGGTCTGCAGGCCCTCGATCGCTTTCTTGGCAGTCTCAGCAATTGAGCTCCTTCCCTTGGGGATCGCGCCGGGGGGTGGTGGGCTGCGGAGAAGCTCCTTAAACTTGCGTGTCTGCAGATTTTTAATGGCCGCTGACCTCAACAAACGCCGATGGTCCTGGAGCCTGATTGATTTCGGGGCCCTCGCGGCGGTGTTGCTTGCCGTTGGCGGTGTGATCTGGAGCCCCAAGCTCAGTGGAGCTGTCGCCCAGGCCACCGGTGCCATGCAGCCCGTCCTGGTCACGGTGGATGTGCGCGGCGTGCCCGTTGCCGATCCAGCCGGGCTGATCGAGTCCGCCCGCGCGGAGGGCAAGGTCAACATCGTGATTCGCAACCAACCCCACGGGACGGTGAAGCTGAAGCAGATCTCTTCCCTGCAGCGCCGGCTTGTGGCTGTTCAGCCCGACGGCAGCGTCGTGACTGCCGTCGATCCGAACCAGGCGATGGTGGGATCCCTGGATGCCCGTTTTCTGTTGGAGGGACAGGGTCGTAAGACTGGCGGCGGCGTTGTGTTTGGCAATCAGAACCTGAAGATCGGCGCGCCTGTTGAGCTTGAAGGTGCCCAGTTCCGTGTCGGTGGCACGGTCAGCGGATTGCGTCTGGAGGACTCTTGAATCATGGCCATTTCCATCCAACGATCCGCTTCGCGCTCCCTGGGATTTGGCCTGGGGCTTGGTTTTTCCCTGCTGCCGCTGGCTCCACTGCGGGCGATGCCCGTCTCGCCCGTTTCCGCCCTGCCGGTGGTCAGTCCGCAGGTCGGTCTGACCCAGCTGCAGAACCAGGTCAGCTGTCCGGCCCTGCAGGCCAGGGTGCTAGGCACCCTGGGTGGGCAGGCCAGCGTCTGGAGTGTGACGGTGGCTGATGGCTCCGGTCGGCTGCTGGCGGATGTCAATGGCCTGCGACCCCGGGTTCCAGCTTCGAATCAGAAACTGGTCAGTACGGCCTATGCACTCGATCAGCTCGGCCCTGATTACCGGCTGAGCACCAGGCTCTGGCGACTACCGAATGGCAACTTGCGGCTCACCGGTGAGGGTGACCCCGACCTGGCCATACCCCAGCTGCAGCGCATTGCGAAACTGGCGCTTGGATCGGGCGGCGGCCCTGGCCAGCCGCAGGGCCCGGTGCGCCTGGAGCTCGCCGAGGAACCGGCCCAGGCCTGGTGGCCTCCTGGCTGGCACCAGGGCGATCGGGCCTATGCCTATGGCGCCCCGATCACCCGGCTGGCGATTACCAGCAACGCCATTGAGATGGCCGTGGCCAATCCGCCGGGCCGGCTGCAGCGCCTGTTGTCTAGTGAGCTGACCCGTCAGGGCGGCCAGGCCACCCAGCTGGCCGTTGTCCCGGCCCAGAGCCCCCTTCCTGAGGACTCTCAGCTGCTGCATGTGGAGCCATCGGCGCCGATGCACAACCTCCTAAGCCTGGCCAACTCCCAGAGTCACAACTTTACGGCCGAAGTGCTACTACGCCAGGCCGGCGGCAGCTGGAACCTTCCCCAGAGCCGCAACGCCGCCAGCCAGTGGCTCGGCCAGCAGGGCCTGCCGATGCAGGGGGTCGTGCTAGTGGATGGCAGCGGCCTCGACCGCGGCAACCGCCTCACCAGCCGGTTCGTGGCGGCTCTTTTGCTGCGCATGGCCCAGCATCCCTTCGCTTCCCGCTACTGGGCGTCGATGTCGGTGGCGGGCAAGAGGGGGACCCTGCGGAACCTCTACAAGGGCACCAGTCTGGATGGCCGTTTCTATGGCAAGACCGGAACTCTCAGAGGGGTGCGCTCGATCAGTGGGGTTCTCAACACCACTGAAGGCCCCCGTTACGTGAGCCTGATCTCGAACGGTGCCGGATCGCCCAACACCACGATCGGCCAGGTGCTGCGTCAGGTGCAGATCGTCAGCCTCTGCCGGCCGCCTGCTTGAGGCGTGAGGCGGCACGGCGGGCTCGGCTCATCGGAGCCTCAGACGAGGTTTTCTGGTCCAGCTCTCCTGTTGGCGTCTCGTTCGTCTGAATGCGACCGAGTTCGCGCCGGCCGGCCAGCACCACCTTGCTGAGGTCACCGAGGCGTGTTTCGAGTTCGCCGAGCACCTGCTCGGCATAGTGATTGGCACCGTCCTGGACGGCACCGGCCTCCTGGCGGCTGCGGCTGATTAAGGCCTCGCACTGCTGTTGGGTCTGCTGGCGGAACTGCAGGGCATCGTTCTGGAGCCGTTCGGCCTCTGACTGGCTCTCGCGCTGGATGCGCAGGCCCTCGATGCGGATCTGTTCGAGTTCCTGCAGGCTCTGCTGGCGGGCGCGGTCATGTTGCTCGCCCAGTTGCCGCTTCACTTCCACGTACTCGGAATCGAGCTGTTGGCGGCGTTGCATCGCCTCCTGTTCCAGCTGCTGGCGCCGGCTGCTGAACTGCTGTTCCGTCTGGGCCAGGCGGGTCTGGTGCTCTTGCTCCGCCTGGGCCACCTGTTGGCGCGTGCTCAGCAGCATCTGTTCGCATTGCTGGCGGGCCTGCTCGCGCATGTCTGCCACCTGGCGTTCCGCTTCCTGGCGGACGGCCGCCGAATTGATCAGCTCTTCCCGTTCCTTTTGGGCCTGAGAAAGGATTTCCTCGGCCTGCAGGCGGGTTTTGGCAATAAAGCTTTCCCGCTGCTTGAGCAGCTCCTCGGCCTGGGTGAGCTGGACCGGAATGGCCTCCCGCACGGCATCCATCAACTCGATGGCGTCTTGCTCATTGACCAGGCGGCCACCGCTGAAAGGGATGCGGCTGCCCTCGAGCACGATCTCCTCGAGTTGATCGAGTTGATCCAGCACGCCGATCCTTGATTCAGCCATGGGGAGAGTGTGGCGTGATTACTGATTAAAGAGCCTGGAGAGATCCTCTGCCACTCCTGTGGGGACCATGTGACGCACGTCGCCGCCGAAACGGGCCACTTCCTTCACCACACTGCTGCTCAGAAAGCTGTGGTGGGCTGCGGTGGCAAGGAAAAGCGTCTCGACTTCCCTCGCCAGGCTCCGATTCGTGTGGGCGATCTGCAGTTCGAACTCGAAATCGGTCATGGCCCGCAGACCACGCAGGATGACGGCGGAGCCGGACTGCCGGGCGTAGTCGACGGTGAGGCCATCGAAGCTGCTGACTTCCACCGCAGAGAGATGGAGCGTGGCCCGACGGATCTGTTCAAGCCGTTGCTCAAGCGGAAAGCTGGCTTGCTTGGCCGGGTTGCGCAACACCGCCACCAACAGGCCGTCGAAGAGGCGATCGGCCCGCTCGATCAAGTCGAGATGGCCCAGGGTGAGGGGGTCGAAGCTGCCGGGGTAGAGGGCCTTCATCAAGCGTGGGCAGCAGGGCGGTGTGGCCCAAGCAAAGCCCTGCCACTTGGCCGAATCCTATGGGCCCGATTCACCTGGCCCGATTCACTGGACTCGATAGCTAGGTGTGGGTTCCCTAGAGTTGATTGACGCTTCTACTCAGACGTTTCGATGGCTCCAGACACCAGTTCCACCGCTGCCGCCGGTCTCGCCCTTGATGGGGCGGCCAAGAAAACCCTGTTGCGCAAGATTCCGCACGGCGTGTTCATCTGCGGTGTGGCCGAAGGAGATGAGGTGAACGGCTTCACCGCAAGCTGGGTCACCCAGGGCTCGTTTGAGCCGCCATTGGTGGCGATGGCTGTGCGGGCTGATTCCAGCAGCAACGGCATCATTCAGCGCACCGGTCGTTTCTCGCTCAACGTGCTCTCCGCTGACCAGAAAGACCTGGCGGCCGTGTTCTTCAAGCCCCAGAAGGGCATCGGCGGTCGCTTCGATGCCGCGCCGTTCAGCCTCGGTGCCCTCGGCCTGCCGATCCTCAACGAAGCCCTTGGCGCTCTTGAGTGCGTCCTGGTGGGTCAGGTGGCCCATGGTGACCACACGGTGTTCGTGGCCGAGGTGAAAACAGCGGTGCTGCATCGCGATGGTGCAGCCCTGGAGCTGGCCAGCACCGGTTGGCAATACGGCGGTTGATCACGGCGGCGCCCCTGCGCAAAGACCCTGCCCGGCTGGAGCAGCGCCTCAAAGAGCTGCCAGCCGAACCGGGCTGTTACCTGTTGCGCGATGCCGAAGACCGCATCCTCTACATCGGTAAATCGAAGAGTCTGCGCAGCCGTGTGCGCAGCTATTTCCGCGACTCCCACGATCTGAGCCCTCGCATCAGCCTGATGGTGCGCCAGATCTGTGAGATCGAATTCATCGTGACCGACAGCGAAGCCGAGGCGCTGGCGCTGGAATCCAACTTGATCAAGGCCCATCAGCCGCACTTCAATGTGCTGCTCAAGGACGACAAGAAATATCCCTACCTCTGCATCACCTGGAGCGAGCCCTACCCGCGCATCTTCATCACCCGTCGCCGGCGGCTGCGCAGCCCTCTTGATCGCTTCTACGGCCCCTACGTGGATGTGGGCCTGCTGCGCCGCACCCTGTTCCTGGTCAAACGGGTGTTCCCGCTGCGCCAAAGGCCCCAGCCCCTCTACCGCGAGCGCACCTGCCTGAATTTCGACATCGGCCGTTGTCCGGGCGTCTGCCAGGAGAAGATCAGCTCAGATGATTACCAGCGCACCCTGCGCAATGTGGCGATGGTGTTCCAGGGCCGCAGCGACGAACTCCAGCAGTTGCTGCGCGCCCAGATGGAAAAGGTGGCTGAGCGGCTCGATTTCGAGCAGGCCGCCCGCATCCGCGACCAACTGGTGGGCCTGGAGCAGCTCACCGCCGACCAGAAGATGACCCTTGCCGATGGCTCGGTGTCGCGCGACGTGCTCGCCCTCGCCACCGATCAACGCGTGGCGGCCGTGCAGTTGTTTCAGATGCGGGCCGGCAAGTTGGTGGGCCGGCTGGGGTACACCGCCGACGCCAGCATCGCCTCCCCCGGCGAGATCCTGCAACGGGTGCTTGAAGAGCACTACAGCCAGGTGGAGCCCGTTGAAATCCCCCCCGAGGTGCTGTTGCAACACCAGCTTCCCCGCCAGGAGTTGGTCGAAGACTGGCTGAGCGAGCGGCGGGGCCACAAGGTGCGGCTGCTCCAACCAAGGCGGCAACAGAAGGCCGAACTGATCGAACTGGTGGAACGCAACGCCGCCTTCGAGCTGGCACGGGCCCAGCGCACCGCCGAGCAGCATGCGCTGGCCACGGAAGATCTAGCCCAGCTGCTCGATCTGTCCCAGCCCCCCCGCCGCATCGAGGGTTTCGACATCAGCCACATCCAGGGCAGCGACGCGGTCGCCTCCCAGGTGGTGTTCGTTGATGGCCTGCCGGCCAAGCAGCACTACCGCAAGTACCGGATCCAGAGCAGCAGCATCACCGCCGGCCACTCCGACGACTTCATGGCGATGGCAGAGATCATGCGTCGCCGTTTTCGGCGCTGGTCCCAGGTGAAGGCCGAAGGGGCGAACCTGGCCGAGCTGCGGCGCCAGGCGAACACCCCGCTCCACACCGATGGTCTCGGCGACTGGCCCGACGTGGTGATGATCGATGGGGGCAAGGGTCAGCTCTCGGCGGTGATGGAGGCCCTGCGTGAGCTCGACCTGCACGAGGAGCTGGTGGTCTGTTCCCTGGCCAAGCAGCGCGAAGAGGTGTTTCTGCCCGGGGCGAGCACGCCGCTGGAGAGCGAACCCGAGCAGTTGGGGCTGCAGTTGCTGCGCCGCCTGCGCGACGAAGCCCATCGCTTTGCAGTCAGTTTCCACCGCCAGCAGAGGGGTGAGCGGATGAAACGCTCCCGCCTCTCCGACATCCCAGGCCTGGGCCCGAAGCGGGTGAAGGAGCTGCTCGGCCATTTCCGCTCGATCGACGCCATCCAGCTGGCCAGTCCCGAACAGATCGCCGCGGCGCCGGGTGTCGGTCCGGCCCTGGCGCGCCAGGTGTGGAGTTATTTCCATCCCGATGACCTCGAGCAGGCCGCCGAAGCTGAATCGACCAGCCCAGCGCTTGCCGGACACCTGGAGTGAAGGAACTCTCCCTTAGCGTAAAGACCCTTTCCCATGGCCTTGATGACGCTGCCGGCCCTGCCACCGGAGGCCTATCTCTGGTTCAAAACCCTGCACATCGTGGGGGTCGTGGTTTGGTTTGCAGGCCTGTTCTATCTGGTGCGTCTTTTCATCTATCACGTGGAGGCGGACAGCCTTGAGGAGCCCGTGCGGGCCGCTTTCAAGGCCCAGTACGCCGTGATGGAGCAGCGCCTGGCCAACATCATCACCACGCCGGGAATGGTGGTTGCCGTGGCGATGGCGGTGGGCTTGCTGCTTGTTCAGCCGATTTGGCTGAAGCAGGGCTGGATGCACGCCAAGCTCGCCGTGGTTCTGGCCTTGCTTGCCTACCACTGGTTCTGCTACCGGCTGATGGGACAGCTACGCCAGGGGACCTGCGCCTGGAGTGGCCGGCAACTGCGGGCCCTCAATGAACTTCCCACCCTGATGCTGGTGTTGGTCGTGATGTTGGTGGTGTTCAAGGGCCAGTTCCCCACCGGGGCGGCCACCTGGTTCCTGGTGGCCCTGGTGGTGGCCATGGCCGGCTCCATCCAGTTCTATGCGCGCTGGAGGCGCTTGCGAGGGGAGCGGGAGGCCCTGGCCAGTGGCGGCTGAAGTGACAGTCGACGTGACGGTTGAAGTGGCGGTCGCAGGCTCTGCGGAGCATCCCCTTGTGGCCGTGTTGCGCGGCGTGGAGCCCTCAAGTTGCCCCGGCCGGCTGAATTTTCATTGTCACACCATCTGCAGCGACGGCAGCCTCGCTCCCGAGACCTTGGCGGACCAGGCGATTGAGCTGGGGCTGGAGCATTTTGCCGTCACCGATCACCACAGCAGCCAGGCCTTGGCGCCGATGCGGCGTCACCTGGATGGGCGTCGTCAGGCTGGAGAGACCGTCCCCATCCTTTGGAGTGGCGTGGAGATCAGCTGCCTGTTGGAGGGGTGTCTGGTGCATGTGCTCGGGCTTGGTTTCGACCCTGGCCATGCGGCGCTCGCTCCTTACCTGGCTGGCCGCGCGGTGGTAGGCGCGGCCCTGCAGGCCGGTGCGGTTGTCGAAGCGATCCACGCCTCGGCCGGTCTGGCTCTGCTGGCCCACCCGGCCCGCTATCGCCGCCCTTACCAGCAGTTGATCCGTGCCGCCGCCAGCCTTGGATTTGATGGAGCTGAGGCCTTCTACGACTACGAACAGTCGCCCCGCTGGGCCGCTTCTCCACTAATCTGCGCAGCGATCGCCGGTCAACTTGCCGACCTCGGCCTGCTGCACAGTTGCGGTACAGATACCCATGGGTTGAAGCTTTACGGCCGCTAGACTCCAGACAATATTTTGATCTCCTCACCATGGGCTTGCTCGATCGTCTGCTGGGAAAAGGCGGGGATGGTGGAGTCTTTTCTTCGAAACCCGCTAAGCCCAAACAGGAAAAGGCTGCCAAGGAAGAAGGCAGCTTCTTCCTTGATGCCGATTCCTCAGGCACCCTCGGCAATGTCAACTACATGCGCACGCCGAATACGATCCGCCATACTTTCCCTGGCAATGTTGAAAGTCCTGGCAATAAGGAAATCATCCAGCAGGTGGATTCGATGCAAGCCAGGATCGAATCCAGTAATGCTGAAACTGAAGTCAAAAGCAGTGTCAGGCCTTCCCAGGGTTACAGCGATGGTGTTCCCAAGAAGGTCAAGAAAACCTTCGTGGAGAGGATGAGCAGCGCCGAGTTGGACCGCCGCCTGCGTGGTTCGGCCGTTTCAGGGGTGAACACTCCTGGTGGGATCAGCCCCCGTCCAGCCGGCTCGGCGGCAGCCGAGTCCTCGACCAGCCAACAGCAGGGCGAGAAGCCCGGCGCGATCGATCCGTTCAAGGCGATGGCCAAAGAACTCAACAGCTGACGCTCACGTTTCAACCAGGCTTTCACTGCTCAGCACCAACTGGCGCAGGTGCTCCAATTGGTGCTCGCTGGCTCCCTGCCAAAGGCCCCGGTTGTGCGCTTCTAGCAGGCGTTCGCCCATGTCGCGCAGCGCCCAGGGATTGGCCTTGCGTAGGAACTTCAAGATGTCCTCTGACTGCAGCCATTGCTCGCAGATGGCTCCGTAACTCCAGTCGGGCACCCGGCCGGTACTGGCGTCATAGGCAAACAGGTAGTCGAGGCTGGCGGCCAGCTCGAATCCTCCCTTGTAGCCGTGGGCCTTCATCCCCTCAATCCAGCGTGGGTTGAGCACCCGGGAGCGCAGAACCTTGTCGAGCTCCCGTTCCAAGCGGTGCAGCCGCGGCCTCTGGTGGCGGGAATGGTCGCCGAACCAGAGGGCTGGAGCTGTGCCCCGCACCCGCTCGGTGGCCGCGCTCAGCCCTCCCTGGAACTGGTAGTAGTCGTCTGAATCGAGCAGGTCGTGCTCCCTGTTGTCCTGGTTGTGCAGCACCACCTCCACGTGCTGGAGGCGTTGCTCCAGGCCGGCCCGATCGGGCACCGCCTCACAGCTTCCTCCTCCCCGGCTTTCGTAGCGCCAACCGCTCCAGTTCAGATAAGCCTCGCCCAGGTCGCTACGTTGCTCCCATTGGCCGCTGTCGATCAGGCCCTGCAGGCCAGCGCCGTAGGCCCCAGGCGCTGAGCCGTAGATCCGGGCGGCGTGCCCCTCGCGGCGGGCCGAGGCGGCCAGTGGATTCTCTTGCTCCGATTCCTCCAGCGCCGCGACCAGTGCCGTCGCCTGGTTCATCCAGCCGATCAATTGAGGAAACGCATCGCGGAACAGGCCGGAGATGCGCAGGGTGACATCCACCCGCGGCCGTTGCAGCAGGTTGAGTGGGATCACCTCGAGCCCCACCATGCGCCGGGTGGGACCGTCCCAGACGGGCCGAACCCCCATCAGCGCAAGGGCCTGGCCGATGTCTTCGCCGCCATTGCGCATCGTGGCCGTGCCCCACACCGAGAGGGCCAGATGGGCGAGGTCGTCGCCCTGCTCCTGCAGGTGCAGTTCCAGCAGCAGTTCAGCGCTGCGGCGCCCCAGGTCCCAGGCGGCCTCCGTGGGCAGGCCGCGCAGGTCGACGCTGTAGAAGTTGCGCCCGGTGGGCAGCAGGTCCGGGCGGCCGCGGGTGGGGGCACCGGCCGGGCCGGCGGCAATCCGATCCCCAGCCACACCGGCGACGAAGGCCTGTCGTTCGGCTTCGCCACAGGCCAAAAGCCTGGGCAGCAGGGTTGTGGCGACCCGCTCGAGCACGGCGGCGGTGGCAGGCCCGGGCGCTGGGTCGTTGCCGGGCGCCGATGGGTGTACCAGAAGCAGCTGTTGAAGCAGGGCGAGGGCCCGCTGCTCCAGCAGCTCAACCGCGTCGCCGCCGCAGCGCAGGCCAGCTGCTGGGCGGCTACGGGCCGTGGCGGGCAGTGCAACGGGGTCGATCAGGGCTGCCAGCTTGTGCAGGTCGCTGGCGCCCAATGGGTCTTGCTCTGGATCCGCCCAGGGATCGAGAGCCAGGCCCAGATCAGTGGCGAGCGCCTGGGTCAGGCCGGCCCCTTCCGCCAGAGGCGGGCGAGCCAGGCAGAGCAGCAGTTCGGCCAGGGGCTCGTCGGCCGGCAGGGTGCCGTAGATGTGCAGCCCGGTGCGGATCTGGGCCTCTTTGAGTTCGCAGAGGTAGCCGTCGGCGGCCTCGAGTCGGGAATCGAGGGTGGCCTGCTGATCACCCAGATCGCCGGCCTGGCTGGGGCCTGCCGGTAAGGCCATGGCGTCAAGCTGCTCGGCCAGCCGTTGGCGCAGGTTCTCCACCCGGGCCGCACCGAGCTGGCGGGCCTCCCAGTATTCATCGAGCAGGGTTTCCAGGCGTTGCTCGGCTCCATGCAGCCCGGCCCGGCCGAGGGGGGGGGTGAGGTGATCGAGGATCACGGCCTGTGCACGCCGTTTGGCCTGGGAACCCTCACCGGGATCGTTGACGATGAAGGGGTAGAGATGGGGCATCGGCCCCAGCGCCCATTCCGGAAAGCAGTCGATGGAGAGTCCGAGGCCCTTGCCCGGCAGCCATTCCAGGTTGCCGTGCTTACCCACATGCACCACCAGCTGGCTGGCGGCCACCTGCCGCATCCAGAGGTAAAGGGCCAGGTAGGCGTGGGTGGGTGGCAGGTCTGGAGAGTGATAGTTGAGGCTCGGGTCGCGGTCATAGCCGCGCTCGGGCTGAATCAGCACCACGACGGCCCCGAAGCGCAGGCCGCGGATGGCAAAACCGGTTCCAGCGGCGGTGCGCTCCAGCCCGGCATCGCGCTCGGGCGGGCCCCAGCGGGCCTCCAGAACCGCCCGGCCCTGGGCCGGCAGGGTGGCGTACCAGGTCTGGTAGGTGGCCAGGGGCAGATGGTCGAGGGCTGGGCGGTGGTTGCTTTCCGGATCGTTGCTGCGGCCTGCCAGCAGTTGCTGGATCAGGGCATCGCCGCTTCTGGGCAGGGGGCCGGGCCCGAGGTTGTGGCCGGCCTCCTGCAGCCAGCCCAGCATCAGGGCCGTGCTGGCCGGGGTGTCGAGCCCCACGCCATTGGCCACCCGACTGTTGCGGTTGGGGTAGTTGGCCAGCACCAGGGCCACCCTTTTCTGGGCCGGCGGCGTCTGGCGCAGCTCCACCCAGGCCCGCAGCAGCTGGGCGATCCAGTCGAGCCGCTCCGGATCGGGCCGGTAGCCGTAGAGCGCCGTGGTCAGACCCTGATCGGCGCGCAGCAGCTCCTTGAATGCCCCGACCCGCGTGGTGACGCGGCCATCGAGTTCGGGCAGGGCCACCTGCAGGCTGAGGTCCAGGGGTCCCAGGCCGATGCTGTTGCGTTGCCACTGGTCACGGCCCTGGGTGCTGCAGAGCAGTTGCAACACCGGCACGTTCAGGGCCTCCCAAAGCGGAGCCCCAAGTCCGGCCTCCTCGAACTGGACCGAAGCGAACGAGGTTCCGCACAACACCGCCTCCACCTGCTCCCGGCCGAGCAGATCGGCCACGCCCCGTTGCACGGCCGGATCCCTCAAGCCGCTCACCCACAGGGCCCTGGGGCAGAGGCCCTGGCCCCGCAAGGCCAACAGAGTGGAATCGACCAGGGCTGTGTCGCCGGCCTGCAACAGGGCCCGGTAGAGCACCAGACCCACCCTCGGGCCGGGGTCCTGGCGCCAGTCATGGGCCAGGGGGTCGGCCAGGTGGACCACCGCGGGAGGTTCCACCGTCACCCCGGCCATCAGGGCGCCAAGGGCGATCAACACCTGGCGCAGATTGTCGTGGCCACCTTCCCGCAGGCAGTGGCCGATGGAGAGGCTGAGCCCCGGCTCCACCGTGCCGAGGCTGGCCAGGGCCGCTTCCTCGTCGGCGGTGCCGGCCACAACCAGCAGCTGTCGTTTCGGGCCCGCAGCCGCCCAGTCCCCCAGTCGTTCGAGCCCGTAGCTCCAGTGCCCCCGCCCACCCAGCAGGCGCACCAGCACCACCTCGGTGCTGGCCAGGCTGGTGCTGAGGTAGTGATCGATCGCGGCGGGATGGAGCAGGGCCGAGAGGTTCAGGCCTCGCACCCCCCGCGGCATCAGGGCGGG
Organism: Synechococcus sp. CS-603; assembly: GCF_977929215.1. Taxonomy (NCBI): domain Bacteria; kingdom Bacillati; phylum Cyanobacteriota; class Cyanophyceae; order Synechococcales; family Synechococcaceae; genus Synechococcus; species Synechococcus sp. CS-603. The sequence goes on from NZ_OZ376778.1 coordinate 1,876,562, forward strand.
TTCGCTGGCGAGCAGGTCGGCCAGGCTCTGCAGATCGCTGTCGGCGCTGCTGAGCACCAACAACGGTGCGGAGGGCTGCTCAACAAGCAGCGGGCCCTCCTCTTGATCGGAGAGGCCTGGAACGGAGGCAAGCCGGTGCATGGCCCCATCCTCGGCCCTGGCGGTGAGAAGATCGGGGCAGCGCGTCTCGTCGACGCCACTCGCTCCGCCGCCTCACGACCGAACCTGCATGCAAGAGTTTCTGCCCTACGCCTGGTTCGGAGGGCGCTGCGTTCCTTTCGCAGAAGCCACGATCTCCGTGGCCACCCACGCCCTCCACTACGGCACCGGGGCCTTCGGCGGCATGCGCGCCCTGCCAAACCCCGCCGACCCCAACGAAATCCTGCTGTTCCGGGCCGATCGCCATGCCCGCCGCCTCAGCCAGAGCGCCAGGCTGCTGTTCGCTGAACTGAAGGAAGAAACGATCCTTGAGGCGATCGTTCAGTTTCTGCGGGCGAATCGCCCCACGACACCGATCTACCTGCGGCCGTTCGTGTACACCAGCGATCTCGGCATCGCGCCGAGGCTGCACGACATCGAAACCGATTTCCTGATCTACGGCATCGAACTCGGCGACTACCTCTCCCCCGACGGTGTCAGCTGCCGCTTCAGCAGCTGGTGCCGCCAGGAAGACCGTTCCCTGCCCCTGCGCGGCAAGATCAGCGGCGCTTACATCACCAGCTCCCTGGCCAAAACCGAAGCCGTCACCAGTGGCTTCGATGAGGCCCTGCTGCTCAACAGCCGCGGCAAAGTCAGTGAAGCCAGCGGCATGAATCTGTTCATCGTCCGCGATGGCCAGCTGATCACGCCCGGGGTGGATCAAGACATTCTCGAGGGCATCACCCGCGCCAGCATCCTCGAGTTGGCCCGGGATATGGGCATCCCCACCCTGGAGCGGGCGGTCGACAAAACCGAGCTGTTCATCGCCGATGAGGTGTTTCTCAGCGGCACCGCCGCCCGGGTCACGCCGGTGCGGCGGATCGAAAGCACCGAGATGCCCGCCGATCGGCCGGTGATGGAGCAGCTCCGCCTGCGGCTCACGGCAATCACCCAGGGCCAGGACCCCGCCTACGACCACTGGGTGACGCGAATCCGCCTTGAAGAGTGAGCGTTTCGCCCCGGTTCCAAAGCCAAGGGCGATTTCTAGACTGATCGCCCAGAGACTGTTGGCATGACGACATTGGTGGCTCCGATTGCAACTCCAGCCGCCCGGACGATGGGGTTCATCGAGAGGCTGCATGCCCCGGAGCGTCCGGTGCTGGTCTTCGACGGTGCCACCGGCACTTCCCTGCAGCAGATGGATCTCAGCGCCGCTGATTTCGGCGGCGCTGCCCTGGAAGGCTGCAACGAACATCTGGTTTTCACTCGGCCTGATGCGGTGCAGGCGGTGCATCGCCAGTTTCTGGCGGCCGGTTGTGATGTGATCGAAACCGACACCTTCGGGGCGGCCTCGATTGTGTTGGTGGAGTACGGCCTGGAGGATCAGGCCTTTGCGATCAACCAACGGGCTGCGGAACTGGCCAGGGAGGTGGCGCTCGAGTTCAGCACCGCCGACCAGCCCCGCTATGTGGCGGGCTCGATCGGACCCACCACGAAGCTGCCCACTCTGGGCCACATCGATTTCGATGCCATGAAGGCGTCGTTCCAGGAGCAGGCGGAGGGATTGATCGCCGGGGATGTGGATCTGCTGCTGGTGGAAACCTGCCAGGACGTGCTGCAGATCAAGGCGGCCCTGCAGGGCATCGAGGCCGCCTTCAGTGCCACCGGCCAGCGACGGCCATTGATGGTGTCGGTCACCATGGAAACCACCGGCACCATGCTGGTGGGTTCAGATATCGCTGCTGTGGTGGCGATTCTTGAGCCCTTCCCGATCGACATTCTCGGCCTCAATTGCGCCACCGGCCCTGAGCAGATGAAGGAGCATGTGCGCTACTTGAGTGCGCACAGTCCGTTTGTGGTGAGCTGCATTCCCAATGCCGGTTTGCCTGAGAATGTGGGCGGCGTCGCCCACTACCGGCTGACGCCCCTGGAGATGAAGATGCAGCTGATGCACTTCGTGGAGGATCTCGGTGTTCAGGTGATCGGCGGCTGCTGTGGCACCACACCGGCCCATATCGGGGCCCTGGCGGAGTTGTCCCAGGATCTTCATCCCAAACCACGGCGGGTGAGGTTGCCTGAACAGCAGCTCAGCCGCCCGGCCTTTCAGAGCGAACCTGCAGCAGCCTCGATCTATGGCATCACTCCGTATCACCAGGACAATTCCTTCCTGATCATCGGCGAGCGACTCAACGCCAGCGGTTCCAAGAAGGTGCGTGAACTGCTCAATCAGGAAGACTGGGATGGCCTGGTTGCCCTGGCTCGCGGCCAGGTGAAGGAGAATGCCCATGTTCTCGATGTCAATGTCGATTATGTCGGCAGGGATGGCGAGAAAGATATGCACGATCTGGTTAAACGGCTGGTCACCAATGTGAATCTGCCGTTGATGCTCGATTCCACCGAGTGGCAGAAGATGGAGGCTGGCCTCAAGGTGGCTGGTGGCAAGTGCATCCTCAATTCCACCAACTACGAAGATGGCAATGAGCGCTTCTTCAAGGTGCTGGAGCTGGCGAAGCGCTACGGGGCTGCTGTGGTGGTGGGAACGATTGATGAAGTGGGTATGGCGCGGACAGCTGAGGGCAAGTTCGCCATTGCCCAGCGTGCCTATCGCGATGCCCTTGAATTCGGTATTCCTGCCCACGAAATTTTCTATGACCCCCTCGCGCTGCCGATCTCGACTGGCATCGAGGAAGACCGTGGCAATGGGGCCGCCACGATCGAGGCCATCCGGCGCATCCGGGCCCAGCTTCCCGGCGTTCATGTGCTGCTGGGGGTGAGCAACATCAGTTTTGGTCTCTCGCCAGCCACCCGAATCGTGCTCAATTCGGTGTTTCTTCACGAGTGCTGCAGCGCCGGCCTCGATGCGGCGATCATCAGTCCCGCCAAGATTCTGCCGCTGGCCAAAATCAATGACGACACTAAGCAGGTTTGCCTGGATCTGATCAACGATGCCCGCCGTTTTGATGGGGACGTCTGCACCTACGACCCCCTGGCCGAACTCACCAAGTTGTTTGAGGGGGTGAGTGCCCGGGAGGCCCGCGAATCGGGCCCATCCCTGGCGGATCTGCCGGTGGAAAAACGCTTGAGCCAGCACATCATTGATGGCGAGCGCATCGGCCTGGAGGTCGCCCTCAACGAAGCACTCACGGGCTACCCGCCGTTGCAGATCATCAACACCTTCCTGCTCGATGGCATGAAGGTGGTGGGTGAGCTGTTCGGCTCCGGCCAGATGCAATTGCCGTTTGTGCTGCAGAGCGCTGAAACGATGAAAGCGGCGGTGGCTTTTCTTGAGCCTCACATGGAGAAGACGGAAGGGGAGCGGCGGGCCAAGGCCAAATTCCTGATCGCCACGGTGAAAGGCGATGTGCACGATATCGGCAAGAATCTGGTTGATATCATACTCACCAATAATGGTTATGAGGTGATCAATCTGGGGATCAAGCAGTCTGTTGAGGCGATCATCGAAGCCCAGCAACTGCACCAGGCTGATTGTATTGCCATGAGTGGGCTACTGGTCAAATCGACTGCCTTTATGAAGGACAATCTTCAGGCCTTCAACCAGGCAGGTATTGCCGTGCCGGTGATCCTCGGCGGAGCCGCTTTGACGCCTCGCTTCGTCAATAAAGACTGCCGCAGTGTGTACAAGGGTCAGGTGATCTATGGCCGTGATGCCTTCTCGGATCTGCGTTTCATGGATGCCCTGGCTGAAGCCAAGCAGGCCGGCCACTGGGACAACCTGCAGGGATTTCTCGCCGGCATCCCTGAGGGTCTGGGCCTGGGCCTGGGCAGCGAGCCTGAACCTTCCAGCGACGAACAGCCATCAGAGAACGCCACCTCTGGAGAAGGCTCCCTGGAGAGCGCAATCTCTGGCAGTGATAGCTCTGAGCCAGCGGCCACGCCGACCGCCAACGCTGGCGGTTCGGCCCCTTCTGTGGGCCCCAACCTGGAGCGCTCCGAGGCCGTTCCCGAGGAGCCGGCGATCAGGCCGCCCTTTCTGGGCAGTCGCGTGCTGGATGAATCGCAGATTCCTCTGGCTGAGGTCTTCGCCTACCTCGATCGCAACGCTCTCTTCGCCGGCCAGTGGCAGTTGCGCAAGACGAAACAGCAGAGCCGGGACGACTACGAGCAGATGCTGGCCGAGAAAGCCGAACCCATCCTGACGAGCTGGATCGAGCGCTGCCTCAAGGAATCGCTGCTGACCCCACGGGTGGCCTACGGCTACTTCCCCTGCGGTCGGGAGGGCAACAGCGTTGTGGTGTTTGATCCGGCCGATCCTGGCGTGGAGCTGGGCCGCTTTGTGCTGCCCAGGCAGCGCGCTGGCAACCGCTATTGCGTCGCCGACTTCTATCGCGATCTCGACGCAGGCCGCCCCACCGACGTGTTGCCGATGCAGGCCGTGACCATGGGTGAGGGGGCCAGTGCCTTTGCCCGGGAATTGTTTGCCGCCGACCGCTACACCGACTACCTCTACTTCCATGGTCTGGGCGTGCAGATGGCAGAGGCCCTTGCCGAATGGGTCCATGCCCGCATCCGCCTGGAGCTGGGGTTCGGCAACGAGGAACCTGCCGTTTTGCGCGACGTGCTGGCCCAGCGCTATCGCGGCAGCCGCTACTCCTTCGGCTACCCGGCCTGCCCGAACGTGGCAGATTCACGCCCCCAGCTCGACTGGCTGGGGGCGGAGCGCATCGGCCTGTCGATGGATGAGAGCGACCAGCTGGAGCCCGAACAGAGCACTACCGCCCTGGTGGCTCTCCATTCCCAGGCCCGCTACTTCAGTGCCTGAGAGGGGCTCAACAGGGGGAATGGCAGGCTGAGCGGGTGTCTGCCTGTTGTGTGATGGCGATGGCCGGTCCTGATGGCGTTGATGTGGCGATTGCCGCTGGAGTTGATCTCGATGGAAGCCCCATCCCCGCCGAGATGCTCAGCCTCTACAACGAGGTGATGGCGCTGGAGGCCCAGCGGGCCCGCAGCGGGGTGCGCAAATCGATGCGCAACCGGGTGGTGAAAACCGGCGCCAAGCATTTTGATCAAGCCAGCCTGGATGCCCGCCTTCTTTCAGCCGGATGGGACGGCCTCAAGGACAAAGAAATCGCCTTCTTCTACAGCTGAGGTCCAGGTCTCTGGGGGCCTCAAAGCCTCAAAGGTCCTGGAGGCTTTCGATGACCGTTTGCTGAAAAGCCTGCAGGTTGGTGGAATCGCTTAGATCCAAGCCTTCGCCGGCGGCGTTCTGGCTCAGCTCCTGGAAGTGGAAGGCGCCTTCCCCATGGGCAAGGAACTCCATGGCGGATGTTTCACCGCTCTCCTTGAAGGCGTCGTGCAGGGCCATGAAGGCCGCATCCTCGGTGAAATCCCAGCTCATGAAGGTGTCAAGGAAAGACGGTGGGGCAACGGGAAGAGAGTCTTCTTTAGCAGCTCCACTGCATGACCTTTACTGCCTTCCCCCCCGACTCCGTCAACCTCTCGGCGGCGATTCGTGGGCTCCCCCGGTCAGAATTCCGCTCAGCAGCACCTTTTCGATTGGACCCATCTCCCCTTCCCACCCCCCCGGATCCCGCTGGCGAACAGGCTCTCAGCGTGCTGGGTGAGCCCCTGGAGATTTGCAGCTGCCAGCCCCTCACCGGTTGGCGTCGTGACGGACGCTGCCGCACCGACAGCAGCGATCTGGGTCAGCACACGGTTTGCTGCGTGGTCACCGAAAATTTTCTGAGCTACAGCCGCTCCCAGGGCAACGACCTCAGCACACCGATGCCTGCCTACAACTTTCCTGGCCTCAAGCCAGGAGATCACTGGTGCGTCTGCGCCGCTCGCTGGCTTGAGGCCCATCAAGATGGCGTCGCTCCACCGGTGTGCCTTGAAGCCACCGAAGAGTCGGCCCTGCAGATCATTCCGCTCGAATTGCTGCACCAAATGGCCGTGAAGGCTTAAGACCTAAGGCCTGGGCGGCTTGCCTGGCCCGCTCACCACGGAATCTCGGCCCCGTTCCAGGCCAGGAATCGCCCACTCTGCTCTGGTCCCTGGACCTCCAGCACATCCAGCAGCTGGCTGGCGGCCCGCTCCGGGCTGAACAGCCGTTCAGCTGGAACCGAAGCCCGGAACGGCGCCGTGAGCGGCGTTTCCGTGGTGCCTGGATGGAGCAGCGACACACAGGCCAGAGGAAGCCGCCGCTTCCACTCCAGCGCGAGGCAACGCAGGAACTGGTTCTGGGCTGCCTTGGCCGCGCGGTAGCCATACCAGCCGCCGAGCTGGTTGTCGCCGATGCTGCCCACCCGGGCCGAAAGGCTGGCGAACAGCACCGGCTCGCTCCGGCTCAGCAGCGGCTCGACCGCCTGGGCCAGCAGCAGGGGGCCGTAGGCATTGACGGCAAACAGCTGCTCAAGGGCCTGGCGGTTCACCTGTCGCAGGCGTTTCTCCGGCTGCAGGCCGCTTTGATGCAACAGGCCTGCGGTGTTGATCACCAGTCGCAACGATGAGCGCAGCGGCTCGAGCGCCAGAGCGAACCGCTCCAGGCTGGAGTCATCAGTCAGGTCGAGCGCCACGCTGCGTATGCCTGTGGCGGGGTCCTCCGGGCCTGGGCACCAACCCTGACGGCTGGCGGCCCAGAGCGTCAGGCCGGGGGCCCGGCGGCCCAGTTCAGCCATCAGGGCCCGACCGATCCCGCCGCAGCCAACCACAAGGGCGTCGCCCTGCCAATGCCGCAGGCCGTGGGCCCCGTCGGCACTGGGGTTCAGGGCTGAGGCCATGACCAATTCCCGCTCTTGGATGTCGCATGATGGCGGGATGGCGATGCAGATCGGCGTTCTGGGACAGGGTGCGTGGGGCCGAACCCTGTCCGGTTTGTTCGAGCAACAGGGCCATCGGGTACAGCGCTGGTCCCGCACGCATCGAACTGACCCGGCCAGCCTGTTGCGGGGCCAGAACCTGATCATCTGCACCGTGGCCATGGCCGGTGTTCCCTCGCTGGCCCGCCAGCTGGCGCCGGTCTGGCCGGTTGGCCTGCCCATATTGAGTGGCACCAAGGGCATCGACCTGGAGCAACAACTCACCGCCTCCCAGGTCTGGCAGCAGTGCCTGCCGAGCTTGCGCTGTGTGGTGCTGAGCGGACCGAATCTGGCCACCGAGCTGGAGCAAGGCCTACCGGCCGCCAGCGTTTTGGCTTCCTCCGATGCCGCCCTTGCCGCTGAACTCCAGCGGGAGCTCAGCAGTGATTCGTTTCGCCTTTACACCAACAGCGATCCGGTTGGCACCGAGCTGGCCGGAGCCCTCAAGAACGTGATGGCGGTGGCGGCCGGAATCTGCGATGGGCTCGACCTGGGCACCAACGCCAAGGCCTCCTTGCTCACCCGGGGGCTGGCCGAGATGGGCCGCCTGCTGGTGGCCATGGGTGGTGCCCCCGCCACCCTCTACGGATTGGCTGGGTTGGGCGATCTCCTGGCCACAGCCAACAGTTCCCTGAGCCGCAACTACCGCTTCGGGCGCCTGATGGCCCAAGGCTCGAGCGCAGCAGAGGCCAGGGAAACCCTCCAGGCCACCGTGGAGGGGCCGATGACTGCCAAAGCGGCCATGGTGCTGGCCCGCCAGCATGATTTGAGTCTGCCGATCTGTGAACAGGTGGTGGCCTTCGTCGAGGGGCTATCCACGGCCGATCAGGTGCTCAGAATCCTGATGGAGCGAGAGCTCGGCCAGGAGAAGCGATGAGAGGCCTTCCAGGCGGGGCCACTCCGCCGGCCGTGCTGATCAACGCGTTCGCCGAAACCCTGGAGCAGGGGAATGGGGCGGCGGTGGTTCTGCTCGACAAACCGGCCTCTGCGGCTTGGATGCAGTCGGTGGCCTCCTGTTTCAGGCAATCAGAAACGGCCTTCCTGCTTCCCATGGCCGCCCTGGAGATCGCTGGCCCGGTCCAGGACCCTGGGCCACACCCTGACCTGGCGGCGTGGGCCCTGCGCTGGTTCACGCCGAGCTGTGAGGTGCCGCTCTGCGGCCATGCCACCCTCGCCGCCACCTTGGCGTTGGCCCACTGGAAGCGATTGGCTCGGGGATCGGCCAGCTGTTTTCAGACCCGCAGTGGCGGCCTGGCGGTGCGTTGCCACTCCGATCACCCCGAGGGCAAGGGCCTGACCAGCCGATCCAATGCTGGTTCCGCCGATCTGGTCTTGCCTGCATCGCCCCTGGAGCCCTGCCCCTTGCCCCAGGATCTCTCTGCATTTCTCGGGGTTTCCCTGCAGGCCAGCTGGCGGTCCGACCTCGGCTATTGGGTCGCCCTGCTGGCTGAAACCGCCGACCTCGCGAGCTTGGATGGCCAGGCCTTTGCGCTGGCTCTGGCCGGTGAGCTGCGCGCAGGCCTTGTATTGATGCAAGGCTCCCCGGACGGCGGAGGACGGCCCCTGGTGATGGGGAAGCCGGCCGACTACCAGCTCCGCTTCTTTGCGCCTGGCCTGGGTATCGCCGAGGATCCGGTCACTGGCTCAGCCCATGCCCTGGTGGCCCCGTGGTGGTGCGCCCAACGGCAATGCCACCAGGTGGTGGGCTGGCAGGCGTCCAGCCAGGGGGGCGGAATGCTCTGCGAACGGCTGTCTTCAGGCATGATCCAGTTGACAGGCTCGGGGCGATTGGTTTGGGATGGCGTCCTGACAACTGGCTGCGCCGCTGGCGAGATCGCCGAATGGCGGCGGTGCCTTCCAGGCAGCTGAAGCGATTTTTACTGGGCGCTCCCCTCGGCGTGTGTGCCATTGGTGTGGGCGTCCTGGCCCAATCGTTCCGCCCTGCCCCACCAACGCCCGACGACCGCGTCCTTGATGCGCTGCTGCCGGCCGTAACCGAACCTGCCAAAGATCAGGCCGTCGAAGAGCGCCGCCTCGAAGCCATCGAGGCCCGCCGCGCCGAGCCGGCTCCTTCCGCTCCCGGGCTGCAGGATGGTGTAGCAACCCTGGTGGAGCCTGCCCCCGGTCAGTCCGTTGCCTTGGAGATCCGCGTGGCGCTGCTGCGGCAGGCCGGCCAGCCCAGTCTCACGGCCACCGGTCCTTGGACGCTGCGCAGTAGTGAAGGAGACGTTCTGCTCCAGGGAGCCGCCCAGACGCCGGTGGCACTCGCGGCCCTGCCGGCGGTGGCCAACGGCCTCTGGCTCTCCACCTCCGCTGGCTCTGCCCTGCTGGTCAACGGCCAGGCCTACGAGGGCCGGATTCGCTTGCTGCGAACCGGCAGTGGCCTGACTCCGGTGAACCATCTGCCTTTGGAGCGCTATTTGATGTCGGTGGTAGGAGCGGAAATGCCCAGCTCCTGGTCGATCCAGGCCCTCAAGGCCCAGGCGGTGGCCGCCCGCTCCTATGCCCTGGCGCATATGGCCAGACCCGCCGACCCCCACTGGCACCTGGGGGACACCACCCGCTGGCAGGCCTACCGGGGCTTGGCTTCGGTCACGGACCGCACCGCCGAAGCAGTCAGGCGCACCGATGGACTCATCCTCAGCTACCAAGGCGGAATTGTTGAAAGCCTCTACGCGGCCAACAGCCAGATCACCGTGGAGGCCCATGGTCATCTGGGCGCCAGCATGAGCCAGGAAGGCGCGCAAGAACTGGCCCTCAGTGGCCTGACCTACAACCAGATTCTCGGCCGTTACTACCAGGGAGCCTCCCTGGCCAGGCTGCAGATCGGTGCCAAGAACTGAGCGCCTCTGGCAGGCGGCCCTGGAGCGCAGCGACCAGGCCTGCCGCCAGGGCAGCTTGGTTCCCCTGATCACCCGCCTGGTCAGCCCAGAGGGCTGGGCTCCGTTTCAGTTGCGTCGCCTCTGCTCCGCCACGCCGAAACACCTCAGGGCGGCAGGTCCCCGGGCCAATCCCTTCCTGCCCTGGGACCCCCCGCTGGAAGTGGAGCGCCTGGGCGAAAGCCATGTGCTCCTCCTGAACAAGTATCCGGTCCAGGCGGGACACGTGCTGCTGATCACCCAGAGGTGGGCTGCGCAGAACGGCTGGCTGGAGGCGGCCGACTGGCGGTCTGTGCTGGCCGTGGATCAAGACACCACCGGGCTGTGGTTCTTCAACAGTTCTGCCCAGGCTGGAGCCAGCCAACCCCACCGCCACCTTCAGCTGTTGCCCCGCCACAGGGGGGAGCCTTCCTGCCCGCTGGAACCTGCCCTTCGCGCCCAGCTTCGCGGTGATGCGGCGCCCTGGCCCTGGCTGTATCAGCTCAGGGCCAGGGCAGCGGGGGAGACCGCCTCTGACCTGGCGACCCACTACCGCGAAGGGGCGATCGCCCTGGGCCTGGGGGATCCCGCCGCCGCCGGAACCCCTCCGCCCCCCTACAACCTGCTGTTCTGCCGTGAGTGGTTCCTGATGATTCGGCGGCGCCAGGAGCATGTGGCCGGCTTCAGCATCAATGCGCTCGGCTTTGCCGGTTATCTGTTGTTGACCGAGCACTCCAATCTGGACTGGTTGAAGGCCCATGGACCCTGGGCCCTGCTTGAAGCGGTGGCCACCAAGGTTCCGTGATTTCACGGTTGCCAGATCGAAGCGACGGGGATCTTTGTGGAAAAGGAAGCGGCGTCCAGCGCCCTCCCCAGTTCCCATCCCATTGATCGATTGCTCCGCTCCCTTATGTCCCACCCCATCGCTGTGGATTTCGGCAAGACCGACTCGGTCGCTGCCGAGAAGCTCAACCAACGCAATCGCCGCGTGGCCAGCTATCGCGAGTTGGTCCGGCCCATTGCCCTTCACTACAGCGCTCTGAGCCCCGAGTGCGCCGACGACCTTATCCAGGTTGGCCTGCTTGGTTTGATCCGGGCCGCTGAGCTTTTTCTACCCAGCCTGGGGACGCCGTTTTCAGCCTTTGCCCGGCAGCACATCCGCGGTGCCATCCTTCATTACTTGCGAGATCAGGCGGCGCCGATCCGGTTACCCAGGCGCCAGCAGGAACTCGAAGACCGCTTGCGCCAACTGAAGCGGACCTGGCCCATGCAGGCCGGCCGCGAACCCAACGCCACGGAGATCTGCGCCGCCTTGGGCTTGGGCCTGACCCAGTGGCAACGGTTTGAGCAGCTTCGCGGCCTGGCCAGACCGGTGTCTCTTGATCTCCACGGGATTGAGTTGGCCGCTCCAGACCAGCCCGCAAGCGCTGGCTCAGGGGCTGAGGAAGGAAGGGCCATGGCGGTTCTCGAGGGGCTCGATCCCGGCCTGCAAGCGGTGGTCAGGCGGGTGGTCCTGGAGGGCTGCAGTCTCCGGCAGGCCGCCAAAGCGATGAATGTCAGTCCGATGACCGTTCACCGCCGCCTGCGCACGGCTCTCGTCGAGCTCAGGAGCCGACTGAAGGAATCAAGCCAGGATCTTAGTTCTGAGTTGAGGGTCCATCCCGGTGCATCTGTTGCTCCAGCGTGTTGATGGCCGCGCTGACAGCCGCCAACTGCCGTTCCACACCGTCGCGCCAGAAGGTGAGCATGCGCAGCTTGCGCTCCTGGTAGGCACGGCGACTGGCCTCGGGGTCACTGTTGCTGCCGGAGCAACAGCCGAAGGAGGGGAACATGGAAAAATGGTTCAGGACCAGACGGTTCTAGCGACCGTTCAGCGGTTGCGGTGAAGGCTTGAATCGACCTGTGCCATTATCAACCGCTAGTGAGATCCCCTGTCTGCGCGCAGCCAGATCAGTACAGCCGGATCGATCAGCACAGAACCAGTCTTTCGGTTGTTGGATCGCTTGAATTTCAGAAACGACTTTGCCGTCTCCAGGGGATGCGTTCTTTCCCTCACCGTGGCCCTCTCCGGCGCCGCCGTTCTTCAGGTCGCTCCGGCCCAGGCCTATGTCTCGCTGATGGCGGGCCAGTCTGCCCGCCCCCTCAATGGCACCTTCAACAAGGTGCCCGTGCTCCACTCCAATCAGCCGGAGGAGGTGTTCGGACCCGGCATCTTGATCAACACCGCACCGGGTTCCGCCTGGGCCCGGGAGACCGGCCAACGGCTCGACAATGCCACCTTCACCTTCAACGGTGAATTTGGCCTGCATGCCCATCACAAGTATTTCCCTGAAGATGCCAGCCGCCTGGGCGGACGCTATGTGCGCGGCAAGCTGACGATTGCCACCATCGTGATCAATCCGGGGGCGAAGCCTGTCGCCCTGGAGTTCGACCGTGGTGCTGTTCGCAACAGTTTCGAGGCTCCCTATTTAGGCAACCACCTGATGGGAGTGAAGCCGTTGGGGCCGCGGCCCTGGAACACCGGACCGGGTGATGCCACAGCCGTGATCATGCTGCGCAATCAACTGGATTCGAAGATGCCTGCAAGCTTCGTGATCCCTCCCAAGAGCCGGGCCGTTCTCTTCCACACCCGGCTGCCGGCCCGTGGCATTGCCAACGGCCTGTTGCGGGGGCGCAGCGACGGACCGTTCCAGATGGCGGTCATCGCTGCGGAGGATCCCAAGACCGATGCCGACCTGATTGCCGTCCTTGATCAGGGTGTGCTTGCTCCAGGCCGCACCTATCTAGATATGTTGCCCAAAATCAATGATGGCAGGGTGTTCTCCCGGGTCGGTGGTGTGGCCCTCGGTGATGCCTATGAGGCCCGTCTCAGCCACGATCTCAGCAGCGGTCCACTGCATGTGCCGCTCACCAGCACCCCTCGCCACAATTTCGGAACCCGTGACGTCCAGGTGAATCAGCTGGCCAGCCGCATGCTGGATTCGGCTCTCGACAACATCGGCACCTACGGCGTGCGTTTTGATGTCAATCTCGATCTCAAAGGCAGCGGGCCCTACGAGTTGGTTCTCAGCCATCCGACAGCTCCTGGCAAGCAATTCACCGCCTTTCGCGGTTCGATCGGCATCGAAACCAGCGAGGGCTACCGCGAAGTTCACGTGGGCATGCAATCCGGGGAAAGCCTTTCCCTGGGTTCACTCAACATCTCCCCCGGGGTGAACAATCCGCTGAGGGTGAGCCTGGTTTATCCGGCTGATGCCACGCCTGGCCACTTACTCAGTGTTGTTCCGGCCTCTCAGCTCGCCCAGCTGCGTCAGCGCGAGCGCCAGGTGGAGGTTGCCCGCGCCGAAGCGGCAGCAGCAGCAGCGAGAAAAAGGACAGCTCCTCCAGCTCCCCCGGCCGTGGCCGGCACCGCCAGACCGCCTGTCGTGGCCCCTGCCCCCGCACCCGCGCCGGCGGCCAACAGGCCAGTCAGGCCAGCCACACCCAGGGTCAATCCCTCCCCGGCAACTCCCAGGCCTCCCCTCCTGCCTCTGGGCCGTCCGGCCGTGATCCCCGCCTGGATGCAGCCCTTACCACCCTTACCCTTGCCCCGGCTGAACCGTGGCCTGCCTCAAACAACTCCAGGCCTCCCAGGCAACCGGGACACTCCCCAGGTCACCCAGTCGTTGCTGGATCGCTATCAGCAGGCCGCCACTGCCCAGCAGGATTTTCTCAACCAGATGATGGAGCGCTAGATCTGCGCCGCCGGTGAGCAGAGGTAGGAGCAGTCGTGGCTGAAGCTGAACGACCGATACGAAAGCGCTTCAGCCTCGATCTGCCATTGGATCGTCTTGCGCAGTTTGATCAGCTCTGCAGCGAGTGGGGGTATCGCAAACGGGGCGATGCACTGGAGCGACTTCTCAACCATCTGTTCAGCAGTGAGGAAGATCTCGAGACTGAAGACGACAACCAAGAAGCGCTCGTCTTGCATGAGAATGGTTCTCTCGTGCTCCTGGCCAACAGTCACCAAGCCGAACTGGTGTTCGACTTCGAAGCGGCTAGCACTCCGCTAGGTGCTGAGGGCTTGCTAGCTCCGGAGACCACGCGAGCCGCTGATCCGCAGCCTCCTGCAGGATCACGGGGCAGAGGCTCAGGAATCGATCTGCCCGGATTTGTCAAGCAGAAATCCGACCGCTTGCGGCAGAGCCTGCATCCCCGAGCGACAGGGTCGGTGCGGAGCCAGGAACCGCTGCCGCCGTTGGCCCCGATCGATCTGGATCAAGCCTTGCTGGCTACAAGGGAGCATTGGCTCAGTCTTTATGGCACCGAGGCCAATGCGGCGGTGCTGGAGGCCTCCATGATCTGGCTGGCCCAGGAGATCTGGCCCCAGTCCGACCAATCCGATGGCCGCCCGTTCACCTGGTCGTTGGCTGAGCAGTGGATTCTCGGTGTCATTCCCGCCTGGCCTGCAGGGCCGGCCAGTTTCGATCGGGTGATGGTGGCTGCCGGATTGCTGGAGGATCCCTTCAGCACCGAAACCCTGACGCTGCGGATCCCCACCTTGATCCGTCGTTTTGTGCACCGCTTCCGCCGCCGGCATCGCGGCACCTCCTTCCAGACCCTGGAGCACACCATGACGCTGCAGGGGGCCCTGCGTCAGCTGAACCTGCCCACCCAGACCGGGCATCGCCTCAGTCTCAATCAGATCAGAGAGGCTTACCGCGAGCAGGCCTTGAATCACCATCCCGACGCCGGCGGCAGCGCCGATGCGATGCGCCGCCTTAACGAGGCCTACCAGTTGCTGAAGGAGCTCTATCGCGCTAAGGCCTGAGTGCCTCATGGTTCGCATCTTGGTCTTATGTCTAGTCTTGACCTGAGTCTTGGTTGAGTTCGGTGATCTAGCGATTGGGCCCTTGCGTTCTTATTCGCTCTCGCCCTGGCCTGCAGCCTTCAACTAGCTGGTTTCAGGTTGCAGGCCTTCGCCAAGTTTCGGGTTTTGGTCATTGGGTGAGGTGGATGGCTTTTGGTTGCTGGTCCCTGGTTTCTGCCCAGCGGATTTGCTGTCCAATCCGGTCGTTGGCCACTGTCCAGTACTAACGAGCCCTTCCCTAAACCTTTGCCAGGACTGGATTGCCTGTTCTTGCGTACCTGCTTAAAAAGCAGGTACGCAAGCTGATGAGCGCCTTCGCCGTGCTCTCTTTATGGTCCAGCACGCGATCAGGACGAGGGGAAACAGGGAAGTTGGTGAAACTCAATGTTGCGATCGAGGGCTTTGGCCAGCACCTGGCGATCGCGCCGGGCGGCCCAAAGTTCCAGATCAAGGTTGCCAGTGCCTAAGACTCCGATCTTCATCGTGTTTTCTGATAGCTGACAAGACAAGGACTGAACGCGCCCGGTCTTGGTTTTGTCCAGACTGATTGCGACTCGAAGTAGACCTGAGAGAACTCGAATCATCTGGCGATGTGCTTTTGACAACTTCTTGAAGCGTTTATGCCGTTTGGTTGGAGCCGCTTTGCAGTGGTAACGCATCAAAATGGCGATCAATGACGTTTCTTCATCGGTAAAGCCCCGTGGAATTGTCCGCTTAATAATATCTCGCGAGTTTTTGTGGTGTTTCCGGAAAGATATGTACATGCCGATATCATGAAGTAGGGCGGAAAATCGCAGCAGATTGCGCTCGAATAGGGTGTAGGAATGAAGCTTTTGGGTTTGGTCGAAAAGCTGTAATGCCAAGCTGGAAACGTGTTCATTTCTCTGCCAATCGGAATCATATTTCAGGGCCAGTTGAGCCACCTTCCGATCGCGTAGATTCGTATAAGCCGGAAAGGATGTGACCCTGTGCGTGTGTTGCTCAAGATAGTTTAAAATCATTCCCTCACGCAGAGACGCATCGCAAAGGGTGATTTCTTGGGCGCCAACCATGTTCAACAACTGCATGAGTAAGACGCCGCCCAGTTGGATAGCATCGGCTCGTTTCTCGCTAATTCCATCGAACTTGGCGCGATCTGCTGCTTTGATTTTCAGCAATTCATGCGTCAGGCGTTCGATGTCTTTGAGTTGAACTGTTTCGGCATTCACCGATTGCCAAGAATCGCCGCCGGCCAGAAGATTGGCTGCCTCTCCTAGCGTACGAATGGAGCCCGAGGTACCAATCACCCGGTCGAAACCGATGACTCGAATCTGGTCGATTGTCTGCTGGGCCAAAGCCTGGATGTGTGCTTCAAGAAGGTGGCAAGCCTCACTACCTACGGGACCTTGATCTTCAAACATATCGAGTAGGCGAAGCACTCCCAACTGCAGGCTCTTGCTGAAAAGCAGGTTTTGCCGATCACCAATCACAGCTTCCGTGCTGCCGCCACCGATATCAAAGATGAGGGCTTTATCCACGCCAAGTGCGATTGAATTACGAACGGCCAAGAGAATCAGACGGGCTTCCTCTTTGCCGGAAATCATCCGGGGAGTCAGCCCACTGCGGCTCTCCACATCGCTTAAAAAGGCTTCACCATTCTGCGCTTCGCGTATGGCGCTGGTTGCGGCGGTTATCACCTGATCAACGCCAACCTGTTCAGCGAACCGCACATAGCGCTTGATCACGTCTAAGCCAGTTTCAAAGGCGCGATCGCCGATTTGCCTGGTTGCGAAAACCCCACTCCCCAGCTTGACCATCTCTTTTTCGCGCTCAATCACTTTGAAATTCCGCTCGGCGATCGCCTCCACGATGATCATGTGAATGGAGTTCGTCCCAATATCGATCGCGGCGAGTTTCATCGATCAGCCAGACGTCAGTTTCGATCATCATGACGTCATTTTCGTTTGATGGAGCTGACGTGGACCCTAAAAACTGAACCAGTCCTTATGAGAGCTTCCCTATTGGCCAGACTTGGCCAGGAGAAGCCCAATGAAACGCAAGCGCCACAACCCAGAGCAGATCATCCGCAAGCTTCGGCAGGCCGAGCAGCTGCTCAACCAAGGTCAGACTGTCGCCGATGTCTGTCGGGCCTTGGAGGTCTCGGCTCCCACGTACCACCGCTGGCAGCAGCTCTACGGAGGAATGAAATCCAGCGAGGCCAAGAGACTCAAGGAGCTGGAGCACGAGAATACTCAGCTCAAACGATTGTTGGCCAACGCAGAGCTCGACAAGGCCATGTTCAAGGAGCTTGCCGAGGGAAACTTCTAAGCCCGGAACGACGCCGCAGAGCCGTTGTGGTTCTGCAGGATCGATTCCGGGTTTCGCAGCGGCGCGCCTGCCGTCTGACAGGACAGAACCGCACCACCCAACGCCGACCAGCACGCGTTGTTGATCTTGAGGAGCACAAGCTTCGGCAGAGCATCCTGGCGTTGGCACGTCGCCATGTGCGCTGGGGACGGCGCTTGGTCTATCGGCGCCTGCTCCTGGATGGCTGGAGCGTGAACCACAAGCGGGTGCAACGGATCTGGCGGGAGGAAGGGTTACAGCGGCCTCTGCCCCGCAAGAGGAAGCGCTCGAGAGCGGCAAACGGATCGAGAGAGCTTCTGAGGGCCGAGTACCCACATCACGTATGGGCGATTGATTTCCAGTTTGATCAGACTATGAATGGCAGAAATCTCAAGTTCTTGAATGTCGTGGAAGAATTCAGTCGCGTCTGTCTGGCCATTCGGGTGGGCCGGCGCTGCAAGGCTGTGGATGTGATCGACACGATTGAGGAGCTACTCAAACAGCATCCAGCACCCACCCACTTGAGGATGGACAATGGACCAGAGTTTATTGCCCATGCCCTGCAGGAATGGTGCACAGGAAGTGGCACTGGCGTCGCCTATATCCCACCAGGATCACCCTGGGAGAATCCATTCGTTGAATCCTTCAATGGCAGGCTCAGGGATGAATTCCTAAATATTGAACTCTTCTCATCGGTCAATGAAGCCAAGATCTTGGCGGAAAGGCACAGAATGGAGTACAACACATACAGACCGCATTCGGCTCTCCAAGGGCGTACGCCCTTGGAAGTCCTCCAGCAATGGAGAGCGGCATGACAACCCCACCAGCTCTCACTGGAACTGGACCACTGATGGGGGTCACGTCAGAGCCGCTCGGTGATGACCGCAGTCATCGCCAACCGTCGCTTGCAGCTGGATTGAGCTTGGACTTGATGCACCCCTCATTGTGTCGATGCCAAGTTGGGCTCTCTCGCGGCCCGCTCTTGTTCTGGCGGCATCGCGGCGGATTCACTTTGGCAGCGAAAATTCGGGTCGTACTGCTGGTGGCTTGATTGGAACTGTCTGCTTCAGGCTCCTGTGAGTCTCATCCAAGTCCTGTTCTCGGTCTTGAAATGAGTCTTAAGCTACTCTAAGGTGTCTCATACAATTCTCTTGAAGAGTCTTCTTGCTTGACTCATCTACGTCAGTTGAGTCATCGCGCTTGCATGGTTTTGCTGGTTCACGTGATCCTCAGCGCGTGTGTTATTGGCTGCGTTCTTCCGTCGCAAGCCCGCTGAAGTGAATGTATCAGACATCCCAATCAGGACTTATGGCTAGTCCCATTCAAAGACCATTTCTAGAGTGAAGGCTTTGACGCGACTGTTCTGCGCTATCGCTTGTCTCGCAGAAGAGTTGCGCTTGTCTCGAATGAGAAGTGAAATGGGTCCAATACTGAATCCAGAGCTGGATTCGCGAGTAAGTTCGTCCAGTCCGCAGCGGCCTGGGGCCCTGTTCCGCTCCCCTATTGGGCAAAGACCCTCTTGAGGGCAGACCCTTTTGGGCGCCACAAAACGCCTGCCTGCGCGAAGAACCTCGGCAGGTAGCCGTCACCCCTGAGCAAAGGGTGCTGACGGGGCGGAGTTCCAGCTGGAGTTTTAGACCGAGGTCTGCATTCCCTGGATCAGGAAGTCGAAATAGGGCGCGGCAACGGCGGCGTCTTCAGTGCCGAGCAGCACCAGGGAAGCGGCTTTCAGGCTGCGCATCCCCTGCACCATGCCCGCCATCGGAACGCCCAGGCTGTTGTACATCTCCCTGGCACCGACCAGACCGATCTCCTGGATTTTTTCAGTGCTGCCGGCCATCACGCCATAGGTGACCAGGCGCAGGTACCAACTGAAATCACGCAGGCACTGGGCCCGCTGCCGCTGACCGTAGGCATTGCCACCTTGGGCGACGTAGTCGGGCTTGAGTTCGAACAGCTGTCTGGCCGATTCACTGACAATTTTTTTCTCGTTTTCGCTCAGCACCCGGGCAATCCTGATGCGCTGGTTACCGCCCGAGAGGAACTGCGCCATCGAACGCAACTCACCGCCGCTTGGATAGCGGAGCTGATCATCGGCTTGCAGGATCAGATCCCGGACAACGCTCATTCACTCGACCACGCGCCCAGGCATCCTATCGACCCTTTGGCCCAGGGGAGCCCCAAGGGAGCCATGTGTAATGCCCCTTTGCATCTAGGGTCAAAGTTCGTTTCTGCTGGGCCGAACCCGGTGCTGGGGTCTTGCTGATGGGGTGCTGTTAATGGTCTCTAGCTTGCCGGCAACAGGCATCGAACTGGAGCTGTGCATCCACGGCCTCAACCACGAGGGACAGGGTGTGGCCCGTACGGCTGATTCCGCAGAAGGTGAGTCTGGTCTGGTGGTTTTCGTGCCCAATGCCCTCCCTGGCGAGAACGTGCGCGTGCGTGTTCAGCACCGGGCCCAGCGCCATCTGGTGGCCGAGCTGATCACACGCCACAACGATTCTGCCGATCGCCGCAAACCGCCCTGCATCCTCGCTAACGACTGTGGTGGCTGCAGTGTTCAGCACCTTGAAGACCAGGCCCAGGCGCTCTGG
Organism: Synechococcus sp. CS-603; assembly: GCF_977929215.1. NCBI lineage: Bacteria > Bacillati > Cyanobacteriota > Cyanophyceae > Synechococcales > Synechococcaceae > Synechococcus > Synechococcus sp. CS-603. The sequence goes on from NZ_OZ376778.1 coordinate 1,896,141, forward strand.
AAGCAGACGTTGGTCCAGGAAACCCTGCGCCGCATTGGCGGGCTGAGCATCGAAAGCGAGCCGATCATTCCGGCCCAGGCTCCCACCGATTACAGGAACCGGGCGGTGATTCCCCTCGAGCGCACCCCTGAGGGGCGCTTGCGAGCTGGCTTTTACCGCAGTGGCAGCCACCGGATCGTGAACATGAACCGCTGTCCGGTGCTCGATCCCCGCCTGGATCGCCTGATCGCTCCGCTCAAACACGATCTGGAGGTCAGTGACTGGCCGGTGGACGTGAACCTCAGTGAAGGCGGTGGGCTGCGCCATCTGGCCCTGCGGCTGGGCCATCACACCGGCGACGTGCTCCTCACCCTGATCAGCAGCCATGACGACCTCCCCGATCTGGCGATCCAGGCCGCGATCTGGATGGAGCGCTGGCCTGAGCTGGTCGGGGTGTGCCTCAACCTCCAGCCCCGGCCCAACAACACCCTGATGGGCCCGACCACCCGCTGCATCGCCGGTCGTCCCTGGTTGATCGAGCGTTTCGCCGGCCTTCAATATCAGATCGGTCCCGATACTTTTTTCCAGGTCAACACCGCCCAGGCAGAGCAACTGCTGCCCTTGCTGTTGCAGGCCCTGCAGCCCTCGCCTGATCGCAGAATTGTCGATGCTTACTGCGGCATCGGCACCTTCACCCTGCCGCTGGCGGCTGCCGGCGCCCAGGTCCTGGGCCTTGAACAACAGGCCGGCAGTGTGGAGCAGGCCCGCATCAATGCCGCCCTCAACGGCTTGAACAACGTCGAACTGGAGGTCGCCGATGTGGCGATTGGCCTGCCCGAAGCCCTGCGCCACGCCGATGCCCTGCTGCTCGACCCGCCCCGCAAGGGCCTGCCGCACAAGGTCTGCGAGGCCATCGTGGCTGACCCTCCCGCTCGGGTGGCTTACCTCAGCTGTAACCCGGCCAGCCTGGCGCGGGATCTGGCCAGGCTGAGTGCCGATGGCCGCCTGGTCGTGCGCAGCATCCAACCGCTCGACTTCTTCCCCCAGACCAGCCATGTCGAGGCGTTGGCCGTGCTTGAGCGGGTGATCAGCTCCTGAGCTGGGCGCCGAACTGCTTGGCCAGGGCGTCACGAATCGCGCTGTGGCTCGGCTCCACATCGGCTTCAGTCAGGCTGCGTCGGGGATCGCGGTAGCGCAGGCGGAAAGCCTGGCTGACGGCTCCGGCGCCGACCTGATCACCGGCATAGCGGTCGATCAACTCAGCGGACTCGAGCATCGGTTGACCAGCTTTGCGAATCGCAGCCAGCAGTTCGCCTGCTGTGACCGTGGCTGGCACTACGAGCGCCAGATCTCTCTCCGAGGCCGGCACGGTCGCGTAGGGGGCATAGCTGGGCTGCCAGCGGTTGCGCCGTGTGGCCGCCGTGAGCAAGGGGGCGAGAGCCAGCTGAAACAGATAGGTGGCTTCTGGCAGGTCGAGGCTTTCGGCCCGAGCGGGATGGAGTTGGCCGAACCAGCCGGCCACCTGGCCCTCGACCACTAACTCGGCGGCCCGGCCGGGATGCAGCAGTAACGGGTCACCGAGATGGCGATCGACGCAAGGAATGGCCAGGCTGGTCAGCGCCTGTTGCAAGATCCCGCGCGCCTGGAAATAATCGGGGTGGCTGGGCTTACCGCCATTGCTCCAGAGCTCACTGCGCCGCTCAGCGCAGATAATTCCGGCGAGTTCGAGATGCTCCCTGGGAACCTCGTTCCCATCGGCGGGAGGGCGGAACACGGTGCCGATTTCGAAGCCCCAGAAACCGGCTCGCGACGCCTGCAGATTGCGGCGAGCCGCCTGCAGCATCTCTTCGATCAGGTTGTCGCGCAGGTGGCTGTAATTGGCGAGCAAGGGGTTGGCCAGGGGCACCCGCAGCGCCGTGCCGAGGCTGGATTCCGCCGGCACCAGGGAAAGGGCGCAGAGTTCCTGCAAGCCAGCTGAACAGAGGGCCTGACGCAGCCGTCGCTCCGCCCGTTGGACTGGCTCCAGGCCCCCTGGGCAGATCGGATCAGGCAAGTGGCTGGCGAACTGGTCGTAGCCGACCAGGCGGGCCACCTCTTCGATCAGATCGACTTCCCGTTGCAGGTCCATCGCCCGCGATGGGGGCACCGTCACGGTCCAGCCCCCGTCACCCGCTTCGAGCCGGCAGCCGAGGGCTTCGAGGGTGCCGGTGATCCGTTGATCGTCCAGATCCACTTCGGCGCCGTCCACCAGCACCGGACCGAGCAGCTGATGCAGGGCGTTGCGGCGCAGTTCCAGGGGCGGCGGCGGCGGGCCAGGTCGTTGATGCAGCCAGCGTTCGCCCACCTGGGCGCCAGCGATCTCCTGCAGGAGCGCGACGGCTCGATCCGCTGCCGCCAGGGTCACCTGCCGCGGCAGGCCCTTTTCAAAGCGCAGGCTGGCGTCTGTGCGTAATCCGACGCTGCGGGCGCTGCGTCGCACCGCCTGGGGCGCGAAGACGGCGGCCTCCAGCCAGAGGTTGGTGGTGGCCGGCTGTACGCAGCTGTTCGCCCCGCCGATCAGCCCGGCCAGGGCCACAGGTGTGCCGGCATAGGTCACCACCAGGGCCTCGCTGCTGAGGCGATGCTCCAAGCCATCGAGGCTGGTGAAGGCTTCATCGCTGCGCGCCTGGCGCAGGCCAATCCGCTGCGCCGTTGCCTCGCCGCCGCCAAGCCCGGCCAGGCGGTCGGAATCAAAGGCGTGGAGGGGTTGGCCGGTTTCGAGCATCACCAGGTTGGTGACATCGACAACGTTGTTGATCGGCCGCAGGCCGGCATGCTCCAGGCGTTGCTGCAGCCACTTGGGGGAGGCCGCCACAGTCACCCTGTTGAGGGCGGTGAGGCTGAACAGGCCACCGGCTTCGATCGCCTGCTGATCGGCGGCGGCCACCGCCAGAGGTTGCGCCTCGATCGCCCGTGCGGGGACGCTGGACTGCAGGGGGGCTCCGGTCAGGGCGGCGACCTCCCGGGCAATGCCCAGCATCGACAGACCATCGGGGCGGTTGGCGGTGATGGACAGCTCCAGCACCTGGTCGTCGAGGCCCAGGCTGGGCCCGACGGGGCTGCCGAGCGCTGGCACCGTTTCCAGCAGCGCATCGAGCACGGCAATGCCGCTGGAGTCGTCAGCCAGGCCCAGCTCCTTGAGGGAACAGATCATGCCGCTGCTGGCCACGCCCCTGAGCTCAGCAGGCTTGATCGTCAGGGCGACGGCCTGCAGGTGGGCACCCACGAGGGCGACCGGCACCTTCTGGCCAGCCTGCACATTGGCAGCGCCGCAAACAATCTGAAGCGGGCTTTCTGCGCCGACGTCAACGCGGCAGACATTGAGCTTGTCGGCGTTGGGGTGGGGAGTCTTCTCCAGCACCTGACCCACCACCACGCCTGCGGCGCTGGCGGCGAGATCCTCGATCTGCTCGACTTCGAAACCGGCGATCGAGAGCCGATCGGCAAGCTCCGTCACCGGTCCATCCCAGGCCACGAGTTCCCGCAGCCATTGGAGCGAGACCCGCATCCGCCTTGAACCATCAAAGACTTGCCAATCTTAAGGAGAGGGGGTGGGGGGCTCTGCAGGTAAGATCAGATGTTGTCAGTTCGCATCGCACAAGCGGCGCACGTCCTTACATGGCTAAAAACAAGGGCGTCCGGCTCGTGATCACTCTTGAGTGCACGGAATGCCGGTCCAATCCCGCCAAGCGGTCTCCCGGGGTGTCTCGTTACACCTCCCAGAAGAACCGCCGTAACACCACCGAACGGCTTGAGTTGAAGAAGTTCTGCACTCACTGCAACAAAAGCACGATCCACAAAGAGATCAAGTGAGCTCGGCGCTGAAGTGATTGATCGATCGTTCGTTCAATCTCCAGTGCTCTGCCAGTCAACCTTTCTTCCACCCTGCCTGTTTCGATTTCATGGCCAGTTCTTTTTTCAAAAAGCGTCTTTCACCGATCAAGCCCGGTGATCCGATCGACTACAAAGACGTCGATCTTCTCAAGAAATTCATCACTGAGCGTGGCAAAATCCTGCCCCGCCGCCTCACAGGTCTTACGGCCAAGCAGCAGCGTGATCTCACCAACTCGGTGAAGCGCGCTCGCATCCTGGCCCTGCTCCCCTTTGTGAATCCTGAAGGCTGAGTAGCGCCTTGGCCCTGCAAACGGGGGATTTGGTTGGCCTGATCGGTCCGAAGGGACCGGAACTGGCTGTGTTGGTGGCGCTCAACGGCTCCAAGGCCAGCCTCTGCGTTGGCTGGTCGGGGCGCTCTCAGCAGCTCCCGCTGCGTCAGCTTGATCCAATCGCTTCTTCCCCTGACAGCCAGGCGAAGGCTGGCCGGATCGACCGAGCTCCTTGGCAGCTTTCGGAACCTGCCCTTCTCGCCCTCGATCCCGGCCCCAAGGATCTGGCGGCCGCTTGGATGTTACTTGGCGATCAGGCCTGCACGCTCGAGGATTTTGTGGAGCTGGTGGCCAGCGCCGATACCCCGGCGGCTCGCGCGGCCTGTTGGTTGGCCTTGCAACAGGGCAACCAGCTCTTTTTCCGTTGGCGCAACGCTGAGATCCAGCCCCGCTCGCTCAAGGATCTGAGGCAGTTGCGGCGCGAGCGGCGCCTTGCTCGCCTCGCCGACCAACGCCGCGACGCCTGGTTCGAGCTGCTGCGTCAGCGCCTTCCAATTGAGCCGGCAGCTCTGGCGGCCCCGCAGCGCGATGAGCTTGAGCTCCTGCTTTCGCTCGCTGCGGGCTCCAGCGATGTCAGCTTGTCCCCGGAGCTGCGCCGTGGCTTGCAGCAGGCCGGTTGCGCGGCGGAACCCGGTCCGATCCGCCATCTGTTGGTGGATCTGGGCCAATGGGAGCCCCATGGCCTCCCCTCGATGCGCCGCAGTGTCTGGGAGCGGGGCTTCAGTGCCGAACTGCTCGAGGAGGCCGGCCGGCTCATGGCCAGCGCCGACCAGGAGACCGCCAGCGACCAAGGCCGCTGTGATCTCACCGGCCTGCGCACCTACAGCCTCGATGACGCCGAAACCGAGGAGATTGACGACGCCCTTTCCCTCGAAACCCTCCCAGATGGCCGCTGCCGGATCTGGGTCCATATCGCTGATCCGGGCCGGCTGGTGCCGGCCGGTTCACCCCTGGATCTTGAGGCGCGGCAACGGGCCTCCAGCCTCTACCTAGCGGCGCAGGTTGTGCCGATGTTCCCCTTCGCGCTGGCCTCAGGGCCGTTCAGCCTGCGCCAGGGTCAGCGCTGCCCTGCCTGGAGCACGTCGATCGAACTGGCCGCCGATGGCGCTGTCGCGAACTATGCGATCAAGCGCAGCTGGGTGCGCCCCACCTACCGGCTCACCTACAGCGATGGTGATGACCTGATCGAGCTGGCCCCACCCCAGGACGCCGACCTGGCCCAGTTGCATCTGCTGTTGCAGCAGCGCCGGCAGTGGCGACTGCAGCAGGGAGCCCTGCAGATGGAGCAGCCGGAGGGGCGGATCCGCACCGACGGCCAGCGGGCGGAGCTGGAGATCACCGAACCGACAGCGGCGCGGGCCCTGGTGGCCGAAGCCATGATCCTCAACGGAGCTGTGCTGGCCGAACACGGCGCCAGGCAGGGCCTGGCTTTGCCCTATCGCGGCCAGCCCGCTGCTGAGTTGCCAGCGGAGGCCGAGCTGCTGGCGCTACCTCCGGGGCCCGTGCGTCATGCAGCCCTGCGCCGCTGCCTGGCGCGCGGCAGCAGTGGCGTTCGCCCCTCAGCGCACTTCAGCCTTGGCCTGCCGGCCTATGTCCAGGCCACCTCTCCGATCCGCCGCTACGGTGATCTGGTGGTCCAGCGCCAGCTGGCGGCCCTTGCTTCAGGAGAGGAGCCGCTGGGCGAAGACGCCCTGGCTGAGGTGCTCAACGAGCTTGATCCGGTGTTGCGTGAGGGCATCCAGATCAGCCGCGAAGATCAGCGCCACTGGCAGCAGGTTTGGTTCGAGCAGCATCGCAGCGAGCATTGGCAAGGGTTGTTTCTGCGCTGGCTCCGCCCCCAGGACCGGCTCGGTTTGGTCCATCTCGAGGCGCTGGCCATGGATCAGGCGATGCGCTGCCCGGACTCTGCTGCCCCCGGTGATGGCTTCACTGTCACGGTGCAGCAGGTGGATTCTCTCTCTGACCTGCTCCGACTGGAAGCGCGCTGAGTCAATCCGCCAATCGGGAGGCCCGCAACCACGGTCCCCAGGGATTCGCCACGGCAATCAAGGCAACCTGGCAGGGACCCTGCTGGGCTTCCAGCCAGCTGGCCAAGACAGGCTCAAGCGTGATGACGGGCCAGCTGGCTGAGTTTGTGTCCAGCCTGTAGCCGCCTGCGCCATCAGGGTGCAGGTGGCCGCTGAACCTTTGGGCCTGGGCCTCTTGCGGTGGCGCCATCGCGGCGCTCCCCGCTGGCCCACACCAGCGACCTGCCGCTGAGATCAGGCTTGGATCGGCCAACGCTGCGTGCTGGCGCCGAGCGCGATCGGGATGGTGCCAGGGGGTATCCCAGAGCGGCACGGGGCTGGCCGGTGCCTTGGGATCATTGATCAGGGCCTGTTGCAGTGGCCGCAGCGGCAGAGCGACCGGGGGCACACCCAGGCGCACTGCCAGGGCGGCCGCCGCTCCTGCTGCCTGGCCGATGTTGAGGATCAGCGGCTGCAGCCGGGTGGCGCCGTTGGCCATGTGGCTGCTGCTGAAGCACTTGTCGGCCGTCAACAGGTTGTCAACCGCCGCACTCACCAGGGCGCCGTAGGGAATGCAGAAGGGGGTGCCGCTCCAGCGGCCGCCCCAGCGGCAGCTCTTGGCGGCCAGGGTCCAGTCTTCGCCGGGATAGTGGTGATCGTTGGCGTAGTTGCCGACGGCAATCGATTGCACGGCCTGGGGTCCAATCGACGCGCCATCAAAAGGAAGCGGCGCGATCGAGGCTCCCGGGCCGCTCGGCAGCAGATCCTGCTCTTTCACCGTGATCTGCCCCAACAGCCTCCTGCCCTCTCGCCAGTAGGGCATCAGGGCGAGGGCAGAGCGGCCGGTTGTGGCCGGATCGCCTGCCTCAGGGAACACCGAGCCCAGCTGCATCCAACCGTCGGTGGCCTCCACGCAGGCGGCGGCAAAAGCGAGGCTATGGGCACGCATCTGGCCGTAGAGGTGGCTTTCAGCGACGGGATCGCCGCTGAAAGCTCCGCCGAGATCTCCGTGCCAGTCGTTGCCATGCAGCGGCCAGTTCAACATCACCTGACCGCCAGGCAGGCGCCCGTAGGTGATGGTCCGCTCCAAGCCGAAGTGGCTGCTGGCCTGCTCAAAGGGCGCCGCCAGCCGCCGCCCGTCCGGGCAGCCGCCCTCTCCCAGCTGGCCCATCACCACCCAGGTGGGGGATTGCAGCCGTTGGCGCTGGAAAAATGGCTCCGCCTCCAGTCGCGCGCGCAGCGGGGCACTGGGTTCATTCCATTCCTCGCGGGCTTCCCAGCCCAGCCGGAACGGCACGCCTGCTAGTGGCAGCAGATCGCCCCGGTCGCTGCCATCGACCAGCACCTCGAAGGGGAGCCGCAGCAGCTGGCCGCCCCGCTCCACGGTCAGGGCTAGCAGGCGCGAGCCCAGGCACTCCACGTCCCGGAGGCGGCAGTTACTCCACCAGCGGGCGCGGGGTTCTGCTGCCAGCCAGCGCCGCAAGATGGTTTCTGCCGTGGCTGGCCGCCAGCCGAAGCAACTCACCCAGTTCTGATCGAGCCCTTCGGGTTCCTCTTGCTGCAACTGGCGCAGCAAGGCTCCCCACAGTCCCGTCTGCCAGGGCGAGAGCTCGTTGCCATCGGGAGCGCAGACCCCGGCAGCGCTCACCATTCCCCCCAACCAGGAGCCCGGGGTGAGCAAGAGTGTGGACGCTCCGCTGCGGGCCGCCTGCAGCGCCGCCGCCACACCACCGCTGCCGCCTCCCCACACCACCACCTCAGCGCCGTCTTCGATCCTGTTGATAGCGACTCCCGGCGAACGGCCGGATTCTGAAGGAGCGGCAGCGATGGGTAAGATCCGGCTCCATGACCTACACCCTCACCACCCCGCTTTATTACGTCAACGACAAGCCGCACCTTGGCAGTGCGTACACCACCCTGGCCTGTGATGCCCAGGCCCGTTTCCAGCGTTTGAAGGGCGAGCCGGTGTTGTTCATCACCGGATGTGATGAACATGGCCTCAAAATTCAACGCACGGCAGAAGCCAGCGGTGTCAGCCCCCAGGCCCACTGCGATCAGGTCAGCGAAACGTACGAGAAGCTCTGGCAACGCTGGACGATCAGCAACGATCGCTTCATCCGCACCACCGATCCTCGCCACAGGCAGATTGTCGAGCAGTTCTACCGACGGGTTGAGGCTTCAGGCGATGTGGTGGAAGGCCGCCAGCAGGGCTGGTACTGCGTGGCTTGCGAAGAGTTCAAGGATGATGCCCTCGGGGCTGAGGATCCGGAGTGCTCGATTCACCGCCGGCCGCTGGAGTGGCGCGATGAGCTCAACCTGTTTTTCCGCCTGTCGCGTTATCAGGCTCAGATCGAAGCTTTGGTGAGCCAGCCGGGCTTCATCGCACCAGCCAGCCGGCGCCGCGAGGTGGAGAACTTCGTGGCCCAGGGGCTACGCGATTTCTCGATCTCCCGCCTGCACCTGCCCTGGGGGATCCCCGTTCCCGGCCATGCCGATCACACTTTCTATGTGTGGTTCGATGCCTTGCTGGGGTACATCACGGCCCTGCTTGAGCCAGGCGATCCCGCCGATCTGGATCTCGCCATCACCCGCGGTTGGCCAGCCCATGTCCACGTGATCGGCAAGGACATCCTGCGCTTCCATGCCGTCTACTGGCCCGCCATGCTGCTCTCGGCGGGCCTGGAGCCGCCCCAGCAGGTGTTTGGCCATGGCTTCCTGAGCCGGGAGGGCCAGAAGATGGGTAAATCATTGGGCAATGTGCTCGATCCAGCCGAGCTTCTGGAGCATTACGGCCGCGACGCGGTGCGCTGGTATCTGCTGCGCGACATCACCTTTGGTGATGACGGGGACTTCCAGCAGCAACGCTTCCTCGATCTGGTCAACAACGACCTGGCCAATACGATCGGCAACCTGCTCAACCGCACCACCTCAATGGCCCGGCGCTGGTTTGATAACGCCGTGCCTCCCGTCTCGGCTGGATTCATGGCCGACCATCCCTTGGCGGCGGCGGCGGCTACGGCCCGGGAGCTGGTGCTTGCTGGCATGGAGCGCCTGGACTTCCGTCAGGCCGCTGAAGCCGCGTTGCAACTGGCGATCGCCGCTAACGGCTACCTCAACGAACAGGCGCCCTGGAGCCGGATCAAACAGGGGGACGGTCGCCTGCAGGTGGCCGATGATCTCTATGTCGTTCTGGAGGCCAGCCGGCATGTGGCCCTGCTCCTGGCGCCCCTGCTGCCCGATCTCTGCGAAAGGATGTTGAAGCAACTCGGTCAGCCTCCACTGTCCAGTGGCGCTGCCGGCACTTGGTTGGAGCAACTGCGCTGGGGCGTTCTCGAAGAGGGTCTCCCCTTGCCCCAGCCTGAGCCGGTCATGGCCCGGCTTGAGCCGGGGGAATGAGGATGGGCCGTCTGGCATCCCTGCTGCTGATCGCCCTGATGGGCGGCTACGCCCTCTCCGGATGCACCCGGACGCCAGAAAAGAAGACAGAAACGCAGCAGTTCGTCTTTCAGTCGCTCAACCTGCGCCAATCCGATGACAAAGGCCGCCCTGCCTGGTCGCTGATCAGCCCTGAAGCCAGCTATGACCTCGAGCGGAAAATTGCCCAGGTCAAACAGCCCCGGGGCGTGATCTATGCCAAAGGCAAGCCGCAATACAACATTTCCGCCACCAGCGGCACGGTGATCAACGACGGCGAAGTGATCCAGCTGGAGGGGAAGGTAAAGATTCAGGCGGTCGGACCCAAGCCCTCGGTGATTTCAGGGGATCGGCTGCGCTGGATCCCCAGCCGGCAGAGGATCTCCATCGATCGCCGTCCGATGTTGGTTGATCGTTCCTCCCGCCTCACGGCTGATACGGCCCTGTTCTTGCTGGACCAGGACAAACTGGAGCTGCGGGGCCGCACCCGGCTGGTCAACTCCACCATCGACCTGCAGGTGGCCCAGGTCGACTGGTTCGCGGCCAGTGGCGTCCTCAAGGCCCCCGGCCCGGTCAAAGGGATCCGGCGACTCAAGAACAAGCAGGAGCAGACCCTCACAGCGTCCGCCCTGGAAGGCAACACCCGCACCGAAGTGATCGATGCCTTAGCTCCAGTGCGCTTTGTGGATCCTTCCCAGGACGCCGTGTTCAATGGCCAGCGCACCCGCTGGGACAGCGCACGCCAGCGGCTCAGCACGGCCTTGCCCTTCGTTGCCCAGATTGGAAACCAGGAGGTGCGGGGCCAGTCTCTGGAACTGCAACTCGATGAGAAGTGGGCCTTGATTCCGGCCGGCTGCGACCTGCGCCAACCGGGCGAAGGCCTGACGGCTAACGATTGTCTCTACAACTGGGCTGACCAGTCGGTGCGGGCCCGGGGAAACGTGGTGTTTCGTCGCGAAGCCAACCAACAGGTCACCCGCAGTGAGGTGCTCAACGGCAAGGTGGATGGGAAGGGTCTCGCCGTGTTCACGACACCGGGGGGTCGGGTGAAATCCCAGCTTCAGGTTCCGCCGGCAAAAGAGTCTCCGACAGGGGAATCGGCGGGCAGCCGCTCTCCCCGCTCCAGGCCTCCAGTGACGTTCTGATCTTCTCCGTCCAGCCCTCAAGCCAGGTTTCATCGGCCTTGCTGAAGCAGCGTGGTGACCAGCCACCGAGCACCAGCCAGCCGCCGCCGCCGATCGGCTGGATCAGAACGGCAGGGGTGCCGGCCGGTAGGCCAGTGAACTCCTGCCGGCCCGGGTAGAGCGCCAGGTTCACCAGGGAGATCGCCTTTCCGGTTTGGCGGGACCTCTCGCTGATGGCACCGGGCCGCCAGCGCTCCGTTGCAAGCACCCCCCGCCGCAGGATCGCCACTCCTTGCCAATGGATCAGCACACTGGCCGCTGGAGTGGCCGTGAGCAGCAGCCGGCTCCCCCAGCTCAGCTCGGCAGCCAGCGCTTCTGGCAGGCCATTGATCAACTCCAGGCCCTCCCGTCCCTCCAGGGACACCCGTTCCGGTGCTTTCGGGTTGGCCCGGGTCCAGAGCAGGGCCACCAGCATCAACCCCACGGCCATCAGGCTGGCGAGCACGGCAGAACGCTGCAGGGCAGGGCTGAGTTCAGGCGCGCTGGCCTGGTTGATCAGGCAAAGCAGCAGGCCCAGCAGACCGGCTGCCAGGCAGGCGCGGGCGGGGGCCGGAAGGCCGTTCACGGACGTGGCTGCATGGTGTGACGGGCGAGCTGAGGGCGACGCGGTTCGTGCAAACGCTGACACATGAGCACCCAGGGGGGCCTGAGCCATGACAGGTTTTACAGCGATGCCCTTTTGCACCCAATCTCGCCATGAATGCCAGCAAGGGATTCGCCGCGATCGCCTTGGCGGCGGTGGCCTGTGACGGAGCCATGGGCCTGGAGGAGGCCAAATCGCTGCGCAGCCAGCTCGATCACCGAACCCCCTTCGCCAGCCTGCCGGAGCAGACCATCGCGACGATGTTCGATGATTTGCTGCAGATTCTGCGCAATGACGGCATAGAGGCTCTCGTCTCTGCCGCCATTCCTGCCCTCAACCAGGAGCAGCGCGAAACGGCCCTGGCTGTGGCGGCCCAACTGGTTCATAGCGATCGGGTGGTCGAACCCGATGAACAGGTCTTTCTCGACCGGCTCTCGCTGCAGCTGGAGCTGCCGGAGTCGAGAGCGCAGCAAATCCTTGAGGTGATTCAGATCCTCCACCGCGACAGCCTGGCCGAGTGAAGGCAGACTGAAGTCAAGCCCGCCCTGCCAATCGTCATCCGTGCGCTTGCCGCCGCTCCTGCCCCGACTCCTGGCGGCCTTGGCCGTTCTGGTGTTCCTGTTCCTTCCCCTGCAGCCCTTGCTGGCAGCCGGAGTGGACGACTACCCCGCCGAGGCTCCCCAGCAGAGGTTGATCGATCCGGCCAGTCTGTTCAGTCGCTCCACCGCCAAGGAGTTGGAACATCGCCTCGAAGATTTCGAAGCGGGCCATGTCCAGGCCCATCTGATCACAGTCGATCGCCTCGATTACGGACTTGAACTCGAGAGCCTGGGCGCCCAGATGGAGGAGCGCTGGAGCCAGGCCAACCCCGGCCGGGATTCCAACCTGTTGCTGCTGATCGACGCCCAGACCAACACAGCCTCTGTGGTGGCTTCGCCCGATCTGTTGATGCAGTTGCCCCAAGACCTGTTGATCAGCACGGCGGACACGACCATGGGCATTCCTATGCGGATGGGATCGCGCTACCGCCAGGCCTCACTCGATGCGCTCAACCGCCTGGAAGTGGTGCTCAACGGCGCCGATGATCCCGGTCCTCCCGAGCAGCAGGTGCAGGTCGAGATCGTCACCAACATCCCAACCCAAGCTGAAACCGCTGCGGGAAGTGGCTTTACCTGGGTGGTCGTGCTGTTGGTGGTCGGCACGATTGTGCCGATGCTCACTTGGTGGGTCTTCTCACGCTGATCTGCCATGACCCTGCGTGATTGGATCGGGACCTTCGGCAGGGCTCGCTCGGTTGATCTCAGCAATGAGCTTGAACGGGCCTATGAAGCGGCGCTGCTGATCCAGAGCCTGGAACTTGAGTACTACAACGATCGTCCGGTACGCCCCGAACTTGCCCTGAGCCTGCCTCGCACGGTGCAGGCTCAGATGCTGCGCCGCTTTCGCACGGCCCTGCAGATCTGCAGCGATTTTCTCGATGGGCCGGCACCCCGCCGCCAAGAGCTCGACAGCCAGGAGCTGCGCCAGCTGCAGCTGATCGAATCGGTGGAGGGGCGCTACAGCAACCGCACCCCGGTGGCGGTCATGAGCCGCTCACCGGAACTCCTGCCCCGCAGCCTGATCGGCGTGGTGGAGCGGGTCCGCCGCCAGCTGGATCCCGAGGCCGAGGCCAATGTGGTCGCCGGCTTTCGTCGTCGCCGCGATTCCACCTTGGTTTCGCTGCGCATCCTCCTGCTGTTGGTGCTCGTGCCCCTGTTGTTCCAGCAGGTCAGCCGAACGTTCGTGATTTCGCCGGTGGTCGATCGTCTGGCCCCTGACGTTCCATTCCTGAGCTACACCAAGCCCCAACTGGAGGAGGCGGCGGTTGAGAAGTTACGCATCTACAAAGCGGAGATCGAGTTCGATGCCCTGCTCAAGGGCGACGATCTGCCCAGCCCGGAACTGCTGCACAAGGCCCTCTCCTCGCGAGCCGCAGAGCTGAAGCAGGAGGCCGATGGTCAGAGCACCCGGGCGATCAAGAACGTGCTCTCCGATGGGGTGGGACTGCTGGGCTTCGTGCTGGTCTGCTTCCTTGGCAGGGAGGAACTGCGGGTGCTGCGGGGCTTCCTTGATGAGCAGATCTATGGCCTCAGCGACAGCGCCAAAGCCTTTGCCATCATTCTGTTCACCGATATTTTTGTGGGTTTTCACAGCCCGGAGGGTTGGACGGTGCTGCTCGATGGGGTTTCGAACCACCTCGGTTTGCCCCAGCGGGAGAATTTTGTGCTCCTGTTCATCGCCACCTTCCCGGTGATCCTGGCCACGATCTTCAAGTATTGGATCTTCCGTTATCTCAACCGGGTGTCGCCCTCTTCGGTGGCCACCCTGCGCAACATGAACGGCGGTGGTTGAGGGGGCTATCCAGCCGTCCCAGCCGTCCCGCCTGACGCTGGTGACAGGGCCAAGCCGCAGTGGCAAGAGCCGCTGGGCCGAGCATCTCGCCACCACCAGCGGTCTGCCCGTTCTGTACTTGGCCACAGGACCCCTCTATCCCGGGGATCTGGCCTGGCAGCAGCGCCTGGCCCTTCACCGCCAGCAGCGTCCAGCCAGCTGGCCCACCTGGGAGGTGGAGGGGGCCCTGGCTGAGGCGCTTGATCGGGTTCCTCCCGGCTGTTGTGTCTTGATCGATTCCCTGGGCACCTGGCTGAGTCATCACTTGGAGCTGGAGTCCGCGGACTGGCAGCGCCAGCAGAACGGCTTGTTGGCGGCCCTGGAGCGTTGCTGCAGCCCGCAGCTGGTCGTGTGTGAGGAGACCGGCTGGGGCGTGGTGCCCGCCACGGCGATCGGTGGCCGCTTCCGGGACCGCCTCGGGCGGCTTGGACAGCTTCTCCAGGCCCGTAGCGGCGCCAGTTGGCTTGTGGTCCACGGCAGGGCCCTCGACTTGCTGGCGCTCAGCCAGCCTGTTCCCCCTGAAGCCACGCCCACAGCTGGTGGGGCCACGCCCTGACTCCCATGCCCCGTCTGGTTCTTTTTCAGCCCCAGATCCCTCCCAACACCGGCAACGTGGCGCGTACCTGCGCCGCTACCAACACCGAGCTGCACCTGATCTGTCCCCTGGGCTTCGCTATCGACGACCGTCAGCTCAAACGCGCCGGGCTCGACTACTGGCCTTGGGTGTCGCTGCATGTCCACGCCGACCTTGCCGCCTTCGAGCTGGAGCGCTCCAGACGGGGTGGGCGACTGGTGGCCCTGACCAGCCAGGTGGAACGCTCCTACAGCGCCTTTCGCTTCGAGGCCAGCGATTGGCTGCTGCTGGGCAGAGAAACCGATGGACTGCCTCCGGACCTGTTGAAGCTGGCCGACGTGCGGCTCACTATCCCGATGACCGGATCGGTGCGCTCGGGCGGAGGGGTTCGCAGCCTGAATCTCTCGGTCGCAGCGGCCGTTGCCCTGTTCGAGGCCCTGCGCCAGCTGGAGACCAATCCGTCCGCTGCCGAGCCCTGCGTGAAGTCATGACAAAACCAGTCTGCGAACCAAGCAACGAAGAGCAGTGAGCGCAAGGGATTGGGGCCTGCATCGGCCCTGCTCAGTTCTGATTCGGGTTCAAGGGTGGGGTCGTCTGGCCGCGCTTGAAGTCTTGATGGCTTGTTTCGAGAGTGCCCAGCCGCTACTCTCAGCGCGGCGCGGGGATAGTGGCTTCTCCACCGTGCCTTGTCCCTTGTGGAAACTGCATGAAGCCTGTTCACTTCTTTCTGGCAATGGCGGGGCCGATTCCGGTCCTCTCGCTCGTGGCAGCTGGAGCTGTGCCCGGTGTAGCCGATTCCCGCTCGCTCAGCTGGGACGACTTGCCCGAGGCCTTGGCTGAGGCTCACCTGGCGCTAGCGCCAGGTGAGCCTTCTGCCAATCGCTTCTGGATCAAAATCAGCAGCCAAGTCAGCATCAGGGAGCTGGCGGATGCCTTGAGCCTTGTGCCCACAGACCTAGCCCAACTCAACAAGCGTCAGGTTGGCCATCGCCTTCAACCAGGTGAATGGGTGCAATTGCCTGGCGAGTCCCAGGAGCGTGCTCGGCGGCTGGACTCACTCGACGCCGGACAGATCCGCCGTACGCCACCCGCTTCGGTTTCTGGGCCTGTTGCCTCCACTGGAGTGGTTCGCTTCGGTGATGATCTTGGCAAGCTGGCGCAGCGTTATGGCATGCGTCTTCAGGATCTGTTACAGCTGAATCCAGGACTCCAGGCTGCCAGCCTGGTAACCGGCACTCAGATTCGTGTCGCTAATTCTTCTCCGGCCCGCAGCCGCATGGTGCTGGGACTCAATCCTGTCGGTAGCGGTGGTCTGAGCTGGCCTGAACTGCCCAGCTTCGGCGGTGAAGCTGAGGTTCGCCCCGCCCCGACCACCACCACCTGGATCTGGCCAGCGAAGGGGGTGTTCACTTCGGGATTCGGTTGGCGCTGGGGTCGCATGCACAAGGGCGTCGACATTGCCAGCAACGTCGGCACGCCGATCGTGGCAGCCCGCTCAGGCCGCGTCAGTTATGCGGGATGGCACAACGGCGGCTACGGCTATCTCGTTGAGATCATCCATGATGATGGCAGCAAAACTCTCTACGGCCACAACAGCCGGGTGACGGTCCAAGTCGGCCAGACGGTTGCTCAGGGCACCAAGATCGCGGCGATGGGCAGTACGGGCCGCAGCACGGGCCCCCACCTTCATTTCGAGATTCACCCTGCCGGTCGCGGTGCGGCCAATCCACTTCAGTTTCTTCCTGGCAGAGCCTGAACAGAAGCTGGTGGAATCGGCGATCGTCTAAACTCCAGAGGATAAGGCTCGGTAGCTCAGCTGGTTAGAGCGTGGGATTCATAACCCCAAGGTCGAGTGTTCAAGTCACTCTCGAGCCATTTGATTCTTCACTCCATTGGATGGAATTGTGATGGTTATTTCATCTATTCGATGTCAACTGTTTTGATTGGTTGACGAGTTTTTTTATTTGGCCTCAGTTAATAGGCCCAAATTGACAGGCCTAACTTAATCGATGTAAGTTAAGGACAACTCAAAAATCACCTTTCTTGCCAGTCCTGTCGAGTCAGACCTGTTGTCAGGACTTGAATCCGATTGGCAGCCTCGGCGGGCATGTCGGATTTTTCAAGGTGCCCTTAATTGTTTCTGGCTTGTTAAATTTAGCATAATAACAAAAATCTATCGATTAATCCTATCCTTAAAAAGATTCTGATTGATCAAACTATTGTTGCCTGAGTAGAAAACGACCTGGCAACCGTTGTTTTTTATGGAAATCTACCTTCGGCTTCGTTAAGCCTTACGCTTTTTGTAGTTGCACTTCTTTGAATACCATCTTCTTGTCAGCCAAGACTTCATGCTTGGATTGTTGTCATGTTGTCAGGCTCCAATAGAGCTGCTGGCATCGCTGCAATCGTCGCTGCAACTTGTTCTGCTCGCGATGCCTGGGATCGTGCTTCAACAGTTCAACGCATGTCGATCGCATTGAGCCGATCGCGAAAGCTCCTGGATGAACCGTTGGCGTCCAGCTCAGCGGCGTCGCTGAAGGATTCCGACTTGCTGGATGGGGAGCCGTAGCCACTGGAGCGGCGCGAACGGCTGTAACCCATGGGTTGGGGTCGCATCTCAATCGCGCCAGTGCCAGCTCCTCGGGTACCACCAGCTGCCGCGTCTCCTTCCGCCTGCTGGCGCGGGAGGGGATGGGCCTTGAGCTCACCGCGGAGTTGGTTGAGGAGCCGAAAATGACCAGTGGTGTTGAACTTGCGCAGAATCGCCGGATCCCAGGACATGGAGCTGCTTGCTTTTTAGATTCTCCCTTAACCTTACCCCCCGCCCAAGCATCAAGTTTCGTGATAAATTGAAACACAGGCAGGTGGTCGTTCGTCAGGCTCAATCCTTCAGGCTGAAGACTTGCCTTCCCTGCCATTCCCTTTCTCCTCCAGCACCCCTATGACCGTCAACGCTTCGCTGCGCGTTGGTCAACAGGCCCCAGGGTTCACCGCAACAGCGGTTGTTGACCAGGAATTCAAAGATGTGTCATTGGCTGATTACCGCGGCCAGTACGTGGTGCTGTTTTTCTACCCGCTTGATTTTACGTTTGTTTGTCCAACGGAAATCACGGCGTTCAGTGATCGATACAGCGAGTTCAGCAACTTGAACGCCGAGGTTCTCGGTGTTTCAGTTGACAGTCAGTTCAGCCACCTGGCCTGGATCCAGACCGACCGCAGCCAAGGCGGGCTGGGTGATATTGCCTACCCACTGGTCGCCGATCTCAAGAAAACAATCGCCAGTTCCTACAACGTTCTCGACGAGGACGCCGGTGTGGCTTTGCGCGGTCTGTTCATCATCGATCCCGATGGCATCGTCCAGCACGCCACCATCAACAATCTTTCTGTTGGTCGCAACGTCGATGAAACTCTGCGGGTGCTGCAGGCCTTCCAATACGTGCGGGCTCACTCCGGTGAGGTCTGCCCCGCCAACTGGACCCCGGGCGAACTGACCATGAAGCCCGATCCCGTCGGCAGCAAGGTGTTCTTCGCCGCCATCAGTTGAGCGGCCCCCACCCCGTGTTGCCCTATCCGAGCAGGCTCGCTAGCAGCCGCTGCCCGTCGATCCCGCCCAGCAGGGGATCACAGGCTCGCTCCGGATGGGGCATCAAACCCAGAACGTTGCCCGCCGGGTTGCAGAGGCCGGCGACATTGCCGATCGAGCCATTGGGATTGCGCTGGTAGCGCAGCACCACCTGTCCCTTCTCTTCCAGCTCTGCCAGGCTTCCTGCCTCCAGCTGGTAGCGCCCTTCGCCATGGGCGATCGGTAAATGGATCGTCTCCCCGGCGGCATAGCCCTGCAGCCAGCGGCAGGGTCCGGGTTGGACATTGAGCGTCGCGGGCTCACAGAGAAAGTGCAGGCGCCTGTTGCGAGTCAGGGCCCCGGGTAGCAGGCCAAGCTCGGTCAGCACCTGGAAGCCGTTGCAGATCCCCAGCACCGGCCCACCCCTGGCGGCAAAGGCCACCACTTCCTGGAGCAGGGGCGCGAAGCGGGCAATGGCGCCACAGCGCAGATAATCGCCGTAGCTGAATCCACCCGGCAAGACCACAGCCTCCAATCCGCTGAGATCCCGCTGTTCATGCCACAGAAAGCGGGTTGGAATTCCCAGGCATCCTTCGGCGGCCCACTGCACGTCTCGGTCGCAGTTGGAGCCAGGAAAAACGGCAATACCAATGGTCACGCCGCCGCCCCCGCCTCGGCGGACTGCAGTTCCAGGGACCAGTCCTCGATCACAGGGTTGGCCAGCAACCGTTCGCTCAGCAGTTCCAGTTGGGAGCGGGCCGAGCTGGCGTCGATCGCCTCGATCTCGATCTCCACTGCCTTGCCGATCCGCAGGCCGACAACCCCCTCAACGCCCAGCCTGGCCGCGGCGGCGCGGGTGGCCTCGCCGGCTGGATCGAGAACCGAGGGCCTCAGGCTGACCAGAACGCGGGCTTGAAAGCGTGGCACTGGCAGCTCAGGAGATTGATTAAATCTTGCCATCGCACGCTCCTGCAGCTCCTGGCGCTGATCCAGGTTGAAACTGTGGGAAGCGGGGATGGCTGTGATGCTGGAGACAACGGGATGGCCTTCAACGGTCGCCTCCGCTCTGGAGCGAGTTCGCAGGCCTCTGGGCTTGGCCATCGGCATCGGCGGCGCTCTGGCCATGCTTCTGCTCTCGGCAGCCCTCGCGGATCAACAACGGCTTCAGTTGCGCTGTCGCACCGATCAGGGTCCTTGGCAGGCCTGTGTGATGCGGATCGAGGCGGTCGGCGAGCGCTGGAGCCTCGAACTACCTGATGACAGCTTCGATTTCCGCCATGACGGCAGCGGCATTGTCGAGATGTCGCGGGCCGGTGCTGGTCAGTGGAGGCCAGTCACCAGCCAATGGAGCCCGGAGCATGCGCTCTGCTGGAACGGACTTTGTGCCCTGGGTCAGTTTCCGCTCGATTGAGACGCTCAGAGAACCTCAGCTGTTCTGAGCGCTAGCAAGCAAGGCAGTTTCCAGGACAGCTCGATCGAGCTGCAGCCCAAGGGCAACCAGCTCAAGCACCGGCAGCTCAATCGTCGCAGGCTGTGCCGGCCGGACCCCGGCCTGAGGATGCGCCTCATACCAACACTCCAGCCGAGGCCCCACCGCCTGGATCTGCAGGGGACGGACCTTGCCAGGCTGTTGCAACGAGCCTTTGAGGCGAAGAATGGCCTGGCGCTCGATCTGATCGCGCAGGATCGCCTCCAGCCTCTGGCGATTGAAACGGCCTTCCAGCCGGATCGCCACCGATTGCATCGGCACGTGGCTGTGGTCGTGATGGTCGTGGTCGTGATGATCGGAGTCATGGTCTGAATGGTGGACATCGCCCGCCTGAACGCCCGAGCCGGCTCCCAGATCGACACGGGAGAGACCCAGCAACAACTCTGGTGCGATCCGACCCTGCTCCACCGGCAGCACCTGGGTGCCGGGACGGGTCGCCTGGCCGATGCGTTCGCGCACGCGCGCCAGTTGGCTGGGCTCGAGGCGGTCGGCCCGACTGACCAGCACCAGATCGGCCGCTTCGAGTTGCTCGTCGAAGAGATCCTCTAGGTCGCTGAAGTGATCAAGGCTGGGGTCAGCGGTCCGTTGTCGCTCGATGGCGGCGGGATCGCCAACCACGCTGCCCAGGGCCAGGGCTTCGCCATCCACCATCGCCACCACACCATTCACCAGGGTGCGGGTGCGGATCTCCGGCCAGGAGAAGGCCTGGACCAGGGGCTCAGGCAGGGCAAGACCACTGGTTTCAACCACGATCCCGTCAAGGCGGTCGGCCGAAGCGAGCAGGGTCTGCATCGTCGGCAGGAAGTCGTCTTGAACGGTGCAACAGAGGCAACCGTTGGCGAGCTCCACCAGCCGGTCTTCGGCCTCATCTTCTGGGCAGAAGCCGCAGCTGCGCAGCAGGGCTCCATCAATGCCCACTTCACCGAATTCGTTGACGATCACTGCCAGGCGCAGCCCGCTGTTCAGCAGCAGATGGCGCATCAACGTGGTCTTGCCTGCTCCAAGAAAGCCTGTCACCACGGTGACCGGCAGGCGCCGCTGGGTTGTGCTGGTGGTCATCTCAGGCCCCTTGGCTTGTAAATGGCTCATTCAGCTGGCGTGTTGATGCCGGCAGGGTCGCGAAGGACCGAAAAGCAATGGTCATGGGATTGCGTCCGGTCCGCGCCGGGATTGAGGGAGACAAACCGGTGGCTGATCCCCAGCGGAACCAGGGCAGAAATCTATCGGCAACCCAGGCTTTCAGCCGTGGCGGCGCCGGTGCTCGCATTCACTCCCGCCGCTCTGGCGCAGAGGGCACGCTGCTGGGAGAGATCCAGCACCGCATCACTGAAATCTGCGCCCTCAATCTCGGCATTGGTGAAGCGGCTCTGCATCAACATCGCGTGACGCAGCACGGTGCCGCGCAGATCGGCGCCATCGAAGCGTGTGGCAAAAGCCACCACATCCTCGAGATTGGCGCCGCTCAGGTCGCTGTCCCTCAAGTCGCTGGAATTGAACACAGCTCCGCGCAGATCGGCTTCGCCCAGATCAAAGCCCCGCATTTCGGCCTTGAGGAATTCCTGCTGCTTGAGATCACGGCCGTGCATGTTGGGCTCGAGATCCTGCAGGGAGCGTTGACCGCGCAGCTCCGGCGCCGTGATCGCCCAGGCCGGCGCCACCGGTAAGGCGAGGCCGGCTGCGCCCAGCATCAGCAGCAGTAAGACCAGGCTGATCCCGCGTTGATAGATCCCGTGTTGAAGAAGTGGGAACAAAGGCGCAGACCTAGCTTGTGCCTTCAAGCTATGCCAGGCCAAGGCCAAGACGCGTTTCTGCATGAGCATGTCCCTGCGGGTGGTGGTGCCACCCCATCCCCTGATCACCCACTGGCTTACCGTGCTGCGCGATGAAGCCACCCCACCGGCCCTGTTCGCCAGTGCCATGGCCGAACTGGGCCGCTGGCTCACCTACGAGGCGCTCAGGGATTGGTTGCCCCACCGTCCTGTCACAGTGCAGACTCCCCTGGCCCCTGCCGAGGGAACCGTGGTGGATGGAACCATCCCTCTGCTGGCGGTACCGATCCTGCGGGCAGGTCTGGGCCTCTGGCAAGGAGCCCAGACAGTGCTTCCCACCGCCCGGGTGGCCCATGTGGGTCTGGTGCGCGATGAGGTCAGCGGCATCGCCCGCTGCTACCTCGACACACTGCCTTCCAGCATTGGCCCCCAGGTGGGCGTGCTGGTGTTCGACCCGATGTTGGCCACGGCCGGCAGCTTGATCCAGGTGCTGGAAAAGCTAGAAGCACTCGGTGTGGGCGGCGATCGTCTGCGGGTGATCACGGCGATTGTGGCCAGCCCCGGCCTCAAGACTCTGGGGGAGCGTTTTCCCCAGCTCACCATCTACAGCGCCTGCATCGACGCCGAGCTCGACGACGCCTTTCGGATCGTGCCGGGCCTGGGCGATGCCGGCGACCGCCTCTTCGGTTCCCAGCAGCCCCAGATTTAAGATCCAGGCCCTTGCCTGTGGCTCTATGGCCGTTGCCGCCGCCGGAAGCCTTCATGCGGGAGCCCGGGTGCTCGGTGATCGGGGGGCGGCCAGCCTGCGCGGGATCGTGAGGGTACCGGGTGACAAATCGATCTCGCACCGTGCCCTGCTGTTCGGGGCGATCGCCATCGGCGAGACCGCGATCGAGGGCCTGCTGCCCGCCGAAGATCCGCTCAGCACGGCGGCTTGCCTGCGGGCGATGGGGGTGGGCGTGAGCCCGATCGTGGCGGGCCAAACCGTGCGGGTGGAGGGTGTTGGCCTCGATGGCCTGCAGGAGCCGGAGTCTGTGCTCGATTGCGGTAACTCCGGCACGACGATGCGACTGATGCTGGGCCTGCTGGCGGGCCGCGTTGGCCGCCACTTCGTGCTCGACGGCGATCGCTCGCTGCGGCGCCGGCCGATGCGACGGGTGGGCCAGCCGCTGGCGCTGATGGGGGCTTCGATTCGTGGCCGCTGCGCCGGCAACCTGGCCCCCCTGGCCATTGAGGGGCAAGACCTGCATGGGGCTGTGATCGGCACGCCGATCGCCTCGGCCCAGGTGAAGTCGGCGATCCTGCTGGCGGCCCTGACCGCCAGGGGGAACACCACCGTGATCGAGCCGGCCCGCTCCCGCGACCACAGCGAGCGGATGTTGCAGGCCTTCGGTGCCGATCTCGCCATCGGCGGCGACTCCGGTCGTCATGTCACGGTCCATCCCGGCGCCCAGCTCCATGGCCGCCCGGTGGTGGTGCCCGGCGACATCAGCTCGGCGGCCTTCTGGTTGGTGGCCGCCGCGATCACCCCCGGCGCCGAGATCACGCTGGAGAACGTTGGGCTTAACCCGACGCGGACCGGCATCCTTGACGTGCTTGAGCAGATGGGTGCCTCGATCGAGCGCTTCAACCTGCGCGAGGTGGCCGGTGAGCCGGTCGGCGATTTGAGGGCGCGCCATGGGCCCCTGCGCCCCTTCACGATCGCTGGCGATCTGATTCCCCGTCTGGTCGATGAGATTCCGGTGCTGGCGGTGGCGGCCTGTTGCGCCGAGGGCATCAGCCGTGTCGGTGATGCGGCCGAATTGCGGATCAAGGAAACCGATCGGCTGGCGGTGATGGCCCGCCAGCTCCTGGCCATGGGTGCTCGCCTTGAGGAAACCCCTGACGGCCTGACGATCGAGGGCGGTCAAGGTCTGCGTGGCGCCGAGGTTGACAGTGAGAGCGACCACCGGGTGGCGATGAGCCTGGCGGTGGCGGCTCAGATTGCCGTGGGGTCCACCCTGCTGCAGGGAAGCGAAGCGGCGGCGGTGTCCTACCCGGGCTTCTGGGACGATCTGGCTCGGCTGCAGGCCTGATCCGGACTGGCGCCAGGCCGGGGGCGGGGGCGAGGGCCGGTAGATTCCGCCCAGATTTCCCAGGCTTTCCATGCTCGCCG
Organism: Synechococcus sp. CS-603; assembly: GCF_977929215.1. Taxonomy (NCBI): domain Bacteria; kingdom Bacillati; phylum Cyanobacteriota; class Cyanophyceae; order Synechococcales; family Synechococcaceae; genus Synechococcus; species Synechococcus sp. CS-603. Next base: position 1,919,488 of record NZ_OZ376778.1, read on the forward strand.
TTGCTGTTCTGGCTGCCGGAAAGGGCACCCGAATGAAGAGTGATCGGCCGAAGGTGCTGCAGGAGCTGGCCGGGGTCAGCCTGCTGGAGCGGGTTCTCGGCTGCTGCGAGAGCCTTGCGCCCGATCGCCGCCTGCTGATCCTGGGCCATCAGGCCGAGCGGGTGGAGGCGTCCCTGGCTGGATACCCCGGCCTCGAATTTGTGCGCCAACAGCCCCAGAACGGCACGGGCCACGCCGTCCAGCAACTGCTCGGACCACTCAGCGGTTTCAGTGGCGAACTGCTTGTGCTCAATGGCGATGTGCCCCTGCTCAGGCCTTCCACCCTCGAAGCCCTGCTTGAGCAGCACCGCAGCAACGGGGCCGCCGTCACCCTGCTCACGGCTCGCCTCGACGACCCCACGGGCTACGGCCGGGTGTTCAGCGACGGCGATGGGCTGCTCAGCGCGATCGTCGAACATCGCGACTGCAACGAGTCGCAACGCACCAATGACCTGATCAACGGCGGCATCTACTGCTTCAACTGGAGCCGATTGGCGGCGGTACTTCCCGATCTTGAGGCCAACAACGACCAAGGCGAGGTCTATCTTACCGATACCGTTGCCCTGCTCGATCCAGCCGAGCACCTGGAGGTGGCCGATCCGGGCGAGATCGCCGGCATCAACGACCGGATTCAGCTGGCCCAGTGTGAGGCGGTGCTGCAGGACCGGCTGCGGCGCCACTGGATGGCCGAAGGCGTGAGCTTTGCCGATCCGGCCAGCTGCAGCCTCAGCGATGGCTGTCGCTTTGGGCGTGACGTGTTGGTTGAACCGCAGACCCACCTGCGTGGCGATTGCCAAATCGGAGCCGGTTCCCGACTGGGGCCAGGCAGCCTGCTGGAGAACGTCCGACTCGGGGACGGCGTTGAGGTGCTCTATTCGGTGCTGCGCGACGCTGTGGTGGCCGATGGCTGTGTGATCGGCCCCTATGCCCAGCTGCGCCCTGGCGCGGAACTGGGAGCCGACTGCCGGGTGGGCAACTTCGTGGAGATCAAACAGAGCCACCTGGCGGCGGGCTGCAAGGTGAACCACCTCAGCTACATCGGTGATACCGAGCTCGGAGCGGGGGTCAATGTGGGGGCCGGCACGATCACCGCCAACTACGACGGCGTGCGCAAGCACCGCACCGTGATCGGCGCGGGCAGCAAGACAGGGGCCAATTCTGTGCTGGTCGCCCCGATCAAGCTGGGATCGAATGTGACGGTGGGAGCAGGCTCCACCCTCACCCGCGACGTACCGGATGGGGCCCTGGCGCTCAGCCGCACCCCCCAGCGGATCAAAGCCGACTGGCCTGGTCCTGCGGCCTAGGCCGTCACGTTGGGAAGTTGGCTTCAAGCAGGGGGATCAGGCGCTCCAGGGCCACGCCCCGGCTGGCCTTGAGCAACAGTTGATCACCTGGGCTGAGCCATTGCAGCAGCGGGTCGAGGGCCTGCTCGGGCGTGGCCACCCGAACCTGCCTGGGAAGGTTGGCTGCACCGCGCTCCATGGCCTCGCCGTCGTCCCCATCATCGACGATCACCAGGCCATCGAGGCCCAGTTCGGCGGCCAGCGCTCCGATCTCCTGGTGCAGGGCGAGGCTGTGGGCGCCGAGTTCGCGCATCGTTCCCAGCACGGCGAAGCGGCGTCCTCTCTGGCCGGCCAGCAGGTGCAGGGCGGCCACCACCGCTTCAGGTGAGGCGTTGTAGGTCTCATCGAGCAGGGTGATCCCGGCGATATGCAGGCGCCCGCTGCGCCCGCCTGGCAAGGACGGGCTCAGGTGTCGCAGAGCTACCGGAGGAACGCCCAGGTGGTCTGCCACCGCCAGGGCCAGCAGCAGATTGCGGGCGTTGTGCGCCCCCTCCAGCGGCAGGTCGTAGGTCTCGCCGTTGCAGACCAGGCCTGCCGGGGTGAGGGCACCTGTCCAGTCGGCAGGGGGCAGGGCGGCGGTGCCAGTGGCCTGGGCTGGCGGGTCACCAGCAAGGGCCACACGCCGCACAGCACCGCTCCACGACTGGGCGAGAGCCTGCTCAAGCAGGGGATCGCCGGCCGGGATCACCACCAGCCCACCGGGCCGCATCGCCGCGGTGATTTCGCACTTCGCCCGCGAGATCGCCTCACGGCTGCCCAGCCTGCCGATGTGGGCGCTGCCGATGTTGGTGATCACCACCACATCGGGTTCAGCGCAGCGGGAGAGCCGCTCGATTTCACCGAGCCCGCGCATGCCCATCTCCAGCACCACGGCGCGATGCTCCGCCCCAGCTCGCAGCAGGGTGGCCGGCACTCCCACATCATTGTTCTCGTTGCCGCGGCTGGCCAGCACCGGCCCAAGTGGTTCCAGGGCAGCCCGCAACAGTTCGCGGGTGGTGGTTTTGCCGGCCGAACCGGTCACCGCCAGCACGGGGATGGCCAGACTCCGCCGCCAGAGGCAGGCCAGCTGCTGGTAGGCCACCAGGGTGTCGTCAACGACCCAGGCCAGCAGTCCGGCCGGCAGCTTCTGGAGCTGGCGCCGCTCCACCAGGGCGGCCTGGGCCCCAAGCCGCTGCGCCTCGACCAGGAAGGTGTGGCCATCGAAGCGATCCCCCACCAGGGGAACAAAGCAATGGCCGACTGCCAGGCTGCGGCTGTCGGTGCAGACCGGCCCCAGCTCGGCTTCGAGGTTGGGCCGCTCCACGCCGATCGGAGCACCCCAGAGGCTTTCGAGCTCACCTAGCCGCATCGCTTTCGGTCGTTTCAGGTGTTTCGAGCATGATCATGCCTTGTCCCACAAGGGCGGTTCGTCCCAGGCTTCGCCCCTCTGGGTCGCCCAGTTCCAGCCTGTCGTAGCCCAGGTCCATGGATCGTTCGAGCCAGAGTTCCGCCCGTTGCCGGCGCTGCTCGCCAGAGAGGCTGGTGAACCCTTCGTTGAGCGCAAGCTCCAGCCTCCCCGCAGCGGGCCACGGCTTCGCTGTGACGATCAGTCCCTGGGGGTCGAGATCGGCCAGCAGGGCCAGCAGCGGATCGATCTTCAAGGCAGCTGGGGGCGAGATCAGCGGCTGCGCCGATTGCTCAGCGGTCTGGCCGGTGGTCTGTTCAGTGGTCTGCTCGGCGTCTGGATTGGTCGGACCCGACGGGTTGATGAGGTCAGATGGGTTGTTCAGGCCGGATCGACGGCTGTCAGAGGGCCCAGCATCAGCTTCTGACTCGGCTGCTGCTGCCGTCTGTGGAGCCGGTAGCGGCTGGACCAGAGGCTCGATGGAGCCCCCCGGTCGTGCGATCCGCAGCACCAGCACCGTGGCGCACATCAGCAGGAGCAGCACCAACGGCCAGAACCAGGCGGCGAGGCGCCGGGGCCAGAGGCCCGGCATGGCCAGATCACCTTCAGCGTTGCGCCGCCAGATCTCCTGGGCTTTGAGGCGAAGGCTGGCCCCGACAGCCCGCAAATCCCTGGCCAGCAAGGACCAGGGGTTGCGATAGGGCGCCGGCAGGTCACGGCCACTGCGATCCGGACCTCGGTCCATCGTTTGCTCAGCCAGGCCCACGGCGCAGCAACTGGGCCAGGGGGTTCCTGGCTGGCGGGTTGGTTGCCGGAGGGCTGCCCAGCAGACTCGGATCGTCGGATTGGCCCCGGGAGAGCTCCTCGATCTCGGCCGCTGACGGGGTTGCTTCTTTCACGCCGCGCACGTCCTTGTACAGGGCGTCGTAGGCCAGGGCGGAACGCTGCCAGCTGCTGTCGAAGGCCATGGCCCGCTGCTGCAGCTCCTGCCAGCTTTGGGGATGCCGCCAGGCTTCCCAGGCCCGCACAATCGCGGTGTAGAAATCGATCGGCTCGTAACGATCGAAGCAGAAGCCGGTGCCGCTGTGCCCGGCCGGGGAGTGTGGAGTCACGGTGTCCACCAGCCCCCCGACGTTGCGGACCACCGGGATGCAGCCGTAGCGCATCGCCAACAGCTGGCTGATTCCGCAGGGTTCAAAGCGGCTGGGCATCAGGAACACGTCGGCGCCGGCGTAGATCAGCCGCGCCAGCAGGTCGTCGTAGGTGAGGAAGACGGAAAAACGGCCTGGGTGGCGGGAGGCCATCTGCCACAGGCCCGCTTCGTAGCCGCGATCACCGGTGCCCAGCACGACGATCTGGCTGTCGGTGTAGGCCAGGACGCGCTCCGCCACCTGTAGCAGCAGATCCACGCCCTTCTGGTCGACCAGGCGGGTGACCATCCCCATCAAGAAGCTGCCGGGATTGGCGCTCAGGCCCATCCGCTCCTGCAGGATCGCCTTGTTGCCCGCCCGGGGGGCGAGGTTACTGGCCGAAAAACGGGCCGGCAGGGTGCTGTCGCTGGCGGGATCCCAGTCCTTGGTGTCGATGCCGTTGAGGATGCCCCGCAACTTGCCGCTCAGGAAGTTCAGCAAGCCATCGAGTCCTTCGCCGTAGTCCGGTGTGCGGATCTCCTGGGCATAGGTGGGCGAGACGGCATTGATCCGGTCGGCATAGATCAGAGCCACCGCCATGGTGCTGTCCCCCTGCATGTACCAGGGGCACCAGGTCATGCGCTCCAGCTTCCAACGCCAGGGCCCCTGGTATTGCAGGTTGTGGATCGTGAAGACGGTGCTGATCTCCGGGTCCTGGTGCATCCAGGCAGGCAACATGCCTGTGTGCCAGTCATGGCAGTGCAGCACCTCTGGCTTCCAGTGGTTCCAGCAGAATTCGGCGCTGGCGTTGGCGAAGAAGGTGAAGCGCCAATCTTCGTCGTCGCCGCCGTAGATGCGCTCTGGATTGAAGACCGGATGGCCGACCAGATAAAGCGGCAAGCCGTGGCTGGGGTGGCGCGTTTCGTAGATCGCAAAGTCGTTGTCCATGGCCCGACCGCGCCAGATGGGCTCTGGCGGGATCGGCAACTGGCTCCAGAGTTTGCCGTAGCCCGGCAGGATCAACCGGACGTCATGGCCGAGGGCGGCGAGGGCTGGCGGCAGGGCGCCCACCACATCGCCCATGCCCCCGACCTTGACCATCGGAGCGCACTCGGCGGCGGCGAACAGCACGCGCATGGGAGGTTGCTCAGGTGGGCCGAACTCTACGGGGAGCCTTACGCGCAGCCAGCGGTCTTGTCAGGGCAGGACCGTCACCATCGTTCCCACCTCAACCAACTGGAAGAGGTCTTGCACATTCTCATCGAGCAGGCGCACGCAACCGTGGGACACGGCCTGGCCGACGCTGACCCGCTGGGGGGTTCCATGGAAACCGACGGTGACGCAGCCCTTCACCTCCAGGTGTTGCTGGCCGTTGAAACCACTGCGTCCCTGGCAATCCCGCAAAAACCCGATCCAGCGGCTGCCCAGGGGGTTGTTCGGTCCCGCCGGTACCACCTGGCCGGTGGCCGGGTGCTCCCACTCAGGGTTGGCACGCATTTCGATCACCTCAAAGCGACCGAGGGGCGTTTCCCAGCCGGGCATTCCCACGGCCACCGGAAAGCGGCGCAGTTCCCGACCGTTTTCAAGGACCAACAGCTGGCGCTGGGCGCGGAAGAGCACCAGGGAGCTGGTGGGCGCTGGGCTGGGTAGGGCTGGGCTAGGAGTGAGCGGGCTCGACGGGGCGGGGCTGGACAAGGTCCATTTCAGTCGGCTGGCAGCTTCTGCAGAAGCCGGTGCAACGACAAGCAAACCGCAGGTGAGCAGGGAGGCGAACCGGGCGGCCAGCACAGAAACAATCAAATCCGGTAGGTCTTGAGATTAATCAATCCCTGGTCTCCTGGGAATGTCCACCAGCTGACGTTGCCTCAGGGCAGCCAGGCTTGATCGGAGAAATCCGGATCCCTTTTTTGCAGAAAGGCATCGCGACCCTCCTGGGCTTCGGCTGTTCGGTAGAAGAGATGGGTGGCCTGACCGGCCAGTTCCTGCAAGCCCGCCATGCCGTCGGTTTCGGCATTGAAAGCGGCCTTGAGGCAGCGGATCGCCGTTGGGCTCTGGCGCAGCACGTCGCGGGCCCAGCGCACCCCTTCGGCCTCCAGCTCGGCCAGCGGCACCACCGCGTTAACCAGACCCATGGCCAGCGCCTCCTCGGCGTTGTACTGGCGGCCAAGGAACCAGATCTCCCGGGCCTTGCGCTGCCCCACCACGCGGGCCAGATAACTCGCCCCGAAGCCGCCGTCGAAGCTGCCCACCCGCGGGCCGCTCTGGCCGAAGACGGCGTTCTCGGCCGCCAGGCTGAGGTCACAGAGCAGGTGCAGCACCTGGCCGCCACCGATCGCGTAGCCAGCCACCAGGGCAATCACCACCTTCGGCAGTGATCGGATCAATCGCTGCAGATCCAGCACGTTGAGGCGGGGCAGGCCGGAGCTATCGAGATAGCCGCCATCGCCGCGCACGCTCTGGTCACCGCCGGAGCAGAAGGCGTAGCCGCCATCGGCGGCCGGCCCAGCACCGGTGAACAGCACCACACCGATGGCTGGGTTGTCGCGCACGCGCGAGAAAGCGTCGCAGAGCTCCTGAACGGTGCGGGGGCGGAAGGCGTTGCGCTTGGCCGGGCGGTTGATCGTGATCCGGGCGATGCCGGCCTGCCGGCTCAGCTCAAACAGGATGTCCTCGTAGTCGCCTGCCGGCAGCCACTCCTCGCACTGGCGACCCGTGCTGGATGGGGCCGGGTTGGGATCGGCGCTCATCGGGCCTGAAGCAAGGTCGCCCTCATTCTGTGGCGTGACCGCCACTGGCTCGCAACAGTTCTCGCAGCTGGGCATCGGCCCGGCGATCGGTGCGCAGCTCCAGCAGGGCGAGCTGTTCTCCCTCACTCCAGTGCAGGGCTGCCGCCAGGTCGTCGAGCCGCTCCACCCGCCGGGATGGCACGCCATGGGCCGCCGCCAGGGCCCGGTGATCAAGGCGCTGGGGCATGGCGAACAGGCGCTCAAAATCGACGGTGCCTGTTTCGGGCTTGGTGCGAATCGGCAATTGCTCGAAGATGCCGCCGCCGCCGTTATCGATCAACACCACGGTGAGTTGCCCCGTCAACTGCTGACCCCACAACCAGCCGTTGCTGTCATGCAGCAAGGCCAGGTCGCCACAGACCAAGACCAGTTGTCCCAGGCTCTCGGCCAGTCCAGCCGCCAGCGACAGGGTGCCGTCGATGCCGGAGGCGCCGCGGAAGCCATAGAAGGGCCGGGCTGGGCCCCTTGGATCGGCAAAGCTCTCCCAGTCGCGCACGGGGCTGCTGCTGGCCAGCATCACCGGCCGATCGGCCGGCAGCAGCAGGCTCAGGGCCCGGGCCAGGGCTGGTTCGCTCGGCGCTCCGCTGGCCGGCAGGTTGTGATCAAGCAGCGCCTGGCAGGTGGCCTCCCGCTGCCGCCAGCGCTGCTGCAGGGCCGTGCTGGCTGGGGCGGGCTGCCCTCGCCAGATGGCGTCGCTCTGGCTCTGGCACCAGTGGGCCAAGCCCAGTCCATCGCTTGATGTCGCCGTTCCCAGCGGATCCTGGTTGCGGGGATCGGCTTCGCAGATCAGCAGCTGATGGCCCCCCAAGCCAGCCAACCACTGCTGAAGGCGCCTGCTGGAGGGCGTGGGACCGAGGCGCAGCACCTGGGCGGCCGCCAGTTCTAACGGCGCCGCCTCCAGCAACAGGTCGTAGCCCGCGAAGCAGACCAGATCCGATTGGCCCCGCAGCCCGGAGAGCCCGTCAGCCAGCAGGGGCCAGCCACTGCGCTGCTGCCAGTGGCGCAGGGCGGCAAGGAACGCCGGCCAATCAGCCGGCGTTCCGCGCCACGGTCCGGCCACGATTAGTCCAGGTTGATCGGGATCCAGGCCGGACAGCGCCGAATCCAGGCCCGTTAGCGCGCCATCCGGCCTGGCCACGACTTCTGCCGAGGAAGCAGCTGGCAGCCAGAGGGCGGCCAGGCGCTGCAGGGTGCCGGCGTCGGCGTGCAGGGGTTCTTCGAACGGAAGGTTGAGATGGACCGGTCCGGCTGGATAGCCCAGGGCGGATCGCCAGGCACGCTCGGCCATCGCTTCGAGGGCTGCCGCTCCCATGGCCGCCAGGCCGGTGGCCTCGGCTTCGCCGACCCAGCGACAGCTGGGCCGCAGGAAGTCTTCCTGGTTGACGGTCTGGTTGGCGCCGCATCCCTTGCGGTGAGCGGGTCGGTCGGCGCTCAGAAGCAACAGAGGGATCGCGCCGTGGTCAGCTTCCACCACCGCTGGCAGCAGGTTGGCGACGGCGGTGCCCGACGTGGTGATCACGGCCGCTGGGACTCCATCGGCCCGGCTCAGCCCGAGTGCGAAGAAGGCGGCGGAGCGTTCATCGATGCCGGTCTGCAGGCTCAGGCGCGGACCCGCCAGCATCCCGGCCGCCACAGCCAGGGCTGCAGACCGGCTGCCGGGACAGAGCACCAGGCGCCGCAGTCCAAGCCGCTGCAGGCCTTGCAGCAGGATCAGAGAAGCCTCAAGGTTCCCGGCTGCGCTCACCCTGGCCCGCACCTGTTCAGGATGGGGTGATCATGCCCACTTGCGGGGCTTTCCTCCGGTTCGGACCCTGAAATGAGCGCCCCAGCACCGGACCTCGCCCCAGCGCCTGCTCCTGCCACTGGCCCAGGGGGCCAACCGAACACCCGGCCCTGGCTTGGCCTTTTGCTCTGGGTTCTGCTGGCGGTGACGCTGCGCTGGGCGGTGATCGAACCCCGCTGGATTCCCTCGGGCTCGATGCTGCCGACCCTGCAGCTGAACGATCGGATCCTGGTGGAGAAGGTTCGGCCCCATCTGCCAGCCCCCCTGCCGGTAGGAACCATCGTGGTATTCAGGCCGCCAGACCCCTTGCTCGAAGCCGGCTACGACCCCAAAGCCGCCCTCATCAAGCGGGTGGTCGGCGGGGCAGGTGATCGGATCGAAGTGCGTGGCGGCGCGTTGATCCGCAATGGGACCCCCGTAGTTGAGACCTGGCGCCAGGTGCCGATCGCTTACGACCTACCGCCGCTGGTGGTGCCCCCGGGACATCTGATGGTCTTGGGGGACAACCGCAATGCCAGCCTCGATTCCCACCTCTGGGGTCCGCTTCCTGCTGATCACGTGATCGGCACGGCCGTGTTGCGCTACTGGCCCCTCAACCAGCTCGGACCGATACGGTTCTCACCCCTGCCGGCAGGAGGGGAGGCCGACGGCCTGCGGTAGGGTGAAAGCCGTGATGCAGAGCACACCGGAGATGTTCAACCCGGAGTTCCTGACCACTGACAGTGAAGCGATCAACAGTAATTTGTTGATTCAGTATTTGCAGGAACAATCCCCGGACGTGCTGCAGCGGGTAGCCCGTTCGGCCAGTGGCGATATCCAAGACATCATCCGCCACAACGTGCAAGGCCTGCTTGGGATGATCCCCAGCGAGCAGTTCGAGGTGAAGATTCAAGCCAGCCGGGATAATCTGGCTGGATTGCTCGCTTCGGCGATGATGACCGGTTACTTCCTGCGCCAAATGGAGCAGCGGATGGAGCTCGAAACCACCCTGTTCGGCGAAGGGGGCAGTGATGCCGATCCCGGCGAACTGAAGCTCTGAGGGGCTGGTCCTAGTTCTGAACAGACCTGGGGATGATTCTCCAGCGCAGCAAGTTGTTGTCCAGGCCAGCTAAGAACCGCCAGGACCCTTCCGAGCAGGCCCAATCACGTGTTTCGAGTTCGCCAGCAAAGTTACAGAGATCTTGGCTGGTGCAGTGGACCGGGGCCGTGTAGTGGGCGGGAATGATCCAGGCCAGGGAGTCGATCCCCGCCAGCTCACGGATCCAGCCCAACAGAAGCTCCTTGGATCGGGGAAAGACCAGCCTCTCCAGCACTGGGGCGATCTGCAGATGGGGTTGGCCCCCGCGAAGCAACGCCTCGAAGTCGGCCTCCCAGCCAGGCAGCCAGCGAAACGGATAGATCCCGAAATAAGCCTCGGCCTGCCGTACGCCGACTCGGCAGGACAGAGCCAACGCCTCTGCCAAAGGCAAAACCTGTAGGAACTCCGGCCGGAAATAGGACGCGAACAGGACCATGCGCCACCAGCCCCGTCGCCGCCGTTCGGCTGTGTCCTGGAGTTGTTCATCACCCCTCTCCCGTGCGTGAAACAGCAGGGGCCTTGGATCAGCGTCAAACAGCTGCGGTGGATCAGGGGCAATAGCCACGAGCGCATCGGTTACGAGCAGGGCGCCACTGCTGCGGTGGAACACGGCAACCTCCAAGAAGGTGCCGATGCCCAAATTCACAGGACCCAGGGGGTGCCAGGACAGTGCATCGCCATGGGGCACGCCGTCCTCAAATAACACCCGTGTGCGATCCGCCGGGAAACCCAGCCAGTCCAGGGGCAAAGAGAGTGGGAAGCTCCACTGCTTGGGACTGACCCAGACCTGGGCACGGGGGAAAGCCCTGGCCATGGCCGGTACCGGCAGCTTGTGCTCCAGCCCGGAGCTGGTCGGCAGCACGATCGTGACCACCGGACCGTGGCGAGCCTCAAGGCTCCGAAGTTCCTGGATCACTTCAGCGGTGGCAGCAACCGGGGCGTAGAGGAGCAGGCCTTCGCGCAGCCGCACCACCGTCATCCGGATCGGCACGGCCACATAGAACAGCCCCTGCAGCTGCTCGAAACCCCACACCAGGCCTGGAACCAGCTCCCGCACCAAGGTGCGCCGTCGGCCGTAGGGATAAAGCGGCAGCAGAGGCCACCAGGGCCAGCGCTGGTCGGCGACCGCATCACTCACTTGCCATCACTCACGCTGTTCTCACTCGCCCTGACTGAAACCACTGACGAAATGCTTGAGGCCCGCGAGGAGTAAGGCCGCTGGGCCATTCAGTCATGGGGGAGATCGTCAGCCCAACGCAACGTTGCTGTGAGATGAAGAGATTGTGCGACCCTATCAAAAAGCCCCCTCCAGGGAGGGGGCTAAATGGTGGCAGTGAACACCTGAGAAAGCCGGCAAAAGGCCTGAACGAATAACGGATCAGCCGATCAGAGCCACGGGCCTGGATTCGCTCAGGGCCAGATCAAGCGGGAAGTTGTGGGCGTTGCGTTCGTGCATCACCTCGAAACCGAGGTTGGCGCGGTTGAGCACGTCGGCCCAGGTGTTCAACACCCGGCCCTGGGAATCGAGCACCGACTGGTTGAAGTTGAAGCCGTTGAGGTTGAAGGCCATCGTGCTGACGCCCAGGGACGTGAACCAGATCCCCACCACCGGCCAGGCGGCGAGCAGGAAGTGCAGGCTGCGGCTGTTGTTGAAGGAGGCGTACTGGAAGATCAGGCGGCCGAAATAACCGTGGGCCGCCACGATGTTGTAGGTCTCCTCTTCCTGGCCGAACTTGTAGCCGTAATTCAGGCTCTCGCTTTCGGTGGTTTCCCGTACCAGCGAACTGGTGACAAGCGAACCGTGCATGGCCGAGAACAGCGAACCGCCAAACACACCGATCACACCGAGCATGTGAAAGGGGTGCATCAGGATGTTGTGCTCCGCCTGGAAGACCAGCATGAAGTTGAAGGTGCCTGAGATGCCAAGGGGCATGGCGTCAGAAAACGAACCCTGGCCGAAGGGATAGATCAGGAAGACGGCGAAGGCGGCCGAAAGCGGCGCGCTGTAGGCGACAAAGATCCAGGGACGCATGCCCAGCCGGTAGCTGAGCTCCCACTGACGGCCCATGTAGGCCGAAATACCGATCAGGAAGTGGAAAATGATCAGCTGGTAAGGACCGCCGTTGTAAAGCCACTCATCGAGGCTGGCGGCTTCCCAGATCGGGTAGAAGTGCAGGCCGATGGCGTTACTGGAGGGAACGACAGCACCGGAGATGATGTTGTTGCCGTACATCAAAGAGCCCGCCACAGGCTCACGGATGCCGTCGATGTCGACAGGCGGCGCGGCAATGAAAGCAATGATGAAGCAGCTCGTGGCTGCCAGGAGGCAGGGAATCATCAGCACACCGAACCAGCCCACGTAGAGGCGGTTGTCGGTGGAGGTGACCCACTGACAGAACCTTTCCCAAGAGGCGGAACGTCCGCTGCGAACAGCCGTTGTCATTGGAGGAATGAGGACGAAGATGAATGACAGGCTAGTCATCAAGACTTTGGCCTCTGGGATCACTCCATGATTCGTGTCGCCTGGAAAATAATGTTCATGAACATGTTCATCAAGTGTTCATGAAGATGGATGAATCAAGCCGGTAGCTGGCGCTGATCCAGGCCTGGACTGTTTCCCCTGGAGCCAGGACCGGAGAGCACCCAGTCCTTGGCCTGGCGCAGGAACGCCGGCCAATCGAGTTGTTCTGCTGCTGCAGCTTTGGCCACGAGCAGGGGGGCCTGCAGGCGCAGCTGCTGAAGATCGGCCTGGGGCACGCCGCTGCTGAGGGCCAGCACATCGGCCATCGCGTGGGCCACCACCCGGGTGAGGTAGGCGGCACTGAGCGCCTGGAGCGCGCCGCTCACCAACCAGGTGGAAGCCTCCAGTCGCATCAAGGCCATCAAACCCTGGCTGCTCCACTCGGCGACGCCCAGGGCCAGGGCGGCCTTGGCCAGCTCCATGGCGGCGTCGCGCAGTTGATCGGCATCCCAGGGGCAGTTCCAGAGGCGGGCCATCTCCCGCAGCATCAGGCCGTTGGCAGCGGCCAGCACCAACAGATCCAGGCTGGGCAGCGGGGCGATGAGCACGGCGCCTGCCACGGTCCACTGGGTGCGCTGCAGCAGCGGCCGCAAGGCTTGCCGCCGCAGAGCCTCAAGTTCGGTTTGCCAGGCGTCATGCAGCGAGGCAAGGCAGCGCCGGTCGGTGTCGATCAGGCGCTGCCGCCCACCGCCATGCAGCACGGGTTGGAGTGGCGCGGTTGCTTGGCCCAGTCCCTCGGCCTCGCCCTGCCAGAACAGCAGCCGCTCGCCCAAAGGCTCGGGCAGTTGGGAGCGGAGTTCTAGCTCCAGGTCTTGGAGGGATTGCGCCGCCGACGGCTGGGCGTCCACCAGCAACCAGACCGCTTGCTGCTGCGGCAGGCTGCCCAGCCAGCGCAGGTCGGCGCCCCGCAGGGGTGGCGTCAGGCCGTAGAGCAGCAGGTCGCACTGCTCAAGGGCTTGGGGCCACTGCCAGTCGGGGCTGGTGGAGGGAAGGGGATGGCCCCAGTGCAGGGTCAGGGGCAGGGCGCCGCGCAGGGCTGCCAGCAGGGCCGGTTGCATCGAAGCGGGCGGCGGGGTTAACCCCACCACGCCCAGCTCGAGATTGGTCCGTTGCTGCCGCTGCCGCAGCAGCTCCAGCTGCTGGATGCGCTTCTCCTGGGCCAGGGCTCTGGCCTCGCCGGTCAGCCCGCCTGCAACGGCCAGCTTGTCGAACTGAAGCAGCAGGGCGTCACAGCGGCTGTACCAGCCCTCCAGGGATGTCGGCAATTTGGGGCTGACAGGACGCCGTGGGCGGCTCAACCACCACCAGCCCCCTGTCATCGCCGCTGCGGCGAGGGCGGTGGGCAGGGGCAAATGCAGGGCGTCGCCGAGAACCCAGCCTCCCGCCAACAGCGCCCCGGCTGGAAGAGCCAGGCGGCGCAGCCCAGTGGCCGCGATCGGCAGCCAGGGGATACCCCTGGGATCAGGGACCATGGGATTGGGCAAAGGGATTGGGCAAAACAGTCGGGCAGCGGCGCCGGTGGCGGCTCCGGCTGAGGTGAGCATCTCTAGCTCAGCTCAACCAATCATCCCAGAGCCTCCATAAATTAGATGGGAAGCCTCCGCTGGAAACGTCATCCCGTCCCAAGCCGCTCGGGCCGCCCTCGGCAGTGACAACCGGGGGCCCGTTCAGAGGGTTCTGCTGATCGCCCTGGCGGTGAACATCGCCATGAGTCTGCTGAAACTGGCGGTCGGCCTGCTGAGCGGCTCCCTGGCCCTGCTGGCCGATGCGATGCACAGCGCCACCGATGGCCTCTCCAGCCTGTTGGGTCTGATCGCCAACGGTCTGTCCGATCCCAGGCCAGACCGTGACCATCCTTACGGACACCATAAATATGAAGGCGTCGGTGCCTTGGCGATCGCGGCATTCATCCTGTTTGCCGCCTTCGAAATCCTCCAAACCGCAGCCCAACGCCTGATCAATGGCATTGGTCCGCTGCGCATCACCCCCGTTGAGCTGGGCCTGGTTCTGCTGGCGCTCTGCGGCAATCTGGCGCTGGCGTTCTACGAACGACGGGAGGGTCAGCGGCTACAGAGCCGTCTGCTGCTGGCCGATGCCATGCACACCACCAGCGACATCTGGACCACCGCGATGGTGTTGGTCGGCCTCAGTGGCGCGCTCTGGCTGGGTCTGAACTGGCTGGATCTGGCGGTGGCGGTCCCATTGGCCCTGCTGCTTGTGCGGGCCTGCTGGCAGGTGTTGCGCAGCAACTTGCCCTGGCTGGTGGATCAGATCGCCATCGCGCCAGAAGCGATCCACTCGGTGGCTATGGCGGTGCCAGGAGTGCTCAACTGCCATGACATCGCCAGCCGAGGCGTGATTGGTCAGCAGGTGTTCATCGACATGCACATGGTGGTGGCGGCCAACGATCTACCCACCGCCCATCGGGTCACGGAACTGGTCGAAGAGCACCTGGAGGCTCGCTTCGGCCCGGTGCGCTGCACCATTCACCTCGAGCCCAGGGAATATGCCAGTGCCGAGATCACCTTCCGTGGCACCCATGGTTGAGCTGACGCGGGAGCTGGGCCTGTCTCTGACGCTCCGGCAGGCTGACCTGCTGGAATCTCAGTGGCAGCAGCAACAGCAGCAACAGCATTGGCATGGCCAGCTGCCGGTATTGGTGCTGAATCGCTGTTGGTTGCGGCTCGCTGTTGTGCCACTCGAAACCCTGACCACGGTTCTGCCCCCAGACAGCACGGCGGCAGCTCCGGAGTTGGTGCGCTTCCGGACCCTGCGGCAGCAAGGGGTGGAGTCTGTACTGGCGGAATCACTGTGTTGGCAGGAATTTGGCCAACAGGCCTGCCAACAAGCCCTGCAGCGTTATTGGCAGGCCCAGGACGACGGCCGTCACGGTTGGACGCTGGCTGACTACCTGGCCTTCCTGGCCACCTATCGAGGGCTGTTTGAGCGTCCGGGCGATCGGCCCTTGCCCCTGCTGGTGCTCGCGCGCGGGCGGCCGAGGGAGTCACACCAGCTGCACTGGATGGCCGGGAGAGGGAACGCCTGATGGGGCAAACTTGCCCTGGATTGAAGGGCTCCGGCAATGGCCGATCAAAACAGCACGGATCAGGGCAACACGGATCAGAGCAACAGCAGTCAGAACGACACAGCCATTTCTCAGGCTTCGCAGGAGCAGTCCGGGACGCCCGAGACCGAGGTCATTGCTGAGCCTCTGGGAACGCCAGAACCTCAGGCGGCAGCTGAGGCTCTGGCTTCCGGGGAGCCGGCTCGTAAGGAGCCTCGCGAAGGGCGCCGTGAGCGGGTCCGCGGTCAGGGTGGCGGCAGGGACGGCAATCGAGAGGGTGGCCGCGATGGCAACAGGGAGACCGGTGGCTACCGGATCCGCCTGAGTGACAACGAACAACGGGCTGCCCAGCTGATCCAAGAGACATTCCAGCTGCGCACCCCTGTGGCGGCCCTTGGTTTCTCGATCCGCACCGTGGCCCAATTGCTGGAGCTGGGCAAGCTCGATGAGCTGCTCGCCCAGCACCGGGCCCAAGCTGGCGACCGTCCGGAACCGTCCCGGGAAGCCAGCAGTGTGCGGCGCCTGGAGGGCCGCAGCGAGGGCCGCGGTGACGGCCGTCGTGAAGGGCGCGGTGAAGGACGTGGAGAAGGGCGCGGGATCGTTCGCTCTGGCGAGCGGAACCCCAGCCGCTCCGATCCGTTTGCCCGACCCAGCCGGCCCCAACCGGCCCCGCCAGCCCCGGTCGACGACACGCCGTTGGTGGAGGTGGCGCCCCTGCTCGATCCCTCCCTGCACCAAGTAGGTGGCAACGAGCCCGATCCAGCAACGGAAGGCCCCTTGCCGGTGACGATTGAACCGTCGCTCGAACCTGCCGCTGATCCCGACAGCGGCGACACCCAACCGTGAGTGATCGCCCCAGGGTTCTCTCCGGGGTTCAACCCAGCGGCGCCTTGCATCTGGGCAACTGGCTGGGGGCCATCCGCAACTGGGTGGCCCTGCAGGAGAGCCACGAGCCGTTTTTTTGTGTGGTTGATCTCCACGCCATCACGGTCCCCCACGATCCAGCCGAGCTGGCGGAGTCGACGTTGCGCACCGCAGCTCTCTACCTGGCCTGTGGAATCGATCCGCAGCGCTCCACCGTCTTCGTTCAAAGCCAGGTGGCTGCCCACGCCGAGCTCACCTGGTTGCTCAACTGCCTGACGCCGTTGAACTGGCTGGAGCGGATGATCCAGTTCAAGGAGAAGGCCATCAAGCAGGGCGACAGCGTCTCGGTGGGGCTGCTCGATTACCCGGTGCTGATGGCCGCCGACATCCTTCTCTATGACGCTGACCTAGTGCCGGTGGGGGAAGACCAGAAACAGCACCTGGAGCTGGCCCGCAACATCGCCCAGCAGCGCGTGAACGCCCGCTTTGCGCCAGCCGATCAGCCCTTGCTGAAGGTGCCAGAGCCGATGATCCTCGCCGAGGGTGCCCGGGTGATGAGCCTCGGCGATGGACGCAGCAAAATGAGCAAGAGCGACCCCAATGAGGGCTCCCGCCTCAACCTGCTCGATCCACCGGAACTGATCACCAAGAAGATCAAGCGGGCCAAGACCGACCCGGCCATGGGGCTGGAGTTCGGCAATCCTGAGCGCCCTGAGGCTGACAATCTGCTTGGGCTCTATGCCTTGCTCAGCAACCGCAGCCGCGAGCAGGCGGCGCTGGAGTGCGAGGCCATGGGCTGGGGCCAGTTCAAACCCCTGCTGGCCGAAGCGGCGGTCGAAGCCCTGCGGCCTTTACAAGAACGCTATGGCGCGATCCGCGCCGATCCCAGCGCTCTTGAGGCGGTCTTACGCGATGGGCGGGAGCGCGCCTCGGCGGTGGCTGGGGCGACGCTGGAGCGGGTGCGCAAGGCGCTGGGTTTTCTGGCAGCGCGCTGAAGCGGCTGGCTCTGGAGCGATGAATTCCGTCCAACAGCCTGGCAGGTGTCCCGCTCAGAGACTGATCCACCCCAGCTTTTTGATCAGTTGATCTGATCGTTTCCTGTGGCAGCCCGGCAGCGGAAGCCTCTGTAGCTAGCCAATTTACCGGATCAGCATTTCTACGCACCCTTGTCAAGGGCGGTCGGCCAGCTCTTGCCAGGGATCCGTAGCGAAAAGCACAATCTCATGGCAGTTCTTAATCAATACAGCCGATGCGTTTCAGGCTTGAGCGGCCAGCACCCCTCCTTCCCCTGACCCAGGTGGGTCTGCTGATGGGGTTTCCTTTGCTCTGCCTGGCCGCGACATCCGCGAGGACGACTGCCATGGCTCCGCCGCCGGATCCAATCCCAGCAAGAGCTCCCGCCGTGACCTCCCCGGTGGATGCAGTTGTCAAAGGACCGGGGCTTTACCGGATCACACCGGAGCGCCGGGCTGCGCTGGACACGATTCGCTATGCGGAGGGCACCTGGAACGGTGGCAGCGTTTCGGGCTACCTCACCCTCTACGGCGGTGGCCGCTTCCAGAGCATGGCCCGCCACCCCGATGTCGTTGTGGTCAGGCGCTACGCCAGCGCCGCTGCTGGCGCCTATCAATTTCTGCCTGCCACCTGGCGTGCGGCACAGAGCCGCCTTGGCCTGTCGGGGTTTGGACCTGCCAGCCAGGATCAGGCCGCCCTCGATTTGGTGGAGCGGCGCGGCGCCTTGGCAGCGATTGATCGTGGCGTGCTTTGCGATCGCACCCTCGACAAACTTTCGCGCGAATGGGCCTCCTTCCCGATGGTCAACGGAGCCAGCGCCTACGGGCAGCCGGCCAAAACCGCCTCAGCTCTGCGCCTTTTCCACCAGCGGATGCTGGAAACCAGGCGCCGTGATGCCGGCCTGGCGGCTTAGGGCTCGCGATACACCACCCGGCCCTGGGCGTCGTTGCCGACATCAAGTAGATGGGCATGCAGCAGCCGTTCGATTTCGCTGCGGACCGCTTCGCTGCTCTGATTGTTGCCGGTCTGGAGGTTCAAGATGGCGTCATTGATCGTGAACCCCTCCAGACGCCGTGAGCGGGCCAAAAGCAACAGTTGTTTCTCGAGGGATGGGTGCTCGCTTTCCTGCTTGCTCTGCAGAGCCTCAGCCAGGCGCAGCGGCATGTTGGCCTGCTCCACCATCGAGGGCAGAAGAAAAAGATCAACCAGCTGACCGATCCCGCACCAGCCCAGCGTGAACAACCACAGCGCTCCGCTGACGGGTTTGCGCAGATAAAAACGCTGTAACCCGCAGATTCCCAGCAGGGAGGCGGCCCAGAACAGATAGCCCAGGCCGATGGATCGGGATTCAGGCAGCCGTGATAAGGGCAAACTCGATTGAGGCAGTCGGGAGCCGGGGAAGCGGTGCCGGATCGGTTGCGACAATAGGATTCAAACCCCTTCAAGGCTTTGCTCGTGCCCGCACCGTCGCTGCCAGGCGCGCAGACCCAGCCGGCCTCTGCTCCGATCGACCTCCCCAAAACCAGCCAGAGCCCCCAGCTGCTGCGCATTCGCCACTCGATGAGCCACGTGCTGGCCCTGGCGGTGCAGACGCTCTTCCCTGAGGCGAAGGTCACGATCGGCCCTTGGACTGAAACCGGCTTCTACTACGACTTCGACCACCCCGAGCCCTTCACGGAGGCTGATCTCAAGGCGATCAAAAAGGAGATGGGCAAAATCATTGCCCGTCGACTGCCGCTGGAGCGGATCGAGCTGAGCCGGGGTGACGCTGAAGCGCGCATCAGGGCCCAGAACGAGCCGTACAAGCTCGAGATCCTCGCCGGCTTGGTTGAGCCGATCACCCTGTACACACTCGGCGAAGGCTGGTGGGATCTCTGCGCTGGTCCGCATGTGGCCAACACCGGCGAGTTGAACGGCAAAGCCTTCGACCTCGAGAGTGTGGCTGGCGCCTATTGGCGGGGCGATGAAAACAACGCCCAGTTGCAGCGGATCTACGGCACGGCCTGGGAAACACCTGAGCAATTGGCCGAATACCGGCGCCGTAAGCAGGAGGCCCTGCGCCGGGATCACCGTCGTCTCGGCATCGATCTGGATCTCTTTTCGATCGAAGATGAGGCCGGGGCTGGTTTGGTGTTCTGGCATCCCCGTGGCGCCCGCATCCGCCTGCTGATCGAGGAGTTCTGGCGCGAAGCCCACTTTGCGGCCGATTACGAGCTCCTCTACACCCCCCATGTGGCCGATCTCAGCCTCTGGCAAACCTCCGGCCATCTCGACTTCTACAGCGAGAGCATGTTCGGGCCGATGCAGGTGGATGAGCGCCAGTTCCAGCTCAAGCCGATGAACTGTCCGTTCCACGTGCTCACCTATGCCAGCCGGCTGCGCTCCTACCGCGAGTTGCCGATCCGCTGGGCTGAACTGGGCACTGTGTATCGTTACGAACGCCCCGGCGTGATGCACGGGCTGATGCGGGTGCGGGGCTTCACCCAGGACGACGCCCACATCTTCTGTCTGCCCGATCAGATTGGCGACGAGATCCTCGGCGTTCTCAACCTCACCGAGCAGATCCTCTCCACCTTCGATTTCAACACCTACGAGATCAACCTCTCCACCCGCCCAGAAAAATCAATTGGCGAGGACGGCGTCTGGGAGCTGGCCACCCGGGGCCTGATCGACGCGCTCGAGCGCAAGGGCTGGGCTTACACAGTGGATGAAGGTGGCGGCGCCTTCTACGGCCCCAAGATCGACATCAAGATCGAAGATGCCATCGGCCGTCTCTGGCAGTGTTCCACGATCCAGCTCGACTTCAACCTGCCCGAGCGTTTCGATCTGGAGTACGTGGCCGCCGACGGCAGTCGCCAACGTCCGATCATGATTCACCGCGCCATCTTTGGCTCGCTGGAGCGTTTCTTCGCGATCATGGTGGAGAACTACGCCGGTGACTTCCCGTTCTGGCTGGCACCTGAGCAGATCCGCTTGCTGCCTGTCAGCGATGGGGCGCTTGAGTTTGCAGCCGATCTGCAGAGCAAGCTGCGGGCCGCTGGCGTGCGCTCCAGCCTCGATCGCAGCGGCGAACGGCTCGGCAAGCTGATCCGCCAGGGCGAACAGCAGAAAATCCCCCTGCTCGCGGTGATCGGGGCCAAGGAAGCTGAAGGGGGGAGCGTGAGCCTGCGCAGCCGCCGCGACGGTGACCTCGGCACTGTGGCCGTTGCCGAATTGCTCAGCGCCGCCGCCGCCGCCAATCAGCAGCGCGCCGCCGGCCTCAACCTTCCCAGCCCATGACCCTGCTTCTCGCCGGCGACATCGGCGGCACCAAAACCCTTCTGGCCACCTACCGGCTCTCGGACGGGCAGCTGCTGCCGCTGCGCCAGGAGCGCTATCCCTCCCAGGCCTGGCCCGATTTCGCCGCCATGGTGGCCCACTTCCTTGCCGCTGATCCCCTGCAGACAGAAACGCCCAGCCATGGCTGTTTTGCCGTCGCCGGTCCGGTGATCGGCGGCCAGGTGAAGGTGACCAATCTTCCCTGGCAGCTGGATCAGCAGCAGTTGGCGGCTGCCTGCGGCCTGGACTGCTTGGAGCTTGTCAACGATTTCGCCGTGCTCGTGTATGGCCTGCCCCATCTAGCCGCCGATCAGCAGCAGGCCCTGCGGCCTTTGCCGGCTAAGGAGCCGCTGCTCAGTGCACCCGTGGCGGTGCTCGGTGCCGGCACTGGGCTGGGCACCGCGATCGGCGTGCCTGGGCCGTCCGGCCTGATCGCCATGGCCAGCGAGGCGGCGCACGCCGAATTCGCCCCTCGCCTGAGCGCCGAATGGCGGCTCAAGCAATGGCTTCAAGACGACCTTCGCCTCGATCGCCTCTCGGTGGAGCGGGTGGTGAGCGGCACCGGCCTCGGCCATCTGTTCCGCTGGATGCTGACGGAAGCCCCCAGCGCCGATTCCCATTCCCTGGCTGAGCCAGCCCTGGCCTGGGCGGCCGCTGAACGGGATGGCCGCCCCGATCGACCGGACCTGCCGGCTTTGGTGTCAGCGGCCGCCGCCGACGGCGATCCCATGGCCGCAGAAGCGCTCAGCCTCTGGCTGGGGGCCTATGGCAGCGTGGCCGGTGATCTGGCCCTGCACTGCCTTTGCCGGGGTGGCCTCTGGGTGGGTGGTGGCACCGCCGCCAAACTGTTGCATCGCCTGCGCTCGCCGGCCTTCCTGCAGCCGTTCAGCGCCAAAGGGCGCCTCTCGCCGGTGCTTGAAGCCATTCCACTGAGGGCCATCGTTGACCCGGGCGCCGGGCTGTTCAGCGCCGCCTGTCGGGCGCGAATGTTGGCGGGGGGGCACGACACGGCAAGCCCTTTATTCAACCCATGATCGGGCAAGTGGGACACTGTGGCCAGCAGTGCAGACAACATGGTGCGGCCGCGACTCGGCCAGGCAGTCGAGGTGAATGTTCCCGCCACCACGGCGAATCTCGGGCCGGGGTTTGATTGCCTTGGCGCTGCCTTGGCCCTGAACAATCGCTTCGTGTTGCGCTGCATCGAAGGAGATGGCGAGCGCTTCGATCTGCTGATCGATGGCAGTGAGGGCTCCCACCTGCGCGGGGGACCTGACAACCTCGTCTACCGTTCTGCCCAGCGGGTCTGGAAGGAGGCCGGCGAGGAGCCGGTGGCGCTGGAAGCGCGGGTGCGGCTGGCCGTGCCGCCGGCTCGGGGCCTGGGCAGCAGCGCCACGGCGATCGTGGCCGGCCTGATCGGCGCCAATGCCCTGGTGGGAGAGCCGTTGAGCAAGGAAAAGCTGCTGGAGCTGGCCATCGACATCGAGGGCCATCCCGACAACGTCGTGCCGTCGTTGCTGGGAGGGCTCTGCCTGACCGCCAAGGCAGCCTCCAATCGCTGGCGGGTGGTGCGCTGCGAATGGAATGAAGCCGTCAAGGTGGTGATCACCATCCCGGCGCTGCGTCTGCCCACCAGTGAGGCCCGGCGGGTGATGCCGCGCCACGTGGCGATCACGGACGCCGTCGTCAATCTCGGCTCGCTCACCTTGCTGCTGCAGGGGTTGCGCACCGGCAACGGCGATCTTATCGCCGATGGCATGCACGACCGGCTTCACGAGCCCTACCGCTGGGGTCTGATCCAAGGGGGACGGGCCGTGCATGCGGCGGCCCTGGCGAGTGGCGCCTGGGGGTGTGTGATCAGTGGAGCCGGCCCAAGTCTGATGGCCCTGAGCACCGCGGACAAGGCCGCTCAAGTTGGGCGCGCCATGGTGGAGGCCTGGGAGAAGGAAGGCGTCGCCTCACGGGCCGAAGTGCTCGAGCTTCAGCACCACGGCAGCCGCTGGCAGGCCATGGAAGATCGCCCTGAGTAGTTCTACCCAACTGATAAATTCGCCACCGCCGGGTCACCGGTGACACCGGATCCCTTGTTGGCTGCCATGGACGCCCCCCTGCTCCTTTCGGCCACAAGCCGGCTCACCACGGAGTTCCCCTGGCTCAGCCTGATCGCCCTGCTGCCGGCCGCCGGCGCCCTGCTGCTCCCCCTTTTGCCGGGTGATGGCACGGACCCTCGCGGCCCACGCACGGTGGCCTTGGTGGTGCTGCTGGCCGATCTGCTGCTGATGCTCTGGGTTTTCAGCCAGCGCTTCGATGGCGGCAGCAGCGCCCTGCAGCTGGTGGAGCGGGTGCCCTGGGTGCCGTTCCTGGGCCTGGAGTGGTCGTTGGCCGCCGATGGCCTCTCGGCGCCGCTGGTGGTGCTCAGTGGCCTGGTCACCCTGCTGGCGGTGGCGGCCAGCTGGAATGTGAACAGCAAGACCAACCTCTACTTCGGCCTGCTGCTGCTGCAGGCCTCGGCCCAGTCGCTGGTGTTCCTCTCCCAGGACTTTCTGCTCTTCTTCCTGGCCTGGGAACTGGAGCTGGTGCCGGTGTACTTGCTGATCGCGATCTGGGGCGGGGCCCAGCGCCAGTACGCCGCCACCAAGTTCATCCTCTACACCGCCACCGCCTCGCTGTTGATTCTGATCAGCGGCCTGGCCCTGGCCCTCGGCGGTGACAGCTTCACCTTGAATCTCGCTGAGCTGAGCAGCCGCTCCTACGGCGGCAGCTTTGGTCTGCTCTGTTACCTCGGTTTTCTGGTGGGTTTCGGCGTCAAGTTGCCGATCTTTCCGCTGCACACCTGGCTGCCCGATGCCCACGGTGAGGCCAGTGCGCCTGTGTCGATGTTGCTGGCCGGCGTGCTGCTGAAGATGGGCGGCTATGCCCTGCTGCGCTTCAACGTACAGATGCTGCCGGAGGTGCATCTGCGGCTCGCCCCGGCCCTGATCGTGCTCGGCATCGTCAACATCATTTATGGCGCCCTCAACGCCTTTGCCCAGGACAACGTCAAGCGACGGATCGCTTGCAGTTCGGTGAGTCACATGGGCTTCGTGTTGCTCGGCATCGGCGCGATCAACAGCCTCGGCATGAGCGGCGCGATGTTGCAGATGATCAGCCACGGGCTGATCGCCGCTTCGATGTTCTTCGTCACCGGCGTGTTCTACGAGCGCACCAAGACCCTCTCGATCCCGAACATGGGCGGCTTGGCCAAGGTGCTGCCGATCACCTTTGCCTTCTTCCTGGCCAGCTCGCTTGCCTCCCTGGCCCTGCCGGGCATGAGCGGTTTTGTCAGTGAGATCACGGTGTTCCTCGGTGTCACCAGTAACGAAGGCTTCACCACCAGCTTCCGCATCGTCACGGTGCTGCTGGCGGCGATCGGCCTGGTGCTCACACCGGTGTATTTGCTCTCGATGTGCCGGCGCGTGTTCTTTGGCCCGAGGATCCCGGCGTTGGCGGTGCTGGGCGACATGCGACCGCGCGAACTGGTGATCGGCCTGGTGTTGCTCGTGCCCACCCTGGCCATCGGCTTCTGGCCCCGCCTGGCGATCGACTTCTATGGCGCCAGCACCACGGCCCTGGCCCAGACCGTGGCCAACCAAAGCGTGATCGCCCTCAGCCGGCTTCCCGCCCTGGGTTGAGCCCACGCCGGCGTGGCGGATCGGCTGAAATGGGCTCAGAGCCATTGATCCGCTGATGAGCGCCAACGTGATTGCGTCCCCGCTGCAGTCCTCGCCCTTGATGGCAGGCTCCGGTCTGCCGGCCTTCGAAGCGATCACCGCCGAGCAGGTGAGCAGCCAGATTCCCCTGCTTCTTGATCAGCTCGGCTCAGCGCTCACAGCCCTGGAAGCCAACCTCAACACAGATCTGGAGCGGGCTGGGGCCAGCGGCGAGATCCTGGGCTGGGAGGCGGTGATGCAGCCCCTGCACCATCTCGGCGAGCAGCTGCGCTGGAGCTGGGGAGTGGTGAGCCATCTGGTGGGCGTGTGCAACAGCCCGGAGCTGCGTGAGGCCCACCAGAGCCAGCAGGCGGCCGTGGTGGCCTTCAGCAACCGGGCCGGCCAGAGCCAGGCGATTTACCGGGCCCTTGAAAAACTGCAGAGCCAGCACAAGCAAGCGGGGCCCGGTGAAGCCGGTGAGCTCGATGCCACCCAGCAACGGATTCTCAGCGCCGAGCTGCGCACGATGCGGCTGCGCGGTGTGGGCCTCAGCGACGGTGAGCAGACAGCCTTCAACAAGGCCAGTGAGGAACTCGCTCACCTCTCCAGTGATTTCGGCAACCACGTGCTTGATGCCACCAACCAGTGGACGTTGCGCCTGACCACAGCGGATGAGGTGGAGGGCCTGCCGTCCAGCGTGCTGGATCAGCTGGCCCAGGCGGCCGGATCCAGTGACCCGACGGTGGGGCCCTGGCTGTTGGGCCTCGACATGCCCCGCTACGGGCCGTTTCTGAAATACAGCCGTCGCCGTGACCTGCGGGCTCTGGCCTACAAGGCCCATGTGGGTCGGGCCTCCAGCGGCGAACGCGACAACCAGCCCCTGATCAGCCGCATCCTCACGCTCCGCGCTGAGCAGTCCCGCCGCCTTGGTTTCCCCCATTGGGCCGATCTCAGCCTCTCGAAGAAGATGGCCGGCTCGGTGGAGGCGGTGGAGGTCCTGCTTGAAGACCTGCGTGCGGCGGCCTTGCCGATCGCCGAGACCGAGCTGGCCGACCTTCAAGCCTGCGCGGACCGTCACGGCGCCCCGGAGGCTACCGATTCCCAGCCCTGGGATCTGCCGTTCTGGGCCGAGGTGTTACGCAAGGAGCGCTTCGATCTCGACAGCGAAGCCCTGCGGCCCTGGTTCCCGCTGCCCCGGGTGCTCGACGGCCTCTTCGCCCTCTGCGGCCGTCTGTTCGGTATCCAGATCGTGCCCGCCGACGGCGAAGCGCCGATCTGGCATCCGGATGTGCGCTTTTTTCGCGTGATCGATGCCGCCAGCGCAGCGCCGATCGCGGCCTTCTACCTCGACCCCTACAGCCGCCCGGGCAGCAAGCGGGGCGGTGCCTGGATGGACGACTGCCTGGGCCGTTCGCTCGATTCAGCTGGCACGCCGGTCTTGCCGGTGGCCTACCTGATCTGCAACCAGAGCCCACCGGTGGGCAGCACGCCCAGCCTGATGACCTTCGAGGAGGTGGAAACTCTCTTCCATGAATTCGGCCACGGGCTGCAGCACATGCTCACCACCGTGGAGCGGCCCGAGGCCGCCGGCATCAACCACGTGGAGTGGGATGCGGTGGAACTGCCCAGCCAGTTCATGGAGAACTGGTGCTACGACCGGGCCACCCTGCTGGGCATGGCCCGCCACTGGCAGACCGGCGATCCCTTGCCAGCCGACAGCTTCGCCAAGCTGCTGGCGGCCCGCACCTTCATGGCCGGAGCAGCCACCTTGCGTCAGGTGCACCTGGCCTTGGTGGACCTGCGGCTGCACAGCCTCTGGCAGCCGGAGGCTGGCGTCACACCGGCCCAGCTGCGTCGCCAGATCGCCACCACCACCACGGTGCTGCCGCTGATCGAGGAAGATGCCCTGCTCTGCTCCTTCGGGCACATCTTCGCGGGCGGTTATGCCGCCGGGTACTACTCCTACAAATGGGCCGAAGTGCTCAGCGCCGATGCATTCAGTGCCTTTGAGGAGGTGGGGCTGGAGAACGAGGCCGAAATCATCGCCACCGGTCGCCGCTTCCGCGACACGGTGCTGAGCCTTGGCGGCAGCCGCAGTCCCCAGGAGGTGTTCGAGCGTTTCCGCGGCCGCCCGCCCAGCCCCGAAGCCCTGATCCGCCACTCCGGCCTGGCGACTAGCGCGGTCTGAACCAATCAGCCCGAATGAATCAGTCTGAAAGCAGGGCCTGGCGTAACGCGGCCAGGCCGCGCTGATCGCTGAGGATGCCCTGGTGGGTCATCGGCGGCAGAGCCGTGCGGGGCCCCACAGGCAGCACCCCCCGCCAGCCCGGCACCACGATCTGGTCGGTAGGGGTATAGAAGCTGCGGCAGTCGACCGCTTCGAGGGCACGGAGATCGGCATTGAGCCTGTGCAGCAGCGGGCTGCCCAGTTTGAGTTCGGCGATTCCACCCAGCAGCCAGGATGGACAGATCTGGGCCAGGGGCGTGCCCTGCTGGGGGCTGGCCACACAGAAAAAGCGGCGGGTGCGCCTGTGCCCCCCCAGCTCCTGAATCCAGGTGCGGCCAATCACACCGCCCATGGAGAAACCCAGCAGGTCGATCGGCTCGGTAGGCCCGAAGGCCGCCTCGATCGCCTCGCCCAGGCGTTCAGCCAGAGGCCCCATCCGGGTGGCTCCGAGCCGGTGGTGCAGATAGGGAATCAGTAGCGGGTCGCGCTCACCGGCCAGGGCGTCACGCAGCCGGTTGAACAGGCGTGGCGTGTCCCAGAGGCCATGAACCAGCACCAGGGGCGGGTAGGCGGCCAGTGGAGTGGCAGGCATCGGATTGGCAGCCATCAGTGTGGATCAGGCCAATGGCGCCAGCGCTCCACGCTCACAAGCCCCCCAAAGCCCTGCACCGGCGCCTGGCATTTGCAGATCTCCACCCGCAGGGGCACCGGCCCGTAGAGCTGCTCCAGTCGGTCCATCACCAGCTCGGCGTAGTGCTCCAGCGTGAGGCAGCGCAGCTCACGGGCCTGCGCCTGCAGCGCCTGGATCCCCAGGGCGTAATCCAGGCTGAGGCTGAGATCGTCGCTGCGGCCGGCTGGTTGCAGGTCGTGCCAGAGGCTGAAAGCCAGCTCGAACCACTGACCCAGTTGCCGCTCTTCTTCCAGTACGCCCACATGGGCCCAGAGCCGCAGCCCGCGCATATGGATCGCATCCGTCCCCCAGGGGCTCCCAGCGTTCAAAGCGGCAGGGGGCGATGGCGGAACTGACGCAGCTTGCCAGCATCGGCGCCACTCTCGGCGCTGTAATCGGCGGCGATCTGGCCGTGGCCACGCAGCCGGTAGCGGTAGGTGATCAGGCCCTCCAGACCCACAGGGCCCCGCGGCGGCATGGTCTGGGTGCTGATGCCGAGCTCAGCGCCGAAGCCGTAGCGGAAGCCATCGGCGAAGCGGCTGGAGCAGTTGTGAAACACCCCGGCACTGTCCACTGTGCGCAGGAAGCACTCGGCGGTGTCGGTGTTGGTGGTACAGATCAGCTCGGTGTGCCGGGAGCCGTAGCGGGCGATGTGCGCCATCGCCTCCTCCAGGCTGGCCACCACCTTCACCGCCAGCACCAGCCCCGAATATTCCGTCGACCAATCGGCTGCGCTGGCGGCCTTGGCCACACCGAGGGCACAGGCGGCTGGATCGCCGCGCAGCTCCACGCCGGCGGCAGTGAAGGCCGGGATCGCCCGCTCCAGGAAGGCGGCAGCCACCTCCTGGTGAACCAGCAGGGTTTCGGTCGCATTGCAGGCTGCCGGGTACTGGGTCTTACTGTCGATCGCAATGCGCAGCGCCTGATCGAGGTTCACCTCACGATCCACGTATTGATGGCAGATCCCATCGGCATGGCCGAGCACGGGGATGCGGGTGTGGTCCTGGATGAACTGCACCAGGGCATTCGAGCCGCGCGGAATGATCAGATCCACCAGGCCGTCGAGCTTGAGCAATCCCAGGCTTTCCTGGCGCGAGGTGAGCAGGGCCAGGCTGCCTGGCGCCACAGCCGTGCCAGCCAGGCCCCTGCGGAGCGCCGCCGCAATCGCCTGGCAACTGCGGCTGGCCTCACGCCCTCCTTTAAGGATGGCGCCGTTGCCGGAGCGGATCGCCAGGGCGGCGATCTGGATCACCGCATCGGGCCGCGCCTCAAAGATCACCCCGACCACCCCCAGCGGCACGCTCACCCGCTCAAGGATCAGGCCTTCATCGAGTTCGGTGTGCAGCTGCCGGCAGCCGAGCGGATCGGCCAGGGCCGCCACCTGGCGCAGCCCGGCGATGGCGGCCGCGAGCTTGGTGGCATCGAGCTTGAGCCGCCCCAGCAACGCGGTGGCCAGCTGGTCGTGCGCGGCGGCCGCCAGATCAGCCCGGTTAGCCGCCACGATCGCCTCGCCATCTTCCTCCAGGGCGCCAGCCATGGCCTCAAGGGCCTGCTGCCGTTGGCTATCGCTTGTCTGGGCCAGGGCCATCGCCGCTGCGCGCACGGCACCGGCCCGTTGCAACAGATCGGCGCTCGGTTCGGGGACGGATCCTGGGACGGAATCGGGAATGGATTCAGGAACAGAGGGGCACCATCATCCCAGTCGGTCGAGGGCGAGTTTCGCCGCTCCCAGCCGGCCGGCCCCATTGCCCAGGGCGCAGCGCCGGATCTGGAGGCCCTCACGACTTTCAGGCAGCACCCGCTCCTCCACTTCGCGCCAGAGGGCCGGCAGAAAGTGGTGGCTGGCGCCGCTGAGGCCACCGCCGAGCAAGACCAGTTCCGGGGTGAGCACGTAGATCAGCGAGCTGATCCCCACTCCCAGCAGGCGCCCATATTCCGCCCAGATGGCCAGGGCTTCGACCCCACCCGCATCGGCGCGGCGGCAGAGTTCGGCGGGATCAAGCGGGCTGAGCCGGCCGAGGCCGCTGATGCTGCAGTACTGTTCCATGGAGCCCCGATTGCCGCTGTTGCAGGGAGGCCCAGCCGGGTCCAGCCCGATCAGGCCGGGTTCGCAGGCGGCGCCACCATGGCCGGTGAACAAGCTCCCGCCCAGCAGCAGCCCACCTCCCACTCCCGTACCCAGGGTGAGCAGCAGCACGTTGGCGTAACCCCGGGCGGCGCCGGCCCAGGCTTCCCCCACGGTGGCGGCATTGCCGTCGTTGACCAGCGTGACCCGCCGTTTCAGCAGGGGCTCCAGCCAGGCGGCCAACGGCACCTCACGCCAGCCCGGCAGGTTGATGCAGAGCCGGGCCACCCGGCTGGCGCGATCCATTGGGCCGGGCAGCCCCACGCCCACAAGCGCCGCCTGGCGTTGCGGGTCGAGGACGCTGATCGCCTCCACCAGGGCCGTGGTCAAGGCCCCAGGCAGGGCCGGCTGAGGTGTGGGCCAATGCAGCTCCGCCAGGCAGGTGCCGCTGGAGCTAAAGCGGGCCAGCTTGATCGCCGTGCCGCCGATGTCGACACCGATCAGTTGGGGTGGGGAGTCCATCAGAAGCGGAAGAACAGTTGCAGCCGGGTCTGCCAGCGGCCTTCGGTGTCGAACGTGCCCTGGAGGCCGATGTTGTCGGTGGCCTGGTAGCGGAGGGTGAGCTCGGGGGGGATGTCGCTGCGGTTCGGGGCGGCCAGCACCGAGAAGTTGAAGCGGTCGCTGAGGTCCAGACCCAGTTCAGTGCCCAGCACCAACTGGCTCGGAACAGACTGGTCTGTTTCCTCAGAATCTTCGTTGACCGACGGGGTGACGAAGGTGGGATAGATCGCGAAGCTGATCCGCTGACCGAGGGCATCGGTGAGGCTGCTCAACAACGGCGAGAGCAGCGTCTGGCCAACCACCGTGGCCAGGGCCGCACCGGCATTGCCGCCGCTGAGCCCCGCCACGGTATTGCCACCGATCAGGGCCACCAGTCGCTGCTCGGAGATGGGCGGGTTGCTGCGCAGCTCGAACGACTCACCGATCCGATCGGCCGGGCCGCTCACCTTGAGCACGACGCGAACCAAGTTGAGCTGGTCAAGGGTGGTGAAATCACCGCGCAGCGAGAGATCCGTGAGCGCGCTGCGATCACTGCCAGTGTTCAAGGTGTTGGAGATGCGGGTGCGCAGAGCGATGTCCAGGAAGGGCACCAGCCCCTGGGACGGGGTGAACACCGCCACGTTCGGCGCGTCGGGATCGAGGGTGAAATTGGTGGTGAAGAAACTCAGTCTTCCGCTCAGCAGCCGCACCACGCCCCTGGCCGAGAGGGTTCTGTCGATTGGGCCGTTGAGGGTGAGCAATCCGCCCGTCTTGAAGGTGGCCACGGGTGGAGCAACCACCAGCAGATCGGGGCCGAAGCTGAGCCGCAGGTCGTTCAGGCGCACATAGGAGAAATTGGGAATCGCCTGCCGCAACGCCAGGCCGGTCGTTGTTTCCACCTCGGGACCGAACAACACCAAGGGCTGTTGGAAGTCCCACTTCTCCTCCACCAGCTGCTGGACCGCCACCGGCTCGACCATGCCATTGGCATCGCTGCGGCCCAGGCCACCAGGCTGAGCATTGATGCTTCCCTTGCTGACCTGCAGCTCGCCGCCCAGCAAGGGCTTGAGCAGGCTGCCGCCGATTCCCAGCTCGCCATCGATGTCGGCTTCGAGTCGGGGGACACGGATGCGGGCCTGGCTGATCTCCACAACCAGGGGATTGCGCTGAGCTGTGACCTCGGTGAGGCCCAAACCGCCGCCAGCCTTGATCGTGCCCTTTTCACCCACGCGAGCGCTGAACTCCTGGACTAGCAGCTCTTCGAAATCGAACAGGATCGTTGCTTCGAGCTCTCGCACCTCCTGGCCGCCCAGAGCGAGTTCGCCCTCGCGGAAGCGCAGGAAGCCGTTGGCCACTGGCTGGCTGAGGCTGCCGCGCACGAGCACTTCCAGGTCAGCGCTGCCTTTCTGCCAGATCGTCTCGCCCGCGATCAGTCCATTGAGAAAGCGCAGGCCATCGCCCCGACTCGATAGCCGCAAGCGCAAGCCCTCGGCCTCCGGATCCAGGGGCACCTCAGCGATCAGATCGACGCTGTTTTCAGCGCCGCCACCGCGCAGGGCACCCTGGACATTCAGGTTGTTGCCCGCCAGCGACAATTCCCCCTGTTCCAGGTTCAGCGGGGTGTCATTCAAGAAGCCCTCGCGCAGCGCGATGGTGGTCGAGAAGCTGGGCTCCTCATCACCGAGCTGGTACTGACCCTTCAATGAGAGAACGCCGCGCAAGCTGGCCGGCACGGGGGTGAAGAGAGCCAGCAGGCTGAGCGACAGGCCATCGAAGCCAAAGGAACCCTGACCACCGCTGAGGGGCCCCTGGATCGTCACCACCAGAGGCTCAAGTCCCAGCGCCTTATCTTTGTCGGCGCCCCTCTGCCAGAGATGCCCCTTGGCGGCCAGATCGAGGCGAAGCTGCCCGATCGTTGGACCAGCAAGCGTGAGATCGGCATCGACCAGGCCGCGCAGATCCTGCAGACGCATCGGGGCCGATTCCTCTGGAGTCACCTGGAAGGCGGCAAGGCGGTCTTTGGCCAGTTGCAGGGCCCTGAGCTGGGTGTCGATCGATTCCCCGAACGTTTCAATCAGCACGGTGCCCAGATCCTCGGCCCGGCCCCTGGGCAGCGGACTCGCCCCCTGGGTCAACGGCCAGCTCCCCACCAGTTGGCTGAACATCTCCAGTGGCAGCCGGCGACCCTCCAGCTGGGCGCGAAGAGCTCCATTGGTCTGTCCACTGGTGGTGTAGGTCACCAAACCGCCCTCCAGCGGCTCAAAGCGACCCTTGAGCTGGAACAACCGCTCGCGGATTCCGCCGCTGGCCGTGAGTTCCTTGCCCAGCAGCTCCAGCACCATGGGACGCTCAATCGTGAGCGAGCCGCTGGCCGCCAGCGGTTGGAAATCGAGGCTGCCCTGGCCACTCAGCCGTCCGCCGATCGGTGTGGGGCGCGCCCTGGGCCCGACCTCCACCGCGAGTCCGTCGAAGGGAAACTGCTCCGCCACCCATTGGTAGCGCTGGGGGCTGCCGACCAGTCGCAACTGCCCTTCGCGTCGCTCCAACACCACCTGTTGCGGCAACCAGTTCGCTGAGAGGCGGGCACGCAGCTCGCCTGGCGGTGCCGGGCCCTGGGCTCGCATGCGCAGGCTGCTTCCCGCGCCGACGTTGGCCGTGAGCGACCCCCGCCAGGTTTCCTTGAGCGAGAGCGGCCCGCCACCGGGATTGCGCAGCGTGAGCTGGACATCAGGACGCAGGTCTGCGAGCGGACCACGCAAGCTGCCGCTGGCGGCGAGATCGCCTTCGAGCTCAACCCCGAGCAGGGGGCTGAGTCGCTGCAGCGCAAACGGCGGCGCCGCGAAGGCCAGGTCCAGGTTGCCTGCCACCAGCCCTCGCCGCTTCTGCCAGCGCAAGGGCAGGGACCCGCTGGCGCTCAGCTCAGGGCTCTGAAGCTCCGTGAGACGCAACAGGTTGCCTCTCCAGGCCAGGCTGGCCCGGGCCGGGCCGAGCACGGTCGTCTGGTTCACGCTCAGCCCATTTGGAGCCCGCAAGCTGGCGCTGATCGTGCCCAGCGGCCCTGAGCCCGGCGGGACCGTGCGGCGGGCCTCGATCTCCAGCAGGGGCCGCCCGGCCTGGGCCAGAGAACTGCGCAGCACGGGCTCGCTCCAGGGGCCGCTGAGACTGAGACGGCCGCTCAGCCATTGCTCCTCGCCGAGCAGGGATTCCAGCCATGGCGCCGACTCCCACAGCGAAGGATGCACGCCCAAGGCCCGGCTATCGAGGTTGAGGCGGGGCCACAACGGTCCAGCGAGGAGCAGTTCCGAGCGTCCCGAGTTGAGCTGAAGCTCAGCCAGCCGCAGCGTCAGCGACTGGCGCCAGTCGGCCAGAACCTGGCCGCGGAAACGCAAGGGCTCCGGGCTGGTCGGGGTTCCGCGCCCGAGCGGAATTTGCCCGGCGATCTCCAGCCGGGGCTGGCGCCAGGGGCCGCGCAGGTCGAAAGCGAGTTGGTCCCCGCGTTTGGGGTCCTCGGCGGTGAGGCGAAAGTCAAACCAACGCTCCAGCTCCAGCCTGCCGTTGAGGACCCCCTGCCAGTTCGCCATTTGCCAGGGGGTCCTGCTCAGATTGAGGCGCTCTCCGGAGCAGCGCAGCGCGAGGCGTTCGATCTTCAATGGGCCTGGCAGGAGTTCGTCTTCCAGCCCAAGGCCGTTGAGGTTCAGGGCGCCATTGCAGCTGTTGCGACCGTCGCTGCGGCTCAGGTGCAGGCGGCCATCCAGCCAACCGCTGGCGCTGGTGCCCCTGGTGTTCGGCAGCAAGGAGACCAGACCCGCCAATGGCTGGCGCTTGACACCGAGGTTGAGGCGGACATTGCCTGTGTCCCAGTTGGCGTCACCTTGCAGCGCAAAGCGGCCTTCGGGCGGCAACAGGGCTGCTCCCGACCAGGTGATCGCGCTGCGGTGGAGGGCGACGCTGAGGCCACCGTCCACCCGCAGCTTCAGGTTGAGCGGCTTGACCGCGACGCTGGCAGGATCGACGAGCCGCACCCGCAGGGCCAGCCGGGGGGGGGCTTGTCCCTTGACGCCGCTGAACACCCAGAACTGGCCCTGGCGGTTGGGTTCCAGCTCAAGGCTGCCGCCCTGCACGGCCAGCTGGACCACGGGCAACCCCTGAACAAGGCTGGCCCAGGGGGCGATCGCTACCCCAAGGCCCTGGGCTGCGGCCGTGGAGTTATCGGCGGGACCGGCCTCAACCCGGCTCGGCCCGATGGCCAGTCCCCAGGGTCGCAAACCCTGATAGGGGCCCAGTTGCAGCGGATGGCCCAGCCCCTTGCCGATCTGGCGTTCCAGGTCCGGGCGCAGGTGGCGATAGAGCCTGCCAACGAGATAGTCGGCGCCGAACCAGATGCCGACCGCGGTTCCCGCACCGAGCAACACCTCGCCAACAACGAGGGAGTGGCGCCAATTCAGGTTCGGCAACCCCATCGGAACGTTGTGGTTACCGCTTGAGGTTTCCGCAATCTATAAGGTGATTTCATTGCCGCCCAGCCCCCCCATGCCCGTTGATCCCCTGTTGCTGACCGTCGGCAAATGGCTGGGTGCCGCCAGCGGTGTGCTGGCGCTGTTGATGGTCGCGGGATTTGTCTCTGGCTGGGGAATCCGCTTTCGCCTGGTGGGCATCACCAGCTTCACCGCCCTGTTGTCGCTGTCTTGTCTGGCCTTCGCGATCAGCTACAACCCCCGGGTGCTGGTGGAGGGGGCGGTCACGGCACCGATCGTGTTCGACAACGGCACCAACCTGGTGGTAGCCACCGCTGCGGCCGATCTGCCCGCCGAGGCTTTTGCCCCCACGGCCAAACAACTGGCCCTGAACCTGCGCGGCAATGGCCGCTCCAGCCCCGATGGTCTGGTGCATGTGCGCCTGCGCCGGGTTGAATCCGTGGGCCCGGGTCTCAGCCGGCCGGTGGTGTTGGCCGAAGCCACCCGCAACAACCGGGGCGAGGTGGCCCTGCTGCAGCCTTGACGCCAACCGCCATCGGCACACTGCCGCTTCACTTCCAGGCTGAGCAACGCCAGCTTGAGCTCTCAGGGCACCTTGATTGGCAGTCCCTGGCCCAGCTGAGCGACGCTGAGCTGCGTCGGTTGGCCCGCAATGGCGCCTCAGAGCAGCGGCTGATCAAGCTGCGCGGCCAGGCCCAGCTGATCGTGGCGATCGGCCTGGCGCCGCCGGATGCGGCCCTGTTGCTCTATGCCGGCATCGCCACTGCCGATGGCCTGGCCCAGGCCTCCCCCCAACAATTGGTGGTCCAACTCGGCCGGCTGCAACGCTCCTTGACCGGCACCACCCTGCCGATGGTCAGCGCAACGACAGTGCGCCAATGGATCAGTGCGGCCCGGCGCAGCACCGGTCGCTCGCCAAACTGACCCGAACCGGGGCCGTAAAGCCTGGGGTACGCCTGAAATGGATGGGTATCCCCTTTGCGGTGGATCGTCTGTGTTCCTCGATTCTTTCCCTCTGCGATCGCTCCGCCTCGGCCTGGCCGTTGTTCTTGGCCTCGCCACGGCGTTCAGCGGCAGCTCGGCGATCGCGGCCTCTGCCTTGCTGGAGTCCGTCAAGCAGAATC
The DNA here is from genome assembly GCF_977929215.1 of Synechococcus sp. CS-603. NCBI lineage: Bacteria > Bacillati > Cyanobacteriota > Cyanophyceae > Synechococcales > Synechococcaceae > Synechococcus > Synechococcus sp. CS-603. Next base: position 1,954,599 of record NZ_OZ376778.1, read on the forward strand.
CACAGGTAGCCAAAAGTCTCTGCGCCGAATTTCGCAAGCTCAACAGCCAGGGGGTGCGTTCCTCCTCCCCCCAGGCGATCGCCATGGTGGCCCGCCGTCAGGGCATCAGCCCCTCCGACGCTGAAATTGTCATCACCTACGTGGTTGGCCTGCACTGCCCCGACGTTCGCTGAGTGCCTCCCCCCCTTTCGGTGGAGTCGTTCGATGCCTGGATGCCCTGCCCCGATGGGGTGAAGCTGGCCACCCGCATCTGGAAGCCGGCCGTGGGCGGCCTTTGGCCGGTGCTGCTGGTGCGGCAGCCCTACCACCGGGCGATCGCCTCAACGGTGACCAGCGCCCACCCCACCTGGTATGCCAGTCAGGGCTATCTGGTTGCCGTGCAGGACGTGCGCGGGCGTGGCGACTCGGACGGCAGCTTTGCCGGTTTCGCCCAGGAGGCAGGCGATGGGGCCACCGCCCTGGCCTGGGCCCGCAGCCTGCCTGGATCCAATGGCCGACTTGGCTGCTATGGCTTCTCCTACCAAGGCCTCACCCAGCTCCTGTGTGACGACCCAACGATCCGGCCCGATTGCCTGGTCCCGGCGATGGCTGGCCTCGATGAACGGCTGCACTGGGCCAGCGACGGCGGCGCCCATCGTTGGGCGCTTGGCCTGGCCTGGGCCCTGCAGCTGACGGCCGAAACCGTGCGCCGCCGCGGTGAGGAGATGGCATGGCAGGCGATCCGCCACAGCCTGCGCAGCGGCGCCTTCCTTGAGGACGGCCTGGCCCTGCTGGAGCGGCATGACCCAGGCGGCATGGGCTTGGGCTGGTTCCGCCTCGATCCCGGCCATGCTGACGGTTGGACCGTGCATGACCCCTCCGAGACGCTGTTGCGTCAACCGATGCTGTTGCTCGGGGGCTGGTGGGATGCCCAGCTCGAAGGGATTTTCGATCTGCAGGACCGCAGCCTCCGCGCCGGCGGTGACCCCCTGCTGCGGATCGGGGCCTGGACCCATCTTGATTGGAACGGCGGCCTCGATCGCTTGCAGCTGGCCTTCTTCGACCACCACCTGCGCGATCGGCCGCCGCCACACCCGTTGGCCCGTGAGCGGTTTGCCGATCTGACAACCGCCAACTGGGCCCAGCAGGCCGAAGCGCTGCATCCAGAGATCGCGGCAGAGGGCATGGCGCCCTGGCGCCTGGGCAGTCAGGGTCTGGCCTGCATCGATGGCGATGAAGGGCGCCTGTTGCGGCCGGGGGAAGGGGGAGCGGGCGGCAACATCTGGCTGGTCCATGACCCTTGGCGCCCCGTGCCAGGCCGTGGCGGACACCTGGGCCTCGATGCCGGACCTGCCGAGCGCGCCGATCTGGACCGCCGCGGCGATGTGGCCTGCTTCAGCAGCGGGACTTTTGAAACCGGGCTGACTCTGCAGGGGCGCCCCCGGCTGGAGTTGGAAGTGGCAGCCGACCAGCCCGGTTTCGATCTCTGTGCGGCCCTGTCGATCGTGCGCGCGGGCGGTCGCCAGGTGTGGCAGATCAGCACGGCGGTGGCCCGTTTCCCCGGCCCTGAGGCCCAGCGCCGACAACGCCGCGTGCTGGTCTTCCAGCCGTTGCGGGCCAGCCTTGCCAGCGGCGAGCGCCTGCGGCTGTCCCTGGCTGGTGCCGCCTGGCCCCAGATCGCCGTTATCAGCGGTAATCCGGATCAGCTGCCCGGGCCGGTGGGCCCCGCGCACCGGGTGATCACCCTTCAGTTGATGCTCTCCGAGGCGAAGCTGTGGCTGCAGCCGATCGGATCGGCCAAACTGGGCTGATCGTTCGTCGACCAACTGTGACTCTGCGTGCCCCCCTGCTGGCCATGGCGTTGGCTTTTGGTGCTGTGTTCCCGGCTATCCCGGCCAGTGCGGGCCAGACGGCAGCCCAGGCCCGCAGCTCAGCGGAGACGATCATCCAGGGATTGCGCCGCGAAGACAGCCAGGCGATCTACGACCTGCTCTCACCGGATCTGCAACGGTCGACCACGCTGGAGCGCGTGAAGAAACGCCTCAAGCAGCGCGATCCCATTCTCAGTATTCGCATCAAAGAGGTGCTCACCGGCGCCGACGACAGCACGGTTGAAGCTGTGCTGGTCACCGCCAAAGGGTCCCAACCGCTGATCCTGGTGCTCGATGAGCAGGGCCGGCTGCTGGGTTGGGAAACGTCTCTGGAGGACACGCCGATCGAGAAGGTGGCCTCCAATTTCGTGACCGCACTCAGTGAAGGAAAACTGATCGAGGCCCGCGCCCTGCTCTCCAGCTTCATGCAGACCGAGATCAGCCCCCAGGATCTGCTCAACCGCTGGAAGGATCTGGAGAAACTCACCGGCAGCTTTCAGCGGATTCGCGGCACGGTGGTGTCCAGTGAAGGCGGCGAACAGCAACTGGTGCTCGTCACCACCCAGTTCAGCCAACTCACCGACAACCTGTTCGTGATCCTTGATCCCAGTGGTCACATCATCGGCGTTGATTTTCCTGAAGAAATCAGGACACCTGGTGTGGCTGCCGGCTCCTGATCACACCAGAACTTCGACTCCAAACCAAAGCGGCTGGAGGGATCTGCTTGCCGTCTAGGGTTGATTTTCGGATGCCTGCCCTCCATGTTCCCCGCCAGCCTCGACGGGATCGCTGAAGCAGGACAACGGCTGGGGGAGTGCCGGGACGACCATCCGTTCGCGGTGCTCGGCCCCCAACCCCTGGGCGATGGCTGGGTGGTGAGGGCCTGGATGCCGGAAGCCCAGTCCGTGGCCCTGTTGCTCGACGGCCACAGCCACGCCACGGCCACGCCCCACCACCCCTGGTTGTTTGAAGCAGAGTTCGACAGCGATCCTGGCTGCACCTACCAGCTGGAGGTAAGTCGGGCAGGCATCACCCACATCCAGCACGATCCCTGGGCCTTCCGCCAGGAGTGGTTGGGTGAACTGGATCGCCACCTGTTCGCCGAAGGCAACCACCACCACATCTGGCGGCGTCTTGGTGCCCACCCCTGCGAGCGCAGTGGTGTGCCCGGGGTTCAGTTCGCCCTCTGGGCACCCAACGCGCGCAGCGTGGCGCTGCTCGGTGATTTCAACAACTGGGATGGCCGGCACCATCCGATGCAACAACGGCTGGGCGGCATCTGGGAGCTGTTCATTCCCGGCTTGGCGGTGGGCACCGTCTACAAATACGAAGTGCGCAGCCCCGAGGGGCACTGCTACCAGAAAGCCGACCCCTATGGTTTTCAGCATGAAATACGGCCCCAGACGGGCTCGGTGGTGTCCCAGCTGGACAATTTCCGCTGGAGCGATCAGGCCTGGGTTGAACAGCGGGACAGCCGTGATCCACTCGATCAACCGATCAGCGTCTATGAACTGCACTTAGGCAGCTGGATGCATGGCTCCATCGACGAGCCTTTCCTGGAGGCCGATGGCACGCCGAGGCAACCGGTGGCCGCCGCCGATCTCAAGCCCGGTGCTCGCCTGCTCACCTACGCCGAGCTGGCCGATCGGCTGATTCCCTACGTGGTGGCACGCGGCTTCACCCACATTGAGCTGCTGCCGATCGCCGAGCATCCCTTCGATGGCTCCTGGGGCTATCAGGTGGCCGGCTTTTATGCCCCCACCAGCCGCTTCGGCAGCCCCGACGAATTCCGGGCCTTCGTGAACCGCTGCCATGCGGTGGGCCTTGGCCTGTTGCTCGACTGGGTTCCAGGCCATTTCCCCAAGGACAGCCATGGCCTGGCCTTCTTCGATGGCTGCCATCTCTATGAGCATGCCGATCCCCGCATCGGTGAGCACAAGGAATGGGGCACCTTGATTTTCAATTACAGCCGCAATGAGGTCCGCAACTTCCTTGTGGCCAATTTGATCTACTGGTTTGAGGAGTTTCATATCGATGGCATCCGAGTGGATGCGGTGGCCTCGATGCTCTATCGGGATTACCTCAGGCCCGATGGCGAGTGGCTGGCCAATGACGAGGGCGGCCGCGAGAATCTCGAAGCCGTGACCTTCCTGCAGCAGGCCAACACCGTGCTGTTTCAGCACTTCCCCGGAGCGTTGTCGATCGCCGAAGAATCCACCACCTGGCCGATGGTGACCCAGCCCACCCACCTGGGCGGCCTGGGATTCAACCTGAAGTGGAACATGGGCTGGATGCACGACATGCTCGATTATTTCGAGCTTGATCCGTGGATGCGTCAGTTCCACCAGAACAACATCAGTTTCTCGATCTGGTATCACTACACCGAGAACTTCATGCTGGCCCTCAGCCACGATGAAGTGGTGCATGGCAAGAGCAATTTGCTCAACAAGATGCCCGGCGATGACTGGCAGAAGTTCGCCAATGTGCGCGCCCTGCTGGCCTTCATGTGGACCCATCCCGGCAAGAAAACCATCTTCATGGGTATGGAGTTCGGTCAGCGGGCCGAATGGAATGTCTGGGGGGATCTTGAATGGAATCTGCTCCAGTTCGATCCCCATCAGGGCCTGTTGAACCTGGTCGATGACCTCAACAGCTTCTACCGGGCCGAGCCGGCCCTCTGGCGCGACGACTTTGTTCAGTTCGGCTTCCAGTGGATTGACTGCAGCGACAGCCGCCATTCGGTGATCAGCTTCATGCGCCGGGTGAGCGGCGACGACAGCTGGTTGGTGGTGGTGGCCAACTTCCTGCCCCAGGCGCACGACCATTACCGCATCGGTGTTCCGCTGGAGGGCTTCTATGCCGAAGTGTTCAACACCGACGGCAGCCGATACGGCGGCAGCAACCTCGGCAATCTCGGTGGCAAGTTCAGCGACGCCGCCGCCATGCACGGCTACAGCCATTCGCTCGATCTCTGTCTGCCGCCGCTGAGTGTGCTGGTGTTCCGCAGGGATGCGGAGCGCAGCGAGGTCCTGTGTGACGAAGCCGCTGATGGCGGTCTACTGGTCGGGTAGGTTCGCCCCTGGCTTCGCTTCTGACCCCGCCTCCGATATCCCCCATGGCCGAACCCCTTCCCCTGTTGCTGCGCGCCGCCCGAGGTGAGCAGGTGGAGAGGCCGCCAGTGTGGATGATGCGCCAGGCCGGCCGTTATATGAAGGTGTATCGCGAGCTGCGTGATCGCCACCCCGGCTTCCGCGAGCGCTCTGAAAACGCCGATCTCTCCTACGAGATCTCGATGCAACCGTTCCGGGCTTTTGCGCCCGATGGGGTGATCCTTTTCTCCGACATCCTCACGCCCCTGCCGGGCCTCGGCATTGACTTCGACATCGTTGAAAGCAAGGGGCCGATCATCGATCCGCCGATCCGCAGCCGGGCCCAGGTGGAGGCCCTGCGGGCGCTGAACCCGGCCGAGGCACTGCCGTTCGTGGGTGAGGTGTTCGGGAGGCTGCGCCAGAGCGTGGGCCACCAGGCGGCCGTGCTCGGCTTCGTCGGAGCCCCCTGGACCCTGGCCGCCTATGCGGTGGAAGGCAAAAGCAGCAAGAATTATGCGGTGATCAAGGCGATGGCTTTCCAGGAGCCTGCCCTGCTGCACCAGTTGCTGGGCCATCTGGCCGATGCGATCGCCACCTATGTGCGCTACCAGATCGACAGCGGCGCCCAGGTGGTGCAACTGTTCGACTCCTGGGCAGGCCAGCTCAGCCCCCTCGATTACGACGTCTTCGCCGCCCCCTACCAGAAACGGGTGGTGGATCAGGTGAAGGCCACCCACCCCGACACCCCCCTGATTCTCTATATCTCTGGCAGTGCCGGGGTGCTGGAGCGCATGGCTAACACCGGGGTCGATTTCATCTCGTTGGATTGGACCGTGGACATGGCCGATGGCCTTGCCCGCCTGCCGGAACACCTCGGTGTGCAGGGCAATGTGGATCCGGGGCTGTTGTTTGGCACCCCCGAGGCGATCCGGGCCCGGGTGGTCGACACGGTGCTCAAGGCCAGGGGCCGGCGCCACATCCTCAACCTCGGCCACGGCATCCTGCCGGGCACCCCGGAAGAGAATGCCCGGGTGTTCTTTGAAGCCGGCAAAACGGTGAATGAATTGATCGGAGCCGCTGGTTGAGCGCTCCGGCCAAGGTTCTGATCACCGGCGCCAGTGGCTGCGTCGGTCAGGCGATCGCCCAGCAGTTGTACCGCGAATCCGATGTGGAGCTGCTGCTGTGGCTGCGCGACCCTGCCAAGCTCACCGCCGTTCCTCGCCACGATCCCCGCATCACCCTGCTGGTGGGTGATCTGCGCGACCAGGAGCCCCACGCCGCCGCGATTGCCTCGGCCCAGCGGCTGATCCACACGGCCACGGCCTGGGGTGATCCCGAGCGTGCCCATCAGGTGAACGTGCTGGCCGTCAAGGAGTTGCTGGGGCGCACCGACCCGGCCAGGTTGGAGCAGGTGATCTACTTCTCCACCGCCAGCATCCTCGACCGCGATCTCAACCTGCTGCCGGAAGCGGCGGCCTACGGCACCGAATACATCCAGACCAAGGCCCTCTGCCTGCAGCAGCTCGAGACCCATCCCCTCGCTGAGCGGATCGTGGCGGTGTTTCCAACACTCGTGTTCGGTGGATCGGTGCAACCGGGCAGCAGCCTGCCCACCAGCTACCTCACCGCCGGGCTCAACGAGGTGGTGCGCTGGTTGTGGCTGGCCCGCTGGCTGCGGGCTGAGGCCAGCTTCCACTTCATCCACGCCGAGGACATCGCCCGGATCTGCGTGAATCTGACCCTGCAGCCCCACCAACCCAACCCGGAGCCGGGGCAGGGGCCGTTGCGGCGCCTGGTGCTCGGCCAGCCGGCGGTCACCGTGGACGACACCGTCAGTCGGCTCTGCCGCTGGCGCGGGATGTCCCGCCCCCCGTTTGGCCTGCAGCTCAGCGGCTGGTTGATCGAAGCCCTGATCAAGGTGCTGCCGATCGAGGTGAACGCCTGGGATCGCTTCAGCATCCGCCAGCGCCACTTCGTGCATGAGCCGATCAGCCCACCGGAGCGCTTCGGGCTTGTCAGCCTGGCTCCCAGCTTGGAGCTGGCCTTTGAGACCGCAGGGCTGGCCCGTCAGTAAGCCACCTTCACCTTGAAACCATGGCCCTGAAGGGGTGTTCATTTCCTAGTATTGGCAAACCTCTTGGATTTGCCATGCGCTCCAGCCTGTTTGCGTCCCTGTTCGCCTTCTGTTTTGCCCTGATCAGCGGTCTTTTGCTGGCCCTGCCCGCCGATGCCGCCACCGTGGAAGTGAAGTTGGGCACAGACTCGGGCATGCTCGCTTTTGAGCCCAGCAGCCTGACCATCGCCAAAGGCGACACCGTCCGCTTTGTCAACAACAAGCTGGCCCCCCATAACGCCGTGTTCGACGGCCACGAAGAGCTGAGCCACTCGGCCTTGGCCTTCAACCCGGGCGAATCCTGGGAAGAAACCTTCAGTGAAGTGGGCACCTTCAACTACTGGTGCGAACCCCACCGGGGTGCCGGCATGGTGGGCAAGGTGATTGTGGAGTGAAGCGGGTCTCTGCCTTCTTGATCAGCCTCGAAGCTGAGCAGCGAAGCCGGTGATCACAGGATTGTTTCGATCGTGGCCGGCAGGCTGGCTTAGGGCCCAACTGCCGGCCTATTTTTGTATCGTTGCCCGGATTTTTCCATGCGTCGCCTGATCAGCTTTTTCGCTCTCTGTCTTGCCCTCCTCTTCGGTGCAGCCCCAAGCTTTGCTGCGGATAGCGCCCATGGTGGCCAGCTCTTCTCCGCCAATTGCGCGGCCTGCCACATGGGAGGCGGCAATGTGGTGAATGCCGAGCGCACCTTGAAGCAGGGAGCTCTGGAGGCTTACCTGGCTGATTACAGCACTGATCATGAGGCAGCCATCGCCGCCCAGGTCACCAAGGGCAAGAACGCCATGCCCGCCTTCCTCGGTCGGCTTACCGAAGCCGACATTGCCGATGTCTCGGCCTATGTCGAAGAAATGGCGGCCAAGGGCTGGACCTGATCTGTTTCGATCTGAACTGATTGGATCCTCGAAATCACGCCCGCCTTTGGCGGGCTTTTTTGTGCCGCTGAGCCAGCCAGCTCACGCTTGCTGGCGGTGGAGGGCGAGCACCTCAAGGTAGAGATCTTCGGGGATCTCGCGGATGTCGTACTCACTGGGGAGCACGCCATGGGCATGGCGGTGAACCACCAGCCAGCAGTTCCTTTCGGCATCCCTGCTGCTGGACTCGAAGCTGCGTGACTCCGCCACCAGCCGGGCCAACAGGTCCCCGTGACTCTCGCTCTCCATCCTTGAATGTCCGTAGATCGACGCGCCCATCATGATCATTCGCGCCCTGTTGCTGCTTCTGCCCTTGGTCGCCGCCACCACCCCCTCCCCCCAGGCTCAGACCTTCTCTGCTGATGGCTGTCCCCTGCTGGTACCCCGGCAGGATGCGGTTTTCCAACCAAAGCGGCTGCTCCCTGCCCAGGTTGCCCGCAAGAATGCCGGCGGGTGTCTGTCGCCTTCGGATGCCATCTACGGCGCCGATGGCTGCCCGCGTCAATTGTGTCCCCCACAGACCCGTGGCATTGAGCTCTGATGGAAGGGTGGCAAGGGTTCAGCTGGGGCGCAGCAGCCGAAAGGTGAGGTTGAGGCGCGGCTGGCTCACCCGGCGGCGGCGGGGCAGTTCATGCAGCCAATGTTGCTGGGTGGGTGGATCCATCAGCAGCAGATCGCCATGGCCAAGCTCCAGGCAGTGACGCTCACGGCTGTCCGGGCCTCGCCCTTTGGGTTTGAAGCGAAAACTGCGGGTTGCCCCCAGGCTCAATGAAGCGATCGGCGCGCTGGGGTCGAGTTCAGGTTCATCGTCGGCATGCCAGCCCATCCGGTCGTCCCCGTCCCGGTAGAGATTGATCAGCACCGAGTTGAAAGCACAACCAGCGAACGCGTTAGCAGCGCACCGCAAATCCAGAACGCGGGGGATCCAGGGCTGGGCGATCTGCTGTTCACCGCTGTAGGTGTAAGCAAAACCAGGATCGGCCATCCAGCAGGTGAGCCGGGGCAGAAGCCGCCGCTGCCCGAAGATCTGAATCGAGTCCTGCTGCCAGGGCACCTCCGCTTGCAAGCCTTTCAGGGTGGCGTCGGCATCAAGCAGCCAGCCTGGCTGGTGACGCAGCTTCAGGGTCTGGGTCAACGGCAGCCGTAGACGGAGATGGTGTAGCTGAAGCCGGTGGCGTTGGCGTTGTAGCCACTGCCCACTTTCATGTTCACCTGGCTGACGAGCTTGTTGGCGGGGGGCAGCACCGGGCCGAATTGCTTGAACTCCCCGGGCTGGGCGTCGAAGGTTTCATTCACCACCTGAAGGTTGGTGCCATCGCTGAATTTCAGATAGGCCTGGATCGGAAAGGGGCCCGCCTTGGTGGAGGTGGATTTGAAATTGAGCCGGTAGCTGTTGTAAGGCCTGGTCACCGCGAAGTCGGTGTTGAAGTTGGTGCGTCCGAAGGGGAACACCAGGGGACCGTCGAGCTGGATCGACTTGCTGACGCTGGTGCCGCCACCCACGGCGTTCAGCTTGCTGCAGGTGGCAGCCTGCGCCCCTGACGTCAGCAGCACCCCGCCTAGGAGCAGAGCGAGCCAGGGCAGGGCCGTGGCTGAAGCGGGGCGCAAAAGCGTGAAGAGGGAGCGAGGCATCACGGATTCTATTCAGTGGTCAGTAGAAAAACATAAAAGAGTGCTCTGCCGCTCGGTTCGGATGATTCGCTATTTGTTTCGGGCCACCCACCCTGTGGAGCCAGGGGATCCGGCATACGGTTTTCCTACACAGAAACAACGTCAGGAGGTCAAATGCAACCCACCGCCGAGCAGTTCACCGAGAAGGCCTGGGGCGCGATCGTCGCCGCCCAACAGCTGGCCCAGCAGCGCCGCCACCAACAACTCGAAACCGAACATCTCTTCGCGGCCCTCTTGGCAGAGCCTGGCCTGGCCACGCGCATTCTCGAGAAGTCGGGGGTGGATCCCGCCGTGCTGGCCCAGAAGGTGGAAACGTTCATCAGCACGCAGCCCAGCCTGGGTGCGGCGCCTGAGTCTGTTTTTCTGGGCAAGGCGCTCAACGCCCTGCTCGATCAGGCTGAGGTGTTCAAGAAGGAGTTCACAGACAGCTTCCTTTCGATTGAGCACCTGCTGTTGGCCCTGGCAGGCGATGGGCGTTGCGGGCGCCAGCTGCTCTCGCAGTGCGGCATCGATGCGGCGAAACTACGGGAGGCGATCGATGCGGTGCGAGGCAGCCAGACGGTGACCGATCAGAACCCCGAGGGCACCTACGAATCCCTGGAGAAATACGGCCGTGATCTCACCAAGGCGGCGCGCGAGGGCAAGCTCGATCCGGTGATCGGCCGCGATGAGGAAATCCGGCGCACCATCCAGATCCTCAGCCGCCGCACCAAGAACAACCCGGTGCTGATCGGTGAACCGGGTGTGGGCAAAACCGCGATCGTGGAGGGGTTGGCCCAACGCATCGTCAACGGTGATGTGCCCTCGGCCCTGCAGAACCGCCAGTTGATCTCGCTCGACATGGGCGCCCTGATTGCCGGCGCGAAATACCGCGGTGAATTCGAGGAGCGGCTCAAGGCCGTGCTCAAGGAGGTGACCTCCAGCGAAGGCCAGATCGTGCTGTTCATCGATGAGATCCACACCGTGGTGGGTGCTGGTGCCGCCGGGGGCTCGATGGACGCCAGCAACCTGCTCAAGCCGATGCTGGCCCGCGGTGAGCTGCGTTGCATCGGTGCTACCACCCTCGATGAGCACCGCCAGCACATCGAGAAGGATCCGGCCCTGGAACGCCGCTTCCAGCAGGTGTTCGTGGATCAGCCCACGGTGGAAGACACGATCTCGATCCTGCGTGGCCTCAAGGAGCGCTATGAGGTCCACCACGGCGTACGCATCGCCGATAACGCGCTGGTGGCAGCGGCCGTGCTCTCCAGCCGCTACATCGCCGATCGCTTCTTGCCGGATAAGGCGATCGACCTGATGGATGAATCAGCGGCCCGATTGAAGATGGAGATCACCTCCAAGCCCGAGGAGATCGATGAGATCGATCGCAAGATCCTGCAGCTGGAGATGGAGAAGCTCTCTTTGGGCCGCGAATCGGACCCGGGCAGCAAGGAGCGGCTGGAGCGGATCGAGCGGGAACTGGCGGAGCTGGGCGAACAGCAGAGCGGCCTCAATGCCCAGTGGCAGAAGGAGAAGGGCGCCATCGATGCCCTCTCCGGCCTCAAGGAAGAGATCGAGCAGGTGCAGTTGCAGGTGGAACAGGCCAAGCGCAGCTACGACCTCAACCGGGCCGCCCAGCTGGAGTACGGCACCCTGGCCGACCTCAACAAGAAGCTCGCGGCCAAGGAGGCGGCCCTCAACGCCGAAACCGGCGAAAAGAACCTGTTGCGTGAGGAGGTCACCCAGGACGACATCGCCGAGGTGATCGCCAAGTGGACCGGCATCCCGGTGGCCCGCTTGGTGCAGAGCGAAATGGAGAAGCTGCTGCATCTCGAAGCGGAGCTGCACAACCGGGTGATCGGCCAGCAGCAGGCGGTCACGGCGGTGGCAGATGCGATTCAGCGCTCCCGCGCCGGGTTATCAGATCCGAATCGGCCGATCGCTTCGTTCCTGTTTCTTGGACCCACGGGCGTGGGCAAGACGGAACTCTGCAAAGCCCTGGCCGCCCAGATGTTCGACAGCGACGACGCCATGGTGCGCATCGACATGAGCGAATACATGGAGAAGCACGCTGTGAGCCGCCTGATCGGCGCCCCTCCCGGCTATGTGGGTTACGAAGAGGGTGGCCAGCTCACCGAAGCCGTGCGCCGCCGGCCCTATGCGGTGATCCTGTTCGATGAGGTGGAAAAGGCCCATCCCGATGTGTTCAACGTGCTGCTCCAGGTACTCGATGACGGTCGCGTCACCGACGGCCAGGGCCGCACGGTGGATTTCACCAACACGGTGCTGATCCTCACCAGCAACATCGGCAGTGCCTCGATTCTGGATCTGGCCGGTGATCCGGCCCGCCATGGCGAGATGGAGAAGCGAGTGAACGAGGCCCTGCGCGCTCACTTCCGGCCGGAGTTCCTCAACCGCCTGGATGAATCGATCATCTTCCACAGCCTGCGCGCCGATGAACTGCGCCAGATCGTTGTGCTGCAGGTGGAACGTCTGCGTCAGCGCCTCGAAGGGCGCAAGCTGGGCCTTGAGCTGAGCACCGAAGCACTCGACTGGATCGCTGCCGCCGGATATGACCCGGTGTATGGGGCCCGTCCCTTGAAGCGTGCGATTCAACGGGAGCTGGAAACACCCATCGCCAAAGCGATCCTGGCCGGTCGCTTCCTTGAAGGCAGCACGATCGGCGTAGCTGTGGAAGCTGCGGGAGATAGCAGGCGGTTGTGCCTCTCCCAGGCCCTCAGCCATGAACTGGCGATGGTGTGATGACCAACCTGGCGTGAGGAGCCAATCGTCCGACTGACAGCAAGGAGAGCACGCTGCCGTACAACCAGTCACCTTGAGAAAATGGCTGGAGATCATCAATTGAGTGCGAATTCGACGGCTACTCGGATTCTCTGTGCTTTCAACTGTCAATCTTTTGTTTCTTTTAACAATCGCTACCCTGTAGATTCGTAAAAGAACGCTCAGGCGCCTTTTTTCATGCTGCATGTTGACATTCCTACGCGTGCCGAAATCGAAGCGCTGATGCTCAATCACGGCCCAGCACGGGTCAGCTTGGTCCTGCCGACCACACCGCTGACCCAGGCGGCCCAGGGCGACCGAATCGTCTTGAAAAACCTGACTGAGCAGGCCGTTGAGCAGCTCGCCAGCCACGACAAGCGTGAAGTACTCGCCATTGAGGAGCTGCTCCACGATCTGATCGATGACGATGATTTCTGGGAGGTTCAGGCCAACAGCCTTGCCGTCTTCGTGTCGCCAGAAGGCCTGCGCAGCTTCCGCTTGCCCAACCACCTCAAGCCCGCCGTGGAGGTCAGCGACCGTTTTCACGTTCAGCCTCTGCTGCGCACGGTCACAGTGAATCAGTCGGCCTACGTGCTTGCTCTGGCACAGAACAGCGTGCGCCTGGTCGGGGTCTCCTCCGACCTGCCGGCCGTTGAGCTGAACTTGGACGGCATGCCGAAGGATGTGGCCAGCTCAGCCCGAAAGACGTCGATCAAAGACCGTTCACCCAGCGGCCGCCTTCAGGGCTCAGAAGGCATGAAAGTGCACCAAGTTCAATATGCACGCAAGATCGATCAGGCACTGAGGGTGCTGCTGGTAGGCAAGGAAACCCCATTGATTCTGGCAGCGGCAGAGCCGATGCAATCGATCTACCGCGAACTGCAGTCGTATCCGCACCTGGCTCGCACGGCAATCCAGCACAATCCTGAAACGCAGAGCGATGCCGAATTGGCCTCAAACGCACGCTCCATCCTTGATGAACTGTTCAGAGATGAGCTTGCTGAGATCCATTCCCTTTACGCGCTGCGCACCAGCCAGAGTCGGACCACATCCGATCTAGTCCAGGTGGCCCGCGCGGCCACCTACGGCGCCATTCAATTGCTATTGATTGACATTGACGATGTCACCCCCGGCACCGTCGACGACGATGGAGCTGTGACTTTTGCCGATGGCCCCAGTGCCAAGAGCTACGGACTTGTCGATGAGATTGCCAGCCGCGCCCTAGTCACAGGCGCCAAAGTCATGGGTGTGCGCAAAAGCGACATCCCCGGTGAGGCGAAGCTTGCGGCGATCTTGCGCTACCCGTTCTGAATGCGTATTTTTTGAGAGCATCCCAATAGCTTCGGCAAGCAGGTTCTTCGTGCCACCTCATACCTGGTGCGGGAACCTGCTCAGGTCATTGACGTTTGTATCACGTCCCCATAAGCCCCCTAGCTGCTGGCACCCATCTCCATGCCATCCGCTGGAATGTCTGGATTAGTACCAGAGCCAGTAGCAGCAAGCGGAGTTGGAACCAGAAACAATGCCTTGATGGTGGCCGCAATCGGTACGGCCGTGATCACACCGTAGAAATCAGCCAATGTCGCCCCCACCATCACCGAGAACAAAATCACGATCGGATTGAGTCCGTTGAGCTTGCCAAGAAGCCGCGGCGGCAGGATATTTTCGATCACATGGTCAACGAGAATCAGCACGCTGAACACGCGCAGCCCAAGCCAGAAACTCTTGAACATGAACAGGATGCTCACGACCAGAATGCCAAGGATGGCGCCAAAGGGAATGAAGCCCATCAGGCCGATGGCAAAACCTGAGAGGATTGGGTACGGTGCCCCCAACAGCATCAAAGCGGGCGTCAATGCCGTGATCAGCACCACCGCCAGCACCAGCTGGTTGAAGATGTAGCTGTTGAAGTTACGCCGGAGCACGCCGAGAACATGGAGGCCACGGTCGCCGGTAACCAGGACACCAAACAATTGTGGACCAGCTCACCGCCATAGATCAGGAAGAAGACGGTGAGCACAAACAGGAAGAAGATGCTGAAGAACCCGCCTAGAGAACCGGAGACGAAACTTGGAATCCCGAGCAACACACTTTCAAGCTGCTCTTTGATGTTGTTGGCCACCCCATCGATGATCGTGGCGGAGTCAAAAGGGAGGCCAACCGCGTTGGCCCTGCCGCTCAGATCCACTAATTCGCCACCGCTGGAATCAATCCACTCCGGCAACCTCTGGACCAATCGAAAGAAAGCAATCACCAGCATGGGCACCAGCGTGGCGCTGGCGAGAATCACCCCTACGCTGAAGAGCAGGAACATCGCTGCGATCGCCCAGCTGCGCTTGAAGCCCAGGCGTTTCTGTAGCAATCGAACCGGAATGTTCAGAATCAAGGCGATCACCCCCGCCAGGATGAAGGTAGAAACAACACCTTCGAAGGCGCGGTAAAGCCCACTGAAGACCCATAGGTTCAGCACGATCACCGGAAAGACGAAGCCGAGCACCAGGGAGCGGGGTAGACGTGAAGGCAGGGTCATGGCCCACGGCTCAGAGGCCCGCGATCAAGACCCCTCGATCGGCTCTCTTTGGCTGGGTATGGACTCGATCCAGCGATCGGCGATCTCACCGGTGAGGCCTTGGCGCTGCATCCTGACCAGGGCCACGTCCAGTGGGCGCTCCAGGGCGCTGCCGCTTTGGATCACGATCCCATAGGGTTCGGTCGCCAGGCTGAAGGGGGCCAGTTTCTGCCGAGCTCCGGGATTCTGGAGCAGGTGATATTTCAACGCCGGGCGATCGAAAATCACGCCCTGCACCCCTTCTGCCTCCAGCAGGGCAATGGCGTCCTCCAGGGAGTCGGTCTGGGTGAGCCTTGCTTCGTAATGGTTGCCCCATTTCACGCTCGTGGTGCCACGCACCGCAGCGATCGGCACACCACGCAGGTCGGCAGGTTCGGAGAGGGGCTCGCCACCCAGCTGCGCCAGGGAGATCGTGAAGGCCGAGGCCAAGCCAGCCGTGATCGAAGAAACGGCGATCAACGACACCACCATCCACACACCCGAAATCCAACGACCAATGCCGGTTACCGGAGCGCGGTCGCCGTATCCGACGGTGGTCAGTGTGACGAGGGCAAACCACATGCCGTTGCCGATCCCACGGATGTAATGGCGCGGAAAATGCTCTGGATTTTTGCGATGTTCAGTCAGCCAGATCAGATTCCCCACCACGAACAAGCAGATCAGCAGCACACCCGCCGAAGACAGAGCCGCCCAGCCGAAAAACGGGCGCAGCCTCCGCCAGAGGCCCGGCGATCGTTCCGAAACCAGCAAGCCGACATGGCTGATGTAATAAGGCTGGGTGAATTCGATACCATCGATCATCAACCGATCCGAGGTGATGCTGATCGGACCGATCGCCACATCCAGCTCACCATTGGCCACGTTCTTGATGCTTGCTGCTGTCGATGTCTGTGGAATCAGTTTGTAGGGCAAGCCTTCTGAAGAAGCGAAATCCCTCCAGACGTCAATGCTGATTCCCTGGGTGACGTCTCCTTCGCGGATCACGAAGGGGGCTGAGCCGGACACACCCACCCGCAGCGGCTGCGCTTGCACCTTGATGCAAAAGCCGGTCGAGGCCACCACCAACCCGGCCAACCCCAGGGCCAGGCGGACGAACGGACGAGCTGTGGGAACAACCAGGGGCATGGCAGCAACGCAAATCGATCAGACTAGGCCCGACTTGCGAGCTGTTCCGAGATGGATGGCTTGTCAACGCTGACTCTTGCGGCTGCACGGACCAGCTCCAATCGTGCCAACAGAATAAGGTCGACAGGCTCCAGCAGGTTGAAGAAACAACAGCAGCGACCAGATGCCTGTCAGGCTCCGTGCTGGCTATGAGCAAGCCCTGAGACAGCAGGTGCCTTGATGTTGCCGGAGCCGATCAAGGAGGAGTCATTTGTAATTCGTACAGCATTGAGTTCTTTCACCAATGACGATCTCGACGCGGGACTCATTCTTGCGGGATTGCTGTTGGCAGGACCCCATCAACCCACAAAAAGCCCCCCTTCGCAGTGAGGGGGGCTTGAGGTGAAAGGCATGGCTGGAGCCAACAGGGTTGGCTCCGCTGCGATCAGCCGATGGACGGCGTGATCAAAGCCACAGGAGTGGCTTCTGCAGACGCCAGGTCAAGCGGGAAGTTGTGAGCGTTGCGCTCGTGCATCACTTCCATGCCCAGACCGGCACGGTTCAGCACGTCAGCCCAGGTGTTGATCACGCGGCCTTGGCCATCGAGGATCGACTGATTGAAGTTGAAACCGTTGAGGTTGAAGGCCATCGTGCTCACGCCAAGGGCGGTGAACCAGATGCCCACAACCGGCCAGGTGGCGAGCAGGAAGTGCAGGCTGCGGCTGTTGTTGAAAGAGGCGTACTGGAAGATCAGACGACCGAAGTAGCCGTGGGCCGCCACGATGTTGTAGGTCTCTTCCTCTTGGCCGAACTTGTAACCGTAGTTCTGGCTCTCGCTTTCGGTCGTCTCACGCACCAAGGAGCTGGTGACGAGTGAACCGTGCATGGCCGAGAACAGGGAGCCGCCGAAGACACCAGCCACACCCAGCATGTGGAAGGGGTGCATCAGGATGTTGTGCTCGGCTTGGAACACCAACATGAAGTTGAAGGTGCCGGAGATGCCGAGGGGCATGCCATCAGAGAACGAACCCTGACCGAAGGGGTAGATCAGGAAGACAGCCGAGGCAGCCGCCACAGGGGCGCTGTAGGCGACACAGATCCAGGGGCGCATGCCGAGGCGGTAGGAGAGTTCCCACTCGCGGCCCATGTAGCAGAAGATGCCGATCAGGAAGTGGAAGATCACCAGCTGATAGGGACCGCCGTTGTACAGCCACTCATCGAGGCTGGCGGCTTCCCAGATCGGGTAGAAGTGCAGGCCGATGGCGTTGCTGGAAGGAACAACAGCACCGGAGATGATGTTGTTGCCGTACATCAAGGAGCCGGCGACAGGCTCGCGGATGCCGTCGATGTCGACAGGGGGCGCGGCCACGAAGGCCACGATGAAGCAGATGGTGGCAGCCAGCAGGGTGGGGATCATCAGCACACCGAACCAACCGACATACAGGCGGTTGTTGGTGGAGGTGACCCACTCACAGAACTGACTCCAGGCAGAAGCGCCGGGGCGCTGCTGAACGGTGGTGGTCATAAGGACGGGGGGTGATGCTCCGAAGAGCGGGAAATAGGTCCGGAGAACCAGCTTTATTAATGTACAGCAAACTTTCGAAACATTTCAAGCTGGAAGGCAGGGGATCGATCAGCTCATTGGATCACAATCATTAGCCAGGCTTATGAGTCATGTCCTGACCAGGGGGGGCTGAGCGTTTCTGTGAGAGGGAGTTCCTGGTAAGAGTCTCAAGCTTGACGTTCTTGGCTGGGCGTTTTCTTTCACATCGTTCCCTTGAAAGCTTCCGGATAACCATGCCGCTGATCAGCTGTGGCGGTTCAGAAGACCAGGCTCAGAAAGTGTGACGGGGTTCCCCGGGTCCTCGAGATCACAGTTGATGCGAATCAAGTTGGGGCCCTGATAGCCCTGCAAATCGCCCTGCCTAAAACCGTTCCTGATTTGCCCTCTTTTGGTCGTTTTTGTTCCTAGAGCGGGTCTAGGCCGTTTGGGACCACCCAGAAAGACTATTTGGACAAACGCTTGTGCTGCAACCGATCTGAGCGATGGGGGCAGGGGGACTTGAACCCCCACAGCCTTGCGGCCTGCGGATTTTAAGTCCGCTGCGTCTACCAATTTCGCCATGCCCCCGGCTCAGGCAGCTTAGATTTCAGCGGTTGGGCTTTCTTTTTCCATGCCACTGCTTGGACTTCTCAGCTCGCTCAGTACCGACTCCCTGCTGGTGATCGGCGCCTATCTGGCCGTGGCCGGTGCCTATCTGGTGGTGGTGCCTTTGGCCCTTTACTGGTGGATGAACACCCGCTGGACGGTGATGGGCAAGCTTGAGCGCCTCGGCATCTATGGGCTGGTTTTCCTGTTTTTTCCCGGCTTGATCCTGTTCTCCCCCTTCCTCAACCTGCGCATGGCTGGCCAGGGCGAGGCCTGAGCCGATGACCCGCGGTCAATCGCTGCTGCTTGGCCTGGGCGTGTTTGCCCTCGGTGGAGTGGGCTACTGGGGTTTTCAGGCCGCTGGGATGGAAGAGGTCTCAGCCGGTATTGCCGCTGAAGCTGTCCTGATCCTGGTGGTGGTCGGCTGGACGGGCAGTTACCTGTTCCGTGTTGTCACCGGCAAGATGTCCTTCATGGAGCAGCGGCGTCAGTACCGCGCTGGCTACGACGCCTTGACGGAGGAGCAACTCCAGAAGGAATTCGACGCCTTAAGCCCCGGCGAGCAGGAGAAATTGCTGCGCGAGATCGGTCAGCTCAACGACGAACCTGAGCTGTGAGACGCTCCCTGTCGTGCCTGACGAGCCTCCGATGAGCACCGCCCCCTCCGCCGCCAGCCTCAGCACGTCTGGAGGAACCCCGATCCAGCAACGCTTTGCAGCACTGGCAGGGCAAGGTCGCTGCGCCCTGATGCCGTTTCTGGTGGCGGGTGACCCCGATCTGGCCACTACCGGCCTCACCCTGCTGGCCCTCCAGGAGCGGGGCGCCGATGTGATCGAGCTGGGGATTCCCTACAGCGATCCGCTTGCGGATGGTCCGGTGATCCAGGCCGCTGCCGGCCGTGCCCTCGCCGCTGGCACCACTCCCGCTGCCGTGCTGGAGCTGCTGGCCAGTCTGCGCGGCCGGCTGACGATCCCTGTGGTGCTGTTCACCTACACCAACCCCCTGCTCAACCTGGGCATGGAAAGCTTCTGTCACCAGGCCGCCGCCGCCGGTGCCGCCGGCCTGGTGGTGCCCGATCTCCCGCTGGAGGAGGCTGAGCGGCTTTCACCGATCGCCACCGCCGAAGGGCTCGATCTGGTGCTGCTGGTGGCCCCCACAACGCCAGCTGCCCGCATGGCCAGGATCGCCGCCGCCAGCCGCGGCTTCACCTATCTGGTCAGTGTCACCGGGGTGACGGGCGTGCGCCAGCAACTCGAAGAGCGCGTGGGCGGGTTGGTGAGCCAGCTCAAGGCCCTGGGGCCCACACCGGTGGCCGTTGGTTTCGGCATCTCCGGCCCCGATCAGGCCCGCCAGGTGCGCCAATGGGGGGCTGATGGGGCGATCGTCGGCAGTGCCCTGGTCAAGCGCATGGCAGCAGCGAGCGCTGCTGGCGACGATCCAGCCGTCGCAGCTGCTGGGTTCTGCGCCGAGCTCCGCTCCGCCTTGGACGGCTGAACCCGATTTCCAACTCCACGATGACCGCCTCCCGCTCCGTGTTCGGCTTCAACCAGGATCTGCCCTTCTCAGAAGCCTGCGAACGCAACAAGCAGCCGATCCTCGATGTGCTGAGCCAATGGCTGCCAGCCGCCGCCAAGGTGCTCGAGGTGGGCTCCGGCAGTGGTCAACATGCCGTCCATATCTGCCGCCAGCTCAGCGTTCAGTGGCAACCGAGCGAACAGCGCCAGAACCTGGCGGGCCTGCAGCGTCGCGTTGATTTCGAAGGGGGTGCGGCTTTGCCGGGCCGGCTGCTGCGGCCGATTCCTTTGGACGTGACCGACCCGAAGCAATGGCCTTCAGGTCCGTTCCAAGCCGTGTTCAGCGCCAACACTGCCCACATCATGCCCTCGCCAGCGGTGAGTGAACTGCTGGCCGGTAGTGCCAGGGTGCTGGATCCAGGCGGACTGCTGCTGCTCTATGGACCGTTCCTCAGCGGCGGCGTCCACACCAGCGCCAGCAACGCCGCCTTTGATGCCCACCTGCGCAGCCGCGATCCAGCCATGGGTGTGCGTGATGCGGCTGAACTCAGCGTTCAGGCCGCTGCCCTTGGGCTCACGGCCGTGGAAGATCTGGCCCTTCCAGCCAACAACAGGGTGCTGATCTTTCGGCTGGATCAGGCGGTGAGCACGAAGCGGTAACGCACATCACCGCGGCGCAGCCTGGAGATGGCGGTGTTGATCTCGGCCATCGGCAGGGTTTCCACCATCGGGGCGATCTGGTGGCGGGCGCAGAATTCCATCATCTTGCGCAGGCTGGCCGGCGAGGAGGTGGGGCTGCCGGTGATCTGGCGGCGACCGGAAATCAGGGCGAAGGCCTGGATGGGGATCGGCTCGGTCACCACACCCAGCTGATGCAGGCGGCCCAGGGGCGCCAGGGCGTTGATCACCGCGTCCCAATCGAGCGAATGGTTGCTGGTGTTGATGATCACGTCATAGCGATTCGGGGTGGAAGCCAGATCAGCCAGCAGCTGTACGTCATGGGCACCGAAGCTGCGGGCCTCTTCTGCCTTCGAGAGCGTGGTCGTGATCGCCGTGACCTGGCAGCCCCAGGCGGCCGCGAACTGCAGGGCGAGATGGCCGAGTCCGCCGATGCCGATCACGGCCACATGGGCGGTCGGAGAAATCGCCTCGTCGATCAGAGGCGCAAACACGGTGATGCCTCCGCAGAACAGCGGCCCGGCCAGGGCGGGGTCGACGCCGGCGGGGATCGGAATCAGCCAGTCCTGGCGGGCTTTCACGTGGCTGGCAAAGCCGCCGCTGCGGCCCACCACGCTGGATTCGAGATCGGCGCAGAGGTTTTGATCTCCGCCCAGGCAGAGGGTGCAGTGGTTGCAACTGCCGGCGATCCAGCCCAGGCCCCGCAGCTCACCGATCCACTCCTGGGGAACGCCCTCGCCAACGGCGACGACCCGCCCCACCACCTCGTGGCCGGCCACCAGCGGAAAGGTGCTCACCCCCCAGGCGTTGTCGAGCATCGAGACATCGCTGTGGCAGAGGCCGCAGTGCAACACCTCCAACAGGGCTTCCCCCGGACCGGGAGGCAACAGCTCGGTGTTGGTGAGTTGCAGAGGTGCGCCGGCTTCAGCGGCCTGCCAGGCTGTGATCTGCATCAGGGCGGGGTGGCAAACGGGCCTCCAGCATGGCGTCTCCACCCGAACGACCCGCCTTAACGTCTGAGCTATGGACCCTCTGGCCATCACGGGCGAGGTGCGCATGGCCCTGCTGGGCATGCCCAACACCGGCAAGTCGACCCTGTTCAACAAGCTCACCGGCGGCGAGGCCCATGTCGCCAATTGGCCAGGCCTCACCGTCGAGCTGCTGCGCGGCTCCCTGCCTGCCGATAGCCAGGGTCGCCATTACAGCTTGATCGACCTGCCCGGAATCCATGACCTGCTCGGCGGCAGCGAAGACGAGCAGGTTGTGCAGCGCTTCCTGCTGGAGACCCCACCGGATCTGGCCATCGTGGTGGTCAATGCCAGCCGGGTGAATACGCAATTGCGGCTCGCCCTGGAACTGCAGGCCAGCGGCCTGCCTCTGCTGATCGCCTTGACCATGAGCGATGAGGCCCCCCGCTTTGGGGTGCAGGTCGACGAAGAGCGCCTGAGCGAGGAGCTCAAGCTGCCGGTGCTCTCGATCAGCGCCAGACACAACCAGGGGATGGACACCCTGCTGGAGCAGATCCACCGCTTCGAGCAGATTGAACCAGCGCCGCTTGCTCCGGCTGGACCCGCTGCGCCGGAGCAACGGCTGGCCCAGCTCGCCGAGCGCTGCGTGCAGTTGCCTGAGGGCCTGATCGACCGGCTCAGCGATCGCCTGGACGGGATCCTGCTGCATCCCGTGGCGGGACTGCTGGCCTTCCTGGCGGTGATGCTGGCGATGTTCCAGCTGATCTATGCGATCGGTGTGCCGATTCAGGAGGTCTTAGCGCTGGGCTTCGACTGGATCCAGCAGGTCGCCCTCTTTCCGGCCCTGGCTGCCGTTGGCCTGCCGGACTTTGTGGTGGCCTTCTTGGCGGAAGGCCTCTGGCTTGGGCTGAGCACGGTGATCAGCTTCATGCCGATCATTTTCATCTTTTATTTGATGGTCGCCCTGATCGAAGACTCGGGCTATCTGGCGCGCGCGGCCTTCTTGATGGATGGATTCATGCACGGCCTGGGCCTTGATGGTCGTGCCTTCGTGCTGCAGATTCTCGGCTTTGGTTGCAACGTGCCGGCGATCATGGGCACCCGGGTGATCCGCGATCGTTCGGCGCGGCTGCTCACCATGCTGGTGATTCCCTTCTCCCTTTGCCAGGCCCGCCTGGCGGTGTTTGTGTTCATCGCGGGGGCCTTCTTTGCCCGGCCGTGGTGGGCCGCTGGTCTGGTGATTTTCGGGTTTTACGTGATGAGTTTCGTGGCTGCCACCCTCACGGCCCTGCTGTTCAAAGGCGTGTATCCAAGCCGGGACGCCTTCGTGCTTGAGCTGCCCCCTTACCGCCGTCCGCAGCTTGAGGCGATGCTGAAGCGGGCCTGGTTGGAGATGACGCGCTTTTTTTTCACCACCCGCCGCTTCATCCTCCTCGGAGTCATCGGCATCTGGCTGCTCAACAACCTGCCGCTCGGTGTCGATCCGTTTTCCCGACAGTCGCTGGCCGGCCAGCTCGGAACCCTGTTTCAGCCGCTGCTCGGGCCGATCGGCATGAACCCCCAACTCACAATTTCGCTGATTTTCGGCTTCATCGCCAAGGAAATCCTGCTCGGGGCCATGGCGGTGATCTATGCCACGTCTCAGGCCAATCTGGGCGAGGCCATCGCCGCTTCAATCACTCCCTTGCAGGCGCTGAGTTTCATGATGTTCACTCTGCTCTACACCCCTTGCCTCTCCACCGTGGCGGTGCAGCTCAAGGAATCGGGCAGCAAAGGTTTCACTCTGTTGTCACTGGGCTGGTCGTTGGGCCTGGCCTGGCTGATGGCTGCTCTGCTGTATCAATCAGGCCGGCTGCTGGGGCTGGGCTGATTGCGGGATCTGGGAGCGAGGCCGTGTCCATTTGGGCGGCCTCACGGCGACGCAACATGAACTCCATCAGTCCGGCCCGCAGGTGCAGTAACCCACCTGGATAACCCCGCCGTAACACCTGCAAGGCAACACCTGGACGCACGCCCATCGCCCTGAGGCGAGCCTGGAGCGCCGGCTGCTCCGGCAGGCTCCTGAGCCAGACGGTTTCTCCGGTTGGAACGACCGCTAAAGGGCGCAGGACCTCGGTCATCGCATCGTGTCCGTTGAGCTCTTTGTATCGGCCGCTTGTAAGGAGCTGCCTCCATTGACCTGTCTGCGCTGACAGTGCAGCGCCATCAAGCTAAGCCGGTGCCTGTTGCGGGTGCCTGTTGCAATTGGCTGCGGCCGGGCCTCAAGCGGCGCCATTGCGTTGCTGTTGCCCTGAAACTTCGGTGTCTACCATCCGCTAACACCTGCATCCATGGCCCGATTCGTGCTCTGGGGAACGTATTGCCCCAACGCCGTTGAAAAGCGAACACCCTTTCGCGACGACCATCTCTCAGGCCTTCAGCGTCAGAAGGACAGGGGCCTGCTGGTCACCCTGGGACCCACCGAAGGCAGCAGCCATGTGTTTGGGATCTACGAGGCCGACAGTCAGTCGCAGGTGGAAGCCGCTCTCCACGCCGATGTGTATTGGCGGGAGGGGATCTGGACGGAGCTGAAGGTCTACCCCTGGATCCAGGCGTTTTAAGCCTTTGGGCTCTCGGCGGCCCAGTTGTTCAGGGCCTGCTGCCACACCCAATCGCCGACAAGCTCCGCTCCACCCTCGCCGAGGACGGCTCCATAGCCGCCCATCTGGCCGATTCCTCCGGCAGCAATCGCGGCAATGGCCTCGGGCCCGCCAACGCCGTTGCGCTCCAGCGCCGCCAACTTCAGCGTTTTGCCGCGGCGCAGGATGTTACCGCCATTGACATGACAGCCGGCGCAGTGGGCCTCAAATAACGAACCAGCCAAGGACTTTGTGGTGGCGCCATAGGCCGCTCGAGGCCAACTGATCAGCAGCGACAGTCCCAGCACGGCCGCCCAGACCAGTAGTCGCCGCCACCAGAACCCAACTCTTGCGGCAGTAGCGGCGAGGCTGTTGGTTTGGAAAGCTGGACTGTTGCTGTTCATCCTGGGTACATTTCTCCGCTTCAGCGATTTCCTTGATTTGTTGGGCTTGATCCTATGTTTTTTGGTCCTTGGTCCTTTGGCCCTTTGATGTTGTCAGTGCTGTTCAGATCGGCTTGACAAGCAATCATACTGGGATTCAATCAATCAGAGATACGAATCGTTTTTTAGGCTTTAATCCTGCTGATTCAAAAGAATTCTTGAATAGAGTGACCTTATGCAAGCTTCAAACCCTGAACTAAAAGGTCACTACTGTCAGGCCAGTGATCTCAACTCATTCATTTCTACTCACTGATCTGAGCTCACTGAGTTGAAACGATCTGACCAGTGTTTCGTGCCAATACCGGCAAAGCCAGGCATGCAAACCCAGCAGGTCATGGGGCGATAATCCCGATTGGCTCCTAGGTCACTGGTCAATCGGCAGGCCGGCCTGGTGGGCCCGCTGGTAACGCTGATAGAGATCGAGGGGTGAGCGGTAGCGCTGGGGCAGACAGTCATGCAGACGCTGCAGATTGTGCCAACAGTGGGTGCGCTGGATGCGTTCCTGGCTGCGTTCGTCGGCCACCAGCCGGCGCAGGGCCTGGCAGTAGGCCGAAAAGCCCGCTTCAAGCTCACCAATCGTGAGCGGTTTTGAATCGGCCATGGTCATTCGCAGTTCAACTCCATGGGCCTTTCGATGACCGTATAAAAGAACGCGTCACCATTGCGAGTGTATCCGGCCGAGCGGTCAGATCTCGTTTCATTTCTTCGCAGCCGCTCCTCACCATGACCTCGCTGCGCCCCCTCACCAGCCAGGACCACCCTGAAATCGTTGAGGTCTACCGCGACGCGGTACTCAGCCAGGCCCCACGTCTGTACAGCCCCGAACAGGTGCGGGCCTGGGCCCAGTTGGCCGCCGGCCGGGCCTCTCTGCCCAGGGAGCTGGAGCGGGGCACCGGTCTGGTCAGTACCGGTTCTGGGGGCGAGGGCATCGAGGCGTTCGCCCTGCTCGAACCCGCCGATCGCCTTTCCCTCCTCTACTGCCGTGGACGCTCCAGCCGCCAAGGGCGCGGCAGGGCCCTGTTGCGGGCCCTTGAAGCGCTCGCCCGCGACGCCGGCACCCCGAAGCTGCGCACCGAGGCCAGCTTTCTCTCCAGGCCGTTGTTCGAGCGGGAGGGCTGGCAGGTCGACAGGTTCGAGACCCTGCCCCTCGCTGGCGTCATCTTTCATCGCTTTCGGATGTCGAAATGGCTGCAGGGCTGAACCTGCCAATGCCGCTGCGGGCCTAAACAAGTGGTTGGCGTCCTGGACCCATGGCTGAGAAAGACCTCCAGCAGTTTCTCGCCAAAGTGGAGCAGCTCAATGCCTTTGTGGCCCTGAGTCAACGGGATGCCGGCCTCGGCGAGGCCCTGCGCAACTGCGTTGATCACCAGGCCGTGGTGGCTCTGGCGCTGCAGCACGGCTTTGCGATCAGTCGGCGCTGGGGAGAGGGACCTGGAGCCGCTGAGCCCGACCAGCCACAACCCGCGAACCTGCTGGCTGGCCAGTGCCCTGATCCCGGCCAGGAACAGACGCAGCGCCTGGTGGAGGCTCCAGGGTTGTGGCTGGAGCGCATCCACTCCTGCAGTTACAGCGGCAGCTGGCAGCAGCAGCCGTTCTCGGAATGGGTGACGTTGTTACGCGGCAGCGCCGAACTGGCCTTCTTGAATCCAGATGAGCGGGTTCTGCTTCGGCAGGGAGATCAACTGTTGATCGAACCTCACCGCCGCCATCGGGTTGTGGCTACAGATCCAGCCCCCGGAACCCTCTGGCTTGCTCTGTTCTGGGGTTCCGGTCCCTGAAGTCGGCCTTGCGCACCAGCCAGTAACCGGCCGAAAGGCTGACCACCGTGACGCCAAGCCCCAGCAGCAGCAAGGGCTTGTTCTCAGCTCCTGGTGGCAGCACGATCACTTTCCGGGCCACTGCCGTGAGCGCGGTGATCAACACCAGTTCGATCTGCACGACGTGGCGGCGCAAATAAGCCGTGACGTTCTGCAGCACCTCCAGGGCAATGAGCAGGGTCAACACATCGCCGAGGATCTTGATCAGGTCGTCGCCAAGCCAGCCAGTGGCGGGATTGTTGAATTCACTCAGCACCGTAATCACCAGCTGCACCGTGGCAGCCACCAGAACGATGCAGATCAGCACCGCCAGCAATTTCGCCAGTTGCCGCTCAAACCGCTCGACGAGGCCCATGAAGGCCTCGTCGCTAAAGGCGTCTTTAAGGCGGCGCATCAATTATTGAACGGGCTGAATTCGGGCCTGGCACGCGTGTCGCCGGGGGGGTTCTCCAGGGTGGTGTTACAGGTGACGGAACCATCGGGGCCCGTGACGCAATCCACCGGTTTGACGCGGGTGGCGGGTCCGACATTGCTGCCGCGCTCGAGCAGGAACGACTCACTCTGGGCCAGGTTCTGGGCGACGGCAGGCAAACCGCCCCATACAGCCCCTGCCAGCAGCAGGGCCATGGCGAGGGTGTTCTGGCCGTGCCCGCAAGGTTGCTTGGGTTTCGGGAGTGATCGCATGCTCATCGCGGCGTCATCAGGGCCTCTCACTCTGCCTCTAAAGGCCTAACTTTTCTGTCCTTCACGGATCTCGTTGAGCAACGCGTCGAGATCGAGATCCAGCTGGGCGAGGGGATCAACGGCCTCCTCGCTCTGCCACTGGGTCTCGATGGCGCAGAGCCGTTCAGCCACGCCGCCCAAGCCCGCCTCAACGTGCAGACGCTGCAGCTCCTCAAGCAGCGCCGGCATCTTGATCGACTCAGCCCGCAGGGCCCTGCGCAGATCGGATTGGGTACGGCCGGAATGGCGCAACCAATCTTTCAAAAACACCTGCAGGGAATCGAGCTGTTCAGGACTCAGCGTCGCCATTACCGGGAAGGAGGGAACCAGCGATCCAGCTTGCGCCTTGCCCGTTGGCGGATGTCCGGGGTGAGGTGGCTGCCGGTCATGCCGAGCAGGGCCGTGATCGCCACCAGGTCGTCACTGAAGCCGGCCACGGGGATGAAATCGGGGATCAGATCGAGCGGCAGCAGCAGGTAGGTCAACGCTGCCATCACCGTGATCCGCACCTGGGGAGGGGTGTTGCCATCCAGCAGCAGCTCCAGGCATTCGAGAGCAGGCAGGGCGATGGCGCGGCCGGCGCGGCGCAGCAATCGCTGCAGAACACCCTCATCAACGACGCTGCTCTCGAGCACCTCGGTGTCAACGGTGGTTTCGGTTGAGGCCATGGGTCTATCCACAGCAATGAACTTCGCCATCATCCTTGCCCCGGACAAGACGGGCAAGTTCGGTTTTTATCCAGCGACGGTCGGTGATCATCCCCTGGCTGCTTCCACCAGGCCACTTTGCAGGCCGATCCGGCGCATCTTGCGCAGGGCCCGTTGCACCACCTGGCGGCCATACTCGCGGCTGCAGCCGAGTTGTTCCGCCACTTCCGCCAGGGTTCGCCACTGGTGCCCCTGATCGAGTCCGAAGCGCAACAGCACCACGGCGCGCTCACGCTCGCTGAGATCGGAGCGATCCAACAACTCCCAGGCCACCGCGTGGCGTTCACTGACTTCGGCTTGCTCCAGAGGTGACGGCTGGGTGCTGGGCAACACATCCAATAACTCTGAAGGGTCTGCCTTGGCGCTTACCGCCCCCTGCAGGCTGACGGTGACCGTACGCAGTTCGCAGGCCAGTAGATCTTCGAGCTGGTCAAGCGGAAGCGTGAGCTTGGCCGCCAACTGGTCGTGACTGGGGGAGCTGCCGTTCGCTTGCATCAACTCGGCCCTGGCCGCCCGCAGCCGGGTGAGCTTCTCGTTCACATTGACGGGAATCCGGATGGTTCGGCTCTGGGTGGAGAGAGCCCGGTTCAGCCCCTGACGAATCCACCAATAGGCATAGGTGCTGAAGCGATGACCACGGGTGGGATCATATTTTTCAACGGCCCGGCACAGGCCGATCGTGCCTTCTTGAATCAGATCGAGCAGATCAAGGCCCTTGCCCTGATAGCGCTTGGCCAGATTGACGACGAGACGCAAGTTTCCGACCACCATCTGGTCCTTGGCCCGGGTGCCGTTGCGGATGTGGCGTCGCTCCAGGTCGGAGTACAGGCAAGCTGTTCCTGTGCCACCGGAAAGCCTGCAGCGTTCGGTTAAGGCCACCATGCTCTGCACTTTCCGGCCCAGGGTGAGTTCCTGAACCGGGGTGAGCAACGGATGGCGACCGATCTCAGCGAGATAGGAACTGAGTGAACTGGACATGGAACTCTCAGCAGCTTGGCTGATTCAAACTACGGTGCTTTTGAGCAGGTCCATCTAGCCGCTACGAATCAACAGGTTGGCTACTGATTTTGTTCCAAAATCATTAGTTTTTATACCGAGTTGAAGCACCATCCCGGCCTGCGCCCGTGTCAGCCCAGGGGGCCGCTACCGTCGGCGAAATGGCACCCGCGATGAGCGCTCTCGACGCCTTTCCTGCCCAGATCCTCTCTGGCTTTCTGCAGCAAGGACTTTCTCTGCCCGCACTTTCACTCCCTGGTCTCTCCCTGCCAGGCCTCTCCCTGCCTGGGTTCGTGTTTCCCAGCGGCGTGCTGCCCAATGCGGCGGTGGCCTACGTCCACTACCTCAGTTTCATGGTCTGCTTCGGCGCGCTCGTGCTGGAGCGCCGCCTGATCAAGGCCGACCCGGCCAGGGGGGAAGCGATCCTGATGGTGGTCACCGACGTGGTGTACGGCATCGCTGCCTTGGCGGTGCTGGTCAGCGGCATCCTGCGGGTGCTGCATTACGGCCAGGGCAGCAGCTTCTATACGGAAAATCCCCTGTTCTGGTGGAAGGTGGGCGTCTACCTGGCTGTCGGCGCACTCTCCCTGTATCCCACGATCACCTACATCCTCTGGGCGATTCCGCTGCGCAAGGGTGATCTGCCCCAAGTGAGCGAAGCCCTGGCCACGCGCCTGCGCTGGGTGCTGAATATCGAATTGGCTGGCTTCGCCACCATCCCCTTGCTCGCCACCTTGATGGCCAGGGGCGTCGGTCTGCCCGGCTGAAGGTGGTGGATCGAAGCGCCGTTTGTTTGAGGGCCATCACGCTGCTGGGAATTGGTCTGGGCCTGCCTTTGCCAGCTCTGGCGAGCGATCGCTGCCCGCCTGCGCAAGCCAGCCGGCCGTGGCAAGAGCCTGCCACCAGCCCAGCAGCCAGCCCAATGGCCCACCCAGCGGCCAGCTCAGAGGGGCAGGCGGCAGGCGAGGTGGCGCCTGATTCCGGCGACTACCGCCAAGCCCTCGATCCTTCTGTCGCCGGCTGGCCCGTGCTGGCCCATTGGTGCGTCTGGGTGGAGCCGACCAGCCTGGAAGGTCCGGGCGCTCGCTTTGAGCAGCGCTGGCTGACGGCCGTGGAATCGGCCCTGGGGCAATGGCAGGGTCACCTGCCGCTGCAGCGGGTCAACGATCCAGCCCGGGCGCAGGTGTTCGTTCGCCGCCGCCGCCCCCCGCTGATCTCCCTGGAACCAGGCCAGAGACGCGCCAGCCATGGCCGGGCCAGCCTGACCCTGCAAGAGACTGAACGCCAGGGGGTCTGGCGCCTTGAGCCGCGCGTAGAGGTGTTGATCAGCCCGGATCAGCGCCGCGAAGCCACTGAAGCCACGGCCCTGCATGAGCTCGGCCATGCCTTCGGGCTCTGGGGCCATAGCCCCGAGGCCAGCGACGCGATGGCTGCGGTGCCAGGCGCCGTGCCGGTGCTGCAGCTCACGGCCCGTGATCTGGCCACCCTGCGCTGGCTCTATGCCCAACCCAGTCGCTTCGGTGTGCTACAGCCCCTGAATGAGCTTGAGATTGGGCCCGGCAAAAAGAGATCTCCTGAAACGTCTGCCGCTGGTCAGGACGGCTCCTGAGTGCGCCTTGGCGCTCCTCGCCGGGCCGCCAGCACCTCCTGCACCCGCCGCCAGGGGACGCCGTGGTGGGCCAGGGCCACCTGCAGGTGAAAGATCAGATCGGCCGCTTCGCCGGCAATGGCAGCGGCATCGTCGTCCTTGCAGGCCATCACGAACTCAGCGCTCTCCTCGCCGATCTTCTTGAGGATGCTGTTGTCACCGCCTTCCAGCAGCTTGTTGGTATAGCTGCCGGGTTCGGGATGGTCGCGGCGCCCATTGATCACCCGCGCCAGTTCGCTGCAGGCATCGGCCGGCGGCTGGGCACCAGCGTTCAGGCGTTCTGCGCTGATGCCTGTTGCTGTCAATCCATCTGCGAAGAAGCAGCTGCGGGCGCCGGTGTGGCAGGCCACGTCTCCGCGTTGCTCGATGCTCAGCAGCAACACATCGGCGTCACAGTCGTAGCGGAGGCCGCGCAGGGTCTGGATATGGCCGCTTGTGGCACCCTTGTGCCAGAGCTCCTGACGCGAGCGGCTCCAGTAGTGCACCTCGCCAGTGGCCAGGGTCTGCTCGATCGCTTCGGCGTTCATCCAGGCCAGCATCAGCACGGCCCCGTCGAGCCAGTCCTGGGCGATGGCGGGAATCAGACCCGCCGCGTTAAAACGCAGTACCCCAATCAGCTCAGGCCATGGCAGGGAGCCAGCGGCGGTGCGGCGGGGCTGAAATGATGCCTCCAAGGCCTGCAGTGTCGAGTGGCTGCGATCCTCCCCCATCCCATGACGGCAGCACCAGCGGCGGCCTACAGCTGCTCCAAACAGTTCAGCGGCTACCCCTGCTGCCACCGCCAGTGGCGCCACAGCGGCCACTGCCGTTTCGTGCACGGCTACAGCCGCAGCTTCACCTTCTGGTTCCGGGCCCACCAACGCGATGCCAACGGCTTCGTGGTTGATTTCTCCGGCTTGCAGGCCCTCGAAGCCCAGCTCGCCAAGCAGTTCGATCACACCTTTCTTGTCAATGCCGACGACCCATTGCTGGAGCAGTGGCGCGAGCTCGAGGCCCAGGGCGGCCTGGATCTGCGCGTGATGGCCAACGTGGGCATGGAGGCCAGCGCCGAGCTGGTCTGGGGCTGGGCCAATGCCCTGTTGCAGAACCAGGAATCCGGCCGGGCCTGCTGCTGGAAGGCCGAAGCCCGCGAGAACGAGAAGAACGCGGCCTGCTTCGAGGCGATTCCCGCCTGGTTCCAGCTGCGGGCCGACAGCTGATGGGTCTGCAGCGTCTGGCCACCACCTGGGCCCTGTTCCAGGCCTTGCTCGTTGAAGCGATGCCGTTTCTGCTGATCGGTGTGGCGATCGCCACCTTGGCGCGCTGGCTGAGCCCTGGCGGTCGCTGGGTGCGGAAGCTGCCAAGCCAACCGCTGCTCGGGCCGCTCAGCGGCGCTGCCCTCGGTTTCGCCCTGCCGGCCTGCGAATGCGGCAATGTGCCGGTGGCCCGGCGGCTGCTGGCCTCCGGTGCGCCCCTGGGCGCGGCGCTGGGGTTCCTGTTCGCCGCTCCGGTGCTCAACCCGATTGTGCTGGCCAGCACCTGGGCCGCCTTCCCGGATAAGCCCTGGTTGTTGCTGGCCCGGCCCCTGGGCGCCGTGGTGGTGGCCGTGGCGCTGGCCACCCTGCTGGGCCAACGCTCCGAAGCCCTGCTGCTCACCCCGGAGCTGCTGGAAGAACGGCGTCTGAGCCAACCGCTCAGCCAGGTTTCGCTGCTGGATCGCCGCAGCGGATTGATCGGCAGCCAGCCGCCGACGCCGCTGCCGGCCGACGTGCCGGTGCGACGACAGCCGCTGGCGGAGGTGCTGGGCCACGGCAGCTCGGAATTTCTTGGCCTGGCCCTGCTGCTGGTGTTCGGCTGCCTGATCGCGGCATTGGTCCAAACCGTGCTGCCGCGCAGCTGGCTGCTGGCCGTGGGAGGGGCACCAACCCTCTCGATCCTCAGCTTGATGCTGCTGAGCCTGGTCGTGTCGGTGTGCTCGAGCGTGGATGCCTTCCTGGCCTTGGGGTTCGCCGCCCAGGTCACACCCGGTGCCCTGCTGGCCTTCCTGCTGCTGGGGCCGGTGATCGACCTCAAGCTGATCGGCCTGTTCGGCGTCTTGCTGCGCCCGCGCGCCATCCTGCTCACGGCAGCAGGAGCAGGTCTGGTGGTGCTGTTGATTGGCCAATGGGCGAATCTGATCCTGTTATGAGCTGGCGACCTGGCTTCAACAGCGGCCTCAAGGCCCTGAGCCTGGGGCTCTGGGGGGTGGTGCTGGTGCAGAGCGGCGCCAGTGGCCGTCTCGACCTGCTCCTGCGCGCCGTCTTCCATCCGCTGGTGTGGATCAGTGGCGGGCTGCTGCTGGCGCTGGCCGTGCTCGAACTGGTCAGCGGTCAGGAGGCGCCGCTACCACGGCGCCAGCGCCTGGGCTTTCTGGCGGGCTGCCTGGCGGCGTTGGCGGTGTTGCTGCTGCCGCCGGTGCCCTCCTTCGCCGACCTGGCCGCCAACCGCAGCCAGGACTTTCAACCGGGCCCGGGCCTTAATTTCGTTGTGCCACCGGGCCAACGCAGCCTCACCGAGTGGGTGCGCCTGCTGCGCAGCGAACCGGACCCCAAGCTGCACCAGGGCGATCCGGTCAAGATCAGCGGCTTCGTGCTACCCGTGCCGGGTGATCGCCCCCAGCTGGCGCGCCTGCTGGTGCGCTGTTGCCTGGTCGATGCGGTGCCGGTGGGCCTGCCCGTGCTCTGGCCTGCTGATCAACCCACCCCCGAAGCCGATCTGTGGTTGGCGATTGAAGGGGTGATGGAGAACGAAACCGTGGCCGGCCAGAATCGCAGTGTGGTGCGGGTGCGCCAGGTCCGCCCGATCCCCCGCCCCCAACGGCCGCTGGAACCATGAAAGGCCTGCGATGAAAGCTTTGGCCCGGAACACGGTGGCTGTGATGTTGCTGGCAGGGGTCGGCGTGGCCCTGGCCCAGCAGCAGCTGTTGGTGCGCATGCCGCCCCGCTTGCAATCCCTGCGCCAGGCGGCGGCCAGCTCAGGACCCGCGGCGCTGAGTCTGGAGTTCAGCCGGCCGATGGAGCGCTCCTCGGTGGCAGCCGGCAGCAGCCTGAACCCGCCGATCCCCTTCAGCCTGCAGGGCCAGTCCAACCCCCTGTTGCTGTTGCCGCAGGCAGGCGAGCGGATCGATGGCCCGCTGGTGCTGGAACTGACCGGTCGCGATCGCCGCGGGCTCGCCCTCGCTGGTGGCCGCTGGCGCTGGGATCCCCGCCCCCACCTGCTCGCGGTGGTGCCGGTGAACGGCGGCGAACAGGTACAGGTGCGCCAGCACGATGGCGCCTGGACCCCGCTCACCCCGGTCTGGCCGTCGATCCCGGAGCTCGAACCCATGGCCGACGGTGGCGGCCTTGGCCTTGTCAGCCGCGATCTGGAGGCCAATCACCAGGTCTGGCGGCTGCCGATCAGCCAGGAAAACCTGGTGGCGCTGCCTGGAAGCCTCCAGCCGGTGGGAGCCGGAACCTTACAGCCCTTCGGCGGGCCGCCCCTGCGCTTTGCCCAGCTCAGCAGCAACCGCCTGGGCGAACTGCTGGTGCAGGCAGCGCCCCGGCAGCCCGGCAACGACCAGCTGGTGCTCTGGGAACGCGGCGGCGGCCGCTCCATTCTCGAAATCGAAAGCAGCGGGCCGGTGGCCCTGCTCCCCCAGGGCGGCGAGCTGATCGTGCCGGAGCAGGAAGGCCTGGCCCTGCGCACCCTGCCGCCCCGGCCGATCCAGCGGCAGGTGCTGCCCGGCAGCCGCGATCTCAGCAGTTTCTGTCCGGTGGCCGGCCGCGCCCTGTTGGTGCGCCACTGGCCCGATTTCCGGCGTTCACTGGAACTGGTGGAACCCGGCCAGGCGCCCCGCTCGCTCTGGCTGGGCAGCGAAGGGCTGGTGGCTAGCGCCTGCTCGCGCAGTGGCGAGCGGGTCTGGGCGCTGTTGATTGAAGGGGTCGGCCAACCCAGGCTCACGCTGCTGGCCCTCAACCGCGCGGGCCAGGTGCTGCAGCGACGCCCCCTGGAGGGCTGGGAGCTGGAGCCGGGCACCGGGCTCGACTACGACCCCACCGGCGACCGCCTGCTGCTGGCCCTGCGGCCCCTGCTCCCCATCGGCGTTGCTGGCAGGAGCGCAGCTCCCCAGGCCCAGGCCGCCCTGATCGATGCCACCAGCCTGGAGCTCACCTTGCTCGGCAAGCCGGTGAGGCAGGTGCGCTGGCTGGTGGCGGGCTGATCCCTAACCGATCGCCCCCTGGCGCGGTGCCAGGGTCAGGGCACCCAGGAAGCCCAGCAACTGCACAATCACCACACAGGGCCCGGACGGCAGGTTCAAGGCCCCCGAGAGCAGCAGGCCCAGCACCGCGCAGAGGGCCCCGAGGCCCGAGGCCAGCAGCACGTAGGAATTGAAGTGGCTGCTCACCAACCGGGAGGCACAGGCGGGGATCACCACAAACGCACTGATCAGCAGCACCCCCACGGCCTTGATCGAGATCGCCACCACCAGGGCCAACAAAAGAATGAACAGCAGACGATGAACGGGAACGGCCACCCCACGCGAGAGGGCGAGCGATTCATCGATGGTGAGCAGGATCTGGTCGCGGCGGGTGAGGGCCAGATAGGCCAGGGCCGTGAGCAGCAGGGCCGAGATCAGGCCCAGATCCAGCCAGGACACACCGAGGATGTCGCCGAATAGCAGGCTCTGGATGTTGCCCTGGTAGGTGCGCACGAAGCTGAGGGCCACCACCGCCACCGACAACGACGAGGAATAGACGATGTTGAGCAGGGCATCGGTGGGCAGGCGGCTGCGCTCCACCAACCGACTCACCAACAGGGCGAAGATCACCGCAAAGGGGATCAACACCAGGGTGGGATTGAGCCCCAGCAGGATGCCGATAGTGATGCCCAGCAACGACGAGTGGCCCAGGGCATCGCTAAAGAAGGAGAGCTGGCGCAACACGGCAAAACTGCCCAGCAGGCCGCCGAGGGCGCCGGTGAGCAGGCCACCGAGGAGGGCCCGCTGCATGAACGGCAACTGCAGCAGCTCCAGGAAGGGGGCGGCTTCGCTCATCAGGAGGATGGGTTGGCGTGGCGATGGTGGTACGGAACGAAACCCCGGCCGTAGACACGCTCCAGCTGGGAGGGGCTGAGGGCGTGATCGGGCGGCCCGGAGCAGCAAAGGCGGCGGTTGAGGCAGAGCACGCCATCGCAGGTCCGGCGCACCATCTCCAGGTCATGGGATACCTGCAGGACAGTCCAGCCCTCGCTGCGGCGCAGGTCGAACAGCAGGCCATAGAACTGCTCGGCCATCTGGCTGTCGAGGCCGGCCTGGGCCTCATCGAGCACCAACAGGCGGCGGGGGCGCACCACGCAAAACGCGAGCAGCACCCGTTTGGTCTGGCCGCCGGAGAGCTCGCTGATCAGGCGATCGGCCAGGTCGCTGCAGTGGGTTTTGGCCAGGGCCCGGCGAACGGCCGCTCGCCGGGCCTCGCCTCCAACCCAGTTGAACCGAATCCCGGCCGGATCCCAGCCCAGGCCCACGAATTCAGCCACGCTGAGTGGGCAGCGGTTGCGCACACCGAAGCTCTGGGGCAGGTAGGCCACCTGGTCGCGCACCAAAGAGGGCAGCTGACCTTTGCGCCCGAGCCGCCGGCCCAGCAGCCGCACCTCGCCGCTCCTGTGGGGAAGGATGCCGAGCAGGGCCTGCACCAGGCTACTTTTGCCGGCACCGTTGGGACCGATCAGGGCGGTATCGCTCTCGGCCGCCAAATCAAAGCTGACGTTCTCCACTGCCACGGCGCCCTCCCGGCAGACCGTCAGCCCGCTGACTTCGAGAACCATTTCCGCCATCAGCCCAGCCTACCCAGTGTTCTGACTCCAGATCAGGGCGCGAAGGCCGCCGCCAGGGCCTTGCCGTTGCGGCGCATCTGGCTGAGGTAGTAGCCAGGCTTGCCGGCCTCGGCCGGGCCGGTTTCAAGCGGATCAAACACGCCGATCTTCACGCCCAGATCGGCGGCGAGGGCATTGAAGGATTGGCGCCCCTCCTGGGGCTCGCTGAGCAGGGTCTTGAGCTCGGTCTGCTCGACCAACTGGCTGACGCGCTGCAGGTCGGCCGGGGTGGGATTCAGCTCGGGAGACTCCACCACAAAGGCGACCTTGAGCTGGTAGCGCTCGGCGAAGTAGGGGGCGAAATCGTGATAGGCCACGAAGGTTTTGCCAGCAAACGGTTTGAGCTGGCTGGCCAACTCGGCATTGAGGGAGCGGAGTTCATCGACGAAGGCAGCGGCATTGGCGCTGAACTGCTCGGCGCAGTCGGGCTTCGCGGCGATCAGGCCATCGCGGATGGTGTCCACCTGCTGGACGGCGCGGAGGGGATCGAGCCAGACGTGGGGATTGATCGGACCGTGATCGTGGCCGTGATCGTGGCCGTCGGCATGGTCGGGGTCTTTGGCGTCTTTTTCAGTGTTCTCCAGGGTGGGGATGCCGGCGCTGGAGTCGATCACCTGGAGGCCGCTGTTGTCGGCGTTGACGATCAGCTTGTCGAGGAAGGTTTCCAGGCCCAGGCCGTTCTTGACGAGCACGTCGGCCTTCTGCAGCCGCACCAGATCACCGGGGGTGGCCTGGAAATCGTGGGGGCTGACCGTGGTTGGCATCAGGGCCTCCACCGTGGCGCAGGTGCCGGCCACAGCTTTGGTGAATTCAGTGATCGGCAGGAAGGTGGTGACCACATGGAGGGCGGCATCGCTGGAGGGCGCAGGCCCAGACGCATCGCTGCCACAGGAAGCCAGCAGGACGGCGGCCAGCAGGGCCATCGGGCGGAGCGGTGCGTTCAAAGGAGTGACCAGAACAAACGGATCGGGCCGCCAGAATCGACCAGCGGCGATTTGAGAATGGTACTCATTCAGGAAGCTATGCAGGCCGGCTTTGGCCAATCAGCCCCTGGCGAGCGGCGACAAGCGAAGCTCACTCCATAGGATCGCGTGGTGTTCTCAGTGCCCTTCGCCATGGCCGCCCAGGTCGCCGATCCAGCGGTCCGCCAAGGTCAGCTCAACCCCAAACAGACCCATCTGCTGGAGCAACTGCAACAGGCCAGCGAGGAACTCACGGGCCAGGAGCTCCATGCTCGCCTGCGCGGAACCCCCCACGGCATGGGTCTGGCCACCGTGTATCGCCACCTGCGCACCCTGCAGCAACGCGGCCTGGTGCGCTGCCGCCATCTGCCCAGCGGCGAAGCCCTGTTCGCTCCCACCGAACGGGATGAGCACCATCTCACCTGCGTCGATTGCGGCAGCACGGTGGTGCTGCAGAGCTGCCCGATGCACGAGGCCCACCTGAGTGCCAGCCAGCTG
The DNA here is from genome assembly GCF_977929215.1 of Synechococcus sp. CS-603. Classification (NCBI taxonomy): domain Bacteria; kingdom Bacillati; phylum Cyanobacteriota; class Cyanophyceae; order Synechococcales; family Synechococcaceae; genus Synechococcus; species Synechococcus sp. CS-603. The sequence goes on from NZ_OZ376778.1 coordinate 1,992,261, forward strand.
GGTGGCTTCCAGCTCCTGTTCCACACCCTCGAATTCTTCGGGCTCTGCGCCGGCTGTCAGGAGCGCCAAAACTCGGCTTAAGCCCAAGACTCGGCTGAAGCCCAAGACTCGCCCTCAGCCCAGACCAGCAGCCAAACCAGTTTCTTGATCGATGCCCGGCCCGCTTCAGTCGCCCCAGATCCGCAGCAGGTTGCTGTAGCTGCGGCTGATCAGGTCGAAGGCCTCCCCCTTGCCCTGCTGGCTGAACAGGAGCCGCCGGGCTGTGTCGAGCTCAAACAGAAGTTCCCGTTGCTCGGCGCTGCGGATGCGGCTCTGGATCCAGCCCACGCAGACCAGCCGATCGCCATCGCTCACGGGCTCCACCCGGTGCAGCAGGGTGCTCGGGTAGACGATCAAATCGCCGGCAGGGAGCCGAAAGGTCTCCTCACCATGGGGAAACTCCAGCACCAGTTCGCCGTCGCTATAGGCATCAGGCTCCGATAGAAACAAGGTGAAGGAGAGATCGGATCGCCCCTCCGCCATGTAGGCGTTATCCACGTGGCGGCCATAGCCCTCACCGGGGCCTGAGCGGCAAAAGCGCAAGCTGTGGATCCGCGCCGGCAGGGCGGCTGAGGCCAGCAGGGGATGGCCCTGCAAGGCCTGATGCACCAGCGGCAGCAGGCTTTGATGCAAGGCCGAACCCCGCGGCAACTGGCGGTTGTGCTTCACGGTTCGGGCATGCCAGCCGGCGCTGTCTTGGCCCGGGCGCCAGTCGGCCTCGGGAGCGAGCAGACGACGGCACCAACCGGCGAGCTGGTCGGCTGGCAGCAGCGAGTCGATCTGGAAACGCATCGGAGCAGAAACAAAGGGATGGGGGCGCTGCAGCGGGCGGGCGGGCTGGAGTGGGGCTGGCTGGCGCGGGCCTCGTAACAAAAAGCACCCGGGCGGGTGACCGTTCCAACCCAGCGCTTCAACCCACCGCTTCTGCGACCCACGGCTGCTGAGGCCCATTCAGAATCTCTCTCACACGATTCGGATCGACCATGTCACGACCCAGCATCGCCCTCTTTCTTGCCGCCAGCGGACTGATCGCCGGCGTGGCGGGCTGCGGCATGGTCCCTGGATTGAACGAGCAACGGATGCCCTGGGACAGGGAATCGCGGCGCGATAACGACGACAGGGATGACAACGAAGACCAACAAAGGGAAGGCCGTGAATGGGGCGAAGACAGGGAAGGCGGCGAGGGTGGCGAAGGAGGAGAGGGAGGCGAAGGCGGTGAAGGAGGAGAAGGCGACGACGACTGAAGAGCTCCAGCTCCCTTAGCCGGCGGCCCAACTGCTCAAAGACCACAAACCAGGCCCTTTGCCATCGCAACGCGAACGATTATCATTCTTACCAAGATCCGAGCTGGCTTCGCCACCCGGATGTTGCGCAAACCGTCCGTCCGCCCTCCAGCCGCCCATGTTCACCCGCCTGATCGCCCCTGCAGCCCTGGGTCTGCTCTCCCCTTTGGCCCCCATCCACGCCCCGGCCACGGCTGCTCCCGCCACAGTCCCAGCCACCGTTCAGGCCACCGCGATCAACCTCGCCGCAATCGACGCCTACGCCGCCTCAGCGCGATCAGGCCTGGAGCAGGTCACCAGCATCACCCAGTTCTCCGATGTGCAACCCACCGAGTGGGCCTATCAGGCCCTCTCCAGCCTGGTGGAGCGCTACGGCTGCGTGGCGGGTTATCCCGATGGCACCTTCCGTGGCAAGCGCTCGCTCAGCCGCTGGGAAGCCGCTGCCCTCCTCAACGCCTGCCTGGATCGGATCACCGAGGTGACCGATGAGCTGCGCAGGCTGATGAAGGAGTTTGAAACCGAACTGGCCGTGCTCAAGGGCCGGGTCGATGGCCTGGAGGCCAAAGTCGGCGAGCTGGAGGCCAGCCAGTTCTCCACCACCACCAAGCTCAGCGGCCTGGCCACCTTTGTGGTGGGGGCCAACGCCTTCAGCGGCAGCGCCAATGCCGAGGTGGACTCCGCCCGCGCCCAGGTGGGGGCCACCACCTTCAGCTACGACCTGCAGCTCAGCCTTGACACCAGCTTCACCGGCAAGGACCTGCTGCGCTCGATCCTGCGGGCCGGCAACTTCAGCGATTCGGTCTTCGGTGGCGCCGGACCAACCGGCGGCATCGCCGGCTTGGAAGTGGCCTTCCAGGAAGACTCCGGCCCCAATTCCGTGGGCATCGACAAGCTCTACTACCAGACACCACTCGGCGCCGGCTTCACCGCCACCGTTGGCGGCCGCGTTGGCCAGGAAGACATGCTCGCCCTTTGGCCCAGCGTCTATCCAGCTGACACCGTCTTGAACGTGCTCACCCTCAACGGGGCACCGGTGGCCTACAACAAAAACCTCGGTGCCGGTGCCGGCCTCTGGTGGCAGTCCAACGGCTTCAGTGTCAGCGCCAACTACGTGGCGGCCAACGGCAACCTCGGCAATCCCAGTGAGGGTGGCATCGGCACCAACGCCTCCGCCGGCACCGGCACCGTTCAGATCGGTTACGGCGCCGAGCAGTGGGGCCTCGCCGCGATCTATTCCTACCTACAGGCCGGCGTCGATGTGCCTGGCGCCACGCCTTTCACCGCAGCAGCCCTGGTGGAGAACCCCGCCAGTCGCACCAATGCCGTTGGCCTCAGTGGTTACTGGCAACCGGCCAACTCCGGCTGGATTCCCTCGATCAGCGCTGGCTGGGGGATCAACACCACCTCCTACGACAGCGATCAGAGTGATGGTGCGTTGACCACCAGTCAGTCGTGGATGGTGGGGCTGCAGTGGAGCGATGCCTTCTTTAAGGGCAATGCCCTCGGCATGGCCGTGGGACAACCGGTGTTTGCCACCGCCCTGCAGGGCGGCGAGACCCCCAACGACGGCAATTTCGCTTGGGAGTGGTGGTACAAGGTTCAAGTCACCGACAACATTTCGGTGACCCCAGCGCTCTTCTACCTCAGCCGCCCTTTGGGTCAGGACACACCCTCGGGTGAGAGCTTCCGCCAGCTTGGCGGGCTCGTGAAAACCACCTTCCAGTTTTGATCGCCCGGTCTTAACTATGAAATTGGTCTGGCAACGATCGATCAACCTTCGTGGCCGCCCGTTCCACCAACCTTCATAATCAGATTCGAAACGGTTTCAGCGGGGAACAGCCGCTGAAGGCAACAGGGAAAGTGCCGTTCGAATCGGCCGCTGTCCCGCAACTGTGATTTGGCTTGTTTTCAAGTCGATAAGTCAGGATTCCTGCCGTTTTGCACAATCCAACCGTCTAACCTGCGAGGCACAGTGTGACGACTTTCAAGGCTAAGTCGGCCAGTCTTTTTGGCATGGCAGCACTCAGTGCCGCCATTGTTTTGCTTTCTCCAGCACCTGCCCAGGCGATGCACATCGCTGAGGGGTTTTTGCCTTTTTCTTGGGCCGTCTTCTGGTGGCTGGTGTCCCTGCCATTCCTGCTGATAGGGATGCGCTCGATGGCTCGAATCACCCGTGAGCATCCCGAATTGAAGCTGCTGCTGGCGCTGGCCGGCGCCTTCACCTTCGTGCTCTCCGCCCTGAAGCTGCCCTCGGTGACAGGCAGTTGCTCCCACCCCACCGGAACAGGGCTGGGGGCGATCTTGTTCGGTCCCTGGGTGATGACCGTGCTCGGATCCGTCGTGCTGCTGTTTCAGGCGTTGTTGCTGGCCCATGGCGGCCTTACCACCCTGGGCGCCAACATGTTTTCGATGGCGATCGTTGGTCCGCTGGTGGCCTGGCTGGTGTTCCGCAGCCTCAATTCAACCGGCAACACACGCCTGGCCGTCTTCGCAGCGGCGGCCCTGGCTGATCTCGCCACCTATGTGGTCACCGCCGGCCAGCTGGCCCTGGCCTTTCCCGCTGCCAGTGGTGGATTCAGCGCCTCATTCCTGAAGTTCGGCAGTATTTTCGCGATCACCCAGCTGCCCCTTGCGATCACCGAAGGTCTGCTCACAGTGCTGGTCTGGAACTGGCTGCAGAACTACGGCCAACGCGAACTGACCACCCTCCAACAGCTCGCCCAGAAGGCCTGAAACCATGACAAACCCCAAACCCCAACAACGGGCGCAGCACAACTGGCTGCTGGTGGCCGGCGTGCTGGCCCTGACGATCTTTCCTTTGCTGTTCGTTCGCGGTGAGTATGCCGGCTCTGATGGCCAGGGTCAGGAGGCGATCGAAACGCTTCAGCCCAACTATGAAGCCTGGTTTGAGCCCCTCGTCGAGCTGCCCAGCTCGGAGATCGAGAGCCTGCTCTTTTCCAGCCAGGCAGCCCTGGGAGCCGGTGTGATCGGCTACGTGATCGGTCTCTATCGGGGCCGCAGCGAAGGCAGGAACCAGACCGATTCGGTCTCCAAGTCCACGTGCTCCAAGCCAAAGGATGAGCCTTCGGCTCTATGAGCCACGTCCTCGATGCCCTGGCCCACGGCAATCGCCTCAGGGGGTTGCCACCGGGCCAGAAGTTGGCCTTTTCGGGGATCCTGCTCGCGCTGGCCTTGGTAGCTCCAGCCCCGATCCAGCTGCTGCTCACGTTGTGGGTTGGCGTCTGGATCGTGGGCCATGCCGCCATTCCAGCGCGCCTCTACCTGCCGATCCTGCTGCTGCCCCTTGGTTTTGCCGTGGCCAGCCTGCCGGCCCTGCTGCTTGGCCTGGTGGGAAGCGAGAACTTCGCCAGCGTCCAGGCCGACGTCTGGCAAGGCCTGGGCCATCCGCTGGGGGGCTGGACCTTGTATGTCAGCAAGCTTGGAATCAACCAGGCCTCGTTGCTGCTGACCCGTTCGCTTGCGGCCACCAGTGCGATGCTCTTCCTGCTGCTGACCACGCCGATCCACGAGCTGATCGGGGTACTGCGCAAGCTGCGTTGGCCGCCGCTGCTGCTGGAGTTGATGGTTTATGTCTATGGCTTCATCTTCACGTTGATGGCCATTGTTGAAGACATCCACGTGGCCCAACAGGCCCGTTCGGGCTACATCAGCTGGAAACGATCTCTACACAGCTTCGCTCTGCTGATCGGTCAATTGCTCGAGCGTTCCTTGAACTCCTATCGCTCCTTGTCCATGGGCCTGGCCGCCCGGGGCTTCCGCTCCGAGTTGCGCGTGATCAGCGGTCAAAGCTTTCGTCGCTCCCGGAGCCTGGAAGCGGAGGCTGTTGCTGGAATCCTGCTGCTCAGTGGCCTCAGCCTTGCGCTGCAACCATGAGAGCAGCAGCCGTGAGAGCCGCCAAGCCATCGAGTGAAACTCCATTGCTGGAGTTCGATGCCGTGGATTATCAGTATTCCTGTTCTCTGGCGCCATCCATTCGGCAGTTGAGCCTGCGCATTCCCGAGGGGGCCCGCTGTGGCTTGATTGGCGAAAACGGCTGCGGCAAAACCACCCTGTTCCTGCTTGCCAATGGCCTGCTGCGGCCCCAACACGGCCGGATTCGCTGGCGCGGCGAACCGATTGCCTATCAGCGCCAGGCACTCGCCCAGCTGAGGCAACGGGTGGGGCTGGTGTTCCAAAACCCCGAGCACCAGCTCGTGGCCACCAGCGTGGCCGAAGACCTCTCCTACGGGCTGGTCAACCTGGGCATGGACGACAACGAAATTCTCTGGCGGGTTAAGCAGGCCATCGTCCACTTCGATCTCGAAGCGCTGGTGGATCGGCCGGTGCACGGGCTCAGCCTGGGCGAGAAAAAGCAACTCTCGCTGGCCGACGTGATGATGCTGGAACCTGAGCTGTTACTGCTCGATGAACCCACCGCCTACCTCAGCCCCGGCCATTGCCGCGAGCTATTGCTTCAGCTCCAACGCATCCACGCAGCAGGAACAGCGATCGTGGTGGCCAGCCATGACCTTGATTTTCTTGATGGCTGGGCCGAATGGCTGTTCGTGATGGATCGCGGCGAACTCGTGCTGGAGGGCCCCCCGGCCGAGGTGTTTGCCCAGAGACAACAACTCGAAGCGCTGAACCTGGGGATTCCACCCCGCCTAGCCCTGCTGAAACGCTGGCGTGAGCTGGCCCAGCGGCACTTGAAGCTGCCGCCAGTGGAGCTTGAGGCGCTGGAGCGATTACTGCGTGAGCCGGAACAATCTGATTGCAACCAACAACCCGCCCAAACCCCTGGACTGGGGGATTGAAACCCTCACCGCATCGACTCCCCGCTACGAAACGATGGGCTCAAAGGCGGCAGCCGAACTGGATGTCGCCCTGATCGAGCAGGCGGCCGAGGCGCAGGGCTGCGGCCTCCTCCACCCGCGAAAAGCTGGCTTGCTGGGCAACCACCCAGTCGAGCTCGGCGGGGGTGATCACACCGCTGGACACAGACTCAAGAAACAGCTCTCCGACGGTCATGGAAATGGTTGCGGAATGTAAACATTCTGCCGCACCGGTGGCCCGGCTGCGGGCTAAGCCGTTGCAGCAGCTTGAAACGTCAGACTCACATTTCTTAATCAGATCAGCCATGCTGGGTGAAGTTGATCGCCAACCATGACCACCCTCACCTTGCTGGAAGTGTTCCTTGGCTTCCTCACCGCCGCGATGGCGCTGTGGGCCGTGACCCTCTCCGCCCCAACCCAAGCCTCCCCTCCCTCCCTGGAGAGCATCACCCGATGAACTCCTTTTTGAACCGCTATTTCCTCAAGGAAGGCTGGCGAGCCAGTGCTGGCCTGCTGATCCTCCGCCTGGCGATCGGCACGATGATGATCCACCACGGTTACGAGAAGCTGGCTGATCCCGCCAACTTCGCGGCGGCCTATGTGGAGCCACTGCACCTGCCCTTTCCAATCCTGATGGCCAACGTGGCCGGCCTCTCTGAGGTGATCGGCTCCTGGTTCTTGATCCTCGGCTTCCTCTCGCCCATCGGCGCCCTGGCCCTGGTGGGCACGATGTCTGTGGCGGGATACCACCACATCCTCACCAGTGGCTTCAACATCTATCTGATGGAGCTGGTGGTGCTCTATTTCGGAGGCAGCCTGGCGATCCTGCTGATGGGCCCCGGCCGCATCTCCTTCGATGCCGGCATCGTTACTGGCCTTCTGCAAACCGATGTAGAGCAGGAGTCATTCTTTTCTTCCACCACCGGCCAGCCCATCCCAGTCGAAGTGTCTGATCGGCAAGCAGCCAGCAGGCCAACCGCCGGGCGGCGCTGATCCACGCCAAGGGGCGGCTCCAGGGCATCAGGCTGGTTTCAAGGCGTCAGACTGTGCGCAGAACCAGGCCTTGGGCCGTCCTCCCCTCCATGACCAGCACCACCACGGCATCAACTGCTCCAGCCCCTGATCGCACCGACGCGCTGGTTACGGGCCTGCCGGTGACCATCCTCACCGGTTTCCTTGGGGCTGGTAAAACCACCTTGCTCATCCACATCCTCAGTAATCAGGAGGGGATCAAAACCGCCGTTCTGGTCAATGAGTTTGGCGAAATCGGCATCGACAACGATCTGATCATCTCCACTGGCGACGACACGGTGGAGCTGAGCAATGGCTGCATCTGTTGCTCGATCAATGGCGAGCTGCTTGAGGCCGTTGAACGGATCCTTCAGCGCCCTGACCCCGTCGATTATCTGGTTGTTGAAACCACAGGCCTGGCTGACCCCTTACCGGTTGCCATGACCTTCCTGGGAAGTGAGCTGCGTGACAGCACCCGACTCGATTCGATCATCACTTTGATCGATGCCGAGAATTTTGATGCCGAGCTGGTGAACAGTGAGGTGGGTCGGGCCCAGATCGTCTACGGCGACATCCTCTTGCTGAACAAAGGAGATCTGGTCGAGGAAGAGCGCTTGCTGGCGTTGGAGCAGCAGCTTCTCGAGATCAAGCCGGAAGCTCGGATCCTGCGTTCGATCAAGGGGGCAGTTCCGCTGCCCTTGCTCCTCAGCGTTGGGTTGTTCGAATCCGACCGGATGGCGGAGGAGCAAGCCGCCGAAGCCGCGCACGATCACAGCCACGACGAGCATCACGGCCATGACCATGGGCATCACCATGATCACGGGCATGACCACGGCCATAACCACGAATCCAGCCACGCTGCAGAAGACCCCGCAGAACACCCGTCAGACCATCTGGCGATCGAAGGCTTCACGTCGCTGTCGTTTGCAGCAGAAGGCCCCTTTGGCTTGCGCAAATTTCAGAATTTTCTCGACAATCAACTGCCGCCCGGGGTGTTTCGCGCCAAAGGCATCCTCTGGTTCAAGGAAAGTGAGCGGCGCCATGTGTTCCACCTGGCCGGTAAGCGTTTCTCGATCGACGACAGCGACTGGCCTGGTGAGCGCAAGAACCAGTTGGTGCTGATCGGCAAAAACCTCGACCACGCCAAATTGCGTGAGCAGCTGCGGGCGTGTGTTTCCAAGGACGCCGGCAAGGGATTCGGCTGATCAGCCCCCATACTTGCCATGCAGTGGTTCCCCGGATTCAGCCTGGGGAGGCAACGAGGAAAGTCCGGTGCGGGTCAATCTCCCCAGGGGGATGACCACTCCAGTCCGGCACTGTCCCGCAGCTGTGATGGACCCGGTCAAAAGCTTCGGCCTTGAATCCTGTCCTCAGTCAGAACGCTCGCCCTGTTTCGCCCCTTTTCCATCCCATCGCCGGCGCGGACCGGTCGTACCCACCATGCCAACACCTTCCTTCCTGTCTCCCTCTGGCCGGCAACTCGGCCTGGCAGCCTGCGCCGGCCTGGGGCTGAGTCTGATCGGGGCCGTACCTGCCTCCGCCCACTCCATCGCTGGCGCCGGTTTGGCAACGGGCTTCAGCCATCCGCTGCTGGGGCTTGATCACCTGCTGCTGCTGGTCGGGGTCGGGGCTTCGGCCTCCTTCATCAGCTCAACGCTGTTGCTCTATGCCCTGGCAGGCGCTGCGTTGGGCTCCCTGTTCGGCCTCAGCGGTGGCCAGCTGCCCCTGGCGGAACTGGTCGCGGCCCTGGCTGTCTCGCTGCTCGGTCTGCTGATCCTGCGCAGCCGCCGCCAGGCCGGCGCCCCGCCCGCCACCCTCTACGGGCTGGTGGTGATGGGTTCAGTCGCCGTTCACGCCATGCTGCATGGCCATGAAGCCAGTGGAGCCAACAGCTGGTGGCTGGGTGCTTTCCTGGCCTCAACCCTGGTGGTTGGCGTCAGTTATGGGGTGCTGCGCAAGCTCGGCACAGTCTGGACCCTGCGGCTCGCTGGACTGCTCAGCCTCGCTGGCGGGGTCCTCGCCCTGGCCCAGATCGAGGCCTTGCGGGCCGTCGGTGCCGGTTAACCGGCCTCGGTTGGCAACGATTGGAACAAATTTGCCGCCGATCCTGGCTATTCTTTGGAGACTAAACGCCGGAGACATGGCTGAACTTCTGCTCTTGACCGGCGTCTTCGCCCTGTTTGGCCTCGCCCTGTGGCTCACCACCGACTCCGATGACGACAACTCCGGAGGTGGTCTGATGCAGCCTTCTCTTGTTCCGATCCCGATCCGCTCCTCCAATCGCACCCGCTGAGCGCTTAGCCATCACTTCCCCCGATCTTTGGATCGGGGTTTTTTTATGGGAGCTTGGGCCGCGCCTCCCTTGAAATCACAGGCGGACCATCAGCCGTAGCAAAAGCTACGTTCAGCTGCCCTAATTGATCGGCCCGTTGCTTATGGGGTTCCCTAACTTCAGCCAATTGACGCCTGAGCCGAAGCCGGCGTCTGAATCTGAGGATGCAGGTCCCCAGCATCCCTACTAATGCACATCTAACTCACCCATGCCCACCCACGTTGACCAGTCCAAGACAAAGCATCGCGGCCTCTCCGCCCTGCTGGTGGCTGCGACAGTCGGAGCCCTTGGAATCGCCACGATCGCTTGCACCCCATCGGAAGACTCGCAGCAGACGAAGGAGGTGAATGTCTACTCCGGACGGCACTACAACACGGACAAAGAGCTTTACAAACAGTTCACCGAAGAGACCGGCATCAAGGTGAATCTGCTGGAAGCCAAGGACGACGAATTGCTGGCGCGGCTCAAGACCGAGGGAAACAACAGCCCGGCCGATGTGCTGGTGCTGGTCGATGCGGCCCGGCTGCAGCGGGCCCAGGATGACAACCTGTTTCAGCCGATCGACTCCGAAGCCCTGAACCGCGACGTGCCCGCCGAGTTGCGTGATCCCAAGGGGAACTGGTTCGCCCTGACCCGCCGGGCTCGGGTGATCATGGTCAACCCTGACGTGGTGAACCCTGATCAGGTCACCAGTTACGCCGATTTGACCAATCCCGCTTTGAAGGGCAAGCTCTGCCTGCGCAACAGGGCCAGTGTCTACAACCAATCGCTGGTGGCTGATGTGCTGGTTCAAGAAGGCGAGGCCGACACCGCGCAATGGGTGAAGGGAATGGTGGCCAACGTGACTCAGCCACTCTTCACCAGCGACACGCCGATGCTGCGCGCCCTCGGCAATGGTGAGTGCGGCGTCACGGTGGCCAACCAGTACTACCTGGCCCGCATGCTCTCACCCGAGGCCCCTGCCAACGATCGCGACCCCGCCGCCAACATTCGCGTCGTCTTTCCCAATCCCACCCACGTCAACGTCACCGCAGCCGGTGTCACCAGCAGCTCCAAGAATCCCAAGGCGGCCACCATGCTGATCGAGTTTCTGGCCTCACCTAGCACAGGCAAGGGCTACGCCTCGGCAAACAACGAATACCCACTCACAGGGTTCGGTGACAACCCAATCCTCAACAACTGGGGAAGCTTCACAGCCTCGAAGGTCAGCGTTGAGCAGTTGGCCAACGCGAACAAGCAGGCCACCGAATTGATGGCCGAAAACGGCTGGAAGTAAGCCAGCCGCCCATCCCAACTCCCCTCGCGAGGAATCCACCTGTTACCCACTCCGCGTCGATGACAGCCTCCCCCCTCTCGCAGCCGGCGCTGATCGCCCGCCGGTCCATGCCAGGCGGGAGGCTCAGCATCGTGATCGTCGTTTTGGCGATCTGTCTACTGGCCCTGGTGCCGCTCCTCGCCCTGCTGCGTGATGGCTTCGCCGGCGGGGCCGAGGGGGTGGGGCTCGGCTTCGACGGTCCAGCTCAGATCGTCGGAACTCTGCAACTGGTGGTGGGCGAGGGGATTCTCGGGGCCGTGCTGGGCACCGCCACCGGCTGGCTCACCGCCGCCTGCAGCTTTCCGGGCCGCCGGATCCTGCGCATCGCCCAGCTGATCCCATTGGCCTTTCCCGCCTACCTGCTTGCCGCCAGCCTTATCGACTGGGGCAGCCACCACGGCCTGCGCGTTCATGGCGTCGGTTGGGCCCTGATCTTGCTGACGTTGACCACGTACAGCTACGTGTTCCTACTGAGCACGGAAAGTTTTTCGATCAGTGGCAAGGCCCTGCTCGAAGCCAGCCGCAGTCTGGGGGTGGGGCCATGGCGCAGTTTCTGGCGGGTTGCCCTGCCGATTGCCCTGCCCTCGATCGGAGCCGGTGTGGCCCTGAGCGCGATGGAGGTGGTCAATGACCTTGGTGCGGTGCGCTTGCTGGGAGTTCCGACGCTCTCAGCCGGTATTTTCGATCGCTGGCAGGTGGATGGCGATCCAGGGGGCGCGGCCCTGCTCTCGCTGATCGCCTTGGCGATCGTGCTGTTGCTGGTGTTCGCCGAGCGGACCCTGCGTCGCCGCAGTCGGCGCTGGAATCTGGCGGAAGGCAGCAGCTCCAGGCACATCTGGGAACTGGTGGGTTGGCGTGCCTTAGCTGCCCAGTTGATCACCGCCCTGCCGCCAATCGCCACCTTGACCATTCCGATCCTCTGGGTCGCCGAAGGCTGGCAGGGAATGGGGAACGAGCCCATCCAAGACCTGCTTCCCCTCGCCGGCCGCAGTCTGGGCCTGGCCCTTCAGGCCACAGTGATCACCGCGTTCGCGGCCCTGTTACTGGCGATCATCAGGCGCTGGAGTCCCCAGAACCTGGTGCGCCAGCTCAGTTTTGTCGCGGGCATGGGCTACGCGGTGCCTGGCAGCGTGCTCGCCCTTGGCCTGATGCTGTTCGGTGGGCCGCTGGCGATCAGCCCTCTGATGCTTCTGATCTGGGGTTACGGGGTGCGCTTTTTGGCAGTGTCCAAGCAGGGACTGGATGCGGCCTTGGAGCGGCTCCCCCCAAGCATCGACGAATCGGCCACCAGCCTGGGCTGCTCCTGGTTCGGCGTGCTCAGGCGCATCCATCTGCCTCTGTTGAAGGGGCCGATGCTGGTGGGCAGCCTGCTGGTCTTCGTTGATGTGGTCAAGGAGCTGCCGTTGACCCTCTCGCTGCGCCCCTTCGACTTCGACACCCTGGCGGTGCGGGTGTTCCAGTACGCCAGCGACGAACGGGTGGGGGCGGCCATGGGCCCTGCCCTGATGATCATGGTGCTCGGCTTGGTCGCCTCCATGGCCCTGGTGCCGAGCCTGGAAAGCCTCAGCCAGGACACGCTCAAACGTCAGCCTGTCCAATCCGACCAATTCGCAGCTCAGATCTCGCCGGGATTGCCGGCCAAGGTCCACGCCTGAGCCGTGTGAAATGGGCTACCCGCCATAGTTGCCATTGATCTACACATTTGTCAGAACGTCTGGACAGTCAAACGTCTGGACAATCAGGTCAAGAGCCAACGCTAGAGGCCTCCTATTGATGGATCAATTTCACAGAGCCTCAAGAGACGATCGCAACGATCTTCAGTGCACACACCAGCTCACCAGCCTCCGCGACTGGTGCATGGAACGGTTGTCGATCCTCTCGCTCCAGCCCGACCTGGAGGATGCCCGCGCCATGACCAGGGAATACCAGGAGATGTTGATGGAAACCAGTGCCTCCTCAACACTCTGGATGCAAGTCTGGCGAAGCCGCTGAGCGCTGCCTTGGCGGCGCTGTGTATCTTTTCATACGTTCTCCACGATCAATCGCAACCTGATTGTGATGGCTTCACTTCTTAGCTTGAGAGGTGGAGACATCCAGCCCATTGATTCACCCACAGGAAGAGCGATTGTTCACTGATACCCATCCGACCTTGCTGATCCGGCTGGGTTTCTCCGCCTTGTTATTCACCGTGATTTTTGGTGCGATCGCGGTAGCCAGTGTCGGAAGCAGGCCACTGCAGCTCCAGGTCTTGGAGCTGCCGGGCGATCGCCCGGCTGTGCAAGGGCACAACGCAGATCGCTAGATGTGCTTTCTCACCAGGTCATTCAGCGATCAGCAGCCGCTGGAGGCATTGCTGAGGCGTGAGGCCACCGAGAGCCATGTGGCACCTGCTGCCGTTATAGATCCCCAGATAGCGGGGTAGCCAGCGGTTGCGTTCATCCGATGTTTGGTAGGCGATCACGTAAGCCCATTCCGCCAGGATGGTTTTGATGAACCGTTCGGCCTTCCCGTTGGTCTGCGGCGTGTAGGGCTTGGTGCGGATGGGCTTGAGATCCAAGGCGCGACAGGCTTTTCGCCAGTCTCCAGAGCGGTAGGAGGGGCCGTTGTCTGAGAGGATCCGCCGACAGGTGATCCCCTGCTCAGAGAACCAGCCGACGGCACGGGCCAGGAATCCAACGGTCGTCTCCTTCTGCTCATCAGCCAGCACTTCGACGTAGGCCAGGCGGGTGGCGTCGTCGATCGCGACGTGCACCTTTTCGTAGCCGGCACCTCGGGAGGAGCCTTGACGACGGTCGCCGGTGATGCGGTGGCCGACCCGCTCAAACCTGGCCAGCTGTTTGATGTCGACATGGATCATGTCCCCGGGGCGCTCCCACTGGTAGCGACGAACAAGACGTTTGGGGTCAAGGTTCTTCAGGCGTCCCAGGCCCAGGCCCTTCATGAGCCGACCAACGGTGGAGAGGGGCGCACAGAGAGCCCTGGCGATGCGGCGGAGCGTGCAGCGCTGGTGCCGCAGGTCTACAGCCTGCTGGAGTTGCTGCGGATCGAGCGTCCGCCGCTGGCTGCGGCGAACACTCCGTCGATCCGCCAGTGCCGCTACGCCGCCTGCTCGAAACCTGGAGAGCCACTTGTAGGCCGTACGCAGGCTGATCCCGGCTTGTGCTGCAAGGGCTTTGAGTGGCACGCCTTCATCGAGATGCCGGCGGATGAGCCGTTCCCGACTGATGGGTGTCAGTCGGGCCAGAGGGTGGCTATGCATGGTGTGTGAGGTCTTGGGACGGTGGTGACACTCCGACCCTGGCGACCTCACACCCCCTTGTCAGCTGAACAACGTGGTGGGACTACACAGCTAGAGCCGAATCAAACCCTTGGCTGGGTGTCCTCCTATTCTGATTGTCAATTCAGGTACCACCATGGTTTCAGATGTCATACAAGCGTCCAAAGCTCTGGGGACCGGGGGAAGAGCCGTCTCGCAGCCCCTCGAAGAAGCCCTGCTCGATGGCTTGCAGCAGCACCTGAGCATGGAACTCAATGCCAGTTCGGCCTACTGGGCCCTGGCCATCTGGTTCGCCGAGCGGGAATTCCGCGGTTTCTCGCTCTACTTCAAGCAGGAATCAGATCAGGAACGCGGACACGCCGGCATCTTTGCCGATTATTTGGTTGGTCGCGGTCAGCCTGTCGCCCTCGATGCCATCGACAAGCCCCGCCAGAACTGGGACAGCCTCGAAGAGGTCTTCGCCGCTGTATTCCAGATTGAAACAGAGGTCACCACCTCCCTGATGCAGCTTTATTCGCTGGCGGAACGTTCCGGTGACGTGCGCACCACCGTCTTCCTTGACCCGTTGATCGAAAAGCAAACGGGCGCCGAGGCCGAGTCGGCTCACCTGCTCGGACGGCTTCGGCTGTGCGAAAACAATCCGGCGGCCCTGCTGCTACTCGACGGCGAACTGTTCGCCGGTCAGTCTTCACCCGCCAGCATGGGCAGCTGAGCCTCCGGGCCTTGGGCTGCGCCGGGTGAGTTCCAACAGGAACTCAATTCCGAGCGGGTCGAGATTGGGTTGCTGTTTGAGCTGGCGGGCAATGGCCTGCAGTTCGCACTGACGTTGCTGGAGCTGCTGCTGTTCCGCTCGTAGGCGAGCAAGCAGCCCCTTGGCCTGGCAACAGCCCAGATCCATGGCGATTCTTTTGTTGCGGCCATGGATCCGGCCCATTTCGCGGCAGAGTCCGCCCACCAAGCTGCCGACCTGATTGGGAAGGCGAGGGGGAGGCGCGGTCTGCATCAGCCTTGGATCAGATCTCATGTCGCTTCGAGCGGGGCCGATTCCACCAGCGCTGGAGCCAGTCGCAACACCGCTTCGCCGGCTGGGGATTGCAGCAGATCGGCCTGACGGATCCTGGAGATCAAGCGGGTGGTGGTGACCCGGGTAGTGCCGATCAATTCACCGATTCGCTCATGGGTGAGGCGGAATGGCAGGTCGCACCAGGAACCGCAGCGGCGGCCCAGCCGCCTGACCAGCAGGCCAAGCAAGGCATGGAGGCGTTGCTCAGCGCTGCCGAGGTGGCGGATGCGCAGCAGTTGCAACGTCCACTCATTGACAGGATCGAAGCCGTCACCGCTGAGAGCTTCGGAATCGCTGCGGAAACAGAGAGGCGTGAGTGCTTCGACGCAGACCCCTTCACTGCAGAGCCGATCGGTGCGCAACAGGTCACCGGCCTGAAGAAAGGCCAGGGTCATGCCCTCGGTTTCTTCACAGGGGCAAAACACCCTGGCGATGCCTTCGAGCACTTCAATGCAGTGACCACCAGGACCGGAGCGCGTGCTGGGATCCAGCAGCACCGTCTGGCCGACGGGCATGCGTACGGAAGCGGCTGGCGTGTCAGGCAAAAAGCGAAAAGCCACGGGTCGGGGCTATTGCGAATGACTCGCAATCTAAACAGTCGACCGGCTTTCTTGCAAGTGGTTCTCAATAGCAATTGGTAGTTGCAAATGACCTGGTGCTTTTTGAGCCCCCGATCTGTGCGATCCGCACGCTGGGCCAACGAAGACTGGCGGCAGAGTTTCAGCGACCCGATCCACAACCTCAACGCCATGATCCGAATCCTGGGTGATCGCGACAGCCTGCTGGCCGCTCTCACCGCCCACTGGGCCGACCAATCCATCGGCCTGAGCGCGCCACCACAAGCTGCCGATCGCTTCGCACTCCAGCGTCGTGTTCAGGGCGCTAAGTCGCGCCGATCTGCCGACTAGAAGCTGGATTGGGCGCCCGACTCGCCTCTGTCCTGGCAGTTGCGGCAAAGGGCCCTGACATTGAGAACGCATTCGATCAGGCGAAATCCCTGGGCGCTGGCGGCCTGCTCGCCTGCGGTAAGCACCGGGGCACTCTCGAATTCCTCGGTGCGGCCGCAGCCGATGCAGACAAGATGGTGGTGGTCGCGGTGGGTGTCACTGAACAACTCAAAGCGACGCCCCCCTTCGGGCAGTTCCAGCTCCCGCAACAGCTCCATCGCGCTGAGCAGGCGCAGGGTGCGATAAACCGTAGCCAGCGACACTTTCTCTTCTGCCCCCAGCAGGCGCTGGTGCACCTCCTCAGCGCTGAGGTGACTACCTTCGCCGATGCGTTTGAACAGGGCTAGAACCTTCTGCCGCTGGGGCGTGAGCCTCTGGCCCCGGCCATGCAGGCTGGTGCGCAGTTCAGTGGCCTGCAGTGGTTCGCCGCTGAGGGGGGTGGTACGGGCAGACACGAACACAACCCTGTCGTTCTCAATAGTAAGGGCAGTTGCGAATTTTTGACGACTTAAGCCGTTGGGCCGCTTGGGCCCATGGAGCCGGTGGCGGCCCGGGCTGATCGCCGGCGCTCAGCGGTGGCCACCAGGGCGTCATCGAGCCAGGACGTCAGGGCCGCCAACACGTCGGCCAGGGTGACCAGCAGCCGGTAACTGAGGGCAACCGCCAGCAGTGGGGCCTCAGGGATCTCCAGACCAAGGCGCAACAACAGCACCGCCTCGAACACCCCCAGCCCGCCTGGCGCGCCCGGCACCACCAGACCGACGGTCCAGGCCAGCAGAAAGCCCGCCAACCAACTGGGCCAGGCCAAGCTCAGCTGCTGGTCAAAGGCGAGCACACAGCAGGCGAAACCCAGGAAACGCAGCAACACAAACACCAGCTGGGGCAGTAGCGGCAGCAGCGGATAACCAGGCAGGGCGAATGGCACCAGGGCCTCCACCTCGTCGGGGCGAAGCTCCAAAGCCAATTGGCGAGCCCGACGTCGCTCCAGCCTGGCGAGCAGGGGATTAAGCCAGCGCGGACCCAGCACAACCAATGGCAGCAGGGCCAGCAGGCTCAGACCGCCCTGCCAGCCACCCAGGGGGATCAACAACAGGGCAGCACTGGCCGCCAGGATCGGATCAAGCAGCACGGCCACCAGGGCCTGGGGCGTGGTCAGGCTCGAGCCTGCTGGGACACTCAGCAAGGCGGCTTCGCCATTGGCCTTGGCTTGCTCGCCCAGGCGCAGCCGTTGCACCCTGGCCGCCAGATGCCAGATGCCTCCAGGCAAATACTTAAGCAGGTTGGAGCGCAGGTAGAAGCGCACGCAGGCGTCCCAGGCAGGCCGAAAGCCGAGCCAGCGCAGCCCCACCGTCCAGGCCAGACCATTGACCACCAGGCTCAGCAGGCTGATGCCGATGCCGATCGTCAGCCACAGCCAACCCTGGGGGTCGAGGCGCGTGGCCAGTAGCTGGGGCCCATTGCCGAGCAGGGCGGCGGCGACGAAGCCGAAGCTCAGCAGGCTCACCCAAAGGCGCGACCCACCCGGGAGTGGGTGCTTGGCCAGCCAGGCCGGCCAACGGCGCAGAAAAGAGAGGGAGGGGAACGTCGGCATCAAACGACTCGACCTGTCTGTTCAGCATTGTCGTTGCCGGTGTCATTGCCGATGCCATGCAGCTCGCCATGCTCCAGACCCAGGGCGTGGTTCACGCCATCGCGCAGCTGGCGCAGGCTGAGGCCGTGCTGCCGGGCCAGGGCCGCCAGGTCGTCGTACTCGGGTTTGGTGCGCTCGCTGCCATCGGGAAGCCGGGCCACTTTCAGCCGGACCGGTCCCCAGGGAGTGCTCAGTTGACGCATCCGCCGCGGCAGATGCCAGCGCTGCTGCAGCTGTTCGCGCACCCCCAGGCTGCTGCTGTGGCGCCACCAGATCGCGCGCAAGCCCTCGGCCTGATCAGGGCGTGCAACCAGCGTAATCACCAGGCCGCTGCGGCCTTTCTTCATCTGGGCCGCCTGGGTGAACACCTCCAGGGCCCCAGCAGCCCGAAGCTCCTCGGCCAGGAAGGCCAGATCCTCGGCGCTGGCGTCATCCATCTGGGCTTGCTGCAGCAGCACCGTCTCCAACCGGGGCCCATCGGAGCTTGATGGCGCGTCAGCCAACGGGTCGGGGTTCTGCGCCAACCAGAGGCGCAGCAGATTGGGACGGTCGTCCAGCTGCCGGTGGCCCAGGCCGATCCCCACGGCAGCCGGCACCATCGGCGGCGAGGCGCCAAAACTCTCGGCCCAGGCGGCGATCAGGGCCAGACCCGTGGGCGTGGTCAACTCGCCAGGCGGCAAACCCGCGCCACCTGCCAAAGGGATGCGATGACGGCGGGCCAGCTCCAGCACCGCAGGAGCTGGCAAAGGCAGCAGGCCGTGGGCCGTGGTCACCGAACCATGGCCTGCCGGCAGCGGCGAACAGATCAGCCGATCAACGCCGAAATGCAGCAAGCCAGCGCAGACCCCCACCACATCGACAACGGCATCCACCGCCCCCACTTCGTGGAAATGAACAGACTCCGCGGCATGGCCGTGGACGGCGCCCTCGGCCTCGGCCAAACAACCGAACACCTTGAGCACCTGCTGCTTCAGCGTCGGATCGATCGGGCCGTCGCTGATTCGCTGGCGCAGGTCAAGCCAGGTTCGCTGCGGCGGTTGCGCCTCCAGCAGCTCCAGCGTGAGGCGAGAACCGCGCAGCCCACCACTGCGCGCCTGTTCACAGCGCAAGCGGTAGGCAGCGTCAAATCCGAGGCTGGCCAACGGGCCCTCCACAACGGAATGGGGCAGGCCCAAATCGAACAGGGCCGCCAGCACCATGTCGCCGGCCACGCCGGTGGGGCAATCGAGGTAGGCCAGGCCCATGGCTTCAGCGCATCAGGCGGGGGGCTGCGGCCAGCAGTTGCTCGGCGCGGCTCTCGAGCTGGTCACGCTGCCGGCGCAACAACTGCTCAACTTCCCGGCGCGCCCGCCTTTGCTCCAGCTGGGCTGTGGCCACATCAAATCCCGACAATCCCCACAGCCGCCCGAGCAGGGCCCTGTCATCGCCGCCGCCTCTGGAGCTGCCATAGAGCAGTGTTTCGGCGGCGATACCGGCCTGGAGCACCCGGCTCCAGCGGCGCAGATCTTCGGCTGCCAACTTGGCGTGGGCTGGCGGTTCGAATTCGGTGCTGCCATTGACGTTGAGGCCGGCCCGCAGGCAGGCCAGGCTGCCGATCAACACCCGCCGGATCGGCAGGTCATTGCATTCAGCCAGCAGCGAATGGCCCGCCTCATGGATGGCGATTCGCCGCAGGCGCGCCTGGCCGCCTGGCAGGGCTTCAGCCAGCAAATGCCCGCCGCGCCCACCAAACCGCACCCCATCAACGGTGATCGCCACCAAGGCACCGCCCGCCGCCAAGGCGATCAACCAGGGGGAGATCCCCAGCAGTGGCCCCAACACCGCCAGCGCTGTCACGCT
The DNA here is from genome assembly GCF_977929215.1 of Synechococcus sp. CS-603. NCBI lineage: Bacteria > Bacillati > Cyanobacteriota > Cyanophyceae > Synechococcales > Synechococcaceae > Synechococcus > Synechococcus sp. CS-603. Next base: position 2,011,829 of record NZ_OZ376778.1, read on the forward strand.
GGCCACGGCGATGCCAGCGCTGAGCGTGGCGACGGAGCCATCGCCGGGATCGCCGGGTGTCCCTGGCGAACGACCAGTTGCCAGGGATTCAGTGGATTTGGGGCGCTCCTCAGGCAAGGTTCAGCCCCCCGGCCGGATGATCGCGCTGCGCAGACCCGCGCGTGGCTGGATCTCGCCATGGCTAGCGCTTGACTTGCCGTTTCGCTTGTTACTGCCGCGATCCTTGCCGCCGCGGTTGCCGCGCTGGGCCACTGGAGCGATCACTTCATAGCGCTCCGTGCACAGATGGCTGCCCTGACGACGTAGGTCAAGGGAAACGAAGTGACGCAGGTGCTCCAGGGGAATCTCGCCCTTGAGCTGCAATTTGAATGGCTGAACGCGGCTGCCGTCGGCGCGGGGCTTCTGGCGGATCTTGATTACCACCTCGCCACTCTCAGGTCGGGTGTAGATCAACTCGCCGCGAACGGAGAAGTAGTCGTCTCCCTCGGGAAGTTCATCGCCGTTGCCTGGGCTCGATTCCGCCGTCTCCACAGGCTCAGCGGCTGTGGGGGAGTCGAGGGTGCTCGGCTCCCAGACGCCAACGATCTGGAGGTGGAGGTTGTCGGTTTCGCGCAGACGTGGGTAGACGACCCAGAGATGGGGAGTGGCCATGTCGAGGTGGCGGCGAACCAGGCTGAGCACACGACCCAGTACAACGGCTTCGATCTCGGTGCCGTCGTCGCTGCGGATCACACCGCGGCTGGGCTGCTCGGCGTCGGTCGGAACGTACTGACCGCGGACCAAGCCAATGGCCCGGTACTGCATCGGTTCGGTAACCGGGGAAATCGGATGGTGACGCATTGTGAGGGGGGGCAACCAATGGCCCAGTGCGCAATCTAGCCAGGCCTCCAGGCAGCAGACTCAGGGGCAAACGAATTCAGCCATGGCTCCCCGCCTGACCGTTGGTGGCATCGTCGGCGCCCCCCGGGGCCTCTGGCTGGGTGGGTCTGCACTGCTTCTCGCCCTTGCCGCGTTGTCGGCCGGCTGGTGGCTGGGCCAGCGCGGCTTCGGCATGGCCGGCGCTGATCGCTCCGAGCAAGAAGCGCTCAAGCAAGTCAATTTGCTCCAGGAGGATCTCAGCAGCGGCAAAGCCACCGCCAGCCAGCAACAACGCTTGCTGGAATTGCTGTTGGCACTTCAAAAGAATGCCGAAGCCACGGCGTTGCTGGAGCGAATGGCGGATCAGCAGCCCGATCGCTGGCCACTGCGGTTGATGCTGGCCGAACTAAGGCGCGATCAGAATGACCGCAAGGGAGCCGAGCGCGAGGTACGCCAGCTGCTCAACATCAAGCCCGACCGGATCGAAGCCCTGCAACTGATGGCCTTGCTCCAATTCGAGCAGGGGCGGGGCGAACAGGCCCAAAGCCAGCTGGAGGCCGCCCACAAGGCAGCGTCCAAGTCCACTCAGCAAGCAGAGCCCGCCCAGCAAGCCAAGGCGCTGCAGGTCGGCCTGCTGCTCGCAGACCTCTTACAACGCCGGGGGAAGCAACAGGAGGCCGATCAGCTCTACCGGAAGCTGGCCAAAGACCATCCCAACAGCATGGAACCCAGCTTGGCTCTGGCCCTGCTCAGCCATGAGCGCGGCCAGACCCAGGCCGCCCTAAACCTTCTCGCTGAAGCCAGGAAACGGCTTCCTGATCCCCAGGATCCCCGGCTGGATCAGGTGGCGGCCTCCTGGGGACTGGCCCCCTTGCGAGAGGCCGCCAATGGCCAGGCTCCTAGGGCGCCATCACCCCTGCCGATCCAGGGATCTGGGGCCCCGCTGGCCCCTGGACCTCCAGCTCCCTGAGGGCACGGTCGACAGCATCGCCGGGATTGGTGGCGTCTTTGAGGCCCTGACTGCGGCGAAGCATGTTCATCAGCTCAAGTGGATTGGTGGCGTCGATGATCCCCTTTTCCTTGGCAGGGCCGTCATCGAAGAACTGTCGCTGCTGCAGCGATTGGCCGCTCCCTGTGCCAACCCCCAAGCCTTCGGCACCGGCCGGAGACAGGAGGAAAGGAACGCTGAGCAAGGCCAAGGCGCTGAGAGCCATGCAACGGGCCATGGCGAAACAGGCGGAGGTTATGGGGCAATGCTAAGGGTCTTCGCCAACGGCTCGACCCGCCCGCCATGCGCATCGCCACCTGGAACGTGAATTCCGTCCGCAGCCGGCTTGAGCAGGTGCTGGCCTGGCTGGAGCGGCAACGCCCCGATGTGCTTTGCCTTCAGGAAACCAAGGTCGAGGACCATCTGTTCCCCGCTGAGGCCTTCGAAGCCCTGGGTTACAGCGCTGCCATCAGCGGTCAGAAGGCTTACAACGGTGTCGCCATCCTCAGCCAACTCCCCCTGGAGGATGTGAAGGTTGGCTTTGGCGCTCTGTTGCCAGGCGATGGGGCCGCCGGACCCTTGAGTGAACAGAAACGGCTGATCAGCGCCCTGGTGGATGGGGTGCGGGTGCTGAACCTCTACGTCCCGAATGGATCGGCTCTGGGCAGCGAGAAATACGCCTACAAGCTCGATTGGCTGTCCTGTTTGCGGCGCTATCTCGAGGCCCAGGGCGAGCAGGCCGAGGCGCTCTGCATGGTGGGAGATTTCAACATCGCCCTGGAGGACCGGGACATCCACGACCCTGGCCGTCTGGGCGGCGGCATCATGGCCAGCGACGCCGAGCGCCAGGCCCTGCGCGCGGCATTAAGCGATCGGCTGCACGATGTCTTCCGTCTCTTCGAGCCCAACGGAGAGCATTGGAGCTGGTGGGACTACCGCAGCGGCGCCTGGGACCGCGACCGGGGCTGGCGGATCGATCACATCTACCTCACAGACGATCTGATCGCCTGCGCCACCGGCTGTGCCATCGACAAAGTGGTCCGCGGCAACACCCAACCCAGCGACCATGCCCCGGTGGTGGTGAATCTGCAGTGGCCAGAAGAAGACATCGATGACGACTAAATCAAGTCGATCAGCCTCGATCAACCGCTGGTCTCTAAGAAGACGGGCATGAACGGGAAAGGGTCCTGGCTCAGAACACTTCCACAGTTTCGGGGACCACATCTGCGCCGATCCCATCCCTGTAGATGGTCAGGCTGCGGGCCCGCCGAGCCGATTCGCCACAACTGCGCGGGGTGGGGAACAGTTTGCCGGGGTTGGCGCGACCTTCGGGATCAAATGCCCGGCGCACCCGTTGCATGGTGGCCAGATCCTCGGGGCTGAACATCCAGTCGAGATAGCAGCGCTTGTCGGAGCCGACCCCGTGCTCACCGGTGATGCTGCCGCCGGCATCAATGCACAGACGCAAAATGTCGGCTCCCAGTTCCTGGACGCGATCCAACACGCCGGGGCTGCTGGCGTCGTAGAGGATCAGGGGGTGAAGATTGCCATCACCGGCATGGAAGACGTTGGCCACCGGCAGTTTGTAGCGGGCGCTCAGGGCTTCAATCGCCGCCAGCACGGCCGGTAGGGCACTGCGCGGAACCACCCCATCCTGAACGTAATAGGTGGGGGTGATCCGGCCCACCGCTGCAAAAGCAGACTTGCGACCTTTCCAGAGCAGGGCCCGATCCGCTTCGCTGCGGGCCCGACGGATCGAGCGGGCACCGGCCAGGCGGCAGAGGTCGATCGTGTGCTCTGCCGCCGCGCTCACTTCCTCGCTGCGGCCATCGAGCTCAATCAGCAGCACAGCGGCCGCATCTCGCGGGTATTCGTCGTGGCCGAAGAGGTCGTCGACCGCATTGATGGTGAAGTTATCCATGATCTCCATCCCAGCCGGCAACACCGCCGCCGCCGTGACACTGCGCACCGCCTCACCGGCGGCCTCCATCGCACTGAAATCGGCAAGCAGCACTTCAACGGTCTGCGGTTGGGGCAGCAGCCGCAGGGTGATGGCCGTGGCAATGCCGAGGGTGCCTTCGCTGCCGATGAACACACCACGCAAATCCAGTCCCGGCATCTCCGCCAACGAACCGCCCAGCCGGGTGATCTGGCCATCGGGCAAGACCACCTCCAGCTCGAGCACGTGGTTGCTGGTGACGCCGTATTTGAGGCAATGCACCCCACCGGCGTTCTCAGCCACGTTGCCGCCGATGCTGCAGACCACCTGGCTGGAGGGATCGGGGGCGTAATAAAAGCCTTCGCCGCTCACCGCCCGGGTCACCCAGCTGTTGACCACCCCGGGCTGCACGGTGATGCGCTGATTCTCCAGATCGAGAGCCAGCACCGAGCGCATGCGGCTGGTCACCACCAGCAGGGCTTCCTGTTCCACCACCGCTCCGCCGGAGAGGCCGGTGCCACTGCCCCGCGCCACGAACGGCACTCCCAGCTCATGGCAGCAGCGCAGAATGGCGGCCACTTGCTCGGTGGTTTCCGGCAGCACCACCAGCGGGGGCTCATGCCGGTGCAGGGTAAGGCCGTCGCTGTCATAGGTGAGCAGCTCCTGGCGCTTCGCCACGAGGGCCCGCGCTGGCAGGATCCGTCGCAGACGTTGCTCAATTCGCTTCCAGGGAAGGCACAAGGTGCTGGGCGTATCCACCAAGGAAAGCAGGTTCAGCCATCTGGACTTTAACGAGCAGGCGCCAGCTCAGCGAAATCGTCCGTTGTTGCGTAAGGATGGGAAATGGTTTCGCATCTGAGGGCTGGTCTTGCCGCTTCAGTTGCCGGAGCACCTCCTGACGTCTGCGGATTCAGCTTTGACTACGGCCCCCGTATCGGCTCCTGCCCTGAACACCGACCGGTCCCAGGAACTGTTCAACGCCGCTCTCAAGCTGATGCCGGGCGGCGTGAGTTCCCCGGTGCGGGCTTTTCGCTCCGTGGGCGGGCAGCCGATCGTCTTTGACCGCGTCAAAGGGGCCTACGCCTGGGATGTGGATGGCAACCGCTACATCGATTACATCGGCAGTTGGGGGCCGGCGATCTGCGGCCACGCCCATCCCGAGGTGATCGCCGCCCTGCATCAGGCCCTCGACAAGGGCACCAGCTTTGGCGCCCCCTGCGCCCTGGAGAACCGGTTGGCGGAACTGGTGATCGAGGCGGTCCCCAGCGTGGAGATGGTGCGCTTCGTCAACTCCGGCACCGAAGCCTGCATGTCGGTGCTGCGGCTGATGCGTGCCTTCACTGGCCGCGAGAAGCTGATCAAGTTCGAAGGCTGTTACCACGGCCACGCCGACATGTTCCTGGTCAAGGCCGGCTCCGGCGTTGCCACGCTCGGCCTGCCCGATTCCCCCGGCGTGCCCCGCAGCACCACCGCCAACACCCTCACCGCCCCGTACAACGACCTGGAGGCCGTTAAAAAGCTCTTTGCCGAAAATCCGGGCGAAATCGCCGGGGTGATCCTGGAGCCGGTGGTGGGCAATGCCGGCTTCATCGTGCCCGAACCGGGCTTTCTGGAAGGCTTGCGCGAACTCACCCGCGACCACGGCGCCCTGCTCACCTTCGATGAGGTGATGACCGGCTTCCGCATCGCCTACGGCGGCGCCCAGGCCAAGTTCGGTGTCACCCCCGACCTCACCACCCTGGGCAAGGTGATCGGCGGTGGTCTGCCCGTGGGGGCCTACGGCGGCCGAGCCGACATCATGGACCTGGTGGCTCCGGCCGGTCCGATGTATCAGGCCGGCACCCTTAGCGGCAATCCCCTGGCGATGACCGCCGGAATCAAAACCCTCGAACTGCTCAAGCAACCCGGCACCTACGAGCGCCTGGACACAATCACCCAGCGTCTCTGCGCAGGCATCCTGGCGGCGGGCAAGGAAGCTGGGCTGCCGATCAGCGGCGCCCACATCAGCGCCATGTTCGGCTTCTTCCTCTGTGATGGCCCGGTGCGCAACTTCGAGGAGGCCAAGGCGGCCGACACCGCCAAATTCGGCCAGCTGCACCGCGCCATGCTTGAGCGGGGCGTGTATCTGGCCCCCAGCGCCTTCGAAGCGGGCTTCACGTCCCTGGCCCACAGCGACTCCGACATCGACGCCACCCTCACCGCCTTCAGGGCCTGCTTCGCCGCGATCGCCTGAGGGTTGCGGCTGCAGGCAGCAAGTGCCAGGTCTGGCGGGCTTGCAGCGAACACTTTCAGGGCACTTGCGGCGAAAGCGATTTCAGCCTGGGCAGCTTCAGCCCAGCATCAGGCCGCCGTCCTCGCGCAGATACTCCTGCCAACTGCGCAGGTCATAAACGAGCTCTTCGAGGCTCAGCAACGCCAGTTCCCGCTCCAGAGCAAGGCGAAGCCGGCGCTCCAGGGCCTGGGCCACCCGTTCTCCAGCCAACTCTGGGCCGGGCTCCAGCCCTTCAGCCACTGACTCTGTAACTGATTCTGGTACTGAATCTGGAGCTGGCTCGCTGACTGGATCAGCGGCCGGATCGGCCCCCACGGCCCTGAGCACCTCCACCAGGGAAATTGCTGCGGGCTTGCGGCTGAGTCGATAGCCGCCGCTGCGGCCCCGCCGCGCCTCCACCAACCCCGCGCGGCGCAGCAGCAACAGCACCTGCTCCAGCATCGGGGCCGGCATCTCCTGGCTGGAAGCCAGATCGGGCCCTGAACGCCAGCGTTCGGGCTCCAACGCAAGCTCCAGCAAAGCCTGGATCGCCTGCAGGCCCCGGCGCTTGAGCATCATTTTACTTGCTCAAGGCGCACACAACCGCCAAACTAGGCCAGCAGGAATTTTCTATTATGCAAACATATGACTTCTGGGTCTGCATAAATTGCAGAAACGAGAAGAACTCCTTTCCGGAACTGGCTCCAGAACTGCTGGTGCTGGTACAAGCTTCTACTCTGAAGACTGGGAGTGCTTAGCCTAGAAAAATATTAATACAGGAATCGCGATCGGGCGGCCCATTTAGCAACTTACGACTAAACTTTTTCATTTTCAGGAGTTCTACGTGCTTGGTAAAATATTGAGCAGGCTCATCACGGGAAAGCCGAGATACAGAAGCGCTCCAAAAATTGAAATCTCAAGTGTAATATCCTATGAAGACTATATAAATATTGCAAATGACGAGCTGAGGACCGACTTAATTAATTTAACATTTGAGAAGAAGCTCGCCCTTGACTCTTCTAAGAAGTTTGCATACAATGGCTACTGCTATGTGTTCAAGGCTTTTGTCGACTTTATTGTAGATTATGATTATGCTTATAAAGTAGATAATATCTTGATGCCAAATTGGAGAGAAAGACTAGCATGTCCAGTCTGTCATCTCAACAACAGAATGCGTGCCGCTGTTCATATATTTAGACTAGAAACTCAAGCAAATGAAAACGCAAAAATCTATATCACTGAACAAACGACTATTCTTTGCAAGCTATTCCAGCAATCTTACAAGAATACATGTGGTAGCGAGTATCTAGGAGAGCTTGTAAGGCGTGGAAGCAGCAACAGCAATGGAATCAGAAACGAAGATCTTACGAACTTATCGTTTAATTCAAACAGATTCGACGCAATATTGTCATTCGACGTTTTAGAGCATATTCCAAACTACAAGAAAGCACTAGAAGAGTGCTACCGCTGCATTAAGCCTGGTGGGTCAATATTTATTAGTGCACCTTTTGAGCTTGCTTCTAAAAAGAATATAATGCGAGCTTACTTGTGTCAAGCAGGAGGCTTGGTCCATCTGCTGCCCCCCGAATATCACGGCGATCCAATTAATCCTGAAGGATGTCTTTGCTTTTATCATTTTGGCTGGGATATTCTCGATGATCTTAGAGAGGTGGGATTTAGTGATGCCAAAGCCCTTCTTTATTGGTCTAAAGAATTTGGGTATTTAGGCGGTGAACAATTAATACTTGTGGCACAAAAAGAATGATAAATATTATACTGCCTAGGAAGTGCATCGACCTAGGCAGCGCGGGCCGCCAGCCGTTCGAGCACATGCTCAAGCGTGTAACCAAATAGCACCGGATCGGGATCGCAGGCATCGATGTCGGCCAGGCCCAATTCGGCCCAGCGCCCATCGAGATGGGCCTCCAGCTCGGCCGGGCGGCTGAGCGGTTCGCCCCAGGCGTGGCGCTTCTCCGGACCGATCTTGGTGGTGGCGTCGATCGCCAGCCTGCCGCCCAGGCCCAGCCGCTCGCTGGCGAAATCAAGTGAATCGAACGGGGTGTCCTCCAACACGAACAGATCCCGCTGGGGATCTACCTGGGCGCTGATCGCCCAGATCACCTGGCGGGGATCACGGATGTTGATGCTGCGGTCGACCACCACCACGAACTTGGTGTAGGTGAACTGGGGCAGGGCGCTCCAGAAGGCCATCGCCGCCCGCTTGGCCTGGCCGGGGTAGGCCTTGTCGATGGCGATCACGGCCAGCTTGTAGCTCAGCCCTTCCATCGGCAGGAAGAAATCGACGATCTCCGGGATCTGCTGGCGCAGGATCGGCGTATAGATCCGGTTCAGGGCGATCGCCAGCATCGCCTCCTCTTTCGGCGGCCGGCCGCTGAAGGTGGTGAGAAACAGCGGGTTACGCCGCTGGGTGACGCACTGAAAGCGCACCAAAGGTGAAGCCTCCACACCGCCGTAGAAGCCCATGTGGTCGCCGAACGGACCATCGGGCAGCTCCTCTCCCGGGGTGATCGTGCCCTCCAGCACCACCTCGCTGTGGGACGGCACTTCCAGGTCAACGGTTTTGCACTTGGCCAGCCGCACCCCTTCACCGGCATAGATGCCGGCGAACAGCCATTCGGAGAGCTGCACCGGAATCGGCGTGGCGGCCGCCATCACCAGCAGGGGGTGGACGCCGATGGCCACCGCCACCTCCAGGGGCTTGCCCATGGCAGCGGCCTTGCGCAGGTGCCGGGCGCCGCCGCGCACGCTCAGCCAGTGCACCGTCATCGTGTTCACCGACTGGCGCTGCAGCCGGTAGACGCCCACATTGGGTACGCCGGTTTCCGGATCCTTGGTGATCACCAGGCCCAGGGTGATCACCCCGCCGGCATCGCCGGGCCAGGGCCGCAGCAGGGGCAGCGCGTCAAGGTTCACCTGATCGCCCTTGAACACCTGCTGGTGGCAGGGGGGAATCAGGTCGCGGTCGGGGCGGGCCTTGACCACATCCCAGAGCACGCCACCGAAGCGCATCGCCTCCTTGAGCCCCTTGGGGGGGCGAGGCTGCTGCAGCAGGGCAAGCCGCTCGCCGAGGTCTTCGAGCTGCTCGGCGTGTTCCATCCCCATGCTCCAGACCACGCGCTGGACGGTGCCGAGCAGGTTCACCGCCACAGGCATCGGGCTGCCGATCACATTTTCAAACAGCAGGCCCGGGCCGCCGCGGGCCAGCACCCGGTCGGCGATCGCGGCGAGCTCCAGATCGGGATCCACCGGGGCGGTGATTCGCCGCAGTTGTCCGCGCTCTTCGAGCAGGGCAAGAAAGCCGCGAAGGTCGCGTGTTGCGCTCTTTGGCAACGCCACCGTCATAGGGGCAAGGATCAGGTGCTGCTTACTGTGACGCACCTCCCCCTTCGGCCGCGCCGTGCAGATCCTCACCTTCCACAGCTCGGAATCCGTGCCGCCGCTGGGGCCCGAAGCAGCGGGCAACCCAGGCGCTGGATCCAGCCCCGATGCCGCCGTGGTGATCGACGTGTTGCGCGCCACAACCACAATCGCCTGGGCCCTGCAGAACGGTGCAGAAGCGGTCCAGGCCTTCGCCGATCTGCAGGCGCTGGAGGCGGCAGCTGCTGGCTGGCCGGCTGAGAAACGGCTGCGGGCCGGCGAGCGAGGCGGCACTCGGGTTCAGGGGTTTGATCTGGGTAATTCCCCCCTGGCTGTCACGCCGGAGTTGGTGGGTGGCAAACGGATCTTTCTGAGCACCACCAATGGCACGCGCTCACTCGATCGGGTCAGCGGCGTGCCCCTGCTGCTGACAGCCTGTCTGCCTAACCGCAATGCCGTTGCCCAGCGGCTGCTCGAGCAAGGGGCCAGCACGGTCTGGATCGTGGGCAGCGGCTGGGAAGGGGCCTACTCCCTGGAGGACACCCTGGCCGCCGGGGCTGTCACCGCCGCCGCCATCGAACTGGGCCTGAAAAGGGGCGAAACGGTGGAGTCAGGCAATGACGAAACGATGGCCGCCCTGGCGCTCTGGCAGCAGTGGAAGCACGACCCTGAAGCCTGCCTGCGACTGGCCAGCCATGGCAAGCGACTGGAGGCCTTGGGGAACCACGATGCCGACTTCCGCTGCTGCGCGGCTCTGGACAATCTGCAAATCGTGCCAATCCAGACCACACCGGGCGTGCTCAAGGCCAGCTGACGCAACGCCACGGGGGCTGCCTGAGGCCCGGAGCCCCTCCCCTACAGTTCCGCCGACCTGCCCTTCTTCTTCGGTGTCGAGCTTCCTTGCAGCTGCCCTGCAAATGACCAGCACGCCGGATCCGGAGGCGAATTTCACCGCCGCTGAGGAACTGATCGAGCTGGCCGCCAGGCGCGGCGCCGAACTGGTTGGTTTGCCGGAGAATTTCGCCTTCATGGGCGATGACTCCCGCCGCCTGGAGTTGGCTCCCAGCCTGGCCGAACGCTGCAGCCGTTTTCTGGTCACGATGGCCCGGCGTTACCAAGTCACCCTGCTGGGGGGTGGATTCCCTGTGCCGGCCGGCGAGCGCGTCACCTTCAACCGTGCCGAGTTGGTGGGCAAGGACGGCCAGCTGCTGGCCCGCTACGACAAAATCCACCTCTTCGATGTGGATCTGCCGGACGGCAACACCTACCGCGAATCGGAAACGGTTCAGCCCGGCACCGCCCTACCGCCGGTTGTCGATGTGCCCGGGCTCTGCAGGGTGGGCTTGTCAATCTGCTACGACGTGCGCTTCCCGGAGCTCTACCGCCATCTGGCTGGAGCTGGAGCAGAGCTGGTGATGATTCCAGCCGCCTTCACCGCCTTCACCGGCAAGGATCATTGGCAGGTGCTGCTGCAGGCAAGGGCGATTGAGAACACCGCCTACGTGCTGGCGCCCGCGCAGACCGGCTTGCACTATGGGCGCAGGCAAACCCATGGGCACGCGCTGGTGATCGATCCCTGGGGAACTGTGCTGGCTGACGCTGGAGTGTCGGTTGGGCTGGCCGTGGCACCGATCGATACCAGCCATGGCCAAAGGGTCCGGGCCCAGATGCCGAGCCTGAACCACCGTTGTCCCTCGCTGTTCTGAGTCTGAGGATGTTTCATCGACCACTGCTGGGGCCACTGAGCCGCGTTCTGCTGGGCGGTGTAGCCCCCCTGGCACTCCTGCTGGGCTCCCTGCCGGCAGAAGCCGCGAGCGCCCTGGCGGCTTGGCGGATCGCCCGTGATGGGGCGCTGGAGCTGCGTACCTCACCGTCCATCTCGCTCACGGCGTTCTATGAGGCCGGCAAGGGTGGCGTCGGACCGCGCATCTGGATCGATCTGCCTGGTGCCCCCAGCCGCACCCGCAGCATTCGCGGCAACGGGGCCCTCAAGGAGATCCGGATCGGCAAACCCGATCCCAACACCACCAGGCTCGTCCTGGAATTTTTACCTGGCACCCGCTTGAACCCGCGCAATATGCGGCTGGTCGGAACAGCCCGTGATCGCTGGAGGTTGGAGCTCGAAGGCCTCCGCTCCGGCAGCATCGCCTCGCTGGGCGAGGGCAGCCTCGAAGCCCCAACCGTGGCCTGGTCACGGCCGGCCAGCACGGGCCCGCTGCCGTCCGTGCCGAGTGGCCGTTTCACCGTGGTCATCGACCCGGGCCATGGCGGCCCCGATCCGGGTGCGATCGGCATCGGCGGACTGCGTGAGACCGATGTGGTGCTCGACATCAGCCTGCAAGCAGCCAGATTGCTGCAGAACCGTGGCGTGCGGGTTGTGATGACACGCACCTCAGAGGTGGATGTCGACTTACCGCCGCGCGTCTCGTTGGCTAACAGCAGCCGCGCCCACGCCTTTGTGAGCATTCACGCCAATGCCCTGAGCATGGCGCGGCCTGATGTCAACGGCATCGAAACCTTCTACTTCCAGAGTTCCCTCTCCAAGGCTCTGGCCAGCTCTGTACAGAGAGAGGTGGTGGGCGTGTCACCGGGCAGCCCGAATCGGGGCGTCAAACCAGGTCGCTTCTTCGTGATCCGCCGAACCGTGATGCCCGCCGCCCTGGTGGAAACCGGCTTCCTGACCGGAAATCTGGACTCCCCCCGGCTGGCCACGGCCTCGCACCGCAGCCAGCTGGCCAACGCGATCGCCCGCGGCATCCTCAATTACCTGGGGGGAGGCTGAATGGCGGCCCGTATCGGCTTGATGGATAGCGGTGTGGGCGGTTTAACAGTGCTTCGGCGGGTGATCGAATGCCACCCCAATCAGGCCTTCCTTTACCTGGGGGACACGGCGCGGGTGCCCTATGGACAGCGATCAAGCGCCGAAATCCGCTTGATTGCCCAGGAAATCGCGTACTGGATGCGACAGGAACAGGTGGACATGGTGGTGATGGCCTGCAACACCACCAATGCCCTGGCCTTCGACCTGGTCGAAGCCGAGGCGGGCGTGCCGGTCCTTGGCTTGATCGACAGTGTGGCCAGCCAGCTGCGGGCCGATCGGGTGGGGGTTCTGGCCACCCCGGCCACTGCGGCCAGTGGCGCCTATGGCCTGGCCCTGCGTGAGCTGCGCCCTGACACGACGGTGGTGGAAGTGGGCTGTCCGGCCTTCGTCCCCCTGATCGAGGCCGGCAACTTCGATGATCCCCGCCTCAGGGAAGCGGCAACGGCCTATCTCAAGCCCTTGCTGAACGCCCGGGTGGAAGCGATTGTGCTGGGCTGTACCCACTACCCCCTGCTGGAGGAGCTGCTGCGTGACCTGCTCCCCGCCGAGATCACCCTGGTGGACCCAGCGGTGGCCACCGTCGAGCGGCTTGGCGCTCTTCTCCAGCAAGCCCCGGTTCCGGCCAGTTCGCGCTGCGGACTCCACCCCAGCAAGTTGACAACCCACGCCGGCCGTTTCTGCGTCACCGGCGACCCCGACGCCTTCGCTCTTGCCGCCACCCCCTGGCTGGGTTGGCAGCCCCAGGTGGAGAAGGTTGGCCTTCACTCGCCGGTGAGCTCCTCCTAGGATCATCCAGACGGGCGGAGGACATGGCAACGGTTGCGGAATTGCTCCAGCCAGTTGAAAACGATCTAGAAGTTCTGCTCAGTGATCTGCGCAGCTTGATCGGCGCCGGGCATCCGATCCTGCAGGCGGCAGCTGAACACCTTTTCAGTGCAGGCGGCAAGCGCATCCGCCCGGGGATCGTGCTTCTGCTCTCGCGGGCCCTCTCGCCCGATGGCGAGCTCGGCAGCCGCCATCGCCGGCTGGCAGAGATCACCGAGATGATTCATACCGCCTCCCTGGTCCACGACGACGTCGTGGATGAAGCCTCAACCCGGCGCGGTGTCGACACGGTTCATAGCCGCTTCAACAATCGTCTGGCGGTGCTCGCCGGTGACTTTCTCTTCGCCCAGGCGAGCTGGCACCTGGCCAACCTGGACGATCTGGCCGTCGTCAAGCTGCTCTCCCGCGTGATCATGGATCTGGCTGATGGCGAGGTGCGCCAAGGCCTCTATCGCTATGACACCGGCCAGAGTTTCGAAACCTATCTCGAGAAGAGCTACTGCAAAACGGCCTCGCTGATCGCCAACAGTGCCAAGGCCGCCGGCGTGCTCAGCGGCCTGGAGGTGGGCCAGCTCGACCAGCTCAATCGCTTCGGCCGTCAGTTGGGCCTGGCCTTCCAGGTGGTCGATGACATTCTCGACTTCACCGGCAGTGATCAGCAACTGGGCAAACCGGCCGCCAGCGACCTGGCCGCCGGCTACCTCACCGCCCCGGCCCTCTATGCCCTCGAAGAGCGGCCCGCCCTGACCGGCCTGATCGAGCGGGAATTCTGTGAGCCCGACGATCTCTCCCAAGCCCTTGAACTGGTGCGGGGCTGCGAGGCGATCCCCCGCTCCAGGGCCCTGGCCGAGGGCTTTGCAAAGGAAGCCGGAGAGGCCCTCGATTGGCTGCCGAGTTCGGAAGCCGGAACCGCCCTGCTGGCTCTACCCGAGTTTGTGCTCAGCCGCCTCTATTGATCACCCGGCTGCCTGAGGGCTGGTTGGCCACCAACAGCAGCCCACCGATGATCGCCATGTTCTTGAGCAACTGGATCCGCTCGCCCGCATCCGACACCTCGCCGTGGAAGATCAGGCTGGTGGGAATCAGAAAGATCAGCAGCAGCAGGGCACCAACTCGGCTGTGCCAACCACTGATCAGCAGCAAGGAACCCACCGCCAACAGCACCATGGCCAGCGACAACAGCAAAGGAGCGAAGGGGAGTCCTTTGGCACTGATTGCGGCGGAAACGCCAGCGAAGCCTGTCACCTTGCCGAGCAGGGCATGCAGGAAAACAAGCCCAATCAGAACGCGGCCGATGGCATCGACGAGGCGGTGGGTCGTCATGGGGCAGGGCCAAGGATCTTGGCCGGGGAATCACGGCGACCAGTCTGGGGGCAGAGCTGTGGGGATCCAGCCATGAGCGCAACCCTGCTCACGGCGCGGCAGAGGCGAAAGCAAGACGAAGGCGACGACGCCCTCTTTTACGCCGAGCCCCGCTTCGTGCACCATCTCGATGCCGGCTTTCGCCAGCGGCTCACGGCGCTGTACCAGCAACGTCTGCCGCAGGGTGCGGTGCTGCTGGATCTGATGAGCAGTTGGGTCAGCCACCTACCCGAGTCAGGCCACTACGGCGAGGTGATCGGCCATGGCCTCAATGCGGCCGAATTGGCTGCCAACCCGAGGCTGGATCGTCACTTTGTTCAGAACCTCAACAAATCTCAGACCCTGCCGCTGGCCTCGGCAAGCCTGGATGCGGTCTTGGTTGTGGCCGGCTGGCAATACCTGCAACACCCCGAGGCGATCGCCGCCGAACTGGCCCGGGTGGTGCGTCCGGGAGGGGAGGTGATCGTGGCGTTCAGCAACCGCATGTTCGCCAGAAAAGCCCCCGTCGCCTGGCTGGAATCGAGCGACCGTGAGCGACTCACCCTGGTGGGCCAGTTGTTGGTGCAGGCCGGTTGGAGCATCGACGCCGTCATCGCCGAAGACACCCCGGCCAGTGGCCCGCTCGGCTGGTTGGGGGGCAAGGGCGATCCATTTTTCGCCGTGGTCGCCAAGGCCTGATGGCTTCTAGGGCGGATCTCCGTAGGATCGAGTTCAGGAGGCTGCTTCCATCTGTCCGGCAGTTTTTGGTCATGGCGATCGTGCCCTTTCGCTCCACCCTTCTGCTTGTTGCTTTGATCGTTGGTTCTGCTGGCACCAGCTGGGCCGGGTCCAGCACCGCCGACTCGGTCTGGGACGAAGAGAATGCGCGCCAGCGGGCAATCGAGCAGATCCCGGCTGGGGCGGTCGTCGGCACCACCAACTGTGAAAGCTTCTCCGTGGGAATGGGCAACACCCGTTACAGGTGCACGGTGAATTACACCCCGTCGGCAACAGGCAACGAAGCGCCTCCCCAAGGCAACTGACGAACCGTTGGATCGCTTCTGATCGAACACCTTTCAAGCTTCCCCTCTGATTGATCTCTTCTGAACTCTCGCCACTGATCCAGAGCCTCGCCAGGCCTTCGATCTACCCAGCTGAAGCCTGGGGCGATCTGCCGCTTTGTCAGCGTCACGTCGAGCTGATTGAGACCCACATCAGCGTGATTGCGCTAACAGCGCGGCGTGCCTACAAGCTCAAGAAGCCTCTACGTTTTTGGGATCTGCTCGACTACAGCAGCCTGGAGCTTCGCCGTCACTACTGCGAAGAAGAGGTGCGGCTGAACCGTCGGCTGGCTCCCGATCTTTATCTGGGGGTCACCGAACTGGCCACCCCTTCCGGGCCCGAAGCATCGGTGGTGATGCGCCGCTTCGATCCAGCCACCAGCCTGATGGTCCAGCTGGAGGAGGGGCGTGCCGGAGCGCCGGAGCTGCAGGCCGTGGGGCAACGAATAGCCGCTTTCCATGCCGATCACCCCCTGGTTGCCGCCAAGCCGGCCGCTCTGCTGAGGAGCTTTGCGCGGTTTGTACACAGCAATCTGCGCGCAACCCGCGGTTCAGGCGAAGCCCTGATTCCTGAGGCCGTGCACCGGCTGCTCGACCAGCGTCTGGCCATGGCCCTGCGGCGGCAACGGCGTTTACTGCTCAGCCGACTGGAGGGTGGCTGGGCTGTCGATGGCCATGGTGATCTGCGCCTGGAACATGTGTTGATGGACGGCCCGATCGCCGTGATCGACTGCGTTGAGTTCAATGCCGAGCTGCGCCACATCGATGGGGGCTCCGATCTCGCCTTCCTGGTGATGGAGCTGCAGGCCAACGGCCAGGCGGACCTGATCGCCCCCTTGCTGGAGGGCTACAGCAGAACGATCGAGCCCGCCGTTCTCGCCCTGTTCTGCGCCTATCGGGCCCATGTGCGCGCCAAGGTGGCGGTGGTGAGCGGCCGGGAAGCCCGCGGCCAGCTCAGCCTGGCCCTGGCCTACGCCAGCTCTAGCCAGGCCGCACCCGCCCTCATCCTGCTGCGGGGATGCTCCGGCAGCGGCAAAAGCCACCTGGCCGCAGAGCTGGCCCCCTGGTTACTGGCCGAGCACCTGGGCAGTGACAGGATTCGCAAACAACTCCACGGATTGCAGCCACAGCAGCGAACCAGCGGCAGGGAGAGGGAGAGGCTGTATTCAGCCGAAGCCAACCGGCGTACCGAAGCATCCTTGCTGGAGAACGCCCGCCTCAGCCTGGAGCGTGGCCAGGCCGTGTTGCTCGACGCCACTCACCTGCGACAAGACAGCCGCCAGCACGCGATCGCCCTGGCCGAGCAACAGAGATCGCCCTGGTTGATCCTCAACCTCCACACGCCCCAGGGGCTGATCGAGCAACGGCTCAAGCAACGCCAGCTACGCGATGACGACCCCAGTGACGCCGATGGGCCGATCCAGGCCGCCCAGCGCGCCTACAGCCAGCCCCTCACAGCCGCAGAATCGGAGAGAACCATCAATTACCACTTCCGCTACCACCCCAACCGCCCGAACCCTCCAGAAGATCAGGCAACAGCGCCTGTGATCACAGACCCCTTTGCCCTGCTGATGGAGATCTGGACAAGGCTGGCGGCGGCAGGGGGCTCAAGCGGGAGGCCGCTCAGGCTTTCAGCAAGGCGTTGATCCCCTGGGCCAGGTCCACATCGAGGGAGGAGAGTCCATCGGTGTCATGGGTGGTGAGATCAATCGTCACGCGGTTGTAGACATTGCCCAGCTCCGGGTGGTGGCCCATCGACTCGGCAATCAGCGCCACCTGGGTCAGAAAGCCGAAGGCTTCAACGAACGAGTCGAAGATCAAGCCGCGGTGCAACTTTCCGTTCTCCACGCTCCAATCGGGCAGGTCGGTTCCCAGGCTGGCGATCTGCTGGGGAGAGAGGGGCTGGGCAGGCATGGGCGCTTCCGCTGTTCAACAGCTCCAGGTTGGCAAAACAGGGAAGAGCTCGCCATTCCCTCTCGCCCTGCCCTGCTCAGGTGCCGCCCTGTTGATGGTCACAGAGCGCGTGGAGACGGTCGATCATCAGATCCACCTCTGTGTCGAGATCCGTGTCGCCGTCGGCATCGACGCCGATGCTGCTGCGCCGCATCACCTCAGTGTTGATCCGCTCGGCATTGCGACGCGCCAGCCACTGGGAGGGTGTGGCCAGGGCGCCAGCCTCCTGAGCCTGAGCGGGCTCGATCACCCCGCCGAGCTGGGCGAGGGTGGCACCCAGGGCCGCCAGTTCGGCGTTCATGGCCCTGATCTCTTCTTGCAGGGCAACCATCCGGGCACTGAGGTTCAGCATCGCGGCGGCGAGGGCCGGTGCCAGAGCAGGGGTGGGCGCCCCGGTGGTGGAAGCGGGGTCGTAGCCAGGCATCTCCAATCTCCAGGGCACGCAACGGATCCCATGATCCCCCGGGCGTTGGGGGATTCCCCATAGGCTTAAGACACGTGATCGCTTGCCTTCCCTGGTCCGTCCATGCGCTGTCCTTACTCCTTGTCTCCCCTGGCAGCAAGCCTCTGCCTGATCGGCTCCTTGGCGCTTCCCACGGGCGGCGCCCAGGCGCAGGAAGTGGTCCCCAAGCTGCAGGCCATGTGCCCACTTGGCTACGTCGACACCTTCAACGGCAAGTGCAGCCCCCTGGGGGTGATCACCTATACCGTGGCTCCCACGCGCGGTGAGGCCTGCGATTCGGGCTGGGTGAACATCGGCGGCGGCTATTGCCGGCGCCAATAGGCAGGCGGCTTCAGTCCAGCTGATCCCAGCGCACCAGCTGGAGCCGCAGGGCGATCACCGCGGCATGGGTGCGGTTGCGGGCCATCAGCTTCGTTTTCACCGCCTTGCAGTGGCTGCGCACCGTTTCCGGCGAAATACCCAGGCGGCAGGCGATCTCGTCGTTGTCGCAGCCGCGCACCAGCTCCTCGAGCACCTGACATTCCCTGGGCGTCAGCCGTGCCGGGCTTCCATCGATCTGGCCCCGGCTGGTGCGGTGCAGCATCGCCGCCACCGGCCCGTCCATGTAGGCCCCACCGCCGAGCACGGCCTTGGTGGCAGCCAGCAGGTTGCCGAAGCCCACCAGTCGCTCCAGGCAGATGCCATCCGCATTGGATTCGAGTGCGGCCAGCAGCAGGTCGGGGCTGTCCTGCTCAAGCAAAAGCAGAATGGACAGATCGGGATAGCGCTTCTTGGCCTGGCTCACCAAGGCGAGGCCACTGCCCTGCTCCAGCGGATCGGTCACGATCAGCAGATCCGGACGCTCCCGCTCCAACAGGGCCAGAGCCTGCTGCTCGCAGGTGGCGGCGCCGATCCAGCAGGAGGACGGGCCAATCGAGCCGGTGATCAGGCTGATTGTGAGGCGTCGACCACTGGCGATGAGCAGCCGACGATCCCTGAGCAACGCGATCGCTTGCTCGCGTGCCTGATCCAATCGCGCCAACAGCGGGGTCAGGTCCATGGCCTTCAGGCCAGAGATTTAAACGATGCTGCTCCCGCTCCCGTTGGCAAGGCCATATGGGGATTAGCTGACAATGAAGAAGTGGGGCCGACGGCTGGCCGGCGCCCCTCAGTAGCGGTGGGGGTTCAGGGCAATGGCCAGCCGCACTTCGCGCAGAAAAAGCAGCAGGCTTGCGATCAGCGAGAGCATCGCCAACACGAAAATGGGCACCACGATCGCAGCCAGATCAATGACTGCCACCACACTGATGAACAAAACCGCCACAACAACGGCGATCAGCAACGCCGTGATCGTGGCGAACAGGATGGCGCGGTTGATCAGGTAAAGGCGTCGGCGCTGAACCGTTAACACCGACTTCAGCGCCTTGACCTGGCCAATGCTGCCCCGGTCCATCGTCTCTTGAATGATCCTGATGCGGTCGATGATGCGACCCAGCCTTGCCGAAAACGTCCCCAGCAGGCCGGCAATGCCCGTGAGCAGAAAAACTGGTGCCACCGAGAGCTGAATCGCCCGTGACAGCCCGGCCACCGCAGAGGCGTCACTCGGGCCCATCACCAGCTGGCTCGGCAAGACGCTCCAATGTAGCGATAGCAATCTCAGAAACCATGGCCCAACCTGCGTTGGAGACCCTCGGCGCCCACCTGCGCGACACCCGTCTGCTCGGCAGCATTCACAGCACCCTCTACTGGGATCAGAACACGCTGATGCCGCCTGCCGGGGCCTCCTGGCGCGGCGAACAACTGGCCCTGCTGGCCCGCCAGCTGCACCAACGTCAGAGCAGCGACGCCTACGCCGAGCTGCTGGCCGCCGCCGAAGCAAGCGAGCCAGCAGGTGAGGGCTGGCGGCGGAACCTGTCGTTGCTGCGCCAGGACCTGGAGCGGCAACGTCGGCTGGACCCCTCCCTGGTGGCCGAACTGGCGCTGGCCCAGGCCAACGGCTACAGCCTCTGGCAGCAGGCTCGCGCCCAGGCTGACTTCAGCAGCTTCGCTCCGGCCCTGCGCCGCCTGATCGCCCTGCGCCAGGAGCAGGCCCGCCAGCTGGCACCGGTGGAGACAACTGCCGATGGCCAGCCGCGCAGCTGCTGGGAAATCCTGGCCCAGCCGTTTGAACCCGGGATCAGCAAGCAACGCCTCAACCACCTATTCTCTCCGCTGCGTCAGCGCTTGCCGGAGCTGATTGCGCGCTATGCCGGCCCTGGCTCCAGACCCTTCCCCCAGCCCAGCGACCTGCCCGATGCCGCCCAGCAGAGCCTCTGCCTGGAACTGCTGCAGGCCTGGGGGTTCGATGCCGAGAAGGCCGTGCTGGCACGCTCGCCCCATCCGTTTTCCACCACCCTCGGCCCCCGCGATTTCCGCATCACCAGCCGGGTGGTTCCAGGCCAGCCGTTTTCGGCCTTCCTGGCGACAGCCCACGAATGGGGCCATTCCCTCTACGAGCAGGGCCTGCCCCGTCAGGACAACCAATGGTTCGCCTGGCCGCTGGGAGATGCCACTTCGATGGGAGTTCACGAGAGCCAGAGCCTGTTCTGGGAATGCCGGGTGGCGCGCAGCGAAGCCTTCGCCCGGCGCTGGCAACCTCGCATCGCCCAGGCC
Organism: Synechococcus sp. CS-603; assembly: GCF_977929215.1. Lineage (NCBI taxonomy): Bacteria > Bacillati > Cyanobacteriota > Cyanophyceae > Synechococcales > Synechococcaceae > Synechococcus > Synechococcus sp. CS-603. The sequence goes on from NZ_OZ376778.1 coordinate 2,032,338, forward strand.
CTGACCGGCTCGGGATCGTTGTTCCAGGCCCTCAACCCGCGCCGGCCTGGGCTGAACCGGGTGGAGGCCGATGAGCTCAGCTACTGCCTCCACATCGTTTTGCGCTACGACCTGGAGCTGGCCCTGCTGGAGGGCGATCTGTCGGTGGAGGAGCTTCCAGCCGCCTGGAACCGGCAGATGAAGGAGCTGCTGGGCCTCGAGCCTGCAGATAACGCCCAGGGTTGCCTCCAAGACGTCCATTGGAGCGAGGGACTGTTTGGCTATTTTCCCTCCTATGCTCTGGGACACCTGATCTCAGCCCAGCTGGCCGAGGCGATGGAGCGGGAGACAGGCCCGATCGAAGCGTGCGTGGCCGCCGGCGAGGAAGAGAACATGCGGCAGTGGCTGGGCCGGCACGTTCACCCCCTCGGGCGCAGCGTCAGCAGCGAGGAGCTGGTGGAGCGGGTCTGTGGCAAGCCCCTGGGCCCGGAGGCTTTTCTGTCCTATCTCGAAACGAAGCTGGAGAGACTCGCGGCCTGGGATTCGTAGACTCCGCAGCGCAACCTTGCCCTTGCTCCATGGCGAACATCGACCATGCCCCCAGCCGGACGATGCTCAATCTGCTGCACGTGTTGCCGGCATTCGCCGATGAAGCAGAGCTGCGTCTCAACGCGATCGTGGAGCTCAACTCCAACACGATCAACAAATACGAACTGATCACCGAAACCGGCCATCTCAAGCTCGATCGCGTCGGCTACTCCTCCCTGGCCTATCCCTTCGCCTACGGCTGCATTCCCCGCACCTGGGACGAAGACGGTGACCCGCTCGACATCGAGATCGTGTCCGTCACCGAGGCGTTGGTGCCAGGCAGCCTGGTGGAGGCTCGGATCATCGGCATCATGACCTTTGACGACGGCGGCGAGGTTGACGACAAGGTGATCGCCGTTCTCGCCGACGACAAGCGGGTGGATCACATCACCAGCTTCGAGCAGCTCGGCGCCCAATGGGTCAAGGAAACCACCTACTACTGGGAGCACTACAAAGACCTCAAGAAACCAGGCACCTGCAAGGTCAACGCGTTTCTCGGGGTGGATGAGGCGATGCGGATCGTCAAAACCTGTGAGGCGCGCTACAACAGCGAGATCGAGGCCAAACTCGTCAACTGACCGTCAACGTCGTCCCATGCCCTCCCAGCCTCCCCGCTCCAACCGTGCCGGCGCCAAGATGCGACGCCTGAGCAACGCTTCCTCAATGCTGAAGGCCCTGGGACTGAGCCTCGGCTTGGGCATGCTCCCGGCCCAGGCCCAGAACAAGCGGGCCCCCGCATGGGAAACGGTCGGTGCCGCCACGGCCCCGGCTCCGGAGGCTCCCTCCAGCCCCGCTGCAACGTCAACGGCCATCCCGACAGCGCCGCCGGCCGTAGTGCCCACACAGGCCCTGCCCACCCCCACCGCGATCGCCGTTCCGATCAGCGAATCCAGAATCCTGCTGGCTCTCGGCCGGCGTGAGATCCGTCTGGAGCGCGATGGCAAGATCTACGGCCCCTGGCCCGTGGCGATCGGCGATCCCAAGACCCCCACACCCACGGGCACCTTTGCCGTGAAGAACAAGGTGGTCAATCCTCAGTACGCCAGCACCAGGACCGGCAAGGTCAACCCCACGGTTGGACCGAATGGACCACTCGGCGATCGCTGGATCGGCTTCAAGACCCAGGGTCCCAACCAGTTCGGCATCCACGGCACGCCTTGGCCCACCTGGGTTGATCAGCGCGCCGCCGTCACCAATGGTTGCGTGAGGATGAAGCACGAACACGTGCGCAAGCTCTTCGACCTGGTGGATCTCGGCACCGCTGTTGTGATCACCCGCTGATCAGGCTGTGATCGTCTGAAATCATGCCGTCATCGCCTGATCAAGAACGGCCTGCCTGGCCAAAGCCCTGGCCAGGCTGTCACGGCAGGCCAGGCCGAGCAGGTCTTGCACCCGTAATCCTCCAGCTGGTAGGCCGTCAGGCAACTTGGCCCCAAACCTGCCGTTGATCCCTTCCTGCCACTCAAATACCGGTAGCTGACGCAGGCCATTGGGGCTGAGCTGATCCTCGAGTTCGGAGAGATTGGCCGTGCTTGGCAGCCAGATCAACTCGGAGCGACGGCAGCCGATCAAGTTGAGCTCCAGCTCTTCAGCCTCAGTCCCAGCAGCAGTACGCAGGGCCAGGGCCTGAGCCGTGATCGCCCGTTGCAGATCAGTGAGGGTCAGCAGGCCGACCACCCAGCCCTCCTGCTCGATCAACAGGCAATGGCCTCGCTGCTCAATCAGCCGGGCCAACGCGAGCTGCGGTGTCAGCGCGGCAGGCAGAACCAGGGGAAGATCCGGCTCCAGTGCCGCGCTGATGGCCAGGGCCGACAGGCCGCGACGGCGCTGCTCCTCCTGAGGATCAGGGCCCAGCAATCCAGGGTCAGCCAGACCTAACCAGCGCTCCATCAACAGGGCACTCAGTCCGGTGGCGGCCATCAGCGGCAGGACGATGCGGATGTCGTGGGTGAGCTCAAACAGCAACAGCAGGGCCGTGAGCGGTGCCCTGGCACTGCCGGCCAGCACAGCTGCCATGCCCACCATCGCGTAGGCCGGTGGTTCGGCAACGGCCCAATGCAGGCCGCTCTCGCCCAGCCACTGGCCATAGCAATTACCCAGCACGGCCCCAAGGAACAGGGAAGGAGCAAAGCCACCGCCGACAAAACCCGTGGCATTGCTGAGCCCGGTGGCCAGCAGCTTCACGACCAGCAAGGCCAGCAAGCTGGAGAGGGCAAGGCCGCTCTGAGTGCCGAGCAAGGCTTCGATCGTGTCGTAGCCAACCCCGAGCACCTGGGGAAAGCCCAGGGCCATTACTCCCACCCCTAGCCCACCGAGGGCATTGAGCAACCAGGGATCGAGCCGTTCCAGCTGGCGTTGGACCGGCCCACTGCGGCCTGCCGCCAACAGGCTGACCAAGGCCCAGGACATCAGGCTGGCCAGCACCCCGAGGCCGAGGTAAAGCGGCAACTCCAACAGGGAGCGCACCTCATAGGCGGGCAGGCGAAATATCGGCTCATCGCCAAGGCACAGCTGGGTGATCAGGGAGGAACTCACTGCCGCCACCAGCACCGCGCGCAGGCTGGCCCGCCCTGGAATCGCGCCCGAGACCCCTTCAAAAGCGAAGAAAACGCCAGCGATCGGGGCCCGGAAGCCCGCCGCCAGCCCTGCCGCCAGGCCCGCTGCCACCAGAGCTTTCTGGGATTGCGGCGAGAGCGCTGCACGCACACCCACCCAGAGGCCGATGTTGCCGCCGCCCTCAACACTCGGACCCTCAGGCCCGAGTGAGGCGCCACTGCCCAGGCTCAAGGCTGCTGTCACCAGCCGCAGAAACGGCAGCTTCGGTGCCGCCGGCACCAGACCATCAGCCATCGCCATCAAGCTGGGCAATCCTGGACCCAGGTCTTTGGCGCGTTGACGCAGGCCACCAACGAGCACCCCTCCCAGCATCGGCGCCACCAACACCGGCCACAAGCTCAGCCAGTTGAGAGCCTGGGGGACCGCCGGCTCCGCCAAAGGCGCCGGTGGAGGCGGCAGAAAGCCGATCCCACCGAGGCCGATCTGCAGTAACGCTTGGAGTGGCGTACTGGCTTCGGGGTCTGGACTGAAAACCTCGAGGGGGGCCGGCTTGGCTGCCAGTGTCCCCACCAGCCCCATCACCCCCTCGACCAGGCCGCCGAACAGGAACCGGTTGGTGAAGCCCAGCAGAACGTGAAAGCCCACCACGGCAGCACCGCTGAGAACCCCCACGAGAGCCGCCCAAGCCAGCAGATTCCATTGGAAAGGAGCCGCCCTGAGCGGACCCTGAGCAGGGGCCTCTGCACCCTCCTCGCCAGCCTCCTCAGTGACCGCGTCCGACGGTGGCAAAGATGTCCTCCAGGATCTCTCCTGCTCCCTGGGAGCGCAGGCGCTTGGCCAGGTCGATCCCGATCGCTTCTGGTTCGATGGCTGCGCCGCGAGCCTGATCACGGATCAGGCGCTGGCCATCGAGGCTGGCCACCATGCCGGTGAGCACGAGCTGCTCGCCCTCAAAGCTGGTGTTCACGCCAATCGGCACCTGACAACCCCCTTCCAACTGGCGCAGAAAGGCCCTCTCCGCCAGGCAGCGGCGGGAGGATGGCGTGTGCTCCAACGCCTTGAGCTGGCTGATCACGCGGTCATCGCCATGGCGGCACTCGATACCGAGGGCTCCCTGGCCAACGGCATGCAAGGAAATGGAGGGGTCGATCCGTTCATGGATGCGCGCCGTCAAACCGAGGCGTCCCAGGCCCGCCGCCGCCAGGATCAGGCAGTCGTACTGGCCGGCATCGAGTTTCTCCAGCCGGGTGATGACATTGCCACGCACATCCTTGAACACAAGATGGGGAAAGTGGTGACGGAGTTGGGCCAAGCGGCGCAGGGAGCTGCTGCCCACCACACTGCCTTCGGGCAGTGTGGCCAGGGTCTTGTCCTGATGCTTGGCGTGGACCACAAGGGCATCGGCCGGATCTTCCCGTTCGGTGATACAGCCAAGGATCAAACCTTCAGGCAGGTTCGTGGGCAGGTCCTTGAGGCTGTGGACAGCAATATCAGCCCGATCGAGCAGCATCTGGGCCTCCAGTTCCTTGGTGAACAGGCCCTTGTCGCCGATCTTCGCCAAAGCGACATCGAGAATCTTGTCGCCTTGGGTCGCCATCGCCTCGACGCTGATCTCCAGGTCGGGGTGAGCCTTGGCCAGTTCATCGCGCACCCAATGGGTCTGCACCATCGCCAACTGGCTGCGGCGGGTGGCGATGCGCAATGTGGAGCCAGCCATCAAGTTCAGTCCTCGAACCGGCCACAGGGCCGCTCAACAGCCGTCAAGCCTAAGGACCGATGGGCCTCGGCCTGCTGGACCGCTTCAAGATCGTGATCAGCCAAAGAAATCGAGGGGAAAAGGCCCCCAGGTGCCCTCAGCCGCTGAATCGTCCGGCTGGTGTCCGGTGATCAACAAGCCCTCACCAAGGCCGGTTTCGCTGCGCAGCCGATAGAGGCCCGTCGCTTGATTCCCCTTGAGAAAAACCGGACCCGCAGCGGGCTCGTCGCCATCTACCACCAGGGGGGACCAGCCCAGGGCCTGTTGGCAGGAGCCGAGGGCCTTCACCGCGGCCGTCGTCGATGGGGCCATCACCCCAATGGTGAACCAGGCACAACCGGCCAGGCGGGCCGCCAGCTCCTCGCTCAGACGCTGCCGTTGCGGGGCCTCAAGCATTGGAGCTGTGCGCAGGCCGCAGAGAGCGGAAAGGGAGTCAAGGCTGGGGGAGGTGGTCAAAGCGGAACTCGATTAGGTAGCAAACTCCGCACACCTCAGGAGTCGTTCCGGCCGTGCTTGACAGCTGCAGATGGCATGAACCACACGCTCGGTCATTGCCGCCAGATTGAACCGCCGATTGAAGCGGTAGCTGAAGGCGCCCAAGTAGCGATCAGCGTACTTTTCGAAGCGAAGGGCATGGAAGCTGCCGCTGAAGCTGGTTTTCAAGTTGCTGAGCACCGTGTTAATCCAACGGAATTCTGGTAATTCATTGGGATGACGACCCTTTACGACCACAGGATGATGGAAGCAACCGACTTCTGCAACGGCGCGAAAGCAAGCCAGCCCATCGGAGATCACTTCACAGCCTATCGCCAGTGAATCTTGGGCCCAATCAGCAATAGCGGCAAAAGAGAACGTGGGCACGGTGGCAAGTTTTATATACCGGGGGTGGCCCGCCTCATCGACAGAGACGGCTGCCACGACCGGCACCTTGTTCTCCGATCCACGACCAGGCTTGCCACCACAGCGTTCTCCGCCAAGGTAGGCATCATCCACCTGCACCCTTCCTCTGAGGACATAGGCGCCATCACGTTCTTTCATTGCCTGCATGATCTTGTTCTGAAGCAACCATGCCGTTCGGTAGTTCACACCGAGATGACGCCTCAGAGCTAGTGAGGAGATTCCTGTCTTGGCTTGGCCGACGAGGTAGAAGGCAAGGAACCAGGTGGTCAGAGGTAACTTTGTTGCCTCCAAGATGGTACCGGCCGTGAGGGTGGCTTGATGACGACAGCTCCGGCACTGATAGCGCTTGTGGCGCCTGCCAATGATGAGCCCGTACTCCTTGCCCTCACAACGTGGGCAACGGAAACCATCAGGCCAGCGCGCCTGTTCCAGGGCAACTTCACATTTTTGCTCGGTTCCGTAGAGCTCAATAAACTGGGGCAGCGACAGGCTGGCCTGGAACTGGATCCGATTCATAGCCATGGCAGTGACGACTGGTATATGCGTACCAGCCTAGGTCCCAAAAGGGCTGCCTGCGGAGCTTGCTGCCTAATCAAGAAGCGGAATGCCGCGGTTCCGTTCACTCTGGCTGGCCAGGCTGACCTTCCAACCGGTTAGGCAGATGGTCAGCCAGATGAAGCCCACTGCAGCGCCAGCGACGATGTCGGTGAACCAGTGGACACGGCAGTAGAGGGTGCTGATCCAGATCAAAGCGACCCAAAGGGTGGATCCCAGGTAGAGCGGCTGGCGCAGGTGGGGATAACGCTTCGAGAGAATCGCGCACATCAGGAAATAAAACACCACCGCCCCGGCCGCATGGCCACTGGGGAAACTGCGGCCACTCACCTCCACCAACCGGCCGAGGGGCCGGGCGCGATCGAACAGAGGCTTCAACCATTGATCGACGATCAAAAGGATTCCCGCCGTACCGATCGCCAGCCAGGTCAGATCGTTCCAGGCCCTCTTCAGGCTCAGGAACAGCAAGGAAGCCATCACCAGCAAAGCCGTGACCCGGGTTCCACTGACCTGATACACCACCACAAGAAATCTGCCCAGGGGGGCGGGGATGGCGTCACCCAGCCAAAGAAGAACGGCTTCATCGGCCTCCGGGCTTTTGTCGTTGCCGATCGTCAGCTCAATCGCGATGACAACGGCCATGGCCGCCAGACAGGCCAGCAGCCGCCACGGCCCTAGGCAGCGGAACCAACGACGGAGGCCGCTCAAGGCTGGGACCGACCTGCCAGATCGGCACGGTTCACACGCCACAAGCGGTGGTTGCCGCGATCCGCGATGGCTTGAACAGAGGAGGGATCAAGGTCGAAACGGCGCAGATTGCGTTCTTCTCCGAATAACAAAACAGTGGAAGCAGCAGCGCTTTCAGCCGATCCAGCAGAGGTGGCATCTGGGCTGCGGCTGTTGTCATTCACGCTGTTGTCATTCCCACTGTTGCTAGGTCCACTGCTGTTGCTCCCACTCGTTTTGTTCCTGCTGGTGTCGTCGTCGCGCAGGTGCTCTCTTGCCCCTTGGACACTGTCAAAGAAGCTCACAGGTTGCTTGCTGTAATACACAACGCTGTATCGCATATAGCCGATCACAAGCAGTTCTTCGTTGGGCTCTGACACCTGTCCAGCCAGCACCGCCAGATCTTTGAGCGGTTGTTGGCGCTGGGCCTGCATTAAGGGAGCCAGGCCTGGCACCACCAGCAGCAGCAGGCCGGCGAAGCCCAGCAGATTCGGGGCCCAGAAACAGCGCGGCGACCCTTTTTGAACCAGTAGAGAAAAGAACCCAACAGCAGCGACAGCCAACACGATCGCGAGCACCAGTGGCAGGCCTGAGCTCTCCAGAGCCTGGGCGAAATCCGGGTAGGCCGGATCGGTGGCCGCCCAGCGTGGTGCAAAGGCAGCGGCAATCGCCATCACCGCGAGCACCAAGGCATTGAAGCTGCCCATCCAGCGCTGGGGCCAATCAGGGCCAATGGCCCTTGGCGGTGACCCGCGCAAGGGGATCCAATACAGGCTGATCAGCAGCGCTCCTGCAGGCACCAGCGGCAGGATGTAGCCAGCCAATTTAGTGGCGGCGGCGGAGAAGAACAACAACACCACCAGGAACCAGACCAGGCAGAACGGGGCCAACTGGGAAGCTCTGGGCTGCTTGCGCCACCAGCCCAGCCGCCAGTAGCCGAGCCTGGCGACGGCCAGGGGCCAATAGAACGACCAGGGCAGCAGCAGCAGCAGGCACCAAGGCAGATAGAAGTACCAAGGCCCGGCGTGGCCGTACAGCACGGAGGTGTAACGCTCCAGATTGCTGAAACCGAAAAAACCACCCAGAAAGGCCATGCCATGGGCTTGGGCAGCCAGCGCGTACCAAGGGGTGGCCACAGCAAAGAAAAGCAGGGCCATCGCCAGCATCGGCATCTGGCGCAGCACGACCCATAACTGCCCCTGCAGGAGCAGAAACACCACAATCACCAGACCTGGCAGCACCAGCCCTACGGGCCCCTTGGCCAGCACCGCAATGGCGCTGAACACTGGCATGGCGACATAACCCAGCCGGCGCAACCAGGGCCGTTCCTGTTGGCTGTAACTGAGGAAGAAACCAAATAAACTGAGGCTTATCGCGCTCGCCAGGAACATGTCGGTCACCGAGCTGCGGCCCCAACCCACCCAACCAGGATTGAGGGCCAACACGGCGGCAGCAAGCCAGGCCCGTCGCCAGCGTTGCCCGCTTGCCTCGTCGGGCCCAGCGATGGTCAGGAGCAGACCAAAGCCAGCTAACACAACAGAACTTGCAGCCAGGGCCACCGGTAGCCGGGCTGCCCATTCCGACACTCCGAAGATTCGGAAACTGAGACCCACCATCCAGTAGCCCCAGACGGGATAGTCAAAGAAGAGCTCGTTGTTCCAGTAAGGGGTAACCCAGTCGTTGCGCAGCATCATCTGATGCCCGACTTCAACGAACAGGGCTTCGGTTTTGTCCATCAGGCTGAGGGTGCCCAGATGGTTGAAGAAAGCCAGCCAGCAGAGCAACCCCAGCCCCACAAGGCTGATCACAGCCAACCGCCAGGGAGATCTGCCCAGCGACGATCTCGACTTCAGCACAGACGCCTGGACATCATTCAAACGATGATCACGCAGATGAACCATCCCGACCGGGTCATGGATTGGGGGGGAGGCTACCAAGCAGTGAGACCAAGGTCTTACTTGATGTATTCCTTGAGCACACCGTTGCGGTTGGGGTGGCGCAGCTTGCGCAGCGCCTTGGCCTCGATCTGGCGGATGCGTTCCCTGGTGACATCAAAGATCTGGCCAATCTCTTCAAGGGTTTTCATGCGGCCATCGTCGAGGCCATAACGAAGGCGGAGCACGTCACGCTCCCTGGGGCTGAGCGTTGCCAATACGCCCTCCAGATCTTCCCGCAGCAGATTCTTGGCCACATCTTGCTCGGGATTCTCAATATCGGCTTCGATGAAATCACCGAGGCGTGAATCCTCCTCCTTACCAATCGGAGTTTCCAAGGATATCGGCAGTTGGGCCGATTTGGCGATGAAACGAAGTTTTTCGATCGTCATCTCCATGCTTTCAGCGATCTCCTCTTCCGTTGGCTTACGGCCGAACTCTTGACTGAGAACCTTGGTGGTTTTCTTGATACGGGAGATGGTTTCGTAGAGGTGAACCGGCAGACGGATCGTGCGGCTCTGGTCAGCAATGGCGCGGGTGATCGCCTGACGGATCCACCAAGTGGCATAGGTGGAGAACTTATAGCCCTTTTCGTGGTCGAATTTCTCGGCGGCACGGATCAGGCCCAGGCTTCCTTCTTGAATGAGGTCCTGAAAGGAAAGCCCCCGATTCATGTACTTCTTGGCGATCGACACCACCAGGCGCAAGTTCGACTGCACCATCTTCTCCTTGGCCCGCCGGCCCAGCATCAGCCGGCGACGGAACTTCAGCAAGGTCATGTCAACGAGAACGGCCCACTCCTTCACATCGGGGTAGTGACCGTTGTCCTGCTCGAACTGGTTCGCCAGTTCCTCAAGCAGCAGCAGGTCGGCGATCTTGCGCGCCAGCTCGATCTCTTCGTCTGGGCGCAACAGACGGATACGGCCGATTTCCTGGAGATAGACCCGGATCGAATCCTCGGTGTACACCCCTTTGGGTCCCACCTTGATGCTCGCCAAGGCCTTGGCCCCAGCGGCTTTCTTTTCCTTGGTCGCCGTCGCGGCATCGGCCGCTGTCAACAGTTGTTCGGCGGCGCTGTCCTGCTGCTGGCTCGCAGCGGCGGAGGCAGGAAGGGAGGCACCCACCTTGGTCTTGCCGGAGGTCTTGCTGGCAACCGCCTTACTGGAAACCGCTTTTCCTGAAGCCGGCTTCGCGGAGGAGGCTTTGGTTGTGGAGGTTTTGGTCGTCGAAGTTTTGACGGCGGCAGCCTTCGCCGCCGGAGGCTTACGGGTGCGCGTCACCTTGTTGGAGGCCACGGCAGGGGTCTCAGCCGTGCTGGGCTCGGCTGCCGCCTTGGACTTCGAGCTGGCCTTGGCTGCGGAATCCTTTGGCTTGCTTCGTGAAGCCTTCGGCTTTGCCTCGACACTCACCCCTGCTCCCGAAAGGGAAGCGACCGTGAGAATTTCCTGGTCGGGCTTCTTGGATTTGACGGCGGCGACAGGACTCATAAGAACAACAGAAGAAAGTAGAGGCGGGAGGGAGAAAGGGGGAAGGAAACGCCGGCGAGGTGGTTTCGAAGTGCTTCTTCACGGCAACGACGCACCAAGGCTGGGGAAGGCATCAGTAGAGACACTCCCGGTCCGTCAACAGATAGAGATTGAAACGGGACCGTCGGCCTCTCAGAACACAATCAACCAGACCAAACGACAAGGATCGACACGGATGCCAATGCAGGGTTGTCAGGGGAGGTCGCAGACTGGGAGGCTGGATGGAGGGTGACTCCAGTCGCTGCTCACTTCAAGTCTTCCCACTGGACGGAACACTGCCGGATCCGACTGCAGCTTCATCAACTGCTCAACACCCTCATTCTAAGAAAACTGTTTGGGGTTTGCAAGGAAACGAGCGGATGCGACCACGGTGATTCAAGAACTGACATGCTCCCAGGTGTGGCTGGAGGCAGGCCCGGAGGGCCGTGTTTTCACCTACACCAACCCCCAGAACCTTGTTCTGGCAGTGGGTGATCTGGTCAGGGTCCGCTTACGGGGCCGCCGGCACATCGGCCTGATCGTCGAAACCCCGGTCGCCTTTCCCCAGAACATCGACCCGATCAAGTTGTTGCCAATCGAGGCGATCCAGCAGAGCGGTGCCGCCGATCCCAGCTGGCAAGAGGTGCTCCAGCAGGTGGCCTCTGACTGCCACACCAGTCTGTTCAAGACGCTCAAGACAGCCTTGCCACCGGGTTGGCTTGGCCAGCGCCCCGCCTCCGCCCAGGGAGCAACGCCTGAGCGCCAATGGGTGGCACTGCTGGCCGGTGGGGCCATTGCGGAGGCTCGAACAGCACGTCAGCGAGCCTTGCTCGAACGTTTGGCCCTTCAAGACGGTGGCGGGGCCTGGTTGCAGGCGGTGGTGACGCAGTGGGGATTCAGCCGTTCGCTGGTCCAGGGGCTGGCCACACGATCGGTGCTTCAGCTGAGCCGACGGCCTGCCCCAGTAGCACCACGACAGGCCAGCACGCTGTCCGAGCCCGGCATGGCTAGGGGCCTGGAGCCCCCTCGCCAACTGAACCTGGCCCAGGCCCAGGCCCTCGCCCAGATTCTCTCCTCAGCAGACGATGCCGAACTGCTGCTCTGGGGTGTCACTGGTTCGGGCAAAACCGAGGTGTATCTCCAGGCTGCGGCGGCCTGCCTGGAGGAGGGCCGCAGCGCCCTGCTGTTGACCCCGGAGATCGGCCTGATCCCCCAGCTGATCGACCGCTGCCTGGCCCGCTTCGGCGACCGGGTTCTCGGCTATCACAGCGGTCTCAGCGATGCTGAGCGGATCAGGGTCTGGAGGCGCTGCCAGGGAACAGCGCAGCAGGCCGGCCCGCTGCTGGTGGTCGGCACCCGTTCCGCCATCTTTTTGCCCCTGGCCCCTCTCGGTCTGATCGTGCTGGACGAGGAGCACGACAGCTCCTACAAGCAGGAGGCTCCGATGCCCTGCTATCACGCCAGGACGGTGGCCAGGCGCCGAGCCGCCAGCGGCCCGGCAAGGCTGCTGCTCGGCAGCGCCACCCCCTCCATCGAAACCTGGCTGCGCTGCCAGGCGGGGCCAGGTGAACGTCAACCCCAGACCGGGCTGTTGCGGCTGCCCGAGAGGATCAGCGGCCAGACCGCGGCCCCGGTGCGGGTGGTCGACATGCGCCTGGAGCTGGCCGATGGCCACCGGCGCCTGATCAGCCGGGCGCTGAAGGGCCGGCTCGATCGGCTCAAGCAAGTGGGTGAGCAGGCGGTGGTGCTCGTGCCCCGGCGGGGCTACAGCAGTTTCCTGAGTTGCCGCAGCTGCGGGGAGGTGGTGCAGTGTCCGCACTGCGATGTCTCGCTCACCGTCCATCGCCACCGCGATGGTCTGGAGTGGTTGCGCTGTCACTGGTGCGGCCACCGCCAGCAGCCAAGCGAGCGCTGCAGTCACTGCGGCTCCACTGCCTTCAAGCCATTCGGCGCGGGAACCCAGCGGGTGATCGAGCAACTGGAAACGGAGCTCGAAGGGCTACGCCTGCTGCGCTTCGATCGCGATACCACCCGGGGACGGGATGGACACCGACGCCTGCTGGCACAGTTCGCCGCTGGCGAAGCCGATGTGCTGGTGGGAACCCAGATGCTCACCAAGGGGATCGACCTGCCGCGGGTGACCCTGGCGGCGGTGCTGGCGGCCGATGGCCTGTTGCATCGCCCCGATCTGCGGGCCGGAGAACAATGCCTGCAGGTGTTGCTGCAACTGGCCGGCCGCGCCGGCCGTGGCGAACGCCCCGGCGAAGTGATCGTCCAGACCTATTCCCCCGATCATCCCGTGATCCGCCATCTGATCGATGGCCGCTACGACCACTACCTCACAGGCGAACTCCAGCAGCGCCGGGCGGCCTCTCTGGTGCCCTTCAGCCGCGCCTGCCTGCTGCGGCTCTCCGGTACCACGGCCACCACCACGGCCACCGCCGCTGCCAGCCTGGCCGAGCGGATCCGGGGTGACCTGGAGTCCGCCGGTTGGCTCCTGGTCGGACCAGCCCCGGCACCGGTGGCGCGGGTGGCCGGCCGCCATCGCTGGCAGATCCTGCTGCACGGCCCCGCCGGCAGCCTGTTGCCATTACCAGCGGAAGCTGATCTGCGCTCAGGGCTCGATCGCCAGGTGAACCTCAGCATTGATCCCGACCCACTGGAGCTCTAAGACTCTTCATCAACGGAAGGAGAAGGCAATTCCGGCCAGCCAAAACCGGCCTGCCAGCGCAGCCGCTGCAGTCCGAGGGCCAGACCAAGCAACACCAGGATCACAACAGCCCCCACCCCCAGGCGGCTCCAGCGCCAGCAGACCAGTTCGATGCGGTTGAGAGCGCCGGGCTGCAACGGCCAGCGGATCCCATCGGCATCGGGCACGGCGGCCAGAGGCAACGCCAAGCGCAGGGCAGCAGGGGCCAGCGGGCCGAGCTGAACGCCGAGCTCCAGTCCCGGAAGTCCCCTGACAGCGCGCAGATCCACTTCCAAGCTGAATTGCTGGTGAGCCCCTACCAACCAATTGCGTTCCTTCAGCTGCAAATCCGGGGCTGGCAGCTCGATCCCCCCAAGCTGGGCGGCCGTGGCCACAGTGCTCTGCAGCAGCCTGGAAATCTCCGCGCTGTTCAAGTTGGCGCTCCTCAGGCTGACCACCCCCTGGCGGGTTTCAAGCTCCAGGCGAGGTTTCGGTGCTGGTGCCGCTGCCTGCAGCTCCTGGCTGAATTGGCGCTGAAAGGGGAGCAGGCGTCCGGACTCGCTGCTCAGGGTCTGCTGGAGCTGGAGCCGGCCGGGAGGACCGAAGCGCAGATCGGTCTCGACCCGCAGGCAGCCTGAGAGCAGGGAGCCAAGCAGCAGAAGCACGGCCAGCACGGCGATGGCAAAGCCAACCGGGCCGCGGGTGGGTCCAGTCGGTGGTGGCAGCGGCGACGGTGGCCCCGGCGCACGCTGGCGGCGCCGGGGACTGGCGCCGGGTTTCAAGCGACCCTCCAGGGGCGCGGCCTCCGTGATGGCCGGCAATGTCAGCGACCAGTTGGCCGGACGCGGCAGGGCCGGTGCTTCGAGAATCAGCTGCAGGTCCTTGGCCTGGGCCCGAATCTCCAGGTCCCGGCAGACGCGCAAACTGCGGCAACAGCTGGCGGCCTGCTCATCGTTGCCCTGGCCCAGCAGGGCCGTGACCATCAGCAAGCGCAGGCTGCCCCCCAAGGGCGTAGCGGCCGGATGGAGCAGGGCGAGGGGTTCGAGCAACCTCAGGCAACGCCCGTAGTCGCCCCTCTCCAGCGCCTGGCGGGCTGGTGACAGCGGGTCCTCAGTCATGACCGGCCGGCGCGGCTGCCGGCGCCAGACGGCCGACCACCATCGTACCGATGCCGGCATCGGTGAACACTTCCAAGAGCAAGGCGTGGGGAACGCGGCCATCGACGATATGGGCAGCCCCGACCCCCTGGGCGAGGGCACGGATGCAGCATTCGGTCTTGGGGGTCATGCCGCCATCGACCACCCCGCTGGCGATCAGCTCACGGGCCTCCGACAGGCTGAGCTGACGCAGCAGCGAACCAGGATCGTCGCGATGGCGCAGGATTCCAGGGGTATCGGTGAGCAGGATCAGCTTCTCGGCCTGGAGGGCGGCGGCGAGTTCACCGGCCACGGTGTCGGCATTGATGTTGTGCGACTGACCCTGGGGGTTGGCCGCCACGCTGGAAATCACTGGGATGTAGCCATTCTCCAGCAGGGGAGTGAGAACGTCGGGGTTGACAGCCGCCACATCCCCCACCAGCCCGTGGGAGCCATCCCCCAAGACCCTCGCTTCGACCAGGCCGCCATCACTGCCACAGAGCCCCACCGCCCGGCCACCGAGGCGGTTAAGCCCGTTAACGATCTGCTTGTTGACCCTGCCGACCAGCACCATCTCGACCACATCCATCGTCTCGGCATCGGTGACCCGCAGGCCATCAACGAACCGGGGCTCGATCGACATCCGGCTCAGCCATTGGTTGATCTCAGGCCCGCCGCCATGGACCACCACCGGTTGCAAACCCACGCAGGCCAGCAGAGCCAGATCACGGAAGACCGCCTCACGCAGCGCCTCGTTCACCATCGCCGCCCCCCCATACTTCACCACCACACGGCGGCCGGAAAACCGCTGGATGTACGGCAGGGCCTCACTGAGAACGGAGACCCGCAGGCTGTCCTCGGCACTGATCAAGGGGTCATGACTCAAGTTCGACAACGACGACGGGGAATCAGGACGGCACGGCGTCCAGCTGACCATCGCTGATGGCAGGGTCAACCGGACCCAGGATGAGTTCAAGTTCAGTGTCCGTCAACGGGGCCAGCGTGGCCACAAGCCCAGGTCCGAAAAAACGGCCAAGCCGCTCCTGCTTGGCTTGCCAGCGCTCATACGGCACCCCATGGCTGCGAAAACGCAGGCCCAGGCCATAGCCACCATGTTCCTCCAGTTCGCGCACGCTCAGGAGTTCGGGCGGCTGATCGTCGTTCCAGAGCTTGAGGGCCTCCAGCGAGCTCTCCAGGTGAGCCTTCTGGCCATAGCGCCAACGGGTCACGTCCTTGAGCAAGGTGCTGAGCGGTTCGCTCTCAGGTTGCTCGCGCAGGGCACGGAATTCAGCAGGTTTGGTCAGACGGATCGCGGGCGGCAGTTCCGAGGACTTCAGGGCCAGACCGCCCAGCAGCAGTGGAATGCCATAGAACACGCCAGCCAGGCTGATGTTGGGGCTATCGGTCGCGTAGGCGATCGTGCCGACCACGGTAAGAACGGCGCCAAGGAGGGTGAGCAGGCTGCCGGGTGAGGTGATTGCTTGCATGGCGACCATCCTCCCGCAAGGGCGTGCGCAACAATCGAAACCATGTTGGGTCCAACTCTGCGATGACTGCCTCCAACTCCGCTGAATCCTCCAGGCCTATCGGTGCCGAGCCCGATCGGGTCGAACCAGTGGCGGCTGAAGTCCAAAACGTGGCTCCAGAAACTGCTGAAGAGCTCAGCAGCACGGCCTTGATCGAGCAGCTCAGCGCCGATCGACTGTGGCTGTTGCGCCAGATCGATGGGGGCCGTTGGCCTGATCTGCGCCTCGACCTGGCGGCCCTGGAGCGGGAGCTGGGCCAGATGATCGATCTGGCCAGCGAACGGCTGACTGGAAGCTGAGGGGCCTGGCTTCAGAACGGGATGTCGTCGTCGTCGCTGAGCTCAGGCACCAGCGGCGAAGTGTTCCAGGTGGGAACCTCAGGCGCCGGGGTCGCTGGAATCGCAGCAGCGGCGGTCGTGGAGCCAGCCACAGCAGCCCTGGCCGGCACGGGCCTGGGCACTGAGCGGGGTTGCCCCCCGGCGGGGGGCAACGGGGCAGGCCTTGTGTCGCCGGCCGGGGAAGGGCCTTCGGCCAGGGGATGGAGACGGGAGAGGGTGAACTCGGCCCGTTTCTCCTTGAGGCCATCGGCGCGGGTGATGGTGCTGATGCGCAGGCGCCCCTCCAGCATCAACCGCTGGCCCACCTGGACCCTGTTCTGGAGATCCTGGGCCAGATTGCCCCAGCCCACCACCTTGATCTGGCCGGACGGGTCGTCGGGCCGCAGACCCTCGAACTGCACCGACATTTCGGCCACAGGGGTCTGGTTGTCCTGGGTGTAGCGCAACTGGGGCGCCTCGATCACCTCCACTTCCAGCAAACAGTGATTCAAAACCGGATCAAAAATACCGGTCCCCATCCTGGTGCACGATCCCGCTGATGCACGCTGCTGCTGAACAGAACAGTCCTGCCCTTGAACAGCCCCGTTGATGCCCAGCCTTGATCCTCAGCAGCGACGCCGGCTCTGGCTGATCGCCGGCACCGGCGAGGGACCCGCCCTGGCCAGGGTGTTGCTGGAGCGGGGCTGGGGCGTGACTGTGGCTGTGGTGAGCGCCAGCGCCTGCCGTGCCTACGACGCCCACCCCGATCTGCGCCTGGAGGTGGGAGGCCTGGCGGGACCAGCGGCCATGGCCGCGCGGCTGCGCCAGGCGACGCAGGGCGGGCAGCCGTTTGGTTGGGTAGTGGATGCCAGCCATCCCTTTGCCAGCCGGGTCAGCTCCGACCTGGCCGCCACCTGCCGGAGCCTGGGCCAGCCGCTGCTGCGTCTGTTGCGCCCCAATCTTGAAGCCGAAGCCGTCGACTGCACCCTGCTGGCGGGCTGTGAGGAGCTGGCCTGCCTAGACTTGGCGAGGGAGCGCCTGCTGTTCGCCATCGGTGCCCGCCATCTGCCCAAAGCCCTGGCCCTGGTGGCCCCTGCCGTGAGCTTTGCCCGCCTGCTGCCCAACCCCGCGAGTCTGCGGCAGGCACGGGCCGCCGGGCTGCCGGAGGCCCATCTGGCCTGTCATCGCCCCGGCACAGGAGCGGGCCTGGCCCCGCTGGCTCTTGAAGCGGCCCTGATTCGCCAGTGGGGCATCACCGCCGTTGTGTGTCGCCAATCCGGTGGCACAACCGAACGGTGCTGGCACACCCTTTGCCGCCGGTTCGGGCTGAGGCTGCTGCTGCTGCAACGGCCTGAGGAACCGGAGGGCGTCGAGCAACTCGAGCTGCCAGATCTGATCGCCCGGCTGGGGGCCTGCGGCTGATCAGCCCAGGTGCTCGGCGACCAGGTCAGGCAGAGAAATGGCGGGGCGCGGTCCCAGCTGGGTGATCACCTGGCCGGCACAGAGGGATCCCAGCTGTCCGCAGCGTTCCAGCGAGTCACCCCGGGTGTGGCCGAAGAGAAAACCGGCGGCATAAAGATCGCCAGCCCCGGTGGTGTCCACCAGTGGGCCGAGCCGGTAAGGCTCGATCTCCAGGGTGGTTGAACCCTGCAGCACGACCGATCCCCGTTCGCTGCGGGTCAGCACGGCCACCTGGCAGCGCCCCCGCACATGTTCGCGAGCCTCCTCGAAGCTGGAGCTGCCATAGAGGGCCATGATCTCGACCTCATTGGCAAAGAGCAGATCGACATGGCCGTCGACAAGCTCCAGAAAGCTCTGACGGTGGCGCTCGACGCAAAAAGCATCCGAGAGGCTCAGGGCCACCTGGCCACCACTGCGGCGCATCACCTCGGCCGCGGCAAGGAAGGCGCGCTTGGCCGCTTCGCTGTCCCAGAGGTAGCCCTCCAGATACAACACTTTGGCCTGGGCCACAAGCTCCAGATCAAGGTCTTGGGGCTCCAGCCCCACCGAGGCCCCCAGGTAGGTGCACATCGTGCGCTGGGCATCGGGGCTGACCAGGATCATGCAGCGGGCCGTGGAGGGTCCGCTGCTGGCAGCGGGCGTGTCGAAGCGGGTGCCGACGGCGCGAATGTCGTGGGCGAAGATCGCGCCGAGCTGGTCGTCGCGGACGCGGCCGATGAAGGCCGCCTGGCCGCCGAGCTGGGCGATGCCGGCCAGGGTGTTGGCGGCCGAGCCACCGGACGTTTCCAGACCCGGACCCATGGCGGCATACAGCCGCTCGGCCTGGGCTTCATCCACCAGGGCCATGGCGCCTTTGTGGAGTTGGTGGTCTTCGAGGAAACGGTCGTCGCTCTGAACGAGGACATCGACGATGGCATTGCCGATGCCGATGACATCGAGAACCTTGCTGATCTCAGGCATTGAGGAGGGCTCGCTTCGGTCCGTGGATCGGATCCTCCACCACGATGGTCTGGTCCCGGTGGGCGCCAAGCGACACGATCGCGATCGGCACTTCCATCAGTTCAGCCAGGAATCGCAGATAGGCCATGGCCGTTTCCGGAAGCTGCTCAAGGCGACGACAATCGGCCGTTGAAGACTGCCAACCCGGCAGGCTGACATAGATCGGCTTGCAGCGGGCAAAGAGTTCGGCGCTGCTGGGGAAATGGTCGATGCGCTCGCCATCGAGCTCATAGGCCACGCAGACCTGGATGGAATCAAGTTCGTCGAGCACGTCGAGCTTGGTGATCGCCAGGCAGTCGAGGCCGTTGACCTCCACCGCGTAGCGGCCGATCACGCCATCAAACCAACCGCAACGACGGCGACGCCCGGTGGTGGTGCCGAATTCGTGGCCCCGGTCACAGAGGTGATCGTTGAGGCTGCCTTCGAGTTCGGTGGGAAAGGGACCTTCCCCAACGCGGGTGGTGTAGGCCTTGGCCACACCGATTACGCGGTCGATCAGCGTCGGGCCGACCCCGGCACCGATGCAGGCACCACCCGAGACTGGGTTCGAGGAGGTCACATAGGGATAGGTGCCGTGGTCGAGATCCAGCAGGGTTCCCTGGGCCCCTTCAAACAGGATGTTTTTGCGGGCCCGCGCCGCCTGGTGAATGGTGCGGGTGCAGTCGACCACATGGGGAGCCAGCC
The DNA here is from genome assembly GCF_977929215.1 of Synechococcus sp. CS-603. NCBI lineage: Bacteria > Bacillati > Cyanobacteriota > Cyanophyceae > Synechococcales > Synechococcaceae > Synechococcus > Synechococcus sp. CS-603. The sequence goes on from NZ_OZ376778.1 coordinate 2,051,649, forward strand.
TGGCCCCGTAACCCGCATATTCAGCGATCATGGCCTCGCAGTCGAGCGGCTCGATGCCGTAGATCTGCTCGAGCAGCTGGTTCTTCTCCGCCAAGGGGGCAGTGAGGCGATCGCGCAGCCGCTCTTCATCGAGCAGATCAACCACCCGGATGCCATTGCGCTCGGCTTTGTCGGCATAGGTGGGACCGATGCCCCGGCCGGTGGTGCCGATGCGTCTATCGCCACGACGCTGCTCCATCGCCTGATCGAGCAGGCGGTGGTAGGGCATGGTGACGTGGGCCGTGGAGGCCAGTTTCAGCCCGTCAATGGCGATGCCATAGGCGAGCAGCATATCGAGCTCGGCAAGCATCACCTTGGGGTCCACCACGGTGCCTGAACCGATCAGGCAGATCGTTTCGGGATAAAGAATTCCAGAAGGAATCAGGTGCAGTTTGAGAACCTTGTCGTCAACGACGATGGTGTGGCCGGCATTGACGCCGCCCTGATAGCGCACGACCACATCGGCGGAGCGGCTCAGGAGATCGGTGATCTTGCCCTTCCCCTCGTCGCCCCACTGTGCACCGATGACGACAACGTTGGCCAAGGACACAGCGGCCCGAAGCCGCTTCTAAGCACAAGGATGGAGCCTGTCAGATCAAAGGCCCTTCCGTCAAAGAGCCGGACTGATCGTTGGCACTGTTCAGTCAGCGGGCCATTCAGGCGCCGCGGGTCACGTTCGCTTCGGCTTTGCGTAGTTCCTTGGCCACGCGGGTCTTGAGGGCCTCGGGCAGGGGACGGTTCGGATAATTGGTGTAGTGACCGGCCAGGGAGTTGATCGCGGTCTGCATGGTGGTGAACGAGCTCAGGCCGTTGACCTTGCCCCTGGGGCGGTAGAAGGCGACGTAATCCTTGACGAGGGTGCGGGCGGATGTTTCGGCCTCTGCCCTGGCGGGATCGTCGTCGGCAATCGCGATTGTGCTCAGCAGGGCCTCGGCCACCACCATCGTGTCGTCGAGGTAGGTGCCGCTCAGAGGCGCCGCCGGACTGCCGCAGGCACTGAGCAACAGGCTGAGGCTGAGGCAGATGGCGATCAGGCGGGCCGTCGACCGACGGACCTGCTCACCCAAGATTCCGCTGAGTGTTTGCAGCGACCAGGACTGGACCCAACGGTCCCACGCAGCGGCCATCAGCGCCTCAATTCGATAATGGCTACTTTAGAAGCACCATGCCTCGACAATCTAGGCAGGCCTAAGGCTTGGCTGAGCTGTTCTCCAGGGGATCGAAGCGCCGGTCACTCAGACCGGTTCCTCGTCGGGGAGCAGCCCTCGGCGCCCAGCCTCGATCCGGGGCTCGAGCCAGGGCAACAGGGCGTCGGCAGCCAGCTCATGCTTAACGCCACCGGCGCGTTCCACCACTTCCACCATGCCTGTGGCGGCCCCGCGGCCCACGACCACGCGCCAGGGGATGCCGATCAGATCGGCATCCTTGAATTTCACCCCGGCCCGCTCGGCACGGTCATCAAGCAGCACCTCGATCCCCGCGGCCGCCAACGCGGCATAGAGCTGCTCGGCCAGGGCCAGCTGCACGCCGTCCTGGGCATTGGCGATCACAACAATCAACTCGAAGGGGGCGATGGCCAGTGGCCAGCAGATGCCCTGAGCGTCATGGTGCTGCTCCACCGCCGCCTGGGCTAACCGGGACACACCGATGCCATAACAACCCATCACGAGCGGTTCATCGACGCCGTCTTCGGTCGTGAAGCGAGCCTCCAGGGCTTCGGAGTACTTACTGCCGAGCTGAAAGATATGGCCCACCTCGATACCGCGGCTGGCCACCAGCCGTTGCTCCGGGTCGTGCTGGCAGCGATCACCGGGCTGGGCCGCACGCAGATCAACCAGCTCCGGCAAAGGCGTTTGGGCATCCCAGCCGGCGACCAACTGGTGGCTGCCGTCCTGGTTGCTGCCGCAGACGAACGCGCCGAGGCACTCCAGGCTGGAATCGGCCAGCCGCTCGAAGCGTGGTGCCCAATCGCGGGCAGCGGCGAGAACCCCATCGCTGAGCTGGGGCCCGAGAAACCCGAAGGGCAGGGGAGCCAGCTCCTGGGCCGCCACCTGGTCGGCTGTCAGGGGCTGGAGATCAATCAGGGGATGCCCTGACCCGGCCAAACGGCTGGTCAGGGCATTTCTGAGCTTCACCTCATTGAGCTGTTGATCACCGCGCAGGCAAACCAGCACCGGCTGGGGGGGCAGGCCGGCGAAACGGGCCAGCAGCAGCAGCACCTTGACGATCTGGCTGGGCTCGAGGCCATGGCCCTGACAGAGGGCCTCGATCGATCCCTGCGCCGGGGTCGAAAACGGGCCCAAGGGTCTGGAAGGCTCCAGGGGGATCGCCTCGCTCTCGAGCGAAACGGCCCGTTCCTGGTTGGCGGCATAACGGCCATCGGCGCTGGAGAGGATCAGGTCCTCGCCGACCTCGGCGGTCACCATGAACTCCTGGCTGGCGCTGCCACCGATGGCGCCGCTGTCGGCTTCAACGGCCACGGCCCTCAGACCGCAGCGCTGGAAAATGCGCCGGTAAGCCTGATCCATCTCCCGATAGGTGGCGGCAAGGCTGGCCCCATCGGCATGGAAGGAATAGGCATCCTTCATGATGAATTCACGTGCACGCATCAGCCCGAAACGGGGGCGGATTTCGTCGCGGAATTTGGTCTGGATCTGATAAAGGCAGACCGGCAGCTGCCGGTAGGAACGGAGCAGGTCGGCGGCTAGGGCCGTCACCACCTCTTCATGGGTGGGGCCGAGCCCCATGGAGCGGTCCTGGCGATCGACCAGGTGGAACATGATCCCCTCGCCGGCGGTGTAGCCCTGCCAGCGGCCGCTGCGTTCCCAAAGGTCGGCGGGCTGGAGCTGGGGCAGCAGGGTTTCCAGGGCACCGATCCGGTCCATTTCCTGGCGGACGATGCCGTTGATCTTGGTCAGCACCCGCCAGAGCAAGGGGAGATAGGCATACACACCGGCGGAGATCCGGCGGGTGTAGCCGGCTCGCAACAACAGCCGGTGGGAGGGGATGTCAGCCTCGGCCGGATCGTCGCGCAGTGTCACCAGCATCAGGCGGGTCACACGCATCTCACTAGCCGGGCGAAAGGGGTTGGAACCTATCACCTAGTTGCAGGACGTCCGACGCACAGCCAACCGAAACAAGCAGCCAGGAAGGTCTGGACGGAGGCCCCAGGGAGCGGGAGACTTCTGCTATGGTCGACTCATCAATCCCATTCGTCTCAGGATAGTCTCATGGCTGCGGCTCCCCATGGTTCCAGCGGGGGGATCGCCCCTTCCGGCCACAGGGTTGAGCCGTTCACTTCCATGCCCGGCCAGATCAGCCCGCCGTTGATCGGCCTCCCAGGCGGCGAATCGGCCACGCCAGAGGAGCACCTGATCGGCATCGACGACGTTCAGAGCGCCCTGAACCGTTCTCGCGCCTCGGTGTACCGCTACACCAACACCGATCCGCGCAACCTCAATCCCCCCTTCAACCCCCGCCGCCTCAATCCGGAATACCGCACGGATCAGAAGGAACCGTTGCAGTTCCACCCCCACGAAGTGGCTCGCTTTGCGCGGGATGTGCTGCGAATCAAGGAAGTCACCGTGGAGGTGCTCAATTCGCCTTCAACGGCCACCCAGCAGTTGTTGGGCTCCATTCTCGAAGAGCTCCAAGCGATCCGTTCCTTGATGAACCGCATGGAAGCAGCGCCCACCGATCTCAGCAGCAAGCGCGACGGCTTTGATCAGTCCCGGCCCGCCGCCTGAACAACTGCAGGCCCACTTGGTGTCAGAATTGAAAAGACTGTTTGTTAACGGCGGTGCCGCTGAATTGCTCAGTTGGTTTCTGCCAGAGACGTCCCGTTGCTTCCCGATCAACCTGATTCCGGCTCTTCAAGGGCGGTCTCAGCTTCCAGGGAGGGTATTCCTTAACCCCAGTCCATGGACTCCGACCAGCCCCGACATTCTTCCGAGGCCTTCCCTCACCCCGCCAAGGATCACGACAGCGAAGCCTCAGAGGACCCGTTCAGTCCGGGCTCGATGTTGCAAACCGGTTCTTCGTTGTTTGGAGGGCTGATTGGTTTCCTCGCCCTCTTCGTTCCTATTGCCGGAGTCGTCAGTGATCGGCTCACGCTTGAGAACACAGTCGTTCCCCCATCGCCAGCCCTAGTCCACGGGCATCAGTAATCCGGTCGCCTCAGCGGCAGCTGGGTTGCTCCTTAGCGTCGCCACGAACCCTTGCACACCTGCCCTCAACGACCGCGCGGGCAGGTAGGTTTGGAGGTGCCGTGTACCTCCGCAGTCCGTGCCCACCATCCGTTTTGAACAGGAAGGCCAGCAGGTTGGATGCATTGAGGGAGCCAACCTCCGCAAGGCGGCACTCGATGCCGGCATCAACCCCTACAAAGGGGTGAACAACTTCAACAACTGCGGTGGCCTCGGCCAGTGCGGCACCTGCGTGGTGGAGGTGCTTGATGGCGCCCGCAACCTCTCCCCCCGCAGCGATGTCGAGCAGGTTTATTTGGCTGATCGGCCCGCGAGCTATCGCTTGAGCTGCCGTACCACCGTCAACGGTGATGTCAGCGTCCGCACCCGCCCTGATGCGGCGGTGGGTAAGGGCTCCAACAGCCTGGTGGGTGCGCTGAAGGCGCTGATCGGCAAAGCTTGAGCCCAGGTCCCCTCAAGCTTTACAGCTACTCCCGCTGCTCAACCTGCCGCAAGGCAATCGCCTGGCTCGACCAAAAGGCGATCGCCTACAGCCTGGTTGATATCACGCTGACCCCGCCTTCACGGGCCGAGCTTGCCTTGGCTTGGGAACGGCTGCCTGTGCCTCGGCGGTTGTTCAACACCAGTGGGTTGAGCTACCGCGCTTTGGGGCCAGCGGTCGTTAAGGAGATGGAACCTGAGCAGGCCATCGACGCCCTCTCTGCTGACGGCAAACTGATCCGCAGACCCTTCCTGATCAGTTCAGACGGCTCGTCGCTGCTGGTGGGCTTTGGCTTTGATCCTCTGGCCTGGTCCCAGGTCCTGGTGAAGCTTCTGCCGGAACCATCAGCTGATCCAGCTCTCGAATCAGGGCATTGATCCCGGTGCGGTTGATCTGGCCCAGGTAGTTCAGCTTGAGTTCCTCCAGCAGCGTGCAGAGCAGCTGCTGGCTGCGCTCAAGCGCCACGCTGTTCTCCAGGGAATCGGCCAGTTCCTCCCAGAAGCGGTCCAGAACGCGCTCCAACAGGTCGATCTGCTGGTTATCCGGTTTCTGGATCCGATCCCCAGCGCTGCGTGAAAGATCGAGCAGGCTCTGGACCACGCCGCTGGCCAATTGCTTGGAGAGGCCAAGCTCCAGCTGCAGCAGGGGCTGAAGCTGGCGAAGGCCAGGGGGTACCACCATTCCCTGCAGGGTTTGTTGCAGAGAATGGCTGAGCACGGCCTCCAGTTCGGGGCCAAGGCGCGGAGCGACCTGACGCAGCAACAACGGGCCCCAGATCCGCGTCAGTTCCACCACCTCCCGCTCGTCATTGAGGTTCACGTTCTGGTGGCTCGGCAAGCGCCGGATGCGCTCGGGCCATTGGGATGAACGGATCAGGCCCTGGGCTCCATCCATCAATTGCAGCGCCAGCACCTCGAACAGTTCCACTGCCAGCAAGGCGACCACGACACGGCTGACCACGGCCCGCAGGGGCTCAAAATTGGCCAGTCCACTGGTCTGCAACCGCTCGACCACCGGAATCACCCGCAGCAGGGGCCAGAACGGCAGCAGCAGGGGCAGATCGGTCCAGCGGCGCAACAGGGCCTGACCCCAGCTCAGCCCCGGCAATCGCCGCCTGGAGCGGATCACCCGCAGCAGGATATCGACCAGAAAGACACTCTGAAAAAGAAGTAGATCGCCGCGCCAGAAGTGGTCGGTGGGCCGGCCGTTCTCATCGATCGAGCGCCAGTAATTGGTGGCCACCAGGGGCAGGATTTGCTGGCGCCAGAACTGCCGTTCCTCGGGCCAGGGGTTCTGGGCCAGCCAGTCATCGCTGAGCAGGACAGCGGCGGATTCCTTGGAGGAATCCAGGTCAGCACGGTCCCGTAAGCGGTTCTTGATCTTCTCGAGGGTGCCCGAGCCGCCCGAGGCCAGAAAAGGGTTCTCGGCAATCATCTCCTGGGCGAGTTCCACCTGGGCGCGCCTCAGATCTGGCGCCGCGGAGCCGGCCGTCAGGGCCTGATCGAGTTCGTTGAAGCGTTCGCTGAAAGCCTGGGTTTCGCGGTGGGGTTCGATCCCCTTGATGGGGTCATACAGCGGCGTGATGTTCGGCAGCCAACGCAGCCGCAACACCAGAGGCACCGATGGCAAGGGATAGAGGTTGCGCTGCAGCCAGAAGGTTCGCAGCGGCACGTAGCTGATGTCGAAGCAGATCCAGAGCAGGTTGAGGCTCGCCCAGAGTGCGACGAACTGATCCCAGCGCCTAGCCAGCCGGCTCTCACCGTTGCTTCGCAGGGTCTGCCAGCGGGGCCTTGCCATGGGGCCGTTGCAATCCGCACCAGGGTAGGGAGGGGGTCGCCGAGCTCAGCACGTAGGGTTCAGGTCTGGTCCAGCCGCACGAGCCAGGACCTGCCATCCAGACGCCATAGGTGCTTTGACTGCCGAGGATCCCCCGTCACCACTTCTGGGGCCGCCACAGAAATCAGAATCCACCAACCCCCGGCCCCAAGAGAGTGCCTGGGCCTTCTGGCGCAGTGTGGTGTTCACCCTGGCGCTGGCCCTTGGGATCCGCCATTTCCTGATTGAAGCCCGCTTCATTCCATCCGGCTCGATGTTGCCGGGGCTTCAGATCCAAGACCGGCTGCTGGTCGAGAAGATCAGCTATCGCGGCCGCAACCCTGAGCGCGGAGAAATTGTGGTGTTCAATTCACCATTCCATTTCGATCCTGCCCTCAGGGTGGATCACCAGGCAGGCCCGCTGCGCTGCCTGCTGGTGAACCTGCCGCTGCTGGGCTCGATCCCGGGCATCCAGTCGCCCGCCTGTGACGCCTACATCAAACGGGTCGTGGCCATTGCCGGCGACCGCGTGACAGTCAATCCCCAGGGGCAGGTCTGGCTCAACGGTCAGCCGCTGAGCGAACCCTATGTTCAGAATTTCTGCCAAACCGATGAACAGGGGATCGGACCCTGCCGCAGTCTGAACACAGTGGTCCCCCTGGGCCATGTGCTGGCCTTGGGGGACAACCGCGCCAATAGCTGGGATGGCCGTTTCTGGCCCGGGGGTGCCTTTCTGCCTGAGAAGGAAATCATCGGCAGGGCCTTCTTCCGGTTCTGGCCGCTCGACCGCACCGGTGAGCTTGGTGAAGGCGATGGGCTTACCCCGCCAGCCCCCGCCAAAGTTCCGGCAGCAACCCCGTCGCCAGCACCTGCCCCGTAAGCGACTGGTCAGCAAACGGCTGATTGGCAGCCAGGGATCCATGGATGTCGGAGGCCGGCTGCCAGACCTGGCCGGGGTCGAACAGCAGCCAACGCTGGTCGCCGATCGCCAACGACTCCTCAGCCAACCCCAGGTAGCGGGCAGGGCCCCAACAGAGGGCGTCCCAAAGCGCCTCCACCGTCCAGCCGTGGCCTACCACCAGCTCCTGCCAGAGAGACGGCAGGACGTGGCGATGGCCGGCAAGACCTGGACGACGCTGATCGATCGGCAGCAGCCGTTCTTCGGCGTCGAGGGGAAGGTGATGGACTGCCACAGCGCTGAGCACCCCATCGGCCAGCCCGGCCACCAGGGCTCTGCGGTCAGCAGGCCCGCCGAGGGAGGGGGTCAGTCGCCAACCCTCGGCGCTGGGATCAAGCCGGCCACTGTCGGCCACCAGATGCCACCAGCAGACACTGGCCGGCAGCGTGCCGTTGCCAGCGCGCAGCAGGGCAACGCCAGCGGCCGTGGAGAGGTTGCACAGGCGGAGTTCCTGGCCGCTGAGGGTTTGGCTCAGGGCCAATACGCTCTGCAGGGGCAGGGTTTCGCTGATTGTTGGATCGGGCGGCCAGCCGGCCCTGAGGGCTTCGACCCCCTCGCGCACGAAACCTTCCATGGCCAGCGCAGGGTCGCGCGGAGCGAGCAACACCGGTCGCCCCGCCGCTTCGCCCAGCCGTAATCCACGTTCAACCAGGGCCAAAGGGGGCAACTGGTCGTCGTCGGCCAGGCCGATCGCGCCTGCGGCGATCAGTTCGGCGTGGGGGGCCAGGTCAAGGCCGGAGCCACCGAGGCTGAAGCCGCCCCAGAGCGGCAACTGAAACGGCGGTGGACAGCGCAGCTGCAGCCGCTCGGGCCGGTCCCGCCAGCTGCGGCTGCGCGGCAGCAGTGCCACGGTGCCGTAACCCGCAGCCGAGGCTGAGTGCACCAGGCTCTCGAGGGTTTCGGCCGTGCCGTCCTCGGGCCGCTCCAACAGGCTGTGTGGATCCACCAGGGCCGGAGCCAACAGCCAATCAAGGGCAGGACGTGGGGCCAAGCCCAGGGCTTCGGCTGCGGCCACAGCCCCCGGCCCAAGGGCCTGCAGCCGTCCGTTCTCCAGGAGCACATCCTCGTGGCGCAAGCGATGGCCTGGACCCTCCAGAAAGCGGACGCCCTGAAGAAAACAGGCCGTCATCAGAGCGCCCCGGCTGCGGTCTGATCGAGCACACCGCCGAGATGGGTGGTCAGATTCAGGCAGGTCACCACCGGCTGCCGCTGGCCAAACGGGCCGCTCTCCTCGCCAGATGGCAGGGGCGCCGGGTAGTCGATCACGCTGACCCCGCCGTTGCCCTGCTTGACCATCCAGATCGCCGCTGGGCCGAGGCCAAGGAGGTCGCAGAGGATCGTTTTATTGACGGCATCATGGGCAACGACCAAGGCCGTTTCATCGGCATCGAGGCCAGCGGCGATTCGCCCGAAGCTGGCGACGGATCGGTGCCAGACATCCTGAAGCGTTTCACCCTCGGGCATCTGCACCGTGTGGGGCGCGAGCTTCCAGGAGTTCAGCAACTCGGGCCAACCCGCCTGGATCTCGGCTTCCAGTTGCCCTTCCCAAAGGCCATGGCCAATTTCCACCAGTCCCTTCAGGCAGGTGAGCGGGATGTCGGAGCGCCCGGCCAGGATGCATTCGGCGGTCTGACGGGGGCGGGCCATTGAACTGGCGTAGGCGCGCTGGATCGGCACAGCGGCCAGGCAGCGGCCAGCCGCCTCCGCCTGGACAAAACCTTGGCTATTGAGCGGAATATCGATCTGGCCCTGGAAGCGGCCCTGGCGATTCCATTCGGTCTCGCCGTGGCGCACCAGCAGCAACCGCGGACCAGGACCCTTGACTGGCAACGCCGGGCCGAGATGGGCCGTGCTGTTCAGTGATTCAATCTGCAGCTCGGGAGTGCCGCCAGCAGCGGCGCTCAGATTCAGGACCGAAAGGGAGCAGTTATCGATCCGTAAGCGCTGAAAGCAGCTGGCAGGCAACCCCAACAGGTTCAGCAACAGGCACCGCAAGATGGCGCTGTGGGCCACAACGAGAACGGTTTGATCAGCGGCGCCGGGGGGATGGAGCCGCTTTAACTTCTCCAGCCACTGGCCTGCCTGAAGCATCAGTTCGGCGATCGGCCGATAGGGGCTGCCGTCGTGGCGCCTGAGCTCAAGCTGGTCAGGGGCCTGGAGCCAGAGCCGATAGGACTCAGGAAAACGTTGTTTGAGTTCGCTGCTCAGCAGGCCGGTCCAGGGTTCGAAGTCCACCTCAAGCAGGCCCTCCTCGAGCTGGGCGCTGAGGCCGCCAGCCTGGGCGCCCAGCAGCAGGGCCGCCGTATCCCGGGCCCGGCTGAGTGGGGAGCTGTAGGCCGCCGTGATGGTCAGGGGCTTCAGCGCCGCGCCTGTGACCAAGGCCTGCTCCCGGCCCTGGTCGCTCAATGACGACAGATCGTCACGGCCCTGCACCCGGCGTTCAAGGTTGAAGCTGCTCAGTCCATGGCGGACCAGCAGGAGCCTGAGGGGCACGAAACAAAGGCCGAAAACGTGGCCATCGTATGGGAGGGCTCCGGGTGAGAATCGAGCGATCGAGGAAGGACGGTTGAATCCAGGCGAAAATCGGCAACGCAAGTTGCCTTGGAAGCTGGGGCTGGCCATGGTCTGTTTGGCCTTGAGCGTGCTGCTCTGGGTCAATGGGCTGGTGGAAAGCCTGGGGCGGCCATCGGTCGGCAACGATCTCATGCGCCGCCAGCTGGAGCTGGCGGCTCTGGCCGAGCCACAGGTGCCCCCATCGCTTCGCCCTTTGCTGATTGGAGAAAATCCGCAGGCAGCCCTTCTCCAAGAACTCGACCGGCAAGCCACGGCCAGTGACCAGCTGCTGCGGGCCCTCTTGCAACGCAACAGTACCGAGCCCGAACGGGCTAGGCCCGTGCTCGAGGAGCTACGCAACAGCGGCGATCCGATCAGCCGCGCCCTGGCGACAAGGCTGCTGGAGATTGCCGTTCTCCCTGGGGGGCAAGCGATCCCTGCCGATCAACTGCCCGCCGATCCGCTGCTGCAGAGGCTGAGCTGCCAGGCCCTTGGGGCAACCCCGTCCAGCTGCGCCAATCCCCAGGCGGAGGGGCGGGCCGTGCTTCAACTGGCCGGGATCAACCTCGTTCCAGCCCTGGCCCTGCTGGCCGGTGTGGTTCTGATTGCTCGCGAAGGCTGGTTGCGCTGGCGCGGCAAAACCCCACCACTGCCCCCCTTGCTCGGCCCCCAGCTCGGGGTGATCGATGTGATCCTGCTGATCGCCGGCGGTTTTGTGTTGCTGGGCGCCCTGGTCACCCCACTGCTGATCAGTCCCTTGATCAGCCGGCTGCTGGCCGTGCTCCAGGTCGGGTCTCCCCTGGCCGAGGGGCTGACGGTGCTCCTTCTCTACTTAGGACTGATGGCGGCGCCCCTGGCCATTCTCAGACTGATGCTCAACGGTGAGCCTCCCCAGGGGGGCTGGCTGCAATACCGCTGGCGACCGCCTGGTCCGCCGTTGGCTCAGGCGTTCAAGGGCTTCCTGATCGTGTTGCCCTTGGTCAGCCTGACCGGCTGGCTGCAGCAGCTGGTCTGGAGCGACCCGGGCGGAAGCAATCCCTTGCTGGATCTCGTGCTGCGCAGCGACAGCGGCTGGACACTCTTCTGCTTTGCCTTCGCGGCGATCGTGCTGGCTCCCCTGTTTGAGGAAACCATTTTCCGGGGGGTGTTGCTGCCGGTCATGGCCCGCAAGCTTGGCCCGATCTGGGGCGTGGTGCTCAGCAGTGCGATCTTCGGACTGGCCCATCTCAGCCTCGGCGAGCTCTCGCCGCTCTTCGTTCTCGGCTTGGCCCTGGGATGGCTGAGGCTCTCGAGCGGCCGGCTGAGCTCCTGCATCTGGATGCACGCGCTATGGAACGGTCTCACCTTCAGCAATCTGGTCTTGCTGGGAAGCTGATCTGTGCCTTGCTGAGCCTCTAGGTGCATGGTTCACTTGCACAGGCTCCTTTCAGGTTTCAGTGGTTGCTGCCTCGTCGTCCCCACGCTCCGGCCATCGGCGTTCTCTTGACTTGATCCAGGGCTCGATGTCGGCACGCAAGGTGGCCAGGCAGGCCCCCGTGCTGGCTGGCCTGCACCGGGTTGCCGATGGGCTCCTGCTGGCCCTGGGTGGATCGATGATCGGCCTTTCCGTTCTGACGCTCCACTGGCAGGGGGCCTGGACCAAAAGTTTTCAACAGCTCGAGGCATCGCAGACACTCGAACATCGCCTCCAGGAGTCCACCTCCCAGCTGGAGCAGCACCACCTGGCGATGGCGCGGCGTCCGGGTCAACTCGTTCCCACCACCATCAAAAACCTGATCCATCTCCCCCCGGTCCCCGAGAGGGCCATCGAGGTCTCGCAGCCTGTTTCGCTCCAGGCTGTAGCACCTTCTGCGGAGCAGACAGTGGAGCAGATCATTCCCTTGATCCGTCCGGGCTATTGAGGTGCTGACACGTTCATCACCGGCCAAGGCCCGCCTCCACCGCCAGGGTCGCCATCCGGGGGGGCAATCTGATCGGGGCCATCGAGAGGCGGCACGACACCGCCGGGTGATTCATTTCCAGCCGGTTCCAGCGGCCCGGCTGGTGCTTGTTTTTCTGATAATGGCCACAGCCTTGGTGGGGCTGTCGATCCGTTTGGCCTGGCTGCAGGTCAAGGAAGGTGACCAGCTTCAGGCCAGGGCCAGGGCGATCCAGACCCAGCAGGTGCGTCCGATCGGCAAGCGGCGCCAGATCATCGATCGACAGGGCACGTTGGTGGCCCTTGATGAGGAGCGCTTCACCCTGTGGGCCCATCCCCGCTACTTCAATTTTCCAGGTGACGATCCCACCGCCATCCGCGGCGCCCTTGACGTGGCGGAGAAGCTCTCAGAAGTTATGGCACTGCCGGCTTCCGATCTCACCCGAACCATGGGAAGCCAGCGCAGCGGCATCAAGCTCGCCACTGACCTTGACGGGGAGACAGCCGAGCGAATCCGCGACCTCGGGATCAGTGGACTCGACCTTGAGGCGTTCCCCCAGCGGATCTACCCCCAGGGACAGTTGTTCGCCAATGTGGTGGGTTTCCTGAATCAGGACCGGGTCGCCCAGGCCGGCCTTGAACAAAGCAGAGACAAGGAGATGTGGCGGCAGGAGAGCGCCCGCTCGATGAAACGGGGGGCCGATGGCACGCCGCTTCCCGCTGGCCTCGAGGCCGGAGTGCTCTACACCGACGACCTGCGACTGCAGCTGACACTCGACACCCGCCTGCAACAGGTGGCCTACCAGGCGCTGACCCGCCAGCTCAAGGAGTGGAAAGCGAAGCGAGGAGTCGCCATGGTGATGGATGTGCGCAACGGCGAGATGCTGGCGCTGGCCTCGGCGCCCACCTACAACCCGAACCGTTTCTGGGACTTTTCACCCGCCCTGTTCCGGGAGTGGTCGGTGCAGGATCTCTATGAACCGGGCTCCACGTTCAAGCCGATCAACCTGGCGATCGCTCTCCAGGAAAAGGCGGTCAAGCCCAGCGACAAGATTAACGATTCCGGCTCCCTGATGATCGGAGGGTGGCCGATCTTTAACCATGACCGGCGCGCCAATGGCGTCATTGATTTTCCCACCATCCTGCAGGTGTCCAGCAACGTGGCCATGGTGCAGACGATGCGGCAGGTCAAACCCAGCCACTTCTGGCAATGGCTGGAGAGAATCGGGATCGACACCGTGCCTGACACCGATCTACCCGGTGCCGTGGCCGGGCAGCTCAAAAGCCGGCAACAGTTCACCAGCCAGCCGATTGAACCGGCCACCGCCTCCTTCGGTCAGGGTTTTTCGCTGACCCCCCTGAAGTTGCTTCAGCTGCACGGGATGCTCGCCAACGACGGCAAGCTGGTCAGCCCTCACATCACCCGTGGTCTGCGCTCCGGCGATGCCTTGGCTGGAGCCGCCGGTCCCGGCGAAGGGATCCAGCTGCTTGATCCCGCCGTCACCCGTCAGGTGATGGGCTGGATGGAAACAGTGGTCGAGGCGAGCAGCGGCGACGGCGTCAAGGTGGAGGGTTATCGGATCGGCGGCAAGACGGGCACAGCCCAGAAGGCACTCAATGGCGTCTACATCCCCGGAGCCAGGATCTGCAGTTTCGTGGCAAGCCTGCCGATCGATGACCCACGCTACGTGGTTCTGGTGGTGGTAGACGAGCCCCAGGGGGGCAATGCCTACGGCTCCACCGTGGCGATGCCGGCGGCCAGGGAAATCATTGAATCTCTCCTGGTGATCGAGAAGGTGCCGCCAAGCAAGCCGAAGGTACGGGGATGATCACCCGGGAGATGGCCCAGCGCCAACCTGGTTAAGTTGAAGTCTCGACAGACGCTTCGCTCCATGGCCAACTTGCTTGATCAACTCGCCGGGATGACCGTGGTGGTCGCCGACACCGGCGAACTCGAAGCCATCAAGCAATTCACTCCCCAGGACGCGACCACCAACCCGTCCCTGATACTGGCGGCAGCCCAGATCCCCCTCTATCAGGGGTTGATCGACAGCTCCTTGAAGGCTTCACGGGACCTGCTGGGCCCCGATGCTCCAGCTGAGATGGTGGTGCTTGAAGCCCTCGACGAAATCTGCGTCAATTTCGGCAAGGAAATTCTGCAGATCGTGCCTGGGCGGGTCTCCACCGAAGTGGACGCCAGGCTCAGTTATGACACCGCTGCCTCCATCACCAAGGCGCGCAAACTGATCGCTCTCTATCACGAGGCCGGCATCAGCAAGGATCGTGTCCTGATCAAGATCGCCTCCACCTGGGAGGGCATCAAGGCTGCAGAGCAGCTTGAGCTCGAAGGGATTCACTGCAATCTCACCCTCCTGTTCAGCTTCACCCAGGCCGTGGCCTGCGCTGAGGCCAAAGTCACCCTGATCTCCCCCTTTGTGGGGCGCATCCTCGATTGGTACAAAAACGACACCGGACGTGATCACTACCCCGGGCCTGAAGATCCTGGCGTGATCTCGGTGACCCAGATCTTCAATTACTTCAAGACCCACGGCTACAAAACCGAAGTGATGGGGGCCAGTTTTCGTAATACCGAGGAAATTGTCGAACTCGCCGGCTGCGACCTGCTCACCATCTCCCCCAAACTGCTTGACCAGTTGCGCCAGCAGCAAGGGGAACTGAAGCGCCGGCTGAATCCTTTCGATCCCGGCCCAACGGAACCCCGTTTCACGCTCAAGGCCTCCGATTTCGAGCAGCGCATGGCCGCGGACCGCATGGCCCACGAAAAACTCGATGAGGGCATTCGCGGCTTCAGCAAGGCCATCGAAACCCTCGAAGCCCAGCTGGCCCATCGCCTCGGTGAGCTGGAGGGTGAAGCGGCCTTCGCCCATGCCGCCCAGGAGATTTTTCTGCTCAACGATTTCGATGGTGATGGTTGCATCACCCGCGAAGAATGGCTGGGCAGCGATGCGGTCTTCGATGCCCTCGACACCGACCACGACGGCCGTCTTGCTCCTGAAGACGTGCGCGGTGGCCTGGGTGCGCCGTTGGCGGTTTCCGCCGCTGCCAGCAGCTAAGCCTGTTTTGCCCGCTGCTACCCCAGACTGGTCTGCTGATTCCACTCGGTTCTGCCCGTGAACGCTCTCGACACCATGCGCGCCCTCGCCGATCAAGGCGAAGTTCGTCAGCTTGAGCCGGGGGAAAAGGTTTTCAGTGCTGGAGAACCTGGCTCCTGCATGTTCGGAGTTTTAGAAGGCAGGGTCCAGCTCAGCTGGAATGGCGATGCCGGCCACGAGGAGATCGAAGCGGGCGATGTCTTCGGAGCCGGGGCGCTGGTGACATCCGATCACCGCCGTTACGGCGATGCCAAGGCCCTGACCGCGTGCCGGATCTTGGTGATGAACAGGGAGAAGTTCCTGTTTGCCGTTCAGGAGGCCCCGATGTTCGCGATCGAATTGCTCGGCTCGATCGACAGTCGCCTCCGGCAGCTCAAGGATTGCCTGAGGCGCTGAACAACAAGCGGCGGATCACGCGCTGGGCAATATCGCCGTAGCCCATCTCGCCGGAGAGGATCTGAGCGATGCGACGGGGAGCGGTGGGGCGCTTGATCCCCAGTTGGTAGCCGAGCTTCGGCACCCGATAAAATACCTGGGCGATCCGTCGTCCCCAGGCCATCGACTGGCCCCATTCCCGCCGCATCGTGCCGGTGTATCCCGCCAGGGCTGCCCCGTCGCCCGACAGCCAGTCGTCGAGGGAGGCAGCGGCTCTGGTGCCACTGAGCAGGGCAGGCCTGAGCCCCTCGGCCAGGAAGGGATCACAGAGCGAGGCCGCATCACCGACGACCAGCACACCAGGACCGTGCAGTCGGTGGTGGCCATCCCAGACCCGCAGGGGCCAGGACCGGCGCACACCGGCGTCAGCCGCGCAACCGAGGCTGGGCAACAGCGCAGCCATCACCTCATCGGCATTGGCCAGATCGCGTCCCAGGAACGTGCCGACCCCGATGCTGTAGCCGCCTTGACGGGGAAAGGCCCAGCAGAAGCCATGGCGCACCAGTCCGAATTCAAAGCGAGCACTGTTGGGATCGGCAACAACTCCCTCCACCTCCACCGAAAGGGCGGAGGCGTAGCGGGGCTTGAGGGCTCCGAGGCCCAGTGGAGCGTTGAAGCGACTGCGGGCCCCGTCGGCGATCACCACGGCACGGGCGAGCAGGGTGCTGCCCTGCTCGGTCCGCACGCGCCAGTGCTCGCCGCTCGGCTC
The DNA here is from genome assembly GCF_977929215.1 of Synechococcus sp. CS-603. Classification (NCBI taxonomy): domain Bacteria; kingdom Bacillati; phylum Cyanobacteriota; class Cyanophyceae; order Synechococcales; family Synechococcaceae; genus Synechococcus; species Synechococcus sp. CS-603. The sequence goes on from NZ_OZ376778.1 coordinate 2,067,875, forward strand.
GATCGACACCACCGGCGTGCCCTCGAGTAGATCGGCACCAGCCGCCACGGCTTTGGCCGCCAGAAAGGGATCCAGCACGGAACGGCGCACGATCCAGAACGGTGATTCGCCAGGAAGTTCCGCCACCACGGGATCCTCCAGGCACCAGGTGAAGCGCACCTGGTCGATCACCTGATCGACAGCAGGGCGAAGATCGAAGGGGAACCACTTCTGCACTGACGCGGCCATGCCACCGCCGCAGGGCTTGCCGCGGGGTTGGCGGAGGGCTTCAAGCAGCTTCACCTGGCGGCCCCGGGCCGCCAGGTGATAGGCCGCCGCTGAGCCGGCGACACCAGCCCCAACGACGATCACATCGGCGTCAAGCTGGCTCAAACTTTGAGAATGTCGCGTTCCTTCTCACTGAGATGCTTCTCGAGTTCGGCGATGGTGCGGTCGGTGATCTTCTGCACCTTCTCCTGTTCATCGCGGCTTTGATCCTCGGAGAGGTCACCGTCCTTTTCCTGTTTCTTGATCTGGTCGATCGCCTCACGACGAATGTTGCGCAAGGACACCTTTCCCTCTTCGGCGTACTTGGAGGCAAGTTTGCAGAACTCTTTGCGGCGATCTTCGGTCAAAGGCGGAATGTTGATCCGGATGACCTTGCCGTCGTTGTTGGGCGTGAGCCCCAGATCACTCATGGCGATGGCCTTTTCAATCAGGGCCATCGAACCACTATCGAACGGCTGGATCTGGATGGTCTGGGAATCTGGGGTCGAAAGTGTAGCCAGGGAACGCAAAGGTGTTTCGGCGCCGTAATACTCGACCGAGAGCTTGTCGAGCAGGGAAGGGTTGGCACGGCCCGTGCGGATTGTGTTGAAGGTGCGCTGGGTGGCTTCCACCGACTTGCGCATGCTCGCTTCGATATCCATGTCCATGACGTTGCAATGGGGAGAAAGCCGGAGCTAGCCGGCGGGAGTGATGCTGGTGCCGATCGGCTCGCCGGCGACCGCCCTGCCGATATTGCCCTGACCGAACAGATCGAAAACAACGATCGGGATGGAGTTGTCCTTGCAGAGGGCGATGGCTGTGCTGTCCATGACAGCCAACTCACCGCTGAGCACATCCTGAAAGGTGAGGGTGTCGTAACGGACGGCATCCGGGTGATGGGCCGGGTCCCGGTCGTAGACGCCATCCACCTTGGTGGCTTTGAACACCACATCGGCGTTGATTTCGGCGGCCCTCAACGCTGCTGCGGTGTCGGTGGTGAAGAAGGGGTTGCCGCAACCAGCCCCGAACACCACCACACGGCCCTTCTCCAGGTGGCGAATGGCCCGACGACGGATGTAGGGCTCCGCCAACTCCTGCATGTCGATGGCGGTCTGCACCCGGGTGGCCACACCCACGCGCTCCAGGGCATCTTGCAGGGTGATCGCGTTCATGACTGTGGCCAGCATGCCCACGTAATCAGCCGTGGCACGCTCCATGCCGGCGGCCGAACCTTTAAGGCCGCGGAAGATGTTGCCTCCACCCACCACGATGGCCAACTGGGTGCCAGAGGCAACAACCTCAGCCACATCGCTGGCAATCGACTGCACGATGGCCGGATCGATGCCGTAGCCCTGATCTCCCATCAACGCTTCGCCGCTGAGCTTGAGGAGGACTCGCCGATAAGCCATCGGGTTCAGCGCTCGGCTCGTTCAAACGGCCGAACAGTAGCAACGCTCCGGCTCAATACTCGATACCGACCTGCGCTTTGATCCCCTTCTCGCGGAATGGGTGGCGCACCAGCCGCATCTCCGTGACCAGGTCGGCACGCTCCAGCAGGGCCGGCGGCGCCCCACGACCGGTCAAGGCCACATGGGTGAGCTCAGGGCGCCGGTCCAGGCCTCCAAGCACCTGATCAAGCTCCAGGTAGCCCAGTTTCAGGGCCACGTTGATTTCATCGAGCACCACCAGCTTGCGTTGGCCATCGGCCAGATGGAGCAGCGACTGCTGCCAGGCCTCCTGGACTAATTGCCGGTCCCTGTCGCGGTTCTGGGTTTCCCAGGTGAAGCCTTCCCCCAGCGACTGCCAGACCAGGGCATCGCCGAAGATCTCCAGGGCTTTGGCCTCTCCCGGCTGCCAGCCGCCCTTGATGAACTGGACGACGGCCACCCGCTCGCCATGGCCGAGGGTGCGCAACACCAGACCAAGGGCTGCCGTTGTCTTGCCCTTGCCATCGCCGGTGAACACCAGCACAAGCCCCTGCTCAAGATTGCGCTCCCCCACGCGCTGCTGCTGCACCTCCTTGCGGCGCTCCATCCGCCGCCGGTAGCCCTCGGCATCCGGCTCGGGTGCCAGTACCCCACCCGGGCCGAGCTCGGCGGCCTGGCGATCGAGTCCAGCGACGGCGGAATTGTGGTCAGCCATGGAATTCAAACGGGGATGGGCTGGTTGCACTCTGGCCGACTCAGGCCACTCGGCGCCTGGCCAGGGCCGCATCCACCGCCTGTTGCTGGTCGCGACGGGTGATCCAGTGGTGGTAGGTGCGGGTGTGAATCGTCACGGAGTGACCCATCATCCGGGCCGCCACGGTGTCAGGCAGGCCGATGTGGATCGTGCGCACGGCCCAGGCGTGGCGAAGGTCGTAGGGGGTGATCGGCAGGTCGTAGCGGCGGAACTGCTCGGCCACCCGGCGGCCCACCTGCTGGAGGGTGGTGCGGGTCAGATCGGTACGCACCGCCGGCAGGGCACCGGCTGCTTCCACCAGTTTCGGCAATTCGAAAAGCTCCACCCATTCGGGATGGAAGGGCCAGACCTGATGTTCACCGGTCTTGCTGGTGGGCAGCACCCGCAGTACGCGGTCGCCGCCTGGCGCCAGGGGGGAGAGATCGCAGAAAAACACCTCGTGGTTGCGCAGGCCATAGGTCGCCATCAAGCCATAGGCCAGCCGCCAGGCAGGGTTGGGGATCCGGGCCACATGCGCCTGGACGTCGTCATCGCTGGGCAGCTGGCGGAACTGGGCTTGATGGAGCCCGTAGCCACCGGAGCGTTCCCCCCAGTCCTCGGCGAGGGAGAGTCCCAGTTGGCGGCCAAGGGCGGCCAGGGCGGTGCCGCATTGCTGCCGGCTGCGGCTGGCCGCCGGATAGCTCTCCAACACCTGAAGGAAGAGATCGGGGTCGAGTTGCCGGTGCTGACGGGTGGCTGCCGCCAGCAACCGTCTCAGGTACGGGAGGTAGGCCCCCTGCCAGGTGGAGCGGCTGCCGGACGGATGGCGGCGGCGGCGTGGGTCAGCAAAGAAGCTGGCCTCGAAATGCTCGAGCACCGCCGCAGTTGAAGCCGCAGTTGAAACCGTGGATGGCTCCGACGTGGGCGGGCTGCTCGGATGGCTCCAGGCCTGCCAGTCGAAGCGCTGCTGCTGAAGCTGCTGCTGCAGGCGGCGCAGGTCGCGGCGGGCCTGGGTGAGGCCTGCCGCAGTGGCGGGTAAGCCGAGACTGATCCGCTGGACGGGAAAGTTGCCACCACCACGCCTGCACGGCAAGGGGCCCCGCAGCACCAGACGCTGGCCACGCCGCTCGAGCCGCAGGGACACCCCACTGGCGGCCAGCAAGTCGTTGTGCCGCCTCAGTTCCGAATCAAGCGCAACCTGGTCCAAAGCCGTTGCCGGGGCACGGCCGACCCTATCGATCCAGGCCAGGGGCGGCCAGGGGTCGGCGGGCGGCGTTACGCTCAGCGCTAATGAAGGAGTCGTTCGGGCATGGCCAGGGTCGGCGTGGTGCTGCTGAACCTCGGTGGGCCGGAGCGAATTGAAGATGTCGGCCCGTTCCTTTACAACCTGTTTTCGGATCCGGAGATCATTCGCCTGCCGATACCAGCCCTACAAAGGCCTCTGGCCTGGCTGATCAGCACCCTGCGCAGCGGCAAGTCACAGGAGGCCTACCGCTCGATCGGTGGGGGCTCTCCCCTGCGACGCATCACCGAGCAGCAAGCGCGCGAACTCCAGAGCGAACTGCGCCAACGCCACGTCCAGGCCACCACTTACGTGGCCATGCGCTACTGGCATCCGTTCACGGAGTCTGCTGTTGCCGATCTCAAGGCTGATGCCGTTGATGAGGTGGTGGTGCTTCCCCTCTATCCCCACTTCTCGATCAGCACCAGCGGCTCCAGCTTCCGGGAGTTGCAACGCCTCCGCCAGGCCGACCCGGAATTCAATCGGCTGCCGATCCGCTGCATCCGCACCTGGTACGACCACCCCGGTTATGTGCAGGCCCTGGCCGAACTGGCCGCCACCGAACTGAGGGCCTGCAACGACCCCCCTACGGCCCATGTCTTTTTCAGTGCCCATGGCGTTCCCAAGAGCTATGTGGAGGAAGCGGGCGATCCCTACCAGCAGCACATCGAAGCCTCGACCGCCCTGGTGATGGCCGAGCTGGAGCGTCAGCTCGGCCATCACAATCCCCACACCCTCGCTTATCAAAGCCGGGTCGGTCCGGTGGAGTGGCTCAAGCCCTATACCGACGAAGCCCTGGTCCGCCTTGGTGGCGAGGGCGTCAAGGAACTGGTGGTGATCCCGATCAGTTTCGTGAGCGAGCACATCGAAACCCTCGAGGAAATCGACATCGAGTACCGGGAGATCGCGACGGAAGCTGGAATTCAGAATTTCCGCCGGGTCCCGGCCCTCGATACCTACCCCACCTTCATCAAAGGCCTGGCCGATCTGGTCGAAACCGCCCTCGCTGGACCGGAGGTCAACCTCGATCAAGCTGCCAAGCTCCCCACCAAGGTCAAGCTCTACCCCCAGGAGAAGTGGGTCTGGGGCTGGAACAACAGCTCCGAGGTCTGGAATGGGCGGCTGGCGATGCTTGGCTTCTCGGCTTTTCTGCTTGAACTGATCAGCGGCCAAGGCCCTCTGCATGCCCTTGGCCTCCTCTAAGCCGGCACAACCGCTCACTCGATCCTGGAGATATCTTGCGGTGCATGGTCAAGAGCTGCCGCTAACGTCCACCCAGACCTTAATGTTAGCTCTCTAGATGAGTGCGTCCCTGCTGCCGTGACCCTCACGTCCGTTCCCACCACAAGCCAAGTTTCCGTCACGCAGTCGGAAGCTGATCAGGCTGCTGAAGTCCAAGCAGCGGTCCATCCCTTGCCGGTGACCATGAGCGGCGCCGAAGCCCTGATGGATGCCCTGCATCGTCACGACGTTCAGCACATTTTTGGCTATCCGGGCGGCGCCATCCTGCCCATTTACGACGCCCTGCATCAGGCCGAAGCCAAGGGCTGGCTCAAGCACATCTTGGTGCGCCACGAGCAAGGTGGCACCCATGCTGCCGATGCCTACGCCCGCTCCACCGGCCGGGTGGGGGTGTGTTTCGGAACCTCAGGCCCCGGCGCCACCAATCTGGTCACGGGCATCGCCACCGCCCAGATGGATTCGGTGCCGATAGTCGTGATCACCGGCCAGGTGAGCCGCGCCTCGATCGGCACCGATGCCTTCCAGGAAACCGACATCTTCGGCATCACTCTGCCGATCGTGAAGCATTCCTGGGTGGTGCGCGATCCAGCCCAGATCGGTCGGATTGTTGCTGAGGCGTTTCTGATCGCCTCCACCGGCCGGCCCGGTCCGGTTCTGATCGATGTCCCCAAGGATGTGGGTCTCGAAGTCTTTGCCTATGAGCCCGTCGAACCGGGCAGCGTGATTCCGAAGGGCTATCAGCTGGCAGCTCCACCCAGGCCCCAGGTCATTGACCAAGCACTTGAGCTCATCCGAAACGCCAGGCGGCCGTTGTTGTACGTCGGCGGCGGCGCGATCAGTTCTGGCGCCCACGAAGCGGTGAAGCGGCTGGCTGAACGCTTTGAGCTGCCTGTCACCACCACCTTGATGGGCAAAGGCTCCTTCGACGAACGCCATCCCCTGGCCGTGGGCATGCTGGGCATGCACGGCACGGCCTACGCCAACTTCGCCGTCACCGAGTGCGACCTGCTGATCGCCGCCGGTGCCCGCTTCGATGACCGCGTCACTGGCCGCATCGACAGTTTTGCGCCTCGCGCCCAGGTGATCCACATCGACATCGATGCCGCCGAAGTGGGCAAGGTGCGCCTTCCCGAGGTACCGATCGTTTCGGACGTGCGCCTGGCCCTTGAGGCCCTGTTGGCAGCCTCAGCCCATGAACCGGACTCTCAGCGCACCAGGGCCTGGCTAGAGAGAATTGAGAGCTGGAAACAGCATTACCCCCTGAATGTGCCCGAAGAAAAGGGCGCCATCGCTCCTCAGGAAGTTCTGATCAGTTTGCGGCAGCTGGCACCGGAGGCTTTCGTCACCACCGATGTCGGCCAGCACCAGATGTGGGCGGCCCAGTACCTCAATAACCCTCCGCGCCATTGGATCAGCAGCGCCGGTCTGGGCACGATGGGATTTGGCCTGCCGGCAGCCCTTGGCGTGCAGGTGGCCCATCCCGGTGAGGCGGTGATCTGTGTGGCGGGCGATGCCAGCATCCTGATGAACATTCAGGAGCTCGGCACCCTGTCGCAATATCAGCTGCCGGTGAAGGTCGTGATCATCAACAACGGCTGGCAGGGGATGGTGCGCCAATGGCAGGAAAGTTTCTACGGCGAACGCTATTCCGCTTCTGAAATGGTGGCAGGCATGCCAAATTTCCCCGCCTTAGCCGAAGCTTTCGGCGTCCGGGGAGTTCTGATCACCGAGCGCTCCAGGCTTAAGGAACAACTGGCTGAAGCCTTCGCCCATCCAGGTCCCGCTGTGATCGACGTACGGGTTCGCCGCAACGAGAACTGCTATCCAATGGTCCCGCCTGGCGCCAGCAACGCCCAGATGGTCGGGCTGCCCAGCCATCCAGAACTCGCGATCGACACCACCCGCGCGTGCGGGTCCTGTGGATCGAGCACCGTCAGCGCCCATCTCTACTGTCCCAGCTGTGGCGCCAAGCTCTGACGCCCTCCTCTCCGCCAAGCACACGATCCCGTTCAATCGCCCAGATCCTGAGACTGGGCCTGGGGCTGGCCATGGCTTTGCTTGTTTTATTGGGCCAGGTTGCGGTGGTGGCTGCCGCCGAGGTCCTGCAAGTCCGGAGCGGAAACCTGTTGCAAGTCGGAGATCAGAACCGCAGCTACCCGGTGCGCCTGGGTTGCATCGCCGTCGATCCCGCTGATTCCCAGGCTGCCGCTGAGTGGTTGCGACAACGGTTGCCACGCCAAGCCCGGGTCAACCTTCGTCCGCTGGGCTCAGAGTCGGGTGTGTTGATCTCCCAGGTGACCCTTCTCTCCAGCGGAGATGATCTCGGTTCAGGCCTGGTGGGAGCTGGCCTGGCCAGGCGCCTCTCTGCTGAGGCGGCACCGATGGCCTGCCCCGACCCCAGCCCAGCAGAGCTGACAACCCAAACGAGACAGGAATGAGTCTGAATCGCACGGCCAAAGGCATCGTGCTGGTGCCAAGCCTGCTTCTGGGTGGGGCCTTTCTCTCCGCAGGGGTTTGGCTGCAGGGTGAGGCCGCTGCCAACCGCACTCTGGCCCTGGCGCTGGGTGGTCTGCTGCTGGCAGCCGGGTTGTTGACCCAGCTTCTGCCCGAACCGCCCCAAGCAAGCCCAGAGCCGACGCAGGGGCAGAGCGAGCAGAGCAGCCCCACGGATGAGTCACAGCCATGAGCCGAGCAGGCCTTGGCTACCGAAACGGCCGATAGCCGCCCCTCTACCCTGCCAAGACAGGTTGCGACAGACCATGACCACAGGCGGGGATGCTCCCAGTCCCAGCACCGTTGAAACGGGGACCAAGCCCTGGGTAGCCCGGCCGGGGGTCTGGGGGTTGGCCGCCAGCTTGGTCGGGGTGCAAGCCCTGGTGGCCAGCGGCGCTCTCAGTGCCCAGGTGCTAGTGCTCCTTCCCGCCAACGGGCCGGTGGCCAAGGGCAATCATGGGCTTCTGCGCGGGTACGCGCTGGCCATGGATGAAGCCAGAGCGTGTGACGCCAGAACCCCGTCAACAGAACTGGGATGGTTGCCGGTAGATCAGGATCCCAGACCGCTGTTCGAGGGCAGAACCACCCCGAAACTGTTGGTGGCACCGGCGGCCGTCTCGATGCTTCCCTACGGCCTGCTGGCCCAAGACAGAAGGATCAACGTGCTGTTTCCGCTGCAGCGCGGTGACTCACTCCAACGACTGCCCGGCCAGCTCGGGGCCGATTGGCTCTGGCCCGTGTCGCCGGCCCGGAGCCTGGAAGCAGACCGATTGGCCCGGGGTCTGCTTGAGCAGGAGAAAGCGAAGGTGATGATCATCCATGACGGCAGCGTCGAACAAAAGGCCCTGGCCGATCGCTTCACCGAGACGCTCGCAGGAGGCGGCGGATGGGTGGTGGGTCCCACAAACGCTCCCCTCGCCGTCCCCAAAACCGACAAGGAAGCGATCGAACAGCTGAGTGAGGATGTGGATTGGTACAAGCCCCAGTCCCTGGCCGTGATGGCAGCTCCAGGGGGTGCTCTGGCCAAGGCCGTACTCAGCGCCCAATGGCCCGCCAACTTGACCCTGGTCTGGCCCTTTCCCGTCAAGGAGCCGCTGGCGACGGCCCAGCTGGGAGTTGAACCGCTCAGCCAGGGAGCTGGCTGGAGCCGCTTTGCGAAGGCTTTCCAGGCCCGTTTTGGCTTTGAACCAGGCCTGGTTGAAGCGGCCGGTTACGACACCGGTCAATTGGCCGTTCTGAGCGCCCAGGTTGGAGGCGATGACGGCCGTTGGCAGCTGAGCTGGCTGGATCCAAAGGCTCCTCAACTTGAGCTTTGTGCTGCCCTCAAAGCCCTTGGAAGTGGCTCGCCGCTGGCTGTCAAAGGCGCCGGCAGCCGCCTGGACCTATCCCCTGGCCTCTCGCCAACCGGAGAGATCCGCCTGACACCGCTCGCACCCGCCGTTCAACAGGCGGAAGGCTGAACGAAACGGGGAGCCGCGCCACCCGGGCCCGGGGAGTCCGCTTGTGGGCTCACTTGAGCCAGTTGCCAAACCAGGACCGCATACGCGCTGTAGCGAACAACGCTGAACACAGCCAACGCGACGCAGAGAGGGCAATGGCTCAAACCCATGGAGATCGCACCACCGAGCCGCTTCAAGGTCCCCAAGCTTGGCAGTGGGCAAGCGGATCCGAGGGCGAGCTGCTGAAATGGTCGAGAAGTGACATCCCTTGACGGGCAGGCAGCGTGCTCCGGCTGAGCGAACTCAAGCTGCCACTTGATCACAGCGATGGCGATCTGCGTCAAGGGGTGCTGAAGCGCCTCGGAATTCCCAGTGAAGACCTGGTCGATCTGCGCGTGGTGAAGCGCAGCGTCGACGCCCGCAAGCGTGAGGCCATTCAATTCAGCTACAGCCTGGATCTCGAGCTGCGCGATCCAGATCGAATCCTGAAGCGCTTTCGCCGCGACCCCCAGCTCAAGCCCAGTCCGGACACGACCTACCGGTTCGTGGGCCATGCCACGGCGCAAGACGGCGGCAACGCCCTGCGGCCGATCGTGATCGGGGCTGGGCCCTGCGGCTACTTTGCTGCCCTGCTGTTGGCCCAGATGGGCTTCCGCCCCCTGCTGCTGGAGCGTGGCAAGCCGGTGAAGGAGCGCAGCGCCGACACCTTCGGATTCTGGCAAGGAAAGCAGCCGTTCGACCCCGAATCCAACGTGCAGTTCGGCGAGGGTGGAGCCGGTACTTTCTCGGATGGAAAGCTCTACAGCCAGGTGCGCGATCCCCAGCACCATGGCCGCAAGGTGCTGGAGGAGTTGGTGGCCTGTGGTGCCAACCCCGACATCCTCAGCCTGCATCGCCCCCACATCGGCACCTTCAAGCTGGCCACCGTGGTGCGGGGGCTGCGCTCCCGGATCGAAGCCCTGGGTGGCGAAATCCGCTTTCAGTGCAAGGTCGAGCAACTCGAGACCGTAATGGCGACCGACTCTGGCACCCAATCGGAGCTCCAGCGTGTGGTGGGGGTGCGCCTGGCTGATGGCCAGGTCTTGCCAGCCGATCAGGTTGTGCTGGCCGTCGGTCATAGCGCCCGCGACACTTTCGCCATGCTGCACCGCCAGGGTGTGGCCATCGAAGCCAAGGAGTTTTCGATCGGGCTGCGGATCGAGCATCCCCAACCGATGGTCGACCAGGCTCGCTGGGGGGCCTTCGCCGGCCATCCACGTCTGGCCGCTGCCGAGTACAAGCTTGTCCATCACTGCCGCAATGGACGAACCGTCTACAGCTTCTGCATGTGCCCAGGGGGCCTGGTGGTGGCCGCCGCCTCCGAAGCAGGCCATGTGGTGACCAACGGCATGAGTCAGCATTCACGCAATGAGCGCAATGCCAACAGCGGCATCGTTGTGGGGCTGGAGCTCAGTGACCTGGCTCCATTCGGCTCTGGGCCTGGGGATCCCCTGGCAGGGGTGGCGTTCCAGCGTCACTGGGAAGCCAGAGCCTTCGCTCTCGGCGGTAACAGCTATCGGGCCCCGTACCAAAGAGTTGGTGATTTTCTGGGCAAGCAGACCGTAGGAAAACAGAACAAAGCCAAACAGACAAACGACAAACAGACAAACGAAACGTTTGGGTCGAAACCCAAGCTCAGGCCAGAACCATCACATCAGCTTGTTCCACAACCCTCCTATGAGCCGGGGGTGATCTCAGCCGATCTGGGTGATTGCCTGCCCGACTTTGTGACCGAGGCCATCCGCGAAGCATTGCCAGCGTTTGAGCGCAGCATTCCTGGCTTCAGCAGGGCTGACGCCCTGCTCACGGGAGTGGAGACACGTACCTCCTCTCCCGTGAGGATTCCCCGCGGGGAGAACCTGGAGAGCCTGAATACCCTGGGGCTCTATCCCGCCGGCGAAGGAGCTGGCTATGCCGGCGGCATTCTTTCGGCGGCGATCGACGGGATCAAGGTGGCAGAAGCTCTTGTGCTCACTCGTCTTCTTCTTCAGCGCCAAAGGGGACCAGGCGAATCTGCTTGCGACCTAGTTTGATTTCAAATTCATCGCCTGGCTTGAGATCCAGCAAGCTGGTGTAGGCCTTGCCTACCATCAAATTGCCATTGAACTGAATTTTGGTGGTGAAGCTGAGCTTGCGTCCCCCCTTGCCGACCTTGGAGCCAAGACCAAAATCCACACCTTTGGCGTTGAGGAGTGCTTCATAGAAGGCGGTGAAGTTCAGGCGCTCACTGCCATCTTTCTTAGCTGAGACATAGCCACAGGCGCGAACAATATCAGATTTGCCCACGTCCCCCAACTCTTTGACTTTAGCGAGCAGATCGTTACCGGTAAGCATGTTGTTTCAGTTGACGCATAAACTTTATTGTATAAGGCAGTCGTCCATCTGGCAAGTTTTCGCAATGATTTCCCGGCCTGCTCAAGTGATCCCAGCGATCCCAGTGGGCATGATCCAAACAGTGCAACAAGTCAAAACAACGCGTCAATGCAGCCAGCGCATGCATGACGGCTGCAGCACTGCATGATCAGAACGCAGGCAACGCTTCGGAGCGATGTTCGGAAATGAATACTCCGCATCAAACATCGCCCACTTCGAATGATCAGCCTTGGGGTGATCAGCCTTGGGAGACAATGCCACTCCATTGCACCGCTTTGACCTGGTCGCGGCGCCAGGAATGGAACAGGAGTGCTTCCGCCACGGTGCAAAGAGGGCAGACCGTGATCTGGGACTCCAGCAGACCTTCGAACTGCAGTTGGCCAAGGGTCGCCGCTCGGATGTCCAGGCGGTAGCGGCCGGGTTCTGGATCCTCCAGCAGGGCCCCAGCGCGCGCCAACACGGCCAGAGGATCGGAGGACGCTTGCCGCTCCAGGCTTCTTGCCACCTGCAGGGCCACATCCGCCTGCACCTGATAGGCGGAGCCACTGATCGCCGGACCGAGGGCCACCAGAAGATCCTGACGACGACTGCCGAAGCTCTCCAGGTGACGAATCGCCTCGGGAAGAATGCGCCCCGCCACTCCTCGCCAGCCTGTGTGGCAGGCCGCCACCCGTCCGCTGACTGGATCGGCCATCAGCACCGGCGTGCAATCCGCGCCACAAACCCACACACTTTCGCCGCCGCCCAAGCTGAACAGGCCATCGGCCTCCGGCCAGGGCTCTGCGCTGGCCTGATCCGACCCCAGCACCACAGCACTGTGGATCTGGCGGGTCCGGTGCACGCTCACGCCGGCGCTGATCGCTGCTGACAGCTCTCGAGGACCACGCCCCGCCCACTGGCGTGTGAAGAAAGCATGTTCGAAATCCGCTAGCAGGTCGGCCTGCAGAAAGGTGCCGCCGTAGGTGCCGACCCAGGTCCAGCCCGGCAGGTTGTTGAAGCCCAGATCGGGCCGATCGAATGGGGGTTCGAGGGCTTCAGCCACTCAGAGTTCCGGCAAGTCACGCAGCAGCCAGAAACCATCGAAACGCTCCGAATCAGGATCGCTTTGCACGGCAATGAACTGCATCCCGTGGGCCTCGGCTCGGGACGCCTCGAAGGCCTTGCTGGCGGCGTCGGCTTCGGCCTGATCCACGGCGCCAAGCAGCCAGCAATTCTCCAGGCTCGCCTCAAGCAACAGCGAGGAGGCACCAATACGCAGACGCACCGGTTCGAGTCCGGCCATCCAGCCGGCGATGGCCAAGGCCCGGCTGGCACTGAACAGGCGAATGCCGGGAACCACAGCCTGATCAGCCAGTCCATCGGGCAGGCGCAGCAGCCCATCGAAGCCAATGTCCCAGTCGGCGGCCTCCCGCAGCGCTACCGCCGGCAGGGTGGCCCAGCTCCAGTTGTCACCCCTGACCGATTCGGGCAGTTGCACCGGAGGCTGAGGTACCGGTACCGGCACCGGAGCCAGGGGACCGGCCATGTAGCCCGGTTCTGCGGGATAGACCTGAAGCTCCCGTTCGCGCAGCCATTCGACCAGGGCATAACAGCGGCGACTGGGCACAACCTCCAGCCCGATCGCCTCGGCCGCCCTTTGCACCATGGTTCGCATCGAAGCGCGCCAGCAGCGAAGTCGGCGAGGTGTGCGGTACCCCTCCAGTGCAGCGGCGGCGATCGCCTCAAGCAGGGCTTCCTGGAGCCAGATCGAATTGACGCTGCTGGCGGGACAGAGCTTGACCCAACGGAATCCGGCATCGCTGCCGGCAAAGGTCGGCGTGGAGCAGATCAGAAGCTCCCAGCGTTTCTTGCCATCGGCCTCCATGACGGGGCGTGAGTAGTAGTCGAGTTCCCAGTCAGCGGCGACTGCAACGGAGAGGGCGCTGCTCATCCGGCGGTCTGCTCCTGCTGGCGCTTGGCATTGCGGGCTCTCGAGGCCCGGTCCTCGGCTTCCGCCATCACCTTGTCCTTGTCAATCAGCAATTCGCCGGGCTGGTTCTCAAGCAACGCTGTGCTCAGGCCGATGCGGCCCCGGGAGGGATCGATCTGGGTGATCAGTGCCTTGAGGCGATCGCCATGGCCAAACACCTCGCCCAGCTCCCTCAGGCTCCCGCCGGTGACGGAAGAACGGTGCAGCAGGCCGCTGACACCACCGAGATCCACGAACAGGCCATAGGGCTTGACCGCCACGACCTGACCTTCGACCAACTGCCCCACCTCCAATTCCTGAAAGCGAGCCGCCGTGGTTGCACGCTTTTCCGAGAGCACCAATTTGCGGGTCTCGAGGTTGACCTCCAGGAAAGCAACGCCCAGGGTCTGACCCACCAGCTCTTCGTGCGACTCGCCCCGCAGCAATTGCGAGCGCGGAATGAAAGCCCGCAGCCCTTCGAGATCACAGGTCACGCCGCCGCGGTTGAAGCCACTGACTTTGACCTGAACGACCTTGCCGTCCTTCTCCATCTGCTTGACGTGCTCCCAGCTCTGACGCAGGGCTAGGGCGCGGGCACTCACCGTGACCATGCCATCGGCGTTCTGTTCCCCGGTGACGAGCACTTCGACCGCAAGCCCCTTGGGGAAGCGTTCCTTGACATTGACGATCACCCCAAGGCCGCATTCGCCCTTCGGCATGAAGCCGGGCGCCTTGCCACCGATGTCGACGTAGACCCCATCGCTCTCGACGGTGATCACCACGCCCTTGACCACTTCACCGGTGGCGCCCACTGGTTCGTTCTCATCGAGAGCGGCCAGGAACGCCTCTTCATCAAAGTCGAACTCATCGACCGTGCGGGCCGGCCGGGCAGAGGATTTCACAGCGCCTTGCTCTGCTCCGGCAGCCCCACCCTTTCCGGCAGTAGCCCCGCCCTTGGAACGGCCCGGACCCAGCAGGTCGGCCATGGTCAATCCTTCGAAGCTGGCCGTCTCGAAGCGTTCGTCATCGGAGAGCAGCGCCGCTGCGCCACTGCTGGCTGAGGCAACGGCCTTGCGGGGCGCATCGGGTCGGGCCGGTTCAGTGGCTCGTTCCTTCTGTTCCAACACGCGGGGGCTGGCGGCAGAGCCCAGACCTGAATCAGCGCTGGCGGCGTTGGCAACGGTTGCCGGCTCCTCTTCCTTGCGGCTGAGATGGAGCAGCTGCAGCGGTTTGCGCAGGGGAGTCTGGGGCTGGAGACGGCTGGCGGGAGGGGGAACGGGCCGCGGCGATTCCCCCTGGGGCTGCCGCGTTGACTGCTGCTCGGATCCGGCCATGGTCCCCACGGAACACTGGTAGTTCCACACTGTAAGGATCACGAGCTCGGAGACCTTCAGCCATGGCAAGCGCTGCCCCAGGCGATGGTGCCGCCCCAGCCGATCCTGCCGGGACGAAACCGCAACGGGCCCTTGAGCGGCTCAGCTGGCCTTCGGTGCAAAAGGCCGCAGCGCGCCCAGGCAGCACCGTGATCTGGCCGTTCGGGGCAATCGAGCAGCACGGTCCCCACCTCCCCCTGGGAACCGATGCGCTCTTCGCAGAGAGGATTCTCGAGGCGGTGCTCGACAGCCTGCCCGCCGACCTGCCGATCTGGCGTCTTCCGCTCTCCAGCATTGGCTTCTCGCCGGAGCATCGGGGCTTCCCTGGCACCCTCAGCCTTCCTGCTGAAACTGTCATCGCCCAGGTGATGGCCGTTGGTGAGGATCTGGCGGCCACCGGCTTCAAGCGGTTGCTGTTGTTCAACGCCCATGGCGGCCAGATCGCCCTGCTGCAGGTGGCAGCGCGGCAGTTGAGAGCCAGCCGGTCCTCCCTGGCCGTGCTGCCCTGCTTTCTCTGGAGCGGACCACCGGGGCTGGACGCCCTGGTGCCCGAACCCGAACGCAGCCAGGGGCTCCATGCCGGCCTGGCTGAAACCAGCCTGATGCTGCACCTGGCCCCCGAGCTTGTAGGAGCCGAGCGGCCGGTGGATGGCCAGCTCGATGGCTTGGGAGCTGGGGGTGGAGCAGGCGGTGGGAAACCCCCACCGCCTGGGTGGAGCCTGGAGGGGGCTGTACCCACGGCCTGGCTGACAGCGGATCTCTCCAGCTCCGGGGTGATTGGTGATGCCCGCGGCGCCAATGCCCAGCTGGGTGAAGCCCTCTTCAACACGCTGGTGCACGGCTGGAGGCAGCTACTGGAAGGGCTGCTCGGCAGCAGCTGGCCCCCGGGGGATTGAACCGTTTCGTCCCATGATGGTTACAGTTGTGGTCTTCACTGACTGCCTGGTTGCCATGCCCGTTGCCGAGAGCACCACGGACCATCTCGACACCCTCCTTCTGGACACCCTTCCCGACTTCACCACCAGCGCCTACAAGGACGCTTACAGCCGCATCAACGCGATCGTGATCGAAGGTGAACAGGAAGCCCACGACAACTACATCTCTCTGGGCACGCTGATTCCGGATCAGGCCGAAGAGCTGGCGAAGCTGGCCCGCATGGAGCTCAAGCACATGAAGGGATTTCAGGCCTGTGCCAAAAATCTCAGCGTCGTCGCTGACATGCCCTTCGCTGCTCGCTTTTTCTCACCGCTGCATGGCAACTTCCAGACTGCCCTTGCCGAAGGCAAGGTGGTCACCTGCCTGCTGATCCAAGCGCTGTTGATCGAAGCCTTCGCGATTGCCGCTTATCACATCTACATTCCCGTCGCCGATCCCTTTGCCCGCAAGATCACCGAAGGAGTGGTGAAGGATGAATACACCCACCTGAATTACGGCCAGGAATGGCTCAAGGCCAATCTTGAGGCCAGCCGGGCTGAGCTCGAGGTGGCCAACCGCCAGAATCTTCCCCTGGTTCGCCAGATGCTCGATCAAGTGGCCGCCGATGCCGCTGTGATTGGCATGGAGAAGGAAGGACTGATCGAGGATTTCCTGATTGCCTACCAAGAGGCCTTGGGCGAGATCGGCTTCAGCAATCGCGAGATTGCCCGCATGGCCGCCGCTGCCCTGGCAGGCTGAACATCTCGCCTAAACCACAGTCCCGAAGCCAAACCATGGCCCCGATCCCTCGGGGCCATGGTTCTGTGTGTGGGGCTGCGATGTATCGTGCGCAACCAAGCGTCCTCAAGACCACTGTCTCTCTGCAAAGGGTTCGCTTCCCAAGAATTCGGTTTTTATGTTCGGTTTAATTGGCCACTCGAGTAATTTCGAGGAAGCGCGTCAGAAAGCCCGCGACCTCGGCTACGAGGAGTATGCCGATGGTGATCTCGACATGTGGTGCAGCGCACCGCCTCAGATTGTTGAAACGCTGAGCATCACCAGCGCCACGGGTCAGACGATCGAGGGCAGCTACATCGATTCCTGCTTTGTACCGGAGATGTTATCTAGGTTCAAGACGGCGACTCGAAAGGTGCAGAACGCCATGGAGCTTGCCCAGAAACAGGACATCGCCATCACGGCACTGGGAGGGTTCACCTCGATCATCTTCGAGAACTTTGATCTCTCCAAGTTCCAGCAGATTCGCTCCACCACGCTGGAATGGGAGCGCTTCACAACTGGCAACACCCACACCGCCTGGGTGATTTGCCAACAAGTTGAGATCAACGCCCCTTTGCTTGGAATTGATCTGAGTACGGCCAAAGTTGCCGTGGTTGGCGCTACCGGTGACATCGGCAGCGGTGTCTGCCGCTGGCTGCAACAGAAAACCGGCGTTGGCGAGCTGCTGCTGGTGGCCCGTCACCAACAGCGGCTGCTCGATCTCCAGACCTCCCTTGGCGGTGGTCGCATCCTTGCGCTTGAGGAGGCACTTCCGGAAGCTGATGTGGTGGTTTGGGTGGCGAGCCTTCCCCAATCACTGACCATCGATCGGGAGAGCTTGAAAAAGCCTTGCCTGATGATTGATGGGGGCTATCCCAAGAACCTTGACAGCAAAGTGGCCGGCACCGGCATTTATGTTCTCAAAGGCGGAATCGTTGAATTCTTCAGCAACATTGATTGGAAGATGATGGCTGTGGCTGACATGGAGAATCCCCAACGCCAAATGTTTGCCTGTTTCGCTGAGGCGATCTTGCTGGAATTCGAAGGTTGGCATACCAATTTCAGCTGGGGGCGCAACCGCATCTCCATCGACAGCATGCAAACCATCGGCCAGGCCTCCATGCGCCATGGCTTCAAGCCCTTGGGGCTCAATCCGGCGACTCTTCCCCTTCTGGCCAGCACGGCTCACTGAAACAGACGCCCTGAACGTTTCCCACTCTCCTGCTTTCGCCGATGGCCCGACGACCCTTGCTGGAATTCGAAAAGCCCCTGGTGGAGCTTGAGGAGCAGATTGAGCAGATCCGTCAGCTCGCCAAGGATTCTGAAGTCGATGTCAGCCAGCAACTCCTCCAACTCGAAACCCTGGCCACCCGCCGGCGCGAGGAAATCTTCAGTGCCCTGAGCCCCTCCCAGAAGATTCAGGTGGCCCGCCATCCACAGCGGCCCAGCACGCTCGATTACATCCAGGTCATCAGCGAAGAATGGCTGGAATTGCATGGCGACCGCCGTGGCTCTGATGACCAGGCGCTGGTGGGGGGCATCGGCAGAATCGGCGACCAACCCGTTGTGCTGCTCGGCCACCAGAAAGGACGGGACACCAAGGAGAATGTGGCCCGTAATTTCGGCATGGCCTCACCGGGCGGCTATCGCAAGGCCATGCGTCTGATGGACCATGCCGATAGGTTCCGCCTGCCGATCCTCAGCTTCATCGATACTCCCGGCGCCTATGCGGGTGTGTTGGCAGAGGAGCAGGGCCAGGGAGAGGCGATTGCCGTCAATCTGCGGGAGATGTTTCGCCTGCGGGTTCCGGTCATCGCCACCGTGATCGGCGAAGGGGGGTCCGGCGGCGCCCTCGGCATCGGTGTCGCCGACCGCCTGTTGATGTTTGAGCACAGTGTCTACACCGTGGCCAGCCCGGAAGCCTGTGCCTCGATTTTGTGGAGAGATGCCTCCAAAGCGCCGGCAGCGGCGGCGGCACTGAAAATCACCGCCGCCGACCTGCTTCAGCTCGGGGTCGTCGATTTGGTGCTGCCTGAACCCTCCGGAGGCAACCACTGGTCACCGGTCCAGGCGGCCAACACCCTGCGTGAGGCCTTGCTGGAGCAGTTGACCGAGCTCAAGGCGTTGAGCGAATCGGAGCTGCTGAAGCAGCGCTACGACAAGTTTCGGCGCGTCGGTCGCTTCATTGAGGCAGAGGCCACAGATTCTTCGCTAAGCACTTAAAATTCTTACGGTACGTGTTGATTTTCTGAAACCTTGGCTGAAGCCGTGTCTGAAAGTGTGTTTGAAACGGTGATGGTTTGCCTGCTGTCCTGATCACCGGTGCCTCAAGGGGCATCGGTGCTGCTGCAGCAAGACGTTTTGCAGGTGCTGGCTGGGATCTTTTGCTCTTGGCCCGTTCCAGCTCCGAACTTGACGACCTGGCTGAATCGCTGCGATCCTGCGGTCGTCAAGTTGGGGTCGTCTCGGCCGATCTCAGCGTGCCTGAATCCATTCAGCGATCCATCCAGGAATTGCTTTCCTTTGGCATCACACCCAGGGTCGTGATCAACAATGCAGGAGCCGCTTACACCGGATCACTTGCCGAGATGACCCTCAAGCATTGGCAATGGTTGATCCAGCTCAATCTCACCAGCGTGTTCCAGGTCTGTCAGTCCGTTTTGCCGATTTTACGGCAATCGAAAGATGGCTTGATCATCAACGTGAGTAGCCATGCAGCCCGCAAGGCCTTCCCCGAGTGGGGGGCTTATTGCACATCAAAAGCTGCGCTCGAAGCCTTCAGCCGATGCCTCTCCGAGGAGGAACGTGGTAATGGCGTTAGGGTCAGCACCCTGACGCTTGGTGCGGTTGACACCCCCCTCTGGGGTACGGATACCGTCCATGCCTCCTTCGACACCCGTGCCATGCTTGCAGCAGATCAAGCGGCTGAAGCCCTGCTGTTTATGGCTCAGCAACCTTCTTCCCAAGTGGTCGAAGATCTGACCCTCATGCCCGCCACTGGCGCGCTCTAACTTCTCCCATGACCTCCACTCTCCCGACCAATCCCTTTTCCCTGGCCAAGACACCGGAGGTGGGACCTGCCCCCGTGAGCCTCCGCATTCGCGAGCGCCTCCAAAACTCCGGGGTATCCTTCTTCGCCAATGACAACATCGCCGACCATCTCCTCGATGGAGAGCTCGACCAGCTGGAGGTTGAGGTGGCTGGCAAGGTGCGGGAAATGCTGCGCAGCCTGGTCATTGATATCGACAACGACCACAACACGGAAGAAACGGCTGAACGGGTTGCCCGTATGTACCTCCACGAGGTATTCAAGGGTCGCTACCACAAGCAACCCAAGATTGCCAGTTTCCCGAATGTCAAAAAACTTGATGAGATTTACACCGTAGGACCGATCAGTATTCGTTCTGCTTGTTCCCACCACCTGGTACCCATCCTTGGCAATTGCTGGATTGGCATCAAACCAGGTGATCGGGTGATCGGTCTTTCCAAGTTTGCGCGTGTTGTTGATTGGGTGTTCTCAAGGCCACACATCCAGGAAGAAGCTGTCATGATCCTGGCTGATGAGATTGAACGTCTTTGCTCACCGCAGGGCTTAGCGATTTTGGTCAAGGCCCAGCACTACTGCATGAAGTGGCGTGGTGTGAAAGAACCCCAAACCAGCATGGTGAATTCCGTCGTTCGTGGAGATTTCCGCCACGACCCTAGTCTCAAGCAAGAATTCTTCGAGTTGGTGCGCCAACAGGAATCGATGCTGTCCACCTGATAGCAAGCTGACTCCAGAACGAATTCAAGCCTTTCTTGACGAGAGCGATTTTGAAGGCGAAAGCGTTCTTGAATCGCTCCAGCAAGACCTTATTGCAATGACAGGCCTTCCTTCAACAAGGAAGGCTTTTCATGTCTTGCTACTCTTGGCACTCAGCGCAGAGGACAGCTTTAGGGTTCAAACTGTTTGAATATAATATTTTCAATCCGGCCTATTTGATTGAATATGACCTTTTTGGATGCTATCATTTTGGATCTGACCTATTAGGACTAAACTGGCTAGAATCAAATACAATTTACAATTAAATCCAAGGAAAGGCCAAAGAAAGAGTCAAAGTTTGAATTGCAGCCGGCATTAGGCCGGTTCCACCGTTAAGGCTGAACAATCGGTCCCAGTGGTTTTGAGCTCTGCCGCTGTGTCGTCTCCCCGGATTGGATCACCGAAACAACCATCAATTGCTGGTCTAAATCGGCCGTTGTGACCACATAAGTGGTTCCTTCGGCGCCTTCGATCAGCTGCCAGACCTGCTGATCTGGCGCCAGGCGATACCAATGGAACTCTGATGTGGTGGCCGGAAGTGAGGCTGTCAGCACAGCTCCAACCAGCGCAGGGCCACTAAGCAGAACCTGCTCAACGGCTTTCATCTGTTGATCGATTCCACCCTCTATCGCCTGGTCGGCGCTGATGGCCTGGCGCAGGATTTTGATCTGCTGCTCCGGGTCTGTGCTCAATCCCGGCACGCACTGGAGGCTTCCGTTGACCAGCTGGCAGCCGGGCAGCATGCCCTGGGCGCTGGCGATAACAGGGAACAACAACAGGACCAGCAGGGCACGCGCTGGGGAACGAAAGAACAGGGTCAAGGCAGGCTGAGCGACGGGAGGGGTCGTGAGAATGTGGTTGGTCATTGGGCAATCCTGGCTCCCATCGCCAAACACTGCCACTTCTGAGGCTCGCATCAATCCAGGCCCGCCCCCTTGACGCTCTTCACCAGCTGGATTACCCGCGCGAGGTCCTTGTCCCCGGGGGCAAGTTCCAGCGAACTCGACGCATCGAGGCCATCGGGTTGGACCGCGCTCAGAACCGCACCCACCGTTTCCGGCGAAATACCGCCCGCCAGCCACCAAGGCACCCCAGGGCGGAAGCCTGCCAACCATTCGAGCGGGATCCGCCGGCCACTGCCGCCGAGCTGGCCCGGCACCCAGGCATCGAGCAGCACCGCTTCGACCACCCCGCTGTAGGCATGCACCTGGTTGAGGTCACTGGGCTTGGCGATGCGCAGGGCCTTCCAGAGGGGACAGCCCAGCAGGGTTGACAGTTGCACGCATCGCTCCGGTGTCTCCTGGCCATGCAGCTGAAGCAGCGCATGGCCGCCCTGCTCGGGGCGTAACGGATCAAGATCCCCGTCCTCCGGGTCTGCGACCACCAGCACACCCCGGCAGTGGGGGTTGGCACGCCCCATGGCCCCAAACAGGGCCGGGCGCTCCGCCGGATTCAACCAGCGGGGGGTACCCGGCACAGCAATCACTCCGAGGGCATCCACGCCGAGAGCCGCCACCGCCGCCGCCTGATCCGCTCGGCGCAGGCCACAGATTTTCAGCAACGGAGCAGGCACGGTGTGGATGGAGCGGAAGTGTTTCTAGGATCAGGCCTTGACGTCTTCAGGCTCTACCTGGGGCAGTAGCGGATTGAATCGCGTGGGCGAAGGATGGTTGCTGTTGAAGATTCGGGGCATTCCCCTGAGGATCCACCCCAGTTGGTTCGTGATCCTGGGCCTGGCCACCGTCAGCTTTGAGCAGCAGTACGGCGCACGCTTCGCCGGCCAGGCCTCCGTTCTAGGGCTCTGGCTGATGGCCCTGCTCACCGCCTTGCTGCTGTTCGTCTCGGTGCTGCTCCACGAACTGGGCCATTCCTTTGTGGCCATGGCCTACGGCGTCAAGGTCCGCAGCATCACCCTGTTCCTGCTTGGCGGTGTCGCCACGGTGGAGCGGGAATGCAGCACGGCCCTGTCAGCCCTGCAGGTGGCGGCCGCCGGTCCCCTTGTCAGCCTGGTGCTGGCCTCGGTCCTGCTGCTGGGCAGCCATTCGGTGTCCCATGCCTGGCCCCTGGCCGGTGAGGTGGTGCAGCAGCTCGGCGTCCTCAACCTGGTGCTGGGGCTGTTCAATCTCCTGCCCGGTCTGCCCCTCGATGGCGGCTTGATCGTCAAGGCCCTGGTCTGGCAATTCACCGGCAGCCAGCGCCGTGGCATTCAGGTGGCCGCTGCCATCGGTCGCTTCCTGTCGCTGATGGCGATCGGCATGGGCACGCTGTTCGTGCTGCGTGGCGGCGGCTTCGGCGCCTTCTGGTTGATCCTGCTGGGCTGGTTCGGCCTTGGGGCTTCGCGCAACCAACTCCAGCAGCTCTCGCTGGAGGAGGCGATGCGCGAACTCAAAGTGGGAGACGCCGCAGCCCGTCGCTTTCGGGTGCTGGAATCTGATGCTTCCCTGCGGGACCTCAGCCAGCTGCGCCTCAGCGACGATTCCTCCCTGCCCGCTGACTGGGTTCTGATCTGCGACCGGGGGCGATGGCAGGGGGTGATTGACGACCAGGCCCTGCAGTCGTTGCCCGTGCAGCGCTGGGACGGCGAGCGCGTGGGTGATCATCATCAGCCGTTAGATAGCCTGCCCTCGATCACCAGCGGCGAACCGCTCTGGCAAGCCGCCCTCAAACTCGATGCCGACGGCGTCAACCGTTTGCTGGTGCTCAGCAATGCCGGGCTGCCCTCGGGCACCATCGAGCGCCCGGAACTCTCCGACGCCGTGTTGAAGCGCCTGGGCCTACGCCTGCCCGCGCCACTGATAGAAGCGGCCCGGCGTCAGGGGGCCTATCCCCTGGGGCTGGCCCTGGGCCAGGTGGCCCGGAGCATGGCCAACGCCGCACCAGCGGATCCAGACCCCGAACCACTCACAGCAGCGAAGCAGGCTCCGCTGGGCTGAGGCGGAAGCGCTGCCGGCGCGGCGCAATCGCCGCGAGCTCCTGGGGCTGCAAGGGCAAAATATCAAAGCCCGCAGGGGCTAACTGCCTTTCAGCGAAGCGGCACAAGTGCTCTGCCAGTGCCGATCCGCTGAGCGGCAGGGGATCGAGCTGGGGTGGATCGGCAGCGAACACCTCCTGCCAGAGCTGACGACAAGGATCGAGCTGCACGCTGCCGTGCTGCAACAACTGGCCCTGTCTCCAGAGCTGGGCACTGCCAACCCGTTTCACCCCCTGGGCGGCATCCACCAGATCGGCCGTAGTGCTGCTGGCAAAACAACTGCTGGCCTGCAGGCTGACTGCCGCTTCCCCGAAGCGCAGGGGCTGCCCCAGCTCCTCCATAGCCTGTCGCAGCCAGTCAGTAGCGAGGCCGTAGGCCAAGGCGGGAGGCCGGGGGGCATGCGGCCAGAGCAGGGCATAGGTGAGACAGCCCCCATGCAGTACCGCCCGGCCGCCACTGGGCCGGCGCACGATGGCGATCCGCCCCTGCTCCTGCAGCAGGCGCCAGCTGGGCTCCACCCGGCGTTGGTGGAAGCCCAACGACAGGGTGGGCCGCGCCCAGGTGTAAAGGCGCAAAACCGGAGAACCTTCGCCGGCCACGAGTTGATCGAGAAGCCAATCGTCGATGGCCATCTGCCAGTCGCCCGTCCAAGCCAGCGGTGGAATCCAACGCCAGCGACGTGGCAGGGGAGGGGGGATGGTGGATCCTGGAGCCAATGGCCACCAACGCTCTAGGCCCAATCATGCCGTTGGAGCTTCTGCCCCTGATCCCGCTGGGCCTGCTGGCGGGGGTCTTCTCTGGCCTGCTGGGCGTCGGCGGCGGCCTGGTGTTCTCCCCAATCCTGCTGCTGCTGGGCCTCAGCCCCCACCAGGCCCTGGCCACCAGCACCCTGGCGATCGTTCCCACCACCTTGGGGGGCACCGTCTCCCACCTGCGGGCCGGCCGGCTGCCGCTGCGCTCTGGCGCCTGCGTCGGACTCAGCGCTGTGGCCAGCGGGCTGATCTTCAGCCGGCTGGGCGGGCTGCTGAGTGGCTGGCACCTGCTGGCCCTGCAGGCGTTGATGTATGGCCTGCTGGCCCTGACGATCGACCCGACCGAGAAGACCCTCAGCCAAAGCGAGGATCGCCCGGCCGCGGTGGCCGGCCTGATCGGGGTCGGGGCTGTCGGCGGCTTTGCCGGCGGACTCCTGGGCCTGGGCGGGGGCCTGTTGATGGTGCCGCTGATGGTGCGGGGCCTGCGCGTGCCGTTGCGCCAGGCGATCCGGCTCAGCACCCTGGCGGTGCTCTGCTCCAGTTCGGCAGCCTCGCTTCAGTTTCTGGCCGGTGAACGGGTCAACACGGCGATGGCCCTGCTGCTCGGAGGTGCTGCCGCGTTCTCTGCCCGTTGGTCAGCGGCCCGGCTCGACCGGGTCAGCGAGCGCAAACTCGCCTGGTCGCTGCGCTTGATCACCATGCTGCTGGCCGCCGACTGGGGCCGTCGCGCCCTCATGCTGGCCTTGGCGAATTAGGGTAGGGCTTCCCAGAACGACGGATCGAGCTCAAAACCCAGCATCGCCGCCACCTGGCCCAGGCTCTGGCGACAACGAAGTCCGTGCAGGGCACTCCAGTCGTCGAGCAGGAACAGTCGGTGGGTGATCCACAGCTCAAGCGATTCCGGGGCAAAGCGGATGCCTTCGTTGCGGCTGAATCCATGGGGAAGCAGCATCGCCACATGGCGGCAGAGCTGGCCCGTACTGCGCTCCAGCACCAGCGGCAGCCAGGGATGGAGTGCATCGGCACGGAGAGTCCAGAGCCGCAGCTCTGGCCATTCAGAGAGCTCGCGGGGATCTCCTTCAGGCCGGGGCCAGTCGAAATGGAGTTCCAGTTCGCCGGCCTGCTCCAGCAGCACAGCCGGTGGCAGATCATGCCAGTGCTGCAGGGGGCTTAGATCCAGGCGACGGATCTGGTCGGCATGGATCGTGATCGAAGTCGGGGAGGAAGCCATCAAGAGCTATGACAACCCACTGCCAGGACGTGGCGGGGGGCGGGATCGAGCTGAACAATGGTGGCGACATTTGTTATCGGTCGCCTGCCATGGTCACAACACTCAGTCAGGCAGAAGTGCTCATCGCCCTTGTGGTCGCCGCCCATGCCGGCGTGCTGGCCATTCGCCTCTGCGTCAGCCTCTACAACGCCTGATCGGCCGTTGGCCCTTGGCAGTGGGGCCTGGAGCTGCTAGAAGCAAGCCAGTACCGCATCGGTCCATTGGCCTCCGCGCAGCGTCTTGTGCCCCCAGGGGCGGATCAAACCAGGGTTTTGACGCGGAAACCCGAGGATCAAAGACGCGGACGGGGCAAAAGAGGTGACGCAGCCGGTGCCATCAAGGCCGTTCCCAGCCGCGTCTCCGCCTCCCCTCGGGTGGTTCCAATCCCGTCCGGTGAGCGGCAGGAGCTGCTCTGCAGCGTGATTGGCCTCACCGTCAAGCTGGGGGTCGGCCTTGTTGCTGGCGTGAGCTTGACCCACCTGGCTTCGGCGTATCAGCAACGGCTCGACAGTCACAGCGAAGTCAGCGCCATCCTTGAGCTCGAAACGGCACGGCTGCGCCGGGCCCAGAACCGTTTCGACAAACTCTTTTCCACCGAAGGACAGGAACGGCTGATGCGCGAGCAGGAGCAGTGGATTGCTCCAGACCGTTTGCGCGTTGTCTGGGAAGCTCCCCAGCAACCGGCCAAGCTCCAATCCCAGCTCTGATCGAGCGGCCCAGACGCCAATCCTTCAGGGCTCCAACCATTTCCTTCTGTTGAATTCTCAGGGCCATGGCCCTCTGAAGACCACTCTCTGTCGTTAGGTAAGGGCAACTTGAAGTGAAGCGCCCGAATGGCGTCAGATCCGTCCCCTTCCTCCGGCACCGTGATGATCACCGGCTCCTCCTCGGGAGTTGGTCTCTACGCCACCAAGGCCCTGACTGATCGAGGCTGGCATGTGGTGATGGCCTGCCGCGATACCGCCAAAGCGCGGGCGGCGGCCACGGAACTCGGCATAGCCCAGAGCGCCGTCACCCATCTGCAGGTCGACCTCGGGGATCTCGAGAGCGTGCGCCGACTGGTTGATGCCTTCAAAAGCAGCGGTCTGCCACTCGATGCCTTGGTCTGCAATGCGGCCGTCTATTTGCCGCTGCTCAAGGCACCGCAGCGCTCCCCCCAGGGCTATGAGCTGTCGATGGCGACCAATCACTTCGGCCATTTCCTGCTGATCCAGCTCCTGCTTGAGGATCTCAAGCGCTCCAATCACCCGTCACGCCGGCTGGTGATTCTGGGAACGGTCACGGCCAACTCCAAGGAGCTGGGTGGCAAGATCCCCATCCCTGCACCGGCGGATCTCGGCGACCTCTCCGGTTTCAAATCGGGATTCAAAGCCCCGATCGCCATGGCCAGCGGCAAGCCCTTCAAACCTGGCAAGGCCTACAAGGACAGCAAGCTCTGCAACATGATCACCACCCAGGAGTTGCACCGTCGCTTGCATGGAAGCAGCGGAATCGTGTTCAGTTCCCTCTATCCCGGCTGCGTGGCCGACACACCACTATTCCGCAACAGCTATCCGCTGTTCCAGAAGATCTTCCCCTGGTTCCAAAAGAACGTCACCGGTGGCTACGTCAGCCAGGAGCTCGCCGGGGAGCGAGTCGCCCAGGTGGTGGCCGATCCCGGCTTCGCCGTCTCCGGGGCCCACTGGAGCTGGGGTAACCGCCAAAAGCAGGGCGGCAAACAGTTTGTTCAGGAGCTCTCAGAAAAGGCCAGCGACCCCGGCATCGCCAGCTTGACCTGGGATCTCTCGATGCAATTGGTCGGTCTGGACTGATTGGTTCTGGGCTGATTAGTTCTGGGCTGGCTGGGTCTATTTTGATGGCCACCTCCAGCCCAGGCGCTCTTTGATTCACGCTTAATTGCACTTACTCCCAGTTTCATTCACCCTTCGTCGCTGAGAACCCTGATGACCCGCCCGTTGCGCTGGATTCTTGGTCTGGTGGTAGCCGCCGGGCTGCTGCTTGGGGGAGCGCTGCTGATCCCCTT
Source organism: Synechococcus sp. CS-603 (assembly GCF_977929215.1). Lineage (NCBI taxonomy): Bacteria > Bacillati > Cyanobacteriota > Cyanophyceae > Synechococcales > Synechococcaceae > Synechococcus > Synechococcus sp. CS-603. Next base: position 2,094,980 of record NZ_OZ376778.1, read on the forward strand.
CGGCGATTGGCTCCCAGGCGGCACGGTGGCCAATGTTCCTAACCAGGAGGTGGTCAACGGCACCGCCTTCAACCGACTGTTCCCGGCACCGGTGGCAGGCGAGCAGTTGTTGTTCAGCCAGGAAAAGCGGGGGTTCAGCGAAGCCCGATTGAGGCGCGGAGGCGAGTTAGTGGCGCTGCTGGCCATCTCCGACACCACCACCGCACCGGAAGCCCGTGAGAAATTCGGGTCATCGCAGAACGCAGTGGCCGGCTGGCCCCTGGTGGAGCAAGGCAGCCAGGCCAGCGCGCTGCTGGTGGGCGGTCGCTTCCAGGTGAAGGTGATCGGCCAGGGCGACGGCCTCGACCTCCAGGCGCGCCATGAGCTGCTCGAAAGCTTCGATCTCACTGCCCTGGCCCGCCTCAGGCCCAGCCTCTCGACCGTCTCTGCCCGTAAGGCCCCTGCCACTCCTGCGCCCGCAGCGATTGGATCCGCCCCTGCCCTGGCCAGCTGATGGGCCGCACCGTTCTCGAGCGTCTGGACCGTCTGCCCCGCCGTGATCTCACGGTGCTGGCCCTCAAGGGTCTCAGCACCCTGGTGCCGGGAGGCTGGACCAACATCACCAATGCTGACCAGCTGATCCAGGACGTGATCGGTGACACGGATCCCGCCCTGGTCGCCCGGATACGCGCCCGCGCCGATCAGCTGAGCCGGGCCCGCGCCGAGGGCTATGGGCGTGCCCTCAGCCTTTATGACGCCGTCAACCGTTCGCAGCACGCGGCCGGAGGCCTGCGGGTGCTGGCCAATCTGAGCGCCGGCTTGCCCTTGCTCAAGCGTCTGGCTGACGTGACGCCACCAGGCGACACTCTGCAAGCTGTGGACCTGAGCCTGAAGGTGGGCTCCGAGTTGCTGGCCTTCACCCAGGTGAACGGCCTGCCCGGCGACAGCTTCGGCGATTTCGGCGCCGCCCTGGCCGACTATGCCGGGGAGGCCCGGGTGCGGATGGCGGCCCTGATCTGCTTTGACGCGTTGCTACCGCTGGGTGACCAGGCCCTGCAGAAGCTTGACAGCCTGCTGGGGGCGGCCAACCGCAAGGATCTGAACCGGCTGCCTGCCTACCGGCAGATGGCTGGCCTGATCCCGGGCCGCAGCGACGACGCCCACCTCAGCTTTCTGCGCCGTGGCGTCGATCAATGGCTGGGCTGGGCGGGCGGATTCGTGGGCGAGCTGGGCCTCACCGCCCAGGGAACTGTGCAGGCAGTGGAATCCACGCTTGGCCCCTGGCAGGGCCGGATGGATCAGTTCGCGGCCTTTCTCGATGCGTTCACAGACACCTACGCCCACACGGGCGTACAGGCGGTGGCGCGCCGCCTGGTGGAGCGCGCCACCGCTGAAGTCTGATCAGATGGATCAGATCGATCCGGTGGATCAGTCGAAGCCCAGGAGATCAAAGATGTCGCGATCTTTGAGCGAATCGGCCTCCAGCGGCTCCACATCGCTGAGCATCTTCTGGGCCAGGCTCAGGTATTCCCGCTGCACGGCTTCCACTTCCGGGGTGGATTCCATTTCAAAAATGGTGCACTTCTTCAGGCGTGATTTCCGGATGGCATCGACGGTCTTGAAGTGGGCCATGGTACGCAGACCGGTGCGTTCGTTGAACTTGTCGATCTGATCGGTTTCTTCAGAGCGGTTGGCAATTACACCGCCAAGCCGCACTTTGTAGTTCTTCGCCTTGGCGTTGATCGCCTGCATGATCCGGTTCATGGCGAAGATCGAATCGAAATCGTTCGCTGTCACAATCAGGCAGTAGTCGGCATGCTGGAGAGGAGCAGCAAAGCCACCACAGACCACGTCTCCGAGCACATCGAAGATCACCACATCGGTGTCTTCCAGCAGATGGTGTTCCTTCAGCAATTTCACCGTCTGCCCGGTCACATAGCCGCCGCAACCTGTGCCTGCCGGGGGACCGCCCGACTCCACGCACATCACGCCGTTGTAGCCCTCAAACACGAAATCCTCAGGCCGCAGTTCCTCGGTGTGGAAGTCCACGGTTTCGAGGATGTCAATCACCGTGGGCACCATCTTCTTGGTGAGGGTGAAGGTGCTGTCGTGCTTGGGGTCACAGCCGATCTGGAGCACACGCTTTCCGAGCTTCGAGAAGGCCGCTGAAAGATTCGAAGAGGTGGTGGATTTGCCGATGCCCCCCTTGCCGTACACCGCGATCACCAGGGCACCGGTCTCGATGTTCATCGAGGTGTCCTGGTGAACCTGAAGGCTGCCTTCGCCATCGGAACTGCGGCTGGTCGGGGTCGTGAGGGTCGCTGTCATCGGCGGATTTCCTTGCCTGCAAACGGGGCCAGAAACTGGCACTTGTCCCATGTAAACCGAGCCTCGATGGGGCCGTTGGCGGGCGGTGCAAACCGAAACATCCCGGGAACAAAACCGTGCCACCCTCTGCCTTTGTGCAGGCTGAATCTGCCTCCGCCACGCCAGCGAGCCCACACAATTCGGCCTCAGGGCGCCTACTTGCTGTAATGAGCTTTGGCGTCGTAGAGCACTTCCTCGGTGATCTCCCCGAGGGCGTTATCACGGGCAAAGGTTTCGGTGTTGGTTTTCACCTTGCCGCGCACGAAAAAAGGAATCTTGCGCAGGGCAGCCTCACCATCGACGCTCCAGATCAGCGCGCCTTCAGCCAAGGGCAAGGAGGACGGTTGCAGAGAGGACGATGGCAGAGGAGGCGGTGGCGATGACGCAACGGCCACGGCCTGGGCCGCTTCAGCCATGCCACCTGGACGGCTGGGTGCCCCATCGGCCAGGTGGCTGCGGTGCCCTTCAACGAATTCGAAGTCATGCCGGAACATGCCGATCAGGTGTTCCTCCAGGCCCATCATCAGCGGATGCACCCAGGAATCGAAGATCACATTCGCCCCTTCCCAGCCCATCTGGGGGGCATAGCGGGCCGGCACATCCTGGACATGCAGCGGCGAACTGATCACGGCGCAGGGGATCCCCAGCCGTTTGGCACTGTGGCGCTCCATCTGGGTGCCGAGCACCAGCTCTGGGGCCGCATCGCCCATCGCCTTCTCCACGGCCAGGTAGTCGTCGGTGATCAGGGCTTCGAGGCCCAGGTCGCTGGCAGCGGCCCGGACCTCGCGGGCCAGTTCACGGCTGTAGGTGCCCAGGCCCACCACCGTGAAGCCCAGCTCGTCGGCCGCAATCCGCGCTGCCGCTATCGCGTGGGTGGCGTCGGCAAAGATGAACACCCGCTTGCCGGTGAGGTAGGTGGAATCCACCGAACGGGAATACCAGGGCAGGCGGGAGCGCAGATCCGCCTCATTCGATTCCGGAGGCTCCAGACCCAGCAATGCGGAGAGTTCACGCAGAAAGCGGCGGGTGGCACCGACCCCGATTGGCACGGTGCGCAGCACCGGGGTACCGAAGTTCCGCTCCAGCCAGCTGCATAACGGTCCTGCCACCTCCGGGTACAGGCAGACGTTGGCATCGGCCACAGGCAGACGCAGCAGATCTGAGGGGCGGGCCCCCAGCGGAGCCACCAGGTTCACGTCAATGCCGTGTTCGCCCAGCAGGCCCCTGATCTCCTTGATGTCATCGCGGCAGCGGAAGCCCAGCAGGCTGGGCCCCAGCAGGTTCACCCGGGGCCGGCGGCCTTCGGATTTCCAGCGATCCGGGGCCGGCTTTGAGCTCCCCGGCGCCGGCATGCGTTCGCGCAGCAGGGTGCGGCAGAGCTGGTAGAGGGTTTCAGCCGCCCCCCAATTTTCCTTTTTGGAGTAGGCGGGCAGCTCCAGATTCACCACCGGCAGGCCGAGGCCCATGCCGCCGGCGAGGGCGCCCGGTTGGTCCTGGATCAGTTCCGCCGTGCAGCTCTCGCCCACGAGCAGGGCCTCGGGGCGGAAGCGGTCCACCGCCTGCTGGATCGAGCGCGTCACCAGCTCGGCAGTGTCTCCGCCCAGATCACGGGCCTGAAACGTGGTGTAGGTGACGGGCGGACGGCGATCACGCCGCTCGATCATCGTGAACAACAGGTCGGCGTAGGTGTCGCCCTGGGGCGCATGCAGCACGTAGTGCAGGCCTTCCATCGAAGCGGCGATGCGCATCGCCCCCACGTGGGGGGGGCCTTCGTAGGTCCAGAGGGTCAGTTCCATTGCAGAAGCTCGCGGCGGTGCAGGGGGCGGGCAAACAGTTCGGCCAGATCGGCGGCCTGGTCGATGCCATGGATGGGGCTGAACACCAGTTCAATCGACCACTTGGTGGCGATGCCTTCTGCCTCCAGCGGGTTAGCGAGCCCCAGGCCGCAGACCACCAGATCGGGACGGGCGGCGCGGACCCGCTCAAGCTGACGTTCCAGGTCCTGGCCTTCGCTGAGCTGGGTGCCATCGGGCAACAGGGCCAGTTCCTCGGCCATCAAGGTGCGATCGAGGTAGGGGGTGCCCACCTCCACCAGGTCCATGCCGCATTCACGGCTGAGAAACCGGGCCAGGGGGATCTCCAGCTGGGAGTCGGGCATCAGGAACAGGCGCTTGCCCTCCAGTTGGCGCCGCAGCGGCACCAGGGCCCGGCGGCCACGCTCCACCAGGGGATCGAGCACCTCCGCCACCCGGGCCTCATCCACAGCGAAGGCCGCAGCGGCGGCGGCCATCCAGGCACGGCTGCCTTCGACGCCCAGCGGATAGGGGCTGGGGAGACGGCGGGCGCCGCGGCGCTCAAGGGCGCGAACGGTGTCGCTGAGGAACGGCTGGGCCATCAGCAGCCTGGTGCCGGCTCCGACGCTGGGCAGGTCGGTGGACTGGCGCGGCGGCAGGCTGCGCACCGGCCCCACTCCCAGGCGCTCGAACAGGGTGAGCAGGCGGTCTTCGACGCCATCGGCCAGGGTGCCGACCAGCAACAGCTGGTCGTCGTCGCAGCGGGGGAGCAGGGGCACCAGGGCACTGAGGGCGCCGTCCTCCCCCTGCGTGAACGTGGTCTCGATACCACTGCCGGAATAGTTCACCACCCGCACGCGGCCGCGCAGGCGGGTGGTGATGCGCTCGGCCGCCTTGGCCAGGTCCAGCTTGATCACCTCCGAAGGGCAGGACCCCACCAGAAACAGGGTGCGGATCTCGGGGCGGCGTTCCAGCAGGTCGCCCACCACCCGGTCAAGTTCCTCGTTGGCATCGGCCAAGCCGGCCAGGTCGCGTTCGCCGAGGATCGCGGTGCCGAAACGCGGTTCGGCGAAAATCATCACCCCGGCCGCCGACTGGACCAGGTGGGCACAGGTGCGGGAGCCGACCACCAGAAAAAAGGCGTCGGGCATGCGGCGATGCAACCAGACGATGGAGGTGAGTCCACAGAAGACCTCCCGCTGGCCGCTTTCACGCAACAAGGGCGGCAGGGTCGGCGTTGAGGCCATGGGCACAGGTGATCGTCCCTTCCTGGCTAATCCGTCCGGGGCTCAAGGGTGAGGAGTGAGTGCCAGGGGAACGGTTTCCTTCACACGGCTTAACAACTAAGAACCCATGAGCAGCGCTTATCAAGGCAAGCAAAGACCTTGATGGTGAAGGACCCCCAGATTGCTTGACGACGGGGTACGTCGAAGAGCAGTGTTCTGAGCGAACCTCCTCCCTCTGTTCCGGAGTCGTCAATGGCGAGTGAAACAATGGGCATCGCCCTCGGCATGATCGAAACGCGTGGCTTGGTGCCCGCCATCGAAGCGGCCGACGCGATGACCAAAGCGGCTGAAGTCCGTCTGATTGGCCGTGAATTCGTTGGTGGTGGCTACGTCACCGTCCTCGTGCGCGGAGAAACCGGTGCCGTCAACGCAGCCGTTCGTGCCGGCGCTGATGCCTGCGAGCGTGTTGGAGATGGTCTGGTTGCCGCCCACATCATTGCGCGCCCCCACCGTGAAGTCGAGCCTGCTTTGAACAGCAGCTTTGGAATCGGTTCGAAGGACTGAAATCTGACGCGCCCCTGAATCGACGGGCGCTCAGCCCACACCTTCCCAACTGAATCCATACGGAGAAATTCCCCATGAGCAAAAAGTTTGACGCCGGGGTCAAGGAGTACAGGGATACCTACTGGACTCCTGACTATGTTCCCCTCGACACCGACCTGCTGGCCTGTTTCAAGGTCACCGGTCAGGACGGTGTTCCCAGGGAGGAAGTGGCAGCCGCAGTGGCAGCCGAATCCTCCACCGGCACCTGGTCGGCGGTCTGGTCCGAGCTCCTCACCGACCTCGATTTCTACAAAGGCCGTTGCTACCGGATCGAAGACGTCCCCGGTGACAAGGAGTCGTTTTACGCCTTCGTGGCCTACCCCCTTGATCTCTTCGAGGAAGGTTCGGTCACCAACGTGCTCACCTCCCTGGTGGGCAACGTGTTCGGCTTCAAGGCTTTGCGCCACCTCCGTCTGGAAGACATCCGCTTCCCGATGGCTTTCATCAAGACCTGCCCCGGCCCGCCGAACGGCATCTGCGTCGAGCGCGACCGGATGAACAAGTACGGCCGTCCCCTGCTCGGTTGCACGATCAAGCCGAAGCTCGGCCTCTCCGGCAAGAACTACGGCCGGGTGGTCTACGAGTGTCTTCGCGGTGGCCTGGATTTCACCAAGGACGACGAGAACATCAACTCCCAGCCGTTCCAGCGCTGGCAGAACCGTTTCGAGTTCGTTGCTGAAGCCGTCGAATCGGCCCAACAGGAAACCGGCGAGAAGAAGGGGCACTACCTCAACTGCACCGCCGCCACTCCTGAGGAGATGTACGAGCGCGCTGAGTTCGCCAAAGAACTCGGCCAGCCGATCATCATGCACGACTACATCACCGGCGGCTTCACTGCCAACACCGGTCTGTCGAAGTGGTGCCGCAAGAACGGCATGCTGCTGCACATTCACCGTGCCATGCACGCGGTGATCGACCGTCACCCCAAGCACGGCATCCACTTCCGGGTGCTGGCCAAGTGCCTGCGCCTCTCCGGTGGTGACCAGCTGCACACCGGCACCGTGGTGGGCAAGCTTGAAGGCGACCGTCAGACCACCCTGGGCTTCATTGACCAGCTGCGTGAATCCTTCATCCCTGAAGACAGGAGCCGCGGCAACTTCTTCGACCAGGACTGGGGTTCGATGCCCGGCGTCTTCGCCGTGGCCTCCGGCGGTATCCACGTCTGGCACATGCCGGCCCTGGTGGCGATTTTCGGCGACGATTCCGTGCTCCAGTTCGGTGGAGGTACCCACGGCCACCCCTGGGGTTCGGCCGCTGGCGCCGCCGCCAACCGGGTGGCACTCGAAGCCTGCGTCAAGGCCCGCAACGCCGGCCGCGAGATCGAGAAGGAAAGCCGCGACATCCTGATGGAAGCCGCCAAGCACAGCCCTGAGCTCGCCATCGCCCTTGAGACCTGGAAGGAGATCAAGTTCGAATTCGACACCGTCGACAAACTCGACGTCAATTGATGTTTTTCCGTTCCCCTCCCCCTAACCAAGGATCCCCATGCCCTTCATGAGCACCGTGGGTGACTATCAAACAGTCGCCACCCTGGAGACATTCGGCTTTTTGCCCCCGTTCTCCCAGGACGAGATCTATGACCAGATCGCTTACATCATTGCCCAGGGATGGAGCCCCCTGGTCGAGCACGTTCACCCCAGCCGCTCAATGGCGACCTACTGGTCGTTCTGGAAGCTGCCCTTCTTCGGTGAGAAGGATCTTGGCGTGATCGTCAGCGAGCTCGAGGCTTGCCATCGGGCCTATCCCGATCACCACGTCCGGCTCGTCGGCTACGACGCCTACACCCAGAGCCAGGGCTCCTGCTTCGTCGTGTTCGAAGCACGCTGAAGGGTTTGATCGGTCCCGGCTCAGGCCGGGACCACCCCTTCTTCTGATTGTTCAGGCCACTTAACTCACCGGGCGGATATGGCAATTCAATCCAGTCGCGAAGCCTCGCTAGCGCGACGTTTGGCACTCTCCACCGCCGGGAAAACGGCCGAAAAGCGTTTTTCAAACAGTCCGATCCGGACGCGCAGTGCAGCGGAAGCTCGGCCGATTCGCCAGGAGGCTGCGGCTACTCCTGCGCCGCCGGCTGCTGTTGCCATGCCGTCGCTCTCCAGGCCGGCCACGCATCAGGTCAGCACCCGGATCCGCGGGCCCCTGCCCAATCCCACCCGCGACCTTGCCCTGGCCCGCCGCGAAGCCCTCAGCAAGCAGGGGAAGCGGGCCGCCACCACCAAGGACCGCACCCGCAGCGACACTCCGCCGAGCCAGCCCGCTCCTGCGGCTGTCGTGGCTCATTCAGCGCCAAGCCAGGTGACTCCCCTGTTCAGCGGTGGTTCTGCGCGCCCCTCTAGCGGCCATGCCGGTCATGGGCATGGCAGCAACAGCCATCGCAACGGCCCGAAGCGGAGTGCCCAGCACAATCCGAACCGGGCGATGGCGCTGGCCCGTCGTGAAGCCCAGTCCAAGCGCGGCAAGTCAGCGGTCACCAATGGATCCACCGGTGCCGCTGCCGTCGTGCGCCAGTCGAATCCCGACATCAGCAGCCGGGAACTGGCCCACCGCATCCGCGATCTCAAAAGCAAGACCGGTGCTGCCGCCGTGGGCGCCTGCAACGGCGTCACCCGCCCGACCGGCCCTCGCCGGGGCATCAACAAAGTGGCAGGAGCCCAGGACGCCACCTGGAAGGTGGGCGCGGGTGAAACCAGCCGAGGTCAGGTCGTGACCGGCACCCAGGCCAACCGTTCGATCAAGACCACCGGCAACGAAGCCAGCACCTGCCGGCCGATCACCGGCACCGACTACATGGGTGGCGACATCTTCCGCACCTTCTGCCAGGGGGAAGCCAAACCGCTCCAACCCGCCAAGGTGGGAGTCACCGCCACCAGCCACGGCAACCGGGTCACCGGCAATGAGGTGGGCCGCTCTGAAAAAGTCACCGGCGATGAGCCGGGAACCTGCAAAACCATCACCGGCACCGAATACCTCTCGGCCAACCAAGGCGTGGCCTTCTGCGCAACCAACAGCGGAACCAACAGCGGCAGTGCCAGCGCCCAGCCGTCCCCCCGCAAGGTGGGCCTTGGCCAGACCCTGGCGGGTCGCCCCATCTCCGGCGTGATGGTCGGGCGCTCCGAGAAGGTCACCGGCGATGAGCACGGCTCCGGCCTGCGCACCACCGGCACCCAGTACGTGGGCAGCGATTCGACCAGCACTCCTGGTGTGGCTCCAGCCAAGGTGGGATCCGTACACACCCTGCGCGGCACAGGCATCACCGGCACGCTTGTGGGCCGCAGTGAGCTGGTCACCGGCAACGAACCCGGCACCTGCCGCCTGGTCACCGGCGACGAATACATCGGCAGCCAACAGTTCGAGGGTTTTTGTGGCGCCCGTCCCCAGCCCGAAGCCGCCAAGGTGGGCCACAGCCTCACCAACAAGCAGTTGGTGGTCTCCGGCACCATTACCGGCCGCTCGTCGAAGGTCACCGGCGATGAGCCAGGCACCTGCAAAGCCGTGACGGGCACGCCCTACGCCGGGCTGGAGCAGGCCGGCGAATGGTGCCCGACCGCAGCGGTTGAATCCATCCGCCAACGCCGCCCGATGGGCATGGGCACCCCTGGCCCCAGGTTGAGCGGCCTCCAGCCCGGAATCGGTGGTGTGATGACCGGGGCCAGCAAAGGTGCCTGTGAGCCCCTCACCGGCACCCCCTACGTGGGCGTGGACCAATACAACGAGGCCTGCAGTGCCGCCGAAGGTCACGAGGCTGACTTCCCCCAGCCACTGGAGGCCCAGCCCTGGCAACGTTTCAGCGTGCAGTCGCCCGCGCGGGCGGCCCATCAGCATCAGGAACGCAGCAGTGCCGTCACCGGCACCCGTTACGAAACCAGCGCCAGGATCACCGGCCCTTTTGATCTGGCCGGTGACACCGTCACCGGCACCGAACAGTTCCGCTTCGACCGTCGCGCGCCCCAGCAGGCGGCTTCGCACCAGCAGCTCGCTGCACCCAAGATGATGCCGCCGGCCGTGCGCCGCCGCCCCCCGGTTTCGGCCATGCCGACCGCGCCTGACGCTCCTGAGCCTCTGGCTACTCCAATCCAAGTGGAGGAAGAGGCACGGCCGGTTTCCAGGGTCACCGGCGAAGGCATCTCCGCCGGGCTGCACATCACCGGAGACGACTGGGACCGTGGCAAGCGGGTCACCGGCACCGAAGGAGTGTCGGCGCGACGCCGCAATCCCACCCGCAACGGTCCCCTGCAGGCGATGGCTGCGGTGGCACCTAAGCGAAACGACCAGATGGTCCAACCCGTCAGCCGGGTCACCGGCTCCAGCGGCAACACCAACCAGGGCTCCTTGATCACCGTCTCCGGCGGCGCTCGCGGTTGATCGCCATCCTCTCCCTCCCCCCGGTGCGCTGACCTTGTCGATCTCGCGACGCCATGCCCCAGCCGATCGCCCCCTGGCGCCTACGGCGCCGAGGCGGCGTCCTCAGCTTTCAGCGGCAGCTGAAGGCCAGGAGCTGGGCGGCTCAGCCAACAGCTCAGGGCCAAGCGTCCCCAGCCCCCGCCAAGCAGCCAGGGTCCGGCCGATGCGCAACTGGCGGCCGATCGCCCCAGCGGAGAGCCACCCCCTCACCGACCAGACGGCCAACGCCCGCCTCCAGGCCTACGAGAGTGCGGTGAAAGGGGCCTTCGATCGAATCGTGCCGGTGCTCAAGCGGCTCTCGGCCCTGCAGCACGAAGACGGTTTTGTTGCCGAAGCCCAGCGCCACGCCGAGGCCGAGCTGGGCTTCACCCTGCCGGAGTCGATCCTGGAGAAGGCCTGGGTCAGCCAGCTCGACATGCGCTCCCTGTTCGCCTGGTGCGTGTTTGAAACCTACGAACGGGTCAGCGAAACCTTCTTTCGCGAAGACCCGCTCGACTGCCGCGAGGGCACCCCGGCTGCTGAAGCCTTCAACGCCTTCCTGCTCTCCTCAGGCTTCCACCTGCTGGATGTCACCCCCTGCGCCGACGGCCGCCTCGCCCACACGATCAGTTACGCCCTGCGCCTTCCGTTCAGTTCCGTGCGTCGCCGGCCCCATGCCGGCGCCATGTTCGATGTCGAAGACACCGTGGATCGCTGGGTGAAAACCGAGCATCTGCGCTACCGCGAAGGGGTTCCCAATCAGGCCTACGACCCCACCCGCTATCTCAAAGTGGTGGTGTATCACTTCAGTTCCATTGACCCTCACCATGAGGGGTGTGCGGCGCACCACTCCGATGACGCCGCCGCCGCCGCCAGTGGCCTCTCCCGCTTGATGGATTTCCAGCAGGCGGTGGAGAACAGCTTCTGCTGCGGGGCCTCCGTGGATCTGCTGCTGATCGGCCTCGACACCGACACTGACGCCATTCGGGTGCATGTGCCCTCCAGCGAAGGCGGCACCGATCTGGAGCATTGGCTCGATGCCCGTGAGGTCCATGCCGCCACCCTGCGCATGGGGGCAGAGGCGGCCAGAGTTGAGATTCGCTCCAGGGTGATGGCGGCGGCCGCCGCAACACCGGATGAGGGCATGGTCAGCCTGATCAGCCGGCTGGTGGAGCACAACATTTCCCAGATCGACTATGTGCGCAGTTATCACGGCGGCGCCTATGCCGATGCCGGCCACGCCGAGCGGTTCATCGGTGTTGGCATCGGCTTCAAGGAAATCCATCTGCGCAATCTCACCTATTTCGCCCATCTCGACACCGTCGAGGAAGGGGCCGCCGACCTCGACGTGGGCGTCAAGATCTTCACCGGCCTGAATGTTTCCAGGGGTCTGCCGGTGCCGGTCGTGGTCCGCTTCGATTATCACGGCAGTGTGCCGGGAGCCAGGCAGAGGGCGCTGCTGCAATGCCGCCGTACCGCCAGCGCCATCGAAGTGCGCTACGCCAAGCTGTTTGATCAGGGATTGCTGCACACCTTGCTGACACTGCGCGACCGGGATCAACACGCCCCCGCTGAAACGGTCGGCTCATCGATCCAGCTCGAAGCTCAGGGAGGTCATTGAGATGTTGATCTGCAAGGTTGTCAAACCACTTGTATCCACCAACCGAATCCCTGGTTTCGAGCACAAACACCTCCAGGTGGTGCTCGATGGCAGCACCCAGAAAGTGGCTGTCGACGCGGTGGGCTGCATCCCCGGAGACTGGGTGATCTGTGTCGGCAGTTCGGCCGCGCGTGAGGCCGCCGGCAGCAAGTCGTATCCGAGTGATCTCACCATCGTCGGGATCATCGATTACTGGGATCCAGACAACCCCAGCAACCCGGGAGGTCCACCCTGATGGAAATCATGCAGGTGACGGGCTCGCTGGTCTGCAGCCAACGGGTCGACGGGTTGCGCCACTGCAATCTGCGGGTGCTGCGTTCCAACAAAGGCAAATTCAGCGTGGCCGTTGATCCGGTCGGGGCCTCCCCCGGCAACTGGGTGTTCACCTCCAGTGGCTCCGCCGCACGCTTCGCCTCCGGCAATCCCGATCTCCAGATCGATCTCACGATCAGCGGCATCATTGATTTCTGGGAACCAGATGGCTGAGTTCCCGCTCCCCCGATCGCGATCCGCCCAGCCAATCGTCTCTGCCCGATCCATGGCCACCCCCGCTCCCCGACAACCCTCCTCCAGGCGCAGCTCCACCAGTCGGGGCGTGGCCGCCAGCAGCCAAGCGAAAGCCCTGCCGGCGGCCACGGCGAAAACGGAGCCGGCCTCGCCTGATCCGAAGACTCCAGCTCCCACTCCAGCTCCAGCAGCGACTCCGGTGGGTGGTAAGCCCCAGGAGCCGCCCAATTCCAACCCACCCCCATCCCCCTCCACGAGCAACGCCATGGCCTCAGCACCTCACGGCATCGCTCTCGGCATGATCGAGACCCGCGGACTTGTCCCCGCCATCGCGGCGGCTGACGCCATGACCAAGGCCGCCGAAGTCACCCTGGTGTCCCGCGAATTCGTGGGCGGTGGCTATGTCACCGTGATGGTCCGAGGCGAAACCGGTGCCGTTAACGCCGCCGTTCGCGCCGGAGCCGATGCCTGCGAACGGGTCGGTGACGGTCTGGTCGCCGCCCACATTATTGCCCGCCCCCACGTTGAACTGGAGCCCGTTCTCGCGCCCAGCGGTGTTGATCGGAGGAGCTGATCGTGATGGCTGGCGTGCATCCCCGGGTACTCGGGTATCTGGGCAGGGCCCTCAGCCTGGAGTTCACTGCCGTGCAGCAGTACATGACCCAGGCGTCACTGCTGGCGTTCTGGGGCGACAGCGTGGCCGCCGAACGCATGCGCCGCGAAATGGTGGAAGAGATCCAGCATGCCGAGCAACTCGTCCAGCAGATGCTCCTGCTCGGTGTGATTCCGGCAGCCTCCCAATTGCGACCGGTGCAGAGCTCCGGCGATCTGATCGGGCTGCTGAATCAGGATGCGGAACTCGAAGCCGAACAGATCCAGCATTACGCCGAAGCGTCGCGCTTTTGCACCCTGATCGGTGATGCGGCCAATGCCTCCTTCTTTCAGACACTCTGGGAGGAGGAAACGCAGCTTGGTCAGGATCTGGAGCGCTGGCTGCAGGAGCTCAGGGGCCGCCACTGGGGCACGACCAATCAGCGGGCCACGTTCTGAGTGCACTGGCACTTGGCGCCAGTGCTGGCCTCATTTTCTTCTGAGCTAGGTTTCAACCATGGAACAGCCCTGGACCAAACGGCAGCGGCCCGAGCGTCTGGAGCGCCGCATCGAATTCGCCGATTACGAAAGCACCCGCCTGTTTCTGGAGCGGCTCAACGAGCTCTCTGAAAAGCAGCAGCGCTATCCGGATATCAGCTTTGGGCGCACCTATGTGAATCTCACCCTGCGCGCTGAGCCTGATGACAACCCCCTGGGCGATGCCGAGTTCAGCTTCGCCACTGCCGTCGATGCCCTGGGAAACTGATGGAGAGGCTGGCTGGCCCGGATGCCAACGCCGGTCTGGCGATTGACGATGACACGCCGGTTGATCTCAGGGAGGCCTACAACGACACCGGGGTGGATGAGGTTCTTGAGCAACTCGACCGCGAACTGATCGGGCTGCGGCCGGTGAAAACACGCATCCGCGAGATCGCGGCCCTGCTGGTGGTGGAGCGGGCGCGCAAGCAGGTCGGTGTGGCCACCGGCGCCCCCAGCCTGCACATGTCCTTCACGGGCAGGCCGGGCACGGGAAAAACGACGGTGGCCGAGCGGATCTCAGAGATCCTGCACCGGCTGGGCTACGTGCGCAAGGGCCATCTGGTCACCGCCACCCGCGACGATCTGGTGGGCCAGTACATCGGCCACACCGCCCCAAAAACGCGCGAGATTCTCAAGCGGGCGATGGGCGGCGTGCTGTTCATCGACGAGGCCTATTACCTCTACCGCCCGGAGAATGAACGGGATTACGGCGCCGAAGCGATCGAGATCCTGCTGCAGGTGATGGAGAACAACCGCGACGATCTGGTGGTGATCTTCGCTGGCTACAAAGACCGGATGGATGTCTTTTATCAGTCCAACCCTGGCCTGTCCTCGCGGGTGGCCAACCACATCGACTTTCCCGACTACAGCGCAGCGGAGCTGCTGGGGATTGCCAAACTGATCATGGCGGCTGAGAGTTATCGCTTCAGCGCCGAGGCCAGTGCGGCCTTCGCCGATTACATCCAACGGCGCATGCAGCTGCCTTTCTTCGCCAACGCCCGCTCGATCCGCAATGCAATCGATCGAGCCCGTATGCGCCAAGCCAACCGCCTGTTCAACCACCGCGGCAGTGGCCTGACCAAGGGCGATCTGATCACAATCGAGGCCGAAGACATCACCGCCAGCCGGGTCTTCCATGGCGAAGTCGAAGGGCTCGACCCCAGCCGCCCCCTCACCTGAAGTTCGCGTCAGCGGCGGCGGCGGCAGTCGATCTGGAGCAGATCACGCACCTGCTGCAACTGGCGGGCCAGGGAGGGATCGATCGCCAGCTTTTTCTCGATCTGCTCAACGGCATACATCACCGTGCTGTGATCCTTGCCGCCGAAGGCATCGCCGATGCGGGGCAGGCTCAGATCGGTGCTCTGGCGCATCAGGTACATGCCCATCTGCCGCGCCTGGCTGACAGCCCGTTTGCGGCTGCTGCTGCGCATCTCTTCAACGCCGATGCCGAAGACCTCGGCCACCTTCTCGATCACCTGCTGGGGGGTCACCACGACCTCATTGCCGACAGGATCGAGCATCGGCGCCACCGATTCCACCGTCATCGGCAGTCCGGTGATCGAGGCGAAGGCGACGGCCCGGGTGAGGGCACCCTCGAGTTCACGGATGTTGGAGGTGAAACGACCCGCCAGGTATTGGATGAGATCGCGGGGCAACGACATCCGCTCCTGCTCAGCTTTCTTGTGGAGGATCGCCATGCGGGTCTCCAGATCGGGGGCCTGGATGTCAGCGATCAGGCCCATCGAAAACCGCGAGATCAGCCGCTCCTGCAAGCGCGGAATCTGGCTGGGGGGGCGATCGCTGGCGATCACGATCTGACGGCCCGCCTCATGCAGGGCATTGAAGGTGTGGAAGAACTCCTCCTGGGTGTACTCCTTGCCTTCGATGAACTGGATGTCGTCGACCAGGATCAGATCGGCGGCCCGGTAGCGGTCGCGGAATTTCTGCATGCCGTCCTTGCGGATCGCCTGGATCAGGTCGTTGGTAAACGACTCGGTGGAGACGTAAAACACCCGGGCGTCGGGATCGATCTCGACGCGGTAGTGGCCGATCGCCTGCATCAGGTGGGTTTTACCCAAACCCACACCACCACAGAGGAAGAGGGGATTGAACTCGCGGCCGGGCGCTTCGGCCACCGCCAGCGAGGCGGCGTGGGCCATGCGGCTGTTCGGCCCCACCACAAAGCGGTTGAACACGTAGCGGGGGTTCAGGCCCGGAGCGGGACGGCGGGGTGTTTCCCCCCGCGGTGCTGAGCCGGCGTGCATGGAAGCCGGAGCGGACCCACCAGCAGCCTGCAGGGAGGTTGCCTCCACCACTCCAGCGCCACCGCCAGCGCCGCCGTCGAGGCCCAGATCCGCGGCGGGACCCACGGCCGTCTGGACCTCCACCCGCAGAAGCTGGCCGGCCAACTCGGAGGCCACCGCCTCGATCGTGGTCAGGTAATTCTTGCGCAGCCAGCCGCAGGCAAAGCTGTTGGGAGCCTCGAGAAGCAGCCGTCCATCAGTGAATCCGGAGCAACGGGCCGGCCGGATCCAGGTTTCGAAGGTGGGCTTGCTGAGATTGGCCTGGAGGGCTTCTTGTACCTGGCGCCACAGCTCCTGACCCTCCTGCACCTCCCCCTCGTCACACAGTGGCCGAATATAGGCAGATCACCAGCGAACGTCCGCTCTCCATCCGGCGGTTTTCAGCCTGGGACCACCCCCTCCGCCATGACCTCTGCCCAGCCCACCGCCAAGGCTGTTTTTCTCCGTGGCTTGCTGGCCGCCGGCAGCACCGGTTTTCTGCTGGCAGGCTGCAACCTGCAACTCCCCAGCCTTGTCAGGGAGAGGGTTGAGCCTTCCGAGCCAGCCAAGGTGAGCGATGCGCCGGCAGTGGCCCCGCTGCAGCTCGGCAATCGCTTCATCGTTGATGCCGTCGACAAGGTGGGGCCGGCGGTCGTGCGTATCGACACGGTCAAACGGGTGATCAATCCCATCGGCGGCCTCTTTGGCGGCAGCCCATCGATCCGGCAGCAGCAGGGCCAGGGCTCCGGCTTCATCACCCGCTCCGATGGCGTGATCATCACCAATGCCCACGTGGTCGAAGGCACCAACGAGGTGTCCATCACCCTGCCGGATGGGCGCAATTTCAACGGCAAGGTGCTCGGCAGTGATCCGCTCACCGACATCGCTGTGGTCAAGGTGGTGGCGACGGGCCTGCCGGTGGCGCCCCTGGGCGATTCCTCCAAGGTGCGGCCGGGGGAGTGGGCGATCGCGATCGGCAACCCCCTCGGACTCGACAACACGGTGACGGCCGGGATCATCAGCGCGACCGACCGCACCAATGCGATCGGCGAAGGCCAGCGAGTGCCCTACATCCAGACCGATGCCGCCGTCAATCCCGGCAACAGCGGCGGTCCCCTGATCAATGCCGGCGGCCAGGTGATCGGGGTCAACACCGCCATTCGGCAAGCGCCCGGCGCCGGACTCAGTTTCGCCATCCCGGTGAATCTGGCTCGCCAGATCGCCGCCCAGATCCTCGAAACAGGACGGGTCTCACACCCCTACATCGGTGTCCGCCTGCAGGCGCTCACCCCCCAGCTGGCCCGTGAGATCAACGCCACCGCCGCCAAGTGCCGCCTGCCGGAAATCAATGGCGTCGTGGTGGTCGAAGTGCTCGAAGGGAGCCCGGCCGAAAAGGGCGGACTTGAGCCCTGCGACCTGATCGAACAGTTGGATGGCAAGCAGGTCGGCAACCCCACCGAGGTGCAGCTCGCCGTGGACAGGGGCAAGGTCGGCAAGGATTTGGTGGTGCGGGTGCGCCGGGGTGATCAGAGCCTCAATCTCACCGTGCGGCCAGCCGAGCTGAGCCGCGACAGTTGACGCGCCGATCAGCTCCAGCCAGTGGCCCCAGGCGCTTGGTGGTGATGAGCCGCTGGCCAGCGCCCGGTCGCTGCAAGCGGCGCCTGGCCGCCAGCCTCGGGGCGCCGATGGCGGCCCGGATCCAGCAACGCCTCACCGGCCACACCCTGGCGGTCGCCCGGCGCTGCGCGACGGCCACAGCTCCGATCGAAACCCTGCTGGCCGTCGCTGGACTTGGCCCGAGGGCCGCGAAGCGCTGGGCAGCGGCGCTTGGAGCCGATCGGTTCAGCCTCCAGGGTGAGGGCAACCTCGGCCTGCGCATGGCGCGTCAGACCAGACATGCCTTCCGGGAGGGCGCCCGGCAGGTGGTGCTGATCGGCACCGACCTTCCCGGGCTGGAATGGCGGGATCTGCAAGGCGCGTTTGCGGCCTTAGAGCGGGCACCGCTGGTGCTGGGGCCTGCCCTCGACGGGGGCTATTGGTTGATTGGCATGAACCGCTTCCATCCAGCCCTCTTCTGCGGCATCGCCTGGGGCGGACAGGCCGTGCGGCACCAGACCCTGGAGGTGGCTGCCGGCCTGGCCCTGGAGACGGCCCTGCTGCCGCTGGCGGCCGACCTCGATCGTGTCGGGGATCTGGGCCCCTGGCAGGGCCCGACCGTTTAAAGCCAGGCCATTCAGGGGGAATACCAGAAGGCGCAGCGTCGTTGACGGGGCTCCAGCTGCCAACCCTGCAGCTGGTAGAAGCCGATCACGTCGGGGTCAGCGAACAGGGTGACGCGCTCCACCTCCATCTGCCGCAGCTGCTCGAGCACGAAAGCCATCAGCTCCTTGCCCAGCCCCGCCCCCTGGTAGGTGGGATGGACCGCCACATCCCAGACCGTGGCCTCCAACACCCCATCACCGGTGCAGCGGGCAAAGCCCACCAGCTTCGGCAGGCGTGGATCGTGTCGCCAGAGCCCCACCCTCAGCAAGCTGTGCTCAAGCGCCTTGCGCACGCGGCGCAGGGGCCGGCGGCTCCAACCGACGGCATCGCAGAGCCTCTCGAGTTCGAGCAGATCAATCTCCCTCTCCAGGCTCAAGACGAGCTGAAGCTTCGGATTGGGCGTGGGGCAGACCCGGAACTGGGAGCCGTAGGCACTGGCCAGGAAGTCGGTGGAATCCAAACCAGAGGGGCGCGGCAACGCAATGGCACGATCCTGCCCGATCCTCGGCGCGCCGTTGCAGGCTGGAAGGCAACCAACGCTGAAGGGATGCCAGCACGCAACACCGGCGACCCCCTGTTGATCTGCCTGCATGGCTGGCTGCTCTCCGGCCAGCTTTGGCATCCCCTACTGGAGGAACTGGCACCCCGCTGGCGGGTGGAGGCGCCCGATCTGCCGGGGTTCGGTCAGCGGCCCCGACCCCGGGGCCTGCAGCCAAGCCTGGCCAGCTACGGCCGCTGGGTGGCCCAGCAAAGCCTGGAACAGGCCGGCAACAGACCGATCGTGCTGGTGGGCCATTCACTCGGTGGCAGCCTGGCGCTGCATGCCGCTCCCCTGCTCGGTGACCACTTGCTTGGGGTGATCCAGATCGGCGTCGGCGGAGGGGTCTACCAGCCACGGGCCTTCGCCCGGCTGCGGCAGGGGGGCGCCGCCCTGTTGCGCTTCCGGCCAGGCTGGCTGGCCGGCTGGCCGGGAACCGCCTCGATCCGCAGTCCCCTGATCGCCGATCGCCGTGCCGCCCTGGGGCTGCTGGCCTGCAGCACCAGCCGGGCGGCCGTACGCGAGATTCCAGGCCTCACCGCCGCCCTTCAGGTGCCGAGCCTCTGGATTGCCGGCAGCCGTGACCAGGTGATGGAGCCCCGCTACGTGCGCCACCTGGCCGGCTACAGCGACCAGCATGAGCTGGCGGTCCTCGACGGTTGCGGCCATCTGCCGATGCGCGAGAGCCCCCGCCAGCTGGCCGCCCTGATCGACGCCTGGCTGGAAAAACGGATCGCTGGCAGCGGCAGAACCAGGGATGGCCAGGGCTTCCCCAGCGCTCAGAGCCTGACCAATCCACGCTCCTGAAGTTCCGCCAACTGGGCATAAAGGCCACCCTGCCGGCGTAGTTGCTGGTGGGTGCCCTGCTCAATCAGCCGGCCCTTGCGCAGCACCAGGATGCGATCAGCCGCCTCCACAGTGGCCAGGCGGTGGGCAATCACGATCGCCGTACGGGCCTTGAGCAGCCTGTCGAGGTCGCGCTGCAGGGTGGCCTCGGTGGAGGGGTCGAGAAAGGCGGTGGCCTCATCCATCACCAGCACCGAGGGATTGCGGATGGCGACCCGGGCAACCGACAGCAGCTGCCGTTCTCCGGAGGAAAGATTGCCGCCGCGCTCCCGCAGTTCCGTGGCCAGGCCATCGGGGAGCCGGCGCAGCAGCGCCTCAAGGCCCAGGCCTCGGCAGAGCGCCAGCATGGCCTGGTCGTCGATGGCGGCATCGAGGCGCAGGTTGTCGGCCACATTTCCGCTGAACAAAAAGGTGTCCTGCAGAACCACACCAAGCCGCTGGCGCAGGGTGGCAATCGGCAACTGGCGGATGTCGATGCCATCGAGCAGGATCCGCCCCTGTTGCGGCTCGTACAGGCGGCAGAGCAGGCGGATCACGGTGGTTTTACCAGCGCCGGTGGGGCCGACTAAGGCCACATGCTCACCAGGCGCGATCTGGAAACTCAGGTCGCTCAGGATCGGATCATCGGGGCGGTAGGCAAACGAGACGTTCTCGAAGATCACCTCGCCGGCGCTGGAGCGCTCCAGGCCGGAATGGACGGCAGCAAGGCTGCGCTGGGACTCGGCCAGGTCGCTGATCTCAATCGGTTCTTCGAGGAGCTCGCCGATCCGCTCGACGGCCGTGAGACCGCCCTGAATCTGGGTGAAGCGTTCCGCCAACTGGCGCAGCGGATCAAACAGCCGCTGGGAGAACAGGATGAAGGTGGTGAGGGTGCCCAACCCCATCGCCCCCGTGGTCACCATCCAGCCACCGAGAGCCAGCACCACGGCCACGGCCGTCAGCGACACCCATTCCAGGAAGGCCGAGATGGAGCTGTCGTAGAAAATCGTGCCTCCCACCGCCTTGCGGTAGGCGTCAGTGGTGACGGAGAACCGCTGCGCATTGGTGCTCTCCCGCCGGAACATCTGCACCACCTCCAGACCCTGGAGGTTTTCCTGCAGGTCGGCGTTGAGCTGGCTGAGCTCCTCCCGCACGCGGTAGTTGGCCTTGCGGTAGCGGCCCTGCAGCCAAAGAATCGACAACACCACGGGGATCTGGATCACCAGCAGCAAGGCCCCGAGCCGGGCCTCGATCGTGAGCATGGTGATGGCGATCACCAACAGGGTGACCAGATCGGCCAACACCCCCACGGCCCCGCTGCCGAAGACTTCAGCAAGGGCATCGACATCACTGGTGAGGCGGGTGAGCAGCTTGCCCACGGGGGTTCGGTCGTGGAAGCGGAGCGAGAGCTCCATGGCGTGGCGAAACAGGTCGTTGCGGATCCGGGCCGTCAGCCGCTGTCCCACCGCCTGCACGCTGTAGCTCTGGACCCCCTGGAGAGCGAGCCGAAACAACACGGCCCCAAGCAGCAGGAACACCAGCAGACGCATCGCCTCGGGGACCGCCAGACCCGTAAGCCAACCGAGGGTGGGTTCCCGGCGCAACACCGAGATCGCCTGACCCACCAGCAGGGGCTGAATGGCGGAGGACAAGGCCACCGGAATCAGCAGCAGCAGGGTGAGCAGCAGGCGGCGACGGTCGCGACCCAGGTAGGGCAGCAGCCGCTGCAGGCGGACCCGATCAAGCCTGGCCATCAGGCCACCCCCGCAGGGCTGGCCAGCCTTGAGGTGGCAGCAATCCGCTCCACAATCGACTGCAGCTCCCCTTGATCGAGGCGCAGGGCGATCGGGTGACCGATCAGGCGGGCCGTGCTGGTGAACAGGTCTTCGATCGCCACCAGGCCGTTGTCACGCAGGGTGCGGCCTGTGGCCACAAGATCGACGATCGCCTCGGACATGCCGGTGATCGGACCGAGTTCCACCGATCCGGTGAGCTGAATCAGCTCCACCGGCAGATCGAGCTGGTCAAAGAAAACTTCGGCGCAGCGCACAAATTTGCTGGCCACCCGGCAGTGGGCCGGCAGATCGGCGGCGCGGCGGTAGCCACTGCTGGCCCTGACGGCCACCGCCATGCGACAACCACCGAAACCGAGGTCGAGCAGGGGCGCCACGGGCAACTGGTGCTCACGCAGCACATCGTCACCGACGATGCCGAGCTGGGCCTGGCCGTAGGCCACATACACGGGCACATCGGCATTGCGCACCAGCAGGGCCCGGGCCTTGCCGCAGGGACTGGGCACCATCAGTTGGCGATTGTCGTCATCAAGCAGGGTGCTGAAATCCAGACCGGCAGCAGCAAAGCGCCGCACCGAATCCTTGAGCAGGGCCCCCTTGGCCAGAGCGACGGTGATCATGGAACTACACCGCAATCTGGACTTTAACGATGGGCCCAACCGGAAGCGAGCGGGCCGCTGATGTGGCGGTGGACGTGGCGGTGGATGTGGCCCTGATTCCTGTGCTCAGCGACAACTACGTGTTCGTGCTGCACAACAGCCGTCGGGCGGTGGTGGTGGATCCGGCGGTGGCGCCGGCGGTGATCCGCTGGCTGCGGCAGCGCGGGCTGGAACTCGAAGCGGTGCTGCAGACCCATCACCACAGCGATCACATCGGCGGCACCCCGGGGCTGCTGGCCGAATGGCCTGGCGCCCAGGTGATCGCCGCCGCCGCCGACCGCGAGCGCATCCCCTTCCAGACCCGATCGCTCAACGGCGGTGAGGAGCTCACCTTGCTCGGTCGCACCATCAAGGTGCTGGCAGTGCCCGGCCACACCCGCTCTCACCTGGCCTATGTCCTGCCGGCCGTGCCCGGCGGTAGCGGCGAACTGTTCTGCGGCGACACGCTGTTCGCCGGTGGCTGCGGGCGCTTGTTTGAAGGCAGTGCCGAGCAGATGCAGCGCTCGTTGCAGAGCCTTGCTGCCCTGCCCGCCGACACCCGGGTCTGGTGCGCCCACGAGTACACGCTCGCCAACCTGCGCTGGGCCGCCAGCGTCGCCACAGCTGGCGCGCTGGCCAGCAGGGCGGCGATCGAGGCACGGCTGCTGGAGGTGATCACCAAGCGCCGGGCCGGCGCCTCGACCATTCCCAGCACGATCGCCTTGGAGCGCGCCACCAACCTGTTTCTGCAGGCGCAGAACCCAGCCGAGCTGGCCGAGCGGCGGCGCCAGAAGGAAAGCTGGGCAGGCTGAAGCTATGGGGCAGATTGAGGCCCTAGGCAAATTGCGGCTCAGTTGGTTGCGGATCGCCTGCAACGGGCAGGACGGTGAGTCCCTGGGGAAAGAGCAGGGCAGGCTGGCCGGGGCGCAGCCGCAGCCGGCAGCGCTGGCCGTGGCTGAACTCCTGATCCAGCGGCAGCCGCAGCCGCAACTGGATCGGCGCTTGACCCGGATGGCTGAGTTGCACCTGAAGTAACCATTCGCGACCAAGGAATTCCCGGCCCGTCACCCAGGCATCGCCTTGGGGATCGTCACTTAACTCCAGCCCAGTGGGATCGAGCAACACCTCCAGATCGCTGGATTCAGCCATCTGCCCGTTGCCGGCCTGGGAGTGGGCCGGCTCCAGCCAGCCCAGCGGGGTGAGCAGCCGCTCGCCCTGCCAACGGGCCGGCAGCAGGTTGCGTTGCAGAACGAAGCGCCCAACAAAAGCACTGGCCGGTTCAGTCACCAACTCAAGCGGGCTGGCGCACTGATGGATGCGACCCGCCTCCATCACCGCCACCCGATCACAGATCGCCAGGGCCTCTTCGGGATCGTGGGTCACGATCACACCGCTGGCCCCGCAGCGGCTCAGCACACCGTGGAGCTCGCCGCGCAGGCGCAGGCGCACATCCACATCGAGGTTGGAGAAGGGCTCATCGAGCAACAACAGCGCAGGCCCTGGCGCCAGGGCACGGGCCAGGGCCAACCGCTGTCGCTGGCCTCCTGAGAGCTCGTGCGGAAAGCGATGCTCCAGGCCCTTGAGTCCGAGCAGCTCCAGCAGCCAGCTCGCCCGGCTGCGGTCCTGGCGTGGCCGCAGGCCGAAACAGGTGTTGCGCCAGGCGTCGAGATGGGGGAAGAGGGCGTAATCCTGGAAGACCATGCCAACGCCGCGCCGCTCCGGCTCGACCCAGCGCTGGCTCCCGGCCACTTCCTGGCCCTGAATCAGGATTCGGCCACGGCTGGGGCACTCAAAACCGGCGATCAGGCGGAGCAGGGTGGTTTTGCCGCAGCCCGATGGCCCCAGCAGGCCAACCAGTTCGCCCGGGCGCAGGTTGAAGTGAATGCCTTTGAGGATCCAGTCGTCCCCAGCAGGCGATTGCCCGTAGCGATGCCAGACGTCTTCCAGACGCGCCGGGTCGCGATGAGGCGCTTCACTCCAGCCGGAATCACTGGAGGAAATCGGGCTGGCAATCGGGGAAGAATTCAAGGGCGATGTCGCGGTCGGTCTGCAGCCGAACACCCGTAGGCTCGTGATCCCATCATCCCTTGCCATGCCCTTGGCTTCTGTCCCTGAGGCGATCAACACGGCAGCGGCCCCTGCTCCGGTCGGTCCTTACAACCAGGCGGTGAAGGCAGGAGCGCTGCTGTTCTGCTCCGGTCAGATCGCGCTGGACCCGGCGACGGGGGGCATGGTTGGGGACGGAGATGTGGAAGCTGAAACCCGGCAAGTACTGGCCAACCTCGCAGCGGTGCTGGCGGCCGCAGGCTGCAGCGCCCAGCAGGTGGTGCGCACCACGGTGTTTCTGGCGGATCTGGCCGATTTCGCCGCGGTGAACAAGATCTATGCCGAAAGCTTCGGAGCCGGGGTCTCGCCGGCACGGGCCTGCGTTCAGGTAGCGGCCCTGCCGAAGGGCGCCCGTGTCGAAATCGACTGCATCGCTGTGTTGACGTAACGCGGGGTTGAGGTAACGAACAACACCGTCGGTAATCAAGGTGACAGTCAGCAGCTGGCACAGTCACCACAATGGGGAAATGCTTCAGCTCACCCCATGGCGTCCTCTTCTTTCAGCGTCAGGTCTGTTTTGAACGAAAGCTCCCGCCGCCTCTACCGACTGGTGGATCAGCAATGCTCGCCCCACCCCGTGCTTGATGACCATTTCGAATCGATGGAAGCCGCCTGGGAAGCAGCCCTTAATTGGTGGCAAGACCAGGTAGGTGCTGTGGAGCAGCCAATCGGCATAGGCGTCGAGGTGAGCACCCCCAGAGGTGACTGGCGCACCTTGCGTTATCCCGGCACCTGGCCGGGGCTGATGCACTGATCAACAGGTCGGACCATGTGGCGGTGATTGGTGCGGGTGTCTCCGGTTGCGCATTGGCATCCGGCCTCCGCCACAACGGCTTCGACGGGGAGATCAGCCTCTGGGAAGCGGGGCGTGGCCCCGGTGGCCGCTGCGCAACCCGCCGCAGCCGCGTTGATCCGAGTTGGCGGCTTGACCATGGCGCCCCCTTGTTTAACATCAGCGGCCTCGAGCCGCTGCCGCTGCTTGAGACCCTGGAAACTGGCGGCTGGATTGAGCCCTGGACCGGAACGATCGGCCGCCTCGATAGCCAAGGAAATTTTCAGCTCAAAGTCAGCGCCCCCCTGACAGAGGGCTTTCTCTATCGAGGCTGCGGCGGCAGCGATGGCCTCTGCCGCGGGCTACTGGCCACGGCCCGCGGCCTGATCGACAGCCATTACGGTGTTTTGGTGCGTCGCCTGGAGCGCACAGCCGATGGACAGTGGCAGCTGTTTGGCGCCCTCGGTGAGCAACTCGCTGTTGTCAATTGGTTGCTGCTCAGCGGCACCCTTCTGGCCCATCCCCGCAGCGTCGCTGTGATGGGCTGGAGCGACATCCCCCTGCGCCAGGCTGCCGACGCCGATCCTGCCCTGGGTCAGGCGCTTGAGGCGATCGCCACACTCAGCTACGTGCCCCGCAGCAATCTGCTGCTGCGCTTCGAGGCCGAAGCCGCCCTGGCCTGGCGGGCGCTGCCATTTCAGCTGTTGCAGTTCGCTGATTCCCCCCAGCGGCACTGGGGTTGGCAGCGCCTGTCGATTCAGCCACTGCCTGACGGCCGCTGTGGCGTGGTGCTCCACACCGACGCCACGGTGAGCGATGGGCAGGACCAGGCCTGGATCCAGCAGCAGTACCACCGCCTGATGGAAACCTTGGCAATTTGGCTCGGCCCCGCCCCGCTACCAGCCGCTGATCGGTCGCTGATGCGCTGGCGGGCTGCCTTCCCGCTGCCGCCAGGACTGGACATCGCAACCATGCTCTGCCCCTCCAGCCAGATTGCCTTCTGCGGCGATGGTGTGGCCGGTCCTGGCCAGGGCCGCGTCGAGGGAGCGCTGCGCAGCGGCCTGGCCCTCTGCGAGCAATTGCTTGGCTAGGCGCCAGGTAAGCTCAGAAAACCGGGGCGTGGCGCAGCTTGGTAGCGCGGGTGCTTTGGGAGCACTAGGTCGCAGGTTCGAATCCTGTCGCCCCGATTGACTTTTCAGCGATCGACCTTCGGGCGTGAGCAGAAAACGAGCAGAAAACCGACCGAGAGGCTTTAGCTCAGCTGCCGCCTGACAACCCAGCTCTGGCCCTGAAACCAGGCCTCGATCTGATCCACCAGCTCCGGCGGGCAACTCACCTGGCGCCGGGAGTCCACCGGAGCGCTTCGGGCGGCCACAGCCAGGCCGTCATCCTTCTCCGCTCAAGTGTCACCTGCTCGGAATCGGGTTCAGAAGATAGTTGCGTCGTCGCTGGCAGGGGCTCCCACCCTCCGGGGCCACAGAACCCCACTGCTCGGCCGCGGCGAACCCGTGCCAGCGCCTGAGCCATCACCACCACCGGGCTCGACCTCCTCGCCCTGCAGCTCCAACAGCTCAATCGCCGCCTCTCGCATCAGAGCGTTCTGCCACAGCGCCGCCAGCGGCGTGTAGGCCGAGCTGCGCGGATCGCTCTGATCAGCCAACGCCACGCTGCTGACGGGCAGCGCGTAGAGCATCAGCCCAGAGCTGCGCTCACGCCAGCTGAAATCAGCAAACGAAGTCCAGCCAGGCGCCGTGGTCGGCAGGCTTCCCGCCGGCACACTCAGCCACCAATCCACACTGAAGCCACGGCCGAGCTGCAGCAAGCTCTGGCCACCCTCCAGCTCGATGCGGCCGTTGACATGCATCGCCCGCTCTGGATACAACGCCGGATCACTGCTCACCGGACCGATCCAGAGCGGCGCCGGCAAGCTCAGCAAAAAGGCATCCGGCACGTCCTGATAACCCAGCTGCCCAAAGGAGAGCACTTCAAGCCGTACTTCCGGCTGTAGCGCCACCCGGCTCACCAGCCGCTGCTGCAGCGCACTGGGGGCAGAGAGCTGCACACCAGGGCGCGCCAGCACAATCTTGCCCATCCGCCCCAGGCTGTTGGGCGCCATGCCCTGCAACTGCCGCAGGCAAACAGTCCAGAGGCCGCTTCCATCACGGGCCAGCAGGAACGTCCAGGGGTTCGGGTTCAAGTGGGTCTGCATCGGTGCCGCCGCCGCATCACCGCTGAACAGGAACCATTCCGCCCCAGGCATCGTGTCCTGCGCGAACAGCAGCAGCGACGCTCCAGGCTGCGCCTGCATCGCATCGCACTGCAACGCCGGATCAGAGCTCGGGCCACGCAGATCCCAGCGTGACCATTCGCCACTGAACGGATCACTCAGTGAGCCGTAGCCGTCGTTGTTGCTGCCGTCGTTGTAGAGCGAGCTGTGGCCGCCGTGATTGACGACCGACCAGTAGTCCTCAGCCGTGGTCGATTGCGTCCAGTACCAGATCCAGTTCTGCTCAGGCCCACCCAGTTGCAGCACCAGGCCGCGGCGCACTCCAGCGAGCGAACTGCTCGGTTGCCGCAGGATCGCCAGCGGCGAAGCCGCATTGGCTGGGGCCGCATTCACCACGGCGATGAAGGCGGCAAGCCGCTCGATCAGCAGCGGAAACGGGTCAGTCGCTGCCAGGCCGCGCCAGTTCAGCGATGGGAGCAGTTGGATCCCGCCAGCCCTGCTCATGTCCCCACCGTCCGGGGCCAGAGCACCCCTGCCTCTGGCCGGCTGCTGCCTCCAGGGCCACCGCCGTCACCACCATCAGGGGGGTCCTGCAGTAGCTCCAGCATCCAGACGCGCTGCAGCGGATGGGCCATCGCCAAAGCCGCTGGCACGTAGGCGGCTTGGTTCGTGCCATTGAGCGGAAGAGGCGGGGCGTCATCGAACGCCGGCAGATTTGGCACCAGCAGCAGGTCCGTCATTCCAGCCACCCAGCCGCTGTAAGCCGCGAACGTCGTCCAGCCCGCAACCGCCGGCATGGCCGCCAGCTCAGCAAGGCCGATCTCAAGCCAGGTCATCTGGAACCAGGCACGGCCGATCTGGAACAAACGCACGTCCTCAAGATCAAGGGTGCGGAACTGCTGCTCCAGCCGCTGGGGGTAGGCCCATTCACCACCAGACACCCGGCCCATCCAGAAGCGCAGCGGCAGCGGCTGTAGCCGCGGGCTCTCGCTCGCCGCACCGGCGCTATTGCGCGTGTTGCTGGTCACAGCCACGCCACGGGCCGCGTAACGGGCCAGGCCGGAGAAGCCCGCGAGCGACTGCGTGCTCGAGCGCAGCGTCTCGTACTGCTCCTGCAGATTCAGCAGGCAGCCCGATGGATTCTGGGCCGGAAACATCACGCACCAGCCGGCAGTGCCGGCCTGGCGGAAGAGCAGAAAAGTCCAGGGCCGGCCATTCGCCGCACCGTTCGGGTCGAACGGCACCACGCTCGAGTCGGCATGGAACAGCCACCACTCCGCCCCCGGTGTTGTGTCCTGCGCCCAGAGCAACACGCCAGGGGAGCAAGTGCTGGGGATCATCACGTTGCTGCCGCCGTTGCGGCAGTCCACCGCCGGATCGAGGGCGCTCACGTTCAGCAGGCGGCCGTAGCCACCGTTGCTGCCGTCATCAAGCCAGTTGCGGGCACGACCCACCCGCAGCAGCGGTGTTTCCAGGTCGCTGACCGGATGTACCCACTGCAGCACCCAGTCCTCGGTCGGGGTCTGCAGCCGCAGCACCATGCCTCGTTGGCTTCCTGTCGCATCGGTGTTGCGCTTGAGCACCGTCAGCCGGGCGTTCTCATTGCCTGGTGTGGCGTTCACCGTGGCGATGAAGGCCAGCAGGCGCGAGAAGAACTGGGAGTACGGCGCGGTGCCGCCTGCGCTCTGCCAATCCAGCAGCGGCGAGTTGCGCAGGCCACCTCTGATCGTCATGGCGGCGGGATGCGCACGGCCAGGTTGCCGCCGACTGTGACAACGAACTGGCCCGGCGGAGCCGTGTCCACCTGGGATGTCCACAAGGGGGTCAGCAGGGCGCGGCAGAGAAAGTCAGCCGGCAGCACCAGGGCCGGCTCGATGATCACCGGCCCCTGGTAGAACGCATAGCTCGTCGAGTTCACCACCACCGGCCAGGCGAACGAGGTGCCGAGCATCGGCTGCCACAGCCACTGGGAGCCCAGGCGGATCAGTTGACGGAAACCCGGAGCCGCTGAGCGATCGGCGATCATCGTGCAGCCGTTCTGCAGATAGCTCATCACCAGCCATTGCTCCTCGCTCATCTCGCGGGTGATCAAAAACAGCAGGTTCGATTGCGAGCTGCTGGCGCTGGCCATCGACAGGCCGAAATACTCCTGGCCTTCTGCCTCACCAGAGAAGACAACGTAGTCCTGCAAATGTGGAGGATTGGGCCCAGCTGTTGGGCTCAGCCTGTTACTCAGCAAGGTGGTGTTGCTGGTGATCATGGCTGTAGCGCCAAAACCATCGGTCGCTACGGCGGTGTCCACAACACCATGCACACCTCGCGAGCTATCGAGCGGGTCGTAATCGGCCAGCAGGCCGAACCAGACATCAAAACGGTTCTGCCGGTCGGGCACCGGACACAACGGCCCGCCGGCCAACATCTGGGCCACCAAGGCGCCGTGCTTGCTCTCGATCTGCAGCGTCCAGCCGCACCAGGCCGCATCATCCGCAGGGCCGTGGAGCACTGTGATCGGCTGCTGCGGGTAGCGCCCGTTCACCAACGCCAGCCAGCCCTCCAGCTGCCCAGCAGCGCGGCGGGCCAGATCGGGCCAGTCGAGCGTGGCGCCAGCCGGTGGCAGGAAGGAAAGGGTTGCGGCCATCAGTCGGTGAGCACCACGGCCTCGATCGCCAGCACAGGGTTCAGCGAACCGCTCTCCTCGATCCGCAGCCGCGCCAGCAAGCGCCTCTGCAGCGGCTGCTCGGCGTTGGAGTAACTGGTGCCTGGCGCCAGCAGCAATGCACCACCGCCCAGCGACGGGAAGCGCAGGTCGGCCACCACGCCGCTACCAGGCTCTGGATCCTGGTTAAGAGGCCGCAGCAGGTCTGCCTGGAAGGCCGCCTCAGAGTTGTAGAGCGTGATCCAGCTGGCCAGATTCACGTTCACGCGCCGGATCAGAGCATCAGAGCCCAGACCATCAAAGGCAACCGTCGTGGTCGCTGGGCCGACCAGCAGCGGCACGATCACCTCCTGCAGCTCACGCCGGGGCGTGTCGATCCGGGGAACCCAAGGCATCAGGGGATCACCGCAATCTTGCGGATCGCCCGCGTCTGCTGGGCGAAGGTCTTGCTGTTGGCAAACCAGTTGCCGTAATACCAGTCCTGCAGAATCACTTCTGTTGCTGAACTCTGCGTCGAGGTATTCATCTGCCCATCGAAGAAAGCCTCAGCACCGCCTAGCTCGAAAGGTATGAAAGCTGTACGATCAGGGCTTGAAATGGTGTAATTCGTCGATGGCGGCACGGCATAAGCATTGGTGCCAAACTGATCATTATTGCCTTCATCACTGGTCGGCTTGAAACGCCGATACAGAATCTCCAGCTCATAGAGAGCCGGCACGTACCAATCGCTGAAACCTGCGATCGTCAGTCCCCGCGCCCATTGATTGGCCGGATGACTCGCATTGTTGGCCGCCTCGCTATTGGCAAAGCCATCGAAGCTGCTGTCGGCTCCGCTGCTCGCCGTGTTCGAGGTCTTGGTCTGCTGGCTGCTCATCCCCGCCGCCTTTGGCGCAATGATCAGCGCATGGGTGGCCACGCCGTTGGCGCTCTGGGAGATCAGGCCGCCGTAATAGCCACCCTGATAGGAAGAGCCAATCGAGGGAAGATCGCCCACCGGCACACCGCTGGGGGCAGCACCAAGCTGGTACACCTCTCCAGTGAAGGTGTCGAGATACAGATCACCAGGGATCGAGCCCGCAATTTGAGCCAGCGGCGGGCCTGTGCCCACAAACCAGCCCGTGCCGCGGCTGCCAGCGCTGCCAGCGGCGCCAGGCACTCCCGGCACGCCCTGGATGCCCTGCTGGCCAGCAGCGCCAGCTGGGCCAACGACGCCAACACCCGCCGGTCCAGTCGGTCCCGCAGGGCCAGCTGCTCCCGCAGGGCCTGCAGGGCCCTGGATCGCGCCTGCATTGATCCAGGTGACCAGCGCTGCATCCCAGACGTAGAGCGTGTCGCCCTCGTCCTGAACGATGTAGGCATCGCCCTGCTGCCGGTTTGCGGTTGGCAGAGCCGAGAAGGTAGGGACTGAACCCTTGAGGTTGATCCCCGTTCCCGCCGGGCCCTGGGGCCCCGCAGGTCCGCCCGGTCCCGCAGGGCCCGCAGGCCCCGCTGGGCCAGTCCCGCCCGGGCTGCCCGGCCCGCCAGCCACGCCCGGCACGCCCTGCGGGCCGGCAGGTCCAACCCCGCCCGGGCTGCCAGCCGCACCAGCACTTCCGGGTAAACCCGGCACGCCCTGCGGGCCGCGGATCGAGCCGGTGTTCGTCCAGGCCATCAAGCGAGAAGCGGTCTGCCTCCTATTGCCAGACGCTCACGCACTCAGCGGTCGCTCTCGCAATACAACCGCTGCATCCGAATGTTCCGGGCTACTGCATTGATCGTCTGCAGCTGGAAGCCAGCACGCATGTAAATGGTGCCAGCAGGCAGTTTCAAGGTCTGGGAGCCTTCGGCTATCTGACCTGTGGTGAGATCGGCGATCGACCAGAACACCTCCGTGGTGTGGGGTGGTGCAAACACCCTGAAATCAATGGCACGTTGCGGCAGAAACTCAAGTCCCGTGTCCTGCAGTTGCAACAAGGTGTTGTTCTTGCTGGCGAACTGCCAGTTGCCATCTTGAGCACCAAGTTCTGAATGGCGGCGAAAGAAGCCGCAGTAGTGCCCAGACGGATTGTCAGAAGCAACAGAAGCCGACATCACCTGATTGGTCAGGCCACAGAACAGGCGGGTGCCGACGCCGGGACCGCCGCTGTCGTAACTGGCATCAGGAAAGCCAAGCCGCGCCGCATAGAAAAAGCCAGCCGCGCCAGAACCGTTGCCGCGCGTCCAGATCGTGTCACGGCCACCCGTTCCAGCCGTCACATTCGCCGTCGCCGCTGTGGCGAAGCTCGACATCCACCCGTAGGGCGCGGTCGACGCCGGGTGGCCGATGGTGCCCACGGAGGTCACAGCACCTCCGATCGCTGAGAGCGAGGTCGTCTGGTTCGGTGACACCAGCCAGAGATTGTTCTCGAAGAGCGCCGGCTGCAGCACCGTGCGCAAGCCCGAAGGCCCCAACTGGTTGAGCAGCATCCGGCCGGAGAGCTTGGCGCTGTAAGTGCGCAGGAGACCATCGGCTGGAGCCGATGGCTCGCTGGCTTGATCGTTGAAATCGAGCCACTGCAACGGCTCGCTGCCCGAGCCACCACCTGGGCCGGGTGGCCCAGCAGGCCCCGCAGGCCCCGCAGGCCCTGCTGGGCCCTGGATCGATTCACCCGTGGGATTCCAGCTCATCGCTCAAGCCACCAGCTCGAACACCAGGCCCGTCACACGGTCCAGGTAGAAATCACCCAGCGCCGGTGGCGGCTGGATCACCTCCATCCACTGCTGCGTCGGTGGCCCATCAGCCGAGTACCAGCGGGTGCCCCGGCTTGCTGCTCCGCTGCCGTACATCACCGTCAGGGCGGGCTTGCCATCCACAGGGCTCGGCAGCAGCCCCAGCCCGCCCTCGGGATGCAGCCGTAGCCGCCACAGCTCCGTGGCACTGCCGTTGTACGGCCGGCCGTCGAGGCCATCACCCGGCACCAGGGCCTGGGCGCCCGCCAGGCCGCCTCCACCACCGCCCTGGCCCGTGCCTTGGCCCATCAGGCCGATCACCACAGCCGGCGGCAGCGGGCAGCCCAGCAGCGCCACCTGCAGTGACGCCACATACAGCCCCATCGTCACCGTGACGAGCAGATCACTGCGCTCGGCGTAGACGTGGCGCAGCTTCGGGACATCAGGCCGCCCGATCGTCCATGGCACCAGCTCGGCCGTGCCATCACCCCAATCCACCTGCAGGTCCTGCATCGGCACGCCACGGGGATCCACGCTCAGCTCGATCGCCGCGGTGCTCAGCTCCTCGTTCCAGCGCCGCGCCGAGGGCATCCACCACAACTCCAGCATCGCTGCCGGCACAGGCCCCAGGCGAAAGCCGATCTCCAGCCAGCGCCCCACCGCCTGGGGCAGCACCCATTCCTCACCGCCAGGGCAGCCCAGGGGCGGCAGCAACCGCAGACGGCCGTCGTCTCGCTCCGTCGCGGTGGGCAGCGGGTAGGGCATGGCAGAGAGCCAGCGGCAAGGGGAGCTACCACCCTTTGCCAGACCAACAAAAAAGCCCGCCGCGATCAACGGCGGGCCGGTAGGTCGCGGGCGCATTCAGCCCAGTAAATCGCCAGGCACACCGCCGAGGCCATCAGCGAAAGCCGGATCAGGGGCCGTGGCGGCCTCCAGCTCCAGGCGCTGGGCCTCAGACACCATCTCCGCCTTGGTCATCGACTGATCCAGGGACACATCAAAGGCAGAGAAGCAGTGCTCGCTGATCTCCGCCTTGGTCATCGCCGCGAAGTCGATGATCAACAGCTCGGGCTCAGGCTGGGGCTGGGGATCAGGCACAACTGTGAACTCTTCAGCAGTCTTCGGGCCGACAGAAAGCATCACCGGCTCACTCTGGCCCACGCTGTTGACAAGAATCACCGGCAGCTGCATGGGCTCCTTGATCGTCTTGCAATCGAGGATGAGGCTGCATTCAATCTCGCTGCCGTAGGTGTAATTCGAGGCTGCAGATTGTGATGCGCCATTGATCAGCACATCGCCAGAAGCCTCAACGCCACTGCCCGTCACCGAAACCTTCACAGGCTTTCCTTTCGCCTGCAGGGGGGCTTCAGGCTTGAGCTGGGCAATCACCGGCAGGACAGGATCCGGTGGATCGGGGGGATCGGTCGGATCGGGGGGATCAGTCGGGTCAGTGCCGCCATCCTCGCCATCCGTCGAGATCGGCAGCACGGCCTGCCACTCCAGAGCCAGCCAGCCCTCCAGATGGCAGGGATGCACGAAACGGTCCGCCTCGCCTTCCTTGCGGATGCGCAGCATCCCCTCCGGCGTCTCCAGATACGGCGCACTTGCCGAGATCGGATTGCGCACCGTCGGATCAACCGGCTCCATCCGGTCGCTGATCAGGTGGTCCAGGTCATCAGAGGGGGGCGCCAGCAGTTCAGGCCGGGCCGATACATCGCTCGCCTGCGGTGGCGCCCATGGCGAACCCGACACCACCGGCATCACCCGACGAGCACCTTCCTCAGCCTGCAGAAACGGTTCCTTTTTGGCCATAGCAGCACTCAGGCGTGGGTGAGACCGGCGTAGGCGCCAGCAGGGGTGCTCGGAGTCAGCGTGCAGCGGGCATAAACGAAGGCGTGCTCCTTCACGTTCGCCGCATCAGCAGGGGCCACCACCAGGGCACCGCCGCTGATCGTTGCTTCCACCTGGCCGCCGGCAGCCGGCACCGCCACCGACGCTGCCGTGACCCAGGTGCCGATCGTGCCGTCCTTCAGTTCAGGCGCCAGCTCCAGCAAAAATGTCACCGCAGCAGCAGCGCCCGGGTGCTGAGCAAGAAAGGTGAAGTGACCCGCTGCATCGAGCGGCGTGCTGATCTTCACCACCTCAGCACTCACGCGCACCCGCTCAAACGGATCGGTGGCGCTGTAGTTAATCCAGCCCACCAAGGTGGTAACCGCATCAATCAGTTTGTTGGCCATTGCAGCCATGGTCGTGTCCTCTTTGTCGAAGGTGGAAGAAAAAAGCGGGGGTTCAATGAGCAGGTTCAGCAGTCAGGTCACGACAGGGCTGATGTCGTACAGGCGAGCAATGGCCCGGCCGTTGCACACCGCAAAACCGACGTACCAATCCACCCGGGTGCGGAACACCGGGGCGTCCTGCACCTCGCCGAAGTCCCGCACCGAGAGGCCGTAACGGCCCTCGAACGGTCCCTGCAGGCCGGTCATCAGCTCATCGCCGAGGGCGCAGCAGTAGAAGCTGGTGGTGCCGCCGGCTTCATCGAAGCCCAGCACCTGGTTGCCGCTGGCGTCCTCATCCACCACGAGGATTTCGACGTCCTCGAACCAGTGCCGGCCATCCACCACCTGGTAGAGGTCAGCGCTGAGCACCTGGCGGCTGGCGGTGCTGATCTGGCGGCGACCAGCCTTGCTCGTGATCAGCACCTTTTCGCCGCCGTTGGCATTCACCGAATCCACCAGGGATTCGAGCTTGGTGAGCTTCACCGAGCCGCCCTCGTTATCGATGGTCTGTGGAGCAGCAGGGGGCAGACGCTTGCTCAGCCCGTTGAAGGCACGCGGATCAAAGGTGGCATCACCGTTGATGATCGCCGCCTCCAGGGTGAGGCGCATCGAGCGCACCTTCTGCTCGGTCTGGCTGGCGCGGGACTCGGGGCCATTGAGGTCAACGATCGAGCGATCCACGTCGAGATCGCCACCGAAGAGGTGCACGAACTCCGAATCGTTCTCGACGGCGCCGTAATCCCTCCGGTAGCCCTCGTTTACAGCACGAAAGCCAACGCGAGGCAGCTTCACCTCTTTGGCGAATTGCAAGGCACCACCAGCAAGGTTGCGCCAAGTCATGCGGCGAAGCAGTTCACCTTCAACGAAGGTCTTGGTGACCGCCAGGCGGTCAACCCTCGTCTCATGCTTCATCGCCTCGATCAAGGTGAGGCCCATGGTCACTCCGGGGGTCTGGCCCCAGCAACGTCACCACCTATTGCCAGCACCACCGCAGCTGATGGGATATGGGGGGCTGACGGGCTCTTGTGGGCCTGAGGCGGCGGCGGCGGGGTTCGTCACGATCCACGGCGGCGCAAGGGCGGCGCAAGTCCGCGAGGCCGCTGCGCGGTCGCGGCCCCTTGCCCTCGCCGTGGTCTCGCTCGAAGTCCCTCCGGCCTTCCTGCCATGGCACCGCAAATCCTGCTCATCCAGCGCCGCTCTCAGCTCAGTGGCTACAGCGCCTATTGCTCAATCAAGCGCCACATCGCCCACGATGAATCGCTCACGCCCCGCGTCCTCGCCTGGCTGGTGCAATGCCCGCTGCAGGCACTCTCGGCCTGGCGGGTCGGCCCGATCTGGTTGGCCCATGGCGGCGAGTGGGCCGAGCGCCACGAGCTCGAAAGCTTCCGCTGGGAGCTCAAAGGCAGCACGATCATCCACGGCAAGGCGGTGAGCGTGATGCCCGATGAGATCACCGGCGGCTGGCGGGCACTCACTGAAGGAGAAGCCGAGCATGCCCACAAGGAGCTCTGGGGCTTGATGGGGGCGATCACCCAGGCCAAGATGCCGCTGGATTTCAACTTCAAGTTGAGGCTCAGCGCCCATGAGCTGAAGGCCTATGAAGCAGCCGATGAAGCCGGAAGGCTTGAAATGCGCCATCGGGTCTCTGGGCTGGTCAAAGAGCGCCGCAAGCAGGCGACTGCCGTCGGCTGGGCGGCCTGAGGGCCAAGGCCCGCCGGGAGCCTCAATCCCGGCACCCAAACACCGTGTGCCGGGCGGCCAGGGAAGCGGGATCAGAAAGCAAGTCAGCAGTGGACACGGTGACGGCGGGCGCCGTCGCTTGGATGTGGGCTACGCACAGGCCCCTTCATGGTCGGTGGGCGCCTCAAGGGCTGCGCAAGGCCGGGCTTTGTTGCGCCGCTGCGCGGCTGTGGGGCTGCGCAGGCGCTCCGCACGGACGCTGGGCCGGCCCCTTGACCCGCCCACCGCCTGCTTCTGGGTCCTGCGCTGCGCCACCAATGGCCACCACGCACCGCTCCACCCGCTCCCGCTTCAGTGCCTTGAGCTCCAGCCGCCTAGAGGATCTGCAATGGATCGCCTCAGGATCCGCCGCGCCATGCCGCCGTGTTGCGGAGCTGGCCGGGCAGATCCTCTTTGAGCGCCAGCTCGCCACTCCGGCCCGCTGCCCGGTGGGGGTAGGGCTGCAGGAGCTGCCCTTCTAAGGCGGCCAGGGGCCGAGGCATTCAGCGGCGGGGCTTGTGC
This sequence comes from Synechococcus sp. CS-603, assembly GCF_977929215.1. Lineage (NCBI taxonomy): Bacteria > Bacillati > Cyanobacteriota > Cyanophyceae > Synechococcales > Synechococcaceae > Synechococcus > Synechococcus sp. CS-603. The sequence continues at coordinate 2,131,930 of NZ_OZ376778.1, forward strand.
CTCGCCTTTCTGCTGACACCTGGCGGCTAGGCCGCTGGCAAGAGGAGGAGAACGTCGCCCAACACGGCAATGCCCACCCCCATGACCGTGGCGCGGTTGATGGACCGCTTCCAGTACTTCGAGAGCAAACAGCAGCAGCAGGACGCCGTGGCGATGCTGCACGACGCGATCGGGCGGATCGAGCAGCAGCAGGGCCAGACCGAAATCCTGCTGGAAGAGGCGCCATGGGCTCTGCGTTTCAGCGAGTCACCGCCAGCACCGCCGGCACCGCCGGCACCAGCCTTCGCCAACCCGCTGGTGGTGCCCTACTTCTCCCAGAACGACAATGCCAGCGGCACCGGCTACCGCGAGTGCTTCTCCTCGAGCTGCGCCATGCTCGCCGCCTACTGGGGCAAGGTCAGCAGCGATGACGCCTACAACGTCATTCGCGCCCAGTACGGCGACAGCACCGAGGCCCAGGCCCAGCTCTCAGCCCTGCGTTCGCTCGGGCTGGAGGCCAACTTTTTCACCAACGGCGTCACCGCCGATCTGATCAAAGAGATCGACGCCGGCCGGCCCGTCGCCACCGGCTGGCTGCACAAAGGCCCCAGCTCCAGCCCATCGGGCAGCGGCCACTGGACCGTGGTCACCGGCTACGAAGCGGGTGGCTGGATCCACAACGATCCCAACGGTGAGGCCAACCTCACCAGCGGTGGTTACACCAGCAACCTCAACGGCAAGGACCAGCACTACAGCGCCAAGAACTGGGATCCCCGCTGGAGGCCCGGCGGCAGCGGCGGCTGGTTCCTGGTTTGCAAGGGCTGAGCAGAACCATGGCCGACCTCAGCAACCTGCAGCACTGGCTGTCCTTCTTCTGCACAGGCAACGTCACCCGGGCCAGCCTGGGTGCCATTGCGCCACTTACGGAAGAAGAAGCCGCCGGCTTCATCGGCTGCATGATCGTCGAGACAGGCTCACCTGATCTCTCCAACCTCGATGTGATCGAGGCGGGGAGCGGCGCCGGCCGCGGGGCCATGCAGTACACCGGCCTGCGCCGACCGCCCTACGACGCCGCCAGGGAGCAAGCACTGAGCGAGGGGATCGATCCCAACAGCAATGAGTGGCAGGAGATCTACTTCGCCCAGGAGTACGCCGGCCTGCACGATCCAGCCGAAGGTTCCCTGATCGGCTGGTGCTGCGTCTTTGAAGACCGTCCCGCCGGCCTGGATCCAGCTGCTGCTGCCGCCTACTGGACCGGTTCAGCCGAAAGCGGTGAGGGCTACTTCAGGCCCGGCACACCCCACAGCGAACGTCGTCAGGCAGAAGCCATGCGCATCTGGGACTTGATCGAAGCCGGTGACCTGCTCATCCCCAGCGAGCCAGACCATGGACGGACCAACTGAGCGACGACCACAGCAGATCTCACCACCAGCAGCCGGCGAGGAGCTGCCAGCAAAACCACCGTTCGACCGCGAACGCTTCCTCTTTGTCCTGCTCGCAGCGGTGATCATCAGCGAGTTCTCGATCTATCTCCTCGCTGGGACGGTGTGCGCCTGGCGGCTGGTCTTCCTCGATGCCAAAGCCTGCCCAGAGTTTCTGCTGCGGCTGCATACAGCCACTGAGTCCGCCCTCAACTTGATCCTCGCCCTGCTCGGTGGTGCCGCCATCGGCAGCAGCGTCAGCCGGGGCAAGCCGTAAACGGCAGGAACGATCCGGGCAAGCAGCCCGCGTGATCAAGGGTCCATGGTGGCCGCCACTCATCCGCTCCCAGCTTGCCCTTCCCTGCGTTTCGGGCTGGTGATGCGCGTTTTTCGCACACCGGCCATGCCCCGTACCCTCTCCGCGCGCGATGCCCTGATCCTGGAGTTCCTGCCCCTCGCCGATGCCACCGGCGGCAGCTTCTCTCGCCAATTCGCCGGTCTGATCGAGCGAGAAGATGCGATCCAGGTCGCCAGGTTGGCCCTCACCACAGCAGTCAGCCGGCTCAGCAACCGCAGCACAGCCCAGGCCTTTCTCAGGGCCACCATCACCGGAGCACTGCGTCACCATCTCCGCGATCGCGTCCGCCTGGTGCGGGTGTCACGCCGCGAGCATGAGAAAGGCACCACCCCTTTCCGGCACGAAAGCTTGGATCAGCCGCAGCCCAAAACCGGCCTCTGCCTGCTGGATTTGATCCCTGCTGAGGCCAGCGCAGAGCAGAGCGAAGAGTCAGGCAAGCTCGAAGCAATGCTGGATCAACTTCCGGCCAATCAGGCCGCCGTGCTCAGGCTGCACATCCTCCAGGGCCTCTCGATTCGCCAGGCGGCAGAAGCCATGGGGGTGAGCCACACCACAGCCCACAGGCTGGAGCGCAAGGCACTGGCCAGCCTCAGGGCGGAGCTGGCCTGAGGGCCATGGCCCTGCATCACACCTACGAGTCAGACCAGCTCCAGCGCCGTGTTGCGGCGCAGGTAGGTCTCCAGCTCCAGCTTGCGGATCACCCGCGACTCGTTGTTGTTGCTGATCTGAACCTTCTGGCCGCTCATTGAAGCCGTCACCCGCCAGGGGCCAGGGCTCGCGGGTCGCGGCGCGGGGGCAGCAACAGCTGGTACCTCGCCCAACAATGCCGCCAGTTCGCTTCGTTCACCAGTCATTCAGCACAACGCCAGGCATCAGCCATTGCCACTGAGCAGACGGCAGAACGCTGAGAAGTCGGCTGGCGGGTTGCTTCATGGTCCGCCGGGGCGCAAGGGCTACGCAAGCGGTTGCGCTGCGCACCACCGCCCTTGCCCACCCGGCGGGAACGGGCGCGTCCCGTCACTCCGCCTTTGGCGGCCCGGCCCATGGCTTACGCCCTCGATTCCCTCTCCCGGCAGGATCCCCTCGCTGTCGTGCAGTCCTGCCACTCCACCCTGCTGGGCCTGCTGCGGCGCCAGCAGGGCCGCCCGATCAAGCGGCTCTGGATCGATCACCCCTACGGAGAAGAGGAGCTGGCCTTGCTGGAGGAGGAGCTGCTGCCGGCCATGGAGCAGTTCCTGGTTCGCGTCGGCGAGATCGATGCCGCCATCGAAGCTGCAGCGGATCGAGCCAGCGAGATCAGCAGCGCAGCCTGAAGCCGCTGGTAGATGGCCTGGCGGCCCTTAGCTCACGCACCAGAAGTGGGGCACCGGGGGCCGCCTCGCTCAGGCTTGCCACGCTGCCGTGGCGGTGTCTTTCGGCAGCAGCCCAGGAGGCCCAAACGAATCTCACAGTGGGGGTGAGTCGCGCAGGTTTCCGCATGGTCTGCGGCGGCGCAAGGGCTACGCAAGCGGCTTCGCCGCCCTTGCCCTCGCCGCAGTTGCCATCGCGGTCCTGCGCTCGTTCGCACCCATGGCCACCACCACCCGGCCCCGTTCCAAGTCCAAGAAGTTCGAGGGGCCATCCCCAGAGGAAAGGCTCACCGCATCCATCGTCTCCCTCATGGAGAAAGGCGTCGCACCCTGGCGGCGGCCCTGGGATGGCACTGGCGGTGGCCACCACGTCAACTTGATCTCGGGTCATCGCTACCGCGGCGCCAATCCGATCCTGCTCACGCTCGGCCTGCACATCCGGGGATCGGCCCTGCCGTTCTGGTGCGGCTTTGCCGAGGCCAAGAGGCTCGGGATCTTCCCCCGCAAGGGCAGCAAGGCGGTTCACATCTTGCGGCCCCAGCTGCACAACCGCGAGGAGGCAGGCGATGGCGGTGAAGTCACCTTGAAGAGCTGGGCCAGCTACCGGCCGGTAGCGGTCTTCAATGCCGCCGATCTCGAGGGCCCGGCCCTCGCCGGCTTGATCGAAGCCCGCAAGCTCGCCGAAGGCGTTGAGTCAAAGCCGGAGCCCGAGCGCCTGGAGGCCGCCGAGGCCGTGCTGGGGGCCTGGCCGGTGCCGGTCAGCTTTGGGGGTGATCGCGCCTGTTATGTGCCAGCGATCGATCGGATCCAGCTGCCCGATCGCGCCAGCTTTCACTCACCCGCTGCGTTCTGCTCCACCTGGGCCCATGAGCAGATCCACTCCACCGGCCATGAGTCGCGCCTGAAGCGGGATCTGGGCGGTGTCTTCGGGAAGGCTCGCTATGCACGCGAGGAGCTGGTCGCTGAGCTGGGCGCGGTGCTGCTGGGGGATCGGTTGGAGATCGGCAGCGAGATCGAGAGCCATGCCGCCTATCTGGGCCACTGGATCGAGATGCTCAAGGCTGAGCCGACGGTGCTCTTTCAGGTGTTGAGAGAGGCGCGGCAGGCAGTGGATCTGATCTATCCAGAGGCGCATGGGGAGGCGGAGCTGAGCGCCTGAGTGAGCCCCACCGCAAGTGAATGGGGGGAACATCCAGCAAAAATGTCCATCGTCAGCCTCGGGATTGGCTGCGCAAAATGACCTAATGCCCGGCCCTCTGCAAAGCACAGCGCCTTCACTGAAGGCTTCACTTTTTCGCGGCTACCCCTAGGGCAAGACCACGTTCTTTCAGGCCAATCTGTCTGCCAGCTGGAGGCGGCCCACAAGACAGAGGTCCCGCATCAACAGCAGGCCTTAAAGATGACTGCTGGCTGCAGGGGTCTGGTATTTCGCAGGAAACGCTGACCAAAATCCTTTGAGCGCCCATAGCTTGCGTGGGCGCTCAAAGGCATGGGGGGCTTGGTTTGTTGGATGGGATAGCTGCCCTGGCAGTGCCAGGATCAAGGCGCAGAAGTTGGGTGGGGACGTTGGCGAAGACTGCCGTCGGAGCCATGCGGTACTGCCTGAGCTTCACCGCCGCAAGCCTGAGGCCCGAACTCGCGTGCGTAATTGCTCAGGTTCACCTGCAGCAGGCGGACTGGCAGAAGACCAAGACGGCTGTCCTGACGAGCAACGCCCTCCAGGCCAGATCCGCCAGCAGTGCCAAACGGCTGGAGTCGGAACTGCGACAGCGGCTACAGACCCTCACCCCAGCCCAGCTGGAGCTCCTGGCCACTGGGTCGGGCGAAGACCGCACAGCTATGGCCTGGCTGGCATCTCTGAAGCGGATTCAGCTGGCTTTTGACGTGGTGCAGGAGGTGCTGGCCGAGAAGCTGGCCGGGATGGATCCGGTGCTGCGCCGCTCCGACATGGTGGCGTTCTATGAGCTGCAAGAACTCATCCACCCGGAACTGGCCGAGGTGGCCTCGTCCTCGCGGCAGAAGATCCGCTCCACTCTCCTGCACATGTTCCGCGAAGCAGGATTGCTGGTTGGTAAAGCAGGCAAGGGAGGTGTTTTAGGAACGGTGCAACGCCCCCTGCTCTCCCTTGAAGTTCAACGGCTGGTCTCAGCGGAGGACCCCGCTCTTCTGGTGGGCTTCCTCGTCGCACCCCCCAGGCAGTCACGGGCTGTGGCGAAGGCGAACGTGCTGGCGCCCAGGCGATGAGCACCAAAACCACCACCGGCCTGGATCAGCGACTGAAGCAAGTTCTGTCTCAGCCCAGCTTCCTGGCGATGAAGGGGTTGGCCAAGGAGATCCCAATCTTCATCCAGACCTACGACCCCTCCGAAGAAGACGAGCTGCGCCAGATCGTGAAAGGTCTGCTCCAGGGGCTCAAGCAGGAAGGACTGCGTGTGATTCATCTGGACCTGTTGGAGCTGGTGATCCAGATCCTTGAGGAGAAGGGATTTCTCGAGGACCTTCTTCGGGACGAGACCACTTATTCGAAAAGTGACGTATTTGAAACACTGCAGAGCACCTCGGATCCCACAAAGGCACTTGTACCGAAACTGATGGAGGTGATCGGTGCGAATCCACAACTCACCCTGATCACGGGATCAGGGCGGATCTATCCCTTCCTGCGCACCCACACCATCATCGAGGCCCTGCAACCGGAGATGGTGAGGCACCCTGTGGTGATCTTCTTCCCCGGTGAGTATTCACAGGATGCTGACGGTGGTTCCTACCTGCGACTGTTTGGCACTACGCCCAACACCAAGATCGAGAACCCCCACTACCGCGCCACCAATCTCGCCTACTTCGACACCCCGATCTCATGACTGCCGCCACAATCCGCGAGCTCTTCGCCAAGCCGGTTGACCGTCCGATCGATGGGGTGATCAAGGCCGACGACGAGCGCAACCTCAAGGTGGAGCTCGATGAGTATGTGATCACCCGCGATGTGCTCAAGGGTCTGGGATCCTTCGTGGACTGCTACCTCGACAACCCCACGGCCAATGGGGTATGGATTTCTGGTTTCTTCGGCTGCGGCAAATCGCACCTGCTGAAGATCCTCTCGCTGCTGCTCGACAGCGAGCGGCGCGTTGGGCCAGAGAACGAGCGGCCGGCTGACATCCTGCTGCCGAAGGTGGAAGACGAAATCATCCAGGCCAACCTGCGCAAGGCGATCACCACGCCGGCGCGCAGCGTGCTGTTCAACATCGATCAGAAGTACGACGGCATTGGCGGCGAGCACAGCGCCCCGATCCTGGAAGTGTTCATGAAGGTGCTGAACGAACTGCAGGGGTATTACGGCGACCAGGGCTATATCGCTCGCTTCGAGCACGACCTCGACAAGCGCGGTGCGTTCGGTGATTTCAAAGAAACCTATCTTCGCCTCAATGGCCGCAACTGGGAGAACGACCGCGAGGCTGTTGCCACCGTCACCAAGAGTTCTTTTGCTCGGGCCTACGCCGAGCAGTTCTCCACCAGCTCCGAGGAGGCAATGAAGGTGATCGGTGAGGCCAAGGCCGAGTACCGCCTCTCGATCGAAGGCTTTGCTAACCGCGTCAAGGAGTACCTCGACAGCCAGCTTCCCGGCTGCCGGCTCAACTTCTTTGTGGACGAGGCGGGCCAGTTCATCGGTCAGGACCGCAGCCGCCTGCTCAACCTGCAGACCGTGGTGGAAAGCCTGGCGACAGCCACCAACGGCCGTGCCTCCGTATTCGTGACCTCCCAAGCCGACCTGGAGGGAATCCTGGGCGAGGAGAAGGTGCGCCAGGCCGATGATCTCAGCAAGATCCAGGGCCGCTTCCGCACCAAGCTCACCCTGGCCAGCGCCGATGTACAGGAGGTGATTCAGCGGCGGCTGCTGGAAAAGGATCCGGTGGAGCCAGATGAGCTGATCCAGATCTATGGGGCGGAGAAGGACAACCTCCAGACCCTGTTCCGCTTCGGCGACAACTCCCTGCAGCTCAAGGGCTGGGCCGATTGCCAGGCCTTCTGTGGCCTCTACCCCTTCCACCCGTATCAGCTGAACCTGTTCCAGCAGGCGCTGCAGAGCCTCGCGGTCCACAACGTGTTCGGCGGCCGCAACATGGCGGTGGGTGAACGCTCGATGCTCTCGGTGTTCCAGGAGGTGGCCAAGGCGATCATGGATCTGCCGATCGGCCAACTCGCCAGCTTCGATCAGCTTTACGACGGCATCCGCGATGTGATCCGTGGAGACAAGCAGCAGACGATGGTGCTGGCGGAACGCCAGGTGGCGCCGTTTGAACTGCGCATCCTCAAGGCCCTGTTCTTGCTCAAGTGGGTGTCCCCGTTTAAGGCCTCACCTCGCAACATTGCGATCCTGTTGATCGATCAGCCCGATCTCGACATCCGCGCCCATGAGCAGCAGGTGAAAGAGGCCCTGCGCAATCTGGAAGTGCAGAGCTACCTGCAACGCAGCGGTGAGCTCTACGAGTTCCTCACCGACAAGGAAAAGGATGTGGAGCAGGAGATCAAGACCACCACCGTGGAAGACTCCCAAGTGATGGGAGCGCTGCAGGCCACGCTCTTCAACGACGTGCTGCGCACCAACAAGATCCGCTTCGAGGACAACAACCAGGATTATTCCTACGCCCAGAAGATCGATGATGCTCTGGTGAAGGGAAAGCCTGATGATGTAGCGGTGAACGTGATCACCCCGGAGCACCCCAACTTCGGCAATGAGGCGATCCTTGTGGCCCAGAACATGGGTCGAGCTGATCTGATGGTGATCCTGCCGGCCCAGGGCCGGCTCACCGATCTGATCCGCACCTACCTGAAAACCGATAAATACATCAAGCAGAACTCCGGCGGTGAAGACGAAGCGCTCAGGGAAATCCTGGCCCAGCGGGGGCGGCAGAACAGCACCCGCCGCAGTGAGATCACCCGTCTGGCTGGTGAGGGATTGCGCCGAGCCCCGCTGGTGGTGAACGGCAGGCGGCTGGAGGTGGGTGAGGGCGATCCCCAGAACCGTTTTTCCAAGGCCTATCAGGAGCTGATCCGCTCGGCCTTCCCCAAGCTGCTGATGGTGAAGCAGATCTACAACGAAGGCACCTTGATGAAGGTGGTGCAGGAGCAGGACGACCTGCTTGCTGGCAGCGTGCTGCAGCTCTCGGAAGCGGAGCAGGAGGTGTACACCGAGGTGGTGCGTCGCCAGAACAAGGAAGGGGAGCGCACCTCCGCCGCCGATCTGATCGAGGTGTTCGAGGCCCGGCCCTACGGCTGGAGCCCCTGGGCCACGCTCACCTTCCTGGGCCGCTTGTTCCGCCTGGGCAAGGTGGAGCTACGCGAGAAGGAGATCCTGAGCCCCAACGAAGTGATCGATGCGCTCACCAACAGCCGTCGCCAGGGGCTGGTGCTGGTGCGCAAGCAGGAGCAGATCGATCCTGCGGCGATCAACACGCTCAAGCGTTTCCACCAAGACTTCTTCGGGGTGGCGAGCAGCGGCACTGATTCCCGCACCACCGCCACAGCAATGCGTGAGGCGCTGGCGCGTGAGGCCGCCGAGCTCGACGCGATCGCCAGCCAGCAGGAGCGCTATCCGTTCGTGGCCGCTGTCGCGCCGATCGCCGCCAGGGTGCGGGAGCTAAGCGGCAAAGACGACCCCTACCTGCTCAACCAGCAGGCCCAGTTCACCGCCGAGCTGCTCGACCAGCTGGAAGACACGCTCACGCCGATCAAGGCGTTCCTGAACGGCGAGCAGAGAACGGTGTACGAGAAGGTGCGTACCTTCCTGGCCAGGCACGGCGACGACCTGATGGAGCTCCCGCCTGAGCCGGTGGCGGTGTTGGGGCGGGTGATGGACAGCCCGGCGCCTTATCACGGCCCGCTGCTGCCGGAGGCCAATGGAGCTGTGGCGACGCTGGAGGCCCTGCTTGAAGAACGGCTGCAGCTGACCCGCTCAGAGGCCCTGGCCCAGATCGCTGAGCAGGAGACCAAGCTCAGGGCCGGTGCTGATTTCCAGAACCTGGCACCGGAGCAACAGGAGCAGGTGCTCGCCAGCACCGATCGGGTGAAGCAGGAGCTGGTGAAGGCGGAGCAGCCCGCTCGGGTGCAGCTGCGGCTCGATCGTTTCCAGAAGGCGGATGTGCCGGCGTTGCTGCAACGGGTGGCGGCCATGGCCGCCCCGGCCGATGCCCCGGTGGCCCTGATCAAGGTGGTGCCTGCATCGAGCTTGCGGCCGAACTTCCCCCTGGGCCAGCTCACCAACCGCGAGGAGCTGGGGCAGTGGCTGGAGGCCTTGCGCACAGCGGCCCAAACCGAGCTGGATCAGGGGCACCGGATCAGCCTGTAAGAGGCCAAGAACCCCGGCCACCACTGGATCTGACCCGTAACTTAAAACCTTTTATGTAAACCCATGCCCCTCCCCAGCGCTCTCACAAAACCACCGCAACGCAGCGCGCCCCAAGCCAAGCGGAGAGGTTGTGCTTCGGCAGGATCTGGCGCGCTTCGGCAGTGCAGCACAGATCAGCCGGGCACTCAACCAGCTGATTGCCGAGGGCAGGCTCGTACGCATCGTCACGGGGGTGTACGCCAAAGCGGCGCCGGGGGCGCTCTCCGGCATCCCGATGGCCAGGCAACCGCTGGGGGCTCTGGCGGCTCGGTGCCGCACAGCGGCGTTACAACGAACGCCTCACCACCCAGGTGTCCTGGCGCACCACCTTCGACAACGGCAAACGGCGCATCAGCCGCCGGCTGCAGATCGGCAAACGGGTGGTGAACTATGAAAACGGTCTCACCCGCCCAGCCTGGCGACGCAGCAGAACGCAGCGCAGAAACCTCAGCGGCTCAACAAGCGGTGCAGGCCTGTAGCTCAGGAGCTACAGTTGGCTGATGAGGGTCGTCAAGTCGGAGGTCTACCAAGCGTGGATCGACGGCCTCAGGGATCAAGCCGGCAGGGCTCGAGTGTTGATGCGAGTGGATCGCTTGATCCATGGCAACCCCGGCGACTATCGCAATCTCACGGAGGGAGTGTCTGAACTGAAAATCGATGTCGGACCCGGCTACCGGGTGTATTACGCCCGAAGAGGCGATCACCTGCTTCTGCTGTTGGGCGGGGGCAGTAAAGCGACCCAGGCCAAAGACATCGCCAAGGCTCTTGATTTAAACCGTGAATTTGAGGATCACTCGTGATGAACCAAGCCCAACCCCTTGCTAATCCATCGGCAACCAGGTTCACGCCCTATGACGTGGCCGAGCATCTCAGAACGCCAGATGAGATGGCGGCCTATCTGGATGCCTGGCTTGAGGAAGCACCGGATGATGTGGCCGGTCTTGCACGGGCCTTGGGGGACATTGCCCGAGCCAAGGGGATGACACAGGTGGCGAAAGACACGGGCCTCAGCCGGGAGAGCCTTTATCGGGCGCTCAGCGCCGATGGCAATCCAAGCTTCGCCACCGTGCTGAAGGTGACCAAGGCTCTGGGCTTGCGGCTTCATGCCCATGCCGTTGCTTGTGAGGGTTGATCAGATCCATGCCCATCAACACCGCCAGCCTCAAAACCTTCGCTCCGGCGATGCGGCGGCAGCTGATCGAGGCGGTGGGCCGCAAGCTCGATCGGTTGCTCACCAGCACCACCCCCGACACGCTCACCACCTACGCCACGCAAATTGCTGAGCTGCGGCAGCAGGAGCAGATCAGCCGGCAGGAGCTGCTGGAGCGGGTGGCCTACAGCTGGTTCAACCGCTTGGCGGCGCTGCGTTATCTCGATGCCAGGGGCTGGCATCCGTTCGGCGCCAAGGTGCTGATGCCGGCCACGGATGCCGACACCCAGCCGGAGCTGCTGAAACTGATGCGCAACGGCCAGCTGCCGGCGGAGCTGCAGCGCCACAGCCAGGAAGCACGGCTGAACCAGCTGCTCGATGGCCAGATCCCCACGGCCACCCCCGGCGCCGACCCCCAGGGGGAGGTGTACCGGGAGCTGGTGCTGGCGGTGTGCCGCTTCTATCACCAGCTGCTGCCAAACCTGTTCGAGGGGCTCGATGACGCCACCGAGCTGCTGCTGCCCGATGACCTGCTCACCGATGGCTCCATCGCGGCGGGCTTCCGCCGCTCGATCCATGATGCCGACTGCGACGACGTGGAGATATTGGGCTGGCTGTATCAGTTCTATATCGCCGAGAAAAAAAAAGAGGTGATGGCCCGCAAGAAGGCGGTGCCTACAGAAGACATCCCCGCCGTCACCCAGCTGTTCACCCCGCACTGGATCGTGCGCTACCTGGTGGAGAACTCTCTGGGGCGGCTGTGGTTGCTGAACCGTCCAGCCTCGAAGCTGCGCGAGCACATGCCCTACTACATCGAGGGCGAACCCGAGACCGACTTCCTCAAAATCACCAAGCCCGAGGAAATCCGCCTGCTCGATCCCGCCGTCGGCAGCGGGCACATGCTCACCTACGCCTTCGACCTGCTCAGTCTCATCTACGCGGAGGAGGGCTACGCCCCCAGCGAGATTCCGGCCCTGATCCTGCGGCACAACCTCTACGGGCTAGAGATCTGCCCCCGTGCCGCCCAGCTCGCCGAGCTGGCGCTTGTGTTCAAGGCGCGGGAATCGTCGCGGCGCTTCTTCCAGAGCGAGCAGCTGGTACGGCCGCAGATCATCGAGCTGCAGAACGTGCAGTTTGAAGGGGACGAGCTGAATGACTACATCGAGGCCCTGGGTCTCGGAGAACTGTTCGATCAAAACCTGTTCAAGTTGCTCCGGAAATTTGAAGAGGCGAAAAACTTCGGCTCGCTGATTCAGCCTTGCATGGATGAACGAAGCCTGGCCTTTGTGCGCGATGCCATCGAAGCAAAGGACCTCGGCGGCCAGCTCTTCCTGCGCGAGACGCACCTCAAAGTCCTGCGCGTGCTCGCACAAGCCGAGGCGCTCACCCAGCGGTATCACGTCGTCGTGGCCAATCCGCCGTATATGGGTTCGAAAGGGATGAATTCCAGCGTGAAACGTTTTCTTGAGACGCAAGTTGAAGACTACAAATCTGATCTTTTCGCCGCATTCATAGTTCGCTGTCTATCACTAGTGTTTCCTGACGGTTTCCTCGGTTTCATGTCGCCATTCGTTTGGATGTTCATCTCGTCCTATGAGGGGCTTCGCAAGAGACTAATTTCTCAAGCAACCATTACGACGCTAGTGCAACTGGAATACTCTGGATTCGAGGGGGCGACTGTTCCGATCTGCACATTTGCTCTTCAGAACAAGCACAATGCAAAATATCGGGCCGGATATATCCGTTTGTCAGATTTTCGTGGAAGTGAAAAGCAAGGGCCTAAGTGTGCTTTCTCACCAGGTCATTCAGCGATCAGCAGCCGCTGGAGGCATTGCTGAGGAGTGAGGCCACCGAGAGCCATGTGGCACCTGCTGCCGTTATAGATCCCCAGATAGCGGGGTAGCCAGCGGTTGCGTTCATCCGATGTTTGGTAGGCGATCACATAGGCCCATTCCGACAAGATGGTTTTGATGAACCGTTCGGCCTTGCCGTTGGTCTGCGGGGTGTAGGGCTTGGTGCGGATGGGTTTCAGATCCAGAGCCCGACAGGCTTTTCGCCAGTCATCCGAGCGATAGGAGGGGCCGTTGTCCGAGAGGATCCGGCGACAGGTGATCCCCTGTTCAGAAAACCATCCGACGGCACGGGCCAGGAAGCCAACGGTTGTCGCCTTCTGCTCGTCTGCGAGCACCTCGACGTAAGCCAGGCGGGTGGCGTCGTCGATCGCGACATGTACCTTCTCGTAGCCGGCACCTCGGGAGGAGCCTTGACGACGGTCGCCGGTGATGCGGTGGCCGACCCGCTCAAACCTGGCCAGCTGTTTGATGTCGACATGGATCATGTCCCCGGGGCGCTCCCACTGGTAGCGACGAACAAGACGTTTGGGGTCAAGGTTCTTCAGGCGTCCCAGGCCCAGGCCCTTCATGAGCCGACCAACGGTGGAGAGGGGCGCACAGAGAGCCCTGGCGATGCGGCGGAGCGTGCAGCGCTGGTGCCGCAGGTCTACAGCCTGCTGGAGTTGCTGCGGATCGAGCGTCCGCCGCTGGCTGCGGCGAACACTCCGTCGATCCGCCAGTGCCGCTACGCCGCCTGCTCGAAACCTGGAGAGCCACTTGTAGGCCGTACGCAGGCTGATCCCGGCTTGTGCTGCAAGGGCTTTGAGTGGCACGCCTTCATCGAGATGCCGGCGGATGAGCCGTTCCCGACTGATGGGTGTCAGTCGGGCCAGAGGGTGGCTATGCATGGTGTGTGAGGTCTTGGGACGGTGGTGACACTCCGACCCTGGCGACCTCACACCCCCTTGTCAGCTGAACAACGTGGTGGGACTACACACTTAGGCGTGAGGCCGCCGAGAGCCATGTGGCACCTGCTGCCGCTACAGAACCGCAGATAAAGGGCAACCAGCGGTTGCGTTCCTCTGATCAGGCCGCCTTGCTGCCCTTTCCCACGCCACCCCCCTCGAACAGCGGGCCCAGCGGCACAACTTCCAGCTGGCCCTGTTCCGCTATCTGGAGCCCGGATGGGTTGGGCTGCTCCGGTCCGAACAGCTCGACTGGCGGAGCATCATGTCCGAGCGGCAGTGGGTTCTGCCGGTAGCGCTGGCGCGGCATGGTGACGAAAGAATCGATGTGTCACTGATTTTGACAGCGCCAGCAGGATTCAGCCCTGCGGCCGGGCCTTCGATCGCTTCGCCACGACCCGCTCTCAGGCATAAACTCCTATTGCCTCCAACAGCCATCCGTCCGATTGTTCACTTATCGTTTTCGGAGGCCCAACGATGGATGACACTCCCCCGGGTCAGGTGCCAGGAGCGCGCTGACGATCCGGTCCCTGCTCCAACATTCTCGACGGATTACTGACTTCCCAGGCGTGTGACGTTGTCGCCGTCCACTGCACCGTTAAAGGCCTCGCCTCAGGTGCCCCGGACCCAAAGGGAGGTCCCACTTGTCAACTGGCCCCAGGCGCCAGCGTCAGCAGCTCAGCCCACAACAAACTCAGATCTTCAGAGCCCGGTGTCCTTGTCGCCGGGCTTTGTCGTGTCGGCTGGAACAGGATGAGGACGGAAGCTGCGCCGAGCAGACCATGAAGGTGATCGTCGATCTCTGCATCGTGCCCATCGGGGTAGGGGTGAACTTGGCGCCCTACATCGCCGCCTGCGAACGCGCGCTGATGCACGCAGGCCTCAAGATCCAGCTCCACCCCAACGGCACCGCAATCGAGGGGGAATGGGGCCCGGTGTTCATGGCAATCGAGGCCTGTCATCAGGTGGTACACGCCATGGGTTGCTTGCGGGTTTACACCAGCGTGGCGATCAACACCCGTACCGATAGAGACCAGACACTGGAAGACAAAGTAGCCAGCGTCGAGGCGCTGCTGAAACAAGGCTGAACGGCACCAATGACAAAGGCGACTCCTGTCGGTCGCCCTACTGCTCCGCAGATGCCAAGGGCTAGGGCCAGTTGCAGCTCTAGGGCTCGCGATGAGTTGGTCGAGGGCTTTGATTCATAGAAAGATCGACCTGCCCTGCTTCATGACGCCCCGCCCCAACCGGAACTGGCGCCAGGCCGCCGGCAAGGAGGAACGGCAGCTCGACCCAGAGTTCCAGGCCCTCCTATCGGAGAAAGAAGGGGACAATTGATCTACTGCTGAGGGGCGGCGGATCGATGCCAGGCTGAGGCCAACTGGTTCCGGAGCAATGCCCCTGGAGAGCCCCACCAAGCTGGCCCTATCGATCTCAGGCGGCGGTCACCGGGCCGCCGCCTTCGGGCTCGGCACGATTGCCCTGCTGCAGGAGCTGGGGCTCATGGAGCGGGTGGCGGTGCTTTCCACCGTGTCAGGCGGATCGCTGGTGGGGGGCTTCTACCTTTGCGCCAAGGCCGGGTTCCTGCACGATGTCGAAGACCCGCAGCGGACCCTGGAGGCCTGGCGAGACGATGGGTTCCAGCAAAGGTTCCTCCTTCCCTTCCTCGCCTTCCTCCATGACGGGCGCCTGGGGGACCGCCTTGTGGCTGACCTGCTGCCGATCCCGCTGGGCCCAGGCCAGAAGCTGATTCGCAGCGCCGCCGAGGAGGTTCAGGCCCTGCTGAAAGAACAAGGCTGTCCTGAAACGTTGGGCCACGAGGCGATCCACGCCCTGCTGGTACATAGCGACTGTGCGCCCGATCACGTGTACTTCAATGCAGCCGATCTCACCTCGCTGGATCTGTTCCGCTTCGGGGTGATGCGGCACCCCCGCAACGGTTCTGCCTATGTGGTGAATCGCTTCCGCATTCCGACCGTCGCCAAGGTGGAGGATCCAGCCCAGATCGTGGCCGCCGGCCTGCGGATCGCCGATTGCGTGGCGGCATCCTTCTGCTTTCCCGGTGGCTTCGAGCCGCTCATCTTCCCTGACGATTTCCTACGCCTCCCAGAGGAAGACGGGGAGATCCGGGCGGTGACCAGGCGCCTGTGCGGCGGTGCCGATGCGGTAGCGCTGATGGACGGGGGCCTGTACGACAACCTCGGACTGGCCAGCGTGGAGATCACGATCCAGTCGCTGCGGCTGGAGGAGGCAATCCTGCTGGGGATCGAGCCCCATCTGGGTGACGCCGAACGGGCCCGCACACCCCATGACAAGCGTGGCCGGATCTACGTTCTGGCCACTGATGTGGACAACATTCAGCCGGCGAACAAGGCGCTGGATCCGGCCAGCCAGAAACCACCGCAGGAAGCCCCGAAAGCGAATGAGTCTCATCGCCGCCGCGGTGGGCTGCTCGCCGCCCGCCGCTGGACCTGGGCTTTGCTCAGTGGTGTAGGCGGCGCCCTGCTGCCGCTGCTGACACTGTTGGCTCTGCCGCCGGCCGTGGCTGTCTGGATCGTGCGCAAGCTGCCCATCCTGCGGCAACCATTGCTGGGCTGGATACGCCGCAGCCCTGCCCTGGCGCTGCCGCTGCGCCAGCTGGGTCTGGTGCCGAATCCTGCCGGAGCCCAGGGCGCCGCTGGCGTGAGCGTGCCGCTGCTGGCGTGCGCCGCCCTGCTCTGGACGCGGCGGCGCACGGCGCAGGTGCTACCGGCCTTCAACGGCTACCTAAAGCGCACCCGCAACCTCACTTATCAGTACCTGAATTACAAGTACCAGAAGTTCGGTGGCGGTGAACCCAACACCTTTCTGCTGCGCAACCTGATCTTCGAGCTGGCACCCGGGCCGGACTCGGACCCGGATCACCGGCTCGACGAGCTCACCCGGCCGCTGCAGGACTTCGACGAACGTAAGGCTGAGACCCATCAGGAAGCCAACGACTGGATTTACCAGAAGCTCGAGCCGATCGCCTGGCTGCTGGCGCTCCCCTGGCCTGAGAATCCCGAGGAAACGCTGCAACTCCCCGGGCGGTTCGACAGTCCGGCGAACCAGGAGCGGCTGTGTCAGCTGCGGGGCGATCTTGCGCTCGATGGGGCGGTACGGACCTGGCAGCGGATCCAGGCAGTGCTGGCTCGGCCGGATGAACCGCTCAGGCAAGCTGATGCAGCCCTGACTTGCCTGTTACGCGTGGCCTCGAGCGTCCACAGGGCGCTGCCCGCCCTATCGGGTCTGCCGCCACTGGTTGGTAATCCGCTGCTGTCGCAGATCTGTGAGATGGCCACGAACCTGCCCACCACCCTCTGGCTGGAGGAGTTCCGTAGTTACGTACCCAACAGCTTCCTGCCCGATGGGCGAATCGAGCACCAAGGCGGCTGGTACGTGGACGAGGGTCTGGTCGACTGCAGGCTGATACGAGCGAATTTGTACAAAGGCGTGGCGGTGGACGTGGCCGTTGCGGCTGGCTTTCTGAACACCTGCTTCAATGTGCTGGAGTTCTGCGCGAGTCGATTGCCTCCTGTCAAGGAGTGATGCTGAGCTGCGCAAACCAGGGCACAACTGAATCCGACATTGATTCCATTGCCACTGCTCAGCCGAGCCACTCCGCCAACTTGGTGTAACGCCGGCGGCTTAGGTGGTTCTTCACCGCCATCGCCAGTGCTTTCTTCTGCCCCACCAGCACCACCAGCTGCTTGCCACGGGTGATGCCGGTGTACACCAGATTGCGCTGCAGCATCGCGTAGTGCTGGGTGAGCAGGGGGATCACCACGGCGGGGTATTCGCTGCCCTGGCTCTTGTGGATCGTGCAGGCGTAGGCAGGCACCAGGTTGTCGAGCTCGCCCCAGCCGTAGGTCACCTCGCGGCCGTCAAAGCCCCCGGCTTCCCCGGAGGGGTAACGCACCGTCAGTTCGCTGGCATCGGCATCGATCGTTTCCACCGTGCCCACATCGCCGTTGAACACCTCCTTCTCGTAGTCGTTGGCCACCTGCATCACCTTGTCGGCCGGCGCAAAGCGCCAGCCAAAGCGCTCCACCTGCTCGGTGGGGTCGGGGTTGAGCAATTGCTGCAGCTCGATGTTGAGCGAGCGGGAGCCACAACCACCGCGCGCCATCGGGCACAGCACCTGCACCTGGGCGATCGGATCGAGGCCAAAGCGCGCCGGGATGCGTTCGCCCACCACCTTGAGGATCAAGGCCACCGCCTGCTCGGGCGAGTCGGCAGGTAGGAAATAGAAGTCGGTGGTGGTCTCAGCCGGCGGCGGCCGTAGATCGGGGATGGTGCCGGCATTGATGGCGTGGGCGGCGGTGATGATGCGGCTGCTGGCCGCCTGGCGGAACACCTCCGTGAGCCGGGCCACCGGCAGCGCGCCGCTGTTGATCAGATCGGCCAGCACCTGGCCGGGCCCCACCGAGGGCAGCTGATCCACATCACCCACCAGCAGCAAGGCCGCCTCTGGTGGGAGGGCGTCCAGCAGGGAGGCCATCAACGGCACATCCACCATCGAGGTCTCATCCACCACCAGCAGATCGCACTCCAGCGGCAGCTCGGCATTGCGCTTGAAGCCAAAGGCCGCCGGGTCGAACTCCAGCAACCGGTGGATGGTTTTGGCCTCAAGCCCGGTGGTTTCGCCCATCCGCTTGGCGGCCCGGCCGGTAGGGGCGCAGAGCAGAATTCGCAGCCGCTTGGCCGCCAGGATGCGCAGGATGGCGTTGATCAAGGTGGTCTTGCCCACCCCCGGCCCGCCGGTGATCACCAGCACCTTGCTGGAGAGGGCCTGCTCCACCGCTGCCTTCTGGCTGGCAGCGAGCTCCAGGCCCAGGCGTTGCTCCACCCAGGGGATGGCAATGGCGGCCTCGATGCTTCCCCAGGGCGGGCAGCCCACCACCAGCGCCTGAAGGAACGCCGCGATGCGGCGCTCATCGCGGTGCAAATTGGCAAGGAAGATCGCCGGTTCACCGGCCAGGACGTCCGCAACGACGGAACCCTCGGCGAGTTCCAGATCCAGGGCGCTCTGGATCAGCCCTGGCTCCATCGGCACCCGAGAGGTGGCGCCGCTCTCCTCAACCGGCCCACTGGGCCGCTCGACGGCCAGCAAATCTCCGGCGAGCTTGAGCAGCTCGGCGCTGGGCAGGCCGCAGTGGCCCTCACCGCTGGCCTCCAGCAGGGCGTAATTAACGCCGGCCCGCAGGCGGATCATCGCCTCAGGTTCGATACCCAGTCGCGCAGCGATCGCATCAGCGGTGCGGAAGCCGATGCCACGGATGTCGCGGGCCAATCGGTAAGGGTTCTCCGCCATCACCTGCACGGCGTCATTGCCATACGTCTTGAAGATCCGCACCGCCCGGGCGGTGCCGACGCCATGGCTGTGCAGGAACACCATGATTTCGCGCACCACCTTTTGATCCGCCCAGGCCTGGCTGATCCGCTGGCCCCGCACCGGGCCGATGCCCGGCACCTCTCGTAGGCGCTCAGGGGCCTGCTCGATCACCTCGAACACCTGATCGCCGAACACGGCCACGAGCTTGCTGGCATAGATCGGGCCGATGCCGCGGATCATTCCCGAGCCGAGGTACTTCTCGATGCCCTCGGCGGTGGTCGGAGCGGAGGCCCTGAGGAAGGAGGCCTTGAACTGCTGGCCGTGCTCCCGGCTGTTCACCCAGGTGCCGCTGACCGTCACCCATTCGCCGGCGCTGATTTCGGCGGCGTGACCCACCACCGTCACCAGGTCGCGGTGGCCACGGGCCTTGATGCGCAGCACGCAGAAGCCGTTCTCGGCGTTGTGGAAGGTGACGCGCTCGATTGAGCCTGCCAGCACCTCGGTGGGTTGCGGGCTGGCTTGGGTCTGATCTGACGGGGACTGGCGTGCCAGGGCAGAAGTGGCTTGTGGCCTCACCTTTGCAGGCTTCAGCCCTTCGGGGGGCGAAGGGTGCGCCAGCTGCCGCTCTCGGTGCTCACCTCCAGGCCAAGGCCAACTTGAGCAGCCGGATCGCCGGTGGGCTTTCGCTGCTGCCACCAGTTGGTGGCGAAGGCCCAGGCCTCCTCGATCGACTCGAAGTGCTCATCGAGCTCAAGGTGAGGTTGGCCGTGGTGATCCACCAGGCGATAACGCCGTGGCTGGTGGCTGCTGCTGATCGGCAAGAAGGTGGTCATCAATTCTGAGCTCAGCTTGGTGGGAGTCGATCGGTTTGTGCTGTGGTGGTGATCACCACTGGGGGCTGCAGGGCGCCCAGCCCGCCTTGCGTTTCTCCTCCCAGAGCTTCAGGGCCTCCTGACGACTGATCTCCCGTCGGTTCTTGAGCAAAGGCACCTGCTCGCCTGGCAGCAGCTCACCGCTGGTGATCTCCAGGCGTTGGTAGGTGCGCTCCCAGCGGGTTGGGCGGAAGCACAGAACCTAGCGGCCGTCGCTCAGCCAACCCTCCTGCGGGGTCAGTGGGACACGGGACGATGGTCGGCTCATGCTTTTCGCAGTCTGGCCTCGATCAACCGACAGCACTCCTGCACGTTGCTCTCGCTCTCCACCTCGGCGGCTAGCGAGCAGAAGAAGTCGTTCCAGAGGGCCGGCACCGCCAGCAGAATCAGCGGCCACCACCGCCGCAGACCACCACCAAATCAGCGCTCAGCACATTGATCACGTTGCGGGCCTTACCCATGCCGGTGAACAGGGCCAGATCCAGGTCTGCTGTGTTCTGCCTGTGGCCACCGCTCCCTTCATCGGGCAGCACCCCCACCACCCAGGTGTCCCTCCACCCGAGCCGCGCCGCGGCTGGCCGCCGGTTGCTCATCTCACCTCCGGACACCAGCCCCGCTGGCGCGTCATGTCATCGGGCCAACCCTGACAGCGGTGAGCACGGGGGATGCAGCACCCCGGCTGCTACCAGGGAGTGATGGCCATGGACGAAACCCCTTAGCACTCGCTCTGTTCAGGATGATTGACGCTCTTGTTTCAGGGCGACTGCCCGCGGGAACAACACGTTGTTCTCTTTGTACACGTGCTGGTGCAGGTCGATTTTGAACTGCAGCAAGCCATCCATCAGGGCGCGACAAGAGTTGCAGCCCCACTCCGGGGTATTGCAGTCGTCTGAGAGCTCCCGCTGGCGGCTTAGCACCGCTCCAACCTCGCTGTGCTCCAGCTCCATCTGCTGGATCGGCGCCGCCACGGATCCGCAGTGGAAGCTGGAGGAATCCTCCCCGGCCTCCAGGAACAGACCTCCGCCAGCGTGAGCTGACCACCACAGCAGTAGTCGATCCTGAGTTCTTCAAACAGTCGTGCAATGGATGGTGGGCATGGGTTAGGGCCTCCTCCAGTGGCTTTTGATCAATTTTCTGAGCCTGTTCCGTGCCTGGCCAGCCGTAGCTCCAGGCCACCCTGTCGAACAGGGTTAGGGTAATCAATATGTTCACACTGAACACCAATGGGGTCAACTACGTGCGTTGCCAACAAGGAACAGGCTCTTGTGATCTTGGTGGTTCAGCAACTGGTCGATGCCCAGTTCGTTCGTGCCAATCAGACAGCAGCCGAGCGGCTCTGGCAGGAGGTGGCTGCACTCGATCTCAGCATCGATCGAGTGATCAACTTGCTTTACAGCGCACTCGATTTCAACAAACGTGACGCGCTGCGCGCTGAGGACAATGCATGGGTGGCCTGCCACCAGGTAAGGCCACCGCGTCGTGGGCCCTTGCGGTCCTGGCGCCTGAGTCGGAGCCGTAGCCAGTCGCACCCTGCGATCTGCACCACCTGAGCCACCTGGTCAAAACCAGTGGTGGGGATAAGGCTCATCAAGGAGCCTCAGACGGCTGAACAGCAACGCCATCAACGTCAACAGCAGGGAACCCGTCAGCATCGGCATCACCACAAATCCGGGCTGGGCTTTGAGCAGAACGCACAGCAAGGCCACAGCACCGGCAGGCGGATGCAGTCAGCGCAGCAGCTGTCCAAGGGCAATGGTGAGCCCAACCGCCAGCCCCATCGCCCAAGGGGTACTGCCCAGGGTTGCCACACACACCAAACTGACTGCCGTCGCCATGGTGTTGCCTAACACGATGTTGCGCGGCTGGGCTAGGGGGCTGCTGGGATGGCCGAACAACAGCACGGTGGAAGCCCCGAAGGGTGCGACCACAAGGGCGTAGTGGCTCCAGGAGCTGATCAAGCTCAGAGCTGAGATGGCCAGCAGGCCGCCTAACCAGGACGCCATCACATCGTGGGTCTTAAAGCGTGGCTGGAAGGCCCGGCCGCGTATGCACTGCTCCTGGACCCGGCGCCAGGCCATCAGTTGTGTAGCCAAAGGCACAACTGTAGGGCTGCAAGCCTGGTTTCAGGCTTGCAGGGAAGGGCTAATGCAACCGCTGCGAGATCAGGAGTGCCCCCAGACCCTTGACCCTGAAGTGACTACAGGCTGTTTGATGATGTCTGGATGACATCACCATGGCGGATCCTTGCTGCAGCAGCGGAACCAGCGGGCAGACGGCCGAAGCCATCCCAGCCCCGCAGCCGGCCGCCGCTACCGAACGCTTGTTTCGGATCAGCGCCATGGATTGCGCCACCGAAGAAACCGAGATTCGCCATGCCCTCTCAGGACTCGACGGCATCCGAGGCCTGAGGTTCCTGCTGGCCGAGCGGGTTCTGGCGATCGATGCCGAAACAGCCGCGCTCAGCTCCGCGCTCGCCGCGATCCGCGTGCTGGGGTTCAACCCGGAGCCGATCAGCCCCGATCACCGGCCGTCCGCCGCCCAGACCCGCGCCGAACGGCGCCGTGAACAGCTCCGCCTGGGAAGTTCCTTGCTGCTGGCGATTACGGCAGAGCTGCTGCATCTGGTCATTCCCGCATTCCCGGGTCATGAACTGCTGGAAGGCGGGATGGCGATTGCCGCAATCGCCCTGGCGGGCTTCTCCGTGTTTCGCAAGGGCCTGGCCGCCCTGCGCCAGGGCCGGCTCAACATCAATGCACTGATGAGCGTGGCGGTCACGGGCGCTTTCCTGATCGGCCGTTTCCCGGAAGCTGCCATGGTGATGGCGCTCTACGCCGTGGCCGAGGCGATTGAAGCGCGGGCGGTGGAGCGGGCTCGCCAGGCGATCACCAGCCTGATGGCGATGGCCCCTGATCAGGCGGAGATCCAGAAACCCGATGGTCGCTGGCAACGGGTGTCAGCCACTGCTGTGGCCATCGGAGACGTGGTGCGTGTCCGCCCGGGCGAACGTCTGCCGCTCGATGGCACGGTGCTTAGCGGCGAGAGTGCGGTGAACCAGGCTCCGATCACCGGCGAAAGCCTGCCGGTTGACAAGGTCAGCGGCGATGAGGTTTTTGCCGGCACGATCAACCAGAGCGGCGCCCTCGAGATCCGGGTGACGGCGCCCGCCTCCCACAGCACGCTGGCGCAGATCATCAAGGCCGTGGAGGAAGCCCAGGCTTCCCGTGCTCCGATCCAACGCTTCGTCGATCGCTTCGCGGCGCGCTACACCCCGGCCGTCTTCGTCTTCGCCCTGGCTGTTGCCCTGCTGACGCCAGCTTTGCTCGGATTCACGCCACCCCAGGCGATCTACAAGGCCCTGGTGCTGCTGGTGATCGCCTGTCCCTGTGCGCTGGTGATTGCCACCCCAGTCACCGTGGTGAGTGGACTGGCCGCCGCCGCCCGTCGCGGCATCATCATCAAGGGAGGCCTGTACATCGAGGAGGCCCGCAAGATCAAGGTGCTGGCTCTCGACAAGACCGGCACGATCACCCTGGGCCAACCCAAGCTGGTGGCCTTCTCCTCTCATCAGGCGGATGCCGACGCCGGCGCGCTCCAACAGCTGGCCAGCAGCCTGGCCGATCGCTCCGACCATCCAGTGTCGAGAGCGATTGCCACAAGCCTGGAGGGTGAACGTCTGAGCGTGGAGGCCTTCGAGGCCCTGCACGGGCGGGGGGTGCGCGGCATGATCGCCGGGCGGCCGCTGATGCTGGCCAATCACCGCTGGATCGAGGAGCTGGGGCTCTGCTCCAGCGAACTGGAAGCTGTGATGCGGGTGCACGAGCGCCAGGGTAGATCGCTCAGTTTGTTGGCCGATGAAACCGGCGTACTCGCTCTGATCGCTGTCGCTGACACCGTTCGGCCCAGCTCAGCGGCTGCCATGAAGGCCCTGCGCAGCCTGGGTGTCACTCCGGTGATGCTCACGGGTGACAACGAAGCCACCGCGGCTGCGATCGCGGCCGTTTCAGGGATTGAGGAGGTTAGGAGCAATCTGCTGCCTCAAGACAAGCTCGAAGCGGTGGCCAATCTGCAGGCTCGCTACGGATTCGCAGCCATGGCCGGCGATGGCATCAACGATGCGCCGGCTCTTGCCCAGGCGGACATCGGCTTCGCGATGGGGGCCGCGGGCACCCATATCGCCATCGAAGCGGCTGATGTGGTGATCATGAACGACGACCTGATGCGCGTACCGGAAACGATCGCACTTTCTCGCCGCACATTCACCATCCTGCGTCAGAACATTGTGCTGGCGCTGGGAATCAAGGCCCTCTTCCTGGTTCTCACCGTGGCCGGCAATGCCACGATGTGGATGGCGGTTTTTGCTGACATGGGCACCAGTCTGATCGTGATCGCCAATGGTCTTCGCCTGCTTCGCAAACCCATGGTTGAGCGGCTCAGAGTTTGAGCCAGGGCGGAAACAATCAGATCTGGGCCTTGTTGATTCGAGCCGAACGGTTCAACTCCACGAGAATGCCACAGGTCTTCACCTCATCAGATTGCGGACAAAGACCTCTGAGATTCCGCAACTGATTCTGAAGCTGGCGCAGTTCATCAACCCGCGCATCAACCTCGGCCATCTTTTCGTCGAGCAAGGCGTTTACGGTCCGGCAGCTTCCGGCTGGTGCGTCCCGCGCCCCGATCAAGACGCGGACCTCCTCCAGGCTCATGTCAAGGCTGCGGCAGAAGCGGATGAAACGCAACTGCTCCACATGCTGCGGCGAATAAAGACGATAATTGCCATCTGTACGCTGCGGCACCGTCAGCAAGTGCTCCCGTTCGTAATAGCGGATGGTTTCGATCTTCACCCCGGTGCCCCGTGCCAACTCGCCAATCTGCATCGATCCTCCCTCCCCGGTAGGTGGCAACCCCTTGTTGGGGACATTAGGCCCTTGACCCTGTAGCCACTTCAGGCTTTTCAATGGCAGCCTCTCCAGCCTTCTCTCAGCCTGGGTGAAGCTCACCTTGGCCGCGCTCGCCACGATCGGCATGATCGCTACCGGCTCGATCACCGCCAAGCGCTGGTGATCGAATGTGCGGAGGACGGCGTTAACAGCCAGGCCTCGCCCTTTAAGCAGCAGGGGGCTTAGGGCTATCCCAGCTGGCAGATCAAGGGGGTTTTGGATTCGGGCGTCAAGCCCGTGAACACTCCCGCTGATCTCAGTGGCTATACCGCTTCCCGCGATTTCTGAGCCGGTGTTGCTCGCCTGCCAAGGGCGAGACCTGACGACCCACGCCCCAGCTGTATGGCCCAGGTGATCTTTCACGACTTCCACAAAAGCCTCGATCTAGCTCTGAATGCCACCACCACCAGCCTGGAGCTACCGGCTACCCCGCCGGGGATCGATCCCTTTCATTGCGGCATGAACATGGTGCGCGGTGTGATGGAGGTGAACTAAGCGGCAATCTCCAGGGTTCCCATCATCCCCAGCTCCTCGTGATCAAGGATGTGGCAGTGGTAGACGGTGAGTCCGGTGAAATCGTCGAAGCGAGTGCGGATCCGCACGGTCTCCCCCGCTCGGACTAACACCACATCTTTCCAGGCCCGATAGGATTCCGGAGTGCCGTTGCGACTGATCACCTGAAACGGGTTGACATGAACGTGGAAAGGGTGATCCATGACCCCGTCGTTCACCAGTTCCCATTCTTCGGTGTCTCCGAGTTGCACTCGTGTATCGATCCTGCCGTGTTCGTAGGCGCGGCCGTTGATCAGGAACACCATGCCCATGCCCGGGGCCATGCCGTGGTTGAGCAGGAAGCGGCGGGTGCGCACCGGCTCCGGCAGGGGAACAACCGGCAACAGGCGCTCCGGTAACGGCAGGGTCGCCACAGATCCCTCATAGGCCAGGGTGGCGACAGGCACCGGCCCCTGTTGGGCAGAACCCCGGCCCATTCCCATGCCTCGGCCCATTCCCATTCCCATTCCCATTCCTCTGCTTCGGCCCATGCCGCCCATCATTCCGCCAGAGCCGCGGGCATAGGGAAGGTTCAGCAGCCGGTAGCGGCCGCCCTGCTGGTCGCCTCGCACCAGCACCTCAGCCCGCTCGCCGGGGGCCAGCAGCAGCTCGTCTAGCTGCACCGGAGTTTCAAGGGCACCGCCATCGGTGGCGATCAGGTTGAACGGATGGTCCTCCAGGGCCAGCCGCCAGAAGCGGGCATTGGATCCGTTCACAATCCGCAGCCGCAGCAGGCCGCCAGCTGGGATCGAGAGCGCAGGATTCACCTGGCCGTTGACGGTGAGCACCGCTCCCTCCCGTCCCAGCATCATCCCCATGCCCATCGAGCCGAAATCCCCATCACCAGGGAGATCCTTGAGGAAAACCACCTGCTCCTGGGCTGCTTGCACCTCGGGGATGCGATCAAGGGCACCCCGCACGATCAGCACACCACCCAGGCCACCGAACACCTGATCAGCCACGCTTCCGTGGCGGTGAGGGTGGTAATAGAAGGTGCCGGCAGGGTGGTCGGCGGGCAGGCTGAAGTCGTAGGTCTGGCTGGCCCCCGGGGCCACGCTCAAGAAGACGTTGTCCGCGTTGCCGCTGGGAGAAATATGCAGGCCGTGGTAGTGAAGATTGGTGGGACGATTCAGGCGGTTGTGCAACCTGATCCGCACGGCGTCGCCGGGTTCAGCCTCCAGCAGCGGGCCGGGCAGCAGGCCGTTGTAAGTGAGTGCCATTCGGGGGGCATTGGCAATCGTCACGGCCGTTTCCGCCGCCACCAGATCCATCTCCAGCCGCCCGCCGCTGGAGCGAACACGTGATGGGCCGGACGCCATGGGGGCGGAGCGCCCCAGCAGGGCCGCGCCCGCGACGGAGGCGGAGGCCCCTGCCGCGAGGCCAAGGAAAGAGCGGCGGCCAAAATGGAAATCCATCGCCATCTTTATGCCTTCACGTGGAAGAAGGGCGTAAACGATCCGTCGCGGGTGAAGGAGAAGACTGTGTAGGACTCACTGCGCAACGCTGACTCCATACCCGGCGAACCGAAGGGCATCCCCGGCACGGCGAGGCCCGCCACTGCCGGCCGCTGGCGCAGCAACTGGTGGATGGCCTCAGCAGGAACATGACCCTCGATCACGTATCCCGCCAGGGTGGCGGTGTGGCAGGACGCCAGATCCCCAGGAACTCCATGACTGACCTTGATCTCTTCGAGATTTTCCACCACGTGATTAACCACGCTGAACCCCTCGGCGCGCAGATGGTCCAGCCAACCCTTGCAGCAGCCGCAGCTCGCTGAGCGGTAGGCCGTCACCTGCTGGCTCTTTCCCTCAGAAACGCTCAGATTGGTCTGCTCAGCAATTGATGGCCGAGCGGTGGGCTGCGCGTACCAGGTTCCAAGACCGGCGACGGTCATCACAGCCAGCACCGTGGCGAGTAGAAGACCGCGACGGTGGACCCCTGACCAGCGGTGTTGAGGGGGACGATTGGGATCGATTTTCTGGTTGAACATCACACCGGACATACCAATCATTCAAACCATAAGGTCTCCAGTGGAGAGGAGAGTCAAGGGGGCTGCAGGCCAGCGGCTGCTCAGAGCGCGAAAAGAGCGTCGTACTTGTGGTACGCCGGCTTACGCAGTCCATCCACGGCCAGCATCCGGCGCAGTTCGATGATCTCGGCCCGCTGGGCAAGGATTACAACCCGATTCTCCTTGGTGGGCCCATCGCCCATCATCCGCATGCCGTCGATGAAGCGCAGGTCGTAGGTGGAGCCGGCCGGGCCCACATCATGTGCGTGGCCGACATGGGCAGGGTCGACTCCGGTTGGGGTCGCCATTCCAGGCATCCCGTCCATGTGTGGGGTGGGCGGCGGTGTCAGTAGGCAAAACGTGCTGACTGAAAAATCGACATCACCACTGGGGCTTGCAGGGTCTCCAGCCCTCCTGACGCCTGGTGGCCCACAGCTTGAGGGCCTCATCCCGGCTGTGAACTCCCGTCGGTTCTTGAGCAATGGCACCTGCTCGCCCGGGAGCAGTTTGGCTCTGGTGATCTCCAGCCGGCGATAGGTGCGTTTCCAGCGCGTGGGCTTCGAGGCCGCCCTTCTTGCTCGTCTTGGGGTAGCTGGACTCAATCAGGTCAATCAATGCTTGCCAAGGCAGCACCTCTTCAATCTCAGACAGGAACTTCACCCGCCAGTGGCTCCGCCACGCTCGGCCTCTGGCCTCGGTAGGGGTGTGCTTCTAAACCATCATCTGCTCATAATCCGTGAAGTCAAGCTGCTTGCCGGCCGTCAACTCAATACTGAACGGTGATCACAGGTCCATTATGCCGCGATGAGGCTCGGTTTTCCAGAGTCTCCTACATGCGCGGCGAGCTGACAAGGAGGATTGGACTTGCCAGAACAAAAGCTTGGTGAGGACTTCGCGACCTGACATACAACTTGCTGCATGACCTGTACTGCTCCTCAAGGCTGTCGCTGGCTGCCCGATCATCAGCTAACTAGATAATCGTCCCGCCTTGCAGTCATGGATGTCAGCCATCAGGCGAATCTGCACGTGCAGAGGACCAAATCATGGCTTCTCAAGGCTCCCTCGATAATGACAATATTGCGAGGTGCTCACTAGATAGTCAACCTTTTTGATGGCTGATTGACGCGATTAAGCTATTCTTCAGCTGATGGATTGTCTTTAGCATAGGCTCGGCTCTGACCTTCCAGCTTAGCAATAAGGTTGGGTACAAATTTCTCTGAAAAGCCTGCTACAAATGACCAGGCCAGCAGCTTGGCGAAATCTGCGTTGGTGCCGGGGTTTACATTCAGGACAAAACATCGGATACCATTATAGCCTTCAGTACGATTTGGAAACTCTGGAAACAGACCACCACTTATGATTCCACCCATAAAGACCAAGTACAATACCAATGCGAATGCAGCCGCCACTGAGCACTTCCAGGCAAAATATAATGCCTGCGAGGCATAATCCATGCTCCCGTCATCAGTGCGAAAGGGCTGATTGACAGCCGAGCCCACTATTGCCGCCAAGCCCACGAAGACCGAGATTGGCACAGACTCTGTGTCACCCCCACTCATTAGATGATGGTAGGTGGCATATGCAATTAGACTGGCTGCTACCACTGCAGCAAGTCCGGCTAATCGCTTGAACCGAGTTCTTGCTACTGACCGGCTCATTTGACCTTCATGCATCCCTGGCTTCGCTCGCTGTCTCGGCGTGTGTCACCCCGTGCTTTTTAGGCCGTGTGGATCAGCAGTCGTAGATGCCGACGGCACAGCGACGCACGGTGCGGCGACCCACTCCCGCCACGCTGACGGGCGTGAGCGGCCGGCCCACGCGTGCCTGCGCCGGAGTAACGAGTGCGTTGATGACCGCTGATGACCAGCTCGGTGTCAGGGCTGTGCCAACGAGTCCAAGGGCAAGGATCAAGGCGGTGGCGTGCTTTTTCATGATGGTCATTGGTTGTCTTCACGAACAAAATTACTGGGTAGCTCACCCATGTCTTTCATCGCCTTCAGTTCCTTGAGGGTGATGGATCTGGCCCCTTCAGGCGGCAGGAAAGTGAAGTCCTGCCCGACAGCACCGGCGCCTGTTTTCCAGTCGCTGATCTGGACACTGTATTG
Source organism: Synechococcus sp. CS-603 (assembly GCF_977929215.1). NCBI lineage: Bacteria > Bacillati > Cyanobacteriota > Cyanophyceae > Synechococcales > Synechococcaceae > Synechococcus > Synechococcus sp. CS-603. Next base: position 2,161,190 of record NZ_OZ376778.1, read on the forward strand.
CGGAGAACCGAGAACCTCCTTGGCTGTGATCACGTAACGGCAGGGATAGGGCCGATCTCCCTGGGCGATCCAGATCTGATAATCCACATCCTGTTTACGGAAGGCGAGATGATCGCATTCCACGCCACCGATTACCCCGCTGCCAAGGTCCTTGACATCAATCACTTCGTTCGTCAATGCTGCATAAGCCTTCGGCAGCAGCAGGTCGGCAGCCGGCAGTGGCCTTTGGTATTTGTCCTTGAGCTCATCCACCAACACCTCAATTGAACCTGCAATCGGGATCTGCATGTAGACGTTCTGATCCTTGCCAAGGAGCGTGAAGGTCGAACCATCGAATATAGATTCGATGTCAACGAACCCACTGGAGCGCGTGGCGCGAATTTTTCCCGGGCGAGCGAGCGAGACTGAGCCTGAACTGGCAAGGGTGAGCCTCTGTTTGTCGCTCGTGACAACTTCCAAGTCGGAGTCGTAGCGGAACGACAGCTCCCTCTGTGCGGCCACGTAGGTGGTCATCCCCTTGAGCAGGGCCATCGCTTCAACCTCACCGGCCACCGCCTTGCTCGCCATCGAGGCGGCTGCCATCGCCGCGAGCAGACAACAGCACGCGCCATGGCGCAAGGCCTCGCGTAAGCCATCGCCAAGCGTGAGAGTGTTGGGCAACACGGGCATCTTTGCTGACATTCACAGGAGCCATCCCCAGGCTCGACGCTCTCCGTAATCAGGGCAGTGACTGAAACGTTTCTTGATCCGAAAGGCCGTCGGAAACGAACATGCAAAATGAAAGCCTCCAACCCCTTCAACTCCAGCTCCCTCCCCGCCAGCACATCCGCCGACAGGCAGACGCAGTTTGGACAGGCTTAGATCACATTCATCGGCTCAAGGTTCTCTCCACATATTGCGCACCCACACACACTGGGCACCAGCTCCAGCTCCAGCGTTGCCCCTTTGCTGATTCCACCCGCCATCACCACCTCGAAGGCGAAGCCGAGGGCAGCTGAGTCCGCACCCGCGAGCCGACCCACCCGGAGCTTCACGGCGTGAATCCGCCGGCCCCCCTGGGCCGCCGCCGCCTCCAGGGCGATGCGGTGCACTTCCTCCATCAGCGCCAGTTCATGCATCGCCGCACCAGCACCTCGGGCAGCAAGGCACTGGTTGCGGGCGTGAGCCGGGTGCTGAAGCCGTAGCGGTTGTCCGCCACCAGCAGTTGCCTTGCGGGCCGGGTTGACTCAGGGCATGCCATTTCTGAACATCAACGGCAGCGGCCTCTGCGGAGCCGCCGAGGAGCCGGCGGTACGCCGGTTTGGCGGTGATGTGGGTGAGGGGCCCGCTCGATCGTGGATTTGATCAATCCGGAGACTCGCGCCAGTCAGATCGAGAGGCTCAAGTCGCCAGGAAGTTTTCCAGGCCCTCTCCACCAGGCAGTCGGTAGAGGCCGAAATCACGTCGATCGAGGGTGGCAATGCGGCGGAGCCCGTGCTCATGGGCCAACCAGTGCAGCGAGGCATCGGCCAGATCCATCGGCAGATCGCCGTACTGCCGCATCCAGCTGGCCATCAACTCCAGGGCCGCCCCACTGAGCTCGGCAACGCTCAGGCCACCGAGTGAGACCCAGCTCAGAAAGCGAGGGGCCACATCGGCTGGGATCAGATGGCAGACCTCAGTGAGAACAGGCCAGGTGGACACCAAAGCCCCGCTGTGCACCAGGAAAAAGAGGCGCAGGCGCCAGGGCTGCGGGGCTGGTGGATTGCCGCCGTAGCAGCTCAGGGCCTGGTCTCATTGCAGCCGTATTACGGCAGTAATACAAGCAATCGAATGAGGGTAAGGGCGGCTGGACGGGTTTGCTTAATCGTTGGGGGTCCACAGAATCAGATAAAGCCCACGTCCAGCCAGCAGCTCGTCCGCTACGGGCACACCTGCGCTGGAAGCAGTATGAAGGCGTGGTCCGAAGCCGCCGATCAGCCCCAGCCGATGCAGAACAGCTTCTTCGCCGACTCCCTTGACCAGGCCAGCATCAGCAGCAGGATCCTGGCCCTCGAGCAGGGCGTGGTGGGTTACTACAGCATCGGCCTCTACCCGGCGTCCCTGGCCTACAACAGCGCCATGCATGGGGGCGGCGACCGCTTGCTACTGGCGCCACGCCAAGGCCGCTCCCTGTTCGGGGCCTTTTCACCACGGGATTTGTCGGGCATGGACCCGACCCACGTGGCCACGATGGAGCGGATGGTGCGCCGCGAGCATGAAGGTCAGCTGCAGGAGTACACCCTGCGCGACCTGATCGAGCTCTGCGATCTGGTGGTCCTGGGCGCCAACAGCAACCACATTGAGCAAGACCTGCACGAGGCCTGCGAGCTTCGGCATGAGCTGGACCGGGAGCATGTGGTGCTGGCCTGCCTGGCGGGGTCCTTCAGCCACGATCCCCTGCGCAACGATTCCTACGTGCTCTGCGAGCGGCAGCCCAACCTGGCGTTCTTCTCCGGGTTCCACCGCCACGGCGCCCTGCGGGATCCAGTGGACAGCTTCACCGCCAACTTCTGCCATCCCAATGCAATCACGGCCTTGATCGGAGCCCGACTGCTTGACCGGCTATCACCGAATATCCAGGTGTCACCAGGTGTTCATAACGTGGAGGCGCAATACATCAAAGCAGCCAAGAATATTTCATCCATATTTGCAGGTTTTGGCTATGCCTATCACGCCGAAAATACCGGCATCTTGCCTACCCTGTTGACCCTGCTGCTGGACCAGTGTCTTGACCAGGCGTCCTCAGTTTCCATGGGCCGGAAAGACCGGCAACGGCTCTATGGCCGCCAGCCCTTTCCACTGACCGAGCTGGGCTACGGAGTGCAACGAATCGAAGCCACCCTCAGCCGTGGTGGAGACATGGAGAAAGTTCGCGACCATACCTTCACCCAGCTCACGGCCATGGTGGCTGACGTGCGCGGCAGCATGATGCTGCCGGTGTGCGGCAAGCCCACCCGCAACTTCCAGGCGGGCCAGATCCTGGCTGAGGGCATGCGGCGGCTGGGACGCTGCCCCAATGATGTGGATGAATTCGAGCACTGGTGTGAGCAGGCTGGGGTGAAAAAAGGAGGCCTTGAAGGCCTCAAGGCCCTGCGCTACTGGCCCCAGATTCTGATCAATTACGGCATCCAGGTGCATGACGCCTCGATGGTAAACCTTCTGTACATGGCGATTTTCGGCAAGAGCGACACCAAGGCCGTCGCCTTCAAAGTGATGACCGAAAGCCGGGAGCTATCGAACTATTGCCAGGAATCGGTCCGCCCCTCCCACAGTCGCCGCTATTCAGAAGCCTTGCAGAATCTGGATCGGCCGGAATCTTTGGAACTGTTGGCCAATGCTGTGATTGCTGACAATGCCAGGCGGGCCATCCCCGATGACAGCAACCAAGAGGATGGTGATGCCAATGCAGACATTCCTGCCTACCTCAAAGCCATGAATGTGATTGAGAATGTCTGGTAAGTTTGATTTATAGCTTTGATCATCAGATGACATTGATCGAGCAGTGCCTGTCAGCTTTAGGCGCCGTTTATTGCAAGTGGAGAATTTAATAGCCATTGGGTATTAACCATTGTGCATTAGCCATTGGGCATCAGCCGCCAGTCACCAGTCACCAGTCATCTTCCTACTTTCAACTGTCAACTTTCAACTGCTAACCGAGATAACTTAACGTCACCAACGCAACAAACTCGCAAAGATCCCTAGGCCCTGAAGGTATGCGTGTCAATGCAGCTAGCTTTTTAATTCTTTGGCCGATTCTTCGCCCAGATATTCTCCAAGGACTTGCGAAAGTCTCGTTCTGTCATGGGTTTGGCAAAGTCTCGTTGTCTCATCAGGCTACTGATCCACCAGACCTGCAAACCCGCGAAGGCAAGAGCAACAAGGCCCAACTGGACATATCCCCAGTTCAGCTGCTCCATCACGACACCTGCCGGTTGCTAGCCCAACGGCGCTCCAGGGAATGCCTGAACTGCTCCAAGCCCATCGCCGGGCAGGGCTGATTGAAAGTCTGTCACAAGCGAGCTTGGCGTTGCTGCGAGCATTGGGTTTGGTCGGCGGGAATGGATCCCTTCTTTGCCAGAACCCTCTCCTGCTAATGCCTCTGCCGACCTGATCAGCTTTCTGCAGGCGATCCCAGAGGGACGGATGCGTCGTGGGGTGCGCTTCCCCCAGTGGTTTCTGCTCCTGGTGGCGGTCCTCGGGATCTTGAGTGGCTGCCAGAGCCTGCGGGATCTGGAGCGCTTTGCCCTCCGCCATCACGCTGCGCTGAACCAGGCGTTGGGTCTTGAGCTCAGGCGGCCACCCACTGATTCCACCTTCCGCTATCTGTTCCTGCAGGTTGATGTGGCCGAGATCTGCCGGCAGCTGCAGGGGTGGATGCTCGCCCAGATCCCAGGTGGTGCGATGGGTCTTGATCAGCTCGTGTGCGACGGCAAGACACTCCGCGGCTCGATTGTCCAGACCGACGGTGGCGGCGGTGCGTTCATTTCTCAGGTGACGCTCTACTCCAAGACCCTGGGTGTGGCCATTGCCCAGGCCACCTACGACACCCGTGAATCTCACGAGCGTGCCGTACTGCGGGAGCTGTTGGCCACGATGGATCTCGACGGCGTCTTGATCCAGGCCGACGCGCTTCATACCCAGAAACCGTTTTTCGGCAGCTCACGGAGCAGGGGGCCGACTTCCTCCTCACAGTGAAAGCAAACCAAAGGACCCTGCATCGCCAGATCGGCGAGCAGTTCCTCTACTCCCGCAAGATCCCTCTCACAGCAATGGTTTCTGAACGCAGCCATGGACGCGACACCACCTGGATACTCAGGGCCAAACAGGCTCCTGACTTCATCAACGAGGCCTGGCCCGGCAGTAGCTGGATTGTTGAACTTGTCGTCAGTGGCAAGCGTCATGGCAAGCCCTCCCTCCAGCGGCACCTTTTTCTCACCAGCCTGCGCACCACGCCAAAAGCCCTGCTGCAACTGGTGAGGGACCGCTGGTGCATTGAAAGCTGGCACTGGATCCGCGATACCCAGCTCCATGAAGATGAACACCGTTATGGCGGCCCCGGCGCTGCCGTGCTGGCCACGCTGAGGACCCTGGCCCTCAACCTGCTCGGGCTGCACGGCCACTACTCGGTGAGAGCTGGGCTGGCTGAGGTGGCCCACGACATCGCCAAGCTGCTCACAATGGCTGGGATCAGGCCAGGATGGGCGACTTGATCAGACTTTCAATCAGCCCTGCATCGCCGGGGTGAGTGTGCGCCTTAAGACCAAAGAAAGCCGCCAGACCTTCAGACCCACCGCAACAACAAAAACAATCCAGGCTATTAGGAGCATGCGCGGTCTCACGATCGCAACATTCTCGCCTGCCATCTGCCCAGTGCTCGGTGCCCTCTGGGCGGATGGCTTCGGCTCAGGCTTCGTGCGCCATAAAAAACTACTTGACCCAGGAAAAGGGCCAAGTAGCACAATCAGATGACCTGAACAAGAATTCAACTGACCTGAACAGCAGTGATCTTAACTTTCCTGAGCAACATCAGCTTGAACTTTAGCAGGAATCGGAGCTTGCTTCTTTACTACTTTAGCTCTTTTTGGGGGAGCGCTGTAGCCTTGACTCTGGCTCAGGCTCTGCTCGTAGACCACTTGTTCAAGGGGCTTAGGATAGTTCAAGTTACCCTTGGTCACCAGTGGCTGTTCATACATTCTGACTTGATAACCACCATAGCCAAACTCAGCCTTACCTTCGACTGGAGCCGAAGATTGATAGAAAGTTTGTTTACGATCCTGGAAACAGGTCTGATAGAGCGTTTCCCTAATGCCATTAACCGTGGCGAGACTAGGTTTCTCAATTCCTTGAGAAGGGCAATAGACGAAGTCAGCAAAGGCTTGTTCTGCAACCAGGTACGGGCTGGGTTCAGCCTGGGGGCCTTCATAAAGGGCTTGCGACTGCGGCCGAGGCTCTTGGTGAGCCAGATTCTGGTAAACCAGAGCCAGGCTGTCATCACTGACATCGGTAATGTTTTGACGCCAATTCGATAGAGTTTTCTTCAAATCAAATCCCATGGCCCGCTGATAATGCCAAAGGCCACCCTGCAAGAAGAAAAAAGCCAAGTAAAAGTGGGAATTTGCCAACCAAGTGCGAGCTGAATATCCCGAACCAACAACCCCATTGGGGTCAAAGTAAGAGGGCAGAAAAGCCGATTTCAGCGCCAGGGTCGGACCGTAAAATTCAGTAGGATAGGCCAGTGTATTAAAGCCGCAGTAGTATGAAGCGGCAAAACCAGCCAGGGCAATACCAAACAGGGAATAGCCTAAAATACCATCACCAGAGAAAAGGAATGTTCTCCGCACCCAGTTAAAAGGCGGAACCAGGATATGCCAAGCGCCTCCCAGCAGCAGCAGCACAGCCACGTAGACATGGCCACCGACCAGATCTTCTAGGTTGTTGACGTCAAACAGATGGGTACGGTAACTCAGAATTGTGCCGAAATCGAGGGTTGGGTCAGTCACCAGACGCACCGCCCCAATGTTGGAGTCATACAAGCCACCAAAAGCCATGGCCTTGATCACCAGGAGCAGGGCACCTAAACCCAGAATCGCCAGATGGTGCCCCAGAATCAGACCCAGTTGCTTGGGGTCACCCCAATCAAAATCGAACTTTCCTGAACGCCCACTTTCTGCAGCCAAGCTGGGAGCAATCCGGCTACGGTGAAAATAGGCTCCACCTGCCAGTACACCGGCTGCCACGATGTGAATCACCCCAATGGCCATCAGGGGAAAGGTATTCTCAATGGATCCGCCAGAACCAATACCCCAGCCCTGGGTGGCTAAGTGAGGTAGCAAGATCAGCCCTTGATCGTACAAGGGTGCATCGGCAGAGTAAACCGACAACTCAAACAGGGTAAACACCCCGGCCCAGAGCATAATCAGGGCAGCTTGGGCCACATGGGCCACAATAAATGTATTGGAGAGATCAATGAATCGAGCATTACCCCTCCACCAAGGATAGCTTTCTTGGCTTTTTTGAACAGCGTACATGGCAATGATTTGACTGTTTTGAGGTGGTCAACAAGGGGAAGGGTGCCAGTTAATGAGTATCAGAAAAATGCGGTGCAAGATACTAGCTGCCAAACAAGATCGCGGACCGCACACCCCGAACTACAAAATAAGTTCTGACGCTCAATCCCTTTTTCTCTTAGCTCAAGCCGGAAATAATATGGTCCAAGTAAACATCCATTTGCTGGCCGGCATCAGCGCCAACACGTTGCGTGACCACTTCTTTCATGGCCTTAACGGCTTGAAGCGTGGCTTCAATAGGCACTCCTAAAGAAGTATAGGTTTCGCGCAGGCCATTGAGCACACGCTCGTCCAAGATTGAGGCATCTGCCGCAAGCATGGCATAGGTGGCATAGCGCAGAAAATAGGTTAAATCCCTGAGACAAGCTGCATAGCGCCGCGTTGGATACATATTGCCACCAGGGCAGGTTATGTCTCCGTACAACAGGCTCTTGGCCACAGTTTCGCTGATAATACTGGAGGCACTGGCACCAATTTGGCTAGCCGCTTTGACCCGCAGTGAACCGCTTTGGAAATACTGCTTCAGAGCCTCAAGTTCAGCACTTGCCAAATAACTGCCTTTTTCATCAGCAGGATTGATAGCAGCGGTAATTGTGTCTTGCATGGTTTTGTAATTTGAGGAGAAAATTCAACGGCGATCAATCAGACATGAACAGCCAGATCAAGCTCTAAAAAGCCCGAATGAGTTGCTCAAAGTAGGGAGCAGCCAATGTGCCTTCCTCTGAAGTCAATGTGCCCATAGCAATTTCCTTGAGGCAGCGCATCGCAATCTTGAGATTGGCCAATGGCACCCCAAGAGAGACGTACATATCACGCATGCCATCCAAGCCGATATCTTCCATGGGCTTGGAATTACCAGCAAGCACACAGTAGCTCACCAAGCGAATATACCAGCCCTGATCTCTTTGGCAGAGGGCAGTTTTCTCTGGAAGGCCTCGGTTACTCGGCGTATCGGAGCATTGCGCCCAAAAGCGCTTGCTGCCTTCATCAACAATCTTTTGCTGATTGGCTTCCAATTTACGCGCCGCGCTAATGCGCGTTATTCCATTATCAAAAAAGGATTGCAGTTTTGTCAGCTCGGCACTGCTGAGGAACCGGTTGGCCTCATCTGACTGAGCAATCACCTTTGCCACAATACTCATAGCTGCAAAATCCCCTTGACAAAGGAGCTGATTTACTACCACCAAAAGGTAAGGTCGATCGCTCGCGATTCCGCTACCGGCTTTAGTAAACGTAACAACTTTTCCGAGCAGCTTGTTAACTCGTTTTACAGAGTATTGAGATTTGACGCTTTAAGCACTGTGTACTTTTCCTGGCTCAGTCATGCGTTAGGCCTTAAAAAGAGATCCAATGGAACCTCGCCAAAGCCTCAGCAGCCTTGGATGAGACAGTCGTTTCCATCACAATCCGCTGTCACCGCTAACGGTTCAGCCATCAAGGCCATCGTCGACCAGCAATAGGTCCATAGCATCGGAAACCCCGTAACCAAAAGTCCTGCAGAGGCTTCGAACTTCACCGAGCCGCTGCAAAAGGTCGGTTTGTATCTGCTCAGGTAAAGAGACAGTTATCTTCAATGCCCGCTCAAACATCCGCACCAGCGCATCGAAGTAGCCTTCATCTTCTAGGCCTACATCATGGCTGAATCCGGCAGCGCACTCACAGTAAAACACCATCAACTCGGCGAGGTTCTCCGGTTGATCGGCCGCCTTTTTGTAGTCCGAAATTGCTTTCTTGGCCTTGGCTACCGAAATGTCTTGATTCATCAAAATATCCGGCCGTAACCAGCGATTGATGGTGGCCTTGAAAGGCTGGAGTGCATCGCTACCAATGGAAAAATGTGCATGCAGTAACGCTTGGTTGTCTTTGCTTGCAGCGTAGAGATCGTGCACCAGACCAATCAATCTGGCCCGGTCAAGGTCGGCCAGTTTGGACTTGAGATCGCTCCAATGGGGCATCGTTTTCTAGGTGGCCATGCCAAAATTCTTTCAGACTATGAGCTCTGTCGGCCGGCGATGCCAACTCAGTACAGAGCCTGCTCAAGCGCTTAGAGCTGCCGGTGCTGTAGCGATACTTGAAGGAGTGTGCCGGCACCATGATGTTGAGACTGCTTCTGGGACGTGTCGTCCTGTCGTCTGGCTGGTTGGTCTGCGCTTTGGTGCCGATTGGCCGCGCCGAGGGGTGGAAGGCCTGCGCCTTCAATGACCAGCCGATCGGCTGTCGCGACACCCACTCCCCTGACGGCAGCGTGCGCATCCTCTGGAACGACGGCAAAACGATGACCTATCGCATCGAGAAGGAAGGCTTCCCCTATTCCACCCTGCAGGACACACTCGGTGGAGTCTGGGAGCGGCAGGTGTTCGTTCAAGGCAATGCCGTGTTCACCAACAAGGCGAATGGCAATCGGATTTTTGTGCCGTTGCGTCCAGAATCCAACTGACCATGAACGACCGCTAGGCGTTGATGAAGGCCTCATTGGTCGAGCCCAACGTTGAAGTCAACGGCTGCTCTGGCTAGCGCCACAGGGTCCAAACCCAGCGTATGAACACCGGCAGGCCCAGGTGGCTGCCGATGGGAACCCATACGGTCCAGAATGGGGGGGACGGTTTCAGCGGTTCACACCCTGAAGGAAACGAGGAAAGTCTGGTGGGAAGAGGGTTTTCGGGCCCTTTTCGAATCCAGCGCTGTCCCGCAGCTGTGATGGGGCTCCCTGACAGGACGACCCCTCAGTCAGAACGCTCGCCGTCGTTATCCCCCATCTCCACCGGCGCGGACCGGCTCCCACGATGACCAAACCTTCCAGTTCAAGGACCAAAGCCTCATGCCGCGCGGGCTTCCGCCCCGCTGAGATGTCCACTGTTCCTTAAACGCCCTGCCCCAAGGCCGACGCCCTGCCTGACCGTTCAGAGCGGTTGACGGCGATCCGCTCACGAATCTGCTCACGGCCTTCGTCTTCCCTTCCCCATTGCCCCCGCGCATGACCACCGACCACCGGCGGGCCGACTTCGTTCTGGCCCCTTATATCCGCAGTAGCAATCGCCGCGGCGCGCTGCAGATCCTCAGCGCCGTCGGGCCCTACTTATTGCTCTGGGCCCTGGCCATTCAGGCTGCGGGGCACGCCATCTGGGCGCTTCCGTTCATTTTGGTTCTGCTGGTTCTCTTCTCCCTGCGTTGCTTTTCATTGATGCATGACTGCGGCCACCAGTCGCTGTTTCGCAGCCGCCGGCTGAACCAGATCGGTGGCTTCCTGCTCGGATTGGTCAACGCCATTCCCCAGGTGGCCTGGTCGGCGGATCATGCCTTCCACCACCGCACCAATGGCGACTGGGAGCGTTACCGCGGCGTAGCTGACTTCCTCTCCAGCGAAGACTTCGCCCGGCTCGATTCAAAGCAGCAGCGGATCTATGGGCTATTGCGCCATCCTCTGATGGCCTTCCCCGGGGGCTTCTATTACCTCGCCATCCAACCGCGGCTGGCCCTGCTGCAGGCGATCGGCGCCGCCGTGCGCGCCCGGGCTATCCCCCGCACAGCCGAGTTCTGGGAGCAGCTGCTTAACAGCGTCTGTGTGATCGGCATTCTCATCCTGGCCGGCCAAGCCTGGGGTTACGGATTCGTGCTGGGGCTGTATGCCATCACGTTGGCCTTTGCCGCGATGCTGTTCATCTGGATCTTCTATGTGCAGCACATCTTCGAAGGGACCTATGCCCATCCCAGCGAGGGCTGGAGCAAGATGAAAGGGGCACTTGAAGGCACCAGTTACCTGCAGATGCCGGTGTTGTTGCGCTGGTTCACCGCCGACATCGGCTATCACAACATCCACCATCTCTCGGAAGGCATTCCGAACTACAACCTCAGAGCTGCCCATCTCGCCAACGCAGAGCTGCTGCGCGATGTGCCCACACTCCGATTGGGCGACATGCTCGCGTGCGGCAAATTCATCCTCTGGGATCGGGCCGCCCAGCGCTTGGTGCCGCTACCAGAGCAGGCCCATGCCATTTCATGAGCCTGCCTCACCATGCTCACGGTCTTGGGAACCTCGGTTTCTTGAGCAAAACAGCCTGTTGATCGGCCATGCCGCCTGGCAGGGCTACGGCGACAGCGGAGCCGGGATGCTGTTTTGTGAGCTCGCCAGTCCAGTTCCGCTGGAGCTGGACTGGCGCTACCAGAGCGTGACCTTCAGCCGGCAGTATCTGGGTCGCGATCAGGTGGCGGCTCGGCTGCGGCGCCATGGCCTGGGGCCTGAAGCCATCAACCCCAGCCTGGACGCCCTCAACACCTACGACCCAGCCCGGGAAGTGGTGGTGATGCTTTGTGGCCATGGCTGTGAGCTGATCGCCCTGCTCAGGAACCTGCGCACAGCACCGCCGGCCTGCTTTGAGCAAGTGGAGAGGCGCTGGTCAGAGTTCGCTTGCGCTATGCATTCCTAAGGCTTTCAGGGTTCGGGATGCTCTTCGCAGGGCATCCACAGCCTTCCCATGGGATGGGCGCCTTGACAACCGAGTTCACGGGCCTTGAGCAGGGCTTCTTCACGGGTGGGGTAGGCGAAAAAGTTGCCGCTGGGCTGGCCGTGATGGTGATGCACCTGGGCGGCTTCACCACCAAGCCGGAACGGTCCCATGCCCTCCATGCCGGTCCACCACACCCCCATCACATTGACGCCGGCGATCAGCACGCCCATGCCAACCACGGTGGCGTTGATCACGCCCATGCCAACGAGGCCAAGGCTGACCACGCCCATCGGCACCACGCCGATGCTCACCACACCCATGGGCACAATCCCGATCGAGATGATCCCCAAGGGGGCGATGCCGATCGCCACCAGCTTCGGCTTACCGCCGCATTCACCCGTCACCGTCACTTGTGGCCCATGCTGGAGTGAGTTCCGCCGGTGGTCTCGGCGTGGCTGCTGCACGGCATCCACTGATGGCCCATTCGGTGTGCACCGTTGCAGCCGAAGCGCGGTGCGGCGGCCTCCGCCTCCGCCTTGGTGGCGAACACGGCCTGAACAGCCCCCTTGCCCGCTGGAGCCGACTGAGCTTTTGCTGCCTGCGTATGGACCACCCCCCAGGCGGAGCTCAGCAGCAGAACCTGGCAGGCCAACAAACGCAACATCGGGCAAGCATCCATTGAAATTCCATTGTGCACGGGTTGGGGAGGAGGCCGGGCGGCGCCGATCCGCGCCTTCGAGTTCACGTTCGAGCCGTTGGGCCTCACCGCTCTGGCCATTCAGGTGGTGACGGGCCTGTGGATGGGCTGGATCTACCTGTCTGGCTTCCAGGGGATCTTCAACCCGGCACGGTGGCATTGGCCTGGCACATCCGCGGCATCACCGCCCTGGCGATCGCTTTTGTGGCGGTCGGCGCGCTGATCCGCCTGGGCGGGTTGGGTTGAACAAAGACTGGTCTGGTTGCTTCCCCCCTGGCGCTGCCCATGCCCTCCCAACCGATCGTGATCCTCGGTGGTTTCCTGATCAGCCCTGAGGCCTACGCGCCAATGGCCACAAAGCTTGAGCAGTTGAGCGGACAGCCGGTGCGGCTGGTGGCGGTGGTCAAGGCTGAGTGGCTGCTGACCGTGTTCGCCTTCGGTTGGGCGAGGATTCTCGATCGGGTGGCCACCACGGTGGCTGATCTGGCCCGGCACTCCCCCACGGGCCAGGTGACCCTGATCGGCCACAGCTCCGGTGGGGTCATGCTGCGGCTGTTTCTCGATGACGCACCGTTCCAGGGCCGCTGCTACGACGGCAAAGCCCTGGCCGACACGCTGGTGATGCTGGGCAGTCCCCACACCGCCTTGAGGGCCACGGCCCTGCGCCAGATGGTGCAACAGCGTCTGCCGGGATCCTTCTTCTCTGATCGGGTAGGGGACGATCGGGTCAAGGCCGACAGGGTGAGGTATGTCTCGGTGGCGGGAGATCTGGAGTTGCCAGCGGCCAGTTCCATGGCCAGGCGTCTGGCACCGACGGCCTATCGCAACAGCAGCGGCGATGCCAACGACCGGGGCGACGGCCTGGTGCCAGTGACCTCGGCCCTGCTGGAGGGCTCAACCTCCGTGGTGCTGCCTGGCGTGGCCCATGGCGGTGCCTTCGGGGCGAACTGGTATGGCACTCCGGCGGTGGTGGTGGAGTGGTGGTGCGCCCTTGAGCAGCCCGAAACGGGAGCCGACACCGTGGCCAAGGGGCCGGTTGCATGAGAGTGGTGCCGTTGCGGCTGACGCCAGGGGCAGATCTGCGCCTGGTGCTGGAGGCCTGGATGCAAGAACAGAACGAGCAGGCTGGCTGCGTGATAAGCGGCATCGGCAGCCTGTCGGTGGCCCGGCTGCGCTGGGCCGGCCAGGAGGCGATCACCACCCTGACGGGAGATCTGGAGATCCTGTCGCTGGCCGGCAGCCTCTCGCCCGATGGGGTCCACCTGCACATCGCTCTGGCAGACAGCACAGGAGCGGTGGTGGGTGGCCATCTCTGCAGCGGATCGCTGGTGCGCACCACCGCTGAACTGGTGCTGGCTCTGCTGCCGGAGTGGCGCTTCAAGCGGGAGTTCGACCCTGCCACAGGCTTTGCCGAGCTGCAGATCCGCAAGGCAGATGCCAGCGACTGACTGAGCGGCCTTGCGATCAACCCTCGGGTTCTTCAACTGGCGGTGGGACTGGCAGTGGGACTGGCAGTGGCCATCGCCGCTCCACCGTGACAAAAACCACCCAGGCCAGAGCAGCGCTGATGCCGCCGCTCCAATCAGCGCGCAGCAGTTCCACGATCGCTGCCGTGCTGGCCACGATGCGCAGAGCACGCAGGCCAAAGCGGCCCAACTTCTGGAAGTTCGCCGTCATGAAAAGGGGGGTGTTGCGGCTCACTCCAGCACGACGAAGCCCGGTGACAAGGCCACCGGGCTTCGAAGATTGGTGAGGGGCGGAGTTGCTGACGTTGGCCACTGGGGCCAGTTTTCTAGTGGGGCTTCCGCTGCGTCCGGGGCACCTCAGGCGGCGCAATGGACGGAACAACACTCTATTTTTTTCGAATCAAAAATGTTTTCGTACTGAAAACGGTTTCAATCCGAAAATCTTTGGTGCGCCTGGGAAACCAGAGATCCGTGAAGGATGTTTGGAGCAGGGGCCTGATCGTCAGCGAACTCCTGAGAGTTGCTCAGGTGGGGTGTCTTCCATGGTATGGAGCCTCCCGGTGTCGATGGCTTCATCATCGGCCCGGCAGCTCACTGGGGCAATAGGGGTTTATGCCTGATCCCGGCGGCCGCGCCAGGATTGAAGCACTGCATCTCTGCCATGTTCCTGCCCAGCCCCTTCTGTCTCCTCCCTGCCGCCAAGATCGCTGGACTGCAGGCGACGGTCCTGTTGCTGCTCACCGCCCTGATCAAGGCCAGGATCCAGATCAAGGCGGCCTCTGCGCTGGGGTTGTCCCTGCTCGCCCTGCAGACCCTCGTGTTCCTCGCCGCCGCGGGCGCCTTGGGCCTGACGACCCTCGCTGGTGTGGCGGTTGCACTCAAACAACGCCAAGCGCAGACGGCTTGAGCACACTTCCGCCCTGGCGCCCGCTGTTGCGGGCGGCCCGCGAGCGGGAAGGCCGCTCTCCAGCAGCCCGCTGGCTGCAGCTGGCCAGCGTGGCTGTCGATGGCACGCCGCGCGTGCGCACCCTGGTATTCCGTGGCTGGGCCGATGGCGAGGCCCTGGATCTGCTCACCGACGGTCGCAGTGCCAAACCGCTCGAGCTTCAGTGGCAGCCAGCCGTGGAACTCTGTTGGCTGCTGCCCAAGGCCCGTGCTCAGTTCCGTCTGCGCGGGCAGGTGCTGGCTTTGCCCGCTGAGTTGGAACAAGGCGAAAGGGAACGGCACTGGCAAACCCTCAGCCCCGGCGGCCGTGCCCTCTGGGGTTGGCCCGTACCCGGGGCAGCGTGGGATCCCACGGCGGCTTATCCAGCGGAGTTGGCCGTCGATACCCCGCTGCCTGAGCACTTCGAGCTGCTGCGCATCGGCCTGAAGCAGGTGGAGTTGCTGGAGCTCAAGGATCACCCGCACCAGCGCCGCCTTTGGTGCCGTGATCGTGGCTGGGAGGAGGAGCGCCTGAACCCCTGAACGCTCTGGTCTGGGCTTCGTTCCAGCTGATGCCTCCGAGCCAGCGGCCGATGGCCGCCGCGATGGCCGAACCGGTGAGCAGCCAGGGCAGGGTGGCGGGATTGCCCTGCAGCGTGAACACAAATACCGAGCAGAACAGGGGTGTGCGGCAGGCGCCGCTGAACAATGCGGCTGCAGCGATGGCGACCAGGGCCGCCTGTTGATCCGCCGGCCACTGCTGCAGCCAGGGGCCGACCAGCACGGCCCCCAGGCTCATCGAATCGTGCATCAGGCCGCCCGGAGCGCCGATCGCGATACTCAGCAACGGCCCAAGCAGCCGCGGCGCACCTGCCCACCAGGGCATGTCCGCACGGCCGGCCAGGGCTGGGCCGAGAGCGAGCGAGCCGTCGTTGAGGCTGATGCCGCCACTGGCCACCGCCAGCAGGGCGAACAACAGACCGATGGCCAGCGCGGCAGGCACCAGATGTGAACGCAACAAAGAGCCAAGGCGCTGGGCGAAGGGAACCAGCAGGCGAACCAGCAGCACACCGATCAGGGCGGCCGCCACACTGATGAGCAAGGCGAGCGGCAGCAGGACAGGCGCCAGCGGCAGCGCCATCCCTTCGGCCAGGCGGGCGGGTTGTCCCAGCTCGGAATTGAGCAGGGTGCCGATGCCCGCCAGCAACAAGGTGGGCACCAGCAGTTGGAAGCCAGACACGGCGCTGAGTTCTTCGAGCGCGTAGGCGGCCCCCAGCAGGGGTGATTGAAAGGCAGCACCGAGGCCGGCACCACCACCGATAGCGACAGTGAGGGCCAGCGGCAGCCGCTGAAGGGGGGCGAGCCGGCGGCGCAGGGCCAGCAGGATCGAAGCGCCGAGGGCGGCGGAGGGGGATTCCGTGCCCACGCTCAGCCCGGCGAGATGGGTAAGTGCCAGCAGGGGCAAACGCGCCAGCTGGTGCCTGAGCGAGAGGTTGGCGATGGCGCGATCACGTTCTGCATCCGTGTCGGCGTCCTGGAGAACCAGCACGCCAGTGAGGCCGCCGCCCCGGCCAGCAGCCAACGGCCCCCAGGCCAGCAGCACGAAGGCCACGGTGGCAAGCAGCGGACCTGCCACCAGCAGAGGCTTGAGAGCCCCATCGCCCCCGAGGGGCCAGAGCCGCTGGAGCCGGAAGCCAAGTTCAGAGAGCCATTGATAGGGAAGTTCCGCCAGGCCAATCACCAGCCCCGCCAACAGCAGGGTCAGGGCCCAGCTGACTGCCTGGCGAAGCGACTGCGCATGGCGCGAGAGCGACGCGGTGGTCATGCGCTGATGTCCACCCGGGTGTAGGCCCGCACCAGGGCCGCCAGCATCAGGGCAAGGGCGAGCAGGGAGAGCGCCAGCGGCACCTGGGAGGTGTCCGGCAGCCAGACGACAAGGGCCACCAGCGCGGCGGTACCCTCCTGCTGCAGAAAACCGGTGAGGGCTGAGGCCTGGCCAGCCGCGGCAGGGAAAGCCTGCATCGGCAGGGCCAAACCGATCGGGACCACGATGCCGCCTCCCGCCACCACCACCAACATCGGCCCCAGCAGCGAGAGCGGATCAAAGCGGCCGGCCAGTCCCAGCGCCAGCATCACCAGGGCACCAGCGGTGATCGCACCAAGGCCAATCCAGAGCAGCCGCTGCTGACCCAGACGCACCACCGTGCGGCGCACAAGGAGAGACCCCACCAAATAAGCCGCGCTTAAAGAAAGGGAAAGGTTGCCGAACTGGGCGGGGCTGTAGCCGAAGCTGTGCTCGAAATCAAAGGGACTGGCGGCGGCGTAGCCCGCCACCACGCCAGTGGCGAGCATCACGATCAGGGCCGGCAGCAGGAAGCGGCGATCCCGGAGCAGGCGGCCATAGTCACGCAGCACCACAGCCAGCTCCCGACGCAGCGTGGTGGCACGGGAGGTCACGGGCGGCAGGGTTTCGCCCAGCTCCCGGACCAGGTAGGCGAGCGCGAGTGAGCCCAAGACGGTGAGGAGAACAAAGTCGGCCCGCCAGGAGGCCACGCTGGCGATCCACCCCCCGAGAAAGGGCGCGATACCGAGGGCCAGCGCATAGCTGATCGCCACCACCGACATCGCCTGGGCCAGGGAGCGCTGGCTGAACACATCCCGGAGGCAGGCCCGCGACACGCTGGTGCCACAGCCGGCGGCCACCCCCTGCAGTAGCCGCAGCAGCAGAAACGCCCCAAATCCAGGCACCAAGGCCAGCCCCAGGCTCGCGAGCGTGAACAGGGTCACGCCGCAAAGGGCGATCGGCCGGCGCCCGAAGCGATCGGCCAGAGGGCCCCACACCAACTGGGAGAAGCCGTAGCCGAGGGCGTAGGCAGTGATCGATTCCTCAGCAGTGCTGGCACTCACCTGAAAATCACTGGCCATGGCAGGCAGCGAGGGCAGGGCGATGAACAGGCCCGATTGCCCCAGGGCACTGCCCAGGCAGGCGTAGCTGATCTGGGCAATCCCGGTACTTGATCCCTTGGCGGTGCCTGAACCAGGAGGGGGGATCACGCGAGCTCCGGCCAGAGATCGGGTTGATCGATCATGGGCTTGCGCAGCGGCAGCACGTTGAAGCGGCGGCGGATCTCCCGCAACGGTTCTGCGGCCATGGCCAGATGGTCGAGCTGGCTGAAATCGCCTCGGCAGGCCGATCCGCGCACGAGCGCCTCGCCGAACAGCGCGGTGGAACCAGGCAGATCGAGGGCTCCGAGGCGACCGTTCACGCCGTGATAGGGCTCACCGCCTCCGCCATAGGCAACGAATTGATGATTGGTGCCGTGCTTGAACAGACCCACTTCATGGATCAGAACGTTCGTCAATGACGCCATCCAATTGGCGTCGCTGTTGTTCAGGGCCAACTTGAACGCACCCAGGGCAATCTCACCGGGCCCTGTCGGTTCATAGCCCGTGATCACGTGGTTCATGTCATGACACACGTAATAGCGGGGATTGGGCGTTTCCCTGCTGGGCATGGCCATGCCATTGCGCTCGTAGAGCTGAACGAATGCCCAGCCCAAGCTGCCGTAAGGCAGCGATGGCAGCTGGTCCAGGGCCGCGAAGAACGCATCGTCGCCCTGGGCCTCGCCAGGCCCCGGCACCCCGGCTTGCCGCTCGGAGAGTTCGGGGATGTAGGCGTCATACGCGCGAACAAATCGCGCCGTCGCCTCAGCCGCCGAACAATGGGCAAAATCCCGGACGATCTGGAGCTGGGGCGGATCGATCTCCAGGGCGCGGGCATAGGCCTCCAGGCGCTGCAGCTGGCTTTCGCTCTTGGGATGGCGGCAAAGGTCAAGGATCAAGCCCATCTGCAGGAACAGGCGCCGCCAGCAGGGCTCAGGCAACACCGCGGCCAAGGCCCCAGGGGCCAGCGGTTCAAGTTCTTGCAACTGGCTGTCTTCGAGGGCGAGCAGATGGCTGGCCACGGCAGAGAAGACCCGATGCTGTTCTGCGGTGGGGCCACCCTCTGCATCAATCAGACCCAGCAAACCGGCGGCAAGATGGCGGGCCTCTGTTGGGCTGACTGGGAACGGAATTCGATGGGGTGTCATCACCAAAACAACCAGCCTGAGCGGAACTCTATGGGGTGCATAAGTTCTGGCCTTTGATCCGATTGAAGTTGACCCGCTTGTTATCGATCCGATTGTTATCGATCCGATCGTGTTTGATCTCCTATCGCTCAGAGGGACCGTGATCCCGGTGGGATTGGTGAAGTCACCCTGAGGCAGCGCTATGTCTCCAAGGCCACGCCATAGTCCACAAAGTCCTTTCAATTCAGCTGCCCAATATGGCGGATGGCAGGCGGGTGACTGGCTGGTGATGTGCAGGCTGATCAGATCAAGTCCATCGCCTTTCTGATCGATTGCCAAGGTCAGTGATCTGTTTCTCCTGCGTTTGTTCTCACCTGGAGCTTTAGTCCCCAGGGAGACAGAACGGAAACCCATCAGGTGTCCGTGAGCGGCAAGCATGATCCGTTCAAACGCGCCAATCTCGAAGCCATTGCGCATCCGGCCCCGTTTTGCTTGGCCGGGCTGGATCAAGGCGATGATCGCAGCATCGTCGTGGGACCGATGGCCGGCAAGCGCACCCTCAACGCCCGCAACCTTGAAGCCCTCGGGGCGCCTGTGCTCGCCGAACTGCTGATCGAGCTGAGCAGCGGCCATGCCGTGATGCAGCGGCGCCTGCGCTTAGCCCTGGCTGCTGCGGAGGGGGCCAGCGAAGCCGCCCAGGAGGTGCGCAAGCGCCTGGCGGCGATCGCCCGCTCCAGCACCTACGTGGATTCGCGCAAACGCAAAGCTCTGATCTGCGAGCTGGAAGCCCAGCGCCAAGCCATTTCCGGAGCGATCGCCGAGGCCGATCCGGCCCAGGCCTTCGCGTTGCTGGTGCGCTTCCTGGAGCTGGGTGATGGCGTGATGGATCGCTGCTCCGACAGCACCGGCGCCGTGATCGGGGTGTTCCAGCAAGCGGTGGCCGAGCTGGGGCCAATCGCCAGCGCCGCCAAGCTGAAACCAGACGCCTTGGCGGAGCAGGTGGTCGATTTGCTCGGCGACAACGGCTATGGCCAGTTCGATGGGCTGATCCCGGCGCTGAAAGACGCACTGGGCGAGCAGGGGCTGCGGCTGCTGGAGCGCCACTGCCGTGAACGCGGCGCCCGCGATGGCCACCCCGCCCTGCTGCAGATCGCCGAATGCCGCGGCGATGTGGACGCCTACCTGGGCCAGTTCGACGCCAGCCAGCTCAGCTGGCCCAGCACCGCCGCCGATGTGGCCCAGCACCTGCTGACCGCAGGCCGAGCGGAACAAGCGCTGGTGGTGCTCGATGGCGCTGCCAAGGGCGCGGCCAGCTGGCATTCCCCCGACTGGAACGAAACCCGCATCGCCGTCCTCGAAGCGCTTGGCCGAAGCGACGAAGCCCAGGACTTGCGCTGGCAGTGCTTCTCTTCAACCCTGTCGATCACACACCTGCGCGATCACCTCAAACGGCTCGCAGCCTTCGAGGATGGGGAGGCTGAGGAGCGGGCCTTCCAGGTGGTGGCGGAGCACCCGATGCCTCTGCTGGCCTTGCAGTTCCTGGTGAACTGGCCCGCCCTACCCCGCGCCGCCCGTTACGTGATCACGCACTGGGAGGAGTGGGACGGGGAAGCCTTCGACATCTACGGACCGGCCGCCGAACGCCTCAGCGCCGGCCATCCGCTGGCCGCCACGCTGCTGTTGCGGGCCATGGTGGCCTTCGCCCTGTCGATGGGCCGAGCCAAGCGGTACCGCTACGCCGCCGAGCACCTGCGCAGCTGCGACCAGCTGGCCTGCCGTATCGACGACTGGCAGGGCATGGAGAATCACGAGCGATTCGTCAGCCGCCTGCAGCAGACCTTCGGGGCGAAGTGGAGCTTTTGGCAGATGTTGGAGCGCTGAACGGATCAGGGTCCCGGCAAGCCAAGCAGATGTTTTGGGCGCTCTGGCCTCGGATGGCTACGGTTCAGGTAGGCCATTCCCAAGGAGATTCCCATGATCGAATGCATGAGCGGGCTACCGGATGGCACCCTCGGTTTTTCCTTCCAGGGACAGATCACGGCCGACGATTATGACCACGTGCTGACACCAGCGCTTGATCGTGCCCTTGAGCAGCACGACCACCTCAAGCTGATCGCCCAGCTGGGGCCGTCCTTTGAGGGTTACGACCTGGGCGCCGCCTGGGCCGATGGTCGTGAAGCCTTGCGGCACTGGGATGGATTCGAGCGATTGGCACTGGTGAGCGATGTGGCCTGGGTGCGCACGGCGGCGGCGGCCTTCAGCCTGGCCATGCCCTGCCCGGTGCGGGTGTTCGCCGACGCAGACCTGGAGGATGCTCGCCGTTGGTTATCGGAATCACTGGGCACAATGCGCCTGGAGCGGCACGGCGATGTGATCGAGGTCCGGCTGATCGGCACGATCGAAGCCAGTTCCTATCAACAGATGGAAGCCAACCTCGACGCTGAACTTCAGGATGTCGATGGCGCAAGGCTGCTGCTGGATCTGCGCGAGTTCGATGGCTGGGCCGGCCTCGGCGCCCTGGGGCGCCACATGGCACTCGTGCGCGACCATCGCCGGACGATGCGGCGTGTTGTAGTGGTGGGCAACAAGGCCTGGCAGGCGCTGGCGGAAAAGCTGGTCTCCCAGTTTGTTGAAGCTGAGACCCGTTTCTTCGATGCAGCTGATTATGCCCTGGCGGAAACCTGGATTCGTCTACAATCCAACGACGACAAACAAATCAAAGCTTGAGTTCTGGCCAAGATCCGACAGCGTTTGCGAAGATCAACAACAAAATGGTTAGAGGGAAGACTGAAGTCAAAGGCGTTGTTCTTGCGGCTGGAAGCGAAGCCCTTGGTTGACACATTGTGCTGAATCGCTGAGCTACGTCTCTCCTGCACCGCTAGCCTTATGACAGCAATGGCCCACACAAGTGGGCAGATCCAATGAATCGGTGGCTGGTGATCCGTGTCTGAATTTCTTCGCCAACTCGCCCTGATGGTGGTGATGCAGGTGGTGCGGTTTCAATTTCCCGATGTGGCCACCGCTTCCAGCCAAGACCTGGCCCGTCAGCTGGCGAGCGATCCGTCTGCGCCCGTGATGATCGACACGCGCGAACCCAGCGCTATCGCTACGCCGTCGAGAATCTGCGCAGCTGCGATCAGCTAGCTGTGCTTTCTCACCAGGTCATTCAGCGATCAGCAGCCGCTGGAGGCATTGCTGAGGAGTGAGGCCACCGAGAGCCATGTGGCACCTGCTGCCGTTATAGATCCCCAGATAGCGGGGTAGCCAGCGGTTGCGTTCATCCGATGTTTGGTAGGCGATCACATAGGCCCATTCCGACAAGATGGTTTTGATGAACCGTTCGGCCTTGCCGTTGGTCTGCGGGGTGTAGGGCTTGGTGCGGATGGGTTTCAGATCCAGAGCCCGACAGGCTTTTCGCCAGTCATCCGAGCGATAGGAGGGGCCGTTGTCCGAGAGGATCCGGCGACAGGTGATCCCCTGTTCAGAAAACCATCCGACGGCACGGGCCAGGAAGCCAACGGTTGTCGCCTTCTGCTCGTCTGCGAGCACCTCGACGTAAGCCAGGCGGGTGGCGTCGTCGATCGCGACATGTACCTTCTCGTAGCCGGCACCTCGGGAGGAGCCTTGACGACGGTCGCCGGTGATGCGGTGGCCGACCCGCTCAAACCTGGCCAGCTGTTTGATGTCGACATGGATCATGTCCCCGGGGCGCTCCCACTGGTAGCGACGAACAAGACGTTTGGGGTCAAGGTTCTTCAGGCGTCCCAGGCCCAGGCCCTTCATGAGCCGACCAACGGTGGAGAGGGGCGCACAGAGAGCCCTGGCGATGCGGCGGAGCGTGCAGCGCTGGTGCCGCAGGTCTACAGCCTGCTGGAGTTGCTGCGGATCGAGCGTCCGCCGCTGGCTGCGGCGAACACTCCGTCGATCCGCCAGTGCCGCTACGCCGCCTGCTCGAAACCTGGAGAGCCACTTGTAGGCCGTACGCAGGCTGATCCCGGCTTGTGCTGCAAGGGCTTTGAGTGGCACGCCTTCATCGAGATGCCGGCGGATGAGCCGTTCCCGACTGATGGGTGTCAGTCGGGCCAGAGGGTGGCTATGCATGGTGTGTGAGGTCTTGGGACGGTGGTGACACTCCGACCCTGGCGACCTCACACCCCCTTGTCAGCTGAACAACGTGGTGGGACTACACAGCTAGCCTCCTGCATCGACGACTGGCAGGGCGTGGAGGATCACGAGCATTTTGTGAGCCGCCTGCAGCAGGCCTTCGGGGCGAAGTGGAGCTTCTGGCAGATGTTGGAGCGCTGAGCGCCAGGGCTGGAGCTGTAGGTTCCCGTCTACTTCGAGAAGGTTGTCCAGGTGCTGGAGCGATTCACACTGCTGTTCCCGCTTTGGACCCTGCTGGGGGTTGTGCTGGCGCTGCCGTTCCCCTGGCTGTTCACCTGGCTGCAAGGGCCTCTCATCGTGCTGGCCCTGGGGGTGATCATGCTCGGCATGGGCCTGGAGCTGCAGCCGGCCGATTTCCGGCGGGTGCTCCGCCGTCCGCGGCCGGTCGCTCTCGGCGTGATCGGCCAGTTCAGCGTGATGCCCCTGCTGGCCGCAGCGCTGGCCTGGGGTCTGGGGCTGGAGCCGCCCCTGGCCGTGGGGCTGATCCTGGTGGGGTGCTGCCCAGGCGGAACGGCCAGCAACGTGGTGACCTTGATCGCCCGGGCTGATGTGGCGCTGTCGGTGGTGATGACCACGGCGAGCACCTTGCTGGCTGTGGTGCTCACCCCTGCGCTCACTGGGCTTCTGGCCGGTCGTTATGTGCCTGTGGACGGCTGGAAGCTGTTGTTGGACGTGTTGCAGGTGGTGCTGCTGCCCCTGGCCGCCGGCATTGGCCTCAAACGCGGCACCCCGCGGCTGGCCCGTTGGATCGGACCGTTGATGCCTCCACTGGCAGTGCTGGCGATTGTTCTGATCGTGGCCAGCATTGTGGGCAGCCAACGGCAGGCCTTGCTGGAGCAGGGCCCGCTGTTATTCCTCGCGGCGCTGTTGCTGCATGGCGGCGGCTTCCTGCTGGGTTGGCTGATCCCCGCGGCCGAGCAGCAGCCGATTTTGGTGCGTAGAACCCTGAGCATCGAAGTGGGGATGCAGAATTCCGGACTGGCGGTAGTGCTGGCCCGATCGGCGTTCGCCGCCACCCCACTCACAGCCCTACCCGGTGCCATCTCGGCAGTGGTTCACGCGGTGCTGGGAAGCCTGCTGGCCAGTTGGTGGAGGAGGAATGAACGAAGGAACAAAACAGCACCAAACGGCTAAAATCACGTTCATAGAAGTCCAACGAATCGAGCAGATCAACTATGGAAAAGGACGTTGACTAGTGGTTGAATTTCTTCGCCAACTCGCCCTGATGGTGGTGATGCAGGTGGTGCGGTTTCAATTTCCCGATGTGGCCACCGTTTCCAGCCAAGACCTGGCCTTTCAGCTGGCGAACGATCCGTCTGCGCCCGTGATGATCGATACGCGCGAACCAAGGGAATATGCCGTCAGCCACCTTCCTGGAGCCCTCAACCTCACCACGGTGGAAGCCATCGAGAAGGAGGGTATTGCTAAGGATCGTCCATTGGTGGTGTATTGCACCGTTGGCTATCGCTCCGCCTATCTGGCCAGAGAACTGAATGCAGCGGGCTATGGACAGGTAGCGAATCTGGACGGTTCTATCATTCAGTGGCACAACCAGGGCAATCGCCTGTTGGCTCAAGGAGAATTGGTCCAAAAAGTGCATCCCTACGACAAAACCTGGGGCCTCCTGCTAAACCCCAATGATCGATCCGATGGAACGCCGAAATAGCAGCATATCAAAGCTTCTAGATCACCTAGCGTAACCTCTTCATCCAGGAGGACGAGAGAGAGATCAAACCGTTCAACAAGCTCACACATGCATTTCAAACTTGGGACAGATGCCGTGTATAACTTTACACGCAAAGACTATGTAGCAAGCCCTGTAAGCCACTTCGGATCAAGAACCATCCAAGTCATTGCAATCAAAGCCCTGAATCAGGAAAATCCCTATGAGCATATTTTCTCACACCACTTTCAAATTGGCCTTGATGAGCGTCTGTTCGCTTGCACTGCTTTCGGGTGGCGATCAAGCATGCGCTGGGCCTTCAACCGAAATCCCGGAAATCGCCAGCACGGCTGCTCCCTCCATAGCTGGAGATGGACTCACGACCAAGCAATTCAAGGCCATCGCCGAGGAGGGATTCATCTACGGCTTACCGCTGGTGATGAACTATGCGGTGATGTATGAGTATGCCGTCGACAAAGCTGGTAGCCAATTCAAGGCGCCTTTCAACCAGATCAGGAACATCCCACGGGTGTACACCTATAGGGATACAGCTGTCGTTACAGCCAACAGCGATACGCCTTATTCCTTCGTGTGGCTGGATCTTCGAGCCGAACCCATGGTGATCTCCATACCGGCCGTCAAGGACCGCTATTACTCGGTGATGCTTACTGACAGCCACACCTACAACTACGGCTATCTGGGCAGCCGTGCCACCGGCGGCAAGGCCGGAAAGTACATGATCGTCGGTCCAGGCTGGAAGGGCGAGAAGCCTGCAGGCATTGATAAGGTATTTCAGTCGCTGACACCATTCAGCCTGGCAGTATTCCGAACCCAGCTGATCAATCCGGCGGATATGCACAATGTGGAGAAGATCCAGTCCCAGTACAAGGCTGAGCCACTGTCTGCTTTTATCGGTGAGCCGGCCCCACCAGCCGCGCCAAAGATCAATTTTCTGCCTGCTACGACCGCCGGTATCAAAGACAACTTCTGGGCTTACCTGAACGCTGCACTTGAATACATTCCGGAAGCTGAGGAAGACAAGGCCATCCGCGGCAGTCTGGCCCAGTTCGGTATCGGGCCTGGCAAAGCCTTCGACATCAAGGCGCTGTCACCGGAACGCCAGCAGGCCATGGACGAGGCGATGAAGGCCGGTGACGAGAAGGTCTCCACCTATTTGGCCTCCGGCATGACAGAGGCCAATGGTTGGCAACTCGGCTCCTTGCCTGGGGACCGAGCGCACTACGACGGGAACTGGGTCATGCGTGCTGCCACCGCCAAGGCGGGCATCTACGGGAACGATGCCGCCGAGGCCGTGTATCCCTTGGGGCGTGTGGATGTCAACGGAAAGATCCTAGATACCAGCCAGCACAATTACACGCTCACCTTCGCCCCAGGCCAGCTGCCGCCAGTGAATGCGTTCTGGTCGGTGACCATGTACGACGGCAAGTCACAGTTGATGATCAAAAATCCGATCAACCGCTACTTAATCAACACGGCCATGGTACCTCAGTTAAAGAAGAACGTTGACGGCTCCGTGACGATCTACATCCAGAAGGATTCACCGGGAAAGGCCAGGGAAAGCAATTGGCTGCCGGCACCGGATGACACGGCCTATCTGGTCATGCGTCTGTACTGGCCAAAGCCTGCCACCAATGCGCTATCTGTTCTGCCGGTTGGCAAGGGCACCTGGAAGCCACCGGGCATTGTGAAAGCCAACTGAGCAAACGATTGGTCGTAGTGATAAAAAAACAGCAATGATTATGAGACAAATAAGGGATTAGTATAAAGCGCCAACCCGATTCATCCGTAGAGCAGAACAGTGATTATGTATCGACGTTTCATGAATATGGCCTTTACGGCAGCTCTGCTCATGCTGCCGTTGTCACACAGTGCCGCCGCCCAAGTCAGCAAGTCTGAGCTGGAATCAATTTCGATCCCGGATCGGGTCGAAACTCCGATTGGTGAATTGAAGTTCTTTGACGGCGTTCCCACCAACGCCACCATCGACAAGCTCTATGACAACCTCGACCGCATGCGCGGGCTGCAGGTCTACTTGGACAACGTCGGCGGTGTATCGATCCAGAGCGTCCTCGACGGACTCGCAAAAGCGGGTGCTGACACACCGAACAAGATCGCTCTGTTCGAGAAGCTGATGGATTCTAAGACACTGGTCGTTACGGCGAACACCTCGACGCTGTATGCCTATGCGGGCACTGATCTGGCCAAGGATGGTCCGACGGTTATCGAAATTCCACCGGGCATGCTCGGCTTTCTCAACGATGCATGGCAGCGCTTTGTTGGCAACATGGGCGTGACCGGGCCGGACAAGGGCATGGGTGGAAAATATCTGGTGCTGCCACCCGGCTACACCGGCAAGATCCCTGCCGGCTACTTTCTGCTGAAACCGCAGACGAACAGAAACTTCCTGTTTCTGCGCGGCTCGATTGCCAAGGGGCTGGAGCCAGCCGTGGAGAACATCACTTCGGGCTTGAAGATCTACCCATTGAAGGATGCTGCTGAGCCGGCACCAACTGAGTTCGTCAATATGTCTGACAAGGCCTTCAACACGGTCTTTCCAAACGACCTGCAGTACTTTCAAATCCTCAACGATATGATTCAGCGCGAGCCGATTGAGGCGATCAGCCCGGAGGTACGCGGTGCTATCGCCTCAATCGGCATTGTCAAAGGCAAGCCATTCGCGCCCGATGCGCGCATGAAACAGCTGCTCATCGAGGCCGGTACGCTCGGAAATGCCACAGGGCGCGCCATCACCTATCAGCCGCGCATCGGCGGCGTCTTCATCTATCCCGGAACCGAGAGCAGCTGGACCACCGCCTACGCAAACAAAAACACATCATTCGTGTCCGAGGGCACAGTCGACTTGTCTGCGCGAGCGTTGTTCTATTTCAACGCAGGCGGAGTAACGCCGGCTATGGCAACCTCCCGTGTTGGAGCGGGATCTGACTACGCATTCGCCACTCTGGATGCCGACAAGAACCCGTTCGATGGTGCCAAGACCTACAGACTGCGTCTGCCGCCCAACGTGCCGGTGAATGACTTCTGGGCGCTCACATTGTATGACACACAGACACGCTCGATGTTGCAGACCAGCCAACCTTTCCCAACCGTCGGAAGCCAGGACGAGGGCATGCAAAAAAATGCAGACGGCTCATTCGACATCTATTTCGGGCCAAAGCCGCCTGTAGGCAAAGAGGGCAACTGGCTAGCGACGCTGCCGGGTAAAAGCTGGTTCACGATCCTGCGAATGTACGGCCCGCTTGAGCCATGGATTAACAAGACCTGGCGCCCAAGCGAGATCGAGTTGCTGAAGTAAGACATCATTTCCTATACAACGATCTGCAACGAGGAGTCTTCAAAATGAACAATTTCTTTTCCACCGCCGCAATCGCACTCATCAGCGCACTGGCCATCCCTTCGTTGGAGGCCAATGCCAAAGATTTAAGAGCTGCAGTTGACCGTCCGATCGTAGTCAACGTTGATAACTTCAACGAAGCACAAAGCGACCTCGAGTTTGCAGGCATTTTGAAATTGTCCGGCGGCATCAACCAGCTGCATCACAACCGCACGCCGACACCAATCGACAAGCAGAACGTGATCCGGATGAATCGCGACACCCTTTACAGCCTTGGGCTTATCAACATCTCCGAGGGTGCGACTATCACCTTGCCAGATGCCGGCAAACGCTACATGTCGTTGATGATCATCAACAACAATGGCTACGTGAACAATGTCTACTACGGTGGCGGCTCGTACAAGTTGACAATAGCTTAGTTTGATACACCAATCGTTGGCGTGATTATTCGCACTTTAGCCAACTCCACGAACAAAGCTGATCTCGCCGTAGCACACAAGCTACAAGACCAAATCAAGATCAATGCCAGTTCCAATCAAGTGTTTGTCTTGCCCAATTACGACATGATCAGTTATGAGGCAACGCTCGAACCGATTCTCGACCTGGCCAAGGGCTTGAAACGCTACACCCGCATCTTCGGCTCCAAAGCCGATGTTGATCCGGTTCACTTCTTGATTGGCAGCGCTTCTGCCTGGGGCGGACTACCAGACAAAGACGCGCAATACTACAATATAGAGCCCAATCTACCATTAGGCAAGTACGAACTGACGGTCAAGGATGTACCGGTGAAGGGTTTTTGGTCGATCAGCTTATACAACGCGAAGGGCTATTTCCAGAAAAATAACCTGAATGCCTACAGCCTCAACAACCTGATTGCAAAGCCGAACAGCGATGGCTCCTACACGGTGCGTTTTGGTGGCTGCACCGCCAGCACCGAAAACTGCCTGCCGATCATGGACGGCTGGAACTACAGCGTACGTATGTACGAGCCAAGCCAGGCCATCATCGATGGCACGTGGACATTCCCCAGCCCGCCAACACCACGCATCGACTGATTCACGCTGAATTTAGAAGCCTCATCCCTTCAATTGGCTGTAAGTACAACAGTATCGGCCTACATGTCATCCGGCAGTTGGGGTAATCGATCACGGATGACGCCCAGCGTGATTTGAAGGGCTCAACCGTTGCATTCACAGCCGCAGCCGAGGTGGCAGGGCTCGCCGTTGGGGTGGCCGTTGGCACAGGCATCGCTGCAGAAGGATCCTTCTGCCTTCACCGAGCAATGGCACTTCGGGCAAGCGCATTCGATCTTGACGGGGCTTTGCAGGGTCGTGGTCATGGCTTCTCTCTGCAGGCGGCGAGCAACCCCATCATTCTGGGGCCTTTTCTTCGTTTTCTGGGCCTCTCAGCGAGCGGGATGGTCTGTTTAGGGTCGCCTCCATGGGGCCGGTGCAGATCGTCTGGTTCAAACGGGATCTGCGCGTGGCCGATCACCAGCCGCTGCTGCAGGCCAGTCGCGGCGGTCCGGTGCTGCCGTTGGTGGTGGTGGAGCCCCTGCTCTGGCAGCAGGACGATTGCTCAGCGCGCCAGTGGGCCTTCTGCGCCGAGAGCCTTGAGGAGCTCCGCCTGGCTTTGGCCGCGCTTGGCCAGCCGCTGGTGGTGCGGATCGGTTCGGTGGTGGAAGTGCTGGAGCGGGCCCGCCGTCAGTTCGGTGTGGCGGGGCTGTGGAGCCATGAGGAAACCGGCAACAGCTGGACCTACGCGCGCGACCGGCAGGTGGCCCGGTGGGCCGCAAACCACGGCATCGCCTGGAGCGAGACCCCGCCGTTTGGTGTGTTCCGAGGTCTACGCAGCCGCAACGGCTGGGCACGCCGCTGGGAAGCTCGCATGGCTGAGCCGATCACAGCTGCTCCCGATGCCTTGCAGCCGCTGGTGGGCGTTGAGCCCGGCGCCATCCCCACCGCAGGCGAACTCGGCCTGGCGGTTGACCCCTGCCCGGGCCGGCAGAGCGGCGGAAGGAAGGAAGGACTGGCCCTGCTGCAGAGCTTTTTAGCTGTGCGAGGAGCCCGCTACCACCGTGAGCTCTCCAGCCCGCAGACGGCCTTCGCCCACTGCTCGCGCCTGTCCCCCCACCTCACCTGGGGCACCCTGTCGATGCGGGAGGTAGTGCAGGAGAGCCGGAGGAGGCGCAGCGAAGTGAAGGCTCTGCCGCCCACCACCCGTGCCACCTGGCCCCTGGCGCTGCGCGGCTTTGAGGAGCGATTGCACTGGCATTGCCACTTCATCCAGAAGCTTGAAAGCCAGCCGGATCTGGAGTTCAAGGAGCTCCATCCCCTCACCGCCGGCCTGCGCAGCAGCGACCCGGAGCGGTTAGCCGCCTGGGCCGAAGGACGCACCGGCCTGCCGTTTGTGGATGCCTGCATGCGCGCCCTGATCGCCACGGGCTGGATCAACTTCCGCATGCGGGCGATGTTGATGTCGGTGGCCAGCTACCAGCTGTGGCTGCCCTGGCGCGAGAGCGGCCTGCATCTGGCCCGCCTGTTCGTCGACTACGAACCCGGCATCCACTGGAGCCAGTGCCAGATGCAGTCGGGCACAACGGGCATCAACACGATCCGCCTCTACAACCCAATCAAACAGGGCCAGGATCACGATCCCCGCGGCAACTTCATCCGCCAATGGCTACCTGAACTGCACGCCATACCGGCTGTGCACCTGCATGAACCGTGGACGATGGCGCCCTCCACCCAGGAGCGCGTCGGCTGTGTGCTCGGGGTGCATTACCCATTCCCAATCGTTGAACCAACCATCGCTGCTCGGGAAGCCCGCGAAAAGATCTGGGCTCGGCGGCAGGAGTTGGGCTTTGCGGAGCTGGCCGATGCGATTCAGAAGAAGCACGGGTCACGCCGCTCTGGCCTGGCAGCGAGTGGGGGTCAACGGCGGCGCCGGTCGGTGGCTGGAAGCACCAACAATCAACAATTGGGGCTGAATCTAGGCTAAGCCTTGACCCAAAGACACTGACATTTGACAGGTAGAGCGAGACCGACAGCTCTTGCGACAGGATCAGGCTGATCTGTGCAAGGCCAGTCCTGTTTCTTACTTCCCCAGCTCTACACCAATGGGCTTTGAGTAGCTTGCAGAGGATCTGCTGATGCTTGAGCGAACGATGCCAGACGAAACCATGCTCGGCGGCAGAGAATCGCATGTGGTCGTCATCGGCGGCGGATGGGCTGGCTGGGGTGCCGCAAAATCACTCTGCGAAGCCGGTGTTCGCGTGACCCTGATCGATGGGATGGTCGATCCAACCGGCAGTCAACCAATCACAACCAAAAGCGGTAAACCATTTGAGGCGGGCACCAGAGGATTTTGGAAGGACTATCCCAACATCAATGCCCTCAGCGAAGATCTCAACATTGGCCCTATTTTCACTGACTTCACAACCAGTGCTTTTTGGTCACCCGATGGATTGGAAGCGACTGCTCCTGTTTTTGGAGAGCAGCCCCAGTGGCCAAGCCCCCTTGGTCAAGCGATGGCAACAGTGAACAACTTCAAGCAACTTCCGATTCAAGATCGACTCAGCATCGCAGGACTTCTCTATGCCATGCTCGACCTCTATCGCAGCGATGAGGTATTCCAGAAATACGACAAGCTTAGCGCTCAATCACTTTTTGAACAACTTGGCATCAGCGATCGGCTGATCAATGATTTCCTGCGGCCGATCATGCTGGTTGGTTTGTTCAAGCCTCCCGAAGAACTTTCGGCCGCTGTGACCATGGAGCTCCTCTATTACTACGCCCTGGCCCATCAAGACTCGTTTGATGTGCGTTGGATTCGCTCAAAAAGTATTGCGGAGCATCTTTTTGCCCCTCTCAGTCGAAGGCTGATCTCACACCATCATCTGCAGGTGCTTGGGGGAACCCTAGCGACACGGTTGAATCTGTCACGTGAAAAGCAAAGCATCACATCGGTTGAAATTCAGAGCATCAAAACAAAAGAAGTCACGGTGATTGATGATGCCGATGCGGTGGTTTTGGCGGTGGGTGCGAAAGGGCTCAAATCTCTGATGTCTCAATCACCAGAATGCAGCCATGCGGCACCAGAGCTGGTTGCCGCTGCTTCTCTCGGTTCAATCGATGTCGTTTCAACGCGTCTGTGGCTGGATCGCAATATCCCCATGGCTTACCCAGCCAATGTTTTCTCCCGCTTCGAATCGCTGAAGGGCGCGGGAGGCACATTTTTCATGCTGGATCAACTGCAAAAAGATTCAGAGGCGGCGCTATGGGGTGATGAGCAACCGCAGGGTTCGGTGATTGCCAGCGACTTTTACAACGCCTCTGCCATTGCAGTGATGAAGGATCAAGAGATCATTGATCTTCTCATCCATGAGCTGCTTCCCATTGCTCACCCCGAATTCAAAAACGCAAAGGTGGTTGATTATGAGGTGCGGCGTTATCCCGGTTCTGTGTCTCTGTTCTCTCCAGGCAGTTTCCAGAAGCGACCACCCTTGGAAACCTCTGTAGAAACGATTGTTTGTGCTGGTGACTGGGTGCGGATGGGCGACAAAGAACATGGTGCCAAAGGCCTGTGCCAGGAAAGAGCCTATGTGTGTGGTCTGGAAGCCGGAAACTCCCTGATCAGGCGCAACATTGTTAGAGGCCCGAATCCACCGGAGAGCAGCCAACATCCCGTGATCCCAATTCGTGCCGACGAACCACAAGTTGTCCTAGGCCGTGCTCTCAACAAAATCGTAATGGATCCAATCGAGGCCTTTGGCCTGAAACTACCTTGGTTTGACTCCTAGCGTCCATCACCATCGCTGGACCGAGCGCATCATCAACCACTGCTCTGATGTCCTGTGCTCAAATGTGAGGGCAGGCGTGACCGTGATAGTCATTCAGGGGGCTCCTTTGCGTAGCTCCACGTATTGCTCGATGGCTCAATAAACAACTAGTTGCCTATATTATTCCAAAGTTCAAATACTGCTCGAACAGTGCTACGGAGTCCTTCTGAAGCTCTGCCCTCTATGACTTTTTACCGCCTAACCCCCAAGAGCAGGTGCGGGCAAGTGCTTAAGATGATGAGCATTAGGCACTAATCCCATCTTCTAAGTCTGGATGTTAGCCAGGCCATTACGCAACAAACATATCCTGTAAAACTCTCAGAACTTTAAGAAGAGTCACTTCAGGGAGAACGCCGAGCCGTTTGACTAACCGCTCTCTATCGACAGTCCGCAACTGATCAGCAACGATATGACCATTCTTGCCTTGAAAGGTGCAAGCAATACGGAATGGGTAGGGATGACCTCCAGTCGTCAGCGGTGCAACGATAAAAGTACTCATATGGGTATTCAGTTCATTGGGTGACACAATTATGCAAGGCCTTGTCTTTCTGATTGCTTGCCCTCGCGTTGGGTTCAAAGAAACCAGGAAAATATCTCCTCGGGAAACGGCGAGGTCAGTCACCACTCCCATTCCTCATCGTCGAACTTGGTAGAGATGGTGTCATCAAGAAGTACCTCCGGGGCAAAGGCAGCTGCCGCCTCAGCCCAGCCAGCCCGTGCTTTTGCAATGGCTGTGATGGTGAGAACCCCTGGAGAGGCGTGGATCTCCACCTCATCCGACAATCCAGCCTCTTCCAGCAGAGGCTTCGCAAGGCGTAGGCCCCGTGAGTTTCCAATCCTGACCAGTTTCGCCCTCACAACTCATCCACGCCAACAATGTGATCACATTGTAGCCACGCTTCTGGCTTTGG
Source organism: Synechococcus sp. CS-603 (assembly GCF_977929215.1). NCBI lineage: Bacteria > Bacillati > Cyanobacteriota > Cyanophyceae > Synechococcales > Synechococcaceae > Synechococcus > Synechococcus sp. CS-603. The sequence continues at coordinate 2,194,831 of NZ_OZ376778.1, forward strand.
CGGTGGTCTCTTCGGCTCTGGTTAACGCTCAAGATCAGCGGCGGGCGGAGGCTAATAAATAAAGTCCCATCTCAGCTCCCGTCCGATGGATCTTGATGTTAGGACTAACTGGCGCAGGCCGCCCCACTGTTTGATCCAGCCAAATACTTTCTCGATGCCGCGGCGGGCATTGATTGATTTGGCGTAGCCCTCATGGCGTGCAGTGCGGCCATCGATGGCGGAACCACCAGGGCGGCTGGTGTTCTGAGCGACGTGCGGCGTCACGGCAATGCGGCGCATCTCGGCGACAAAACCCCTGGTGTCGTAGTTCTTGTCGGCACCAAGGGTTTTCTGGTGGGCACCGGGGATGTCAGCCGCCATCGCCTTGGCGGCATCCCGTTCTCCAGTGCCCGTGGCTTGGGTGACGCGACAGTCCACGATCAGGGCATGGCGGTTGTCCATGAGCACGTGCCCCCTGTAGCTCGGTTGGGCGGGGTGGGCGTTGGACTTGCGGGCCAGCAAGGCGTCTGGATCGACGCTGGAGCGATGGGTCTTGTTGCTGAGCTTGATGCTGCGGAAATCCCCCTTGGCCCGCTTCTTGCCGGGCTTTGGAGTGCCAAAGCCCTCGCCAGGACCTGATGGCGGTGGCGGTGGGTCCTCCTGCCCGTCGATCCGCTCCAGCGAGGCATGGGATGCACAGGCCTGCAGCAGGGTGCCATCCACTGAAAAGTGCTCGTCGCTGAGCAGCGGCTTGACCTCTGGAGCGCCCATCAGCTTCTCCAGGAAGCGCCCCATGACGTCGTCATTGAGAAGCCGCTCGCGGTTCTTGGTAAACGTGGTGGGGTGCCAGATCGGATCATCCGGGCTCAGGCCTACAAACCAGCGAAATAGCGAAATAGCAGGTTGTAGTGGAGCTGCTCCAAAAGCAGCCGCTCCGATCGAATCCCGTAGAACGCCTGCAGCAACGAGGCCAGCAGCAGTTGCTCGGGCGGCACCGAGGGCCGGCCTTCCGCGGCATAACAGGTCACAGAAGGTGGGATTGAGGCGATCGAGGGCCTGATCCGCCAGCTTCCGGATCCGCCGCAGCGGATGGCTGGCCGGGATCCGCTCCTCGATCGACACGTAGGAGAACAGGGAGCCACTGCGCTCCTGGTGACCTCGCATCTGGGCTGGGCAGTTGATCCATTTTCGCGCAGGCCTGGTTTTTCAGCAAACTCTTAGCAGCAGCAGGCAAGAAAGACGATTGTCAAAAAACTTCGACTAGAGTAACATCATATTACATTCTGGCGCTTATCATGGGATGCAAAAAAACTCGATATTATTTCATTGTTAAGATATTTAAAAAAAATTGATTATGATTAAAACGGCAAGACATCAGCTGAATGCAATTCTCCTGCTGCTGGCAACCAGTGCAATTGCTTCCCCCGCTCTTTCTCAAGAATCGCCTAGACGCGCCAATCCAGCCGCATCCCAGAACTTGCGTGCCCAATCCATACCGGACATTTCAGCAAGTGAGATGATTATGACTGGCATTACTGCCGACATGGACTATGTCAAGAAGCAGGATCGTCCTCGCGGAATTTCAGTTAATACATATGGACTGTGCCGCTTTAGCGAACTAGGACAATCCCGCGTTTTTTGCACTAACCCTAGGAACTTAGCTCAGATTAGTCGACCGCAGAACCCAGGGGACAGTCGAATCAGCACTTTTGCCCAGCGCGAAGAAGATGATATTAGGCTCGGGGTGCGTCCTAGCGGCGGACGACAGGCAAGATACCTTTGGTGCCGATTTGGACCCCAAGGTGGTTCCCGCAGCGAATGCGCCAGTTAATCCTAACGTTAGCCATCACCAGAACGCAATAAGACTAAGAAATCGAACCGAACCTTCCGGTGGCTGCTCTGGTGTATGGCGTTGTTAGCTGGTCAGCGCCTTCACCCGCGGCGATGGTGCGCCACGAAGAAGGCCCTCCACGCTCAGATCCTCATCAATATCCGGCCAGTGGATTCCAAAGCCAGCCCCAGCAATCTCCCAATTCTCGCGCTCCCGAGGGGTGGCATGTAAAAGCCGCGGATACCAAGCCAGAGGTGCAGAGATAGAGCGGCCGTCTGCGAGGTCAACAATCAGCTTGTCCTCTGTGCAGGCAACATCTGTGACCCGTTCGCCAGGGTTAGCCATGAAACTCCTCCCACGCTCTCGACAGGATAGCTCTGTTCATGCTGACCAGCCGTTCAATCTCACGAAGCTCTTTGGCCCTAAAGCCAAGGCTTGAGGAAAGTGCCACTGGCGTGAGCCAAACTTTGCATGAAGCCTGATCTCGGTCAACATGAATATGAGGAGGTTCGTTTGGCTCGTGACTGTAGAAGTAGAACCGATACGGGCCGCTTCTGAGAATTGTCGGCATCCGTGATCGCCATCATCACTCAAAGCATAGCCAGCACGGGGTTCCTGTACAGCTAACGCCCAAGATCACCTGCACGCAGGAAGCTCATGAGAATATCAGGGCTTCCTAGGAGGCGTGACAGGTGGATCTTGGTATTAGAAGGTGTCACCATTCAGGCCTCTTCGGAGGATCTTGACCAATGCATCCATCACTCCAACCATCTTCGCATCTTTAAGTCTGCCTGCCTTTCCAATAATGATCGAAGCATTCGCAGTAAACAACTTTACGATGCGTACAAAGCTCTCCCGCCTAAGCCCGCCTTCGGCAAAGTCACTTCCCAAAAGAGGAATCGCGAGTCTATCCGCGTAGGCTTTGCTCGTAATCTGACAAAGGATGAAGTCTGCCATTCCAACGTCTGCAATGATCAAGGCAGGTCTTCGCTTGGATTGGGACAGGTCTGAATAGGGGAATGGAATTAAAACTACGTCTCTTATTGAAGGTGGGCCCATGCAGCTTCCTCTTCTGAGTTCAGCCAGTCTGCAGACAGAGACCTTTCGCTTAAGGAAACTCCGCTGATGACAGAGTCAGGCTCTTCAGTGGGAACAGAAACAAACACCCTCGCCCCCTTTGCCAGACGAACATGGCTACTTATCTTGATGCGTCCATCTGTTTCAACAATTGCCTCAAATACATTTTCCATAGATCGGAGTCACTGGTATGTGCCTGAGTTCTTTCAGCATAGCCCCAATGTTGTCGTTGTGAAGGCAGGCTTGACAACGCAGACGTAGGCATTGGCATGGCCACACTCATCCTTCCAACGCTGCCCCTGAGTGGCAGGCAGAATTTTAATGCTATCAAAACGAATTCGTTGGCAGCCTGTCCACTCCAGGGGCATGTTCGAAGGTGTCGCATCACCACAGGCATCTTTCTCGGACCTATACCCCGCCAGCAGAGTTCAAGTCACCTCCGCTTCACTTCTCACGCCGGCGCTCAACTTCAGTCCAAGAGCCGTGACGACTTTCAGGATGGTGTCAAAGCTCGGGCTGCGCTCACCAGACAGGGCCTTGTAGAGACTCTCCCTGGAAAGACCCGAATCTCGTGCCACCTGGGTCATCCCCTGGGCACGTGCGATGTCGCCCAGAGCCTTTGCAATGAAGGCAGCATCACCATCAGCCTCCTCGATGCAGGCTTCCAGATAGGCCGCCATATCCTCCGGTGTTTGGAGATGCTCGGCAACGTCGTACAGGCTGGTCGTAGTTTTCATCAGGTCGCCTCCGTCAGGTTGTCTGCCAAAAGAAGGGCTTCATCAATGTCCTTGGCTTGTGAGCTCTTGTCTCCGCCAGCCAAAAGGATGATCAAGGTGGTTCCCCTCTTCAGGTAGTAGACCCTGTATCCAGGGCCATAGTTGATCCGCAACTCCGACACGCCGGACCCGACGGGCTTGACGTCACCAGGATTGCCGCCGATGAGGCGCTCGATCCTGGCCAGAACCTTCGCCCGTCCTCTCAGATCACGGAGACCCACAAGCCAACGCACGAACCGCTCTGTCTGGCGGACTTCAACCATCCGTCAACTGTAGCTTCCTGGCTACGGCAATGGAACCCTTCTTGCGAGCCACATCAAGGTCGACACATCCTTCGAACGCTGCTCCTGAGTGGCAGGCAGTTAGTGCCAATCTGTAGCAGAGGTCTTATGGAGGCCTGTCCACTCCAGGAGCTTGTTCGAAGTGTCATATTTACTAGCTTAATTCGCAAAATATCTGCATTCACCGAGTAGTTTTCCCAAGAGAATAAATGACTCCAGCTCTAGGACCGGGATTTTAAATCCTGGAAGTGATGCGAATACGCAATGCTGATAAACTTATTCACCTCTGCTACCTTCTGAGTCACAACGGGTTTGGTATTAACTCAAGCCAGTCAAGACGGCGTGAATGGGGATCCTGTACGCTCACCCAAAAACTTGGTGCGATGACCAGCACAGGTCGTGGTCGAGGGGCAACCTACGCTGAAAGTACAAAGCTCCAGATTATTCGGGCAGTACTGAGGCAGCCGGGGCGTACTGGTAGGCAGATTGCTGAGTCTCTTGGTCTTCACCGTTCAAGAGTCAACGCATTTCTTTACGGCGAAGGGAAAAGGCGCTTCGGCTTAATGGAATCCAACTGGCGGTGGTATCCAGGCAGAGCACATGAACCTTGGATGCCCAGTAACCGGGCAACAGAACCAGCATATCAGGATCATCCAGTGGTCGAACAGACAGAAAGCGTATGCGCGATTCTGTCGAGAATGAGCATTACAAATGCGACACTGAAGATTCGTACTCTTTCACTTACACTTGTTGAGCTTGCATTTGGTGAAGATGAATATCCAGCTTTGGACTAACGGCTGCAAGCTGAGTTGATAATCAGGAAGAAGACCCTGGAATCAGCCTCCAAAGAAGTTCAGGTGGTCAGGCATGGTTCAAGTCGTTGGGCGTGGGTCATTATTGTCGTTCTTGGAGTTTGGGTGCTGACGTTGCTGAGCAATCAGAAACCAGCAGATAACCAGAATAATCTGCAGCAGTCAGGTGAAGCTGAGCGGGTGTTGCCTGGGCAGTAAGGAAGTGAGTTCCGCAATGCAACATAGAGCCACAACCAAGAAAGATAAAGGGACGAGATATAAATCTCGCCGACCCTTCGAACGCTCCAGATCAGAAGCGGGCATTTGTTCATAGCCTCAGCCAATTCCTTCTGCTCCCGCCTTCTGTATCTGGATGTTAGGTAGCTCCTTCAACTCCCAGAAGCATCATAGATGTGATCTCTGGCCACTCATACTCCTTGCGTCGATGCATTACCCATTTTTCAGCCTCCCTGTGGATTTGTACGTGCCAGTAGAGGCGGCCGTCTTCCCGAATGGTCTGATTCATCCCCTCTAGCTGAGACTTGATGAACTCTAAAGGTAAAACGGCAATCTGTTCTGGCGATCCACAGCCAAAGCACGCATATGCAGATGATGCCTCAGACAGCTTCTCAAGTTGGTGCTGCTGAAACGCAAACCAATAACCGGGCCCACTAGAATTCTTATACTCCTTGGACACGGCACAAGTTATTGTGAGGCCTGAATCAAGATCACCAAAAACCACCCTTGATTGCTTGGTTAGATCTGCATTAAAGAACTTTCCGATCTTGTCTACACATGCAAGATTGAAGGAGACAGGCTTCTCTCGCTCTTTTGGATCCCTTCCGCTTGGGGTGTCTTCGCTTCCGTCTTCGCCAGCTAGCTCTTCCGGGGTTTCCTCCAGGATATCTTCTGCTGTCGAAAAGACAAGATCAATGATCTCATCTACCCGGGTGTACTCCCGGGGGATGAGAACTTCGCGAATCCGTGCTTCAACGGAAGGGCTATCAAGATCCTGGCGAATCTTCATTAGACGCAAGAGAGCATCAATAGATATCAGGCGAACATCCCAAGCATAGCGAGAGCCGCGAATCTGGGCTTCAAGTTCACCAGTGTCTTCGCGCCCTACAATGATTAGTATTGACGACTGGTCTTCGCTAATCCGGCCAGCTTTAATGAGCCGCCTGCGATACGTTGCAACAGTTTCTACTGGGAGCCGATATGCATCAGTGGTCTTAACTTCTGCAACAATCGCATGATTGTTCGGCGCAGTCCAAATGCCGTCATGCCCAATATCACTCTTGGTTCCACGATATCGGCCTGGATCAACTTTAAATCCCAGCCGTGAGGCAATTTCGTTGACTATATCCTGTAGGGCTAAACCGGAATCCTTGAATGCACTTTCAAGGCAATCGTTAGCATACTTGCCAATAAGATCGCCTGGGACTCTGGCCAGAAAGTTACGGAATTCTGCTGGTGCCGAGTTGTTGTCGCCGAGCTTTCCATCACCCGCGAATCCAATGATCTGGTCTACGCGCTTGGCTCGAATCTGCTCAGGATTCTCCTTCCAGATCTGAATGAGAGTCATGGGTCACCATTCGTCATCGGAGTCTACCTAACGCTTTCCATCACCTGGCCGCAGATTCTTCTTGCGTAAACAGACACCCTGCGGCGCGGCTCAGGTGCATGGCCATGTTGGACTGCTGCTATAACCCTCAGTATTGGGTAATCCCTGTTGGGGACATTGATGGTACTCTTGGTTCAGGGACAGGAGCCGTAGCAGGTGGTGCTGCAGCGGCCAAATCATAAAAACTGACACCAGCACTCTTGAGAAAGCTGAAGCGCGGATCGCTATTCACGTGGTCGACGCCATGAACCGACGGAAGCCACCCTTTGATATTCGCTTCATAAGCTAGTAGCCAGTTCTCGTCGTAGAGCGCTTCAGTAGTCATATAGCTGCTCCACAGGGTAGAAACTATGCCTCCGGGTATGAGCCCTATGTCATTTGCATGCAGCGTGAGAAGTGCAACAAACGAGTTGTCGCACTCAACAAGTGCCGATGCTGAGGCAGAATCAATCTGGATTCTCAATGCGAGACAGGCCCACAGCGACCATGCCACTTCGCTGGTGTGATCAAGGCGTGCGTGTTCCGTGATGATCGTGCAGAGTGCCTGCTCTAGGGCTGCATGGGGGCAGGGTTCACCATCATTCACGCGGCGAATGAGTGTCTGAAGTACATACGGAAGGCAGGCTGGTTCCGGAACTGCGCAGTTGAGGAGCAGAGTGCAAAAGATGTTCCAGTTGCTGGGATCGATTTTGATACCACTCACACGGGCAACTGCATACTGCAAGACTGGTTGACTTGAATGAATTTCCGCCAAGTAAAATGCAAGAGTAAAATAGTCAATCAGTTCGGTTAGCTGGGATCTTGCCTTTGCAGAGTCGAGCGGATGTCGTCTCAATTGAGCCACCCAAGTCGAATCAAGTGGCGCCGGCAAATTAATTACCTTTGTCTTCCTTGGATTTAAGGCTAATCCATACTTTGCCAAGATGCTCTCTAGTCGATGAAACGCCTCATCGGCTTCCGTCCTACTTCTAAAGCCAAGTTCGTAATCGTCAATATAGCGATGACCTCGCAGGCCTGGAATGGTATTTATCAATTCCTTGTCACAGGCCTGCATCAGTATTTCAGCAAGAACTAGAGATGTGTCAGGCCCAATTGGTATTCCGACTGTTTGTCCGTCTTGCGCGGATCGCACAAGTAGATCTAACCGGTTTCCCAATAGCGTGTTGTCTCGCTTTCGTTTGGCAACCGCCTTAGTGTGCAGCACCCAAGGAAGGGAATGGGTATAAATTGAATGATAGAAACGACTAATATCTGTCTTTAGAATAAATCTGTTGTTGCGCCTTGACTCGACTGCGTCTAGCGCACGATGGCTTTGGGGCTTAGACGCTTGTATAGCCCTTCCCGAGGATGCGAATACTGGATTTGTTGCCGACATAATAGTACCACCTACGGCCGGAATTAAGTCGGCCCAGTTAGATACTATCTCAAGTGCCAGTGCATGTTGACTGACTGGATTTGGAACATCTAGGGCGCGGCGAAGAAGACCACCACGGGCTAAAGAGTAACGTGCCGGCTTTGTCGTCTCTAGTCGACCATTACGCTGGCTAGAGTCAACCTGAAATCCTGAAGGCAGAGTGGCACCTGGTGCGGTACAGGTGCTAGCAAGCGTTTCAGTTGTGAACGGGTTCGGGAGTTCTCTGGGAAAGTAACCCCTCGCGAGAATGTCTTTCAGAATCACAGTGCCACCAAGGTAAAGGAGTCAGTCCAACGCTCAAGATCAGCGGCGGATACTATCTCATCGCTCGAGACAAGCAATACAGGACCCGCCCGCTGCATCTTGATGTTATACGCCTGCCTCAGTAAGTGATACTATAGCAAGATCAGGTTCTGCATGGGTCTTGCACACAAAGCGTTCTGCAAGGCCATGGTGTTTCTCGTGAATCAAATGGCACAACGGCTTTTCAGTTAAGAACATATCGCAGTAAGGCAGGGCCATTCCGGCATGGCGAAGATCGGCAAGATTGTTGACTTTGTATCTTCTGTTTCTTTGCCATCGGAAAGCCGCGTGAAGAGTGACGAATGTCGTCAGAGTTGGCAACTTATCCTCCATCTTGTCTAGCTTGAAAATGTTGTATATCAAGTTTGCAGCTGTCTGACCTATCGAAGGGTCTGGTTTCGCATTCAGATCTGCACCTGCTCCAGCTTCACTCAGATAAATCTGAAACATAATCTTCGAAAGGGAGTCTTTTAGAAGACTCAGAATACCAGCCAGTTCAATCATGAACAGCTGTTTAAACGAGCTGAATTCATTTGCGTTGGCAAACTTTCCTTTGTTGTACTTATCTGCAGAATCGGGGATGGGCTTCCACTCTGGGCGACATCCAAGATGTTGGAATATATCGGCAAAGTCTGCATTCCACATCTGATCAAAAAATGCTTTTTCAATAGCATCAGACTGCTCCCTGGTAAATGACTTTGACTGAGGTGCCACATACCCAAGGACATAGCCACATTTCGTCCATATCGAATAACTTATATCGTGCGTTGTATCAATTTCTCCTTTATGCTGAGCGAAGAAATACCATAATTCAGCATCTATTCGAGTGAACAAGTCCGAAAGGCATATGGCCCCAGATAGTTCATCAACCAGTCGAATAGTTGCCAAAAGTGTATCTGGATCGCTTTGCATGAAGATCTCAGCAAAGCTATCCTGCGAAATGGGACAGATTGCACGCTCGGATTCAACGGCATTACGAATTAGATCGAGAAGTGCAACGAGGTTCTCGTCAGTCCTCCGACCTATGGCCACGTCACGAAACATTATCCAATATCTAGTGTCTAGGTATATCTTGTAACGCCCAGTTATTGAAGTCGCTAACTCGATGTGCCGGCTACGAACATATGAGGACGGAGCAATCTCGGGCTGTCCCAAGTGCTGCATAAGTGTGTTTACTAACTTCATGGGGGCAAGGCGGAGCGTGGTAGTCTCTCTTTGCAAGTAGCGGGCTGTTCGGAAAAGTCTAAACGAGTAACGCTCAAGATCAGTGGCAGGTCGTAGCTCTGTGATTTAACATGAATGTCAACTTCCGTCCGCAGTACCTTGATGTTAGACGGCTAATGAACTCTTGGTTTATGGTGCTGCACCCCCCTCGTTCCGCTGCTTGTGCTACTGAAATCAATATGAAGAAAACAAGGGAAAGTCCAAGAGATTAGGCTCTTACTATCGCGGAGCTGGAAAGTGCTGTTCGGCAAAATTCTTCAGTTCATTGTCGCTGAATTCTTCTGGCACATCCACTGAGAGGGCAGCTGTTCCTGCAGCATTAAGTGCATAGAAATAGTCTTTACTGTGCGTGTCGTTCGCAAATGCGATGCGCCTTCCTGTGATTTGTTTCAGCATGAGCCGTGAAGATAACATCACGAGTTTCTGAGATTTGTGTCACATCAAATTCAGGTGGCAAGTTCATGGCAGATATGAATCTGCCTAAAAGCTAATCACGAACTTTGCCATTGTCAATATCTGTAGCATCGGCTCCCTAGTCCGTATAACGAATATGGATAGATCGTGCGCAGCCACGATCTTATCCGAAGTTGAACAAGCCCGCAACTCAGAAATCCAAGGCCTACTGCAGAAACATCCAGCCTGATTTCACAGTTGCTCCAGATTCACTGTGGGGGCAATGGCCTGTCGCATGACCCACATGACTCTGGCGTTGCGTCACTGGTTAGTATAAGGGCGCAACCGTACTGGCAGGCCAGTTCTCTGCATAGGGATCGGCCTGGATCAGGCTATAGGGTCTATCTCTCGATTGATCTTCTAGGCCTTTCTTGATCGGCTCAACACAATCGTGGTGCCATATTGCGCACCCGCACGGCGATGATGTTCATCACCCCTCTGCAACGTGGGCAGAGAATGGGGGGCTTTTGGCTCGCTGCTGGCTGATCTGGTAGCGACACCCTGAGAAGGAGTTGCACCAGCTGAATCAGTCGCTTGCAATGGCCATGCAGGATGCCGAAATCGCGGACACGACGGAACCGTTTAGGCAGTACATGCCGCAGAAGCAGCCAGAGGAAGTCACCCCCGGGCACAGTCTGGATTGTCTCGTGTCCCTGGTTGTCCGTCGTTCGGAACGTTACCTTGCCATCCGCGTCAGAAAGGATGTTCTTCTCAGGTAGAACGCCTCGATACAAATAGCGACCAAGGTAGAGCAAGACCTTGTCGCCACGTCCCACATGCTTGCAGTTCACCACCCATTCCTGCGGCAGGGCTGTCTTAATTTGCAAGCCAAGTCGCCGCATTCCCTCATACCACTTGGCACGGAAGACCTTGGCCAGGTTGGCAGCATGAAACAGGTACTGTGTCGCCTTAGTCCTCCATTCCTGACGCTGCTGATTCACAGCACCTGCAGGCACAATCAGATGCACGTGTGGATGGAAATAGAGTTTGCGGTTATGGGTATGCAGTACAGCATGGGCACCGATCTGCCCCTTGAGTTTCGGGTCACGCCGAGCGAATGAATCAATTGTTTGCCAGGCTGTTTTCAGCAACAGATCGTAGGCGGTGCGCTGATGCTGCCAGATCAATGGCCGTAGTTCTGCCGGTACCGTGAAGGTGATCAGGAAATACTGCACAGGTAGCAACTTGGCTCGTTGCCGTTCAATCCACTGTTGGCTTTCATGGTGCTGGCAGTGCGGGCAACTGCGATGGCCGCAGGAATGGGGGATCTTGATGGTGTGTTCACAGTCAGAACATTGCAGCACCATCAGGTCGCTGCCTTGACGGCGGCAGCGCCGCATCGCCTGCAGAGCCTGGCGATGACTCGGCAGCAGTTGAGGGCCATGGCGGCGTTCCAGGTCGCCCTGGTAACGCTCCACCAATTGGGAGAGAAGAATCATGACTCCTCCACCCAGCGCAGCTGGAAGCCGCTCAGCAGCGTTTCAATGCGATCGCCGGTGTGATCGCGGACCACCTTGGTGATGTGGGCGTAGCGGGCTGTGGTGTTGCTATGGCTGTGCCCGAGCAGGGACTGGATGAGGCGCAGGTCCATTCCCTGCTCCAGCAGGTGCGTGGCGTAGGCGTGCCGCAGCGAGTGAACCGTGAGCCTCTTCTCAATCCCGCATTCCAGGCGAGCTGCTTTCAGTGCCGCCTGCACGCCGCTGGCATCCATCGGTGCACTGGCGATCCGCACGATGAATTGGCTGCCGGCCGGACTGGGGAACAGCAACCGGGGATGGCGGTGAGTCGTCCAGAAGCGACGCATGGCTTCCAGCGTCAACGCCGGCATCGGAACGTAGCGATCTTTGCCGCCCTTGCCATCGCGAATATGCACGCGTCGCTGTGAACCGTCGATGTCGGACACTTCCAAGGCCAGACCTTCACTGATGCGCAGGCCCAGGCTGTAGATCACCAGCAGAACAATCCGGTAGCGCAACTTGCGCACCGTATTGATCAGCCTGTGCACTTCCTCGCGAGTTGGAATATCCGGCAGGCTATGAACTCGAGGTGGACGGATGATCTTGATCCACTCCATCTCGCGATCGAGCACATAGCGATGGAAAAACTGCAGACTGCAGAGATCGACCTTGATCGTGCTCCACGAATACTGCTCAAGCAAAGCGGCAAAGTAGTCTTTGAGTTCAGAGGGGCTGAGATCATCAGGGCAACGGTCGAAATGACCGGTCACTCGACGTAGCGTTCGGCTGTAGCTGTCGATCGTCTTGCTGCGTAGGCCATGCAGCCTCATCGCTTGCAGGTTCGCATCAAACAGGCCATCAAAGCGCTCCTGTTCAGCAGGATCCATTGCGGTAGCTTCCCGTTGGAAAGACGAAGGGAGTGGGCGCATCAATAGATGCGCTTCCCTCAGTGTGTTCTCGGAAGACCTCCGCAGTCAGAACACAACAGGAATTGTTCAGCCTTGGTCCGCAGCATCAACCACGTGGGATGGCCTCAAAGACAAGACGAAGCTCCGACTCGAAGTCGTTATATTATGCTTGGATTTTAAATCTGCCGCGTAGCGGCTTTGTTCAACGCTGATTAGGCGGGTCCGGTAACCGCCTCTTGTCTGTGGATCTAACCAGCCTAAGCACTCGTCCTGATCCTCGCATCGGCAGGAAAGCCCTGCCGTCACAGATTTCTCAGATTGAGTCTGCAAGCCCCTAGCAGTTTATGCGGACCCGATAACCATCTGTTTGTTTGGTTACAGAAGATCGACCGGGCTGCTCACCCCCAGCGGTCCCCTGTTCAGCACGTGGGTGTAGATCATGGTGGTTTTGACATCACTGTGCCCCAGAAGTTCCTGGATTGTGCGGATGTCCTGCCCCCGCTCCAGCAGATGGGTCGCGAACGAGTGGCGGAAGGTGTGGCAGGTGGCTGGCTTGGTTAGTCCAGCTGCCAGCACGGCGCGGCGCACCGCCTTCTGGATCAGGCTGGGGTCGAGATGGTGTCGGCCCTGTTGTCCGGAGGAGGCGTCGCGCCACCGCTGATGCTGCGGAAACACCCATTGCCAGCCCTGGGCCAGGTCTTCCCGGTGGATCTGTCTCACCGCCTCAAGATGCCCTCTGAGCCGGACTCCCAGGCTCTCCGGCAGCAGGGTGCGGCGATCCTTGCCCCCTTTGCCATCACGCACCATCAGCTCGTGTCGGCTGAAGTCAAGATCGTGCACCCGCAGCCGCAGGGCTTCGATCAGCCGCAACCCACTGCCATACAGCAGGCCAGCCACCAGCGCCTCCACTCCATACAGTCTTTGCAGCACGGAACGGACCTCCTCCGGCGTCAGCACCACGGGTAGCCGTGGGCGCTTGCGGGCCCGCACCACCCCCTCCAGCTCCAGATCGCGATCCAACAGTTCCCGGTAAAGAAACAGGAGTGCCGCCAGGGCCTGGTTCTGGGTGGAGGCACTCACCTGCTGCTCCACGGCCAGATGACTGAGAAAGGCATTCACTTCGGCACTACCCATCTCCCGGGGATGCCGCAGCTGGTGAAACCGCAGAAAGCGCCTGAGCGACTGCTCATAGGTCTTCACAGTGCGGCGGGCGTAGTGACGCACCTGTAGTTCTTCTCGGTAGCGCTGGATCAGTCCTGGCGGGCGGGCTTCTGTGGCCACAAGCCTTTCACTGTGGAGGGGATTTTCCCAGAGTTCCCAATCAGTGGCTCCCTCAGCCACGGCAACGATCGGGAAAATCAAGGCACAACCGTGGCGCGCGCCAGGAAAGCTTCAGCTGCAGCGCTTAAGCCAGCTCGGCGCTCTGGATCCATCTTGTCGAGCAGGCTCACCATCATCGAGAGGCGGGGGTTGGCACGGAAGAAGGTGCGGTGGTGGTCAATGAAGCGCCAGTAGAGGCCATCCCAGATCTCGCACCAGGGGCCGCGTTTGAAGTCGCCCATTTTAAGGATGTAGTTGGAGCCGCCGATGTAGGGCTTGGTGGCAAAGAGGCCGCCATCGCTCATCTGGCCCATGCCGTACACGTTCGGGCCCATCACCCATTCGTAGGAATCGAGGTAGCGCTCCATGAACCAGCGCTGCACCTCCTTGGGGTGGATCTCACACAGCAGCATCAGGTTGCTGATCACCATCAGCCGCTCGATGTGGTGGTTGTAGCCGAGGCGATTGACTCGCTCGATCGCCGCATCCAGGGGCGGCAGGCCGCTGCTGCCGTCGTTCCAGCAGGGCGCCAGCTGGCGGTGGTGGTTCCAGAAGTTGCTGATCTCCTGGCGTTCGCCATGCACCCGATCGATGCCGCGCACGAACTCGCGCCAGCCGATCAGTTGACGCAGAAACCCCTCCAGCGAGGCGATCGGCAACGCCTGTTCGCTGTCCTGTCGATCGCTCACATGCTTCAAGGTGGCGGCGATCACAGCAGCGGGCGTGAGCAGGCCGATGTTCAGGAGCGCCGAGAGCAGCGCGTGGTGGAGCGTGTCGTGCGTTCGGCTGAGGGCGTCTTCGTAGGGGCCGAACCCGTTCAGCCGGTCGTGGAGAAAGCGTTGCAGCCAGGCATCGGCGCCGGCGTGATCAAAAGGGATCCAGAGATCGCCCAGCTCGCCGGGGTTGTTCGCGAATTGGCTCTCGATCAGCTTGCGCAGTGCCGGCTCATGGCCACTGGCCCCAACGGCAGGCAGGGATGGCTCGTCATAGCCCTTCGGCAAGCGGCGCCGGTTTTCGGTGTCGAAGCTCCAGCGGCCGCCGCTGGGTGTGCCGTCGGCTTCCAGCAGCAGCCCCAGGCGTTGGCGCTGCCGTTGGTAGAAGGTCTTCATCCAGGGGCGGCGGCGGCCTTCGAACCAGGCCTGGCTCTCGGCAATCGATTCGAGGAAAGCGGGCGAAGGCAGCACGCTCAGCTGCACGCCGTGGTCCTGGCAGAACTGTTGCAGGGTTGCTTCAAAGCGGCGATCAGCGATCTCGGCCACCTGCAGGGTGTCGCCATCGCCCAGTTCCGATCGGAGCCGCTGCCAGAACGGCACAGCCAAGGAATCGGCCAGCTCGAAATAACGCACCGCCAAGCCCTGCTCAACAAGGGCATCACGGAAGCTGCGCATCGCCACGAAGGTGTGGAGCAAGCGCAACTTGTGGTAGCGATAGGCCGAAGCCACGCCGTGGTCTTCGATCATCAGCACCCGGCTGCCGGCGGCGAGCTGCAGCGCCGAAGGGCTGAACCACTCGCGGTGCAGCTGATCGCCCAGAATCAGGGTTAAGACCATCGCGTCTGGTGCGTCAGATCAGGGTCATAGCGGCGCACCTGGCGCTCCAGATCGAAGCGGCGTGGTGCTGCTCCACCGAAGCTGCGGGGATCGGAGCCCACACCAGCCAGATAGGCCCAGTTGCCCGTGTTGAGGGCGGGATGGGCGTCGATCAACCACCACTCGAAGCAGCGGGCGCCCCAGGTCCAGGGCAGACGCAGCTCGTTGATGAAGTGCGAGGCCACCCACTGGCGACCCCGGTTGGAGAGGTAGCCAGTGGCGCGCAATTCGCGCAGCTGGGCATCAATCAAGGGGTGGCCGCTCTGTGCCAGCTTCCAACGCCGAAAGCGCTCGCGGTTGGCGTCCCACTGGGGTGGTCGCTGCTGGATGCCGCCGGGGGCATGGAAGGCCGCCCCGTGGCGCTGCTCCGACCAGATGAAAAACTCACGCCAGAGCAATTCCTGCTTCATCCATTCAGAGCCCTCATCAGCGCCATGGCTGGCCTGGTAGTTGAGCAGCTCCTGCCAGATCCGCCGCACCGAGAGCGACCCGATCGCCAGGAAGGGGGAGAACTTCGAGGAGAACTCCGTGCCCACCAGTTCGTTGCGGCTGGCCTTGTAGTCGCGAAGGCCGGTGGAGTCGAACACGTAGTGCTGCAGCCGGGCGAGGGCCGTGGCTTCATCGCCGCAGAAGGGGAAGGCGCTGCGTGGATCGCATGCGCTGGGCTCGGGCGCTGGGATTGGCTGCTGCGGCTGCAGCCAGGCCTGGGGCCAAGCCTCCAGCCCAGCGCCGAGGCCTGTGAGATCGGCTGGCGGCAGCGGTGGCTGCGGAGCCTGCTGCAAGCCGCGACGGAACTCCGCAAACACCCGCGGAAACGTTTCGGCCGGGATCGGCCAATCGGCAAAAAGCCGGCTCTCCTGGCCCTGCAGCACCACAGCGGGGACGACCAGGCCACGGATCGTTTCGAGCGCTTCGGCGGTGGTGCTCTGCGGGAACTGGAGCAGGGGAATGGCCACCGCCGCCAGGTTGGCCTGCAGTGAGGCCATGGCCTCTCGCTCCAGCCGTTGTTGGTGGGGACCCCGCAGCCGCTGGCCCTCGCGCCGGCAGACCAGCACGATCAGGCGCTCACCATGCTGGCGGGCTAGGGCCGCAGCCTCGTGGAAGGCGGGCTGGTCATCGAGGCGCAGCTGCCCTTCGAGAGCCACCGCGATGGTGGTCTCACTCACCGGGGGTTACCAAGGTTTTGGACCGAGGTGATCCAGCCTGGCAAGCACAGCCGGCTGCGCTTGGGGCAGGCCGTTGGCGCCATAGCCACGCTCGATCACCAGCCTCCGGCCCGGCTCGGGCTGCCAGCAAAGCTTGACCGCCAAGGGATCGCCGAAGCGCCGCTCCAGCGCAGTGGTGAGGGTGAGGTCGGCGGTGAGCTGCCAGGAGCAACTGGCAGGGGCTTCGTCACCCTCCACCAACACAGCTCGCAGGGGCTGCGCCGGAGCGGGATCGGCAACTCCGGGACGGGCCTCCACCACGACAACCACGCTCTCAAGTCGTTCGGCGCCATGACGCACCACCACCCGGCGGCGGCGCTCGCCATCCACCAGGCAGAGCTCCATCACGGCTGGCCAGGGGCCAGTTTTGTCGGGGCCGAGGCTCCAGTGGCCCTCGGGGCTGATTGTCATCAAGTCCGGTGGGTCAACGAAACGCATCGTCGCCACCTTGCCGGTGTTCAGGTAAGTGAGAGCCGCTTCGATCTGGCCGTCTAATTCCTGCACGTGCAGGCGTGTACCGAAGCGCTCGCTCTCGAGGCCCTGGCCATCCAGGCGGATGAAGCTGCCTTCCCAGTGGCCGGCATTGTGGTCCAGCAAGTTGGCTCGGCGATTGGAGCTGGGCACTGGTTGGCGTAAGGCAGAGGGCCCTCGATGCTGGCAACCGGATGGACTCCAGCGTGGCTGGCGCAGGCATCAGCTGAGGAAAGGATCCAGGAAGCTGAGCGGCCTGGCCATCGTGGCCGAAAAGCCGAGGATGCCCGCGTCCCGATGGCTGTAGAGCAGGGTGTCGTCGACGCCCAACAGGAAGGTGCCGCCCCGCTGGGTGAGGAAGTCATCCCGTGGGACGTAGGTGCGCCAATGGCCCAGCACCTCAGCCATGTTGCGCAGCCGCATCGTGGCCAGCTCAAACGGTCGCTGGAACCCGCTCCCGCCCGCTTTGGCAAAGAAGGAACCCTTGATCGGCGGCAGCGGGCCCGCCTGGATGGTGTCGTCGTCGGCGATGCGCTGGGGAGCGCTGCGATCGCCCGTGTAACCACGCAGCACCTCGGCCAAGGTGCCCGGTGAGCCAATGCCGGCGCACATCAACAACAGGTTCGGCCAGGCACCGCCCGGCTGCTGCAAGCCTTCGTAGAGCCCCAGGGCTCGATGCAGCTGGGGTTCGGCGTTCACCAGCAGGTTCTGCAGGGGGAACCCGGTGAAGGCGCAGAACCGCTTCCGGCCCGCCTCCGCGCCGATGCCGATCGCCAGCACGGCAATGCCGGCAGACTCCAGCCGCGGCAAGGCGGGCACCAGGGCCTGGGCGTATTCGAGGCTGTCAAAATCGCCCAGCTGGGGCAGCAGCAGCACAAGCCGGCGGCGGCCCGATCCCATCCCCTCCACCTGCGCCAGCAGCTCCAGCAAGGCAGGGACCGCAACAGGCCAAGCCTCGGCCAAAGCGGGATCGACGGTGGACACGGGGCTCGGCGCACGCATGAAGCGTCCATCGTGGCGCGCCAAAGAAAGGCTGCCGCGATAGCGGCGTTGTTCCGGCAGCCTGGTGCGTACCACGAGCGACTTTGATTGGCCCTCGACCCTGGATTGCCCCCCGATCCCGCCAGCCTCCGGCCCCTGCCCACCACACCCGCCGTGAGCGGGGTGCTCGAGACCCTCTCGTTTCTGCGTGATCCCGGTTTTGCCCGCTCGCGCTTTGAGCGCTACGGCGATGTCTATGGCACCACCCTGCTTGGGCAGCGCACCGTGTTCATCCGGGGGGAGAAGGCGATCAGCGACCTGTTCGCCGGCGGCGATGCCCTCGAAGGCTGGTGGCCAGACAGTGTGCGCAAGCTGCTGGGCCCCCTGTCGCTGGCCAACCGCAACGGCGCCGATCACAAGGCCCGCCGCCGGGTGGTGGGACAGCTGTTCGCCGCGTCTGCTCTCAAGCGCTACAGCCCGGCAATCGTGGCGTTGGTCGATGACCTCAACAACGAGCTTCTCAGCGAAGAAGCGCCGCTGGCGCTGGTGCCCAAGCTGAGGCGCTTTGCCTTCAGCGTGATCGCCAGCACGGTGCTGGGGCTTGATCCCGTTGATCGCGATGCCCTGTTCGGCGATTTCGAGACCTGGTGCCAGGGCCTGTTCTCCCTGCCGTTCGCCCTGCCAGGCAGCCCCTACGCCAAAGCCCTTCAGGCCCGTCAGCGCCTGCTGCGCCGCCTCGGCGCGGTGCTCAAGAAGGCGCAAAGTGCCGCTGCAGCTGGTGAGCCTCTTGCCGCTGGCGGGCTTGATCTGCTCGCCGGTGGCCTCGATGAAGCCGGCCTACCCCTTGGCGATGACGACGTGGCCGAGCAGCTGTTGCTGTTGCTTTTTGCCGGCTATGAGACCACCGCCTCGTCCCTGAGCTGCCTGCTGCTGAGCCTTCTGCAGCATCCAGCCGAGCTGGCCTGGCTGCAGCAAGAGCTTGACGGCCTGCCCTGGCCTCCTGCGCAGGCTGAGGCCGTAACCGCCTACGACGCCAGCCGTGCGCCACGGCTCGATGCCGTGGTGAAAGAGGTGATGCGCCTGACCCCGCCGGTGGGGGGCTTCTTCCGCCGCACCCGCAAGCCGCTTGCCCTGGCGGATGTGCTGGTTCCAGCCGATCAGGTGGTGCAGGTGAGCATCACCGCCAGCCACCGGCAAGGAAGCGGCAACGAAGATCTGGAGGTCTTCCGGCCGCAGCGCCATCTCTCGGGAACCTGCACCGCCACCCTGCTGCCGTTCGGTGGCGGAGAGCGGGTCTGCCTGGGTAAGGCGCTGGCCGAACTGGAGATCAGGCTGCTTGCGGTGGGGCTGCTCAAGCAGCTGAGCTTGGCGCTGGAGCCCGATCAGGACTTCACCCTCAGGGTCATTCCCAGCCCCTCCCCAAAGGACGGCCTTTTGGTTCGGCCACACAGGCGGGCCGCCATTCTTGAAAAGGGAGCTGAACTTGGAGCGGCTGCGCTTGATGCTGACTGAGTATCGATGGCTTGCTCTGCTTTGTGGTCAGCGGCGGCGATGATTTGGATTGGCTGATGGCCTCGGATCGGGCGAAGGCCTTGGCTTGGGCGAAGGCCTTGGCTTGAATGTTGGGCTTGGCATTCTTGCTTGTAACTAGAAATCATCGCTAATGAGACTCTTAAAAGCAGGATCAATAGGATTTTGCTATTGCCTAATCGCGACCGAGCAAACCTCGTGGTTTCGATAATTTAAGCCAAGTAGGCATGTCAGTGGATTTGAGCTACAATGGTGATGAGTATATTTTGACCCATGCGAATTCTTCTCCTGGCTGGCGCGCTCCTCCTCTCCTCCCTGGCCCCGGTGGCAGAGGCAAAAACAACCAGGACTTTCTCCGGAGGAGCCCCCGCCGATGTCGAGAAGAACGCCAAGAGAGCAGGATTTGACTATCCCGACGGAGAGATGAAGTGTTCTTCAACACAATGCACGCAACGCTGGGCCCAAGAATGATTGGAGCCAGCGTGCCGTTACAACAAAGCCCTGATCAGGTTGGCTTCAAGGCCGGAATTGATCAAGCATCGTCTTGCTCAGTTCAATCTCACAGGATGTGGTGAAGATGCCATAGCCACTGCCCTGAAAGCTCAATGATTTGGCATAGGCGCAGACCTTGCGCCGTTCGCGGCGAAAGGCCTCTGCCTGCCTGATCGGATCAGGGCTGGTGCGGAAGACGTTCCTGAGGTTGTCGCGCCAGAGGCCCTGGAAATCATCTTCAGGCACGGCTTGCGCCTGTTTGGCAACGCCGCCCAAGGCCTCTTCCAGCTCCTGGTCCAGCTTCCTGAGAACCTTGACCAGACAGCGGCTTGTTTCGACCGTGGTCATGGCATCGCTGCAGGCGTCCTGTTCTGCATGGGCTGCTCCCTGCAGCGGCGGCAACAGGGCCACAAGCGTTCCGAGCAGCAGCACAAGGGGCTTCAAAGGTAGAGAGAATTTCATCAAGGCCATTCAGCGGGTCTGTCAGCGGGGCTGGTTTTATCCTGGGGCATCGCAGCTGGCAGCGACCCGCGTAGAACCACCGGGTGATCGCGGGCGCCGAAGACTGAACAGAACGGCCAACCCAAAGCCACCCAGCTGCATGGGCAACGCGTAGGACAGTCCGGCCAGCTGGGCCAGCAACCCCATACCCAAGCTGCCGGCCAAACCTCCCACACTCCCGGAGCGCTCCAGGCGGTCCCAGCCCATCGCCTTGTCCTCAGCATCGATGCTCTCGGCCAGCCCATGATCGCTTGCGGCGGCCACTCCACCCAAGGGCAGAAACAGCGCCACGGCGCCCCAGCCCGGCACAAATTGGGTGGCGAGCAACAAGGCGGCCATCAGGCCATAGCGGCCGGGAGGCGCCAAGCCAACGAACAAGCGACGCAGCGATCGGCCCAGAAGATAGGCGCTGAGAACCATGCCGAAGTCGAAGCAATTGCCGCTCCCCAACTCGCGCACCCAGAGGGCGATCATCGCGAACAGCCCCCCGAACAACATCCCCTGACCCAGGGAGGCGGCATGCAACTGATCCTGATGGGGACGCGAGCGCTGGTCCAGCTCCTGAGGAACCGGCTCTTCTGGCATCCCCGCCTCGGCCCCAGGCTCAGCACGCAGTGACACCAGCAACAGGGGCAGCAGCAGAAGCAAGGCGTTGACGTACTGGGCCAAGGCACGGCCCAACGGGAAAAGCACGCCCGTCAGCACCGTGCCGATCCATTGCCCCAGGTCACCACTCGAACGCAACTGATTCACGCTGAGGTCCGAGCCCCTGAGCAAGGTCTGCTGCATGGGCAGAACGCTGATGCGTTCACCCAGGGCGAGCAGAACGGCAGCCAGCAGAACCCACAACGGTGAACGCCCAGGAATCCCGAGGCTGGCAAGCAACAACAGCAGTACGGCTACCAGCTTGAGCAGATAGCCCGACCGCCGCCGTGGCAACGCAAACAGGGCCGGCACACTGCTGAGAGCCGGCAACATCGCGTTCATCAACGGCGATGGGGTCAGGCCACTCAGCAGCCAAGCGGTGGAGGCATAGCTCAGACTTCCTCCTGCGACAGCACTGGCCCAGAGCAGGGGACGAAATGCAGGTGACATCGCGTTAAAGTGAAACGGCGCTGAAGCCTTGGACGTTGACTTCTTCGCCATAGCGAAAAGTAACCGTCAGATCATCCTGTACCTGCCAATCTGGATTTTCTCTTCAATTTTTATGGTTTTATTATAAAGATCGATACCTTCCACAGAAGCCACTTCTCCCTGAATGCCTTGGGCTGCCATCTGCTCAACAAGTTGCTTGATGAAGGCTTCTTCAACTTTATTTTGATCAAAGCCGCTTGGAGTTAGCTTCGCAAAGAAGCGACCAATCCTTGATGCCACCACAGAACTAGGATTGCTGATTTTAATCAAGATCATTGGATCTATGCAAAGCGGTTAGCGTGGATCTTAACTCATTACTGAGCTAGTCATTGCCGGAGAGCGTTTAGCCTGTAGCGATACGCACAGATCGGCCGGCTCAGTCAAGCATTCTTGAGCGATAACACAATAAAGACTGCCTTCTTTTGAGTGTATTGATAAAAAATACATTTACGGATATTTGTCACTGTTGCAGCAAATTATTCTGGTATTGAGCAAAGACACCAGGCCTGCATTGATGCGGCAATGCCAATCAAGTTGGCAGTTTTGCAAATAGCAAGAAGTAACAAGAGCAGGCTCTGATTCCAGTTCTGGACAACAACTCCTTCACAAAGAAGCTGATGCTGGTCAGCTCAAGCTTCAGCCAACTCCAAGCTGATGGCTTTCTCCACAGCAGCTGGCAGGTTGCGCGACACAGGGCAGAGCTTCATCCGCCGACTGATGAAGGCGATGGCCACGTCATCGGCGCGGGCCAACTCCTCGGCGGGCGCTCCAGGATCAAGCGTCAGGCGGAAGTGGCCATTCACCTGCTCAAGAATCCAGTCAGAACTGGTGATCACCGTGAACGTCCCCTCCACCCGTTGCAAGGGAATGGCCCGCTCCTGGGCATTGGCCACCAGATAAAAGTGCTGGCAGAGCAACAACGAAAGCAGGTAGAGCCGGAACCCTGGTGTGCTGAGGCTTGGGTGTTGTGCTTGCCAGTCTCCGGAGTCAGCGTGGAATTCCACCAGAAGTTCATCGCTGGCAGGGTCGGCAGCACCGTGGCTGCTGCACAGCCGGAACTCAAACGTGCGTGTGCTCATGGCATGGACCTCAGGGATAGGGGAGCAGAACGGAAGCTGATCGGCGCGGCACGTTGGGCGCTGGCGGTCTGGCGGCGAACAGCCTCCATGCCACTGAGCAGGGCCGAGCCGATCAGCAGGGCCGCGAAACCGCGCCGCAGCTTGCGGTCATTGAGCCGGGGGGCCAGCCACTGGCCCAGCCCGGCGCCGATCGCCCCGCCAGCCAGCAGGGGCAGCACCAGCGGCAGGCTGGCCGCCGGCCAGTGGCCCAGGGCTTCGAGGGCCACCAGGCTGTTGGTGATGATCAGCAGCAGGCTGGTGCCACTGGCCAGCGGCATCGGCAAACCGGCCAGCAGCACCAGGGCCGGCACTAGCGCGAAGCCTCCACCAACGCCGGCAATGCCGGTAAGCAGACCCACCAACACCCCCTGGACGGCCAGGGCGGCTGGCCGGCGCAGCGTCCCGCTGGCTGAGTGGGTGCGATCATCTTCATCTGCGGCCGGGCCACGCCGGGTGAGCAGCCAGGAGGCGACCAGGGCCGCCACAGCGAAGATCCCCAGCTGCACCGGTTCGGAGATCAAGCCGGCCTTGACGAGGCTGCCGCCGATCCAGCTTCCCGCCAATGCCGGCACGCCCAACACCAGGGCGGGCCGGAGGGCCACCTGGCGGCGGCGCAGGTAAGGGCCGATGTTGGCCAGCGCCAACACAATCACAACAACCAGGGAAAGGGGAATGGCCTCCTTGGCCGGCAGCCCGGCACCGCTGATCAGCAGGGGTAACAACAGAATCGAACCACCAGCCCCGAGCACCGCCAGCAGGAAGCCGATCAGGGCTCCGCCGAGGATCAACAGCAGGGCGGTGGAGGTGATCATGCCCTCACCCGGTTCCAGGGCATGGCAGCAAGCAGGCGGGCCATGCCGCAGAAGCCGCTGACCCCGGCAAAAACAAGGCCAGCCCCCACGAAGCCAGCCAGCCAGATCCATCCCGGTGCCACGGTGCTGAGGATCACACCGAGAAGCACCAGCCCCCCGGCCGCGATCTGCACCTGGCGCATCAGCGGCAGGGGAGCGCCGCTGCGTTTGTGGATCGGCAGCCCCGCCTGCTGCCAGGCGTCGATGCCGCCGCTGAGATCGGTGAGGCGATCAGGGTGTCCCCGCCGCAACAGCTCGGCCAGTCCCTTCGCGCTGCGGTTGCCGCTCTGGCAAACCAACACCAATGGTCCCTCGGGGAGGGAGGTGCGGCCCAGCCGGGAGAGGGGAATGTTGCGGCTGCCCGGGATCGATCCGCTGCTGAATTCAACCGGCTCGCGCACGTCGACGACGCTGATCGGGTCGCTCTTGAGCTGGTCGGCCAGCTGGCGTGGGGTTTGGGAGGTCATGGCTCGTGTGGTCAAGGCAGTTGTGGTCGAGGCTGTGGGGATGAAGCGTCGGCGAAGTTGAGGGGGTAGCCATTGGCCTGCCAAGCACGCAGACCGCCGCGAAGGTTGGCCACCTGGGGACGTCCTGCCTTGAGCAGGAGCTGGGTCCCCAGAGCCGAGCGACTGCCGGAGTGGCAGAGCACCACGACGGGTTGATCCTTTGGGATCTCAGCGGTCCGTGCCTCCAGTTCGGGCAAGGGGATCAGCAGGCTGCCGGCGATGCGACCATCGGGACCATCGAATTCCTCGGCCGAGCGCACATCCACCACCACCGCCTCGCCCCGATGGCTGGCGAGCCAGGCCGGCGGCAGCTCGGGCAGGCCGGCATAACTGCGCTGGACCTGCGCCCAGGAGGCACCTCCGGCCGTTGAATCCTCGCGGGGTTTGCCGGAACGCAGATTGCCGGGCAGGGCGATGGCGATGCGGTGGGGGTGGGGCAATTTCATCGTCTCCATGTAGACGACGAAATCGCGTTCGTTGGCCTCGCCACCGAGGCGGGCGTTGAAGGCCTTCTCCTCAGCCACCGAGGTGACGCCTCGGCCGGTGTAGTCGTGGCCTGGATAAAGCAGGCAGGACTCCGGCAACGAGAGGAGTTGCTCGGTGATCGAGCGGTAGAGGGTATGGGCGTCGCCCTGCTGGAAGTCGCAGCGGCCGCAGCCCCGCACCAGCAGGGCGTCGCCACAGAAGGCCAGGCTGTGGTCGTCGAGTACAAAGCTGAGACAGCCATTGGTGTGCCCCGGTGTGGCGCGCACCTCCAGGGCCCGCTCTCCGAAGGCCACCCGATCACCGTGCTGCAGGGGCAGGCTCACGTGTTCCGCCCCGACGCTGGCGGCCAAACCGATGGCGCTGCCGGTGGCGGCGTGCATCAGCCAGCTGCCCGTCACGTGGTCGGCGTGGGCATGGGTGTCGAGGCAGGCCAGCAGCTCGATGCCCAGTTCGCGGATCAAGGAGAGATCGCGGTCGTGCTGCTCGAAAACCGAATCGATCAGCAGGCCCTGGCGGCTGCTGACATCGGCGAGTAGGTAGGTGAAGGTGCCGGTGCCGGCGTCAAAGAGCTGGCGGAAGAGCAGGGGCTGACCACCGGCTGCAGCGGCCAGGGACAGGGCGGCAGACGCTGGAGCGCGAGCAACGGCCATGGGAGAGCAACGGCAACTGCTATGAGCATAACCGCATAAAGAGCTTAGAAGCGTTTTTTTTATGAGCGCAGTGGAGTTAGGCGCCAGGGTTGACATGTTTTTGGCATAATGCTTTGAGCGTCATAAAGACCATTCATGGCCGCCGCCGATTCCATGCCCAGCCCCGAGCTCCTCGAAGAACTCAGCGGTTTCTTTCGGCTCCTGAGTGAACCGGCACGCCTGCAGTTGCTCTGCCAGCTCAAGCACGGCAAGGCCAGGGATGTGACCTCCCTGATCGAAGCCACGGGCTTCAGCCAGTCGCACATCAGCCGTCAGCTCGGCCAACTACAGCGTGCCGGCCTGATCCGTTGCGAACGTGATGGCACGCGCCTGATTTACACGGTGGCCGACCCGTTGGTGGAGGAACTCTGCAACCTGGTTCAGGGCCGCCTGAGGCAGCGCTTGGAGAAGCAACTTCGGCAGCTGCAGGCGGTCTGATCACTCCGGCTTGATCACGGCTGCTGATGCGCCAGCCCCAGCCAGCGCACCAGCGGAGCCAACGGCTTGATGAAACGACTTTCGAGCAAGCGACCCTTCAGTACCCGATTCCAGTACACCCAAGGGAACACCCGTGTTTCCACCAGCCACATGCTCCAGCGCTCCTTGGTTGGATCCACGAGGAAGGAGCTGACCGGCTGGAGCTGGTAGTCAAATTCCGCCATCACCACGCGGCCAAAACCGGTGATCAACGGGCAGGCCGTATAGCCGTCGTACTGGGCCGGTAGGGGAGCAGCATCGAGCTGGGCCAGCAGGTTGGCCACCAACACCGGCGCCTGGCCACGGATGGCGGCCAGGCTCTTGGAGGTGGGCAGAGAGCTCACATCACCGAGGGCGAACACATCGGCAAAGCGCTTGTGCTGGCAAGTGAGCCTGTTCACGTCCACCCAGCCACCCGGTCCTTTGATGGCCAGGGGACTGGCGGCCATCACATCAGGGGCCGACATCGGCGGCACCACATGCAAGAGGTCGAAGTGGATCGCCTCTTGCTGGGGCGGCTTACCTTCTGAGCTGACCTCGAAGATCGCCAGCTGTTCCTCGGCGCGCACCTCGATCAAGTTGTGGAGCAGACGGGTCTCGATCCCCCGGCGCGCCACGACGCGCTCAACCGTGGCGTTGTAGGCCTTCACCGGATAGAGATGGGCCAGGGCCGTGCAGAAGATCACCCGGGCGTTCACGCCCACACCGCTGGTGGCCTGGAAGATGTCATCGGCCAGATACATCACCTTCTGGGGAGCACCGCCGCATTTGATCGGGGTGGCAGGGTGGCTGAAAACAGCCGTACCACCCTTGAAGCTGCGGATCGCCTCCCAGGTGGTCGCGATGTGGGCGCGTGAGTAGTTGCTGATGATGCCGTAGCTGCCGAGTGCCTCCGGCAGCCCTTTGATCTGACTCCAATTGAGCTGGAGACCCATGGCCACCACCAGCACGTCGTAGCTGAGGGCTTCGCCGGCGGCCGTGATCACCCGGCGGGCCTGGGGTTCAAAACTTGCGGCGCTGCCCTGAATCCAGACAGCCCCAGCCGGGATCACGCTGGCCTCGGAACGGTGGGTCTGCTCGAGCGCCAACAGACCAGCTCCAGCCGGGATCCAGCCGGACTGGTACTCGTGGACGGCTGCGGGCTCCAGGATGGCCAGATCCAGGCCGGGCCGAGCCCGCAGCAACTGGGCCGCGACGATGAGCCCGCCGGAGCCGCCACCGACAATCAAAACCTGGAAGTGCCTTGCGCTGGAAGCAGATTCAGCCATCTCTCCATCCCGAGCTCGCCTTTAGCTCTAACCCGGCCTGGCGCGCCGTGCCGCCATTGGCACATCTGTTGATGCGTTTGTAGCCATAAGCGGGTAAGAGCCAGCCTGGCGCAGCACGGCGAAGACCAACAGCCCAGTCCCGATGCTTGCACTAGAATTGCTAGGCCTTTATGCGTTTAGAGCCATGAATTGCCTTGACCGGGGTGAGCTTCGTCCGATGCAATGGTTGCTGGGCGTCCTGCCGCTGCTGATGGCGTTGTTGCTGGGAACGTCGCCAGCCCTTGCGGCGGATACCTGGTCGCTCAGCGATCAGGCGGGCCATCGCCTCAGCGCCCAGGTCTTTGAGCAGCCTTTCCCGGAGTACCCCTCTGGCCTGCGCATCCGCTTCAACGCCCTGGATGCCAAAACAACCCTGGATCACGGGACCGATCTGGTCTTGAGCGATTCGCTGGGTCAGGAGTGGAACCTGCCCAATCGCAGCGAAGAAATCGTGCCCAGCGATGGCTCAGTGGTTCCCGCCGGATCGGCCCAGTTCGATCTCGATGCCTTGATGCCACGGCCCAGTGAAGCCCTGCCCCTCCACGTCGCCGTTCCCAGCGGCCAAGGTGTTCTTGACTTCAACCTCAGCCCCGAGCAGGTGCTGGAACTCCACGCGATGGGATCGGTTCAGCGGCGCAGCGACCTGACCTGAGCACACCGGCATGGAAGGCCCCAGCTCAGGAGCCTTCCAGCCAACTGGGCTGATCAAACTCGATGGACTGATCCGCTCATGGCCAATTGTTCGCTGATGGGATCACAGCTTGTTCTGCGGCTTCCCAGCCAACGAAACCAGGCGGGAAACCCTTGACACGATCAAAGCCCTGCAGCTGAAGGGCCATCACGGCCATGGCCGCTCGATACCCGGTTGAGCAATACACAACGACGTCTTGATCGTGCGGAACGGCATCAAGATGCCGTTCCAAGTCGCTGAGCGGAAGATTGATCGCTCCAGGGATGTGACCAACCTCATACTCCGCTGGATTACGAACATCGATAAGCATAGAATTGCCAGCTTCGATCAGGCTCTTCATGGCTGGAACCGAGCCGATCGCATGAAAATTTGCGGGCAGGAGATCAAGGTAGTGACCAACAGCTGTTTCTATTGGGGTTGGATTCACTGAAGTTGTTGGCACTGTGGTTGCAGCCGCCGTGTTAGCAGCCATGGCGATTGGATGGCTACCAATGCCAAGCAGAATAAAAGCCATCAAGGCAACGCCAAAAAGCGCTGAGGTGATCGAAGCCCAGATTTTCTGGTGGGGAACAGTGTTCATGCGCTCAGCAACTTTTGAACATTGGCGAAGCCAGTAAAAGCCTGCCAGCGATTCCAGCAGCACCGCCCCACCCCCGTCAGCACGGGGTAGACAACGTTAAGGGCGAAAGGCATCGGACTTGAGCGGAGGTCGTGGACCCGCAAAAGCGGCCTCCACCCGATTCTGGCTGGTAGATCCATCAAAATCCATCGCTGAATCGGCAGCGATCCTGGAGATCCCCTCCTGCCAGGCCGGCATCGTCGTACTGGCTGCCGTGGCAAAGGCAGATGAACTTCCCTGGCGCCGAATCCCAAGGCACGACGCAGCCCAGGTGGGTGCGGATGGCGTTGATGCCGTAGCCGTTGATGGCATCGCCGCCCTGATGGCTGTTGAGCCAGCCAGCGGCCGTGATTGGGCTACCCAGCTCGTCGCGGACCATCACTCCCCCGCCGCCGGCCGCCGAACGGGGCGGAATGAAGAACCGGCCCGTGAGTTCAAAATCAGGTGGTGGTGGCGACCACCGAAATCCAGCCACAGTGTCCAAACCTGACCAAATTGAACTGATGAGCAGACCCCTGCCTACCTCACAGAACGTCCCGGGCCGTGCTTCCGCTCTGAGCTGCGATCCAGGGCGCTGGAACCAGCGCTACAGAGAAGGGGGTGATGGCTGGGAACTGGGCCAGCCAGCTCCGCCGTTGGAGAAATTTCTGCGTTGCCATCCCGAGTCACCTGCGCACAAAGGGAAAGTGCTGGTCCCTGGCTGCGGACGCGGGCATGAGGCAGCCCTGCTGGCTGAACTCGGGTTTTCGGCGGTGGCGCTGGACTTCAGCAGTGTGGCCATTCAGGAGGCGCGCCGGATTCATGGCCCCGATCGCTCCGAGTTGCGTTGGCTCCAGGCCGATCTGTTTGATGCGTCTGCGCTCAGCGCTGCCGGTCTGACCAAGGGAAGCTTGGATGGCGTGGTCGAGCACACCTGTTTCTGTGCCATCGATCCAGGTCTGCGCAAGGCCTACCTAGGCACGATCCAAAGACTGCTCAAGCCAGGCGGCTGGCTGCTCGGCTTGCTGTTCTGCCAGAGCCGCGAAGGCGGCCCGCCCTTTGGCAGTGACCCGCAGGAGCTGGCCTGCCAATGGCGCCAGGCTGGTTTCGTCTCAGACATCTGGGAGCCGGCCCAGGGATCCGTGGCCCAGCGCCGTGAGGAGTGGCTGGGTCTTTGGCGAAAACCGAGTGGGTGCTGACCCTGATTGACGCAGGCGGCTTGTCCCGGGACCATCCCGCAGCCGTTGCCCCGTAACAGGCCCAGCGAATAAGGCATCCGACTTCAGATTAATACAACGATATCAGGATAAAGACATTAGAATGACTCCATGGTGAAGCCATCACCGGCAGCACCCGCTCTCTTGCCCGGCCGTTCTGCGGCCCGTGTGATGACTTCACTGACTGACGCCGAAATCCAGGCACTGCACGATGCTCTGAACGACGAGTATCACGCCTGGGCCACCTATACCCAGGTACTGGAGGACTTTGGGCCGGTACGCCCTTTTCAGCACATCCGCGATTCGGAGCAGCGCCATATTCAGGCCTTGCAGCATCTTTTTCACCGCTACAACCTCACCGTTCCTACCAATCCCTGGAGTGCGGTAAACCTGAGCCATTACGCCAGCGCGCAGGAGGCCTGTGAAGCCGGTGTGCAGGCAGAGATCGACAACGTTGATCTCTACCAACGGATCCTGAGGGCTACCCAACGGCCAGAAATGCTACGGGTGTTTGAACGCCTGCGGTCGGCCTCCCAGAACCGCCACCTGGCTGCCTTTCAGCGTGCTGCAGCCCGGTTCAACTTCAACACAAATCCTGTGGCTGCCCAAGTGAACAATGCATGCCCAGGCGGTGGAGGCGGCGGTCGTCGAGGGCGAGGCCACTGCGGAAGGCAGCGGCATGGTCGAATGCCGCTGATACCTGAGCAATAAAGGCGGAAACCATCACGCACAGTTCTCTGTGCTTCAAGCCGACTATGCAATTGGGGTCAAGAGGTTGAGCTGCTGGCATGATTCGTAAAGTTATCAGGTCATAGCTATATATTCATCGATCATTCGAGGTCGCAATAGGCTAAAGCTCGGACTCGCTGAGAGTTTCAGGTAATGGCCCTGTGGGTTTGGCTGAATTCCACATGCGCGTGCTGAGATAACGCTCCCCACCACTCGGTTGGATGACAACAATACGTTGACCTTGAAACTCAGGTCTCCGTCCGATCTGCACCGCGGCATACACTGCCGCGCCTGTTGAAATACCACTCAAAATCCCTTCTTCCTGAGCTAGTTGCCGTCCAGTTTCATAGGCTTGAGCCTCGGTAACTGTAATGATCTCATCGATCAAATCAATTCTCAAGACATCAGGAATGAAGCCCGCCCCAAGGCCCTGAAGATCGTGTTGTCCTGCAGGTTGCCCACTTAGTATGGCGCTATGGGACGGTTCAACAGCAACAATCTTGAGAAGAGGGTTCTGCTGCTTGAGGTATTGTCCAGCTCCCGTGAGCGTACCGCCTGTTCCAACGCCAACGACGAAAACCCCAAAATCGCCATCGGTGTCTTCCCAGATTTCAGGACCGGTGGTTTCATAGTGAATTTTAGGGTTGGCAGGATTGCTGAATTGATGCGGCGAAAAAGCATTCGTCAACGTTCCCAGCAGATAGTTGGCATGGGCAATCGCTCCAGGCATATCAGCTTGAGCAGCGGTCAAGATAACCTCAGCACCATAGGCACGTAAGATCTGTTGCCGCTCTCTGCTCATATGTTCAGGCATCGTCAGAATCAGCCGATAGCCCCTTGCCGCACAGACCATGGCAAGACCAATCCCGGTATTCCCAGAGGTTGCTTCAACAATGGTGGAGATCCCTGGTTGGATCAACCCAGCATTTTCCGCCTCCATAATCATGCTCGCCGCAATTCGATCTTTGACCGACTGGGCAGGATTGAGACCTTCAAGCTTTAAGACGATATCTGCGTCACAGCCCCACCTCCGCGGCAGCCGTTGAAGCTGCACCAGAGGCGTGCGTCCGATCACTTCAAGCACACTGGGATAGATCTTCATGGTGTTTCTGATGGGTCGTTCAAACAATGAGCCAGAAGCCACCGACTGTTAGTCCAACCATCAAGAGAAGGTGGGGCAAGTTGCTCAGTAGCGTCCGTTTTGTGATTCTCAACAGCGGATAGAGGCTGAACACCAGAGCTGCAAGCAATGTCACGCCCTGTATGAAGACGGCTACATCAGCGCTCCAGGTGAGAATGGGTAAACCAATCCCGCTGAATCCAAGGCTGCGGGCAAAAACTGGCACAATCTTCCCCGCTTCTGTCATCGCCGCAGGCACATAGTGAGCCAGATTAAGAGCCAGGGTGAAAGGAAGATAAGCGTAAATAGCCGTGAGATAGGGAGGCTGGTCGGGATCAAATCGGCGCGCGATCGCATGCGCCAGATAGGTCGCCAAAGCCGGAAGACTGAGCAAGAGCAGTGCAATCACGGCGCTGCTCCAAAAATGCTGGGCATCAACCGGTACAGCAGGGAATCCAAATGCAGAGAGGATTCTTTCGCTGTGGTGCATCAGTACACCGCCCAAAAGCAACAACAGGAGGGCCACTTCAGCCCAGAATCCCTGGTGATTCTCCAGCAGATCTGTGGTGGGAAAGCGCAGATTAAGCTGAACCGAACGATTCGGGCAGGCTTTCAAGCAGGTCATGCACAGAACACAATCACGATTATCTTGAAGCTGTGCGGGATGTGAATAGAGCGGGCAGCCCCCCGTCGCCTGCCCTTCGCTAGCAAGCGAATCGGCAAAAGTAACAGTCGTAGCGTCGCTCCCCTTGTAGCATCCAAAAGTGCTGCATTGGCTACCACACACCTGTTGATCTGAGCGCAACTCAACCATGGCGAGTTTGGCAAACATGCCATTCATGCCACCGATGGGGCAGAGATAGCGGCACCACAAACGCCGCTCGTAGATCAGGCTACAAATCACCGCTCCTGCGGTAATCGCCAGGAGCAGCCAGGCCGAGAGATAGGCACTGTTGGGCAAGTCCCAGAGCTTTTCCCATAGATAAATCACCACAAAGCCGCCGAATAGCACCCACGCCCCCCAGCGATTGAGCCATTGGGTTGGCCACGGCAGCTGCTGGCGAGGGAATAACCACAGCGAGGCGCGTCGCAACCATTCCGCTGTGATCATAAAGGGACAAACTGCACACCACAGCCGGCCAATGAAAACAAACAACAGCAAATATCCCGGCCACCACCAAGCCCAAAAGAAATTCAAGGTCACACTGCTCTCTCGTGTTTGCGGCCCCAAAAATCCAGCCAGGGTTACGGGCACAAAAAGCGCCATCATCACGATCCACAGACCTTCGGGGTACCAGCGGCTCAGCAAAAGACCCCTTAGCCAGGGAATCTGGGTGAGCAGGTCGACGCGGAAGGCATTTCTTGGCGACTGCACCGACCAAAGAGCCTGCTCTGGAATGATCAACTGCCCGGCAGGTGACATAATCACTGCACGGTTAAGAATCGCCGCTAGCTCTATGATGTTGCCGGGATAGGCATAGCTGATCAGGCGGCGTAGATCCGACTGAGAGAGGGTCATCAGTGGACGACTCTGGGCTTGACAAGACTGCGCGAGGAAGTGACTAGTAAAGTCAGGAATATCAGCCTTTCGCTGGGAAAGACTGAACAGTTTGATCGTCATACCCTCAAAGCCTGAAAGTACCAACTTTTCAGGAGATGTAAAAATGAGCCGTACCAACGACGGAAAAGTTTTGGGGGTACTATTGGACGCAACATTGAGCTGAATGTTGCCAGTGTTGCAATAGGCAATCAGACGAGCTTGATCCTCCACACTGAGAACCTGGAGGTTGCTCAGCAACAACGTTCCACGCTCCATTAGTTCAATGAGCCCGGCCTCAGACCCTTCACGGCCAAATAACAAATCTGTGTTGAGGGCACCATGTGCTGATCGAGGCAGCTGCCCACAGTCCAGTTCTGCAAAAGGTTGGTCTGCCAGGCCCGAGCGACTATGAATCAGCCCGGCAACGAAGGTCTTACCAGAGCCCTTCGGCCCGAGCAGGACGACCGGCTGGAGCAGCGTGGCAGCTTGGTCAATCGTGTCGTTCAGCTTCTGGCTGAATTTGCTGCTGCCCAGGATGGTCTCGCCTGCTGGCACCGAGCAGATGTAATCCCGCAACCCTTGGACGCGTTGCTGTTCCCGGGCGATACGGGTGCTAAAGGCATTGAGATCTTCAGCCAGCACAGTATTGAACAGATGCTCAATCTCGGTGTACTGCTGCGTGAGCTGCCGCAACAGACGCTGGGGCAAAAACCAGATTTCACTGGCTGTCAGGGCGATGGCCTGCGTCTGGTGTTGGGCGCTGCCTGGATTGGCCAGGAGCGAAACGTAGCCAAAAAGCTCACCCGCACTGCGCTGACGAATGAGTGATTGACCGATCGGAGAAAGCCGCTGAATCTCTACGGCCCCCCACTTCAGCAGATACAATCCCAGTGACGATTGACCTTCACGGTAGATCAGCGTTCCAGCTTCAACCCTCAGCAGGTGTAGCGATCGCGCTAATTCTTTTCGGGCAAGATCAGGTAGCTGCCCCCAGAGGCGATGGAATTGCAGCCAGTTTGAGTACTCTTGAATGCGGCTCTCCTCTTGGGCAGGCATTCCTTCAAGGCCCATTCCCAGAGGTCGATGATCGAGGCCTGAAGGGTGAGGGCTGGGGAAAACACTAACCATGCTTTCATGGTAATAGCTTCAAGGCTTAATAATTGACGACTTCCGTAAAGTTGCTGGTTTTTTTAAGTTTTGGTTGGCCTCGATTCAAGTCCGACTCAAACAGCATGCCACGATGGCTCTAATGCTGCTACCCACGTTTGATATCCTCCAAGATCTTTATCGCACGTTTCACTCACATTCCACTCTGTTACGCTGCGAGCATGGCAGATCCCTCGGCAGTCGCCTAGAGCGGTCCCCCCCGACAGGCCGATGATGAGCACAACTCCCAGCAAGAAGGGACGAATACGAGGAAGGGTGAGGATCAGTGCCATTCGTTGAATAGCTTTGCTTTATTCAGACCCATAGGCTGATCTCATTCGGTGCTCACCTTGCCACGGAAGGCAATATAGTTATAGATATTATAAAATAGCATGATTGGGATCAGTACACCAATAAAGGTGAGCATGAACACCAGCGAACTCACCGACGCTGAGGCCTGAAAGATCGTGATCGACGGCGGAATCACCGCCGGGAAAACCATTACACCTAAGCCAGCAAAGCTAACGACAAACAACAGAACGGTATAAACAAATGGCCATATCTCCTGCTCCATCGCCAAGCTGCGGAACAGCTGCACGATCAAGGCAATGCCCACGAGAGGCAACACCACAAAAAAGGGCAGAAAGGAGGGATCGAACAGTCGTTCGCGTAGCGACTCCGACACGAAGGGTGCCGTGACCGTGATCAGCAGGGCCCCACCAAGGGTGGTGGCAGCCGCCAGACGGGCGGTGCGAACGTGGAGCCGCTGCAGTTCACCGCTGGTTTTAAGGATCAGGTAAGTGGAACCGATCAGAACGTAGCCCTGGATGAGCGTAATAGCCACCAGCAGGCTGCTGGGGTTGACCCAGATCCAGACGGAGCCGGTGAAGTGGCCAGCGGCATCGGTGGGGATGCCGGAGAGAACGGTGCCAAGGCAGATGCCCTGAGAGGCGGCAGCCACCAAGCTGCCGATGCCGAACATCAGATTCCAGGGACGCTTATTGATGGAGTTCTCGCGGAATTCAAAAGCGACGGCCCGCAGGATCAGTCCCAGGATCATCAGATAGATGGGGCCATAGAGCGCCTTGAGGATGGTGCCGTAGGCCAGCGGAAAGGCCCCAAATAGAGCACCGCCCATCAGCACCAGCCAGGTTTCGTTGGCATCCCAGACATTGCCGAGGCTGGTCATCAGCACGCTGCGCTGGGTCTCACCCGTTGAGGTAAGCGACAGGATGCCCACCCCCAGATCAAAGCCATCGAGAATCACATAGAGCAGCAGGAACAGGGCCAGGATCACGAACCAGACCGTGGGCATGAACCATTCGAGGAAGTCCATGCTCAGGCGCTCGGGGTGGGGTTGGCAAGAACGCTGGCCCCTCCACCATTCGGGGGCTCGAGGCTGAGATTCGGGCCCTTGGCAATGATTTGGGAACCGAAGTAGA
Source organism: Synechococcus sp. CS-603 (assembly GCF_977929215.1). Taxonomy (NCBI): domain Bacteria; kingdom Bacillati; phylum Cyanobacteriota; class Cyanophyceae; order Synechococcales; family Synechococcaceae; genus Synechococcus; species Synechococcus sp. CS-603. The sequence continues at coordinate 2,230,089 of NZ_OZ376778.1, forward strand.
GCGCAAAGATCAGTAGCACCGTGTAGATCACGGCGAAACCGCTCAAGCTGGTGAGCACCTCTGCGGCGGGCAGGACCGAGGCCGCGTCAGCGGTGCGCAGCTGGCCATAGACGGTCCAGGGCTGGCGGCCCACGCAACGCACCACCCAGCCCGATTCGATCGCCAGGTAGCCGGCCGGGGCCGAGAGGATCCAGGCCCAGCTGAACCAGGGCCACTGGCCTAAGCTGTCGGCGCTGAGGCGGCCGCGCCACCAGAACAGCAGGCTGAGGGCCATCAGGGCCGCTGCTGCCAGGCCGATCGCCACCATCACCCGGAAGGAATAGAAGAGCAGCCCCACCATGTGCGGCCGTTGGTCGGCGGGCCAGCTATTGAGACCCCGCAACGGCTGGCTGAGCTGGGGCCGTGTTTCCAGGATCCAGCTGAAGGCTCCAGGCAGCGCCAGGCTCCAGCGGTTGCTGCCGCTAGCCTCATCAGGGGCTGCCAGCACGCTCCAGGCGGGGGAGCTGCCGGCGGCCTGATCGTCCCAGAGGGCCTCGATTGCCGCCAGTTTGGTGGGCTGGTATTCGGCCACCTGCACAGCGCTTTCGTGGCCGGCCAGAATCTGCAGCGGCGCTACCGCCAGCAGGATCACCAGCGCCAGCTTGAAGGAGAACAGGAAAAACTCCGGCGCCTTGCTGCGCATCAGCGACCAGGCACTGATCGCCGCCACTACGAGCATCGAAGTTTCCAGCGTGGCCAGGGCCATGTGGATCACACTTTTGACCATGAAGGGGTTATTGATCGCAGCAAAATAGTTCTGCACCTGGAAGTGACCATCGGAGAAGGTGCCGCCCGATGGGGTCTGCAGCCAGGAGTTGGCGCTGAGGATCCAGAACACCGAGAGGTTGGCGCCGAAGGCCACCATCACCGTGGAGAGGAAGTGGATGGCCGGCGGCACCCGCGTCCAGCCGTACAGCATGATCCCGAGAAAACCGGCCTCGAGCATGAAGGCCATCGCCCCCTCAAAGCCCAGCACTGAGCCGAAGAAATCACCGGCGAATTCGGATAGGGGCGCCCAGTTGGTGCCGAACTGGAACTCCATCGGCAGCCCCGAGGCCACGCCGATGCCGAAGTTGAGCACGTAGAGCTTTGCCCAGAAGCGGCACTGGTGGTAATACAGGGGGTTGCGTGTGCGCAGCCAGATGGCTTCGAGTACCACCAGATAGATCGCCAGCCCAGTGGAGAGAACGGGCCAGAGCATGTGAAAGATCGCCGTCAGGGCGAACTGCAGCCGTGAGAGGACGATGGTGTCGGCAAGCCAGTTCATGGAGAAGCTGCGGCGGAGAGGTGCGGGAGCGACACCGTGACAACAAGCCGGCCAGCTTGCCAAGCTTTGATAGTGGCACCAGTCTGTGGCAAGCTAGGACAAGCCGTGGGGGTGCAATGGAATGTTGCAATCACCATTCTGTTGCTGGCGAATTCACAAAGGGGATGTTTCCACCCTTTGCTGGCCCTTTGCGGCCGTGGCCCGTTCCGCGGAGTCTGCATAGGCTGCCTTTGACGCTTGTTGGTCGACCTCATACCCCAACCATCCACGGCGCGCAGGTTCTGCGCTTTGCTCTGCAGCATTGCCCTGAGCGGCCTGGTGGGGCGGTGGAACGTGACCGGCATGGGGGTCACGTCACCACCGGATCGTCGACAACTACGCCACGCATAAGCACGCCAAAGTCCGCACCTGGCTGGCCCAGCGGACCCGTTTCCCTATCCACTACACCCCCACCTACGCCTCCTGGCTTAACCAGGTGGAGCGTTGGTTTGGAATCATCACGCAGCGGGCGATCCGCCGCGGCAACATCTCCAGCATCAAGGAGCTGATCGGCAAAATCAAGCAATTCATCGCCGCCTACAACTAGACCAAGGCCCCGTTCAGCTGGACGGCTACGGCGGTTTCAATCCTGGAGAAGCTCCAAAGACTTTGCTCGCATATTTCCTGTATTCCACAATCTGCCTGCACAAAGCGCACTGTTCTGGCTCAGCTTGCCATGCCTGCTGAAAAATTGCTGCTCGCAGGGATGGGGGCCGCGCTCGATCGCGCCTTTGGCAGGCTATCGCCACATGGCACCACTTACCATGACGAAAAACAAGAGCATCTACATGGTGATGCTACAAACCTGGTTGGACCGGTGACTTGGTGGCATCCAACAACTTATCGGCTAGGGCCTGCTTCATGGATTTCAAGAGGGAATGAGCTGATTCCAGGGTGCAGACGTTCCTGCAGAAGAAACAGACACCTCTAGGACTTCGCTTCTCCATACGGACGAGGTCAGCGCCAGCCGCTGAGTTGAAGGCCTCCGCCTTCTTCTGCAAGCTGCTGCAGGGCATACTCAGATCACGTGAAGCATAAGTATTCACTTCCTGCCATAGATCCCGAAACACGGCAAACATCCTTGCCGCCCTATCTGCCCGTTTGATGATCGGCGCCGAACTACCTGCAGCCTTTGCTCCCGAGAGCGCGCCTAAGAATTTCTGAAAGGCAGTGCTGGTGTCGGGCAGATTGTTTTTCAGCTGCCCCTTGTCACGGAGAAAGGCTCCTGTGTGGCGCATGGCGATAGCGAGAATATCCTCTTCAGGACTGGTATTCACCAATCCTCGCCGCCACGCGTGTGTGTAGTACATGCGCTCGGACACGACGAGCGGAGCGCCGACCACCAGCCCGGCAGCACCTTGCGGCGTATTAGGAATCTCGCATCCTATGGGCGATCCACTGGCAGGAGGTTGACAAGGAATGAAGCGCAGGCTTCGATCAGGCCCTATGGGGAAACCATAGTGTGGTACTTCGGCGACCGGTCTGATCTCCCCCTGAAAGCGCACCCGGATCCAGGGGTCGTCGTCATTGCTCCATCGGATCAGAGCTTTATCCAGATCCACGAGCAGCGACCCCTGGGCAGGAAGCATCCAGAGGGTGGATACCAGCAGGGAAACCAGATGGCTTTTGTTCAGGTGCATGTGCTCAGAGGGCAGAAGCCCACCCCAGAAGGCTAGAAAAAAGGAGAATGGTTGTCCACCGGACCTGGCGGCAACCAGGGAAATGAGTCAAAACTGGGCCCATGGCATTGGAAAAAACCAACAGAGGTACTGTCGTTGCAGTTCGGGAGAGCGTTGTTGATGTGCATTTTCCTCAACAACTTCCGTCACTATTGAATCGATTGGATGCTGGAGAAGATGGCCATGTCGTGATTGAAGTAGTCAGCCATCTCAGCACCGAGGTCGTGCGGTGCATCGCCTTGACCACGGCCTCAGGGCTGGCGAGGGGCTCACTTGTTATCGACACTGGTCATTCGTTAAGGGTTCCAGTCGGCAAACAACTGCTGGGACGCATGTTAAATGTATTCGGGGAGGCTATCGATCAGGGTGATCGAATCGAGGGCGTGGCCCGGCGATCCATTCACCAATCCACCGTTCCATTAGTCGAACTATCGACCCATCCGGAAATTCTGGAAACGGGCATCAAGATAATCGATATCCTGACTCCAGTGGAACGTGGTGGCAAGGCGGGGCTATTCGGTGGGGCCGGAGTGGGGAAGACAGTGCTGATCATGGAAATGATCCACAACATGGTGCGTCACCATCAAGGGATTAGCCTGTTTTGCGGAATCGGAGAAAGAAGTAGAGAGGGAGAAGATCTTTATCGCGCCATGCAAAACGCGGAGCTTCTGGACAAGACCGTGATGGTCTTCGGTCAGATGAGCAAGCCGCCGGGTGCCCGTTACAGGGTAGGCCACGCAGCTCTAACGATGGCTGAATACTTTCGTGATGACGCTCACCAAGATGTGCTGCTGCTAATAGATAATATTTATCGTTTCATTCAGGCAGGCCAGGAAGTCTCTGGTTTAATGGGGGAACTGCCATCCAAGGTCGGCTACCAACCGGCCTTGGCCTCTGAGCTGGCGGCGCTTGAGGAACGGATCTCCAGCACCTCCTCGGGGGCGATCACCTCGATTCAGGCTGTGTATGTTCCAGCTGACGACTTCACAGACCCCGCAGCCGTACATACGTTCGGTCACCTCTCCTCCACAATTCTGCTATCACGTAAGCGGGCCAGCCAGGGCTTCTATCCTGCTGTTGATAGCCTTGGCTCGAATTCCAAAATGCTGATGAGTGGCATCGCCGGCCAGCGCCACTATTCCATCGCGCTTGCCGTTAGAGAAGCTCTGGCAACCTACGAAGAACTGAAAGATCTCATTGCGATGCTGGGGATCGAGGAGTTGTCTTCCTATGATCGCAAGTTAGTAAACCGGGCTCGGCGACTGGAAAAGTTTCTCACACAACCTTTCTTCACTACCGAGCAATTCACCGGCAAACCCGGTCGACATGTGAAACTTATCGACGCTCTGGAGGGATGTGAACGGATCCTCAACGATGATTTCGCTCAAGTTCCCGAATCCGCGCTCTACATGATTGGTACCATTGACGAGGCTGTGGCCTGATGGAGTTGCAGGTGCTGGCGCCCTTTGAGGAGATCCTTCGGGCCGATGTCGTTAAGGTGCTGGCGGAGAGCCAAAGCGGATACTTCGCTCTGCTTCCGCATCATGCCGATCTGGTGAGCACCCTGGTCCCAGGGATTCTTTCATATGAATACTTAGATGGTCGCGATGGATTCGTGGCAGTGGACGAGGGACTTCTGCTCAAGAGAGGGAGTCAGTTGATGGTCACAGTTCGTCAAGGCGTGGCAGGAGGATCCCTGGAGACGTTGCAAAAGACAGTGGTGGAAAAGTTTCAGGCCCTTGATGTGCGGGAAGAGCAGGCTCGTGCCGTACTGGCGAGACTAGAAGCCAGCTTTGTGCATGGCCTGGCGGGGCTGGGAGAGTGGGGATGAGACCGACTAGCGGCAAGAGTTTCCGACCCCGGCAAAAGCCACCATCGCTTGCCTCTCAAGTGCGGTATAAGGCCGAAAGTCGGCTTCGCGCCAAGGCTGAGGGTGATCGGAACATCGTGATTAGGGGGCTTGGTCTATCTGGAATGGTGGGCTGGTCTGTAACCCTGCCGGCACTGCTTGGTCTTGCGCTGGGGATGTGGATTGACAGGCGTTTCCCCAACTCCTATTCATGGACATTAATGTTCTTAATACTCGGAATCGTGCTGGGCTGTTGGAACGCCTGGCGATGGATGCAACAGCAGCAGGACGAGCCATAATGGTCAGGTCCTTTGTCTCTGAATTCTAGCGTGGCAGCACTTCTCGCTAACGTTTCACTTCTGATAGCCCTGCTTGTCGGGTTTGTACTGGGTCTGTGCTTTTTCACCTCTCTATGGCTCACAGTGCGCCATCTACCTCGCTCCTCCAATCCGGTGCTACTGATGCTTGGAAGCGGGCTGGCAAGGGTTGCCATAGCAGTTCCTGTTTTCTATTTTGTGGCCGCAGGCCAGTGGCAACGTGTGGCTGCCGCCCTACTGGGTTTTGTACTCGCCCGCTCTCTGCTGATCCTCCGCTGGCGCCCCATCCCTTCAACAGAGCCTACTTTTCTGGATGACTAAGGCATGCAGCTAAGCCCCGATACGAACGTGATTGCAAGCTGGGGGCCTTGGACACTCAGTGCCACCATAGTCTTCACCTGGCTCACGATAGCCGTGCTGGTCGGCTTCTCCCTGTGGTTAGGGCGAGGCCTAAGCGCCGAAGGCATTCCCTCCCACGTGCAATCTATTGTTGAGACTATTGTTGAGGAAATCTGCCAACAAATTGAGGATGTTACACAGCAAGATCCAACTCTTTACCTACCCTTCGTTGGTAGCCTATTTTTATTCATTGTAACCGCCAACATTCTGACAATCATTCCCGGCTTCGAGCCGCCAACCGGTTCACTTTCGACTACCGTAGCACTTTCGATTTGTGTATTTTTTGCGGTTCCCATTTATGGCATTGGTCATTTAGGCTTGCGCCGCTACCTACTCTCCTACTTGAAGCCAACACCGCTGATGTTGCCCTTTCAGATCATCGGTGAGTTCTCTCGAACGGTTGCGCTTGCAATGCGTCTGTTTGGCAATATAATGAGCGGAAGCCTGATCACAGCTATCCTTCTGTCCATTGTGCCGTTCTTTATCCCGGCTCTGATGCAGGCGATGGGACTTGTTTTTGGAGTGATTCAGGCCTATGTCTTCGCGGTGCTTTCGTTGGTCTATATCTCATCAGCGGCTAGCATTAGTGATGAATCCCGGGGTTACTCCCCCGTCAAAAAAACTGGAGCCCCCCCATGAGTGACCTCGCCCTAATAGGCATAGCCTCCATCGCTGGAGCCGCCTTTACGATGGCCGTGGGCTCGATTGGCCCTGCCCTGGGGGAAGGCTGGGCGGTTGCACGCGCTTTGGGAGCGTTGGCCCAGCAGCCTGATAAGGCCAATGTAATTACCCGCACCCTCTTTGTTGGGCTGGCGATGGTTGAGTCAACCGCCATTTATTGCCTGGTTGTAGCGATGGTCCTGATTTTCGTTAATCCATTTTGGATTTATTTCAAAGGACTCTGACATGCTTGTTGACTGGTTTATTGTTGCGGCCCAGATTTTTAATTTTTTACTCCTTGTAGCCCTGCTTCGCTGGGTTCTCTACGATCCAATCCGCAATGTAATTCGAAAGCGTCGGGATCGAATCATGCACGACATCGAGAAAGCAAAAGAATTTCAGCAAACGGCCCAGGGGGAAATGGAGGAGCAGCAGCGCCTCCGCCGTGATCTTGAAGCGCATCATCAGCAGCTCCTCGCCGAGGCCAATGCCGACGTGCAGGCGCAGCGTAATGATCAGCTCAGTCGCATGCGCAATGAGCTGGATGAGCTACGCCATCGCAGTTATCTGTCGCTCAAAGAAGAGAAGGAGGCCTGCCTCCTGACTGTGAGTCAGCGAGTCCTTCAGGAGAGTCAGTCCATTGCACGCAAGGCGCTAAAGGATCTAGCCAACGCCAATCTTGAGCATCAGATTGTGGATGTGTTTCTCGATAGGCTGAAGCATCTTGAGCCCTTCGAGCGAAATTCAATTCAGGTAAAGGATGGGAAAAGTAATGGACCTATCACGGTCCGTACCTCATTCCCCCTTTCAGCGGAACTCCGTCAGGCTCTGATTGATCAGTTGCTTGCGTCTCTCGCTTGCAACGGATGTGTAACATTCATCGATGATCCCCTGTTCCCCATTGGCATCCAGCTTGGGATTGAAGGGAAAGCGATCCGCTGGACGCTGGATCACTACCTTAGCGATCTCGATCAACATCTAACCAAGGCCCTCCTTCCGAACAGCGGCTCCCTTCATGACTCAGCGACAACATCAGCTTGAAGCTGCTTTGCTCGGGGCGCTGGATTCGCTGAGTCGTTCCGTCGCCGTGTTCTGCCCGGCCCTTTCCGTACAGGAGATTGGCGTCACCCTTTCTGTACGAGGTGGAATTGCTCAAGTGAGTGGACTTCCTAATGTGCGATCTGATGAACTCGTCAGTTTCTCTTGCCAGGATGAGCGATCAGGCACGTCATCCCTTCTTGGAATCGCCTTCAATCTCGACCCTGAGGAAGTAGGAGTGGTCCTGCTGGGGGACGGTCGTCATCTCAGTGCCGGGGATCCGGTCGTTCGAACAGGCCGGGTCGTGGAGGTGCCGGTTGGTGAGGGTCTGCTGGGCCGCACGATCACGGCCTTAGGTGAACCACTTGACGGATTGGGAGCCGTCGAATTCAGCGCGATGCGCCCAATCGAACGCGAAGGTCCGGCGATCCTGGAGCGGGCGGCAGTAACGGTGCCACTTCAGACCGGCTGGAAAGTTGTTGATGCACTGATTCCGATCGGCCGAGGCCAGAGGGAGCTCATCATCGGAGATCGTCAGACAGGAAAGACTCTGCTGGCTATTGATACGATACTCAATCAGAAAGGCAAGGACGTTATATGCATTTACTGCGCGATGGGACAGCGTTCAGCCTCCATCGCGAACGTGATTGCGACCCTCTCAAAATATGGCGCAATGGAGTATAGCATCGTAATTGTTGCCTCGGGACAGGATTCACCAGGGCTGCGCTATGTTACACCTTATGCCGCTACCACGATGGCAGAATACTTTATGGAGAAGGGGCGTGATGTGCTGATTGTTTATGATGATCTCACCCACCACGCACGCACGTATCGGGAGATCTCCCTTCTGCTGCGGCGAACCCCGGGACGTGAAGCTTATCCTGGGGATATCTTCTATCTGCATTCGCGCTTACTGGAGCGGGCTACTCACCTTTCAACCGCCCTGGGCGGGGGATCTCTTACTGCGCTGCCAATCATCGAAACCCAGGCACAGAATATCTCAGCTTACGTCCCAACCAATCTAATTTCTATTACCGACGGGCAAATATATCTCTCTTCTGAACTGTTCCAAATGGGAATCTTCCCAGCTGTGGACGTTGGTAAATCGGTCTCCCGAGTCGGCTCAAAAACCCAGCTCGCCTCCCTTCGGGAGATTAGTCCTGGCCTGCGCTTAGCCTATGCCCAGTATCAGGAGATACAACTCTTCACTCGTTTTGGAACCCAACTTGATTCCAGTACCCGTGAAATCTTGCAGCGAGGGCACCAGATCCGGGATGTGCTCCGGCAGGGGCTGCACAACCCCTTGTCAGTGTCTGACCAAGTTGCCATGTTGTTTGGGACGGATGCGGGGCTCTTTGACGAGCTGCCGAAGATGAGTCTGCAACAAAAGGAAGCGAGTATTCTGAGCCATGTGCGTCAGGAGCTCGATGCCCTTTGCCAGAGGATTGATGCCGGCGAGCCCCTCACGGCAGACGATCGTGAGGCACTCTGCGTGACGATTGGCTCCGCCATTGGCGGAGCCTCAAAGCCATAAAAGCATGCAGACGCTTGAGGAGTTGCGAGCAATGATTCGCACGACAACAGAGCTTCAGTCGGTGGTACGAACAATGAAGGCACTGGCTATGGCGGGTACGCGACAGTCTCAGTTGGCGCGGGAATCACTCGTCGCCTATACCGCTAATGTGGAGCAGGCCCTGCAGGCTGTGCTGCGGTTGCAGCGCTTTGACGCCGGCCCTTCTTCTCTGACTTCTTTATTGCCTTCTGTCTCCTCCACTGGGGATGTGGGAGTGATTCTTTATGGATCTAGCCACGGACTTTGTGGTCCGTTCAACGAACAGATCGTGACCTTCACTGTTGAGGAACTACGGCGCCTTGGCATCGCCGACCAGCGATGCAGGATGGCGGTGGTTGGAGACCGCCTCTCCACCCTGCTGGATGGTGGCCCCCTACCGATTGAGGCACGTTTTTCACTGCCCAGTTCGCTGGAGGCGGCTTCAGCACTGCTTCAGGAACTCCTCCCGTTGATCGAAGGCTGGCGATTCCCTGATTCAACCGCTGGGGCAATGAAGGCAGGTCCCGAATGGGCCGATATGGAGCATTCGAGCACCTGTGTCGTACGGATCTTGCTTGTGTACCAGAGTTATCTTGCTGCGACGACCCATCAGCCCACGGTGCGGCAGCTCCTGCCCCTTAATCCCTCTTGGCTGGCGAATCTGCAATGGCGTGAGTGGGAATCGTGCGGTGAGCCGATGAGCAACCAGCCGCTGCCCGGCCTTTTCGCAGACATCGTGCAGGAGTATCTCCACCTCTCCCTATTCCGGGCCGCGGTTGAATCGTTGGCCAGCGAGAATGCTGCTCGACTCGCAGCCATGCACGCTGCGGGAGAACACATCGAGGAGCGCCTCTATGACTTGAATGCTATGCACCGACAGCAGCGGCAGAATGCGATCACCGGTGAACTCCTCGACATCGTTTCTGGTTTCGAAGCTCTTCGGCAGAGAGAGTGAACCGATTTGTGCCAGTGGAATAAAGTTTTCGCTATTGCTTCTTGATTTCAGTAACCACGGATAGGACGAGTTCTCGTTCATGCGTTTCCCGCTTTGCAGAAGATGACACCCCTCTCATCCACAACTCAAGGGCCCTGATGCGAGACATTTGATGAAACAGATCAAGGCGTCGTTGTACGAGATGGGCTAGCCGAAGGTTTCTACGAAGCAGTTGGCTGATGCCCGCCAATCACCTAGGGGCTCTTGTTGAAGGGGGCTGTTCAATGTATTGCCGTTGCTAGCGACTTGGAATCAACTAACATTTGCATGCCCATCGGCTGGTTGACAAGATTGGCTATCACAAGACATTTGACCTTGAACAAGAAAAAGATATTACCTGGTGCGTCACTGAGAGTCTCAAAGTTTCCTTGCCCTTTAGCAATAATTAGATCGGCAGTCTCAAATCTGTCGCGAAGATCTTGATTGCATTCCGTCAGGATGGTTCCTGGAGCGTCTGAACCATTGTCCATAACCTCAACAATTTGATCAAGCCCCACCGTTCGCGCATCCGCAAGCGTGGCATCATTCAGGACTGGCGCACCGCGCACAACAAAAGTAAGCCGGATCGGAAGAAGTTGTTCAACCAGAAGTCGATCAAAGGCAATTTCACCGGCATTATCAGATAAATACTAGATGGATTGAGCTTGGGTGATCGCCTGACGAAACCTCTCCTGCTCTCCAGAGAATGGGTCTGTCAGAGCTTGGTTCAAAGTTTGCCGCACATCTGCCTCTGTCAAGCTGCTATTACTGCCCATATCGATGACATTTCCAGCGATCGCCAGACGAGTTGCCATGAACAAGGGATCGCTGGCAGCTTCAACCTCAGCGCGGAACATCGGGATCAACTCCATCGCAACGCGATTTTGCCAGTCCTTCGTTGCACGGTAAGGGTCAGCGACCCCCGTAATTTCGCGCAACCGTCGATGGATGCGTTGCGCCATTGCTGGAGGTGATTGATTGAGGTCCATGTCTCCAGCCCAGCTCAGCGCATCACGTAGAATGCGCTCATGAACTAACGGATTTGTGGACACCAACCTGGCTGCATCCAAAGATTGACGCAAGAGACAGGGAATGCAATCTAACGAAGTCTTCACGATGGTTGCTCAATTCGATTGCAAGCTACGCGCTCTTCTGAAATCACTCCGGCCGAACGGTGCAGCTACCACTCAGCTGCACCGTTCGATCAGGCACTCAGCAGCTTTTGAACGATGGCGATGGCTGTGAAGGCCTGCCAGTCGAATAGCAGCAGCACTACCCCATTGATCGACACGTGCAGAACGCGCGCCCAGTTTTTGCCCTTCTGAAGCGATGACCCCAGGAAGGCTGTGGCGATCACCAGCACGGCCACACCCAGCCCAACGAAGAGGTGGGGGCCAATGATCAGCTTGCCATTTTTAAGGAAGGTGACGGCCATTCCAGCAGCAGCCCCCAGCAGCGTGACGCCCAGGATCACCGTACCCAATTGGGCATGACGCTGGCCGTATTGCAAGGGAATCATTGCCTTGCGTTCCTCGGCGCTCAGCTTGCGGATCAAGCTGGCCATGTAGCCGAGATAGCCCGAATAGAGCATCAAGCCAAGCAGCGGCATCTCTACAAGTTTGGCCAGGATGTTGGCCGCAGAATCGGCAGCGATCCTGGAGATCCAGCCCTGCAGGGCCGCGGTGTTAGGGCGCCAACCGCTCGATGCACCAGGCAACATCCGCACCAGCAGCTGAGCCCGCCTGATCCCCGGCGGGCCGATAGCGAAAGCGATCGTGCAGGCGGTTCTGTCGCCCCTGCCAGAACTCGAACTCGAATGGCAGCACGCGCAGGCCACCCCAGGCCGGCGGCAGTGGCACCTCACCACCGGCAAAGCGGCGTTTCATGGCTTCCAATTGGCTTTCGAGGATCGAGCGCGAGCCGATCACGGTGCTCTGCTGCGACACCCAAGCCCCCAGCCGGCTTCCGAACGGACGCGAGAGGAAATAGCTGAGTGATTCGGCTGCGCTGATCCGCTCGGCCCGGCCCAGGATCGCCACCTGGCGCTCCAACCCATACCAGGGAAAGAGCAGGCTCACCTCCGGGTGGGCAGCGATCTCGTTGGCCTTGCGGCTCTCGTAGTGCGTGAAGAAGACGAAGCCCCGCGCGTCAAAGGCCTTGAGCAACACGGTGCGGGCGCTGGGGCGGCAGCCATCGCTGCTGCCGAGCACCATGGCGTTGGGCTCGTTCAGCTCTGAGGCCACGGCCTGATCGAACCAGCGGCGGAATTGCGTCACCGGATCGGCCGCCAGATCGGCCCGCCGCAAGGCCGCGCTGCGGTAGTCGCGACGCAGCTGGGCGGGATCAATGGGGGCGGCGGGTGGCATGGGCGGTTAGGCAGGGCCCCATCCAACAGGGCCGCAGCCTTCAGCCTGACGCGTTGCCACCGGGGCTTGCGCCAGGATCAAAGCCATGGCCGAACCTGCGCTGACCCTTCTGTACGACGGGGCCTGTCCCCTCTGCCGCCGCGAGGTGGACACCTTGCAGGGGCGCGATCGCGGCCGGGGCCTGATTCGTTTTGTCGACATTGATGCGCCGGATTACGATCCCGCTGCCCATGGCGGCATCAGCTACCGCGAGGCGATGGGAAGCATGCGCGGCCTCGGCGCCGATGGCCGCGTGATCAAGGATGTGGCCGTGTTCCGAGAGGCCTACCGCTTGGTGGGACTGGGCTGGCTGTATGCCCCCACCGCCTGGCCCGTGATCGGCCCGTTGGTGGATGCGCTCTATGGCGTCTGGGCCAGCTGGCGCCTACGGCTGACTGGCCGGGGCGACCTGGAAATGCTCTGCCGGGGAAGGGGAGCGAGCGGATGACCCAAAAGCTGGCCCATAGCGAGCGCTACACCGCCGCCCTCAGCTGGGCCACCCAGCTGCACCGCTTCCAAACCCGCAAGGGCAAAACCGTGCCCTACATCTCCCACCTGATCGCCGTGAGCGGCCTGGTCTGGGAAGACGGCGGCAGCGAAAACGAGGCGATCGCCGCCCTGCTGCACGATGCCATCGAGGACGCAGGCCAGACCTACGACAGCATCGCGGCCGCCTTCGGGGTGGAGGTGGCCGGCATCGTGCGCGACTGCACCGACACCAGCGAGGGCCTCAGCGGCGACAACAAGGAGCCCTGGCTGCTGCGCAAAACGCGCTATCTGGCTTCCCTTGAGCGCAAACCCGAGAGCTCGCTACGGGTGACGGCAGCCGACAAGGCCCACAACGCCCGCGACATGGTGCTCGACGCCCGCCGCGATCCAAACAGCTGGGATCGCTTCAAGGCCGGCCTCGACGGCAGCGCCTGGTATTTGCTGCGGATGCACCAGACCCTCAGCCACCGCCTGCCCGGCAGCCGCTCCAGCGAGCTGCTGGGAAGATCCGTGCGGGAGATCCTCGCCAGCGAGGCCTACCTACGGCTGACGCCCACCGGCATCGCCCCGGCGGTGTGGGCGGCGGGCTACGCGGAGCGATCGATGGGGCAGTTGCAGGGCTGAGGCTGGCCCTGGCTTGATCGAGGCAGCGCAGCAGGATCACCTGAAGAGAGAGGTTGGACGTATTCCCCACCCGAAGCCAAGGTTTCTGACCGAGAACGCCTCGATGTCGGGGAAGCGACTACTGATCCAAGGGGAGAGCGACTTCCCGTGCCGCGTAACGAAGAGCTGCTGGTAGATCCTCCGCTTCAAGATCGGGGAGCTCAGCGAGGATCTGTTCGCTGCTGAGCCCGGCGGCATAGAGATCGAGCACATCACTCACCCGGATGCGCATACCCCGGATGCATGGCTTGCCACCACACAACGCCACGGCCACCTCCGGATCGCAGCCTTCTCCGCGACGACCCATCGGTAAGCGATGAACCGCTGGCCTAACCCTCAAAACTGCCCCACCTCAGGCAGACTCCCTGCAGCGCCGCCCAACCCGCTCCATCCATGGCCGATCAGGAGCACCTGGACGACTTCCTCGAAGCCCTGGAAAAGGCCGGCAGCCCCGTCAAAAACCCAGCTCTGCGCCAAGCCCTTGGCTGGGAGGAGCCCCTCTACGAGGATGTGAAGGCGGCACTGGTGGCCAAGGGAATCGTCACCCGCGGCCGAGGTCGCAGCGACAGCGTGTCCCTGGCCGGCGCCGAGCCCGTGGTGCAGCAGGCCGCCCCCGCCAAGGCCACCCGCAAGGGCAAAACCTCCAGCAACGGCACCGCCAACCTTGGCTTCGAGGCCAAGCTCTGGCTTACGGCCGACAAGCTGCGCAACAACATGGACGCGGCCGAATACAAGCACGTGGTGCTCGGCCTGATCTTCCTCAAATACATCTCAGACAGCTTCGAAGAGCATCGCGTCAAGCTGCTCGCCGGCGTTGGCGACTACGAGGGCGCCAACCCGGAAGACCCCGACGAATACAAGGCCGAAAACGTGTTCTGGGTGCCGGCCGAGGCCCGCTGGAGCCAGCTGCAGGCCCATGCCAAACAGGCCACGATCGGCAAGCTCGTGGACGACGCCATGGTGGCGATCGAGCGCGACAACCCACGCCTCAAGGGGGTGCTGCCGAAGGATTACGCCAGAGCTGGCCTCGACAAGCAGCGCCTGGGGGAACTGATCGATGTGATCGCCACGATCGAACTCACCGCCGCCAGCGAAGGCGAGGGCTTGTCTGCGAAGAGCCATCGCTCCGTGGATCTGCTGGGCCGGGTGTACGAATACTTCCTCACCCGCTTTGCCTCAGCCGAGGGCAAGAACGGCGGCCAGTTCTACACGCCCAGTTGTGTGGTGCGCTGCCTGGTGGAGATGCTGGAGCCCTACAAGGGCCGCATCTACGACCCCTGCTGCGGCTCGGGCGGCATGTTCGTGCAGAGCGAGAAGTTCGTGGAAAGCCACGGCGGCCGGCTGGGCGACATTTCCATCTACGGCCAGGAGAGCAACGCCACCACCCGCCGGCTGGCAGTGATGAACCTGGCCCTGCGCGGCATCGAGGCCGACTTCGGCCCCGAGCATGCCGACAGCTTCCGCCGCGACATTCATCCCGATCTGCGGGCGGATTACGTGATCGCCAATCCGCCCTTCAACGACTCCGACTGGTTCCGCAAGGACGACGACGTGCGCTGGCAGTACGGCGTACCGCCGAAGGGCAACGCCAACTTCGCCTGGGTGCAGCACTTCATCCACCACCTGGCGCCCCGCGGCATGGCCGGCTTCGTGCTCGCCAACGGCAGCATGAGCTCCAACCAGAGCGGCGAAGGCGAGATCCGCCGCGCCCTGATCGAGGCGGATCTGGTGGACTGCATGGTGGCCCTGCCCGGCCAGCTCTTTTACAGCACCCAGATTCCGGTGTGCCTCTGGTTCCTGACGAAGAGTAAAGCTGCCGACGGCCATCGAGGCTTCCGCGATCGGCGCGGGCACACATTGTTCATCGATGCCCGCAAGCTCGGCAGCCTGATCGATCGGGTGCATCGGGAGCTGCTTGAGGCCGACCTGGAGAAGATCACCAGCACCTATCACCATTGGCGGGGAGTCAACGGCGCGGAGAGCTACGACGATGTGCCGGGGTTCTGCAAATCCGCCACCACCGCCGAGATTGCGGCCCATGGCCACGTGCTCACGCCAGGGCGGTATGTGGGGGCGGAGGAAGTGGAAGACGACGGCGAGCCGTTTGAGGTGAAGATGCCGCGGCTGGTGGCGGAGCTGGAGGCTCAGTATGCGGAGTCGGCGAAGCTGGAGCAGGCCATCAGAGCCAACCTGAGGGGGCTGGGTTATGGCGGGTAAGTGGGAAGATCTAACTCTCGGTGATTTGGGACGAGTCATTACGGGCAAGACACCACTGACTGCGATCGAAGGAAACTTCGGTGGTCAGATTCCATTCGTCACCCCATCAGACATGGACGGAAGGAAGACCATCAGCACGACCGCACGCCACCTCACTGAAATAGGCGCGGAATCAGTTAGAAGCTCAAAGATTCCCGCGGGTTCCGTTATGGTTTCGTGCATCGGCTCCGACATGGGGAAGGCCGTTATCGCTGGCCGCGATTGCATCACCAATCAGCAAATTAATTCAATCGTCGTGGACGACCGATTCAGCAGCGAGTTCATCTACTACAACCTCAGCACGCGCAAAAATGAGATTCGACACCAAGCAGCAGGCGGTTCAGCGCAACCAATTCTGAATAAAGGACATTTCTCGCAGCTTGAAATCGCGCTACCACCCCTCGCCGAGCAACAAGCCATCGCGGCGGTGCTTGGGGCGCTGGACGACAAGATCGAGTTGAACCGGCGGATGAACGCGACGCTGGAGGCGATGGCGCGGGCGCTGTTCCAGAGCTGGTTCGTGGATTTCGATCCTGTGCGAGCCACGCTGGATGGGCGGGAGCCTGTTGGGCTCGATCAAGACACTGCTGCCAGGTTCCCCGATCACTTAGAAGATTCACCGCTCGGAGACATTCCAAAGGGATGGCAAGTCAAGCGAATCAGCGAAGTTGTTGAAGAAGTCTTTGATGGCCCACACGCTACACCACCCAATGCGGAGGAAGGCCCTGTCTTCCTTGGGATCAAGAACCTTACCGGAACGGCTCTTGATCTCAGCGAAATAAGGCATATCAGTGAATCAGACTGGTTCCATTGGACGAAACGCGTAACTCCAAGGCCGCTTGATATTGTATTCAGTTATGAAGCAACACTTGGATTCTTTACCCTAATCCCCCCAGGACTGAGATGTTGCCTCGGACGCAGGCTGGCGCTGATTCGGCCAAGAACTGAGAACGGCCACGCTCACTTTTGGTTTCACCAGTTCATCGGCCCAGAATTCCAGCGATACCTTATGCAGCATTCTGTTCAGGGCGCTACCGTGGATCGAATCCCTCTGACTCAATTCCCTAACTACTTGGTACTCAATCCGCCCACAGCTTTGAAGAAAACCTTTGAGGTCCGTGTAGCTCCACTTTGGGACAAAATCCACTCCAACGCAAACCAATCCGGCACCCTTGCCAACCTGCGCAACACGTTGCTTCCGAAGCTTCTGAGCGGGGAGCTGAGGCTGGCGGGCGACGGATGGCTTGCCGAAGAAGCATCCGCCACCCTGTAATCTCATTCCATAATGCCCAGTGCAATTTATAGGATTGAGTCAGTCGGACGCCAGCTAGGGATTGGCGTTGCTGGAAGTCGCTATGTGTATTTAAGCGCAGTTGCGAAAGAGAACAGCGCGGCGGTGGCTCCTTACTGCATCCCGAACGAATTGATTTGTGGCGAACTCGGACGCTTTCTCCGCCTGCCCGTTCCTCCAGTGGGAATAGTTTCGCAGGCGAGTGGCGGGCCTCTTTTCGCTTCGCTGGACTTCAACTTAACCGGGAATACACTGCCGCCGGTGAATGTGGCGAATTGCGTGAGGGTTTTGCCGTCATTGTCAGCGGGGTTACTACTCTTTGACATTTGGATAGCGAACTGTGACCGGCATGCGGAGAACTTCTCAGTGGATTTCTACGGCATTCCATTGCAAATGAACATCTTTGACCACAGTCACGCTCTCTTAGGTGTGTAGTCCCACCACGTTGTTCAGCTGACAAGGGGGTGTGAGGTCGCCAGGGTCGGAGTGTCACCACCGTCCCAAGACCTCACACACCATGCATAGCCACCCTCTGGCCCGACTGACACCCATCAGTCGGGAACGGCTCATCCGCCGGCATCTCGATGAAGGCGTGCCACTCAAAGCCCTTGCAGCACAAGCCGGGATCAGCCTGCGTACGGCCTACAAGTGGCTCTCCAGGTTTCGAGCAGGCGGCGTAGCGGCACTGGCGGATCGACGGAGTGTTCGCCGCAGCCAGCGGCGGACGCTCGATCCGCAGCAACTCCAGCAGGCTGTAGACCTGCGGCACCAGCGCTGCACGCTCCGCCGCATCGCCAGGGCTCTCTGTGCGCCCCTCTCCACCGTTGGTCGGCTCATGAAGGGCCTGGGCCTGGGACGCCTGAAGAACCTTGACCCCAAACGTCTTGTTCGTCGCTACCAGTGGGAGCGCCCCGGGGACATGATCCATGTCGACATCAAACAGCTGGCCAGGTTTGAGCGGGTCGGCCACCGCATCACCGGCGACCGTCGTCAAGGCTCCTCCCGAGGTGCCGGCTACGAAAAGGTGCACGTCGCGATCGACGACGCCACCCGCCTGGCCTACGTCGAAGTGCTGGCTGATGAGCAGAAGGAGACGACCGTTGGATTCCTGGCCCGTGCCGTCGGCTGGTTCTCTGAGCAGGGGATCACCTGTCGGCGGATCCTCTCAGACAACGGCCCCTCCTACCGCTCTGGAGACTGGCGAAAAGCCTGTCGCGCCTTGGATCTCAAGCCCATCCGCACCAAGCCCTACACGCCGCAGACCAACGGGAAGGCCGAACGGTTCATCAAAACCATCCTGGCGGAATGGGCTTACGTGATCGCCTACCAAACATCGGATGAACGCAACCGCTGGCTACCCCGCTATCTGGGGATCTATAACGGCAGCAGGTGCCACATGGCTCTCGGTGGCCTCACGCCTCAGCAATGCCTCCAGCGGCTGCTGATCGCTGAATGACCTGGTGAGAAAGCACACTTAGGCTACGCCGCAGGACAGGGCGAGACACGCTTGACGACGCTGCGCGACCGGCTAGGAATTTCCTGGACGACGAATAATCCAGTGGACTCTGGTCAACACCGGCATTGCTTGCTCGATGCCGTGAACGATGACTATTACTTTGATTACTGGCTCAGGAGAATCAGGGCAACGCCGGATTTCTATATCGAAGAAGTCTGCGAAGACGCCAAGCCTTACGGACTAACGGCACAAGAAGTCGCCGCTGCGATTGACTTTTTGAAGGCAAGGCGAGATAATATGAAAGATATCATCAGCAACAACCAGGCCGAGTTTTCGGCCATCCAGGCTTGGAGGCTGCCATTATGAACACGACCAAGTACCTGCTTGCAAAATACATCCCCGACTTGCACCGGTTCGAGCCGCGCAACATCGGCGTCATCGTCTGGTCGCTACTCGGCATTGAGGCGCGTTTTCTTGCAGAGTACTCTGATCGCCCGGGAGAAGTGGATGGTCGCTCCATTCCCAGCTTCGTGACTTCCGCCAGTGCCTATCGGCAATGGATTCGCTATTGGCGGGATGCAGTCGTGGGAACGAGCATGCGACCTTTGGGCGGCGGTGACGTGGTGTCGTCAAGTTCTCCGGGCTTTATTGAGGTGTTGCAACAGACGGCGCGCGGCAATTTCGTCGTGGTGGATTCAGGTTCTGTGCTTGATGACATCAGCGAGGAGGAGCTACCGGCGGTGGCGGATCAGCTTTTCGCGCAACTTATCGAGGCGAACACCGCTGAGGAACCACGCGATATTGGGTTCGACGAATTGTGTGATTCACTGATGACTCTAACTCAACTCAAGGATCATCGCAACTTCTACGATAGGTATCCTGTGAGGTGCACCGTCCGTGGCGTTGATGAGGAGTTTTTCTTCAGCCACGCCATTGCCAACGGTACGCTTGAACGAGCTTATCAACGCTTTCCGATTCCCAAACGAAAGTCTCAGATCCAGAAGAATAGGGACTCAACGGCTTGGATGCTTGAGAGCATATTGAATGCCAAACTTATTACTTCCGATCACACAGTGTTGTTGGTGAATGCGACGCCTGAGCAGCTTTCGCAAGCCGAAGTGGACAAATCGATCCGTTTACTTGGCTCCATGTCGCGGGTCGTGAATATCCTTGATGAGGCAGAGGCCTTGGCAGAGTTTGGTGCCGCTGCTCAATTGCCTGCACACTAAACAATTCCTCCATTGTTATCCCCGGCCCACATTTGGCAGTACAGGAAGCCATCCCCACCCCAGACGACGTTTTTGGCCCTATTCCCCGAATTTCGGTGCCGAGCTCCCCGAATTTGGGCTCCAGCTCCCCGAATTTGAGTGCCAGCTCCTCGAATTTGACCGAGCAGCGCGACCTTGAGGATTGCTTGGTGTCAGGCCAGCTGCCATTTCCTATGGTGGATGATCTGGCGCCGCTCTCAGAGGCTTTGCGCTCCCGTTTGGAAGCAATGGCATTAGAGCCCCGAACCAAGAGAAAGGTGGATCGCCAGGTGCTGATCGATGTCGTCCTGGACCTTTGCGAAGGACGGTTCATCACCCTCCGCTGACTGGCAGAACTGGTGAATCGGAAGCCCGACACCCTCCGGGATCAGTACCTCAAGGTGCTCGTCCGCCAGCGGGAACTGAGCCTTGCGTTCCCGAAAACGCCCAACCATGAACGGCAGGCGTACACCGCCGTCAAGGTGTCCAACCCATGACCACCACCCGCCCTTTCGCCTTGCGCTTGTTCGTGCCCTCTGGCCTGCCGGAAGGGATGCGAATCGTGGAGAGGACGAACTGGAGCGGCATCGGCTACGTGATCCCTCGCTCCCAGCTCAAGGAGTTCACCCAGAGGCCTGAGGCCGGTCGTCCTGGCGTGTACAGGTGTACATGTTGACGGCGGCCCTGAGGACGGCGGCGTCGACATCGCCTACATCGGGGAGGCGGACCCCCTCGCGTGGCGCCTGGAGCAGCACCAGGCCAAGGAGTTATGGACTACCGCCTACGCCTTCACCTTCAAGGACGGCCACCTGAACAAGGCCCACGCCCAGCGCCTGGAGACCCTGCTGATCGGCCTGGGTTCACCGTCCTCAAGGGGGCCAGGGGGCGCCGGGACTTCACCGCCAGCGCCCCCAACGCACTGATGCGCACGCGGTAGCAACTCATCCGGCAAGGCGTCCACGCCAGGCAGGACAACCAGGTGGCACTGCTCCAGGACTACGAGTTCAAGTCGCCGTCCCAGGCGGCGGCTCTATTGCTCGCCCGCAGTGCCAACGGCCGGCTTGAGTGGAAGGATGCCGCGTGGATCACCCTCAAGGAGCACCAGGAGCGAGCGGCGGCGGTCTCCGAGTTGGTTGAGACATACAGGCCCTAATTCCCGCTCAGGAACGTGCCGGTACAAACAGACGTGGCGCGAGATTGAGCTGGCGACTGCGCCGAACGAAACCGCGATCATCAAACGACGCCATCGCCTCGCAGCTGCGGCAGCTGGCATGGTGCAGGGCATCGGCGAAGTCGAGCCCATTGCCCACCCCGGCCACGGCCTGCTCCAGGGCTGGCCGGTCTTCTGCCGTGAGGCCGGGATGGGCCAGCAAGTGGTCGAACACCTGCAGCACCTTCTCCACCGGGAAGCCGTAGTAGCCACGCAGCACCCACTCCAGTTCCAGGGCCACGGTTTTGGCCAGGAACAGCGGCTGGCCGGATTCGATCAGATCGCGGGCAGCCCGGTGCTGGCGTTCCGTGGCCGCACCGGCATCGTCCTCCGCTACGAAGTAGCGGGCCAGCACATTGGTGTCCACGCCAATCACGGGCGCAGCAGGCTCGCGGGGTCAAAGTCAGCCGGCACGGCTGGCCGGCTGGTCTTCAGCAATCCGAACCCGCTCTCAGGCAGTGGCTGCTCCGGCTTCCAGGGGCGCAGCTCGATGTGATCCCCCACTAACGCGAAACGCACGCGGCTGCCCCTGGCCAGCCCGAACTGCTGACGCAACGCCTTGGGGATGGTGACCTGCCCCTTGCTGGTGATCGAGCTGGTGGCGGCATCGGCAGAGTCCATCGACACTCGCTCCTGGGCTGGGTATTACCTGGTAAGGATAGGTGTGGGACGCTCCCATGGGCATGCCTGCCTCGTTCAGCCACGAGCAGGGTCATCTGTCTTTTGGAGCTCACCCCATCGTCCGCAGGATGTCCTTCATCAGCAGCACCAGGTGCAATGGGTCGGTGGGGGAGGGCTCGAATTCCGGGATGAGATGCAGATAGAATGCTCGCGCCGATGTGCTCTCGGCATGGACGAGCAATCCCCGGCAACCAACTTCTGAGCCGATCTGTGCCGTGCGGCCGATCACATCCGCCAGCAGAGCGGCACCGAGGCCCCGACCTTCATGGTGAAGGTCAACCCCCAGGCGAGCCAGCAGGGCAACGGGCTGGGGATAGCGGCCGGCGCCCTTTTGAAGCCGCAGCGGAGCCTGCGCCGGAGTGATGCTGGCCATGCACCAGGCGTAGTAGGCCACCACATCAATGCTGCCCGCTTCGGTGACCACGAACACCCTGCTGGTGCCGCCAGGGGCATGGGCCTGGCGGGCATGCTTTCGCAACCAGATCGTCTGCTCCTCGGACCGGCATTCGAAACCGTCGAGGCGATCGGCGGAGGCCAGCAGCCGGGGCGACTTGTAGCCGGCGCTCACTCCTGAAACGGTGAGGGCCGATCCATCAGCGCACGCAGACCCTTCAGCGAACGGGCCGGCCGTTGGTTGGCGTGCTCCCAGGCGTCGAGCGCCTCGGGGTCGAGGCGGAATCCGTCGCGGTCGGCCAGCACCTGCTGGGCGGCCAGGCGGAGATGGGTGATCACGAACCGGGTGAGATCGGTGCCGGAAGCGGTGACAGCCCGATCAATCAGTTGGCGATCCTCGGCTGTGGCCCGTACTTCGATGCGTCGATTGCGGGAACGGGTGCTGGCGGGGTCCAAAGGCCTGCCTCGGTGTCCGGCAATTGTACGGCCACCAAGATCCTTGGCCCGCCTAGGCTGATGACATCAGGCACACAGCCTCCCTAGGCTTGCCTGATGAAGCCCTTCGCGTGGAGCCCTGAGAAAAATGCTCAACTCCTGGCCGAGCGGCAGCTGTGCTTCGAAGCAGTGGTGGTGGCGATTGAGGCGGGCGATCTGCTCGACGTGTTGGAGCACCCCAACCAGCAGCGCTATCCAGGGCAGCGCATCCTCGTGGTGCGGCTCCATGGCTACGTCCACCTGGTGCCGATGATCGAAACCGAAGAGCATCTGTTAGCGAGAACGATCATCCCCTCCCCGCCTGAACTGGAGCCTGCAGAGCAGCAGCTTCTCACTGAATTCGAGGCCGGTGAACTGCGCAGTGTGGCCACGCCGGCTCTTCTCAGTCAGCTCCAGGAAGCAGCGAAGACAACGGGCCAGAAAGACCAGCGGATCAACATCCGTCTTTCCAGCGGTGACCTCCAGGCCCTCCGCACCCGTGCCATGCAGGAAGGCATTCCTTATCAAACGCTGATCAGCAGCGTGCTGCACAAGTACGTGAGCGGCACGTTGCAGGAGCGCACCACGGTGAGCTGATGGCGATGCGTGAAGCCGCCAGCAACTCGAATCTCCCGGGACTGCCCCGTGCCAGCGACGGCCATGGGTCATCTGTCCTGCGGGAGCTCACCGCAAGGTCGGAAGGATGACCTTCATCAGCAGCGCCAGGTGCAACGGGTCGGTGGGACTGACAGCAGGTCTGACAGTCGTTCAGGAACCGCTTAGCCTCTGGCTGGCAAGCAAACGAGTTGCCGGGACGATGCTGAGCAAGGACCTCACCGGCAAGCCTTGGGCGGTGACCCCCGAGAAGATCGCGGAGGCCGTGCGCCGGTTGGTTGCCGCAGCCGCACCCACGCGCCTGATCGCCTTTGGTTCCGCTGCCGCAGGGGATCTCAGCGTTGCCAACGTCCTTGACCTTCTGGTGGTGGAAGCCCAGGTGGCCGACCGCTACCAGGAAATGCTGCGCCTGCGCCGTGTCCTGCGCGGGCTGTTGATGCCGATCGACCTGATCGTGACGAGCCAGGCCCTCTACGACTCCCGCGCCCAGGTGCCAGGCACTGTGGAGTTCGCGGCTCGCACACAAGGCCGGGTGCTGTATGCGGGCGATTGAGCAGGCCACTTGCATGGTGCCACAAACAACCGTTGCAGAATCTGCAACAGTTCACTCCGGAAGCTGGCTGAACTCATGAGCGACGAAGTCTTGCCCGATTCCGAACTCATCCTCTACCAGACAGAAGATGGCCGCACACGCATCCAATGTCGATTAGAAGATGAAACCCTGTGGCTGACCCAGGCACAGATGGCCGAGCTGTTTGAAACAACTCCCCAGAACGTGACCCTGCATTTGAAAAGCATCTTTTCTGAGGGTGAGCTGGTCGAATCGGCAACTTGTAAGAACTACTTACAGGTTCGTTTGGAGGGTGGGCGCGAAGTCTCGCGCAAGCTTCGCCATTATCGGCTTGAAGCGGTTTTGGCGGTCGGTTTCCGCGTGCGCAGCCATCGAGGCACTCAGTTCCGCCAGTGGGCCATTGGCTGCTTAAACGAGTATCTGGTGAAAGGCTTCACCATTGACGACGAGCGGCTGAAGAATCCCCCAGGAAAGGGTCAGAGAGACTATTTTGACGAGCTTCTCGATCGCATCCGCGACATCCGCTCGTCGGAACGTCGCTTCTATCAGAAGGTACTGGATATCTACGCAACGAGTGTGGACTACACGCCGGATGCGGAAACCACCCAGCAGTTCTTCGCCACTGTGCAGAACAAGATGCATTGGGCGGCCCATGGCCATACAGCCGCTGAGGTCATCGCCGAGCGGGTGGACGCGACAAAGCCATTCATGGGCTTGCAGACCACACGACCCAGCGGCATCGTGCGCAAAGGTGACATATCTGTCGCCAAGAACTACCTCTCCGCAGATGAACTTCAGGTCTTGAACCGTATCGTTAGCCTCTACATCGAATATGCGGAGCTCCAGGCGTTGGAGCGCAGGCCGATGACGATGCGAGACTGGATCAAGAAGCTGGATGAGTTTCTGGCCATCTCCGGACGTGATGTACTGGACAATGCAGGAAGCGTTTCTGCTGAGTCTGCCAGGAGGAAAGCTGAGTTGGAATATGGCCGCTATCGGGCGCTGCTCGATGCGCAACCTCAGCCTATCGATGTGGAGTTTGAGAAGGCTGCCAAAGACTTGAAGAACTTACCGACGCCGAAGAAGCCCAAACCGCCGAAGCCATGACCCTCACCGAAGCCCTCATCGAAGAGGCGGCCCTTGGCTGGTTCCAGGAGCTGGGCTATGTGGTGCGCCATGGCCCTGATCTCGCCCCCGGCGAACCGGCGGCGGAGCGGCAGTCGTTCGGCGATGTGGTGCTGGTGGGCCGGCTGCGCGAAGCTACTCGCCGGCTCAACCCAGCCATCCCCGATGACGCCCGTGAGGAAGCCCTGCGCAAGCTGTTGCGCCTGGCCACCCCGTCGCTGGTACAGACCAACAGCGCCTTCCACCGCCTGCTGCGTGAGGGCGTACCGGTGGAGTATCCCCGCCCCGATGGCAGCATCGCCGGCGACCATGTACGGCTGGTCGACTTCGCCGACGCCAGTGCCAACGACTGGCTGGTGGTGAACCAGTTCAGCGTCAGCGACGGCCAACACAACCGCCGGCCCGACCTGGTCGTGTTCCTCAACGGCCTGCCCCTGGGCCTGATTGAGCTCAAGAACGCCGCCGTTGAAGGCGCCACCATCTGGAGCGCCTACGCCCAGCTGCAGACCTACAAAGCTGAGATTCCTTCGCTGCTTCAGTACAACGCCGCCCTGGTGGTGAGCGATGGGCTGCAGGCCCGCATCGGCTCGATCACCGCCAACCAGGAGTGGTTCAAGCTGTGGCGCAGCATTGATGGCGAAACCGACGCCCCCGCCACAGCCCTGGAGCTGGAAACGCTGATCCGTGGTGTGTTCGAGCCGCAGCGGTTCCTCGATCTGCTGCAGCATTTCATCGTCTTTGAGGAAGACCCTGATTCGGGAGCCCTCCACAAGATCATTGCCGGCTACCACCAATTCCACGCCGTGAATGCGGCCGTGCAGGAAACCGTGCGCGCCAGCGGCATGGGGCCCGCCGCCCGCAGCTTGGGCGGCAGGCCGGGCGACCGTCGCGCCGGCGTGGTGTGGCACACCCAGGGCAGCGGCAAGAGCTTTTCGATGCTCTTCTATGCCGCCCGCATCGTGCGCTATCCAGCGATGGCCAATCCCACCCTGGTGGTGCTCACCGATCGCAACGACCTCGATGATCAGCTCTTCGGGCAGTTCCAGCGCTGCGCCGACATCCTCGGGCAAACGCCGCTGCAGGCCGCCAATCGTGAGCAGTTGCGCGAGCTGCTCAACCGCGCCAGTGGCGGCGTGGTGTTCACCACCATCCAGAAGTTCATGCCCGAAAAGGGTGCGCCGATGCCCGAGCTCAGCGCCCGCCGCAACATCGTGGTGATCGCCGATGAAGCGCACCGCAGCCAGTATGGCTTCGGCGGCAAGGTGAATGAGAAGACCGGCGCGATGACCTACGGCTTCGCCAGCAACCTGCGCGATGCCCTGCCCAACGCCTCCTTTATCGGCTTCACAGGCACGCCGATCGAGCAGACCGACGCCAACACCCGCGCCGTGTTCGGCGATTACATCTCCATCTACGACATCCAGCGCGCCGTGGCCGATCGGGCCACCGTGCCGATCTACTACGAGAGCCGCATCTCCAAGCTCTCCCTGAACGCCGCCGCGTTGCCTGGTCTTGATGCCGAATTCGAGGAAATCACCGAAGGCGAAGAGCAAACCAGCAAGGAAAAGCTGAAAACCAAGTGGGCCGCCCTCGAAGCCTTGGTTGGCGATCCCCAGCGCCTCGCCCTGGTGGCCGCCGATCTGGTGGCGCATGTGGAGAAACGCCTGGAGGCGATGGATGGCAAGGCGATGGTCGTCTGCATGAGCCGCCGCATCTGCGTCGATCTCTACAACGCTTTGATTCAGCTGAGGCCCGAATGGGCGACTGACACCCTCAAGGTGGTGATGACCGGCAGCGCCGATGACGGCCCCGACTGGCAGCCCCACATCCGCAGCAAGGAGGCCCGCCGCCAGCTGGCCAACCGCTTCAAGGATGCCAACGATTCCTTCAAGATCGTGATCGTGCGTGACATGTGGCTCACGGGCTTCGATGCCCCCTGTCTGCACACCATGTATGCCGACAAGCCGATGCAGGGCCACGGGCTGATGCAGGCGATCGCCCGCGTCAACCGCGTCTTCCGCGACAAGCCCGGCGGTCTGGTGGTGGATTATCTCGGCCTCGCCGATCAGCTCAAGCGGGCCCTGGCCACCTACACAGAAAGCGGCGGCAAAGGCGACCCCACCTTCGACACCGCCGGCGCCATCGCCGTGATGCTCGAAAAACACGGCATCGCCTCGGATCTCCTGCACGGGTTTGACTGGTCGGCCTGGACCAGCGGCACCCCCACCGAGCGCCTGCAGCTCCTTCCCGCAGGCCAGGAGCACATCCTGTTTCAGGAGAACGGCAAGCAGCGCTGGCTGCAGGTGGTGGCCGAACTCTCCCGCGCCTTCGCCCTATGCTCCGCCAGCGACGAAGCCGCCGAGATCCGCGACGACGTGAGTTTCTTTCAGGCGTTGCAGGCTGCCCTCTCCAAGCAAACCAGCTCCACCAGCCGATCACCTGAGCAGATCGACGCCGCCATCCGCCAGCTGGTGAGTCAGGCGATCAGCACCGACGGCCAGGTGATCGACGTGTTCACCGCAGCCGGCCTGCCAAGGCCCGACATTTCGATCCTCAGCGATCAGTTCCTCGCCGAGGTGCGTGGCCTTAAGCATAAGAATGTGGCCGCGGAGTTGCTGGAAAAACTACTCAAAGATGAGCTCAAAGTGCGCTCAAAACGCAACCTGGTACAGAGCCAGGTGTTCTCCGAGAAGCTCAAAAAAACCCTTAATGCTTACCACAACCGCGCCATCACCACCGCCGAGGTGATCGAGGAGCTCATCTCGCTCGCCAAAGAGCTCGATGCCGCCAGCAAACGCGGCGAAGACCTCGGCCTCTCCGACGACGAAGTCGCCTTCTACGACGCCCTCGCTGCCAACGACAGCGCCGTTGAAGCCATGGGTGACGCCAAGCTCAAACTGATCGCCGCCGAACTCATCACCCAGGTGAAAAAGAGCGTGTCGATCGACTGGACCCTGCGCGAAAGTGCCCGCGCCAAGATCCGCGTGATGGTGAAACGCATCCTCAACCGCTACGGCTACCCACCTGATCTACAGGACGCCGCTGTGCAAACCGTGCTGGCTCAGGCGGAGCTGTTGTGTTCGGCCTGGGTGTAAGTGGTTGCATTGCGGAGCTACCGTTGATCCAGCGCATCAACCACTCCCGCCCGATCCAAGTAGGCCCATGAGCAAGAAGCAACGTCTATCACCCGTCGAGACAATTGAGGAGATGCAGAACAATCTTCCCTACGACAAACCGATCGACAAGAAAGACTACAAACAAGACCTCGAAGTGCTTCAGATCGAACTGCTCAAGGCTCAGCGCCATATCAAGGCTGTCGGACAGCGCGTGGTGATCCTGTTCGAAGGTCGCGATGCGGCAGGCAAAGGCGGATCAATCAAGCGCTTCCGCGAACACCTGAACCCTCGCGGCAGTGAACATGTGGCGCTACTTAAGCCCAACGATGCCGAAGCGACCCAGTGGTACTTCCAGCGCTATGTTCCGCACCTGCCATCGGCCGGCGAAATCACGATGTTCGACAGGTCGTGGTACAACCGGGCAGGCGTTGAGAAGGTGATGGAGTTCTGCACACCGCAGGAACACGCTTTGTTCCTGCGCCAGGTTCCTGGCTTCGAACAGTCACTCGTCAGCAGTGGAATTCTATTATTCAAGCTCTGGTTTGCCGTGTCAGAAGCCCGCCAGAAGCTGCGTTTCAAAGACCGGCGCGAGGATCCACTCAAGCAGTGGAAGTTGTCGCCCATCGACGAGGTGAGCGTGGAGAAGTATGGCGAGTACACCGAAGCTCGCAATGAGATGCTGCTCGCCACCGACACCCTCGTGGCGCCTTGGACCATCGTTAACTCGAACGAGAAGAAACGGGCCCGTCTTGGCGCCATCCGCAGCGTTCTCCACGCCCTTAACTACGAGCTCAAAGACCACGACGCCGTCGGTGAGCCCGATCCACGGGTTGTGCGTACAGCCCATTCACTGTTCATCGACAACTGAGCTGGTCGCCTTGCGCCGGTCTGGGTTTTTTGGACGTCACCTCAGGACTGGCCAGGGTCACCACAGTTTGTCCATCAGCCCAGACATGTGAGACGCCTGGGGCACTGATCAGTACAGCCGCCCCACCGCCTTGGCCACCCGCGCAGTTTATTCCTTCAGAGGCTTTCCAGGCGCTCCGATCCGCCATCTCTACCTGCACCACGATGGCTACCCGACCGGAGCCGCCTGGCGCTTCGCCATGGCCCGCCGCCACAACCCCAGCTCCGCTGGTTTTCTTAACGCCTTCCTGGAAACTCAGCCGCGAGCGGAACCCCTGGCCACTCCAGATCAATCTGCAGATGCTGAATACCGCTATGGACTGGAGCTACTCGCTGGGGATGATTCCCATCTACAGGTGCAGTACTGGCGGCGAATGCCTGGGGGAACCAGCTGGCAGCCCCGTTGCGGACCGATCACCTTGGAGAAGTTCATCCAGCGCTTCCTGCCCGGTGAACCCCTTGAATCCGCTCAGTAACTCGGGCCATATCTGCATCACAGGGAAACGTGACTTTTAGCTTATAGAGAAGCCACTAGACAACTTCTCAGCTGGTCCATGACAAGGATTCCTTGCCAGTTGTTTATAAAATAGACAGCAGGATTTAATACCACCAACTGTCACGAACTGGATAAGCTCAGGATGCTCCGCTGCCTCGCCTCAGAAACCGCCGCACCTGGCCCGGCCAGTCGCCAGGAAGGTCGCCTTTTTTGACGGCGGGATTGGTCATCGAGGCCAGCAGCGGCCAGCCGCCCAGTTGCAGGCTGGCGCCAACGTGAACCAGCACAGTGAGGGCGATCAGCAGCCAGGCCAGCAGGTGCAGGGAATAGGCGAGGTGGTTCAGCTCTCCCTGCCTGAGCCAGTCCTCCTGCATCAACTTGCCCGTGCCGATGGCCAGGGCCAGGGCCACAAGGGCCACGGAATTGGCTGATCGCCGCAGGCGTGAGCGGCCCAGGCTCAAGGAGTAGGCCAGGAAGGGCACAGCGAGCAGCAACAGCAACACGCCGATCTGACCGTGGAGGTCAATCCAGTGGCCTGCTGGGGTGAAGGGAAGTCGCCCCCAGCGGCCGTCATAGCGGCTGTAAACGATCAGGCCGCTGATCCAGCAACCCAGCACCGCCAGGGCCGTGCCGCCATGGAGCAAGCGCAGCAAGGACGGTTGATAGGGGCGGGGCATCCAGATGGCTGCAGATGGGAAAAGCTTGCCTCAGGCGGCGTCAGCCAGCAGCACCAGTTAGTTCTGTGCTTCCGCCAACGCCTGTTGCAGCTCGGGGATGAACACGGCGTACATGCCGCGCAGGTCCCCCACGTTGAAATCGAAGGCCTTATCGGCGGGGTAGTTGTCTTTGACGAAGGAAGGCCGGCTGGCTTTGCTGCCGTGGCAGGCCAGGCAGCTGGGCTCCACGTTGATACGGCGGTAATAGTTCACGCCGCTCGCCTGCTCGGCGCCAGCCGGCTGCCACAGTCCGGTGATCGCCGGCTGGCGATGGAACAGATCGAGCACCTGCCGCTCCTGGGCCGTGGCGGGCGCATGGTCGGGATTACGAAACTTGCTGGCCACCTGGCGCACCTGCCAGCCGTTCTCCTTACCGATCGCCATCGCCCGCAGGCCCACCGGTTTGCAGACCTCCTTCATCGTTTGCAGCGTTGGCTCCTCGCTGCTGCCCTCAAGCGTGGAGGCCAGGCTCACGCGCATCCGATCGAGCTGCTCCATCTCCGCCACAGCCCGGGCCAGCTCAGCTGGTTCGACGGCAGAGCGGGTCGGCGGCCGATCGCTTTGGGCAGCCCAAGCCGCTGGGGGCGTGAGGCTCAGCAGCAAGGCGGCAAGCAGCGCGAAGAGAAAGGACGTCATGGGCTGGACTCCAGGCAAGAGAGCGGGGCGAGCAGGCGGTGGGCGCCGTCCTGGGATCGACTGGGCGGGGGTCAAAGTCCCACTAACCGATCGCTGGTGCCGTCAGGGCCACGGGGGTGCTGGCGCTGGTGGCCAGATCAAGCGGGAAGTTGTGCACGTTGCGCTCGTGCATCGCCTCGATGCCCAGGCCACCCCGGTTGAGCACATCGGCCCAGGTGTTGATCACCCGGCCTTGGTGATCCAGCACGGAGTGGTTGAAGTTGAGGCCGTTGAGGTTGAACGAGAAGCTGGCCACGGCCAGGGCCGCGAACCAGATGCCCACCACCGGCCAGGCGGCCAGCAAGAAGTGCAGGCTGCGGCTGTTGTTGAAGGAGGCGTACTGGAAGATCAGACGGCCAAAGTAGCCGTGGGCGGCCACGATGTTGTACGTCTCTTCTTCCTGGCCGAACTTGTAGCCGTGGTTGAGGGATTCGGTTTCGGTGGACTCCCGCACCAGTGAACTGGTGACGAGTGAGCCGTGCATGGCGGCGAATAGGGCCCCGCCGAAGACACCGGTGACTCCCAGCATGTGGAAGGGGTGCATCAGCACGTTGTGCTCAGCCTGGAGCACCAGCATGAAGTTGAAGGTGCCGGAGATGCCCAAGGGCATGCCATCGGAGAAGGAGCCCTGGCCCACCGAATAGACCAGCAGCACGGCGGTGGCAGCAGCCACTGGGGCTGAGTAGGCCACAGCGATCCAAGGACGCATGCCCAGCCTGTAGCTGAGCTCCCACTCTCGTCCCATCCAGCAGAAAATGCCAATCAAAAAGTGGAAGATGATCAGCTGATAGGGGCCGCCGTTGTAGAGCCACTCATCCAGGCTGGAGGCGGCCCAGATCGGGTAAAAGTGCAGGCCGATCGCGTTACTGGAGGGAACAACCGCGGCGGTGATGATGTTGTTGCCATAGAGCAGACCACCGGAAACAGGCTCGCGAACGCCATCGATGTCAACGGGGGGCGCGCCGATGAAGGCGACCACGAAACAGCTGGTGGCAACCAGCAGGGTGGGAATCATCAACACCCCGAACCAGCCCACATAGAGGCGGTTCTCGGTGCTGGTGACCCAGTCGGTGAAGCGATTCCAGGGATTGCCCCGGGAGCGCTTGAAGGTGGTTGACGTCATGGTGAGACCTCAGAAGACAGGAGTCGGAGCGGGACGAGCTGGCCTGGCCAGAGCGAACATTCGGCAAAAGCCCTCCCGACCCTCCTACAATACTAACGATATATCGGCCTAGGTCGCACATGCTGCTATGAGTCATTCTGCTCCGATCCTCCAGTCACAACAGCCGCCGACGACGCCTGGGCCACAGCGGCGTTGGCGAGCCCGCCTGCTCAGCCTTCTGGTCGCCCTGCTATTGGCCGCCCCCGTGCTGGCCTTTGCCGTGCCAGTCCAGGCTGCAGCTGAGATTCAGCGCTGGTCACTGGCCGATACCAACGGCGATGGCTGGGCGATCAGCCTGTTTGAGCAACCCGACCCGGATTTTCCGAAGGGCTGGCGCCTGCGCCTGACGGCCCTGGCTCTCGGTGAGCAGCTCGACCACCAACGCGGCCTCGAACTCGAAGACAGCCAGGGGAGCCACTGGCAACTGGCTAACCACAGCGAGGAACAGGTGCCGGCAGGCGATCCAGCCGTTCCAGCCAGTTCGGCCCAGTTCGATCTGGCCAGGCTGCAGCCCAGGCCCAGCGCGATCTTGCCCCTGCGACTGGCGATTCCGCTCCAGAACGGGACCGATCAGGCGCTGATGCTCTCACCGGAGATCGTTGAAGCCATCGGCCTCAAGGCTGGGCAGGGAAGCTGATCGGGCGCGCTGAGGTCTGCTGCGGCGGAAGTCCCAGGGGCGTCGATGCAAGCGCTGGCGTCAATGCATTGCTCAGGAGGGATTCTCCAGGCCCTCCAGAGCCGTTCGCAGATCTCCCATGAACGCCTCATCGAGCTCAGTGGCGGTGATCTCTTCTCCCACCAGGTCCTGGATCAGGGGGTAAAAGCGCACCTCAAACCACTTGCGAAACACCGAATAGGTGTGCTCCGCCGGCCAGGTGCCGCTGTCGCGATTCCAGAAGTCGAGCTCCGCCTCAAAGATCGCCTCGTAGATCTCCTTGAGGATCTCTTCGGCTTCGTCGTTCGTCTCGAAATCGGGGATCAGATACAGACAGGGCTCCCGGGCTCCACCCGCCGTGGTGTCGAGATCCAGCCGCTCGGCCCAGGCGAGCAGATGGGCGGCGGGGTAGATCCCGACGGCGCAGCGATTGACGATGGCCATGGCGCTGCCTGCAGGTCTGCTGGAACCCTAGACAGAGCCATCCGGTGCTCCAAGCCACGGAGTTGGCCAGGTGGTGGTGATAGGTTAAAAAATCGCTTCAGATTCAGCCGGGATTTGCACCGGCACTCGCACAGGATTTGGCTCAGCCAGAACATCGCAATGGAAAAACTCACGGCCGAAGGGCTTGAAGTCGTCAACGACTTGGCCCAGCGCTATGGCTTCAGCCAGGACGCCGTGCTGCACATGACCTTCGCGGTGCTTAAGGGGCGTGGCGGCATGGCCCAGTTCAATCACCCCGAATTCGCCGGCTCCGGCCAATGGATGAACGGCGGCATGATGATGCTGGGTGACATGTTCAACCAGGGGCTCAAGGCCCGCGTCGATGGGCTCTGCCAGGGATTGGCCGCAGCCGTCGCCAGCCAGCCCGACCTCTTTCCAAAGGGAAGCTTCCAGTCGCAGAGCCAGAGCGGCGGCGGCAGCCAGCAGATGCAGGTGGGCGGTGGCATGCAGATGGCCACGGGCATGCAGCCGATGAGCTTTGGCTCCGGCGCGCTATTCAGCGCCGACCCCCAGGACAGCTGGTGGCCAGCAGGTCTCGGCGCCCCAAGCTCCAGCGGCTCCCAGAACGACATGCACTACGCCTATTTCCCGGCCGCCGGCCGGCTGGCGGTGAAGGTCAACGGCAACGTCAGTGTCTACGACACCAGCGGCCACCAGATCTCCGGCCTCTCCCAGCAGCAGTCGTCCGGTGGCGGCGTGGTGTTTAGCACCGGCACCGGCAGCATCAGCCTCACCCACCTGCCAGCGGTGAACGTCACAGCAGCCCCCACGGCCACTCCTGCAGCCGCCCAGGCTGAGCCTCAAGCACCGAGCGCTGCAGTTGCCGCTCCATCCAGCTCTGCACCATCGAACCCGGCGGCCAGCAAGGCCAGCAGTACCGATGTCTTCGCCACCCTGGAGCGTCTCGGGGAGCTCATGCAGAAAGGCATCCTCACCGAGGACGAGTTCACAGCCAAAAAGGCCGAGCTGCTCAGCCGCCTCTAGGAACAACCCCAGCCCTCACCAGGGCAAGAGCTGGCCATTGGCATGCCAGAAGCTACCGGAGGTCTCCAGGCTGAGCGCGTCGATGCGGGCGAGCAGGCCCGTCACCGCCTGCTCAGCTGTGATGCCTTGCTCGCTGAAGCCGGTCATGCGGGTGCTCACCAGGCCGGGATGGAGCAGGGCAACGGCAATCCCCCGGGGCTTGAGATCGATCGCCATCGACTTGCCGGCCATGCAGAGCGCCACCTTCGACATCCGGTAGCCGTAGGAGCCGCCCGAGGTGTTGTCGTCGATAGAGCCCATGCGGCTGGTCATCAGGATCACCTTGGCGCCTGGATGCAGCTGGCCCAGCAAGGCACTGGTGAGCTCCAGAGGGGCGATGGCGTTCACCTCGAACTGGCGCCGCAGACTGCCGGCATCGAGGTGCTCCAGGTTGGTGCGCTCGACGATGCCGGCGTTATGGATCAGCCCATCGATCGGCAGCCCATCGAGCCGCTCCACCAGGCCGGCTATCGCTTCGCCGGAGGTGAGCTCCAGCCCCGCCTCCAGGCGCACACCCAGGCTCTCCAGCTCCGGCGATGGCTGGCGGCAGGCCGCCACAACCAGCTCACCGCGGGCCTGCAGCTGACGGCAATACTCCAGGCCGATGCCGCGGTTGGCGCCGGTGATCAGGTAAGTGGCCATGGGCTGAAGAGCTGCTGCTGCCAGTCGTTGGAGCGTAGGAAGTCAGGCGCGTGCGCTCACACCTGAAGGTTTGGGCAGATCAGCTCCGCTTCCCTGGCCGGATGGCTCTGCCAGCCCGCCAGCAGCCCCTGCAGTTCCTGGCGAAGCTGGCGCAGCTCCTTGATCTGGCCATCGATCCGCTCGATCTGGCGCCCCAGCTGGATCGCAATGTCGCCGCAGGGCAAATCACCGGCGTCATGAACCGCCAGCGATCCCTGGATTTCTTCGAGGCTGAGCCCAAGGGTCTTGAGACGGCGAATGAACTCCAGACGCCGCAGGCTGTCTTCGGCGAACAGGCGATAGCCCCCCTGGCTGCGGCCGATCGCCGGCAGCAGGCCCAGCTCTTCGTAGTAGCGCAACGTTTTGACCGGCAGACCACTGCGGGCCGCCAGCACACCGATCTTCATGCCGGCCTGCTTACCGGCCTGCAGGCCGGTCTTCTTCACAACGACTTCCACAAGGGTTGACTCTCCACCTAGATGGAGACTCTAAGGTAAAGGTTGGCCTTTGCTCCTGATTCCGTGTCCGTCAGCGATCCGTGCTGCGCCACCAGCTCCGGCCCTGATCGGGAGCTGGCGAGGGAACTGACCCTGCTGCGCCGAAAACTGGCTGTCGGCGCGGTGCTCACCGGGCTGATCGTGATCGCCCATCTGCCGCACATGCTCGGCCAGCCGCTGCCGTTTGTGCCCGCCTGGTTGTCGAGCCCATGGACGCAGCTGATCCTCTGCACCCCGGTGATGGCCTGGTGCGGCGGGATTTTTTTCCGCGGCGCCTGGGCCGCCTTTCGCCGCCATGGGGCGGACATGAACACCCTGGTGGCCGCCGGTACTGGTTTCGCCTATCTCGGCTCGCTCTTCGCCACGGTGTTTCCGGGCGTGCTCAAGGCCGAGGGATTGCCGGCAGACGTGTATTACGAAACCGCCGCGGTGGTGATCTGGCTGGTGCTGCTCGGCAATCTGCTCGAAGCCCGCGCCCGCGGACAGACCTCCGAGGCGATCCGCAAGCTGATCGGCATGCAGCCACCCACCGCCCGGGTGCTGCGCAACGGCACAGCCGTGGATCTGCCCGTTGGCCAGGTGGTGGTGGGCGAGCGGATTCAGGTGCGCCCGGGCGAACGCATTCCCCTCGACGGTCTGATCGAGGAGGGCAGCTCCTATGTGGAGGAATCGATGCTCACCGGCGAACCCACCCCCGTGGCCAAGGCCAGCGGCGATGAAGTGATCGGCGCCTCGCTCAACCGCAGCGGCAGCTTCATTTTTCGCGTCACCCGCATCGGCGGCGACACCTTGCTGGCCCAGATCGTTGAACTGGTGCGTCAGGCCCAGAGCTCGCGCACCCAGGTGCAGAAACTGGCGGATCAGGTGGTCGGCTGGTTCGTTCCCGTGGTGATCGCCATCGCCATCGGCGCCTTCGTGATCTGGTTCCTGGTCACCGGCAACACAGTGCTGGCCCTGCTGTTCAGCGTCAGTGTGCTGGTGATCGCCTGTCCCTGCGCCCTCGGGCTGGCCACGCCCACCTCGATCATGGTGGCCTCGGGCAAAGGAGCAGAGAACGGCCTGCTGTTCCGCAGTGCTGAAAGCATTGAGACAGCCGGCAAGCTGCAGACCATCGTTCTCGACAAGACCGGCACGCTGACCCGCGGCCAGCCGGAGGTGACGGATTTCGAGCGGGTCGGTGGCGGGCGGGTGGAGGCCAGGGCCCTGCTGGCGATGACGGCCGCGCTCGAATCCCGCTCTGAACACCCCCTGGCTGAGGCGGTCGTCAGCTACGTGCGCGGCCAGCTGAGCGACCCAGAACTCCCGGCCGTGCAGGGCTTCGAAGCGATCGCTGGTCGAGGCGTTCAAGGAACGGTGGGGGGCCAGGAGGTGCGGATCGGCACTCCGCGCTGGTTCGAGGAACTCGGCCTGCCGATGACGGCCCTGGCCCCACTCACCCAGCGCCTGGAAGACGCGGCCCGCAGTACAGCCGCCGTGGTGGTGGACGGCAGACTGGAGGCCTGTTTCGGCATCGCCGACGCCCTCAAGCCCGGCTCCACGGAGGCGGTGCGGGCGCTCAGGCGCCTGGGCCTGGAGGTGGTGATGCTCACCGGCGATGCAAGGCGCAGCGCCGAAGTGATCGGCGCACAGCTCGGCATCACGCGGGTGATCGCCGAGGTGCGCCCCCAGGACAAGGCCGCCGTGGTGGAGCACCTGCAGCGCAGCGGCCAGATCACCGGCATGGTGGGCGATGGCCTCAACGACGCTCCGGCCCTGGCGGTGGCCGATGTGGGCTTCGCGATCGGCACCGGAACCGATGTGGCGATCGCCGCCAGCGACATCACCCTGCTCAGTGGCGATCTGCGCGGCATCGCCACCGCCATCGAGCTCAGCCGCGCGGCGATGGCGAACATCCGCCAGAACCTCTTCTTCGCCTTCGTCTACAACACCGCCGGCATTCCCCTGGCAGCCGGCGTGCTGTTTCCCTTCACCGGCTGGCTGCTGAGCCCGATGATCGCCGGCGCCGCCATGGCCTTCAGCTCTGTCTCGGTGGTGATGAACGCCCTGCGCTTGCGCCAGTTCCGCCCCTCGCCGGCGTTGGCTGAAAGGCAGCTGGCGGAGGTGCAGCCATGATCACGATCCTGCTGGCTGTGGCTTTGCCGGTAGCAGTGGCTTTGCCGGTGGCGATGGCCTCCGAACCGGCCTCGCTCCCATCCTCCAGACAGCTGCTGGCCCAAAAGCCGATCGCCGTCGAGCGCTTTGAAGCCAGCGGTACACAGGCCGCTGGCATGGAGGCCGTCATGCAGACCGGGCCGTGGCGGCGCACCGCCCAGCCCCTGGGCCTGCAGCTGCTGGTGGCCAGCGGCGGGCTGGGCCTGATCCTGCTGGAGCTGTGGTGGTTTCTGGGGGCGAGCAAACCGGCGACGCTGGCGGCCTCCAGGGGAGATGGGATCCAGCAGATCACCATCACCGTCGATGGCGGCTACGAGCCAAGGCGGATCAGGGTGCGGGCAGGACAGCCCGTGCGGCTTGCCTTCCACCGCCTCGATCCCAGCAGTTGCGTGGCCCAGGTGCTCTTCCCCGACTTTCAGCGCGTTCTCGATCTCCCCGTCGGCGACACCACGGTGCTGGAGCTGCTGCCGGAGAAGCCGGGGCGCTACCCCTTCCACTGCGGCATGAACATGGTGCGCGGCGAGCTTGAAGTGGTGGAGCGAGACGCGCCGCCAGGAGAATGAGCCTCGCTCAAAGGGCAAAGAGATTGTCGAACTTGTAGTAGGCGGGTTTGCGTAATCCTTCCACCGCCAGCATCCGCCGCAGCGCGATGATCTCGGCCCGCTGGGCCACGATCACCTGCCGCGCAAAGCGACGAATCGTGGTGTTGGAGCTCTTGGCGAGGGCATCGTGGGCCATCATCAACGCCCCGCCGTGATGCTCAAGCATCCCCTCGAGAAACCAGACCACCCGGTTCTCCCTGGTGGGGCCCTCGCCCATCATGCGCATGCCCTCGATCTGGGCCTGGCTCATGCGGATGAGGCCCGAGAGGCTGTCTGGATCGGCACCGGGAGCCAGGGCTACGGGGTAGGCGGGGGCCTCGGGATACCAGGCCTTTCGCCACAGCCCCATCGCCCGGATTTCAGCGGCTTGCTCGCGCCAGATCGAATTGGCCAGGGCGCCAACGCCCGGCTCGCCAATCCCGAACACAAATTCGCTCATCCGCAACGCCCCGGTGTGGTGCTGCACCATCCCGTCGAGGAAGCGCAGGTCGAAGGTGGCTCCGGCCGGGCCAACGTCATGGGCGTGGGCACCGTGATCCATCGGTGCCGCATGGTCCATCGGTGCCGTGTGGTCCATCGGTGCCGTGTGGTGATGGTGAGGATCCATCTGGGCACGGGCCTCCGGCACGGAAGCGGCGAAACCACTGAGGCCGATCCATACACCAAGGAGAAAGAAAGGACGCATGCCAGGGGATCAGGAGTCCACTCACCGTATGGTCTCCCCTCAACTGGAGAGTCAAGGACTAGGGGAACAGTGCCATCGGCGCAAGCCGGCTAACAAGTCCATCGGTCGACGAGCTGATCAGCAACTCTTCCACTTGCCTCAATTCATCGATGGGGGAGGCGTTGCTGCGATTTCCTGGGAATGATGGAGGTGGTGTCCTCGGGCCGATCAAGCCAGCCTCACTGCCTGGCCTGGAAAAGCAAGCGGTTCTTGCCGGCCCCGCCTTGAAGCAGAAGGCTGCGACGGTCGATGCTGCAGCGCCGCACGCCTTCAAGCGCCGTGCCGAAACAGAGGCGATCACCCTCGAGCTCGATGCCGCCAATCAGGCGATTGCAACCACCATTGCCAGAGAAGTGCAATGGACCGCACTCTGCGAAGAAGGGGCGCACCCTGGCAAAGGCTGCAAATGCTGCAGGCGCCAACTTGAAAAGCAAGAGGCGAAACCGGGCAGGCCCAATAGCCGAAAGGAAGTGACACATTGCTTCATAGGCTGTTACACTTCTTGCAGTTACCACCATCAGCACCATGGCTGACTCCACCTCCCGCTTTGGCTTCGTTGATTTCGCTGAAACCTGGAATGGCCGCATGGCCATGCTCGGCTTCGTGATCGGCTTGGGCACCGAGCTGCTCACCGGCCAGGGAATCCTCTCCCAGATCGGCCTCGGCTGATTCAGAGCGCCAGTCGTTCTCCTGAAATCTGAACCAGACGTCCGATCGGTCTTTTCGGATTCAGGTTTTTTTACCCGGATGGACCACCATCCGGGTTTTGTTTTTGGCTCTTCTCCATCAGGATTGCTGAATGGCTTTTGCAATCATTTTCGTGCTGGCCGCCGAAGCGGACCTGCCTGGTGAGAATCCCGATTGGGACGCCTTGCTGACAGCGCAGCACAAGGGAATCAGCGGTGGCGTTGCCCTGCGGATCTTCAAGGTCCCCAAGGAGGAGACCAAAACCCTGGATGAACTGGTGTCTGAAGGGCTGGCCGTCCTGGCTGGAGCCGATCCGTTGCCAGGTGTTGCCGATGAATCGGGAAGTGACCGGATCTGTGATGCGACGGTGCCCCATCTCGAACCCCGTTCCCGCTGGCTCGCGGTTTACGAACTGAGCGGAGCGGCCGCTGTGGCTGTCTCAGGCCATCCAGCCCTCCAGATGGAGATCGAGGCTTGCCGCTGCCTCGACCGTTTCCCCCTGCGCGAAGCCGCAAACGAAACCTGTTGGTTCTATCCCACCGAGAACGGCCGCTATCTCTGCTGGGAGAACCAACGCCAGCTGCAAAGCCTGCCGGGCTTCCTGCCCGACCAACCGGTCGAAGCCAAACCGGTGAGCTACGACCGTCAGGACGTGCATGTGCTTTGGTCATTGATGGCCGACGACCAGGCCCTCACCTGCGTGGGACTGACCTATCAGGGGCGACAGATTGAGTGGAGCACCACGCCGACAAAGTCGGAAAACTGGGCCACCTGGACGTCATTCGAGGTGGACACAATGGCCGACGAGGCCTACAAAGAAATCACCACCTTGACGGTGTTCTGACCCCTGCAGCACCCACCTCGATCAGATCAGCAGACCGATCGTGAGGCTCACCAAAGCCAGACCAGCCAGGCCTGTGGCAGCGAGAAGGGGAATCGAGGTTGCCATGGAGAAGCCCTGCAAGCCGCAAATCTAAAGCAATCCTTAAGCCCACCAAGGCTGCGGGCGGAGGAGCGGCGCAATCCGTAATGCTGAGCCAGTGAAGCCAGCCGTCAAGAAGCAACTTCAAAGCAAAAAGTCTGATCAGCGTTTAAGGCTGCCAAGGGAGAAGGTCAACGCTTCATTGGAACGCCTCGTCAATCTATGGCTTCCACGATCCATTTCCAGGTTTGGCCTCAACTCGGGATAGTTTCCGATGCTTAGATAGTCCAAAACAACAGAAAACATGACTCCAAAAAAAACGACCTGTGCCACCGTTCAATCAGAACGAGTGCGCAGGTCATCATGAACGGTAGCGGGCTTGTCTCAGCACCCGATTGACATAGAATCTATTCAACAACCAGATCAGACATGACTGAATCGTACTGATCAGACCAAACAAGGCCTGATCAAACAGATCTAATCACAGTTGCAATCATCTGTAGTAATAGCCCCCGTCGGCTGGATTGCGTGTCACGTAGCTGCACTGACGGCCAATTCTCCAGAGAGCAAGATGAATCGGTGTGGGGTCGTAGCGGACAACTTCGGGGAATGCTTCGCGGATCAATTCAGTGGCACGCCAGGCGTTGTAGTGGGGAATGCGTGAGCTGAGGTGGTGAGCCACGTGGGTGGAGCCGATACCGTGGTGCAGAAAATTCAACAACGGTCCATAGGGACGGTCAACGGTCTGCAGGGCTCCCTTCGCCCAGTTCCACTCGTCAGCCGTGAAATGGGGAATGTCGGTGTCGGTGTGCTGCAGCCAGGTGTAGCAAACCAACCAAGCATTGATCACCAGGTAAGGCAACCCATACACGCAAAGCACCCGCAGCAGCGACGTTTGCATGGCCCAGAAGACCATGAGCGAAAACACCACAACCAGGCCGATGTTGGACATCTGCACCAGGCCTTTCCAGCGACCTGGAAACAACTCACGGCTTCCGGGGCTGACCTGGGGGATGGGAATGAAATGGGAGGTGGGAAAACCCTGCGCTGGCCCACCGGTGATGCCAAACATCAAATAGAGCGGCCAGCCGACTAGCAGGTGGACAACAACAGAAACGACTCCATAGGCCGATTCGCCCAACACACCTTTGAACCAGAGGCTGAACGATCCCCACGCCGATTCGAGCAGGGAAGGAACATGGGTTTCGCCAGCTTCGAGATGGTTGCAATTGGCGTGGTGAACCGCATGGCTGCGCAGCCAGGAGAAATAGGGCACAAGCAGCAAGCTGTGCAGCACCAGCCCGACAGCGTTCTCCACCGTGCGGTTGGGATGGAAGGCGTTATGGCCGCATTCATGGGCCAGCACCCAGCAGCCGCCTGCCAAGGTTCCAGTGATCACGGCATAGAGCAACCAGACCGGAGCAAACACCCACTGCAGTGGAATCAGGCAGCCAACGCCATAGGCCAGAAGAGACGTGGACAACGAAAAAGCAAGGCATCTCCAGGCCT
This sequence comes from Synechococcus sp. CS-603, assembly GCF_977929215.1. Classification (NCBI taxonomy): domain Bacteria; kingdom Bacillati; phylum Cyanobacteriota; class Cyanophyceae; order Synechococcales; family Synechococcaceae; genus Synechococcus; species Synechococcus sp. CS-603. The sequence goes on from NZ_OZ376778.1 coordinate 2,271,803, forward strand.
TTCCGGTGTCTATTTCACTGATCTCCTCAGGGAGGCAAGCCAGCAATTGTTGTTTGGTGGGCCAGGAACGGGGCCCGGAATGTTCAGAAGTGGAAGCTGGAACTTGGTCTGCAGGCGAGAGAAAAACAGCTTGGCTCATAAATCAATCAAAACCACCAAGCACACTCCTCGAACGAATCATGGATTGAGGCGAAATCTAACCGCCGACTGGCCCACCTGTGGCACCCCTCGAGCATCGATTCAAGCCAAAACTCGTCTCGATTAGGTAGCAAACTCCGCACACCTCAGGAGTCGTTCCGGCCGTGCTTGACAGCTGCAGATGGCATGAACCACACGCTCGGTCATTGCCGCCAGATTGAACCGCCGATTGAAGCGGTAGCTGAAGGCGCCCAAGTAGCGATCAGCGTACTTTTCGAAGCGAAGGGCATGGAAGCTGCCGCTGAAGCTGGTTTTCAAGTTGCTGAGCACCGTGTTAATCCAACGGAATTCTGGTAATTCATTGGGATGACGACCCTTTACGACCACAGGATGATGGAAGCAACCGACTTCTGCAACGGCGCGAAAGCAAGCCAGCCCATCGGAGATCACTTCACAGCCTATCGCCAGTGAATCTTGGGCCCAATCAGCAATAGCGGCAAAAGAGAACGTGGGCACGGTGGCAAGTTTTATATACCGGGGGTGGCCCGCCTCATCGACAGAGACGGCTGCCACGACCGGCACCTTGTTCTCCGATCCACGACCAGGCTTGCCACCACAGCGTTCTCCGCCAAGGTAGGCATCATCCACCTGCACCCTTCCTCTGAGGACATAGGCGCCATCACGTTCTTTCATTGCCTGCATGATCTTGTTCTGAAGCAACCATGCCGTTCGGTAGTTCACACCGAGATGACGCCTCAGAGCTAGTGAGGAGATTCCTGTCTTGGCTTGGCCGACGAGGTAGAAGGCAAGGAACCAGGTGGTCAGAGGTAACTTTGTTGCCTCCAAGATGGTACCGGCCGTGAGGGTGGCTTGATGACGACAGCTCCGGCACTGATAGCGCTTGTGGCGCCTGCCAATGATGAGCCCGTACTCCTTGCCCTCACAACGTGGGCAACGGAAACCATCAGGCCAGCGCGCCTGTTCCAGGGCAACTTCACATTTTTGCTCGGTTCCGTAGAGCTCAATAAACTGGGGCAGCGACAGGCTGGCCTGGAACTGGATCCGATTCATAGCCATGGCAGTGACGACTGGTATATGCGTACCAGCCTAGGTCCCAAAAGGGCTGCCTGCGGAGCTTGCTGCCTAATCAAGAAACTCGTAGCACACGACAGCTCCTGGGTTTTCAATCGCAGCGGGGATCGGAATGCAACAAGTTCAAACCCTGACCCAGAGAGAACTGCAGCCGCTTGAACCCAGGCTGGCGATCAACTCGATGCCGAGGTGTAAAAGCGCAGGGCGAACTGCCAGAACTTGCGGCTGCCCAAGAGGCAGAACGCCGCCACCGCGAGGGAGGCGAGCAGCCAGGGAGCCGAGCCACGGCCGAGAATCGCCTCAGCCGGCACGGTTGTGAGGAAAGCCACCGGCAGGACAAAGGTGAAAAACGTGCGCAAGGCCACGGGATAGGCGCTGACCGGGTAGCGGCCTGCCACCAGGGCGGCGCGCAGCACCTCGGTGGCGTTCCAGACCTTCACGAACCAGATGCTGGTGGCCGCCAGCACGAACCAGAGGCTGTAAAGGATCAAGGTGCTGCTGAGCAACAGCACCAGGGCCGCGACGACGCTGGCGCCATCGGGCCTGGCGCCAGCCTGGGCGGCGGCCACCACGATCAGAGCAAGACCGGCAGCCACCCCCGGCAGCCCCCAGGGGGAGAAGGTGCGCGCCGAGAGCCAGAACTGGCTGTCGACCGGCTTGAGCAGCACGAAATCGAGGGTGCCCTCCCGCACGTGCGTGACGATCGTGCTGAGGTTCGGCTGCAGCACCGTGCTGGTGATGCCGTCAAGCAGGGTGTAGAGGCCGAGAACCACCAGGGCCTCCTCCCAGCTCCAGCCGCCCAGGCTGCCGCCCTGGCCGAACAGCAGCGAGAGCACGAACAGGCTGCCGGCCAGGTTGCCGCCCACGGCCAGCAACTCGATCAGCACGTTCACCTGGTATTCCAGGTCAGCGGCCAGAGATGTGGCCCAGAACCGCCGCAACAGCCGCAGGTTTCGCATCCTCAGGCCCCCATCGCCGAATAGCGGCGCAGGCCCGCCTGCCAAAGCCAGAGGGCGAGGGGCAGCAGCAGAGCCGCCCAGACGCCGATTGTGATCAGGCCACCGGCCAGATCCACCGGTTCACCGGCGAGCAACTGGGCCGGAAACGACAGCATCGCCGGGAAAGGGGTGAGCAAGGCGAAGGCACGCACCCCCTCCGGGAAAGCCTCCAGGGGCGCCACCAGACCAGAGAGAAACAGGTACGGAATCAGCAAGAGCCGCTCCAGTGCAGCGGCGCGCTCGGTCCAGAAGCAGAGCATGGTGATCACGGTCTGAAACAGGAAGCGCAGCAGGAAAGCCAGGTGGATGGCGACCACGGCCAGCAGGAAGCCGCCCGGGCTGGGCAGCCAGAAGGCGGCGGGCTGAAACAGAAAGAAGATCGCCATGATCAGCACCACGAACGGCAAGCGCGTGGCCTGCTCGGAGAGGTGGGAGGCGAGATAGCGCCAGAGGGGGTGCAGCGGCTGGAGCAAATAGGGCGAGAGCCGGCCCTGGAGCGCGTCTTCTTCGAAGACATGCACCAACCAGACAATCGTGAATTGCCGCACCACAAAAGCCGACAGGAAGTAGCGGCTGAGGCGCTCCGGGCTCAGCCCCAGGCCACCGGCCGCCTCCGAACCACTCCAGACCCCGAGCATGATCAAGGGCAGCACGCCCGAGAGCGCCCAGAGGGCGATTTCAGCCCTGTACTCGAGCATGTAGGCGTACTGGGTGGAGAGCAGCACCCGGGCGATGCGCCACCCGCGAGCGAAACGAAGCCTGCGGCTGCCCCTCATGACACGGCCCCCTGACGAAACAGCCGGCCGATGATCTCCTCGATCGGCGGATCGCTCACCTCCAGGTCGAGCACGTCGAAATCGGCCAGCAGCCGGCCGACCGTGGCCGTGAGCTCAGAGCGCGGCACCAACAGCCGCAGCTGCTGACCATCCTGGGATTCAAAGGTGCCATAGGAGGCAAAGGCCGCCGCCGGTGGCGGATCGCGCAGCTCAAAACGCACTTCGCGATGGGGGGCAAGCCGTTCGGTGAGGCCGTCCAGGCTGCCGTCATAGAAGAGACGCCCCTGGTGGATCAGCAACACCCGGCGGCAGAGGGCGGTGATGTCGGCCATGTAGTGGCTGGTGAGCAGCACGGTGGCGCCATGGCGGCGGTTGTAATCGGCGAGAAACTCACGCACCCGTGCCTGGGCGTTGACATCGAGACCCAGGGTGGGTTCATCGAGAAAGAGAACGGCCGGACGATGCAGCAGGGCCGCCAGCAACTCCGCCTTCATCCGCTGGCCGAGCGAGAGCTTGCGCACCGGGCGGGTGAGCTCCTCGCCCAGATCGAGCATGCCGGCCAGCTCGTCGATGCGGCGTTTGGCTTCGCTGTCGTCGATGCCGTAGACGGCAGCATTGACCCGCAGCGAATCGAGCGGCGGCAGATCCCAGATCAGTTGCTGCTTCTGGCCCATCACCAGGGTGATCTGGCGCAGGAAGCCGGCCTGGCGGCGGAAGGGAACGCAGCCGGCCACCTCCACCTCTCCGGCGCTGGGGTGAATCAGGCCGGTGAGCATCTTGAGTGTGGTGGTCTTGCCGGCGCCGTTGGGGCCGAGAAAGCCAACGATCTCTCCGGGCTCGATCGTGAAGTTGACATCGCTGACCGCCTGCACATCACGGCTGCGGCGGGCGAAGAAATGGCGCAGGGTGCCGCCCAGGCCCGGCTGCTTGTCGGCCACCCGGTAGGTCTTGGAGAGGCCGCGGGCGGAGATGATCGGCATCGAGCCTGGCGGAACACAGCTCCTAGGATCACTGGTCAGAAGCTGGGGTGGCGAGGATGAGGGGATACCGCACCCTGCTCCGCGCTCTTTGCCTGCTGCTGGCCTGGTTGCTGGTGGTGCTGCCCGCCAGGCCGGGAGACTCTGAGCCGGTTCCAGCGCCAGCCTTGGCTCAGAAAGAAATCCGCGGGGTCTGGCTGACCGGCAACGACATGGACACCCTGCGCAGCCGTCCGCGCCTGCAGGCCGCCTTGGGCGAGCTGAGCCGCCTCAACTTCAACACCATCTACCCGGTGGTCTGGAACAGCGGCTACGCCTATCACACCAGCGCGGTGACCAAGCGGCGAAAGATTCAGTCGTTTTCGTTCAAGGGCTTAGAAGGGCAAGACATCCTCGCTGATGTGATCAAGGAGGGCCATGCCCGGGGCCTGCTGGTGATTCCCTGGTTTGAATTCGGCTTCATGGCGCCGCCCTTCTCAGAACTGGCCGTTCAACATCCCACCTGGCTGACCCAGAAGCGCGACGGCGGCAAAACCTCGATCAGCGCCGCCGGGGAGGTGGTCTGGCTGAATCCGTTCCACCCGGAGGTGCAGGCGTTCATCACCGAGCTGGTGCTGGAGATCACCAGCCAATACGACGGCGACGGCATTCAGTTCGACGATCACATGAGCCTGCCGCGGAGTTTCGGCTATGACGACTACACCGTGGCCCTTTACACCAAAGAGACCAAAAAAGCCCCACCAGCCAACCCAGAAGACCCCGGTTGGGTGAAGTGGCGTGCCGACAAGATCACCGCCTTTATGACCAGATTAAACAAGGCAGTGAAAGCGGCAAAACCGAAGGCGATTATTTCTGTTTCCCCCAACTACTACGACTTTGCCTACAAACTCCAGCTCCAGGATTGGCTTGAATGGATGCGGCGCGGCATTGCTGACGAGGTGATCGTGCAGCTCTACCGGCCCGATCTGCCCAGCTTCGCCGCCGAGCTTAATCGCCCTGAACTACAGGAAAGCAAGCAGAAGATTCCAACGGCCGTGGGAATCATGAGCGGCCAGCGCACCAGCACAGTTCCGATCCAGCGCATCACAGACCAGGTGAGCGCCACGCATCAGCGTGGCCTGGGCGTGGCCTTCTTCTATTTCGAAAGCCTCTGGGAGCACACCGACGAGCCCGTGGAGGTGCGCCAGGCCAGCCTGCAGGACCTCTTCCCGATCCCGGCACGCCGATGGCGCCGCTCATGAGGGTGCGTGTTCTGCAGAGTCGGCTGCTGACTCGGCTACAGCGATCGCTCGCGCTCTGCCTGGCCCCCCTGCTGTTGGGCCTGGCTCTCGCTCTGGCCCCGGGGCTGGCTCCCGCCCAGGTCGGGCCGGCTGCGGCGGCTGAGAGCGCGGAGCTGGATCCCGGCTCAGCGTTCGTGGTGGTTGACGGGATCGAGCTGTTTCGGGTGCGCTCCTCAAATGACTACAGCGCCGAGCAACGGGTGGAGGCCGTGAATGACGTGCTCAGCGACACGGTGGCCGCCAACGATCCCGCCGAGGTCTCCGTGGTGGAGCGCAATGGGCTGCCGGTCATCGCCATCGATGACAAGCCACTGCTGACAGTGACAAGGCGCGATGGACCTGAAGGCGTCAGCCCGGAGGCCCTGGCGGAGGTGTGGAGGCGGCAGCTGGGGCGCGCGATCGAGCGGGGCCGGCAGGAACGCCAACCCGCCACCGTGCTGCGACTGGTGCTGATCAGCCTCGGCTTGCTTCTGGGTGCCTGGATCGTCCAGCGTCTGCTGGGTCTGGCCTTTCGGCGGCTGTTTCCACAGGCCATGGTCCCGCCGGATCGTGAAGCGGAGGTGGGAGCCCCGGACCTGCAGGGCTCCAGGCTGTTACTGCGCTTCCTGCTGCGAACCCTGCAGCTGGCGGTCTGGATCGGCGTGATCGCCCGCTGCATCAGCTTGTTTCCGGTGAGCCGAACCTGGCTCGGAAAGATTCGGGACGCGCTGGCCGACAGCCTGGCCTCACCCTTCCTGCCCCTGGGCGAGCGCAGTTACTCCGTTCTCGACATCCTCGTTCTGATTGCCCTGTTCCTGCTGCTGGCCAAAGGGCTGGGGGTGGTGCATCAGCTGTTGCGCACCCGGGTGCTGCGGTACACCGGAATCGGCAAAGGCTCCCAGGAAGCGATCGCCTTCATTGTTCAGTACACGTTGCTGTTCGTGGGCTCGCTGGTGCTGCTGCAGCTCTGGGGGCTTGATCTGAGCTCCCTCGCTCTGTTCGCCAGTGTGTTCGGGGTGGCCCTGGGCCTGGGCCTGCAAGGCATCACCAAGAACTTCATCAGTGGCCTGATCATCATCTTCGAGCGGCCGATCGAAGTGGGTGATTTCGTTGAAATCGGCGCACTCCAGGGCACTGTCCAACGGATCAGCCTGCGCTGCACCGAAGTGGTGACGTTGGATCGCATTGCGATCATCGTTCCCAACTCCGAATTTCTCGAATCTCAGGTGGTGAACTGGAGCCATGGCAGCCCCACATCGCGGCTGATCCTGCCGGTGGGGGTGGCCTATGAATCGGATTGCCAGCAGGTGCGCGAGGTGCTGATCCAGGCTTGCCAAGGCTATGGCGGGATCCTGAGTGAGCCACCACCCAAGGTGTATTTCAAGGGGTTCGGTGACAGCTCCCTGGATTTCAGCCTGCTGGTGTGGATCTCCCAGCCGATGCGGCAGTACGAAATCATCAGCGAGCTCAATTTCAAAATCGAGGCCGCCCTGCGTGAACACCAGATCACGATTCCCTTCCCCCAGCGCGACCTGCATCTACGGCCCGGCAGTCTGCAGCTCAGCCTGCCGAGCGAACTGAGCGATGCTCTGCGCGAGCAGGCCTCCAGCCGCAGCGCAAGCCCCCCCCCAGCCTCACCGGAAGCAGGCTGCTGAGCCAATGACTGCCGGGCCAACATGCTCTCATCGAACAGAATCCTGACCTGACTAGATCCTCATCTGACAACGAAGGGCAAGCTCAGCTTGTGACACACTTGCCACACCAGCAACGGCCGACCGTGCCCAACGAGAAAAAGTCTTCAACCTCGGCGATCGCTGGCCTGCTGGTCGTGATCGGATCGATCGGCGGTGTGGGCCTGCTGGTGTGGCTGACGGTCGTTCTGCTGGATCTCAAGCACCTGAACACCTCAGGGTTCACCCTCCCTTGAACGCAGGCTCAGCCGCCCGCCCCTGTTGGTTTGGTTCCTCTGCCCGCTGATCTGATCGTCAGCTGATCCCGATCCAATCGCGCAAGGATTGCAGAGACTGCTGTTCATAGCTGCAGAAATCAACCTGGCTGATGTTCCTCACCTTGGCCTTCTTACCCAGGGCTAAACCGGAGTCAAAGGCAAACAAGTGCTTCCAGGAGAATCGATAGGGCTTTGGATAAAACAGCAGGGAGCAGAACTTGAAGAGTGCCAGATGAAACCCGTTGGTTCGCAGATCGTTTCCCATCGTGAAACCAACGACGAAGGCCTCATCATCAAGGGAGAAGTGCCTGCGCAGCAAAAGGTGAAGGCAATCATGCCGGTACAAGTTGATGTTGCCCGGCAAAGCGAACCTGCTGCTTGGGTTCTCAAGCAATCGCACCAAGAAGGGGATGCATGAACCGGGATCGCCCGTCATGCTTAGAAGCGCTTCGCCGAGGCTGGAAGAGCCAGGGATCGGGGCAAGATCCTGTAGCCCTGAGGCTAAGTCGTTGCTGGGGCGGGAATCCATCAGAAAACTGCGAAGTTGGGGAATCCGGCCTGAAACAATCCGGCCTGAAACAATCAACCTGATCTGTAAACCCAAGCTAGTGGGGCCAGCGACGATCACCAACAACACGGGTCTGGTCTTTGCTCAAACCGCAACACGTGCCGCGTCCATTAGGCCTTGGCTCAGCCGAGCAGCCAGAGCAGCATCAACCGCAGTTGACCGACAATGCCTTCGCCGGTGATCAGTTCACCAGCGATCGCCGCCACAAAGCCGAGCATGGCCGCCCGGCCATTGAGGCGTTCCACCCCAACCAATGCCGAGCGATTCCAGGGCAGATCACCGGTCATGCTGGCACCAAAGCGCTCAACGGGTTCGTAATTGAACGCGTCATCAGGCATGGGATTGGGCGTTGGATGGGGCGTTGGATCGGGGATTGATTTGGGCGTGTGATCACTCATGGGATTGGGAGACTAGGGCAACCAAAAAGGGCTGGAAAGGTGCAAAACAGTGCCTGAAGTGGCCAAACACAACCAGTTTTAAACCACAAAAAAGGTCAGTAGAGAAGCGAAGCCCCAAGACCTGAATGGATCCATGGGCGCCTACGGCTCGCCCAGGAAATCACGCTTGCCCAGCACCACGCCGTTGTGGCGCAGCAGGTCGTAGGCGGTGGTGATGTGGAAGTAAACATTTGGGAACACGAAACTGCTCAGGAACGGCCAGCCCTGCATCGTGATCGTCGCCCCACGGCCCACCGGCACCGTCACCTCCCGGATCTCTGATCCTTGGAGCTGCTCGGCCGTCACGCTGTCGAGGTAGGCGACCGTGTCCTCCAGCCGCTTGATCAACTCCCCGAAGCTGGTCTCGGTGTCAGCGACAGCCGGGGCCTCACTGCCGCTCAGGCGGGCCACGCCGCGCCGGGCGATGTCTGCGGCAATTTGCACCTGACGGACCAATGGGAACATGTCGGGATAGAGGCGGCACTGCAGCAGCACCTCGGCATCGATTCCCTGGGCTTCGGCATGCTGTTGGCCCTTGGCCAGAACTGCAGCCAGGTTGCTGAGCGCGCGCTTCAGGGGCGGCACCGCCGCCACATGCATCGACAGTTCCATGGGCAAGCGCTTTAGCCATTGCAGATAAAAGCAGTCTAGGTGGGGGCTTGCGTGCGGCTTACAAGTGGCGCTCCAGGTTCCAAGACAGTTGTGATAAGGCAGTGGCGTGGGGGGAGGGGCGTGGGGGCAGTGGTCGATCGCCAAAGTTTTTGCAGCCCGCCGATCCGTTGCATCGCTAGCAGACAGTTGGCGTGATTCATGCGGATGAACCACCGGAAAACTGGCCGACTGCGGAGTGAGCTTGAGCGGCCCCTACATTAATCAGGCCTTTTTACAGAGAGGTAGTTGCCGGCGGCCCCTTAGGCATTAACAAGCTGGAGTTCTTGCACGGAGTTCATGCTACCGTAAATCAATGGAGTTGCCCCGATTTCGTGGACACCGCTCAGGAGTTCACAGATACGAGTGTAGGGGCAGTGATGAACTGTTGCTCGTAATCGATCGGAGCGAGGTAACTGATCGTTGAATGGCGGCGCTCACGGTTGTAGTAGCCCTCGATCAGAAGGCCAGATCGTTTTGCAGTTGCTGGGGTGAAGTCAGATCCTTACGGTCGTCATCAAGATCCAGCTCGAATTTGAGAGTGGAGAAGAAGCTCTCCACCACCGCGTTGTCCCAGCAGCAGCCCTTGGCGGACATGCTGCACACGATCTCGTGTTTCTCCAGGAGATCGCGGTAGTCAGTAGCCCGGTATTGGCTGCCCTGGTCCGTATGGATCAGCAGCTTCTCGGGTTCGACCTGGCGATGACCGAGGGCTCGGTTGAGCGCCTCGATCACCAAAGCGGTATCGATCCGGCTGTCGAGTTTCCATCCGACGACCCGGCGACTGAACAGATCGATCCAGACGGCCAGGTACCGCCAGCCGGCCTTGGTGCGGATATACGTGATGTCGCCGGCCCAGCTGCGATTGGGAGCCGAGGGCTGGAAGTCCTGCTGCAGCAGGTTTTCCGTTGCCCCGCAGACGCTGCTGCTGGCCTTGCGGCAGGGGCGGAATGCCTTGCGGGTTTTGGCCTGCAGCTGGGCACGACGCATGAGCCTGGCCACGCGGTGGCGCCCGACCTGGCGGCCGGCAGCAGCCAACTCCTGGTGCACACGCGGTGATCCGTAGAAGCCACGGTGCTGCTGGAACACCTCCTGGATCTCAGCGGTGATCACTGCATCCTCCCGGGCCCTTGACCCTGGGTTCTCCTGCCGCTGTCGCCAGGCGTAGTAGCCACTGCGGGCCAGCCCCAGCTGCCGGCACAGCCAGGAGACGGAGAAGCGGGCCTCCAGGTCGTGAATCAGGCAAAACCTCTTGGCGGCAGCTGCTCCTTGGCAAAGTGCGCTGCCGCCAGCCTGAAAAAATCCTTCTCCCTCCTGAGCTCACGGTTCTCCTGGCGGAGTCGATTCAACTCAGAGCGTTCCTCGCTTGTGAGCAGGCCCTGGTCCTTGGGGCCGCTATCACCACGGTCAATCCGGGCCTGGCGAACCCAGTTGGCGAGGCTGCTGGAGGGAAGGCCCAGCCGCTGGGCGACGGCAGAGCAAGAGAGGTCCTCTTGGAGGCAGAACGCGACAGCTTCCTGTTTCTGCTGCGCCGTGAACCTACGCCTTGTCTTGGTGGGATTGGTCATTGATGGAGAGTCTGGAGGTTATGGCGTGACCCTTAGCGACCTGTCCACAGAATCAGGGGAACCCCAGGCGAGCGTTAGCGAGTCCAGTGGAGGCGCAGCTTTTTGCGCCGGAACGATATTTAAGAAATTTGTTATAGGCTTTTACCAAGACTATCCTCCAATGCTTTTAGAAGACTAGGCGCAGACTGCCTAACGAAATAGACCTGGTCATTAGTTATATTCTCGCCATGTACTGCATAGTTACAAATTGATATGACCTCTTGTATGCCAATGACAATCTCTTTAGGCATGTAATCTGACTGTCTTAGTTGATACAACAATTTCCCAACAGAGACTCTTTTGCTATCAAGCCCGAATGCTATAGAGTGCCGGCGAAGAAGCTTTTCAAAAGCCAACCTAACCTCGAACATCTCTGTTTCAATCGAACCAGCATATTTTTCGCGTAGATTTTCTGTTTCTTCTGCCTTAATACCTAGCTTGGCTAGTGCATCTTGAATTTGAGCTGATAAATCTGGGATTTCCGAATCCTTTGGAGGTTCGGGATTTGTATTTACATATATTTGATTATTGTTAGCGGAAGAAACTTCAATAGAGGAAGTAACTTCGGTTTTTAATATTGCTAATTGATGAGTCAAATCTTTCTTCAGCTCTTGAATATCTTGCTTAAGCTTGATTCCGAATAGATCCATTTCTTGAAAAATAGGAGCAAGGCAGATGCCAATCCATATAATAAATACTATTGAATCAAAATAAGTAGGTTTTCCACTTATTAGGTCGTCCTGTCTGCTGTACAGAAAGAGGCCTATGACGATCACAAGGACAAACCACCAAAATATTTTAAAATCTTCCGTATTTTTCATAAACGCTCGATTCGCGGGATTGCCTTATAACGAATATGGATAGATCGTGCGCAGCCACGATCTTATCCGAAGTTGAACAAGCCCGCAACTCAGAAATCCAAGGCCTACTGCAGAAACATCCAGCCTGATTTCACAGTTGCTCCAGATTCACTGTGGGGGCAATGGCCTGTCGCATGACCCACATGACTCTGGCGTTGCGTCACTGGTTAGTATAAGGGCGCAACCGTACTGGCAGGCCAGTTCTCTGCATAGGGATCGGCCTGGATCAGGCTATAGGGTCTATCTCTCGATTGATCTTCTAGGCCTTTCTTGATCGGCTCAACACAATCGTGGTGCCATATTGCGCACCCGCACGGCGATGATGTTCATCACCCCTCTGCAACGTGGGCAGAGAATGGGGGGCTTTTGGCTCGCTGCTGGCTGATCTGGTAGCGACACCCTGAGAAGGAGTTGCACCAGCTGAATCAGTCGCTTGCAATGGCCATGCAGGATGCCGAAATCGCGGACACGACGGAACCGTTTAGGCAGTACATGCCGCAGAAGCAGCCAGAGGAAGTCACCCCCGGGCACAGTCTGGATTGTCTCGTGTCCCTGGTTGTCCGTCGTTCGGAACGTTACCTTGCCATCCGCGTCAGAAAGGATGTTCTTCTCAGGTAGAACGCCTCGATACAAATAGCGACCAAGGTAGAGCAAGACCTTGTCGCCACGTCCCACATGCTTGCAGTTCACCACCCATTCCTGCGGCAGGGCTGTCTTAATTTGCAAGCCAAGTCGCCGCATTCCCTCATACCACTTGGCACGGAAGACCTTGGCCAGGTTGGCAGCATGAAACAGGTACTGTGTCGCCTTAGTCCTCCATTCCTGACGCTGCTGATTCACAGCACCTGCAGGCACAATCAGATGCACGTGTGGATGGAAATAGAGTTTGCGGTTATGGGTATGCAGTACAGCATGGGCACCGATCTGCCCCTTGAGTTTCGGGTCACGCCGAGCGAATGAATCAATTGTTTGCCAGGCTGTTTTCAGCAACAGATCGTAGGCGGTGCGCTGATGCTGCCAGATCAATGGCCGTAGTTCTGCCGGTACCGTGAAGGTGATCAGGAAATACTGCACAGGTAGCAACTTGGCTCGTTGCCGTTCAATCCACTGTTGGCTTTCATGGTGCTGGCAGTGCGGGCAACTGCGATGGCCGCAGGAATGGGGGATCTTGATGGTGTGTTCACAGTCAGAACATTGCAGCACCATCAGGTCGCTGCCTTGACGGCGGCAGCGCCGCATCGCCTGCAGAGCCTGGCGATGACTCGGCAGCAGTTGAGGGCCATGGCGGCGTTCCAGGTCGCCCTGGTAACGCTCCACCAATTGGGAGAGAAGAATCATGACTCCTCCACCCAGCGCAGCTGGAAGCCGCTCAGCAGCGTTTCAATGCGATCGCCGGTGTGATCGCGGACCACCTTGGTGATGTGGGCGTAGCGGGCTGTGGTGTTGCTATGGCTGTGCCCGAGCAGGGACTGGATGAGGCGCAGGTCCATTCCCTGCTCCAGCAGGTGCGTGGCGTAGGCGTGCCGCAGCGAGTGAACCGTGAGCCTCTTCTCAATCCCGCATTCCAGGCGAGCTGCTTTCAGTGCCGCCTGCACGCCGCTGGCATCCATCGGTGCACTGGCGATCCGCACGATGAATTGGCTGCCGGCCGGACTGGGGAACAGCAACCGGGGATGGCGGTGAGTCGTCCAGAAGCGACGCATGGCTTCCAGCGTCAACGCCGGCATCGGAACGTAGCGATCTTTGCCGCCCTTGCCATCGCGAATATGCACGCGTCGCTGTGAACCGTCGATGTCGGACACTTCCAAGGCCAGACCTTCACTGATGCGCAGGCCCAGGCTGTAGATCACCAGCAGAACAATCCGGTAGCGCAACTTGCGCACCGTATTGATCAGCCTGTGCACTTCCTCGCGAGTTGGAATATCCGGCAGGCTATGAACTCGAGGTGGACGGATGATCTTGATCCACTCCATCTCGCGATCGAGCACATAGCGATGGAAAAACTGCAGACTGCAGAGATCGACCTTGATCGTGCTCCACGAATACTGCTCAAGCAAAGCGGCAAAGTAGTCTTTGAGTTCAGAGGGGCTGAGATCATCAGGGCAACGGTCGAAATGACCGGTCACTCGACGTAGCGTTCGGCTGTAGCTGTCGATCGTCTTGCTGCGTAGGCCATGCAGCCTCATCGCTTGCAGGTTCGCATCAAACAGGCCATCAAAGCGCTCCTGTTCAGCAGGATCCATTGCGGTAGCTTCCCGTTGGAAAGACGAAGGGAGTGGGCGCATCAATAGATGCGCTTCCCTCAGTGTGTTCTCGGAAGACCTCCGCAGTCAGAACACAACAGGAATTGTTCAGCCTTGGTCCGCAGCATCAACCACGTGGGATGGCCTCAAAGACAAGACGAAGCTCCGACTCGAAGTCGTTATATTATGCTTGGATTTTAAATCTGCCGCGTAGCGGCTTTGTTCAACATGCGTTTCGACGGTCCGCATAACACCCCTACCCAGCACTGTCTCTTCCGCATATCACGACGAGGTCAGCTCCCATAAATGGCTCAGACCGATGGCTCCGCATAGGTTCTCAGGGGTGAGGTGGTTGCGGCCCAACAACTTGGGCTGATCCGTATAGCATCCTGATTCTAGCCTCTGCTTCTCCTGGTTTCCTTGGCATCGGACTCTGTCTCTGAAGCGAGCAGATCCGCCGGGCTTCTAACCCCAACCGGTCCCCGATTGAAGACATGTGTATAGATCATGGTGGGCTTCATATCGCTGTGCCAGGGCCGCCTAACGGAAAGGATCAGGCGGCGGCTAGAGGAACTCGCCCAACATAGCTACTTTGCTCCCGCTCGCCTGCATCCGTTTGTTCTGCCCCATGCATACCTAAAGGCGGTGCTTATCAATGATGGCGCTGATGCTCTCGGTGCACTGGTTAACTCCGCCCCTTCCTGGATGCCGAGCATGCTCAATAGCGATAGATGGATGTTCGCCCCGAAACGCATGCGAGAACGCTTTCTGCGCATTGGCACCCAAGAGAATTACAACACGGGGCTCCAAGGCAGCTACCATTCTTTGGGTGCCATATTCACAGATTCGCTTGAGTCGTCGGTATTCTTCAGCTCGGGGCTGCTTGATGAAGTCCTTGATCCCATCTGAGCCGGTTTGCACCCAAAATCGATTTAGACCCACACATTGCCGAAGCAAATCCTCACGCTTTAAGTTGCAGTTGAAGATCGTTTTAAGCTGAGCAGCAAAGGTGTGATTGTGTACAAGATATGAGGACTTCTGGGGGACGCCTTTTTCGATCTCCCTAACAATATTTAATGCCAAGGTCATATCAACACGATCGAACCATGAGGGATTGTCACCGATCAGCATCAAATCAGGGCGGATCTTGGGAATTGGGGTATACAGGATCGCAAAATGCCCCAGATCATGACCCCTATCCTCGGCTTTGTACCCCCTTGATTTCAGATCAAAATACTCAAATACCAATGGATAGTTTATCCTATTAAGGTGTGATCTGAAGTCACGATAAATTCCGTTGACCAACTCGTTGACAGATGCTAGGTCATTCATATGCCTACTCAAATACAAAAATCACTGTGGGCAGAACTTGTTATTGGATGGTTTCCGTGAACCACCGCCGAAAGCTCACCCCTTTCCGAGAACCACAGCTCAAGGACATCGGGCGCAAGGCACGAACTCAGTTGCATCAATGGGTTTCCGATTTATCTCCATAAGCTTGGCCGTGGTTCCCAGGTCCGAGAACCACTTGTTCAGTACGCTACACAATCTCTGCCGGGCTGCGGACCCCAAGCTGATCACGATTGAGAACATGGGTATAGATCCTGGTCGTGATCACGTCCCGGTGGCTCAGTAGTTCCTTGATCGTGCGGATGTCCTGGCTGCTCTGCAGTCGGAGGCTGCAAAGCGGGTCGCGCCACTTCAGGTTGTTGGAGAACAGCCTTGAGGCAACCCGTGGCGTTGTCAGTCCATCTCCCTTTGCTGGGCTGAGCGTCGTAGCCCAGACCTCTCTCAGGGATCCTGTGGAGTTTCAGGGCTGCTCTCTCCGCAGCGCCGCAGAACGGCATGAATCACTGCCGGAGCGATCCTGAAATCGCTGTCATGCAGTTGGGACAGCACGGCCCGAGCTGACGGGATCAAATGGCGCGCTCGGGCCATGCCGATGACCGCGGCTGTACCTGCAATTGACAGCCCCAGGCCCTGGGCCACGGCCCGCCCTGAGCGCTCGTCGATCAGCAACAGCGCCGGGCCCGGATGTGCAAGGGCCAGGCGAATGCTGGCCGCTTCTCCCTCATCGAGATCCGGCAGGTCAGGCCCCGCTGGGATGGGACCAGCAATCTGGAGCCAGCCAGCCTCCAGTGCTGCGGTGATGCGCGCTTCTTCTGCAGGGAAGCCTCCGGTGATCACTTCATCGGCCACCACCGCTGGGATGAGGACCTCCACGAACAGCTCCTTCAGCCAACCGATCCCGTTCACACGGGCGAGGCCGATCAGAGGGCTGGCGTCACTGATGACGACTGCAGCCATTGCTCCAGGGTGTCAAGGTCGGCGTTGGTTTCGGCTTCCGTCAGACGGATCACCGGGATCCCCAGCCGCGAGAGATGGGAGATGAAGGCGGCCGTGTCCATCTCGGCGACCCGGGCGGCGCGAGCCAGGGAGAGCTCACCATCGCGGAACAGGGCGGTGGCCAGTGCGGTCCGCACGCCCGGTGCCTGCAACAGGCCGCCCTGATCGAGGCCCATCATCACCGCATCGGGATGGTCCCTGTTGAGCACGACGACCATGCCCTGCTTGGACTGGCGCAGGGCCTCGGCCGGATTGTTCTTGAGGCCGCTGACGCTGACGGCATGCATGGCCCATCCCTCCAGGGATGATCTGATGGGATGACTCTAAGGGCGATTGAGAAGGGAGCAGGCAGGCCCCCTCCTGGCAATAGCCCACAGCAGCACCAAGCCCTTGGCCTCCAGGAGTCGCAGCCGATCCCGCAACAAGTGGCTGCCGCTCTCTCCGAAAGAGCAGCACGCAGGCGTTGCCGCCAAGGGCGTCTCGCCGCTGGAGCCCTGGCGGGAGCATCCCTCCCTGGTGGCCGTGCGTGATCGGCTTCAGCTCGCCTACGACTGCTGGAACCTGCTGCAGTCACCGGAAGGCGCCTGCCGCCGCAGCGTCTACCTGCCCCAGGGCTACAAGGAGCCTTCTCTCTCCTATGGGAGCCGCATCGAAGCCGCCCGGCCGACCGGCTTCTTCCGCGATGCCCTGCGCACCTATGCCGGCATGCTCTCCTTCCTTCACCCCCGCGCCCTGCCGAGCAGCCTGCTGCGGGTGCTCGGTGATGTCGATGGCCACGGCACTGACCTGTCGGTGTTCCTGTTTGTCGCCGATCTGCTCGTGCTGCGCGATGGCGGCTGTCTGTTGATGGTGCTGCCGCCCGAGCACCGCTGGCCCTCCGAGGGTCATCGCCTCGATGCCATCGCCGCTGGTGATCGCGCTTCCCTGCCCCGGCTGCTGCTTGTGCCCCGTACGGACCTGCTGGACTGGGCACAGCCGAATCCCCAGGCGGCGCCCCATGGCCTCTGGTGGCGCCAGGATCGCCGCCGGCCGGTGACGCCGCGGCAGCACGGTGCCATCCCTGTTCACTTCATCGGCGCTGACGGCAATCAGCTGCAGTCCGCTCAGCTTTCGGACTGGACCTACCACCGCCTGCTGCTCACACCAGATGGCATGACCCAGGCGTCGTTCGCCGCGGTGCCCAGCCCCCGTGAACCCGGTGGTTTCAGGGCCCAGCCCCTTGGCACCGCCTTGCTTAGCCCCAGGTTGCATCAGCTTCCTGCGGTCTGGTACGCCGCCGATGGCGCGGGCTTTGGGCAGGGTGACCTCCCGCACCTTGGCCTGGCGCACCAGTACCTCACCCACTACCGGCTCAAAAGCGAGTACGAGGACCTGCTTTCGCGCTGTGCCCTGCCGGTGGCGGTGCGCAGCGGCCTGGTCGATCAGTTCGGCAACGTGCCTGATGCCAATGGCGATGAGCGCCCGGCGGAACCGCTGGTGCTCTCCACCAACACCTTCATGGACCTGCCTGCCGGCGCGGACTTTGAGTGGAAGGAGATCCGCGCTCGCTCCCTGGCCGAGCACCGCGCCTACCTGCAGATGCTGGATCAGAACATGCGCCGCGATGCGCTCGTGCCCGCCGAGAACATGGGCGCCGGCCGCAGTGAACAGGAGATCAGCCTCACAGCCGGGCAATCCTTTGCGCTCCTCCAGTCGCTGGCGACGCACAAGACTTCGGTGTTCTCCACCCTGCTGGGCCACTGGTGCGCTCTCACCGGTGATCCGCTGGAGGCAGGAGCCGGGGTGTCGCTGACCGTGACGCCGCTCACCCCGCCAGCTCGGCCCCTGCCCTCAGTTGATGAATGGCTCAGCCTGCACGAGCGCGGCGTGATCAGCAGCGCTGAGCTACGCCACCAGCTCGCGCTCTCCAGCGCCCCGTGGTGAACCCCATGGCAGCAACGGCTGATCCGATCGCCGTACCCAGCCACCAGCCATGAGCGATCCCATCACCAACCCCTACGCCTGGCGTCCCACTGATCTCGAAGCGATCCGCCGTGCCCTGCAGATGCCCGCAACGGCACCAGCCGTGCGTGCCATCAATGACGCCATGGCGCAGCTGGAGGCCAGCTACCCCGATCCGATCCCCAGCGCCAAGGCCAGCCTCGATGCCATCGCCTTGATCGATGCCGCCCTGCTCGCTCCACCTCCCCCGCTTGACCCTGATGCGCCACCGCAGAACGCGGTGGTGACGAAGGTGTCGCGCAAGGGCGCTGCCATTCCGATCCCCGAGCAACTGCCGACAAAAAAGCTGGATGTGATCGAGTACGCCACCGATCTGCTCATGGAGGAAGTGGTCACCGAATACGAGATCCCCAGCGCAGACCAGGCGGCTGCCGCTTCCGCGCTGGCGCCGGCCCAGCAGCGCCGTCTTCACGCGCAGACGATTCTCCTGATCCTGCCGAGCCTGCGTAGCTGGCAGGCCAGCCCCCAGCCCAGTAGTTACCAGGGCTGGATCCTGCGCGGCTGATGACCATGTCCGCCTCGCCGTTGCAGGTTGTCGCCAATGCCCGGTTGCTGTTCTTTCAACCCCAGCACCCCGGTTCCAGGGAGCCGGTGATCGTGGCGCGGCATGTGCTCGATGTCTTCATTGCCCAGCAGCGCCTGATCTCCAACAACACCAACGGCCCTGGTGTCGATACCGGCGACATCCTCTGCGAGGGCTACATCTGCCGGGCGGCGGTGCTCGATGCCAAGCGCCCCTACGCCTGGGACTTCCTTGATGCCAGCCAGCCCTGGCAGGGCATCGGTGTGCGCGGCATCTACCAGCCGCCTGATCTCACCGACCCCGACACCGGCATCACCACGACGCCCCCGGCCACCACCTGCTTTGCCCCCTGTGATGGCCTCTGCTGGCTGGGTGATCTCTCGGGCCTCCAGTCGCCCGGCCTGCTGCCCCCACAGCCGCGAGCTGAGCTGCTTGGTCTCTCTCTGCTGCTGGTGGGCCAGGCCTATGGCTCCGGTGGCATCGGCGCCCTGGTGCAGCCACAGCTGGGCGAGAAGGTGGTGCTGGCGCTCAAGCCCAACCGGGTGCTGGTCATCAGTCCCGGTGACACATTGAGCGTGATTGCGGAGCGCTACGGCACCACCGTGCAGACCTTGCGCAAGGAGAACCCTGAACTGGCGACCTACGAAACGATTGTCACCGTGGTGGGCGACACGCTCAACCTGCTGGCTGGTCGTCACGGCACCACGGTGGACACCCTGCGCAACCTCAACCCGCAACTGCTTCGCGCTGATGGCCACCTGGTGCTGGAGGGCGACACATTGGCCGTGCTCGCTGAGCTTTACGACACCACCAGACCCACCCTGCGCGAGTACAACCTCCCGGATCTCGATCGCTACCCCGGCGCTGAGCAGCTGCCGCTGGGCCTGGTGGTGAACGTGCCGGCGATCAGGCCCAGCAGTGAGCTGGACCCTGGCCAGGATCTGGTGGTGCCAGCGATCCGGCCCTCGACCCTGCTTCCCGCTGGCGGATGGATCCGTCTCCCGAAACTGCGCGGTGTCTCGGTGACCGATGACCTCTGGGATGTGGACCCGACACTGGAGCAGCCCACGCCCGATCCCGATCCCGATCCCACTTCGCCGCTGGTTGGTTTCTCTTCTATCAATCTCTGAGCAGCTGGCAATAGATGGCAGGAGCAGAGCCCGGACGGGCTGCTCCCATCAACCACAGCCGCGATGGGTGGACCATGCCTCAAGCCTTCTTTGATCAACTCGCTGCAGCTCAGCAGCGCTACGTCACCTTTGAGCAGCAGCAGCACCAGCCCAACCAGGTTGCCGGCGACACTGACCATGACCATGCAGCCGATACCTCTGACCTGGAGGATGAGTCGCTCGACGAGGACCAGGACGACGAGGAACCCCTCGATGACATTGCTGGCGATGAGCCCGAGCCCGAGCCTGCTCCCCGCGGCGCGCAGATCAGCGAGGCCCTCAAGGCCGAGCGCCGCAAGACCAACAACCTGGAGCGCGATCTGCGCACCTTGAAGCGCCAGCTCTCCCAGTTCTCCAAGATCAATCCCGATGAGTACGAGCGGCTGCAGGAGGCCGAGCGGCAGAAGGAACAGCTGGAACGTGAGATTGCCACCCGCGAGCGCCAACTGGAAGCCTCTGCTGCCCGCAAGGTGAAGCTGGTGGCCAAAGAGCGTGATGAGGCCCTCAAGCAGGTGGATGAACTGCGCAAGGATCGCTTGCTGGAGCGCTTGTTCATTGATGCCGAGGGGCGTACCGGTGGCGACAACCGTGGCAGCTTCTTTGAGATCTTTCGCTCCCAGGTTGGCGCTGAGTTCAGGCTCAGCAAAGACGCCAATGGGCGTGACATTCTCGAGCCGATCGACAGCAAGGGCAGCACGATCCTTGGCGATGACGGCACCCTCGCTGCCTCCGAGCACGTGGAGTCGTTGCGCACTCACCCGGTGCTCAGTTTTCTCTTCAGTCAGCGTGGCGGCCTTGGCCCGAACACGGTGATCGCTGAGTTCGATGGCAATGGCCAGACGACCAACCTGCAGAGCATGACCACCTCAGAGCTGTACCTGGCCAGCTATGGACCCAAGCCAGCCGGGGCCAGGCGCTGATCCCAGCTGCACCGGCTACTGATCAGGACAGAGGCAATGACTGAATCTGCTGGCCCGAGCACATCTGTGCCGGGCCTTTTTTATTGGAGAAGATGCGAGTAGGAAGCCAGTGTGGTTCTCGCTTTCGCTGTTGAACGGCGCCGTCGATGTTGCTGTGAATGAATCGATCGACAACCAGACGCGACGGTGCAAGATAAGCAGAGGTGTACGAAAATAAAAACCAAGATCCAAAAAGGGGTAACTATCCTTTGAAATGAGAAACGCGCGGACATTGCCTCGGAAATGTCGCAAAATCTGGAAGACCAATGCACCACAACTGGAGGCATCACACGAAAAGTGATAACGAAGCCCGAGCAGGCGCGAGAGGAGAAGAGAAGCTGTGGTGATGCCGGCTGCTGGCTTTGATTTGGCGGTACAGGTGCAAGGCAGCGGAATCCCGAGTGGGAGCGAGCGGGTGGAGCGGCCTGGAGCAGCCGCCACCAAGACCAGAGCGCAGCGCAGCGGCGATGTCCTCTGATGTCTGCCGGATGATGGTTGACATCTGCGGGCAGTTTTGGGCGGCCCTGAGCCGCCCTGGCTGGGGCTACACGGCCCAGGAGAGCGGAAGATCCTGATCGGCCTCCTGCTGCTCGCTTTGCGGCTGGAGATCGCGCCACGAGCCTGTGTCGATGGGTTGTGGCTCGATCCAGCGACCGGCTTTGACTTCCTCCTGCCAGGCCTCGATGGTGGCCATCAGCTGCGGATTGGCCGGTGCCAGCCGTGCCGACGCGACAGCGGAGAGCCGGCCATTGAGCCAATGAATGCCGCTGCCCAGAGCGAAACCAGCGCCGTAGGCGATGGAGCAGCAGAGGATGAGCGTGGCGAGGCTGTGAGCCAGCACGGAGCGCAGCAGGGACTCGGTGGTGTGGGTTTGCATCGCACCAGAGGCGAAGAACGCCGCCCCCACGCCCTGGGTGAGCCGGACGGGTCAAGGGCGGCGAAGCCGCTTGCGGAGCCCTTGACGCGGCCGGCGGCGCCAGCCCGAGAGCGCAGCGATCGGCTGCTGGCAGCCCAGGGCACCATGCGGTGCGTTTCGCCCGTTCCGATGCGCCCGCGCTCTGAGTCGCGGCCGGTGCTGGTTCGCCCGAGTGTTACTGACGTTGCTGTCTGCGCGGCTGAGGCCGCGTCGTCATCGGCCGCGCTATCAGCCTGGTGCAACACCTAAGCCGCACACCGTTGGTTCGCTCCAGCTCTTGTGGCGAGCAGGAGCAGAGAAAAGGGCCGCGTTAGCGGCCCGGGGCTCAGATCACCGAGACGGTGCAGCCCCTTGTGCCCTGCAAGGAGCGGGCGATGGCGAATGCCTTCTCAGCAGGCACGAAGCGCATCTTCTTGACGGGCTTGCCGCGCTTCCCGAAGAACCGCTGCTCGCAATGGTGGGCGCCGCCCTTGGGGCCATCGGGATAGAAGTGAACGATGACGCGGCGGATTTCGCAGCTGGGTGCAGAGGGTGTGGCCATGGCCTTGAGGTGAGGAACCCGATGCAGCAGCGCGGCCCGCGCAGGGAAGGCAGGGGGCGCGAAGCGCCTCGCGTCAGCCCTTGCCGAACCGAGCAGGCCAGCGCAGCCTTCGGGGGCTCCTCACCGGGGCCGTGGCGGAACACTCCCCATCGGTGCTGACCAATCCGTGTTGGCCGGCGGCTGTCGCCGATCCGAGGCGGCGGTGATCACGCCCGGCGGCCGGTGTCAGAGGTCGTTCGCTTGCTTGGTCAACTGCACGTGTGCAGTTCATGGCCGGTGGCATCGAGGAACCGGGTGCGGGTCTGGGTGCCGGACCGATCAGCCCGCTTTCAGCGCGACGTTGTCACCTGGGGCTCCACCTGGGGTCGCGCCCGAGCTGGCGGGAACCAGATGACTTCTGCTAGTACAGGTGTTCTCTTTGATGGTGTCGCCGTGGCTGCTTCCCTGCCCCGCTCCCGCGGTGCCAGGCCGGCGCCTAGCTCAGCCGCAGGCGATGACGGCTGCGAGCACTGGCCCTTTCTTGATGAAGCAGTCCTGCTGCCCACCCGTAGCCGCAAGGTCTGCATGACTTGTCATTGGTTTCGGCACCACGCCGGGGTCAACTGCATCCCCCTGCTCACCTGCCAGCTGCACCAGGGCCTGCTGGTGCAAGGGGAGCACCTCACCCACCGCTGCCATGGCTGGACTGAAGACCTCTCGCGCCAGCGTGGCTGGGCGCCGGAAGGGTCGTGACAGCTGCGGCCAGGAGGCCAATACCGCTCTCCCCCAAGGATGGCTGGCTGCGTGATGGCCGCCAGGTGCTGCGTTCGCCCGACCCGCTGGGAGCGGGATTACCACCGGCTGGAAATCACCACCGGCGAGTTGCTCCCCGACCAGGAGATCCCCTTGCTGAAATCACGCCGGGATCTGAGCCGTGCTGAGGCCCTGAAGCTCTGGGAGGAGAAACGCAAGGCGGGCTGGACGCCCTGCAGCCCCCAGTGGTGATCACCACCACAGCACAAACCGATCGACTCCCACCAAGCTGAGCTCAGAATTGATGACCACCTTCTTGCCGATCAGCAGCAGCCACCAGCCACGGCGTTATCGCCTGGTGGATCACCACGGCCAACCTCACCTTGAGCTCGATGAGCACTTCGAGTCGATCGAGGAGGCCTGGGCCTTCGCCACCAACTGGTGGCAGCAGCGAAAGCCCACCGGCGATCCGGCTGCTCAAGTTGGCCTTGGCCTGGAGGTGAGCACCGAGAGCGGCAGCTGGCGCACCCTTCGCCCCCGAAGGGCTGAAGCCTGCAAAGGTGAGGCCACAAGCCACTTCTGCCCTGGCACGCCAGTCCCCGTCAGATCAGACCCAAGCCAGCCCGCAACCCACCGAGGTGCTGGCAGGCTCAATCGAGCGCGTCACCTTCCACAACGCCGAGAACGGCTTCTGCGTGCTGCGCATCAAGGCCCGCGGCCACCGCGACCTGGTGACGGTGGTGGGTCATGCCGCCGAGATCAGCGCCGGCGAATGGGTGACGGTGAGCGGCACCTGGGTGAACAGCCGGGAGCACGGCCAGCAGTTCAAGGCCTCCTTCCTCAGGGCCTCCGCCCCGACCACCGCAGAAGGGATCGAGAAGTACCTGGGTTCTGGAATGATCCGGGGCATCGGCCCGATCTACGCCAGCAAGCTCGTGGCGGCGTTCGGCGATCAGGTGTTCGAGGTGATCGAGCAGGCGCCCGAGCGCCTACGAGAGGTGCCGGGCATCGGCCCGGTGCGGGGCCAGCGGATCAGCCAGGCCTGGGCCGATCAGAAGGTGGTGCGCGAAATCATGGTCTTCCTGCACAGCCATGGTGTCGGCACCGCCAGGGCCGTGCGCATCTTCAAGACGTATGGGAACGACGCCGTGCAGGTGATGGCCGAGAACCCCTACCGCCTGGCGCGCGACATCCGCGGCATCGGCTTCCGCACCGCTGATGCGATCGCCGCAAGGCTGGGCATTGAGCCCACCGCCATGATCCGCCTGCGGGCCGGCGTCAATTACGCCCTGCTGGAGGCGAGTGGTGATGGCCACTGCGGCCTGCCCAGCGCTGAGCTGCTCAAGCTGGCTGGAGAACTGCTCAGCGTCGAGCGGCCCAGTGGGCCGGTTGAGGAGAGCGGCGCCACCTCTCGGGTGCCGATGGAGCCAGGGTTGATCCAGAGCGCCCTGGATCTGGAACTCGCCGAGGGCTCGGTGGTGGCCGACACCCTGGCTGGTGAACCCGCCATCTTGCTGGCGCATCTGCACCGCGATGAGCGCCGCATCGCCGAAGCCCTCCAGGCCCTGAACCTCAGTGCTCCGCCCTGGGGAAGCATCGAGGCCGCCATTGCCATCCCCTGGGTGGAGCAACGCCTCGCCCTGGAGCTCGCCGCCAGCCAGAAGGGGGCGGTGGAGCAGGCCCTCTCCAGCAAGGTGCTGGTGATCACCGGTGGGCCGGGGGTGGGCAAGACCACCCTGATCAACGCGATCCTGCGCATCATGGCGGCCAAGAAGCTACGCATCCTGCTCTGCGCTCCCACCGGCCGGGCCGCCAAGCGGATGGGCGAAACCACCGGGCTAGAGGCCAAAACCATCCACCGGTTGCTGGAGTTCGACCCGGCAGCCTTCGGGTTCAAGCGCAAGGCCGAGCTGCCGCTGGAGTGCGATCTGCTGGTGGTGGATGAGACCTCGATGGTGAATGTGCCGTTGATGGCCTCACTGCTGGACGCCCTGCCAGCCGAGGCGGCCTTGCTGCTGGTGGGTGATGTGGATCAGCTGCCCTCGGTGGGGCCCGGCCAGGTGCTCGCCGATCTGATCAACAGCGGCGCCCTGCCGGTGGCCCGGCTCACGGAGGTGTTCCGCCAGGCCGCGAGCAGCCGCATCATCACCACCGCCCACGCCATCAATGCCGGCACCATCCCCGATCTACGGCCACCGCCGGCTGAGACCACCAGCGACTTCTATTTCCTGCCTGCCGACTCGCCCGAGCAGGCGGTGGCCTTGATCCTCAAGGTGGTGGGCGAGCGCATCCCGGCGCGCTTTGGCCTCGATCCAATCGCCCAGGTGCAGGTGCTGTGCCCGATGGCGCGCGGTGGTTGTGGCTCCCGCTCACTCAACATCGAGCTGCAGCAGCTGCTCAACCCCGACCCCACCGAGCAGGTGGAGCGCTTCGGCTGGCGTTTTGCCCCGGCCGACAAGGTGATGCAGGTGGCAAACGACTACGAGAAGGAGGTATTCAACGGCGATGTGGGCACGGTGGAAACAATCGATGCCGATGCCAGCGAACTGACGGTGCGCTTTCCCTCCGGGGAATCCGGGAGCAGCGACGGCCGCGAGGTGACCTATGGCTGGGGTGAACTCGACAACCTGGTGCCTGCCTACGCCTGCACGATCCACAAGAGCCAGGGCAGCGAATACCCCGCTGTGGTCATCCCCCTGCTCACCCAGCACTACGCCATGCTGCAGCGCAATCTGGTGTACACCGGCATCACCCGCGGCAAGCAGCTGGTGGTGCTGGTGGGGCAGAAGAAAGCACTGGCGATGGCGGTGAAGAACCACCTGGGCCGCCGGCGTTACACCAAGCTGGCGGAGTGGCTCAGCTGATCAGCTGCCAGGGCGACGAGGCGATCTTGGCTACTTCTTTCTCTGCGCAGTTGCAATCGCTCTGATGCCGCCGTCGCTGAGGTGGATGGCTCGGCTTGCCGTACTGACAACCAAGGCAGGCGGATCTATCAATGAATCAGAGGCAAAGTGGAAGAAGCACTTGAGTAAGACTTAGCCTCCCCCGGATCTGAAGGAGAGCCGCCCACCGTCAGAGGAGTTGCAAGTGCCCATTCCGTGGCCCTGACCGAGAGTTTCAGAGAGCCAGGGGTGCACCCATCTTCGCCAAAACTTTGAGTTCACCAGAAGCCGAGGTGTACATCCTTGCCTTCGCTTGACTCTCCTGCATAGGGGAGACCATACGGTGTAGACGTTGCATTCACATCCACCCCCATGCCACGTCGCTCGCTGCTGATCACCTTGTCGGCCATCGCTGCAGTCAGTGTTCTGCCTTTTCCGGCGCTGGCCCAGATGGATCCCCACGAGGGTCATCGCGGCATGGACGGCATGCCTGGCATGACGACCCCGACCGGTGGCGACCCGGCCCATGCCGGCCATGCGCACGATGTTGGCCCGGCCGGCTCCACTTACGACCTGCGCTTCATCGACGGCATGGTGCAGCACCACACTGGGGCGCTGCGCATGAGCGAGTTCGTCTTCAATATCGGCCAGCCTGGCGTGGGGGCCTTGGGTCATTCGATCTGGCGCGATCAGGCCCAGGAGATCCGGGCGATGGCTCTCTGGCGCAAGGCCTGGTACCCCCAGGCGCCGGTGTACCCGGTGGCGCTCAAGCCGGGCGGAGACCCCAACAGCCTGGCGGGGCTTACCCGCATGAGCCAGGCTCAGATCGATGGCATGCGGATGATGGGCGATGGGCCCACGAAGGAGAACCGGGTGGTGTGGTTTCTCGAAGGAATGCTCGATCACCACGGCGGGGCGCTGATCATGGCCCACGACGCCCGCGCCAAGAGCACCAATCCCACAATCCTGCGTTTCGCTCGGGAGGTGATCATCGCCCAGCGGGCTGAGATTATTGAACTGCGCCGAATGTTGGCGGTCGAGGGATTACGCAAGCCGGAATATCACAAATACGACGCTCTTTTCGCGCTCTGAGCAGCCGCTGGCCCTGCAGCCCTCGTCTCATCCTGCTCTCCTGGTGCCGTGGTTCGCTTGTCGTCCTGACAGATCACCTCTGTTGTTCTACTCATGAATTCAGATGCCATCACCCGGGTGATACGAGCCATTGAGCTTCTGCGTAGGCGCAGCCTTTTCGATGAGAAGCTGTAGGGCGCCAGGCAAGGGGCGTCCTACTTCGCCACTCAAAGCCCTTGCTGATGCCGGTGCCGGTGATGTGCATCACTGACGTGAGGGTGATAATGCTCGATCGGTTCGTGCTGATGTTCATGGGCATGCCAGTAGCCCTGCTGTGCGTTGCCCGTTGACGGACTGCCCTCAGGGTGGAGATGGCTGTGGTGAAGGTCTCCGACGACTGGATCGTGCTTGTGTCGGTGGGCATGCCGGAACGCCTGATGGCGATGCCAGTGGGCATGGTGTTCTTTCAGCAGCACCGCAACGCCGAGCAGCATCAAGGCTGAGGCCATGGCCATGGCGCCGGTGAAGGCTTCGCGCAGCGCCAGCACCGAGAACAACACGCCCACGAACGGAGCCGTGGCAAACACCACAGCCTCGCGAGCTGCGCCCAGGTGGCGTAGAGCCAGCAGATCCAGCCAGATCGAAAGGCCGTATCCCACGGTGCCGATGGCCAGCAGCCCCAGCACAGCGGGAGCGGCCGGCAGGGATTGGCCAGATGCGAGAGCCAGGATCAGCATCGGAGCTGAGGCCCCGATCGCTTTCAGCAGGGCGATCTGGAGCGGGTCGCGCAGGCTCAGGCGTTGGCTGAGGTTGTTGTCGATCCCCCAGGCCAGGCAGGCGCCGCCGATCAACAGCGTGCCCTGCAGGGTGGCACCGTCAAAGGAGCTGTCGGTGAGCAGCACGGCACCGCTGAGGATCAAAACGGCAGCGATCAGTCCCTTGCCGCTGAGGTGTTCACGGCCAATCAACACCGCGATCAACAAGGTGAACACTGCTTCTAGGTTCAGCAGCAGCGAGGCTGATCCCGCAGGCAGCAGGGTGAGCCCCTGCACCAGGCAGATGGGTCCGACCATCCCACCGAGAATGCTGATCCCCAGGAGTGGTGGAAGGTCTTGGCGCTGAATCGGGGATTCCTCCTGTTGATGGACAACAAAACCCCGCACGATCAAAAGCCCGAAGGTGGCTCCTCCGTACAGCAGTGCCGCGATCATCAGCGGCGAGCCATCCCGACTGAAGACACTGATCAGCGGAGCGCTAAGACCGAAGAACAAGGCAGCCAGCAGCCCGGCGATCAAGCCCTGACTCTGTGGGGCACCCCTCACTTTCGTGGCATGGTCGTGGAACATGATCACAAGCCTTCTATATCACTTGTTTGATCTTCATCAGCCTGAGAATATCTGCCGTGCAATGAAGCCCGAGGTGTCAGATTGTTTCTAGCCAGCGAGTTGCAACCTTTCGGCAGATTCTGGGCATGCATGCACTTCAACTGTGACATGGACAAGGCCCATGTTCTTGGGGATACATGCTTTGTATTGAGCTGGCGTCAGTGGTTCATGTGCAACGACGGAGATGATGGCGGAATAGATCTTTGGCCCAATCGCCCACACATGCAGATCCGTGAGCACTGTGTCATCGTCGGCCTCGATGCTTTGCCTGATTGTGCGCCTGAGATTGTGCGGACCTTCCTGGTCCAGCAATACCCTGCTCGTAGACCGTAATAAGACGACCGACCACTGCGCGACAAGCACAGCTCCAACGATTCCCATTGCCGAATCCATCCAGATGAACCCGAAATACTTTGCAGTGAGCAAGGCGACTATTGCCAGGATAGAGGTAAGCGCATCAGCAAGGACATGTAGGTATGCTGCTTTGAGGTTGTGGTCATGATGATGGCCGTGGTGATGGCTGTGATCATGCTCAACATGGCTATGGTCGTGGTCTCTGACGCCGAGGATAAGCACACAGACGCCATTAACCAGCAAGCCCAGCACAGCAATGAAAATTGCCTGATCAAAAATAATTTCAATCGGATTAAGTAGTCTGCCAACACTTTCCACTGCCATAAAGAGTGCAAAGACAGCTAGCAGTAGTGCTCCGGTGAAGCCCCCAAGTGCGTTGACCTTGCCGGTTCCAAAGCTGAATCGAGGATTGCCGGCGTTGCGCCTGGCATAGACATAAGCGAAGGCTGAAACGCTGAGCGCAACGGCGTGTGATGCCATATGTAGGCCATCGGCCAGCAATGCCATCGAGCCGAACATCGTGCCGGCGACGAGCTCAACCACCATCATCACGACCGTGATCCCAATGACAATCAGCGTGCGCGATTCTCCAGGTCGTCTTAGCTCTTGGCCAAACGTATGCCCGTGCTGCCAAGTGTGAATGTTTTCGTTATGCATGCTGTGTTTGTTGCCCCTAAGGTGAACTGTATGGCTCTGGCCGGATAGATGCTGAGCCCTTGCGGGTTTCAACCAGCGGCAAGGTGCTCGCAGGCCATTGGGCCGAATAGCGGTAGAGGCTGGCGACTGCAGTGTTGTGGCTGTGTATCGCATCGATTCGATCCACGGCGGCCCGCTCTGCACTGCGCAGATTGTCAAGCACGGTGGTCATGTCTGTCACCCCAAGCTCGTACCGGGATTCGACGGCGATAAGAGCGGCCCGTGAGCTTCTGATTCTGGCTTCCGCACTTTCGATCGCCAGCTGCGAAATTGCATAGCGTGCGAGGGTGGCGACCGCCTGCTTGCGGATCTGCAGCCGCTGCTGAGCTGCCTCCGCTTGCCATTGGGACGATTCCGATCGGCGACTGTTGGCAGCAGCACGCTGGAGCCCACCATCAAAGAGGGTCCAGCTGAATCCGAGTCCAACGGCACCGTCCAGGGTGGCAGTTTCCGAATTTCCTCTGGAAAGCCGGTTGATGCCGGCAGCTGCCGAGAGGGAGAGTTTGGGCAGATATTGATTTTGTAAGGCGCTCGCCTCCCAGGAGGCCCCACTGGCCTGGGCCAGGCTTGCCTGGATTTCCTCGCGCAGGGCCAAGGCCTGCTGAAGTGTCTGTTCGCGGTCCAGCGGCCAAGCCTCGCTGGGCTGCAGCGGTTCGGACGGCAGCACGAACTTCACATCAGGCAGCGCCATGGCTCCAGCCAGTTCGGCAGAGTCAGTGAAGAGTTCTTCATAGGCTCGTAAAAGCTGCTGGAGTTGCTCGAGTTGGGCAGTGCGGATCTGTTCAACATCAGCAATGCTGCGCAAGCCGGCATTGAAGAGCGCCTCGCTGCGCATAACCTGCTCGGTGGTGAAGATATAGATCTCTTGATGTGTCTGAATCTTTTCGAGCATCGCCTGGAGATCGACGTAGCGCGTCTGGAGCCTCAGCAGCAGGTCTCTGGCACGGATGTCGAACAGGAATTTTTTAGCTTCGAGCTCGGCGCCCGCGGAGCGGATTGTGGGCCCGCGAGCGGGGTCAAAGAAGGTCCACTCGACCCCTGCCAACTGGACGATCTCATTGGGCCCGGTGGCACCGGCCGCCTGGGGGCCGATGGGAATCAGAGGCTGGGAATACTCCGTGGACGCATTCAGGCCGACCAAGGGACTGGCGGAAAGCTGGATCGTGGGAGACCACTGCCTTCGAGCTGCCACGAGCCGCCATTCCGTTCCCTGGATCTCGGCATAGGCCATGGCCAGCTCGGGTTGGTTCTCCAGCCCGGAACGCAGGGCGGTTTCCAGGTCCACACGTTTCGCCTCACTGCTGAGTTGCCCCTCAAGCACTCCAAGTCGCTCCTTCAACCTGCCGGCAATCGGGCTGGGCTCGACGGTGAGAGGCTTAAACCAAAGGGGCGATGGAGGCGTCCGTGCAACGGCCAGCTCAGGGCCGGCGAACATGCCAGCAATGGCTACCGGCAGCCAGAGCATCAAAAAACGTGGTTGTCGTGTTGGCATGGAACTGGATCGATGGTTTACACCTATCCCTGCTCTGCGCTGGGTAGGTATGGAGCGACTGTCCTGAGGCCTAGGGGCGACTGCGTTCCAGCTCGGTCTTCAGCACATAGGTGTTTGAGCCGGCAAGAGTTTCGCCTCCCTTGAGGCCCGAGAGGATCTCCGTGCGGCCTCCTGTCTGCTTCCCAATCGCCACAGATAGAGGCCTGGCCACACCCTTTTCGTAGAGAAAGACCACTGGGCTGCCGTTCAGGGTCTGAACAGCTCCTGAAGGCACCGTGAGGCGAATGTCGGCGGCATTGACCACAGGAAAAGCCGTCACCGCCGTTCCCGCCGGCGGTGTCGTGGCGTTGATCGGCTGCGCCCGCAACAGAGTGCCACGATTAGCTCCGCTGCCGCCGCTGCCCACACTGGTGACCCGGGCCTGGAATTCACGCGATCCTGCTGTCACACGCAGCAGTTCCCCGACTTTGATGCTTTCACCAAGAATCGGTGTCACAACAAAGTGGAGTTCCGTTGCGCCAGGATTACTGATTTCGGCTACCACTTCGCCGGCCTGCACGAAACTACCAGGCAACATCTTCACGGCCGTCACTTGGCCGCTGATCGGGCTCTTGAAAAGAACATTTCCCGATGCATCTGGTGAGTCCGCAGTGCTGGCCTTGGCGGCGGCGGCTCGAACCTCGGCATTGGCGCGCACGATCTCGATACGTTTGTTCTCTAACTCCTGCCAGGGGAGATAGCCTTTCTTCGCCAGTGGCAGCATGCGGCGATACTGGCCGTCAACCAGCTTGGCCTGGGCCCGCGATACTTCCAGTTCGGCGTAGATCATCGCCGCTTCAGGGCTGACGACCGCTGCAATCGGCTGCCCGGCACGAACAGCATCACCGGGCGCGACAAGCAGCTTGCGGATTCGACCAGCTACCGGCACGCCCACCGCGGAACTGCCACCTACTGCAGCTTCAACGAAACCTGAGATCGGACGTTCGGCGCCACTGCTTCGCTCCGGCTCGATCAGCTCGATGCCGAAGCTGCGCAACTGGGCCTCGCTCATCTTCACGCCCTCCATCGGCTTGCCCTCCCTGACCTGGCTGGTATCGGTTTGGCTCGGGTCTGAGGGGGTAGTGATCTGTGGGCTAGTGCCAGAACAGCGGCCAAGGCCGAAAGCCACCGCCAGGGCAAGGCCAGCCCCCACGGGCAGCAGCCATGGCCGACTGGATTGAACCGTTGCAGAATCGAGGAACTGGAGAACTCCGTTCCGCTTGCCTTGCTGGTCTTCTTCCCCGGAGGGAGAATTCGGGGTGTTCGTCATTGCTTAGCGACAAGAATCGGCGGTGATACGGTTTCTAAAGAATGTTCTTGAGCGTCATCACGCCGGTGCACTCCGGTGGCCGGCAGCAACCAGCTACCGAAGCGGGCATAAAGAGCCGGGAGCACTAGCAGAGTGAGGCCGGTAGAGGTGATCAACCCCCCGAGCACCACAATCGCCAGGGGTTGGAGGATCTCGTTGCCTGCCCCGAAGGCCAGGGCCAGCGGCAACATGCCCAGAGCCGAGCTCAGGGCAGTCATCAGAATTGCATTGAGACGCTCAAGACTGCCCGCGCGGATCACCTCTCTGAGCTCTATTCCTTGCGCATGACGGCGGTTGTAGTTGTCGACCAGAAGCAGGCCATTGCGAACCGCTACCCCGAACAGGGTGATGAAGCCGATCAGCGAGGCCACCGAAAGCACACCGCCACTCAGCAGGATGGCGGCAAGGCCACCGACGAGGGCCAGCGGCAGGTTGATGAGGATGGCGATCGTTGCCGGGAGTGATTGAACCGACATGAACATCAGCACACCGATCACCACAACTGCCAGCAGGCTGTAGAGCACCAAGTTGGCGGTGGCCCGCTCCTCGGATTCGAACTGTCCGCCATAACGGATCAGGTAGCCGCTGGGCAGAGTGATGGTGGAATCGATCACCTTCTGAATGTCTTTGACGACTGGGCCAAGCGGCCGTCCACTGACGTTGGACGACACCACGATCAACCTGGAGACATCCTCCCGGTTCACGATGTTGGCCCCCAGGCCGTTGTCGACCCGGGCAATGCTGCCGATCGGAACTGTGACTCCGGAAGGAGTAGCGATTGGAAGGGAACGGATGGCGTCGAGGTTGTCGCGTGCTCCTGCTTTCACCGTCACGAGCACATCAGTGGGCAGGGAATCTTCCATCACCTGCCCTACCACCTTGCCGTTGAGGGCAATCTCCAAGGCCTCAGAGAGCTGTTGAACATTCAGACCCAGCACCGCTGCCGCTTGGCGGTCGAAGCGGATCTGCACCTGCTCGATAGGCAGTTGCGGCTCAAGCTGCAGATCCACCACCCCCTCAATCGGCTCAATGGCGTCACGCACCTGCTCGCCGATCCTGCGCAGCTCGCCGAGATCGGGGCCGTAGATCTTGATGGCGATCGCACTGCGCACACCCGAGAGCACTTCATCCATACGGTGGGAGATAAAGCCACCGATGTTTGGGGCTACCCCAGGCAGCTTCAGGAATGCTTCACGCAGCTGTCTGATGCTCTCCTCACGGTTGTTCATGGCCTGATCACTCAGCTCCACATCCACATGAGCCAGATTCACCCCAGCACCGTCGGCATCACCGGGGGCCCGGCCAACCCGCACCTGCACCCACTCGAACAGGGGGCTGGCCATCAGGGTGTTGGAGAGTGCGAGGCCGGCGCGGTTGGTCATCTCCAGCGACACGCCGGGGTAGAGCACCATCGAATTCACCAGGGACTTCTCGCGGAACTCCGGCAGAAAGACCCGCCCAAGGCTGGGCAGGATGGTGAAGGCCACCACGACGGCCACCAGGGCAACGGAGAGCACCCGCTTGGGTGAAACCAATGCGATCTCCAGCAGCGGCCGGTAGAGCCGCTCCGCCCGGTCCGCAATCCAGGTGTTCTCCGCTGGAAGCTGGGCCCTGGCCAGGAGAATCGCGCAGAGCGCAGGCGTGAGCGTGATCGCCACCAGGGTGGAGGCCACGATCGAGAACAGATAGGCCAGGCCCATCGGCGCGAAGATCCGTCCTTCCACCCCCGACAGGCTGAAGATCGGCGCGAAGACCACCACGATGATCACGGTGGAGAGAATCACCGGCTGGCGCACTTGCACCGACGTGTCAAACACCACCTGCAGGGGATTGCTGGGCCGACCGGCGGCCTGGTTGCGGCGCAAGCCGCTGTAGCAGTTCTCCATGTCGACAATGGCGTCGTCGACCACCGAGCCGATCGCCACCACCAACCCACCGAGGGTCATGGTGTTGATCTCCAGCCCGAAGGCACGCATCAGCATCAAGCCGATCAACAAAGACAGGGGGATGGCACTGAGGGTGATGACGGCGGTACGCCAGTTCATCAGGAACAGCACCATCACCACCGAGACGATCACGATGCCTTCGATCAGCGAACCACTGACGTTATTGATCGCTGTATCAATGAAGCTGGCCTGACGGAAGGTGCGCTTGACCTGAATGTCACTCGGCAGGGTCTGGCTGAGGGCGGCGATTCGCTCCTCCACCTCACGGGTGACCTTGGGAGTGTCGATGTCGGGCTGTTTGTTGATCATCAGCACTAACGCCGGCTTGCCGTTGAAGCTGCCGTCTCCGCGCTTGAGAGCCGGGGCACGCCGTACCTCGGCCACAGCCGTCAGTGGCACGCTTCTGCCTGTCTGGTCAACAACCACCGCGCTCGACAGATCCTTGCTATCGGTGGCCTGGCCGAACGGTCGGATCAGCCTTTCCTGGCCTCCGCCGACGAGGAAACCGCCGGGGGTGATGGCGCTGGCGCCAGCCACACCATCAGCAACGGCCTGCAGCGAAATCTGGCGACGCTGCAGCTCCTCTGGATCAATCAGCACTTGTTGCTGGGGCTCATCGCCGCCGTAAAAGCTGACCTGGGCCACCCCTGGAATGGACAGAATCTGGTTGCGAAAGGTCCTGACTACCAGGCGATGGAGCTCCATCGGCGTGGTGGAGCCGTCCTCGCTGACGGTGAAGGCGTACTGCAGGATCGTGCCGAGAGGGGAAAGCAGCGGAGAGATTTCCGGCTTGCCGGCGTTGGCTGGAAGTACCGAGGAGATCTGCCCAAGGCGCTCCGCCACCGATTGACGAGCCCGGTTGATATCGGCGTTCTGATCAAAGACCACCTGCACCATTGAGAGTCCGACCTTGGAAGACGAGCGCACCGTTTTCACACCCGGCAGACCATTGACGGCCGATTCGATCGGCACGGTGATGCGTGACTCCACTTCCTCGGGCGCGAGACCATCGGCTGTGGTCTGCACATCCACCTGTGGTGGGGCGAACTGGGGAAAGACATCGAGGGGCATCCGGCTCAGGATGGAAAGGCCCCAGAGGGTGATCAAGATGGCGGCAACAACAACCAACCATCTCCTGGTGATCGAGGTCCGCAGCGTCTGGTTGAGCAGGCGGTTGAGCATGAAATCGAGTTGAGGAGCGGGAGAGAACGAGGGGTTCGGGGGTCAGTTCTTTTTGCCCAGGCGCGAGGCCACCACCACCCCGCCAACCACCAGCACTGCGGCACCGGCACCAATCACCAAGGGGTTGAGACCAGCCGCTTCTGCCGCGGTGGCGGCCACTGGGGTTGCCGCTGCCGTTGTGGCTCCTTCTCCGCTGGCTGCTGCTGCGCTCTGGCTCTTCTTGGACTCGGCGTAGAGAGAGAGTGCACCCTGGTTCACCACCTTCTCGCCAACTGTCACGCCGTCAGTCACTGCGATCTGATCGCCCTGACTGGCACCTGTCTGAATGAAGACCGGGTCATAGCTGGAGCCGTACTTCACGAACACCAGCGGCTTGCCATCCGCATCCACCACGGCGGCGACGGGAATGGTGACAACACCACCAGCCTCTGTGGCTGCTGCGGTGGTGATTCCCAGCAGCGAATCGATCTCCGTGCTCGCCTTCACCTGGCGCACGTCCCCCGTCTGCTGAAACTCATCGCCATGCCCCACATGGGCCAGGGCCGGGCTGACGCTGCCGAGGGCCAGCGTTCCAAGGCTGAGGCTGCCGGCCAGAAGTAATGCGTGCATGCTGCTGCTGCCGCAAAGGCAGGACAAGGACTCGCCGAGGATGCCGCAGGTGGGATGAAAAACAGGTGAAACCGCCTGTTCTCACTAGGATCAGCGTCACCCGCCGCCCCATGACCCAGGCCCATGCCCCTGCGCATCCTGTTGGTCGAGGACGAGGCCGAGCTGGCCGCTGCAATCCAGGCCGTGCTCAGTGCCGAGCGGCATGTGGTTGATCACGTTGCTGAGGGCCTGGGGGCATGGAGTTTGCTCCGCAGCGATCTAGCCACGTACAACCTGGCGATCGTTGATTGGATGCTGCCGGGTCTGACGGGAGTTGACCTCTGCCGGCGCCTGCGTGGGGCCGGACTCGATCTGCCGGTGCTGATGCTCACGGCCCTGGCCGACACCAAGCACCGGGTTCAGGGCCTCGATGCCGGCGCCGACGACTACCTGAGCAAGCCGTTTGCGATGGAGGAACTACTGGCAAGGATCAGGGCGCTGCATCGGCGCCAGCCCAGTTACCGCGAGCCTGTGCTCCGCGCTGGTTCTTACGTTCTCGATCCAGCTGAAGGCTGCCTCAGCGTCGAGGAGGCGCTTGGAACCACGACGATCGCTTTGTCTGCCAAGGAACTCCAGCTGATGGGCTACTTCATGGAGCATCCCCGCGAAATCATCCCGGGATCACGCTTGCGCGCCCAGCTCTGGTCGCTCGATGAGGATCCGATCAGCAATGTGGTCGCTGCCCAGGTGCGGCTGCTGCGGCGCAAGATCGCCAGTCACGGGCTGCCCTCTCCGATCGACACCGTGCCCTCGAAGGGCTATCGCTTCGATCCGGAGCCCTAGCGAGGGAAGCGCCCCATGCTCAAGCTTGGTCCCATTCCCCGCAGTCGTCTGCGGCTGGCGGCTGCCTACCTGGTGGTGATCGGGGTGATCCTCTATGGCGCGGGTTACGGGATGTTTGGACTGTTGATGCGCGCCAACTGGTCGGCCCTCGAGAGCGAGGTGGAAACTCTGGCCGGCACCTTGCATGACAGCCTCAAGCCGTTGCTGCCTGCAGAAGCCAGGCCCTCTCCCGAGCTCGCCTCGGTTCTCCCCGGTCTTTGCCTGGTGGGTGATCCCTGTCTGGCACCCGCTTCGCTGCTGCCGCGCCATGCCGTGAGCATCACTGATTCGGAGCGCTTCTACCTGCGTCTGCTTGATCCCCGTGGCGTTCTGATCGCTCACTCCCCTGGATCACCAAAAGCCAGGGGGCCAAGCCCTGGCCCCACCTGGACCGTGGTGGAGGAACAAGCAAAGGAGCGCTTCCTGCAGTATTCGATCCATCTGCACCGCTCCGACACGCCAGGGCAGCCAGGCACAGATCAGAAGGAACTGGATTGGGGGTATCTGCAGATCGGGCGCAGCTTGCGCGGGCTCGATGCGGAGCGGGAACGGCTGTGGTGGTCGGCCCAAACGATCGTGGTGTTGGCGCTGCTGGTGGCAGCCCTGGCCAGCTGGTGGTTGTCGGGCCTGGCGATGCGGCCGCTGCTGGCGGCCTACCGGCAGCAGGAGCAGTTCACCGCCGATGCGGCCCACGAACTACGCGCACCTCTGACCAACCTGCTGGCCGTGGTGGACGCCCACAGGTCGCAGCAGTCAGCTGACCCGATCGCCATTAACCAGAGACTGGATCAGACGCTGGCCGTGGTCACTGGGCAGGGGCAACGGCTGAGCCGCTTGATCAGCGACCTTCTGCTTCTCGCCCGGCTCGATGGACCTGAGGCAGCTTCGGCGCCGCAGCCGTGTCCATTGGCGCAGATCGCGCGCGACCTGGTGGAGGAGACCAGCGAGGCGGCGGCGGCGGCAGGCGTGCAGCTGCACCTGGTGGGTGGTGCAGACGACTTTGACGTGCTGGGAGTGGAGCCTGATCTCTATCGGCTCGTATCCAACTTGCTCCTCAACGCAATTCAGTACACGCCTACGGGTGGAGAAGTGGTTCTGAGAGTGAGGCGAGAGGGAAGCCATGGGCTGCTGCAAGTACAGGACAGCGGTATTGGCATCACCCCGGCGGATCAACGACGCATCTTCGATCGTTTCTTTCGCAGTGATCCAGGTCGCTCCCGTCGTCAG
Organism: Synechococcus sp. CS-603; assembly: GCF_977929215.1. Classification (NCBI taxonomy): domain Bacteria; kingdom Bacillati; phylum Cyanobacteriota; class Cyanophyceae; order Synechococcales; family Synechococcaceae; genus Synechococcus; species Synechococcus sp. CS-603. Next base: position 2,309,594 of record NZ_OZ376778.1, read on the forward strand.
GGCGGCACCGGCCTTGGACTCTCGATCGTGGCGGCCATTGTGCGCCGCCATCACGGACAGATCTCTGTGGCCTCAAGCGTTGGTTCCGGAAGTGTCTTCTCTGTGAAGCTCCCCATCGCTGGCTGAAGCACAAGAGTGAACCTTCTCACCTGATCAGCGTCACCGTCCCTGTGCGTGGCGAGCTTGAAAGCAGAGGTTCAAGACGAAGGTGCAGCTCAGATGGCAAACGATTCCAAACAGACCAGAGCCTGGAGACCGGCCCTCCTGGCCTTTGCCACTGCAGGGGCCTTCTCCTTGACCCTGCTGACGGGTTGCCCGTCGTGGTCTCAGAGCAGGGGTAGTTCATGGATGCCTGGTTCTGGCAGAGGCATGGGGGAACCTGGCCAGATGGGGATGGGCTACTCAGATCAGCAGTTCATCGTGATGATGATCCCGCACCACGACGGGGCGATCGCCATGGCTGATCTCGCTCTCACGAAGTCACGCAGGCCTGAGATCAAGGCCCTCGCCAAGAGCATCAAGGCCAGTCAGACCAAGGAGAACGCCCAGATGCGCGCCTGGTACCAGGAGTGGTACGGCCAGGGGGTGTCGCCCTGGGGGCCTGGCTCGAGCTGGGGCTGGCAGGGCGGGATGGGGCCTATGGGAATGGGAATGGGAGGTGGATTCATGGGCAACATGGGTACGAACCTGACCGCCCTGAGCACCGCCCCTGACTTCGATCGCGCCTTCATCGAACAGATGATTCCCCACCATCAAATGGGCGTGATGATGGCGTCAATGGCTCAGACCAACAGCCAGCACCCGGAGCTACGTCAGTTGCAGCAGGCCATGCTGCGGGTGCAGAGCGATGAAATCCAGCAAATGTCCCAGTGGTATCGCAGCTGGTACGGCAAGCCTTGACGCCACCGATGGATCAGTTCTTCATCCTCGACACGCCGAAATCCTTCGAGGAGGCCAGTGCCGCCCTCCAGGAGGCGGTGTTGGATCAGGGCTTCGGCGTGCTGGCCGTGCATGATCTGGGCAACACCCTGCGCAGCAAAGGCCTGCCGTTCCCGGAACAGTGCCGCATCTTCGAGGTGTGCAACCCCCAGCAGGCCGCCGCGGTGCTCAGCACCACGATGGCGCTCAACATGGCTCTGCCCTGCAGGATCTCCATCTACACCGAAGCCGGCCAGACCCGCATCGGCATGATCCGCCCCGAGGCGATGCTCGCCAGCCTCTCGGCCGATCCCTCCCTTCGGGAGGTGGCTAGAGCCGTGGAGGCCTCCACCACGGCGATCATCGAGGCCGCTGCGGCTTGGCCGTCCGTGTCAACCAGCCTTTCCGGCTGACACCGATCGATCGGGAGCGGCAGATCCGGCTGCCTTTCGATGGGTCACGGCGGCTGGATCAGCTCGCTTCCGAGAACGGCAACGGCTTTTCATCAGCCATCGAGGTCAGAGAACTTCACCAAGCCCTGCAACCGGCCCTAGCCCTTGGCTTCTGCGCAGCAGTAGGGCGCTCGACACGGGGCGCCCTTCTCATTGGAACTGAGTTAGGCCCTGACAAGGCCATGCGTAGACGTGCCGAGCTGAGCTGTCTCTCTTAGGCTGACCACGGCTTCTGAGTTGCCATGCGCCTCGACGACCTGCTGGCTCAGGCTCCAAGGATCAGGGAGATTGCGACGGCACACGGCGCCAGCAATGTGGCGGCGTTTGGCTCGGTGGCCCGTGATCAGGCAGGAGCCGACAGTGACCTGGATCTCCTGGTGGATCTGCCCCCGCGCACGGGTCTGCTGGAGCGCATCGCCCTGAAGCTGGCTTTGGAAGACACGTTGCACTGCCGCGTGGATTTGATTCGCCGCCGCAATCTCAAGCCAGCCGTCCTGGCTTTTGCTGAGCGGGACGCCATTCCCCTGTGATCGAGCCAAGGGACCGTGATACCCCTGGCGGGAGATGGCCGGGATGCGGGACGTACTCATCCATGCCTATGACCGAGTGGACCTCGAAGAGGTGTGGATCACGTTGAGCGAGCAATTGCCAGCGCTGCTGGAGCAGATCGAACCTGTGCTCGCCCTTTGATCAGGTGGCTGCTGATCGGTGCCGCTGCGTTCATCGCTGGGTGGGGCAACGTTTTCTCCGCCGACACCGCGCAGGCCAACCAACAGGCTTCCGCCACGCTGCTCTCGATCGGTGATGGCGACACCATCCGCGTTCAACAGGGTCAGCAGCGGATCACGGTGCGGCTGGCCTGCATTGATGCGCCCGAGATGGCCCAGGCTCCCTATGGCGAACAGGCCCGCAGCTATCTGCAGAGCCGGTTGAAGATCGGCAGCAAGGTGAACCTCCTTTCTCAGACCGTGGATCGCTATGGCCGCACCGTGGCCGAAGTGATCGGGGAGGTCAACTTGAACTTGGCGATGGTGGAAGACGGGATGGCCTTTGCGTATCGGAAGTTCCTGGGCCATTGCGACGAGAAGGCCTATCTCGATGCCGAATTCAGAGCCAACCGGCGCCGCTATGGGGTGTGGAAGGTGCCTGGCGGAATCACCAGGCCCTGGGACTTCCGACGCAGTAGAAGATCATCGGGATCTGCTGCTGATTCCAGATCCGTTCCTGGCGGCCGCCGCTATCGCTGCAGCGAGATCGGCTCCTATGCCCTGGCCCAGGAACTGCTGCGCCAGGGTCACAGCTATCTCGATGGCAACGGCGATGGGGAAGCCTGCGAAAGTCTGCGCCCTTGAGATGACGGTTGGCCGCACCTTTTACGCCAAAACCCTCTTCCATCTTGCTATGTTGGTTCCATTCTTGCTCTACATCGATGGCCCTTGTTGGATCTGATCTGCTCGCCAAAGTCAAAGAACTTGGAGATGGCTCCAAATCTGATCTGGTGCGAGCTGCCGGTTACGTGAGCACCAAGAAAGATGGCAGTGAGCGCCTGAACTTCACGGCCTTCTACGAGGCCCTGCTGGAGGCCAAAGGCCTCAGCTTTGGTGATGGCACTAGCAAAGGACGCGGCAGTGGTGGGCGCAGTTTGAGCTACACCGCCAAAATCCAGTTCAACGGAAATTTGCTGGTGGGCAAGGCCTACACAGCCCTACTTGACCTCAAGCCTGGCGATGAATTCGAGATCAAGCTGGGTAAGAAGCAGATCCGGCTGATTCCTGCTGGTGCGGTCGACGACGAAGAATGAGGCGAGCGTGCAGCTCTGTTACGGCTGACGTCAAGGCCTCCACTGCGGTTGGTGCGACGAACAACTTTCCCTAGCGTGATTGCCACTGGTGCAGGGTCACGGTGCAGGAAAACCAGCTCGTCAGAAACTGCCTGCGACGGCACGGTGGCGCCTTGTTGTTCGTGGCACCGGAGTGGAGCGAGGCTCAGCGATCTGTCCAATGCCAGATCGTCGACGTCTTTGCGCTGAAAGTGGTGACCGGTTTCACCTGTGATCCCCACGGCAGGTTGCTGCTGGAGGCCGATCCCTCGGTGGCGGCTGGCCGGAGCTGGTCGCTGGTCAAAGCCTGCCAGCTGGCGCGTAACGACGCCAGACCAAAGCGTTGGGTGGTGCTGCAACGCAACACCAAAGCCTGGGGGCTGTTTTGGGCAGGCGGCGGACTGCATCGCTGCCGGCAGGAACTGCTGGAGACCACGCGATCACCAACACCGGGTTCCGCCATCGTCCCGGTGACGCCGGAAGCGGTGCTGAAGCTCGTCCTCAATCTGCAAGTGGAGGACAAGTCTGCAGAGAAGGCAAGCCAAACGGTTGTTGCTCCTGCTCCTGCTGCAGTGGCTGCCTCTGGAGTTCTGCGGGCTGTTCTGTTGACCTCCCTGGCCTGGCTTGCCGTGCTGGGCGTGTCCGCTGCACATTTCCTGGGAGTGCTGCAGGAACAGGACCGCAAGTTGGAGCTGCTGCTTGAGCGGCTGCCAGCACCCGCTGTCAATCGCTGATTTACAACCCGTAGGCCCAATGGGCAGCGGGCGCCGGCTCAGCTGCCGCTGGAGGGCCCGGCCTCCTCACGCGGGGCTGCCGCAAAGCGCTCCCACTGCTGCTTTTCCTGCTCGCTGCGGATCTGCTGGATGCGGCTGAGGAATTGCTCGATCACCGGCAGCGCCACCTGCCGCAGGAAGTGCCGTTCAGTGGCTGAAAAGGGAGCTCCATGGGCCCTTGTGGCCTCGGCCGCTAAGAGAACGGCGAGGATGGCCTCGCGGCAGCTGAGCAGGAGCAGCACGGGATCGGTGCCGCTGTTGATGGGACGGGGCATGGCAGCAGACGCCAGTTGGCGCGCAGGCGGGACGCCCCTACCGCCGCACCGCATGGCAAGGGTCGGCCGTCAGGCCGACTTGCACCGTCCTTGCCGCGGGGCGGACGATGGGAAGACCCGCCTCCAGCCGCCTCTCTAATCGCTCTTGTGATTCCACCGCCCGGATTCCCCAAGCGCTGGCAATCGGTACGCGATCCACTCCGCTCCCCTTTGTCGAGGGCATCGCCCTACCCCACCATTCCGGTGGACCCGATGAGCCTGAGCGCTCCGGCTTGGCCCGTTCCCCATAACTCGGAGCCTGTCGCGCATGGATCAGCGGCCGAGCTCTCCACAGACGCCCACGAATCTGCCCAGATCCCAGTGGCAGCAATGGATCTGCCCACGAGAATTGGGCATGCAGAAGCCAAAGTCCTTCCGCCCCTGGTAGCCGGAGCAGACGACCCTGCTGCCGCCACAACCCCGTGACTGGCTCTCGGTTGATCACCAGGTGGATTTCCTGCTGGATTTGGTGGTTGAGCTGGATCTCTCCTCCATCCTGATCCCCGCTCAGGCCAAGGATCCACGCGGTGAGAAGGGTTTTGATCCGCGCATGATGACCATGCTGCTGCTCTACGCCTACTGCGTGGGCATCGTCTCCTCCCGCAAGATCGAGCGCGCCTGCTACGAGGATCTGGCCTTTCGGGTGTTGACGGGCAACCAGCAGCCGGACCACACACGGATCAGTGAGTTCCGTCGCCGCAACCTCGATTCCCTCAGGGGTCTATTTGTTCAGATCCTGCGCCTGTGCCAGAAGGCCGGGGTTGTGAGCCTGGGCCATGTGGCGTTGGACGGCACCAAGGTGCAGGCCAATGCCTCCATGCACAAAGCCATGAGCCACGAGCGCATGCTCAGGGCGGAGAAGCAGCTGGAGAAAGAGATCAATGCCTTGATGCGCAAGGCCGAGATCCTTGATGCCCAGGAGGATCGCCGCTACGGCAAGGGGAAGCTGGGCAGTGAGCTCCTCGATGAACTGAGGCGGCGTCAGGACCGCCTGGCCAGGATCCGCCAGGCCCGCAAGGAGATGGAAGCGGAGACCGCCGCAGCAGCAGCACGTCAGCGGCACGAGGAAGCAGAAGAGGCCAAGGCCCAAGCCACTGCCGCCCGGGAATCGGATGCACCGGCAGCCGAGAAGGCCGATCTTGACAAGAAAGCCGAGGCAGCAGCAGCCAAGGCCAGGGCGGCCCGTGAGAAGGCAATCGAGGCTGCCGAGATCGCCGATGTGGAACCGCCGGATCTGGAGCCCTTGGCGCCTGAGGCGATGCCACGCCGTGGTCTGGCGAGAAGGGCCGATGGCACACCGCAGAACAAAACCCAGCGGAACTTCACCGACGCCGACAGCCATCTCATGAAGTCAGATAGCCACTACATCCAGGGCTACAACTGCCAGTTGGCGGTGGACAGCGACTACCAGGTGATCGTGGCGGTCGGGGTGAGCAACCAGCCGCCGGATGTCGAGCATCTGGAACCCATGCTGGTACGCATCGCCGCCAGCGCCGGTGCCCTGCCCACGGTGATGACGATGGATGCGGGCTACTGGAGCGATAACAACGCCAACGCATGCGCTGATCAGGGCATTGATGCCTACATCGCCACCGGCCGGCTGCCCCACGGCCAGCCGCCCCCGCCGAAATGCGGACCGCTGCCCAGGAACGCCGATGCCAAAGCCCGCATGGCCCGCAAGATCAGAAGCAAGAAGGGCGCCAAGATCTACGCCCAGCGCAAGGCGATCGTGGAGCCGGTGAACGGGCAGATCAAGGAAGCCCGCGGTCTACGCCGCTTTCTGTTGAAGGGCATTGAGAAGGTGAGCGGCGAATGGCACCTGATCGCCGCCACCCACAACCTGTTGAAGTTGTTCAGGTTCAGGCGATCACAGCAACAGGCGCTGGTGGCGGCAACGGGATGAGGGGCATGGCCAAACCCTGGCGATGGCACTCAGGATTGGCTCAAACACAAATCGAAAGACCCTAGAAACGAAAGAAGGGGGCCTCATCGCTTCGACTCAGGGCCGAGTTTGCCGTGACCGGCGGGCCCCTGCTTTATCGGCAACAAACTCCTAGGCGGAGATTTACAGAATGTGCAAATATATTCACCACTATCGGAAAGTCCCGCTGCCTCCTCGCCCATTTCAGTGAGGCAGAAGCGAATAGTCTTCAACCTGAATACGCAGTGGTCACGAAGGCAGCAGGCTACTCAGAAGGCACACAACGCCAATCAAGCCCTCACCAGTAGCCCACAGCTCGCCAGGAAGTATGTAGAGCAACTCATTCCCTTCTGCTCCAGCATTGGGAGCGTCGTCTTTTACGTGTGGGAATTGGGAGTTGGGTGGTCAGTAGGCCACGATTCTAATCTAGTTCAAGACCGTTGCGTTTACCCATCACAAGGAAGATCGTTCTACCTCTGGGGCGAGATCGGCTGTACCTAGGAGTGTTGCCAATACTGCAGCGCGCCCCTTAGCACTACGAATTATGGCTGAGGGAAACCCCTAGGTTCTGGTCTCCTTCTGGGTGGGTTCATTGAGTCAGGGCCACCACGCTCATCTCAGGGTCCAACCCAAGAAAAGTGGGAACACTGTCACCAGCTACCCCTGACCGATGCCTCTCACCACCTCTGATATCTCCATCCAGCTCTTGATGGACAGCACGGTCAGCCTTCAAGAGATCGAGGCCCGCATTACGGCCGGGGTCTTCACGGCGGTGCACAACCCTGACCGTGAGCCTGCAGTGCGACAGGTGCTGGATCTGTTGCTTGCGGTGCCGGATGCCATCAGCCCAGTTGGGGTGATCTGAACTACCACTGTGGCTCCACCCTTCTCCAGCCCGCCTTCAGTAACTTCTGCCACTGCTCGACCGCCCACTTCCGGGAGAGCCTCTCTCGCCGCTTCAGCAGGGCTGGCTGACCGGGAATCGGCTCCCCTCGATCGATGAACACGTAGGCCTTGTAGCGAGCAGCAGGATCACGGTGGAAGCGGAGGACATTGCGGCCATTGGGCTGCTGGAGCCAGCCGTCCATGAAGAAGAGAATAGTACGGCTGTATTCTCGCCGATCGTGAGCCCGATGCTGCCAAGCGTGGTGGAGCTGGCGCCATTGGGCGCAAGGAAACACACCTTGGAGGCAGAAGGTGAAGTAAGACAGCACTTCATCCGTCCCTCCACCTGCCTCTATGCCCGATCGAGAACAGCAGGACGAGGTCCTTTTTCGCTGTCGCCTGACAGTCTTTACTGTTGTTTCACCTCATCATCAGGTGAAAGTCGTTCTCACCTCTCCCTCATCACCGGTTTGGGCAGGTGGCATCGTCATCCCTCACCACAATTGCCCCCTAGGCCCATGGCACCCGCCAACCTCGCCACCGTCGAGCCCCGGTTTATGAGCGCCCGCTTCCGGCCGGAGCTCAAGGCCCTTCTGCTGATATGGATGCCGCTTCTCCTTGGCCTACCGGCCCTGGCGGCCCCCATCGACATGATCTGCTCGTTACCGCCCGCCTCCGTCGGGGGCCTAGGAACCCTCGTTGACTTCAGCCTCAGCGAAGGCTCGGGTAGAGGTTTGTCGTTCTGGCCGACCAGCGGGCAGCGTCGATCGGTGCTCGCTCAAGTTGCCAGCTGGAAGATTCAAATCCTGCAGCCCGGAAGCGGTGTACTTCTGTTCAGCATCGATCGTCTCAACGGCAGCATCACCGCCGCCGAGGGTGAACCTGGGCGCTGCACCAACGCAGGCCATGTTCGTTTGGATCGAGCCATCTAGATGTGTAGTCCCACCACGTTGTTCAGCTGACAAGGGGGTGTGAGGTCGCCAGGGTCGGAGTGTCACCACCGTCCCAAGACCTCACACACCATGCATAGCCACCCTCTGGCCCGACTGACACCCATCAGTCGGGAACGGCTCATCCGCCGGCATCTCGATGAAGGCGTGCCACTCAAAGCCCTTGCAGCACAAGCCGGGATCAGCCTGCGTACGGCCTACAAGTGGCTCTCCAGGTTTCGAGCAGGCGGCGTAGCGGCACTGGCGGATCGACGGAGTGTTCGCCGCAGCCAGCGGCGGACGCTCGATCCGCAGCAACTCCAGCAGGCTGTAGACCTGCGGCACCAGCGCTGCACGCTCCGCCGCATCGCCAGGGCTCTCTGTGCGCCCCTCTCCACCGTTGGTCGGCTCATGAAGGGCCTGGGCCTGGGACGCCTGAAGAACCTTGACCCCAAACGTCTTGTTCGTCGCTACCAGTGGGAGCGCCCCGGGGACATGATCCATGTCGACATCAAACAGCTGGCCAGGTTTGAGCGGGTCGGCCACCGCATCACCGGCGACCGTCGTCAAGGCTCCTCCCGAGGTGCCGGCTACGAAAAGGTGCACGTCGCGATCGACGACGCCACCCGCCTGGCCTACGTCGAAGTGCTGGCTGATGAGCAGAAGGAGACGACCGTTGGATTCCTGGCCCGTGCCGTCGGCTGGTTCTCTGAGCAGGGGATCACCTGTCGGCGGATCCTCTCAGACAACGGCCCCTCCTACCGCTCTGGAGACTGGCGAAAAGCCTGTCGCGCCTTGGATCTCAAGCCCATCCGCACCAAGCCCTACACGCCGCAGACCAACGGGAAGGCCGAACGGTTCATCAAAACCATCCTGGCGGAATGGGCTTACGTGATCGCCTACCAAACATCGGATGAACGCAACCGCTGGCTACCCCGCTATCTGGGGATCTATAACGGCAGCAGGTGCCACATGGCTCTCGGTGGCCTCACGCCTCAGCAATGCCTCCAGCGGCTGCTGATCGCTGAATGACCTGGTGAGAAAGCACATCTAGAGGCCTGGTCGGATACCTGAGTGCCACGGACACGTAGGTGATGTCCTCTGACAATGCATTGCAGTGAATTTCGAAACTGCGTCGCCTGCCGATGTCGGGTTCAATTGCGCCTGAGGCTGATCGGGACAAGCAGCAGCTCACCCCCTACTCCTCCAGGCACAGGTATTCAGCCGACGGTCACCGCCTGGGCTTACAGCCCAAACAGCTGTCCGATGCGAGGGGACATTCCCTGGAAGTTCACATGGGTAGCTACGCCAGGTTCATGACCAGAAACCTGACGGATGCATTTGACGTGGTGAACAGCAATATTATGTCGACTACTATTCTTGTTGGAAACGTGTCTTGAACTGCTCCTTCCCCTGTAACCGCCAGGTCTTCCTCCATTTGAAGAGGGTGATCACGTGAATGCCCAGCTCTTCTGAAATCCGGGTCACGTTCTGCCGGTGCGGCGGGCTCATCCGCCTTTTCACATCAGCCTTGACGGCCTCGCTGTATCCGTGCATTGAACTGCTCCATCAAGCCCCCTGGTGGAAAAGTTGGTCGGGATGGAGAGGCGTCATCTTGTCAGGCAGAGGGGGGACCAGCGCTATAAATGGAGAGCGTTAGCGGAGACTAAAATGTTTGACATCGACTATTCGAGTTAGCCTTGCGGTTAGGGGGGCGATTGAAGGGAAGGTGAGTTGATCTTACACAGGCGTTTACGTAGCTTGCGTATGTAGCCGAACATGACTACGACCCCAAGTCCTGGTAGTGATGGACCTGGGACAGGCGTGACGGTACCCGTAATGGTAAAAGCATCCAGGGCGGAAGTGAGGTTGGTAGTACTGTTGCCGGTCCCGCGCACATCCTCTAAGTAGGTCGTCCATCGGATTCCACCGATCTGGGTGCCAGTTGAAAGCCCGACATCGATGTAGCTTAAGTTGGGGATATTGTTGTTTGTGCCGTTCATTCCCGTTTGAGTGCTGTTCGAGCCTACGCCGATCACTGTTGAGGTTGAAGCCGCTACATAGTTGCCTAAGCCCGCCTGGCCAGTAAAGCCGCCACCGGCCGCAACGTATTGAGAGGCAGCCCCGGGAGTGAAGGTGAGCGCAGTGTTGATCAAAGAGCTGAATGGATTCCCCTGTGAATCGAGGAACTGGATCACCGAATATTCCCAGGTTGTACCAGCGGTATTGAGACTAGCAAAATCGAAAGACGCCCCAGTAACGCCCAAGTTGGCATTGAAGCGTAACTCGAAACTATTCGCCGTTATCGTGCCTGGATTGTTGCTGATAACACCGGTGGTGTAGCCATGGCTGGCTCCTACCCTTCCGGAAGTTACCGCAGGGAATGGAGACGACGACCCTATAGCTCCCAGTACCACACGTCCATATCCGCCGAAGCCAATTGCACTATTTGCAGAAAGGGTGAAGTCATTGAGATCGCCATTGCTGCTAACCAGTTTGGCGCCGGTGAGGTCATTGATGGTGTTGTAGCTGAAGGGTGTGTTTCCACTGAGTACCTGACCTGGACTGATTAGGTTGAGCACTTCACTGCCTGGTGTCGATCCAGAGAGGAACTCAAGATTGTTAAAGTTAGCAGCATGGGCTTGATATACTCCCGCCAGCAAGCCACCAGTGATTCCAATCAGTGTATTAAGTACTGTAGGGATAACCTGGCTCCTTTGTCTATTGACTGATTTGATTGCAGGAACAAACAATTTTATCATTTATCGGAAACGATGTAGCTCAAAGACAGTCACAGTGGTTAAAGTAAGTTATTAATAGGCAATAGCAATACTGAACACTATTGCCAAGCTGAACTACCTGCGGGGTGAAGGCACGAGTTAAAGCAATAACCCAATTTAGCGGATCCGTTCGACCGCATGGGACTGATGCCAACAGACTAAGTTGGTCTGGGTTTTCTCGACAAGCCCCATCGTTAACCTTTGAGGCGGGGCACCGCCCCTGAAAGGGGCTCCTACCGTTGGCGAAGCCTTCTCCGAAGGAGTTGAGCAAACGCCGTACCACAGCCCTGAGTTCAAGGCCAGGGTCGCCATGGAGGCGATCAGTGGCCGCAAGACGCTCCAGGAGATTGCCGCTGATCACGCGATCCACCCAATCCAGGTGAGCCAGTGGAAGAAGCAGATGCTGGAGGGCGCCAGCGAGCTGTTAGGCCGAGGCAAGAGCAGCAACGCCAAGGAGGATGTACAGGCCAAGGAGGCGGAGCTGTTCCAGCAGATCGGTCGTCTCCAGATGGAGCTGGAGTGGCTTAAAAAAAAGTCTCAGCTGCTGTGATGCCCGTGAACTGCGCAAGCTGGTCGACCACGATCACCCTGAGATCAGCATCACCCGGCAGTGTGAGCTGCTGGGGCTGCCACGATCCACGCTCTACTACCGGCCCACACCGATGCGTGAATCGACGCTGCGGATCATGGCCAGGATCGATGCTCTCTATCTGGAGGATCCCTGCAGCGGCAGCCGCCGGATGGTGGACTACCTGGCCAGAGAAGGGATCCCGATCAGCCGTGAGCGCGTGCGAAACCTCATGCGGCGCATGGGTCTACGGGCCATCTACCAGAAGCCACGCACCACAGTGCCAGTTGATCCATCGGAGCGCTTTCCCTGCCTGGTGGACCTCAAGGAGGTCAAGGAAGTGGATCAGGTTTGGGCAACGGATATCACCTATATCGCGCTGCGGAAAGGCTTCCTCTACCTCGTGGCTGTTGTGGATCTGTTTTCCCGGCATGTACTCAGTTGGAAACTCACGGGCAGCCTTGACACGGAATTCTGCCTGGAGGCCTTGGAGATGGCTCTTGCTGGTGGGAGAAAGCCACAGATCTTCCACTCCGATCAGGGGTGTCAGCTCGGTTTCAAGTGGTCGTCGCAACACCTCATTCACTGAGGGATTTTGGGATGACGAGCAAGCATCAGCGGCAGATGGCCGTTCGCTCGATGAGGGGGAAAATCCCCTCTCCTGGCCGTCCCTCGACAGCTCAGCACAAGCATCGAGTTCTTTTCTGGATGGCGATCGCTCAGGGGTTATCGAGCGAGAATGCCGCATCCGAGGCGGGCATCCCTCAAGCGATTGGAACGCGTTGGTTCCGCAATGCTGGCGGGATGCCTCCGATCGATCTGAACCCGCCTTCGGGCCGTTTCCTGTCCTTTTCTGAGCGGGAGGAGATAGCCATCCTCTGGGCGAGGAATCTGGGAGTCCGCGCCATTGCCCGTGAGCTGGGTCGCTCCGCCTCGACCATCTGCCGAGAGTTGCGCCGTAATTCCTCAACACGCAGCAATGCGTTGGCCTATCGGGCCACAACGGCACAGTGGCATGCTGAACGTCGCGCCAGACGTCCCAAAGTTGCCAGGCTCGCCGGGAACGGCCACCTGCGTAAGTATGTCCAGGAACGGCTTTCTGGCCAGATCACCCGCCCGAACGGTGATGTCGTGCCGGGTCCTGTTACAAGCTGGATCGGCCGCAGGCATGGTCGTCGTCAGGACCGGCTTTGGGCGACCTCCTGGAGCCCGGAGCAGATCTCGAACCGGCTCCGTATCGATTTTCCTGATGATGCGTCGATGCGGATCTCTCATGAGGCGATCTATCAGGCTCTCTATGTTCAGGGCCGTGGAGCGTTGAAACGGGAACTTGTCGCGTGCCTGCGCACTGGGCGTGCCCTACGTGTTCCTCGCGCAAGGCGCCAGGCAAGCGGCAAGAACTTCCTCACCCCGGAGGTCATGATTTCCCAGCGGCCGGCCGAGGTTGACGATCGCGCCATTCCGGGGCATTGGGAAGGCGACCTCATCGTGGGGCTCAAGAGTTCAGCGATTGGAACGCTCGTGGAGCGCACCACCCGATTCACCCTGCTGCTGCACCTGCCCCGCATGCAGGGCCATGGAGAACAGCCACGGATCAAGAACGGCCCCCCACTGACCGGACATGGTGCAGAGGCGGTTCGCGATGCGATCGCTGCAACGATCGACACGCTTCCTGCTCAGCTGCGCAGATCCCTGACCTGGGACCAGGGAGCTGAGATGGCACAACACGCTCAACTCCGCATCGACACAGGCCTGAGGATCTTCTTCTGCGACCCGCATAGCCCCTGGCAACGCGGGTCGAATGAAAACACCAACGGGCTGCTGCGGCAGTACTTCCCAAAAGGTACTGATTTGTCCCGACACTCCCGTAACGAGCTTGATGCCGTCGCCCTGGCACTCAATACACGCCCACGCAAAACCCTCGGATGGAGGACCCCTGCTGAGGCCCTTGACAATCATCTGAGGGCTTTGTGAAATCCCCTTTCTAATTCGCGACGGTGTTCTCGCGCATCGCTGCCATCGGACCTAAGCGACAGATCTGGCATTCTGTTCTCCCTGAAAACCACTGTGCATACTGGCTTTTGGATCCATAGGCACCGTCTGTTGAAACGATCATCAAGTGAGCCGGTGATCCATTTTTCCCTCTGAACAAACCGCCTTGGCGGCAAGCGGGGGCGTCAGCCACCGATTGCCGACGAGGTGGAACCGCCCGCAAGCGGGCGGGGCCCAGCCGCTGCTGCTCGTTACTAACTGATCGAAAAGAAATTTAAAAATGATGCAGCTGAGAAAACCCGTATCTACAAGCCCTTATGCTCCTTTTCCAACCCGGTGTTGCGACGACCGGTGGAATCCACCCAGTTCACCTCCGGTGACTTCGTGGCAAGGCTCAAGGCAGAGGAGATCAAGGTCAGCTGGTCGGGACGGAGGCGCTGTTACGACAACATCCTGGTGGAGAGGCTATGGAGAACAGTCAAATATGAGGAGGTGTATCTCCGTGCCTACAGCGATGGCTGGGAAGCGGAAATCAGCTTGGCCCGATTCCTTTGGAGGTACTGCCATGTAAGACCACATAGCTCATTGGGCGGCAAAACCCCCAATGAGGTCTACAGTCAGATTCAACCCTGTTCTTCCCGCCCGAGGTTTACGATGTCAGGGGCCGAATCTGTCCAATAAAAGCCACCCACCTCAGATCCCAAGGGGCTGTGTGGCCTGTCCTGTTCATGTGGTGCCAACGGCAGCGATCAATCCAGGGAAAAGGTCGGCAGAAAGTTCGCCACGTTGCATAGCTCAATATCGATCGCCCCAACATCGGTAAAATCCTGGCTGGTATTCCTGGTTCGCTCGATGAATCGAGCAGTTCTGACTGGGTGGGCCGTCAGCCCGACGAGGCGCTGAATCCAGTTTTTACGGGACACGGCTGGGACAAGACCCTGCAGCCCAAGGAACCAGGGAATCAGTGAGGCTATGAGGCCAAGAGATTCAGATGGACGATGCGCGAAGGATGGCATGGAGATAGCGATCGAACGAATAAATGCATGCTGCGATTCGGCAAGAACCAGGGGCTCACAAAGGGTCCGAAGCTCAGATCCAGTTGTACTCAAAGCATCAATAAGGCGATCGGGATGACAAAGATAAGACTCATAACAAGTGGTCGGCTTAAGCTCTCGCTCAAGAAGACATCGCTTCATCCACTCAAGATCCACACTACCAAGCGAGTGATCGCTGTGGCAGCTGTAGACGAGGCCCCGCCGATACTGGACCGGGCAGAGATACTCCGGCTCAATCAACTCCGACGCCGCAGCATGATCGCTACAGATCACCGGCAATCCTGCATAACTGGCTTCAATGAGAACTCGTCCAAGCGTCTCCAGATTAGAGGTGGTAGGAAACAACAGCACATCGATCCTGGCAAGGAAGTCCCAGATCTCGGCACTCGAGCGTGCAGGGGAATAGCTATAGACATCGGATATGCCGAGCGCCTGTACCAACATCTGGTCAACTAAATGCGGCTCACAGCTGGAGGAATGGTTGTGCCCGCAGGCGAACAACCTGTAGCGACGGGATGACAAACTTTTAGTCTCTTGATTCAGCTCAATTAACAAACGCACGAGATCTGGAAAGTTCTTGTCTTCCGAGATGCGCCCTAGATAACCAAGAATCAAGTCCGCGTCAGTGTTCCGAGAGCGCTTAGACAAAATCCGCTCACGCTCCGGAAAGCACACAGCAAGTGGATGAGAAAGAAGTGAAGGAAAATGCTTGAGCCCTGGAAAGATTGCTTCAAATACGCCCCGAGCGTAGCGGCTGGGCACCAAGAGCGTGTCGTCGTACCGAAGAAAAGGATGGCAAAGAAACTCTTGAAATAGATAGCCGCTCCAGAGAGCAGTATGCACATCCCGGACGATTCGATAGGAAAGTCGAAGGTGTTCTCGGAGATAGAAATAATAATGCGCATGAGGACCTACATTGCTCACTACACAGTCGGCATTGGCCAACATTTCGACTGCGTAAGAGTCATCAGAAAGCAGCCGATTAAAATCATGGAAGTGCACGTTTAAAGCAGGCCCTGACCGATGCTTCAACAGCCAAGTCATGTTCTCGTGGGCAAAATTTACGCCATCACGCTGGGGCAACGCTGGATCGGTCCTGTAGTCATGAAGGGTAACTCGAAATGTCTTCAGATCAGGCTCTCCCCATCAAAAGGCTCAGTTGCTTGGAGGCCTGCAAGAGCAAGGATGGTGGCCGGCAGGTCCTCCAGTCGACCATGACGCAGCTTTTCACCTGGCTTGATTCCTGGACCAACAGCGAGAAGCAGGTTACTGACCTCGGTCCCATGCATCACATGCCCTCCAGAACAGAAGAAGGGAAGAGGGCCAATTCGACCAAACTCCTCGCTATCCAATACATCAGCTGGAGGGCCAGAATCACCCCAGCGCACGATAAGGTCAGGGGGCAGGTGAGAACTTTCAAAAGGCGTTTCTCGCATGATCAACACATCATGTGCCAAGAATTTCCCGGTACGGGGATTCACGCATCGCAGGAGCAAGTCACGTAGCTCATGAAGAGTGGGGAGGAACTCCGCAGCATCGACCAGGCCTTCCACCTCACGCCCACGGACGTTCAGACGCACATAGCCATCTGCCACACTGGGGAGAGCGAAAGCCCGCATGCGGGGCCATAAGTTTCGGAACCAGTTGGCCGGATTCCAGCTGAGTGGATCTCCCGAAGCCTCCTGCTCAAAGGGACTGGAAATCAGAGCCTGCGCCGCCTCCCCCACGGTCTTCCAGACTTCAGCCTTCCAGTGCTCTCCATAGTCGTAGCGCCTAGAAGGCACTGGGGATCCAACCTCAGAAGTTGAGCCAATAGCGGTCTCACCTGGAAAGGCCCAGCGATACATCAGCTCTGGAAGAAGCGCCATACTGGGCACATCCATATGGTTGGCCGATACTTGATCAATGGTGTAGACAATAAATGAAGTATCGTGACGCGCAAGTGTGTACAGCCTGGCCAGTGATCGGTCAATTTCGCGATAGACTTCAATGAGCGGCGAATTCCCTTCAGGAGATTCATCAGCCTGCGAGGGCAGAGCTCCTTCCCCTAAATGCCAAAGCATGTGATTCGCTGTATGGCTTTCTGAATAAAGAGAAAGAAAGAGATCCCAGTCTTCTGCTTGCAGAAGCTCAGCGCAGATAGCCGTTCGACGGCGGACAGATTCACACAATTGTCTCTGAAGTTTCAGCAAGTCCTTCTTGATATAAAGACTGGGAAGGGAAACAGAGCGCTCAGGCTTGCCTGAGATCGGATCAATCATTAACTTCAGGCCATCTTCGATTGGCGGATAGAGCCCATGAACACTCTCAAGATTTGCCAATAACCATTCTGGCTGACTCAAGGGAGCAAATGTATTGGTCTCGCTCCCCCAACCTGCTACTTGGAGGCCGTTGAGATCAGAAGACATAGGCGCCACCATATCGAACACACAGATTCGATGAGAAGCATGGCCGGAATAGAACAGTGGCAGCGAGGCCGAGTCTCTGTGAATTGGCAGAACAGCATAGAGATATTTCTGTGCATCAAAGCAGCATCCTGGATGCGTTGTAGCTCGTCCCGTGAGAAAAACATCCCAACAGGATTCGTTCAGGAAAAGCTTAGTGTAAGAATAGTTACCTGTCGCACCATTCGAGCGCATCCAAGCCAAAAATGGAAGCTCCCCAGAATCCAATGCGTCCATAAGGAGCTCAGTATTAGGAGCATCGATTCCAAGCGCAATAACAGATCTTTTGACACTATCAGTCATGGGTTATCACGGAGTAAGGAAGGGAGTCTGAATCGAGGTCTTTACTGCCGAATCAACCACTCGCAGTTTGCTGACGTGGGGCTTGATCAGCTGCAAGAGCCGCTCGGAGTCTGGGTGGTCTTGCGGCAAGGCATCGCTAAGCAAAGTGCATGTGCCAAATGAGGGAGCAGGAAGCCCCCTCTGAAGAATCTCGTTGGTTCTCAACGTGATCAGAGCTGATCTCAGGCGTTGGTCCTGAATCAGGATCTGAGCAGCGGAGAAGCCATTGGGAGACTTACACGCCAATGGCTTCTCATCAATCCAGGCCTCGTCAGCAAGGACTAGCCCATTACAGTGCAATTGCCGCGCCAATTCATGGGCCAGCGCATGCAGAACCCCAGGCTTCATGCCATCAGAAACTATCAAAAGGTGAACCAGGACAGGCTCTGCACATGTAAGCATATTAGCCAAGATCTCATGGTAAACCAAGGGAGTATCAAACGTACCGATCTGAGGCTGGGCGTTCACCTCGCAGACAATGCCTCCGCCATCCTTCCACGACACATTAACGTCAGG
Organism: Synechococcus sp. CS-603; assembly: GCF_977929215.1. Taxonomy (NCBI): domain Bacteria; kingdom Bacillati; phylum Cyanobacteriota; class Cyanophyceae; order Synechococcales; family Synechococcaceae; genus Synechococcus; species Synechococcus sp. CS-603. The sequence goes on from NZ_OZ376778.1 coordinate 2,327,302, forward strand.
TATGATCAGGTCGATTCCGGCGATGTCCAGCCGGAAGGTTCGCGCAACATGAAGTGCAAGCTCTAGATTCTCAGGATGTACTTGGTCTTTGTCGATCACGATTTGGGTTCCACCTGCTGAGATGTTCGCTTTGCCGCGAAGCCTCACAACAGTGCCCTCCTTAGGAATTGAGAGAGAATCTAGCCCTTGGTAGGCAAGAAGCATGTGAGCTTCTGGATCGAGTTCGAGTCGCATCTTGCCAGTCCTTCGCCAGATCCTCTGATGCAGCTCCGAGGACTGCTCCCTGAGCACGAGACCAGCAACAGTTGTCCTGCCGTCGCCAACAACTCTGCCGGGAATTCTGTGCATGATCTTGACGATTTGACCATGAGCGACTGTGAATCGATAGTCCTCTCCAGCGATGAACTTCTCGACGAGAATCCTCCCAGATAACTTTGCAGCCTCTCGATAGGCCATCCCGACAGACTGCTCATCCCTCAAACCAGCAAAGACCCCGCGGCCCTGCTCTTGGTCCGCTGGCTTGATCACCACGGGATAGCCCAGTTCACCTGCCAGCCGGATGGCCTCTTCTTCTGAACGGCAGATTTGATGGGTGGGCCCAGGCAGCCCATGCTGCTTAAGAAAGCAGGCTGTCCGCGCCTTATCTTTCGCCAGAGCCACGGACATGCAAGGAGTCTGATCCGTCAGAGAACTGTCGATCCAGCGTGTTGAAGCACCGTGGCCAATGGCCATGATATATCTGTCGATCCGAATTACCGGTAGGGCCAGCTCATGGGCCGCCTTGACAAAATAGAAGTTGTTGGTCCCCTTCAGGCCAAAGGCACTCAGTTGTCTGATCAACTGATCCCTGCTCCGGTGAATCTCCTCCAGGCGATTGTTCACGGCAGCAGGAGATTGGACGAAGGCATTGATCAGGAATTCAAGCCAGCGCAGGGTGTCCACCGAAGCCCGTGGAAACGAGTAGGGAAGGAAAAGATCGTGCGCCTCCAAGGGGACATCCCTCCCCTCGATCCTTGCAGGACACGAGTGATAGGGTCCGAACACAGGAAGATTCGCCAGGCGCTGGATCTCGAGATGGGTCATCAGAATCCCATCGAGGAGATCCAGGACGGGGGACTCTCTGCCCCCATCGCCATGAGTTGCATCAGGCTCCACGACCCTGGAGAGGAAGTCCCTGACCTTGCCTGCTGCTGTGGGCCTGTCACGAAGGATCCCGATTCGGCCTTCAAGGAAAGGCTGACGGATTCCGTAGCCCATGCCCTGATAGACCCGGAACTGGGTCGAGAAACGAAGAAGAGAGAAGTTCTTGCCTCGTGGTCCTGATCGCTGAGACCGATCGGATGAGGGGAGCGCCACGACTCAGGCTCCCACTACTTCGGACCGACCCATAGATTCCGTATGGAGCCACTCCAGGATACAAGCCTTGGCCGTATGGACATTGAGGGCATGAACCAGCACGGGATCACCCGGAGCGGCATCCTTGAGGAAAGCGGGGATGGCGGCATGGACCTCTCCGACATAGCGAAGGTCCACCCCCGGATCGGCTGCATAACCGGCCTCAAGAATCATCGCCACAGCCTCTTCCTCAACGCGACCAGTATCCTGTTCACCTCGTGCAATCCGGACCACATCGAACAGCCGACAGGCTTCAGCTGCCATGGAGCACATCCAGTGATCAGCAGCGACGAAGCCCAGTCGAAGCAAGATCCGCGTGCGGGAGTTAGGCTTCGTGTTAAGCGACTCCATCAGCACAGAAATGGACTGTAGCGTTTCAGTGGTTCCCGCCCAGCTCAGAACGATGGATCGCCCAGGAGTATCGATTCTTTCAGATCGACCTGGATTGTGGCTCGAATCGAAGTCAAGGATCCGCTCTCGAATCAGATTTGGAGCCACGCCCATCCTCTCGGCCATCACCGCCACGAATGCCGCTGCGATCACTGTCCCCCGGCACAGACCACCCCAGGCACCTTGGATCTCCGCTGCAGGAATCTCACACAGTGTGGTGTCGCCGCGACACAGGACCACCACGCCATCGGGCCCATCTCGCCACAGGGCGGCCGCTTGCAGGTTGATCTCCTGGCGGCGGCTGGTGTTCTGCCGGGCCCTGACGCTGAGGATCGCGTTCAACGTCTCGTCGTCGCCGCCAGTGTTCTGGCGGATGTAGAGATCCGTTTTGAGGTAGCTGCGGATCTGATCGAGCAGCCGGCCTTCTGCCGGCAGGATCCCCATCAGCTCGGTGCCACCGAAGTTGCGGCTGTGCAACACCGCCTCGCTGCCGTAGTGGGGATGCTCAGGAGTCACCAGGTTCACGGCCACATCAGACTCCTTGCTATCCGGCGACAATCTGGTTGAGGGGTCGCGCCAAACAGGTTGACCGCTCTTGAGGGGCTGAGCTGAATCCAGTTGCCATGCGCAGGGCACCGGCCCATGCCAGCTCCCCTTACCGCTCAACAGATTGCGCTGTACATGTCCAAACGACGAGTCAGCAGCCGCCAGGAGGTGGCTGCTGCAGCGGCGGGTATCTCGGTGAGTAGTGCTCACCGGATCGATTCAGGCCGCCTCCAACCCAAAGCCGCCAAGCCCCCAGCAGACGCCGACCTGACCCGTTGGTTGAGGTTTGGGAGCCCCTGTTGGTGCCGTTATTGGAGCGCCATCCAGCTCTGACGCCCACCACGTTGTTGGAGCACCTGCAGGAGAAAAAGCCAGACCAGGACTGGATTCCTGTCAAACGCACCCTGCAGCGTCGTGTGCAGCAGTGGAAGGCGTTGCAGGGCCCACCGCCGGAGGTGATGTTCCCCCTGGCCTATCAGCCCGGCGAGATCGGCTTTTGCGATTTCACCAAGGTCAAGCGGGTGGAGATCACAGTGCGGGGCGAGCCCTTTCCGCACCTGCTGTTCCACTACCGCCTGGCCTGGAGCGGCTGGGCCTACGGCCAGGTGGTGCACGGCGGCGAAAGCTTTGTGGCTCTCTCAGAAGGGTTGCAGAACGCCCTGGCCGCCTGCGGTGGTGTGCCCAGAGAGCTGCGCACGGATCGGCTTTCGGCTGCCAGTCGCAATCGTGATGGCAGTTACGCCATCGACATCACGCCCCGCTACCAAGCCCTCTGCGCCCACTACCACCTTGCTCCCAGCCGCAACAACCGCGGCGTGGCCCAAGAGAACGGCATCGTCGAGGCGCCCCATGGCCATGTCAAACGGCGGCTGGAGCAGAAGCTGCTGCTGCGCGGCAGCTGTGATTTCGACGAGCCGGCCGAATACGGCGAGCTGCTCTCCGAGGTGTTCAGTGCCCTCAATGCCCCACGGCAGCGGCGCTATGAGCAGGAGTTCGAGGTCCTGGGCACCTTGCCTGCCTTCCGATTCGCAGATTACGAGCTGCTGACTGTGCGTGTGCGTAGCACCAGCACGATCGAGGTGCGGCAGGTCGTCTACTCCGTGCCGCCGAGCCTGATTGGCCGTCAGGTCACGGTGCGGCTGCACCATGACCGGCTGATCGTTTACCTCGGTAGTGACTGGGTTTGCCAGTTGCCCAGGGTCTACGGCAGCGGCTGCCATGGACCCCGGGCTTGGTGTATCGACCTGGAGCACCTGATCGATGGGTTGCGCGCCAAACCCCGCGCCCTGCTGCATTGCCGCTACCAACGCCAGCTGTTCCCTGATACCCGCTGGTGGGATGTCTGGCAGCGCCTGCTTGCCAGCGGTGACCGCGACGCGGCGGCCCGGCTGATGGTCGAAGCGCTGTATGTCGCCGTGCGGGTGGCGTCATTTGAGCTGGTGCTCGCCTTTCTGCAGCAGGCGCAGCAGCGCAAAACCCTGTCCCTCTCGCTCTTGCAGCAGCGCTTCCGGGTGCCGCCCCGCACAGGCAACCTGCCTGATCTCGTCATTCCCCAACACCTGCTGGCCTCCTATGACCACCTCCTCCCCGGTGCCCCGCTCTCAGGCGGTGGAAGCGGCCCTGCCGCTGCTGCTCAAACAGCTCAAGCTGGCGCGGTTCCGCAGCCACTGGCAGCCGCTCGCTCAGCAGGCTGAGGCCGAGGGCTGGAGCCCCGGCCAGTTCCTCTATGCCCTCTGCGAGCAGGAGGTGGATCACCGTCAGCTGGCACGGCACCAGCGCCTCCTGCGGGAGGCTCATCTGCCCTGGCAGAAAGGACTCGATGGCTTTGATCAGCAGCAGATCGAGGCCAAGCATTGGCAGGAGCTGCAGGTACTGGCCCGCAGCCACACCTGGCTGCTGCAGGCCGAGAATCTGCTGCTGTTTGGCCCCAGCGGCGTGGGCAAGACCCACCTGGCCATAGCCATCACAATGGCGATGATCGAGCAGGATCAACCCTGCCGCTTCTTCCCGGCCACCGCTCTGGTGCAGCTGCTGCAGAAGGCCAAGGCCAGCTACGAGCTGCCGGCCGTCATCCAGAAGTTGGATCGCTACGCCTTGCTGGTGATCGACGACATCAGCTACGTGCGCCGCAACGAGCTGGAAACCTCGGTGCTGTTTGAGCTGATCTGCCACCGCTACGAACGCCGCTCGTTGCTGGTGACCTCCAACCAGCCGTTCCGCGAGTGGGACACGATTTTTCCAAGTGGATCCATGACCGTGGCAGCGGTGGACCGGTTGGTGCACCACTGCCACATCGTGGGCATCAAAGGCGAGAGCTACCGTCAGAAAGAAGCTGCTGCAAGGGTTTCTAGTGATTCCAGTGATCCGCCTATGTAATTGACGCGGGCGACATGGCCGTCACGATCAATGGCCGCAGCAACCCAGCTCGCCAGAAACAAGGCGGCGACACGAAAACTGGCCCACCAGCCTTGAAATTGACGCCCGACCCACAACTTGATTGACGTCACGCGACAGCATGGTCAAGATCCAGTACCTACATGGAACCTCAAGCTTGCAGGAGGTTCAAAACAGGGGGATGCCACCGGTCAACCAGATTGACGCCACCCATCAACCTGATTGACACGGGACAGCAGGCTGAGCCCGATCTCAGCGCAGGCACTCGCCAGCCTGGCACCGGCTGCATTCGCCTCGGCGATCAGCTCAATGGCCCTATGCCGAGTCGCAGCAGTGGTCAGCCTTCCGCGTCCTCCGAGCAGAAGGCTTCCCACTTTTTTCGCAGCACCAGCAAGGCCGCCATCTCCGCCATGGCCTTTTCCTTGCGCTGCAGCTCCTTTTTGAGGGCTTTGATCTCTCGCTGGTCCTGGGCGCGGAGCTTTTCGAGCTCCTTCTGCTCGGCCATCGTCAGCACCGGCTTGGCATTGGCATCCTGGGCTGCCTGGCGCCAACGCTCCACCTGCTCGAAAAACGGGCCCCGCTCCCGGCAGCATGCGCTGAGCTCAGTGGCATTCAGGCTAGCGGTCTCCAGCACCACCGTGAACTTGTCGGCAGCGCTCCAGCCGTCTGGGTCCTTCTCCGATGCCGGCACCACCTCCCCCTGTAACCGCCACGTCTTCCTCCATTTGTAGAGGGTGATCACGTGGATGCCCAGCTCTTCTGAAATCCTGGCCACGCTCTGCCTGTGCGGCGGGCTCATCCGCCTTCTCACATCAGCCTTGACGGCCTCGCTGTATCCGCGCATTGATCATGTCCTCAAGCCCCCAGGTGTACTGACGAGAGGGGTGACATCTTCCTAAGAAACACCCACGGCCATCAGAGATCTCGGCCATTCATCCGGTTGCGACCAGTTTGTAACCAAGCGCTTTTGCACGCCTTTCCAGACCACGCACGTGTCGTTCTTGTGATGCCTGCTGGTAAGCCAAAGCCCCCGGCTCTTGAAATGCCATGCCATAGCGCAACATATTATAGTAAAGAATGGCAATCTTGCGCGCTGTAGCTATCAATGCTTTGCCTTTTCCAACCCGTGCAGATAGCCGCCGCTGGAATGCACCCAAGGCAGTGCTGGTTCTGCTGATTGGCACTGCTGCCATCCAAAAAGCGCTGCCGGCCCTAGTTGCTCCCTGTCGTGTCCGCGAGGAAAGTACCCGGCCACCAGAAATCTTATTTTGTGGGCTCAAGCCAAGCCAGGAGACAAAATGCTTGGCGCTTGGCCAGCGGGTCATGTCAAGCCCACACTCACTGATCAAGGTAATCACCGTTGCAGGCCCTAAACCGGGCAGGCTTAATAGGTCTTGGCCTGCTAACGCTGTAATCAAGGCCTGAGGATTGAACGAGAAACCATTGCCCATGATTCGCCAGTCGCTTGCTTGCTTCTCAGGCTCAACATAGCTATCCCCGGCCAGGTCATTCAGAACGACTTGACCGGCTAATTCACATTCTTGAATCTTTACTGAATAAGCATCAAACATCTCGACTGCAACCTTAAGCTCAAAGAGGTGTTCTTCTTGATAGTTGCCGTTTAGAGCGGCAGCTATCGTTGCTTGTGACTCCTTGCAGCGGGGATCACGCAGTGCGGCCAACTCCTCTGCATCTCTTTAACCTGAAAGGATGGCATCAATGATCCTGCGTGCAGTCAGACCAGTGATGTCTTTCACAACATGATGCAACTGTAGATTCATTTGCATGAGGGCCTTCTGCATGTGTTGCTGATGCGAGGAGCGATAACGCACCAAAACATCCCTTTGCCGGAAGTAAGCCCTGAGCTTGGCGATACAGGGATCTGGTTGAAAGCTTGCGCGAACAAGACCGTAGCTGTGAAGTTGCTGCAACCATTGAGCATCACTGATATCAGTCTTCCGTCCGGGAACATTCTTGACGTGCCTAGCATTGACCAGATAGACTTCAATGCCATATTCCACTAGTATTTCGTAGAGTGGAACCCAGTAGATTCCAGTCGATTCCATGGCCACCGTCTTGATGTCGATGGCAAGCAACCACTCAGCCATAGCTTTCAAATCATTGGTGAAGCTTGAGAATTTCCGTACTGGGTCATCGTCAAGCTCCGCTGGTACCGCTACAACATGAAACCGACTGCCGATGTCGATTCCTGCTGAACGTGGATTGACCACTCTTAGGCGCGCACGGCGGAGGCGAGAGGGGGAAGAAGTTCCTGGCATGCATCCACTGCAATGGGTCTGAGGAGGGAAGCCAAGCAGGTTCTGCGCTAAAGAATGAACATTTTCCTAATCGGGATCAACACTCGGGATTACTCCAGAAGTGTCGTCGCCAGGGCAGGGAGCGCTGTGAGAACCCAGACCACGTTTCCTTGCGGGAACAAGTCTCCAAAGATGTCATCGGCCATGGCCTGACTTACCCATGGCCAGTTTGGCAACGGCCTTTGGACTTGGCCGTGGGTGTTTCGGACGCGAGGGCGTGCTCAGGGGTACTGGTACGTTTCCTGAAACCGGGGGAGACGACTGGTATAAATCCATCGAACGACTCATTGGCCAAACTGATTGGCCCAGCGAGAAGCTTTACACGAATGTCAATGATTGCTAAACTGCAGAATGACTTGTCGTAAACCACATTTCAGGCATCCCCATTATCGTTTCATGTGCAGCCAGTTCGTCTTTACCGTGAGGCATGGGGCCTACCTGGTTGCACGACAGGCTTTGCATGGACGGCGGAGTCTCCCAAACTAGTACCCACGCAGACGTGGTGGCAGGCGTTAAGCGAGCCGTGATTGTTTCCCTGACAGACGGTGGCAGCAATGCTGTGAAACATGGGCTTCGCACATCAGTCATGCCCAATACACTTCAAGCTGAAGTCAAGGCCCTTGAAGCACAGGGCACCAAAACCAAACTGATTGTGTGCGGCTTGTCTCCAGGCATGACGCACATCAAGAGCCTCGTTGACCCCACCTCGATTAAACCCATGATGACCGATGGGCGCTCTAGAGGGGTTGACGAAGCCAAAGAACTCGTTGCTTTTTGGAACTAGTATTAGTTGCCCTTTCATGCCTCATGCATAAATCACATCGTCACCACAATAGACAAATCCGCCATATTTTTTCATTTTCTGTAGATGCGAAAGTTGCAGATCTACTCTATAAAAACTACTTTTCTCAGATATCGACTATCGGCCCATTAAGCGGGCACCTTGAAATAGTATCATTTCCAAGCCAGACCTGAGACGCCAAAAACTCATCCTGCGAACGCGCAGATCCCGCAGACATCCAACTCCATGGCTTCAAGTTAGTCCGCTTCCATCTAGCATTGATGATGGGTTAACGGCTGTGTCTATGATCAAACAGCGAGCTTAGTCTCTCACAGAGAATCGCCTAGAGCAGGCCATCATATTGACCTAATATATCTCAAAGCCTATGGATGTACCTCTCCACATCCCAGAATCAACACTATCCCATTCAGCTATGCCAAATGGACAGCTTCAATTACATAGCTCAAAGGCCGACAGGGAGTCGTGCGTACTTTTCAAGATACCCACAATAAGTTTTCGCATCTCAAGCATCAAGCCCGACAGGAGTAGCCATGTTAAATAGTTATCATCTTCATCGACACAAAGCAACAGCAAGGGAGGGCTCATGAGAACAAGATCAGGTCAATCGAAAAGCTCAGAAATGGAATCAACAGATACAGAGCTTTCAAGTAATCTATCAATACCTGATCTGATAGCAAAACTCAAAACATCTAAGACAGGGCTCAGCCAAGAGGAAGCTGATCAACGCCTTTCTAGGTACGGACCAAACGAATTAAAAGAACAAAAAGCCAATCCCTTTCTGGCTTTTCTCCAGAACTTCTGGGGACCAATTCCATGGATGATTGAAATTGCAGCAGTTCTTTCGGCAATAGTGGGACATTGGCCTGACTTCTTCATCATTCTCCTGTTGCTGATCTCCAATGCTTTTGTTGGCTTCTGGGAGGAACATGAGGCGGGCAACGCAATCGCTGCACTGAAGGCAAAGCTGTCTGTAAGAGCGCGAGTCAAACGGCATGGACAGTGGATCACGATCGCATCTCGTGAATTGGTACCAGGTGATTTGATCCGCCTGCGACTTGGTGACATTGTGCCCGCCGATGCCCGCCTGCTTGATGGGGATCCAGTCGAAGTCGATCAATCCGCTCTGACTGGCGAATCTTTACCCACTGAACGCAAGTCTGGCGAGGCCATATATTCAGGTTCAATCCTTCGCCAGGGGGAAGTCAGTGCAATAGTTTACGCGACAGGTTCAAAGACTTACTTCGGTAAGACCGCGCAACTCGTGCAGACAGGACAGACAGTCAGCCATTTTCAAAAGGCAGTCTTGAAGATTGGCAATTATCTAATTGTCCTGGCTTTGGGGCTTGTAACGCTAATTATTGTCGTTGCGATCATCCGAGGGGATCCCATCCTTACAACCTTGCAGTTCGCCTTGGTGTTGACAGTAGCGGCGATTCCTGTCGCCATGCCGACGGTTCTTTCGGTCACAATGGCCGTTGGAGCCCGATTGCTTGCCAAGAAACAGGCGATCGTAAGCAAATTGGTTGCAATCGAAGAGTTAGCAGGTGTAGACGTTCTCTGCGCGGATAAAACTGGCACACTGACCCAGAATAAGTTAACTTTAGGAGATCCCTTTTGTGTCAACTCAAGTTCTGTCGAGGAGGTCATTCTCTATGGTGCGCTGGCATCACGCTCGGAAAACAATGACACGATTGATCTCGCTGTATTGGATGGGATAAAGAGCAACCAGTCTCTAAATAATTACGAGATCGTCCACTTTATCCCCTTTGACCCAGTGCATAAACGTACTGAATCTACAGTCAAGGGTAGTGACAGCAGGACCTTCAAGGTGACCAAGGGAGCACCGCAGGTAATTCTTGCTTTAGCTGAAAACACTCAGGAGATTAAAATGGCCGTTGACAAGGCTGTCAATGCATTTGCGGCACGAGGGTTTCGCTCGTTGGGAGTAGCGCGAGCAGAAGGGGATGGGCCCTGGCAATTTATAGGGGTTCTCCCCTTGTTCGATCCGCCCTGGGGCGATGCAAAGAGCACAATCGCTACGGCAAGCAAGATGGGTGTTCAGATCAAGATGGTGACAGGCGATGCACTCGCGATCGCTAAGGAAACAGCAAAAGTACTGGGGCTGGGCACAACTATTCTCGATGCCAGCAGTCTGGGCGATGTCAAGCAGCAAGAGACAACGGCGGCAGCTAAATCCATCGAGCAAGCCGATGGCTTCGCCCAAGTGTTCCCTGAACACAAGTTCCATATTGTCGATGTGCTGCAAAAACACGGTCACTTTGTTGGCATGACCGGTGATGGTGTGAATGACGCCCCTGCGCTGAAAAAATCGGACTGCGGCATTGCTGTTTCGGATGCAACAGAGGCGGCAAGGGCAGCCGCAGACATTGTGCTGCTGACGCCTGGACTGTCGGTGATTATTGAAGCGATCAAGGAGAGTCGCCGCATTTTTCAACGGATGAACAGCTACGCGATCTACCGCATCACCGAAACGCTGCGCGTTCTGTTGTTGATGACATTGGCAATCCTGGTGTTCAACTTCTATCCTGTCACCGCTGTCATGATCGTCATACTGGCATTACTCAACGATGGTGCAATATTATCGATCGCCTATGACCGCGTTCATTATCGCGATCAGCCTGAAGTATGGGATATGCGCTTAGTGCTAAGCATCTCTACCGTGCTGGGCGTAATGGGCGTAATCTCTGCATTTGGATTATTTTATCTGGGAGAGCGTGTTTTTCTACTAGATCGCGACCATATCCAGACCTTGATGTACCTAAAACTCTCTATCGCAGGACATTTAACCATCTTCCTGACACGTACACAAGGACCGTTCTGGTCGATTCGTCCCGCAAGGATTCTATGGTTCGCCGTTCTCGGCACCCAGGCTCTTGCCACGGTGATCGCCGTCTATGGGTTCTTCATGACACCGCTCGGCTGGGGCTGGGCACTGTTCGTTTGGGGCTACGCACTGGTTTGGTTCCTTGTCAATGACCGCGTGAAGCTACTCGCCTATTGGCTTCTAATACCGCGTCGATTGAAATTCTCCTAATTGTTTTCAATCGCTGAGTTTTAGGGTCAGAATATGGGGCGTTAGTGGATGAGCGTTGCGGAATCAACTCCGCCAGAGTGGTTCAACTAAACAGCAAGGGCTCGCCCAACGAAGGCATCACCACTCTCCATCTTTCACCGTTCCAGCTGGCTCCATAGGTCCAGAGCTGCTCCAGAAGATGGTTTCTTACTGGCGAGCCTTTTTCTATCTATTGATGCGATAGCTGTATCTGTTTCACAATTCATGGCTGAGACGCGCGCTCGCACCCACGAACATCAACGACAGGGTGGATGGGCATCCGGGTAAGAAGCCAGGCCTTTGCCAGCCATTGGTAGCGTCAGTCCATGAATGCGCCGTTTTCTCGCCGTAAGCTTCTTGCCCTCGCCGCCGGCGCCGCCGGTGCCGGTGGCTTGCGGGCCCTGGGGGTCTGGCCTGGGGGGAGCCAGACGGCTGAAGGCGAGATCAGCGCCAGCGCTGCGGCAGCCCCAGGAGCGGCGAGCGCGGCGGAACTTGCCGCCGGAGTGAAACTGCCAGCGCGGGCCGATCTCCGCCTGGTGCTGATCTCTGATCTCAACTCCAGTTACGGCTCCACCACCTACATCCCCGAGGTGGCCAGGGCCGTGTCCCTGATCCCCTCGCTGCGCCCTGACCTGGTGCTTTGCGCCGGCGACATGGTGGCCGGACAGAAGACCAGCCTCAGCGATGGCCAGCTCAGGGCGATGTGGGCGTCTTTCGGGGGGCGGATCCTGGCGCCCTTACGCAACGCCGGCCTGCCCTTTGCGCCAACGATGGGCAACCATGACGCGTCGTCGAGCCGCAGCGGCGGGCGTTACACGTTCGAGCGTGAGCGCCAGGAAGCGGCCCGTTTCTGGACGAGTCGCCGCAAAGATCTGGGGCTCTCCTTCCTGGATGCCTCGGGCTTTCCCTTCTTCTATTCCGTTCTGCAGGATGGGCTGTTCCTGCTGGTCTGGGACGCCTCCTCCGCCCTGATTTCAGCCGAGCAGCTGCGTTGGGCCGAGCGCAGCCTCGCCTCTGACGCCGCCCGCTTGGCCCGCCGCAGGCTCGTACTCGGCCACCTGCCCCTGCAGGCCGTGGCCAAGGGCCGCGACAGCGGCGGCAACGTGCTGAGCGGAGCGAGCAGCTTGCGCCAGCTCCTGGAGCGCTACGACGTGGAGGCCTACATCAGCGGCCACCAGCACGCCTATTTCCCGGCCCGGCTTGGCCAGCTCGATCTTTTCGCGCTCGGCGCCAGCGGCAGCGGCCCGCGCCAACTACTCCTGGGAGGCGCCGCCGCCTTCCAGACCCTCACCGTGCTCGATCTCTCCTGGCAGAGCGGAAGCACCCGTGACACCACCTACAACCTGCGCACCCTGGAGGTGGTGAACCGCAACGCCCTCCCGGGTCGAATCATCAACCGCCAGGGCCAGGCGCTGGTGCGGCGAGCCGGCTGACCCCGGGGATCTCGGAGATCTCGGTGGCCGCCGGAGCCCGCGTCAGGCCCACATCCACGCCGATGTGCTGCTCCGGGCGGCCGGTGATCAGCAGGGCGCTGCGCTGACGGGTGGCGATCTGCCACAGCCAGCGGGTGAGCAGGGTGATGCGGTTTTCGGTGGCAGGGATGAAGGCCAGGTGGGCCAGTCCCCAGAGCAGCCAACCGAGCAAGCCAGTGACGCGCAGGCCGCGCAGGTCGGCCACCGCGAACAGCGGACCGATCACCGCCATGGAGCCAAGATCCAGCCAGCGGAAGGGCGGACTGACCTCGCCCTTGATCTGGCGCAGGATGTCGCCGGCCACCCACGACCCCATCTGCACCGCCGGGCCGGCCATGCCGGGCAGCGGCGCGCCGTCGCTGGTGTGGCCGTAGCTGCAGAGATCGCCCACCACCCGCAGCTCCGGATGACCCGGCACCGAGAAATCGGGCTCCACCAGCACGCGCCCGAGGCGATCCACAGCGCAGCCGCTGCGCTCGGCCAGCAGTTTTCCGAGCCGTGAGGCCCGCACCCCAGCGGTCCAGCAGACGGTGGCGGCCTCGAGAAAGCGGGGTTCCCCTTCTTCCTTGAGCAGGACCTTGCCCGGCTCGATCGCCCCCACCATTGAGCCCAGACACAGCTCCACCCCATTGCGCTCCAGGTACTCCGCTGCCGCCGCCGAGAGGCTGGGATGCATTGTTGGCAGCACCCGATCCACCGCATCCACCAGCACCACCCGGCAGAGCTCCACCTGCAACTGCTTGAAATCGCGGCGGATGGCGCTGTGCATCAGCTCCACCAGGGAGCCCGCCAGTTCGCAACCGGCCGGCCCGGCACCCACCACCACCACCGACTGCAGGAACTGGCGGCGCTGGGGATCGGTGGTCTGCTCGGCCTCTTCCAGGGCCATCAGCAACCGGCGACGAATTTCCTGGGCGTGCTCCAGGATCTTCATCGGCGGTGCCAGCGGCCGCCATTCCTCGTGACCGAAATAGGTGCTGCCCGAACCGCAGGCCAGCACCAGCTGGTCGTAGCCGTAGTGATGGCCGTTGAACCGCAGGGAACGGTTCTCCAGATCAAGGTCGGTGACCTCCCCCAGCAGCACCTGAACGTTGGGGGCCTGACCCACCATCTGGCGCAGGGGCGAGGCCACATCCGCCGCCGAGACCAGCCCCGAAGCCACCTGATAGAGGAGGGGCTGAAACAGGTTGAAATTGCGCTTGTCAATCAGGGTGACGCGCACCGGCTGGCGGGCCAGGGCCTGGCAGACGCGAACGCCGGCGAAGCCACCGCCCACCACCACCACATGGGGCCAGCTCGCCTGGGTGGCGGCGGGGGGGTCGAGTTCAAGAAAGAAGCGTTCCGGCGCCATTGAATCGGTGAGCATCAGCAAGACCAACAAGTTGACGTTTAGGGCGCAGGCGCCGAGCGGGTTGTCTCCGTTGCAGCACTCGCACAGGCAGGGCGGGAACTGGGCTGGGCCTTGATGGGCGGGCTAGGCCGGTTCGGCCAAAAACAGGGGGTGTCGCCTGAACGGGGCTGGGCCTGATCCGCTCCGGACTCGCCCCGGGCAAAGGCCAGCCAGCGGAAATCACCGAGGGCGGCGGGATCCACCAGCCGCAGCAAGGCTTCGCGACGGGCCAGCAGCTCGCCCAGCCCGGCGCCGCCCTGGTGCTGAAGCCCGTGCAGCCGTTCCGCCAGCCCCAGGGCCAGCAGCGCCTCCCCCTGGCGGCACTGACCCAGCAGCTGCCAACCGCTGGCGCTGGCCGCCGCCACCAGGCTGTCGATGCAGAGGTGGGCGGTGAGATCCCAGTGGCCGGGATCGGCCAGGGGATCGCTGCTGGCCTGCTGGCCCCGGTAGGCCATCAAGGTGCCGTTGGAGCGCTGCGGCGCGTAGTAGCGCCAGGCCTCCAGGGCGTAGTCGACCACCAGCAGGCGGCCGCAGCGCAGCGCCGCACCACAGGCCGCCAGCCAGGGCTCGAGCCCCGGATGCAGCTCCGTGCACCAGCCTGGAGGCCGCTGCTCCCCAGGCGGTTGCAGGCCCAGGGGCTGCAGCCGTGCCGCTGCCGCCGGCTCCAGGGGTCCGCCGGGCTCCAGCCGCAACGTTCCCTGCTGGAGCGTCACCAGCTGCTGGCGCCAGCCCGCCCCGCTGCTCACGATCCGCTCCACCGCCAGGGCATCGAGCACCTCGTGGGCCAGCACCACGCCCCGCAGCGGCCGCGCCGCCAGCTCCTCGAAGCTGCTCCAGCGCACCGGCAGCGGGCAATCCTCAAGCCGCTGCCGCTGGCGGGCGGCCATGCCGGCGTTGGGCTCCACCAGCACCAGCTCGGTGCAGGCCGCCAGCAACGGCCAACCGTCCACCAGCGCAGCGGCCAGCTGCCCGGCCAGGTCGCCCTCGCCAGGGCCGGTCTCGATCAGGGAGAGGCGGGAGCTGCCGATCTCCTGCGAAGAGGTGTCTTGCGTCGGTGGATCCAGTGCAAGCTCCTTGAGCCACTGGGCAACCTGGGCCGCGAGCAGGCCGGCAAAGTCAGCCCCCAGCGACGGGGCCGTGGCGAAATCGCCATGGCGGCCGATGCGCAGGCGGCCAGCTCCGTAGGCACCGTGCTCAGGGTCATGCAACGCCCAGTCCATGTAGCGGGCGAAGGGCACGCTGCCGCCTGCCGCTTCGAGGCGCTGTTGCAGCCAGGCAGGAACGGGCACGGCAGGAGCCTGGCTGGAAGAGAATGAAGCGTCACTGAAGCAGCCGCATGGGTCAAGCCGACCGATCCCGTCCCACTCCTCCGCCTGGCCTGCTCGGGATCGCGGCGGCCCTGCTGGTGCTGCTGACGGCCCTGGGCGGCCTGGCCGGGGGGGCGATGGCGGCGGACAACCCTGAGTTGCTTCCCGATCACCCCACCCCGGTGATCGATCTGGCCCGGGCCCTCACCGACGGCCAGCGCGACAGCCTGGAAGCCGAACTGGCCGATTTTGAAACAAGCAGCGGCTGGAAGCTGCGGGTCCTCACCCAGTACGAGCGCACCCCCGGCCTGGCGGTGAAGGAGTTCTGGGGGCTCGATGAGCGCAGCCTCGTGCTTGTGGCCGATCCGCGCGGCGGCAACCTGCTCAACTTCAACGTCGGCGACGCCCTGTTCGCCCTGATGCCCCGCACCTTCTGGGTGGAGCTGCAGACGCGCTACGGCAACCAGTACTACGTGCGCGACCACGGCGAAGACGGCGCCATCGTTGATTCCCTCGCTGCCGTGGAAACCTGCCTGGAGCGGGGCGGCTGTCAGGTGGTGCCCGGCCTTCCCCAGGAGCAGTGGTTGCTCACCTTCTGCACCTCAGTGCTGGGCGGCTTGATCGTCGGCTTTGCCGGCTACCCACGCAAGGAGGGGGATCGGGTCGCCTGGAGTTGGGTGCTGCTGCTCTCACCGCTGTGGGGAATGCTGTTCCTGATCTTTGGACTTGGGCCGGTGATCACGCGCACCTCAGATCTGCTGCCCATCCTGCGCAACAGCCTCGGCTTCCTGGGCTCAACGGTGCTGGCCTACCTGATCGCCCAGCGCACGGTGGGCAAGCCCCCGCTCAGCGGCGATCAGGCCTGAACTGATTTAGTTGGGGGTGCTGCCGACATCCCGCAGGGCACAAGCCAGGCTGCCGTAGGTGCACTGAGCAATCGGCGGCTCCACGGTCTGAGCCTGGGCAATGTCATTGCGGCGGATGATGCTGGCCCGCAGCATTGAGAGATTGGCCTCATAGAACTGCTTGAGCTCGGTGAAGCGCTTGACCGGCTGGCCATAGAAACTGCGGCCAGCGAGGGTGGGGAAGGAGGCCCACTCAGGTGCCAGCTTGGCAGCCAGTTGCGGGGTCATCACGCCGCGGTCTGCCAGCTCAAGGGCTCCACGGTGGCGGATCAGAAAAATCGCTGCTTGATCCTGCACCTCAGGGCCGAAGCCACCCAGACCCATCCGACGGGTCACCATGTCCCAGGTGGGTGGCATGAACTGGTAAGCACCGGCAGCTGCACTGGCATACCGGGCCGTGCGCATCACCCGGTTGGGGTGACGGTCCAAGGAGGACATCAACGAGCCGCCGAACAGGATCCAGTAACCCTGGTCCTGGCCGTTGGCCCAGGTGCCCTCAGCGAAGCGAATCGTGTTGAGCAGGGCCCGTCGTTCCGGCGTGATCGCGAAGGAGCGGGCCGTGTCGGCGGCTTCGCGCACATCCACCGCGGCCACGGAACGGGGTTCCAGTGGGGAGGCCATGGGAGCGCTCATGCTGGGACGACGAATCTCCTGCCAGATGGTGGCCTGAGCCGGGGCTGCTGCCCCGATCAACAGAGCGGAGAGGAGGAGGCGAGCGGGCGGGAAGAAGTTAGGCAAACCGGGGATGTCGTGAGTGGGGAAGAACAACGCAAGGCATTAGCCACCTCAGAAAGCAGTGACCGCCATGGGAATTTGGCGGACTTTGACGCAACAAGAAAACGAAGAAGGTTGCGATCGCAACCAAATTGCGGCGGGAATTAGTTGGAACGACTGCAGAACAGCTGAGCGAGAAAACTTTGTGCTTCAGCAGATGAATCGTGAAAGATTTGGATCAGGAACCGTCGGAGAGATGGATGGATACATCGCGGCGGGCTATGTCGTTGGATAACTTGACAAATACCGGGCCCACAGGTGTTCGCATAAGTGACAGTCGCATAAGTGTCTACCGGTTATCAGATGTGGTGTGGGCGTTCGCATCACTGACTCAGGCAAGGATTCTTGTTGATCAGGGCCCCATCTTTCGCGATGATCAGCTCTCCTGATTGAAGCCATGAGCATCGATAGGCATTTCCAGTAAAAGCCTTCCAGTGCAGCGCTTCTCGGCCATTCAGGCTAGTGCCGAAGCCGCTCTTGCAGCCGCAAAGGCTTCGATCGCCTCAGCCGCCTGCTCCGCCCCATCGCTCACCAGTGGCGCCCCCCGGGCGGCCAGCAACGGCTGGTCGAGTTGCCAGTCACCGCCCAGCAGTTGGGCCTGGCTCAGCAACCGGTGCGGCCCGCAGCGCTGCAGCTCCCGCTCCATGACCGCCGCCTCGGCGAAGCCCTGCCGCGCCACCAGATGGACTCCCATCTGATTGGAGAGGGCCTCACAGAAACTGCTGTAGCCCGCCTTGCCGATCAGCCGCTCGCACAGGGGCATCACCTCCAGCGGCCGCACGTCTGCGGGCAGAACCCGGCCATTCGGTGCGGCTGCAGCCGCTGGATCGGAGCTGATGAACCACCAATCGGGCCAGCGTCCAAACAGTTCGGGATCGAGCCGATAGCCGAAGCCACCGAAGGCCAGCAGCACGCAGCGCTGTCGCTGCTGGGGCAGATCCAGTTGGCGGCGCAGGATCTGCGGATTCAGCCGTGGCTTCCCGGCGGTGAGTCCCACCCGCGTCTCCGGCAGCCGCCAGTCCATGGCCAGCGAAAACGGGCAGCGGATCAGACCATCACCCCGGCGGTACAGATCCCGGCAACGCTCCGCCCAGGCCAGGAACGCACCGCCCATCGGGGCGTAGATGTCGTCCCAGCCGAAGTTGCCCATCCAGAGCAACGGCAGCCCGGTGGCTTCCGCCAGCCGGGCTGCGGCAGGGGGAACATCGCCCAGCAGCAGCGCAGGGCCGCCCTGGGCCGCCAACCAGGCCGCCTCGGTGCTGATCTGCCCAGGCAGGCGCTGCTCCAGGGCCGCAAGGGCCGCGAGTGTGGCCGGCCCGTCCACTCCGAGAGCATCAGCCTGCACAGCGCCCACATCCCAGCCACAGGGGCGGTGCTCAAAGGGAGTGGCCCCGAAGGCGCCGGCGAGAAAGGAGGTGGGCAGGGAGCTGGAGATCACCAGCCGCCAGGAGGGTTGGCGTGCCGCCAGGGCCAGCAGCACCGAAGCCACCCGCGACCCATGGCCAAAGCCGTGGCCGCTGACGCAGGCATAGATCAGCACGTCACGGCAAGGGGTTGCTCCACCAACGTCTGTTCATAGAGCAGGCGACCTTCCGGGCTGTACCAGCGGTGGCTGGCGTGAACCAGCCGGTGGCCGTCAAGTTCGGCCCAGGAGAAATGGCGCAGTTCCCGCCCCTCACCGTCGATGCCGTGGCGCGGCACACAGGCCGCATTGAGATAGGCGGTGCCGCGGCGATCAACCAGAAAGCTGCGGCGTTCGCCGCTGCCACGCATCAGGCGGTGGTGCATATGACCGAAAACCACCAGCGGCAGGGGGCGCTGGCGCTGGATGCGCTCGATCGCCATCGCCAGGTCCATGTCGCCCCAGTCGCAGGCGGGAGGTTTCCAATCCCGGCCGCAGGGGTCGCGGGCCTCGCTGCCCAGGCCCGTGGGGCCTGAATGGGCCAGCAGCACGAGGGGGCGCTCTGGATCGGCAGCCAGGGCGGCCGCCGTGATCCGATCGGCCGATTCCCGCGAGGAGACCGGCCCCCACAGCGCCTTCACCCCCATGGAAAGGTGATAGCCGCCGCCGGCGCTGGCTGGGCGCCCGCCCACCACCGAGAGTCCAGCTGGCTCAAGGTCGCAGCGGCGCCAGCCGCAATGGCGCTCACCGAGTAGGTCGATCTGGCGCTGGAGCTTGCGGCCGCTGTCGTCTTTGCCGGTGTCGTGGTTGCCGAGAATGCAGGCGAGTGGCTGATCGAGCGAGGCGAGGCTGGTGGCGATCCGCTCCTGGCCATCACTGAGATCGCCGACCACCAGAAAGGCATCGGGCGCCAGGATGCGCAGCAGGGCCACGTCGCTGCGATCCCACTGCCCGTGCAGATCCCCGGCAATGGCGATGCGTATCTGCGCCGTGTCGACTCCCTAGGCTGGGAGCATCCTGCCGCAAATGAGGCTCCGGTTGGTTTTCGCGGCCTCTGAGACTCGCTTCCCTTCTCCCACCACCACCGCTGCCGGCTCAGGCTCCGCTCCAAGCCACGCGGCCCTGCCGGGGGCCATCGACGCCCTGAAGCGCCGGCGGAACGCCGTGATCCTGGCGCACTACTACCAGAGCCCCGAAATCCAGGACGTGGCCGATTTCATCGGCGATTCCCTGGAGCTCTCCCGACAGGCGGCTGCAACGGACGCCGAGGTGATCGTCTTCTGTGGCGTTCACTTCATGGCCGAAACCGCCAAGATCCTCAGCCCCGCCAAAATGGTGCTGCTGCCGGATCTGGAGGCGGGCTGTTCCCTGGCTGACGCCTGCCCCGCCGACGCCTTCGCCGCCTTCCGCGCCGAGCACCCAGACCACCTGGTGGTGAGCTACATCAACTGCTCGGCGGCGGTGAAAGCCCAGAGCGACCTGATCTGCACCAGCAGCAACGCCGTGCGCCTAGTGCAGCAGCTGCCAGCCGAGCGGCCGATCCTGTTCGCCCCCGACCAGAACCTGGGTCGCTGGGTGGCCCAACAGAGTGGGCGTGAACTCACCCTCTGGCCCGGCAGCTGCATCGTGCACGAAACCTTCAGCGAGGAGGCCGTGCTGCGGCTGAAGCTGGAGCACCCACAGGCCGAAGTGATCGCCCATCCGGAATGCCAGCCCAACCTGCTCGATCTCGCCGACTTCATCGGCTCCACCAGCAAGCTGCTGGCCCGCGCGGCCGCCAGCCCGGCCCCCGGTTTCATCGTGCTCACCGAGCCCGGCATCCTGCACCAGATGCGGCGCCAGGTGCCGGCCAAGAGTTTTTATGAGGTGCCGGGTCTCGACGGCTGCAGTTGCAACGCCTGCCCCTACATGCGGCTGAACACGCTGGAGAAGCTCTGGCATTGCCTCGAGACGATGGCCCCGGCGATCGAGCTCGACGAAGCCATGCGGCTGAAGGCCCTGGCGCCGATCCAGCGGATGCTGGAACTGAGCGTCTGAGCTGGATCGCGTTCCTCAGCGCAGGTCCGCCTCAGTAGCTGTAGTTCGCCACAAACAGCGAGCCTGCATCATCTGTGGGTTCCGAGCCCGGCACATAAACGCCGCGGGCAGCGGCGCCGTTGGCCCTGGCGCGGGCCAGCAGGGCCGCCTGACCCGCCGCCAGATCGTGGCCCTTCCACTGGCTGAGGCATGAATGCTGCAGGGCACGGCCGTAGGAGAACCCCAGGTGCCAGGGGGCGCCAGCAGCGGCCGCATTGATGGCGGAGAGGTACACACTGGCCTCCTCCTCGCCCAGTCCGCCCGAGAGAAACAGGATCGCCGGCACGGCGGGGGGCACGCTGCGCTTGAGGGTGCGCAGGCTGAAATCGGCCACCTGCTCGGAGCTGGGGCGCTCGGTGCAGTCGGCGCCGGGGAGGGTCATCGAGGGCTTGAGCAGGGTGCCCTCCAGGAACACTCCGTTGAGCCCGAGGGCTTCATAAACCGTGCGCAGTACCCATTCCTGCAGGGCGGCGGTGGTGAGGATGTCGTGGTCGCCATCCATCAGGATCTCCGGCTCCACGATCGGCACCAGGCCCTCGTCCTGGACGGTGCGGGCATAGCGAGCGAGCCCCCAGGCGTTCTCACGCACGCACAGCTCCGACGGGCAGCCATCGGCTGAGATGCGCAGCACCGCCCGCCATTTGGCAAAGCGGGCGCCGCGGGCATAGGCGCTCGCGGCCCGCTCCCGCAGACCCTTAAGCCCGGTGCACCAGCTTTCGCCGGGCAGGCCACCGGCCAGGGGCTCCACGCCCAGATCCAGCTTGATGCCGGCGATCAGGCCCTGCTGCTTGAAACAATCGAGGATCGAGGCGCCCGCTTGGCTGGAGCTGGCGGCAGCCTGCTGGAACAGGGTTTCCTCGTAGAGGATCACGCCACTGATCCATTCGCCGAGGCCAGGGGCGGTGGCCAGCAGAGTGCGATAAGCGCGGCGGTGCTCCTCACTGTTCTCCAGTCCAATCGCCGCAAAGCGCTTGCCGATCGTGCCGGTGGATTCATCGGCCGCCAGCAGACCACTGCCAGGCCGGGAGAGGGCGGCGGCCGTGGCCTCCAGCTCCTCGCGATAGGTGTCGAGTGCCATGGGGCCAGCGGCGATGCGGGATCCATGGCTAACTGGGAAGGGTCGTCACCGTCAACGCCATGGCCCTGCCCCGCGACGGCCTGATCCAGCTCAGCCCGCAGGGGCTGTATTGCCCGGCGGCAGACGCCTGGATCGACCCCTGGCGGCCGGTGCCCCGGGCCCTGATCACCCACGGCCACGCCGACCATGCACGCCCCGGCAGTGGCGCCTATTGGGCCGTGGCCAGCGGCGAAGGCGTGCTGCGCCAGCGGCTGGGCCAGGCGATCGCGCTCACAGCCATGGACTACGGCCAGGAGCTGAAGCTGGGTGACGCCACCCTGTCGTTCCACAGCGCCGGCCATGTGCTGGGCTCCGCCCAGATCCGCCTCAGCGCCGGTTCAGAAACCTGGCTGATCAGCGGCGACTACAAACGGGATGACGACCCCAGCTGCGCGCCGTTCGAGCCGGTGCGCGCCGATGTGTTGATCACCGAGGCCACCTTTGGCCTACCGATCTACCGCTGGCAGCCGGGCCGAGAGGTGGCCGCCGAGATCCTGAGCTGGTGGCGGGCCGCCCCGGAGCGGCCATCGCTGCTGTTCGCCTATGCCTTTGGCAAGGCGCAGCGGCTGCTGGCGGAACTGGCGGCGCTGGGAGTGCAAGAGGAGGTGCTGCTGCATGGCGCCGTGCAGACCCTGATGGCCCCCTACCGATCCCAGGGCATCGTGCTGCAACCGACGCGACCCGTTAGTGAGCTGCCAAGAAGTGAATCACTGGCAGGCCGGCTGGTGATTGCGCCGCCCTCAGCCCACCGCTCGGTGTGGATGAAACGCTTCAAGGCGCCCCAGACGGCCTTCGTGAGCGGCTGGATGGCCGTACGTGGCGCCCGGCGGCGGCGCGGCTACGAGCGCGGCTTCACCCTCAGCGATCACGCCGACTGGAACGGCCTGCTGCGCAGCGTGCGCGATTCAGGCGCCCGCCAGGTGTATGTGACCCACGGCAACAGCGACGGCCTGGCCCGCTATCTGCGCGAACAGGAAGGGATCGATGCGGAACCCCTGCAGGGGGGCTTTGAAGCGGAGCGCTCAGACGAAGACAGGGTTGCCGCTGGCGTCGAACCATTGGGCTGAATCCAAATCATTTTCAAAATCACTGGTTCCTAAGACGAACAGCCCTGCCGGCTCTCAAAGGCTGGAGTTGCCAAAGGGGCAAAGATGAGGCCTGCACGGTTGTCCGCACTCTCCGCTCCAATCCGAGAAGCGCGCATTCGCTATAGCAACGGACCAGCTCGCGATATCAGAGCGGAGAAACAAAAAACCAAAACGTGATCCAAAGACGATCTAATATAGAATCACAGCTATTTATAGCGACACGACACACTCTCCAAAACAGCTGGTCCAGCGGGAAAGTATTCAATGCTCAGAAATAATTCAAAGCGGCTTTCATTCGCCTTTGTTGCATTTTAAAGCCTTACCGCCTTGCCAGCCCGGGCTCAAGCCAAACCGGCCGCTGTCAACGTCAAGCAGATCGCAAAGGAGGCTTTTATCGATGGCTTTCCGATGGTGATGAACTATACCATATTCTACGAGTATTTCATCAACAGATCTGGAGCCGAATACAAAGCACCTTTAAACCATCTCTACAACACAGCTCGCGCCTACACCCCGAAAGACACTGCGATTGCTACACCCAATAGCGATACGCCCTATTCATCCTTTGGGATGTATTTACGCGCAGAACCATTTGCTATCTGCAATCCAAGGATTGAAGAATCACGCTACTTCTCCGTGCAACTCGTTGACATTTACACGTTCAACTATGGGTACATCGACAGTCGCACAACAGACAACAGTGCCGCGCGTAACACGATTGCAGGTCCGAACTGGACGGGAGAAAAGCCTGATGGAATCGGCAAGCTGTTCCGCAGTGAAACTGACTTCTCCATCGCCATCATCTGAACTCAGTTGATTGATTCTGCCGATCTCGAAAATGTTGTAAAAATCCAATCAGTCTACCGGGCCTTAACACTCTCCAAGTTTCAGAACAAGCCATCACCACCAACCGCACCAGCCATCGCCTGGCCCGCGATCAACAAGGAGCTGGCTGACACCAATCCCTTCACCTACCTGAATTTCGTTTTGGGCTTCGCCCCAGCCACAGGGCCAGCCGCCGTGGAAATTCCCATGCGCAAGCGCTTGGCCAACATCGGCATAGAAGCGGGCAAGCCGTTCTCCCTTGATGCACGTTCACCCCAGCAGAAGGCTGAATTCACCATGGGAATGACGAGTGGTCTGGAGGCAATCAAGGCAACCACCGGCGCCCTTGGCAAGGATGAAAATGGTTGGCACGTAGCCACAAACGGCTTCGGTGATCGCAAGACCTATGCGGGCAACTTCTCACTCCGTGCTGCCGCCGCCATGGCGGGCATCTATGGCAATGATGCTGTTGAAGTGTTGTATCCATTGCTGGCCACCGATGGAGACGGAAAGAAAGCCGATACCAGCACCAACCGCTACACACTCACCTTCACGGCCGATCAGCTGCCACCCGTCAATGCGTTCTGGTCCGTCACCATGTACGACGGAAAGACGCAGTTACTGATCGACAACCCGATCAACCGGTATCTGATCAACTCGCCGATGCTGCCCAAGCTGAAAAAGAACATCGACGGCTCACTCACCATCCACATCCAGAAAGATTCACCGGGCAAGGCAGGGGAAGCCAACTGGCTGCCAGCCCCCAATGGCCCGATCTATTTGGTCATGCGGCTCTACTGGCCCAAAGAATCGGCCCTGAAGGGATCCTGGCAACCGCCAGCCTTGCAGCGGGTCGAGTGAATCCGGTCAAAGCCATGGCCCGTCGGTTGCCGGTCTCAGCCTCGTTGGAAACATCCAAGTGGTCACGGAGCTTCCTCTGACAGAGCGACGTAGTCGGTGAGTAAATGCGGCTCCCACAATACAGGGCAGCGAGTGAAGATCCCATAGCCTATCAATTAGAATTAGCTATTTTGCGAATCGAGAATATGTACCACAATCTATTCTTCACAGTCGATCGATCTGAACGACCAAGGCCCGCGGGCTTATCGTTGATGGGCCGTTGCAAGAGACAGACCCTCCCTGCCGCCCCTCAATTGAAAACAACAAGAAGAGCAAGATTAAAGCGATAGGCAGCAAAATTCAAATCAAGAAGAACGAGCTACACCGATTCATGTTTACCAGAAAGAATTAACAACTTTTCAGTCATTCCGATAACTTAACTCCATGATCAACAATGCCAATCAAAGCCAGTCGCACGGCAGGCTCTTGGCATCACAATTCAGCATAGATCGAGGCTAAGATAACTGATCGAAGAATTAAAGAAGTTGCCCTTTACCATCGAGTCTGCTCGCAATATTTTCCCTGGAACGCTGGCAGCGGATGTGGTGCCAGCCACGATTGTGCGCTTCAACAAATTGGAGGTTGAAGACAAACTGGCGTTGATCTGGTTTGCCTACCAGGAAATGGGAAAGACACTCTCAGTGACAACTCCCGACCCTGTGAATATGCAGTTTGCCAGCAGCACGCTCAGCCAGATCAAGTTGATGGATTTTAGTGAGCAAGTGCAATTAATGCGCGACCTCGCCAGTCGCACGGATCGACCCATCTCCCGTATTTATGCCACCTGGTCAGTCAATATCAAACTTGGCTTTTGGTTCCAAATGGGCCAGTGGATGGAAGAGGGGATTGTCACTCCGATTCCTCAGAACTACCAACTCTCAGCCAATGCCTTGGCTGTCCTTCAAGCCATTCGGGATGTTGTTGATCCAGGTCAACAAATTACGATTCTGCGCAATGCCGTGGTGGACATGGGTTTTGACACAGAGCAGTTGGGCAGTTACAGCTCGGTGGCGGAACCGTTAGTCCCACCGATAGAGAGGGCCAAGCGCAACCCGATTGCTGACATTCCTGGCGTGGAAAACCCTTTGATCTGTGAGTATATCGAAAATCTGAATGCCAATGACTTTGACGCCCTGCTTCAACTCTTTGCTTTGGATGGCGCCTTGCAACCCCCTTTCCAACGTCCAATTGTGGGGCATGAAGCCCTGATTCGCTTTTTTCGGGAAGATTGTCAGAACTTGAGCTTGTTGCCAGAACGGGGCATCACCGAACCGGACGAGGATGGTTACACCCGGATCAAGGTCACCGGCAAGGTTCAAACCCCTTGGTTTGGTAGGGATGTGGGCATGAACGTGTCCTGGCGCTTCCTTCTCAATCCAGAGAACAAAATCTACTTTGTAGCCATTGACTTACTCGCTTCCGCCCAAGAGCTGCTGAATTTGGCTCCTTAGGTTGTTTTGTTATTCAGCAGTCCTGCGACAAAGAATGCGAAGCCACTTAAGTGATAAGATTTGGCACTTTTTCATAACAGCCAGCTCCACATCAATGCCCATTTCATCAGGAGTTTTCCTCCACTTGCTCAAGAAACTACTCCACGGTCTCAACTAGATTGGCGCCACAATCAAACCGATTGAAACGGGGCATTATGCTTGAACTAGCATCCATGGGGAAAGCTATAGGGATCGGGGACAAGGGTTGGATCGTCGCCATACGTTTCTAATGGCCAACCTTCTCTATAGGGTACTTTTCAGAAAATCCAAACCAGGCATGGTGTAGTTGCCTGCAAATTTCGAAATATATGTAAGACAAAGGCAACATCAAAGTCGCTGGCGACACATCATGAATCACAGCAGTCAACCATAGCATCAGTCGAACGGGAAAATAGCTGTATAATCGCCTTGCTTCAAAGACCCTGCCTAGGCGTTCGATAGTCCTATCTATGCCTGAGGATCTGCTCAGCCTCCTTCAAGACAAGCTGGCATCACTTGGTTATGCCCGAAGAACAAAAGAGGCGTATGAACTTTGGATTCATCGCTTTTTTGCGTTTCATCAGACATCCCATCTAAGTGAAATCAAGGAAACGGAACTCAATTCATTCCTGATTCACCTGGCAACAGTGGAAGGCGTTAGCCCCTCAAGCCAACATCAGGCCTCTTCAGCATTGATCTTTCTTTGCCGTCATGTACTCGGCAATGGGAAGATCAAAGCATCTTCATTAAATCGGATTCCCAGACAGGACAAGCTGCCTTTGATTCTTTGCCAGGAAGACGTGGAGAAAGTACTTCGTACCATGTCTAATCCTAGTTCTGTCGTGGCAAGTTTGCTCTATGGCAGCGGATTACGACTGATGGAAGCGCTACAGCTCAGATGCAGAGACTTGGAGCTGCGTAGACAGAAGTTCGTATTCGCAACGGTCAAAGCGAGGTACTCAGGACCACAATCATTCCATTTCCCCTCATCACCCCCCTGCAACAACATCTGTTAACTGTCAGAAAGGTTCATCAGACAGACCTGGAAGCAGGATGGGGGCGCGTGCAATTGCCAGATGTTCTTAGCCTTGACAAGGGATGGCTTTCAACCTGCTGGGAATGGCAGTGGCTGTTTCCTCAACATAGACGCATGATTAATCAACTGACCGGCGAGCAGAGTCGTCATCATCTCAATCCAACCGTTGTTCAAAAAGCCCTGAAGCAGGCACTCCACAAATGTGAGATTCATAAACCCGTAAGCTGCCACACTTTGCGACATAGTTTCGGGACCCATATGTTGGAATTGGGCAATGAACTAAAAACCATCCAGATCCTGATGGGGCATGATCATCTCAGAGTCACACAACAATACAGCCAACTAACGAATCCAAATCGTTTCGGGTAGACCTGTTTCATTGGCTAACACTGACCAGTATGTCGAAACAACTGGCAGCACAAAGCCGTGTAATACCTACACAAATCTCAATGTCATCAGGACATTGCTTTTTGCCACTGCAATCTCAAAGGCACAGCAACAAAACAAGCAGTGTGGATACACGCCCCTACGGCAGGCAAGCAGTCGATGCCACTTAGCTTGACCAAGCCTGTAGTGATTCCACCGTCCATGGCACTCGTCTCAACCTTTGAACTGTTACTGAAGCCGCAGCTACCGACTTCAGTCACGGCAAGTATTCCAAATCTTGCTCCCCTGACCCGGACAATTTTACAGGGGTACTTTTTGTCAATTGCCAATCCTAACGGAATTAAAATTGCCCTTAGAATCATATTTACAACACAAACACCAGGACTGGATCCCGCCACGGTTCTTGCCTTTCTTGATACTGCGGGGACGAACACAACCTTGACAGGTAACACCACCATTGCAAGCGGTATCGCTAGTACTACTTACGACATCACGATTGATGCTAACGATACTTGCCTCTTGATTCTTCAGCCAAATATCACAGATCAGAAGTTTTTCCTAGCCAGTGATTATGAATTGCGCGGATACTCCGAGATTTTTGCCTTAGAGCCAAATAGCCTGCGCTCTCTTGCTGTTCTTGTTACCGCAGAACACCGAGGCACATTTTATGGATTGCTTGATGACAAAGAGTTCCTCAATCTCGGTGAGGTTGCTTACTCCTTGCCGTTGGCTGGGGGTGGATCGCTTATCCATGTGGATTCTGCTTCATAAGCACCACCGCGAATGACCTTGGGCCTCTTGATGCTTTCACCATTAATGCGGAGTCGACAGGTACTGCTCCACCCACAACCGCGTGGGGTGATCCAGTTCATCGGTGCCTTCCTGTTCGGCTCCTTTCCAGGCAGTGCCTATCGGCCCCTGCTTCAGGCTCTGTATGCGCAGGGTTATTCCTTAGTGTTGCATCGTTTTTCATTCAATCCAGTGCAGTTCAACCACTGGCAAGTGGCTTTCGGCTTGCTGGAGAGGAAGCAGCAAGTCCTCGATCAGATCCAGCAAGCGCTTCCCCCTGACAAGGCAGCGTTCTATGCCGACCCAACCAACACCTGCTGGTTGGGTCACAGCCTCGGATGCAAATTCATCCTGTTGCTGGAAATCCTCAGCAACCAGCCTGATCGCCGCGAGGAAATTCTGCGCGGTGCTTTGCCGGTACTCGCTGCTGAATCCATCTTGGCTCGATTGGGCCACATGGAGAGAACATCCGCCGATGGCGGCCAAGGTGTCCGTGATCAGGCTTCAATCCTGTTGGCTCCAGAGATCAGCAACACAGTTCGCGTGCTGCGTTCCGGATGGCAGATCTCCCGACAAGGGGTCCAACCAAACCTGCAACAAACCAAGGATCTCGTCCTGGCCAGCTTCGAGCTGTTCAATCTGACTGGGGTGATTGGCTTCAACAGCGACGGCATCTCGCTTGACGATGTGGAGTTCCTGAGATCAGAACTGGCACGGCGAGAGGTTCCATCACTGCCCATAGCTGAGCTGGAGGGATGGCATTTCGAACCTCTGGGATTGCATGTAGGCCGACTGGCTCAGAGCATCGACGACGGATTCGTTCAGCTAAGGGCAACGCTGAAGCAGCCCCTAGTTTCATAGATCAAGTAGCCAAAGATCAAGCAGACTTTGCAAGGGATATTGCAGCGTTCTAGACGTATCGATCAAGGACTTTCTATCCTTTTTAAGATCTTTTTTCTACCAGATTTCAGCCAACTCAGCTGGAAGACATAATCATTGGCCGATGGCTGCGGACCCACCCAATAGCTCATCAAACCGAGAGTCTCGGCTTATTGATCAGCCGTCTGCCATAGAGAATAGCCATGAATCCAGTGCCATACATCAACAAGCTGTAAACAGCAGCAGGCACAGCCATCTCAGGGTTGTTGAGCAAGCCAGCGGTTATAGCAATCGCCAGGGTTCCATTCTGAATGCCCACTTCAATCGCCAAACAGATCTGTTGGGCGCGGGGCAGCTGAAATAGCCTCCCAGCCAGAAGGCCGGCCAGCATGGCCAGCAGGTTCAGGAAGAGCACTCCGATTCCCACCTGCATGAGAAACCCCGGCAATTTGCTGCCTTCGCGGAACAGCAGCAGCCCAATAATCAGGGCTAGCAATCCCGAAGCAAGCCGGCTCATGGGCTTCTCGAGGCGACGTGCGGCTTGAGGAAAGGCGCGCCGAATGGCCATGCCAATCGCAATCGGTAGCAGGGTGATCAGGACAATCTGCAGCATGGTCGAGCCGATCGGCAGGGCGATGGCGGCCCGTTCTCCAAGAAAGGTTTGGAGTGCCAGATTGATCAAAATCGGGATGGTAAAAACTGTGATCACGCTATTGATGGCCGTGAGGGTCACCGACAGGGCCACATCGCCCTTGGCCAGGTAGGTGATCAGATTCGATGAAGGACCGCCCGGACACACCGCCACCACAATCAGTCCAACAGCAAGGTCGGGCGGCATGGGAAGGATCGTTGCAATCAACGCACCCAGCAGCGGCAACACCACAATCTGGCAAAACGTACCCACGGCAACGGCCTTGGGATAGCGCGTGATGCGCTTGAAATCGTTGGGAACCAGGCTCAACCCCATCCCCAACATGACAACTGCCAAAGCCAGCGGCAGTAAAATAGCGGTGAAGAAACTACTCTGCATCAGCACCAGAACTGGAAAACAGTAAAGGAATGAAGCCGTTCAAACAACTGGCTCTCAACATCGACTCATTCTCGATCACTACCATCCATGGGTTGCGATCCATCGACCCCTTTTCAAGGTCAACTTGGTCCGTCAACCTGGTCCGGCAGCGGCACTTCGCTGATCGCCGTGCTGCTCACAGCGCCTGAACTGTCTGGGGCAGTGTGAAGCACGTTCCGCTTGAGCAGGCTGCCCATGCGCGAGTTCTGCGCCCTCTATGAGCAGCTCGACCGCAGCCCCGGCACCAACGCCCGGGTGGAAGCGCTGCAGGCTTATTTCGCGGCAGTGGATCCAGCCGACGGGGCCTGGGCGCTCAGCCTGTTGCTCGGCAAACGACGCAAGCGCCTGCTCACCGGAAGGCGCCTGCGCGAAATCGCCCTGGCCGCCTCAGCTCTGCCCGAATGGTTGTTCGACGACTGCCACGGCCAGGTGGGCGACAGTGCCGAAACCATCGCCCTGCTGCTGCCCCAGCTGGCGCTGCCCGAAGCCGAGCTGATCGAGCGGCCGCTGGCAGAGTGGATGGGGGAGCGGCTGCCGGCGATCGCAGCGCTTGAGGTTCACGCCCAGGCTGAAGCCGTGCTCAGCACCTGGGCGGGTCTGCCGCCGGGCCAGGCCTTCCTGTTCAACAAGCTGC
Source organism: Synechococcus sp. CS-603 (assembly GCF_977929215.1). NCBI lineage: Bacteria > Bacillati > Cyanobacteriota > Cyanophyceae > Synechococcales > Synechococcaceae > Synechococcus > Synechococcus sp. CS-603. Next base: position 2,357,739 of record NZ_OZ376778.1, read on the forward strand.
TCACCGGTGGCCTGCGGGTGGGTGTGTCCACAGGACTGGTGACACGGGCCCTGGCGCGGCTGGCGGGCCTCGAAGAGGCAGAGATCGCCCAGCGGCTCATGGGTGGCCTGGAGCCCAGCGCCGACGCCTTCCGCGCCCTGCTCGCCCCGCTGACGGAGGCGGGGGCGGTGCCGGCGAGTCGGCCCTATCCCTTCTTTCTGGCCAGCCCCCTCGATCCGGCCCAGCTGGAGGGTTGGGATCCAGCCCATTGGCGGGCGGAGTGGAAGTGGGACGGCATCCGCGGCCAGTTGATCCGCCGGGCCGGCACCAGCTTTCTCTGGAGCCGTGGCGAGGAGCTGGTGAACGAGAGCTTCCCAGAGTTGGTGAGCCTGGGTGAGGCCCTGCCGGAGGGCACCGTGCTCGATGGCGAAGTGATCGTCTGGGATGCCGGAGAGGAGCGCCCCGCCAGCTTCGCCAGCCTGCAGCGGCGGCTGGGTCGCAAGAGCGTGGGCGCCAGCCTGCGCCGTCAATGCCCGATGGCCTTTGTCGCCTACGACCTGTTGGAGTCCGGCGGCGTCGACCAGCGCACCGAGCCGCTGCAGCTGCGCTTGGCACGCTTGGAGGAGCTGCAGGTCGCCGTTGACCAGGGTGATCATCCCGAACGGCAACGCCTGCGGATCTCGGCGGGCTTGTCCCTGGAGTGCTGGGAGGAGCTGGAAGTGCAGCGTGGCCGCGCCCGCGAGGTTGGGGCCGAAGGGCTGATGCTCAAACGGCTCGACTCCCCTTACCGGGCCGGCCGCCGACGCGGTGATTGGTGGAAGCACAAACTCGAACCGCTCCATCTCGATGCCGTGCTGCTCTACGCCCAGGCGGGCAGTGGCCGGCGCGCCAACCTCTTCACCGATTACACCTTTGGCCTTTGGAGCCAGCCGCCTGGAACCACTGGCTTTGGCGATGCCGCAAACGCTGGCCCAGGAGAACCAGAGCCCCAGCTGATGACCTTCGCCAAGGCTTACTCCGGCCTTGATGACGCCGAGATCAACGAACTCGACCGCTGGATCCGCCGCCACACCACCGAGCGTTTCGGGCCAGTGCGGGCGGTGGAGCCCCTGCAGGTGTTCGAGCTGGCCTTCGAAGGGCTGCAGCCCTCGAAACGCCACAAGAGCGGCATCGCCGTGCGCTTTCCGCGCATCTCCCGCTGGCGCCGCGACAAACCGGCGGCCGAAGCCGATTGCCTGGCAGGCGCCCTGGCGTTGATGGACAGTGAGCGGGAAGGAAGTGGATCAGCTCGGTAGCGTGTCGCCCGGTAACGGGCAATCTGGCCGCTCAACAATCTGTGCCCAGAGCCTCACTCACCCCGATCGAAGCCTGGTTCGAGCAGCAGGGCTGGCGGCCCCAGCCGTTCCAGCGGCGTTGCTGGCGGGAGTTTCTGGGCGGCCGCAGCGGGCTGATCCAGGTGCCCACCGGCGCCGGCAAAACCTATGCCGCCGTGATGGGGCCGATCGCAGCGATGCTCGCCGAGGCGAAGCGCAACGGCGGAGCAACGCCCACGGGCCTGCGCCTGCTCTATCTCACCCCGCTGCGGGCCCTCAGCCGTGACCTGGCCCTGGCGATCCGCCTGCCTATCGAGGCTATGGGCTGGCCGTTGCGTGTGGGCATCCGCAACGGCGACACCCCCAGCGCCGAGCGGGCACGCCAACTCAAGAATCCGCCGCAGATCCTGATCACCACCCCCGAATCGCTCTCGGTGCTGCTGGCCGGCAAGGCCGCCAGCGCGCTGTTCGGCGCCCTTGACGCCGTGGTGCTCGATGAATGGCACGAGCTGATGGGCAGCAAGCGCGGCAGCCAGAGCGAGCTTTGCTTGAGCTGGTTGCGCCAGCGCCGACCCGAGCTGCGCACCTGGGCGATCAGCGCCACGATCGGCAACCTGCAGGATGCTGCCCGCGCAGCGGTGGGTGCCGCAGGCCAAGAACCAGGCACCGAGCCCCTGATCATCACCGCCAAGCTTCGGCGTGCCACCGAGATCCGCAGCTTGCTGCCCGAGACCATCGACGGCTTTCCCTGGGCCGGCCACCTCGGCCTGCGCATGTACGAGGAGCTGGTGGCAGCCCTGGATCCGGCCGTCTCCACGCTGCTGTTCACCAACACCCGCAACCAGGCCGAGCGCTGGCATCAGTGCCTCCGCTACGCCTGCCCGGAGATGGAGGACGGCCTGGCCCTGCACCACAGCTCCATCGACCGCGGGGAGCGCGAAGCGATCGAAGCGGGCGTCAAGAACGGGATGATCCGCTGGGTGGTCTGTACCAGTTCCCTGGATCTGGGGGTGGACTTCCAGCCGGTGGAGCGGGTGGTGCAGATCGGCTCCGCCAAGAACCTGGCGCGGCTGCTGCAGCGGGCCGGCCGCTCCGCCCACAGCCCCGGGGGCACCTCCCAGGTGCTGTTCATGCCCACCAACGCCCTGGAGCTGCTGGAGCTGAGCGCCCTGCGGCGGGGGCTGGACGCAGGGCTGGTGGAAACGCGGCGTCCGCCTGTGGCCCCGCTCGATGTGTTGCTGCAGCACCTCACCAGCCTGGCCTGTGGTCCGGGGTTCGAGCCCGAGCAGGAGCTGAGGGCGGTGCGCAGCGCCTGGAGCTTCCGCCACCTCGATGACGCCAGCTGGCAGTGGTGCCTGCGTTTCCTCGAGCAGGGCGGCGACTGCCTCGGGGCCTATCCCCGCTACCGCAAGCTCGAGCGCGAGCCGATCGATCCACCTGCTGCCGTTATTCCCAGCGTCATTCCCACCGCCGCGGCCAGCACCCCAGGCGAGCCCCCCTTCCGCTACAAGGTCGGCGACAACGCCATCGCCCGCCTGCACCGGCTCAACATCGGCACGATCACGGCCGATCGTTCGGTCACGGTGAAAGTGGTGCGCGGCGCCAGCCTCGGCCATGTGGAGGAGTCGTTCGTGGCCCGGCTCAAGCCGGGGAATGTCTTTTTCTTCGCCGGCCGCCAGCTGGAGTTCGTGCGCCTGCGTGAGATGACCGCGCTGGTGAAGGCCAGCAGCAAAAAAAGCCAGACGGTGCCGGCCTGGGCAGGCGGGCAGCTGGCGCTCTCCGATCTGCTCGCCAGCCACCTGCGCAGCGAGGTGCACCGTTGCGCCGCGGCCATGGAACAGGAGGATCCGGCCAACTCAGGCCTCGACAGCGCCGAGTTACGGGCCCTCGAACCGCTGCTGCGCCGCCAGGCCGACCTCTCCCGCCTTCCCCGCCAGGATCAGTTCCTGGTCGAAACCTGCCGCAGCCGCGATGGCAGCCACCTGTTCGCCTTTCCCTTCGAAGGGCGCTTCGTGCACGAAGGGCTGGGCTTTCTCTGGGCTGGCCGCTTGACGCGCCATCAGGCCGGAACAATCACCGTGTCGGTGAACGACTACGGCTTCGAGCTGCTGGCACCCCGCGGCTACCCCTTCGCGGAGTTGGTGGAGTGCCACAGCGAGGAGCTGCTCGATGGCGCCAGCCTGCAGGCGGATCTGGAAGCCTCGATCAATCTCTCCGAACTCTGTCGCCGTCGCTTCCGCGTCATCGCCCAGGTGGCGGGCCTGGTGGTGAACGGCTTTCCTGGCCAAAGCAAGAGCGGCGGCCAACTGCAGATCAGCGCCGCCCTGCTCTTTGACGTGTTCGAGCGTCACGAACCGGGCAACCGTTTGCTGGAGCAGGCCAGGCGCGAGGTGATCGAGGAGCAGCTGGAACTGGGTCGCCTGCACCTGGCCCTGGAACGGTTACGGGCCAGCAGCTTGCTGCTGGAGGAAACAGCCCGGCCCGGCCCGCTCGCCTTTCCGCTGCTGGTGGAGCGGCTGAACAACAACCGGATGAGCAGCGAATCGGTGCTGGAGCGACTCGAGCGCCTGGTGGCCGAAGCCCGCCGGGCTGAAGAACGCTGACCGCGATTAAGCCTTACAGAAAGCGGGTCACGTCCTGCTCAACCATGACCAACGACTGATCCGTCTCAGGCTTTCTCCAGGCGCTTGACGATCACGGTCATGAGCACCAACGAGCCAACCAGAACGGCAAGCAGAAAGGCATTGATGATCATGGCTTCAGGTCAATCAGAACGCCATTATCACTGAGGTGATCGTCCCTGCTCGGGAAGGGGTGGTTGGACATGCAGGCAGCGGTCACGCAGCAGGCGGGCGACCGGGAGGTTGAAGCAGGGAGGATCGCTGTCGATCTGGAGCAACCACTCCGCCATCTCCATGCGCAGGGCGTAGGCATCTTCGAAGCGCTCGGCGCGTTCAAGGCCGAGCAGGCGCTGCTCGATCCACTGACGGGTTTCGCTGGGTAACTGGCGTTGGATTCGGCGTCGGCTCATCGGAAACACTCCGGCTGACGCCTGAATCCTGATCGATCAGCGGGCCCTTTGGGTAGCAAGACGAACACATTGGGGCCAACACCTCCAGCGTTCAGATCGGCGCCGCCACCAACCAGCGACCGCCAGCCCCCAGGGCCAGGGCCAACAACCAGGCCAGCCACACCAGCCGGGGGCTGGGCAGCAGCAGGCGCCGCAGCAGCAGCAAGCTGCCGGCTGCGCCGATCAGCAGCACCAGGCTCTGGCAGAAGGCGATCACGTGGGGATCGGCGCTCCAGCTGGGCCAGGGGCCTGGCCACACCCCAGCCAGGCTCACCGGCAACACCATCCCCGCCTCCGCCATGCCGAGCGGAAGATGGCGGGCCAGCAACAGGGCCCAGAGCAGGGGCAACAAGCCATAGAGCCCCAGCCGCAGCCGGCTGGCGTAAAGCGAAGAAGCCGGCAGCGAGGAGGCCAGCAGCCGCAGCGCCAGGAACAACAACGACGGCAGGGCCAGGGCCAGGCAGCCAAAGGCCAGCCGCGGCAACAACGGTCCGAGCTGCAGGCTAGCTGGAGCCAGCGCCCAGCCCCCCAACAGCCGCTCCCAGAACTTCAGGCAGACGCCCCCCGCCAGCACCAGGATCAGCCCGGCTTCCCCCGCCGGTGGCACCATCTCGCGCTGCAGATCGGCGGCGGGAGGCCTCAGGCTCAGTTGCACGGAGCGATGCGGGCAGGCCTGGGCGCAGGTGAGGCAGAGCACGCAGTTGCGGTTGTCCTCGAGGTGAGCCGGGTGGGTGCCAAGCGGGCAGCCCGCCGTGGCCAGGCCCTCCCCATCGGCGGGGCCACCTTTGAAGCAGGCATAGGTGCTGCAGCTGCCGCTGCAGGTGCCCTGCTCGGCGCGCAACTCCAGGATCGAGAGCTTGGCGAACAGGCCGTTCATCCCCCCCACCGGGCAGAGATAGCGGCACCAGAAGCGCTTCTCGAAGCGCAGCGAGCCGATCACAGCTCCCGCCGTGATCAGCAACAGCAGGCAACTGCTCAGCCAGGCGGTGTGCTCCAGATCGGCCAGTTCCTCCCAGAGCAGGATCGCCGCAAAACCAGCCGCGAGGGCCGGTGCGGCCCAGGCATCGGTGTTGCCCCGGGGCCAGGCGGCCGGCTGCCAGCCAAACAGCCGCGCCAGCCGCTGAACGATCTCGCCCCAGACCATGAACGGGCAGAACGAGCACCACAGCCGGCCCACCAGGGGATAACTGAGCAGGATCAAGGGCCACCACCAGGCCCAGAACAGATTGAGGCCACCATTGCTGGCCCGGTCCTGGGGACCCAGCCACAGCCAGAGGTTCACCAGCACGAACACCCAGCTCACCAAGCCGAACAGCAGGCCGTTCCAGAGCCGGGGCGAGCGCATCCACTGGCGCAGTGGCGGCCGCCAGCGCCAGAGATCGAAGCGCAGCCGTTGGGGCCGCGGCGTCAGCCAGAACACCTCTTCCGGCAGGGCCACGGGCTCAAGCGACGCCAGGGCCGAAGCCGGCATCTGGCGCAGGGCCCGGTCCACCAGCCCTTCGAGCTCGCGCACGTTGCCGGGGAAATCATGGATCTGCAGGCGGCGGATCACCTCCTCTCCCACCACCGGCGACACCGCCCAGCCCAGCTTTCGGCTGTACAGCCGCAGCAAATAACGCAGCCACTCGCCCAGGTCCTGGCGTCGCACCCGCAGCGGCGGCACCCGGATCAGGGTGCAGCAGCGATCGAAGCCGGGCAGGGCCGTTTCGGTGGTGAAAAACAGGCGGCCAGCGAAGTTGCGGGGCGTCGAGCCTGGTCCTGGGGCCTGCCAGTCGCCGCTGCGGGCCAGCGTCAACAGGGCCGGCAGCAGGGCGGGATCGACCCGATCGAGCTGGTTGATCAGCAGGCTGCCGTCACCGATGTCATCGAGCAGGGCACCGGCGCCATCGCTGCTGGCACTGCCGAACAGCTCCGCCCCATTACTGCGCAGCAGGGCTCCATCGAGCTGCACCATCAGCTGGCGGCGGGTGGCGGAGCCGAAGTGGATCAGGGCGGCCGCATCGTCCTTCTCCAGGCCGGGCTCACCGGCCATCAGCACCGGTCGCCGCTCAGGGTCGCCAGCCGCCTGGCGGACCCGATCCCTCAGCTTGACGGCGTAGCGGCTGCTGCCGACGATTCCCCGCCGCGCCCGGCCCACCAGGTAGGGAGCCAGGCGGCTGTACCGCTCGGAAACGGGCAGCTGGCCGGCTTCAGGCATGGACAACATCTCCCCCGAACAGCAGGCACCGCCATAGCGACCGAGCTTGCTCCAGCGATCACCCGATTCTGGAGCCTGTTGCCGATGATGGGGCCATGACCCTCACCCTTTATGGCGGAGCCCGCAGCCGGGCCTCGATGCCCCGCTGGTATCTGGCCGAGAAACAGATCCCCTACACCTGGATTCAGCTCGACATGGCCGCCGGCGAACACCGCCAGGAACCCTTCCTCTCGCTCAACCCCTTCGCCAAGGTGCCCCTGCTGGTCGACGAGGGCGCCAGCTCGGCAGATAGCGGCAGCCTGCGCCTGTTCGAAAGCGGCGCCATCCTGCTGTACCTGGCCGACCGCTACGGCCATGAGTTCAGCAGCCCGGCCCAGCGGGCCGAAGCGGAGCAATGGGTGCTGTTTGCCAATGCCACCCTGGCCACCGCCCTGTTCGTCGAAGCCGCGCGCGAGAAGGAGTTCCCACGGCTGATGGCGGCCCTCAACACCCGGCTGGAGGGCGGAGCCCCCTTGTTAGGTGAGGCCTGGGGGGTGGCGGACTGCGCTGTACAGGCCCATCTGGCCTACCTGCCGATCTTCTTCCCCCAGCTCGATCTAGGCGCCTACCCACACGTGCAGGCCAGCATCGAGGCCACCCAGGGGCGTGTCGCCTACCAGGCGGCGATGGCCACGGGCTAATTCGCTGATGGCCAGCCACCATCCCTTCGACTGGCGGGGCCACCGCCTGGAGCTGCTCGGCGCCAAGGCCGTCTGGGATCCGGCCCAGCGGCTGCTGCTGCTTGCCGATCTGCATCTCGGCAAGGCCGAAACCTTCCAGGCCCACGGCATCCCCCTGCCCAGCGACGGCGATCGGGGCACCCTCAATGCCCTTCTGGATCTGGCCCACCACTGGCGCCCCCGGGAGGTGGTGGTCCTCGGCGACCTGATCCACAGCCGCCTCGGCCTCACCGCCGAGCTGCGCCAGAAGCTGGCGGCCCTGCCGGCCTTGCTGGGCTGCCCGCTCAGCCTGATCGGCGGCAACCATGAACGGGGCAGCTGGTTGGCGGGCCTGAGCCAGCAAGCCAGCCTCCAACGCGGTCCGCTCTGGTTGAGCCACATCCCGGAGCAGGCACCGGCAGGGGCCGACGAGCGGCTCAATCTCTGCGGCCATCTCCACCCGGTGGCGCTGGTGGGCTCCGGCAACGACCGGCTGCGGCTGCCCTGCTTCAGCTTCGATGCCAGCGCGCCACGGCTGCTGCTGCCCTCCTTCGGCCAGCTCACCGGCGGCCATCCCTGCGACCCTCGCCTGCCCTGCTGGCTGGTGGCCGACGGTTCCGTTGTGGCCTGGCCGGCTTAAAGCGTGCGGGCCATCGAACGCACCACATCACCGCGGGTGAGCACCCCGGCGAGCTTGCCGGCTTCGAGCACAAACAGGCGCTGGGTGCTGCGGTCGTGCAGCAGCCGGGCCGCCTCGGCGAGGGAGAGCGTGGCCTCGCAGCTGTGGGGATGGTCCCGCATCAGTTCTCCCACCGTGCTGCCCAGCACCTGGTGCACCTGCCTGTCCCAGTCGAGGGGGTTGCGCAGATAGATCACCGCATCGAGCAGCATCACGTAGGGGCCGGCATCGAAGCCGCCCTCCTTCACCATCAGCTCCTGCTCGCTGAGCTCACCGATCAGAACGCCACTGTCATCCACCACCGGCAGACCACTGATGTGGTGATCGCTGAGCAGTTGCACCGCCTCCTGCAGGGGCGTGCTCGCTTTGACGCTCAACACCGGGGAGGTCATCGCCTCTGCCACCTGAATGCTGGACGGGGTGTCGGAAGTCATCGGGGCGGCGCGGCTGCAAGGGTTCTAGGCCAGCGGGAAATCCTGCGGTGCTCGGATACGTCCAGACTGGACGCCCCAACAGCTGATCGGGCGTGTCGCTCCCATCAGATCCAGCAGAACCAGCAGCAAGTCCAGCAGATCCAGCAGCCGGCATGACGGCAGGTGCCCGCCGCTGCCGCGCCCTCGCCGACGGGCTCACCGTGGCCCGTGCCCTGATCGGCCTGCCCCTGCTGCTCGCCCTTCTCGCCGGCCAGGGCGGATTGGCCTGGATCCTGCTGCTGCTCGGCGGCCTCTCCGACTGGGCCGATGGCGCCCTGGCCCGCCGGGCCGGCGGCGGCTCGGCCTGGGGGGCCCGGCTCGATCCCCTCACCGACAAGATCCTGATCAGTGCGCCGTTGCTGTGGCTAGGCGCCAGCGGTGGCCTGCCGCTCTGGGCGGTGTGGCTGTTGCTGGCGCGCGAGCTGTTGGTCTCCGGCTGGCGGGCCGGCCAGGGGGATGGCGGCCCCGCGTCGCGCGCGGGCAAGGCCAAGACGGTGCTGCAATTCAGCGCCCTGCTGCTGCTGCTCTGGCCCACTGGCTGGGGCCCCACTGGCGGCGGCCTGGCCGCGGCCCTTCAGGCCCTGGGCTGGTGGCTGTTCTGGCCCTCGCTTCTGCTGGCGCTGAGTTCGGCGCTGGGCTACCTCAGGCCAGCAAGGCCGCGTCAGCACTGAAATCCGGTGTGCCAGCTGCGCGCAAGGCGTAGTCGTTGGCGTAGCTGTCGGCCAGGGCGCCCTCGGCATCGAACACCGGCGACCAGGCCAGCTCCCGCTCCAGCCGGTGCACATCCACGAGGAAGTGGTTCAGGCGCAGGGGGAAGGCCTTGCGGGCCTTGGGGTCAAGCCCGGCTGGATCGAAGGAGCGGATCTCCACCGCCGCCGGATCCTGGCCGCAGGCGCGGGCCGCCGCGGCCACCAGGCCGCGAAAACTGATCCCTTGGCGGGCCGTGCAGTTGTAGATCCGGTTGGTGGCCGCTTCCACCTCCAGGCAACGGGCCATGGCGATGGCGAGATCGCTCACGTGGCCGAGCTGGGTGATCGTGCTGCCATCGCCTGGCAACGGCACGGGGCGACCGTGCACGATCCGATCAAAGAACCAGCTCTCCACCGGGTTGTAGTTGCCCGGACCGATGATGTAGGTGGGCCGGAAGCTGGTGAAGGGAATCCGCTCGCTGCGCAGCCAATCCTCGGTTTCGAGCTTGCCGGCATGGCGGCTGGCCGGGTCGGTGGGGCTGTTCTCGCTGAGGGGCCAGAGCTCACTGTCGGCGTAAACACCGGCCGAGCTCACATACACAAAGCGGTGCTTCGGCTCGCCGGTTCTCTCGAGCACGGCGCGGCTGTCAGCAAGGGAGCGGCCGCTGCTGTCGATGATCACGTCGAAGCTTCGCCCCTGCAGCGGCGCCAGGGCCTCGGCGTCGCCGCGATCGCCCGCCAGATGCTCCACCCCGGCCGGGACGGGATTCCTGCCGCGGGTGAACAGGGTGAGCTCGTGGCCGAAGGCGAGCAACTGGGCCACCAACGGCTTGCCGATGAAGCGGGTGCCACCCATCACCAGGATCTTCACGGCAGTGGCAGTCGAACGGGGCGCCATTCAAGCGCCGGGGAGGATGGAGTCACCGTTCCATGCGCCTCCCCGCCGCCCGCCCGATGCAAGTCATTCCCGCCATCGACCTGCTCCATGGCCACTGCGTCCGCCTCCACCAGGGCGACTACGACCAGGTCACCCGCTTCAACGACGACCCGGTGGCCCAGGCGCTGCAGTGGCAAGAGCAGGGTGCCGAGCGCCTGCATCTGGTCGATCTCGATGGCGCCAGAGAGGGCGTGCCGGCCAATGACGCGATCATTGGGGCCATCACCAACGCCCTGGCCATCCCGGTGCAGCTGGGCGGCGGCGTGCGCACGGCCGAGCGGGCCGAGGCCCTGCTGAGCTGCGGCCTCGATCGGGTCATCCTCGGCACCGTGGCGATCGAGGAGCCCCAGCTGGTGCGCCACCTGGCGGCCCTCCACCCCGGCCGGATCGTGGTGGGAATCGACGCCAGAGACGGCAAGGTGGCCACCCGCGGCTGGCTGGAGGAGAGCACGATCGAGGCCACCGCTTTGGCCGCCAGCCTCGAAGGCAGTGGTGTGGCCGCGATCATCAGCACCGACATCGCCACCGATGGCACCCTGGCTGGCCCCAACCTGGAGGCGCTGCGCCAGATGGCCGCCGCCAGTTCAATCCCGGTGATCGCCTCCGGTGGGGTGGGATCGCTCACCGACCTGCTTTCTCTGCTGGCGCTTGAACCCCTGGGCGTCAGCGGCGTGATCGTCGGCCGCGCGATCTACGACGGCAGCGTCGATCTCGCCGAGGCGCTGCAGGCGGTGGGCCCCGGCCGTTGGCAGGACCCCCTCTCGCTCAGCGTGGGCTGAAGGTTCAAAATGGCTCAAAGACAGGCTCATGACTCAGCTGAGGAGAGGCCTTCCTAGGGGCCAGAAGGGTTCTGACAAAAGGATTGGGGCGCCGATACAATGATGATCTGGTAGTCATCCATTCCTCTCCGACTTGTTCATTCGTGCCTGCATCGCCACCAGCCACTGTCCTTGAGGACAACATCCAATCAGGCGATGTGAACGAAGCCTTTGGTCGTTGCCGGGATCTGGGCATGCGGCTGAGTCGCCAGCGGCGCATGGTGCTCGAGTTGTTGTGGACGGAGAAGAGTCACCTCAGCGCCCGGGATATTTTCGAGCAGCTCAACAGCCAGGGCCGCAACATCGGCCATACCTCCGTTTATCAGAATCTCGAAGCGCTTCAGTCAGCTGGAGTGATCGAATGCCTCGACAAAGCCAGTGGCCGGCTCTACGGCTACCGCAGCGATCCCCACAGCCATCTCACCTGTCTGGAATCCGGCGCCATCCACGACCTTGACGTCGTGCTCCCGAACGAATTGGTCAGCCAGATCGAAGCGCTCACCGGCTTCGAGATCGAGTCGTACACCTTGCAGCTCAGTGGCCGCCGCCGGGCTTGACACCCCGTCCGCAGCGCCCCTGCCCTGGCGAGGGGCTGGAGAAAACCGCCCAGGCTGGTTACCTTGACGGCATTGGCCTGCCCAGGAGCGTGATCGAAGCCCCAGAGCCCGCCAGTCCAGGCCCCGGCGGTGGCCCCCAGCTGCTCCTCTTCGCCGAACCCCTCCAGCGCGAGGGCCTGCTTCGTCTGCTGGGGGCCGAGGCCAGCTCGTTCCGTCTGGCCATCAGCCCCTCCGAGCTCGCGGGCGCTCCCCAGCTGGTGCTCTGGAGCCTGGCTGCACCGCTTGAGCCCGCCACCCTGTTGCGGGAACTGGAACAACTCGAGCAGCGCTGGCATCCGGCCCCCCTGCTTCTGCTCCTGCCGGCCATGCCGGCCTGCAGCCGCGACTGGTTGCTGCAATTGCCCGTGGCGGGTCTGTTGCAGCAACCCGACCCCGACCAGGTGGGCGCCGCCGTGGCCACGCTCCTGGCCGGTGGCCGGGTGCTCGACCTGCGCGGCGGCGGCAACAGCGAAGCCACCCCTGGAACCTCTGCCAAGGCAATGGGCGCGATCGGAGCGGGCCAGGGGCTGGGCCAGTCGTTGCTGCAGAGCGGCCTGCAGCAGATCGAGGCCGAGCTGCGGCTTTGCCGCCGTTGGCTCAGCCCACCACCGGAGAACCTGCTGCTGGCGGCCTTGCTGGAAGGCCGGCTGCGGGAACTGGCGGCCGCCCGTGCCTTCCTGCTCTGGCTCTGGGGACCCCTCAGCCTGGCCTGGGGGGCACCGGAGCCGGGCGAGGTGGGGTTGCCGCAACCGCCTGCGAGTGGCAGCACGGCGATCACCCTGCGCCAGCGCACCGCCGAGGGGGTCTGGCAGGCGATCCAGGGCCGGCTGGCCAGCGCCAGCGGCTGTGATCAGGAGGGCGGCAGTGCCCTCACATCCCAGGCCGATGGCGCCCTGTTTGCCCTGCAGGGGCTCAGCCCCGAGCGCCGCCGCGATTTGCTGATGGCCTTGCTGGGCCAACTCGATCACCTGTTGCAGCGCCTGCGCCAGGAGCGGCTGCGTGGCGACGAGCTGCAGGGTCGCTGGCTGCAACTCCAGCCCGAGCTGCGCCGCCACGCCCTGCGCCAGATGGCTGGGCCCTACGTGCAGCTGCCCCAGCAAGGGGCCTTGCTGCCGGTCGCCGACACCCTCAGCGGCCAGAGCGATCTGCTGCTCAACGATCCCGAGCTTCCCCCCTGCCTGCCGATGCTCGCGGCCCTGCTCAACGCCCAGCCCCTGCTGGTGGAGGGACGGCTGCTTGCCCCGGACGAGCCCCAGGCCCTGCTCCACCTAGAAGCTCTCGTGAGCAACTGGCTGGTGCGAACCGCCGAGCTGATCAGTGCCCAGGTGCTGGCCTGCTGCGGCGACTGGCCGGAACTGCGCCGCTACCTGCTTGTGCAGGAGCTGCTGGCCACCCGCAGCCTGGAGCGGCTGCGCAACCAGCTCAATGCCCGTCAACGCTGGAGCGAGTGGTTCGAGCGACCGATCCAGCTCTACGAAAGCCGCCGGCTCATCTACCGCCTGGAAGGGGGATCGATCAAGCCCTTGCTGCTGACCGAACCCCGCGACCAGGAATTGCGCCAACTGGGCTGGCTGCAGCAGGCCGTCACCCTGGCGCTCGAAAGCCGCGATGCCCTCGCCCCCCAGCTCCAGGCCCTGCTGCGCCGCCTCGGCGATCTGCTTGTGGTGGTGCTCACCCAGGTGGTGGGCCGGGCGATCGGCCTGGTGGGCCGCGGCATTCTGCAGGGCATGGGCCGCGGCATCAGCAAGCCCTGAATGATCCAGGCCCTGGCTTCTGGCCGGGCTTCGCCGGGCCTTCTGGCGGAGAGGCGCCGGCCGGGCGTCACAATGGCTCCCATTCCCCTCTGGTTGCCCGGTTGCGCGTGCCCCCTGGTCTTGTCTCCTTCTCCAGCCAGCGGCTTGGCCAGCTGATGGCCCGGCTCTCGGGCCTGCTGCTGCTGCTGCTCCTGCTGGCGGCTGCGCCGCAGGCGGCCGAGGCCGCACTCGAGACCAACAGCTACGACGGCAACATCTACGCCCTCTATGCCGGCAACGGCTCCCTGGTGCCGCCCCGCAGCAGCCTGGAGCAGGCGCTGGCTGATCACCGCGCCGCCGTGGTGGTCTATTACCTCGATGACAGCGCGGACAGCAAGCGCTTCTCGCCGGTGCTCAACGAGCTGCAGCGGCTCTGGGGGCGCAGCGTCGAGCTGATCCCCCTCACCACCGATGCGCTTCAGAACCGTCAGGAGACGGGCCGCACCGATCCCGCCCACTACTGGAAAGGGGACATCCCCCAGGTGGTGGTGTTTGACCCCACCGGTGATGTGGTCTTCGATGACAGCGGCCAGGTTGACATCGACGCCATCAACACAGCCCTGCGCGAGGCCACCGGCCTCGATCCGATGGCCGGCGCCGGCCTTAGCACCACCCGCAGCTTCAACGAACTCAACAGCGAAGTGGTTCCCGCCGGCTGATGGGTAGCGCCAGCCCGCAGCAGCGGATCGAAACCGACAGCCTCGGGGCGATCGAGGTGCCAGCCAGCCACTACTGGGGCGCAGAGACCCAGCGCTCCATCCATTTCTTTGGCTATGGCGAGCGGATGCCGGCGGCGATCGTGCGGGCGTTCGGCCAGCTCAAGGCGGCCTGCGCCGAGGTGAATGCAGCCATGGGTCTGCTCGCCCCTGAGCAAACCGCAGCCATCGTCGCCGCGGCCGAGGAAGTGGCCAGTGGCGCCCTCGATGGCGAATTCCCCTTGCGCGTCTGGCAGACCGGCTCCGGCACCCAGACCAACATGAACGTGAATGAGGTGATCGCCAACCGGGCGATCGAGGCGATGGGCGGCGTTCTGGGCAGCAAGACCCCGGTGCACCCCAACGACCACGTCAACCTCAGCCAGTCGAGCAACGACACCTTTCCCACCGCCCTTCATATGGCCGTGGCCGTCGAGATCGACCAAGGCCTGATCCCCGCGATCGGCGCCCTGATCGAGGCGCTGCGGCAGAAGGAAAGGGCCTTTGCCGAGGTGATCAAGGTGGGCCGCACCCATCTCCAGGACGCGGTTCCCCTCAGCCTCGGCCAGGAATTCTCCGGCTACCGGGCCCAGCTGGAGCAAGGCCTGGAGGCCGTTCAGCTGTCCCTGCCCAGGCTGCGGGAGCTGGCGATCGGCGGCACGGCGGTGGGCACGGGCCTCAACGCCCCCGCCGGCTTCGGTGAGGCGGTGGCGGAGCGGCTGAGCCAGCGGCTGGGGCTCCCTTTTGGCAGTGCTCCGAACAAATTCCAGGCCCTCGCCGGCCACGAACCGCTGGCCGTCACCCACGGCGCCTTCACGGTGCTGGCCGGCTCGCTCCTGAAGATCGCCAACGACATCCGTTGGCTGGGCAGCGGCCCGCGCTGCGGCCTCGGCGAACTGGTGTTGCCGGAGAACGAACCGGGCTCCAGCATCATGCCGGGCAAGGTCAATCCCACCCAGTGCGAAAGCCTCACCATGGTGGCCATTCAGGTGATGGGCAACAACACAGCGGTGCAATTCGCCGCCAGCCAGGGAAACTTCGAACTCAACGTTTTCAAGCCCCTGCTGGCCCACAACCTGCTGGAGAGCTGCGCCCTGCTCTGCGGGGCCTGCAACGGCTTCCGCCGCTTCTGCATTGAGGGGCTTGTGGCCAACACCGCCCGCATCGAGACGCTTCTTGATCAGAGCCTGATGCTGGTCACGGCCCTGACACCGGCGATCGGCTACGACCGGGCCTGCCAGATCGCCAACCATGCCCACCAGAACGGGCTCAGCCTGCGGGAGTCCGCCCTGTTGATCGGCCAGATCAGCGCCGAGCAGTTCGACCACTGGGTGCAGCCCAAGCAGATGGTGATCAGCGCACCCACCCGGCTCACAAGCCAGGAGGGCCACTGACCCAAAGCCAGGCCCCTGGCAGCGGCCTGACAGGGACAGGAGTTGGGGCTGGTGGTTCCATCACCCATGACAGAATCCGTTCGGTCGATTCGTCTTCACCCTTTCATGTCGATTTGCCCGGTGCCTCGCCTTCGCATGGGCCTGCTCGCAGGGGCAGCCCTGATCGCCGTTGCCTTGCCAGCGGACGGGGTCGCCCAGACCCCGACAATGCAGGCACCGGCTGAGAAGACCGCAGAAACGCTCATTTACAAGCTCGAGACCACCTGCAGCCTCAAAGGTGCCGAGCCGGTCGACTGCACCGTCGATGCGATCGACACTGGAGACGCCACGGTGTATCGCCATCAGATCGGCTCGCGCTCGGAAACGATCCGCATCAGCGAAGAACCGATCCGGATGTCCCGCTGGATGCCCGCTGGCAAGCAGTGGGTTTCGCTCGAGCAGGCCGGTGCCCGACTCTCCACCAACACGATCTGCTTCAACGGCCTCGATCTCTGTGTGGTGAACCCCAACTACCTCAACAGCATCACCGAAGACAATCCCACCGCCATGGACGGCAGGGATCTGGTGCGGGTCTTCTTCGCTGAGGATGGGCGCATCAACACCACCTGCTACGACGAAGGCTGCGAGCGGATCAAGAAATGAAGCTATTCAATGGACTGGGCAGCGTGATGCTCAGCGGTCTTCTGCTCGTCCCGGCCGGGGCAGGCCTGGCCGTTGATCGATCGTCCCACCTGAGCCTGCCAGGGGTGGCCAGTGACAGGCCTGAAACGGCTGAATCCAGCAGCTCCAGCACCACCTGATCGCCAGGGGCGGTGGCGGCCGGGGAGGCGGTGGACGGGGCGGCAGCCGAGGTAGCCGGGGCGGGCGGCGGCCGGTCCAGGGGATCCGGGAGTGGCTCCCGCACGGGATTCCACCAGGCCAGCGGATCGCTCAACCGCGGATCCTCCAGGCCCAGCGGCGGCTGGAACAACAAAGTGAGCAGCGGCAATCGCGGCAGCAGTGGCAACCGGCCCAGCCTCAATCGCCCCAGTGGCAACAACCGCCCCAGCACCGGTAGCCGCAACTCCAACCGTCAGGGCAATCGCGGGCAGAACGCCAACTTGAACCGGAATGTCAACCGGAATGTGAGTCGGAACGTCAACCGCAACGTCAACCGCAACAACAACTGGAACGGTCGACGGGTGAACGTCAACAACGTCAACGTGCGGCCAGGCTGGGCCAGGCCGGGTTGGGGCGTTGCCCGGCCCTGGAACCACGGCTGGTATGGCGGCTGGTCCACCCCGTCTTGGGGCTGGTGGGGTGCAAGGGCGGCTACGTGGGGGGTCGGGACCCTGGCCACCGCAGCGATCATCAACAATGCCGTCGATAACGCCGTCTCCAGCAACCAGACCTACATCGTTGTGCCCAACAGCGATTACCAGTTGCTTTATGGCAGCGTGCAGCCCTCCGGCACCGATGTGGTCAGCTTCGCGGTAAATGAAAACGGTGAGACCTACCAACTCTCAGCCGATTGCAATGCCGGATTGATCGACGGCCAGGAGCCGCAGAGTGCCGATGAAGCCGAACTGCTCAATGCCGCCTGTCAGGTGGCCTTCGGCTCGGCCTGATTGAAATCCTGATCCGGGGCCAGAGGCTCTGCCCTGGATCGGGCCAACGCTTACGCTCCCGCTGATTCCGGTTGCGCCAGTTCCGCTTTGCCCTTCCTGTCTTCACTGTTCTCGGTCGCCTTGATCAGCGCCGGCTTCTTCGGCCTTGCCCTCCTCTGGCTGGAGTTGCGACACCGGTTGCGGCCCGCCTCTCCCTTGCGTCTCTCCGTCGCCGACTGGTCCGTGACCACGGGCGCCAGCGAAGCGCTGGTGGAGGGGCTGGTGAGGATCCATAACCCCCATGCCCGCATGGAAGTGATGGTGCCGGAGCTGCTGCTCAAGCCCACCCTGCTGGGACGCGCCAACCTCGCCGGGCTGCAGCTCTCCACCGAGGTTCTGGCCGAGCATCCCGATGAAAAGGCCCGCCCGGACGGCTATTGGGCCGCCTACATCGTCAAAGGAAAAAAAACCACCCAGGCCAGGCTGCGCCTCCACATCAAGGCGCCAGCCGGAGCCAATGCAGCCGGAACCAATCTCGCGGCCCTGCTCGACACCCTCTGGCTGGAGATCCTCTGGATCAACTACGGCCCCTTCGGCCGCCTGCAACGCCGCGATGGTGTGCTGGTCCCGCTGCGCAAGCCCGAACCGCTCGATCCCGGCACCGCCCCCTGGCGGCAGGGGGAAGGCTGCTCGGTGTTGCCGGTGCCCACCCACTTGCTCGGGGTGCTCGACGATCCAGCCGAGGTCTTGCGCCGTTATGCCGGCGGAGTGCTCCGGGCCGGGGACATCCTCACCATCGGTGAAACGCCCCTGGCGGTGATGCAGGGCCGTTACAACCATCCCGCCATGGTCGAGCCCTCCGGCCTGGCCCGGCTGCTCTGCCGCGCCTTCCATCCCACCAGCAGCCTGGCTACAGCCTGCGGACTGCAGACCCTGATCGACGACGTCGGTCCAGCCCAGGTGCTCGTGGCCTGGCTGGCCGGGCTGGTGCTGAAGATTCTGGGTAGCAAAGGCTGGTTCTACCGCCTGGCCGGGGAGCAGGCCCGGCTGATCGATGACATCACGGGCACCACGCCCCCCTACGACCAGACGATCGTGCTGGGCCCCAGCCAGCCCGAACAAACCTGCCGCGAACTCGCCGCCGCCCTCGGGGTGCCGGTGGCGGTGGTTGATGTCAACGACCTCGGCCGGGTCAAGGTGCTCGCCTCCAGTGAGGGCTGCGATGAAGGGCTGCTGCTGCGAGCCCTTCGGCCCAATCCGGCCGGCAACGCCAACGAGCGCACGCCGCTGGTGGTGGTGCGGCCGGCCTGAGCTGCGGCAAGCAGGGGGCTGCCGATACAGTTCAAGTAGTGGACGTATTTTGTGCATCACCCATCCCCCCATGGAACTTCGGGAGGTGATTCACCCGCCCAGTCTTCGGATCTCAGGATTGAGCCGTTGCAGGGCTGGACTCTGCCCCTGCTCCAGTCCGCCGCATTTGTCGATCTGCAGCCGCTGCTGCAGCGGTCGCTGCTGCTGAAGCAACCGGAGCGCCTGCTCAGTGCCCTGGTCAGCCGGCCTCCGCTGGCCCCTGAGATTCTCCTGGCCTTCCTGAACCCCCAGAAGATTCTGGGTCTCGTCGTCGTGCGCCGCCTCAATCGCAGCGGCAGCTGCTGGGGGATCGAGCAGTTGAGGGTCTGCGAGCAGGCCCTCGAGGAGCCAGGCAATCCCAGCGAGCGGCAGGTGGAAGCCGCCATGCTCAAGGAAGCCCTGCATGGTCGTTTGGGAGCGACCAGCTGGATGGCTTCCGCCGGCACCTGCCAGCTCGATCGCCTCGCCCTGCTGCGGGAACAGGGGTTTCAACCGCTGCGCCAACAGACCATCTGGACGTGGCGAGCGGCTCGGCTGCAGGCAGGGGCCGATGGCCTTCCCGCCGACCTCCAGCTCAGCTCCTTGAACAGGCGCACCGCTCCCCTGCTCTGGCATCTGGAGCAGGCGGCCTGCCCGGCCCAGCTGCGCCAACTTCTGGATCGTCGCTGCGAAGACCTGCTGGATCAGACCCAGGGCACTGGCCTGCTCTGGGTCGACCCCACACGTCAACAGGCAGTGGCTGGCGTTCGCCGTCTCCGCCGGCATGGTCAGGCCCCGCACGAGCTGGAAGTGACCCTCCATCCCGGCTGGTCCCATCTGCTGGGAGCGCCCCTGGCTCGCATGCTGGCCCAGGTGGCAGCAGGGGCCCATCAGGTGCGGCTGCGCAGTGACACCAACGACAGCGACCGGGGCCGCTGGCTGCAGGACCTCGGCGCCGTTGCCGAGGGTGAGGAATTGTTGATGGGCCGCAGCGTCTGGCGGCGCCAGGAGCATCTGGAGCGAACCGCCGCCTCCCGCTGGCGGTTCGACACCGTGCTCGAACCGTTCAAGCCCCGCCGCAGGCCAGTCCCGACGCCGTTGTTGCCCAACCATGGACTTCGCCGTGAATCCGCCGTGCTCAGCTCCAGCCGTTGAGCCCTGCTCAGCCCCCCCGGCCCCGTTCCATGCTCGCCTTTGATGTAGGGCGCCGGCGCATCGGTCTGGCCGGCTGTGATCCCCTGGGGCTGTGTGTCAGCCGTTTGCCCCCCCTGCTGCGGGGCCCCTTCAACCGCGACCTGCTGGTGCTGCGGCCCCTGATTCAGCAACGCCAGGTCAGCGCCCTGGTTGTGGGACTCCCCCTCGATGAGCGCCAGCAGACAACAGCCCAGGCCGTGCACTGCCGCCGCTATGGCCTGGCGTTAGCCCAGGCACTGAGCCTGCCCCTGGCCTGGGTGAACGAACACAGCAGCAGCTGGGCAGCCGGCGAGCGCCACGGCCTGCATGGCGATCGCAGTGGACGTTTAGATTCAGCCGTAGCGGCTTTGCTGCTTGAGCAGTGGCTACTGGAAGGTCCTGAACCCCAGACACAAGGCCTCTCCACCGGGCTCAAGAGCCAGCCGGCCGATGCTGAGACATCCTTAAGGGGTCTGCCCCATCCACCATGACTGCCGAAGGACCGACGATCACAGAATCCGGGGACGTCCCCACCGTGAACGTCCGCGACAGCCATGACCGCCAACTGCTCTGCTTTCTGGAGCAGCTGATCCCCCTGGACGGTCAGGATTACGCCCTGCTCACCCCGGTGGACACCCCGGTCTGCCTGTTCAGGATGCAGGGGGATGAGGAGCCCGAGCTGATCGACACGATCGATGCCAGCGAGCCGATCCTGTCGGTGGCCGATGTGGTGCTGCAGGAACATGACCTGGTCCTGGTGCGCTCCGCCGTCACCCTCACCGTCAGTGGCGAACTGGAAGAGCCCGACCCCGATGATCTCGACGACGAGGATGGGGAAAGCGAAGACGACACCGACACCTACGAACTCCTGGTGAGTTTCATGGTCGATAACGGTGAATACGGCCTCTACATTCCCCTTGATCCGTTCTTCGTGGTCGCCAAGATGCAGGGCAGTGGCGAAGGAATCGTGGTTGAAGGTGAAGAATTCGAGCGAATTCAGCCGCGCATCGAGAACGAGCTCGATGAACGGGAGCTGGCGGGGTGAGACTCCAGCGCCTGCTCCAACCCAGCTGGATGCTCGATACCAGCCTGGCAGAACTGCCACTGGAGCGCCTGTTCCAGGGGAGGATCAAGGCGCTGATCCTGGATGTTGACCGCACCCTGCTGCCCCGCCACAAAGCTGAACTGCCGCCGCTGATGGAGCAGTGGCTGCGCCGGGCCCAGCAGACCATGCGTCTGCACCTGTTCAGCAACAACCCCTCAAAGCGCCGCATCGGTGCGGTGGCTGAACGTCTTGATCTGCCCTTCACCACATCAGCTGGCAAGCCGCGTCGCCGCGCCCTGCGCAAGGTGCTGGCCGAGCTGGGCCTTCCTCCCAACCAAGTGGCCATGGTGGGCGACCGGTTGTTCACCGACGTGCTGGCCGGCAACCGACTCGGCCTGTTCACCGTGCTGGTGAAGCCCGTTGACCCCCAGGGCCAACCCTGCCAGCGCGACCACCTGCAACGGGCGGAGTTGCGCCTGGCCCGCTGGATCAGCACCCGCCTGGACCGATGAGCATGCGGCGCGTTGTCAAGGTGGGAACGAGCCTGCTGCGGGGCTCGGCGTCACGCAGCACCGATGCCGTGATCGCCGCTCTGGCCTCCAGCCTCAGCCAGCAACAGCGCCAGGGTGATGCCATCACGCTGGTAACCAGTGGGGCCGTCGGGCTGGGCTGCCGCGCCCTGGAGCTGGCCCAGAGGCCTGGCGAGGTGGTGGCTCTACAGGCCGCCGCAGCCATTGGCCAGGGCCGGCTGATGGGGCTCTACGAGGCTGCTTTCGCACGCCACGGGGCCTTGGTGGCCCAGGTGCTGCTGACCCGCGGTGATCTGGCCTCCCGGCGCCGCTATCAGAACGCCTGCCGCACCCTGGAGCAGCTGCTGAGCTGGGGGGTGGTGCCAATCGTCAACGAAAACGACACCCTGGCCACCGATGAGTTGCGCTTCGGCGACAACGACACACTCTCGGCGCTGGTAGCCGTGGCGATCGGCGCCGATGAGCTGGTGCTGCTCACCGATGTGGACCGGCTGTATTCCGGCAATCCCCGCACCGATGCCCAGGCCCGGCCAATCGAGGAGGTGCAGGATCTGGCCGAACTGGCACGCCTCAGCCATGTGGCTGAAGGCGGCGGCCAGTGGGGCACCGGCGGCATGACCACCAAGCTGACGGCGGCCCGAATCGCCACCTCCAGCGGAATCCGGGTGCGCCTGGCCGATGGCCGTGATCCGGCGGTGCTCGACGCCCTCTTCGCCGGCGAAAAGCTGGGCACGGTGTTCCAGCCCAGCACCACACCCCTGACCGATCGCAAGAGCTGGCTGGCCCATGCCCTCTTGGTGAAGGGCAGCCTGCGCATTGATGCGGGCGCTGAGCGCGCCCTGCTGCGCCAGGGCGCCTCCCTATTGGCGGTGGGCATCCGCGCCGTTGAGGGTGAATTTTCGCGGCGCGAGGCTGTGCGCCTACTGGCCAGCGACGGGCGGGAACTGGGCCAGGGCCTGTGCACCCTGAGCAGCGAGGAATTGCGCCAGATCATGGGCCTCAGCAGCGATGAGGTGCGCCGCCAACTGGGGGCTGTAGGTGATGCGGTGGTGCACCGCGATCAGCTGGTGCTCACCTGCCTAGCCGGTTAAACAACATGGGCGCCAATCAACGCGCTCAGTTGGACCCAGAGCTTGTCTCACTCGTTCGATTCTGATGCATTTCAATCTGCCTGTGGGGGACACCGAGGCTGATGCCATGCAGGTGGAACGCCTCATTGATCCGCAGCCTGAACTCTCTGCCGACGACCCACTGTTTCAGCGGTGATGTGGTGATCCAAGCCCGTAGCAAATGACCAGAGTGCTTGATTGCGTCGACTCCCAAGATCTCCACGGGATGAAGGATCAGTGCCTGCCACTCTGGATCGGCTTCCATATCATCAGCAACCTGCCTGATCACTGCAAGGGCTTGGCGCAGATCGGCATCGGCAGACACCTCCACTTCAAAGTCCACCCGTGACCAATCTTTGGAAAGATTTGAAACCGTGCGTATTTCACTGTTGGGAATGGTGATCAGCTCACCCCCAGCGGATCGTAGTTGGGTGGTGGCCAGATTCATATTTTCAACGAATCCACCAGAGGCGTCCACATTGATGATATCGCCGATCGCGAATCGATCCGTTGAGAGGATCATAATTCCATTCACGATGTCTTCCAGCAAACTCCTGGAGAGAAAGCCAATGGCAATGGCCACCACCCCCGCTCCCGCGAGGACGGCTGGGTCAATTCCAACGATTAACATCGTGGCATAGATTCCAAAAAGAATGCATGTCAACCTACCGATCCCTTTAAGCACTTTTGCATAGGTGGTTGCACGCATCTGATAGCGATTAGAACCTGGATGCTGGAGGATTGAATCACGAACCCAATTATTGATCGTGTGATCAATCATCAAAACAATCACCAGCTGAGCAAGGGAAGCCAACAACCAGATCAATGGAACAAGAATAGCTTGCTGGGCAAGGGCCAACGTGGTCGTACGGCTACTTGGCCAGATCAATAAAACAGAAATAACCCCAGCCACAATCGTACTCAGCAGCAGAAGATCGACGAGCTGAAGTGCAATATTCCAGAGACTTTTGATCCGCTGAAGGGACCTGTAGTCCTCAGACCCGATCCCAGAGGCCTTCTGAGGTGGCTTGTGACCCATCTGCTGGACTGTCCTGCCGAACCGTCGCAGGGCTCTGGCAAAGACATTCCGTTTGTGACGCAGCGGAACTGAAAGTTTGAAGCGCCTCGAAACATTCGACGCCATTGAGGAGTGCTCGGTCTTCGCGAGCGGATCGGCGCCTCCTTGGGGAGGTCCATCAGGATTCATGGCCGCTTGTTTTGCCGCTGATTCCAGTTGATTCAGACTGGATTGAATGGCACGAATCCGGTCTCGGAGCAGCCTGCTCAGGCTCGAGAGGAGCACAAAGGCAGTAAAGGCAACAGCCGTGAATCCAGCGGCAAGGATTGGGCGACCCAGGGGATACCGGGCATCAAAGGCGACTCCCCAAACCGCACCGTTGAGAGAGGCCCGAAGATCCTCCTTCCATTTCTCAGCCAATTCTTGCGTTGTTGTGCCGGCATTGTCAGCATCAACATCAGTGATTGTGGCAATAATTTGCTGAGATAGATCAATGTCTCGATCAGCCACCGCAAAGACAACCGTGGCATTGTTCTGTTTGCCAATTTCTATGCTTGGGGTGGCTTTGTTGACCGGCTTAGGCGTCGTTACCAACCAGAAAACGGGCGCCTTGCCTTCCACCGGGCTCTGATCAACGCCATGTCGATCCCCGGGTTCTGCCCATTGTTTTGTTGAACGCCTCAGCTGCGCCACGACAGCGCTGAAACTTTGTTCAATCGTGTCCGACCGTCGCTCCACGGTCTCAATGACTTCATCCTCTGTTGTATTAGGCTCCAGCTGAACAGCGACGATCAATCGTGCATCAGTTCTTTCGCTTGAAATATACGGAATGACCACTCGACTACACCACCTGCGCCCACAGCGTTGGGCCTGGCGTGGATCCCACCATTGCTTGGCAGACGTTGTTGTAACAGAACTCTCCCCACCGGAGAGCGGTAGTTGCGCATGGGCATGAGAGAAGGAAGCCAGGACAATCGCCAGGATGCCAGCCAGCAGAAACAAAGGCCACTGCTTCTTGACTGCCTTCTCTTTTGCCAACATCAACAGGGACCCTTGATCGCATGATTGACAACTGTATCGCTCACCCAAGTGCCGATGCTGTCCCAAAAGAAGCTGACGGATCAACGGCAGTGAGCGCAAGCCATTCAGGCCAAGTCAGCGAAAGATTGAAGGCTGCTGTCCTTTCGATTGTCTTGACAACCCAAAGGCAACATAAGCAGTCTTGAAGACACTCATGCGGGGCCAGCGTCAGCTCATCAGGGCACACCTTTCGAATAAGGTTCCCTTAAGTGCTGATGACCCTGGGAAGACTGGAGTTCAAAAGGCACATACTTGGTGGCCGCCTTCAACACAAGCCTGCTTCCACTCACGTTGGCTTCCAACGAAGTCAACTTCAGCTCAAGTTGTTTTCGCTCAGATCCAGACTCCGCTCACGCCACACCAAACCGCCCACACCAAAATGCTCACGCCGCACACTTGCCATTAACAGGCGCTTCCGATGAGCCCGCCCATGGCTGTCCTAATCCTGAGTTTGCTGTTGCTGGGGCTGGCGCTGCTGGTCCTGCTGTTTCCTTCTCTGGTGATCCGTGTCCTGCTGGTTGCCCTGAACCCCTGGATGATCTTTGTGGGGCCGGACCGAGAGAAGCGGCTGGCCCTCACCATCGATGACGGACCGAGCGGCGCCGGCTCAGGCGCCATTCTCGAACTGCTTCAGGAGTTAGGGGTGCCGGCCACCTTCTTCCTGATCGGCTCCCATCTGCAGCGCGACGAGCCCTTCCCCCGCCGGGCGCTGGCGCAGGGCCACGAACTCGGCAACCATCTCTGGCGTGACGAACGGGCGATCGCCCTGTCCAGGCCAGCCTTCGAAGACCAGCTGCGCCGGACCGAGCAGGCCATCGAGCGTGCCGTTGCCCCAGCCCAGCCCAGCTGGCGCTGGTTCCGCCCCGGCGGCGGCTGGTTTCACAGGGAGATGGATGACTGGCTCGCCGGCGGCCCCTATCGCCTGGTGCTCGGCTCGATCTTCCCCTGGGACACCCTGCGGCCACCCCTGTGGTTCATGCGCCTGTTCATCTGGATCAATGCCCACCCCGGTGGAATCCTGGTGCTGCACGACACCCCAGAGCTCAGCGCCCGCACCGCCTTGATCCTTCGCCGGATCGTTCCCGACCTCCGCCGCCGGGGCTACCGGTTTGTACCGCTGCACGAGCTGCTCGCGGAGGTGGGGCCTACGATCCGGGCCGTCCGCCCGAAGGGAAATGCGCTTCAGCAGCCTGCTCGATCGGATCAGCGCCGTTGAGGAGAGCAGCCCCAGGCACCTGGCGGCCGATCCTGAGCTCAGCGGCGCTGAAGCCCTCGATCGCGCCGGGGCCGGCCAGCTGGCCTTCCTCGAATCCGGCAACGCCCTGGCGGCCGCCCTTTCAGCCAGCGCCGCCGCCGCCCTGCTGCTGCCCCTCGACGCCGACCTGCAGCGCCTGGCCACCGAGCGGGGGCTGGCCTGGGTGGCACTCAAGGATCCGCGCCTGGGCTTCGCCGAGGCCCTTGCCGCCCTCCACCCCCAGGCCACCAAGCCAGCGGGGATTCACCCCAGCGCCGTGGTGGATCCAGCCGCCAGCCTGGCCGCCGAGGTGCACGTGGGTGCCCGCGCCGTGATCGGTGCCGGCTGCGCGGTAAGCCGCGGTTGCACCCTCCATCCCGGCGTAGTGCTCTACGACAACGTGCAGCTGGCTGAAGGCTGCGAGATCCATGCCAATGCGGTGCTCCATCCCGGCAGCCAGCTCGGGGCTGGCTGTGTCATCCAGTCGAACGCGGTGATCGGTGCCGAGGGCTTTGGTTTCGTACCCACCGCCTCCGGCTGGGTGAAGATGCCCCAGACCGGCCGGGTGGTGCTGGAGGAGGGGGTGGAAGTGGGCTGCGGCTCCACCATCGATCGCCCCACGGTGGGCGAGACCCGCATCGGTGCCGGCACCAAAATTGACAACCTGGTGCATGTGGGCCATGGCGTGATCACCGGCCGGGGCTGTGCCCTGGCGGCCCAGGTGGGGATCGCCGGTGGCGCCGTGCTTGGCAACGGTGTGATCCTGGCGGGCCAGGTGGGCGTGGCCAACCGTGCCGTGATCGGCGATCGGGCCATTGCCTCCTCCAAATCCGGAATCCATGGTGAAATCGCCGCCGGCGAGGTGGTCAGTGGCTACCCGGCGATCCCGAACCGGCTGTGGTTGCGTTGCTCCGCCGTCTTCAACAAACTTCCGGAGCTGGCCCGCAGCGTGCGCCAGCTGAGGGCCAGCTCCGGGCCAGCTCCGGAGGAACCCTGACGGCACAAGGGGGGCAGGGCAACCCGGCCGGTAATCTCGCTGATTGATCAAGACCGGCCACCTGCATGACCAGTTACCGGATCACCCTTCTGCCCGGCGATGGCATCGGCCCGGAGATCACGGCGGTGGCCCGGGGGCTGCTGGATGCGCTGAGCGCCAGGCACGGTTTTGCCCTGGAATACGACAGCCAGCCGATCGGTGGCGCCGCGATCGACGCCTGCGGGGAGCCATTGCCGGCCAGCACACTTGAGGCCTGCCGCCAGAGCGACGCCGTGCTGCTCGCGGCGATCGGCGGCCCTCGCTACGACAGCCTGCCCAGGGCGCAGCGCCCCGAAAGCGGCCTTCTCGGCCTGCGCGCTGGCCTGGAGCTGTTCGCCAATCTGCGGCCGGTGAAGATCATCCCGGCTCTGGCCGGCGCCAGCAGCCTCAAGGCCGAAGTGATCGAGGGGGTGGATCTGCTGGTGGTGCGTGAGCTCACCGGTGGCATCTACTTCGGCACACCCAAGGGCCGAATCGAGGCCGATGGCCAGGTGAGGGCCTTCAACACGATGGCCTACAGCGATTTCGAAATCGACCGGATCGCCAGGGTTGGTTTCCAGTTGGCGAGCGAGCGCGGCGGCAGGCTCTGCAGTGTTGACAAGGCCAACGTGCTCGATGTCAGCCAGCTCTGGCGTGACCGGGTCGAGCAGATCGCGCTCGAATTCCCATCAGTGGAGCTCAGCCACCTCTATGTGGATAACGCCGCGATGCAACTGGTGCGGGCCCCGAAGCAATTCGATGTGCTGCTCACCGGCAACCTGTTCGGCGACATCCTCAGCGATGAAGCCGCCATGCTCACCGGCAGCATCGGCATGCTGCCGTCAGCGTCGCTCGGCGCCAGCGGGCCGGGAGTTTTTGAGCCGGTGCATGGTTCAGCCCCGGACATCGCCGGCCTCGATCGGGCCAACCCCCTGGCCATGGCACTCTCAGCCGCCATGTTGCTGCGCGTCGGCCTGAAGCAAGGCGAAGCCGCCGACCAGCTGGAGCGGGCTGTCGACGCCGTGTTGGCCGCTGGCCATCGCACCGGCGATCTGGCCGGCAGCGGCGAGGCCGCCGTGGGCTGTCAGCGCATGGGTGAGCTGGTGCTGGCGGCCCTCTAACCGGCGACCTGCGAAACTCAGATCCCCCTTCCTCGCGCTCGCCGATGTCCAAGCGTCACCCGATCGTGGCTGTCACCGGTTCTTCCGGCGCCGGGACCAGCACTGTCAAACGCGCCTTCGAGCACATCTTCGATCGCGAAGGAATCGTGCCGGCCGTGGTGGAAGGTGACAGCTATCACCGTTTCGAGCGGGCTCCGATGAAGGCGGAGATGGCCAAGGCCCAAGAAGCGGGCGTGAATTTCTCGCACTTCGGACCGGAGGCCAACGTCTTCGACAAGCTCGAAGAGTTGTTCCGCACCTACGGCAAAACCGGCAACGGCGAGAAGCGCTACTACCTGCACAGCCCCGAGGAAGCCGCCGAGCACAACGGCCGGCTTGGCACCAGCCTGGATCCCGGTCAGTTCACCCCCTGGGAGCCGATCTCCCCAGACACCGATGTGCTGTTCTACGAAGGCCTGCACGGTGGCGTGGTGGGCGAGGGCTATGACGTGGCCGCGCTGGTCGATCTGCTGATCGGCGTGGTGCCGATCGCCAATCTGGAGTGGATCCAGAAGATCAGCCGTGACAACGCCGAGCGTGGCTATTCGGCCGAGGCGATCGTCGATACGATCCTGCGCCGCATGCCTGACTACATCAATCACATCTGTCCCCAATTCAGCCGCACCGATATCAACTTCCAGCGGGTGCCCACGGTGGACACCTCCAACCCGTTCATCTGCCGCAACATCCCCTCCCCGGATGAAAGCTTCGTGATCATTCACTTCCGCAAGGGAGCCCGCGAGAAGTGGGGGATCGATTTTTCCTATCTGCTGCGCATGATCCACGACTCCTTCATGTCGAGCCCGACCAGCATTGTGGTCAATGGCGGCAAAATGGGCTTCGCGATGGAGATCATCCTGACGCCGATCATCGGCCGGATGATCAAGGACAAATCCAACCACGCCTGAGCGATTAGGCTGGCGCCATTACGTTCAGCATTGGTGAGGCCGATTTCCTTCGCCACACCTCCAGGTTCCGATCCGTCGTCCCCGCTGCCGTCCTTCGTGATCCGAGGGGCCGGCGCCCCGGGAACGGCTCCCCTGCGCTGGGATCAGATCAACAGTGGTGAGGTGCTGCGCAGGGCGCGCCAGATTTATTTCCACTATTTCGAACATTGCCCGGGGGGAACCGCCCCGATCGGCATCGTCCTGCACAGCCGCAACGGCCAGGGGCGCGTGGTATTTGAAGTGCCGGTGCTGCTCCCCGACGAACAGTTCGTGCCCCTGGATCTGATCCGCAGTCGCGGTGGCCGTCCCCGCGGCTTTCGCGGGCTATGACCCTCCAGACAGCTGCCCCCGCCTTGTCGATCACCCCTGGCCTGGCCATTCTTGTCGCCCTGCTTGGCGCCTGTGTCGGCAGTTTTCTCAACGTGGTGATCCACAGGGTTCCGCGGCGCGAATCGATCCTGTACCCCCCCAGCCATTGCCCACGTTGCGGCACCAGCTTGCGCTGGCAGCACAACCTGCCGCTGATCAGCTGGCTGCTGCTGCGCGGTTGCTGCGCCGATTGCCAGCGGCCGATCGCCATTCGCTATCCACTGATCGAGCTGCTCAGCGCCGGCCTTTGGATCGCCATGCTGTTCGCCAGGCCAGGCGCGATGGCAACGCCGCCGACCTGGATGCTGCTGTCCGCCGGCTGGCTGCTGGTCAGCTGGTTGCTGCCCCTGGCCCTGATCGACTGCGACCATCTCTGGCTGCCCGAACCCCTCTGCCGCTGGGGCCTGGTGCTGGGTCTGGCCGTCACCGCCCTGCTCGGGCTGAGCCAGTCGGCCGCGACGGCCCGCGAGCTGCTGGCCGACCATCTCCTGGCTGCCACCGCTGGCCTGCTGGCCTTTGAAGGGCTCAGCGCCCTGGCCGAACGGTTGATCGGCCGGCCGGCCTTGGGGCTGGGCGACGCCAAGCTCGCTGCCCTACTCGGCGCCTGGCTGGGCTGGCAAGGCCTTTGGGTGGCGGTGATGCTGGCCGTCCTTACCGGAGCCCTGCTCGGTGGCGCCGCCAGGCTGGGCGGCTTGCTCGGGCCCAGGGAGCCCTTTCCATTCGGTCCATTCCTGGCCTTCGGCGGCATCGCCACCTGGGTGGCCGGCGAAAGCTGGTGGCTGAGCCAGCTCCAGATCCTCAGCGGCGGCGCCAGCCTTTAATGGACTCCTCGCTTCGAGCTTGCTGATAGCCCATGTCGCTGTTCGACTGGTTCGCCGATCGACGCAAGACCACTCCGGTCGTCCGTGCCGCCCAGGAGGTGGAAGAAGGGGATGGCCTCTGGAGCAAGTGCCCGGAATGTGGCCTGGTCGTCTACCGCAAAGACCTGATCACCAACGCCAGCGTCTGCATCGGCTGCGGCCACCACCACAACATCGACAGCGGCGCCCGGATTCGGCTGATGGCCGATGAGGGGAGCTTCATGCCGGTGGACCGTGATCTGGCACCGACGGACCCGCTGGCCTTCAAAGACCGACGCAGCTATGCCGATCGGATCCTCGACAGCCAGGGCAGCACCGGCCTGAGAGATGCGGTTGTCTGTGGATTTTGCCGGCTGGATGACAGGCCCCTGGCACTGGGGGTGATGGATTTCCGCTTCATGGGCGGCTCGATGGGATCGGTGGTGGGCGAGAAGCTGACCCGGCTGATTGAGACGGCCACAGATCGCGGCCTGCCGGTGGTGATTGTCTGCGCCTCCGGCGGTGCCCGCATGCAGGAGGGAATGCTGAGCCTGATGCAAATGGCGAAGATTTCTGGTGCGCTGCAGCGGCACCGCCAGGCCGAACTGCTCTACATCCCCCTGCTCACCCACCCCACCACCGGCGGCGTAACCGCCAGCTTCGCCATGCTCGGCGACCTGATCCTGGCCGAACCCAAGGCCCTGATTGGCTTCGCCGGCCGCCGGGTGATCGAGCAGACCCTGCGTGAAAAACTCCCGGAGGGTTTCCAGACCGCCGAATATCTGCTCGAGCACGGCTTCGTCGACCAGATTGTTCCGCGCACCCAGCTGAAAAGCACCCTCTCCAGCCTGCTCAGGCTGCATGGTTGCCGCACCGCCGTGGCAGCAGGAGCATGAGATCACTCCCCCGGTCACGCTGGCGCACCAACCTGCTGAGCAAGGTCCTTTTGAGCAAGGTCCTTTTGAACAAAGTCCTGGTGAGTCTTGTCCTGGTTCTTGGGCTTGGCCTGCCACTTGGCTTGGCCTGGGCGCCGGCCGCCATTGCCGCGCCGGTGAGCTGGAAGGAAGTGAGCGCCAGTGAGGAGGGGCAGCAGTGGTGGGACGAAGGCAGCCTGCGGCGCAGCCGCGAGGGCTACCTCTCGGTGTTGAGCCGCTTCAAGCCAGAAGACAGCAGCCAGCAGGGCAGCCTCTACGTGATGGAGATCAACTGCAGCGAGCAACGCTTCCGTGACGTTTCGGTGAATGGCCTGCCGCGCTTCAAGGCCCCCTGGCAAAGCGCCGCAGGCGACACCTTGATCAGCGAGGTGATCGAGGAGGCCTGCGCGGCCGGTGCTCCCTTGCTCGCCGCCGCATGACTACAACTGCGTCGCCGCTCAAGGTCGCGGTGGCCGGCCTGGGTTTTGGCGAAAAGGTTCACCTGCCTGCCCTGCGGGCCTGCCCGGGCACCGAACCGGTGGCCCTCTGGCATCCGCGCACCGCTCGCCTTGAAGCCGCCTGCCGCAGCGCCGAGTTACCCGGATTCAGTGATTTCGAAGCCCTGCTCGCCGATCCCGGCATCGAGGCTGTGGTGATCGCGACCCCACCGGCGCCGCGCTTTGAGCTGGCCTGCGCCGCCTTGAAGGCGGGCAAGCACCTGCTGCTGGAAAAACCGGTCTGCCTGGAGGCCGAGCAGGTGCTTGAACTGCAACGGCTGGCCATCAGCGCCGGACTGAGCGTGGCGGTCGACTTCGAATATCGGGCCGTACCGCTGTTCCAGCAGCTCGAAGCCCTGCTCAGAGCCGGGGCCATCGGCGATCCCTGGCTGGTGACCATGGACTGGCTGATGGGCAGCCGCGCCGATGCCTCCAGACCCTGGAGCTGGTATTCACAGCGCAGCGAAGGTGGCGGCGTGCTGGGGGCCCTCGGCACCCACGCCTTCGACATCCTGCAGTGGTTGGTGGGTCCGTGCACCGCCCTGAGCGCTTCGCTCGCCACGGCGATTCCCGAGCGCCCCCTGCCCGATGGCAGCGGCCGGCAAGGCCGGGTGGATGCCGACGACAGCGCCCTGCTCGGCCTGGAGCTGGAAGGGGAGCGCGGCCAACGGATCCCCGCCCAGCTCGCCCTTTCCTCGGTGACGCGCCAGGGCCGGGGCTGCTGGCTGGAGCTGCATGGCAGCGAGGGGGCCCTGGTGCTGGGCAGCGACAACCGTTCGGATTACGTCCACGGTTTCCAGTTGTGGCAGGCCAGTGGCAGCGGCCCGTTGCAGCTGCTGGCTCCGGATCCAAACCTCGCCTTCGCCCAAACCTGGGTGGATGGCCGGATTGCGCCGGTGGCTCGCCTCCACCAGGCCTGGAGCGACAGTGTGCGGGAGGGACGGCCGATGCTGCCGGGCCTGGCCGAGGGCTACCGCAGCCAACGCTGTTGTGATCGCGCCCTGCTGGCTGCTGAAACAGGAGAACGACAGAACATCACCTAAGGTGAGCCTAATTCCGTCTTGGCCTTTGATCACCGGCGTTCCGGTTTCCAGGCCCCAATACGGTTCCTTCACCACTTCCATCAGAGGTTTTCACCATGGCCCTCGTTCCGCTTCGGCTGCTGCTCGACCACGCTGCTGAGAACGGCTATGGCATTCCGGCCTTCAACGTCAACAATCTGGAACAGGTGCAGTCGATCATGGAGGCGGCCTACGAAACCGACAGCCCCGTCATCCTGCAGGCCTCCCGCGGCGCCCGTCAGTACGCCGGCGAGAACTTTCTTCGCCACCTGATTCTGGCAGCCGTGGAAACCTATCCCGGCATCCCGGTGGTGATGCACCAGGACCACGGCAACAGCCCCGCCACCTGCTTCGGTGCTGCCGCCAACGGCTTCACCTCGGTGATGATGGACGGCTCGCTGGAAGCCGACGCCAAAACTCCGGCCAGCTACGACTACAACGTGGCCGTCACCAAGGAAGTGGTGGATGTGGCCCATGCCATCGGCGTGAGCGTGGAAGGCGAACTGGGTTGCCTTGGCTCTCTTGAAACCGGCAAGGGCGAGGCTGAAGACGGCCACGGCTTTGATGGCGCCCTCTCCCGCGACCAGCTGCTCACCGATCCCGCCGAAGCCGCCGATTTCGTTGCCAAAACCAAGGTCGACGCCCTGGCGATCGCGATCGGCACCAGCCACGGCGCCTACAAATTCACCCGCAAGCCCACCGGCGAAGTGCTGGCCATCTCCCGGATCGCCGAGATTCACAAGGCCATCCCCAACACCCACCTGGTGATGCACGGCTCCAGCTCGGTTCCCAAGGAATGGCTGGACATGATCAACCAGTTCGGTGGCGCCATCCCCGAAACCTATGGCGTGCCCGTGGAGGAAATCCAGAACGGCATCCGCAACGGTGTGCGCAAGATCAACATCGACACCGACAACCGCCTGGCCTTCACCGCCGCCGTCCGTGAGGCTGCCGCCAAGGATCCGGCCAACTTCGACCCCCGCCACTTCAACAAGCCGGCCCGGGCCTACATGAAGAAGGTCTGCCTTGATCGTTACCAGCAGTTCTGGTGCGCCGGCCAAGCCAGCAAGATCAAGCAGCAGAACATCAACTACTACGCCGAGCTCTACGCCAAGGGCGTGCTTGAACCCAAGACCGCCGTTGCGGTCTGAGTGAAACAGGTCTGAGTTAGCCGGCTTTTGGTAAAACGGCGTGAGCTCAACGGCTTACGACTCCAGCCCCCGACTCAACCTTCCGCTTCCAGACCAAGACCACCATTCCATCAGGGAGCTTCGGCTCCCTTTTTTGTCGGCCAGGTACGGCCTGAATGAACACGCTCAAGTGCAGATGCCTGGGTAGGCCTCTCTGACTGGAGACAGGGACCGGGTAAGGGGGTGGGCAGCAGGTTGGGGTTCAAGTTGGGGGCTGGTGGTTCAGCCGGGGATGCCGGATCGAGAATCTGCGGGAGGAACCCGTTGGGGTTCGTCGGGGAAACGGAGGCAGGGGCCGTCCCGGAAACCAGCTTCGCGAGGGCCGTGTCGAGATCGCGCTCCATCACGAACCTGGTGCCATCGGTGACCACGACCCGCACCAGGGTGGGCAAGGCATTGTTCTTCGACTGCAGATAGATCGGCTCGACGTAGAGCAAGCCATTCCCCACCGGCAGCACCAACAGGTTGCCGCGCAACAGCTGGGAGCCCGTGCGGTTCCAGAGTCCGAACTGGAAACTGATCTGAGGGTCCTGCTCGATCAGGGCCGTGATCTGCTGGGGGCCCAGCAGCAAGCGCTGCTGCGGAAAGCGCACCAGCTGAAGTTCGCCGTAATTGGGAACGTCGTTGCGGGCTGCCAGCCAACCCACCATGTTGGAGCGCCGTACCGGCGAGAACGGCAGCAGCAAAACGAATTCGGGCCTGTCAGTGTCTTTTCCGGGGAGCTGCACATTGGCGTAATACGGCTCGACAGGAGAGATGCGCGAGCCGTAGATCTCCAGTGGCACCGACCATTCATCCTCCCCGTTGTAAAACGTGCGCACGTCGGTGACGTGGTACTTCAGCAATCGCTCCGATTGGATCTTGAACTGACTGATCGGTACCCGGATGTGCTCAAGCAGGGGCTTCGGCATCGCCGCCAGCGGTTGGAACAACTCAGGAAAAGCCCGTTGCCATGTGCGCAGGATTGGGTCGCTCGGATCACTCACATAGAGCCAGAGCCGGCCGTCGTGGGCATCGACCACGGCCTTGACGGGGTTGCGGAAATAGCGGATGCCATTGGCATTGGCTTCGCTGTAGGGATAGCTGCGGCTCGTTGTGAACCCATCCAACATCCAGTATTGATGTTGCTCGGAGCGAAAGCCTGGACTGTCCCCCACCGCAACGGTGACTAGGTAGGGCTCACTCTCAAAACCCAGGAAAGGAGCGAGCGCCTCAAGCCGGTCCTTCACCGGGCGACGCAGCAGCAACAGCGAGCGGGGGGTGAAGGAGCCGCTGAACAACACCCGCGGCTCCTTCAGGTACACCGCCGCCTTGAACCGTTGCCAGCCATTGCCGAGCGAGATGCCCAGTTGGCCATCGAAGTGGGTCCAGAAATTCAGCTCCCCGTCGGGGAAGTCGAACTCCTCCACAGTGGTTGGAGCGATCACGTAGGGAGCAGACTCGGAGCCGTAATAGAGGCGGGGCCGGCCCACAGGGAAAGCTCCGAGGGCGCTGGCATCACTGATTCCAAGGGCCTCATTTCCCTGCACACGCCCGCTGCGGCCCAGATCCTTGACAAAAAACGACGGCAAGCCGTCGGGGCCGAACGTGTTGACCGGCGAGACGGTGAAGCCATAGCCATGGGTGAAGACCAGATGGCGGTTCAACCAGGTGCGTGAGCCCTCCGGCAGGGCGCCGCTATCGATTTCCCGGGCCGCGATCAGCACCTGCTGGGATCCCCCCGTGCGCGATTCATCGCCGAGCGCGTAGCGATCGACCGCCACCGACGGGAAGGTGTAATACAGCCGCAGCTGCTGCAGCTGGCGGTTGGCGGCCAGCAGCGGTTTGCTGTCCCAGAGACGGATGTTGGCCAGGGTGCCCGGTGCCGCCTTGATGTCGGCGGGGGTCAGGAGCTGGCGGGGCTCGAGGACGAGATCCTGGACACTCTCAAGGCCGAAGGCATTGCGGGTGGCGCGAATGCTGCGCTCCAGATAGGGGGTTTCAACCACCAGCTCCCGCGGTTCCACCCAGAGGTTCTGGACCTGCGGTGCCACCAGGAACTCGGCGATCGGCAGCACCAGCACGGTGGCCACCAAGGGCAACAGGGTGAAGCGCCGCAGCCAGTTGCGCCGGATCGGCAACACCAGCTGCAGAGCGGTGATCAGCAGCAGCGCGGAGAGCAACAGCCGAATCGGCAGGCGCACATGCAGGTCGACAAAGCCGGCGCCGGAGGCGACCCCGCTGCCGTCCACCATCAGAGCGAAGGGGGAGAGCGCCGCGCTGCAGGAGGCCACCACCGCCAGCACAGCGATCTGAGGCTTGAGCACCCGCTTCTGAGCCTGGCTGAGGCCGGCGAAGCGCAGATCACTCAGGGCGCTGCCTTCGCTGAAGGTGAGCCAAAGGCAGCCTGCCAGACCGACCGTCACCTGGGCGAAGAGCACACTGAGCAACAGCCTCAGGGCCGGCAGCTGCAAGACCGTGAAGCGGAGATCAAAGCCGGTCAGCGGGTCCCCCTCCCCGAACGGCACCGCCAGCAGGGCCGGCAGCCACAGGCTCCAGCCCCGGGCCAGGGCGGTGGCCGATCCCGCCAGGGCCGCCGTCATCACCACCCGCAAGGTGGTCAGGGGCCAGAGCAGTAAGGGGCAGAGCAGGCCAAGACCCAGGCCGATGAACAGCAACGGGGGCAGATCGGCGAACACGGGAAAACCGCTGATCACCTCACCGCTGAATGGCGAAGCAATCAGCCCCCGGGCCTGAACGGCCAGGTAGGTGAGTCCGCCGGCCAGCAGCAGCAGCAGAGCAGCCAAAACGGCAACCAGAGAGGCTGGCCCCAGTTGAAGCTGATAAGAACGCGACAGGGATTTGACCCCACCTTGATGACGGAGGCTCCAACAACGCTGGAGCTGCTTGAGCTGGAGGGCGATCCCCAGACCCATCACCACCGCAAAGGTCGTCAGCTGCAACAGCCAGCGGCGCAGCAGCACGGACTGGAAGCCAAATTGCGCGAACCACTCCCACTCGATCCCCAGACGGGACACCGTGACCACCAGCACCATGGCCGCGAACGCAGCCAGAAGCGCTCTTGCGGCCAGCGACAGCAGCCGGTGGGAGGGGGTAGGCACAGCTTGAGGTTAGAGAGAGGTGCGGAAAAGAGAATCATGATCCGCCGCTTCCCGACCACCAACAGCCTCCCGCTGAATCCCGACCTCGAGTGTCGGGATTCAGCGGGAGACTAGAAGCGCGCTGCTAGTTTTCTTAGTTGTTGCTGCAAGGCCGTGACAGCCACCCTTTCCCGCGCCACGTTCACGGGCCTGCGCTGCAAGGAATGCGGACACCCCTACGAGGCCACGGCCCGCCACGTCTGTGAAGACGTCTGCTTTGGCCCCCTTGAGGTCGTCTACGACTACGACGCCATTCGCGCCCGGGTGAGTCGGGCTTCGATCGAGGCCGGTCCGGCGTCGATCTGGCGCTATCGCGAGTTCCTGCCGATCGCCGGCGACCCGATCGATGTGGGCACCGGCTTCACGCCGCTGGTGAAAGCCAACCGCCTGGCCCGGCGTCTGGGCCTGAAAAATCTTTACATCAAGAACGATGGGGTGAACATGCCCACCCTTTCCTTCAAGGATCGGGTGGTGTCAGTCGCCCTCACCCGCGCCCGCGAGCTGGGGTTCACCACGGTGAGCTGCGCGTCCACCGGCAACCTGGCCAACTCCACCGCCGCCATCGCCGCCCACGCCGGCCTGGAATGCTGCGTGTTCATTCCCAGCGATCTGGAGCTGGGCAAGGTGCTCGGCACCTTGATCTACAACCCCACCTTGATGGCGGTGAAGGGCAACTATGACCAGGTCAACCGGCTCTGCTCGGAGGTGGCGAACACCTACGGCTGGGGCTTCGTGAACATCAACCTGCGCCCCTACTACTCCGAAGGCTCGAAAACTCTCGGCTACGAAGTGATCGAGCAACTCGGCTGGCAACTGCCCGATCACATCGTGGCTCCCCTGGCCTCCGGTTCCCTGTTCGGCAAGATCCGCAAGGGATTCGATGAATTCATCAAAGTGGGGCTGGTCGACGAAAAGCCGGTGCGCTTCAGCGGTGCCCAGGCTGAAGGCTGCTCACCGATCGCCCAGGCGTTTGCCGAGGGCCGTGACTACATCACTCCTGTGAAACCGAACACGATCGCCAAGTCGATTGCGATCGGCAATCCCGCCGATGGCCCCTATGCCCTTGATATCGCCCGCCGCAGCAACGGCTCGATCGCCGCGGTCAGCGATGACGAGATCGTGGCCGGCATCCAGCTGCTGGCTGAAACCGAAGGGGTGTTCACCGAAACCGCCGGCGGCACCACAATCGCGGTGCTCAAGAAGCTGGTGGAGCAGGGCAAGATCGATCCCAGCGAAACCACCGTCGCCTACATCACCGGCAACGGCCTCAAGACCCTCGAAGCGATCAGCCCGGTGGTGGGAGAGCCGTACACCATCGAGCCCCAGCTGGCCAGCTTCAACGCGGCCTGGGAGCGGGCCCAGTCGTTGCAGCGAGCCAGCTGGGAGCCCATGGGCGTCTGAGCCAAAGCCGAAAGGGCGTTTCAGCCGGCACCAACCCAGCCCTTTTCAAGCCATGTCCCAACCCCCAAGCGCCCCTCCATTGGGCCGTTGTTCCTCCCCCCACCTCCCATGACCATCCAGGTTCTGATCCCCACCCCCTGCAGAAATTCACCGCCGATCAAGCCAGTGTCGACGTGGACGCCAGCACGGTGGATGAGCTGCTCACCGCCCTCGAAAGCCACTTTCCCGGCATCCTGGCCCGCCTCACCGAC
This sequence comes from Synechococcus sp. CS-603, assembly GCF_977929215.1. Classification (NCBI taxonomy): domain Bacteria; kingdom Bacillati; phylum Cyanobacteriota; class Cyanophyceae; order Synechococcales; family Synechococcaceae; genus Synechococcus; species Synechococcus sp. CS-603. The sequence continues at coordinate 2,395,958 of NZ_OZ376778.1, forward strand.
GAGAACGGCAAGCTGCGCCGCTTCCTCAACGTCTATGTCAACAGCGAGGACATTCGCTTTCTCGATCACCAGGCCACGGCCCTGAGTGATGGTGATGAAGTGAGCATTGTGCCGGCGGTGGCCGGAGGCTGAATCCTGCAGGTTCAGTGGCGAATCGAATCTCCCAGGGTCAGTGGACCTGAACTGGTAACGCCAACGGTGCCCTTCCGTCCATAGGCTTGATTGCCATTGTGGCCGGACGCATGACCCAGACAGCCAGCCCCCCTACCAATACAGCCACTCCAGGCTTCACGGATGTGGAGCCAGGGGCCAAAGCCGTTCTGTTCGATTACCGCCAGGCCGCCAATCCGGTTCGCCACGGGCTGACCGAGCCGATCCCTGAAGGGCGCTGGGGCCCTGAACTGCATGCCACAGGGCCCTCAGCCATCCTGCCGCTCGACCTCAGCGACAAACTGGGCTGCCAGGGCCCTGCCACCAGCCCGGCCCTGTCGGCCAACTTCGTGCGCATCCTGGCTGGGGACACCATTGAGGTGGCCGCCAAGGCCACCAGTGCACTGTTTTATGTGTTCAGGGGTCAGGGGCATTGCCGGCGCGAGGCCAGCCGCCACGGCGCCGCCCATGACCAGGCCTGGAGCACAGGAGACCTGTTCGTGCTGCCCAGCGGTCCGGCTCCCCAGCTCGAAGCGGAGCAGGAAAGCGTTCTCTACTGGGTGCATGACGCCCCCTTGCTCTCCTTCCTTGGCGTCAGCCCCGAGGAGCCCCGCTTCGAGGCCACCCACTACCCGGGCCCCTGGATGCGCCAGGAACTGGCAGCCTTGGCCGCCGATCCCAGCAGTGCCCGCAGCAACAGGCTCAGCCTGCTGATGGCCAACGCGGATCTGCCCCGCAGTCGCACGGTGACCCACACGCTCTGGGCCATGCTCGGCCTGGTGCCGGCCGGCGCGATCCAGCCGCCCCATCGCCACCAATCGGTGGCCCTCGATCTGGTGATCGACTGCCAGCCCGGCTGCGTCACGATCTCCGGCCCTGAGCTCAATGCCGATGGCACGATCCGTGATCCGCTGAGCATGGCCTGGGAGCCCGGTGCGGCGTTTGTGACCCCACCGGGACACTGGCATTCCCACGTGAACCAGAGCGGCCACCCGGCCATGCTGCTACCGATTCAAGATGCCGGGCTGCACACCTATCTGCGCAGCCTGGATATCCGCTTCAGCAGCGGCATGCCTCAGGAGTGAGCCAGAACCCCGCCGGCGGCCTCGGACCGCCGATTCGCTGCCGCCGGCTGGGAGGCTTCAAAGCGCTCCACCAAGTGGCGGAAGGTCTCGCCATCGAGGGTTTCCTGTTCGATCAACTCCTCCACCAACTGGTCGAGCAGGTCACGGCGGGGACGCAGCAGGTTCACCGCCTGATCCAGGGCTTGCTGGGCCAACTGACGCACCTGCGAATCAATCTGCCGGCCGGTTGACTCGGCATAGCTGGGCCGGGTGTGGATCAGGTCGCGGCCGAGGAACACCTCGGAGGCATCGCCCTCCAGGGCCACTGGCCCAAGGCTGGAGAAGCCATAGCGGGTGACCATCTCCCTGCAGATCCGGGTGGCCATCTGGAAATCGCCGGAAGCCCCCTGGGTGATCTCGCTGGGGCCGAACACCACCAGTTCCGCCGCCCGTCCCCCCATCACCACCACCAGGCGGTCGCGCAGATAGGCGCGGCTGATCAGGCCGGAATCGAGGATGTCCTCGTCGGGAGTGGTGCGGGCAAAGCCGCCGACCCCTCCGGAACGGGGCAGCAGGGTCACCTTGTCCAGAGCGTCGGCCTTGGGCAGCAGGGTGGTGATCAGGGCGTGGCCCACTTCGTGGTAAGCGATCAGCCGCTTTTTGGCGCTGTCTTGAAGGGGGGCCACCGTCAGCCCCATCGTGATGCGCTCCAGAGCATCATTGAGGGCGAGATCATCGATGCTGGTTTCATGCCGGCGGGCCGTGAGGATTGCCGCTTCGTTGAGCAGGTTGGAGAGATCAGCTCCTGAAAAACCTGGCGTGCGGGCAGCCCAGGCCGCTAGCGACACGGCCTCAGACAGAGGCCGGCTGCGGGCATGGACGGCAAGGATCGCTTCGCGCCCGCGGCGATCGGGGAGATCAACGGTGATCTGGCGATCAAAACGGCCCGGCCGGGTCAGGGCGACATCGAGCACGTCTGGACGGTTGGTGGCCGCCAGCAGAATCACCCCGGAGTTCTCCTCAAAGCCATCCATCTCCGTGAGCAGCTGGTTGAGGGTCTGCTCACGCTCATCGTTGCCGCCGCCGATCCCGGCGCCGCGCTGACGGCCAACCGCATCGACCTCATCAATGAAAATGATGCAAGGGGCTTTTTCCTTGGCGCGCTTGAACAGATCGCGCACGCGGCTGGCGCCCACACCCACGAACATCTCGACGAACTCCGAAGCCGCCATCGAGAAGAAGGGCACCCCCGCCTCGCCAGCAATCGCCTTGGCCAGCAGCGTTTTGCCGGTACCTGGCGGGCCTACCAGCAGCACGCCTTTGGGGATCTTGGCGCCGATGGCGGTGAATCGCTCCGGTTGCCTCAAAAAGGTGACCACCTCCTGCAGTTCCTCCTTGGCCTCGTTGATGCCCGCCACATCCTCGAAGCGCACGCTGGCGGTGCCCTCCTCCTGAACACGGGGCTGACTGCGACCAAAACCGATCGCTTTGTTCGCCACCTGGGAGGAGCGGCGGATCAGCAAGGTGAGCCCGCCAACCAACAGCACCACCAGCAGGATGTTGATCACCAGACCTGCGGAGGCCTCCTGGTCGCGGTTATCGCTGACGCTGAGGGGAACCCTGGCCTGCTGGGCTGTTTGCAGCAACAGTGAATCGTTGGCGAACACCGGCACATCCGTGCGGGTGCCGTCGTTCAGCACCACCGCCACCTCCCGTTGGTGGGGGGATAGGTCCAGCTCCTTGACCTTGCCGTCGCGGATGAGCTGCAACAGCTCGCTGTAGGAGGGCGGCGGCGTGGTCTGCAGGCCCAGAGCCCGGAAGGGATTGGTGCGCGCTGGCTCAGGAGCCGGAGTGGGCGCGGCCTGGGCCAGGAAGGAGCCAGCCGGGACAGTGCCTGCCAGAAGAGTGCCAGGTGCGACGGACCAGAGCGGGAACACTGGAGGTGGAGTGCTCACAGGGTTCTGCATGGCCTGTCAGTTTAGCGATTTGACGAAAGGCAAGACCAGAGCGGATGATCATTGTTTGGTTGATCAATAGGGATGGCTGCTCCCAAGAAGAAAACATCGAAAGGGAAGCGCAATCAGCGTCATGCCCATTGGAAAGCCCAGGCCACCGTCGCAGCCAGGAAGGCGTTGTCGCTCGGCAAGGCGGTCTTGAGCGGACGGGCCCAGGGCTTTGTCTATCCCGTCGATGAAACCGCCGAAGACGAAGCCAGCTGAGATCGGGCCGCACAAGACAACGGGTTGGCCTGACCAGGGAATCAGGAGCCGAGCTTGAAGCCCTCAAGCACCACGGCGTAGACAATTCCGATCCGGAAGTTGTCACAGATCACCCAGCCCAGCCCTGGCTCTCCTTTGAGAAAGCGGCTGCGTAGCCTGATCACCAGCTCCACGAGCACCACCATCCCCAGCACCGCCAGGGGGCGCTGGCCGATGCGGAATAGGAAGAAAGACGTGAGATTGTTACCGGCATAGAGACCGATCAACAGCGCCAGTAGGGCCGCGCTGCCTCTGCGCCAGCTCCCCCTGAGCCAATCGAGCAGGAGTCTGCTGACTTCGGCTTGGAGGCGCTGGAAGCGGGTGGCCTGGAATGGCTGGCGGGTCATCGCTGTATCGAGGCCGCTGGCTGCTGGGAACTCTGGGGAGAACGTGCCTGCATGGACGCAGGTTAGGGGGGCATCGATGGGAAGCAACAGCGCAGAATGCGGCCATCTCCGTGGGGACCCCTTGCTCACCCGCCTGCCCCAGCAGCGCTGGCAGCTGCCAGCTCCCCTCCCGGAGATAGATGATGGAGCCGAGGCCATCGTCGCGCTGGGCCTTGAGCCCGAGATTCTGGCTGTTCTGCGCCGGCGGGGCTACGGCACGGCAGAGGCGATCGGCCATGTGCTCGAACCGGCGCCGGCCCCGGATCCCCATCAGCACTTCAGCGATCTGAGCCGGGCCGTCCAGCGGCTGTCTCAGGCCTGCGCCAAGGCCGAAGCCGTAGCGATCTGCGGTGACTACGACGCCGATGGCATGACCAGCACCGCCCTGCTGGTGGGAGTGCTGCAGCGGCTCGGGGCCAGGCCGGTGGCGGCGATCCCCAGCCGGCTCGACGATGGCTACGGCCTCAATGCCGCCATGGTCGAACGGCTGGCCGAGGAGGGCATCGCCCTGCTGGTCACCGTCGACAACGGCATTGCCGCCGTTGAGGCCCTTGAGCGGGCCCAGGCCCTGCAGGTGGAGGTGATCCTCACCGACCACCACACCCTGCCACCGCAGCATCCCCCCTACCTGGCCCTGCTGCATCCGGCCTGCACTCCTGAGGGTTCGCCCTACCGAGGTCTGGCCGGCGTCGGGCTGGCCTACGTGCTGGCCGTTGCCCTCGCCGGCAGCCTGGGCCGGAGCGACGCCACCGCCATGGCGCTCGATCTGTTCTGTATCGGCACGATCGCCGACATGGCTCCCTTGTTGGGGGTGAACCGTCGCTGGCTGCGCGACGGGCTGCCGCGCCTGCATTGCTCCGGCCTGGCGGGCCTGCAGGCGCTGCAACGCCTGGCTGGCGTGGGGGACACCCCCCTCGATGCAACGGCTGTGGCTTTTCAACTGGCGCCTCGGATCAATGCGGTGGGCCGGCTGGGGGACCCCCAGCTGGTGGTGGAGTTGCTCACCACCGCAGACGACGAACGGGCCATGGAGCTGGCCCAGGAGTGCGAAGCGCTCAACCGGCAACGCCGCGAGCTCTGTGATGCGATCGAGGCCGAAGCGGTGGCCTTGGTGGAAGCGGACGGCCCGGAGCGGACCCCGTTTCTGCTGCTGGCCCAGAGCCATTGGCACCATGGCGTGATCGGGGTGGTGGCCGCCCGGCTGGTGGAACGGTTCGGCCTGCCGGTGGCTCTGCTGGCAGGCGAGGGCAACGGACGCTTGCGCTCCTCGGTGCGGGCGCCGCGGGGCTTTGCTGTGGATCAGGCCCTGAGCCATTGCCAGGCGCTGCTGGAGCGCCATGGCGGTCACCCGGCGGCCGGTGGCTTCACCGTGCGGGCCGAGAACGTGGCGGCGTTGCATCAGGCCCTCAATGGGCTGGCAGGTGATTGGTTGAAGGGACGCAGCAGCGGTGCCCCGGTGGAGCCAGAAGCCAGGCTCTCCCTGGATCGGGTCACTCCCAATTTCTGGCGGAACCTGCAGCGGCTCGAACCGCTCGGTGCCGGCCTGGCGGTGCCGGTGTTCTGGTCTGCCGGTTGCAAGGTCATCGAACAGCGCCTGCTGCGTGGCGGCCATCTGCAACTCAACCTTGAGCAAGGGGAGTGCCGTCAGCGGGCGATTGCCTGGCGTTGGCAGGGTGAAGGTCCCGTTCCCATCCAGGTGGATGTGGCCTTCCGCTTGCGCATCAATCGCTGGCAGGGCGAGGAACGCCTGCAACTCGAACTGGTGGGCCTGCGCCCCAGTGGCGGCGGAGAAGTGGTGTTGCAACGGCGCGAACGCACCTACTGGTGCCGCCGCGATGGGGACGACCTGTTGATCCGCAATGAGGCCGGGGAGGAATTGCGCTCGCCAGCTTCAGCAGCAGCCAGCAGCAAGACCCACCCCTATTTGCAGGGACTGTTCAACGAGGCGGCTCTGGCACTCGGCTTGGCAGCCTGACGCTCAGAGCGCGCCGCGCCGATAGAAGAGAATGAAGATCACGGCTGGCCCTGCCAGGGTGATCAACGCCAGGGCCATGAAGTTGGCAATGAGATGGATGTCGATACCCATGAATCCCTGGCCCGCTACGAAGACGTTCTGTGGCTCAGGTTACGGGAGAACGGAGCCCTGCAAACGGATCGGACCGTGCCACTGTGACCGCTTGTCACAGCAACCGGGGTGGAGTTGATGGGCTGCGGAAGCCACTGGAGCTGCATCGGCGGGTGTGGCGCCTGCTGCCGGCTGGATCCGGAGCGGCGGAGCGAGGCCCTCGAAGCCCTGAGCCCGATGCAGCGCAGCCAGTACCTGGACATGGTGGGCGCCGATGGTTGGTGCCGCCACTACGACACCGGTGGACGCGCTTGCCGCATCTACGCAGACCGTCCTGATTTTTGCCGGGTTAGCAACCTTCCTGCCCTGTTCGGGGTGCCGAGCGAGCAGAGCGACGCCTTCGCGATTGCCTGTTGCCGCCAGCAGATCCGCGAGGAGTACGGCGGACGCAGCTCGGTGCTGCGGCGCTTTGAGCGGGGCACGCGTCAGCCATGAGCAACAGCCCTGAGCCCGATGACACACCGGCTGAGGCGAAGCCAGCGGACACAACCGTGTGGGCGCTTATCTTCACCACCTTCACCACGGTGTTCCTCGCCGAGCTGGGCGACAAGACCCAACTGGCCGCCCTGTTGCTGGCCGCTGAATCCGGCCGGCCCCTGCTGGTTTTCGCCGGGGCTGCCCTCGCCTTGATCTGCTCCAGCCTGGTGGGCGTGCTGTTGGGGCGCTGGTTGGCCTCCGTGCTGCCGCCCCAGCGGCTGGAGCGGATTTCCGGACTGCTGATGGTGTCCCTCGGCCTCTGGCTGGGCTCCCAGGCCAGCCTCGGACTGCTCAGCCCGTAACTCCGAAACCTTGATTCGATGCAACTTCCGCTCCTGGCCTCCACCTTTCTGACTGTGTTTCTCGCCGAGCTGGGTGACAAGACCCAGCTGACGATCGTGACGATCAGCGGCACCACCAGCAATCCGATCGCGGTGTTTGTCGGCAGCTCGGGGGCCTTGGTGCTCGCCAGCTTGCTGGGTGCCTACGCCGGGGGTTCCCTTTCCACTTTGATTCCTGCCGATGCCCTCCAACTCGCCGCTTCGCTCGGCTTCCTTTTGATCGGCACCCGGCTGATCATTCGAGCCGGAACAGAAGATTCGTAGAGTGTGGCTTCATAACAACCGCTTTCCTGGGCATCGCTGCGCGCCCAGGGCTTCCAAGCCTTGCCTGCTTTCCTTTGACTCTCCCCCCGATGAAGTTCACGGTCGCCGGTCTGCTCGACCAGCTCCCTGCCTCCGACGCCCTGCCACTCGCCAAGTTGGAGAAGGCTCTCGGTCTGAGCCAGAAGACCGACAAGGCGATGCTGCGGATCGCGCTTGAGGGCTTGGGCCGCGTTGGGCTTCTTGAGGAAGGCGAAGCCGGCGTGCAGCGTTGCCACGACGAGAGCCTGATCGAGGCGCGCCTGCGCTGCTCCAGCAAGGGCTTCTGTTTCGCCCTGCGCGAAGACGGCAACGAAGACATCTATATCCGCGACCACCAGCTCAACCACGCCTGGAACGGTGACCGGGTGCTGGTGCGCATCACCCGTGAAGGCGGCCGCCGCCGATCCCCAGAGGGTGGGGTGCAATGCATCCTTGAACGCGCCACCACCAACCTGCTGGCCCAGGTGGAACGGCATGAGGATCGCCTCGTCGCCGTGCCGCTCGACGACCGACTGCTCACCAGCGTGGCGCTTCCAGCCAGCGATGACACCTACCTCGATCCTGACAAGCAGTCGGTGGTGGAGGTGCTGCTGGACCGTTACCCCGTGGCCCAGTTTCCCGCCCAGGGTCACGTCGCCCGGCTGCTGCCGATCAATGGCGGTGAGGAGGCCGACCTCGATCTGCTGCTCACCAAACACGGTCTGCGCAACCCTGTCGCTCCACCGCGCAGCACCCTGCGCAACCCGAACCCCAAGGGCCGCCTCGACCTCACCGCACTTCCCACCTTTTTGCTGAACGGCTGGAGCGGTGGCGAGGCGCCAATCTTGCCGGCGGTGTCACTCGAAGAGGTGTCACTCGAAGAAGGGGAAACGGGCGTCACCCTCTGGGTCCACTCCCCGGCCGTGGCTGAGCGGCTGACCGCTGGCGGCAGTCTTGACCTCTGGTTGCGTGAGCGGGCCGAGGCCCTCTGCCTGGGCAGGCGCTGGATTCCGCTGCTCAACCCTGCCCTGAGCAAGGCGGCCGGCTTTGTCACAGGCCAGGAGGCTGCCGCCGTTTCAGTCGGCCTGCAATTCAATGCTGAGGGGCAGCTGGAGCACTATCGCTTTGCCCTCACCACGATCAAGACCGACGCCAGCATCGATGCCGCCTGCCTGCAGGCCCTCGCCGAGCGGAAACCCAAGGCACGCACCGTACCGGCAGCGCTGAAATCCCTCAAGGATCTGCTGCCGGTGCTTGAAAAATTGCTGGAACTGGCGGCTGTGCTGCGCCAGCGCCGGCTGGCCAATGGATCGATCGATCTCGATCTTCCCCTGCCTGACCTCGAATCCCTCGGTGACCTGCCTCTGCCAGAGCCGGGCGAAAGCCGCCAGGGCTGGCTTGTGGCGTTACCGCCACAGCATCCCTTCGCCCTGCTGAGGGAACTGGTGCTACCGGCCGGTCAGGCCCTGGGCAAGCACCTGGCAGCCCTTGATCTGCCTGGAATCTTTGCCGTCAATCCGGGGGCGGATCCGGCCCAGGTCAACGAGGTGGCCAAGGCCGCCCTTGCCTTGGAGATTCCCCTGGAGCTGGCCGATGACGGCAACGCCCCGGTGGCTTCTGAGCTGGCTGCCGCCTTCGCCGCCACCGACCGCAGCCGGGTGCTGCAGCGCCAACTCAGTGAGGTGCTGCCCGAAGTGCAGTTCAGCCCGAGCCCTGGATCCCACAGCCTGGCGGGCGAGACAGAAGCCTTTGCTCCTTGGTGCCTGCCATCGCTGCACTACGCCGATCTCTGGAATCAGCATGTGCTGGTGCTGCTGCTCACCGAGGGCAAGGATCGGCCCAGCGTGCGCCACAAGGTCAGGGTCGACCTGGCTTCTGATGTTTGCCACGGCACCATCGACTGGCCCCTGCTGCCCCCCAGTCAGCGCACCGAACTGGAGCAATCCCGCAGCACCTCCTTGATCCAGCGCCTCAACAATCGCGCCCGCTTCGTACTTGAGCTCAAGACCGATCTGGTAGTGATGGCGCAGGCCCGCGCCGCCGAACCAATGGTCGGTCAGACCATTTCCGGTGTGATCAGCGGTGTTCAGAGTTACGGCTTCTTCGTCGAAATTCCGCCATCACGGGTGGAGGGCTTGGTGCATGTCAGCTCGCTCAAGGACGACTGGTACGAGTACCGCTCCCGCCAAAACCGGCTGGTCGGTCGCAAGAACCGCCGCACCTACAGGCTCGGAGATGTGGTGGACGTGGAGATTCAGAAGGTGGATGTGCTGCGCCATCAGATCGATCTGATCGTCGTCGAAACCGAGGGAGACCCAGACGGCGAAGCCGTCAGCCAGGCGAACGATCAGGAAGCAGCCACCGGGGAGGACTGAGCCGTGGCGCCGGTGGTGTTGGCCGTCTCGGGCGCTTCGGCCATGCCCCTGGCGGAACGGAGCCTTCAGCTCTTGCTTGAAGCTGGCGAGGAGGTTGAACTGATCGCCAGCCGTGGCGCCATCGGCGTCTGGCTGGCCGAACAGGGTGTGCGCATTCCCTCTGAACCTGAGCTGCAGACGCTGTTCTGGCGCGAGCGCACCGGTGTGAGCTCCGGTCAGTTGCGCTGCCACCGCTGGAATGATCAGGCCGCTGCGATCGCCAGCGGCAGCTTTCCCACCCGGGGCATGGTGATCTTGCCGGCGAGCATGGGAACAGTCGGTCGGATTGCCAGCGGTGTGGCCACCGACTTAGTCGAGAGGGTGGCCGATGTCCACCTCAAGGAAGGCCGGCCGCTGGTGATTGCGCCGCGAGAGATGCCGTGGAACCTGATTCATCTGCGCAATCTGACCGCCCTGGCTGAAGCGGGGGCCCGGATCGCCCCACCGATTCCCGCCTGGTATCACCGCCCCACCACCCTTGAAGAGATGGTGGATTTTCTGGTCATCCGGGTGTTCGATTCTTTGGGTTATGAGCTTGGGGCGCTGAAGCGCTGGGAAGGACCGGTCGACCTCGCGCCCACCGCCAGAACCACGGCCTGAATCACGGCGGAAACTCTTCCTGAATCACTGCTGAACCGCTCAATCACCTGCCCGTTTGCTGGCGCCGGACCCCGTGCTCTCCCGTCTTCTGCTTCTGCCCCTGCTCGCTCCCCTGCTGGCGGTCCTGCTGGTCGCGGCGATCAACCCCCGGCCGACGACTTCGCTGCGGCTGTTGATCTGGAGCTTGCCGGCCTTGCCGCTGGGTGCCTGGATCGGTCTGGCTGGCGCTGGCGGTGCAGCCCTCAGTGCCGGCTTCACCGCCCTGGCCCTGAAGCAGGGCGCGATTCCAGCGCCAGCGAACCCCAGGCAAGAGCCAGCACAGGCGCAACGGCGAAGCAGCCGTCGCAACGACGAGGATCCAGGTCGCCAGAAACCGGAGAGAGCCAGCCGCAGCCAGCCGTTCACGCCGCCGGCCTGGTCTGGCCCCGAGCGGGCCCCCCAGGATCCGCTGCCCACCGTCTCTGTCCCCTTTCGGGTGATTCGGCGGGGCCCAGCGACAGTTGCTGGGCCAGTGGAGCAGGCGCGGGCCACCGCCATGACGCCTGAAGAGGGCTGGGACGCTCCCTTGGCGGAGGATTGGTGAGACGCCCCTAAAGTTGCGCGAAGGTTCCCTATCGAGGTCTGTGCCCGTGAGCGATTCAGCCAGCCCCGCCCCCAAGACTGAAGCCAAAGCCAAGCCGGCAGCGGCGGCAGTCAAAGCCAAGCCGCCCGCTCCGGAAGACAAGCCATTTGCGGAGTTCATCCCCCAGCTCTTCCTGCCGGCCCTGACCAAGGAGATCAAGTCCTATGGAGGTCCGGATGTGGAGCTGAGCTTCCTGGAAGCCCCCATGCCGGTGGTGGGCTTTTCCTGTTGGCAGGTGCTCGGCGTTCTCCCGGGTGGCCGGCGCTTCTGGCTGTGCTTCACCGCCGCCCAGATCGGCTCCGCCAAGACCATCGCCCTGGCCGAATCAGGCAGTGAACCCAGCCTGCTGGAGCCCTTCTTGATTGATGAGCGCAAGACCACCCTGGCCCTGCTGCTCTCCCGGGTGGTCTCCCGGCTCAATGGCCAGAAATGGCTCGGCCCGAACTGAGCAACCACGCAGATCGCTGCCGCTCTTCACATCGCGGCATCCAGGCGCTGAAGCCTCCTACGATGGGGGCACCATTTTGCTGAAGCGCACGCATGGTGCCTCCGATCGCCGCCCCCAGCGCCCCTGCCGGCTCGCAGGCCCAGGCGTTCAAAGAACCCGTCAAGGACACAATCCTGACGCCGCGGTTCTACACCACCGATTTCGACGCCATGGCGGCGATGGATCTGCGGCCCAACGAGGTGGAGCTCGAAGCCATCTGCGAAGAGTTCCGCAAGGATTACAACCGCCATCACTTCGTTCGCAACGCCGAATTCGATGGCGCCGCCGACAAGCTCGATCCCGCAACCCGCAAGGTGTTTGTGGAGTTCCTGGAGCAGAGCTGCACGTCGGAATTCTCCGGTTTCCTGCTCTACAAGGAACTCAGCCGCCGCATCAAAGAGAAAAACCCCTTGTTGGCGGAATGCTTTGCGCACATGGCCCGCGATGAAGCGCGCCACGCCGGCTTCCTCAACAAGTCGATGGGTGATTTCGGTCTGCAGCTCGACCTGGGCTTCCTGACCGCCAATAAGGCGTACACCTTCTTCCAGCCGAAGTTCATCTTCTACGCCACCTACCTCTCTGAGAAGATCGGCTACTGGCGCTACATCGCCATCTATCGCCACCTGCAGCAGCATCCAGAGAGCAAGATTTTCCCGATCTTCAACTTCTTCGAGAACTGGTGCCAGGACGAAAATCGCCACGGCGACTTCTTCGATGCCCTGATGAAAGCCCAGCCAGACACCGTGCGCGGTCTTCAGGCCCGTTTGTGGTGCCGCTTCTTCCTACTGGCCGTGTTCGCCACCATGTATGTGCGCGACGTGGCCCGCAAGGAGTTCTACGAGGCCCTCGGCCTAGATGCCCGCAGCTACGACAAGATGGTGATCGAGAAAACCAACGAAACCTCCGCCAAGGTGTTTCCCGTGGTGCTCAATGTCGCCCACCCCAAGTTCTACGAGCGGCTTGAGCGGATCGTCACCAACAACAGCGCCCTGAGCGCTGCTGATCAGTCCGGTGGCTTCGCCCCGATCCGCATCCTGCGCAAACTGCCCTTCTGGGCGGCCAATGGCCTGGAGATGGCCAAGCTCTTCTTGATGGCTCCGATCCGCAGCGAAGACTTCCAACCTGCGGTGCGCTGAACCCAAGGTTTCGCGTCAAAGGTTTCGCATCAAAGGCCCCACAACACGTTCCACCACCCCACCCAAACCTCTTGGTTGCTTCTCCCCTGGCCCTGGTTCAGCTCGATCCCTTCGACCTGAGCTGGCGATCGAGGCTGGAGCTGGTGCTGGCCTCAGGCCGCGCCGCCGGAGCCAGCCTGGTGGAAGTGTTTCTCGAGAGCACCGACCACATCGGTCTGCTGGCCGAGCAGGACAGCATCACCAATGTCAGCCCGGCGTTTGGCAAGGGCGCTGGCATCCGGGTGTTCCGCGAGGAGCGCGATGGCTTCGTCTCCACCAACGACCTCAGCGAGCGCGGGCTGATGGCGGCCCTGGAGCAGGCCCTCGGCATGCTTGGCCTGGAGCGCGGCAGCAGCGACTCCAGCCGCTTCGACGGCCTCTCAGGCCTGCGCGATTACGGCCAGAGCAAACAGGCCTGGTTGGATCATTGCCCCGGCTTGGGCGAGGCCACCAGCCGGCTTCTGGAGGGCACCGCCCTGCTCGAGCGCCACGGCCAGCACCTGCAGGCCCGCCGCGGCAGCTATGCCCGCGACTGGCAGGAGGTGATGGTGGCCGCCAGTGATGGCACCTTCGCCCGCGACATCCGGCTGCACCAGTCGGTGGGGCTCAATGCCCTGGCCGCCGATGGGGAGCACCGGGCCAGCCAGGGGCGGCGCTATGGCAGCAGCGATCGCCCCGATGACCTGCGCCAGTGGGACCCAGACGCTTCGGCCGCAGAGATCTGCGCCAGCGCCCAGGCCATGCTCCGCGCCGATTACGTCGAAGCCGGCAGCTACCCGGTGGTGCTGGCCAACCGCTTCGGCGGTGTGATCTTCCACGAAGCCTGCGGCCACCTGCTCGAAACCACCCAGGTGGAGCGGGGCACCACCCCCTTCGCTGAGCAGGTGGGCAGCCCGATCGCCCATGCGGCGGTCACGGCGATCGATGAGGGCCTCAGCAGCGGCGCCTTCGGCAGCCTTTCGATGGACGACGAAGGCATGGAGCCTGAGCGCACCGTGCTGATCGAGAACGGCGTGCTCAAGCGCTTTCTCTCCGACCGGGCCGGCGAACTGCGCACTGGGCACGCCCGCACCGGCAGCGGCCGACGCCAGAGCCATTCCTTCGCCGCCGCCAGCCGCATGCGCAACACCTTCATCGCCGCTGGCCCCCACAGCCCCGCTGACCTGATCGCCTCGATCGAGACCGGGCTGTATTGCAAGTCGATGGGTGGCGGCAGCGTCGGCCCCACCGGCCAGTTCAATTTTGCCGTCGAGGAGGGCTACCTGATCGAGAACGGAGAACTGGGAAAGCCGGTGAAGGGAGCCACCCTGATCGGTGAAGCCAAGGAGGTGATGCCACGCATCTCGATGTGTGCCAACGATCTGGAACTGGCCGCTGGCTTTTGTGGCTCGGTGAGCGGCAGCATCTTCGTGACGGTCGGCCAGCCCCACATCAAGGTCGACAGCATCACGGTGGGGGGGCGATGAGCATGGGCACCTCACTGAGCGCCACGACCCCAGCCGCTGCCAAGGCTCCTGGCCTCGATGCCGTCCAACTGGGCCAACAACTGGAACGCCTCGCCGGCGATCTGGGCATCGAGCGATGGGATCTCGGGGCCGCCTGCAGCACCGACACGTCCGTGCAGGTCGACCGGGGTGAAGCCAAGCAGCTCAAGGGCGCCCAACGCAGCTCGATCACCGTGCGGGTCTGGAACGGCGATGGCCTGGTGGGCATCACCAGCACCTCCGATCTCTCCAAGGCGGGCCTGGCGCGCGCCCTCGCCGGCGCCAAGGAAGCCAGCGCCTATGGCAACGCCAACGACACACCGGCCTTTTCACCCCTGGCGGGCGCTCCCCTGGAGCCCCTCGATCAACCGATCCAAGACCCCCAGGCCATTCTCAGCCTGCTGACCACGCTCAAAGAGGCCGAGCGCGACCTGCTTGGTCGCCACGCAGCGATCACGACAGTTCCGTACAACGGCCTGGCCCAGCGCGCCAGCGAGCGGATCTACCTCAACAGCGCCGGCGCCTGCCGCCAACAGCAACTCAGCACCGCCAGCCTCTACCTCTACGCCAGGGCCGAGGAAGCCGGCCGCAAGCCACGCAGCAGCGGTGCCGTGCGCCTGGCCTATGGCGCCAGCGAACTCGACATCGCCGGCTGCATTGATGAAGCCGCAGAGCTCACCATCTCCCACCTCGACTACGCCCCGATTGCCACGGGTTACTACACCTGTGTGTTCAGCCCCGAAGCGTTTCTCGACCTGGTCGGTGCCTTCAGCAATCTGTTCAACGCCCGGGCCGTGCTGGATGGCGTCAGCCTCAGCCATCGGGAGTCGCTGGGCGACAGCTTGGCCGTTCCCTTCCTCTCCATCCATGACAACGGCCTGCACCCGGGCAACATCGGTGCCTCCAGCTTTGATGGCGAAGGCACGCCGGTGAGCCGCCTGGGTCTGATCGAAGATGGCGTTCTCAGCCACTTCATGCACTCGGAGGCCACCGCCCGTGCCTTCGGCGTCGCCCCCACCGGCCATGCCGGCCTGGGGGCCAAGGTGTCGGTGGGTGCGAACTGGTTTGAAGTCGGCTCCGGCAGCAGCGCTGGCGGCGCCCAGGGGCTGGATCGTCACAGCGCCGACGGCGTGGTCTGGATTGATTCCCTCTCAGCGCTGCATGCCGGCGTCAAAGCCAGCCAGGGTTCGTTTTCGCTGCCCTTTGATGGCTGGTTGATCCAGGGCGGTGAAACCCGCTCGATCGAGGCGGCCACCGTGGCCGGCGACATCCGCCAGGTGCTCAAGGCTTTGGTGGGCTTTGAAGGAGAGGCCAAGGTCACCCCCGATGGCCTCTGCCCTCACGTGTGGGTGGAAGGCTTGTCGATCACCGGCGACGCCTGATCCGATGCGCCTGGTCGCCAGCCTCTCGGCTGCGGGGAAGAAGAAAGCGTCTTGAGGATCTTGTTCTGGGGCACCCCCGCTTACGCGGTGCCCAGCCTCGATGCCCTGGTGGCCGCCGGCCACGAACTGGTGGCTGTAGTGAGCCAGCCCGACCGCCGCCGGGGGCGAGGCTCCGCCTTTCTTCCATCAGCTGTCAAAGCACGCGCCCTGGAGCTCGGCCTGCCGGTGTTCACCCCCCAGCGCATCCGCAGGGAGGCAGAGCTGCAGGTTCAACTGGCTGCCCTTGGCGCCGATATCTCCGTGGTGGTGGCCTTCGGCCAGATTCTGCCTCCAGCCGTGCTCAACGAGCCGCCCCTGGGCTGCTGGAACGGCCACGGCTCGCTGCTGCCGCGCTGGCGCGGGGCCGCGCCGATTCAGTGGAGCCTGCTGGAAGGCGACGCCGAAACAGGCGTTGGCATCATGGCCATGGAAGAGGGCTTAGACACCGGGCCGGTGTTACTGGAGAAGCGGCTGACGATCGGCCTGCTCGAGAACGCCCAGCAACTGGCACTTCGCCTCAGCAAGCTCACCGCCGAGCTGCTGGTTGCGGCCATGCCCTTGATCGAGAAGGCAGGAGCTGGCCCGGAAGCCGAACGGCTGGCGCGGCTTGAGGTGCGGCCCCAGCCCAGCGCCAACGAGTGCTATGCCCGCCTGCTGGCCAAGAAGGATTTCCGCATCAACTGGAGCGCCTCAGCCCTGACACTCCATCGCCAGGTGATGGGGCTGTATCCCGGAGCGCACAGCATCTGGGGGGAGAAGCGGCTGAAGCTGCTGGTCAGCGAGCCCCTGGTGGCCAGGCTGGTGGACCAACTCAGCAGCCAGGCCGCCCAGCTGGCTCAGGCCTGGAACAACCGGGACTCCAGCTCGCGCCCGACTGAGCAACCCGGCACGGTGCTGGAGGTGGTGCCATCCCTGGGACTGGTGGTCTCCACCGGCGGCTGCCCGCTGTTGATTCGCGAAGCCCAGCTAGAAGGAAAGGCCCCCGCCCGAGGCCAGGCCCTACTCCAACAGCTGGGGGCCAAGGCGGGAGATCGGCTGTAAATCTGCGGCACAACTGGCTATTCTCACCGCCACAAACAACCCACGCGGCTGCCGACCGATCCATGGCCATCCAACTCCCCAAGCAGGCACGCAAGGAGGCCGTGGCTTCGATTATCAATTACTTCCACGACTCCAGGGAAGAAGAGATCGGAACCATTGCTGCCGGGGGGCTGCTGGAGCTGTTCTTGACTGAAATCGCCCCGAGCATCTATAACAAAGCCGTGTCAGACGTTCTGGGCAGAATCAGAAATCACATCGCCGAACTAGACATTGACCTGAACGAAGAAGAATTTCCCGCATCGGCAAGCAGGCAGGGGCGTGCTGATCTCTAACCTTTACCCAGCAGAGTCCAAGCAATGGGCATAAAATCAAAAGAACCATTCCTTAGTGGAATTGCCCTGCTGCTTTTAAGCAGCGCATTGGTGGCCTGTGCTGGATCGTCTCCGAGCAACACCACGCCGTCTGCAGCCGAGCAGAAATCTCCACTGCTTGTGCCTCTCGATCAGGCCAGGGAAGCCGCCAAAGAACTGGAAGCCAAACAACTCGAACGGCAGAATGCTGCAGTTGAAGCGGTCCAATGAAGAGATACAGCGGGATTCCTGAAAAACAAAACCAAGGCACTCGCGCACAATGCAGGTGCTTCCCCGAAACACAGGGCTGATTGAAAGTCTGTCACAAGCGAGCTTGGCGTTGCTGCGAGCATTGGGTTTGGTCGGCGGGAATGGATCCCTTCTTTGCCAGAACCCTCTCCTGCTAATGCCTCTGCCGACCTGATCAGCTTTCTGCAGGCGATCCCAGAGGGACGGATGCGTCGTGGGGTGCGCTTCCCCCAGTGGTTTCTGCTCCTGGTGGCGGTCCTCGGGATCTTGAGTGGCTGCCAGAGCCTGCGGGATCTGGAGCGCTTTGCCCTCCGCCATCACGCTGCGCTGAACCAGGCGTTGGGTCTTGAGCTCAGGCGGCCACCCACTGATTCCACCTTCCGCTATCTGTTCCTGCAGGTTGATGTGGCCGAGATCTGCCGGCAGCTGCAGGGGTGGATGCTCGCCCAGATCCCAGGTGGTGCGATGGGTCTTGATCAGCTCGTGTGCGACGGCAAGACACTCCGCGGCTCGATTGTCCAGACCGACGGTGGCGGCGGTGCGTTCATTTCTCAGGTGACGCTCTACTCCAAGACCCTGGGTGTGGCCATTGCCCAGGCCACCTACGACACCCGTGAATCTCACGAGCGTGCCGTACTGCGGGAGCTGTTGGCCACGATGGATCTCGACGGCGTCTTGATCCAGGCCGACGCGCTTCATACCCAGAAACCGTTTTTCGGCAGCTCACGGAGCAGGGGGCCGACTTCCTCCTCACAGTGAAAGCAAACCAAAGGACCCTGCATCGCCAGATCGGCGAGCAGTTCCTCTACTCCCGCAAGATCCCTCTCACAGCAATGGTTTCTGAACGCAGCCATGGACGCGACACCACCTGGATACTCAGGGCCAAACAGGCTCCTGACTTCATCAACGAGGCCTGGCCCGGCAGTAGCTGGATTGTTGAACTTGTCGTCAGTGGCAAGCGTCATGGCAAGCCCTCCCTCCAGCGGCACCTTTTTCTCACCAGCCTGCGCACCACGCCAAAAGCCCTGCTGCAACTGGTGAGGGACCGCTGGTGCATTGAAAGCTGGCACTGGATCCGCGATACCCAGCTCCATGAAGATGAACACCGTTATGGCGGCCCCGGCGCTGCCGTGCTGGCCACGCTGAGGACCCTGGCCCTCAACCTGCTCGGGCTGCACGGCCACTACTCGGTGAGAGCTGGGCTGGCTGAGGTGGCCCACGACATCGCCAAGCTGCTCACAATGGCTGGGATCAGGCCAGGATGGGCGACTTGATCAGACTTTCAATCAGCCCTGATTGCAGCCGTAGGCCGCCAGTGGTGGCTGTACAGCTGCTCCTGGTGTTCAGGAGGTTGGCCCATGAGCACGAAGTTGCGGATCAGATCGGCCTGGGAGAGCTCCCGGCCGGTTGAGTTCATGCTCTCGAAGATCAGCTGGGGGTTGTCCTGATCCCTGGAGAGGGCCACATCCACCACCAGCAACTTGCTGATCCCGCGGCACACCACCGACAGATCTGTGGCGGGCTTGCGCAGCTGCTCGAGGAAGAAGGCGTGGTTATCGGTGATGCGAATCGAGGGCTTCGGCGGTAGTGGCGCCCCGCGTCCTTCCACCAGAGCGTTCAAGGTGGTGCGATCGGTATCGGAGAGCAGCAGCTTGAAACGCTTGTCGCCCTTTTGGAGCCGGTTGATCAGGTAGTACTCGCGGACCATGTCCGGCGCAAAGCCTTCAATGGGCTCCTGCTGCTCTTCTGGCAACTTCGCGAGCACTTCGGCGAGGGCGGTGAGCAGCAGGGTGACGGTGGTCAGCCGCTGCTGGCCATCGATCACCAACTTGGGCGCCCGCACGGCGAGGTTGCCGAGGCCTTCATCGATGTGCACCACCGAGCCGATGAAGTGGACGCCAATCTCCTCAGAAGCACCAGTCCGGAGGATGTCGGCTCAGAGCTGCTCACATTCCTGACGGGTCCAGGAGTAGGTGCGCTGGTAGATCGGGATGATGAATTGCTGGACTGCGTGCAGGATCTGGAGAAGTTTGGCTTCGGTGGCTTTCATTCGGTGGCCTCTTTTTGGCATGAGGCTGTGAGCTCCCCACGGAATGCGCGGAGATTGAGGGAGGCGAAAAAAGTCTCACCAGCTTTCATGGCCTCGACATGCCGGAGTAGTTCAGTGCGAAGTCTGCGCACCCTCCTTGCAAAGAGATTTTGCTGACTAATCCTAGGAAAGGGAATCTTGAAGCCGCGAATATCGCCAAGAGAAATGAATTTCTGAGTTCCCCCGCGTCCGGCACTTGCGACATGTGATTTGAACAGCTTGCCATCTAGGACTTGACGAACGTACTCAGGGTTCATTCGACTATTTTTGAATTTAATCAGAGCAACGTTTTTGATTGCAAAGTCCGGATCAAAATCAACAACAACCGGGCCGCCGATTGTCCCAATCATCGGCATAATTATATCCCCCCTGTCAACCTTCGACCTTTTGTTAATGTCAATGAAGTCTGCTTCAGAAATTAGTTTGGCACCTGAGTAGTCGATTCTGCCGCGGGAAAAATTCTTCGAAGTCATAAGGGAAAAGCCGACATCGACATACATTGGAGAGTCGTGTGTGCCATCCCGAACGTCACAGACCTCGCCCAAGGCAACTGCCTCCTCTTTGGATACAAGTAGATCGCCAAACATCTCGATGAAGATGGCCTGGCCTAGCTGGTTTAGGCAGACCAGGGCACGCTGACGCTTGCGGCGCAGTTCGTCGGCCTTATCCAAAATCGCCGCGACGCGCCGCTGCTCCTCCAGCAGGGGGAGGGGGATTTCGGCGGATCTGAGTTTTGCCACCGAAAGATGCTTAACGGTAACAAAGGGTGTTTCCTCTTCGATCCGCTTCAGAATGGTCGGAAGAGCGTGATACAGGTAGTCATTATTTAGGACATCTTCCTTCGCAATTGTCCTGCAGACTCGTTGATTAAGCAGGGCAGCAGAACTTTTCCAGCGCTCTCGATTAAATTCTCCATCCATGCCAATCAGAATGTCTCCATTGTTGATCAAATAGTCTGCGTGATAAGGGCCGCTGTAGTAAGTCTTGCTGGTCCCAGGCAGGACATCTCTGATTCGTATTATTGGCAGGCCAACAGGCTCGTCGGAAAAGTAGTCTGATTTGAAGGCGAACCCTGAGAGAAAACTGCATACTTCCCCGAGATAAGCACTGGGCCAGCTCATCGAAGCATCCCCTCCAGCTCCTCGACCTTCTGCAGGATCCCCAGCTCGATCACGCGTGGTTCCGGCAAGTTCTCCAACGGCGGGCGGTGCTCCACCTCTTCATGCACCAGCTCGTTGGTTTGATCAAGCCTGAGGTTGAGCTCCCGCACCATCCCTGTTCGCTGCTGTCGCACCTGGACAGGGCTGGCCATTGGAAAGTCGATATGATCATACTGGCCTGCATACCTTTTCCCGTCCATGGCGCGCTCCAGCCCCCCCGCCGAACGGGTGACCGTGACCATGTCGTCAGAACTGGTCGCCGGAATCGACCGCATCGAGGGCAACCGCAGCCGCTTCGTCGCCGAGGCCGTGCGCCACGAACTGCAGCGGCGCCAAAGGCTTGGACTGCTGCGTTCCCTGGAGGCTCCCCACCCCGACAGCGTCGCCACCGCAGCCCTTGGGCTGGCGGATTGGGCCGAGGCCCTGCCCGAAGGGGACAGTGACCTGCTTGATCCCAGCGCCGGAGTGCCGCTGCATTGGCGGCCGGAATCCGGTTGGCAGGTTGCCGGCTCACCAGATGTCCAGCCATGAACCTGCCCCGGGGCAGCCTGGTGCTGGTGGATCTGGAGCCGACCCTCGGCCATGAACAGCGCGGCACCCGACCCTGCCTGGTGGTAAGTGATCCGGCGGTGAATTCCAGCCAGAGGTTTCCGCTGCTGGCTGTGGTTCCGATCACCGGAACGCCGGCCCCCGGCGCCCTTTATCCGCCCCTGGCCCCCAGGTGCGAGCGGTCTTACCAAGCCCTCCTATGCCCTGGTGGATCAGCTGCGCTCGATCGATAAGCAGCGCATCCGCCGCCGCTACGGCCAGGTGAGCGAGGTGGAGCTGGCCAGCATCGATGCGGGCCTGCGCCTTTATCTCGGCCTGGAGCCTGATCTCGGCTGAAGCAGCTCGTCCGCGACCCCCGTTACCATGACATGTAACCAGCGCTGACGCTGTCATGGAAGCCGAAGCCAACCCGGAGGCTCCCCGATCGGAGGACAGCGCCCAGGAAGCGCGCCGCGCCGCCAACCGCCGCAAGGTGCGGGAGCACCGCCAGCGGCTGCGGGCCCAGGGGATGCGGCCGATCCAGATCTGGGTACCGGATGTGCATGCGCCTGGGTTTGCAGCCGAGGCGCGGCGGCAGTCGCGATTGGCCAACGAAAGCCCGGAAGAGGCCGAGATCCAGGCCTTCATCGATTCGGTGGTCGAGTGGCCCGATGACGAGACCAGCCAGTGAAGCGTGGTGAGCTTTGGACCATGGCCGGAGGATCCGGCTATGCCAGCAAGCCCAGGCCTGTGGTGATCGTTCAGGACGACGCCTTCGCGGCCCGCGACTCGATCGTGGTCTGTCTGATCACCACCGACAACACCGATCTCCCTGTGTTTCGGGTGTGGGTGGAACCCACAGCAGAGAACGGCCTGAAAGCAACGAGTCGCCTGATGGTTGACAAAGTCACCACCGTGGCCAGGAACCGCCTCGGCCAGAAGATCGGCCGCCTGAACGATGACGACGTGATCCGCCTCAACCGATCGTTGCTGGTGTTTCTTGGCCTGGCCCGCTGAGTGGAGATGGGATGGGCTCATCGGAGCATCCCCTCCAGCTCCTCGATCCCCTGCAGGATCTCCTGCTCGATCGCCCGCAGTTCTGCCAGGATTTCCATCGGAGGCCGGTGCTCCACCTCTTCGTAGATCAGCTCCTTGTAGCGGTTGAGGCTGAGGTCATAGCCCTGGGCCACGATTTCCGCCTTGGGCACGCAGAAGCTCTGCTCCGTGCGCGCCCGTTCGCGCTCTGAGCTTGTGCGTTCCTTCCAGCGGGCCAGGGCATCGGGCAGGTTGTTCTTGGCGTGCTCGCCTTCTTGTAAAGGCTCTTTCGGCGCAGGCCCCAGCTTCTCGAGCGGCAGCAGAGGATTGCGCTTGTCGTCGAGGCTCCAGCCATCGGCGCTCATGTCGTAGAACCACACCTGATCGGTACCGCCACGGCCGGTTTTGGTGAACAGCAGGATCGCCGTGCTCACGCCTGCATAGGGGCGGAACACCCCGCTCGGCAGCGACACCACGCCTTCGAGAAAGTGATCGTCCACCAGAGTGCGGCGCAGTTCTTGTGGGCCTTGCTGGAGCCGAACAGCACCCCATCGGGCACGATCACCGCTGCCCGGCCACCGGGTTTGAGCAGCTGCAGGAACAAGGCCATGAACAGCAACTCGGTTTTCTTGGTTTTCACCACCCGTTGCAGCTTGCCGCTGGTGCTTTCGAAATCCAGCGAGCCAGCAAAAGGCGGATTGGCAAGAATCAGGGAGTAGCGATTCTCCTCGAGCGCACCGTCTTCAGAGAGGGAATCGCGATAGCTCACATCGGGGTTCTCCACCCCGTGCAAGAGCATGTTCATCGAGCCGATGCGCAGCATCGTGCTGTCGAAATCAAAACCATGGAACAGGCCATGGTTGAAGTGCTCGCGCTGCTGGGTGTCGCTGAATAGCTCCGGGTGGTGCTCGCGCAGGTATTCGCCCACCGCCACCGGAAAGCCGCAGGTGCCGCAGGCCGGATCGGCCATCACGTCGGTGGGCTTGGGCTCCGTCATCGCCACCATCAGCTCGATGATGTGGCGCGGTGTGCGGAACTGGCCGTTGGTGCCGGCGGTGGCCAGCTTGCCCAGCATGTACTCGTAGATGTCGCCCTTGGTGTCGCGATCCGCCATCGGCACCGCATCCAGGAGATCGACCACCTTGGCCAGGAGGGCGGCAGTGGGGATCGTGAAACGCGCGTCCTTCATGTGGCTGGCAAAAGCCGAGCCATCGCCGCCAAGGGTGCGCAGGAAGGGGAACACGCGCTCGCCCACCAGCTCGAACATCTCGGTGGCGGCCAGCTGTTTGAAGCGGCTCCAGCGCAGCCGCTCGTAAGGGCGCTCCTGCGGGTCATTGCCTTCGGGATAAAGCCGCCGCACCATCGGCTGCCCGGTGCGCAGGGCCTTGCGCTCCTACAGGGTTTCCAGCTCATCGAGGCGGCGGATGAACAGCAGGTAGGTGAGCTGCTCCAGCACCTCCAGGGGGTTGGCGATGCCGCCACTCCAGAAGGCATTCCAGATGCCATCGATCTGGTTGCGCAGCTCGCCGGTGAGCGCCGAGGCGGCGGTGGTTCCGGCGGCGATGGTGGGCGCGGCGGTGGCGGCCGCACCGTTGCCATTGCGGCGGCTGCGGCCATTCCCGGATGCAGAGGCCTGCCTGGGCGGTGGGCTGATCCCGGCGGCCTTCAAGCCGCCACCAGGGCCACGGGCTTTCTCGGCGGCGCCCATGGCCACCACATGATCCTTGGCAGCTTCGAATTCCTCATCGCTGAAGGGTTCATCGGCCAGATCCAACAGATCAGCGCGCAACTCCGCATTGCTGAGCCTGCTGCCATCTTCTGGGATCAAGGCGAGCAGGGCGTCGGTGAGATCGGTGCGGGCGGCCATCAGGGGCAGATTGCGGAAAAAGATTGGGGCGCGAACGTTCTATAGAAACGCAGTTTGACATTCGCATCGGGATGGCCACATTGTCTGGGTCAAGTCTGGACAACAATCCGTTCGGCCAAATCACTGATGATTTCGGCTATGGGAATCCTGGAGTCAGGCTGGGATCGCGTACACAGGTCAAGGCAGAGTCGAACCCCCCGTCGCATTCAGCCGCTTGCGATTGTTGCGGCAGCGATCGGAGCAATAAAGCACCTCGTCCCAAACGTTCTTCCACTTTTTTCGACACTGGAAGGGGCGCCCGCAAACCGGGCAGATTTTGGTGGGGCGATTGGCGTGATGGGGCATCGGGTTGTTGCCTATTTGGCGATCGCCTTCCAGATCCACCAAGCCACCAGGCCGAGAAGCACCCAGGGAAGCAAGGCCCTGAACACCAGCAATACCAGCACGAGCAGCCCAGCGGAAACCACAGTCCGCTTGGTCAGCGCCTTTGCCTCATCGGTCATGAAGCTCCAACGGGGAATCAGGGACATCGGCAATCAAGGGTTGTCCCCGGCAAGCTACCGCCCTTTGCTGGCCGTGGTTTCCAGCCCACCAGACAACAGCGCAAGATGCGGCGGCATCTCAGCGGTGGGTCGGGATCTGGAGGGGCGCAATCCGATCGGACTGTTCATCGGTAGTAGGGGGCGAGGGATCTCCGTTGCCTTGGCCCAAGGCTTTAACCCTTCTTCCACCATACAAATTCATCATGGCTCCCATCGTCACCCAGTCGATTCCGAAGTTCGCGGCCATCGCAATCCTCGGCGTTGGCATCACCACGGCTTTCAGCAACCCGCAAGGCGTTCAAAAGTTCGTCTCCGAGGCGATCTCCCATCCCGCCCAGGCCCAAACCACGGGGAAGCTGGCGCAACAACTGCAAGGCAAGCCAGTTGTTGTCGACGTCTATGCAAGCTGGTGCTCTGCCTGTAAAAACATCGCTCCAACCCTCTCCCAGCTCAAGCAGAAATATGCAGGAGCCGTGAACTTCGTTGTTTTAGATGTCTCAGATAGGGCCTCTACAGCCAAATCCGAAGCAACCGCCCGCAAGCTTGGGCTCAGCAATTTCTTTGCTGCCAACAAAACCCAGACAGGTTCCCTCACCATCATTGATCCTGCAACAGGCAAGATCCTGGCGCAACATCGCAACAACCCAAACAAATCAGCCTACACAAAAGTTCTTGACGCTGCAATCTCAAGGAAATAAAGTCATCAACCTCCTAAGCATCAATCCAAAGCAGATTCTTCTGCCATAGGGTTCATGCTTAAGCCCTTCATCCAGCCATCCCAGCGTGTTGAACCGCCAGTGACCAACAGTCACTGGCCTTTATCTTCGTTGGTTGAGCTCATTGGAAGCCACTTCTGTTCGCGCAAGCCCACTGACGCCACGCTCAGCTCCCAGCACCATCGCCAACGCATTGACGCATGGGCTTGCTGCAATCACAGCCATGCCTGGCTGTGATTTCGCCATAAGAAACTATCAGCCAGCAGCACTGAAGCGCTAACTCCAGAAGGTCAACTCCACCCCGTGATCACTATGAATCTTCTAGAAATCCAAACCCAGAGCCAGACACCATGACGCGCGCGCACAGACGCAGAAGGAGCCCCTTTCAGATGCCAAGACAATGGAAACTGTTTGGCGCCCTGGTCCTAACCGGCTTACTGATCGCCCTGCTGGCCACTGGCCCCCTATCGCTAGCTGTCTACCGCCTGATTTCAATCGTTGAGAATCACTATCAAGAATGGTTCTCCCAGCAGGATGCGGCCAATCCATTCGTACTGCTTCCTCTTGCCTTTACCGGAGGATTGATTGCCAGTGTTTCCCCCTGCATACTGGCGATGCTGCCAATCAACCTGAGCTATATCGGCACACGCAATATCACCTCACGGCAAGACGCCTTCAACAAAGCGGGATTATTCGTTCTTGGCAATGTAGTAATCTTAAGCCTATTCGGCCTGGCCTCCTCCTTCGCGGGCCTAGTGATGATCGAATATCGCGGTTTTATCAATATTGCCGTTGGAGCGATCATCTTGTTGATGGGATGTAGCTTATTGGGAGTGATCAAGGTGCCGCTTCCTCAAGTCAATGTTGGTAGTTCAACGGTTGGTCCTTTTGGCGTGGGTTTGACTTTTGCCTTGGTCAGCTCTCCTTGCTCCAGTCCGGTGTTGTTCGCAGTGCTTGCCGCTGCCGCTGCAAGCGGCTCTCAGCCACTCGCTGTGCTAACGATGACAAGCTATGCCCTGGGCTACACAATTATTATATTTTTAGCAAGTTTGTTGGCTGGGTTTGCCAAACAAGCCAAGCTATTACTGGAATATTCCGAAGAAATCACCAAGTTCGGCAGTATCGCCTTGATCCTGGCAGGACTGTACTATCTCATCACAGGGGTAGGCTGGTTTATGGTCTAACTCCAGCTCAATTCCACAGCAGCCATCGTGATTGCCCTGGGATGCAGCCCCCAAACGCAATAGTCAAGGCTTCATTCAAGCAAAGAACGAGAGCATTGGGAGTTGAAGCTCAAGAGAGATCACAGCTCGCGCCGATCACTACAGCGGGGCTTTCGCTGATGCGCTCAAACAGATCAAGGCTCTCTCGGTTGAGATTCAACACTTTCACGCTGGAGCCGGCCTGGCGACGTTTGCGGATCACCTGATCGAGGGCGCGTGTGCCAGTCTGATCCCAGATCCGTGCCTCAGCCATATCAATGGTGATGCAGGGTGGGAACCGATGCTGACTGAAGCCAGCCAGAAAATAAACGGCGCTGACAAAGAACAACTGACCACGCACGGTGTAGTGAATGTGTTCATCCGTCAACCAGGTGGATTCCACAGAAATCACTTTCGCCACCTTGCGGCTGAACAGAATCCCCGCCTGGGCCACGCCAACCACAACAGCGATCGCCAGATTGCGCGTCAGCAGAGCCAGCACCAAGGTGGTGACCATGATCGAACTATCGCTCTTGGGCAGCTTTCCCATCTTCAGGAACGACTGCCAGTTCACCGTGCTGAACGACACCATCAGCATCACCGCGACCAGGGCCGCCATCGGAATGCGCGCCAGCCAGCCGCTCAGTGAGATCACAAGGATCAACAGAGACACCCCTGCTGTGAGGGTGGAGAGGCGGTAGCGACCGCCGGATTCGATGTTGATCACACTCTGGCCAATCATGCCGGCACCTGCCATGCCGCCAAACAGGCCGGCAACGATGTTGGCGATGCCCTGAGCCCTGGCTTCGGCTTCATAATCCGAGTCTTCATCCACCAGGCCTTCCACCACATTGGCTGTGAGAAACGACTGCAGCAGCCCAACAAACGAGATCGCCAACGCTGTGGGCAGGATGATGGCGAGGCTGTCGAAAGAAGCGGTGATCGTCGGAATAGCAAAGACTGGCAGGTTCGAAGGAAGTTGGCCCAGATCTCCCACCCGCGGCACCGGCAACTGCCACACCTCGG
This sequence comes from Synechococcus sp. CS-603, assembly GCF_977929215.1. Taxonomy (NCBI): domain Bacteria; kingdom Bacillati; phylum Cyanobacteriota; class Cyanophyceae; order Synechococcales; family Synechococcaceae; genus Synechococcus; species Synechococcus sp. CS-603. The sequence goes on from NZ_OZ376778.1 coordinate 2,423,049, forward strand.
CGATCACGCCGATCACCACAATCGCCACCAAGGTGGAGGGCACCCGTTTGGTGAGGCGGGGAAGGCCGTAGATGATCACCAGCCCAAGAGCAACCAGAGCCCACACGATCGGCCAGCTCACAGCCTCCACCCCCACCAGCGGTGAAGGGGTGTCCACACCCAGGCGGCCAAAACCGAGCTGAGGCAACTGGGCCAGAAAGATCAGCACCCCGATTGAATTCACGAAGCCCAACGTGACCGAACGGGGCACGAAACGCATCTGCTGGGAAAGGCGCAAGTAACCCCAGGCGATCTGAAACAGGCCCGCCAAAATACAGGCGGCGAGCAGATAGCTGAGGCCATGGGATTGCACTAACCCGCCCATCAACAGAGCCACACCGGCCGTGCAGGCCGACACCATGCCTGGCCTTCCGCCCAGCAGGGCTACCACGATCAGAATGCAGATCGAGCCAAACAGACCCACCTGCGGATCCACCCCGGCCACGATCGAGAAGGCGATGGCCTCGGGGATGATGCCCAGGGCGACCACGAGGCCAGCGAGTAATTCCTTGGGTAACGCTTGGCGATTGGGGATCAGTGACCAGCCGTGCAGCACAGGAAATCAACGTTGAAGGGAGTTGAGATCATGCTACGTAGCGGCCTTCGGCTTACGGAAAACCCGAAACCACGTTAGATCATTACGCTCCGGAATTAGCTTGCAAAATGAAGTTTCAGGTTGAAATGACGGAAAGGCAACTGGGCCCAAGGAGCCTGGCTTTTCCGATAAGATGCTCCTACGTACCGATCGTGAATAGAAGTTGCAACGCCGCGAATCCCACTAGACAGGTGGCGGCAAGTAACGAGATGGTCTGTAACACAATCGAATCCTCCTGCCTCTTCTGTCCCCCTAAGGCTGGCTGGTCATTCGCCCCAATGCAAGGCCAGTGCGGAGAACGACAAACACATTCGTAGATGAAGTTGTGTTGCTGATGGTACCAACGCCCTTGGCCGCCCTCAGGACACGAATCGTCGGTAGAGCCAGCGCACAAAACCACCCAGCACAGGCACCGGTGCAAAGGTGGGTCCAACGAAATCGAAGTAGTCGCGATGCTCAACGATTTTTCCGTTGGCACCGATGCAAAGGCTGGTGGTGCCGGGATAAACAAACTCCAACCCCTTGATCTTCAGGCCCATCGTCCACTCCACAAAGGCGGTGTCGCCACTGAGCGCCACTGCAACGGGCTCAAGGAAGACGTCGTCGCAGCGACGCATCAGCCCCTCCTGAGCCTGGATGTAGGCGTCAATGCCTCGTTTCTCCTGGGTTGGATCCTGAAAATAGACCGACTCGTCATAAACGGCTCGCCATTGCTCGGCAGCAGGTCCGGCAACGCCATAGGGCTTGGTGAACAGGGCACGGAGCGACTCTTCAGTGAGCGGCGGCATCGGGACCCGATTCATGGCAGCTCGATGGAGCGGGGGACATTTTGATGGTGACGGACTGAACTTTCAAGGCAGAGCGTCGGATCCGCTAGCCGACGCACCGAAATCCTCAGAAACAGAAAGGCAAGAATTTGGTGTGACAGGCGGCGTAGCCATCGACAAGGGGACCAAGACCAATTTGGTGGACGATGCCCGCTCCGGTAAGTCCTTCCACGACAACACCGATCAAGAGTCCAACCATGGCGGCACGGCCATTAAAGAGTTCAGCTCTTTTGAGTTGGTCCAGATGGATCTGCTCGGTGGAGTAGTCGTTGAAGTTGCGATTGCCGGGATTAGATGTTGTCATCAATTTTAGTTGAGAAAAAAGAATTTGAATTGATCCGACCTGATCGGAGCGGATCTGAACTAGTCAGAGCTGATCTGGCATGAAATGAGCAAAGACCGGAAGAGTCAACCGATCTTTACGAGCAGTCGGACGACTCTCGGGCGACTGGGAGAGTGATTGGAATGGAATCACCCATTGTTTTGACCTTCAGCGAGGGTCACGCGAGAGATCAGTTGGTCGGGAAAAGATGTAGCCCACCATGACGGTGAGGACCACCACAAGGCCGATCATGCTGGCGATGGCTGCGCTGTAATCACCATTCATGCTGATCAACCCAAGCCGATTTGGGTGAGGATGCCTTGTCCAGTGAGCAGTTCGGTGCCGAGGCCGATGACGAAACCAAGCATGGCCAGCCGGCCATTCCAGGTTTCAGCGAAGGCAACAAAACCGAAGCGGGAAGTGGAATCAGCCATGAAGGTTTCGAAATGCTGCAATCACTGTAACAGATCGTAACGAGCTGCGTTGGGCTGGCCTCTGCTGGTGAGTTCCGATCCCCCCTCGATCCCTCTTTCTCCGGTTTACGGCCAACACGGGCGAGAGGGCCCAGGCGGGGGTGCAGGCTGAAATCATCGACACAACGGACTCCCCATGAAAGAACTGACACGTCCCTGGCTGGCTGGAGGAATCCTGGCTGCGGCGGTGCTGCTGCAGGCCCCAGCCCAGGCCGGAACCCTCTCGGGCACGGCGAGCTACCGGGAACGCATCGCCCTACCGCCTGATGCGGTGTTCGAGGCGGTGCTTGAAGACGTGGCCGTAGCCGACGCACCGGCCCGGGTGATCGGCCGTGTGCGCCTGGAGCCGGCGGGACAGTCGCCGTTTCGCTTCTCGATCCCCTACCGCGAAGCCGACCTGACCCCTGGCGGGCGCTATTCAGTACGCGCAAGCGTGCGCCAGGGCGGCCGGCTGCTGTTCACCACCGATACGATCAGCCCAGTGCTCAAGGGCGGCGCCAGCCAACCACTGAGCCTGCAGATGGTGCGGGTGGGTGCGGGCCGTGAGCCCTCGCCGCAGGGTCCCTTGGGCCGCTTGCCGGCCAGCTGGCGGGGGGATCTGCCCGCCGCCAGCGGCAGCAGCCGCTGGCAGCTGGACCTGCTCACCGACAGCAGCTATCAGCTGCGTCAGACCTATCTGGATCGCCCAGCGCCGAACAGCTTCGATGACATCGGCCGCTGGCGTCTTGAGACGCCCAGCAACCGCCTGGTGCTCAAAGGCGGACTTGATTAGGCAGCAAGCTCCGCAGGCAGCCCTTTTGGGACCTAGGCTGGTACGCATATACCAGTCGTCACTGCCATGGCTATGAATCGGATCCAGTTCCAGGCCAGCCTGTCGCTGCCCCAGTTTATTGAGCTCTACGGAACCGAGCAAAAATGTGAAGTTGCCCTGGAACAGGCGCGCTGGCCTGATGGTTTCCGTTGCCCACGTTGTGAGGGCAAGGAGTACGGGCTCATCATTGGCAGGCGCCACAAGCGCTATCAGTGCCGGAGCTGTCGTCATCAAGCCACCCTCACGGCCGGTACCATCTTGGAGGCAACAAAGTTACCTCTGACCACCTGGTTCCTTGCCTTCTACCTCGTCGGCCAAGCCAAGACAGGAATCTCCTCACTAGCTCTGAGGCGTCATCTCGGTGTGAACTACCGAACGGCATGGTTGCTTCAGAACAAGATCATGCAGGCAATGAAAGAACGTGATGGCGCCTATGTCCTCAGAGGAAGGGTGCAGGTGGATGATGCCTACCTTGGCGGAGAACGCTGTGGTGGCAAGCCTGGTCGTGGATCGGAGAACAAGGTGCCGGTCGTGGCAGCCGTCTCTGTCGATGAGGCGGGCCACCCCCGGTATATAAAACTTGCCACCGTGCCCACGTTCTCTTTTGCCGCTATTGCTGATTGGGCCCAAGATTCACTGGCGATAGGCTGTGAAGTGATCTCCGATGGGCTGGCTTGCTTTCGCGCCGTTGCAGAAGTCGGTTGCTTCCATCATCCTGTGGTCGTAAAGGGTCGTCATCCCAATGAATTACCAGAATTCCGTTGGATTAACACGGTGCTCAGCAACTTGAAAACCAGCTTCAGCGGCAGCTTCCATGCCCTTCGCTTCGAAAAGTACGCTGATCGCTACTTGGGCGCCTTCAGCTACCGCTTCAATCGGCGGTTCAATCTGGCGGCAATGACCGAGCGTGTGGTTCATGCCATCTGCAGCTGTCAAGCACGGCCGGAACGACTCCTGAGGTGTGCGGAGTTTGCTACCTAATCGAGAAGGCGGAAGGGAAGCGCCCGTTTTTCTGCAGGCTCTGGAGGGCGGCGGCGCCCTGGCCAAACTCGATCTCAAGGGCGAGCCGATTCGCTCGCGCCTGAACGATCGTCTACAGCGCTTGCCGGCACCCGAGCTGCTGGAGCCGCGCCTGCACCTGATGGGGATGTTCCGCTATCTGGCTGATGCGGCCAACATCCGGCTCTGCGCCACCGGCACCCGCCTACCGGTGGTCAAGGAGGGCGACTTCATTCAGTTGGAGAAGGCCTACCTGGGGGCCCTTCCGGCTGGAGCGGCCGGAGAGCCGCTGTTGGTGAACCTGGAGGGGCTGATCGCCCAGCGTCCCTCAGCTGAGCCGGGCCGGGGGCCGGAGCGCACCTTGGTGGTGGAGCGTTTTGTGGGGGTGCATCCCGGCAAGGGCTGCCCACCGGTTATGGCTGCCTCAAGCGGTTCTTCAAAATCGGCTGTCGCTCCTACGCCCAAGCCCTCCCTGCGCGGCACCCTCTGGCGGCTGCAGGCCCTGCAGGGCGAAGACGGACCCAAGCTGATTGCCCCGCCAGGCCAGCCGGTGGAGCTGCAGCTCGATGCCGAATCGGGGCGAGTCAGCGGCAGCGGCGGTTGCAACCGCCTGATCGGCGGCTTCCAGCTCAGCGGTGAACTGCTCAGCTTCTCCAAACTGGCTGGCACCAAAATGGCCTGCCCGCCCCCCGTGATGGACTTTGAGCGCCGCTACAACACGGCCCTCGGGCAGGTGCGCCGCTGGAGCCTCGACAAGCAGAACCTGCTGCTGCAGAACGAGCAAGGGCGCACGCTGCTGCTGTTCAAGCCCGCCCCATCAGAGCGATGACAACAGCGATCACAGCGTCGTCCACGGTGCCTGTGACGACTGATGGTGCGATTCGTGAGTTCAGGGCAGCGTTTCGTTCACTATCGGGTTGAGGGGCCCCTGCGAAAGCCTGCTGAAGCTGTCACGACAGCCCAGGCTCCCAGCTCAACAAAAATGGGTCGCCTGAGATTCGAACTCAGGACCAATCGGTTAAAAGCCGAGTGCTCTACCGCTGAGCTAGCGACCCGCCCGGATGGGCAGCCCTGACGGGCACCAACGGAACGTATCACGTGGACGGGGGGGAGTTGAAGCCCTTGCGATCGCCACCTTCAACAGCAGGCACCAACAATGGAAGCGCCCACACCTTTGCCCGTCGTCTGTGGCCGTCGAGTCTGCGCCGAACCAGGCTGACGCCGCCTGGCTCAGCCCCCGCCTGGATCCGGCCGCCTGGGTGCACCCCAGTGCCGTGGTGGAAGGGGATGTTCACCTGGCGGCCGGTGCCAGTCTCTGGCCGCTGGCCGTGGCCCGGGGCGATCTTTGCTCGATCGTGGTGGGGGAGAACAGCAATGTGCAGGACGGAGCGGTGCTTCATGGCGATCCGGGCCAGCCGGTGCTGATCGGCCGTGAAGTCACGGTGGGGCATCGGGCGGTGGTGCATGGGGCCGTTCTTGGCGATGGCTGCCTGATCGGCATCGGCGCCGTGGTGCTCAACGGCGTGACCGTGGGGGAAGGAGCCCTGGTGGCAGCTGGCGCCGTGGTCACAAAGCATGTGCCGGCCCGCACGCTGGTGGCGGGAGTGCCCGCCCAGCCCCGGCGCGAACTGAGCCTTGAAGAGGTTGCTGCCCAGCGGCAGCACGCCTTGCGGTATCGCGATCTGGCCGCCAGGCACGCCCGCCGTGGCGCCAACAACCCTGGCGGCCTAACAGGCGAACGGTCACGGGGCTCTGCGCCTGCCGATTGCTGAGATTTGGATCAACCCGACCCACTCGCCCGAGGCCACGCCCCCTGATCCCTAGGATCACAGCACGCTGACATGCAACTGATGGACGCTCGGCTCCTGCTGGTAACCGCTCCGATCCTGCTGGCCGTTGGCTGGGCGGTGTTCAACATCGGTCGGGCTGCGGTCGGTCAGCTGCAACTGATGCTCAAGCGCTCGCGCGCCTGATGGTGTTGGTCATCGGCGCCGGCCTGGCCGGTACCGAGGCGGCCTGGCAGATCGCCCGGGCTGGGGTGCCGGTCCGGCTGTTGGAGATGCGCCCGCAGCTGCGCTCACCGGCCCACCACAGCGCTGAGTTCGCCGAGCTGGTCTGCAGCAACAGTTTTGGGGCCCTCTCCCCAGACCGGGCCGCCGGCTTGCTTCAGGAGGAATTGCGCCGGCTCGGATCCACCGTGATCGGCACCGCCGATCGCCATGCGGTGCCAGCCGGCGGAGCGCTGGCCGTTGATCGTGGCCGCTTCAGCGCTGCCCTCACAGCGGCGTTGGAGCGCAATCCGTTGATCACCGTGGAGCGCGGCGAGCAGCGCGCACTGCCTGATGCCAACGAAATCTGCGTTCTGGCCACCGGTCCGCTCACCAGCGATGCTCTCGCCGAGCAGGTGCGGCTGTTCACCGGCCGGGACGACTGCCATTTCTTTGATGCCGCCAGCCCGATCGTGGAAGGGGAGGGTCTGGATCTCTCGGTGGCCTTCCGCGGTTCGCGCTACGACAAGGGCGATGCCGACTACATCAACTGCCCGATGGACCGTGGGCAATATGAGGCCTTCCGCGACGCCCTGCTGGCAGCGGAGCAGGCCGAGCTCAAGGATTTCGAAACAGAGAGCGCCACCTTTTTCGAAGGCTGCCTGCCGATCGAGGAGCTGGCCCGCCGCGGCGACGACACCATGCGCTACGGGCCGCTCAAACCGATCGGCCTCTGGGATCCGCGCTGGGGTGATCTCTTCGATCGCGAGGTGCGCCGGACCCGGCGGGCCTACGCGGTGGTGCAGCTGCGCCAGGAAGATCGCGACGGCCGGCTCTGGAATCTGGTGGGCTTCCAGACCAACTTGAAGTGGGCGGAGCAGAAGCGGGTCTTCCGGCTGATTCCTGGCCTGGAGAACGCCACGTTTGTGCGCTTCGGCGTGATGCACCGCAACACCTTCCTGGAGGCCCCCCAACTGCTGGAGCCCAGCTTGCAGTTCCGGCGGCGGCCCACCCTGCTGGCCGCAGGTCAGATCACCGGCACCGAGGGCTACGCCGCAGCGGTGGCGGGCGGCTGGCTGGCTGGCACCAACGCAGCACGACTGGCCCAGGGCCAGGAGCCGCTGCAACTGCCGCCCACCACCATGATCGGCGCCCTGATCCACTTCATCACCACAGCTCCGAGTGGCAAGTTTCAGCCGATGCCGCCCAACTTCGGTCTGATGCCGGAGTTGCCACAACGCATCCGTGACAAGCGCTCCCGCTACGGGGCCTACCGCGATCGCTCCTTGAAGGATCTGGAGCCCTTTGCAAACAGCACCGAGTCGGAACTGGACCCATCGGCATCAGAGGCAAGTGTCACTGGGCTTCAACAGGCCACGGCACTCCAAGCCGCCTCGGCGGCCCAGCTGATCAGTTGAAGCGAAGCAGGCGCTGAAATCGGATGAACCGGGTGAAATCACTCTTCTAGGAATATGATTGCCTCACCCACACCATCTCGCCATGCTCAAGTCGCGATTCGGCAACGCCGTCGCCATCACCTGCGGTGCTCTGCTGACCCTGAATCCGGGAACTCTGGCGCAGGCCTGCACAGGTGGGGCCCTGACTGCCGCCGATGGGGGCGTGGCTGTGGGACGCACCCTGGAATTCGGCAAACCGCTCGATTCCCAGATCGCCATCTGGCCAGCGGGAAGCCAGTTCACGGGATCGAGCAACCGTGGAAAGGGCCTGAGCTACACCTCCCGCTACGGATTCATGGGAGCCACAGCGGCTCAGTACACCGACATGATCCTCGATGGCCTCAATGAAAAGGGCCTCAATGTCGGTCTGTTCTATTTCCCCGGCTACGCCCAATACACCCCCGATGCCAAGGCAAGGCAAGAGCGCACCCTGGCCCCGGCCCAGTTGGGCGCCTGGCTTCTGGCCAATTTCGCCACGGTGGAAGAGGTCAGGGCCGGCCTCAAGAACGTGGATGTCACGGCCCAGGTGATCAGCCTGCTGGGTGAGGTGCCCCAGGTGCATTTCAAGGTGCAGGATGCCAGCGGCAAGAGCATCGTGATTGAGCCCCGCGATGGCCAGCTCCTGGTGCATGACAACCCCACCCGGGTTCTCACCAATTCCCCCACCTTCCCCTGGCAACTCACCAACCTCACCAATTTCATGAAGGCCAGCAGTGCCTACCCACCGCCAATCACAGTTGGTGCCCCTGGCGCAGGTGAGCTCAAGCTGGTGCCCTTCGGGATGGGAAGTGGCGGCTTTGGCTTACCCGGCGATTTCAGCCCGCCTTCCCGCTTCGTGCGCATGGTGTTCTTTACCCAAAACGCCGTGACCACCCCCACCACAAAGGCGGCGGTGGCCAACCTCTTCCACATTCTCAACAACTTCGACATCCCGATCGGTGTCGCCCGGCCGCCTTCCGGCACGGCGGAAGTGAGTCCAGACTTCACCACCTGGACGAGTGTTTCCAACCTCAAAGACCTCACCTTCAACTGGAAAACCTTCGGAGATCAGCGCGTAAAAACCATTGATCTGCGCCAGGCCCTCGCCGCCGCCAACGGCCAGTTGAAACTGCTGCCAATGGGCTCCCAGCAACCTGATGCCGTCAGTCCCACGCTCAACGTGCTGGTGAACTGAGCGCGGCAGCCGCCAAGCGGCCCGGTTCTGAAGGATTCGGCCCGGCACCCACTGAACGGCTTGGCTCGGCCTGGCTTGCCTCAGTCCTAGGGTCGCTTTTATTGGCTTCAGCACAGCGGTGGACCGTCCCGAGTACGACGCGATTGTGATCGGCTCCGGCATCGGTGGGCTGGTCACCGCCACCCAGCTGGCGGTCAAGGGTGCCCGGGTGCTGGTGTTGGAGCGCTATCTCATCCCGGGCGGCAGCGGCGGCAGTTTCGAGCGCGAGGGCTACACCTTTGACGTGGGCGCGTCGATGATCTTCGGCTTCGGCGAGAAAGGTCACACCAACCTGCTCACCCGCGCCCTGGCCGCTGTCGGCGAACACCAGGAGACAATCCCCGACCGCTCCCAGCTCGAATACCACCTGCCCGATGGCCTCACCGTGGCGGTGGACCGCGACTACGACACGTTCATCGAGCGGCTATCCGCTCTCTTCCCCCATGAAGCCAGCGGCATCCGCCGCTTCTACGACACCTGCTGGAGCGTGTTTCGCTGTCTCGATGCGATGCCGCTGCTGTCGCTCGAAGACCCGGCCTACCTGGCCAAGGTGTTCCTTCAGCACCCCCTGGCCTGCCTGGGCCTGGCCCGTTGGCTGCCGGTCAATGTGGGCACTGTGGCCCGCCGGCACATCCAGGATCCGGCGCTGCTGAAGTTCATCGACATGGAGTGCTTCTGCTGGTCGGTGATGCCGGCGGATCTGACGCCGATGATCAACGCCGGCATGGTGTTCTCCGATCGCCACGCCGGCGGAATCAACTATCCGAAGGGAGGGGTGGGCAGCATCGCTGTCAAGCTCGCACGTGGCCTGGAGCGCCATGGCGGCGAGATCCGTTACAAGTCCAGGGTTAGGCGGGTGCTGCTGGAGCAAGGCCAGGCCGTGGGCGTCGAGCTGGCCGGGGGAGAAACGATCAGGGCCAAGCGGGTCATCTCCAACGCCACCCGCTGGGACACCTTCGGCTCCCTGGTTGAACCGGAGCAGATCCCAGCGCGTGAACACGTCTGGCGCAAGCGTTACAAGGCCTCGCCTGCCTTCCTGTCGCTGCATCTGGGGGTGGATGCCGGGGTGATCCCCGTTGACAGCCACTGTCACCACCTGCTGCTGGAATCGTGGGCCGAAATGGACGCCGAGCAGGGAACGGCGTTCGTTTCGATTCCCACCCTGCTCGATCCAGATCTGGCGCCAAGCGGCCATCACATCGTCCATGCCTTCACGCCCTCAGCCATGGAGTCCTGGAAGGGTCTGTCCCCAACGGCCTATCAGGAGGCCAAGCAGCGGGCCGCCGATCAGCTGATTACCAGACTCGAAGCGATCTTTCCCGGGCTTGGAGCGGCCATCAGCGTCAGGGAAGTGGGCACACCCCGCAGCCATCGCCGCTTCTTGGGCCGCCATCAGGGCAGCTACGGGCCGATTCCGGCACTGCGCCTGCCAGGCCTGCTGCCGATGCCGTTCAACCGCACAGGGATCCCGAACCTCTACAGCGTCGGAGATTCCTGCTTTCCCGGCCAGGGCTTGAACGCCGTGGCCTTCAGCGGCTTCGCCTGTGGCCACCGCGTCGGCGCCGATCTGGGCCTCAACCCCTGGGCCCTACCCGAGTAATTGCGCCAGATACACCACAGAAGCAAGAGAGCCTTTGTAAGATTGATGCAATTCGCAACAAATCCAATGGCTGCTGTCGCTCCCACCCCCGAAGAGCTTGCTCGCTACCTGGAGCAACAGGGTGCCATCAGCAAGCCTTGGCTGCTGCTGCAGCTCAGGCTCAGCAAGCTCAAGGAAGAGAAAGAGATGACAGGGATGGGCGGCGACGAATACCTACGTCGCATTCAAGACGCCCATCAAGACCTGATGCGGATCGGTACCTTCTGGAAAGGCCGTGAAGCCGAAACATTTGGAACCAGGGGAGGTTCGGTCCATCAAGGAGATGGTTGAGGCAGCGTCTGCTTGCGTCTCTTCTGCTTCGCTCCCGCAGCGCTACCCGATCGCGCCCCTGATCCGCCTCACGCTGATCACGCTCTATCTGGCCTTGGTGTTGCCCCTGCCACTCCTGGCTCCAGCGCCATTGCAGGCTTGGCTGCTCGCCGCTCTCCCCCTCGGTTTGGCCTTGGTTCTGGCGTTGCTGAGCGAAGAAGTCTGCCTGGACAGCGATGGCATCCGCGTCAGCCACCCACGTTGGTGCAGCTGGTTTTTACGTCGCGGCTGGCAGCTGGCATGGCCTGAGATCAGGGCGCTCGTCCCGGTCAGCACCAGTCAGAACGGAACGGTTTATTACGTCATGGCCAACGACCGGATGTCCTTTCTGCTGCCCCAGAGGGTGGCGCGATTCGAAGATTTCTTGATGCGCTTCGAAGTTGCGACCGGCCTCAAAACCACCACAATCCAACGTCTCACTCCCCCCTGGACCTACTGGACCCTCGCTGCCCTGAGTGGGCTGCTGCTCGGCGGCGAGCTGCTCACCTTCGCTTGGGCACCAGACCGGGTGATTCAGCTGGCGGGAGTCGGCTGAATCAACTGGCGTTGGCAACCTGACGCAATGAAGGGCTGTCGTTGACTGGGCTGTTGGCGTCCGGCAAGGTTTCGAGGCTGAAGCGATAGCCCTGTTGGCGCACCGTTTCAATTCCTCCTCCTTCACCAAGCCCGGCCAGTTCCAGCTTGCGCCGCAGGGTGAGCACCTGGGTATCGACGGAGCGTGGGCCCCCACTGAACGGTGGCCAGGCCATGCGCAGAAGTTCTTGGCGGCTGCGCACCATCCCCGGCGGCATCAACAGAGCGCAGAGCAGGGCGAACTCGCGGGGGCTGAGTTCAACGGGCTGGTCACGCAGCATCACCTGGCGCAACAGCAGATGGACCTCCAGGGGGCCAACGCAGACCCTCTCCTGCAGACCACTGCCACTTCGCCGCAACAGGCTTCGGCAACGGGCCGCCAGTTCTTCCAAGCCGAATGGCTTGCGTAAGACGTCGTCGGCACCGGCATCCAGCATCGCCACCACCGGATCGGCACCGGTTCGTGCCGTCAGCACCATCACCGGGCAGCGCAGATGGGCGGCCAGGCTGAGGGCTGAACTCTCCTCGAGCAACTCGGCACTGACCAACAGATCTGGAATCTGATCCTCACAAAGCTGAAGCGCTTCAGCAGGCGAGGCCACGGCAGCCGCCAGATAGCCGTCCTGACGCAGGCGCTGAGCCAGCACGGTGCGCAGGGTGGGATGGGGCTCCACAACAAGGATGCGCTTGAGGGCTGAAGCACCCTGACGTCGCTCAAGCCCGGCTGGGCCGGCGGCCGACGCACTGTGTTCAGGATTCTGGCTCGGCCTTGGCTCCACACGACATCCATGGGGAGCACTCAAGCTACTCGCTATTAAGCTGGTTACCGAGCTAACCGGTGCTTCGACTCCCGCCCCCTGCCATGACCGCGCTCCAGAATCCCGAAGCCATCAGGCATTTTCAGTCGCTTTGCGATGCCTGCCAGGGCTTGGTGAGCCGGTATCACAGCCCTTCGGAGCTGCGGCTCTATGCCGATGGCTACCTGCATGCCCTACGCCGAACCTCGGTACTTGACGCCCAGTCCCAGCGACGTCTGGAAGAACTGATCGATCGTTGGATTCTCGATCCCTCCTCTTTCATCGGCCCGGAAGGGGGCCTGAACGCCCTCTACGAGTCGGGAAGGGCCTATTAGGACCTAGCGAAGCGGAAGCGGCTGCTTAAGAAGCCAGGGCCACGGCGAAGGTTTCGCGCAGTTCACCGGAGTTGTACATCTCAATGAAGATGTCTGATCCACCCATGAACTCGCCATTGAGGTAGACCTGCGGAATCGTCGGCCAATCGGAGAACTCCTTGATGCCCTGGCGGATCTCAGGATCAGAGAGAACGTCGAAGCTTTCGAACGGCACGCTCAGAGCATTGAGGATCTGAACAACGTTGTTGGAGAAGCCGCATTGGGGCATCAGCTTCGTGCCCTTCATGAAGACAACGACAGTGCTGCTGCCAACCAAAGTCTTGATCCGTTGCTCGACGGCGCTATCCATGGTGGTCTGATGTGGGTGATAAGGGGATTGGAGGTGTACTCAGGCTGGAGGAGCCGTCTGAAGGGCCAGGGCATGGATGGCTTCGCTGGCCAGTTCGCTGCGAAGCGCCCCATAGACCAACTGGTGTTGCTTGATCCGGGAGAGGCCGGTAAACGCTGATGACACCACCTTCACTTGAAGATGGTCACCACCGCCGGTGAGGTCGTCGACTTCCACCTGGGCATCCGGAAGGCTGCCACAGATCGCCAACCTGACCTGATCCGGAAGGACCATTGCGATCTCCTGTCTGCTTTGAGCTGGAATCTAGAAGCTCCGCCGCCAATTCTGGCTGGCGGGCGGGCGGGAGTTTCAGTTGGCTGGTGTCGTTCCAGGGGCTGGCGTACCAGCGGTGTAGGGAGTGGTCGTGAAACCAAGCTCCACCAAAGCCTGGTAAGCCCTGCGACCTTCCTCGCGGGCCGGCGTCATCACCCTGACCACCTCGACCAGCAGGGGGACAGCCACTTCCGGCTCGTTCTGGCGCCGCAGCAGGGCCGCCAGGCGCAGGTTGGACTGGGCCAGGAGCTCCAGGGCTTCGCGACCTTTCTGGTCCATCTCCCTGGGGATCCTCGCGTCGAGGCCACGGAAGGCCCCGCTCAAGTCGCGGTAGAGACCCAGCAGGCGCAGGCTGACATCCCTGGCCAGGTCGTAGTCCTTGCGGGCTGCGGCGAGATCACCGCGGCTGACGGCGGCATCACCGCGGGCCAGCAAGGCATTGATCGAAGCCAGGTTGAAACTGATGCCTGTGCCTTCCAGAACCTTGGGGGGCTCGTTCTGGGCCAGAACCCCCGGCGCTGGGAAGAGGGGAAGGATGGCGGCAGCCAGGGCTAGGCCAAGGGCGGCAAGGGGCCGGCGCACGTTGGATCTGCATACATTCGGGGCGACTCTAAGGGGACAGGAACGGACCCCCCACCGCCTCGCGGGCCGCTTCCTCGGCTGATTGCATCGCCTCAGCCAGCTTTTCATTGAGGGCCTTCACCGCTGATCGCCCCTGGCCATTGACATGGAGCACGGAGCCAAAACACAGGGCCGCACGGCTGCGCCGCTCGGGTCTGACCTGGCTGTAGCCAAGCCCCACAGGCACAACCTGAACCACCACACCCTGGCTGGCAGCCAGCACCGCCAGCCTGGCCAGGCCCTGATGGAGCCGGATCGGTCCGTCCTGGCGCCGGATCTGACCTTCCGGAAACACCACCAGCTGCTGACCTGCCGCCAGCAGATCCACCGCGTAGCGCAATGTGGTGGTTCCAGGCTTGCCCTGGTCAACGGGGAAGCAGCCCAGCCGTTGCAGAAACCAGCCCTGGATCCCCTGCATTTCAGTGCGGGTCACCATGAAACGGCAATCACGCCCACTGACGCGGCGGCCAGCGGCCCTGGGAATCAACAAGGCATCCCAGCGAGCCCGGTGGGTGGGGGCGAGCAGCACCGCCCCCTGATGGGGCAGGTGATGGGCTCCGATCACCTCGATGGAGCGGAACTGGAAGGGCAGGGCCAGATCCTGGGTGCAAGCCATGGCCAGGGGAGCCCAGGCCGGGCTGATACCCGAGCAGAGCCGACGCTCACGGCGCAGCAGGATGCGGTCAGCTGAGGGCGAAGCGACCGGGGCCGCCGCTGCATCGAGGACCTCCTCCCGCGGATTCACTGCTATCTGCGCTTGCCTAACGCTTAAAAAGCTAGGGGGCCGAGCCCTGCAGCGATCATGCGCTCGGGCAGTTGCCGCAGCGGTCCGGGGTCGATCCATAGGATCCATTCAGTCATTGATCCCTGCCATGGCCAGCCTTGGCGTGAATATCGATCACATCGCCAATGTGCGCCAGGCCCGTAGGGCTCAAGAACCCGATCCAGTCACTCTGGCGCTGCTGGCAGAACTGGGCGGAGCCGATGGGATCACCGTTCACCTGCGCGAGGACCGCCGCCACATCCAGCTCAGGGACCTGGAACTGCTGCGCTCCACCGTGCGCAGCCGCCTCAACCTTGAAATGGCCGCCACAGCCGAGATGGAGGCCATCGCCCTGAGCATCCGCCCCGACATGGTCACCCTGGTGCCCGAGAAACGGGAGGAGGTGACCACCGAAGGGGGGCTCGATGTGGCCGCCCAGCTCCAACCACTGACCGCCCTGGTGCAACGCCTGCAGGCGGCCGCCATCCCCGTGAGCCTGTTCATCGATCCAGAGCCCGCCCAGCTGGAGGCCAGCCGGGGCTGCGCAGCCCGTTGGGTGGAGCTGCATACCGGTGCCTACGCCGATGCGGCCTGGGCCCAGCAACCCCTGCAACTCGCTCGCCTGCACGAGGCCACGTCATTAGCGGGCCAGCTCGGGCTGCGGGTGAATGCCGGTCACGGCCTCACATACCAGAACGTGGAGCCGATCGCCGCCATCGAGGGAATCGAGGAATTGAACATCGGCCACACGATCGTGGCTCGCGCCCTGGCCGTAGGCCTGCAAGAAGCGGTGAAACAGATGAAGGCGCTGGTCCAGAATCCGCGCCGTGTCCCCCTGTTCGGCGGCCTCTGCCCATGAGTGACCCTTCTGCTTGCACCTATTTCTTTGTGGCCGCCAGCGCCGCCTTCCTCACGGTCGAGGAACCGCTGGAAGAAGTGCTGCGCGAGCGGGTCCGTCACTACGCGGAACTGAACAAACCGATCGACTTCTGGCTGATTCGCTCGCCTGCCTTTCTGGCCGCCAGCGAACTTCAGGCCCTGGCGAGCTCCGTGCCATCCCCAAGCGCGGCAGTGGTTTCAACCGATCCCAAATTCATCAACTTCCTGAAATTGCGGCTTGAATTCGTGGCCAAAGGCAGTTTTGTGGCTCCCAGCGCATCCATACCCGATCCCCTGGCCACCTCCAACTAGCCAGCTGAATGACGAGCTAGGCGGCCTGCTGCTGCTTCTCCACCATCCAACCGGCCAGAACTTTTTGCTGGCAGGCATCCAGGGCCTGATCGCTCAAGAGGCGTTCGCGAAGGCGCTCGAGATCTTCGGGGTGGAGTTCACCATTGGGCTGCCAATGGAGATTGGTGGCGATCAAAGTGTTGACTTGCTGACGCATCTCCAACACATCGTGGCAGATCCCAGGGCGGCTCGAGACTCCAGATCCCCTGGAATTCCTGAAGAGATTCATGAAATCCGGTGGCTGCGCCGTCACTTTCTTCAGCGCAAGCCCCTCAGAACAAGCCCAGAAAGCGGCGGCGGCCTTCAGCTTCTGACTCCTTCTTCTGGTCTCGGCCGTCCTGCTGATGGCGGGGCCGTTGATCACCGATCGTCAACAGCGCTTCCTTGTTCTTCCACCAGACCCAGTCACGGATCGGCGGGGTGGCGAGCAGGTCGGCCCGGCTCAAGCGCAGGCCGAGCTTGGCGGAAGCCTCAAGCAGCACCTCCACCATGGCCTCCCCGTCGGCACAGGCGGCCAGGGCTTCATTGGTGCGTTTTGCGCCATTCAGCGCCTTGACCAGCAACTGGACCTTCTGGGAGACGGGCAGGGAAGCAGGATCCATCGGCCCGCAACGAAGGGGATTGAAACGTAGTACCAGCGCCGAACAGAGGCTGAGACGCTCTGGGCAGACAGAAGGGCGATCGAAGGGCGAGAATGAACGAGCGCGACACCAGCTAACGCGCATTTTTGATGGCGTTCCCGACGCAAAGGCTTCATCACTGGGTGATCGGGGATGTGCATGGATGCGCCCGCTCGCTGCAAGCCCTGATTGCCAGGCTCCCGATCCAGGACCGGATCATTCTTTGTGGTGATCTGATCAATCGCGGCCCCGAGATCGAGCGGTCGATGCAGCTGGGCTGGAATCTGGTCTGCAGCGGCAGGGCCGTCTGGCTGCGCGGCAACCATGAGCAGCGGCTGCTCTGCGCCCTGGAGCGCGGTGGAGGCCTGGCCAATTCCGAGCTGGCCGGATCCGACACCTTCCGCCAACTGGGAAACCGGCAGTGTGCGCTCTGGAGCAGCCGACTGACCAGCTTGCCCCGTGCCTACTGGGGCGACGGCTGGGTGGCGACCCACGCGGGCTTTGACCCGCTCACCTGGGCGCCTGATCTGGGCATTCGCTCCCGCTTCTGGGAGGCCTACGACGGCAGGTACGGAACAGTGATCATCGGCCACACGCCCCAACAGGAGGTGAAACGGCTCCAAAACGCCATCGTCATGGTCGACACCGGCGCCTGTTACGGCGGCCGGCTCACCGCCTATTGCCCTGAAACCGGCGCCAGCTTGAGCGTGCCCGGCAGCGAACAGGTCGAACGCAACGAACTGGCCGCTTTCGATCCCAACGCCGACCGGCGTGGGCGGCTTCTGACCTCAGGCCGTTGCTGACGGTCTTCCGCAGCAACCGGGCCGAATTCCTTGCCAGCGTGCTGGCCCAGCAACTGCTTCTCGATCCGCCTGGCCCCTGGGAGACGGTGCAGGTGGTAGTCAACACCTGGCCCACCAGTCGCTGGCTGGGCGAACAGCTGGCCGTCGAACTGGGCGGCATCGCCGCCAACCTGCGCTTTCCCTTTCCCGGCAGCCACCTCCGCCAGATCGTCAACCATCTGCTGGGCGACGATCCCGGCGGGGCCGATCCCTGGCGTGCCACCAACCTGGTCTGGCCACTGCTGGAGCTCCTGCCCGAACTGGTGGCAAGCGACAGCGCCGCCCTGCTGGCCCGCTGGCTCGAAGGGCGATCGGACCGGCAGGCCCTCGACGGGCCGCTCTGGCAACTGGGTCGGGCGATTGCCGATTCCTTCGACGACCTCAGCCTCTATCGCCCGGACCTCGAATCGGCCTGGCTGCAGGGCCTTGACCATGGCGACCGCGGCGGTGCCCTGCCGCCCCTGCAGGGCTGGCAGCCCCTGCTCTTCCGCCGCCTCCATGACCGCCTCGGGGTGAAGCCATTTGGGCTGCGGGTGATCGAGGCCATCGAACGGCTGGGCCAAGGCACCGCCCACACCGACGGACTGGTCGGCCCCCTGCGCCTGTTCGGCCTCAGCAGCAGCGCCCCGCTTCAGGTGCAACTGCTGCAAGCCCTCGCCGGCACCCTGCCGGTGGATCTCTACCTGCTCACGCCCTGCCGCGACCTATGGCAACGCTGCCGGAACCGGCGCCGCGAACTCAGTGATGCGATCGCCTTGGCGGAGCCCTTCGCGCTCGACTGGGTGGAGCAGGCCCCCGGCCTGGAGGCCCGCTTCGGCCGGCTCGGCGGCGAGTTCCAACAGCTCCTTGAGGGAACCGGCGAAGCCCAGCTGGGCCGCTCCAGCGAGCGCGATCTGTTTTTTCTGCCGGCGACGGCAGCGAGCGAGCAGGCCCGCCGTCCCGATCTGCTGGAGCAACTCCAGGAGCAAATGGTTGACACGGAGCCACACCAGCCCCTGAAGCTGGAGCCAGGAGATCAGTCGCTGGAGTTCCATCCCTGCCCGGGCCGGCTGCGCCAGGTGCAGATCGTGCGCGACAGGCTGCTGCAACTGATGGCGACTGACGCCAGCCTCGAACCACGCCACATCCTGGTGATGACGCCGGATGTGGATCGACTGGCCCCGTTGCTCGCCGCCGTCTTCGGCGACGCCGAAGCCACCGGCGTGCTGCTGCCCTGGCGGCTGACCGACCGCAGCCAACAGAGTGAGGCCGGCATCGCCGCAGCCCTGCTGCAACTGCTGAAGCTCGGAGGTGAACGCCTCACCGCCTCGGCCTTCCAGGCTCTGCTGGAGAGCGCCCCGCTGCAGGAGCACTTCCAGCTTGATGCCGCCGAAGCCGCTGAGCTCAATGGGGTTCTGCAGGCCTGTGGCTTCCGCTGGGGTCTGGCGGCGGGCCAGCGCAGCGGCGATGCCAGCCACAGCCTGGCCTGGGCGATCGACAGGCTCCTGCTTGGCCTGGTGCTACCCGATCGGCCCGGTGTGGCCGCCGGGGGCTGTGCGCCGCATCAGCTGGGCGGTGCGATCGAGCGGATCGGCCGCTGGATCCATCTGCTCACCAGCCTGCAGCAGGTGCTCACCGAACTGGACACGGCCCGCAGCAGCGGCGCCTGGGCGGAGCGTTTGCCCCTCCTGCTCAGCCGTCTGTTCGGCGATGGCGGCGAGCGGGGCTGGGAGCTGCAGCTGATCCGCGAAGCAATCGCTGAGTGGACGTTGTGCGCCGGCAGCTGCACGCTGCAGCTCACCGCCCCGGTGGTGGCGGCCGTGCTGGAAGAGCGGCTCTCCGCCGACAGCGGCCGCTTCGGCCACCGCAGCGGGGCCTTGACGGTGAGTGCTCTTGAGCCGATGCGCGCCATCCCCTACCGGGTGATCGCCCTGATCGGCCTTGATGCCGGCAGCTTCCCGCGCCTACGCCAGCGCCCCGGCTTTCACCTGATGGAGAAGCAGCGGCGGCTCGGTGATCCCAGCACGGCCGATCAGGACCGCTACGTGCTGATGGAGGCCCTGCTCTCGGCCCGGGACAACCTGCTGCTGTTCTGGAACTGCCGCGATGAACACAGTGGAGAGCAGCTGCCGCCTGCGGCACCGATTCGCCAATGGCTGGAGCTGCTGCGCAGCGAACTCGGCGAGCAAGCAGCGGCGGATCTGGTGATCGCCCACCGGGCCAATCCCCTCGATCGCCAGAACTTCCTGCCCAGCCACGGACGGGCTCCGGCCAGCTGTGATCGGCGTCTGCTCCGGGCGCTCGAACGGCTGGAGCAGCCCGAGGGGCGCCGGGCTGGAAGCGGGCCGCGGCTGACTCCGGCGGCCCCACTCGCCTGTCGCGGTGGCCAGAGCGAGGCGCCACCGAACCGGTCACTCCCCGCGGCCGAGACCTACCAGGCCCTGCGCGACTGGCTGGTGGCTCCCCAGGGGGAGTGGCTCAAGCAGCTCGGCCTGCGGCCGCGGGAATGGGTGGAGCCGATCGAGGATCTGGAGGATCTTGAACTCAGCGAGCGGCAGCGGGCCACTTTGTTGCGGCAGGCCTTGACCGAAGCCGGTTCGCCCATGCCAGCCGATCCACCTGACTGGAGCGAGCTCACCGCCGGGCGCGGCCTGCTGCCGCCCCACGCCGGCGCCGAACTGGAGCGGCAAGTCCTCGATCAGCGCTGGACTTCCCTGGGGGAGCTGCTCGCCAGCTTTGGAGAAGCCCGCCTCGAAACCCACCACTGGCCTGGCCTGAGCAGCGATCGGGAGGACGCCATGGAAGCAACCGTGTGCTGGCACGGCCAGCGTTTGGTTCTGCTCCAGACCAAACAGGCCCGTGCCGGCCACAGGCTGGAGCTGACACTGCAGTGGCTGCTGGCCATCGCCGCTGGCGCCCCTGGAGCGGAGGCCGTGCTCATCGCCCGCGATCAGAACAGCTTCAAGGAGCAGGAGCGGTTGCGGGCCCCGAGCCCTGCCGACGCCAGCGCACACCTCCAGCAATGGCTGGAGTGGCAGCGACAGCACCGGCCGTGCTGCTGGCCGGTGCCGCCCAGCAGCGGCTGGGCCTATGCCGCCGCGGAGTGGAAGAAACCCGGCAGCGGAGCCGCCAAGGCACGCACGGAATGGGAGGGCAGCGATTTCGGCGGCCACGCCGAGCGGGAGGAGGAGGTCATGGCCCTCTGCTTCGGATCCAGCACCCCGTTTGATGAGCTGCAGGAGGGAAGGTTTGGTCCCTTCACAGACCTGACCACGGCGCTGCACACTCCCCTGCTTGAGCTGGGGAGCAGGCCATGACAACCGAAGTGGCCCAGGCCAGCAACGATCGGGGCCATCAGGATCCAGGCTCCGACTTCCAGCCCAACCAGCTGCCCCTTGGGACCGGTGTCGTGCTGCTGGAGGCCAGCGCCGGCACCGGCAAGACCTTCGCCCTGGCCCACCTGGTGCTGCGGCTGGTGGCGGAGCGGGGTTTGCCCCTGCGCGAACTGCTGGTGGTCACCTTCACCGAGGTGGCCGCCGCCGAGCTCAAGGACAGGATCGGGCGGCGCCTGGAGCAGGCCCTACGCGGCCTGGAGCCAGCTGCGGCGAGCCAGCGCCCCAGCGGCGATGGCGTACTCGGCGAATGGCTGGACCAGCGGGCAGGGACGGGCCCGGGGTCTGAGCAGGCAACCAAACAACTGCGGGCCCGCCTGCTACTCGCCCTTGAAGACCTCGATGCCGCTGACATCACCACCATCCATGGCTTCTGCCACCGCACCCTGCGCCGCCACGCCCTGGAGGCCGGCCTGGGACCGGAGTTGGAGCTCGAATCCGATGCCAACCGACTGATCGAGCAGACCTGCCACGACTACTGGCAGCAACAGGTTCTGCCGTTGCCGGCCCATTGGCTGGAGGGTCTCAAGCGCCAGGGCCTGGGCCTGAACCAGCTGCGGCAGCGGCTCAGCAAACTGGAAGACAATCCAGCCCTGGCCCTGCCCGCCCTGCCGCCAGGCTTCGTGGCCGATCAGCCGTTGGGCGATCAGCTCACGGCCTACTGGAGCGAGCTATGGCCCCGGTTCTGCGAACAGTGGCAGCAACGGGGCGAGCTCCTTTACGCCGCCTTGAAAGAGGCCCCCGTCCACTGGATTTCGCTGGGAGCCCGAAGCGATAAGACCTACCCGGCCAAGCCCAGGAACGACCGTCACCAAGCGGTTTCGGCCTGGCTGAAGGCCCAGGCGACAGCTGGGAGCCACGCCCAGGGCGGGGACACCTATGCCGCGCTGGTGGCAGGCGACAACCCCCTCAAGACCTATTTCCACCCGGGGCCGTTCACCAAGGCAGCGAGCCCCTGGGAAGGCCCTGAGGTGTCCCTGCCAGAGCGGCCCCTGATGGAGGCGGTGGCGGCCCTGGTGGATGGACCTGCCGAGGCCGCCCAGCTGCACTTCGCCCACTGGGCTGTGCGCGAACTGCGCCAGCGGCGCCAGCGCAGCGGCCGGATGGGGTTCGGGGATCTGCTCACCGCCCTCGATCCCGGCCCCGAAGGCCAGGAGCACGGCGAACTGATCGCCGCGATCGGGGGGCGCTACCAGGTGGGGCTGATCGACGAATTCCAGGACACCGATCCACTGCAGTGGCGCATCCTGCGCCAGGCCTTCAGCTGCCCGGACCGTCACCTGCTGGTGATGGTGGGAGATCCGAAGCAGGCGATCTACGGCTTCCGCGGCGGAGATCTGGGCACCTACCAGGCCGTGCGCCACTCCACCGAGAGGGTGGTCGCCCTGCGCCAGAACTTTCGCTCCTCAACGGCTTTGGTGGAGAGCCTCAACCGGCTGATGGAGCCCGGCCTGGTGCGCTCCGGCCTGCGCGTGCCGGCGGTGGTGGCCCAGCGCAGCGGCGGCCTCCAGCTGACCCTGCCCCCAGGCAACTCCCCCCTGCAACTGCTCTGGCTGGGGGAGGGATCGCGCAGCGAGCTGGAGCGGGGGCTGCCCGAGCAGATCGGGAGGCTTGTTCTGGAATTACTGGAACGGGGCATCGAGGTGCGCGAGGGCGACCAGCGGCGCGGCCTGCTGCCGGAGGACATCTGCCTGCTGGTGAGCCGCCACACCCAGGCCGAATTGCTGCGCCAGGCCCTCGAGCAACGGGGCATCGCCAGCCGGCTGGTGAGCAAGGCCGATCTGTTCCAGAGCGAAGGAGCAGCGGTGCTGCAACGGTTGCTTGATGTCCTTGCCGAACCGGGCAGCGAACGGCGGCGGCGCTTGCTGGCCGCCTCGCCCCTGCTGGGCTGGAGCGCCGAAACGATCGCCCAGGCACCGGCCAGCGCCTGGGAGTCGCTGGCGGAGCGGCTGGTCCGGTTGAGCGCCATCGCCACCAACCGCGGCCTGCTGGCGGCCCTCGGGGAACTGATCAGTCCCGAGGTCATGGCCGGAATCGTGCTCAGCGGCAGGCTCCTCGCCGACCTGCAGCAGGGCGCCGAGCTGGTCCAAGAACGCATGCACCAGGAGCGCCTGAGCGCCGCCGCTACCGCCGACTGGCTGCGGCGACGGCGGCACCATCCACCCCTGAGCCCACCGCAGAACCACCAACCCAACAGCGCCGCAGTCCAGTCGGCCGTGGCCATCGTGACCATGCACCGCAGCAAGGGCCTGGAGTTTCCTGTGGTGATCTGCCCGTATCTCTGGCAGGCCCCGACCAGCGGCAGCAGCCGCAGCAACAACAACGCCTGGCCCCATCGCAATCCCCACTGGGGCCCGGGGCTCGCCGCCCAGACTGCCGCCGATCAGGCCAGGCGTGAGGAAGCCGAACGGCTGGCCTACGTGGCCGCCACCCGGGCGATGGAGCTGCTGATCCTGGGCTACGGACCCGCCAAAGACCAGCAGTCCAACCCGCTGGAGCCCTGGCTCGTCGATCAGCGGGCCTGTGGCCGCAAGGGGCTGGACTCCCTGCAGCAGATCGCCTTGCCAACGGAGGCGCACAAGAGACAGCGCTGGCAGCCTCCGGCCCAGATTGGGAGTCCCGCCACTGGCCCGATCCCCGAGCGCCCCCTCGCCAGCGGCTGGGGTCGCAGCAGCTATTCCAGCTGGACCCACGGCGCCTCCTCGGCCCAGGGGGCCGCCGCTGGCCTCATCCCCCCCAACCTGGAGGAGGGCCGTGACACCGATGCGATCACCAGCGCAGAAAGCCAGGCAGGGGAGGAATCGGCCCTGGCCGATGAGCAACAACCCTCGCCGGCCGATGGCTGGTCTGCGCTGGGGCCCCTCGCCTTCTTCCCTCGCGGAGCCTCGGCCGGCGATTGCCTGCACCGCATTCTCGAGCGGGTGGATCACCAGCTCCCGGCCGCCGATCCAGGCAACAACCAGCAGGTGGAGCTTGAGCTACAGCGAGCCGGCATCGGGGCTGAGCACCACGAAGCTGTTCTGAGCTTTCTCGATCAGCTGCGTCTCACTCCGGTGGGCGGTGCCCTCGGCGATTTCCAGCTCTCCGGGCTGCCGGTGAGCCGGCGGCTCAATGAAATGAACTTCGACCTCCCCCTGGCCGGTGGGCCAGGGCAACTGGTCCGGGCCGCCGGCCTGGCCCGGGTGTTCCGGGATCACCCCTGCCGTGGCGGCGAGGGCTACGGCGATCAACTGGCGAGCCTGGAGGTGGCCAGCCGCGGCTTCCTCACCGGATCGATGGATCTGATCTTCACCGCCCCCGATCCCAGCGGCCAGGAACGCTGGTGGGTGGCCGACTGGAAGAGCAACTGGCTCGGCGTGCGCGATGGGGCCGGCCAACCCCTGGCCTGCGGGCCGCAGCACTATGGCCAGGCCGCCATGGAGGGGCTGATGGTCGCCAACCACTACCTGCTGCAAGGCCATCTCTACCTGGTGGCCCTGGATCGCTACCTGCGCTGGCGGCAGCCTGGTTACCAGGCCGAGCAACACCTCGGTGGCTACCTCTACGTGTTTCTGCGGGGGGTGCCCGGCCCCCAGGCCGCGATGGTGGCTCAGTCGATCCCAGGAATGCTGGTTGAAACGGTTGATCTGGCCAGGCTCGCAGCACTCGACACCCTGCTGCGCGAAGGGCAGCCATGACCAGCTCTTCCCATTCTCCAGCTCCATCACCCCAGTCCCGTCCCTGGCTGGGGCCGTTGGCAGACGCCTTGGCCGAGGCGCTGCCCCGGCTCTACGGCGTCCAGCCCGATCCGCTTGTGCGCGAGCTGATCGTCGCCCTGACGGGCGCCCTGGAACGGGGGGAACTGGAGCTGTCTCTGCAGGGACCGCCGCCGGAGGGGGTGACAGCCGCCGCCTGGCCCCAGGGCCACAGCGACGCCCTGGAGCGATCTGGACTGGCCCAGGAATGCAACGCCGCCACCGGAGCGCTGCCGCCACTGCTGCGCACCGGCCAGGGGGTGGGCTGGCGCCTGTGGCAACAGCAGCTGCAGACCCTGCTGGCCGAGCTGGAGCAACGGGCCCAGGCCGGGCTGGCGGAACCGATTGCGGACGACGCGCAACAGGAAGCCGTGGAGGCAGCCGTCCGCCGCGGTGGCCTAGATCAGCAGCAGCGACAGGCCGTGCAGGGGCTGCTGAAGCATCGCTTCGTCCTGCTTGGCGGCGGTCCGGGCACGGGAAAAACCGCCACGGTGGTGCAGATGCTGGCCGCGGTTCTCAGCCTCAGGCCCCAGCTGCGCGTTCACTTATCTGCCCCAACAGGAAAAGCGGCGGCACGGCTCAAACAGGCGATCGACAGCCGCTCCGCCTCTTTGCCAGAGACGTTGGCGGGCCAGCTGGCTGGCCTTCCCTGCACCACCCTGCATCGCTTGCTGGAGAGCCAGGGGGAACGCTTCGGCCGCCATCGCCAGCACCCTTTGGCCTTGGATCTGGTGGTAGTGGATGAGGTGTCGATGCTGGATCTGACCCTGGCCAGCGCCCTGCTCGAAGCCCTGCCGGAGCAAGCCCAGCTGCTGCTGGTGGGAGATCCAGACCAGCTCCGGCCAGTCGGACCAGGGGCCATCCTCTGCGCATTAGATCAGCCGGAGCAACGCCGTGGGCTTGGCGAGGCCGCCATCACACTCACCACCACCTACCGCAATCAGGGTGCGATCGCCGCCGTTGCCAATCGGCTGCGCCAAGGGGATCGCCAGGCCGTGCTCGATCAACTCGAGCAGCTGGGAGCCAACGACAACATCTCCTGGCTGCGCTGCGCGCCCCCCAGGCTGCCGGCTGAACTCAAGGTGCGCATGCGAGCGCAGCGGGAGGAGCTGGGCCAACGCGCCAGGGCTTTCAGCCCAGAAAGCCCTGGCAGCGCTGCAGCAGGAACGGCCCTGCTGCTGCAGTTGGAGGCCTTCGTGGTGCTCTCGCCCCTGCGGCGAGGCCCCTGGGGTACAGAAGAACTCAATCGGCTGCTGCTCGAAGACCAGGGCGGGCGAGGTGCCGCCTCCTGGCCAATCGGCACGCCGGTTCTTTGCACCCGCAACCAGCCCGGCGAGGATCTGGCCAATGGCGATGTCGGCGTGGTCGTGGCAACAGCCACAGGCCGAGCAGTGCTGTTCCCAGGGCTGGGCGGCAACAATCAACAAGACCTGCGGCTGGTTCACCCGGCCCTGCTGGAGGGGGCGGAAGCCGCCTTCGCCCTGACCATCCACAAGGCCCAGGGCAGCGAATATGCCGCTGTGGGCCTTGTGGTGCCCCGCTCAGAGGTCGGGGAGTGGCGTGGCCTTTACACCGGATTGACCCGGGCCAGGCAGGAGGTTGTCTTGGTCACCCCCCAGGATCCAGGCTGGCTGCCTGAACTCCTGGCTTAGAGGGCAGAGGCGGAATGAATCAGCGGAAAAACAGCAGCTCCTGGTAGGTGGGCAGGGGCCAGACGGAGTCGTCAACCAACGTCTCCAAGCTGTCCACGGATGTCCGGAGGGTGTCCATCAGGGGCAGAAGGGTGTTGGCGCAGTAATCCATGTGGGCTTGAACCTCGCCATGGGGAGAAGAGCCGATCGCGCTCTCTAGGGCCGCGCAGGCCTGCATCAGCTCCTGGCTAAGGCCGGAGATTTTGCCAGCCAAGGCCTTGTCAGGGGAGAGGCCCAAGGTTTCCTGATGATTCAGGGAATTGGCCAGATCACCGAGGTAGGTCATCACCGCTGGATAGATCTGGGTGCGTGCCATCTGCAGGGCAACTTTGGCCTCCACTTCGATCGCCAGAACGTACTGTTCGGCATAGACCTCAAAGCGACTTTCCAGCTCCACAGGGCTCAGCACCCCTTCACTGGCAAACAATTCGCGGACATCAGGGCGTTGCAGCACGGAAAGAGCTTCGGCAGTGTTGTGAAGGTTCTCCAACCCTCTCTCCTCAACGGCCATGTGGTGCCACTCCTTGGAGTATCCATCTCCCCCGAACACAACAGAGCCATGCTTCTCCATGATCCCCTTGAGGACGGAGATTGCAGCGATTTCGAGCGATTCACCAGCGGCTATTTTCGCCTCCACTTCACTAGAAATAAAACGGAGCGAATCAGCCAGGATGGTGTTCATCGCCACCAGCGGGCCAGCCACTGACTGGTTGGAGCCGACGGCGCGGAATTCGAAGCGGTTGCCGGTGAAGGCAAAGGGCGAGGTGCGGTTGCGATCGCCTGGATCTTTGGGGAATTCCGGCAGAGTGTCGACACCGAGTTGCATCAGGCCGGCAGAAACCGAACTGGTGACTTCGCCGTTGAGAATCTGCTTGTAGACCCCTTCGAGTTGGCTGCCGAGATAGACCGAAATGATCGCCGGCGGCGCCTCGTTAGCCCCGAGGCGGTGATCATTGCCCGCGGTGGCGACAACGGCTCGCAGCAGCGGACCATAGAGGTGCACGCCCCGAATCACAGCCCCGCAAAACAGCAGAAACTGCATGTTTTTGTCGGGGGTGTCGCCGGGGTCGAGCAGGTTTCCCTGGGTGGCATTGCCCACGGACCAGTTGACATGCTTACCGGAGCCGTTGATGCCCTCAAACGGCTTCTCATGCAACAGGCAGTTCATGCCGTGCTTGCGGGCCGTATTTTTCAGCAACGTCATGGTGAGCTGCTGGTGGTCAGTGGCCACGTTGGCGGCCTCAAAGAAGGGAGCCAGCTCGAACTGCCCTGGAGCCACTTCGTTGTGGCGTGTCTTGGCGGGGATGCCGAGGGTGTACATCTGGCGCTCGACGTCCTGCATGAACACCTGCACCCGTTGGGGGATGGCGCCGAAGTAGTGATCGTCGAACTGCTGCCCCTTGGCCGACGGAGAGCCGAACAACGTGCGGCCGGCCAGCAGGAGATCGGGACGCAGTGAAACGAAAGCGCTGTCGACCAGGAAATATTCCTGCTCAGCGCCACAGCTTGAATTGACCGGGGCCACGTCTTGGTACCCGATCAATTTGAGCAGGCGTTGGGCCTCGCGATTCATCGCCGCGTTGGAGCGCAGCAAGGGGGTTTTCTTGTCAAGAGCTTCTCCTGTCCAGGAGATGAACACCGTGGGGATGCAAAAGGTGACCCCGTTCGGGGTTTCCATCAAGAAGGCAGGACTGGTGATGTCCCAGGCGGTGTATCCCCGGGCCTCAAACGTGGAGCGAATACCGCCGTTGGGGAAGGATGACCCATCGGGTTCGCCTTGCACCAGGACCTTGCCGGTGAACTCGGTAATGGTCGAACCGTCACCTTGAACTGAAATGAAGCCGTCGTGCTTCTCAGCGGTGCAGTTGGTCAGTGGGTAAAAAACGTGGGCGTAATAAAGCGCGCCCCGGCCGGTTGCCCACTCCTTCATGGCCTGGGCCACCACGTTGGCGACCGTAACGTCGAGCTTGCCGCCTTCCTTGATCGTTTTCTGTACCGACTTGAAAACTTCCTTCGGCAACGCCGCCTTCATCTTGGCTAGATCGAAAACGTCATGGGCCCAGAGGTCCTGGAGAGGGGCATTGGGAGCCGTTGTCGCCGCCGGACGATCCTGGATCGTCTGAAAAGCGGAGAGACGCTGCGCGCTGGGCATGGGTCGAGAAAGTGATCTGTGAGGCATCCTTGGTGCCAGGCTGCCGGCGGGATGAAGCCGTTGCTACCGATCAGATCGCAGCCGATCGGGCAGAGAAGAGGCCCGGACCCCAAGGGTTGCTAAAGCAAGGCAACCAAGGAGGCTCTCCGGCGCTGATGGGACAGACTGAACGGGTTGCTCGACGCACCCCGATGATCCGTTACTACCTCCTGCTTCCGGATCCAAAGGGTGGCGAAGCCACGCTCGGCCGCATGCTCGACGACCGCTCCGAGGCCTGCTTTGACATTGCGGCCACTCCACCCGGCTGGCAGACATGCAGCAACCAGATCCAGAGACGGCTGCATTCCCACGACAAGATTGCCGAAATCAGCCTGGCGCGTGCCCAGGCCTGGCTTCCGTCGGCCTTTGCCTGAGTTCAACCAGTCCAACGCACCCGGCGCCAGAACTGCTCCAGACTACTGAGGCCATGCTGAACGGCGGTCCGAGTCAGCAGCCGGGTGTCAACAGTTCTGAGTTAACAGCTCTGAGTCAAGACTTCTGAGTTAACAGCTCGGACTCAAAGCTTCCAATCAGCAGGCCCTGCCCCACGGACGCATGAAGGCCATCCGGAATCGGGAAGGCCATCTCGATTCGGCTACCCGAAATGTTGCCATCAGAAGCAGACGTAAAAGTGAGGGAATCCTCAAAGCCATGCGCTTTTGCGGGGCTCAGCGCAACCCGCGGGTAATCAGTGATACAATGATTACTCACCCTTTGATAAAGGGCAAGGCAGTCTTGCATCAGGTCGAATCGGCCAGAGATTGGGATCACTGCCGGCCTGTGTTGAAGGATCTCCCAGGCCTAAGCCTCGTCAATTTTTTCCGTGACCCAGCAGCCTTCCGCGTGCGAGAGCTTCGCGTGCTCTTCGGACGCCACCAGCCAACCGCAGCCTGACACCACCATTTCTGATTTGCCTGCATCCCTTCCTGCCACTCCCTTGGATACCAGCCCAGCAGCAACGCCAGAGTCTCCGGATGTTCCGGAGGCCCCTGAGACCATTGAATCTGGCCAAGGCGACGTTGAGATCGAAAACGGCTTCTCCTGTTTCGGCCTCAGCGAGCAACTCGTTAAGGCTGTTGTTCTCTGCGGCTACACCACTCCATCACCGATTCAGAAGGCTGCCATCCCTGAGCTGATGCTCGGCCGCGATCTGGTTGGCCAGGCCCAGACAGGAACCGGCAAGACAGCCGCCTTTGCCCTGCCCCTGCTCTCCAGGCTGGATCCCAACCAACGCACCCCCCAGGTGTTGGTGCTCACCCCCACCCGGGAACTCGCCCTGCAGGTTGCCGAAGCCTTCAACACCTACGCCAGCCAACTGCCCCAGGTGCGCATTCTGCCGATCTACGGCGGCGCCGATTTCCGTGATCAGATCGTCAGGCTGAAGCGTGGTGTTCAGGTAGTGGTCGGTACACCTGGCCGGGTCATGGATCACATGCGGCAGGGAACGCTCGACCTCTCCGGACTTCGCAGCCTGGTGCTCGACGAAGCCGATGAGATGCTGCGGATGGGCTTCATCGACGACGTCGAATGGGTGCTTGAACAACTCCCTGAGCAGCGCCAAGTGGTGCTGTTTTCCGCCACAATGCCCTCGGAGATCCGCAGGCTCTCCCGCAAATATCTCAAGGATCCAGCTGAAGTCACCATCCGCCAAAAAGGGGCCGAATCGAGCACCATTCGTCAGCGCCATCTAGTCGTCAATGGATCCCAGAAACTCGAAGCCCTGACCCGTGTTCTTGAGGCCGAAAGCAGCGAAGGGGTGATCATCTTTGCTCGCACCAAGGCCATCACCCTGGCGGTCTCTGAAGCCCTTGAACAGCATGGCTACGACGTGGCCGTCCTCAATGGAGACGTGCCCCAGAACCAGCGCGAGCGCACCGTCGAGAGGCTGCGCAGCGGTCAGGTGAATGTGCTGGTGGCCACCGATGTGGCAGCCCGCGGCTTGGATGTCGAGCGCATCACCCTGGTGATCAACTACGACATTCCCTTCGACAGTGAGGCTTACGTCCACCGGATCGGTCGCACCGGCCGTGCCGGACGCAGCGGTGACGCCATCCTGTTCCTGACACCAAGGGAAAGGCGTTTCCTCTCCGGTTTGGAGCGCACGGTGGGCAAGCCGATCGACTTGATGGAGGTGCCCACCAATGCCGACATCAACCAAAACCGGCTCGACAGGCTGCGTCAGCAGCTCACAGCCCTGGTTAAGACGCCGCGAGCTGCTGAACAGGAATTGGCCCTGCTCAGCGAGATTCTGCAACGGGTGGGTCGCGAGATCGAAGCCACGCCAGATGAACTGGCCCTCGCTGCCCTGCAACTGGCGGTCGGCACGAAGCCACTGTTGGTCCATGGCAACGAAGACTGGCAACGGTCCAGCGGTCAACGTGACAGGGAGCGCTCCCGTGACGGCGATGATCGCCGTGGCGACCGTCGTCGCCCCGAGCGACAAGGTCGCGAGGAAGGAGGCCACACTCCCGACGCCAACATGGAGCGTTTTCGCATTGAGGTGGGCTGGCGTGATCGGGTCAAGCCCGGCAACATCGTGGGAGCCATTGCCAACGAGTCCGGGCTCACCGGACGCAGCATCGGCCGAATCCAGATCTTTGACACCCACAGCACCATCGATCTGCCCCAGGGAATGCCTGAGGATGTCTTCGATGCTCTGCGGCGCCTTCGGGTGATGAACAAGGAACTGGAAATCAGTCGCCTCACGCGCTGAACCTCGTTGACCCTCTGACCGACGCATGACTTCGCCAGCGGCTGTGAGCCAATCCCTCTTGACGTTGATTTCTCCCAGCTGTTGGTGGCTCCAGCGCAGCGCGGCCTTGGCAGCAGTTGCTGGCCTGGCTTTTTCAGGCCTGGTTCCTGATCAGGCCATGGCCCAATCAGACGACGTGGTCGTGACCAGGCTCTGCCTGGCCGGGTTCAGTGCGGCTTTCCAGGCCGCCAGGCAGGTGGCGCCTCCCGGCATGAACACCTACGCCTGTTCCTGCTTCGTGGAGCAGATCAACCAGGGCTCTGACCTGGCCTCAGCGCAATCCACCTGCCGGGAGCGGGCGATCGCGCGTTATCGCATGTGATCCCTGGGATCAGGCGCATGTTCCAGTCAGGCCATCGGTGCAAAGAGAGGACACCTCCTCGAGGCTGATGGCTTCGAGTGAGGCGATCAGTGTGGGCTGAATGTCAGGACTTTCTGACATAATCAACGTGTGGAGGAGATCGAGTCGATCGGCCAGCGCCAATTCGCCACTCTCACTCCAGGCCAGGCTCCAGGGAACGGGGGCGGGCATTGGATCAGCTAGCAGAGTTAGGATTTGCTAACAATGGCTGAATTTTTCAGTGTTGGGGCCACTTCCCAGATTTTTTTCAACTTCTGTTGGGACATGTCCACCGTCCGCAGGCAGGCGCGCAAGTTGAAACTGACCAGCCAAGAAAAGCCTTAGCGAAAGCCAGGAACCACCCAGACAGAAAACTCGGATCGATCCCAATCCTTGATCGATCCCGCAGCGTCCCTGGCGGCACAAGCCTCAGACAGCGCCTTCAAGCAGATCGAGCAGCTCGTGATCCTGCTCGCGGCTAACGGCCAGGCGGCGCAGCTGATCGGGCGGCTGCAGCAGCAAAGCTTCACCTTCGTGATGCTCGGGCAGGGCCGCTCTGAGGGAGCGGCGGCGAAGTTTGGCTGTCCAGCGCTGGGAGCGGTTGTAAGAGCGAGAGCGTGTCATGGCGATGGCCTCAATCGCAGCCCATTTGTTCTAGCTGGAATGGCCAAGGGAAACAGCTCAGTTCAAACACAAGCCAACGCGCCGGGTTGAATGGCTTTCATCCGCCGAACGCTCAACCCCATCCATGGCCCCATCGCCACCCTCTCCAGCCCTCCAGCGTCTGCTGGCCACGCTGCGTCCCCACAGGCGTCTGGTCTGGCTGGCGGCGCTCTGCTCGGTGCTCAACAAACTCTTCGACCTGGCCCCACCGGTGCTGATCGGCCTGGCGGTCGATGTGGTGGCCAGACAACAGAACTCCTGGCTCGCCGGGATCGGTATCGGTGGTGTTCCCTCCCAGCTGGCCCTGCTGGGGGTGCTCTCGTTCCTGATCTGGAGCGCTGAATCCCTGTTCGAATACCTCTACGGGCTGCTCTGGCGCAACCTCGCCCAGACCGTGCAACACGAGCTGCGCCTGGAGGCCTACGACCATCTCCAGCGCCTTGAGATGGCCTTCTTCGAGGCCGGCAGCAGCGGCCGTCTGCTGGCCATCCTCAATGACGACATCAACCAGCTGGAGCGGTTTCTCGACCACGGCGCCAACGAACTGCTGCAGCTTGTTACCACTGTGCTGGCGGTCGGCACGGCGATGGCGGTGCTCTCCCCAGGGGTGGCCGGGGTCGCCTTTCTGCCGATCCCGGTGATTCTCTGGGGGTCTGTGATCTTTCAGAAACGCTTAGCCCCCCGCTACCGGGACGTGCGCGAGAAAGCCAGTGATCTCAACAGCAGCCTGGTCAACAATCTCGGCGGGATGCTGACGATCAAGAGCTACGCCGCAGAGGCCTGGGAACTCGGTCGGATCGGCTCCTTAAGCGACGCCTACCGGCGCAGCAACCGCCGCGCGATCCAGCTCTCGGCCGGCTTCATTCCCCTGATCCGTTTCGCGATTCTGTTCGCCTTCGTGGCGATCCTGGTGATCGGCGGCCTGCAGGCCTGGCGAGGAACGATTGCCATCGGCAGCTACAGCTTTCTGGTATTCATCACCCAGCGGCTGCTCTGGCCGCTCACCACCCTGGGCCGCACCCTCGACGACTACCAGCGGGCGATGGCCTCCAGCGACCGGGTGCTCGACTTGCTCGCCACCCCAATGGCGATCCCAAGCGGTGATCGACCCTTGCCACTGCAGGAGGTCAGAGGAAGCCTGGAATTCCGCCAGGTCAGCTTCGGCTACGGCGGCCGCGAAGGATTGATTGAGAACTTCAACCTGACCATTCCAGCTGGCCATACCGTCGGCATCGTCGGGGCGACCGGCTCGGGCAAGAGCACCTTGGTGAAGTTGCTGCTGCGGCTCTACGAGGTGGATCAGGGCGAGATCCTGCTGGATGGGTTGCCGATTCGTGATCTCAGGCTCGACGACCTGCGGCGGGCGATCGGACTGGTGAGTCAGGAGGTGTTCCTGTTCCACGGCAGCGTGGCCGAAAACATCGCCTACGGCAGCTTTGGGGCCACCCCGGCGGCGATAGCCCGTGCCGCCCAGCTGGCTGAAGCCAGCGGCTTCATCGACGCCCTCCCTGAGGGCTACGACACCGTGGTGGGCGAGCGCGGCCAACGCCTCTCGGGCGGGCAACGGCAACGCATCGCCCTGGCCAGGGCCATCTTGAAGAACTCTCCCGTGCTGATCCTCGATGAGGCCACCGCGGCGGTCGACAACGAAACCGAGGCGGCGATCCAACGCTCCCTGGAGCTGATCACCGCCGAACGCACCACCCTGGTGATCGCCCACCGGTTGAGCACCGTGCGCCACGCCGATCGCATTGTGGTGCTGGAGGCAGGCCGGATCATCGAGAGCGGCCAGCATGAAGACCTACTGCAGCGAGGAGGCGTCTACGCCAGCCTCTGGCGTGTTCAGGCGGGATTACGGACCGATGAAGCCCTCAGCCTCTGAGATGGGGCCTTTCAACGCTCTTCGCGCGAATGTTGCAGCATGGAGTCGAACTGACTGCTGTCACCAGGCCGCTGCGGCCACGCCCATGGCGCTCAACTCCGGCTCGTTTCACCTGTTGCCCTCTCCACAGGGTGAGCTGTTCGAACTTCCGCTGCGACGCCTTCAACCGACCCAGTTCTGCCTTGGCTTGGCGGAGGTGCGGGCCCGGGCGAACGATTTCCGGCTCGAATCGATCGAAAGCCGGCGCCGCTATCTCAAAAGCCGGCCTGTGCCGGTGGCGGTGAGCAGTGCTGGCGAGCACTGGATGATTGATCGCCATCACCGGCTCAGGGCCCTGCTGGATGTCGACCCCTCCGGGACGGTCTTTTGTGCGGTGGTTCTGGAGCTCAAAGGAGCCAGCCGGCTCCATTGCCTCGAAGAGCTCAATCGCCGGGGCTGGCTCTATTTGCAGGATGGCCAGGGGAACGGTCCCTATGCCCCTGAGCAACTCCCCCAAAGCCTTGAAGCGATGCAGGACGACCCTTACCGCAGCCTGGTCTGGAAGCTCAAGCAGGAGGGCCTGATCAAGGCACAGCCGGCCGTGCCATTTCTCGAATTTCACTGGGGCGCCTGGTTGAGGCGGCAAGCCCTGCCGCCCTTCAGCTCCAGCGAGCTGGATCCCGCCCTGGTCCAGGCCCGCCTACTGGTCCGCAGCCGGGCCGGCTCGGGGATCCCTTGACGCTGATGCCAAAGCAATGTGTTCTGTAGCGGGTGAATTCAAATACCATTTGTGTACTCCACCCCCTAACGCCACACTCAGGGGTTGGGAACCAACGCTTTAACGCCCCTCGGGCATCGTCAGCCTTGCCATTCCAATCCAAACGTCCCAAGCCGAGCCGTCCCTGGCCCGTGTTTTTTGCCATGGTGCTTGGCCTCAGCGGAGGCTTGTTTTTGGCGGCTCCCCTGTCTGGCTTGCTGGCCGGCGACGAAGTCCGTGGGACCAGACCGCTCAGCAATCCGTTTGGCCGCTGGGTCGATACCGATCAAGACCTGCTCGTGCTTGGTTCAGATATGAGCGGAGCCAACACCGATGTGATGTTGACCCTTCGGGTCGGTGAGGGCCGCACCACGATCACCCAGGTACCGCGTGACACCTACATCAATTCCGATCGGTTTGGCCCCCTCAAGGCCAACGCCCTCTACGCCTACGGCGGCACCGAGGCCGTCAAGCAGGAGCTTTCCGATCGTCTGGGCCGACCGATTGGCCACTACCTGATCATCAAGTTGGGAGCCATCCGCCGCATGGGAGACGTGCTGGGCGGCGTTGAAGTCGATGTCCCCAAACGGATGTACTACGTCGACAACAGCCAGGGCCTCTACATCGATCTCCAACCCGGACGGCAAACGCTCAAAGGTCGGGATCTGGAGGGCTTTCTGCGCTGGCGCCACGATGAGAACGGCGACATCGGCCGTATCGATCGCCAGAAACTTGTGCTGGCCGCACTGTTCTCCAAAATCATCCGTCCGGAGAATCTGGTTCGGCTTCCCAGCCTGCTCGCGGCTGCTGGCGATGATGTCAAAACCGATCTCGGCCCGATGCAGATCGGTGGCCTGATCACGGCAATGGCCACCACCACGTTGACAACCGAACGCATCGGCGGCCGGCCCTTCGATCGCGACGGCATCAGCTACTGGGAAGCTGACTGGCCCGCCGTCACCGCTGGCAGCAACTCCAAGGGCGAAGGATCAGGCGAAGGCCGGTATCGCTTCTTGTTCTGACGCTCAGGCGGCGGCCAGATCAGCAGCCAGCTGCTCGGCAAGCGCCGGAGCCGTTGCGAACGGTCCACTGAAGCCCGCGAAACTCCACAACCCCGGCGCCGCCGCTATCGGACCAACCAAAGGCCCGCCATCGGCGCAGAAGGCCACCGGCACCTGGCGATAGTCGGCATCAAGGCGCGCAAGGGCTGGATCCAGCAGCGCCAGCCCTCGGCGCAAGCGTTGCTCCATCCGCGTGGGATCGGGAGGCACAAGACCTCCGGGGCCGGCGGGCACCAGTGTGATCTGCCCCAATAAAGCCCCGCTCCCCCAGGGGGCCAGGCCAGCATCAACAATCCAGGCGTCCTGCGTCAGCGCGGCGGACCTGGCCTCCAGGGCCGGCCGGCGCCAGGCACGCGGTTGCACGACCCTGCCGCGCCGCACCTGCTCAAGCCAGGGATTGCCAGCGGGAAGATCCCTGACAATCAGCACACCGGCCCAGCTGTGACGCAGGTTGGACACAAGAGATGGCCACAGACTCCGGCAAAACGCTCCTGCGGCCAGAACAACCTGGCTGGACTCGAGGCTGGCGGATGGCGAGGGGTCCGGCCCAGCCAACCGCAGGATCCAGCCCCCCCCTGGACGTGGCTGCAGGTTCAGCACCCGGGCGTCGAGCTGGTTCACCCCGGCG
This sequence comes from Synechococcus sp. CS-603, assembly GCF_977929215.1. Classification (NCBI taxonomy): domain Bacteria; kingdom Bacillati; phylum Cyanobacteriota; class Cyanophyceae; order Synechococcales; family Synechococcaceae; genus Synechococcus; species Synechococcus sp. CS-603. The sequence goes on from NZ_OZ376778.1 coordinate 2,459,233, forward strand.
GCGGCAAGAACCCTTGGCAGGGCAGCCGTGAAGCGCCTACTGTCCACTTGCCCCACAGGCAACGCGGCGCTGAGCAAGGCAAGGGCTGGCGGTGGCAGTTGGTCAAGCCATCCGCCCCAGCTGTGCAGCACCAGCCCGCTGGCAGCAAAGCCCAGCGGGCCATGACACGACTCCAGCTGCCGCCAGTGACGGCGAGCGGAGAAGCCAAGCATGGCTCCGTAGCTCAGTGAGGTGGCCGAGCCAGGTGGATCCGCCGGATCTTCGGCTGGTGCCACCAGGGTGACGGCCAGACCGCGGCTGATCAGGGCGAGGGCAACCAGCACACCGGCCAGGCCACCGCCCACGACAACCACCGCATCGCGCGGCGCTGCCATGGCTCAGATCTGCAGGGTGAAGGAGGTGATCACGTTGTGGAACAAGTCGCTCACTTTGGGCCAGCGGGCTTCGTTGGTGCTCGCCGCCAGGGTGTACAGACGGCCACGGTCAACAACAACGGTGGCCAGTTCGTGCCGGTCCCGATCGGCGAGATGAACGGCGTACTCCAGGTCATAGAAGGTATGGCCGCCATCCTCACGCTCGATCGCCTCGACCAGTTCGGCCTGGCGGCCACTGCCTTCTGGGGCAATCACAATCCGGCCCAGCTTCTCTCCCACCGCCACGGCGCTACCGAGATTCTCGAGGCTGTTGGTGTCATTCACATCGGAGATCACCAGGCTGAGGGTCTCGTCGCTGTTGATCAGATCGTGGAAGACCACCTGGGGACCGTCGCTGACGGCCACCCGATTCCAGCCGGTGGGATAGAGAAAGGCGTAGCGGCCATCGGGGCTCTGAAAGGTGTTCAGGCCCGCCCCCGACGCACTGCAGCCGCTCAGACCGGCCCCGATCAACAGGGCAGCGAGAACCCAGCTGAACAGGCGGGTGAGGAACGACGACGGCAACGACAAGGGCAGCACAGGGGAAGGGGACGGAGCCATCAGCTGACGACCGGTGCGAGGGAGGTGCCAGAGCACCGCCGCCATTCTGAACCGTGCCAGGACGCAGGCCCCTAGATTCCGGCCAGTTGCGGCGGTTCTCTGAGCGGCTTCACCCGCCCACTGGCCCGGTTGATCGACCAGTTCGAGCGATTGCCGGGGATCGGGCCTCGCACGGCCCAACGCTTGGCCCTGCACCTGCTCAGGCAGCCCGAAGAACAGATCCATGCCTTCGCCGATGCCCTGCTGGCGGCTCGCAGCCAGGTGGGCCAGTGCAAACGCTGTTTTCACCTCTCGGCTGAGCCCCTTTGCGAGATCTGCCTGAATGAAACGCGCCGCAACGGCCAGCTCTGCGTGGTGGCCGATTCACGCGACCTGCTCGCCCTGGAGCGCACCCGGGAATTCAAGGGGGCATATCACGTGCTCGGCGGTTTGATCTCGCCGATGGATGGGGTCGGACCAGACCTTCTGCATGTCCAGTCGCTGGTGCAGCGGGTGGACAGCGAGGACATCAGCGAGGTGATCCTGGCGCTGACCCCGAGCGTGGAAGGTGACACCACCAGCCTCTATCTGGCCAGGCTGCTGCGGCCGTTCACCCCTGTCAGCAGGATCGCCTACGGCCTGCCGGTAGGCAGCGAACTGGAGTACGCCGATGAGGTCACCCTGGCGCGAGCCTTGGAAGGCCGCCGCAGAATGGATTAGCGATGGCAAGGGATGCAATGAATCCAGCGGCGCAAACGGTCACCGGCCGTCGCCACAGCGCCATCGCCCCGGCCGAGCGGCTGCCGCCATGGCTGCGACGACCGATCGGCACGGCCTCAGACCTCGAGGCAGTTCAGGAGGTGGTCAAACAGCAGCGGCTGCACACGATCTGCGAAGAGGGCCGCTGCCCCAACCGGGGCGAGTGCTACGCAGCCGGCACCGCCACCTTCCTGCTGGGCGGTCCGATCTGCACCCGCAGCTGCGCCTTCTGCCAGGTGGAGAAGGGCCAGGCTCCGGTTCCCTTCGATGCCGACGAGGCCGAACGGGTGGCCGAAGCCGTTGACACCCTCAAGCTGCGCTACGTGGTGCTCACCGCTGTCGCCCGCGACGACCTGGCCGACCACGGCGCCAGCCTGTTCACCGGAACAATGGCGGCGATACGGCGCCGCCATCCCCAGATCGCGATCGAGGTGCTCACCCCTGATTTCTGGGGCGGCCATCGCGGCGAAGCGGAAGGTGTGGCGGCCCAGCAACAGCGCCTGGGCGTAGTCCTGGCGGCAGAGCCGGTCTGCTTCAACCACAACATCGAGACGGTGCAGCGACTGCAGGGGCAGGTGCGCCGTGGTGCCACCTACTCCCGTTCCTTGGGATTGCTGGCGGCCTGCCGGCAGCTGGCCCCCGCCATCCCAACCAAATCAGGCCTGATGCTGGGCCTGGGCGAAACGCTCGAGGAGGTGATGGAGGCCCTGGCCGATCTCCGGGGCGTGGGATGCGAGCGCGTCACCATCGGGCAATACCTGCGGCCTTCCCTGGCTCACCTGCCAGTGGATCGCTACTGGCGACCCGAGGAATTTATGAAGCTGGGAGAGCTGGCCCAAGGCCTGGGCTTTAACCAGGTGCGCTGCGGACCACTGGTGCGCAGCAGTTACCACGCCGGCGAGAACTAAGACGTCACATCTGCCGGGAGATCGGCGGATCTGATCAGTGGAACTGATCGGCAGATGTGATCAGCGGGGGAGTCAACAGGAAAAACAAGCCGGGCCACAGGAACGCACCAATTCAATTCGTTCTTTTCAATCAGGTCTTCTCAATCAGGTCTTCTCGATCAGTTCTCCACGAAATCACAACCCTGTTCCATACAATTTGAGAGCTTCGCCACCTTCAACATCGCCATCGTGGTGCTGGCCATCGGCCGCTGGCTCAACCAACGTGTCGCGATTCTTCGAGATTTCAATATCCCAGAACCGGTCACCAGAGGTCTGCTTGCTGCTGGCCGTCGTCCATGGTTTCACCGGGATCGAAGTCGGCTTCAACCTGGCAACCCGTGACTTCCTGCTGCCCTATTTTTTTGCCGCCATTGGCCTGAACGCCGACATCAAGACGTTGATCTCAGGCGGCCGACCGTTGCTGGTGCTGGTGGCGGTCACCATCCTTTACATGATTCTTCAGAACCTGACGGGGGTAGGGGTGGCCAGCCTGTTGGGTCTCAATCCGCTGATCGGCCTGCTGGGGGGATCGGTTTCGTTGCTGGGCGGCCACGGCACAGCCATTGCCTGGGCACCGCGGTTCGCCGCCAGCCATGGCGTCAGCAATGCCCTGGAAATCGGCATCGCCTGTGCCACCTTCGGTCTGGTGCTGGCCTCCTTGATGGGCGGCCCGATCGCTCGCCTGCTGATTCGTGGCAACAAGCTTCAACCGCGTCTGCCGCCAAGGGAATCCCGGCGGGAGTTGATCGGAGGCGAGGCCGAGTCGATCAGCTATTTCAGCCTGCTGCGCACGCTGTTCTGGTTGAACGTGAGCCTGGCCCTGGGCGAGGGGCTCCATGAAGCCTTACAAGCAGCCGGCCGCAATCTGCCGTTGTTCGTGTGCACCTTGTTTGGCGCCATCCTGCTCACCAACACCGTTCCCCGCCTGGGACGATTTCAGTGGCCAGCCAACAGCCGATCGCTGACGATCATCTCAGAGATTTCCCTTGGCATTTTTCTGACGATGTCGCTGATGAGTCTGCAGCTCTGGACGATCGCTGAACTTGCCGGGCCGATTCTCACCATTCTGGCGGCACAGTTCGTAGTGGCTTTCCTCTTCGCCATTGTTGTGATCTTCCGTGTGATGGGCCGCGACTACGAAGCTGCTGTGATCTGCTCAGGCTTCGGCGGCATCTCCCTCGGTGCCACTCCCACGGCGATGGCCAACATGGCAGCTGTAGCCCAGACCTACGGCCCGGCCCATCGCGCCTTCATCATCGTGCCACTGGTTTCTGGATTCTTCGTGGATATCAGCAATGCTTTGGTGATTCAGCGCTTCCTCAACTGGCTGGGCTGAATTCAGGCAACTGCTAGGTTGTGCTGGGATTGAATCGCAAGTTGGCAGAAAAACAACCATGACCATCAAGATCGGCATCAATGGCTTCGGCCGTATCGGCAGACTGGTGTTCCGCCGGGCGTTCGAAATCGAAGGAATCGAGGTGGTCGGCATCAATGATCTGATCGATATTAATTACATTGCATACATGCTTCGCTATGACTCAACCCACGGCCGCTTCAAAGGGGAGGTGTCGATCAGCGATGGCCAGCTGATCGTTAATGGCCGCAGCATCCGCGTGACAGCCGAGCGCGATCCCCGCCAACTGAACTGGGGGGATGTTGGCGCTGAGATCGTTCTAGAGGCCACCGGCCTGTTCCTCACCGATGCCACCGCCCGGGCGCACATCGAGGCAGGCTCCAAAAAAGTGGTGCTCTCCGCCCCATCAAAAGACGGCACGCCGATGTTCGTGATGGGGGTGAACCACAGCAGCTATGCCGGCGAAGATATCGTCTCCAACGCCTCCTGCACCACCAACTGCCTGGCGCCGATCGCCAAGGTGCTGCATGACAACTTCGGCATCAAGGACGGGCTGATGACCACCGTGCATGCCACCACCGCCACCCAAAAAACGGTGGATGGCCCTTCGGCGAAGGACTGGCGGGGTGGCCGGGGGGCAGGGCAGAACATCATTCCCTCTTCCACAGGCGCTGCCAAGGCGGTTGGCAAGGTGATCCCTGCCCTCAACGGCAAGCTCACCGGCATGGCCTTCCGGGTTCCAACCCCCGATGTTTCGGTGGTGGATCTCACCGTGAATCTGGAGCGGCCCGCCAGCTACGCAGCGATCAAGGCGGCGATGAAGGCGGCCTCAGAGGGCCCGATGGCGGGCATCCTCGGTTACACCGAAGACGCTGTGGTCTCCAGCGATTTTCTGGGCGAATCCTGCACCTCAATTTTTGATGCCAATGCAGGCATTGCCCTCACCGACACCTTCGTCAAAGTGGTGGCCTGGTATGACAACGAGTGGGGCTATTCCTGCAAATGCCTCGACCTGATCCGCCACATCGCCACGCCCACAGGGGGCCTTCAGGCCTGAACCGATCGCATGAAGCGCTGGAGATGGCGACTCTCCAGCTCCAGCACGCGCCGTGAAAAGTCCTGGTCGATAGCGAGCACGGCATCGAACGAATCGACAGGAACCGCCAGCAGGCGCGTGCCATCCACGGCCGCCTCGATCGTGTTTTCCGTTGAGCTGTGGGTGAGGACCTCCAGCTCATCGAGCACCTGGCCAGGCTTGAGCTGGTCGTCGCGGCGGGCCTCTCCCTCCCGGTAGCGCACCACCGCCTGCCCTTCGATCAGCAACAGCAGCTCGCGGCAGCGATCGCCCACTTCTGTGATCAGCTCGCCGGCGGCATAGCTGCGCAGTTCGGAGGCCTCCGCCAGGGATTCGAGCGTGTCACTTCTGGTGCGCCGGAAGAAATCACTGGCGGCCAGGAACACCCGTTTTTCAAGATCGGGAAGGGCGGCCAGCTCAGGCATTCGCGGCGCCCCCTCTGCTGACCCCTCCTTGGCCCCGGGGCTGAGCACCAGCGCGGCGGCCTGCCTCAGCAGTGGGGGAGAAGACGGAAGCAGAAATGCAGGGGCGCGGCTGCGGCCCCGCTGGCCATCGAGGCGGGCGATCAGGAGCAGGGCCGCCGCCGCGATCGTGGCGGAGCGATCCTGCAGCAGGCTGTCGAGGTGATCGAGGCTGGCCTCCAGCGGGATCTCCAGGGAGCAGGCGGTGGCCTCGGCGCCGGGGCTGCTCAGAGCTGCCAGCAGCTCGGGTGCCAGACGCTCGCGCCAGGTTTTCTGCTCCAGCAACTCCAGCAGCACCAGGGGCGCAATCCGTTGCAGACGCTCGACCAGACCCGGCAGTTGCGGGTCCCCCTGCAGGCTGATGAAGGCCTCAAGAATCGCTGCCACGCTCAGTTCCTGCCGGTGGCGGATGTGATCGGCAAGCAGGGTGCGCACGAACAAAGGCTGCTGTGCCAGCGAGGGCTGGTGCAAGGCGCGGAAGGCCTCTATCAAGGCGGGCAAGCGCTGCAGCAGCACGTCGGCCCTGTGGGCCACACCCTCGGTGGGCTGGAGCATGCCAAGGATGCTTTCCTGCTCCTGTGCCGTGATCGAAAACTGGCGCTTCAGGGAATCTCGTGCAGCAGGATCGGCCGCCTGGGCCTGGCGGCCCTGCAGCAGGACCAGCCGCTCCAATGACTTGCGATAGCCACTCAGCCGTACCTGATCCTCAAGGCTGCGCCGGCTGTCGGGATCGAGCAGGGCCGGATCCTCCACCCCGAGTTCCTCCAAGAGTTGCTCATGTTCGGCATCGGCAATGCCGAGCTCCCGGCGCATTTGCCTGAGCACATCCAGGCTGCTGGAGACGTTCACGTAGCCCTCAGCCAGGGCGTCTCGCACCACGCCTTTGTAGGCCTCCTGCCGCTTCTCACGGGTGAATCCAGGCAGCACCTTGGCGAGCACATAGACCTCATGGGTGTTCAGATCCCGCAGGGTGCGTCCATCAAGGAACTGCCCAACGTTGAGCTGCAGCCGCTCGAGTTGCTTGCGAAAGCGGCTGGCCAGATTCTCGCGGCCATAAAGATCGGGATCACGATTCCAGGCCCGGTATAACCACAGCGTGCTCAGCATCACCAGCAGCAGGTCAAGCAGCGCTTGCAGAGGCAGGGGCAGCAGCAGAATCAGGGGCCGACCGGAAAAGATAAAAAAGACATTGAAGATCCCGAATGTGCAGAGACAGAACAAGCGATGCCGCACCTGCAGGCTCTGGTCAGATTCCAGAGCTGAATCAGATTGCAGGGAAGAATCGGAAGACTGGCTTGCACGGTTGTGGTTTTTTCGGGCGCACGTTTCTACCCAGTGACCGATCCGGATCCCCAGCCAGGTGCAGAGCCCCAGCACCAAGGGCACCGCCACGAGGCGTGGCAGGTTGATCGGCTGACCAAACAGAAAAAGGCCCGGACTGAGCAGGGTGGCGAGTTGATCACTCTGGCGGATCCAGGCCCCTGAAAAATAATAAGCCCAGTTGCCGGCATAGAGGTAGTAATAGAGGAAATAACCGATCACCAGGCCCACGTAGCCATAACGATCAAAGCCGGCTGTGGGTTGAGCCAGTGCTGCCCAATACATCCGCTCGGCATCGATGTCGATGCAGGGTTGCTGGCAGGCCACGCAGGCGCTCTGCTCGGAACCATCCGGCAGCACCGTGCGGCACATCGACTGGGTGATCAACTGCTCGCTGGTGTGGGCTTTGCTGCCCAGCAATCCGCTGGGTGTGGAGTAAACCGCTTGCACTGGGGCCATCGGACAGAAGTATTGGCACCAGGCCTTGCCGCCGAACAGATAGCCCACCGTGATCGCACAGGCGATCGTGAACAGCAACCAACCAGCCAGCACCAGTCGATCGGCATTGAAGAACAGCAGCCGGCCGCAGAGACCGACGAACAACCAGCCGAATTGCAGCCGCCCGTAGTGACGGCCAAGCCAGGAATCGGGAGGCACTTTGGCCAGCTCCATCCGTTTCTTGCCGCTCTTGGCGTTGATCCGCTCGAATTGCCGTTGTAAGCCCAGCGCCCGGGGGATCTGGGAGAGGAAGGAGAGCGGGCAGATACGGCGCCAGAACTCGTGGCCGAAGACCAACAGAATGAAGACAGCCGAAGGAACGATCGCGCCCCAGAACAGCGTGGTGCCCAGGGGATAGGGCCGATCGACCCGGCAGACACCCTGAACCTCAACGCAGGCCCCAGACAACCGCAAGGGGCTCCAGGGATGGGTGGGTTCCGTCAGTGCCGCCGACCAGGGGTCATAGAACAGCGAGGCGATGATCAGAAGCCAGCCGGCAGTCAGAAACCAGCGCACCAGGTGCATCCGCGACTCCGCAATCTGGTTCGCCATCCCTCGGCCAAAAGAGTGGGGCGAAGCTAACCCGCTTAGCGCAGATCTGAAGGACTGATCTGGAGCGGGGTCAGGATTGCACGGCATCGCCGCAAGCCTTCCTGGCAATCTGCCGCCATCAGCAGACCTGCCCCGCCCCAGAACACCCGCAGAACCAAGTCGAGAGGCCCCCTGCCCACCGCCCGGCCAGGCACGAATCCAAAACGCCGGAAGTAGCGCACCAGGCGCTGATGTTGTCGCTGTTCATCCCGAATCGCCAGCAGCTGGGCTCGGCGGCAGGGCGTTTGCTCCAGGGCCCAGGCAAAGGTGGCGGCCCAGATCAGCACCCCGACGATCCGGTCGTCGGAGCGCACCCGCAGGGTGTCGAGATGGAGGCCAGAGGGGAGCGGCAGGGCCCAGCCCTTGAGCTCACCGAGTAACTCCGCCGCTTCCCCCTGCCGGCAGCGGGCCACCCCGACCCGCAGGCCCCAGACCCCCAGGCGCCGGCCAACCTGGAGGCGAAGGCGCAGACCGCGTGCCGCGGCCAACAGCTCGATCGCGGCGAGGCTGGGCAGGCCTGGGGGCAGGTCGCTCATGCCGGGTAACGCTCCACCGCAAGCACCGCGCCGATGGGCAGGGGACCGTAGAGATGGGGGAAGCGTTCACCGCCAGGCGGCACCGGCTCCAGCTTCAGGGGAGCCGTGAGCCGGTCGGGATCAATGGTGAGCAGCCGCACCGCCCCGGCATCGGCGTAGAAACGCTGGTAGGTGGCGGCCAGCTGGTGAGCCCAGCTGGCGTGGATGAATCCCACCTGCTCCAGGCTCTGGCCCCGGGTCGAGCGGAGATACACCCCTGCCGCCTCTGCCTCGTCCCATTCAGCGGCCAGTGCCAGGTGGTAAAGGAAACGGGGAGAGCGCCAGCGCAGTTGCTGGCCCATCACCGCCGAGAAAGCTTCGCTGGCCAGAAAACGCTCGAGCCAGTGCTGCAGGGGCCCAAGCCCGGGCTCGTTGTCGAAGCCGGCCGGGTCGGCCAGGCGGAACTGACGCACGAACGGCAACAGGGCCAGATCGGCAAGGCAGGGGCGCGAGCCCAGCAGCCAGCCGCCGGCCCCAGCGGAAATCCCGGCGGCCAATGCCGCGTTCCAGCGATGCAGAACCGCCAACGCGGCCTGGCGATGGGCCGTCGCATCGGCGCCCGGATAGCGACTGGCGTATTTGAAGCGATCGAGATGGCCCTTGAACGTTCCGTCATTGATCGCCACCAGTTCGTCGCTTCTGCGGGCCAGCTCGGGCTCGCCGCGTCGCAGCAGATCCTGGGGATCGGACTGCCCCAGCGCCCAGTGCATCACCTCCAGGCTCTCCTCAATCACCCAGACCGGCCGGCCGCTGCTCGCTGGGCCTTCCAGCACCGGCACCGTGCCCTTCGGTGACACCGCCAAAAGCTCGGCCGGCTTGGCCTGGAGGCTCACCTCGCGCAGCTCCACCGCCAGGCCAGCCGCGCTCAGGGCCAGCCGGGCGCGGATCGCGTAGGGGCAGCGGCGAAAACTCCACAGCACCGGAGCCTGGCCACTCACCGCGCGGCCAGGAGGCGTTGCAACGACGCAGAGACGCCGACACGCTCGGCGGGATCTCCAACAAGCGTTAGCTCGCCGGACTTCGGCCACCAGTTGAGGCGAAGATTGGTATCTGGCCCACCGAAAATGAACATCTCGAACTGACCTTTGTGTTCCCAGTGGCCCTGGCCATCGAGGGAATCCACCAGAACCTTGAGCTCATCAAGCGTGCCAAGGAATGTCATCGAGGCGGATCGCAGCAAAGCCAGTTTACGGAGCTGGACTGGCTTGGGGATCCACCGCCCAAGCTGCAGAACCGATGTGGTTCTCCCCCCGCCCGCGCGCCAGGGAGATCTGGCGTTGGCGCTCGGCGAAGCGAGCACAGTCGGCGTTGCTGAATTGGCCGATGCAGTGGTGGCAGCTCACCCCTTCCACGTAGCTGGGCTGCTGGCGATCGGCCAGCGAGAGGGGCAGCCCGCAGGCATGGCAAAGGCTGTGGCTGCCGGGCTCGAGCCGGTGATTCAGCGCCACGCGCTGGTCAAAGACGAAACACTCGCCCCGCCAGCGGCTCTGGCTCTCGGGCACCTCCTCGAGATAGCGAAGGATCCCCCCCTTCAACTGGTGCACCCCCTCGAATCCCTGCTGCTGGAGATAGGCCGTGGCCTTCTCACAACGGATGCCGCCGGTGCAGAACAGGGCCAGCCGGCGGGGCTGGCGCGCCGCCACCAGAGCGTGGAGATCGCGCTCCACCCAGGCTGGAAAGTCGCGGAAGCTGGCGGTGGCCGGATCGATCGCCCCGTCGAAGCTGCCCAGCGTCACCTCATAGGTGTTGCGGGTGTCGATCACCAGGGTGTCTGGGTCCGCGATCAGGTCGTCCCACTGCTGCGGCGGAACGTCGGTGGTCTGCCGTTGCGCCGGCTGGATCTCCGGCCGGCCCATGGTGACGATTTCAGCCTTGATCCTCAGCTTCAAGCGGTGGAACACCTGCCGCTCACTCCAGCTGAATTTGGGCTCAAGATCGGCCAGGCGGGGATCAAGGCGCAGCTGATCGAGAAAGCCACGCAAGCCAGTCTCAGGCCCGCAGAGCGTTCCGTTCAGACCTTCCTCGGCCAGCAACAGGGTGCCTTTCAGGCCAGCGGCCGCCGCCAGCGGCAGCCATTCGGCGCGCCGCTGGCGGAGCTCGCCGGGCTCGAAGCTCACGAACGCATAGAACGCCGCCACCAACCAGGGGGTATCGCCGGAATCGCTCACACCGTGTTGAGGCTGGGTACTTCCACGCTCACGCCCGCCGCCGCCAACAGGGCACGATCAGCCGCCACATCGGGGTTGCCCGTGGTGAGCAGGGTGTCGCCGTAAAAGATCGAATCGGCGCCCGCCTGCAGGCAGAGGATCTGGGCCTCACGGCTGAGCTGTTCGCGGCCGGCGCTCAGGCGCACCCGGCTGAAGGGCATCAGCATCCGAGCGGTGGCCACCATCCGCACCAGCTCCAGCGGATCGAGCGGTTCCTGTTGCTCCAGTGGTGTGCCCTCCACCGCCACCAGGGCATTGATCGGCACGCTCTCGGGGTGGGGATCGAGGTTGGCGAGCACCTGCAGAAGCCCGGCCCGGTCGGTGTCGCTCTCGCCCATGCCGATGATGCCGCCGCAGCAGACGGTCAAACCCGCCCGGCGCACCCTGGCGAGGGTTTCAAGGCGCTCCTGATAGGTGCGCGTGGTGGTGATCCGGCCGTAGAACTCGGGGCTGGTGTCGAGGTTGTGGTTATAGGCGGTGAGGCCAGCGGCAGCCAGCCGTTCGGCCTGCTGGTCGGTGAGCATGCCGGCGGTGACGCAGGCCTCCAGGCCCAGGGCCCGCACCCCGGCCACCATGGCGAGCATGGCGTCAAACGGGGCGCCATCGCGGATGTCGCGCCAGGCCCAGCCCATGCAGAAGCGGTGGGCACCGGCCGCCTTGGCAGCGCGGGCCCGCTCCAGCACCGGCTCCACCGCCAGCTCCGGGCGACCGCTGACATCGGCGCTGTGGTGCATCGATTGGGGGCAATAGGCGCAGTCTTCTTCGCAGCCGCCGGTCTTGACGCTCAGCAGGGAAGCCAGCTGGACCCGATAGCCAGGATTGGCGGCCCGGTGCACCTGCTGGGCTTGCCAGAGCAACTCGAGCAGGGGTTGCTGCAGCAGATCTTCGATCTCCTGGCGGCTCCAGTTGTGACGCAGCGGAACAGGCAAAGCCTGATCGCCGTGAGCGGAGCTGACAGCAGCGCGTGAGGGGGCGGAGGTGGCGATCAAGACGGGACGTGGGAAGGGGGCGTTGGGGGAGCGACCGGCGCAGGGGCCGTAGCTGTGACACCGCCGAAGCGACGCTGGCGGTTCTGAAAATCGAGCAGGGCCTGCACCAGGGCCTGCTCGTTGAAATCGGGCCAGAGCACATCGGTGATGTGAATTTCGGCGTAGGCCAGCTGCCAGAGCAGGAAATTGCTGATCCTGTATTCACCACTGGTGCGAATCAGCAGATCCGGATCCACCTCCCCGACCGTCTGCAGCTGGCCGGCGAAGGCGGCTTCATCAATCGCGCCTGGATCGAGTTCACCCCGCGCCACCGCTTCGGCCAGCCGCCGGGCCGCCTGAACCAGCTCCCGCCGGCCGCCGTAGTTGGTGCAGACGTTGAAGTGAATCCCCGTGTTGGCGGCGGTGCGGGCCGTGGCGGCGGTGATCAGTTGCTGCAGGCCCGGCGGGAGCTGCTCGAGATCACCGAGGAAGCGGATCCGCACCTGCTCGCGCTCCAACCCCTCCAGCTCCCGGGCCAGAACCCGCTCAAACAGGGTCATCAGAAAACTCACCTCCTCGCCAGGCCGATTCCAGTTCTCGGTGGAGAAGGCATAGGTGGTCAGGGCGCTGATGCCCCAGTCACTGCATAGGCGCAGGGTGCGTTTCAACGCCTCCACGCCTTCGCGGTGCCCCATCACCCTGGGCAGGTTGCGCTGGCGAGCCCAGCGCCCGTTGCCATCCATGATCACCGCCACATGGGCGGGCAGGCGGGCCGGGTCGAGCAGGGCCGGTAACGGCGCGATTGCTTGCCGGGACGCCTGGATCAGGTCAGTGGTCGCCAGGGAGCGACTCATGCGCGGGATTCGGGCGTGTCCTGCGTCACGCTACGCCCGGTGGGAAGGGGCACCACCGATCCATGGCCTGGCTTGGCAGGTGGTTTCGGAGCTGGCATCGCCAGGGCTTCGCTGAGCAGATCACGCAGCCGGCTGCTGGTGATCGGTCGCTCCAGGCGCCCCTGACGGGCCAGCGACAGGGTGCCGGTCTCTTCGGAGATGACGATGCACAGGCAGCGGTCAAAGCGCTCGGTGATGCCCATCGCTGCCAGGTGGCGGGTGCCATAACGGGCAATCCCCTGGCGCGACAGGGGAAGGATCACCCCGGCCGAGAGGATGCGGTTGCCCTTGACCAGCACGGCCCCGTCGTGCAGAGGCGTGTCGGCGGCAAACAGGTTGAGCAGCAGGTCGACGGAGAGCAGGGCGTCGAGCTCGATGCCGGGATTGAGAAAATCCTCAGGACGCAGATCACTGCCGAGATCCAGAAGGATCAGGGCACCGCGGCGGTTCTGGGAAAGGCGTCCGGCTGCTTCAGTCAGCAGGGCAACCGAACCGGAGAGGCCGGCATCAGCGCGTTGGCTGCCGAGCAACACACCCAGCCGGCCAGTGCCGAGCAGCTCCATCAAGCGCCGTAGTTCCCCCTGCCAGAGGATGGCCAGGGCCAGGCTGCAGCCGAGCACCACCGCTTCGAGCAGACGGGTGGTGAGGGGCAGGCTGGAAAAGCGCTGGACCACCCAGACCAGGGCGACCAGAAACAGCCAGCCGCGCAGCAGCCAGAGAGTGCGCGGCTCCCGCACTCTCGCCAGCAGGACCACTCCGAGGGCAGAAGCGAACAGAAGGTCGAGAACCAGGCGAATGTCCACAAACCCCAGCCAGCCCACAACAGGTCTTGTTCGTTGCCGTGCTCAGGGTACCGGCGAGAACCGCTCCGGTAAGAGGTCGTGGCGCAGCAGTTCGTCCGGCTGCTCCCGGGCCTGCACCAGCTCGGCCGCGCCCCCCTGCACCAGCACGGCCGCCGGCCTGGGGATGCGGTTGTAGTTGGAGGCCATCGAGGCGTTGTAGGCCCCTGTGGCGAAGACGACGATCACATCACCCCGGCGGCTGGTCGGCAGGGCGAGGTCGTGGAGAAGCACATCACCGGATTCGCAATGCTTGCCCACCAGGGTCACGGTTTCGCTGGCAGGGGCGGTGGGCTGGTCGGCCAGCACGGCGGTGTAAGGCGACTGATAGGTGATCGGCCTGGGGTTGTCGCTCATGCCGCCATCCACCGAGAGATAGGTGCGCAGGCCGGGGATCTCTTTACGACTGCCGAGGCTATAAAGGGTGAGACCGGCTGTCGCCACCAGGGAGCGACCTGGCTCACAGAGCAGGCGGGGCAGGGCCAGCCCTCGCTCACTGCAGGCGGCATTCACTGCTTCAGCCACGCCCTGCACCCAGGCCTGAATCGACGGCGGATCATCACCGGAGACATAACGAATACCGAGCCCTCCGCCCACGTTGAGATCACTGCAGGGATGGCCAAGCGAACGGGCGAGGGCGAGGGCCTCAGCCATCACGCCGGCGAGATCGTGGTGGGGCTGGAGTTCGAAGATCTGGGAGCCAATGTGGGCGTGGAGCCCTTCGAGGCGGGCCCAGCTGCAGCCGACCAGATGTTGCAGCACGGCCTCGAGCTGGTCGGGATCAAAGCCGAACTTGCTGTCGAGGTGCCCGGTGCGGATGTACTCGTGGGTGTGGCACTCGATGCCCGGTGTGAAACGCAGCATCAGCCGCACCGGTTGTGGGCGGGCTGCTGCGAGCTCTTCGAGCAGCTCAAGGTCGAGCCAGTTGTCGACCACCACGGTCACCCCATGCTCCACCGCCAGTTCCAGCTCTTCGCTCGACTTGTTATTCCCATGCAGCACGATCCGATCGGCTGGCATGCCGCCACGCAGGGCGGTGAGCAGTTCGCCGCTGGAAACGGCGTCAAGACCCAGGCCTTCCGAGGCCACCAGGGCACTGAGCACGAGGCTGCTGTTGGCCTTGGAGGCATAGAGCGCCAGGGAAGGTCCGGGGTAATGGAGGGCCAGGGCGTCGCGATAGGCGCGGCAGCTGGCGCGGAGGGTGTCCTCATCGAGCACATAGAGGGGTGTGCCGTAGCGGCGTCCCAACTCGCTCAGGCCACAACCGCCCACTTCCAGCCGCCCGAGCGCATCAAGTCGGGCGCTGAGGGGGGCGAGGTTGCGGTTGGGGCTGAGCGTGTCCTGATTAGCCTCCAGCGCTGGCTGCAGACCCGGCTCGGCGGCGGCACGATCGAGTGGACTGAGCACGTTGAAGGAGGTCATTGTGATCGGCCTGCACCCTTGGGCTTTCAATCGTAAGGACCGTGGCGCACTCTGCTGAAACCGGGATAGCGCAGTCATGGCCCAGGCCACTCACGACCGACGATCTCCAGGCCTGCGCCGCCCTCGACCGGCTGGCCCTCGGCGGTCTGTGGAATGAGGCGCAGTGGCAGCGGGAGCTGGCTGAACCGGATCGACCCTGCCTGGGGCTCGGCGCAGGACCCACGCTTGTGGCGATCGCGACGGGCTGGGTGATCCTCGATGAGCTGCACATCTCGCTGGTGGCGGTTGATCCCAGTGAGCAGCGGCAGGGCCTGGGCCGTCGCGTCCTTGAGGCCCTGCTGCTGCAGGGACAGGCCATGGGCTGCAGCAGCGCCACTCTGGAGGTGGCGGCGGGCAACGGGAGGGGGCAGGCCCTGTATGGCGCGCTGGGCTTTCGCACCCAGGGACGGCGTCGCTGTTACTACCGCAGCGGCGAAGACGCTCTGATCCAATGGCTCAGTCTGGAAGCCAGGGATTGAAGCCAGCAGGCCTGGCCAGGGCGACATTACTGGGAAAGTGCCGGGACATTCGCCAAATGGATCGCCTCAAAGGTTCGGATTGCCGACCTTCAATGATGCGGAAGACCGCAAGATTTGGAAGGGCAAGCTATGAAGATCAACGCCATGGCGCCCTGTTCTGGCAATGACTTTGGCGATTCTTGCCGCGAATCCCCCGGCACCCGCTTGACCCTGATAAGTTGTTAGGACTTGCACAGGCACCGCCAATGTTCGAGCGGTTTACCGAGAAGGCCATCAAGGTCATCATGCTGGCCCAAGAAGAGGCTCGCCGCCTCGGCCACAACTTCGTTGGCACCGAGCAGATTCTGCTGGGCCTGATCGGCGAAGGTACGGGTGTGGCCGCCAAGGTTTTGAAGTCCATGGGAGTCAATCTCAAGGACGCCCGGGTTGAAGTCGAAAAAATCATCGGCAGGGGCTCCGGCTTTGTAGCCGTCGAAATCCCGTTTACGCCACGGGCCAAGCGAGTCCTGGAACTCTCGCTCGAAGAAGCGCGTCAGCTCGGACACAACTACATCGGCACCGAGCACCTGCTGCTTGGTCTGATCCGTGAAGGCGAAGGCGTCGCCGCACGGGTGCTGGAAAACCTTGGCGTCGACCTTGCCAAGGTGCGTACCCAGGTGATTCGGATGCTTGGCGAAACCGCCGAAGTGGCAGCTGGCAGTGGCAGCAAGGGCTCGACCAAAACCCCAACCCTTGATGAATTCGGCAGCAACCTCACCCAGCTGGCTGCTGAAGGAAAGCTTGACCCCGTGGTGGGACGCCACAACGAGATTGATCGGGTCATTCAGATCCTGGGCCGGCGCACCAAAAACAACCCCGTGCTGATCGGCGAACCCGGCGTCGGCAAGACCGCCATCGCCGAAGGCCTGGCTCAGCGCATCACGGTCGGTGAAATCCCCGACATCCTCGAAGACAAGCGCGTTCTTACTCTCGATATCGGACTGTTGGTGGCCGGCACCAAATACCGCGGTGAATTTGAGGAACGCCTCAAAAAGATCATGGAGGAGATCCGCAGCGCCGGCAATGTGATCCTGGTGATCGATGAGGTCCATACCCTGATCGGCGCTGGAGCTGCGGAAGGGGCCATCGATGCCGCCAACATTCTCAAGCCGGCTCTGGCCCGGGGCGAGTTGCAGTGCATCGGTGCCACCACCCTCGATGAATACCGGAAACACATCGAGCGGGATGCGGCCCTCGAGCGGCGCTTCCAGCCGGTGATGGTGGGTGAGCCTTCCGTCGTCGACACCATCGAGATTCTGCGGGGCCTGCGCGAGCGTTATGAGCAGCACCACCGCCTGAAGATCAGCGATGAGGCCTTGGTGGCCGCAGCCACCCTTGGCGATCGCTACATCAACGACCGCTTCTTGCCCGACAAAGCGATCGATTTGGTGGATGAAGCCGGCAGCCGCGTGCGCCTGATGAATTCCAAGCTGCCTCCAGCCGCCAAGGAGTTGGATAAGCAGCTCAGGGGCGTGCAGAAGGAAAAAGAGAATTCTGTGCGCGAACAGGATTACGGCAAGGCCGGTGAACTGCGTGACAAAGAAGTGGAGTTGCGCGAGCAGATTCGCCTCATCCTCCAGACCCGCCGCGAGGAAGAGCCCTCCGCAACGGAGGCAACCACCGACGTCGACCCTGCCGTCGCGGTGCCCGAAACTGCCGTCGCTATTGAGTTGCCGTTAGCGGGCGCTGATGGCGACCGCAGCCCGGTGGTCACCGAGGAAGATATCGCCCAGATCGTGGCGGCCTGGACTGGTGTTCCAGTTCAGAAACTCACCGAAAGCGAATCGGTGAAGCTGCTGAACATGGAGGAAACTCTCCACCAGCGTTTGATTGGTCAAGACGAGGCCGTCAAGTCCGTGTCCAAGGCAATCCGGCGCGCCCGGGTAGGCCTTCAGAACCCGAATCGCCCGATCGCCAGCTTCATCTTCTCCGGTCCTACCGGCGTTGGTAAGACTGAACTCACCAAGTCATTGGCAGCCTATTTCTTCGGGAGCGAAGAGGCCATGATCCGGCTGGACATGTCGGAATACATGGAGCGCCACACGGTCAGCAAGCTGATCGGCTCGCCTCCCGGCTACGTGGGCTTCAACGAAGGCGGCCAGCTCACCGAAGCGGTCCGCCGTCGCCCCTACACCGTTGTGCTCTTCGACGAAATCGAGAAGGCCCACCCCGATGTGTTCAATCTGTTGCTTCAGTTGCTAGAAGATGGTCGTCTGACCGATTCCAAGGGCCGTACGGTTGATTTCAAGAACACCTTGATCATCATGACCTCGAACATCGGTTCGAAGGTGATCGAGAAAGGTGGTGGCGGGCTCGGCTTTGAGTTCTCCGGTGCCGCCGCTGAGGAAACTCAGTACAACCGGATTCGTTCGTTGGTGAATGAAGAGCTGAAGCAATACTTCCGCCCTGAATTCCTCAACCGTCTCGACGAAATCATCGTCTTCCGTCAACTCAGCCGTGACGAGGTCAAGGAGATCGCGGAAATCATGCTGCGAGAGGTGTTCAGCCGCATTCTTGAGAAGGGCATTGAACTTTCGGTTACCCCAGCCTTCAAGGAGCGTCTGGTCGAAGAGGGTTACAACCCCAGCTACGGCGCCAGGCCTCTGCGCCGTGCCGTGATGCGCCTGCTCGAAGACAGCCTGGCCGAAGAGTTTCTCTCGGGCCGTCTCAAGGATGGCGATTCGGCTGTCGTCGACGTCGACGACGACAAGCAGGTTGTGATCCGTCCCAAGGGTGAAACCGTCGCGCCGGAACCCGAACTCGCTGGTGCTGGCGTCTGACCACTCTGGCCATCCAACACGCGATTGCACCTGCCGTTGTCCTTCGCGGCAACGGTGCCTGGGTAGCTGCCCTTCCCCGCATCGCCACGCTCTGCAAACGTCCTTTAGTCCTTGGGCGAAGCGCCTCCACAGCTGCGCTTCGCCAGCAACTGCAAGCCGATCTGGTAAGCCAGGGTCTTGACCCCCTGGCCGCAGAGCTCCAGTTCGATTGCTGTGAAGCCGATCTGGGCAACCTGATTCAACAGATCGTCAGGGGCAAGTCCAACGTCAACGCCAAGTCGAACACCAAGGCCGTTGATTCGGTGATTGTTGACGCGGTGATCGCGATCGGCGGCGGCAAGGTTCTTGATGCCGGCAAGCTTTTGGCCCATCGCCTTGGCCTGGCTTGCATCACCATTCCCACCAGCGCCGCCACCTGCGCGGGCTGGACGGCTTTGGCCAATCTCTATTCAGCCGGCGGCGCCTTTGAGCGGGATGTGACCCTGGATCGTTGCCCCGATCTTCTGGTCTTCGACCATGCCTTGGTGCGCCAGGCGCCACCTGCCACCTTGACCAGTGGTATCGCCGATGCCATGGCCAAGTGGTACGAAGCCTCGGTCAGCAGCAGCAACAGTCCTGATGGATTGGTGCAACAGGCGGTTCAGCAAGCCAGGGTGCTGCGGGATCAATTGATGCTGGAAGCGGAAGAGGCTTTCAACAACCCCGGCAGCGAGGCCTGGGTGAGGGTCGCCGAAGCCTCTGCCCTCACCGCCGGACTGATCGGCGGCGTTGGTGGTGCCAGCTGCCGCACCGTTGCTGCCCACGCCGTCCACAACGGCCTCACCCAGCTGAGTGCCTGCCACGACAGTCTCCATGGCGCCAAAGTCGGCTTTGGTGTGCTCGTCCAGCTCAGGCTGGAAGAACTCCTCAGTCAGAATCGTTTGGCCGTCCAGGCGCGCCGTCAGTTGATCAGCCTGTTCCGCAAACTCAAGCTTCCCATCTGCCTCGAAGACCTGGGCCTGAGCCAGGTCAGCCTCGAGGAGCTCCAACAGGTCTGTGCCTTCGCCTGCCAGCCCGGCTCCGACCTACACCACCTTCCCTTTGCGGTCAGCCCCACCGTTCTGTTGGCTGCCCTGGTCAGCACCACGGAAGGCTGCGAGGCGACGCCCGAGCCACGCGGAGCAGTCATCGCCCAGGCCGAACGCAGCCAACTCGAAGCCACTCGCACCGGACCGGACGCTTGAGCCTCGCTCCAACCCCTCCCCCTCCACTCCTGGGAGGCCGGCCACTGCTGGAGTGGGCAGCAGCATCCTTGCAAGATCCCTTGGGACGGGAACTGGCTGCAGCCGTGCAGTGGTGGACCTTACCTGGTTTGCCGGAACAATGGCCCGTAGCGGTGCTGGGCCAGGGAGAACCGCTGCTGCTCTTGCACGGCTTCGATAGCTCCTTGCTGGAGTTCAGGCGGCTGGCCCCGCTGTTGGCAAGCCGGGCCCAGTTGTTCATCCCCGACCTTTTTGGGTTCGGATTCAGTCCCCGCTGCCACGATGGCCCCTATTCCCCGGCAGGGGTGCTGGCCCATCTTGATGCCTTGTTGGAGGCTATCGCCGGCCTCGATACCAGGCCTGTGGGTGTGATTGGCGCCTCCATGGGTGGTGCGGTGGCGGTCGAACTGGCCCGCCGCAGACCAGAGCGGATCCGGCGGCTGCTGTTGCTGGCGCCGGCGGGGCTCACCGGCCGCCCGAAGCCATTGCCCCCGCTGCTCGACGAATTAGGGGTCTGGTTTCTGAGCCAGCCTGCCGTGCGTCGCGGTCTTTGTCGCCAGGCTTTCGCGGACCCAGAAGCCAGCGTGGGGCCGGCCGAAGCAGAGATCGCCTCGCTGCATCTACGCACACCAGGCTGGGCCGATTCGCTGCGACGCTTCGCCCGCAGCGGTGGTTTCGCCGGTTGCGGCAACCCGCTACCAGCGCAGCCGCTGCAGGTGCTTTGGGGAGCCAACGACCGGATTTTGCGGCCTCCGCTGAAGCGGGCAGCCATGGCCCTGCTGGGAGGGCGAGTGATGGAGCTCGAGGCTTGCGGTCACCTTCCCCATCTGGATCAGCCCAATCAAGTGGCCGCCTCGTGGTGAACCAGAGGCGGCCGTTGCCAAGGGGGGGGAGCAGGAACGCTCCTCCTGGGTCTCACCAGAGGCCGCGAATCGGCTCTAGCACCGGTGCGGGCTGGAAGATCGGCTCAGTAGCCGGTGTGAACTGCATGACTGCCTCACAGGCTGGCTCGATGGCATGGGCGGGAAGCGAGAGAACGGTGCTGGCCGCTGAGAGGGCAGCGCCCGCCAGCAGAGCCCTGAGGGTGGAGGAATTCATGACAAGCCTGTGCTTACTGTTTCAGCGGAAACCACAACCATTCGCTGTCGGCATGGCCAGAGTTGACACGGCTGACCAACCCATGGAGCCCCGCAGCGGCCCGATCCTGCAACTCATCGCGGCCGGACTTCAAGTTTGGATCGGCAGCCAATGCGAAGCCGTGCAGAACCTGGAGCTGCAGCTCCATGGCACCGCCCTGCAATTGCTGCGCGGTCAATTGCAGGGGGTCAGCCTGAGCGGCCAACGGGTGGTGTACAGGGGTGTGGCGATTGAGTCGGTGCACCTGCGCAGCGAAGCCATCCAGGTGAAGGTGGCGGCCCTGATCAGGAGCAAGGCCGTTGAGCTCGACCATCCCTTCATCGTTCGTGGCCAGGTGTCCTTCAGTGCTGGTGGCCTGGTGGAAACCTTTCGCCACTCCCGCTGGCAGGCCTTGGGCGACAGCCTCGCCGAACAACTGCTGGGGATCACTCCGCTGGCCGATCTGCGCTTGACCGAGAACACTTTGATCTTCAGCGCGCACGCCACCGGCGAACACCCGGAGCTGGAAATTGAAACGCGCCCCTGTGCGCTGGATGGCAGCGTTGGCTTCGTCTGCCTCGATGGCACCTTGAAGCTGCGCTTGCCGATGGATCCCGCCATCCAGATCGAATCGGCCGGCGTGCAGGACGGCAGCCTGCAACTGCAGGGTGAGGCGCTGGTATCTCCTTGAACTCAGCTGAACTGATCTGAACTCAGCTGACCAGGGGCAACACCAGGGTCACGAAGTAGAACACCACCGCCGGAGTGAACAGATAGCTGTCGATGCGATCAAGGATGCCGCCATGGCCAGGAATGGCGTCTCCGGAATCCTTCACCCCGGCATCCCGCTTCATCATCGATTCGGTCAGATCACCCACCAAGGCGAACACCGAGACCAGAGCGCCGAGCAGGCCGCCGATCGCCCAGCCCCAGGGCCAGCCCAGCAGCACGCCACCGACGCCACCGACCAGCACACTCCAGGCCAGCCCACCGATGGCGCCCTCAATCGTCTTCCCGGGCGAAATCGGCGAGAGGGGATGGCGGCCGAGACGGCGGCCAATCACATAGGAGCCGATGTCAGTGGCGACCACCAGCAGGCAGGCCAGCAGGGTGAGTGCCATGCCTGAGCTGGCCGGCCCGCCGAGCTCTGCCAGTCGGGGGGCCAGCAAGCCGTCGCTGAGGTCACGCAGCCGCAACCAATGGCTGGGAAGAAAGCCCAGATAGAACAGCCCGAAGATTGAGGCGGCAATATCGGCGATGGTGCCGGTGACGGGCTGCAGCAGTAACCAGGCACAGATCGCCGCCCCTGACACCGGCACGACCGCAGCGGCCAGGTCGGCGGCCATGCCACCACCGCTGCCCCACTGGGTGGCGATCAGCAGCAACTGGCAAACCACCAGGGTGGTTTTGGTCGCAGGGCGGATGCCTTTGAACTGGGCTAGGCGGAAGAACTCCAGCAAGGCCAGGTGCACGATCACGCCCACCGCCAGGGCAAACCACCAGCCGCCCAGGCCCACCACCACCAGGCCGAAGCCCCCGGCGGCAAGACCGCTGACCACCCGGGACAGCGAGGTGGGAGAACGACGGGCCTGCTTCACCCGTGACGCTCGGCCGCGATCAGAAACAGGGGCTCAGCAGCCGCCAACCTGGCCTGGCTGCCGCGACGCTGCATGCGATGGACCGTGGCCTGAACCACCTGCACATCCAGCGCCTCAAGCTGACCCAGCGTGTCGGTGGCATCCACCAGCCCCTCAAGGTTGGCCGTACTGATCACGAGCCGGCCGCCAGGCTGAAGGGCGCGCCAGACAACATGGAGCACGGCCGAAAGCGGGCGCCCCACTTCCAGCAGCACCCGATCCGGATGGGGGGGCAGCAGATGGAGGTCGTCGGGGGCCTGGCCTGCCTGAATATGGAGATTCTCGATCGCAAAGCGCCGACGGTTGCGCTGCAGCAAGTCGATCGCCTCAGGGTCCCGCTCCAGGGTGTGAACCGTGCCGGCAGGCATCAACCGTGCGATCTCCAGGGCCAGGGCTCCGGTGCCGCCGCCCACATCCCAGACCACTGAGTCGGCCCGGGGACGCAGATGCGCCAGCAGCATCACCCGCAACTCCATGGGAGTGGGACTGAAGCCCGGGGCGTCCTCGAAGGCGGCATCAGGCAGGCCTGGGGTCACAAAATCCCAGGCAAAGCAAGCTCCAGAGCCAGCACCTGCAGCACCACTTGAACCGGGTGAGGATCCGAATCGATTCGCCAGGCCTCCAGCGCCCATGGCCAGCGCCCTTCAGACCACAACCTTCACGCTATCAGCGATCTGACCCGGCCAGAGCCGTCGCTGCTCCTGGAGCCACTCAGCCCGCCCCTGATCGATCCGCTCTCCGGGGATGAGCAGGGGAATGCCCGGCGGATAGGGACACAGGGGTTCGGCCGCCAGCCGGCCCACTGCTTGGGCCAGGGGTACGGCCTCGCTGTCAGAACGCCAGGCCAGGCCAACGGGCAGCTCCGGCTCGGCCACCAGCGGCAACGGCAGCGGCAGAAAGGCCGGCAGCGGCACACCGCCCAGGCACGCAGCCAACCGGCTGAGCTGACGGGGCAAGCGCCGACTCAACAGCGGCGGTGGCACCTGCCCCAGACAGAAGGTGAGACAGCCAGGTTCGGGCAGCTCGGCGATCACCCCACGCTCGCTCAACCAGTCGTCGGCCACCAGGCCGTTGACGCCCAAGGCGGCCGTGTTCAGCACCAGACGGAGCGGATCCTGATTGGCGACGACCGGCAGGCCAGCTGTCTCCAGCCGTTCGCGCAACCGCGCTGCGATGCCAAGGGCGCGCTGCAACTGAAGCGCGCCGCGCGGACTGTGAAGCTGGCAGAGGGCCGCCTCCACGGAGGCGAGCAACAGGGCACTGGGGCTGGAGGTCTGCAGCCAGAGCAAGCCACGCCACAGCGCTTCGGGCTCGACCCGTTGCCCCTGCAGCAGCACCACCGCGCTCTGGCCCAGACCGCCGGCGGCCTTGTGCAACGACTGCACAACCACGTCCGCCCCTGCCGCCAAGGCCGGGACCGGCAACAGCTTCGCTGGCAACCCCGCAGCGCCGAAATGGGCCCCGTGGGCCTCATCGACCAGCACCGGCAAGCTCCGGCGGTGGGCCAGGGCGATGCAACCCGCCAGGTCTCCGGCCAACCCCTGATAGGTGGGATGGACAAGCACGACGGCCGCTAGTGAACCGGCCTGCTCCAGCACCCGCTCCAGCCAGGCCGGCGTCGGTGGTTGCCACAAACCGGTGGCGGGATCGAAAGGCAGGTCGAACAGCACCGGCCGGAGCTGGGCAAGAACGCAGCCGTGCAACAGGCTGCGGTGAAGGTTGCGGGGCAGCAACACCCGGCTGCCGGGGGGGGCCAGGGCCAGCAGGGCCGCCTGAAGCAGGCCGCTGGAGCCATTCACACCGAACCAGCAATGGTCAGCGCCGCAGAGGCCAGCGGCATCGGCCTGGGCCAGCGCCACCGCCCCCTCGGCCTCCAGGGGTCCGCCGATCGAGGACAGTTCGGGTAGATCCCAGCGGGCCGGCGAAGCGGCCAGCAGCCGGCGGAGACCCGGTGCCAACCCCCGGCCACGCCCATGGGCCGGCAAATGCAGCGGCAGGGTGGGGCCCGGGCCAAGAAGGGCCTGCAGCAGGCGCATGGTCACCGCCGAAGTCTCCTTAGAGTTTGTTCTGTTGAGCCTGCCCGTTCAGGAGCTCCTGCCATCGTCACCCGCGCTCCGGCCCCCTTGGCACCCCCGTTCACGACCGATCGGGACCCGATTTTCTCCTACGACCCCCGGGCCGACCGTCGTTGGCTGCTGTTGCGGCCCTGGATTCTGATCGCCCGGCTGGTGGTGGTGCTCTGGCAATTGCTGGGCCTGGCCGTGGTGCTGGCGGTTCAGGGAACCAGCCAAGACGCCAAGGTTCAGCAACAGGTGGGGAAACGCATCCTCACCACCCTCACCGACCTGGGGCCCTGCTTCATCAAGCTGGGCCAGGCCCTCTCCACCCGCCCCGACCTGGTGCAGCGCGCCTGGCTCGAGCAGCTCAGCCAGCTCCAGGACAACCTCCCGCCCTTCCCCCATGCGATCGCCCTGGCGGTCATTGAGGAGGAGCTCGGCGCACCGGCCGACCAGCTCTTCGAGCATTTCCCCGCCTATCCGATTGCAGCGGCCAGCCTCGGCCAGGTCTACAAAGCGGAGCTGACAGGCGGACACTGGGTGGCCGTCAAGGTGCTGCGTCCGAACCTGGCCTATCTGCTGCGCCGGGATCTGGTGTTGATCCGGCTGCTCGCGGTGCTCAGCGCGCCATTCCTGCCCCTGAACCTGGGGGTGGGCCTCGGCGACATCATCGATGAGTTCGGGCGAAGCCTTTTTGAGGAGATTGACTACCGCCGCGAAGCTGACAATGCCGAACGCTTTGCGGCCCTGTTCGCCACCAACCCAGCCGTCACGGTGCCAAAGGTGGAGCGGCTGCTCTCCAGTCGCCGGGTACTCACCACCAGCTGGATCCATGGCATCAAGCTGCAGGATCGCCACGAACTGGAGTCCCATCACCTTGAGCCCGAAGCCCTGATCCGCACCGGCGTGATGGCGGGGATGCAGCAGCTGCTGGAATTCGGCTATTTCCACGCCGACCCCCACCCCGGCAACCTCTTCGCCCTGCCTGGCAAAACCGGTCCGATGGGCCATGTGGCCTACGTCGATTTCGGCATGATGGATTCGATCAACGATGCCGATCGCCTCACCCTTACGGCGGCGGTCGTTCATCTGATCAACCGGGATTTCCTTGCCCTGGCCGGCGATTTTCAGACCCTCGGCTTTCTGCGCCGCAACGCCGACCTCACCCCGATCGTGCCGGCCCTGGAAACGGTGCTCGGCGGCCAGCTGGGTGAAAACGTCGGTTCGTTCAACTTCAAGGCGATCACCGATCGTTTCTCCGAGTTGATGTTCGATTACCCCTTCCGGGTACCGGCGCGCTTTGCCCTGATCATCCGGGCCGTGGTCAGCCAGGAGGGCCTGGCTCTGCGGCTTGATCCCAGCTTCCGAATCATCCGGGTGGCCTATCCCTACGTGGCCCGCCGGCTGCTGGCAGGGGACACCGCCGAGCTGCGCGAAAAGCTGCTGGAGGTGCTCTTCGACAACCAGGGGCGCCTGCAACTGCAGCGGCTCGAAAGCCTCCTGGCCGTGGTCGAACAGGATGAGGCCAACGCCGACCTGCTGCCGGTGGTCGGAGCCGGGCTGCGCCTGCTGCTCGGTCCCCGTGGCGACAGCCTGCGCCAACGGCTGCTGCTGATGCTGGTGCGCGACAACCGCCTGCACACCGACGATCTCAAAGCGCTGCTCGATCTGTTGCGTCGCACGTTTTCCCCGCTCAAGCTGGCGGGCGGAGTGCTGCAACGGCTTAACCCCCTGGCCCCCGCAGCCTGAGCAGCAGGGACAACGGCACTGGATCGCTAGGGTCGCTATCCGACCCCATGCCTGCTTTCGCCGTGATCTCCGAGCCGATCGATCTGAGCGAAGCCACCGCGCTCGCCTCCGGTGGGGGCTTCACTGATCTCGACGCCCATGAGATGCTGCTGCAGTACGTGCCGATCGGCCAACCGCCTTTTTTCCTCGCCGGCGTGGGCCTGGTGATCAGCCTGCTCTGCGGCCTCACCTTTTCCAAGCTGGTGCAGAACCGGCTGGATGGCTGGAAACAGGATCGCCTGGCGCTGCTGCCCCTGGGCACGGCCGAAACGGTGGCCTCCTACACCGGAATCATCCTTGGCGTCAGCCTGTTCATTGGCGGCAGCTTGCAGGTGTTTGGCTTCGGTGGCGGCACCGCCCTTCTGGTGGCCTTCCTGCTGTCGTTGCTCACCGCCGGTGGCCTCTGGATCCAGCTGGAGCGTCTGATGGGCCAGGTGCAGGACGGCAGTTTCAAGGCCGTGGACTTCGACAACTTCGACCAGTTTTTCTGAGGCGATCAGGCCACCAGATAGCCCTCCAGGCGACGGGACTGGGAGCGGAGGCCTTCGAGGGCGCGGCGCTCCAGGTTACGGGTCTTGTCGCGGCTCATGCCCAGCTCCCGGGCGATTGAGGTGAGGCTCATCGGCTCTGCGACGTCCATGCCATAGCGCATCTTCAGCACATCGCGCTGCAGCTCCGGCAGTTGCTCCAGCAGCGCCCGCATGTCTCCGCGCAGGCACTCGTTATCGACGTTTTCCTCGGGCAGGGTGCCATCGCCCTGCAGCAGGTCGAGCAGCTCGGTATCCTCGCCGTCGCCCACCTTGGTTTCCAGGCTTACCGGTTGCCGCGCCCGGCAGAGAAGGTCCTTCACTTCCTCTTCCGGCAGCTCCACCGCCACCGCCAGCTCGCTCAGGCTCGGGGTACGCCCCAGTTCCTGGCTCAGCTCACGCTGACCTTTCTTGAGCTTGTTGAGCGTTTCGGTGATGTGGATCGGCAGCCGGATCGTGCGGCTCTTCTCGGCAATCGCCCGGGTGATCCCCTGGCGAATCCACCAGTAGGCGTAAGTGGAGAACTTGTAGCCACGGGTGGGGTCGAACTTCTCAACGCCGCGCACCAGACCGATCGTGCCCTCCTGGATCAGGTCGAGCAGCTCCATGTTCCGCTTGGTGTATTTCTTCGCCACGCTCACCACCAGGCGCAGGTTGGCGGCCACCATCCGCTCCTTGGCGCGGCGCCCGCAGGCCAGCTTGCGCTTGAGCACGGGCTGGCTCAGGCCCAGGGCCTGGGCCCACTGCGCCTGGCTGGGGGCCTGGCCTCCGGCACGCATCTTCAGCTCAATCTCCACCTCTTCAAGGCGTATCAGATCTTGAACCTGGCGGCCGAGGGTGATCTCCTGCTCATGGCTGAGCAGCGGCACCCGGCCGATGTCGCGCAGGTAGGAGCGCACCAGGTCGGCGCTGGGAATGATCGCCGTGGAGGAATCGGCTGCGGCCATGGAAGAAGAAGGCATCGGGCCGGTACGCGAGTTAGGAAACCCTTGTATTTCGTAATTTACCATCTCCGCACGCAATGCTCTGCAGCGCTTCCCCTGCTGCCTCCACTGCCGCTGCTCCTGGCTCCGGCAGACTGGCTCTCCTGGCGCAAGCAATCCGGGCAACAGCGATGGCAGCGGAACGGGAACGGATTCAGAAGCTGCTGGCCGGCGCCGGACTCTGCTCCAGACGACATGCCGAGCAGCTGATGCGCGAGGGGCGGGTCCGGGTCAACGGCGTTGTGGCCCAGCTAGGCGATCGGGCCGATTCCCGCCTCGATCGCGTCGAAGTCGACAACCAACCGCTGCCCAATCCGGCTGGCAGCCTCACCGTTCTGCTCAACAAGCCCGCCGGGGTGTTGTCCAGCTGCCATGACCCCGAAGGCCGCACAACCGTTCTGGACCTGCTGCCCAGGGAACTGACAGAGCAGACCGGACTCCACCCGATCGGGCGGCTTGATGCCCACAGCCGCGGCGCCCTGCTGCTCACCAATGACGGAGCGCTCACACTCCAGCTCAGCCATCCCCGTTATTCCCACAGCAAGACCTACCACCTCTGCCTGCGTGGCCATCCGGACCGGGCCTGCCTGGATCGTTGGCGCCAAGGGGTCCCCATTGATGGCCAGCCGTCGCGACCCGTCGCGGTTCGTGTCTTGAACAACCCCGGCAACAGCAGCGACCACACCTGGCTGGAGCTGCGGATGCGCGAAGGTCGCAACCGCCAGATTCGGCGCACGGCGGCCCTGTTGGGTTTTCCAGTCCTGGACCTGCAGCGAGTGGCGATCGGGGCCCTGACACTGGGAGATCTGCCCGAAGGCCGTTGGCGGCACCTTTCCGGCCAAGAATGGCTGGATCACGGCTGACCCTCGCCTTCCCATCCGCTTCCATGGCCCCCTCCTGGTTCGTTTACTCATTCCCTGGCCCCCTTGGGCGCTGGCTGCGGCGGGCTCAGCCGGTGGCGGCGGCGGCGGCAGAACCCCCAGCCGATCCCTTGCTGACGGTGGGTCTGATGCTGCGGCGGCATCGGGAAGCGCGGGGCCTGAGCCTGCGCCAATTGGCCAACGAGACCCGGATCAGCACGCCGGTGCTGGAGGCTCTGGAGCGGGGTTGGCGGGAGCGACTGCCGGAAACGGCTTACCTGCGCACGATGCTGCCCCTGCTGGAACAGCACCTGGCCATGCCGGCAGGTTCCATGGCGAACGCCCTGCCGCAACAAGCGCCTCCAGTCCACGACGGCTGGGATTCCAGCCGGCAGCCCTTCCTCTCCCGATTCACGCCGGGCTCCATCGATGTCTTCACCACCTGGCAGGGGTCGGTGCTCTATGCCCTGATCAGTCTCGGTCTTCTCTACGGGCTGAACATCCAGCAACAACGGCTTGCGGCGGCCAACCAACTGACCCTGCGGCCGGTGTCGCCCCTGCCGCTGGCCATGCAGGACGGCCCGGCTGATGCCAATGACGAGCTGCTCAAGGCCTATCCGGAACTGCGGCCGCTGCGGCTGGCCGAACGGGGCGTGGCGATGCAACGGCTGCGGGGGTTGGAGAGCGGCAACGCCATGCCATCGGCGGGGGTGCTGCGGCTGCAGCTGGCCGAACCGACCAGGATCGACCTGAGCAGTGAAAGCGGCGAGCGCACGCAATTGCAGGCGGCCCGAGGCGAACTGGTGCTGCAGATGCAGCCGCCGATCCAGCTGCAGCTCAACCCCGCTCCCAGCCGACCGGCCGTGTTCTGGGATGGTCAGGCAGTTAAGGCCGAGGCGACTCAGCCGGGCCGCTTCCGCATTCCCCCGGCAGCTGAAACAGCGGTTCCGTCCCCGGCTGCGGGCTCACGGCCGTAGCGACGGGCCAGTTCGCCGAGACCCTGCAAGGGTCCGCGCAGCGCATCGATGGGCTGCTCCAGCCGCCAACACCAGTTGCCCGTGCTGGTGCCAGGCGTGTTGAAGCGGGCGCGGTCATCGAGGTGGAGCAAATCCTGGAGGGGAACAATGGCCAGTTCGGCGGAAGAGCCCAGCGCCAGTTCCAGCAACTGCCAGCCGGGCGCGTCGATGTGCTGGCCGATCAACTCGCCGACCTGGTGACGCCGGTCCTCGCTGAGGTCCTGCCACCAGCTCAGGCAGGTGGCGTTGTCGTGGGTGCCGGTATAAACCACCCAGCGATCACCCCGATAGTTGGCAGGGAGATAGGAGTTGTCGGCGTTGCCGTCGAAGGCGAACTGGAGGATCTTCATGCCTGGCAGGGCAAAGCGATCGCGCAACGCCTCCACCTCCGGCGTGATCACGCCCAGGTCTTCGGCGATCAGGCGCAGGGGTCCATCGCCAGGCCCCAGCAGGCTGCCCAACAGGGCATGGCCAGGAGAACGTCTCCACCGGCCCGCCTGGGCCGTGGTCGCGTCGCCGGGCACGTCCCAGTAGGCCTCAAGGGCGCGGAAATGGTCGAGGCGCAGCAGATCAAAGAGCTGGAGTTGGCGCGCCAGGCGCCGTCTCCACCAGCGAAAGCCGCCCAGCCGATGCCGCCACCAGCGATACACCGGCGTGCCCCAGAGCTGGCCGCTGTCGGAGAAGTAGTCGGGTGGAACACCGCTTTGGCTGAACAGCGAGCCATCAGAACGCAGCGAAAACAGCTGACGATTCGCCCAGACATCGGCACTGTCATGGGCCACGTAGAAGGGCAGATCGCCGATCAGTTGCACGCCCAAAGCGCCGGCATGGTCAGCGAGTCGTTGCCACTGGCGTTGCAGGTGCCATTGCAGCAGCGCTTCTTGAAGCAAGGCGTCAGCCTCCTGCCGATCGAGCTGCCGCAAAGCGGAGCGCCCATGGCGGGCCAGGGGTTTTGGCCAGAGCCACCAGGGCTGCTGGCCATGGCGATCGCGCAGCACCATGAAGCGACAATGATCCTGCAGCCAGCCGGCCTGCTGGTCGCTCCAGTTTTGGAAGGCACGGAGCTGCTCGGCCGGTTGGCCGCTCCAGCGCCGCAGCAACAACCGCCCGAAGGCCGCAGCCCTCAGCGGGCAGGCGTTGAGGTCCAGCTGGTCGTCGCGGCTGGCCGGCAGTTCCTTCAGATCGTCAGCAGCCAGGAACCCCCCAGCCACCAACTCCGAGCCATCAAGCAACCAGGGGTTGAGGGCGAAGCCACTGGGAGAGCTGTAGGGAGAGCCGGTGCCATCGGTGGGGGCCAGGGGCAGCAACTGCCAGGCCCCGATGCCCTGCTCGGCCAGCAACTCCAGCCATTCCAGGGCCGCCGCCCCGAAACTGCCACTGCCAGACGTGCCGGGCAAGGCGGTGGGATGGAGCAGGACGCCGCAACGACGCGTCGCCACCTGCTTCTCGGATCGTTCCCGCAGGGATGCGGCCTTCCCAGATGCTGTCTTGCTCACGCGCTGGGAAGGCGGTAGCGGCTGATGATTTTCTTGGCGAAGGCCGGGATGTGCTGATCCGCCTTCTCCGGGTGGTTGCGGCGCACCCAAAGCGCGTTGCGGGTGAAATGGGAGTCGATCGAGAAGCGACCGTATTCCAGACCTTTGGGACCCACCCGCTGCACCAGCCAGCCCACCACCTCAGCCAGCCAGCCGGGCAGCTTCACCGCCTTGTCATAGGCGCCGATGCCCTGTTGCACGGCGGCGCGCCGATCACCGCTGCTGGTCACCGGCGCAAGCTCCAGTTCAGGCTCGACCAGATCCAGCAGCAGCTGGCCGAGCGGGTTGCGTACCACCAGCCATTGGCGGCCGAAAGTGGCACCCATGTACCCCACGACCAGATCGGCTCCGGCATTGACGTAATCGAAACAGCTCAGGCAACTGGGCGCGAAAACATCCTTGAGATGGGGCGTGTCGAGGCCGAAGAACGGCACCGTTTCCTGGCGGCCATCGCTATGGCGGAAATGAATGCGGAAGTCCTGCATGAACTCGTAGTGCACCACGGTGGCCGGCGAGCTGCTGGCGCTCTCCAGAAAGGTCTGCAGGCCAGCGCGGCTGACATTGTCAACACAGGGCATGCCGAGCACGTAGAGCTGCTCGAGTGGGAGGGTGTCCTGGACGGCTCGCAGGGCCTGGATCTGGCAGCCCACGCCGATCGCCAGCAGCCTGCGAATGCCGCTTCCCGGCAGTTGCTCCAGCACCTCAAGGTTGGGGGAGAGGGTGGGCTTGTTCACCCGTGCCGCCAGAACCTCTTCCGGGGTGCGGGCCAGCACCGGCACCGGCGTGAAGCGATCGTCCGGGCTCTGCTGCACGCAGAGCACCGCATCCACCAGCCCGCTTTCCAGCGCCCGCACCCCGATCCGGCTGACGATGCCTGTCCACTGGGCACCGGCGATCGGTGGACCCAGCCTGGCGCTGACCATGCGCTGGTGAACCCCGAAATACAGCTCGTCTTCGTTGTTGAGGTCACGGCTGCGGCCATGGGCTTTCTCCTCGAGACGCTCGAACTGCTGGTTGAGGAAGGCACAGGCGTTACGGACATACGCCACCCAGCGGCTGTCGCAAAGGCCGCAGTCACTGCAGAGATCCTTGGCTGGCTTGGGGCTCCCCTTGGCCAATGGCCTGGCCCGTTCGTGGGGGGGGAGAGAGGCTGTCGTCAAAGTCAAATCCTGCCGTTGAGCGGCATAGGAGCTCACAACCTATCGGTCGTTCGGGCTGGCCTGCACGGGCTGGGCGAGAGTGGGACAAATCGATCCAGGGAACCGACGCCCATGGCCGGCGGCCAGAGAAGCACAATCAGCTCCAGCCTGAGCAAGGCAGGTCAAGAGCTTGGGAACCGAGCTCGCAAGGCGCCGAGGCGCACGTATCTACTGGTCCTGGCCACAGCGACTCTGGGCCTGGCAGGCGGCATCGGCGCGCTCAATCTGGTTTGGGCCCAAGCCGATCCTGAGCGAACCGGCGCCCACCAGGCAGGAGAGCGCGCCAGGCTGAGCCCTCCGCCCACTCGCCCGATCACGGTGCTGTTGATCGGCAGCGACGCCGATCTGCTCGGGCAGGCCAGGAATGGCGCCGCCCCTTCAGGGCCCGCCAACAGCGACGCCTTGCTGCTGGCACGGGTGGATCCCGCCGGGGCCCTGCGGCTGCTGATCCTTCCCGCCGACCTGGCCGTTCAGCTACCAGGCGAGAAGCCCCCGCAGTCGCTCGGTTCGTTGTATCGAGAGGGCGGGCCAGCCCTGGCCAGCAGCTCCGTGGCAGCCCTGCTGGGGCTGGAATCCGGTCAACCCCAGCGCTATGTGGTGGTGCCCCGGGCCGCCCTGCGCAGCCTGGTTGATGGGCTGGGCGGCGTGGAGATGAATCTGGAGCAACCGTTGCGCTCCACCGACAAGACCCAGAATTTCGAGGTGGATCTGCAGGCCGGCCTGCAGAATTTCAGGGGCAATCAGGTGGAGCAGATGGTTCGCTTCCTGGAACCATCCCTGGGCGAACAGGGTCGCCGGATCCGCCAGCAGCTGGTGCTTGAAGGCCTCTTCCAACAGCTGTCCCGCCCTGAACAGGGATCTCGGCTGCCAGAGCTGCTGACCCAACTGGCTCCGCAGGTCGACACCAACCTCTCCACCGGTGAAGCCCTCAGCCTGCTCAGTGCGGCAACGGCCAATCCCAAACAGATCCGCTTTGACCAACTGCCACTGGCGCGGCCCAGCAAGGCCGACCAACCCTTGCGGCAGCTCCAGAAGAGTGCGGCCGTGCCGCTCTGGCCCAAGGGCTGATTCAAGCCAGCGCCAAGCGCTGCCAGCCCAGCTGCAGGGCTGCGGCCAAGGCCAGCTCCTCGGCGTCTTGGTCGGAGCCGGAAGCAGGGTTCTCCTCTCCAGCCATGCCAAGCCAGGCCAGACCTTCGCGGCGGCGCATTGGCCCCTCCCAGGGGCCGCCCCACTGAATCAGGCCCACCAGGGGCACCCCGCAGGCATGGAGAAGCGCGCTGTAGGCCGCCGGGATGCCACCGCCGGCAGCGGCTGCGGTGATCAGAAGCAGCGTGGGTTGCCGCCATGAACCCAGGGAATCGGCCCAGCGGCCATCCGGCTCGATCCACTGCCCCGGATCCAGCGGCAACGGCGCCAGCCAGGGGCCATGGCGCTCAGCCAAGGAGGCCAGGCGAGCCGTGGCTGTGGCCTGAGCCTGGGCGGGCCAGCCGGCCAGCGGCAAGGCCAGCAGGTCCGCCAGGCGGCTGGCCGCCTTCAGGGTGGTCGCGGCGTCACAGCCAGCACCGACCAGCATCAGGCGTTGCTCGGTGCGGATTGGCCCAGGCTGGACTGTTACGGCCCCTGTCTTTGCCATTTTTTGCAGTTCTAACGGCGACAGGCTTCTACCATCGGGACTAAGCCATGCGTCATCGCCGCCGCCGTGAGCAGTTTCTTGACCGCTGAGCAGGTGAAGCAGGGCGCGACAGCCCACGACACCAGGCGGCTGAGGCTGTTCAGTGGAACATCCAATCCAGGATTGGCCCAGGAAATCGGCGCCTACCTGGGAGTTCCGGATGGCCCGAGGGTGATCAAACGCTTCGCCGATGGCGAACTTTATATCCAGATCCAGGAATCGATTCGCGGTTGTGATGTCTTCCTGATCCAGCCCACCTGCGCTCCGGTGAACGATCACCTGATGGAGCTGCTGATCATGGTGGACGCCTGCCGCCGCGCCTCCGCCCGCCAGATCACCGCCGTGATCCCCTATTACGGCTATGCCCGCGCCGACCGCAAAACCGCTGGCCGCGAATCGATCACCGCCAAATTGGTGGCCAATCTGCTGGTGACCTCGGGGGTGGACCGGGTGCTGGCCATGGACCTGCATTCCTCCCAGATCCAGGGCTATTTCGATATTCCCTGTGATCACATCTACGGATCACCGGTGCTGGTGGATTATCTCTCCGCCCGTGATCTCGGTGAGGTGGTGGTGGTCTCCCCTGATGTCGGTGGCGTCGCCAGAGCCCGGGCCTTCGCCAAGCGCATGCACGATGCGCCACTGGCGATCATCGACAAACGACGCTCCGGTCACAACGTGGCCGAGAGCCTGACCGTGATCGGTGATGTGGCTGGCAAAACCGCAATTTTGATCGACGACATGATCGACACCGGCGGCACGATCGCCCAGGGGGGCCAGTTGTTGCGGGAACGGGGGGCCCACAGGGTGCTGGCCTGCGCCACCCACCCCGTGTTTTCACCGCCGGCCATTCAGCGTCTCTCCGAACCGGGCCTGTTCGAAGAAGTGTTGGTCACCAACAGCATCCCGATTGCCCCCGAGTGCAGCTTCCCCCAGCTCCAGGTCTTGTCGGTGGCCAAGATGCTGGGTGAAGCGATCTGGCGCATCCATGAGGAGAGCTCGGTGAGCTCGATGTTCCGCTAAGGCCAAGGCCGGAACTTTGGTGGCCACCACCACTGGCAGGGGCTGGTCCGAGCCGATACTCTCCGCCCTGGTGCCACAGCTTTCACCATCGCTCCGATCCTTCCCGCAGAGCCCGAGAACCCCGCCCCAAAGGCGGAGCCCATGCCGATGGCCATGCCCCTGAGGGTTCGACTCAAGGGCGCCCTGCCGGCCCTGCTCACCACCCTGCTCACCGCAGGATTACAGGGCATTGGCGCCCTGCCGGCCCTGGCGGCCAGCCCCCGGGTGGGCGTCTGGCTCACCAACAGCCCCAGCCCCCTCTACTACGACCGCCGCCGGCTGGAGAAGGCCGTCGACGAACTGGCCGCCACCGGGATCAACACCCTCTATCCGAATGTCTGGAGCCGGGGAGCGACGTTCCACCGCAGCCGCTTTGCACCGATGGAGCCGGCCTTGCTCAAGGCCGATGCCTCGTTAGACCCGATCTGTCACCTCACCAGCGCGGCCCATCGCCGGGGCATGAAGGTGATCCCCTGGTTCGAATATGGCCTGATGGAGCCGGCCGATGCCGAGGTGGTGCGCCGTCACCCGGAATGGCTGCTGCGCCGCAGCGACGGCAGCACCCTGTACGCCATGCATGGGGCCAACCTCAAAACCTCGCCGCTCAAGGATCTGCGGGTCTGGTTGAACCCCGCCCACCCTGGGGTGCGGGCCCGGTTCATCGGCCTGATCGGCGAAATCGTGCAGCGATGCAACGTGGATGGCATCCAGCTCGATGACCACTTCGCCTGGCCGGTGGAACTCGGCTACGACGCCTACACCAGCGCCCTGTTCCGCAAAGACACCGGCCGTGAACCGCCGAGTGATTACAACAACAGAGAATGGATGACCTGGCGCCGCCAGCAGCTCACAGGCCTGCTGCGGGAACTGCGCCGTGAGATGAAGCGCTCCCACAGCGGCTCTGTGGTCAGCCTTTCGCCCGGGCCCTTCCGCTTCTCCTATAACCACTGGCTGCAGGACTGGGAGATCTGGGCCCTGGGCAACCTGGTGGATGAACTGGTGGTTCAGAACTACGCCTATTCGGTGAATGGGTTCGCCAAAGACCTCGACCAATCGGCCTTAGTCAAGGCCCGCCGCTGGGGCATGCCGGTCCAGATCGGCATCCTGGCCGGCTTCGGCAAGCGCACCACGCCGATGCCCGCCCTGAACCAGAAGGTGAAGCTGGCGGCCGGCAAAGGAATGGGAGTGATCTACTTCTATTGGGAAGGCCTGTGGGGGGTCCATGCCGGCCCCGAAGGTGCGGCCGCCCGCAAAGCCGGCTTCCGCAAGCTGCACTCCAGCGCCTTCCCCTAGATCAGGATTTACGAGATCAGGATCGGCAAGATCAGGATTGGCGCCCTTCGCTGCCGAGGCACTGATCCACCACCTCGCGGGTGTTCGCTGAGAGTTCGGCGGCCGAGAGCCGGGCGGCGGCTTCGCGCATCCGTTCGCCGCGAAGGGGGCCGTAGCTCTGCCAACGGCTGAAGATTTTGGCCATGCGCGAGGCCGTGATCGGATTGCGGCGATCCAGGTCGGCAATCTGATCGGCCATGAAGCGATAGCCCTCACCTCCAATGGCGTGGAACACCGGCGGGTTGCCGGCCAGTCCGCCCAGCACGGCACGGATGGAGTTGGGAGCAGCCGCATCGAAACGCGGGTGGGCCAGCAGCCCACGCACCCGCTCAAGGCCATCGCCGAAAGGAGCGCTGGCCTCAAGGGCGAACCAGGCGTCGAGGATCACCGGCTTCTCCTGCCAACGCGCGTAGAAGGCGGCCATCGCCGCGCTGCGCTCCGGCCCATCCCAGGGCTGCAGGGCCCGCAAGCCCGCCCGGGCAAGGGTCATCGATGGGCCATCCACCGCGGCCGCCGCCGCCGCCATCACGCCACGATCCCCGGCGGCGGCCAGCCAGGTCCAGGCGGTGGCGGTGAGCATCCGCTCGCCATTGCCGGCCGGCCAGGGCTGATCCCAGTGCTGGCGGCAACGCTCAAGGGCCGAGCCAAGCGGGGCGGCGAGGGCTTCACCGAAGCGCCGCTGCAGGGCCAGCTGGGCCGCCAGGAGCAGCGGTGGATCCGGCGTGTCCATGGCCTGTTCAAGCTCGGCCATCCCCGGCAGGGCCATCAGGCAACTGCGGCTGGCATCGCCCAGGTCGTCTTCATTCAAGATTCGCTCAAAAGCAGCGATCAGGCCCGATTCCAGGGCGCTGTCTGCCTCACCGTCGGCGCGGCTGAGCACCGCCTGACGCAGCAGGGTCTGACCGGCATCCCAGCGGGCGAAGGGATCGGAATCGGCAGAGAAGAGCAACAGTAACTCAGGGCGTTGCCGCTCGATCTCCAGCCGCACCGGCGCTGAAAACCCCCGCAACAGCGACAAGGCCGGCGGCTCGCTGGAGCTGGGCAGATCGGCGAAACGAAAGATCTGCTCGGCCTGATCGATCACCAGCAGGCCTTGGGCGCCCAGGGGAAGCTCTTCGCCGCCAGCGCCCAGCAGGCCCAGGGCCAAAGGAATCACGAGCGGTTGCTTCTGCGGCTGCCCCGGGGTGGGCAGGGTGTGCTGGCGCACCTTGAGTTCCAGCACGCCGCCGGCCCCATCCCAGCGCCGCTCGATCCGTAGCACCGGGGTACCGGCCTGGTGATACCAGCGGCGGAAGCGCTGAAAATCAAAGCGAACGGATTGCGATTCTCCGTTCTCTGCCCCAGCGGTGGCGGCCTCTTCCATGGCCGCAACAAAGTCTTCGCAGGTGGCGGCGGTGCCGTCATGACGCTGCACATACAGCGCCATGCCAGCCATGAACAAGCGGTGTCCCAGCAGGGTGTGGAGCATGCGGATCAGCTCCGAGCCCTTTTCATAGATCGTCGTGGTGTAGAAGTTGTCAATCGCCTGGTATTGGTCAGGCTGTACCGGATGGGCCGTTGGACCGGCATCTTCACGGAACTGGGTGTTGCGCAGCATCGAGACATCCTCGATGCGCTTGACAGCAGCGGAATGGAGATCAGCAGTGAAGGATTGATCCCTGAACACCGTAAGACCCTCTTTCAAGGAGAGCTGGAACCAGTCGCGGCAGGTGATGCGATTGCCGGTCCAGTTATGGAAATACTCGTGGGCAATCACACTCTCGATGCGCTCGAGTTCGCCGTCCGTTGCGGTGACCGCATCGGCAAGAACCAGCTTGGAGTTGAAGATGTTGAGGCTCTTGTTCTCCATCGCGCCCATGTTGAAATGGCGCACGGCCACGATGTTGAATTCATCGAGGTCGTACTCCAGCCCATACACGCGCTCATCCCAGGCCATCGCCCGTTGCAGTGAGGCCATGGCGTGGGCGGTGAAGGGGGCATCGCCGGGCTCCACGTGGAGGCGGAGTTGCACGCTGCGCCCCGAGGCTGTGGTGAAGGTCTCGCGCACCTCCTCCAGCCGGCCGGCCACCAGGGCAAACAGGTAAGAGGGTTTGGGGAAGGGGTCGTCCCAGATCGCATAGTGCCGATTCCCCTCCAACTCCCCCTGCTCCACACCGTTGCCGTTGGAGAGCAGCACCGGGCAGTCGCTGCAGTCGGCCTCCAGGCGCACGCGAAAACGGCTGAGCAGATCAGGACGATCAGGATGAAAACTGATCCGCCGGAACCCCTCGGCTTCGCACTGGGTCGTGAACAGTCCGCCGCTGGCGTAGAGCCCTTCAAGGGTGGTGTTGGTCTGGGGCCGGATGCGCACCAAGCTGGTGAGCAGGAAGGGCCCTGGCGGTGGCGCCAGGATCACCAGCCGGTCGTCCTGGCGCTGGTAGGCCGCCGGCGGCAGGGTTTCGCCATCGATGGCCAGTTCCAGCAGTTCGAGGTCCACGCCGCGCAGTTCCAGCGGCGGCGATGGTGACGGGGCCTGGATGGCTGGGGCAAAGGCCAGGGCCGCCTCCACCAGGGCCTGGTCCGAGAACAGGCGCACGGTCAGGTCCGTGCGATCGAGGCGATAGGGAAACGGCTGGTAGTCGGCCAGCCGGGTCACGCAGTGGGGAGCCAGGCTCATCGGGTCTGGAAAGCAACGCTTCCTTGATCCTGGCGCCCCGTTCGGCCCTCACCAGGGCAGGGGGTCGCGGCCCTGGCCGGCATTGCAGCCCACCTGGGAACCCAGCAGGGCCCCAAGAGGCACGGCCCAGGTGCGACCGTCCTGGCGCGAAGCGGCGTAACCGAGGCCGCCGCCGAGAACACCGCCGACTAAGCGGCCGATCGAGCAGCGTTGCTGAAGATTCTGGGCGTCCTGCCAGCTGCTTGGGCCCTGCTGATAGGGGGCCGAGTTGATGCGTTGGCTGGGGTAATCCTGGAAGGGGGCCGGGAAGTTCCTCGCCAGAGAGACGGGGGCCTGATTCTGCCAAGACCTCGAGCCGGCGAGGGCTTCGGCAGGAACAGCCAGCACCAGACCAAGAACAGCGGCGGCCAAGGCGGCCGGTGCCTGAGAGCGAAGCGAGAGCGTGAAGACCATGGCGTGTGAGGCGGTGGAGATCCCCGAAGGGATGCCATCAGCAAAGCCCCAGTCCCCGATCAAAGTGCAACTGAGAAGGCCTCCAGCTACGTCTGAATGCAACCGCCACTTACGGAGCTGGAGGCCGGGCTCCGCCAGCACCCTGTTGCTTGATCGCGTCCTGCACCCGCTTGACCACATCGGCAGGGACCTCCTTGGGGCAAATCTCGACGGCTCCGATCACTGCGGAATTGGTGGACCCACGCCGGATCTCCTCGATCGTGAGTGCCTTGGTGCCCACCTGCTGGATCAAGCCCCCATGCAGCCCCTGAATCACCTGGGCGATGGTTTCGCCGGCGATGCCCACCGCTGTATCGAATTCAACCTTGGCGCTGCGTGAAATGCAGACGTTGACAGCCGCAATCCTGGTGTAAAGCGACATCTCCGCTTCGGTGGCCGGCGCGGCCTGGGCCTCGGGAACCAGCAGCGTCAGGGGGACAATCATCAGGGAGGCCGCCAACAGACGGCTGCTCCAACGAGAGGGAAGTCGCAAAGCAAGAGTGATCATCAACCCCCATGCTGAACCATGATCAGCGGGACATCAATCCACCAGGAGTGCAGCCCATGGAGTGGCTGACCTTGGACTGGACCCAGGACTTGCCCCAATAAGCCATAGGCTGGATCCAAGTTTTGGTTCTGTGACTGGTGCCCGGCTCAGGGGACATGGTCCCCATCACCCTGGATCAGGAAGCAGCTCCTGCAACCCGTCAAGCCCTGACGCTGCTGATTGTCGCGACCTCCCAGCACCTGAGCTCGCCGGGCCTGCGCGGGGTTCTCCAATTTCTGGAGAGTCATGACTATGGCTTCGAGCTGAATCTTCAGATCGCCGATCCAGCCAAACGCCCCGAGTTGCTGGAGCTCTATCGCCTGGTGGCCACCCCCGCCGTGGTCAAGCTCCACCCAGCGCCTCGTCAGGTGTTCGCCGGCAACACCATCCTCGAGCAACTCAAGGGCTGGTTGCCCCGTTGGCAGCAGCTGGAGATGGTGAGCGGCCTGGGAATGAGCCTGCGCCCGGTCGAGAACGATGGCAGCCGCAGCCAGCGGGAACTCCAGCTCGAAGACCAGCTGCTGGTGCTGCGCCAGGAGAATGAAACACTGATTAATCGGCTCGGGGTGCAAGAACGGCGGCTGCGGATGGTCGCCCATGAACTGCGCACGCCCCTGACCGCCGCGAAACTGGCCCTGCAGAGCTTGCAGCTTGGACAGATCGACAACAGCCGCTGCAAGGACGTGCTGAACCGCCGGCTCGACGACATCGAGCATCTCTCCAAGGACCTGCTGGAGGAGGGCACGACCCGATGGGAAGCCCTGTTCAATCCCCAGCGCCTGGATCTCGGCTCAGTGGCAGCGGAAGCCCTGCTGGAGCTCGAAAAACTCTGGGTGGGCCGGGACTTGACACTCCTGGCCGATGTTCCCGCCGACCTGCCTGATGTCTTCGCCGACCAACGGCGCATGCGCCAGGTCCTGCTGAACCTGCTCGAAAACGCCCTGAAATTCACCCCTGAAGGGGGGCAGGTGACGCTGAGAATCCTGCACCGGACCAGCCAGTGGGTTCAGGTGTCAATCTGCGACACCGGCCCTGGAATCCCGAGGGAAGAACAGGAACGGATTTTCCTCGACCGCGTCCGCCTCCCCCAGACCTCTGCCACCACATCGGGATTCGGGGTGGGTCTGTCGGTGTGCCGGCGAATCACCGAGGCCCACGGCGGTCGCAGTTGGGTGGTCTCGGAGCCAGGCGAGGGAGCCTGCTTTCACTTCACCGTCCCGACCTGGAAAGGCCAGCACGCCCTGGCCCAGAGTCCGCCTTGACGAAGGGCCACTCCAAACCGTAGTTTCCAACCACGGCCCGCCTGGCTTAAACGCTGTGCCCCGTGGCCTTGCCCCCATCGTCTAGAGGCCTAGGACACCTCCCTTTCACGGAGGCGACAGGGGTTCGAATCCCCTTGGGGGTATTCAATCGAAGAGGTCGAAGCGTTTTTGCTGACTTTTCGATTGACAACCATTGGCTATTAACGGCGATTCGCTGTTCACAGCGATTGCGCAACCATCCAGCTATGCTGGTTAGCTATTTCTGATTTAAATGGTTAGTTTTCGAGGTTTTTCCTCTTCTTTGGCTCTTATTTTGTGCGAAAACAAACTCGCAGTTAGAAAGGGTTAATCAGTGCTTACGGGCTCTGATGATCAAGCGCTGCTAGTTGCAGCGAACAACGGCTGACCCTGCGTTCGCGATCAAACCTGATTCAGAGGCCTCGTTCAGGCTCAGAACTGCTGCGGCAGGCCTTGGCTGGCCCGACGTTGGGCCTCCCGCTGCACGGCCCGCAGATTGGCGGCCAGATCCTCACGCAGTCGCTGCTCGATCAGGCCGATCGGCATGCCCTGGCGCCCCTGAACCGTCAGTTCGTAGAGAAGCCTGGAGCCCAGGCGATCACCGCTCACCCGCCAGGCCCCCTCGAAGCGCCGGAAATCACCCTGGGTCATCGCGAAGTGAAGCAGGCCTTCCTCGGGCTTTTCGGTCAACTCGAGCTCAACGCGAGCCTTGAAGCGCAGACCGCAGAACTCCTGGCAACCGACCTGCTCCAAGCCCACCCGGGCGCCGCGGCGCCAGAGCAGGCGGGAGGTGGCGAGGTTGGGGATGAAGCGGCTGAGGTTTTCGTAATCGGTGATGACGTCCCAGACCAGGGCATGCTGCAGATCCAGGCGCAGCTGCACGGCGAGGCGGCGCACACCCTGGGGCAAGCGCTCCATGTCCTGCTGAATCGTGTCGAGATCACAGGCCGGCTGGTTCGGATCCAGTCGAGGCTGGGGGGCAATACCGAAGGCCGAAAGTTGCGCCAAGAGAGAAACGCCGAACTCGGGGGGTTGGGAGGTGAGGGCCGCTACACCCCGATGTCAGAACCCAAACCTAACCCTGCCGATCTGGGCGCTGGTGGGCAAGGCCTGGAATTGCCTGCCTGATCAGGCTTGCCTATGATTTGGGCGCATTTTCAGGAACGGTGGCTGAATGCGCACCTCGACAGCAGCGCTTGGCCAGAGCGATTCCCGCATGTTCACCCTTGTGGTTCAGGGACTGGGCGGTCCAAGTCAACGAACCGCCGAGCGACGCCTCAGCGTCTGCTTCAGCCAGATGCAAGCCACCCTCCGTCTGATCAACCAGCAGGGGGCTCGCCTTCTTTCGGTCACGCCGATCGGGGACTCCCCCGAGGCTGAAGCCTCCGCCCCAGTTCCCACCACCCCCTCTCCAACCGTGACCACCACCAGCGCGCACGAGGCACCACCCGTCAACCTCTACAAGCCGAAGGCCCCCTACCTCGGCACCGTGCTGGGCAACTATCCCTTGGTGGCCGAAGGGGCGATCGGCCGGGTGAACCACATCACCTTCGACCTCTCCGAAGGCAATCTCCACTACGTGGAAGGCCAGAGCATCGGCATCATTCCCGACGGCGAAGACGCCAACGGCAAGCCCAACAAACTGCGGCTCTATTCAATCGCCAGCACCCGCCATGGCGACGGCCTGGAAGACAAGACGGTTTCCCTCTGCGTCCGCCAGCTCCAGTACGAAAAAGATGGCGAGACCATCTACGGGGTCTGCTCCAGCTTCCTCTGCGACATTGAGCCAGGCAGCAAGGTGAAAATCACTGGCCCAGTGGGCAAGGAAATGCTGCTGCCTGCCGATGAGGAGGCCAATGTGATCATGCTGGCCACCGGCACCGGCATCGCCCCGATGCGCGCCTACCTGCGCCGCATGTTCGATCCGGGTGAACGTGCCAAGAATCCTGGCTATCAGTTCCGCGGCAAGGCCTGGCTGATCATGGGTGTGCCCACCACCCCCAACCTGCTCTACGAAGAGGATCTCCAGTCGTATCTCACCGAGTTCCCTGACCACTTCCGCTACACCAAGGCGATCAGCCGTGAGCAGAAAAATCCTTCCGGTGGGCGGATGTACATCCAGGACCGGGTCGCCGAACACGGCGAGGAAATCTTCAATCTGATCGAGGATCCCAAGACCCACGTCTACATGTGTGGCCTCAGGGGCATGGAGCCAGGCATCGACGAAGCCATGACCGCCGCTGCCACCGCCAAGGGGCTGGATTGGAGCGTGCTCCGTCCCCAGCTCAAGAAGGCTGACCGCTGGCACGTCGAGACCTACTGAAACGGGTTTCAGCCGCTGGGTTTGACGCTCTTGGCTTGCCTACGGGCAGGCCATTTTTTGCCGAAACCAGCACAAATCTGCCGGCAACGCTGCGCAGGTGCCGTCCTGCCAGCTTTTGTGGGTAGATCAGCCTGAATGACGCCCTCTCCATGACCAGCACCCTCACCAATCCACTCAGGGTCGGGTTGCGCCAGGAGCGCGTGATCTCGCCCCAGTGCCTGGTGATCTTCGGTGCCAGCGGCGATCTCACCCACCGCAAGCTTGTGCCTGCGCTGTTCGAGCTGTTCCGCCAGAGGCGGTTGCCCAGCGAGTTCGTCATCCTCGGCTGTGCTCGACGCCCCTGGAGTGACGACGACTTCCGCGGCAAGATGGCCGAGGCGCTGGCTGACACGATCCGTGATCACCCCCGCGACTGGGAGCAATTCGCTGGAAACCTCTACTACGAACCGGTCGACCTGCAGCAGAGCGAGCAGCTTCTGCGCCTGGCCGATCGCCTCGATGGCCTCGACCGCCTGCGGGCCACGCGGGGCAACCGCACCTTCTATCTCTCCGTTTCACCTGATTTTTACGGCAGCGGCTGCCGCGCCCTCGCCGACGCCGGCCTGCTGAGCGACCCGAAGCGCAGCCGGGTGGTGATCGAAAAACCATTCGGCCGCGATTACGGCAGCGCCGAGAAGCTCAACCGGATCGTGCGGGCCTGCGCCCAGGAGAATCAGGTCTTCCGAATCGACCACTACCTGGGCAAGGAGACGGTCCAGAACATTCTGGTGCTGCGCTTCGCCAACACGATCTTCGAGCCAATCTGGAACCGCAATTTCATCTCCAGCGTGCAGATCACCGCCGCTGAAACCGTGGGGGTGGAGGAAAGGGCCGGCTACTACGAGAGTTCCGGCGCCCTGCGCGACATGGTCCAGAACCACCTCACCCAGATGCTGGCGCTCACCACGATGGAAGCGCCAGGCCGTTTCGACCCCGAAGCGATCCGCAACGAAAAGGCCAAGGTGCTGCAGGCCGCCCGCCTGGCCAACAACACGGAGCCCTGGAAATGCTGCGTGCGCGGGCAGTACAGCGCCGGCGGCAGCCCCAGCGACCCGTTCAAGGCCTACCGCGACGAGCCGGGCGTGAACCCGAACAGCACCACCGAAACCTATGTGGCGATGAAGCTGTTCATCGACAACTGGCGCTGGCAAGGCGTGCCCTTCTATCTGCGCACGGGCAAACGCCTGCCGAAGCGGCTCTCCGAGGTGGTGCTCACCTTCCGGGAAGCTCCCGTCCACCTCTTCGATGCCGCCGGCGGCAGCCCAACGGCCAACCAGCTGATCCTGCGCATCCAGCCCGATGAAGGCGCTGGCTTTGTTTTTGATGTGAAGGC
Source organism: Synechococcus sp. CS-603 (assembly GCF_977929215.1). Classification (NCBI taxonomy): domain Bacteria; kingdom Bacillati; phylum Cyanobacteriota; class Cyanophyceae; order Synechococcales; family Synechococcaceae; genus Synechococcus; species Synechococcus sp. CS-603. The sequence goes on from NZ_OZ376778.1 coordinate 2,504,127, forward strand.
GCCGGGTTCAGGCATGCGCAGCCGACCGGTCGACATGCACTTTTCCTACGACGAATCTTTCGGGGAACCGTCTGACGAGGGCTACGTGCGCCTGCTGGCCGACGCCATGCTGGGTGACCCCACCCTCTACACCCGTGCGGATGAAGTGGAAGCCGCCTGGCGGCTGTACACGCCGCTGCTGGAGCTGATCGAGGACAGCCCCTGGCAGTTGCCGGTTCAGCCCTACGAGGCCGGCACCTGGGGACCCGGTGCCGCCGACAGCCTGCTGGCCTCCGACGGCCTGATGTGGCGCCGTCCCTGAGCTCCAGACACCTGACCAACCGCCGACCCTCCCTGCGCTCGCCCCGATGTCCCCCCAGCTCACCCTTCAGGCCCCGCTCGAACTCTCCCCTGACGAGGTGCCGAATTATCTCGAGCATCTGTGGGGCAGCGAACTCGACGCCTCCACCGGAGCCTCCACCTTCACCCTGGTGGTCTGGGAGCCGTCGTGGCTGCAGCAGCAGCTGATCCGCACCGGCCACATCGACGGGCCGATCAACGGCCTGCTCAACAAGGAGCTCTTCGCCGCCGCCCGCTCGGTCACAGCGGATTGCGGCTTGCCGCTCTGCACCGCTCCGATGGCCCCCGAGCTGTCCCACGCCCTGGGTGAGCAACCGGGTGAACACAAGGCCGAGGATCTGCGCGGTCAGTTTGTGGACCAGGCGATAAGTGCCCACCGCCCGCGCCGGCTGATCACCCTGGCCCCGACCCTGCGCGAAGACCACCCGCTGGAAACGCTGGTGGCCGCCTACTGCCCCCTACCGGAGGAGAGCAGTGGCAGCCCACCGGCCTGTGGCGACGTGGTCGTACTGCGGGGCGGCAAGGGCGCCATCGAGCAAGGCCTGGCCCTTGTGGGTCCGCTGGTGGCGGAGGAGCTCCCTTGCTGGGTGTGGTGGAACGGATCTCTCGATGAATCCCCCGATCTGCTCGAAGCCCTGGCTCTGCCCAACCGGCGGGTTGTGCTCGACAGCTCGATCGGGAATCCCCGCCGCTGCCTCGATGTCTTGGTGGACATGATCGCCACCGGACGAGCGGTGAACGACCTCAACTGGTTGCGGCAGCGCGGCTGGACCGAATCCCTGGCGATGGTCTTCGATCCGCCCGGCCGCCGTGAGGCCCTCAACAAGGTGGTGCAGCTCGACATCGACGTGGAAGGAACGCACCCGGTGCAGGGCTTGCTGCTGGCGGCCTGGATCGCCGATCGGCTCGGTTGGCATCTTCTGAACAGCTACCAGATCCCCGCCGACGGCCTGGATGTGGGCATCGGAGCTGAATTCCAGCGCTCCGATGGCGAGAGCGTCCAGGTGCGGCTGATGTCCGTTCCCGTGGGGATTCCCAACAGCCATCCCGGTGCCCTCGTTGGTCTGCGGCTGATCTGTTGCCCGCAGGGGAAAAAACCGCTGTGCGTGATCCTCTGCTCCGAATCGGGCGGCTGCATGCGCCTCGAAGCCGGTGGGGTGGCGACGATGGAACTGGCCGAGGAGGTGGTGAGCGTCTCGGGGGACAGCGAGGAGATGGAGATGGCCCGCTTGCTCAGCGGTGGACACGACTCCACCAATCCCCTGCTCGCCGCCGCCGCGCCCCTGGCTGCCAAGCTGCTGCCTCTTTGATCCGCGTCCCGACGACCCGCCGGCATGGCCTGTTTGATTGCGGCCCCCTGCAGCGGCAGCGGCAAAACCCTGCTCAGCCTCTGCCTGACGGCATTGGTGCGCCAGCGGGGCGAGACGATCCAAACCTTCAAGGTGGGACCGGATTACCTCGATCCCCAGCTGCTCAGCCTGGCCAGCGGCCGGCCCTGCCGCAACCTCGACAAACTGCTCTGTGGCTCCGACTGGGTGCAGCGCAGCTTCCCCTGGTGGGGGCGGCAGGCCGATCACTGCCTGGTGGAAGGGGTGATGGGCCTCTTCGATGGCCGGGGACCTGGCCTGGAGGGCAGCTCGGCTGAACTGGCCTTGAGCCTTGAGCTGCCTGTGGTGCTGGTGGTGGAGGCCAGCCGCCAGGCTGGATCCGTGGCCGCCCTGGTGAGCGGCTTCCGCGACCATCTCGCCAGCCTCCACGTTGCCGGGGTCGTGCTCAACGGCGTCAGCACCGAGCGACATCAGGCCCTGCTCAGCGAAGCCCTGGCGGCCATCGCCATGCCGCTGTTGGGGGTGCTGCCCCGCCACCCCAGCCTCAACTTGCCCTCACGGCACCTGGGCTTGCTCCCCGCCCACGAGCTCGAAGACGTCGAGTCCAGCCTGGAGGCCTGGTCCGATCTGGCTGAGCGCCACCTCGATCTCGGCCGGCTGCTGCCGCTGCTGGAGCCGCCGCCCAACCCAGGCCCTGCGGGCCACAGCCAGGATCCGATTCGCTGGTGCCTGAAGCAGGCCAGCCCGCAGCCTCAGCCGCGGGCCCAGTCCCAGGCCAACGCCAAGGTCCAGCCGGTGCGCCTGGCGATCGCCAGCGATGCCGCCTTTCACTTCCGCTACCCCGAAGCCAGTGAGCTGCTGGCCGGGCTCGGCCTGGCGCTGCTGCCCTGGCAACCGCTGGCCGATGAGCCCCTGCCAGCCGGCTGCCAGGGCGTGATCCTGCCTGGGGGCTACCCAGAACTGCACGCCGCCGCTCTGGCAGCCAGTGGCCGCAGCCTTGCTGAATTGCGCCGTGCCGCCGCGGCCGGATTGCCGATCTATGCCGAGTGCGGCGGCCTGCTGCTGCTCGGCGAGCAGCTGGTGGACGACAACGGCGGGGCCCACGCCATGGCGGGGCTGTTGCCGTTCTCAGCCCGGCGCGGCGCCCTGCAGCTGGGCTATCGCCAGGCCAGCCCCCTGGCCGACGGCCTGCTGGTCCGCCAGGGGGAGAGCCTCTGCGGCCACGAATTCCACCGCTGGGAGCTGCAGCCAGCGGGCCTCAGGCGGCCTGGGGCGGAGCCAGCGCTCTGGCAGCTCGAAGGCTGGGGCTGGCCGCAACGGCCGGAGGGCTGGAGCCGGCCGAACCTGCATGCCAGCTGGCTGCACCTGCACTGGAGCGGCTGCGCCCAGATCTGCCATCGCCTGGGGGCCGCCGCCGCCGCCGCCCAGCCGCTGGCCCCCGCCCATGCGGCAACCTGAAGCCGGCACGCCGTTCGTTTTTCACCAATCGACCCTTGACGACCTCCCACCAACACCCCACGTCGGAGCTGTGGTTGTTACGCCACGGCGCCACCACCTGGGCCCGCCAGGGGCGCCACACCGGCACTACCGATCTGGCCTTGTTGCCCGATGGCGAAGACGAGGCCCGCGCCCTGGCTTCGGTGCTCTCTCCCCTCAGCTTCGCAGCGGTGCTCTGCAGCCCGCTGCTGCGGGCCCGTCAGACCTGCGAGCTGGCGGGGCTGGCCGGCGCCGCCCTGCCCTGTGAGGATCTGCGCGAGTGGGACTACGGCGACTACGAGGGCATCACCACCGCCGAAATTCGCCAGCAGATCCCCGGTTGGAGTGCCTGGAGCCATGGTTGCCCAGGCGGCGAGAGTGTGGCCCAGGTGGATCAGCGCTGCCAGCGGGTGATCGCCTTGGCCCTGGCCCTGGTGCCGGCTCCCGGCCAACGGGTGGCGCTGTTTGCCCACGGACACATCCTGCGGGCCCTGGGGGGTTGCTGGCTGGGCCTGGGGGCCGCCGGCGGCGGCCTGCTGTCGCTGGCCACCGGTACGGTCAGCGTGCTCGGTCACGAACGGGAACAACGGGTGATCCTGCGCTGGAATGCCCCCACCCCTGCCAGCTGAGCCGATGAACCAGGTCGGTCTCTGGGGCGAGCTGATCGCCTATGGCAGCGGCGTCAGCCTCAGCCCGATCCACATCGGCCTGCTGTTTCTGTTGCTGCTCGGTGCCAACCCGTTGCGGCGGGGAGGACTGTTCGTGCTCGGTTGGATGGTGACAATCGCGCTGATGGTGGGCCTGCTGCTCACCGTGGGCCACGGCTTTCTGCTGAGCATGGAGCAGGGCACCAGCCACCGCACCGGCCTGGACCTGCTCGGTGCCGGTGCCCTGCTGGCCCTCGGGCTGCGCGAACTGCTGCCGAGCAAGCAGGGTCTCAAGGAGCCGCCGGCCTGGTCCAAACAGCTCGATCGCCTCAGCAGCTTGCCGTTGCCGCTGCTGATCGGCGCCAGTGCGGGCCTCGAAGTGATCAGCCCCGACGATGTCTTTCTGGTGGCCAAGGCGGCCGCCGCCCTGCTCGCCGCCGGGCTGGCCTGGCGCCAGGAGTGGATCCTCGCGGCCCTGTTCACCGTGGCCGCCAGCCTGCTGTTGCTGCTGCCCTACCTGGCTGTGGTGCTGAACCGGCAGGGGATCCTGCCGCTGCTGGAGCGGGGCAAGGCCCTGCTGCTGGCACGCAGCGATCTGGTGGTGGGCGGCCTCAGCCTGGCGCTGGCCGGCTACCTGGGCTGGCAAGGGATCGAGGGCCTGCGGCTGAGCTGAGGCTGAGTTCGGCTGAAGCTGAGTTGATCGGGCCCTTAGCCATCGCCTGTTTCCTCCTCCTCCAACCAGCGCCGCCAGTGGTCCGCGTCGGCTTCGCTGCCTTTGGAGCCCACCATCCAGACCGCCGTACGGGCCCGGCTGACCGCCACATAGATCAACTGACGGCGGAGCAGGGGATCGCGGGGCCAGAAGACATCGGCATCGATGAACACTTCGGAGAAACTGCTGCCCTGGCTGCGGTGCACGGTCATCACAGCAGCAGGACCCAGTGAGGCGAAGGAATCGCGCACCAGGAAGTAGCGCCGCCAGAGGCTGCGGCCTTCTTTTTTGCCCGCCTCGCGGGCTTCCGCCGCCAGGCGGGCCAGCACCGCCTCAAGCTGCCGGCGCCCCAACGATCCAGGCGGGGGAAGGAGCCGCAGCGAGAGTGGCGTCTCGCTGCTCTCCACAGCCACCACCTGGGTGTCGATCACGGGGCCGCCACTGACGCCGAAGCCGGCCAGGTCACAGCGCTCCGGAGTGACATCGCGCACCACCAGCTCCCGATTCGAGGCCAGCACCATGTCGGGTTCTTCGCCACCCTCCTCACCCTGCGGGCAGGCCGGTGCCATCACCGCCTGGCGGGTGAGCAGCACTTCGCCGGGCAGCACCGGCAACTGATCAGCCATGGCGCCATGGATGGCGCGACGGGCCAGGGGCACCAGCTGCTCAAGCGAGCGGTTGGTGTAACAGAGGATCCGGGCCTGATCGGGGTTGTCACATTCGGCCGCCCGGCGCAGGGCGGCCTGGGCCGCCTCCAGCCAGGGCTGACGCTCCAGCAGCGCCACCAGCCCTCCCTGCTGGCGCATCACCGGAAGCAGGGGCGGGAGCCGGCAAGGCAGGCGCTGCTCGCGCAGGCCAGTGGCGAGGCGAAGCACCGGCCCCTGGTGGCGCACCACCTCGCTCAGGGCGCAGCGGTGGGCCCGCTCGATCTCAAACACCGGACTGGAGGGGGCGCCAACGGGGGGCAACTGGGCCGGATCACCCACAAACACCAGGCGGGTGGCAAAGGGATGGGCGCCTTGCAGGGCGATCTCCAGCAGCTGGCCATCCACCATCGAGGCCTCATCGATCAGCACCAGGCCCAGGTGTTCGAGGGCCACAGCCGTCTGCTCGGTGGCCTCGCAGACTTCGCGGCCACCCTGGCGCCGCAACTTCAGCCGCAGCAGGCGGTGCAGGGTGGAGGGATGCCAGGTGGCCCGCAAGCCGCTGAGGTCGAGGTAATGGCGCAGCACGCTGACCGCCTTGTGGGTCGGGGCCACCACCGTCCAGCAGAGGCCAAGCTGCTCAACATGGGCCAGAAACGCCATCGACAGAAAGGTCTTGCCGGTGCCGGCATAGCCACTGAGCACGAAGGGGGTGCCATCCGCAGGCCTGGCCAGCCAGCTGACGAAGGCCTCAACGGCCCGTTGCTGGCCGGCGGTGAGCGCAACCGCTGCGGCCGGACCGGGGCCCCTCAACCGATCCGAGCCACTCAACCGATGGGAAGCCAGCCCCAGCCCCGGGCGATCTGCAGGGGGGAGCCGGCCAAGGCCAGGCCACAGAGGGCGATCGCCGGACCGATCAGGCTGCCGACGAGCACCTCGAGGCGGGTGTGGCCCAGGGTTTCCTTGAGAAGCGCCGTTGCCGCAGCCGTGACCGGAAGCTTGTCCGATAGATCTGCCGGTTGGTCTGCTGGGAGGTCTGTTGGTTGATTCACGCTGGCCTCCTGCCAGAGCGCCGCAGGAAGGCTGTTGATCCGTTTGGCCTGCAGGCCGGCGGCGTAGCGCACACCGGTTGCGTCGTACATCACCACAAAGGCAACGGCGCAGGCCAGGGCAAAGAGGGGGTCATCAAAGCCCAGCTGCCAGCCGGTGCCGGCGGCTGCGCCGGTGACCAGGGCCGAGTGACTCGACGGCATTCCGCCGGTTTCGAGCAGGACCGCCGGCCGCCAGCGTTGATACAGCACCAGTTCGACCAGCACTTTGGCGAGCTGGGCCAGGCCACAGGCCGCCAGGGCCCAGGCCAGCACGCCGTTGCCCAGCAGCTGCTGGGGAATCGAGCCTCCCGCAGAGAGCACGCTCATCGATCCCGACTCGTGATGTAGTCAGCCAGAGCGAGCAGGGGCTGGGCCTTGGCCTGCCAGGGGAGAAGGGCCTGCTTGGCTTCAGTCACCAGCAAATCAGCCCGCTGGCGGGATTCCTCCAGCCCAAGCAGCTTGGGATAGGTGGTTTTGTCGGCCGTCAGATCCTTGCCGGCGGTCTTGCCGAGCACCTCACTGCTGGCGGTCAGATCGAGGATGTCATCGATGATCTGGAACGCCAGGCCGATGCCGCGGGCGAACCGGCCAAGGGCATCGAGTAGGGGCTCCGGGGCGCCGGCAATCAGGGCACCGCTCAGCACCGAGGCCCGCAGCAGCGCCCCTGTTTTATGCAGATGGATGTACTCGAGCGTGCCCAGATCCACCGGCTGGCCCTCCGATTCCAGATCCACGACCTGGCCGCCGACCAGTCCAGGAGCACCGGCGGCCAGAGAGAGCTCACCAACCACCTTCAGCAAGCGCTCGGCCGGCACCGCCGGGCTGCGTCGCGCCACCATCTCGAAGGCGCGGGTGAGCAGGGCATCACCGGCAAGGATGGCGTTGGCTTCGCCGAACACCTTGTGATTGGTGGGGCGACCGCGGCGCAGGTCGTCGTTGTCCATGGCGGGAAGGTCGTCATGGATCAACGACATGGTGTGGACCATCTCCAGGGCCACGGCGGTGGGCAGGGCCAGGGCACTGTCTCCGCCAGCCAGTTCACAGCTGGCCAGGCAGAGGATCGGGCGCAGGCGCTTGCCGCCGGCCAGCAGGGAGTAGCGCATCGCCTCCCGCAGTGACTCCGGCCGCTCCGGTCCGAGGGCGCCATCAAGGGCCGCATCGACACGCAAGCGCGAGGCCTCCAGGTAGGCAGCGAAATCAAAACCCGTGCTCACCGCCACGGCCATCGGTACCAGCGCGTTGGCCGGGATTCTCTCAGGCCATCGCACGGCATGGCACTCAAACAAGAAGATCCGCCAACGGATTGTCAACTCCCGGCTGCGCCGCTGAGCTGCGCTTCCACCAACTGGTCACCGTATTGAGCAGCAACATCGTCACCGTCATCGGGCCGACACCACCGGGCACTGGCGTGATCGCCGCGGCGATCGGCTCCACCTCCGCAAAACGCACGTCACCGCAAAGCCGCCCGCGGGCCGCCGGGCCGGCCGCTGGGTCTGGAGCCAGGCGGTGGATGCCGACATCCACTACCGCGGCCCCGGCTCTGACGTGCTCAGCACCCACCAGCAACGGCTGTCCGGCGGCCACCACCAACACCTCGGCCTCGCGCGTGAGTGCGGCCAGATCTCGGCTGCGGGAATGGGCCACGGTCACCGTGGCATTGGCAGCCTGGAGCATCAGGGCCATCGGCTTGCCCACCAGGATGCTGCGGCCGACCACAACAGCCCTGGCGCCTTCTAAAGCGATGCCGGCGCGCCGCAGCAGGGCCATCACCCCGGCTGGGGTGCAACTGCGAGGACCGGGCTCCCCCTTGAGCAAACGACCGAGGTTGAGACTGTGGAGCCCATCGGCGTCCTTCTCCGGATCAATCGCCGCCAGCAAGCTCGCCTCGGGCAGGCCGGGGGGAAGGGGAAGCTGCAGCAGGATGCCGTCCACCTCTGGATCCTCGTTCAATCGTCGGATCACGGCCAGCACCTGATCGGGCGTGGTGTCCACGGGCAGATGGGCGCCGAGGTTGCGAATTCCCACCCGCAGACAAGCCTTTTCCTTGTTGGCCACGTAAACCCCGCTGGCGGGGTCTTCGCCGACCCTCAACACCGCCAGTCCGGGCGGGCGACCGGCCTTCTGGAGATTGGCGGCGATCAGCGCGCTGAGGCGCTGTTCCAGCTCCGCCGCCAGTTGACGACCATCGAGGGACAGAGCCATCGCCGGCGTGCTCAGGTTGTACCAGCATGACAACCCGGCCGCCGCGGCACGCCTCGCTAGCGTTGGTGGACCGGCGGCGGAGATGGTGCTGCACCTGGCTCGCGCCAAACGAACCTGGCGCCAATGGCTGCGGCGGGAATCGCCGCGTCAGGCCTTGTATTGCTGGAAGATCAGGGATTGGCTGGCTGTGCTGCTGGTCTGCGCCCTGGTGGCCCTGGTCTCGAGCTGGCCCTGGCTGGTGGAGCCGATTCTGCGGCCGGGCATCCCGGCCCCGTTCAGTGCTGTGGCACCGCGGGAAGCCACCGTGGTCGACACGGACGCCCTGGAACGACGCCGCTCCCAGCTGGGAACCCGCACCAACGTGCAGGTTGTGGATCGCCAGGCCAACGTCGAACTGCAGCAACGCCTGGAGCGCCAGCTCCAGGAACTGGCCCAGGTGGCCGCAGGCCCCCAGGACCGGGTGGCCCCGCTGGAGCTGGCGCCGCCTGAGCAGGACTGGCTGATGGCCCAGAACCCAGAGCAACGCGCGGCCTGGAATCAGGCCTTGCGCCAGGCCCAGCAGCGCATGCTCAGCCAGGGGGTGGTGGGAAGCGTGGCGAAACAGCAACTGGAGCAGGCCGCCAGCCTGCAGCTGGCCCCATTGCCGGAGACGGCCAAAACCCTGGGCAGCCGCCTGCTGGCGGTCAATCTGCAGGGACGCACCAACCTGCGCAACGATGCCGGACTCAGCCAGCGCTTGATCGAAGAGCTGCTCAACCAAGAAGGGATTCCGCGCATCAGGGTGAAGCAGGGGGACCTGATCACCCAGCAGGGGGAGCCGATCAGCCCCCAGGCCTACGACGTGCTCGATTACTTCGGTATGGTGGATCGCAGGCCCTTGTTGAGGGCCTGGGTGGTCCATTTCCTCGAAGCCTTGGCCGCCTGCCTGGTGACGGTCCTGATCATCCGTCGCTGGCGCAGCAATCTCGAGCCTCGCCACGCCCTGCTGGTGCTTGGCATGCTTCTGGTGGTTCAGGGCTTCAAGCTCTGGCTCGGCAACACCGCCAGCCCCCTGGCCCTGCTGGTGCCGCCCACCTTGCTGCTCGCCCAGGCGCTGGGGACAACCACAGGCCTGGCCTGGCTGGCCTCGGCCAGCTTGTTGTGGCCCCAACCGCTCGACGACTACAGCGAGGTCCGCCTGATCGTCGCGGCGGTGGTCGCGGCGGTCGCGGCGGTCCTGGCGGGGCGACAGCGCAGTCGGGCCCAGCTGGTTCAGCTGGCGATCCTGCTGCCCAGTGGCGCCCTCGCCCTGCAGTGGCTCATGCTCCAGATCGTGGCGCTCTGGCATGGCCGCACCCGACTGCTGCCCAGCGGCAGCGAATTGGGCGGGGAGGCTTTGCTGATGGGCGGCCTGCTGATGGGCGGCCTGCTGCTCGGCCCTTTGGTGGAGAGCTTCTTTGGCCTGCTCACCCGAGCCCGCTTGATGGAACTCGCCGACCTGCAGCGGCCGCTGCTGCGGCGGCTGCAGGTCGAGGCGCCCGGAACGTTTGAGCACACCTTGATGATCTGCGGGCTGGCCGAGGAAGGAGCTCGCGCCATCCATTGCGACGTGGACCTGATCCGCACCGGCTCCCTGTATCACGACGTTGGCAAACTGCATGCGCCGCAATGGTTCATCGAGAATCAGTCGGAGGGGCCCAACCCCCATGACCTGCTCGATGACCCCGCCGGCAGCGCCGCCGTTCTGCAGGCCCACGTGGATGAGGGGCTGAAACTGGCTCGCAAGCACCGCCTGCCCAGGCCGCTGGCTGATTTCATCCCGGAGCATCAAGGAACCCTGCGCATGGGGTACTTCTTCCACCAGGCCCGGGAGCGAGACCCGTCGGTGCCCGAAGCGAACTACCGCTATGTGGGACCCACCCCCCAACGCCGAGAAACGGCGATCCTGATGCTGGCCGATGGCTGTGAGGCCGCCTTGCGCTCGTTACCCCCAAACACCTCAGAGCAAGAAGCGAGTGCGATGGTGCGCCGGCTGATCGATGCCCGGCGCTTAGACGGCCAGCTCAAGGACAGCGGACTGAGCCGCGGCGAACTCGAACTGGTGATCCGTGCCTTCGTGCGGGTCTGGAAGCGGATGCGTCACCGACGCATTCCCTACCCGATTCCGGCCCGCAAGGCCTACAGCGCCTGAATGGTGCCCAACCCCGTGGCGATAGGGTCCATGCAGGCAGATCCGCCCATGGTTTCTTCTTCGCTTCTCTCCTCCGCAGGATCTGGCTCCAGGATCGGTGTGCTGATCTGTGGCCACGGCAGCCGCAACCGACTCGCTGTCGATGAGTTCGCCCGGCTGGCCACCGGGCTGCGCCAGCGCCTGCCCCAGGTACCGGTGGAATACGGCTACCTGGAATTCGCCCGGCCGATCCTGCGCGACGGCCTCGAAAGCCTGCGCCAGCAAGGCGTGGACCAGGTGCTGGCGGTGCCCGGGATGCTGTTCGCCGCCGGCCACGCCAAGAACGACATCCCCTCCGTTCTCAACACCTACACGGCTGAAACCGGCCTGCGCATCGACTATGGCCGCGAACTGGGCATCGATCTCAAAATGATCCAGGCGGCCGCCGCCAGGATCCGTGACGCCCTCGTGCCCGCCGCTCAGACGCTCCCGTCTTTGCACGACACCCTGCTGGTGGTGGTGGGGCGGGGCTCTTCGGACCCGGATGCCAACTCGAACGTCAGCAAGGTGACCCGGATGCTGGTAGAAGGCATGGGCTTCGGCTGGGGGGAAACGCTGTATTCGGGGGTCACTTTCCCGCTGGTGGAACCGGGTCTGCGCCATGCCGTGAAGCTGGGCTTCAAGCGGGTGGTGGTGTTCCCCTATTTCCTGTTCTCCGGCGTGCTGGTCAGCCGCATCCGCCACCACACCGAGCGGGTGGCGGCCGACCATCCAGACATCACCTTCCTTGCGGCCTCCTACCTCGGCGATCACCCCCTGGTGATAGACACCTTCCAGGAACGGGTGGAGGAGGTGGTGCGGGGCGACACGCAGATGAACTGTTCGCTCTGCAAGTACCGCGCTGAGGTGCTGGGCTTCGAGACCGAGGTGGGAGCGCCCCAGCGCAGCCACCACCACCACGTGGAGGGGCTGATCGAAGGCTGCACCCTCTGCGAGCGCGAATGCACCGGGGCCTGCCAGCCCGACGGCGTGCCGATCCCCCTGGGGCATCAGGCCCACAGCCACGGCCACGGTCCTGACCACAGCCATGACCATGGCCACGCTCCCTACCCCCAGGCTGACCATCCGCTGGGCCCACGCAGCCTTGGCTCCAGAGGCTCAGCCGTCTCGACTCCAGGCGAGTCCCAGGAGACAAGCAACCGATAGGTTCTGCTGATCAATCAACGATTTCCCCAGCCGAAGCAGGTTTTCCCCAGCGAAAGCATGGTTTTTCCACAGGTTGAGCGGCGGGAACCGGCTTGATAGCGAGACATCTGGGGATTGTGATGAATTCATCCCCAGGAACTTGACAGCAGCGTGCCATCGCTTTTTCCAATCGACGCCGGCGGCAGGGACAGCCAAAAAACGAGCGAGCAGTTGGCTGTCTCATCCCAACGCCCGGTGGGTTTGGCTGGGATTGGTCGCTTTGACGCCAGGCCATGGTCTGTGGCTTGCTAGGCACGAACGACGCAGGACTGGCAGTTGGGCAACGGTTCAGATCAGGGCCATCGGCACGACGACATCACAGGCAACGAGCTGGTCTCCCTCGAGGCCGAAATTCCCGAGGTGCTCTTCGATGGGATGCGGGAGTTCATTCGCAGGCACCCCCACTGGGACCAATACCGGCTGGTCAGCTCCGCTCTGGCCTGCTTCCTGTTTCAGAACGGCTGCACAGACCGCAACGTCACCCAGCACTACCTCAACGGTCTGTTCCTGCGCCAGGAAGCCAGCTGAGGGGCACAAAAAAAGCGGAATCATGATTGATTCCGCTTTGGTTTCTCCCTTGCCCGACCCTGTGAAAGGTCGCCCCCAGATTGTGCGGCTGGCTCCTTAGAGGCATTGTGGTCGTTGACACCAGTCGCCCGCTCCCGTCAGGAGCCGCGCACAAGATCGTGAGCCGCCCGTTCACAGGCTCTCCAGGTGATCGCCATCTCCGTGAGGGTGGGGCTCTGCCAACCCGAACTGGGCCAGCAGGCCCCATCGGTGAGCAGCAGGTTGGGGGCCCGCCAGCAGCGGTTCCAGGGGTCGAGCACCCCGTCCTCCGGCCGCTCCGCCATGCGGGCACCGCCCAGTTCATGGATGTAGTAGCCGGGTGGAAGCGCCTCGCTGGACACGGCCAGGTTGCGGCGCAGCAGCGGCTCGGCCAGGGGGATCAAGAAAAGGTCTTCAAGGGGTCGGATCTGCCCCCCCGCGGCTGTCACCACCTCCCCCATCCGCTGCTGCATGTGGGCCACCAGCCGCCGTTCGTTTTCGCCCCAGTGGCAGTCGATGTGGGCGGTGGGCAGCCCCCAGGCATCCACCTGATCGGTGTTCAACGTGAGGCGGTTGTGAGCTTCGGGGAGCACCTCGCCAAGACCGCTGAGGAAGCCCACCGCTTCGCTGCGGCGCCGTTTCAGCGGCCCGGGCGGGTCGAAGCGTTGCAGCCCCGCCCAGATTCCATAGCCGCGCAGAAACGGCAGCGCGCCCCCATCGCCGAGGTTCACGGTGTTGGGGATGAAAACGCTGCCAGCAGCGGAGAGTTCGGCGGCTTGGCGGGGGGCTGGCTGGTCCGGGATCGCGAAAAAGCGGCAGCTGGAGATGTGATCCATCAAGTAGCGCCCCAGGCAGCCGGAGGGGTCCTCCACCCCACCGCTCTGGTGGTCGGCGCCGGAGTGCAGCAGGATCCGCACCGATTCGAGGGTGGAGGCGCAGAGCACAACCAGGGCCGCCGGGGCGCGCCGCCGGCGGCCGCTGAGCCGTTCAACGAACACCACGCCATCGGCACGGCCGCTGCGGCGATCACAGCTGACATGGCTCACCACCGCGTTGCTGCGCAGGGTCACCCGGCCGGTGGCGAGGGCCCGGCCCAGGGCACCGGCCTGGGAGCTGGAGGAGGGCCAGGGCTGCTGCCCATCGCCGCGGTTGCCAAGGGCGAACCCACGGGAATGGATCAGGGGGAGGCCGAGATCCTTGCCGATCGCCTGGCCCAGGTGCCGCTCCGCCGGGGTGTAGGGCAGCGGCGGCAGAAACTCCCCATCAGGAAGCTGGGGCAAGCCATCACGCTGGCCATGCACGCCCAGCAGCCGCTCCAGGCGGCCGTAATAGGGCGCCAGGTCATCGTTTTCGATCGGCCAGCAGGGGCCGTGCCCATCGCGGGCAGCCGCCTTGAACTCGTAGTCGGAGAGCCGCAGGGTGATCCCTCCCCAGGTGAGGCTGCGGCCACCCACCTGCCGGCCACGGCTCCAGACAAAGGGCCTCGCTTCGGGGGTGGTGTAGGGGTTCTGGAGCTCGTCGACGTAGAGATCGGGGTTGGTTTTCCAGTAGCCGGGGTGCTGGGCCTGGAGCCGTTGCCGACCGCTGCTGAGCTTGCTGAGCCGGCGCAGGCTGTTGAGCGGCTCACTGCCGAAGGCCTGGGATGGGCTGAGATTGGGGCCGGCTTCGAGCACCAGCACCCGTAGGCCCGCCTCCGCCAGCACCATCGCCGCGACCCCACCGGTGGCACCGGAGCCCACCACCACCGCATCGAATCCATCGAGTTCGCCTGGGGAGGAGGAGGTCGGTGCGATGGGACAAGGTCGCCGGAGGCGAGAGGCTAAACCAGTGGCAGCAACGAAGGCAGACGCCTGGAGCAGGCCAGGGGTGCGGCCGGCCGCACAGAGATCAACAACAGAGAAACAACGCAGAGAACAACTGAGCCACTAGCAAACAACCAGCAAGAATAAAACAGCCATCAAGAATCAAACAGCGCTAAGTATCAAAAGGCGTCGAGAATCAAGCAGCTGTCAAGCACGAAGCCAACAACAAAGATTTAACGTCCGCCAGAAACGAAGCCGCTGATGGATCAATAGTCCAATTTAAATCATTCTCAGGTTCGGGATTTTCAGCTTCAGTCCATGAATCGCTGGTTATTGCGTTGCCCTCAAAGACAACCCGATTGCTGCGGCGCCAGCACCAATCAGAGATCGAAGAGGCCAAGTGCCATTCCAGGCAAGCCATCTAGAAAGGCATTCCAGTCAGCCCATCTAGGCAAGCCTTCCAGTCATGCCAACTCGATCACGCTGAGCATCAGCCGCCCAGCATCAAAAAACCCCCAGATGCTGAACCAGCATCTGGGGGTTTGAAGTGGTGGCGGGGAGGAGATTTGAACTCCTGACCTTCGGGTTATGAGCCCGACGAGCTACCAGACTGCTCTACCCCGCGCCGCTCTGGAATCTTATCAGTCGAAGCGCAGCTCCCCTTGCACCGCCAGCTCCAGACCCAGGCCAGGCGATAGGAACTGCTGGCCGAGTTCTTCCAGTGCGAGCGGGGTGAGCCAGTCAAGTTGCTTGAGCAGATGCAGCGCCACGGCCTGTTTGGCCCGGCTGGCGCCGTCTTCCACCTTGATCGCCAGGCCCAGGCCCTCGCCCATCCGGGCCAGACACTGAATCCCCTCGGCGCCACCCTTGCTGACAACAAGACCGTGGCTGCGGCGCATCAGCTCGGTGTCGAAGCGGCCTTCGCCCGCCACAAGCTCAGGGTGCGCCAGCATCGCCCGGCTCAGCCGCTCCAGCTCAGGCTGCTCGGAAGCCCCCAGGTGGGCGAACAGCAGAGCCATCTGGGCGAGCTGCATCTGCAGGGTGGGGGCGCCACAGTCATCGCGAGCGGCGACCAACTCCGCCCCGGGCAGGCCCAGCAACTCACCCACTTGCTTGAGCAACTGCTGCTGCAGGGGGTGGTCGGTCTGCAGGTAAGACTCCAGCGCCCAGTTCATCCGCCGGCAGGTGGCTAGAAAGGCGGCATGTTTTCCCGAGCAGTTGTGCTCCAGGGGGCTGGCGCCTGGTCGGGGCTGTGGGCACTGCAGCCGTTCAGCCTCCAGATCGGCACTCCAGAGAATCTTGAAGGCTTCGCGGGCCTGGGCGGGGGTGCCGGTATGGGAGGAGCAGGCGATCGCCAGGCCCCGATCACCGCTGCCGGTCTGGTCGGCGGCGCCGCTGCTCACGCACATCTGGGCCTGGAAGGGCTTAAGGGCCGAGCGCACGAAGCTCAGCTGCTGGGGGTCACCCGCCCGCATTAATACCCGCCCGCGCTGGTCGCAGACCACCGCATGCACCCGGTGCACCGACTCGGCAATGCCGTTCCTGAGCAGCAGCACCTCCAGGGGAGGAACCCCAGGGCGTTGGGGTGAGCTGAAGCTGGAGGGCAGGGTCATCGCCACATCGTCAGTGCTTTTTCAAAGAGCCTGGCAGAGCCCGGTACCGAGCAGAATTAAGCCCGCGGCCAGCCCCAGTCCCAGTTCAAGCCGCGCCAGCACGGGACGGACTTCATGCAGGGCCACCAGCAGATCCTGCTGGCGCCACGCCAGGGGCTTCTCCCACACCTGGCCGTCATACCAACCGGATTCTTCGTACTCCACCCGCTCAGATCGCAGGCGCCTGTGCACGTAGCTCCAACCCAGCCATTGACGCAGCAACAAAAACACCGCCGGCAGCACGGCGAAGACGGCAGCCACCAAAACGAGCCGGGGAAGGTTGTGACGCAGGGGCCAGCTGCCACTGGCAATCAACAGAGAGAGCGGCAGGCTGATCAGCCAACACCAGGCCAGGGGGCGGATCAGGCCAGAAGCCTTGACTGCCGGCCAGGTGAAAAACCAGGACGCACAGAGTTGGCGGTACTCCTCAAGGGGCCGCTGGTTCGTCGGCACCGGACAGGGTGGGGACGGGCAGGCCTGATCCATGGGGGCGCAACGGCGGAATCTCGTCGGGCGGGAAGGAGCTTGAGCTTAAGAACGGCACCTGTTCGCCGTGCCCCCAGAACGCTTCGAGGTCGTAATACTCACGATCGCGGGCGCTGAGCACATGGACGATCAATTCGCCGTAGTCGAGCAGAACCCAGTGGCCTTCACGCTGACCCTCCTTGCCGCGGGGCAGGCGGGTGGCTTCAAGCTCCAGACGGTCTTCGACCGAGCGGGCAATCGCCCGCACCTGAACATCGGAGAGGCCGGAGCAGATCACGAACCAGTCGGCCAGTGACGACACCTCATCCACCCGGATCAGGCAAATATCCACGGCCTTGCGGTCGTCGCAGGCCTCGGCAGCCAGCCGGGCGAGCTGATCACTATCCATAGACGTTCTCACTGGTGACGGACTGGCGACTTCCCTGCTGTTGGGCCATTTCGGCACGCGCTTTCTCCGCACTCTTGCGCAGGGCTTCGAGGCGGTCTTCGTAGAAGGAGCGTTTGCGTTTCTTGCGGGTCTGTTCCACCCGCTCTTTCAGGGCGCCACCCAGGCTCTTGTAAGCGTTGGGCAGGCTGTAGCCGAAGCGGGTGGCCAGGGAAATGGCCCGCTCGTCGGCGGCAATGGCGTCCTGCAAGCGCTTCTCAGAGTTGTTCTTGAGATACAGCCGGTAGCCGGCAAATCCCGAGAGGCCCATGGCCATCATCAGCAACAGGCCGTCCTGCACCCAGAGCTCACCGATCGCACCGCCCAGGCCGATCGCCAGGGCGGCCATCTCCCAACCGTCACGGGGCACCGCATCGTTCTGCACCCGGCCCACCTCGTGCCAGAAGAGCAGGTTGCGGTGATCGAGGGCCAGCTGATCCCACTGATCGAGATCCACCTGGATCTCCACCTCATCGCGACCAATCTCTTCGATCGAGATCAAGGCAGGATCGGCAGAGGCGGCGGCTTCCACAAACACCCAGCTCTGCATCTCCGGAGGGAGGAGCCCCTTCAGGCGCTGGAGTTCGCTCATGAAACCGGCGGACATCGTTTCGATCCTGCATATTAGCGAGATCGGCCGCCAGCGAAGGGCAGCAGAACCATCGGGGTGCGTGAGAGGCTAAGCCCGTTTGGCCCCTCACCCATCCCATGCCCCGACGGTCGGATCTGCGTCGCATCCTGCTGCTGGGTTCAGGGCCGATCGTGATCGGCCAGGCCTGCGAATTCGATTATTCCGGCACCCAGGCCTGCAAGGCACTGCGGGATGAGGGTTTCGAGGTGGTGTTGGTGAACTCCAACCCGGCTTCGATCATGACCGATCCGGAGATGGCGGATCGCACCTACATCGAACCGCTCACCCCCGACGTGGTGCGGCAGGTGATCGAACTGGAGCGCCCCGATGCCCTGCTGCCCACCATGGGCGGCCAGACCGCCCTGAACCTGGCGGTGGCCCTGGCCGAAGACGGCACCCTTGAGCGCTTCGGTGTCGAGCTGATCGGCGCCAACCTGCAGGCGATCCAGAAGGCGGAAGACCGGCGCCTGTTCAAGGAGGCGATGGAGCGCATCGGCGTGGCGGTGTGTCCGTCCGGCATCGCCTCCTCGCTGGAGGAAGCCGAGCGGGTGGGCGAAGAGATCGGCACCTACCCCCGCATCATCCGGCCGGCCTTCACCCTCGGCGGCTCCGGTGGCGGCATCGCCTACAACCCCGAAGAATTCCAGGCCTTCTGCAAGAGCGGCTTAGAGGCCAGCCCGGTCAGCCAGATCCTGATCGAGCGCTCGCTGATCGGCTGGAAGGAGTTCGAGCTGGAGGTGATGCGTGATCTCGCCGACAACGTGGTGATCATCTGCAGCATCGAGAATCTCGATCCGATGGGGGTACACACGGGCGATTCGATCACCGTGGCGCCGGCCCAGACCCTCACCGACCGCGAATACCAGCGCCTGCGTGACCAGTCGATCGCGATCATCCGCGAGATCGGCGTTGAAACCGGCGGCAGCAACATCCAGTTCGCGATCAACCCCGCCAATGGCGATGTGGTGGTGATCGAGATGAACCCTCGGGTGAGCCGCTCCTCGGCGCTGGCCTCAAAGGCCACTGGCTTCCCGATCGCCAAGATCGCCGCCCGCCTGGCGGTGGGGTACACCCTCGACGAAATCCTCAACGACATCACCGGCGCCACCCCGGCCTGCTTCGAGCCCACGATCGACTATGTGGTCACCAAGATTCCGCGCTTCGCCTTCGAGAAGTTCCGCGGGTCGCCTGCGGTGCTGAGCACCTCGATGAAGTCGGTGGGGGAGGCGATGGCCATCGGCCGCTGCTTCGAGGAATCGTTCCAGAAAGCCGTGCGCTCGCTCGAAACCGGCCATGCCGGCTGGGGCTGTGACCGCCCCGATGAACCCCTGGAGCCCAGCGACCTGGAGCGGATGCTGCGCACCCCTGCCCCGGATCGCATCTTCGCGGTGCGCGCCGCGATGGTGGCCGGCCGCAGCGACGCCGACATCCACCGGCTGAGCGCCATTGATCCCTGGTTCCTCGCCAAGCTCAGGCGGCTGATCGAGGCCGAAAACCGCCTGCTGCACGGACGGACCCTGGAGCAGCTCGCGGCAGCGGAGCTGCTGGAGCTGAAGCAACTGGGCTTCTCCGATCGCCAGATCGCCTGGGCCACCAGCAGCGACGAGCTGAGCGTGCGGATCCGGCGCCAGGCCCTCGGGGTGAACGCCGTGTTCAAGACGGTGGACACCTGCGCCGCCGAGTTCGAATCCAGCACCCCGTATCACTACGCCACCTATGAGCGACCCCTGGAACGGCTGACGGGCGCTGGTCAGATCGAGCAGCTGCCAGCGCAAGACGAAGTGAGGCAGGAGAAACGGCGCAAGGTGATGATCCTCGGCGGCGGTCCCAACCGGATCGGCCAGGGGATCGAGTTCGACTACTGCTGCTGCCACGCCTCGTTTGCCCTGCGCGGCGACGGCTTCGCCACGGTGATGGTGAACAGCAACCCGGAAACCGTCTCCACCGACTACGACACCAGCGACCGCCTCTACTTCGAGCCGCTCACCCTCGAGGACGTGCTCAATGTCATCGAAGCGGAGCGACCTGAAGGGGTGATCGTCCAGTTCGGCGGCCAGACACCGCTCAAGCTCGCCCTGCCCCTGCTGCGCTGGCTGGCCACGCCGGAGGGGCTGGCCACCGGCACCAGGCTGTGGGGCACCTCACCTGAATCGATCGACCAGGCCGAAGACCGCGAGCAGTTCGAGGCGATCCTGCGCCGGCTGGAGATCCGCCAGCCCCGCAACGGCCTGGCCAGAACCGCTGACGAAGCCAGGGCGGTGGCGGCGGCCGTGGGCTACCCCGTTGTCGTGCGTCCCAGCTACGTGCTGGGCGGCCGCGCCATGGAAGTGGTCTTCGATGAAACCGAACTCAACCGCTACATGGTGGAGGCCGTGTCGGTGGAGCCCGACCATCCGGTGCTGATCGACCAGTACCTGCAGAACGCGATCGAGGTGGATGTCGATGCCCTCGCCGACCGGGAAGGCCGGGTGGTGATCGGCGGGCTGATGGAGCACATCGAGCCGGCAGGCATCCATTCCGGCGATTCGGCCTGCTGCCTGCCGGCGGTGTCGCTCGGTGCCGGAGCGCTGGCCACGATCCGGCAGTGGTCCAGGGAGCTGGCCCTCGCCCTCCAGGTAACCGGCCTGATCAACCTGCAATTTGCGGTCCAGCTCGATGCCGAGGGGCGCGAGCAGGTGTTCATCATCGAGGCCAATCCCCGCGCCTCACGCACGGTGCCGTTCGTGGCCAAGGCCACCGGCGTGCCGCTGGCCAAGATCGCCAGCCTGCTGATGGCCGGCCACACCCTCGCTGAGCTGGGTCTCACCGAGGAGCCCAAGCCGCCGCTGCAGAACGTCAAGGAGGCGGTGCTGCCGTTCAAGCGCTTCCCCGGCGCTGACACCCTGCTGGGCCCGGAGATGCGCTCCACCGGCGAGGTGATGGGCAGCGCCGCCGGCTTCGGCATGGCCTATGCCAAGGCCGAGATCGCCGCCGGCGATGGGCTGCCCACCACTGGCACGGTGTTTCTCTCCACCCACGACCGCGACAAGCCTTCGCTGTTGCCGGTGGCCCGGCGCCTCGCTGAGCTGGGCTTCGCCCTGATCGCCACCAGCGGCACCGCCCTGGCCCTGCAGGAAGCCGGGCTGGAGGTGGAGCCCATCCTCAAGGTTCATGAGGGGCGGCCGAACATTGAAGATGCGATTCGCTCGGCCCGCATCCAGCTGATCATCAACACCCCGATCGGGCGGCAAGCGGCCTTCGACGACGGATACCTGCGCCGCGCCGCCCTCGACTATGCCGTTCCGACGGTGACCACCCTGGCCGGTGCTCGGGCGGCAGTCGAAGCGATTGCCACCCTGCAGAGCGAGCCGCTCACCCTCTCGGCGCTGCAGGACATCCATCCGGCTCTGGGACTGGGGAAACACAGGCCAAGCCTCCAGGCTCCCTAAGATCGCATCCATCTCTGATTCGATTGTTTTGACCATCTCCGCCCCCGCCAGCACCGCCCCAGGCACCGACCTGCGCGAGCTCTTCCAGGCGGCCTACCAGAACCGCTACACCTGGGAACCGGGCTTTGGCGGCTACGCGGGCCGTTGCGTCTGGGAGCAGGAGGGCCAGCGCGCCGAAGGCCGTTTCATGGTGGGCGCCGACCTCAAGGCGAACGTGGAGGGCATCGACGACGAGACCATCAGCAAAGCGGTGGGCTCCCAGCTCTGGGAGGTCTGCATCCACCGGGTGCGCCGCAGCTTCGAGCAGACCCACGGCGCCAACACCTTCACCGCCGGTGACACCAATGAGGTGGGCGTTGAGGTGATCGTGGGCGGCAAGAACAGCGGCGATCGCTATCGCATCGCTAACGATGTGGTGACGATGGTGCACCGCCACATCCACGGCACGGTGGTGACGATCTACACCGGCAGCACCACCGACACTGGTGCCGGCTACCTCAGCCACACCTACAGCAGCCTCTACACCGACCCCGCCAGCGGCGCGGCCAAAGGTGGCAAGAGCAGCTTCACCGACACCTTCGTGCCACTCGGCGGCCAGGGCCCCTGGGTGCTGAGCGAACGGGTGATCGCCACCGAGGCCTTCAGCGGAGCCGATGGTGAAAGCCAGCCGGCCAGCCGTCAGACCTTCCGTTTCGAAGAGCTCACGGCCCATTGAGCCCGCTGGCTTGAATCCCCAACGGTTGCTTCACGAAAGGTGGCTGAATTAGCCTCCAGCCGCCATTCAGCCGCCTTCGGGAAGCGCCGTGATGCCCTTGAGGCGTTCGTTGAGCTGGAACGCCATCGACTGCCGCCCAACCGCCAGCACCTTGAGGGTGTCTTCGTGGAAACGCAACTGGGCATCCGCCACCTGCATGCCACGCACCAGTTCCTTCACATCGTCTGGAAGGGTGTTGAGGTCGTAGCGCTTGCCCTCGAAGGTGAGCACCGGCGGGAGGGAAGCAGGATTGGTCAAGGCAGTAGCAAGCGAGGTGAGTGAACGTTACGGCCCGCCTGGCCCTCAGGCCGCGACCCGGATCAGCTGTCGATTGCAGAGTTCACGGTAACGGCCGTCGCGGGCCATCAACTGGTCGTGGCTGCCCTGCTCAACGATGCCACCGGCCTCGAGCACCAGGATCTGGTCGGCTCCCTGCACGGTGGCGAGGCGATGGGCAATCACCAGCACGGTGCGACCAGCCATCGCTTGCTCCAGGCCCTGTTGCACCGCCTGCTCGGATTCAGCATCGAGGGCGCTGGTGGCCTCATCGAGCAGCAGCACGGCCGGGTTGCCGAGCACGGCCCGGGCAATCGCCAGCCGTTGCAGTTGACCGCCGGAAAAATTGCTGCCCCGCTCCTCGATCCGGGCCGCGTAGCCACCCGGCAGGGCTTCGATGAAGTCAGCGGCATTGGCCAGCCGTGCTGCCTGGCGCACCTGCTCGCTGCTGGCTGGACGTCCGAAGCGGATCGCCTCTGCCACCGTTCCGGAGAACACGGAGCTCTGCTGGGGCACCAGGGCGATGGCACGGCGCAGATCGGCGGCGCGCAGGCCGGCCAGGTCCTGGCCGTCGAGCAGCACCCGACCGCGCTGGGCGGTGTTGAAGCGCAGCAACAGGGAAAAGAGGGTGCTCTTGCCGGCTCCCGACGGCCCCACCAAGGCGACGAGCTGGCCAGGGGCCGCTGTGAGCTGGAGGTTGCGCAACACCGGTTTGGTCGGGTCGTAGCCGAACCAGACGCCCTCCAGGCGCAGCTCCCCACGCACCGAGCCCAGCGGCCTGGCATCGATCGGATCGGGAGTTTCCACGGCCTCCGCTTCAATCGCCCGTAGGCGCCGCAGCGAGGCCTGACCCTGCTGAAACTCGTTGTAGTTGGTGGTGAGGTGGGAGATCGGATCGATCAGCATCAGCAGGGCCGCCACATAACTGCTGAACCCCTGGCTGTCGAGGCCTCCGGCCTGGATCCGCGAGGCGCCGATCAGCAGCACCGAGAGGATGCCGGCCGCTTCGATGAAGCCCACCACGGGGTGTTGCAGGGCCAGCAGCTTGAGGGTGCGGTAGCGGGCACGGCGGTGCAGGTCGATCTCCTGCTCGAAGCGTTGCTGCAACCAGGGTTCAGCGGCGTAGGCGCGCACCAGCGGCAGACCGCTGATCGCTTCGCCCAGCAGCCCCGCCAGTTCACTCACCTGTTTCTGGCTGCGTTCGGCAGCGGCCATCACCCGGGCACCGAAGGCACTCACCAAGACCGCCACCAGCGGGGCCAGCAGCAAGGTGGCCATCGACAGCTTCCAATCCAGGAAGACCATGTAGCCGAAGACCACCACCAGCTGCAGCAGGCTCGGGGTGCTGTCTTGGATGGTTTTGTAGATCACTTCACCGACCCGGTCGGCGTCCTCGGTGAGGCGATAGGTGAGATCGCCGGCCGAGAGCTTCTCGAGCGCGCCGAATTCCAGCTTCTGCAGGCGGGCGAACAACTGGCTGCGCAGGGCCTGGCTGACCTGCAGGGCCGGGGAGGCCAGCAGGGTGTCCTGGCCGAACTGGGCCAGTTTCTGCAGCAGAAACACCGCCAGGGCCTGCAGGATCACCCGCAGCACGGTGGGGAAATCGCCGGCACCGATCGCCGGGATCAGCTGACCGGCCAGCCAGGCCAGCAGGGGCCAGCAGGCCACAAACACCAGCATGCAAACCCCTCCGGCCCAGAGCCGGCGGCGATGGGGCTTCAGCAGCGGCAACAGACCACGGAAGCCGGCCGGGGAGGGTGCGAGCATCGGCAGACCTTATCAGCGCTGTTTCAGTGCCCCCGCCTGCGGCTGAACCCATGCGCCTGGATCAATTCCTCAAATGGCAAGGGCTCGTGGCCACAGGCGGCGAGGCGAAGTTTCGGGTGCAACAGGGGGAGGTCCAGGTCAATGGGGACGTGGAGCTGCGCCGGGGCCGCCAGCTCACCCCGGGCGACAGGGTGACGTTCGGGCGCCACAACCTGGAGGTTCCTGCCTCCACCTAAGTTGGCCATCGCTCCACTGGTAAGGGTTCCTGTGCATAAAGCGGTGATCGCCGGCAACTGGAAGATGCACATGACCTGCGCGCAGGCCCGGGCCTACGCCCAGGCGTTCGCACCTCTGGTGGCACACATCCCCGGCGACCGGGACGTGGTGCTGGCCCCCCCGTTCACCGCGATCGAGGCGCTCAGCCAGGCGCTCTCCGGCAGTGGGGTGAAGCTCTCCAGCCAGAACGTTCACTGGGACAGCGGCGGGGCCTACACCGCTGAAATTTCAGCTGAAATGCTCCTGGAGCTCGGCGTGTCCTACGCGATCGTGGGCCACAGCGAACCCCGCAAATTCCACTGCGAAAGCGACGAGCAGATCAACCTGCGGGCCCGCAATGCCCAGGCCGCCGGCCTGATTCCGATCGTCTGCGTGGGCGAAACCGAGGCCCAGCGAGAAGCCAGCGAAACCGAGCGGGTGATTCGCCGCCAGGTGGAGCAAAGCCTGGAGGATCTCGATGCCACCCATCTGGTGGTGGCCTACGAGCCGATCTGGGCGATCGGCACCGGCAAGACCTGCGGCGCCGAGGAGGCCAACCGCATCTGCGGCCTGATCCGCGGCTGGGTGGGCCATCCCGAGGTGGTCGTGCAGTACGGCGGATCGGTCAAACCCGACAACATCGACCTGCTGATGGCCCAATCCGACATCGACGGGGTGCTGGTGGGTGGCGCCTCGCTGGAGCCAGCCAGCTTCGCCCGCATCGCCAATTACCAGGTGGCCGTGAGCGCCTGAATACCGTGCGCTTGGCCTGGGGCCAACAACCGTCCGAGTTCGGGGCGCTCTGCCTGAAACAGACGCCTGGGGAGTTCCTTGAACAGCAGGAAACCCGAGAACTGCGACACGCAGGAGCTCACCAGAGTGTTCTCGTCGGCCTGCTTCTCCTCGGGGCTGAGGTCTTGGAGACGGTTCAGCGGCACCTTGCGATCAAAGTGGCCGCGGTTGAATTCGCTCTCCATTTCGTTGAGCACCGCCTCGAAGGCCGGGCGCTGGCCGTTGGGGTCGTTGCATGCCGCCTTCCCGATCTCGATGGAGCAGAAGCGGCGTGAGCAGGTCCTCGCGCAGTTGCGCGGGGCTAGCTTGCGCGAAGATTGTCTCTACGGCACCAACCTGCGCAACGCCGATCTGACCGCTGCCGATCTCAGCGGCGCCTGCCTGGTGGACGCTCGCCTGCCTGTCGGTCCCAAGGGATGCGGCTGAAGCTGCTGATTGGTGGTGGGGTGATCCTCGCGGTGGCTGGACTGGCGGGCTGGCTGTGGCTGGGGCGATCCAGCGGCGGCCCTTTGAAGCTGAGTGGACGCATCGAGGGCTACGAAACGGATCTCGGGGCCAGGATCGGCGGCCGTGTGGCTGAGGTCACGGTTCGCGAGGGGGAGCGCGTCAAGGCCGGGCAGCTGCTGGTTCGCCTCGATGACGAGGAGGTGCGCGCCCGCCTGCGCGGCGCCCAGGCGCGGCTGGCTTCCTCCCGCCAGCAGTTGAGCCAGGACCGCTCTCAGATCGATGTGGTCGACAGCCAGATCCGCGAATCCCGCCTGACCGTGGCCCAGGCCGAGCAGGACAACCTGGGCCGGGTGGTGCAGGCCAAGGCCTACCTGGCCAGCGCCGAAGCCCAGCTGGCCCAGGCCCAGGCCCAGCAACGGCTGGCCAAGGTCACCCTGGGGCGCACGGACTCGTTGGTGCGGCAGGGTGCCGCTTCGCGCCAGTCGCTGGATCAAGACCGCACCGCCCTCGAAACCGCCGAAGCCGTGGTGACCGCCCAGCAGCGCCAGGTGGAGGCGGCCCGCGGCGCCCTGGCGCTGGCCGCCTCCACCGGTCTCAATCCCTCCATCCGCGCGGCCCAGCTGCAGGCCCTGGGTGACCAGCGCCAGCGCGCCCTCTCCCGGGTGCTGGCCGCAGAGAGTGATGTGCGCAGTGCCCAGGCGGCGGAGCAGCAGGTGAAAGCGGAAGCCGCTTACTTGAGCATCCGCTCGCCCCTGGCCGCCGTGGTGATCTCCCGCAGCGTCGAGCCTGGTGCGGTGGTGGCCAGCGGCCGCATCCTGCTCACCCTGCTCGATCCCGCCACGGTGTACTTGCGCGGCTTCATTCCCCAGGGGGATCTCGGCCGGGTGCGCCTGGGGCAACGGGCCCGGATCTTCCTGGATTCCGATCCCAGCCAACCGCTGGCAGCCCGAGTGGTGGAGGTTGATGCCCAGGCCTCCTTCACTCCCGAGACCATCTATTTCCAGCGCGACCGGGTGCGCCAGGTGTTCGGTCTCAAGCTGGCGATCGACAACCCGGCCGGTAACGCCAAACCGGGCATGCCCGCCGATGCCGAAATCCTCACCCCCTGATCCCGCCGCCGCCACCGCTGTGGTGGTGAGCGTGGTGGGGCTGCACAAGCGCTACGGCAGCCGCCCGGCTGTGGCCGGTCTGGAATTCAGCGTGCGGGCCGGGGAAATCTTCGGGCTGATCGGTCCCGATGGCGCCGGCAAAACCAGCACGTTTCACATCCTCGCTGGGGTGATCGAGCCCAGTGATGGCCAGGTGCGGGTGCTGGGCCGGCCGCCCCACGAGGCCCGTGAGCGGATTGGCTACCTGACCCAGCAGTTCTCCCAGTACCCCGACCTCAGTGTTGAGGAGAACCTGCGCTATGTGGCCGGCCTGCGGCTGGTGCCCACCGAGCTCTGGCGGGAGCGGCGCGGCTCCCTGCTCAGACGCCTGGGTCTGGAGCCCTTCGCCGATCGTCTGGCCAGCCAGCTCTCCGGTGGCATGAAGCAGAAGCTGGCCCTCTGCTGCGCCCTGATCGACAGACCCCAGCTGTTGCTGCTCGATGAACCCACCACTGGAGTGGATCCGGTGTCGCGCCGCGACTTCTGGGACGTGCTCACCACCCTGGCGGAGGAGGGGGTCACGATCGTGGTGGCCACCCCTGATCTGGTGGAGGCCGAGCGCTGCCACCGCATCGCCCTTGTGCAGCAGGGGCGCCTCGAGAGCCTGGGCAGCCCGGCTGAGCTGAAACGGGAGCTGGGCCTGAGCCGGCTGGAGCTGCGGGGGGCTGCGCCGGTGGCGGCTGAACCGCTGCTGCGCGGTGGCGCGATCGTTGACGTGCAGACCTTTGGCGATCGGCTCGATCTGCTGGTGAACGATGCGGCCGCGGGCGAAGCCCAGGTGCGAGAGCTGTTTCGCCAGGAGGGTTTGCCGCTGCAGGAGCTGCGCCGCAGCAGCCCAACACTTGAGAATGTGGTCGTGATCCGCCAGCGCCGCCAGGCCGGGGAGCTGCCGCTGCTGCCCTTCCCCCAGCCCCAGGCCGTGCGCCGCCACCGCTCCGATCTCGCCATTGACGCCCGCAACCTGAGCCGCCGTTTCGGGAACTTCGAGGCCGTGCGGCAGCTGACGCTGGAGATTCGCTACGGCGAGATCTTCGGTCTGCTGGGGGCCAATGGTGCGGGCAAGACCACCACGATCAAGATGCTCTGCGGTCTGCTGGCCCCCAGCTCCGGCCAGATCGTGCTGGCGGGGGAGTCGGAGCAGCTGCGGGGGCCGGATCTGCTGCGGCGGATCGGCTACATGAGCCAGAAATTCACCCTCTACGACGATCTCTCGATCCGCGAGAACCTGGAGTTCTACGCCGGGGTCTATGGCATTCCCGGCCCCCTGCGCCAACCGCGCATCGACTGGGTGATTGCCAGCTGCGGCCTCCAGGGCCAGGAGCAGATGCTCACCGCGCGGCTGCCCGGCGGTTGGAAGCAGCGGGTGGCCTTCGGTGCGGCAGTGCTGCACGATCCGGAGGTGCTCTTTCTCGATGAGCCCACCTCCGGGGTGGATCCCCTGGCGCGGCGCCAGTTCTGGAGCCTGATCAACGACTTCGCCCGCCGCGGCACTGCCATCTTGGTGACCACCCACTACCTGGAGGAAGCGGAGCAGTGCAACCGGCTCTGCTTCATGGTGGCCGGCGAAAATGTGATCGAAGGCAGCCCCGAAGCGATCAAGGCTGCCCAGCCGGGTCAGGTGCTGGAGCTGGTGTTGCCGCCGGATCAGCTCCAGCGCGCCACCCTGCTGCTGCGCCGCCACTGGCAGTCGTGGCGGGTGAGCCGTTTCGGGGATCGGCTGCATCTGGTGCTGGATGATCCCGAACGGGAGATCGAGACGCTGCGGCCGCTGCTGGCCCAGGCGCAACTCAGCCTGGAGGAGCTGCGCCCGGTGCCCCAGTCGCTTGAGGATGCCTTCATCGGCACGGTGCAGCGGGCCCAGGCGCCAGAGAAGGAGCAAGCGTGAAGCGAATCCTGGCCCAGTGCCGCAAGGAGCTGCTGCAGTTCCGCCGCGACCGGCTCACCCTGGGGCTGGCGTTTCTGCTGCCGCTGCTCACCCTGCTCATTTTCGGTTTCGCCATTCGCCTCGAAACCAAGGTGATCCCGATCGTGGTTCAAGACTTCGATCGCAGTCCGCTCAGCGCCGCCTACACCGATCGCCTCTTCGCCACCGACCAGTTCAAGGCCGCTCCCTGGCTGGGCAGCGGCGACCCGGTGGCCGCTGCGATCGATCGGGGCCTGGCCAAGGCGGCGGTGATCATCCCGCCGGAATTCAGCCGCCGCATCAAGGCCGGTCAGGCGGTGGAGGTGCAGGTGCTGGTGGATGGCACCGACGCCAACAACGCCCGGGTGATCCGCAACAGCATCCAGGGCATCACGGCCTTCTTTCTCTCAGAGAAGGAGCTGCTCAACAATCCGCCGCCGGTGCGGGCGCTGACGCGGCTGTGGTTCAACCCCGGCCGTAAGGAGTCGCTTTACATCGTGCCGGGGGTTTATGCCGTGGTGCTCTGGATCTTTCCCTCTCTGCTGGCCGCTATCGCCATGGTGAAAGAGAAAGACAAGGGCACAATTTTGCAGGTCTATGCCTCGGGGATCCGCCCATCGGAGCTGCTGCTGGGTAAGTCCCTGGCCTACCTGCTGGTGGGGGTGAGTGTGGCTGTGGTGGTGATGGGGCTGGGCGGTCTGATCTTCCAACTCAGCTTCGCGGGCGACCCAACACCGCTGCTGGTGGGCACCACGCTGTATCTGGCGGCGGCGGTGCTGTTCGGGTTGTTACTGGGGGTGCGCAGCGCTAACCAGAATTCGGCGGTGCAGGGGGTGTCGCTGCTGGGTTTTCTCTCGGCCCTGCTGCTCTCGGGCTTCATTTATCCGCTCAGCAATATTCCGCCGCCGCTGTCGCTGGTGTCGGCCTTGATCCCAGCGCGATATTTCATCGTGATCAGCCGTGATGCCTTTGTCAGGGGAACGGGCTGGGCCGGTGTCTGGCTGGATGTGCTGATGATCCTGGCCCTCGGGGCGCTGCTCTACGTGGCCACGTTGCGCTCGCTGGGCTCCCTGCAGCTGGCCGATGGCGGCGAGGGTGGGTCGTGAGGATCCTGCGTCACTGGTGGCGGGTGCTCTCGGTCAGCCGCTTCTGGGCCCTGGTGCGCAAGGAGGTTCAGCAGATCCTGCGCGACCGGCAGCTGATCAAGTTGCTGATCATTCCGCCCACGTTGCAGCTGCTGATCTACGGCTTTGCCCTCAACCCCGAGGTGCACAACCTCAAACTGGGGGTGGTTGATTACGCGCAGGTTGCGGCCAGCCGGGAGCTGGTGTCGGCCCTCACCGCCAACCGCATCTTTCTGGCTTCCTCCTATCCCCGCAGTGAGCGGGAGCTGGCCCAGCAGGTGGAGCGCGGCGAGCTCACCGCCGGCCTGGTGATCCCACCGAACTTCAGCAGGCGGCTGGCGGTTGGCGACACCGCCGAGGTGCAGGTGTTCATCGATGGCGTCGACGCCAACAGCGCCGGCATTGCCAACGGTTACATCCAGCAGATCCTGCGCCGCTTTCGCCCGGAGCCGGGGGCATTGCCGCCCAGCGCGCCGGTGCGTACCCAGGTGAGCTTTCTCTACAACCCCGGCCTTACCAGCAGTTGGTTCTTTGTGCCGGGGGTGATCGGCATCGTGCTCACCTTGATCGCCACGCTGGTGTCGGCGGTGACGCTGGTGCGCGAGAAGGACACCGGCACGCTGGAGCAGCTGCTGATGACCCCAGCTGCGGCCTGGGAGATCTTGATGGCCAAGATCCTGCCTCTGGTGCTGCTGCTGATGGGCGATGTGCTGCTGGCGCTGTTGCTTGGCCGGCTGGTGTTCGGTGTGCCGATCCGCGGCAATCTGCTGCTGCTGTTGACCCTCTCGGGCCTCTATCTGTTTGTGGGGATCGCTGTGGGGATCATGCTCGCCACGGTCTGCCGCTCCCAGCAGCAGGTGATGCTCACGGCCTTCTTCATCACCCTGCCGATGATTCAGACCTCCGGGGCGATTGCTCCGATCGAGAGCATGCCGGCCTTCTTTCAGGTGCTCTCTCTGCTCAACCCCTTGCGCCACTTCATCGCGATCCTGCGCGGGTTGATGCTCAAGGGTGTCGGCCTGGAGGCCCTCTGGCCCCATGCCTTGGCCCTGCTGGTGATGGCGCCGCTGCTGATGGCGATCAGCGTGTCGCGCTTTCGCAGCCAACTGAGCTGATCGGCGTCAGTTTGGCGTCAGACATCGTTTCAGTCCCCGCCATGGCCCCAGCTCCTGCCGACCCTGGAGAGTCCGCCAACCCGGCGGTGGGGTTCGGCTGGGGGGCGGAGCGGCTGAGCACGCGGCCGGCCACACCTCGCTTCACCTATGGCTTCGGCCGCAGCACCCAGCTGGCCTCGCTGGTGAATGCGGTGCTGATCAGCTCCCTGCTGGTGGGGCTCACGGACTGGGGCTGGCTGGACCCGCTCACGGCCATCGGCGTGGGTCTGGCGGTGGCCTGGAGTGGTTGGCAGTTGCTGCGCGATGCGTTGATGGTGGCCCTGCGCTCCCTGTCGGCGGTGGTTGACGTGCATCACCTGCATGTCTGGGCGATGAGCACCTCCCAGAACGCCCTCACGGCCCGCATTATTCGCCAGCCAGCTGGGGGCAACGACATGGAGCTGCTGCATGAGGCCAAACAGCGCCTGGCCCGCATTGGCATCGCCCACAGCACCCTGCAGATGGAGCTACCACCAGCACGCCTGCCGCCGGCAGCCCAACTCTGAGCAACACTCAGATCTGATGTCTTAACGCCAGGGCGCTGGCCTACTCCAGCTTCTGGGCCAGGGTGGTGAGCATCTGATCAAGGTAACGCTCGGGAATCCCTTGGCGACGGGCGATTTCACCGGCCTGGAGCAGGCCATCGCCTCAATGAACATCAGCCAGCTCGATCAGGGCCACCAAGGGGTACTCCGTTTTGGTGCTGAAACTCACTGATCACCGCGTGCCCCCACCATCCTGACAAGGGATCTACGTTTTTTGCGTGGGGTTTGGGGTGGACGTCACAGCGGCGCACGCGGTGCGGGGCTGGGGAACAGGGAAAGGAAGCCTGCGCGGCGCAGATCTTCCGCTTCGGCGGTGGCATTCCAGAGCGATTCGAAATAGAAGAACGCCACACCCATGCCTTTCTGCTGGACCGTCTGCACCTGAGCCTGAATCAGCTGCATTGGTGCTGGCTTGGTGCGTAGCCCCGTCATCACTCCGATCGCGGTGGGAATCTTCTTCTGGGTTTCCGCGAGTTCGGGGCGGGCCACCTCGGTGGCGAAGCTGGCCACATCAGGCCGGTAGAGCTGCACGATCACTTCATCGACGATGTTGCGCCGCACCCAGCCTAGCCAGTCCTGCAACTGCAGCTTGTAGGCGAAGTCGTAGTAGTTGGGAGAAACGGAGACGATCGCATTGGCTTTTTTGGCTTTCACAGCTTTGTGCAGATGGACCATGAAGGCTGAAATCTTGTCAGCGCGCCACTTGATCCAGGCCTGATCCATCGGGTTGCTCGGCACCGCGCGCTTGGTTTCCCTGGTGTAAAGCGCTTTGGTGTAACTGTCGTAGCCAAATTCATTGGGCAGGCTCATGTGGTCATCGAACTGGATGCCATCGCCGTCGTAATTACCCACCACTTCCAGCACTAGTTCGGTGATGAACTGCTGCACCTCAGGCCTGAATGGATTCAGCCAAACCACTTCCCCTGCCGCGCTGATTGAGGTGCGGCTTCCGTCTCGCCGCTCAGTGAGCCAGGTGGGGTGTTTGAGGGCCAAGTCCGAGAATGGCGGCGCCATGAAGCCGAATTCGAACCAGGGAATCACGAGCATGCCTTTGGCATGGCCCTCGCTGATCACATCGGCGATAATGTCTTGGCCTTCCAAGCCTTTATAGGAAAACGACTGAATCTTGCGGTCCCTGGTGACCTCGCTGGTATGGATGGCGTAGCCGGAATTCCAGACCACCGGATAAACAGTGTTGAAGTGCATCTCCTTCAACTGATCCATCGCCGCTCGCAACTTGGTGCGATCACGCATGGTGGTCATGTCGTTGGTGGTCATCCAGACCCCCCGGATCTCGGCGCGGGCGCCCTCGGCGGCCGTAGGGGCGGGCAGAAGCGGCACCATCGCCAGCAGCAGCCCGCAGAGCATCAAGACCGGCAGCAGCCAACGCGTTCGTTTCATGGCGCCGTTTGGATCAAAAGCCGGCTGACGCTAGCGGCAGTTGGCGCCCTTCCCCAGAGCCAGAACTTGTCGGCCGTAAAGGCCAGCAGGTTCCGAAAACGGAGGGGGTGGGATTCGAAGCCGGCGAAGGCTCCCGCTTCCCTTCGCCGGTTTTCAAGACCGGAGCCATCACCCACTCGACCACCCCTCAAAGGGCCCTGTCAGTTTCCCATGCAACCCACGCCTGGGGGGCTGGGGCTGAGGATGAATCGCGCCAACGGCAGCACCGACCATGGCCTCCACCAGCGCAGCGTCGGCTCCAGAGGCCGCTCTCCCCTGGGGTTCGCGCACCTACGTGATGGGGGTGATCAATCTCACCCCTGATTCCTTCAGTGATGGTGGCCGTTTTGATCGGCCTGCAGACGCCCTGCATCAGGCCCGAGCGATGCTGCGCCAGGGGGCGGATCTGCTGGATCTGGGGGGGCAGAGCACCCGGCCCGGCGCCATGGAGATCAGCGCCGAGCAGGAGCTGGAGAGGGTGTTGCCGGCCCTGGAGCTGATGCGCTCCGCCTGCGCGCAGCCTGGCGGCCCCCGCTTCTCGATCGACACCTTCCGATCAGGGGTGGCCGCCGCTGCCCTGGCCGCCGGAGCCCACTGGATCAACGACGTGAGCGGCGGTCGCCGTGACCCCGCCATTCTTGGCGTGGTGGCGGAATTCGGCTGCCCTTACGTGCTGATGCACAGCCGCGGCGATAGCCGCAGCATGGATGGCTTGGCCGTGTATGGCGATGTGGTGGCCGAGGTGCGCCAGGAGTTGCTGCGCGCCACAGACATCGCCCTGGCGGCCGGGGTGCGGGCCGATCAGCTGATCTGGGATCCGGGGCTCGGCTTTGCCAAAAACACCGAGCAGAACCTGGCCCTGCTGCGGGGCTTGGCGGAGCTGCGCCGCGAAGGGTTCCCCCTGCTGCTGGGCCCATCGCGCAAACGGTTCATCGGAGCGGTGCTCAACGAACCCAGGCCCCGAGCCCGGCTGTGGGGCACGGCGGCCGTCTGCGCCCAGGCGATCACGCTGGGCACCGATGTGCTGCGGGTGCATGACGTGGGCCCGATTGTTCAGACCGCCCGGATGATCGATGCGATCGTCCGCCCGCCTTTGGCGCTGCGTTGATCCCGTCAGCAGGAGCTTTGCGAAACCAGATCACGGCTCATCACCTTGCTCCAGGCCGCCACGAAATCAGCCACGAACCTGGCGGATCCATCGTTCTGGGCATACACCTCCGCCAGGGCCCGCAGCTGGGAGTTGGAGCCAAACACCAGATCAACGCGGCTGCCGCTCCAGCGCAGTTCGCCGCTGTGGCGGTCACGCCCTTCAAAGCTGTCTGCGGCTTCAGAGGTTGGCGTCCACACCGTGGCCATATCGAGCAGGTTCACGAAGAAGTCGGTGCTGAGCGTGCCTGGCCTGTGGGTGAACACCCCATCGGTTGAGCCGCCGACATTGGCGCCGAGCACCCGCAGCCCTCCCACCAGCACGGTCATCTCCGGCGCACTCAAGCCGAGCAGCTGGGCCCGATCAATCAGCAGTTCCTCCGCCCGCACCGTGAAGCTGCGCTTCTGATAATTGCGAAAGCCATCGGCCTGGGGCTCCAACACCGCAAACGACTCCACATCCGTTTGCTCCTGGGAGGCATCGCTGCGGCCGGGGCTGAAGGGCACCTCCACGGCATGACCAGCGGCGCTGGCCGCGGCTTCCACCGCTGCGCCACCGGCCAGCACGATCAGATCCGCCAGCGACACCTGGGTGCCATCAGCCTGAGCGGCATTGAAACGCTGCTGAATCCCTGCCAGCACCGCCAACACCCGCGCCAGTTGCTCGGGCTGGTTCACCTCCCACTGATTCTGGGGGGCCAGGCGCAGGCGGGCGCCATTGGCGCCGCCGCGCTTGTCGGAGCCGCGATAGGTGGAGGCCGACGCCCAGGCCGTCGCCACCAGCTCCGCCACCGAGAGCCCTGAAGCCAGCACCTGGGCCTTGAGTGTGGTGATGGCGGCGACACCGATCAAGGAGTGGTTGATCGGTGGAATAGGGTCCTGCCAGATCAGATCTTCGCTGGGCACTTCGGGGCCGAGATAGAGCGCTTTGGGGCCCATGTCGCGGTGGGTGAGCTTGAACCAGGCTCGGGCGAAGGCATCAGCAAAGGCCTGCTGATCCTGGTGAAAGCGGCGGGAGATCGGCTCGTAGATCGGATCGAAGCGCAGCGACAGATCCGCGGTGGTCATCATCGGCCGATGCCGCTGTGTTGGGTCGTGGGCGTCAGGAATCAGGTGCTCATCGCGCACATCCTTGGCCCGCCACTGCCAGGCGCCGGCAGGACTCTTCTCCAGCTCCCACTCGTAACCGAAGAGCATCTCGAAGTAGCCGCGATCCCAGGTGGTGGGGTTGGGTTTCCAGGCCCCCTCGATCCCGCTGGTGGTGGAATCACTGCCCTTGCCGCTGCCGAAACGGTTGTGCCAGCCCAGCCCCTGCTCTTCAATGCTGGCCGCCTCTGGGGCGGGCCCCATCAGCTCAGGACTCCCGGCTCCATGGGCCTTGCCGAAGGTGTGGCCGCCGGCAACCAAGGCCACGGTTTCCTCGTCGTTCATCGCCATGCGGGCAAAGGTTTCGCGCACATCGCGACCCGAAGCCACCGGATCGGGCTCGCCATTGGGGCCTTCCGGGTTCACATAGATCAAACCCATCTGCACAGCGGCGAGGGGGTTCTCCAGCTCGCGTTCGCCGCTGTGGCGTGCATCACCCATCCAGCTGGTTTCGTTGCCCCAGTAGATGTCTTCCTCCGGTTGCCAGATATCGACGCGCCCACCCCCGAAGCCGAAGGTGGGGAAACCCATCGACTCGAGGGCACAGTTGCCCGTGAGCACGATCAGATCAGCCCAGGAGAGGCGGTTGCCGTACTTCTGTTTGATCGGCCAGAGCAGCCGCCGGGCCTTGTCGAGGTTGCCGTTATCAGGCCAGCTGTTGATCGGAGCAAAGCGCTGGTTGCCGGTGCCCCCACCGCCACGGCCATCCCCGGTGCGATAGGTGCCGGCGCTGTGCCAGGCCATGCGGATGAACAGACCGCCGTAGTGCCCCCAGTCGGCGGGCCACCAGTCTTGGGAGTCGGTCATCAGGGCGTGCAGATCCCGCTTGACGGCAGCGAAATCCAG
This sequence comes from Synechococcus sp. CS-603, assembly GCF_977929215.1. Taxonomy (NCBI): domain Bacteria; kingdom Bacillati; phylum Cyanobacteriota; class Cyanophyceae; order Synechococcales; family Synechococcaceae; genus Synechococcus; species Synechococcus sp. CS-603. Next base: position 2,539,672 of record NZ_OZ376778.1, read on the forward strand.
CTCGTTGAAGGCCTCGGCGTAGTTGAACGCTGCCCCGAGCGGATTGGAGGCCGGTGCGTGCTGATGAAGGATGGCCAGGTTGAGCTGGTGGGGCCACCACTGCCGATTCGACTGATCCCCGGCGGTTGTGGGCGCGCCGGAGCGGCCCGCCAATGGGCACTGGCTGATGGCAGTCATCGACGGTTTCCTAGCAAGGGACGTGGGCTGGCGTCATCCCTCTCGACCGTATTAAGCAACGCCGGGGGGAGCAGGTGCCCAACACAATCCTTAGCGGCTGAGGGACCAGGCTAAGTGGCTCGATGCTCAGGGATTCCCTGCCTGCGTTGTCGGCTCTCTGACTCGAGGCAAATCAGAAACGAGCCCGATCATGGTCATCGCCAAGGTCGGCCTGCACGCACTCTAAGGAGCGATTGTCATGCCTCCATCCAAAGAAAGAGAGACCCCCTGAACAAAATCCGATGCGGCACTGGCCAGGAATAAGGCCACATTGGCTACTTCTGACGGCTCTCCAAAGCGATGCAGGGGTATTCTTTGCTCTTTCGATTGTCTGGGTTTTTCCATGGAAGGACTGTCCCAGATGTCATGGCCCATTTTGGTCAGGATAACAGTCGGGCAGAGTGCGTTGATATGAATATTGTGTGGCCCCCATTCAACGGCCATGGTCCTGGTCAGTTGGTTGAGGGCTGCCTTTGATGCCGCATATGCACCTAGTCCAGGAGTGCCGATGAAGGCTCCAATCGATGAGATGTTGACCACTTTGCCGTGTCCCCTCTTGATCATCTGGGGAACAATGGCCTGAGAAAGAATCAAGGCTGAGCGAAGATTGACTGAAAATACATCACTCCAGTCGTCCTGTGTGATTTCAAGGATCGACTGAACCCTGGCGATGCCGGCATTGTTGACAAGGACATCCCATTCCGGGGAAAAGGCTAGTGCTCTTTCACCTGCTCGTCCTGCTCCCTCGATCGACGAAACGTCTTCTTCGATCACCCAGCAGTTGCGATGATTGTTCTCGACAATACCTTTGATCCTGCTCAGTCCCTCTTTGTCCCTGCCGATCACTCCGATGTCTGCTCCAGCTTCGGAGAATCTTTCAGCGATTGCCGCACCCAGGCCTTTGGAGCCTCCCGAAATCAATGCCTTTTGGCCATCGAGTCGAAAATCTTTCATCCCTGTCTTCTTCTCCAGATCATGTTTGACTTCAGCTCCTTTCGGTGCTGGTTTCTGAACCTTCGAAATGAATTCGTTTCGATCCTCTCAACTCTTGCCAGGGTCAGAATCCGTTGTCAACCACCAGGGTCTCTAGGGCCAACTGGCCCGGCTTCGGGAGGGGGTCCTGGGTGCCCTTGCCGATGGCCACCATCGGCCCCATCACGTGATCCTCGGGCAGGTGAATCAGTTCAGCGAGCTTCTCGATCTCGAAGCCGATCATCGGGCAGCTCTGATAACCCAGGCCAGTAGCGGCCAGCATCAGGGTCTGCATCGCCAGACCGATCGAGCGCTGGGCCTCATCGCGCTGAAGCCACTCCCGGCCTTCGTGGAAGGGGCCCATCCAGCCCACCAACAGATCAGCCACCGGCTGGGGGGCATTGGCCCAGTAGCGCTCGGGTTGCTTGCTCCAGGCCTTGAGGTCTGCGGTGAACAGCACCAGCAGCGAAGCGTCGGTGATCTGGGCCTGGTCGTTGCCGTAGTCGCGGCGGATCCTGGCCCGCAGCGCCGGATCGCGCAGGATCACGAACCGCCAGTGCTGGATGTTGAAACTGCTGGGCGCCTGGATGGTGATCTCCAGCAGCCGCCGCTCCTCAGCAGCGCTGAGGCGATGGTCGGGATCGAAATGCTTCACCGCCCGCCGGGCATCGATGGCGTCGATCACATCCATGGCAGGAAGGGCAGGGTTGGCGGCGCTGTGACCCTACAGGCTGTTTTTGCCATCCTGCAGAGCCCTTAGCTCCAAGGGGCAATCAGAGGGCAAAGTCGCTCGTTACCCTGGGCGCCGCTGCAACTCGGGCATGGGTTTACTGGTGGATGGGGTCTGGCGCGACCAGTGGTACGACACCAGCAGCAGCGGTGGCCGCTTCATCCGCTCCACCGCGCAGTTCCGCCACTGGATCACGCCGGATGGCCGGCCCGGCCCCACTGGCGAGGGGGGCTTCCGAGCCGAAGCAGGTCGCTACCACCTCTACATCTCCCACGCCTGCCCCTGGGCCCATCGCACGGCGATCTTCCGCAGCATCAAAGGGCTCGCCCCGATGCTCTCGCACTCGGTGGTGCACTGGCAGATGGCAGACCAGGGCTGGACATTCGCAGCCGGCGACGGGGTGATTGCCGATCCAATTCAGCACGCCAAGGTGTTGCACGCGATCTACACCAGCGCCGATCCCGGCTACAGCGGTCGCGTCACGGTGCCACTGCTCTGGGATAAGGAAACAGGGCAGATCGTGAACAACGAATCCTCGGAAATCATCCGGATGTTCAACAGTGCCTTCAATGACATCGGCGCTGATCCTGGCGACTACTACCCCGAGGATCTCTGGGATGAGATTGATCAAATCAACCAGCTCATCTACGAAACGGTGAACAACGGCGTCTACCGCTGCGGATTTGCCACAACTCAGGAGGCCTACGACGAGGCGATCCAACCCCTGTTCGCCACCCTCGACCTGCTCGAGCAACGGCTCTCCGATCAGCCTTACCTGGTGGGCAGCCGCATCACCGAAGCTGACTGGCGCCTGTTCACCACCTTGGTGCGCTTTGATCCGGTCTATGTGGGGCATTTCAAATGCAACCTGCGCCGCATCGTCGACTATCCCAATCTCTGGCGCTACGTGCGTGAGCTCTATAGCTTTCCCGGTGTGGCCGAAACCGTGAACATGCAGCACATCAAAGGGCATTACTACCAGAGCCATCCCACCATCAACCCGTCCGGCGTGGTGCCGGCAGGGCCTTTGATCAACTGGACGTAGCCGTTCAGGGAGCCGTGACGCCCTCGATCCGGTCTTCGATCTCCTGGTAGATCTCCTGGAGCTGGGCGATATTCTCCTCGGAGGTTTCCCAATAGCCGCGGCCGTTCACTTCCAGTAGGGTGCCCACGATGCGGCGGAAGCTGTGGGGGTTGAGCTCCAACAGCCGCTTGCGCATCTCCGCGTCGTTGATGAAGGTGTCGTTGGCTTCCTCATAGACGAAGTTATCGACGGCACCGCTGGTGGCACTCCAGCCCAGGGTGAAGTTGAGGCGCTTGGCCACCTCGCGCACCCCTTCATAGCCGGAATTGAGCATGCCCTCATACCACTTGGGGTTGAGCAGCTTGGTGCGTGAATCAAGCCGGATCGTTTCGCTTAAAGAACGCACCTGGGCGTTGGCCGTGGTGGTGTCAGCGATGTAGCTGGTGGGTGCCTTGCCGTCGTCACGCAGGCCGGCGATCAGTTTGGTGGGGTCGGAATCGAAGTAGTGGCTCACATCGGTGAGCGAAATCTCAGCCGAATCCAGGTTCTGGAAGGTCACATCGGCGGTTTTCATCGCTGATTCGAACACGTCGCGGTTCTGGTTCATCTCACCGGGGTTGTCGGCGTTGAAGGCGAAGGTTTTGCGTGAGAGGTACATCTCCTGGAGATCTCCTTCCTCCTCCCAGGTGCTGTTCTCCACCGCCAGGTTCACATTCGATGAATAGCTACCGCTGGCATTGGAGAACACCCGCGTGGCCGCCTCCCGCAGCGAGATGCCCTGAGCTGCGGCCTGCTCCCGGCTGTGCTTGCGCACAAAGTTCATCTCCAGTGGCTCATCGGCCTCCGCGGCCATCTTCACGCCCTGATCAATCAGGCCCATCTGGTTGATGAACAGATCGCGGAACACACCGGAGCAATTCACCACCACATCGATGCGGGGGCGCCCCAACTCCTCAAGCGAGAGCAACTCCAGCTTGTTGACCCGGCCGAGGGAATCGGCCACGGGGCGCACGCCGATGAACCAGAGGATCTGGGCGAGGGATTCGCCGTAGGTCTTGATGTTGTCGGTGCCCCAGAGCACGCAGGCGATGGTTTCGGGCCAGGTGCCCTGCTCGGCCTTCTGGCGCTCGATCAAGCGATCCACCACCACCTTGGCGGCGGCAATGGCGGCGCGGGTGGGAATCGACTGGGGGTCGAGGGCGTGGATGTTCTTGCCGCTGGGCAGCACACCCGGGTTGCGGATCGGATCACCGCCCGGACCCGGGATCACGTATTCGCCATCGAGGGCCCGCAGCAGGCTCTCCATCTCCATGTCGGCGCAGATCTGCTCGAGGCAGAAGCGCAGGTAGCCGAACAACTTGTCGAGCTCAAGCGGATCCACGCCCGCAAAGCCCGAGGACCGGCAGGAGCTCAGCCAGGGGCTGGGGCGCTCATAGCCGAAGCGCTCCAGCAGGGCGAAGAACCAACCAAAGCGACCCTTGAGATCGACCCGGCCATCGCTGCCCGTGACCGCGCGCACCATCGAGCCCACCGCCGCGCGGCAGGCCTCAGTGATCGTCTGGTTGAGCTCCACATCGACCAGCACCCCGGCGTCGTTGCCGCGGTAGATGGCATCGATCGTGCGCCCGAGGCTTTCGGCGATCAGGCCCGGCAGGCTGCGATAGCCCTCTTCCTCACGCTCGAGAGCGGCGATGCTCACCAGGGTGGCAATCGCCTCCTCAGCGGTGGGTGGTTTGCCGATCGTGTGCAGGCCGCAGGGCAGCAGCCGGCTCTCGATTTCCATCAGCTGGCGGTACACCGCACCCACCACCGAATCGCGGCCCTCAAGGTCCAGCTCGGCGGCCTCACCCTCCGGCAGGGTCACGTCCTTGTCGAGGTTGCACTGGCGGGCTGTTTCCACGATCGCATTGACGATCTGCACACCCCTGGAGCTCTCGCGCAGCTGCTGGTAAGAGCCCACCAGTTCGCCCAGCTCCTTCAATCCCCTGTAAAGCCCGGCGTTCTCAGCCGGTGGGGTGAGGTAGCTGATCGTGGCGGCATAGCCCCGCCGCTTGGCGATCGTGGCCTCCGACGGATTGTTGGCGGCGTAGTAATAGAGGTTCGGCAGGGCGCCGATCAGTGAATCCGGGTAGCAGGTTTCGCTCATGCCCATCTGCTTGCCGGGCATGAACTCCAGCGAGCCGTGGGTGCCGAAATGCAGCACCGCATCGGCGCCCCAGACCTTCTCCAGGTAGGTGTAATACGCGGCAAAGCCGTGGTGGGGGCTGGCACTGCGCGAATAGAGCAGCCGCATCGGATCGCCTTCGTAGCCGAAGGTGGGCTGCACGCCCACAAAAATATTGCCGAAGTGGCGGCCGTAGATCAGCAGGTTGGTGCCATCGCTGTTGAGATTGCCGGGGGGCTTGCCCCAGTTCTCTTCCAGCCGCTCGGAATAGGGGGTGAGCCGCTCGTACTCCTCCCCGCTCATGCGGTGGGCGATCGCCAGTTCCGGTGCGCCCTGGAGGGCCTCGGGATCATTGATCACCGCTTCCATCAGTGCCTTGGAATCCCGCGGCAGGTTCTGCACGTCGTAGCCCTGGCGCTTCATTTCCTCGAGCACCCGGTGGATCGAGCCGAAGACATCGAGGTAAGCCGCGGTGCCCACGTTGCCCTTGTCGGGCGGGAAGCTGAACACCGTGATCGCCAGCTTTTTGGTGACGCGGGGCTTGGTGCGCAGCGAGGCCCAGCGGATCACCCGCTCGGCGATCGCTTCGACCCGGTCCTGGAGGGTGTGGGCCTTGCCGGTGGCGTCATCGCGGCCGGAGAGCACGATCGGCTCGATCGCGCCATCGAGTTCGGGGATGGCGATCTGCAGGGCCACCTGCACCGGGTGTAGGCCCAGGTCGCTCTCCTCCCACTCCTGGGTGGTCTGGAACACCAGCGGCAGGGCCACCATGTAGGGCCGGTTCAGCTTCGAGAGGGCCTCGATGGCGCGGGGATGGTCCTGGCGGGCCGGGCCACCGATCAAGGCGAAGCCGGTGAGGCTCACCACCCCATCCACCAGCGGCTGGTCGGGATCGAGCGGGTCGTAGAAGAAAGCCTTGACGGGCTTGGAGAAATCGAGCCCGCCGCAGAACACCGGAATCACGGTGGCGCCGCGATATTCCAGTTCCTGGATCACCGCCACGTAGTGCGCCTCATCGCCGGTGACGATGTGGCTGCGCTGCAGCACCAGACCGATCACCGGACCGGCCTTGGCCTTCTCGCTGAGGTCGGCGCGGCTGGAGTTCCAGTTCAGATATTCCTTGAGGTCTTCGAACATCCCCGGCGCCAGGGGGTGCCAGAGGCCCAGATCCGGGAACACCACCGGTTCGGCCACCTCAAGCGCCGGCCGGCCAGTGTCGCCCTTGGGGAATACATATTTATCGGCCAGCATCAACAGCAGGTTGCGCAGGTTGTCCGGCGTTCCCCCCAGCCAATACTGAAAGCTGAGCATGAAGGAGCGGGCATCCTGCGCCTTCTCCACCGGCAGATATTTGAGAACCGTGGGCAGGGTGTTGAGCAGTTTCAACATCGCGTCCTGGAAGCCGGCGCCATTGGCCTCCTTGCGCTTCTTCATGAAGCTGGCGATGGCGCTCTTGCTCTGGCCCAGCTGGGCCATCGAGAAGGTGCCGAGCTTGTTGAGCCGCATCACCTCCGGCATGGAGGGGAAGACCACGGCGGCCTTGAGCCGATCGCGGTGGGGCGCCACCGCCTCCACCACCTTCTGGGCCAGATCTTCAATGAAGATCAGCGAGGCGATGAACACATCGGCTTCGGCCACATCGGCGCAGAAGGCGGCGTAGTTCTCCGGATCGCGCAGCTCCTCAATCAGGTAGCCGCTCAGGTCGACGGCCAGGGCACTGTTCTGCTCGTTGAGGCTGTTGGCCGCCTGGGTGAGGGCGTTCTGGTACTGGGGCTCGAGCACCACGTAGACCGCCCGCATCACGGCCCGACCCTCACTGCCGGCGGGGCCATGCTGGTCGTTCGGGCGAACACGGCGACTGGCGGAGCGGACCTGCGTGAACATCGGCGCCGGGGTGATTGAGCAATATGAAGAAGCTTACGGACTCCGCTGTTGGGGCGAGGCTTCTGAAGCCAAGGCGTAACAGGTCTTGCCTGGCCTTGCTGGCCCTCCGCCCGCGCGATCGGCCATAGGCTCAGCGGATTCGTGCCACTGCAAGCCCTTGATGACTGCCGCCAACGGGCCGTCCGATCACCCTGCAAGCCAGGTCGCTCCAATCGCCGTGGTGGTGGCTGGAGCTCTGGGCCGGATGGGGGCTGAGGTGGTCAAAGCGGTGACCGCAGCCGCCGACTGCCAGCTGGTCGGCGCGATCGACACCACCCCCGGCAAAGAAGGGGCGGATGTGGGACTGGAACTGGGCTTGGGTGAGCTGGAGGTGGCGATCAGCGCCGACCTGGAAGGGACTCTCTGTCAGGCCAGCCAGGCCGTTCGCCAGCAGCCCGCTGGGGCAGTGCTGGTGGATTTCACCCATCCAAAGGTGGTGTACGAGCACACCCGTGCCGCGATCGCCTACGGGGTGCACCCGGTGATCGGCACCACCGGCCTCAGCCCGAAGCAACTGGCGGATCTGGCCGGTTTTGCCGAGAAGGCCGGGATCGGCGCCGCCATCATTCCGAATTTTTCCGTCGGCATGGTGCTGCTCCAGCAGGCCGCCGCCGCCGCCGCCCGCTTCTACGACTTCGCCGAACTCACCGAGCTGCACCACAACCGCAAGGCCGACGCCCCCAGCGGCACCTGCCTCAAGACCGCCGAATTGATCGAGGAGATCGGCAAAAGCTTCAATGCCCCCCAGGTGGAGGAGCACGAAACGCTGGCGGGCTGCCGCGGCGGGCAGCGCGAGAGCGGCCTGCGCCTGCACTCGATCCGGCTGCCGGGCCTGGTGGCCCACCAGGAAGTGATGTTCGGCGCCGCTGGCGAAACCTACGTGCTGCGCCACGACACGATTGATCGCTCCGCCTACATGCCGGGGGTGCTGCTGACCGTGCGGCGGGTGCGCCAGCTCAACGGCCTGGTGTATGGCCTCGAACGACTGCTGTGACGCCATGCTGATCCCGCTCAAAGACGGCGAGCTGCATCGCCTGATCCCGGCGGTGGCCACCGGGCCCCAGTTCAACTTCTGCAGCGGCAACCCCCGCAAGATCCTGCAGCGGGTGCTGATCTCCGTGATCGGTGGGGTGCTGTCGCTGCTGATCGCCCAGAGCAGGATCGCGATGCGCTTCGGGCCGATCTGGCTGGTCTGCGGCTTCGTGTTTTTGCTCTATATCCTCTGGGGGCCGATCGTCGAAGCGGGGCGCCGCAACGCCACCCTGCGCCGGTACAAAGCAGGGGCGATCTTCGAAGGGGTGGTGGCCGACCTGTTCACGCGGGAGCGCATCGTGGAGCGCAAGGAACAGGCCGATGGGCGGGGCCGACTGGAGCTGGTGGAGAACCGCCGCACCTGGCTCTGCCTCCAGCTCGAAGACGAGGAGGGCTACCTGGGCCAGGTGCGTTTCCCGATGGACAAGAAGCACAAGACGATCCGCAAAGGGATGGCGATCCGTTGCCTGGTACTGAGCGAGCGGCCTGACTTCTCACGGATCGGGGCCCTCAGCGACGCCTGGATCCCTGGCCTGAAGCTCTGGGTCGGGGAGTACCCGTTTCTGTTGCGGCCAGCCTTTGAGGAGCTCTGCCTCCGCCGCCTGCGCTGAAGTTTCCATCACTTCCGTTACGAAGCGAAACAATGTGTTACAATTACGCCATACCAAACGAAGTCACCATGACCCAAGTCACCTCCATCGCACCCACCACCGACCGCGCCCCGATCCGTGGAGCCACCGTCACGATGGAAGACGGCGGTCGCCTCAACGCTTTTGCCACCGAGCCCCGCATGGAAGTGGTGGCACCTGAGGGCGGCTGGGGCTTCCACGAGCGCGCCGAGAAGCTCAATGGCCGCATGGCCATGCTCGGCTTCATCGCCCTGCTGGCCACCGAATTCGCTCTCGGTGGCGAAGCCTTCACCCGCGGCCTGCTCGGCATCGGCTGAAACGGGCTGAAACGGACGGTTTTCCCGACCTGCTTGATCACCCTTGGATCCACTTCAACATCAAAGCCGCAACAGACTTCTGTTGCGGCTTTTTTTATGGGGTATCCGCAGGCCCCGCAGGCTGACCGATGCGCGCTCCACTGCTGGCTCAGGTGCTCGGAGCCGGTCCCACCGGTGCCCTGGCCGCCCTCGCCCTCGCTGAGGTGGGCTGGCAGGTGCACCTGGAGGATCCACTCTCTGCGGAGCAGTTGCTGCGGCGCCAGCGTGCTTACGCCCTGTCCCATTCCAGCCGTCTGCTGCTCCAGCGCCTGGGCCTCTGGCAGGAACTCACCCCTGACCTGGCTCCGTTCCGGTCGCTCCAACTCTGTGATCTCGAGGTAGGCGGGCGAGTGCCGTTCAGCAGCGCCGATCTTGGGCCTGCGGCCCGGCATGCACCGGCCACTGACTGCGTGGGCTGGGTGCTGCAGCACAGGCCCTTGATGGAGCTTCTCCTGGAGCGGCTCGAAGCCAACCCATCGGTACGGCTGTCCCTGGGAGAGGCTGGTAGCAGCAAGGGTTCTGCGCAAACGGCCGATCTGGTCGTGGCCGCCGACGGCAGCGATTCGCCCAGCCGCTCAAGCCTCGGCATCGGCAGCTGGCGGCTGCCCTACCGGCAGGCCTGCCTGAGCGTCCAGGTGCGCCTGCGCGGCTCAGCGCCGGATCAGGCCTGGGAGCTGTTCCGCGCCCAGGGACCGTTCGCGGTGCTGCCGCTGGGTGGCGATCACTTTCAACTGGTCTGGAGTGCACCGGCCCAGCGCCTGCGGGCTCTGGAGAGCCTTGATCCGGTGGCCTTCCTCGACCAGCTCGCCGGAGTTCTCCCTGATGGCCTGCAGGTCGAGGCCCTGCTCGATACCCCCCGCGCCTTCCCGGTCGCCCTGGGGATGGCCCATCGCTGTCACCGTGGCAACACCGTGCTTGTGGGGGAAACCCTGCACCGCTGCCATCCCGTTGGCGGCCAGGGGCTCAACCTCTGCTGGCGGGATGTGCGCGCCCTGCAGAAACAGGCGGAGCGGGCCGCCCGCGGCCGGCTGGCGGTGGCTGCCATCGGCCGCTCCTATGCCTGGAACCGCTGGGGGGATGTGCTGCTCACCCTGCTCGCCACCGACCTGCTGGTGCGCTTGTTCTCCAACCGCCAGCCGTTGCTGCTGGGATTGCGGCGCCTGGTTCTGGGCCTGCTGGGGAGCGGGGCGCCGCTGCGAAGGTTGAGCTTGAAGGCGATGACCCTGGGGCCTTGCCAGCTGACCGCTCCATGGTCAGAGTGAAGAGTCTCTCCCTGGCGTTTGCGTCATGGTGATCAGCACCACACCGCAACTGCCCCCGCCCTCTGCCCTGGTGCGCTACTTGCGCCTTGAGCTTGGTCTCAGCGACAATGCCCTGGATCTGGGCGTGAAGCAGGCCCAGCTGGAGCAAGCGCCCTTGCCGGTCATTCTCTGGCGTTTCGGTCTGATCAGCCTGGAGCAACTCGATCGGGTCCTGGCCTGGCAGGACAACCAGGACTAAACGATCTGGCCGGTCAAAAATTTCAGGCGTTAATCATTCAGGCGTAGACGATCAGTGATTCCACGGGCTGATCAACAGGCAGGCGCTGGCGTCCCTCCAGGGCTGCCAGTTCGGCCACGAAGCCAAAGCCGCAGAGCTGCCCGCCAGCCAGTGTCACCAGTTCGGCGCAAGCAGAGGCGGTGCCACCGGTGGCAAGCAGATCGTCGATGATCAGCACCCGAGGGGCTCCGCTGAGCGCATCGTGCTGGATCTCCAGCCGGTCGCTGCCGTACTCCAGGTCGTAGTCGACGCCACACACGGCGCCGGGCAGCTTGCCGGGCTTGCGCACGGGCACAAAGCCCACGGCCACCACCGTGGCCAGGGCGGTGCCAACGATGAATCCCCGCGATTCGATGCCAACGATCAGGTCGGGCTGGAGCCGTTCACAGACCTGGGCGAGCTGGCGCATCACCTCACCCCAGCCCAGCGGATCGCGCATCAGCGGCATCAGATCACGGAAGAGGATGCCGGGCTTGGGAAAATCGGGAATCTCCCGCACCAATCCGCGCAGATCGGGCGTCTGGACTGGATGAACTGGTGTGGAAGGGCTGGCCATGGCAAGCGGGCGCGTGACGAATCGGCTCGGGCGCTGGCATCATCGCAGCCATGGCCAATGCTTCTTTGGGCGAGTCTTCCCTGGCTCAACCTCCCCTGACCCAACGCCCTGCCGGCGCCCGGATCTCCCGCCGCGGCCTGGAGCGTCTTGACCTGATGTTGCTCAGCGTCGAAGCCCTCGACCTCAACGGCGGCGAGGCGATGGTCTGGATGGCGGCCCAGCTCGGCTTCGGCGAGCTCTTCCCCAACCGGGTCGAACTCTGGAAGCGGCGGTGTTACAACCCACTGCGACTGGCCTGCCGCCGCGGTGAACTGAGCGAACCGGAAACCGACGCCCTGATCAGCCTGCTCTGCGCCCTGGCCGACCGCCTCTATCCGATGCTGCGTCAATTGCTTTCCTCCACCGAGCCTGAGGCTGTCACCGGCCAGCGCTGGGGCCTGTTCCAGGGCCGGCTGGAGGAATTGATCCGGGAGCGGCTCAACCCCCGGCGCGGAGGTGTTCAGAAACTTCTCGATCCCGCCTACGGACCCCAGCTGCGGCGTCAGCTGATCCATGGCCTGGCCTTTGGCGCCGGCCAAGGTGGGTTCGATCGCCTCAAGGCCAGCCTCATGGATGCCTCCGCATGAAGCTGAGTTACCGCTTCGAGCAAACCAGTTGCCGGCTTCGCCTCGATGGCCTGCCGGACTACTCGGCCGCGCAGGGCCAGGACGTGATCGGCATCCTCACCGGCTGGGAGCTCTCCCTCGCCGGTCACCCGGCATTGGAAGGGAAACGGGAGCATCTCGCGGCCCTGATGCAGGCCGTGCTCCCCTATGCCCGCCATCTGGTCAGCGGGGTGCCGCGCCGCTTTGGAGCCCAAGACAGCCCGGTGCAGATCCAACCGATGGAGGGCGAAGCGAGCCTGACGAGCCACCGGGTGCTGGTCCGCAGCAGCCAGCCCGACACGTCCCCCCTTGAACTCGCCTTCGACGATGCCGAGCTCTCGGACCTGGTCCGCTGCCTGGATCAGCTGCGGCTTGATCCGCGGGTGCAGGTGGATTTCGAGCTTCCCGCCGAGCGACCGCTTCCCCGCCGGGAGATCCTGGAGCGCATCCCCCTGCGCCAACGCCTGGCCTCCCCCCTGGCGGCCATGGCAGCGCTGGCGATCACCACCTCGATCGGCCTGATGCTTCCCGTGCCACGCCGGCCGGCCATTCCATCGGCCAACCCGGCGGTCAGCCCAGCGGCGACGGAAGCCCGGCCTGAGGCAGCAGTGGATCCCGTCCCTTGAGGATCGCTGTTCAAGACCATCTGTTCAGGATCGTGCCGTTGGGGTCAAACTCTTGATGTGGACGCTGGCACGACGGCGAACGTGAAACAAAGCCCATGACGACAAGCCCATGACGGACAGCTGGTCAGAGCTGAGACGACGTGTCAGCCGTCTGGGAACCTCCCTTGATGTGGTGGTGCGCAGCGATCCGGAGGTTTGCGGGCTCAGCGGCAGCAATTTCCATCTCACCCTGCACCACGGTGGCCAGGGCGACTGCACGGTGGAGGGGCTCAGCCTGGTGGACTGTCCCAACGAACTGGTGTTGATCGAATTCGAGCGCTGGATGCGGGGCGCCGGCTACAGCCTCCATGGCTGAGCACCACCTCGGGGCAAGAGTGCCGCAGCGGAGCATGACGCCATGAATCTGCTCAGTGAACCGGGCTTCAAAGCCGGCCAGGACCGCAAGGTCTTCCGCAAACGCCGGCGTCGCTCGCCCTGGCGCGAACTGCTGCTCGCCTTGCTGAACATCGGCATCGGAGCCGGGATCCTGCTGCTCCTGATCCAGTTGCCCGAACGACTGGATTCACTGCTGTTGGTCAGCAAGGTGATCAGCGTCCTGCTCAAGGGGATCAGCCAGATCGGCCAGGGGATCGTCGCTTTGGCGGCTGGATTGCTGCAGACGCTGGGGATTCTGGTGGTGGTGAGCCTGGCGATCGCGGCAATGCTGCTGCTGGCCAATGGCCTGTTTCGAATCCTGCGCATGGCCCTACCGGGCGTCGGCGGTGTGTTCCGGGTGCCAGCCGAGCTGGCTCGCATGCTCTGGAGCGTGGTGCAGATCCGCAAACCCGATCGCGACGACCCATGAATCCGGAGCGACCTAGCGCCGCGGGGCCAGTGAACGGCGCAGTTGCCAGAACTCCTCGAGGGTGACGCTGCCGTTACGGTCCCGATCAGCCTCTGTGAATCGCTTGGACAGCCATGGAAACGCATCGGCCTCACGCAGGCTCAGTTGCCCGTTGCGGTTCTGGTCGGCTTTCTGGAACATCTTGCGCAGCCGCTCGCCGAGGTAATGGGTCCGGGCAGGGGCCAGGTCCAGGGGCCGCAGGTAACCCCGGCCGGCCGCGTCAAGCCGCTCGAAGTTCATTTCAAGAAACAGGTGCCCCCTGGCCTCCGCTGGCGTGATCCGGCCATCGCCGTTGCGATCAATCCGGCGAAACCAGCTCTTCATTCGTTTCTCGTAGCGCATCAGCTGGAGGGAGTCCTGGGCCTGGCCCACGCCAGCGCCGGGCCCGCAGACGATCCCAGCCAGGGCCGCCAGAGCAAGGGCCAACGCCAGGGCGCCCCGAATGGCGGCAGGAGGCCGGCAAAGACCCCGAAGCGGGCCGCATGGCAAGGCAGACAGCATCGGCTCACCCTATGGAAGAAGGAGCTCACGCTTCAATCGATTAGCTCTCTGCATGGCCCTAAGCCATGACCGAATCCAACCGACAGCAGTGCCAGTCATGGTTGGACAAGCCACAGCCAGGCTGGGCGCAGCCGAATCGGGAGCGGCTGCATTCCGGCTCCATACAGTTCAAGGACCGAACCACCCCCAAGCCATGAGCCGAGTCCACACGATCTGGGTGGTGGATGACGATCCGGAACTGCGCCAGCTGCTGGGCACCCACCTCACCGACCAGGGCTATGACGTGCGCTGCCTGACCGATGGCCGCCAACTGATGGCCAGGCTCGAATTCCAGCGGCCCGACCTGCTCGTCCTCGACCTGATGCTGCCCGGTGATGATGGGCTCACCCTGCTGCGCCGGCTACGCGATGGCCGTGACGATCTGCCCGTGGTGATGCTCACCGCGCGGGCCGAGGCCGTCGATCGGATCATCGGGCTGGAACAGGGCGCCGACGACTACCTGGCCAAACCCTTCCTGCCCCGGGAACTCACGGCGCGGATCGAAGCGGTGCTGCGTCGCCGCGGCACCATGCCGGCCGGCACACCCCTGGCCGATGGCGAGGTGATCAGCTTCGGCACCAACTGCCTTGATCTCTCCGCCCGCACCCTGGTGCGGGACGGAGAGGCGGTGGTGATCACCAGCGGCGAGTTCAGCCTGCTGGCCGCTTTTGTCCAGCACCCGCACCGGCCGCTGTCACGGGAGCGCCTGATCGAACTCGCCCGCGGCCCCGGCAGCGAAACCGACAGCCGCAGCATGGATGTGCAGGTGTCGCGGGTGCGCCGCTTGATCGAACCTGACCCCAGCCGTCCCCGCTACCTACAGACCGTCTGGGGCTATGGCTACGTGTTCGTACCTGACGGCTCCCCCCGGAGCCGCTGATCCATGGCGTCCTCCTTTCGACCTGTAGCCCTGTGGCTGCGATTGGGGGTGTTTTTTCTGGGTGGCTGGGCTTTCAGTCTTTTGGTGCTCCAAGCCCTGCTGGGGGCCCGGATCGGCCAGGCCCAAGTGGCGCAGATGGGCCCCCAGGTGGCCCTCAACCTGCGCCTCTCCGAGTTGGCCTTGGAACGCTTTCCGCCCGCTGCCGTCTCCCAGCTCAGTGGTCTGCAGCTGGGGGTGGGCATCCCACCAGCTTCTGACCAACAACGCGGCTTTCTCGGCCGCAACTCCGACAACACACTCAACCGGCAGGCGGCGCAACTGAAGCTCGAACTCTGTCGCCGCTTGCCGCGCTGCCCCCAGGTCGTTCCCACCCACGGCACGGCCCGGGGCGTCTGGATCGAACTGGCCTCGCCGCTGGAGCCGGTCTGGCTCTACGCCGGAATCCGGCCCCAGCTGGGTTGGCCACCCGACCCCTTGCTGGCCACCCTCTCGCTGATCAGCGGCAGCGTCGTGGCCGGCGCCCTGTTCCTGTTGCTGGAGGTGCAACGGCCGCTGCAGCAACTCCAGAAAGCCCTCGGCCGCGTCGGCCTCGTCCGCGAGCCCAACCCCCTGCCCCAGCGTGGGGCTCCGGAGGTGCGGCGCCTGGCCCGCCACTTCAACGCCATGCTCGAGCGCCTCTCCAACAGTGAGCAGGAGCGGGCCACGATGCTGGCCGGCATCGCCCACGACATCAAGACACCCCTGACCCGCCTGCGCTTGCGGCTGTCTTTGCTGCCGGCTGCAGGGCTGTCGGCAGAGGGACGCAGCAAGGCGGAAGCAGACCTGGATGATCTCGAGCGGATCACCGGCCAGTTCCTGTTGTTTGCCGGTGGCGGCAGCAGCGAGCCGGCCGTGGAGGTTCCTTTGCACGAAGTCCTAGCCGAGTTGGCGGCCCGCTACGACGGCCAGCCCCTCGATTTGGATCTGGCCGCCGTGACGGCCTCGATTCAGCCGATTGCCCTGGGCCGGGCCGTCGCCAATCTCGTCGACAATGCCCTCAGCTATGGCCAACCGCCTGTACTCCTGCGCCTGCTCCCCTGGCAGAAGGATGGCTTCGAGTTGCAGATCTGGGACAGGGGGCCAGGCATCGCCGAAGACCAGCGTTCCCAGGCGCTGATGCCTTTTCAGCGTCTTGACGTGGCCCGTGGCGGCCATGGTCACTGTGGATTGGGTCTGGCGATCGCCCAACGGGTGGCCCGCGCGCACGGGGGCGAGCTGAAGCTCGGCGTCGGTGCCGTGCCTGGGGGGGCGGAGCAGGGCTTTTGCGTCAGCCTCACCGGCCACTCGATCGAGCTGCCCGCCGGCAGCAAAGCGCCAGGGGGCTTGAAATCGGTATCAATTGAGCAGTCAAGGGCCAAGAGGCCGCTTAAAGGTGGGCCAGACTGATCCAATCAGGACTGACGCGATGGGTAAGGGCAAGCATCACAAAAAGTCGAAGGGAAAGAAGGGGGGATCAACCGAGCCGTCCAGCTCCGCCGCAGCACTGGCGGGCCTTGTTCTCAACGACCGCTATCACCCATCGACCCTGCTGGATGATATCGAGGAAGGACCATCCAACGGCCGACGGGAGAAGCTCTCCAAGAAGTTTTATGAGAAAGAACTCGAGCGTCTCCAAGTCGAGTTAGTGAAGATGCAGTACTGGATCAAGCACACCGGCTTTCGCATGATCCTGCTGTTCGAGGGGCGCGATGCCGCCGGGAAAGGGGGAACGATCAAACGGATCACCGAACCGATGAACCCCCGCGGCTGCAAAGTTGTTGCCCTTGGCACCCCATCGGATCAGCAGAAGACTCAATGGTATTTCCAGCGCTACGTGGAGAATTTCCCTTCAGCCGGTGAAATGGTTCTCTTCGATCGAAGCTGGTACAACCGCGCTGGTGTGGAGCGGGTGATGGGATTCTGCACGGAAGAGCAGGTGGAACAGTTCATGAAATCCTGTCCTGAATTTGAGAGAATGCTGGTCGATTCAGGCATCGTTCTTCTCAAATACTGGTTCTCTGTTAGTGATGAAGAACAGGAACTGCGTTTTCAATCGCGGATCGACGACCCAGCCCGCCGCTGGAAGTTGAGCCCGATGGATCTTGAATCGCGGGATCGCTGGCTGGAATTCTCCAAAGCCAAGGACCAGATGTTTGCCCACACCAACATTCCCGAAGCTCCCTGGTTCACCGTTGAAGCTGATGACAAGCGTCGCGCCCGCCTCAACTGCATTCGCCACCTGCTCAGCAAGGTCCCCTATGAAGACATGACTCCTGAGGCCATCGAGCTGCCGCCCCGCAAGAGTGGGGGTGACTACCAGCGGCCACCGATGAACGAGCAGTTCTACGTTCCCAACGCCTATCTCTGATATGGCCGAGTCTGATTCCGCCGATCGCCCCGCCATCCCGGCCACGGCCCCGCTGCGCGGGCCGGCTGGTTCCTTGATCTATTCCGGCAGCGATGGTCGTCAGTACATCGTCAGCGGCATGGCAGAAAGCCCCGGCCAGTTGGAACTAACCAAGGCTTTCGACGCCCTGCGCGGTGAAGCGGCTGGCCTTCGCGACCTGATCCATCGTTGTCGGCAGTGGGTGGAAGCCGCCTCCGCCCATGGCCTCAGCCGGCCAGAGGCGGCCTCGGTGCTGCTGGGTCAGTTAACCCAGGCCCTGGAGAACGGCGATGAACCTGGGTCGATCCCACCAGTTCCTCCTTGCTGACAGGCTGCCTTTCTGCTGAAAGCCTTCACTCCTGCTAACGCGTCGATCAGCCGAGTTGCTGAAACCAAAATCCCGCCAATTGCCAGCTGCTCCAAAGAAAGATCAGCAGGAAGAGCCAGTTCAGCCAGGGTGGTCGCTTGTCGTTCTTGAGATCCATCCGGTAAAGGGCAGCGACAGCAACGTTATCTGTGAGTCATCGGATCAACGAGACATCTGGATCAACGAGACACCCGGATCAACGTCCCTCGCAGGGCAGCAGCGGCTGATCGGCTTCCTGCTGGCAAAGTCCCCAGCGCCCTCCCTGGGGGCCTTCGTTGCTCCAGCGCACCACCTTGGCCTTGGCCATGCCCTGAACCTCTGTGGCCGTGTCCGAGGTAATCACAACAAGTTGGCTCTGGCGAGCAGTCCCATCAGAGCCAGTCCCATCACGGCGGTCGTTGGGACCGCGGTAGTCGTAGCGGCAGTAGACCGGGGCGCCGCCGGAACAGGCGCTGAGGCTGGCCAGGGTGTTGCCAGCACGCTCGCGGTCGAGGGCATCGGGTCGACGCTGAGGCGCTGGACGCCAGCCCTTGGCCCGCAGGTGGCGATCGGCCTCAACGATCGGCTGACCCACCCGAAGCAGGCTGCCGAGGTCGGCACGGACCGATCCGCTCACGGCATAGGCCGCGAACAGTGCAGCCATCAGGCGAGCCACCACGAACAAGACAGGAGCGACGGGAAGGACCAGGTTGATACGCAGGGGGCACTGACGGGGTGATTCACCATTTGTTCGCTGCCGTGGCTACCTGTGCCGTCTTCTCCTTTCTTGGCTTTCCAGACTGGGCACCGCTCCATCTCTATCTCGGTGACGGGGGCTACCCGGCTGCGGCGGCCCTGCGGCTGGCCGCCGCTTCAACCGATCGTGACGCCATGGCCTTCGGAGCGGCAGGCTTGGTGGCGGGGTTCCTGCGCTGCCAGCGCCAGGGAGAACCGGTTCCCTCGCCTGCGGACTGCGCCGAGTGCGACTACCGCTACTTGATCGTCTACCGGCTGGGAGGGACATGCCCCCTGAGAATTTCCGCCTGGGGGCGTGAGCTGGAAGGTCCGGGCTGGAAACGGCGCTGCGGCCCGATGCCCATGGAGGCCTTCCTCAGGCGTTTCCATCCGTGTCGACCCCTGAAGAAGCCGATCCCACAGGAAGCTTGGAGCGCCTGAGGTCGTGCAACCCCTCCAGCTGGTTGTAGACGGCAAGCAACTGCAGCCTGATGTGGTCGGTGTTCTCCAATCGGGAGAGATTGGCCAGCACCGTTTCGATCTGGGCCTTGCTGTCGATCAACAACCGGCACTCGCTGGTACCGGGCTCATAGCTCATGGGTCATGACTCAAGGATGGCTGAAACGGCTCGGAAACAACTCAAGAACAATTTGGCGAAAGTGAGGACAGTGGCCATGCGAGGAACATGGCTACGGCGAATCAAAGCTGGTCCTGAGGGGTCCTGTAGCCCCATTGACCCTACTGAAGCGAATCGGTCGATGCTGTGTTGTTGGCATGGCCACCAATTCACTCGGTCAGCTCTGAAGGCGCCGCTGCTTCCGCCCCTGCGGGCACCAGGACGAGGAACAACCACCACCAGGCCAGAACGGCCAGCACCACAGGCAGTGTGATCCACCAACGCTGGAGCAGAAGCCAACTTGAGCCACTGATGACGATGCCTGTGGTCAGGATCGTCCAGGGCTGGCACCACCAGGGTTTACTCGCCCAGAGGGAGACCCGGGCTGCAGGGCTGGCTACTGCAGGGCTGGCTGTCGGTTGGGTGTTGTCAGGGCCGGGGCTCAAGTTGCGGTCCGCCATCGTCTGCAGCCACTCAAGACGGCTCAGTCTTCCATCCCCGTGCAGCGAGGCCGTACTGGCCGGCGGGGCTTCAGGAATGGAACAGCAGCACCAGACCCTTGGGGATCTGGTGAAATTCCCGTTCCTCACGGCTGAGATCCAGGCCCACCTGCAGGCCTTCCTGCAGGGCCTCCTCAAAGGGAGGTTGGGCCGGAGCCTTGCCGGCCAGCCAGAGGGCGGCGATGCCGACCGAGGTGGCATGCCAGCTGAAGCAGCTGGTCAGGCCGATCGATGGTTCATCGAGGGCATCCTCCAGGAGTTCGCGAATCGCCATGGTGGGCACGAGCTGCGTTCAGCATCCGGATCAGAGAGCAGGAACGCAATCAGCTGAGAGCATTCGTGACGTGCGCGCCCTTCTGGCGCCCTCTACGGTGCCGAAATGCCTGCCCTGCCCAGCTCCATCGCCCTCGTGCACGAATGGTTCACGCCCCGTTCGGTGGGTGGGGCCGAACAGGTTGTGCGGGAGCTGGACCAGCTGCTCCACCCCCAGCTGTTCGCTCTGGTGGATGGGGAGAGCCGCAGGCCTGAAAGCTGGCTGGCTGGCCGCCGAATCCAGACTTCCTTCGTGCAGCGCCTGCCCTGGGGCCGCAGCCATGTACAGCAGTACCTGCCCTTGCTGCCGCTGGCGATCGAGCAGCTCGACCTCTCTGGCTACCCCCTGGTGATCAGCAGCAGCCATCTGGTGGCCAAGGGGATCCTCACCGCACCGGACCAGTTGCATGTCAGCTATGTACACACGCCGGTTCGCTACGCCTGGGACCAGATGCACGCCTACCTGGCGGGTTCGGCGGTCGCCCGCGGCCCGCTTGGTCCCTGGGTGCGCTGGCAACTGCACCAGTTGCGCCAGTGGGATGTGATCAGCAGTCGGCGCCCGAACCGGTTGATCGCCAACTCGCGCTTCACGGCGCGGCGGATCCAGCGCTGCTGGGGGCGCCCGTCTCAGGTTCTCCATCCCCCGGTGAATGTGGAGCGATTCCGCTGGGATCTGCCACGGGAGGAGTACTACCTCTCGGTCTGCCGGTTGGTGCCCTACAAGCGCGTTGACCTGGTGGTGCAGGCGTTCAACCGCAGCGGACTTCCCTTGATCGTTGTCGGTGAGGGACCGGAGCGACGGCGACTTGAGGCCATGGCTGGCCCCACTGTGACCTTTCTGGGCCATCGCTCCACCGAGCAGGTGAACGAACTGATGGGTCGCTGCCGCGCCTACGTCTATGGCGGGCTGGAAGATTTCGGAATCGCCGCCGTGGAAGCCATGGCCGCCGGTGCCCCGGTCATCGCCCTGGGACAGGGCGGACTGCTCGACAGCGTTCGCTGCCTGGCCAGCGGCGCCAGCCAACCGACCGGACTGTTGTTTGGCCAGCAGACCAGCACGGCCCTCGTCGAGGCCCTGTCTTTCTTCGAAGAGGGACAGCTCTGGAAGCGGCTGCCTGCTGAAGAGCAGCAGCGCTGGGCCGCCCAATTCAGCCCTGAGCGATTCCGCGACCGGCTGAGGGTCCTGCTGGAGCGTTACTGGGACCAGCATGTTGAAGACCAAGGCAACAACCGCACCGCCCTGCCTTTCCCCCTGGCCTGAAGCCTCTGTGCCTCTGGCCTGAGTGACCTTCGCCGCTGGTGGAAGCGGGAAATGATTTTTACAGTTTGAGCATGTCGGCGAGCTTGTAACCATTCACCAGCCCAACCCACTTCGGCCGAACCCGCGCGAGCAAGCCTCTGGAGTGGTGGCCCTGTTGGCAACGTCCACCGTTTACACCCCGTTGGTTCGTCCAGCCCTGAATCCAACGGCGGCGTTTCCCGCCAGCGAGCCATCAGGCCGTGCTGTTGTCCCGGCCCACGCGCTGATCGAGGCGCAGTCGAAGCGCTCGAGGGTCATCAAGCGAACAGGCGATCTGTTGTTGTCCCTGGCGGTGCTTGGGCTGGGCAGCCCTTTGTTTCTGCTGTTGGCCATTCTGGTCAAGTTCAGCTCACCGGGGCCGGTGTTCTACGTCCAGCGGCGGGTCGGGCGCAGTTACAGAGAGTTCGGCTGCATCAAATTCCGAACCATGCGTCCGGACGCCGATCGCATCCTGCACGCGCTTCTGGAGCAATCCCCCGGACTTTCCGCCGAGTTCAAGAAAGACTTCAAACTCAAGGCCGATCCGCGCATCACGCCCATCGGCCGGTTCCTGCGCCGCTCCAGCCTTGATGAACTTCCCCAGTTCCTCAACGTGCTCAGGGGACAAATGAGTGTGGTCGGGCCTAGGCCGATCGTCAGAGCCGAGCTCGAACGCTACGGAGACCAGATGGATACGGTGCTGGCGGTCCGGCCTGGCCTCAGCGGCCTCTGGCAGGTGTCCGGTCGCAACAACCTCTCCTACCCGAGCCGGGTCAGGCTTGATGTCAGCTACGCCAGACGCCAGACCTTCTGGCTCGATCTCACGATCATCATCCGCACCATCGGAGTGATCCTGTTGCCCATGGACAGGGGCGCCTACTGAGCCAGAACCCTGTCAGCGAGGAGCGCCAGGGCCAGGGCCATCAACAACCAAGCCACTTCCAGTCGCTTGTTCAACGACAGGATCCTCTCAACCCCGGCTTGATCGACCGCCGCGAATCCGACGCCAAGCAGCGGCTTGAGGCGACGTTCTCCCCGGTAGTGATTGACCCCTCCGAGCTGCACCTGGGCCGCCTGGGCATAGGCCGCCTGGGAAAGGCCGGCATTGGGGGAAGGGTCACTGCGGCCCTCCCGAAACGCACATCCCACCTGTCCCCACGCCTGCAGGCCCCGGCCGCTGACCAGGGGGAGGCTCAGGGCCACGAACCGGCAGGGCAACCAGGTGAGCAGGTCATCGAGGCGAGCGCCGGCCGTGCCGAGCCACTGCAACCTTCCGCGGCGATAGCCCAGCATCGAATCGAGGGTGCTGGAGGCCTTGTAGGCCCAGGCCAGCGTGAGTGGCCCTGGCAGGAAACCTTCGCCCGGATTTGGGGTTGCTCCCCACAGACCAACTCCCCACAGGCCGAATCCCCCCAGCCCAGCCCCCACCAGCATCCAGAACAGGGGAGCGAACAATCCATCCACGCCGTTCTCGGCGGCCGTTTCCGCCGCTGCCCGCAGAATGCCGGCCCCATCAAGATTCTCCACATCGCGGCCGACGATCCAGGCCAAGCGAGCACGGGCCCGCTCCAGCCCATGCTCGCTTGGCCCATCGCTGGCAGCCCCAGCCTTGTCAGCCCCAGCCTTGCGGCCAGCCAGACCCGCCAGAACGCCTCGCACGGCCCGATCCAGGCTTTCACCCGCCAGGCAACTGGCCAGGGCCAGCAACAGCAGCGGCTGGCCGATCAGAGGCTGCGAGCGAGCCAGGGATTCCAGGGCCCAACCCAGGCCGCCACTTCCGCCCACCAGCAGCACGGTGATCAGGCCACCGGCGAGCCGTAGGCGCCAAGGCTGATCACCTGCCCAGGCCTCGGCCCGTTGGCGCAAAACGGCGATCCACCAGCCCATCACCTGAACCGGATGCAGCCAGCCCGGCGGGTCGCCGATCAGCCGATCGAGCAGGCAGGCCACGGCGACGGCAAGCCAGGGGAGCAGGGCAGGGTGCGCGGATCCGATCAGGTGGTCTTGAGCCAGCTGAACATCGAGCGCAGCCCCTTGCCGACATGCTCAATCGGGTGCTGGGAATCACGCTGGCGGGCTGCGGTCATCGCCGGTTTGCCGGCCTCGCATTCGGCCACGAAATTCTTCGCGAAGGTGCCGTCCTGGATATCAACAAGAATGCGCCGCATCTCCGCCTTGGTCTCCGCCGTGATCAGGCGAGGGCCACTCACATAGTCGCCGTATTCGGCGGTGTTGGAGATCGAATCGCGCATGGCGGTGAGGCCGCCCTTGACCATCAGATCAACGATCAGCTTGACCTCGTGCAGGCATTCGAAGTAGGCCAGCTCGGGCTGATAGCCCGCTTCCACCAAGGTTTCGAAGCCGGCTTTCACCAGCTCACTCAGGCCTCCGCAGAGCACCGCCTGCTCACCAAAGAGATCGGTTTCGGTTTCTTCCTTGAAATTGGTTTCAAGGATGCCGGCGCGGGTGCCGCCGATCGCCTTGGCATAGGCCATCGCCAGACCGCGGGCCTGGCCCGTGGCGTCCTGGTGAATGGCGAACAGTGCTGGAACGCCCTGGCCGTTCTGATACTCCCAGCGCACGGTGTGTCCAGGACCCTTCGGCGCAATCATCACCACGTCCACATCGGCGGGAGGAACGATCTGGCCGAAGCGGATGTTGAAACCATGGGCGAAGCTGAGCACCTTGCCGGCGCTCAGGTGCGGCGCGATCTCGGCGGCGTACACCGATTTCTGGGTCTCATCAGGGAGCAGCACCATGATCCAGTCCGCCTTGGCACAAGCCTCGGCGACGCTGAGCACCTCAAGACCATCCGCCTTGGCCTTCTCCACCGAGCGGCTGCCTTCGTAGAGCCCCACCACAACGCTGACGCCGCTGTCCTTGAGGTTGAGGGCGTGGGCGTGGCCCTGGGAGCCGTAGCCAATGATGGCAACGGTTTTGCCGTTCAGAAGGCTGAGGTCGGCGTCGGTGTCGTAGAAGAGCTGGGCCATCCGGCTGATCGGGCAGGGCAGAGGCGGATCCTACGGTTGGGCCGATCCCGCCCTCAGGCTTCGCTGGGGTGCGCGATGACCCGATCGATCAGGCCGTACTCCATCGCTTCGGCGGCGCTGAGGAAGTAGTCGCGATCGGTGTCCTTGGCAACCTTCTCATCGGGCTGGCCGCACATCTCGGCGAGCGAGTGGTTGAGCATGTCCTTCATGCGCAGGATCTCGCGGGCTTCGATCTCGATGTCACTGGCCTGGCGTTGGCTGGTGCCACCGAGGGGCTGGTGGATCATGATCCGGCTGTGGGGCAGGGCCACCCGCTTGCCCTTGGTGCCGGCCGCCAGGAGAAAGGCGCCCATGCTCGCCGCCAGACCGACGCAAATGGTGACCACCTCCGATTTGACGTACTGGATGGTGTCGAAGATCGCCAGACCGGCGGTGACCGAACCACCCGGAGAATTGATGTACAGGTAGATCGGCTTGCTGCTGTCATCGGAATCCAGATACAGCATCTGGGCCACCAGGCTGTTGGCAATCCCGTCGTTGACTTCCTGGCCGAGAAAGAGAATGCGCTCTACACCCAGCCGGGTGTAGATGTCGACCCAACGCTCGTACTGGCTGCCGGGCAGACGGTAAGGAACGCTGGGGGTGCCGATGGGCATGGTGCTGGAAGTGGGGTAGGTGGAACGGGAGGGAAGGGAAAGGCAGTAGGTAGGCCGTCAGGCCGCGCCGGCCACCGGCGCTGGAAGTTCCTTCTGGCTGGTCAAGATCCGATCGATCAAGCCGTACTCCAGGGCCTCGGGCGGCGTGAGGTAGGTCATCCGATCGGAATCCTTGCTGAGTTGCTCGGCGCTGCGGCCGGTGTTCTCCGAGAGCATGTCGAGCATGGTGCGTTTGTTGTGCAGCACCTCCTGGGCCCTGATCTGGATGTCACTGGCCTGACCGCGAGCGCCGGAGCGGGGCTGGTGCAACACGATTGAGGCGTGGGGCAGGGCGGCGCGGTGGCCCTTGGCGCCGGCCGAGAGGATCATGGCGGCGGTGCCCATCGCCTGGCCGATGCAGATCGTGTGGACGGGGGGTTTGACGTAGCGAATCGTGTCGCAGATGGCGAAGGCTTCGGTTTCAAACCCGATCGCATCGCCGGTGTACCAACTCGTCCCGGTTGAGTTGATATAGAAAAAGATTGGCTTCTCGGGATTGTCGAATTCCAGATAGAGCATCTGCGCGACGATCAGCTCGGTCACATCCACGCCCATCTGGCGCTTGGCGTCGTCGTCGGAGAAGAGTGGCAAACCCAGATAGACGATTCGCTCTTTCAACAGCAGCGACGGCAGATCCGGCGGCGGTGTGCGCATCGCTGCCGAATCGCCGTAGTAAGGGGCCGACACCGACATCAGGTCTCAACGTTCAACATCAGGCCCGAGCCTAGCGGGGGCCAGCTGTGGGCCGAACCACAGCCCCCTCCTTGGGAACGTCTGGATCGCAGCGGGCAAAGACCATGCGGCCGGTCGAGGTCTGCAGGGCTCCGGTCACGGTGACGGGCAGCCGTTGGCCGATCCGCTTGCGGGCCGCCTCCACCACAACCATGGTGCCGTCCTCCAGGTATCCGACCCCCTGATCGGCTTCCTTGCCCTCGCGCACGATCTTCAGCTGCAGGGCATCGCCGGGTTGGACCTCTGGCCGCAGGGCGATCACCAGGGCGCTCAGATTCATCACCTTGAGTTCCTGCACCTCAGCCACCTTGGCCAGGTTGTAATCGGCGGTGAGCAGGGTGCCGGCCGTATCGGCGGTCAGCTTGAGCAACTTGTCGTCGGCGCCATTCCCTTCGTAGCGGGTGCTGTTCACCACCAGGCGGCGGCCGTAGCGCTCACGCAGCACCGCCAGCAGGTTGAGGCCACGGCGGCCCTTGCCGCGTTTTTCGTTGTTGCTGGAGTCGGCCAGCTGTTGGAGTTCGTCGATCACGGCCTGGGCCACGATCACCTGGCCCTCCAGCAGGCCCGAATCGAGCAGCCCACGGATGCGGCCATCAATGATCACGCTGGTGTCGAGGATCTTGGCGCTGGCGGGTTTCAACACCCCTTCGGCCACCAGCAGGGCGTCGGTGCTCGCGGGGTTGAACAGGCGCAGCAGGGTGCGTCCGTGCACCTCGGCCAGGTTGTAACCCAGCACCCCGAAGAAGACGTTGCTGAGCACCGCCGCCAGGGGCTTCACGAAAATCACCTCCCAGGGAAGCGGCAACAGCAGGATCGGGGCCAGCAGCAGGTTGGCCACCAGCAGGCCCATGATCAGTCCGACTGCCCGGCTCACCAGCAGATCGGTGGGCATCGCCCGCACCTGCCGCATCAGTCGGCGGCGCAACAGCTGAAAGAAGAATCCGGCCAACAGGCCGAAAAAGGCGCCGAAGCCAGCCAGCACCCAGCGCAGGCCCTCCAGGTTCGTGACCTGATCCAGCAACCCAGCAGGCAGCAGGTCGACGCCCAGCCAGCCGGTGGCAGCGCCGGAGATCAGAAACAACAGCAGGATCAGCGGGTCCACCATGGGTTGGTCTGGGCTGACCGTTGCTCAGAAGCTGCAGCATGGCCGATTCCGGTCGATTTGCCTTGCTCGGATTTCCATACCGTTGCCCGCGGCCGGCCCGCGTCCCATGCGTGAACCCCGCAGCGCCTACCTGCACATCCCCTTCTGTCAGCGGCGCTGCTTCTATTGCGACTTCGCGGTGGTCCCCCTCGGAGACAAAGCCGACGGCGCCCACTCCAACTCGATCGCCGCCTACCTTCCGCTGCTGCACTGGGAGATCAGCAGTGCCCCATCAGGGCCGCCCCTCTCCACCGTGTACCTGGGCGGTGGCACCCCCTCCTTGCTCACCCCCGAGCAGATCGGCGCCTTGCTCAGCCGCCTGGACTGCCAGTTCGGCCTTGCTGCCGGTGCGGAGATCAGCATGGAAATGGACCCGGCCAGCTTCGATCAGCGCCGCCTCACCGGCGTGCTGGCCGCGGGCGTCAACCGCGTCAGCCTGGGGGGGCAGAGCTTCGATGACGCCGTGCTGGAGACGCTGGGCCGCCGCCACCGGCGCGCCGACCTGCTTGAAGCCGCCGGCTGGCTGGCCCAGGCGCAGCGGCAGGGGTCGCTGGGCAGCTGGAGCCTCGACCTGATCCAGGGCTTGCCCCAACAGGACCTGAACCACTGGCACAACCAGCTGCGCCAGGCCGTGGCCGTTGACGCCCCCCACCTTTCGATCTACGACCTGATCGTCGAACCCGGCACCGTGTTCGCCTGGCGCCAAAAGCGTGGCGCGTTGCCACTGCCCGATTCCGACCTCGGCGCTGACCTGATGGCACTCACCTCCGAGCGGCTGAAGGCGGCGGGCTACGGCCACTACGAAATCTCCAATTACGCCAGGCCCGGCCATGTTTCACGCCACAACCGGGTGTATTGGAGCGGGGCAGGCTGGTGGGGTTTCGGGCTGGGAGCCACCTCGGCCCCCTACGGACGGCGATTGGCCAGGCCACGAACCCGGGCCGCCTATGGGGAATGGCTGAGCGAAGCAACCAACCGAGCAACCAGCCAGGCCGAGCCGGGCCCGACGCCAGGCCTCACGCCTGAGCAGAGCGCTTCTGAGCTAGGTCTACCGTTTGATGAGCTGTTGATGGTGGGCCTGCGCCGGCGCGAAGGGGTGGCGATGGGGCAGATAGCGATCGACTACGGCCTCAGCCGCCGCGCACTGGCCTCGCTGCGGCAGCGGCTGCAGCCGTTCCTTGAAGAGGGCCTGCTGCTGATTGAGGGGGACCGCTGGCGCCTCAGTGACCCGACTGGCCTGGCCCTCAGCAATGCGGTGCTGCGGGAGTTGCTGGGCTGGTGGGATGAGCGTTCTGGGCCCGCACCCACCTCTGAAGCGCCTCGATCGCCAGACCACGACCATCGATCAGGGCCGGGCTGAACGGAGGCTGGCGGCTGCCGAGCCCGAGCAGATCGGCGGTCACCCGCACCTGGCCGTCGCAGTCGTCACCGGCTCCGATGCCGATCACAGGGATCGCCAACTGCCGCCGCAGCCGGCCAGCCAACTCCGCAGGCACATGTTCGAGCACCAGGGCGAAGCAGCCCGCCGCCTGCAGATCCTCGGCCTGGCAGCACAAGCGCTCCTGGCTGATCGGGTCGTTGGCCTGGCGCCGATAGCCGAACCGATGCACCGACTGGGGAGTCAAGCCGAGGTGCCCCATCACCGGGATGCCACTACGCACCAGGCGATCAACCACCACAAGGGTTTCCGGTTCAGCCCCCTCCAGCTTCACGGCCGCCGCCGCCGTCTCCTTAAGAACCCTTCCGGCTGCCGCCACAGCCTGATCAGGCCCGCACTGATAGCTCAGGAAGGGCAGATCGCAGATCAGCAGGGGTTGCTGACCGGGCGCTCGGCTCAGGCCCCGGGCCACGGCGCGGGTGTGGTGAATCATCTCGTCGAGCGTCACCGGCAGGGTGGTGGGGTGACCCAGCGCCACCATCGCCAGCGAATCACCCACAAGCAGCGCCTCAGCGCCTGCCTCCTCCACCCAGGCCGCCGAGAGCGCATCCCAGGCGGTCAGCAGCCGGATCGGTTGCCCCGCCTGTTTGCGCTCGATGAGATCACCGGGACGGATCGGCACGACAGGCAGGGCTTCTAATCAGGCTTGCTATCATCGCTTCGACTCGGACCGATGCGGCCGGGACGCCCAAATCTGGTCAGAACCGGAAGGGAGCAGCCACACGGGATGCTCCAGGCAGGCGTCGGCTCCGGGTCACCCCTTTTGCAACTTGGCTGACTTCAGGACGTTGACCTTGAAGGTCAAATCTGTGGCATGCCAACGCAAGGCCAACGAAATCCAGCCGCACACAACGCAGCTGCACGGTCAGCAGGTAGGGAATGGCCGGCCCCGAAGCTCCGGGTCACTCGTCCTCGGTGCGGGTCTGGCGGTTCAGCAGGAAGGGAGGGATCTTGGCACCCCGTTGATCGCCGGCGGGTTGGGTCAGAGCAGCAGGCTTGGGGCTGGCGAAACTGGAGGTGACGTTGTCTTGGTGCCTGTAGGCAATGCCACTTTCAAAGCCGGTGGCAATCACGGTGACGTGAATCTCACCTTCGAGCTTTTCATCCACCACGGCGCCAACAATGATGTTGGCATCGGGATCAACCAGGTCGTAGATGACCTCGGCGGCATTGGTCATGTCCTCCAGGGTCATGTCCTTGCCACCGCTGACGTTGATCACGCAGCCCTTGGCCCCATCGATTCGTGCTGATTCCAGCAGCGGGCTGCTCATCGCGGCCTGGGCCGCTTCGGTGGCACGGGAGCGGCCTGAACCCACGCCAATGCCCAGCAGGGCTGTGCCGGCCATCGTCATCACCGAACGCACATCGGCAAAGTCAACGTTGACCAGGCCGGGTTTGGTGATGATGTCACTGATGCCCTTCACACCCTGACGCAACACGTCGTCGGCGGCGCGGAACGCTTCTTGCAGAGGCGAACCGGCGATCGCATCACGCAGCCGGTCATTGGGGATGACGATCAGGGTGTCGACATGCTCAGCCAGCCTGGCAATGCCTTCCTCCGCCTGCTTCTGGCGCTTGCGCCCCTCGAAGCTGAACGGCTTGGTGACGATGCCAACGGTGAGGGCGCCGCACTCCTTGGCGACTTCGGCGAGGATCGGTGCCGCTCCTGTGCCCGTGCCGCCACCCATTCCGGCGGCAATAAAGACCAGATCAGCGCCCTCAAGCGCCGCCAGCAATTCGGGGCGCGATTCTTCCGCCGCCTTCTGGCCGATCACCGGGTTGCCACCGGCTCCAAGCCCCCGGGTCAATTTCTGGCCCAACTGCACCCGCTTCTGGGACGCCGACTGCAGCAGCGCCTGAGCATCGGTGTTGAGAACCCTGTAGCCCACCCCTTCGAGATCGGAGGCGATCATCCGGTTGACCGCGTTACTGCCGCCGCCGCCGACCCCGATCACTTCGATCCGCGCGGTCTGGCTGGGCACGATGCCGTTGCTGCTGGGAGAAGGGGAGTGGGAGGGTGTGGTCACGGAAAAGTGCAGAGAATCTGGGTAAGTGGAGGTGGTATTGGCGTCAGGTGCAGTCTCCACGAAGAACCCTCATCCATTCGGCTTCGGTAGCATTATGTATGTCAAACGTGAAACCCCATCTGTTTAAACGATCACTTTTGCTTGGAAGCCTGATTCGAGAACAATGACCGGTCAATTGGTCCCGGCCGTAACGGTCCCGGTGGAACCCTTGGCAGCCTCCTTGGCGGGGGCAGCCGGCAGGCCCAGTTCCGGCTTGTCGGGATCACTCAGATCAATCGATTGGATGGTTCGGCCCTTGAGTTGGCCTGGCAGCTCCCCGGTGAGGTGATGCATCAGCTCAAGGCGACGCAGGAGCTGGGCATCGGCCGGGCCCAATCTCACCTGGCCCAGCGCCTTGGTCCGCAGCAAAAGATGGCCATTCGGCTCGAAACGGATCTCTTGCAGTGGGCTGCCCAGGCTGTTGCGCCGCTCCAGGATCTGGGCCAACGCCGGACGGTGCCACTCCTGCCAGCCCAGCACCGAGACCATCGGCTGCGGACTGGTCCTGGTGAGGGCGACCTGCTGGTGGCTCAGGCTCATCCAATTGCCCAGACGATCGACGTAGCCCCGCTCAAGACCAGCGCCCTTTCCCCGCTGCGCCCGTGCGACGGCCTGGCGGTCGACCAGATCGATCCGCAACCGAGGAGGCAGCATCAGCCGCTCAACCTCGACGTTCTCCACCGGCAGCGCCGCCGCCAGCCTCTGCTGCAACTGCTTGGGTTGGAGGTTGAGCAGCAGGATGGGGAATTGCAGCCCAGCGGCCTCTACCACCTGATCACGGCTCACCTGCTGGCTGCCGATCACGTTCACCTGCTCAGGACCGCGCAGGCTCCAGCCATGGCGGAGTAGTCCGTAGCCGAGACCAGCCGCACAGGCCGAAAAGAGGGCCAATCTCCAGAGGTTGTTGAGCCGCTCCCGGCGGCGCTGATCGCGCAGCTGCCGCCTGCGCTCCACACCGGGAGCTAGGGGCTTTGGGGGGGTTGGGGACTTTGGAGACGTTGGACTCACAGCTCACAACGGGAGCGCGCCATCAGATCATCCATCCAACGTCTGGCTCGATCAGCATCGGAGAAATCCAGATCCTTCTGTTCGCCATTGCCGACCAGGCGCAGGCGGCAACTGCCCTGGCTTTCTTCGGTGAGCGGCGCGTCACCAGAGCCGAGGGCCATCAACTCCAGCAATTCGAGCTTGCTGATCACAAAACTGCCCTGGGGCTTGAGCTGGCCGGCCTCGAAGCTGCTCCAGGTGAGCACGCCATCGAGCAGCCGGGCGGCGCCGCAGCCATCAAGTTTGGCGAGCTCAGAGCCTTCAGCCCAGCAGCGGAACAGGCGCTGCCGGCGGCGCTCCAGCCAGCCAAGGGCGGTGAGCATCACAAAGACCACCAGCAGGGGCAACCAGAGCAAGCCGTGACTCATGGCGCCAACGCCTCTTCAACCATGCGGAACCCATAGTCTCCCGCCGCCTCGACCAACTGGTGCACCAGATCCACAAGTGATACACCGCTGGCCTCCCACAGCATCGGCACCATGCTCTGGCTGGTGAAGCCCGGCAGCGTGTTGATTTCGTTCAGCCAGAGGGTTTCAGCGCTTTCATCGTAAAAAAAGTCGACCCTGGCCAGCCCCGCCGCCGCCACCGCCTGGCAGGCCCGGATCGCCAGTCGTTGCAGTTCCGCCTGAATTCCAGCGGGCAAGCGGGCTGGGATCAGCGTGCGGCTCAAGCCAGCGGTGTATTTGGTCTGGTAGTCGTACCAGTCGGCCTCGAAGCAGATTTCACCCACCACCGACGCTTGCCACGTTGCTGCGGCGCCTGGCCCGCTCGCGCGCACCGCACATTCGAGTTCCCGCGCCGTTACCCCCTGCTCCACCACCAGACGGGGATCGAAGCGGGCCGCCTCTCGCAGGCCCTCCAGCAGGGAGCGGCGGTCTGTGGCCTTGCTGATTCCCACGGAGGAGCCCAGGTTGGCCGGCTTGACGAAACAGGGATAGCCGAGCTGACGCTCCAGCCTGCCCAGCAGCTGTTCAGGTTCGGCCTCAAGCTCAGCGGCCTGAACCGCCGCATAGGGGACCTGGGGTAATCCGGCGGCGGCGAAGGCGGCCTTCATCGCCTGCTTGTCCATGCCCACCGCCGAGCCGAGCACCCCGGAGCCCACGAACGGCACCTGCATCAGCTTGAACAGGCCCTGGATCGTGCCGTCTTCGCCATTGGGGCCATGCAGCACCGGAAACCAGACCTCCACATCCAGCGCTCCCTCGGGGAGCCCCTGGAAGCCATCCCGTTGCGGAGCCGCCGGGAGATCGGCAGCCGTGGCCGGCACGCCCTGGCCCAGCACCACCTCGGCAAGGGCGGGAGGCCACCAATGGCCCCGCTGGTCGATGTAATAAGGCTTCACCTCATAGCGCGCGGCATTGGGGCCGCTGCGCAGGGCGCCGATCACGGTGATCGCCGATCGGATCGACACGGCATGCTCACCTGAGACACCCCCGAACACCAAGCCAAGGCAGCGGGGGGAGCGGGGCATACGCAAGGGAAGGGCCGGATCGGCGCCAAACGTATCAGCGATCGGGGTTCTGCCCAGGGGCAGGGCTCAGCGCACGGCCAGGCCGCTGAGCGAGAAAGCCCGCACCGACTCGATCTGGACCATCACCCGATCACCGGCTTGGTAGATCTTTTCCCCGCCTGTTTGAGTTGCCGGGAAGAAGGTGAGCCGGTTGGTGCGGGTCCGGCCCATCAGCTGGGAGGGATCGCGGGGGTTGCTCCCCTCCACCAGCACCTCCTCGCGGCGGCCCAGGTAACGGCCACTGCGCCGGCGGGCTTCACTCTCCACCAGGGCATTGAGCTGCTGGAGCCGCTCCACCTTGACGGCCTCACTCACCTGTCCTGGCCAGGTGGCGGCAGGGGTGTTGGGGCGCGGCGAGTAGGCGGCGGTGTTGAGCAGGTCGAAGCCGATCTCCTCCACCAGGTCCATGGTGGCGCGGAACTGGGCCTCGGATTCGCCCGGAAAGCCCACAATCGCGTCGGCACTGATCGCCGCATCGGGCATCTGCTGGCGGATGCGCTCGATGATCCGCTTGTAGCGGCTGACGCTGTAGCCGCGCGCCATTGCCTTGAGCAGGGCGTCATCGCCGCTCTGAAAAGGGATGTGAAAGTGTTCGCACACCTTGCTCAGCGAGGCGCAGGCGTCGATCAGCCGTTCGGTGAAGTAGCGGGGGTGGCTGGTGGCGAAGCGGATGCGCTCGATCCCTTCGACGTCGTGAATGTGATGGAGCAGGTCGGTGAGCGTGTGCTGACGCCGACCCTCGGCAGTGATGCCGGGCAAGTCACGACCGTAGGCATCAATGTTCTGGCCCAGCAGGGTGATTTCGCGGTAGCCCCGAGCCGCCAGGGCTTCGATCTCCTGGCGGATCGTCTCGGGGGTTCGCGACTGCTCCTGACCCCGCACCGCCGGCACAACGCAATAGGTGCAGCGCTCGTTGCAGCCGTAGATCACATTCACCCAACCGCAGACCGCGCTGTCGCGGCGGGCCGTGGTGATGTCTTCAAGGATGTGATGCTCGCCGGTGGCCACCACCTGCTGACCGCTCTCCACCTGCTCCAGCAAGATGCCCAGGCGGTTGGCGTGCTGGGGGCCCATGACCAGATCGAGTTCGGGCACCCGCCGCAGCAGGCTCTCACCCTCCTGCTGGGCCACGCAGCCGGCCACCACGAGGGTGAGATTGGGATTGAGGCGTTTGCGCTGGGCCTGGCGGCCCAGGTAGCTGTAGACCTTCTGCTCAGCGTTGTCGCGGATCGTGCAGGTGTTGTAGAGCACCAGATCAGCGCTGTGCTCATCGGTTCCAGGGGCATAACCCATGGTTTCGAGAATCCCGGCCATCCGCTCGGAATCCGCCTTGTTCATCTGGCAGCCGAAGGTGGTGATCCA
This sequence comes from Synechococcus sp. CS-603, assembly GCF_977929215.1. Lineage (NCBI taxonomy): Bacteria > Bacillati > Cyanobacteriota > Cyanophyceae > Synechococcales > Synechococcaceae > Synechococcus > Synechococcus sp. CS-603. Next base: position 2,573,562 of record NZ_OZ376778.1, read on the forward strand.
ATAGCTGCCCCGGCGCGTCAGGGTCGGTGTCATCCTCTCAGTCTCAACCACGGCAAACACTGGGTCCATGCAAGGGCGCCTGCAGCGATTTTCGCTCATCAAAGACGTGCCGCTGGCGATCAGTCGCGGCACGACCGCTTCGGTCGAACGCCTGCTGGTGGAGGTGGAGCACGGGGGCCTGATCGGCCAGGGCGAAACCGGCGGCTTCGAAACAGGTCATCGTCACTTCAGCACTGACGCCGTGGCCGAGGAGCTGGAGCGGGTGCTGCCCCAGCTGGAGGGCCTGGGTGCCAACGGCACAGCCCAGGATCCCTCAGCCTGGCAAGCGCTGGAGCCCCTGCTGGCACCCCTCTCGCCACCGGCCCGCTGTGGCCTGGATCTGGCCCTGCACGACTGGTGGGGCAAGCGCCTCGAGCAGCCGCTCTGGCGGCTCTGGGGACTGGAGCGCCAGGCCTGCAGTCCCACCAGCATCACCCTCGGCCTCGGCTCCACAGAAGCGGTGCTCGCCAGGCTGGAGCGTTGGGGCCAGCAGCTGGGCGTCACTCCGATTCGCATCAAATTGAAACTGGGCAGCCCCGACGGTCCAGGCCATGACCGGGCCCTGGTGCGCACAGTTGGCCAGGCCCTGGCGGGGCCGATGGCCGGCAGCCAGGCCGAGCTCCAGGTGGATGCCAATGGCGGCTGGGACCTGGCCACCGCCTGTCAGCTGATTCCCTGGCTGGCCGAGCAGGGGGTGGTGCTGGTGGAGCAGCCGCTGCCCGCCCTGGCCGATCCGGACGCTGACACTGCCGGCTTCGCCGCCCTTGACACCCACTGCCCGATCCCGCTGGTGGCCGATGAGAGCTGCTGGGACCTGGCCGATCTGCTGCGGCTGGCTCCCCATGTGGATGGGGTGAACATCAAGTTGCTCAAAACCGGCGGGCTGCGTGAGGCCGTGCTGATGGCCCAGACGGCCCGCAGGCTCGGTCTCGATCTGATGCTGGGCTGCTATTCTGACAGCGCCCTTCTCAATGGCGCCGCGGCCCAGTTGCTGCCCCTGGTGCGCTGGCCGGATCTCGACAGCCATCTCAACTTGATCAACGACCGCTTCGAGGGACCCGATCGCTGCGGCGACCTGGTGCAGCCCTCGCTGCGCCCGGGCCTGGGCGTGATCGCCTCAGCGCGATGCTGAGCGCCACAGCGCCGATCGTGCTGCTGCTGCACGGGGGGCTCGACAACCTCTCCGGCAAGACCGGCCTGGCCCTGTTGCGCTACCGGCCGGGGCCGATCGTGGCGGTGGTGGATCCGGGCCATGCCGGCGGCAGCCTGGAGGCGATCACCGGCATCCGGCGGTCGGTGCCCGTGGTGGGCGATCTGCGCTCTTCCCTCGCCTATGGGCCCCAGGTGGCGGTGGTGGGCCTGGCCCCTTCCGGTGGAACCTTGCCAGCCGGGCTCCGCAACGACCTGCTGGTCGCCCTCGACGCCGGCCTGTCGGTGGCCAGCGGCCTGCACACCCGCCTTGGCGACGACCCTGAGCTGGCGGCACAATGCCAGCCGGATCGGTGGATCTGGGATCTGCGCAAGGAACCGCCGGGTCTGGAGGTGGCCAGCGGCCAGGCCGCTGGCCTGGGCGGCCAGCGGATCCTCACGCTGGGAACCGACATGGCCGTTGGCAAAATGAGCGCCTGCCTTGAGCTGGTGGCCGCAGCGAGGCGCCAGGGTTGCGCAGCCCGCTTCGTCGGCACAGGGCAAGCAGGCATCCTGATCAGCGGAGCCGGCGTGCCCCTCGATGCGGTCCGGGTCGACTACGCCGCTGGCGCCGTGGAGCAGGCGGTGCTGCAGGCCGCCGCAGGGGCCGGGCCCAACGCCACCTTGTTCGTGGAAGGCCAGGGTTCGCTCTGCCATCCCGGCTCCAGCGCCAGCCTGCCCCTGATCCGCGGCTGCCAGCCCACCGGCTTCCTGCTGGTGCACCGGGCGGGCCAGACCCATGTCAAGAACCATCCGAGCATTCCCCTGCCGCCCTTAGCCGAGCTGATCGCCACAATCGAGCAGCTGGCCACCCTCGGCCGATCGGACCCAGCCAGCCCGGCTCCGCAGGTGCGCGCCGTGGCACTGAACACGGCGCTGCTCAGCGAAGCGGAAGCCCAGAGCCAGGCCGCCGCCATCGAGACGGAAACCGGACTGACCTGCGCCGATCCGGTGAGAAGCTCCGCAGCAGCCGATCGGCTGCTGGAAGCGATAAGGGCGAGCGAGGGGATTCGAACCCCCGTATGGCGGCACCACAAGCCGCTGCCTTAACCACTTGGCGACGCCCGCCGTGGTCTTTGCCAATGTATCAAGCAGCCCTGCCCCCTGACTTGCCCCGTGCGCCATCCGCCATGACGATCCGATGGAGAACGTTGGCCATCGCCGCTGCGGGTCTCGGCGGTGGCGCCTTGGCCCTGGCCTTCACCAATCCAGGTCCGCCCGAATTTGAAGACTTTGCTTCCGAACAGCTGGTCGAGAGGGCGATTGGCGAGGTCTGCGGGCCCGATGGCCTACCGGCACCGCTAAGGCTTGTGATCAAGAATTGCCCGGAGCTGATCCGTGGCCAGCGCCAGATGCTCGGAAGCCTGGCTGGGCAGAGCAGCCGGCGCCAGAACTTCGGGCTGTTCAGCCTCTACCGCACAGCGATTGGCGGCCCGTCCGTGCTGCCCTTCCTCAGCCTTCCCACCTACCACGCCCTCACCTTGGCGGGGGCAGGCCAATTCGTGATCCTGAGGACATCCAGTGACGCCAACGACTCCTCCCCCGGCAATCCCTAATCAGGGCTTGGCAGCACAGCGCCGATGACGGACCCGACGTTGAACCCAGCGCAAGTGACCACGCCGGACGGCCTGCCGCCATTGAGGCTGCCGCGCAGCCTGCTCGACCCGCTGCGCAGCGACCTGCCCCGCGCCGATGGCGAAGGACTGGTGAGCGTGCGCCTCGGCCATTCAGCCGGCCGGATCACCAGCATCAGCGCCTACAGCCCCCAGCCGGGTGAGCTGTTGCCGCTGGCGCTCACGCCCCTACTTGAGCCCCATGCCCACCTCGACAAGGCCTTCACCTGGGAGCGCCACCCCAATGGCTACGGCACCATGGCCGGCGCCCTGGCGGCCAACCAACAGGAGCACCTCCAGCGCTCACAGGAGCAGGTATGGCAGCGGGGCGAACGGGGCCTGCAGCAGGCGTGGCGCCAGGGCTCCCGGGCCATGCGCAGCCATGTGGACAGCGCCGGGCCTGCTGCGGAGGCCAGCTGGGAGGCCCTGCTGGACCTGCAACAGCGCTGGCAGCAGCGGCTGACCCTGCAACTGGTGGCCTTGGTCCCGGTCGGGCACTGGGCCACGACCGCGGGGGCCCGGCTGGCCAGACGCCTGGCCAGCCGGGCCGGGCCAGCGACGGATGGGAGCTCCCTGCCGATCCTGCTCGGTGGGGTTCTCGGCGCCCCCTTCTCGGCCGATGCCGGCGAGCGAGCCGGATTGCAGGCTCTGCTGCGCTTGGCTGACGAGCTTGGCTGCGGTGTCGACCTGCACGTCGATGAAAGCAGCGGCGAAGGCGGCAGCGCTGGAGCAGGCGTCGCCCTGGTGGCCCGGCTGGTGAGGGAGCAGCGAATCGCCATTCCCGTGACCTGCAGCCACAGCGCCAGCATGTCCCAGCTTTCCAGCCGTCGCTGCTTGGACCTGGCCGACGTGATCGCCGAGGCGGGGCTGGCCGTGGTGGCCCTGCCTCCCACCAACCTCTGGTTGCTGGGCCACCACGGTGGGGACACGCCGAACTCGCGACCGATGGCGCCGATCCGCCAACTTCAGCGGGCCGGCGTGACTGTGGCAATTGGTGGAGATAACGTCCAGGATCCCTGGTTTCCAGGCGGTGATTTCGATCCGCTCGAACTGTTGCGGCTGTCGGTGACAGCCGCCCACCTAGCCCCATGGCAACGCCAGGGTCTGATGCCGTTCACCACCGCTGCGGCCAGGCTGATGGGGCTGGCCTGGGACGGGGTGCTGCGCGAAGGGGCGCCCGCTGACCTGATCCTCCTGGCCGCCAGCAACTGGAGCGACCTGCTGGCCCGCTGCCCGCAGCGGCGGGTGCTGCGCCAGGGCCAGTGGTTGCCCCCCCTGGAGGCTCCGGCCTTGCAGTCGCTGCTCGATGCCCTGCCCGTGGGGTAGGGCCACCTGTCAGAACAAGCTCACCATGGGCTTCGCCCTCTTTTCTTGCCGCCGTGTCCGTCAAGCCTGCCTTGAACCCCTTCCCTGAGGGCCTGCCCGAGGATCTGCCTGCAGCGGCCACGGCAGCCCAGTTGGCGGCGATCGAAACCGAACTCAGCGAGGCCAGCGGGGCCACCGGCTCAGGGCCAAAACTGGTGCATGACGGGCCAGAGCTGGCGCGCCTCTCGCGCGACTGTTTCGACTACTCACCGGTGTTGCAGCCCTTGCTGAGCGGCCGATTGGCCCAGCTGGTGGTCAAAGCCAGCCGCCTCGAGGAGGTGCTGGCCGTGGCCAAGGCCTGCAGCCGGCAGGGTGTTCCGTTGACCCTGCGCGGAAGCGGCACCGGCAATTACGGCCAGTGCGTGCCGCTCGCGGGCGGGGTGGTGCTCGACCTCAGTGGCCTGAACCGGATGCGGCAGCTCGAGGCCAGCTCTGGGATCGTCACGGCCGAAGCGGGCTGCCTGCTGGCCGACCTCGACCGTCAACTGTCGGTTTCAGGCCGCTCACTGCGGCTGGCCCCCAGCACCTGGCGCAGCGCCACCGTGGCTGGGTTCATCGCTGGCGGCTCCGGAGGCATCGGCTCCCTGCGCTGGGGATTCCTGCGCGATCCAGGCAATCTGATCGGCCTGGAGCTGGTGACCCTGGAGGCGGAACCCCGCCTGCTCCAGCTCGATGGAAGAGCAAGCCGGCCGATCAACCATGCCTACGGAACCAACGGCATCATCACGGCGGTCCGCCTGCCCACCGCCGCCGCCGTGAACTGGCAGCAACTGGTGGTGGAGTTCAGCCACTGGGAGCGCGCCCTCGAAGCCGCCCGGATGTTGCCTGGCACAGCCCTGCTGCTCCACAGCCTCTGCCTGCTGGAGGAAGCTGTGGCCCGTCAAATGCCAGCCATCGGCGGCCAAGGAGCAGGCGGCTGCCCAGCGGCCCGTGGCCATCGCCTGCTGCTGTTGGCGGCGCCCGATACGCTCGAAATCCTGCCCCACCTGCTGGCGGATCTGGGCGGGACCCTCATCTGGCAGGCGCCGGAACAGGGCCAGCGGGGGCTGCCGCTGCGGGAACTCTGCTGGAACCACACCACCCTGCATGCGCGGGCCCATGACCCGGGCTGGACCTACCTGCAGATGCTGCTGCCCCAACCGGAAGCACCCTTCCTCTCGGCCCTGAAACAGCGCTGGGGCGAGGATCTGCTCTGGCACCTTGAGGGGGTGCGGCAACAGGGGAGCCAGCGGCTGGCGGCCCTTCCGCTGGTGCGCTGGCGCGGCGCAGAGTCCCTTGCCGAGCTGATCGCTGAGGTCCACCAAAACGGCGGCCTGCTGTTCAACCCCCACGTCTTCAACGTCGAGGACGGCGGACTCGGTGTGGTCGATGCCGACCAGGTGTCAGCCAAACATTGCTATGACCCGGCCGGACTGCTCAACCCAGGCAAGTTACGGGGCTGGGCTGAGCGAAAGCGCTGAAAGCAAGCATTGAGGAAAACGCTCAACACTGCAGGCAGCCCGGGGTCAACGGCATTCGAGGCTGAGTCGGGTGCTGACGCCGGTGACCGGATGGGTGCCATGGGCCCGCAGGCAAAGTTGCCGTTGGTCGGCGCGATCGAGCAGGGCATCGCTGAAGTCGGCGTTCTCGATGCGGGCCTCACTGAAGTTGCTGCCAGCTCCAATCACGCCGCGCAGCAGGGCACCGCTGAAATCGGCACCGCTGAAGTCGACCCGGTCCATCAGGGCATCGCTGAGATCGGCCCCACGGAAATCGGCCCGCGAAAAACTGGCCTGGGTGAGGATCGAACCGCGCAGGTCGGCGCCGGCGAAGTTGGCATCGGCGGCGGTGGCCCCGGCAAAGGAACTGAAGGCCAGGGCCTGGCCACTGAAATCAGTGCCGCTCTGATCGGTGAGGGTGTAGTCGACCCGGTCCTGGAACAGGGCCTTGCCCTCGACCGCCAGCAGCGGTGCTGGAGATACAAGCGCCAGGCAGACCAGCGCAACGGCCCCGAGGCGGAGCAGCCAGCTCCAGGGCGGCTGGCCGTGGTCGATTCGCGCCATCTCTTCATCTCGCAACCACCGCCTCACTCTCACCCGGAACGGGTCCATTCCTCACCCTTCAGCTCGCCGTGTTGCTGAGTTCGCCGCCAGCGAGCAGGCTGCCCAGCAGATACAGCGACCCAGCCACGACCACAGCCTGCGGGCCGCCGCCGGCGCTGAGCTGGCGACTGGCGTGGATACTTGCGCAAGCTGTGGCAGCGGCGGCCAGGGCTTCAGGAAGATCGGCCGCGGCGCTGAGCTGATCGGCCAGCTCGGGGCAGGCGGCCAGCAGGGAGTCGCGATTCCAGCTGGGATGGCCGGGCACCGGCACCAGCCAGGCCCGCTCTCCAGGAGCCAGCAGGGCACCGAGCAGCTCGGGTGCCTGCTTGTTGGCGAGGATGCCGACCACCCACAGCCAGGAATGGGACGCCCCGGATCGGGGCACCCGCTGATCCAATTCCGCTCGCAGGGCCACGGCGGCCGGAACGTTATGGGCCCCATCGAGCAGCAGGGGTAGGCCGCGCCACCAGGCCGGCTGCAGCCGGGCCGGCCAGCGGGCCGCAGCAAAACCCGCGGTGATCGCCTGGTCGGGAATCGTCCAGCCCTTCTGCCGCAACGTCTGCAGCATGCCGAGGGCAACGGCGCTGTTGAGGCGCTGCACCTGGCCGGGCAAACCACTACGCCAGTGCAAGTTCCCCGCACAAAGCTCATCACCGCAGACCTCAAGCGGATCCACCCAGAGCAAGGAACACCCCAGGGCTGCCGCCCGCTGCTGCAGGGCGGCAGCCACCTCCGGGAGCTGGGGCGCGCTGACTGCGGCGGCGCCGGGGCTCAGGGCTCCGGCCTTTTCGCTGGCGATCAGCCCGAGGGTATGGCCGAGATACTCGGCATGGTCGATGCCGATCGTGCTGAAGCCCACCACCTGCCGATCGGGGTGCACGCTGGAGGCATCGAGCCGGCCTCCCAGTCCCACCTCCAGCACGACAATCTCCAGCCCGGCCTCGGCGAAGGCCAGAAACGCGGCGGCGGTGATCAGCTCGAACGGAGTGAGGGCATGGCGTTGGGCCAGGGGTTGCAGCCCCTGGAGCAAGAAGCGCAGCTGGGGCGCTGGGATCTCGCTTGGGCCCAGCCGGATCCGCTCGCACCAGCTCACCAGGTGGGGGGAGGTATAGAGGCCGCAGCGCAAGCCAGCGGCGCTGAGAGCGCCATGGAGAAGGGAACAGATCGAGCCCTTGCCGTTGGTGCCGGCCACCTGCACGGCCGCAAAGCGACGTTCGGGATGGCCGAGTTCGGCCAGGGCGGCCTGCAGACGCTCCAGGCCCAGGTCAATGCCGCGGCGGCTGAAGGGCTCGATCAGATCTGCAAAGCTATCGACGCCGTTTGGCACTCAAGCGGCGGCGATCGCCTGCAACGCCTGCTCCAGGCGTGACACGGCCAGGTTCAGCTGGCGGGGCTTGATCACCAGGGGTGGCACGAAGCGCACCACCCGCGGTCCAGCGGGCACAACCAGCAGGCCGAAATCGATCGCCTTGCGCACCACCTCAGGTGCTGCCGGGCCATCGGCCCGCAGCACCAGGCCCTGCAGCAAGCCCCAACCCCTCACCCCTTCGAGCTGCTGGGGGCGGCGGCTGACCAGATCAGCCAGCAGTTTCTGCAGCAGCACACCCATCTGCTCCACATGCGGCACCAACAGGCGGCGTTCCAGTTCCTGGGCCACGGTGAGCGCAGCGCGGCAGGCGAAGGGATTGCCGCCGAAGGTGCTGGCATGGTCGCCGGGGCGGAAATGGTCGACGGCCTGCTTGACGGCAAGCGCCCCGATCGCGATGCCACCGCCAAGCCCCTTGGCCAGGCTGATCGCATCGGGCTCCACCCCAAGCTTCTCGTAACCCCAGAGGCGTCCGCTCCGGCCCATGCCGATCTGCACCTCATCAAAGATCAACAGGATGTTGCGCTCATCGCAGAGCTGGCGCACCCGCCGGAAGAAGGCCGGATCGCCGGGGTTTACCCCCCCTTCACCCTGCAGGGGCTCGAGCATCACGGCAGCTACCCGGGGGCCACTGGCTTCGGCTTCGGCAAGCAAAGCCTCAAAAGCCTCAGGGTCGTTGTAAGGAAAGAAGCGGAATCCTTCCACCATCGGCTCGAAGCCCTGGTGGTAGCGGGGCTGACCGGTGGCGCTCACCGCCGCCAATGTGCGGCCGTGGAAGCTGGCCTGGGCCGTGAGGATGACCGGCCGCTCAATGCCTCGCACGAGATGGCCATGCTTGCGGGCCAGCTTGATCGCCGCTTCGTTGGCCTCGGCTCCGGAATTACAGAAAAAGACGCGATCGGTGCAGCTGCGGCTGGTGATCCAGGTGGCGAGCAGTTCCTGTTCCGGGATCCTGTACAGGTTGGAGACATGCTGTAGGCGCCCGAGCTGGCGGCTCAGGGCCCGACGCATCACCCGATCGCTATGGCCAAGAGCGCAGGTGGCGATGCCGGCGACGCAATCGAGGTAGCGATTTCCGCGACTGTCCTTGACCCAGACCCCCTTGCCCTCCACCAGCTCAAGAGGAAACCGGGTGTAGGTGTCCATCACCGCACTTTGTGGCGGCGTGGCGGACTCGCCTGGGCGAGCCAGGGCTGTGCGGCCAGGTGCAATGGGAGCGGTGGGACTCGAACCCACAAACCCGAAGGCGCTCGATTTTGAGTCGAGTCCGTCTACCAATTCCGGCACGCTCCCATGGGCAAAACTTTAGCCGCGCCTGTGCTCAGACTTCAACGCGACGGATCGCGGCGCCGACACTGTTGAGCTTGCCTTCGAGGTCGGAGTAGCCCCGATCGAGGTAGCAAAGGCCCTGCACGGCGGTGGTGCCTTCGGCCGCCAGGCCCGCCAGGACCATGGCCGCAGAGGCGCGCAGGTCCGTGCCTTTCACTGGCGCTCCGCTGAGCTGGGGGACGCCCTCAACCAAGGCGGTGTTGCCGTTGAGACGAATGTTGGCCCCCATGCGCTGCAGTTCGGCCACGTGCTGGAGGCGGTTCTCGAAGATGTTCTCCACCACCATGCTGGTGCCAGGGATCGTGGCCAACAGGCTCATAAAAGGCGCCTGCAGGTCTGTGGGGAACCCGGGAAAGGGTTGGGTGCAGATGTCAACGGGACGCAGGTCGCCTGGATGGATGGTGAGGCCGGCTGCGGAGTCCGTGAACGAACAGCCGGCATCTTCGAGCTTGGTGATCACAGCGCTGAGATGGTCGGTCGCGATCGGGCCAACGGTCAGCTCCGAGCGGGTGATCGCAGCAGCCAGCAACAGGGTGCCCGCTTCGATGCGATCGGGGATCACGGCGTAATCGGCTCCATGCAGGGCCTTGACGCCAACGATGGTGATCGTCGGGGTGCCGGCGCCATGCACTTCTCCGCCCATCGCCACCAGAAGACCGGCGAGATCCACCACCTCAGGTTCGAGGGCAGCGTTCTCGATCACCGTCTCCCCATCGGCCAGGGCGGCGGCCATCATCAGGGTTTCGGTGGCCCCAACGCTGGGGCAATCCAGGCAGATGCGTCCACCTGAGAGGCGATTGCCGCGGCCTGGAACGGCCGCTGAAACGATTCCGTGCTCAATGACCACCTGAGCCCCGAGTGCTTTCAGGCCCTTGACATGAACCGCGACGGGCCGCGAGCCGATCTGGCAGCCCCCTGGCATGGGGATCTTGGCTACACCGAGCCTGGCGAGGAGAGGGCCGATACAGAAAAAGCTGGCACGCAGGCTGCTGACCAGCTCGTAGGGCGGCATGGCCCGGCTCAGGTGGCTGGCGTCGAGCTCGACCCAATCAGGGCCGCTTTTCACCTTGACGCCAAGGGCCATCAGGATTTCCCCCATGGCCGCAATGTCGGTGAGAGGGGGAACGTTGCTGAGGCGCAGAGGTTCTTTGGTGAGCAGGCAAGCCGCCATCAACACCAGAGCGGAGTTTTTGGCCCCGTTAACGCGTACTTCACCAGCCAGGCGACGACCACCGGAGATCTCCAGCTGGGGTGTAAGCAAAAGCTGGGGAGCCACGGTGGCGGTCAGGGGCATGGCTCTAGGGCATGGATTTGTTTGGGCATCTTGACAACCAAGCCACGGATCGTCTAGGCGTCCGCCCAAGAAACTGTCTTATCTAGTCACAAATTCAATTTCAGGAGGTTCAGCGGCAGGTGAAACAGCTTCGGCAACCCAGCCTTCAGCCCCCGCCGGGAGATGGGGGGATGGGGCACCACGATGTTTTATGGTTTGGAGCCCACTTCGGTGGCGGGCCAGCGGATGTGGCGGAATTGGTAGACGCGCTAGTTTCAGGTACTAGTGGCAGCAATGTCGTGGGAGTTCAAGTCTCCCCATCCGCATTTTTCACTCCAGCTCCAAACGTGGCTACTGTTTCTGCCCGGTGTTGGGTCCCATGCACCGCTGAACCAGATTTCCGATGATCGTCCTCAAGATCACCAATGCGTCCGATGTGGTGGCGGGAAAAATCGGCAAATTCCTCGAAAGCCTCACCCCCGACGCCTTCGATCAAATCACCATTGAAGACATCGTGGTGAAGAAGTTGGTGGAGAATCTTCAACAGGAAGGCCTGAAAGGAGAAGTGGCCTCGATCCAGGGCATTGACCTGGTAGAGGCGAATCTGGTCCTGGAAGAGTCCACCATGGTTCGTCGCCATCAGCACTTCTGAGCCGCTGATCACCAGCCGGCGCCATCCGCTGGTGGCCCGATTCCGGGCCTTGCAAAAATCTGAGGGCAGGCGTGAGCAGGGCCTGCTGCTGCTTGAAGGCACCCATCTGCTCGAAGAGGTCATCAGCCTTGGCCTGGCACCCAGAGAGGTGCTGGCCACCCCGGCCTGGCTGCAGCGGCATCCTGCCTGGAGCCCGATGCCGGCCCTTCGCCCCGTGTCCGAGTCGGTGCTGGCCGCCGTCGCCACCACGGCCCATCCCGACGGGGTGGTGCTCAGCCTGCCCTGGCCCGATCCGGCCGCTGAGGGGCCAATCGGCTTCGTGCTGGCGCTCGATCATCTGCAGGATCCCGGCAACCTCGGCACCTTGATGCGCACGGCCCTGGCCGCCGGGGTGGAGGCTCTCTGGCTCGCTGGCGGGGCTGATCCCTGGCAACCCAAGGTGCTGCGGGCCTCCGCAGGCGCGGCCCTGGCCCTGCCGCTGCAGCGGTTTGAGGCCCTGGCTTCGCGGTTGCAGCAGGCGCGCCAGCAGGGGGTTCAGGTGGCGGCCAGCGTGGTTCCAGCAGGCGACGCGATGGCAGCCGCCACCCCAGCCACTCCGTATTGGCAGCTCGATTGGACCCGCCCCACCGTGCTGCTGCTCGGCAATGAAGCCGCAGGGGTGGCGCCCGATCTACTGGCTTGCTGCAGCCACCACGTCACCATTCCCCACAGCCGCGCCGTCGAGTCGCTGAACGTGGCGGTGGCGGCCGCTCCCTTGCTATTGGAGCGCTGGCGCCAGCAACAGGAGAGAATGCCGGCTATTAGCAGCAACGCACCACTGTGAGTTTCGACTTCGATGTGATCGTGATCGGGGCCGGCTACGGCGGCTTCGATGCCGCCAAGCACGCGGCCGATCACGGGCTGCGCACCGCCATCGTCGAATCACGCGACATGGGCGGCACCTGCGTGAACCGAGGCTGTGTGCCCTCCAAGGCCCTGCTGGCCGCCAGTGGCCGGGTGCGGGAACTGGCCGACGTTGAGCACCTCAGGGGGTTTGGCATCCATGCGGCACCGGTTCGCTTCGAACGCCAGGCAATCGCCGACCACGCCCACCAGCTTGTGGCCGCGATTCGCGCCAACCTCACCAAAACCCTGGAGCGCTCCGGCACCAAGATCCTGCGCGGCAAGGGTCGGCTCGATGGCGCCCAGCGGGTGGCGGTGCGCGAGGCCAGCGGCGTCGAGAAGGTTTACAGCGCCAAGGAGGTGATCATCGCCACCGGTTCCGACCCGTTTGTCCCACCCGGCATCAACACCGACGGCCGCACCGTTTTCACCAGCGATGACGCGATCAACCTGGAGTGGTTACCGCGCTGGATCGCGATCATCGGCAGCGGCTACATCGGCCTGGAATTCGCCGACGTCTACACCGCCCTGGGCTGTGAGGTCACGATGATCGAGGCCCTCGATCGGGTGATGCCCACCTTCGATCCCGACATCGCCAAGATCGCGGCCCGGCGGCTGATCGATGGCCGCGAGATCGACACCCGTGCCGGCCTGTTGGCCCGCAAGGTGGAGCCGGGTTCACCGGTGCGCATCGAGTTGGCGGACATGGCCAGCAAGGAGCTCGTGGAGGTGCTGGAGGTCGACGCGGTGCTGGTTGCCACCGGCCGGGTGCCGATCAGCAAAGATCTCAACCTGGCCAGCGTGGGGGTGCAAACCCAGCGCGGCTTCATCCCGGTCGACGACGCCATGCGCGTGCTGGCCAACGGCGAGCCGGTGGCCCACCTCTGGGCCGTGGGCGATGTGACCGGGAAGATGATGCTCGCCCACACCGCCGCTGCCCAGGGCTCTGTGGCGGTGGAGAACATCCTTGGCCACAGCCGCCTGATCGATTACCGCTCCATCCCCGCCGCCACCTTCACCCATCCGGAGATCAGCTCGGTGGGCCTCAGTGAAAGCGACGCCAGGGCGCTGGCCACCAGCGAAGGGTTCGAGCTCGGCCTGGTGCGCAGCTACTTCAAAGCGAACACCAAGGCCCTGGCCGAACTCGACAGTGATGGGCTGATGAAACTGCTGTTCCGCAAGGACAGCGGCGAAGTGCTCGGTGCCCACATCTACGGGCTCCACGCCGCCGACTTGATCCAGGAGATCGCCAACGCCGTGGCCCGCCGCCAGGGGGTGCGCGAACTCGCCAGCGAAGTTCACACCCATCCCACCCTCAGTGAACTGGTGGAGGTGGCCTACAAGCAGGCCGCCGCCCAGCTCTAAGAACCAGAGCAACCCATCGATTCCTACGATCAGTACCCTTGCCACCGGCCTTTGGAGATTCGCCGCCGTCCCCCCAATCCACCGGTGAAGGTGGCCCACCTTCAGTACGGCATCCCCCACAGCGAAGCCGAACCCCGTCACATCCTCGAAAAGATTGTGTGGGCGAAGGATCGTGAGATCACCGCCGATAAAGAGCGCGTCAGCCTGCTGCAACTGAGGCAGCAAGTGGAGGCTCTGCCGCCCACCCGGGATTTCGTGTCGGCCCTGCGGGCCAGTTGCCGCAAGCCGGCCGTGATCGCCGAGATCAAAAAGGCCAGCCCGAGCCAGGGGGTGATCCGGGAGGATTTCGATCCGGTGGCGATCGCCTCGGGCTATGTGGCCGGTGGGGCCAGCTGCCTGTCGGTGCTCACCGACAAGACCTTTTTCCAGGGAGGGTTTGAGGTGCTGGTGGCGGTGCGGCAGGTGGTGGAGCTGCCCCTGCTCTGCAAAGACTTCATCCTCTCCCCCTATCAGCTGTATCAGGCACGGGCTGCCGGCGCTGATGCGGCCCTGCTGATCGCCGCGATCCTCAGCGACCAGGATATCACCTACCTGCTCAGGGCCGCCCGCAGCCTCGATCTGGCCGTGCTGGTCGAGGTGCATGACGAGCTGGAACTCGAACGGGTGCTGGGCCTAGATGGGGTGGAGTTGATCGGGATCAACAACCGCGATCTCACCACATTCACCACGGATCTGGCCACCACCGACAGCCTGATGGCCCGCTTTGGCGAGCGCCTGCGCCAGAAGGGAGCCCTGCTGGTGAGCGAATCAGGCCTGCACAGCCGTGGGGATCTCGACCGCGTTGTGGAGGCCGGTGCCGATGCGGTTCTTGTCGGCGAGGCCCTGATGCGGCAAGCCGATGTGACGGCGGCCCTGGAGCAATTGATCAGCGGTTGAGGGCTGCTCCCTCCGGGAATTTTTCTGTTGGATCCGGTGATATGGACGTGGAAACCCCATCAGGCCAAGGGTCATGAACAAAATTGCCCTGGAGGAACACTTCAGTGCCCCGGGTCTTGAGCCCTCCATCAAGGATGTGGCGTTCTTCGATCCCGACATTCTTGGCGCCATTGAGGCTGCCTTGCCTGATCTATCAGAACAGCGCCTCCAAGCCATGGATCGCGCTGGGATCTCCATGGCCGTCCTTTCCCAGACGGCGCCTGGTGTGCAATCCATCAAGGATGCGACCCTTGCGGTGGAGCTTGCCCGTCGCGCCAATGATTTTCTGCATGTGCGCACGGCGTTCGCTCCTGAACGGTTTCGCGGTTTCGCTTGTCTTGCTCTGCAGGATGTTGACGCTGCCTGTGATGAACTCAAACGTTGCGTTTCAGAGCTCGGTTTCGTGGGGGCCTTGGTGAATGGTTCCACCGGTGGTGCCTACCTGGATGAACCCCAATTCGCTCCTTTTTGGCACACGCTCGAACAGCTTGATGTGCCGCTTTATTTGCATCCTGGGTTGGTCAGCGGAGAGTCTCAGGCCTTCAACGGTCATCCTGAGCTGGAGGGCGCCGTCTGGAGCTGGACCTGTGACACCGCCACCCACGTCCTGCGGCTGGTGTTCTCCAGGGTGTTTGACCGCCATCCTCAGGCCTCGGTGATCCTTGGCCATATGGGTGAAACCCTGCCTTACATGCTCTGGCGGCTGGACAGCCGTGCCGACGTGACAACTATCGGTCGGACGTTGAGTCGATCTCCGTCAGAGACGCTGAAGAGCCATGTGATGGTGACCACATAGGGAGTGTGTGCGGATGCCCCCCTCCGGTGTGCCCTGGAGACAATGGGCGATCAGGCGGTGATGTTTTCCACCGATTACCCGTATGAAGACATTCAGCTTGCTGCCGATTGGATCGAGAACGCCGCCATCCGCGAAGACCAGCGGATCAAGGTCTGCTCCACCAATGCCCAGCGCGTCCTGCGCCTCGGGTAAAGAACCAAAGCTGGCACAGGATCTGCCCATCTCGGCCTGTTGGCAGCAGCCCCCTTCCCATCAAAAAACCCCGCCAAAGGCGGGGTGATGAGAAGCAAGCAAAGGAGCTGAGTGGAAAGGTCCCGAGGATCAGACCTTGCGGCTGTAGAACTCCACCACCAGCAATTCGTTGATTTCCAGGGCCACCCATTCCCGCTCGATCCGGGCATTCACCTTGGCGGAGAGCTTGGTCTTGTCGAGCTCCAAATTGGGGGGAATGTTGGCCAGACCGGGGAATTCCAGGTTGCCTTCAGCGAGTTGGCGGCTGGCCTTGCGATCGCGAACCACGATCAGGTCGCCGGGGCGGCACTGGTAGCTGGGGATGTCAACCACACGACCATTCACAGTCACGTGACCATGGTTGACCAGTTGGCGAGCACCGGGAACCGTGGGCCCGAAACCGAGGCGGAAGCAGATGTTGTCGAGGCGATTCTCAAGCAGTTTGAGCAGGTTGGTTCCTGTGGAGCCGTCCTGGGCGCGCGCTTTCTTCACGTAGCGCACGAGCTGGCGCTCGGAGATGCCGTAGTTGAAGCGAAGCTTTTGCTTTTCTTCGAGGCGGATGGCGTATTCGGAGCGCTTGCGACGGGCTTGGCCGTGCTGACCGGGGGGATAAGCCCGCTTGGCGGACTTACGGGTGAGACCGGGAAGGTCTCCCAAGCGCCGCGTCACCCTCAGGCGAGGACCGCGGTAGCGAGACATGAAGGAAGGGGCAAAGGGCAGGGAAAGGTGGGGCTCTGCTGCAGGCAGGATGGGGAACGTCTCCCCATGCCTGCCTGCAGTGCCGCACCAATCGGAGATCCTATCGGTTGGCTCTTCAGGAGACCGGCCTGCCTCTGGCTTCAGCAGGCTTCTGAGCGCCCTGCTGCTGGGCCTGATCGCGGCCTACCGCCGCTGGATCTCACCCTTGCTGGGCCCCCGCTGCCGCTTCATCCCCAGCTGCAGCGCCTATGGGATCGAGGCGATCGAGCGCCATGGCCCCTGGCGTGGCGGCTGGCTCACCCTGCGCCGCCTGTTGCGCTGCCATCCCTTCACCCCCTGCGGCTGCGATCCGGTCCCGGACTGAGCCCGGCTGGCCCTGCTCAAGCGGGCCCCACACCCCTCCACAGCGCCCTCTCCATAACACCCTCTCGCCGCGCACCATGGCTGCCCTCCCCCCGCTCACCCTGTTCAGCCGTGAAGGGTGTTGCCTGTGCGCAGGCCTGGCTGATCGCCTGGCCGCCCTGCCGCTCCCGCCACAGCTGCAGGTGGTCGACATCGACACCGATCCAGCCCTGAAGGCTCGCTATGACCTGGAGGTGCCGGTACTGGCCGTGGGCCGAAGCAGCGGCCTGATCGAGCTGCCGCGGGTTCCTCCCCGGCTGCGGGGTGATGGCCTGGAGCGCTGGCTGGGCAAAGCGCTTGCTGCCCTTTCCCCCCCACCAGCCTGATCCTGCCGAGCAAACTGGCCCAGCTCCGGCTCGCCCCGGCTCGCCCCGGCTCGAACCATCCACACCGCCGCCCGCTTCCAGCCCGCCATGCCCCCAACGCTCCACCCCCTGCTGCTTCAGGCCGGTCTTGCCATTCCCACTGGCCTGCCAGACGGGGAGGTCAGCGGCGTCAGCTCCGATTCGCGGCGGATCAGCCCTGGCACCTTGTTCATCGGCCTGCCCGGCGGCCAGGTCGATGGCGGCAGCTTCTGGCCCAAGGCCTTGGAGGCCGGTGCCGTGGCCGCGGTGATCGGGGTGGAAGCGGCGGCGGCGCAGCCCCCCCAGCCGGGCGATCCAGTGCTGGTGCTGGAAGGGCCACTGGCCCCCTGGCCCGGACGGCTGGCGGCCGCGTTCTGGCAAAATCCAAGCCAGAAGCTGGCCTTGATCGGTGTCACCGGCACCAATGGCAAAACCACGACCACCCACCTGATCGAGCACCTGGCCGCCGCGGCGGGCCAGACCACGGCCCTGTTCGGCACCCTGGTCAACCGCTGGCCCGGCCATCGCGCCACGGCCAGCCACACCACAGCCTTCGCCGACCTGCTGCAGGGCCAGCTGGCTGAGGCCGTTGCGGCGGGCAGCGCCCTGGCGGCCATGGAGGTGAGTTCCCACGCCCTCGACCAGGGGCGGGTGGCGGGCTGCCATTTCGCCGGAGCCGTGTTCACCAACCTGAGCCAGGACCACCTCGACTACCACCCGTCGATGCAGGCCTATTTCGAGGCCAAGGCCCTGTTGTTCGCCGAACCGTTGCTGGCGGGCTGTGCGGTGGTGAACATCGATGATCCCTGGGGGGCGAAATTGGCGGACCACCTGGCCGGCAGCCTCGGCGAGCGCCTCTGGCGCAGCTCCCTCAACGCAGCCGACGCCGAGCTGCGGATGGGGGAGCTGAGCTTCAGTGCCGATGGGGTCAGCGGCAGGCTGCATACGCCGCTGGGCCATGGCCCGTTCCGATCACCCCTGGTGGGCCGCTTCAACCTGATGAACCTGTTGCAGGCGGTGGGGGTGCTGCAGCAGCAGGGCGTGGCATTGCCCCGGCTGCTGGAGGCCATCCCCTCATTCCCCGGCGTGCCCGGGCGCATGGAGCGGGTGCGGCTGGCTGAACACTCGGCTGGCACGGAGGCCTTGCCGGCTGTGCTGGTCGACTACGCCCACACGCCAGATGGCCTGGAGAACGCCTTGGCCGCCTGCAGACCCTTCTGCAGCGGGCGACTGATCTGTGTGTTCGGCTGCGGTGGTGACCGGGATCGGGGCAAGCGGCCCCAGATGGCGGCCATTGCCGCTCGCCTGGCCGACCGGGTGGTCGTCACCTCCGACAACCCACGCACCGAAGATCCGGGGCGCATCCTTGACGACGTGGCGGCCGGCATCCCCGCCGGCACGGATCTGCTGGTGGAAGGGGATCGGGCCAGCGCCATTGCCCTGAGCATTGCGGCAGCAACGGCCGGTGATCTGGTGCTGATCGCCGGTAAGGGCCACGAGGATTACCAGATCCTCGGCACCACCAAGATCCACTTCGACGACCGGGAGGAAGCGCAGCAGGCCCTGCACCAGCGCCTGGCTTGATCGCTCCAGGAGCGGGAAGGGGTGATTGTTATCCTTACAACGCCTTTCTTCGACCCAACGGTTTCAATTCATGTCCCAAAGTGTGCCGATGCCCAAAAAGTTCCTAGCCGAACTGATTGGGACCTTCTGGCTTGTCCTCGGTGGCTGCGGCAGCGCCGTGCTGGCTGCCGTCTTTCCCTATGACAACGCCGCCGCCAACCCCCTGGGCCTCGGTTTTCTCGGCGTATCGATCGCCTTCGGCCTCACCCTGTTAACGATGGTTTATGCCATCGGCCATATTTCCGGCTGCCACATCAATCCCGCCGTGAGCTTCGGCCTCTGGGCCGGCGGCAAGTTTCCAGGCTCCGGGCTGCTGCCTTACATCGTCGCCCAGGTGCTCGGCGCCGTGATCGCCGGTGGCGTGATCAAGCTGGTCGCCAGTGGGCGCCCCGGTTTTGAACTGACCGGCAGCAATCCTTTGGCCACCAATGGCTTCGGTGCCCACTCCCCCGGTGGCTACGGCTTGCTCTCTGCGCTGGTGATCGAAGTGATCCTCACCTTCGTCTTCCTGCTGGTGATCCTCGGCGCCACCCACAAACAGGAGCTCGGCGCCATCGCCGGCGTGCCGATTGGTCTCTCCCTGACCCTGATTCACCTGATCAGTATTCCTGTCACCAACACCTCGGTGAACCCTGCCCGCAGCACCGGTGTGGCGCTCTGGGTCGGAGGCCAGGCCGTGGGCCAGTTGTGGCTGTTCTGGCTGGCCCCAATCGTGGGGGCTCTGCTGGCCGGTTGGGTCTTCAAGGCGATGTTCGATCCCGAAACAGCCTGACTGACGACCAGGCCTGACACCCATCCGGGCACTGCTAGTGGAGAAAGGAGTTGAGGGCGGCCAACAGCTGCTCCACCTCCTCGCTGGTGGTGGTCAGGTGGGTGCAGGCCCGCAGACAGTGGGGGTGATCAAGGCTGCGCAGCCAAACTCCCTGCTGGCCCAGTTGTTCCACCAGAGATTCCGGCGTGTGGCCCCGGCCATCGCCCTCCAGTTCAACACTGACCAGACCAGCTGGCGGCGGCTCCTGGAGCAGGGTCTTCAGCCCTGGGATGGCCTGAAGACCAAGCCAGAGCTGGCTGCTGCGCTCGCGGATCAAGGCCAGACGAGCCGGCGCCCCTCCGACCGCATCCAGCAGTTCAAGCGAGCAGCGCAACCCGGCCATCAAAGGAGCGCAGGAGGTGGCTACCTCGAAGCGGCGACCATCGTGGTGCCACGGATCATGGCCACCACCCGGGCCATCAAGGCCGGCATCGTTCTCATTGGCCAGGCTGCGCCATCCCCCCAGCGTCGGTCTTGATGCGCTGAGGATTCGCTCCGACAGGGCCACACCCCCCAGGCCCTCTGGACCGCAACACCACTTGTGGCCGGTGAAGGCGTAGATATCGGCCGCCGAGGCTGCCGCCGCCACCGGCAGGGACCCCACCGACTGGGCGGCATCGACCAGCAACCAGGGATGGCGAGGGTGGTGCTCCAGCCGCTGGGCCACCGCTTCGATCGGCATCACCAGACCGGTGTTCCAAAGCAGGTGGGAGAGCACCACCAGGCGGGTGCGCGGAGTGAGGGCCTGATCAAGAGCGTCAAGCACGGCCCCATCGCTGGCCACGCCTGAACCCGGGCGGATCGAGCCCACCGCCAGGGTGCTGAGCGTGAGCCCTTCACGGTGGGCCAGCTCCCGGCAGGCCGCCACCACACCGGGATGCTCGCAATCACCGATCAACAGTTCATCGCCGCCCTGCCAGGGCAAACCCCAGAGCGGCAGCACGCAGCCACTGGACACATTTTCGGTAAGCGCCAGCCGATGGGGCGGCACGCCGCAGATGACCGCCAGATCAGCGCGCAGACCCTGGGTCTGAGCCGCCAGCCACGGCCAGATGGATCCCGTGAAGGGCCCCAGCTCCTGGATACGCTGCCAGCTCTCGGTAATCGCCGCCAGCGACGGCGAAGGCAGTGGCCCCTGGCCGCCATAGTTGAAGTAGGTCTTGTTCGCCAGGGCTGGCATCAGCGCCCGAAGCTGGGCAGGGCTCAGCGGTTCGCCGCGCAGCGTCTGGGGATCGGCAGGGATGATGGCGCTCGACATAACGTTTCTAGGGGAAGAAATGAACCTTGATAGGCTTGAGCCAGGGGAGCGAAGGGATTGGGTCAGCTCGGACTGAACAGCAGGCTATGGATTGATCAGGAACCAGAGCAAGTTGAAGCGAGAATCACACAGATCAACGATCCAATCCAGGTTGAAGCCCTCAGGCAATTGGCTCGCGAGGGTTACTGCCTGCTCAAGTCCAGTATTCCCCATTCAGCTATCGATGCCTATCTTGCTATCATCCATTCAGACAACCAACCCTTCCCACTTAAAGCCAGTTTAGGGCGTGACATCTTTTCCTTCGCCAGCCTTGATCCAAACCAGCCCCTCGTCAAGATTCTCGATAGTCATTTTGCTTTTGCAGAAGCTCGGGCCCTAGGCCTGGCCGCACCAATCAGGAGCCTGCTCGCGCTGATCTTCAAGGAAGCACCAGTCACCTTTCAAACCCTGTATTTCCAAGTGGTTTCCCTCTAACATGGCTAAAGTTTTTTCCAAAATAAACAATAACACGAGCTTCTTCGAATTGCTCATACCAATCTAAAATGAATTCGATAGCTTATTGAGTGCTCAAATTGCTCGCTACCGATGATGTACTACTCACCCCCGCCAAAATTTTTGATCTCGCGATTCAACCCTGCATGGACATAGGCTCCTGGCTTGCCTGCCAAGCCCTAAACGGTATCGTGATTACCATAAATAAAGTGCCCGTCTTCAGGTATGCCGCACTCTGGATACAGCCAACAGATTTTTTTTAGCGCTTCTTTGTCGAATTCAAAATAGCGCCGAAGGGTTGTAATACTGTTTTATGCGTTCCAAGACAGAAAAACAGTTTCCGCTATTTCTTGCGAAAGCGCAATCTGTTCTGGTCACTATGTCCTGTCCATCAATAGACTGTAGGTTGTCATCTTCCCCACTAGTCTCTTTGCCTGCTGCCCAGAGGGTGGGACAGAATAGTTGTGTAGTGTACCAGCTTTCAGTTGGCCAAAAAGAGGCATTTAACAGGGCCTGAATCAGGGAAGATCCACGCCACTTGCAACTGTCTGGACCATTGGCTGAATCAATTGGCTGGATTCAATAGTCAACAGCCAAGACCCCTGACAGCTTCTCCCAAGGCCATCTACATTGCCACTGAGAGCAAAGCCGTTGCCAAAAACAACTCAGGCCAGGGAGACCCGAGCGAATCGGGTCTTAGTGAGCACGGATCAACGGTTCGAGCACGTTCAAACGATCTAGATGCAGACAAGACAACACCTTCAGTCAGGTCCGTGAACTAGGCGCTCAAGTGGGATCCGGCCTGGCTCAGAGCACCTGGCCGACCATGACCGCGGCGAGGGCGGAAAAGACCGTGATTCCAAGGGCGGTGATGGGATTCTGGCCCTGGGCTACTGCAAAGCTGGTGATCACGCCGGCGCCGAGGAAGGCCACAGCCAGTTGGGTGGTAGCGGAAGGACGGTCCAAGGTGGGCTGGCAACTGCAGGCACCGTAGGGATCAACACCCTGGCCCCAGCTGGATTTCCGCTGTTTCGTTACCCGGTGTCGGGGTTCGTTACCGGGAGTCTGTTTTCGTTACACCCCGCAACCTGGAGGCAGGCCTGGCGCGGCCGCTGCTGGCCCACTGCTTGAGGGCATCCATCTGCTCCCGTGCCGTTCGCGACAGCGGTACAAGATCGCTGGCAGCCCGGATCAG
This sequence comes from Synechococcus sp. CS-603, assembly GCF_977929215.1. Taxonomy (NCBI): domain Bacteria; kingdom Bacillati; phylum Cyanobacteriota; class Cyanophyceae; order Synechococcales; family Synechococcaceae; genus Synechococcus; species Synechococcus sp. CS-603. Next base: position 2,595,541 of record NZ_OZ376778.1, read on the forward strand.
GTCCGCTTCTGAAAAGTCACGGTGGGCACCGAAGCCGAGGTGCATGGCCTCCACCACGATCTGCTCGAGTTCGGCGCCGGAGAAGCCATCGGTGCGATCCACCAGCACCTCCAGGGGGATCGCATGGGCGGGACGGCGGCGGCGCAGCTGCAGATCCAGGATGGTGCGCCGCTCGGCCGCATCGGGCAGATCGAGCAGAAAGATCTCGTCGAAGCGCCCCTTGCGCATCAGCTCCGGCGGCAGGTTGGCCACACCGTTGGCCGTGGCCACCACGAACACCGCCGTGGTCTTCTCGGCCATCCAGGTGAGCAGGCTGGCCAGCACCCGCTGGCTGGCTCCCCCATCGCTGCGGCTGTCGCCCCCGAAGCCCTTGTCAATCTCATCGATCCAGAGCACGCAGGGTGCCATCGCTTCGGCCCGGCGGATCATGTCGCGGGTGCGCGCTTCGCTCGCTCCCACCAGACCGGCAAACAGCCGACCCACATCCAGCCGCAGCAGGGGCATCGCCCAGCTGTGGGCAATCGCCTTGGCTGTCAGTGACTTGCCCGTGCCCTGGGGCCCCACCAGCAGCACCCCCCTGGGCAGGGGCAGGCCATAGCGCTCGGCTTCGTCGCTGAAGGCCAGGCGGCGCTGGTCAAGCCATTGCTTGAGGGCCTCCAGCCCGCCGATATCCGCCGGGCTCGCCTCAGTGGGGCAGTACTCCAGCAGCTCGCTGCGGGCGATCGACTGGCGTTTTTCCTCGAGAACCTCAGCGAGATCGGCCTCACCGATCTGGCCACGGCGGGCTAAGGCCCGGGCGGCCACCTGGCGGATCCGTTGTTCAGTCAGACCGCTGCAGGAATGGACGAGCTGCTCGAGGGCATCGGCAGGGGGGCGATGCCCACTGGCCTGGGCGATGCTTTCGAGCAGGTCGCGGATCTCCCGCGCCGTGGGCAAGGGCAGATCGAGCACGGTGATGCACTCCTCCAGCTCCCTGGGCACCTGCCAGTCGGGTGCAGTGATCACCAGGGTCTGGGGCTGGCGGCGCAGGCTGATCGAGAGATTGCGCAGGCGCCGGCAGATGCCCGGATCATCGCAGTAGCGATGGAAATCGAGAAGCAGAAGAATGGCAGGCTGATCCTGGGGCAGGCTTTTGAGGCTGTCGAGGGCCGCCAGCGGATTGCGGATGGCCTCGGCCGAGCGATTCGGCAGCCCGGCGATCCCATCAACGAAATCCCAGCGAAACAGGGTGCGCTGTCCGAGCCGAGCCGCGGCCAGGCCCAGCAGGGTCTCAATCCGCTCCTCCTCCAGGCTGCGGATCCAGAGGATCGGAGCACGGGCACGGATCAGCAGGTCGAGTTGGTCCGACCAGGATTCAGTCATGGGCCAGCCTCCATCGCCATCGCCTCAACGCAGTTGGCCGAGCCGCGCCCAGCGCGGATCCAGCGGTGGCTCCGAGCTGGACGAACTGGGGCCTGTGGCCGATAGTTCCGCTGTGCTCCAGACGGCCGGGCCCGGGCAGGCAGCCCCACAGTCGTTGCGGCACGGCAACTGGAGGTGGAGCTGCTCGAAGATCCAGTGACCTGGATCAAACAGGCCCAGGGGGTCGAGGCACTCACTGGGGCTATCGGTCTCAATCGGCCAAAGGCCAGAAGAATCGAGATCACCAGCGCCTGAACCGCTGAAGTTGAGCAGCTGTTGCGCAAGGGATTCGGGCGTTGACGCGTCTGGCTCCAAAACCTCGTCGCCATCAGTGCCCAGAGCGATCAGCTCCTGACAGCGAAAGTGGAGGGGATGGTCGTAGTCCGCCAGACAGCGATCACAGCGCAAGCTGATGGTGGCGCTGGCCTCGCCATTCAACTGGAGTCCATCTCCCATCCAGAGCGCCCGGAGTTCCCCGCGCACCGGGGAAAGGGTTTCGATCTCGGCGAGATGCTGGTCCAGGGCCCAGTGCGCACCGGCCTGGAGCAGGCGCAACTCCTGCAGGGGGATGGGCTTGAGCGGCAGAGACTCCGGAATAGGGGGCCTTCGCCGCTCCATCACTTCTTACCCTTGGGCTCGAAGGGAAGACGCTCCATGCCGCCGCCGGCGGTGGCGGCCACCGCGACGGTCTGCTGGGCCAGCTGCTGATCGAGAATGACCTGGAGATTATCCGGCAAGGTTTCGCGGGTGAGCAGAAAGGTCTGCAGCCCCTGGAAGATGTTGGCCACCACCATGTAAAGAAGCACCCCGGCCGGCAAGGGGAAGAAGAGAAACATGCCGGTGATCATCACCGGGGTGATCTTGTTGGCCGTCGATTGCTGCGGATTGGGCGGCATGCCCATGCCCGAGAGAATCTGCGAGATGAACAGGGTGGCACCAAAGCCCCCCACCAGGATGGCGATGTCCCAGTTGATCGCGCCGTCGGTGTAGAAGCCCACCTGGCCGAGGGCCTTGATAAACAGGAAACCGCTACGGGCCGCCAGACCAGGCACCTTGGCCTCGATTGTGGCTTCACCGGTGCTGAGCGCTTCGATCTGGCCTGTCTCGCTCACCTTGATCACCCCATCCCCCTTGGTGATGCTCCAGGAGGGGGTGTAGGCCGCACCGTTCTCCACCCCTTGGAGCAGGCTGGTGAAGGACTCACCGCTCTTGGTGTGGAAGTTGATCTGGGCCAAATCGCCAACGCCCAGCTTGGTGCCCTGCTCCAGGCTGGCGATCACCGGCACATGGTTGGTTTCGGTGATGAAGATCGAATGGCTGGCGCTGTTGAACGGCTTGGTTTCGACCGCTGCGATCTGGTCAGCCGGCAGAACCTTCAGGTTCAAGGTGTAGGGCACATCGGCGAAGGGGGACCCACGCAAGGTGGCAAAGAGCGCGAACAGGATCGGCATCTGCACCAGCAGCGGCAGACAACCGGCCAGGGGGCTGCCGAATTCCTTCATCAGCTTGCCCAGCTCTTCCTGTTGCTTCTTTGGATCGCTTGCGTGGCGCGCCTTGATTTCGGCCTGCCGCTTCTGCATGACCGGCTGGGCGATCCGCATCCTCCTGGCACTGCGGATTGAGCCGGCGCTGAGTGGAAACAGGGCAAGCCTGATCACCACCGTCAAGGCGACGATCGCCAGCCCGTAACTCGGCACCAGACCGTAGAAAAAGTCGAGGATCGGGAGCAGGAGGTTGTCGGAGATGTAGCCGATCACGGCGGGGTAGCGGCGGGGGTGGAAGGGGTATGGGAATCAGTGTGCCCCAGCAGGGAGGCAATCGCGCGGGACAGCGGTTCAGGCGCTGGAAGCCTGGGAGACGCCGAATCCTTTGCTGTCGGGGCCTGCAAGACCGGCGACCGCACCCGAGGGGCTCCTGGCAGCAAGCCGCTCGAGGATGTAAGCCTCGGTTTCGCGGAACCGTGGAACCGAGCGCATCTCCAGCTTGAAACCGTCATTAAGCACAAGGACCATGTCTCCCCAGGCACCGAAGCCCCGGGAAACAGAGCGCACCTCTCGAATCTGGCCATAGCTGATCTGGCTGCGGTCGCGGCCGAGCCAGCCACCGGTCACGGAGATCCGCCGGCTGGTGATCCGGTAACGCAGCCAGAGCGCCCGGACAATCGCCCCGACCGCAAAGGGAAGGCCGATCAGGGTGAGCCCGAAGACCAGGTTGAAGATCAGATCGCCGCGGGCCGGCCCGCCCTCATAGAAGACAGGCTCCGCGATGGGGCTGGGGATGGCCTGACCCGAACCAGTCGGGAGAGTGCTTGCGTTTGGCCCTTCAGGCCCTTGACCCGTCATTGGCTCAGACCCGCCTTCTGAAACAGCAACTCACATTCTCCCAGCAAGAGCTCCTCAGCGGCCTCGGCGCTGCCGGGCTTGAGGCTGAACAGCAACCACTGGCCGCTCAAGGGCTCAGGCAAGACCCTGCAATGGTTCTGCATCCAGCCATGGATCAAGCGCCGCAGCCGGTTGCGGCAGACGGAGCGTTTGCTGACCTTCGTGCTCACCACAACTGCGCCGCGACAGGGGCTGACTTTTGCAAACGCAGAGCCTTTGCTCAGCAGAGCCTCATCGGCTTCAAGGGTGCGTAGCACCATCCAGGAGCCATGGAATCGACGACCTTTGCGATAGAGGTGATCGAAAGCCCGATACCCCCTCAGGCGCAGGTCCGGCGGCAGGGCCATCGAACCGACCGTTGCGCGATCAGACCGCCAGGCGAGCCCGTCCGCGGCGGCGGCGGGTGCGGATCACGCGCCGACCGGTGTGGGAGCGCATGCGGACACGGAAGCCGGACACCCGCTTGCGCTTGCGGCTTGTTCCTTCCAGGGTGCGCTTGGTCATGGGGCGGCTCTGCTACTCGCTCTGGGTCGATGAACCAACGTATCAGTCAGGGGGCGGGTGGTTAGTTGGTGGCCGTTTCAATCTGAATCAGCCAGCTGCCCAAGTAGCCCGCGAAAGGCACATCTCCAGGCGCCTGGGCCAGGGCATTGAACTGATACATGCCGATGTTGAACGGATTGAAGATGTTCATATACACCCCGATGGTGCGATCGTCAGGGATGGGTCGATCGGGAAAGATGTCGATCGACTGACCGCCTTTGGAGATTTCCACCGTGGCTGGAATCTTCTCCAGGCAGCGGGTTCGCGACATCATGCCGCCTTCCTGCATGTAGCAGAGCTGAATGTCATTGGCCTCGATCTTGGCCTCGAAATTGTCTGGCACCGTCACGCTCAGCTTGAGAATGGCCGTGTTGCGGTCCTTGGCGCGCAACATCAGGTAGTACTCGGAGCGCTTCAGGCGTCCGGTATCCGTCATGAAGTAATAGAGCCGTTTGTAATCGCGATCGTTCTCCCAGCGGAACTCCACCAGGCCAGGAGTGCCCTGGGCTGAAGCTGGCTGCGGCGCCACGGCACCGCCCACAACGGCACCAACCAGGCCGGCACCGAGCCCCCCCAGGGCCAGGCCGGCCGCAGCAACGGCGAGTGCGGGCTGGCCGATCGGGCCGGGCCGCCGGAAGCGTCGCCGGCGAAGCTGGCGAAGAAGGTTGGGGAAGGGCATGGAATCGGAGCCGGGGTGGGTGGAAGGAGCAGCAACCCCATTCTCTGGCCAGACCCGCAACAGGGGAGTGGCGGGAGGGCAGCCGCCCAGCTGTCAGATGTGACCGGATCTGTCCGGACGGAGGAAGGCTGCCTGGCGCAGATAGGGATGCACGGGCGGACGGCCGGGTTCCATCCAGGCATGGGCCAGCAGCCGGATGCAGCGGGGCAGGTCTCCATCGACGGCCATCTGCTGGCAATCAAGCAGGGCCACCCCGTCCCAGCCGGTGTGGCGGCGGGCAATGGCGGCGGGGAAACAGGCCGTCAGATCCGCCGTCACCGAAAAGGTGACCGACAACACCTGGGCTCCCTGCAAGCTGTTGTGCTCGATCAAGGCATCGAGAAGCTCCTCCACCGAGGCCGCGATGGCAGCCACGGTGTTGGCTTCGGCGGTGGTGGCACCTCGCAGGGCCCGCAGATGCTGCCCCTCGCTCATGGCCGCCAGAGCCAGAGCGGCTGGCCGCACCAGGCCAGCTCCAGGCTGACGGCCTGGTGCAGCTGGCCCAGCAGGTTGCGGCCAGGAATCAGGAAGGCCAGTCGTTTCGGCGGCTTGCCATAGGTGGTGGGTCTGATCGTGTCTTCGTCCAATCCCGTCAGTCGGGCCAGCAGGCGGCGGGCGCTGTCCTCGTCGCCCAGTTCATCAACCAGGCCGAGCTCTTTGGCCTGGGCGCCGCTGAAGACCCGGCCATCGGCGAAGCCTCGTACCTCCTCCTCGCTGAGGCCGCGGCCCGTGGCGACGGCGGCCACGAACTGGCCGTAGCTGGAGTCGATCAACGCCTGGAGCAGCTGGCGCTCCGCCTCGGTGAGGGCGCGATCCGGCGAGAGAATGTCTTTGTAGAGGCCGCTCTTGACGGTTTCAAAACTGATGCCGATCCGCTCCAGCAACCTCGAGAGGTTGTTTCCGCGCAGGATCACGCCGATCGAGCCGGTGATCGTGCCCGGATTGGCCACGATCTTCTCGGCCGCCACGCCCAGGTAGACGCCACCGGAGGCGGAAATATTGCCGAAGCTGGCCACCACGCGACAGCCCTTTTCGCGAAGGCGCAGCACGGCCGCATGGATCTCCTGGCTGTCGCCCACCGTGCCGCCCGGACTGTCGATGCGCAGCAGCAGGGCCGGGTATTCCCGCTCCTCCACCTTGCGCAGGGCCTTGAGCACCCGCTCGCGCGTACCCCCGGCGATCGCCCCCTCGATCGCGATGCGCGCCATGCTTTTACGAGACTTGCGGCGCCAGGGCCAGGGCATTCGCTGCGGTGCGTAGTCGCTGGATCTTAAAAAGGTGGTTGACGGCGGCTCCAATGACCCCAGCTTCACGTTGGCTGCTGATGCTCCTGCCCTTTGTGCTCTGGGGTACGGCGATGGCGGCGATGAAGCCACTGTTGGCCGGCGCAGGCCCACTCAGCGTGGCCTGGCTGCGCCTGCTGCCCGCCGGGCTGGCGGTGCTTCTGGCCGCCGTGGTGATGGGCCGATCCTTGCGGGTGGCCCCGGCAGACCGGCTCTGGCTGCTCGCCTTTGCCCTGATCGACGGCAGCCTGTTCCAGGGGCTGCTGACCCGGGGGTTGGGCAACACCGGCGCTGGGCTGGGCTCAGTTCTGATCGACTCCCAGCCCCTGCTGGTGGCGCTGCTGGCGCGCAGTTTGTTCGGCGAGGCGATCAATCCGGTCGGTTGGGTGGGGCTGCTGGTGGGGCTCGCCGGCATCGTCTGCCTCGGCCTGCCCGCTCCGCTGCTGCAGCACCTCTGGTTGGAAGGCCCCTCCACCCTGGGCGTCGAGGCCTGGAGCCATGGCGAACTCTGGATGCTTGGGGCCGCCGTGGCCATGGCGGTGGGCACCGTGCTCTGCCGCTTTGCCATGGCCCACAGCGATCCGGTGGCGATCACCGGCTGGCACATGCTGATCGGCAGCTTTCCTCTGCTGGGAGGCTCGGCGATGGCCACCGTTCTCGATCCCGGCGCCGCGCCGTTCTGGCCGGCCTGGAGCCGCATCGACTGGGGCCTGATGACCTACGCCAGCCTGCTGGGCAGCGCCCTGGCCTATGGCCTTTTCTTCTGGTTTGCCCGCCAGGGGGATCTCACCGGCTTCACCGCCCTCACCTTTCTGACCCCCGTGTTTGCCTTGCTCTGCGGGGTGTTGCTGCTGGATGAACGGCTGTTTCCCCTGCAATGGCTGGGTGCCGGCCTGGCCCTGGGGGCGGTGGTCTTGATCAACCAAAGGCAACGGCTCTGGGAAGGGCCCAAGGTGGCGGAGGCGAGCCCATGAGCCGATCGCCCCGCAGGCTGCTGGTGGTGAGCACGGCGGTGGGAACCCTGGGCAGTGGCAAGGGTGGTGGTGTGGAAGTGACCCTGGCGGGCTTGGTCGCCGGCTTGATCGACCGGGGCCACAGCCTCACCGTGCTGGCTGCCGAGGGTTCCAAGTTGCCGCCAGGCTGCGAAGCCGCCACCCTCTGGAGCCAGCCGGGGGTGGATCAGCCCAGCTGGCAACACCAGCCGCGCCAGGGGGGCGTTCAACTGCCGGCCGGCAGCCTGCTGGCCGGCCTCTGGGAAACGGCGCTGAATCGCCAGGGCGACTTCGACGCGATTCTCAACCTGGGCTACGACTGGCTGCCCTTCTGGCTGACGCGCCATCTGGCCACGCCGCTGTTCCACCTGGTGAGCATGGGATCGGTGGCCACGGTGATGGATGAGGTGATCACGGCCGTGGACCGCTGGAACCCGGGCAGGCTTGCCTTCCACAGCGCCGCCCAGGCCGGTGACTTCCGCCTGGGCAGGCCAGCGAAGGTGGTGGGCAACGGCTTTGACCTGGCGAGCTACGTCTTCCGCCCCCGGGCCGATCCCGAAGCCGGGCTGGGCTGGGCGGGACGCATCGCCCCGGAGAAGGGTCTGGAAGATGCGGCCGCCGTGGCGGCCCAGCTGGGGCGCCGGCTGTCGGTCTGGGGGTTGCGGGCGGATCCCGCCTATGCCCTGGCGGTGGAGGCTTCCGTCCCCGCCGGCACCATCGACTGGCGGGGATTCCTTCCCAGCGAACGGCTTCAGGCCGAACTGGGGGGCTGCGCGGTGCTGCTGAACACGCCCAAGTGGAACGAGGCTTACGGCAACGTGGTGGTCGAGGCGATGGCCTGCGGGGTGCCGGTGGTGGCCTACCGGCGGGGCGGCCCGGCCGAGCTGGTGCAGTCGGGGCTCACCGGGATGCTGGTGCCCCCTGACGACGGCGAGGCCATGGCCGGGGCCGTCGCGGCAGCCGAGCAACTCAACCGCTACGACTGCCGCCGCTGGGTGGAGCAGCACTGCTCCCGGGAGGCGTTCGCGGCCCGGATCGAGGCCTGGTTGAGCGAGGGCCTGTAGGTTCTGGGCGCCTGATCTCTGTTGCGTGCCCTTCGCCCGTCCGCCGGCTTCAGCACCACCAAGCTCCCCGGTCTGGCGGGCGCCCCCCTGGCTCGCAAGCCAGCGGGCAGTGCTGCTGATCGTTCTGGCGATTGGTATCCCATTGTTCCTCTGGCAGCTCGGGGCAACGGGCCTGGTCGATGAGACCCCACCCCTGTTCGCTGGCTCAGCCAGGGCCATGGCGGAGAGCGGCAACTGGCTGACCCCCTGGGTCAATGGCCTGCCCCGCTACGACAAGCCGCCGCTGGTCTATTGGCTGATGGCTCTGGTCTATGCCCTGCCTGGCCAGGAACAGTGGAATCCGCTCGGTACCTGGGCCGCACGGCTGCCCTCTGGCCTGGCCTCGATCGGGGTGATGCTGAGCCTGGCCTTCACGCTGTTGCGCTGGCCCCAGCCGGGCGATCAGTCAGGGGAACAGCCAACCGGGACCATGCCGTCGAGGCCACAGGTGGCCCTCACCGCCTTGACAGCCGCCCTGGCCTTCGCGCTCTCCCCCCTGACGCTGCTCTGGAGCCGCATTGCCGTCAGCGATGCGCTGTTCAGCGGCTGCCTTTCGGTGGCGCTGTTGTTGTTCTGGCAGTGCTGGGCAGAACCGCGCCGGCCCTGGTGGCCGGGATGGCTGGTGCTGGGGCTGGCCGTGCTCAGCAAGGGTCCAGTCGCCCTGGTGCTGGCAGGACTGACTCTGCTGGGCTTCGGCTGGAGACAGGGGGCCCTGGCGGCCCTGTGGCGACGGCTGAGGCCCGTGCAGGGCCTGGGCCTCAGCCTGCTGGTGTCCCTGCCCTGGTACGCCGCCATGCTCGTGGTGGAAGGGCGTCCGTTCTGGGACAGCTTCTTCGGCTATCACAACCTGCAGCGCTTCAGCTCGGTCGTCAACGACCACCTGCAGCCTTGGTGGTATTTCCTGCCGGTGATGGTGGTGGCCAGCCTGCCCTTCACCCCCCTGCTTGGTCTGGGCCTGGCCAGGGGCCTGAGGGACGGAGCGCGGCAAGGGACCACCCGGGGAGAGGGTGGCAGCGAGCGCCGGCCTGCTTCAGCCTCATTGCGCAGCTTCGCCGCCTGCTGGCTTCTGGCGGTGCTGGTGTTCTTCACCCTGGCGGCCACCAAATTGCCCAGCTACTGGTTGCCGGCCACGCCGGCTGCCGCCCTGTTGATAGCCCTAGCCGCCCAGGACAGCGCCGGCGGGCGCTTGTCCGGAGGGCGCCTGTTGTGGCTTGCCCAGGGACTCACCCTCTCGCTCACCTTCACCCTGGCTGTTGGGCTCTGGATGTCAGCGCTATGGGTGCCCTTGATCAACGATCCGGAGATGCCCACCCTTCCGGCGGAACTGCTGGCCAGCAGATTGGTCTACCGAGCAGCGTTCTGCTTCTCGATCGCCACAGTGGCCGGTCTCTGGCCATGGCTGCGGGGCTGGAGCTCCACTGGTTGGAGCCGGGGGCTCGCGGGCTGGTTGCTTGGCCTGCAACTGCCCCTCGTGGCCTTTCACCTGTTCGCCGTCCTGCCGATGTGGCAGCTTGGCGATGGCGTGCGGGGGCTGCCCGTTCGGGAAATGGCCGCGGCAGCCCGGCGGGAAGTTAGGCCCGGTGAATCCCTGGCGATGGTCGGGGTGCTGAAGCCATCGCTGCACTACTACAGCCGTCAGGTGGTGCTGTATGAGGGCCTCTCGGCCAGTGGTCTGGTGAACCTGAGTGACCGGCTGGACAACGAAACGCGCCGAGGGCAGCGGCCCGCAGCGGCGACGAGCTCGCCGACCGTGCTGGTGGTGATCGACGCCTCCACCAGCCAGCTGCCCTACTGGCAAAACCTTGGTGCGACGCCGTTGGCCAGCAACGGCATCTACCGGCTCTGGCGGGTGGAGCGCGCTCGACTGGATCAGGAAGCCGAGCGTCTGCAAGCTGCGGGCAAAGCCAGGATCAGCTGGAGGGATCCCCGCCCCGAGCGCTACTGAGGCCGCCGTCCTGGCGATGACAGAAGCTGCATTGCCCCCAGCGGCCCAGTTCTCCTGCTGGCGCCGGGCTGCCGCAGCGCGGACAAGCGGAGACACCGTGAACGTCGACCCGGCTGGGGTGAACGGCCCAGACCAGCGCCTCCGCTTCGGCCCCAGGAGTGGGCACCAGGCCGGGAAAATGCTGCTGAAAGCGGAGATCGCGCACCGAGAAACCAGCGCCGCGCAGGGCTCCAAGCAGTTGGTGGCGGTTGTAGCGCAGGGCTTGTAACCACTGGGGATGGCTGGCGCCGACGCTGAGCACCCCGGCCTGGAGATGGAGAGGCTGGCAGTGGGGAGCGAGCTGGCTGCCGGCGATGCGCGGCCACGCCTGCCAGAGAGCGACCAGATTGCCGTCCCGTTTCCACTGTCCCTGGAGAACGGCGAGGCAGTCGCCCAGACCGACGGCGGCAGGCCGGGGGGGAGCCGCCAGCACCTGAATCGTGCCGATCTGCCGGGTCTGATCGCGGGGAGCGATGGCCATGGCGAAATGTTAGGTGCGGCCCACGAAGTGCGGCCAACCGCCAGCCCACACCGCTTGACCGCCGCTACCCTCAGATCCGACCCCACAGTGATCCATGGGCTTCTTCGATCGGCTCAGCCGCCTGCTGCGGGCCAACCTCAACGATCTGGTCAGCAAGGCTGAGGATCCCGGCAAGATCCTGGACCAGTCGGTCACCGACATGCAGGCCGATCTGGTGAAACTTCGCCAGGCCGTTGCCACGGCGATCGCCAGCCAGAAACGGATCAAGAATCAGGCCGAGCAGGCCGACGCCCAAAGCAAAACCTGGTACGAGCGCGCCGAGCTTGCGCTGAAGAAAGGCGAGGAAGACCTGGCCCGCGAGGCCCTTAGCCGTCGGAAGACTTACCAGGACACCGCCACCGCCCTCCACAGCCAGCTCAACAGCCAGTCGGGCCAGGTGGAAACCCTCAAAAAGAGCCTGCTGGCCCTCGAAGGAAAGATCGCCCAGGCCAAAACCAAAAAGGACATGCTCAAGGCCCGCTCCCAGGCGGCCCAGGCCCAGGAACAGCTGCAGAGTGCCGTCAGCAGCATGGGCACCAACTCGGCCATGGCTGCCTTCGATCAGATGGAGGAGAAGGTTCTCCAGCAGGAGGCGCGCAGCGAAGCGGCTGCCGAACTGGCCGGAGCCGATCTCGAAAGTCAGTTCGCCTCCCTGGAGGGCGGCTCAGACGTGGACGACGAACTCGCGGCGTTGAAAAATCGCCTGGAAGGCGGCCCCTCGGCCTTGCCCCTGCTCTCCGCCGACACCCCCACCCCGGTTCTCGAACCGGTCAAGGTGGCCGAAGTGAATGCCGAACTCGAGGAACTCAAGCGCTCGATCGACAAGCTCTGAACCCGGGTCGCCACTCCTCTGATCCGTTCCGCTTCAGCGGATTCATACAATCGCGGCACTTGATCCAACCCCGTGGCTGTCGCCGTCTTCACCGATTCCAGCTTCCAGCTCGACGTGCTGGAGGCCAGCGGCACCGTTCTTGTTGACTTCTGGGCTTCCTGGTGTGGCCCCTGCCGCCTGATCGCTCCCCTGATGGACTGGGCAGCGGAGCACTATGCGGGTCGGCTCTCCGTTGGCAAGATCGAGGTGGACGCCAACCCCAGCAGCCGCGACCACTACAAGGTTCAGGGCATCCCGGCCCTGATTCTCTTCCGGGACGGCAAAGAGCTGGCCCGCCACGAGGGTGCCCTGGCCAAACCCCAGCTGCAGGCCTTCCTCGACGCCCATCTGTGACGACCCGCCATGATCGGCCGCAGTAGTGGGCCGCGCTGATGGCCAGTTCTGACGGCGAAGTCATGCCGTTGCCAAGGTCCCGGCGTTCCAGCCAACTCGGCAGTGGTGTCTTCGCCCGCAACGACGGGCGCAAGGCGACCTACCGGCAGCAGGCCTCGGCTGCCCCTGCAGGAGAGCCCCCACGGCCCGGCCTGCTCGATCTCTCCCTCGGCTCCACCCATCTGCTGCCACCACCGGCAGCGATCGCGGCGATGGCCGCCGCCCTCGCCCAGCCCAGCAGCGCCACCTACTGCCTCCATGACGCCACGGGTCCGTTTCGGCGGGCCGTGGCCGACTGGGCCCAGAGGCGTTTCGGCGTGGCGGTGGATCCGGAGTCGGAGGTGCTGCTGCTGGTGGGATCCCAGGAGGGCACCGCCCTCCTGCCCCTGGCCGTGCTCAACCCAGGCGAGTCGGCCCTGCTGCTCGATCCCTATTACCCCTCCCACCTCGGCGGTCTGCAGCTCGCTTCGGCCGTTCCCCTGCGGCTGCCGTTGCAGAGCGAAGCCGGCTGGCGGCCCGACTTCGGCCGTCTTCCCAGCAGCCAGTGGGATCAACTGAAGCTGATGGTGCTGGGGTTCCCCCACAACCCCACCGCCACGGTGGGCTGCCAGGAGTGGGTGGATGAGGCGGCGCACCTGGCTGCGCGTCACAACATCGTCTTCGCCCACGACAATCCCTACGTGGATCTAGCCCTGGAGGGTGAGGCTCCGGCCCTGTTGCGAAACCCGCACTGGCGCCGGTGCGGGATTGAGTTCTTCTCTTTTTCGAAGAGCTGGTGCCTGGGTGGATTCCGGCTGGCCTTCGCGATCGGAGCAGCCCCGCTGATCCTGGCCTTGCGCCAGGTGAAGGGAGTGATTGATTTCAACCAGTCGTTGGCCCTGCAGGCCGGCGCGATCGCCGCCCTTGAGCAGGCCCCCGAGTGGCCCGATCGGCTCAAGGCGGTGTACCGGCAACGGCGGGACCGCATGGCGCTGGCCCTGGAAGCGGAGGGATGGCCCGTGAGCAAGCCTTCGATGGCCCTCTATCTGTGGCTGGCCCTGCCACCGGCGGCGCGGGCGGCAGGGCTGGGATCGGAGGCCTTCTGCGCCGCCTTACTCGAGCACACCGGCGTGGCGCTTACGCCTGGCAATGGCTTCGGTCCCGCTGGTGAGGGCTGGGTCAGGTTGGCGCTGGTCCATCCAGAAGGGGCGCTGGCTGCCGGTGCCAGTCGAATCGGGCGCTGGCTGCAAACGCTCTCGCCGTGATGCCGTGATCGGGGCGATTGCGGCTTCACGGCAGCGGCTGCTCCACGCCCGTCATTCACCGGCACTGGCTTCCATGGCGCTGTCCTGGCGGCTGCATGGCCTGCCGGTGTGTGGCAGTACCGAGGTCGTTCTCAATCAACTTCTTGCCGCCGGCGCCAGCGCGCCCCTTGCCGTGTTCAGCCGGCGGCAGCGCTATGGCCATGGTCAGCGGGGGAGGGTCTGGCTCTCGCCCCCTGGCGGCGTGTGGCTGAGCGCGGCCCTGCCCTGGCCCCAGAACCCAGCCACCGCCGCAGATCCCGGCCTGGCGGTGGCTGTCGGCCTGGCCCTGCAGCTGGAAAGCCTCGGCCTGAAGGCGGAAATCAAGTGGCCCAACGACCTGCTGCTCGACGGACGCAAGCTGGCGGGGTTGCTGCCGCGCTTGCGGCTGAGATCCGGGCGCATCCGCTGGGCCCAGGTGGGATTGGGGGTCAATGGCCGCAACCGGGTACCCGAGGGAGCGATCAACCTGGCCGAAGCGCTGGGACGTCGATGCCAGACCAGCGCGGTGGAGGCCCTCTCCGCCCGCATCCTCTCGGCCCTGGACTGGGCGGCGGGCCATGCCGGCGATCCGGACGGCGTTGTGATCGAAGCCCGTCAACGGCTACACCTGCCGCCCGACCCCCTGCGGATACGGGGAGAACCGTGGCAGGCCGTGGGACTGAACCGGGACGGCAGCCTCGCGCTGGCCCTCGGTGAGCGGCGCCTGGCCTGGCATCGCACGTTTTGATTCTGAAGAGCGTTTGTTTCTGAAGACCGTTCTTGACCTCAGTCATTAAGATCTTTACGCCATAGCAGCGGCTTCCCTTGCATCGCCAGCCTTACCGACACCTGCCTGGCCTGCTGCTGGGCCTGGTCTCGACGATGGTCACGCCGTTGGCCTTGGCTCAGCTCGGCGATCCAAATGGTCACGCCGTTGGCCTTGGCTCAGCTCGGCGATCCAAGCGGTTCAGGCCAGGCGGGAACGGAATCCCAGAGCCCTGCACCGACGGCGACAGAACCTTCAGCCCCTACGCCCTCCCGGGCAACCCCCGCAACGGCGGCCCCATCGGCCATGACGCCGCCAGGCAGCCTGAAGCAGGGTGCAGGCAGCCCATCCCTGCGGCTCCCAGCCGGCATTCCACCGGCTCCACGTCGCCCAGATCCAGCCCAGCTGAGGCAGGCGAAACCCCAGTCCTTCGACCGGGCCCTCGATCAACTGGACCTCGATCAACTGGTCAGAGATCGAACCGTCAGTCCAGCCGAGCGGGCCAGAGTCCGTTCGGCTGGCGTCCTCCAACCCGGTGCCCCCCTGGCTCACCGCAAGGCCTGCGCGGCCGGGGCCCTCTCCGCCAGCGAATGCCGCGGCGTTCAGGTGCGCTGGCCCGGTGGCTCCGGACCGTTGGCTGCCGGAAGTGGCGATGAAACGGGCAGCGGCTTTGCTGCAGGTGGCTTCGCTGGTGGCGGTGCCGTTGCGGGCCTCACCCCGTTACCCCCGCTGACCGTGCCCGTTTCGGCCCTGTTGACCGGAGCCGGGGGCAGCTTCCGCCTCACCGATGTTTTCCGGGTGACCCCGAGGCCGGCCCCCCTGGCTGGCAACGGCAACCGCAGCCTGCTGTTTCCCCTGATCGGTTCAGCTGTCACCAGCAGTGATTTCGGTTGGCGCCTGCACCCGGTGCTGGGCAGCTGGTTGATGCATGCCGGCCGCGACCTGGCCGCTCCTGAAGGCACCCCGGTGGTGGCAGCCCTGAGCGGCCGGGTGGTCAGCAGCGGCCTGGCCGGCGGCTACGGCCTGGCCGTCGAACTGGAGCACCAGAGCCCCAAACGCCGCACGCTCTACGGCCACCTTTCCGAGCTGTTCGTCAAAGAAGGGGAATGGGTGGAGCAGGGCACGGTGATTGGCCGCGTGGGCAGCACCGGTCTGAGCACAGGCCCGCATCTGCACTTCGAGCTGCGCCAACCCGAGAACGGAGGTTGGGTGGCTGTGGATCCTGGCGAACTGGATCCGGGCCGGAACCTCGCCGCAGGCAGCGACGCCATCGCTTTGCTGATGGGCCAACTGCTGGAGAGCCTGGAGCGGTCCCAAGCTCTGCCAAAGCCGAAGAGCAGCCCGGCGGAAGCAGGCTGACGCCGCCTACGGCGGGCCCGGCAAGCAGCGGCTCAATCAGCCACACGGCCATCGCGGAAGTGGACAATTCGTCCAGCCCTGGCGGCCACGTCGTCTTCGTGGGTGACCATCACCACGGTCATACCTTGATCATGCAGTTCATCGAAGATGGCCAGCACTTCCTGGGTGGTGTGGGAATCAAGGGCGCCAGTCGGTTCGTCGGCTAGCAGCAAGGCAGGCTGGTTGATGATCGCCCGGGCGATCGCCACCCGCTGCTGCTGCCCGCCGGAGAGTTCATTCGGCTTGTTCTCGAGCCGGTGCCCGAGGCCCACGCGCTCGAGCGCCTCTTGACCCCGCTCTCGCCGTTGGCGAGCGGGCAAGCCGGCGTAGACCATCGGCAACATCACGTTGTCCATGGCGCTCATGTTGGGCAGCAGGTGGAACTGCTGAAAGACGAAGCCCAGCCGGCGGTTGCGCAGGTCGGCCAATTCGTCGTCAGAGAGATCCTGAACCGGGGTGCCGCTGAGCAGGTAGCTGCCGCTGGTGGGCCGATCCAGGCAACCGATGATGTTCATCGCCGTGCTTTTACCTGATCCCGAAGCCCCCATCACAGCCAGGTAGTCACCGGATTCCACGGTCAAGCTGAGATCGTCGAGGGCGCGAACCTCGGTATCGCCGGATCCGTAGACCTTGCTGATGTGGCTGAGTTGGGCCACCGGCTCCAATTGGCGGTCCGTGGTGGACCGGAGCCGGGCGGTAGTGGTCATCCCAAGGCAGCAACAGTAGCCGAACCGAGTGCGATCGCCTTCTGCAGCATCGGCGTACCGGCGACGGCCCCATTGGCCCAGTTGAAGAGGGGATTGGAGAGCACACCGCCCACAGCCGTGATCAACACGCAGGCCACCAGGGCAGCCCGCAGCGGCTGCATCCCAGCGAGATTCCAGGTGATCGCCGGATAGGCCTTGACCACATCAGAGGCTTCCTGAGGCTCTTTCACCACCATCATCTTGATCACGGAAATGTAGTAATAGATCGAGACCACAGAAGTAATCAGACCGACGACGACAAGCAGATATTGATGATCAGCCCAGCCGGCGAAGAAGAGGTAGATCTTGCCGAAGAAACCCAGCATCGGCGGAATGCCACCAAGGGAGAGCAAACAAAGGCTCAACCCCAAGGTGATCAGCGGATCTTTCTGATACAGACCAGCATAGTCGGAGATGCGATCACTGCCCGTGCGCAACGAGAACAGGATGATGCAGGCGAAGGCGCCCAGATTCATGAACAGATAGGCGGCCAGATACAGCACCATGGCGGCGAAGCCTTCCTCTGTTCCACAGACCAGCCCGATCATCACGAAGCCGGCCTGGCCGATCGAGCTGTAGGCCAGCATGCGCTTCATCGAAGTCTGAGCCAGGGCCACCACATTGCCCAGGGTCATGCTGAGGATGGCCAGCACGGTGAACAGCACCTTCCACTGGGCATCAAAGCTGTCGAAACAACCGACCAGCAAACGTAGGGCCAAGGCAAAGCCTGCTGTTTTCGAGCCCACCGAAAGAAACGCGACCACCGGCGTCGGCGAGCCCTCGTAGACGTCCGGGGTCCACTGGTGAAATGGAACAGCGGCGATCTTGAACGCCACCGTGGCCAGAACAAACACCAGGGCGAGGGCCGTGACGGGGGTGGCGCTGGTCTGCAGGGCCAGGCCAACAGCCTCCAGGCTGGTGGAGCCACCGGTGAGGCCATAGAGCAGCGAAGCTCCGTAGAGGAAAACGGCGGCTGCGGAGGAACCCACCAACAGATATTTCAGTGCGGCCTCGCCGGAGCGGGCATCCCGCTTCATGTAGCCCGAGAGCAGGTAGCTCGACACCGAGAGAGTTTCGAGGGCCACAAAGATGCTGACCAGATCAGTGGCACCGCACAGGAACATGGCCCCGAGGGTGGCGGCCAACAAAATCGCCGCGTACTCCCCCACGGGCGTGCCGCTCTGCTCCACATAGCGCCAGCTGATCAACAGCGAAAGCAAGGTGGAGGCGGCGACCACGGCGCGGAAGGCCACCGCCAGGTTGTCCGCCAGGAACGAGCCTAAAAAGGATGGCTCGACCGGGGCATCCCACTGCAGCGCCAGAAGCACCAGAGACGTGCCCAGGCCCGCATAACAGATCGATGGCACCCAACGGCTGGCGGCCTTTTCGCCGGCCAAATCAACCAGCAAGCAGAGGAGCAAGGCCACCAGAACGGCGCTCTCAGGTGCAATCGCACCGGCGTTGAGCTGAAGAGCCGTGACGCCCAAACCAGGGGCGGAGGTGGCGGCAGAACCCAACTCGGCGAGCAAGGTGGAAGGGGCGTCGAGCGGGTAGGTCAAAGCTGCAAAAAGACCGCCTGTTGCAGCGGACTGTAGCGGCGTTCGGCTGACTTCAGGCGCAGCCCGGCCCGCCGATGCGATAAAGAGGGGAGCGGTTTAACGCCTGCCTGTGGCGCACACCCTGGTCATCGTCGAGAGCCCCACAAAGGCGCGAACCATCCGCGGCTTCCTGCCGAAGGATTTTCGTGTCGAAGCGTCGATGGGGCACGTGCGCGATCTCCCCAACAACGCCAGCGAGATTCCGGCGGCCTACAAGGGCGAGAAGTGGGCCAACCTCGGCGTCAACACAACCAAAGACTTCGAACCGCTCTATGTGGTGCCGAAGGACAAAAAGAAGATTGTCAAGGAGCTCAAGGACGCTCTCAAGGGCGCCGAGCGTGTGCTGCTGGCCACAGACGAAGACCGGGAGGGGGAGAGCATCAGCTGGCACCTGCTCCAGCTCCTCTCGCCGAAGGTTCCCGTCAAGCGGATGGTCTTCCACGAGATCACCAAGGAAGCGATTGGCCGGGCCTTGGACCAGACCCGCGAACTCGACATGGAGCTCGTCCATGCCCAGGAGACCCGGCGGATCCTGGATCGGCTGGTGGGCTACACCCTCTCGCCACTGCTCTGGAAGAAGGTGGCCTGGGGGCTCTCGGCCGGCCGGGTGCAATCGGTGGCGGTGCGGCTGCTGGTGCAGCGTGAGCGGGCCCGGCGGGCCTTCCGCAGCGGCAGCTACTGGGACCTCAAAGCCCAGCTCGCCAAAGGCAGCGCAGGCTTTGAAGCCAAGCTGACCCACGTCCAGGGAGAACGGATCGCCGGCGGCGGCGATTTTGATGAAACCACCGGCGCCCTCAAGGCCGGCAGCAAGGTGCGCCTGCTGGCCGAAGCCGAAGCCCTGAGCCTCCAGGCCTCCCTGCGAACCCTGCCCTGGCGGGTGGCCGAGGTGGAGGAAAAACCCACCGTGCGCAAGCCGGTTCCTCCTTTCACCACCAGCACCCTGCAGCAGGAGTCCAATCGCAAGCTGCGGCTCTCGGCCCGCGACACGATGCGCACGGCCCAGGGCCTCTACGAGCGGGGCTTCATCACCTACATGCGCACCGACTCGGTGCACCTCTCCGATCAGGCGATCAAGGCGGCCCGCAGTTGCGTGGCCGAAAAGTATGGCCAGGACTACCTCTCCCCGGCCCCCCGCCAGTTCACCACCAAGAGCCGCAATGCCCAGGAAGCCCACGAAGCGATCCGTCCGGCCGGTGACCGCTTCCGCACGCCCAAGGACACCGGGCTCGATGGCAAGGATCTCTCGCTCTACGAGCTGATCTGGAAGCGCACGGTGGCCAGTCAGATGGCCGACGCCCGCCTGACCATGCTGAGCGTGGAGCTGCAGGTGGGTGAAGCCCGTTTACGGGCCGGCGGCAAGCGCATTGATTTTGCCGGGTTCTTCCGCGCCTATGTGGAAGGCAGCGACGACCCTGATGCCGCCCTCGAAGGCCAGGAGGTGCTGCTGCCGGCCCTCGTTGTGGGCGATACCCCCGCTTGCAAGCAGGTCGATGCCCTCGGCCACCAGACCCAGCCTCCAGCGCGCTACAGCGAAGCCGCGCTGGTCAAGATGTTGGAGAAAGAAGGGATTGGCCGGCCTTCCACCTACGCCAGCATCATCGGCACCATCGTTGATCGCGGTTACGCCACGCTCGCGAACAACTCGCTCACCCCCAGCTTCACCGCTTTTGCGGTGACCGCGCTGCTGGAGGAGCACTTCCCGGATCTGGTGGACACCCGCTTCACGGCCCGGATGGAAACCAGCCTTGATGAGATCTCGACTGGCAAGGAGCAATGGCTCCCTTACCTGAACAACTTCTTCAAAGGAGACCAGGGGCTTGAGACCCTGGTGCAGCAGCGCGAGGGCGACATCGACCCCACCGCGTCGCGGACCATCGCCATGGAAGGTCTGCCCTGTGTGGTGCGGATCGGCCGGTTCGGGGCCTATCTGGAAGCCAAGCGCGTGGCTGAAGACGGAAGCGAAGAACTGATCAAGGCCACCCTGCCGATCGAAATCACCCCCGGCGATCTCGATACCGAGCACGCCGAGCTGATCCTCAAACAGAAGACCGAAGGGCCTGAGAGCATTGGCGTCGATCCCGAATCAGGCGAGGCCATTTATCTGCTGTTCGGGCAGTACGGCCCCTACCTGCAACGGGGCGAGGTGGGTGAGGAGAACCTCAAGCCGAAGCGGGCTTCCCTGCCCAAGGGCCTCAAGCCTGAAGACCTCAGCCTTGAGGCCGCCCTCGGGCTGCTGCGCCTGCCCCGGCTGCTGGGCGAACACCCCGATGGCGGCAAGGTGCAGGCAGGACTGGGCCGCTTCGGCCCTTACATCGTTCATGACAAGGGCAAAGGCGAGAAGGATTACCGCTCGCTCAAGGCCGAAGACGACGTGCTCCTGGTGGCCCTGCCCCGGGCGATCGAGCTGCTCGCCATTCCCAAGAAGGGTCGCGGCGGCCGCACCGCCTTGAAGGATCTCGGCAGCCCGGGCGGCGAAGGAGAGTCGATCGGGGTGTTCGACGGCCCCTACGGGCTGTATGTGAAGCAGGGCAAGGTGAACGCGTCGCTGCCCGAAGGCAGCACGGCAGACACGATCACCATCGAGGAAGCGGTTGCCCTGTTGGCGGCCAAGGCCGCCACAGGCAAAGCCAAGGCCAAGGCCCGCAAGCCTGCCACCGCCAAGAAAGCCGCTGACGCCAAGCCGACGACCACCAAAGCGGCAGCAACCAAAACGGACAAAGCCGGCGCCAAACCCGCCAAACTCCCCGCCAGCAAGACAGGCCGCCCCCGGGCCAGTGCGGTGCGGATCATCAAGGCCGCCTCGAGTTGATGCCGGCCCCGCGCGCGCCGATGCTGAGCAGCGCGCTGACGCTCGCCCTGCTCATGGGCGGTTGCAGCGGCAACCCCGTCGCTGAACAGCTGGCGGCTGGCTTCGAGTCGCCAGCCTCCCCGGCCACACCGCCGGCCCCAACCCCGGCTCCCCCCGCAACAGCGGAAACCCCGGCCAGTCCAGCAACCCCGGGGCCAACGACCCCAGCAACAACAACGGCCACAACCACCGCGCCGACGGCAACACCGGCCCCGGCAACACCGGCCAAACCCGTGGCCGGAGCCATGCCTTATCGCATCACCATCCAACTGAGCGGGGTCGATCCGGCCGCCCCCGCTGAAGCGGTGACCGCCGCCCTACGCAAGGCGGGGGTCCGATTTGAAGTGGAAACGATCGAGCGGATCCCCCAAGCTGGCGCCGAAGCCAAGCCATCAGGCCCGGGCCAAGCAGCAACCAGCTCAGCCGCACCGGCCCCCCGGTGATCCGCAACCATGGACCCGTCCTCCCGCAATCTGAGCCGGCGCCAGGCCCTGAAGCTGGTTGAAACGGCCTACCTGGCCGCCGCCACCGCCCTGCTCTGGGCCGGCCTCTATTACCTGCCGGTGGGTGGAGCCCTGTTCCGACTGGCCCTGCCGTTGCCCCTGGCCTTGCTGCAACTGCGCCAGGGCTGGCGCTGCGGTTGGGAGGGCACGGCTGTGGCAGCGCTGCTGCTGGTCGCCCTGATGGGCCCGATCCGCGGGCCCTTGGTGCTGTTTCCCTACGGCTTGCTGGCGCTCTGGCTGGGCTGGGGCTGGAGCCATTCGAGGAGCTGGTGGCTCACCTGGGGAGTGGGCCTGCTGATCGGCAGCGCCGGTTTTCTGGTGCGGGTGGCGGTGCTCTCCCTGTTGCTTGGCGAAAATCTCTGGGTGTTGATCACCGCTGCGGCTGCGGCCCTGCTGGAGCGGCTGAGCGGGGTGCTGCAACTGGGCGTCGCCCCGGATCTGCAGCAGGTTCAGATCATGGCGGTGCTGCTGGTGCTGGTTCAGAACCTGATCTATGTGCTGGCCCTGCATGCCGTGGCGTACTGGATCTTTCCGCGGCTCCAGGCGCCGATCACGGAGCCGCCATCACAATTGCGGGCCCTGGTGAGCCTTGATCCGCTCTGAGCACGACCCCGGCGGCGGAGCGGCAGAGATCTGGGCAACGCACGTTCGGCTGGGCGCTCCCAATAGCCTGCTGCTGCTGCTGCTGGCCGGCACCGAGACTGCCGAGGTTCCCGGCATCTCCGCCGCCGGGGCGACGGCGGCCTCCCGGCGCTGGACCGCCGCCGCCGATGCGGAGTTATTGCTGCTTGGACCGGGCGGTCACCGCCCCCATGCCCTGCCGCCACTGCCGGCAGGCGTCAGCCCCGCCTTGATCTCCCACGTGGTGCGCAAGGAATTGGCGCTCCTCACCCTGGTGGTGGACCTGGGCTGCCCGGTCGCACCGGCCGTTGCCCACCTGCAACTGGCCGAAGCGCCAGCCCGCTGCCTGAGCACGGGGGCCGCCATGGCCCCCGAGAGGGTCAGGGGTCTGCTGGCCCTGGGCCGGCGCTGGGGCCAACGCTGGGGACGCCAGCGCGGCACACCGCCCCCGCTGCTGTTGGCGGAATGTGTTCCGGGCGGAACCAGCACGGCCCAGGCGCTGCTCTGCGGCCTGGGCATCGGGGCCGCCGGGCTGGTAAGCGGCAGCCTCAAACAGCCGGCCCATGGCTTGAAAGGCGCCTTGGTGGAGCGGGGCCTGCGCGCCGCTGGTCTCTGGGACCAGGCCAAAGCCGGCGGAGCCGATCCCCTGGCGGTGGTGGCCGCGGTGGGGGATCCGATGCAGCCGCTGGCCGCCGGTGTGCTGCTGGCCGCCGCCGAGGGCGGGCTGCCGGTGCTGCTCGCCGGCGGCAGCCAGATGGCGGCGGTGCTGGCGCTGGCGCTTGCCTTGGCACCAGCTGGCCTGCGGCCGCAACTGGCGGGCCTGGCCGCCCTGGCCACCACCGCCTGGGTGGCGGGGGAGGCGAGCAGCGACCTGGAGCTGTTGCTGAAGCGAATCGGCGATCGCTGGCAGGTGGAGCCCCTGGCCTTTGCCAGCAGCCTGCGTTTCGGTGGCTGCCGCAGCGCCCCCCTTCGCGACTACGAGCGTGGCTATGTCAAGGAGGGGGTGGGTGCCGGCGGGCTGGCCCTCCTCTGGGAACTGAGCGGCCGCCGGCCAGAGGCCCTCGCTGAAGCCTGTGATCTGGCCTGCGAACAGCTGCAGGGCTGCTCCTAGGGTCCAGGCCATGCAGGTGCTGCCCCCCTCCCAGCTCAGGCTCAGCCGCCGCCAGCTGCTGCGCTGGGGCGCCATCGGTGGGCTCGGCCTGATGGGCTCCTGCGCCAGGCCGAGCTCAGCCCAGCTGCTCTACAGCAGCGGTCAGATGCCAGCGGCCTGGTTGAAGCGGTTGCCGGATCCCTGGCGCGGCGAGGCCAAGGAGGGGCCCGGCGAGCTGCTCAGCCAGCTCTCCAGCGCCGATCTGCTGCAGTGGCCGGAGGGGTGGATTGGCGATCTCAGCGGCGAGCAGCTGCAGCCCTTTGCTCCGCCTGACACCCCCGAGGCCACCAGGCTGTTTGCCGATCTGGCCCCCTTCGCAGGGCCGATCAGCCATCTGTTCGGCGATCCGGCCGCTGCACCGATCGCCTATCCCTGGGCCTTCGGCACCTGGTGGTTGGTGCTGCGCAACCGTCAGGACCTGGCCGAACGCCGCGCCGAGGGCTGGTCTCTGCTCCTGGATGCCAGCCTCAAGGGCCTGCTCGTGCTGCCCTCCAGCCCCCGGGTGGTGATTGAGCTCTGCCTGCGCCAACTGGGCCTGGCCAGCCAAGACGAGGGCGCCCTGGCTGATCCGCGCTTGCTGCCCCAGCTGCGCCGGTTGCGCGGCCAGGCCCTGGCCTTCGATGAACGCGATGGCCTCAACCTGCTGTTGCGGGGCAAGGCTGAAGCGGCCGTGGTGGCCAGTCAGCGGCTTTTGCCTTTGCTGCGCAGTGATCTGCGCCTGACGGCCCTGCTGCCGGCCAGTGGCTCACCGCTGTGGTGGAACCTGCTGCTGCGGCCGGCCCGCAGCCGCGAACCGGCGCCCTTGGCCTGGCTTCAACAAGCTCGCGAGCCCGCCCTGCTCAGCCGGCTGCTGGCTGCGGGTTGGGTGCCACCGCTGCAGCGCCAGGCCCTGGCTGCAGCTTTGCAGAGCTGGCCCCAACCCATCGCCTCGCTCCTGTACCCGGAGCCGGCGGTGCTGGCCAACTGCAACAGCCTCTCCCCGCTCAGGGGCGAAGCGCGTGCCCGCTACCAGACGCTCTGGGACCAGGCCGCTCCGGCTTGAGCGCAACCCACGCCTGAACCCCTAGCCCCAGAGCCGGCGCCGCGGTGGTGCCGCCAGCAGGGCGTGGGTGTGGGCGAGCAAATCAGGAATCGCCAGGCCATGGGGACAGCGGGGCAGGCAGGCGCCGCAACGCTCACAGGCCCTGGCATCGAGCTGTTCCCACCAGTGGCCCGCCCGGCCGATCAGGTTGTAGCGCTCGGTGGCAAAAGCCTCCATGCCATGGCCGAGCGCCAGGTTGCGCAGGCGCAGCAGTTCGGGAATTGGCACGGCCTGCGGGCAGGGCAGGCAGGCGCGGCACTGGCCGCAACGGCCTGGGCCGAGGCGCCGGGCCGCCGCGGCGGCAAGCCGTTCGAGAGCCTCCGTTTCAAGCCGTGTGCGCGTGCCATCGGCGGCGGCGAGACGCTCGGCCCAGGCCAGATCACCTGGCTGGGCGGCCCCGAGGCTGAGGGTGCTGATCCCTTCGCTGATCAAAAAGCGATAGGCCAGCTCCAGGGGAGCCAAAGGGGCGCAGTCGGCGCTGAGTTCCGGCGGTGGGTCGTAGAGACGCCCGCCCTTGTCTGCAGGGGAGATCGCCATCACGCCAAGGCCGGCGGCGAGGGCCCGGCGGGCCAAGGGCAGGCGCTCCTGATCAAAGAGATGGAGATGAAGGCTGCAGAAACCGAAGCAACCGCTGCCCAGGGCCGCTTCGATCAGTCCGCTGCTGCCATGGCTGCTGAAGCCCAGTTGGCCCACCAGCCCTTCGCTGATCGCCCAGTCGAGCAGCTCCTTGCCCTCCCCCTCTAGGGCCCAGTCGAGATGCTCGGGCCGGTTGAGGCCATGCACCGCCAGGTTGTCGAGCCGCTCCACCCCCAGGCGCCTGAGGCAGGCCCGCAACTGCTGGCGGCCTTCGATCAGGCCCACACCAGGCAGGATCTTGCTGGTGATCACCAGCTGGTCGCGGCGGAGCGCCAGCTTGGCCATCGCCTCGCCCAGGTAGGCCTCGGCCGGTCCGTAGGCGGGTGCGGTTTCGAGATGGTTGATGCCGCAGGCGAAGGCGGCGGCCAGCACCCGCTCCATCTGAGCGGCGGAATCAACCGCCCGCATCGTGCCCAGCGTGAACAGCGAGACAGCCGGCCCTCGGCCAAAGGGCCGCCGGGCGGGCGCTTGCTCAGCGGGGGCACCGGACGGGTCGCCAGGGGGCGCCGTTGGAGGGGGAGGGCCGGGCTCCTCCGGATCGCCACCGGGCTCGGGCTTGCCATCCGCCTGGCGCTGGGCAAGGCGGACATTGCGGATCAGTTCGGCCGGGCTGAGCTGATCGAGAAAGCGGCGAAAATCCTCCTGATCCTCCGCATCGGCCTCGGCATCGACCGGGATCGAGGCATCGGCCACCACCTCCTCCAGCATCCAGATGCTGCTGTCGGTGCGCAGGGCCAGGGCGATGGCATCGCTGGGGCGACAGTCGATCTCAGTGGGCTCACCAGCGGGCGAGGTGAGTTTGAGAACGGCGCGGAAGGTGCTGTCTTCGATGGCATGGATGATCACCCGCTCCAGCCGCAAACCACCGGCCGCCAGCAGGGTGGCCATCAGATCGTGGCTGAGCGGGCGGGCGGGTGGCTCGCCTCCCAGGCCGGCCAGGATGTTCTGGGCCTGGGCCTGGTCGATCCAGATCGGCACCTGGCGCCGGCCGCAGGGATCGCGGAGCAGCACGATCGGGCTGCGACTGGCCGCGTCGAGGGCGATGCCGAGAACGCGCATTTCCACCATGGCCTTGCTGCGCCTGACCGTTGTCCATTATGGGCAGGAGCTCCAGGCCGACGATGTTCACAGGGTTGGTCCAGGCCGTGGGGCGATTGCGGCGCCAGCCCAAAGGCGTGCTGGTGGAGGGGCTGGGCCGTCACTTCGCCATTGCCCTGGGCGACAGCGTCGCTGTCGACGGCGTCTGCCTGACCGTTGCTGAACTGCACAGCGATGGCTTCCGCGCCGATGTCAGCGAGGAGACCCTCAACCGCAGCACCCTGGCCACCAAGGCGGCTGCGGGCGCGCCGGTGAATCTCGAGCCGGCCCTGCGCCTCGCCGACCGGCTCGGTGGTCACCTGGTCAGCGGCCATGTCGACGGGCTCGCCCATGTGGTCGCCATCAGCCAGCAACCGGCCTCCTGGAGGCTGGAGCTGCAATGGCAGGATCCGGCCTATGGCCGCTACATCTGCGACAAGGCCAGTGTGGCCGTCGATGGCATCAGCTTGACGGTGGCGGGATCCAGCGGTGCCGGGGAGCGATTCTGGATCGCCGTGATCCCGCTCACCTGGACCAGCACCACATTGCGACAGCGCCGGGTGGGCGATGCGGTCAATCTGGAGGCCGACCTGCTGGCCAAATACACCGAGCGGTTGCTGGCGGCAACAAGCGCCCCAGGCGGGGGAACTCCGCCGCCCATGGCCGGGATCGATGGGTCATGGCTGGTCGAACACGGCTGGGCCTAGCGTTGAAGCCGTGATTGTTCGGGATCGATGAGCATGACGGGGGAGCACGCACCGATCGCCGCCCTGCGCACCTTCACCATCGCCGAGGGGATCGTGATGATCGTGCTCGGCAGCCTGGCCCTGATCTTTCCGGTGGTGGCCTCCTTCTGGGTCACGGCCGTTGTGGCGCTCGCCTTTCTGGTGGGAGGGATCGTCGGCCTCGTCGACAACCTCTACCGCGCCAGGCATCTGAGCCGCCGGCATGCCTTCGCTCGGCTGGTGGTCTCGACCCTGTTCCTGGTCACCGGCGCCTGGATGATCAGCCAATTCCGTGGCGGCCTTGGCAATGCGGCTTCCCAGGTAGCTTCGCTGGCCTTGGCGATCGGGGTGGTCTTTGTGATCGAGGGCTTGGTGGCCATTGCTGTTGCCGCCAGCCACAAGCAGGCCGTGGGTCGGGGCTGGGGACTGGCCAACGGCCTGATCACCCTGCTGCTCGGCGTCTTGATCCTGACGATGAAGTTCTGGAGTCAGCTCTCAGTGATCGGCGTGCTCGTTGGCGTGAGCTTCCTGTTCAGCGGCATCGACCTGCTCGCCTTCAGTGCCCATCTCCATGGTCCTGGAGATGGCAAAGACTCAGCCCCATCCGCCCTACGCGAAACCAACGAAGCCAACCCCAGGACCTGATTGGCACTGGCAACAGCGAAGCGAAAGGCCGGTTAGGGCAGTTCCGGCTCGTCGTTGAGGGGGAGCAACCAGATCGAACCGGTTTCCGCGTGGATCTGGATCTGAAACTCCTGGCCGGGCTCGAGCCCCATGCGGCGGGTGTAGGCGTTGCCGATCATCAAGTTGCCATTGCCATGCACCCGGGTGCGGAATTCAGCCTGGCGTCCCTTGCTGCCACTGCCCTGGCCATGGCTTGCCTGGGCGTTGTTGCCGCCGAGACGGTAACCCTTGGCTTCCACCAAGGCCCGGTAGAAACCCTTCTTCAGTAGACGCCCACCTGGGCTGACATAGCCACAGGCTCTGGCAATCTCATCTTCTGAACAACTGCTGAGGGTTCTCGCCTTCTCAAGCAGGGCCTTTCCCACAAGCATCGCTTTTCAGTCCAGCAAGGCTTTTCCCTCTACCAAGGCTCTTAACTCCAGCAAGAATTTTCCTTCTGGAATGGGTGGGGCGGGATGATGGCGTCCAACGCGATGGCCTGACTTTAGGCCGGTCTCGAAGCAGATGACTGCTCGGTGGATGGGGAGCTATGCAGGACCTCAGCGTCCCGGAGAAGCCGCTGACAGGATTAAAGGATATAGAGGATGCCGAAGAGAATCAACCAGATCACATCCACGAAGTGCCAATAGAGTTCGGCTGCTTCGACGCCGAAATGGTGCTCAGGTGTGAAGTGACCCGGCTTGCGTGCCTGCCACCAGACAATCAGGATCATCATGGCGCCCAGGGACACGTGCAGCCCGTGGAAACCCGTGAGGGCATAAAAGGTGCTGGCGTAGAGGTTGTCGGTGAGGCCGAAGGGCAGTGAAAAATATTCGACCATCTGACCAGCCAGGAAGGCCACCCCAAGGGCCGCCGTCAGCAGCAGCCAGCGGCGGAAGGCAGATGGCCTGTCCTGCTTCAGTTCGCTGGCGGCACGGTGGAACGTGAAACTGCTCGCCACAAGCAGGGCGGTGTTGATCGTGGGCAACACCAGTTCCAGTTCGTAGATCGCTCCCAGTGGCAGGGGATTCACCGCCCGAAACGTGAGGTAAGCGGCAAAGAATCCGGCGAAGGTCATTCCATCGGCCACCAGGAAAGTGGTCAGGCCGAACATGCGCACGTCGCGATGGCCTTCCTCGTCCTCCTCAGCGGGCAGTGAAGCTGGGGACTCAACGATGCTGGCAGCAACGGTTGCGGAGGTCAAGGTTTCTGTCGCCACAGCGGCAGCACTTGATGACGGTTCGGGGCGGGGTGTCAGGGCGGCCATGGTGTGGGTCTGGGCGAATCGACAATCGGGGAAGCAGCGAGGTGGGGCAAGCCCCTGGATCATCGACCCCGAGACCAGAGCTGTTGGCCCGTGGTGGACTTGAGGTCGATCTGGTCTTCAGCGACGCCGTAGCCGTAGGGGTGGGTCACCAACGGCGCAGGGCCGATCCAGTTCTCCACCGGTGGAGGAGAACTGGTCAACCATTCCGGAGTCAACGCCCTCCAGGGGTTGTCACCAGCCACCGGGCCGGCGAAGGCACTCCAGGCCACATTGATTAGGAATGGAAGGGTGCTGATCGCCATCAGCAGGGCTCCCACACTGCTGACCTGGTTCAACATGGTGAACTGCGGGTCGTACTCAGCCACGCGGCGGGGCATGCCATTGAGGCCAAGCCAGTGCTGGGGGGCAAAGCAGAGGTTGAAACCAATGAAGGTGAGCGCAAAGTGCAGGCGGCCCAGGTGTTCGTTCAGCATCCGGCCCGTGAACTTGGGGAACCAGTGATAAATCGATCCAAACACGACGAAGACGGTTCCGCCATAGACGATGTAGTGAAAATGCCCGACAACGAAGTAGGTGTCGTGGACATGAATATCGAAGGGGACCTGGGCCAGTGCCACCCCGGTGATGCCACCGAAAACGAAGTGAACGATGAAGGCACAGCTGAACAACATGGCGCTGTTCAGTGCGATTTTGCCGCCCCAAAGTGTGGCGAGCCAGTTAAAGAATTTGATGCCGGTTGGTACGGCGATGAAGGCCGTGGCAATCGTGAAAAACAGGCGCATCCAGGGGGGCGTACCGCTGGTGAACATGTGATGGGCCCAGACGATCAAGCCGAGGAAAACAATCCCAAGAATGGAGTACACCATCGTGGTGTAGCCGAACAGGGGCTTGCGGGCATGAACCGGCAGAATTTCACTGACCAGCCCAAAGGCCGGAAGAACCATGATGTAAACCGCCGGGTGGGAATAGAACCAGAAAAGGTGTTGATACACCACCGCATTGCCTCCCAAGGCCGGGTTGAAGAATCCGGTGTGGGCGATGATGTCGAAACTGAGCAACACCAGCGTTCCTGCTAGCACCGGTGTGGCGAGAACCACAAGGAAACTGGTGCCCAGCATCGCCCAGCAGTACATGGGCAGTTGCATCATCTTCAGCCCCGGGCGACGCAGCTTCAAGATGGTGGCAATGAAGTTGATGCCCCCAAAAATGGAACTACCGCCCAGGAGCAACACACTCAAGATCCAAACCACTTGGCCGGCAGCGGGAGTGGTGAGGCTGAGCGGCGGATAGGCCGTCCAACCGGACTGGGCCGCACCGGCAATGAAGTAACTGGCAATCAGCAAAAAACCAGCCGGTGGAATCATCCAGAAAGCCACCGCATTGAGCCGGGGAAACGCCATGTCCCGGGCTCCTACATAAAAAGGAATCAGATAATTACCGAAGGCTCCATTCACCACAGGCACGATCCACAAAAAAATCATCACCGTGCCATGCAGGGTGAGCATTTCGTTGTAGGTTTCCCTGGGAACAAAATCGGATATCGGACTCAACAATTCCACCCGAATCACGCCGGCCAGGGCGCCTCCCACCAGATAGAAAAAGAACCCGGTCACCATGTATTGCAGACCGATCACTTTGTGATCGAGGCTGAAGCTGAGATAACGAAGCCAGCCTTGCGGCTGTAACCCCGGAGGGAGGCTTTGCGGTTGGGAAGTCTGGGGGGGGAAAGCCAGGGTCATCGCCAGGGGGCATGGGGTTGAAGGGAATCAAAAACGCTCTGGAGCCGACCTCAGCCGGTGGGAGCTCCGGCTGCCGAGGCCACCGTTGCCGGAAGGTTGGAATCCAGCCAACGATCGAAGGCCTCCGGCTCGTGGACCACCACGGTGGAACGCATCCCGCCGTGGTACGGGCCGCAGAGTTCGGCGCAGATGATCGGATACCGGCCCGGCAGGGTGGGGGTAAAGGTCAACACGGTTGGCTGCCCGGGGATCACGTCCTGCTTCAGGCGGAACTCAGGCACCCAGAAGGCATGGATCACATCGCGCGCCTCCATCCGCAACTCCACCGTCTGGCCGCTTTTGACGTGAAGTTCGCCGCTGATGAAGTCGCCTTCGGGGTAATGGAAAAGGAAGGCGAACTGAAGAGCCGTTACATCGACAGGCAAGACGCCGATGCTTCCACCAGAAGCAGCACCGATTCCTCCCCAGAGGCGGGGGGTTCCAGCCTCTCCTTCTGATGACCGGACACTGGCTTGAGCGACTGGAGAGTCCATCGTCCCATGCATGGAATGGGGATCGGCGAGGGGGATCATGCCGCCCATCCGGTCATAGATGTCGTAGCTGTAGATGCCGACAAACAACACCACGATTGCGGGGATGGCGGTCCAGAAGATTTCAAGCTGAAGATTTCCTTCCACAGCCACACCATCACCAGAATCACCATCCCGCCGCCTGAAACGCACCAGGCTGAAGATCAACAGGCCAAGAATTCCTAGAAAAAGGATTGTGCCGATCGTGAAAAGTACGGCGAAGAGTTCGTCATACAAAGGGGCGTTCGAACTGGCGGCTGCTGGCAGGAGGTTGATATTCTGGCCAACCCAAAGCCCTGCCAAGACGAGGATCATGCCCACCACCAAGGTGAGAATGGCGGAGGGTATGGGCACGGACCGCATGTCGCTGGATTCCCACCTTATGGGGATCGAGGATCCGGCAAGGGCCATTGGCGCAAACCACTTATCAACTCCGATCCAAGTGCGCGATTCCACACAGGGGCTGCCCCTGTAGAGCCCAGTCCAGGCAACGGACTTCAGGGTGAAGCTTGATCGCTAGTTTGGCTGGCATGGTGCCTGGAATGCTCTTTCTCACATCCCATTTGGTGGTGGCCCTGGTGGCGCTTGTCGGCATCGGTGGCGCCACCCGGGTGATGCAAGCCGGCTTGGCCTGCCCCGACTGGCCGCTCTGCTATGGCAGCTTCCTGCCTGGTGGCCAGATGAATCTGAAGGTGTTCCTCGAATGGTTTCACCGCCTTGATGCCTTTCTGGTCGGCATCGGTTTGCTGGTCTTGCTCGTGATCAGTTTGCTGAAGCGGTCCTCGCTGCCTGCTTGGCTGCCATGGGCCAGCGGCACGGCCCTTCTGCTGGTGGCTTTCCAGGGCGCCCTCGGTGCCCTGACGGTGACCCAGCTGCTGCGATTCGACCTGGTCACGGCTCACCTGGCCACGGCCCTGGTGCTGGTGGCCCTGCTCAGCGCAATCCATCAGGGCTTGGCCTTCCGTCCCGAACCAGCCTCTTCGCTCCAGCCACCAACAAGCAGTGTTCGGCCTGGCTGGCCAGCGGCCTGGTGGATGGCCCCCGCCTCAGCTGGTTTGGCTGTGTTCATCCAGGCCATCTCAGGAGCCCTGATGGCCAGCCAATGGGCTTCAGGCCGTTGCCTTGCCAGCGGAGAAGCCTGCCAGTGGTTAGCCCTCCATCGCCAGCTCGCCACGCCTGTGGCCACAGCGGTGATTGCGCTGAGCCTGGTACCAATCCTGCTGCGCGGTTCGCTTCGGCGACAGTGGCCGCTCGCAGCAGCAGCCGTGATGCTCGTGACCTTGCAAGTTCTGCTTGGCGTGTTCACCCTTCGCCTCGCCCTGGCCGTGCCCCTGATCACCGTGGGGCACCAGATCACGGCAGCTTTGCTTGTGGCCGTACTCGCCGCCCTGGCGATGCGGACCTGGCGATCCAGCCTTCCCAGCGCCGACCTCGGCCGATCCCCTCGTATGCAGACCTCCCATGGTTAGCGCCAGTGTGACCACGGCCCCTTCGCCCCCCCCGTTGGGCGTGGACAGGCCGGTAGCCGCTCCAGCCAAGGCGCGCCTGCCCGCCTGGCTGGAAATCGCCAAACCTCGGCTGATTCCCCTGCTGCTGGCCACCACCCTCGGCGGCATGGCCCTCTCCGAAGGCTGGCCATTACCCACCTCAACCCTGGCCTGCACCCTGGGCGGTGGCGCCCTGGCCGCTGCCGCTGCCGGCGTTTTCAACTGCCTCTGGGAAGAGAATCTCGATGGCCGGATGGGGCGCACCAGTGGCCGTGCCCTGCCCTCCGGTCGGCTTTCTTCCACCACGGCCTTCTGGGCGGCGGTCGCCCTCACCCTGGCCTCGTCGCTGCTGTTGATCGTCGGGGTGAACAGCCTGGCGGCCGCTCTCTCGTTGCTCGGGCTATGCAGCTATGTGCTGCTCTACACAGCCCTGCTCAAACCCCGCACCACCCAGAACATCGTCATCGGTGGCGTCGCCGGTGCGATTCCGCCCCTGGTGGGAGCGGCCGCTGCCAGTGGGCATGTGGGTCTGGGTGGTTGGTGGCTGTTCAGCCTGGTGATGCTCTGGACACCGGCCCATTTCTGGGCCTTGGCCCTGTTGCTTGCGGAGGATTACCGCTCGGTGGGCATTCCGATGTTGCCGGTGATCAAAGGTGCCGCCCACACCACCCGGGCGATCGGCCATTACGCCAGGGCCACGGCCCTGATCAGTGGCTTCGGAGTGCTGGCCTTGCCCACTGGTGGACTGCTCTACGGGCTGCTGCTGCTGCCATTCAATTCCAGGCTGCTGCAGATGTCACGCTCCTTGGCCCAGGCCCCGGAAGACCCCATGGCCGCCAAAGGGTTGTTTCGCTGGTCGATCCTCTACCTGTTCGGCATCTGCCTGTTGCTGCTGATGGCCCGCTTACCCGGAGCCAACGTGTTCAGCCAGCAGAGCTGGGAACTGCTGGTGGCTGCCTACCCGTTCCTGCCTGCTGCAGCGCTCTGAGCGCCAGGGTTGGCACTCTCCTTGGCAGTGTTGCTCCCTTTCTAGATTAAATGAACCCATCGGCCTGGCAGGAGTGTCACAAACGGGAGAAGAAGCCACGGTGATCGAGCTCATTGAGCTACGCAGGAACTACGGCCCGGTCACGGCCCTGGCCGGCCTCTCCTTGACCGTGCCCAAGGGCTGCCTGTACGGGCTGCTGGGCCCCAACGGTGCGGGCAAGACCACCGCCCTGCGCATCGTCTGCACCCTGCTGGCCCCCGACAGCGGCAGCGTCAGGGTGGGCGGGCTCGATGCCCTGGCCCAGCCCAGGGCCGTGCGTGAACTGCTCGGCTATGTGGCCCAGGAGGTGGCGATCGACAAGATCCTCACGGGTCGGGAACTACTGGAGTTGCAGGGGGCGCTGTACCACCTCAACGCCAAGCGCCTGCAGGCGCGGATCCTTGAACTCAGCGGCCTGCTCGGCATGGACGACTGGCTGGATCGGCGCTGTGGCAGCTACTCCGGCGGAATGCGCCGCCGGCTGGACCTGGCCAGCGGCCTACTTCACGATCCAGCTGTGCTGGTGCTCGATGAACCCACCGTCGGCCTTGACATCGAAAGCCGTGCCGCGATCTGGCAGGTGTTGCGCCAGCTCCGCGATCAGGGCACCACGGTGCTGTTGAGCAGCCACTACCTCGAAGAAATCGATGCCCTCGCCGATCGGCTGGCGATCATCGATGGTGGACAGGTGATTGCCGAGGGAACGCCCACCAGCTTGAAGAGCGCCCTGGGGGGCGATCGGGTCACCCTGCGGGTACGGGAATTCAGCAACGCCCCTGAAGCTGAACGGGTCCGTGAGGTGCTGGAGCGCTGCCCGGGCGTTCGCCAGGTGGTGGTGAACCTGGCCCAGGGCCATTCGCTCAATCTCGTTGTTGAGAATGCAACGGTGATTGAACCGCTGCGGCGCCAGCTGGCCGCGGCCGATCTGCCAGTGTTCTCTCTCTCCCAAAGCCGCCCCAGCCTGGATGATGTCTATCTCCAGGCCACCGGCCGCACCCTGATGGATGCGGAGCTGCAGGTGGCCGGTAGCCGTGATCCCAAGGCGGAGCGCAAACAGGCGATGCGTTGATCCCATGTCTCGAGCCCTTTCCTTCCCTCTGACCCGGCGATGACCAGTGCACCCTCCATGACCTCCACCGTTGCCAAGCCTGGGGCGTCAATCTCCGGGAATTCAGCCCTAGCCGATCAGGGCCAGGAAATCCTCGCTCTGACCAAACGGCTGTTCCTGCAATTGGCCCGGCGGCCCTCCACGCTTGTGGCAGGGGTGTTGCAGCCCCTGATCTGGCTGGTGTTGTTCGGCGCCCTGTTCGCCAAGGCGCCTGAGGGTCTGCTGCCCGATGGCATGAGCTACGGCCGCTTCCTCGGGGCTGGGGTGATTGTGTTCACGGCGTTCAGCGCGGCGCTCAACGCCGGACTTCCAGTGATGTTCGATCGGGAATTCGGCTTTCTGAACCGGTTGCTGGTGGCACCGTTGCGATCGAGAAGTTCGATCGTGATTGCCTCGGTGCTCTACATCACCAGCCTCAGCCTGGTCCAGAGCCTGGCGATCATGGGAACGGCGGCCCTGCTCGGATACGGCTGGCCAGGGGTCTACGGCCTTGTGCTGGTCCTCGTCACCCTGCTGCTGCTCGTCTTCGCCGTGACCGGACTGAGCCTGGGCCTCGCCTTTGCCTTGCCGGGACACATCGAATTGATCGCCGTGATCTTCGTGGTGAACCTGCCGCTGCTGTTCGCCAGCACCGCGCTCGCGCCGATTTCGTTCATGCCCACCTGGTTGGGGTGGCTAGCGGCCCTGAATCCACTTACGTTCGCTATTGAACCGATTCGTGCCGCCTACGCCGGCCAAGTTTCCCTGTCAGCCGTTGTCCTCCAGGCTCCCTACGGCGCCTTAACAGGCGCCCACTGCCTGCTGGTTCTTGCAGTGCTGGCTGCGGGCCTGTTCCTCCTGATCCGGCCATTGCTGGATCGCAAACTCAGCTGAGTGCCGCCGTGCCCCTCCCTTTTTCCCCCTCGGACCTGACCCTCGCCGCGCCTGCTGCGGAACAGGGACCACTGCGCCAGGAACTGATCGCGGCCCTGCGCCGTCAGGATCCAGGCAGCATTGCCAGGCTTTCAACGCGCTGGGTCCATCGCCATGGCGTCGATGCGCTCGACCAGCTGATCCGTGAGCAGGCCGCAGAAGCCCCCGCAACCCAGGCCAACGCCCTGCAGCTGGAGTTGAACTCCCTCGCAGGCACCCTGGCAAAACCGCTGGCAACCGAGGCCGCTGTTCTCGAAACGCCGCCCCCCAACCCTGCTGAATGGGAGATCAAAGCGATCGATCCCCCTGCCACAGTCCAGGCCGTCGACACCGCCAACCCATTCGAGACGCCCTCCTTGGCTGCTGTGGCGTCCAAGCCAGAGCTGTCTACCGAGGATCCGTTCCAGGCCAAAGCGTCGATTGGCGATCCATTCGCCTCCGATCCGCCTGCCGCCCAACCAATGGCGGCGACTCCGTCTGCCCTGGATTCCTTCACGGCTGATTCCTTCATGCCTGGTTCCTTTGCTTCAGAACCATCTCCGGCGGAAGCGGCCATGGCCTCAGACCCGTTCGCCCCATTGGACCCTGGGCCGAACCCATTTGATCCAGCCCCCTTGGCGGCGGTGGCTTCGGAAGCTTCAACCGCGACAGCTATTAGCGTCACAGCCAACGATCCAGCTCCAGGCGCCGAGACCGAAACCAACCCTGCAGCGATCCCTGAGGAGGGGCACCCCGGCAGCGGCAGCGACGGCAGGCCCCAACGACGCAGCCCGATCCGGCGCTTCAAGAACTTGGTGCGCTACTGCATCGACGAGGTGGCCAGCACCTTTCAACAGGACGCCGATCTTGAAGCGAGCGGGCCCGGAGCCACTGTCCAGCCACCAGCGGCCAGCTGGCCTCTCCCCCCAACGCTGCCCTCTCCCCAGCCCGAATCAGCTAGAGGTCCTGCCGCCACTAGCCCAGCTGTTAGCAGAAGATCGTTCAGCAGCCAACCACCAGCTGAGCGGCAGCCGCGTCTCACCACGACGCCCGAGACCCCAGGGGCAGCGGCTGCGCCGCCGGTCCACCCCGATCTGGCGGCCTTGCGCTCGTGGTTGCCGGATCCACGGGACGACGAAGAGCGCCGGGCTTCTTGACCCAGCTATTCGACAAAATCCTGACGAAACCGTCCTGACCGCCGGCATCATTGCTGCGGCTTTTCTGCCCCCCCTCCTTGCCCAAGTCGTCCCCAGCCCACCGGCTCAGCCGTGCCTCCCTGCAAGGGGGGTTGATCGTCTCGGTGCAGGCGCCGGAGGGTTCGCCGATGCGGCAATGCGAGGTGATTGCCGCCATGGCGCAGGCCAGCCTGGCCAATGGGGCGATCGGCGTGCGGCTGGAGAGCCCCGAGCACATCGGAGCGGTTCGGAGACGCTGCCCGGCAGCCCTGATCATCGGACTGTGGAAACGCAGCTTTGCCGATAGTTCCGTCTACATCACGCCGGGATGGGAGGACATCAAGGCCGTCTGGGCCGCCGGCGCCGATGTGGTCGCCATCGATGCCACCGACCGCGTCCGACCGGGCGGCGAGGAGCTGACCGCACTGATCGATCGGGCCCACACCGAGCTCGGCGCCACGTTGATGGCCGATGTCGACAGCGTGGCCAACGGGCTGAAGGCGGCGGCCCTTGGCTGCGCCTGGGTGGGAACCACGCTGTATGGCTACACGCAGGAGACGGCCGCTTGTTGGCCTCCAGCCTGGGATCTGCTGGCGCCCCTGCGTGCCGCCTTGCCCGAAGGGGCGGTTCTGATCTGTGAAGGCGGGATCGCCACGGCCGGCGACGCCAGGCGGGCCAACCGCCTGGGAGCCGATGCGGTGGTTGTGGGAACCGCCATCACCGGCGTGGATCTGCAGGTGGCCGCCTACGTCAAGACGCTGGCAGGTTGAGCGAGTCGCTCACATCATTCCCGGCATGCCCA
The DNA here is from genome assembly GCF_977929215.1 of Synechococcus sp. CS-603. NCBI lineage: Bacteria > Bacillati > Cyanobacteriota > Cyanophyceae > Synechococcales > Synechococcaceae > Synechococcus > Synechococcus sp. CS-603. Next base: position 2,632,869 of record NZ_OZ376778.1, read on the forward strand.
TGCCGCCCATGCCAGGCATGCCCATTCCTCCCATTCCACCTGGGGAAGGTGGGGCCTCAGGTTCGGCCTTGTCGGCGATCACCACTTCGGTGGTGATCAACAAAGCAGCGATCGAAACCGCATCCTGCAGGGCCAGCCGCACCACCTTGGCGGCATCGAGAATGCCAGCGGCGATCAGGTCTTCGTATTCGCCTGTGAGGGCATTGAAACCTTTGCCGGAGCTCAGCGCTTCAGCCACCACAACCACGCCGTTGGCGCCGGCGTTATCGGCGATCTGGCGCAGGGGAGCCGAGAGGGCGCGCTGGACGATCTGGGCACCGGTGCGCTGATCGCCGTTCAGCCGGGCGATCAGACCATCAAGACCGGCAGCCAGTTGCAGCAGGGTGCTGCCGCCACCGGGGACAATGCCTTCTTCGACCGCCGCGCGGGTGGCGTTGAGGGCATCCTCAATGCGCAGCTTGCGGTGGCGCAGTTCGGTTTCGGTGGGGGCCCCGACCTTGATGACGGCCACACCTCCGGCCAATTTGGCGATCCGCTCATTGAGCTTTTCCTTGTCGTAGTCGGAGTCGGTGACCTCCAGTTCGCGTTTGATCGAGGCGACGCGTTCGGCGACGGCATCGCGATGCTCATCGCTGCCGATGATCGTGGTGCTGTCCTTGCTGATCGTGATCCGACGCACCTTGCCGAGGTCGGCCAGGCTGACGCTGTCGAGAGCCATCGCCCGGTCCTCGCTGATCAAGGTGGCGCCAGTGAGGATGGCGATGTCCTGCAGGGCGGCCTTACGGCGCTCACCGAAGGACGGAGCGCGCACCGCTGCCACCTGCAGCACACCACGGTTCTTGTTCACCACCAAGGTGGCCAGGGCTTCACCGTCGACCTCCTCGGCCAGGATCACCAGGGGCGAGGAGCCGGCCTTCGCGACCATCTCCAGCACGGGCAGAAGATCGGCGATCGCACTGATCTTGCGGTCGGTGACGAGCAGCAGGGCGTTCTCGTAGTCGCAGACCTGACGGTCGGCGTCGGTGACGAAATAAGGAGAAGAATAGCCCCGGTCGAAGGCCATGCCCTCGGTGATCTCAAGTTCGGTGGCCAGAGAGCGGGATTCCTCGACGGTGATCACCCCATCGGTGCTCACCTTGTCCATGGCGTCAGAAACCATCTGGCCGATCTGCTCGTCGCCACCGGCACTGACCGTGGCGACCTGGCGGATCGCCTCACCGGCCACGGCCTCAGACAGGCGGGCGATGCCGGTCACGATCTCGGCGGTCGCCGCTTCCATGCCGCGTCGCAACCCCACCGGATTGGCACCCGCCGCCACGTTGCGCAGACCTTCCTGCACCAGGGCCTGGGCCAACAGGGTGGCCGTCGTGGTGCCATCGCCGGCCTTGTCCTTGGTTTTGGTGGCCACCTGCTGCATCAGCTTGGCGCCGATGTTTTCGAACGGATCTTCAAGCTCGATTTCCTTGGCGATGGTGACGCCGTCATTGACGATGTCGGGAGCACCGAACTTCTTCTCGATCACCACGTTGCGACCCCGCGGCCCGATTGTGACCTTCACCGCATCGGCAAGGGCATTCACGCCGCGCTCCAGAGAAGCGCGGGATGCATCCGAGAAACTGATCAGTTTGGCCATCGGTGGGGGGTGGACAGACCGTGGGGCTGCCCGATAGACGTCAACGATCAGGCTCCCACGGCGGGGCGGGCGATGTCAGCGATGTTGTAGTGGGGAAAGCCGAATCAGACACCCCGGCTCGATAGGGTCTTGCCATGGAGGAGATGATCACCACGAGCCTGGCTGACGCTCTAAGCGATGGCAGCGCCGATCCGGGGACGGGTCCCAGTGCGATGGCCTTCTTGATCATCACGGGCCTCGGCCTGGCCATGGCCGTGGTCTACGTGCCGATCCGGCTGTTTCTGACCATGACCGTGCGCAGCCGACGGCTGAAGTTGCTGCAACGTATTCGCCGCCTGCGCGAAGAACTGGGACAACCGATCGAGGGCTGATCAGCTCATCAACATGCCGCCATCCACCTGCAAAACCTGGCCAGTGATGTAGGCGGCGGCAGGATCGGCGGCCAGAAAGCGCACGGCGCCGGCCACATCCTCAGGCTGGCCGAGCCGGCCGAGGGGAATCGCCTTGAGAATGGGCTCCACATTCAGGTCCTGGGTCATCTCGGTGGCAATGAAGCCCGGCGCCACGGCATTAACGGTGATGCCGCGGCTGGCGAATTCGGCGGCCGTGCTGCGGGTGAAACCGACCACACCAGCCTTGGCGGCGCTGTAGTTCGTCTGGCCGGCGTTACCGGTCAGGCCGACCACCGAGGTGATGTTGATGATGCGGCCGCGGCGGGCCTTGAGCATGCTGCGGCTCGCAGCCCGGGTGCAGAGAAAAACGCCGGTGAGATTGAGATCGATCACCGCCTTCCAGTCCGCGGTCTTCATGCGCAGGAGCAGGCCATCGCGGGTGATGCCGGCGTTGTTGACCAGCACGTCGAGTCGGCCGCAGCGCTCGAGCACCGCCTGGATCAGCCCGTCCACCTGCCCTTCTTCGGACACGTCCGCCTGGAGGGCATGGGCCCGGCCGCCGGCGGCCTCGATCTCGGCGACCACGGCCTCAGCGGCGCTGGCGGAATTGGCGTAGTTGACCACCACCTCAGCGCCGTCGGCCGCCAGGGCCAAGGCGATGGCACGGCCGATGCCACGGCTCGCCCCGGTGACCAGGGCGGTCTGACCCTGCAGTGGAATGGCTGCGTGAGCGGACATCGGTGGCGAAGCACTGGGCGCCCGCGATCGTATGCCGCCGCTCTCGCCGAGCTCAGCCCGCCATTGCCTCGACGGCGACGAGAGCCTTGCCGAGGATGGCGATGAAGCTCCCCAGCTGCTCCTGGCTACCCATCACCACCAGCATCTGGCCCGGGGCGAGGCGCACCTCACCGCCGGGGTTGGCGATCAGCTTCGACTCTTCCTGTTGGTAGGTGGCACCGCGGTAGCTGTAAGGGTTCCCGACCTTGGGGGCGGGGGTGCGAATCGCCAGCACCATGGCGCCGGAGCGCCGCCCCAGCTCCAGTTCCGCCAGGCTGCGGCCGTTGAGGTCGCCGAGTAGGGCGCCATCCTCACTGAGCTGGAATTCCTCCACTTCGCAGTCTGAAGAGGAGAGCAGATCCATGAAGCGCACCGCCAGGGGGCGCAGGGCCGTGGCGGCCATGGTGCGCCCGCCCGCCACATAGGGGCTCACCACCTGGTTGGCACCGGCCTGGAGCAGCTTGCGTTCCGCTTCTTCGCTATCGGAGCGGGCAATCAGCCGGCAGGCGGGGGCAATTCCGCGGGCACTGAGCACCACATAGAGATTGGCGGCATTGCTGGGCAGGGCTGCCACCAGGCTGCGGCAGCGGTGAATGCCCGCCTCCAGCAGGGTTTCATCGAGGGTGGCATCGGATTGCAGCACAACGATGCCCCGGGCCTCGGCCGCCTCTTTCTGAGCCTGATCCATCTCGATCACGATCAGGGGAACGCCTTCGCTGGCCAGTTGTTCGGCGATTTCACGGCCGATGCGGCCATAGCCGCAGAGGATCACATGGTTTTCCATCGTTTGCAGGTAGCGGCGGAAACGGTTTTCGCGCATGCGGCGGAAGTAACCCGACTCACTCAGACCCAACAGGCTCTGGATGGAGAGCTGAACCACCACCAGGCCGCCGACAATCGAGAACACGGTCACGGCGCGACCGGCGGCGGTGAGGGGATTCACCTCGCCGTAGCCGATGGTGCTGATCGTGATCAACACCATCCAGTAGGAATCGCCCCAATCCCAGCCCTCGACGATCCGGTAGCCGAGCGCCGAGAGGTTGACCACGCTCGCCAATGAAACCAGCGGCGTCAGCCAGGGGTGGCGACGGCGCAGCGACGGCGGTTGGCGGCGGCTGAAGCGGCGTTGGACGTTTTGGGAAGGGAGCATCCAGCGACGCCGTTGAACCGAAGAGCCGTGGAACAGAAGAGCCGGCTAACCGAGCCCGAGGGCTTTGAGCACCTCGGTGACCCCGAGCTGATCGAGGGAACCGGCCTCACCAACACCTTGTACCCCCTGGCGCGCGGGCAGGCTGTCGCCGCTGCGACCCAGCGCCACCAGGGGGGTGCCGGTCAGCAGGGCCAGTTCGCTGAGCAGGGGATCGCTGCTGAGCACCACATCGGCGACAGCCACCTGGGCGGCCTGCTGCGCCGGGCTGCCGCCGCTGGCCTGGCTCACCCGCAGATCAGGCAATTTCGAGCGGATCTGCTCCGGCAAGGCCTGCCAGTGGGCCGCGGGCCAGTCAGCACCGGTTGTGGCCGCTGGGTTGGGGGCCAGCAGCACCAGCGGACCAGGCCCGGGGGGGAGGGCTGCGGTGGCGGCGTCCAGGTCAGATTTCGGCAGCCGCAGCCGGAAGGCGTCGGCCTGCAGGGGCACCTCGATCGGCTGGAGCCAGGCTTCCAGCGCTTGATTCGGCCAGCCGCAGGAGGCAGCCTGTGCGGCCTGGGGCGTGAGTTGGCTGGTGGCCGAAAAGCCAGATCGGGCAATCCGGGTGGGGATGTGGGTGAGGGAGAGCAGCAGGTCGAGGGGCCAACCGGAGGCCAGATTGATACAGGCCTGAAAGTCAGGCTCCCGCACCGCACCGAGCAGGTTGGCCCACTCGGCCAGGCTGACCCCCGACTCAAAGCTGAACGGCAACACCTTCTCGACGGCCGGCAGCAGCTTCCAGACCGCCGCCGCCCCAGCCGGACAGGACACCTGCACCGTGGCAGCGAGGTGGAGGGCGGTGGCGGCCACCGCTGGCATCGCTTGCAGTTGGGTCGCGCTGCCGCCGGGAATCAAAAAAAGAACACGCATCTGGGCAGCGGCAGGCAGGCGTTGCGCGTGCTGATTGTATGGATCGGACCGGGCTTTTCCGGCCCCGAGGGAGACGCTTGTGCATTTGCTGATCGCCGCCGCCGGCAGTGGACGTCGCATGGGGGCGGAGAGCAACAAGTTGCTGCTGCCGCTCGCCGGCCGGCCCGTGCTGGCCTGGAGCCTGGAGGCGGCCCTGGCCTGCCGTGCCATCCGCTGGATCGGGATTGTGGGCCAACCGGTTGATCAGAAGGCCGTGGAGGCCCTGATCCAGACAGCGGCAGCGGACCGGCCGGTGCGCTGGATCGTTGGCGGCGCCAGCCGCCAGGAGTCGGTGCGGCTGGGGCTCGCGGCCTTGCCCGCCGAAGCGACCGGCGTGCTGATCCACGATGGCGCCCGCTGCCTGGTGGCAGCGGAACTGATCGGCCGCTGCGCGGAAGCCGTCGCGGCGGGGGAGGCCGTGATCGCCGCCACGCCGGTGAGCGACACGATCAAGCGGCTGAATGGCGCGCAGCAAGTGGAGGAAACCCTGGATCGCGCCGGGCTCTGGGCCGCCCAGACCCCCCAGGGCTTTCCGGTGGAGGCGTTGCGTTCGGCCCATGCCAGGGCGCTGGAGCAGGGCTGGAGCGTCACCGATGACGCCGCCCTGTTCGAGCGGCTGGGCTGGCCGGTTCGGGTGATCGCCGCTCCGGCTTCCAACCTCAAGATCACCACGCCATTCGATCTCGACGTGGCTGCCGCTGTCCTGGCCCAGCGGGAGGGTTAGGGAATCAGGCTGAGGCGGCCGCTGTCGCCATCAAGGCGGGCCAGCCGGCCCAGCGGCAGCGCCCCGTTGCCTGGGGCATGGCCCACCGGCAACCTGCCCACCACCGGGATGCCAAGGTCGGCGGTGCGTTCGCGCAGCACCTGCTCGAGGCTGAAGCGATGCTGGGGCGGCTCGCTGGATTCGACGGGATCGTCGCAGTCAAGGAAACTGCCGAAGCCAAGACCAGCCAGCTGTTGCAAGGCGCCGCAGAGGCGCCAGTGGGTGAGCAGGCGCTCGATCCGGTAGGGCGCCTCGCCCACGTCTTCCAGGATCAGCACAGCCCCCGCCAGAGGAGGCAGAAACGGGGTGCCGAGCAGGTGGGTCGCCACCGTGAGGTTGGCCACCAGCAGGGGGCCTTCCGCCACGCCGCCCTGCCAGGGTTCGCCCTGCAACGGCGGCAGCGGCTCACCGAACAGCAACGCCCGCAGCCGCTGCTGGCTCCACTCCGGCTCGCTGGCCAGGCCCGTGACCATCGGCCCGTGGATGCCACCGCCGAGCCCCAGCGCCAGGCGCGCCCAGAGCAAGGAGGTGACATCGGAATAACCCAGCAACCAGCCTGCCTGCTCGGGCAGGGGCTGCTCCAGCAGCCGGGCTGACCCCCAACCACCGCGCACACAGGCCAGCAGGCGGGCCCGGGCCTCCAGATCGCCGCGGCGCTGCTGGTCGTCTCCGGCCATGTAGCCCCAACGCCGGCCGGGATCAAACGGACGTTCCACCACCAAGCCCCAGTCCTCAAGCACGGCCACCCCCTGCTCCAGCCGGCCAGGGTCGCCGAGGGCTGAACTGGCCGCGACCAGCCCCACCCGCTCACCGGGCCGCAAAGGCGGCGGCGACAGAACCGGCCTGGCGGGGCGCCAGGAGGCGCTCATGCGGCCCGTCCAAGCAGCAGGGCCAGCCAGAGCAGGCCACCGAGCTGAACCTGGCGGTGGAAGTGGCGGCCGAACAGGCCAGCGGCAGGCTGACCCCGCAACAACCGGGCCTGTTGTTGCATGCCGATCGCCGCCAGGGCCCAGAGCGGCCAGAAGGGCCAGGACACCCCCTGCAACAGGGCGGCGAGCGCCAGAAACAGTGCCGTCAGGCCGTAACAGATCGCCACGACGGCAGGGGCCGCAGGCCCGAGGCTGAGCGCACTGCTGCGCAGGCCCAGGGCGGCATCATCGCGCCGATCGGCCATGGCGTACACCGTGTCAAAGCCGAAGGTCCACAGCAATGTGGCCGCCCAGACCAGTCCCAGGGGCCAGCCACCGGCAACCTCACCGGTGGCCGCAGCCCAGGGGATCAGCACCGCGAAACCCCAGCAGAAGGCCAGCAGCAACTGGGGGAAAGCCAACCAGCGTTTGGCAGAGGGATAGAGCAGCACCGCCGGCAAGGTCGCCAGGGCCAGCAGCAGGGCAGCCCCCCGCCCTTCTTCCGGCAGCAGCCCTACCACCAGCAGGGCCAGCAGCAGGCAGAGCACGAGCAGAACGGCGGCGCTGGCCACACTCACCCGACCACTGGCGAGGGGTCGGTCCTTGGTGCGCTCCACCAAAGGGTCGATGCGCCGGTCCCAGAGGTCGTTGGCGACACAGCCGGCACCGCTGACGGCGAGGCCGCCAAGACCAATCAAGCCGACGAGGGCGGCCGCCGGAGGCCCCTCGGGCAGCAGCCAGAGGGACCAGCCGGCTGGGATCAACAGGATGAGACGACCACTGGGCTTCTGCCAGCGCAGCAGGGCGACCCAACCCCGCAGGGTGGCGCGGATGTGCATCGCGGCAGATTAGGTGGGGGGGCAAGGCCATTCGAGCCTCACGGTGTGATCCAGTTGTGCTTCGGTCGTTTCTGGCTGTTCTTGGGTGGCTGCCAATTGGCTCTGGAGTGGCAAAGTGACGCCGTTTGCGCCGGGCCTTCGATCGGATGCCAGCCTCCCAAGCCCTCCCGGAGCCGGCAGCGGCGCTGCGCCATGTCGCGGCCATCGACATCGGCACCAACTCGATTCACCTGCTGATCGCAGCAGTTGATCCGGGCCTGCGCAGTTTTCGCGTTGTTCAAGCAGAAAAATCCAGTGCACGGCTGGGTGAACGGGATCCCGACACGGGCCTGCTGACCCCGGCGGCGATCGAGCGGGCCCTGCTCGCCCTGGGCCATTACCGCGAGCTGGCCGACAGCCATGGCGCCGAGCAGATTCTCACCGCCGCCACCAGCGCCGTGCGCGAGGCGCCCAACGGCCGCGAGTTCCTGCAGATGGTGCAGGACCGCCACGGCCTTGAGGTGGATCTGGTCAGCGGTCCGGAAGAAGCCCGGCTGATTTATCTGGGAGTGCTCTCGGGCATGGCCTTCGGTGATCAGGCCCACCTGATCCTCGACATCGGCGGCGGCTCCACCGAACTGATCCTGGCTGACGGGCGCGATGCCCGCGAGCTCACCAGCACCCGGGTCGGAGCGGTGCGATTGCATCGGGATTTCGTCGACCAGGACCCCCTGCCACCGGCGCTGCTGACCTTTTTACGGGCCTTCATCCAGGGATCCCTTGAGCCCGCCGTCGTCCGCGTCCAGCGGGGGCTTAAGCCAGGTGAAGTGCCCGTGCTTGTGGCCACCAGCGGCACGGCGATCACCCTGGCCGCTCTCGCGGCTGCCCAGGAGGAGCGGCCACCCCTGCGGCTGCAGGGGTTCAAGGTCAGTCGTGAGCGGATCGATCAGCTGGTGAATCAACTGGCGGCCATGACGCTCGACGAGCGCAGGGCGATCCCGGCGATCAATGAACGTCGGGCCGAAATCATCGTGCCCGGTGCCCTGGTGCTGCAGAAGGCGATGGAGATGCTCAAGCTCAAGGAGCTGGTGATCAGCGACCGGGCCCTGCGCGAGGGGCTGATCGTCGACTGGATGCTGCGCCATGGCCTGATCGTCGATCGCTTCAGCTTTCAGAGCAGCGTGCGTCAACGCACTGTTGAAGATCTCGCCCGCCGCTTCCGCGTCGACCTGCCAAGGGCCAGCCGGGTTACCGCCCACGCCCTCACCCTCTACGAGCAGTGCCAAGGCTTGCTCCATCACGACCAGGGCGAAGGCCGTCAACTGCTCTGGGCTGCCGCGATGCTGCACACCTGCGGGCAGCACATCAACATCAGCGCCTATCACAAGCACAGCTGGTACCTGATCCGCCACGGCGATCTGCTGGGCTACTCCGAGACCGAACAGGTGATGGTGGCAGCCATCGCCCGCTACCACCGCCGCAGCCTGCCGAAAAAACGCCACGAGGCCTGGTTGCAGCTGGCCAGCAGCGAGCAACGCCAGACCGTCGGGGCGATGGCGCTGCTGCTGCGCTTAGCCGCCTCCCTTGATCGCCGCCCAACCCCGGCGGTGCAGGCGATCAAGGTCAGTGCCAGGAGCGGGGTGCTGAAGATCGCCCTGGAGGCCGCAAGCCCTGGCCTTGATCTCAGCCTGGAGCGCTGGAGCCTGGCCGCCTGCGCCGAGCCCCTGGCTGAAGCGACCGGCGTGAAGCTGGTGGTGGACGCCCTGGCGCCACTGATCGGCGGGCCTGTTCCCTGAGCGGAAGCAACGGCTCGCCACTCCTCACCAACCGTCATTGGGAACCATGACAAAGCGGTGGAGACGTTCCGACCATCCGCCTTAATGGAGAACCAGCGCTCCTTTGTTCATGACGGTCGGCGACATTTTAAAGATCATTCTCGCCTTCATCCTTCCCCCCTTGGCTGTGGCCACCCAGGTGGGCTTCACTGGTGCCTTCTGGCTCAACCTGCCGTTCTGGCTTGTAGGCATTTGCGCAAAATGGCTGCCGATGATCGGCCTGCTGTGGGTATTGTACCCAATAGCTATTATCCACGCCATTTATATCATTCTGGCGCGGAAGTAAGTTCAATCGCCTAGGCCCAAGAGCGATCACAATCCCTTTACAGCCAAGGCGGGTTGGACCATTCCCCAAGGCCATCGATCTCTGATTGATCGCACCTGCTGACAACACGCTTGCATCGTCTCCGGCAAAGTTACGGGAATAGTTACTGACAAAGCGTGGCCGACAACAATACCTGGCGAGTAACTGACAATTTCAATTGAGAATTATGTTGGCAAAGCTGCCAACGATCCAGGAGAAAAATCAAAAACACAATGCCAGAGACAAGCTCTTTCAAAGAACGTCGATCTCGCTTTTGTTTTCGCTCTATGCGATCAACTGAATACGCGGAATGAAAGGCTTTGAGCCATTGTCAATGGGCGATACTGGATTCGAACCAGTGACCCCTTCCGTGTGAAGGAAGTGCGCTACCGCTGTGCTAATCGCCCGCATCCACAGATCTTAAAACACCGCCAGCAGCTCGCTCCCCTCCGACCCGCCTGTGTTGTCCTACTGGCCGGTTCTGGCCCTGCTCACGGCCTGCTGTGAAACCGGCCGTGACCTCGCCACCCGCAGCTTGCTGCGCCGCAGTGGCTGGCCCACCAACCTGGTGATGGGTCTGAGCTGCCTGGTCTCGGCCCTACTGACCCTGCCGTTTCTCAGGCTGATGGTCCAGCCCTCCGACCTGCCCCAGTTGTTGCTTGCCCTGGCGGCCAGTGGGCTGGTTAATGCGGTGGCCTTCTGGGCCTATGGCCGCGCCCTGGCCGCCGGCGAGCTCAGCCTGGTTCTGCCACTGATCAACCTCTCACCGCTGGTGCTGCTGTTCAGTGGCTGGTGGCTGCTGGGCGAGCGTCCCACCCTCAGCTCCAGTGCCGGTGTGGCGCTGTTGGTGCTGGGGGCGTTGCTGCTGGGACGAGGGACGGCCGCTGGCTCCAGCTTGGTTCAGAGCCCCGGTGCACGGCCGATGCTGCTGGTGGCGGTGCTCTGGGGCGTGGCAGCCAGCTTCGACAAGCTCGGCGTTCAAGCCAGCGGCAGCCTGGCCTGGGTGGCGTTGTTCAACCTGGCGGTGGCCCTGCCGCTGCTCACCCCGGCCGTGTTCCAGGCCCAGGCCAATGGCAGCCTCTCAACGGCTGGAACCTGGCGGCAAGCACTGGCCAGCAAGCACTGTTGGCAATTGCTGGCTCTACTGCTGGTCTGCGGTCTGATGGGTGCGGTCGGCATGGTCAGCCAGATGGAGGCGCTGCGCTTCACGGCCGTCGTCCATGTGATTGCGATCAAGCGGCTGAGCACACTGCTCAGCGCCATCGCCGGAGTGGTCTGGCTGGGAGAACCCCGCGGAGCCCTGCGCCTGCCTGGAGCCACCTTGATGCTTGCCGGAGCGGTGAGCTTGCTGGCCATTGGCATCCGCCAGCCGATCCAGTGAGCTGAGGTCCAGTGAGCTGAGATCCAGTGAACCCAGATCCACTCCCACGTTCAGGGTGTGGACGGAGAGGCTATTGAAGGTGAGGGTGTTAAAGGAGCAAGCCTGTCGCCGGCGGGGCGAAACAGATGGTCGTGACTGGCGGAATAGAGCTTGGAGCGTGCCTGGGTGGGGGCTGCAAGCGCCGGGCTGACCACGTACAGCGTGGTGCGGATCAATTGGCGCTCCCGGCTGGTGGTAGCCATCTCCCGCAACGGCACCAGCTGCAGCCACTGGTCTGGCCAGCTGACCCGATAGCCAATCGCCACAGGGGTTTCCGGAGGGTAGTGCTGCAAGAGAACCTCCTGCACCTCTTCGACATGGCGGGCACTGAGGTAGAGGCAGAGCGAGGCGCGCAGGGCCGCGAGCCGCTCCAGCGACTCGCGCTCCGGCACGCCGGTGCGGCCTGAAGCGCGGCTGAGCACGATGGTCTGTACCAGACCGGGGATGGTGAGTTCGGCCTGCAGGGCAGCGGCGGTGGCCTGATAGGCACTCAGACCAGGCACCACCTCCACGTCCAGGCCGGCATCGCCAAGCCGGCAGATTTGCTCGGCCAGAGCGCCATAGAGACAGGGGTCGCCGTCATGGAGGCGCACCACCTGGAGACCAGCCCGGGCACGATCGATCACCAGCTCCATCACCTGCTCCAGGGTGAGGGTGCTGGTGCGGATCCGCTCGCAGTCCGCGCCTGCCAATGCAGCGATCTGGGGAGACACGAGCGAATCCGTCCAGATCAGGACCTCAGCCGCCTCAATGGCCCGGGCCGCGCGCAGGGTGAGCAGGTCGATCGCACCCGGACCTGCACCGACGATGCGAACAGGATGGATCAAGAACCGCTCCGCAGGGGGGTCTCTTTGCCCGGATCTGGCAGGGCTCGTTGACAGCCATAAAGCCACCAGAGGCCAAAAGCACCGATCACAATCAGCACCAAGCTCATCAGTTGGGCCATGCGCAGGCCGCCTTCACAGAAGGGTGGAATCGAGAACAGGCAGAGCGGATCAAGGCGTAGTCCCTCGATCCAGAAGCGCCCGACGCTGTAGGCGATCAGATAGGTGCAGCTGAGGGCACCATTCGGCAGCGAGATCTTGCCGCGCTCACCCAGTCGGAAAAGAATCAGCAACAGGGCCAGAACACCCAGGTTCCAGAACGACTCGTAGAGGAAGGTGGGGTGGAAGAAAGCCTCATCGATGAACGGCGCCGGCCGATTGATGGCCGGAATCGAGAGTTTCCAGGGCAGATTGGTGGGCAGGCCAAAGGCCTCGGAATTGAAGAAATTGCCCCAGCGGCCGATCGCCTGGCCCAGGGCGACCGAAGGAACGAGCACATCGAGCAGGTTCCAGAAGGCCAACTTGCGCCAGCGGCAATAAACAATCACCGCCAGGGTGCCGCCGATCAAAGCCCCATGGATGGCGATGCCGCCCTGCCAGATCGCCAAGGCATCGAACCAGTTGAGCTGGTACTGGCGCCACTCCAGCGCCACGTAATAAAGGCGAGCTCCGAGTACGGCGGCGAGCACCAGGATCGGCAGCAGATCGGCAATCACCGCCGCTTCGATGCCGCGGCGACGGCCGAGGCGTGTGGCCAGCACCAGACCCACCAGCACGGCCAGCGCAATCAGCAGGCCGTACCAGCGCACCGTGACCGGCCCGAGCTCAAACAGGAGCGGGCCTGGAGAACGGAACATCGCGATAGGCAGGTCTGGAGCGAACATCATGGGTTGATCGCCTCAGTACGGAGTGGCTGGAGTCAAACGCCCTCGGCGGCCTGAACCTTCTCCACCTGCTTCTTCTTCAGCACCAGCAGAATCTGGGCAATGACCACCGCTGCGAAGAAGGCGAGCATGCCGTAGATGCGCACCGGGTTTTGAAGCACGATCTCAGCATCGAGCTGGCCGAAACCACCCACACCTGGATCGTTGGAGATCGGTGCACCGGCCGCCAGGACATCGCCAACGGCCACCACAACGGAGGGGCCAGCTGGAACGGTGTCACTGACGCTGGTGCCATCGGCGGCAGTGATTTCCACCACCGAAGCGCCGGCATCACCAGGGGTGATGGCACTGACGGTGCCAGCCACTGAAGCGTTGTAGACGGTGTTGTTGCTCTTCTCACCGGTGGGGTACACCTGGCCGCGGCCGCGGTTTCCGCCCACATGCAGGGAATACTTACCGAAGTGAATGTTGCTGTCCGTGCCGGGATCGGGCGAGAGGATCGGAAAGACGATTTCCTGGTGCAGATCGCCAGGGAGCGGGCCCACAAGAAGAATGTTGGGGTTGTCGTCGCTGTACTGGGTGAAGTAGACGCCTGAAGTTTCCTCTTTGAGTTCCTCGGTGAGGCGTTCTTCTGGGGCGAGCTTGAAGCCATCAGGCAACATCACCACGGCACCGACGTTGAGGCTGGTGCGGCTGCCGTCGGCTCCCACCTGCTGCAGGCTGGTGTCATAGGGAATTTTGACGACGGCCTTGAAGACCGTGTCGGGCATCACCGCCTGGGGAACCTCAACCTGGGTGACCCTCTTGGCGAGGTGGCAGTTCGCACAAACAAGCTTGCCGGTGGCTTCACGGGGGCTGTCGTAGTTCTGCTGAGCCCAGAAGGGGTAGGCCCAACTGGCCTGGGGAGCCGCCAACAGGGGAATCAGCAGGAGTGGGGCCAATAGCAGCGGCAGGAGCAGGCCAGTGGAGCTCAACCGGCTGATGGAGGCAAGGAGGCGGCGCATGGGCGGATTGAACAGGCGGGAGGAAGGGGGAAACACGCGGTCAATCAAGCCCACCAAGGCTTCTCCCCGGTGCGGAAATCGGTGTCCGACCACTGGCTCAGGAACACGGTGTCGTTCTCGACCGCGACATTGGCCAGGGCCAACGACAGCGGAGCGGGGCCGCGAACCACCTTGCCTGTGGCGTCGTACTGACTGCCGTGGCAGGGACACACAAATTTGTTGGCGCCGTTGTTCCAGGGCACAACGCAACCCAGGTGGGTGCAGATCGCATTGATGCCGTAGCTGCCGATCGCCTCGGGGCCCTCCACCAGGAGATAGGTGGGATCACCTTTCAGCCCCTGAACCAGGCTGCGGTCGCCTTCCTTGTGGGTGGAGAGCCAACCGCTGGCTGTGACCGTGTTGCCGAGTTCATCCTTGGCGCTGATGCCGCCACCGCCACCGGCGGGTTTGGGCGGGATGAAATAGCGGGCCACGGGATAGAGCGCACCGAGGGCAACGCCGGTGACGGACCCGAAAGTGAGCAGATTCATGAACTGCCGACGACCCATTCCGGGCACGTCGCTCGCTGGGATCTGGGTCATAGGAGCGTTCCTGGGTGCCGCGGCAACGTGGTGACCATTATTACCGCTGGCCTTGCCGCCACGCTTTGCCCTGGCAGGGATCCGGCCAGAGAGCGCAACATGCTGTTGTGGAGTTGGGACCCCGGTCGCCGTGCCTTTAAGCCCTAGCAGCGCCGATTCAGGCCCGGATCGTGCCGCCGAACCCCTGGCGCTCGATGAGGTGCTGCAGCTGCTGCGCAGTCGCTGGCAGGCTTCTTACGACCTGCAATTGGTTCAACGCCGGGGGCGCCTGCACCTGCAGGTGATGTGGGCGTACCTGGAGCAGCAGTCGTTTCCGCTCGACGCCGCGGGCTATGCCGAGAAGCTGCAGCAATTGCTCGAAGTGCTCAATGGTCTGGGGGTGGCCCAGCAGGTACGCCAGTGGCTTCAGACAACCCGGGACAAGCCCAGGCTGGGCAAGGCGATGAGCCTGACGTTGCAACCAGGCGCCGGCGGTCGCAGCCGCGAATTCCTGCTGTGAGCTGGCCAGCTCGGACCTGGCCAATCAGGAAGGTGCCGGCCGCAAGCGCTCGGCCATGGCCACCAGCCCCACACCGATCAAGAACAGCGCGGTGATCGCGCCGCCGAGCAGCAGCATCGTGACCGGATCGGTGGAGGGGGTCAGCACCGCGCCAGCGATTGCCGCCACGAGCACCACCGAGCGCCAGGCGCCCAGCATCGTTTCCGCCGAGATCAGGCCGAACGCCCCGAGCAGCAACTGCAGCACCGGCAACTGAAAGGCCAGGCCGGTGGCCACCATCAGCAACAGCACAAAATCCAGATAGCGCTCGATCGACCAGATCGGCTCGACCACATCCGCTCCGTAATTCACCAGGAAGCGGAGCGCCGCCGGCGCCAGGGCCCACCAGGCGAAGGCGATTCCAGCGAGAAAGAGCACCGCTGAACCAGCTACCGCCGGTGCCACCAACCGCCGTTCCCGCCGCGTCAGGCCGGGCAGAACGAAGGCCAGCACCTCGTAGAGGATGTAAGGAAGGGCCAGGCTGAGGCCGGCGTAACCCGCCACCTTGAACGACACGAACAGGAATTCACCGGGCGCCAACTGCAGGAAACGCATGCCCTCGGCAGGAACCTCCAACAGCTTCACCAGCGGGCGAGCCAGGGCCAGGCAGGCGGCCGCCGCCAGCAGCAGCACCAGCAGGCTGCGCAGCACCCGGCGCCTGAGTTCCTCGAGGTGATCCACCAGGCTCATCTCCACCTCACCGGGAAACTCATCCGGCAGCGGAGTGGCCCTCACGGGCGGCACCCGGATCGGCGGCGGTGGCGAAGCGGCGGGGATGGGAGGTGGCAGGGGGGTAGGAAGTTCGCTCATGGTGCTGACCTGGCGCCGAGGCTAGGGACCAGGGGCGCGCCGCGGCCCGGATCCCCCCAGACCACCTCACCGCCGCGATGGCGCACCGTGCCTGGACCGGCACCGGCGATCCGCTGCAACTGGTCACTGGGCACCATCACCACCGCCACGCGCCGGTTGCCGCGGGCCCGGCTGAAGTGGGCGGCAAGGTCAGCGGCGGCCTGCAGGTCCTGCTCGCCTGCAGGGGCTTCGGAGCTCTTGAGGATTACATGGCTGCCCGGGCACTCCTGGGCGTGGAACCAGAGATCACCGCGGCGGGCCTGGCTGAGGCTGATCCAGTCGTTTTGGCGATGGTTGCGGCCCACCTGCACCCGCAGGCCCCCGGGGGTGCGCAGCTCCAGGGGCTGCGGCGTCGCCTGGGCCTTCGGCGGCGCAGGGCGCCGTTGGCGAGCGCGCTGATCGGCGCTGCCGCGATCCAGCAGCGCCTCGATGTCCTGCTCCAGGGCCAGCAGGTCGTCGGCTTGATCAGCGTGTTGCTCGAGAAAGGTGAGGCTGCTGTCGATCTGCTCGAGGGTGCGGTCGTGGAGTTCCAGCCGTGGCGTGATCGCGGCCACCGAGCGCCGCAGCCGCCGGGCGCGTTTGTAGAGGCTCTGGGCCTCACTGATCTCCCCGCGGCTGGGGCTGAGTCCGCACAACAGGGCATCGGCCTGCCGCTGGAGGGCATTGGTGTTCTCCACCTGATCCAGCAGCGCCTGCTGCTGATCCCGCTGGCGCTGCTGCCGCGCCCGGGCCGCCAGCAGCCGTTGTTCCAGCTGCAGCCGCCGCGCCACGGCCTCCTGCCGGGCCAGCAGGGGCCCGTAGTAGGCGGCCAGCGCTGCATTCACCCCAGCAGCCGGCGCCTCCGTTCCCCAGCAGCGGTAGGCCGTGACGCGGCCATGGCTGGGGCCGGAGGCAAAACCGAACCGCTCCTGCTCCAGGTCGGTGAGCCAGCGTTGCCATTGGCACCACAGCTCCTGCCACTGGTGCTCCTCCAGCGCGTTCACCGGCATGGCGAGCAGCTGGCATGCCTGCTCGGGCTGATCACCGGCCAGTTGCAGGGCCAGGGCCGGGCTGATCCCCTGGTAGGTCTGCTGCAGGGCCTTCTGCAGGCTGACCGGCACCAGCGAGAGGCGGCGGCGCCAGCGCTCCATCCCCTCGGCTCTGCTGGGTAGATCCCCCTGCAGGGCGGGCGGAGGGCTGTAAAGATCTCCGCTGCCGATCGGCCGCAGCCGCGACTGTTGCTGCCGCACCTGCCGGGCCAGGGCGATCACCCGCCGCTGGCCATCGAGCAGAAAGAGATTGCTGCGGCGACCCATCAGTTCAATGATCAAGCAGCGGCTGCACGGTTCTCCTGGCCTGGCCGCGAACTGCAGCTCCACCACCCGCTCCCAGCCGGTCTGCTCAATGGCCACCAGGGCCAGGCCAGCCAGACCGTGCTGCAGCTGCTGGGCCAGGGTGCTGCCCTGGCCCTGGCGGGGAGGGGAATCGATCGCAAGCAGCCGCGGCGCCTCGGCCTGCCAGCTGATCTCCAGCCAGTGGAGGCCCCGCTGACTGCGCAGGCCCAGTTGCAGGCTGTGGGGGGTGGGTTGCTGGGCTTTCTCGAAGCGGCTGGGCAGCAACGGCGGCCGCAGCTCGGCCAGCACCGCCCGCAAGGTGGTGAGATCAACGGGCTGGAGCAGCGTGGCGTTCATCGCAGCGAGGACGCGACACGGACTCCCTACTCTGCTGTCTCACTGCGCCGTGGAGCGATGGGGGTGGCGACGGACATGGCAGGGCCTTCAGCGCCCCAACCGGGGCGACTCCACGTGATCACCGGGCCCAGTGGCGTCGGCAAGGGCACCTTGATCAACGCCCTCCGCCAGAAGCACCCCCAGATCTGGCTGTCGGTGTCGGCCACCACCCGCGAGCCGCGCAGCGGTGAGCGCGATGGGGAGCACTATTTCTTCCTGAAGCGCCCCCGCTTCGAGCAACTGGTGGCCGAGGCGGGGTTGCTGGAGTGGGCCGAATTCGCGGGCAATCTCTATGGCACCCCGCGCCAGCCGGTGGAGATGCACCTGGCGGCCGGCCAGCCGGTGCTGCTGGAAATCGAGCTGGAGGGGGCCCGTCAGGTGCGGCGCAGTTTCCCCCAGGGATTTCAGCTGCTGATCAAACCGCCGTCTTTTGCCGAACTGGAGCGGCGCATCCGCGCGCGCGGCACCGACAGCGCCGCGGCCATCGAGCGCCGGCTCCAGCGGGCCCGCCTGGAGCTTCAGGCCGAAGCGGAATTCGATGCCGTGCTGGTGAACGGCGATCTGGGCCAGGCCCTGGACGAACTCGAAGCCCAGCTCGGCCTGGCCACAGGCTGAGTGGGCCCTTCGCCACAAAAAAGCGGCCCCAAAGAGCCGCGGATCGAAAGGTAAGGATGGGGCAGGTCCTGCAGAAATGCTGGCCCCGACAAGAACCGGATCCAGACCATTAAGTCAAGAAACCATCAAGTCAAGAAAAACGCAGCCCAGATGTTCATCGAGGAACGTTTTCTGCAGGCAAAGGCCTGAAGGCAAAGGTTTGCAAGCAGACCTTTGCGGAGAGTTCGCTCAGAGGAAGCGAATGATCAACGAATGATCAGATCGGGGAAGAGGCGGAAAATCTCGATCGTGAGCCCGGCTGTGAAGGTGAACCAGACGGCAGCCACGACCGGTGCGGTGGTGAGGAATTTCTTCATGGTTAGGGGAATCAGCGGGGGGAGACGGTCACTTTGGAGTCGGCTTCAATCATTTTTCCACTGACGAACTCATTGAACGCTGCCAGGGGCCAGACGGCAGCCGCCAGGGTGGATTTGAACGCCAGGGGCATGTCGATCTGGATTTCACGCATGGTGGCATCCTTGCTACCGCGGATAGCCATCAAGTAAGCGCGGCCGGCCCAGCCAATCGTGCCAGCGATGTAGAGGAAAAGCAGACCCGGGATCAGGAAATCACCGGCATGGCTGAAGCGGCCATCGACGATCAGACGGGGCAGCCCATCGGTGCCACAGAGAGCCTGGCCGTAGTTCGTGAACCGGGCCTTGGCCTGGGGGGTAGCGGCGGCACTGGCGCGCTCCTGAAAACGGGGGGTTTCTGCGCAAGGGGTGAGCCCGGCGATATCGGCGTGCGCCATGGGGGCGAAGCCGATGATCAGAAGGGCGGAAATCAGAAGGGCGAAGAGGCGGCGCATCGGTTCCGGTACCTGGGAAAGACCTGCCGCAGGGCAGGATGTCACTCCGGGACAGTAAGGGAGTTCCAGGGAGCCCATGCCCACGGTTCTGGCCGTCGAAACAAGTTGTGACGAGTCGGCTGCTGCCGTGGTGCGTGACCAGCAGGTGCTGGCCAGCGCCGTGGCGTCCCAGATGGAGGAGCACGCCCGCTGGGGCGGGGTGGTGCCGGAAATCGCCTCCCGCCGCCACGTCGAAGCCCTGCCCCAGCTGATCGCCGAGGTGATGGCCACCGCCGGCCTGGCCTTCAGTGATCTCGATGCGATCGCCGCCACCGCCGCTCCCGGCCTGGTGGGCGCCCTGCTGGTGGGCTCACTCACCGGCCGCACCCTGGCCCGCCTCCACGACCTGCCCTTCCTGGCCATCCACCACCTCGAAGGGCACCTCTGTTCGGTGCTGCTGGGGGAGCCACTGCCGAAGGGACCCTATCTCGTCCTGTTGGTCAGCGGCGGCCACACCGAACTGATCCGCGTCGATGGGGTGGGGGCCTACACCCGCCTGGGCCGCAGCCATGACGACGCCGCCGGCGAGGCCTTCGACAAAGTCGCCCGGCTGCTGGGGCTGGGATACCCAGGTGGCCCGGCGATCGAGGCGGCGGCAAGCGCCGGCGACCCGCTGCGCTTTCGCTTTCCCCAGGGGCGCGTCTCCCGCCCGGACGGGGGCTTCTATCCCTATGACTTCAGCTTCAGTGGCCTCAAGACCGCGGTGCTGCGCCTGACCCAGAAACTGGCGAACGGGGAGAGCACAGGCCAGCCAGGCGAGGCGGCGTTACCGATCGCCGATCTGGCCGCCAGCTTTGAGCACGGAGTGGCCGACGTCCTGGTGGAGCGCAGTTGCCGCTGCGCCAGGGACAATGGCCTGGGCACGTTGGTGCTGGTGGGAGGGGTGGCCGCCAATCGCCGCTTGCGCCAGCGGTTGGCGATTCGTTGTCAGGAGCTCGGCCTGACCTGGCGGGTGGCTCCGATGGCCTACTGCACCGACAACGCAGCCATGATCGGCGTGGCGGCGACCCGGCGCTTTGCCAGTGGCTTCCGCAGTTCCACAGCCCTGGGGGTGGCGGCGCGACTGCCCCTGGAGCACGCCGATCTCCTCTATGGTCCAGCCGCTGAGTTTTCTTTCCCTTAAGCTGAAGGGGCTTTACCGGTTGGTCCAATGGCTCCAGCTGAGGCTAGCGATCAGGCTTCAGGCCCCGCTCCAACCGTTCGCGATCAAGCCGTTGAAACGGCTGATGCTGATCAGGACACTGTCGTCGTGGTGGCCGGCGATGAACTCAATGCCTGGCGACGTGGGTTCACACCCCAGGCCGAGATCTGGAATGGCCGCTTGGCGATGCTTGGGCTCTCCCTTGGCATCGCCTCCCTGCTGCTGATTCGGCTGCTCACTTGACGGGTTGCTTCCATCGCTGCGGCGAGGTGCTTGCGGGAAGCCGGAGAACGCATCTTTAGGATTCTCCCCACCGCCATGGCCCTTTGACCGCCCCCGCACCGCTGGTCACGATCGTGCTGGGCACCCGGCCTGAAGCGATCAAACTGGCGCCAGTGATCCTGGCTTTTCAGGCGGCTGCCGACCTGCGGACCCGGGTGGTGCTGACCGGCCAGCACCGCGAAATGGTGAGCCAGGTGATGGAGCTGTTCGGCCTGTGCGCCGACCGCGACCTGGCCCTGATGGCACCGCGCCAGACCCTCACCCACGTCACCTGCGCGGCCTTGCAGGGGTTGCGCGAGGAGTTCAGCGAGCACCGTCCCGACCTGGTGCTCGTACAGGGCGACACCAGCACGGCCTTCGCCTCAGCCCTCGCCGCCTTCTACGAGCAGATCCCCGTTGGCCATGTGGAGGCGGGGCTGCGCACCGACAACCTGCTCGATCCCTTCCCCGAAGAGGCCAACCGCCGCCTGATCTCACAGTTGGGCCAGCTCCATTTCGCCCCCACCGGCGTTTCCGAGGCCAACCTCAAGGCCTCCGGCGTGGTCGGCAGGATCCTGGTGACGGGGAACACGGTGATCGACGCCCTGCTGCGCATGGCCCAAACCGCCCCCCAGCTGGAGCTTCCTGGCCTCAACTGGCAGGAGCAGCGGGTGATCCTGGCCACCGTGCACCGTCGCGAAAACTGGGGCGAGCGGCTCGAATCGATCGGGCGGGGCTTCCTGGAGCTGCTGGATCGTCACCCGGACACAGCCCTGCTGCTGCCGCTGCACCGCAATCCCACCGTGCGCGAACCCCTCGAGGCCCTGCTGGGCCACCACCCGCGCGCCTTCCTGACCGAGCCCCTGGATTACGACCGGCTGGTGGCGGCGATCCGCGGCGCCACCCTGTTGCTCACCGATTCCGGCGGCCTGCAGGAGGAGGCCCCTGCCCTGGGCAAGCCGGTGCTGGTGCTGCGCCGCACCACCGAGAGGCCTGAGGCAGTCAGCGCCGGAACGGCCAAGCTGATCGGCACTGATTCTGAGGCGATCGTGCGGGAGGCGAGCCTTCTGCTGGATGATGCCGGCGCCTATGCAGCCATGGCCCAGGCCCGCAATCCCTTCGGCGACGGCCAGGCCAGCGGCCGCATCCTGGCCGCCAGCCGTGAATTTCTGGCTGAACGAACAACAATGAGCTAACAGCCTTGAACAATTCCGCTGTGCGCCTAGTCCCGCTCGGATGATTTGGCCCAGGGCGGCAGATCGATGAACAACCGGGTGCCGGGCTCGATGCCTTCGAGGATCTGGGTGTTGCGGCCACTGCTGGAGCCCAGCGTCACCGCCTGGAAGGTGGGCTGATCGTCCTTGCCGACCACCAGCACGCCCGGCCGGCCGCCCTCGGTGACCACAGCCACAGTGGGAACGAGGGTTTCGGCGGCGAGGGTGCCGGTCTGGAAATCGATGTCGGCGGTCATGCCGATGCGCAGCTCGTCGTGGGGATCCACCAGCTGCAGTTTCACTTCAAAAGAGGTGACGTTGTTGGTTTCCACAGCCCGAGGCGCGATCTGACGCACCCGTGCCGCGAAACGGCGATCAGGGAAGGCATCCACCCGCACATTGGCCCCCTGACCAAGAACAACCCTGCCGATATCACTTTCCGGCACGCTCGCCACCGCCTCAAGCCCCTGGGCCAGCTCCACCACCGAGGAACTCGAGGCGCCGGCATTGGCCGAGGCGGAGGTGGTGGGGGTCACGAAAGCGCCGGGATCAGCGAAGCGCTGAGTGATCACCCCATCAAAGGGGGCGCGGATCGTCAGCTCTCCGCGCTCCACGTTGCGCTGGCTGCTGCGTTGCCTGGCGGCATCGAGGGCGGCCTTGCTGGTGAGCAGGCGGGTGCCGAAGGAGGCGAAATCGTCCTGGCTGATCGCACCGTGCTCAAAAAGGCTGCGCCGCCGTTCGTACTCCGAGCGGCTGCGGGCGTACTCCGCCTCAGCCTGGCGCACCTGGGCCTTGAGCTCGTTCTCGCGGTCCTGAAGGTCGCCGCTGTCCATCAGGGCAATGGGCTGACCTTGCCGCACCGCCTGGCCTTCCACCACATAAAGCTTTTCCAGCACACCGCCACGCTTGGGACTGACATTGACGCTGCGGACAGCTTCAAGTTCGCCGGTGCTGGTGACAACCCCCGGCAAGGTGCCGCGCTCGGCCAGGGCGGTGTAGGGGGTCAGATCCCGTTGGGAGCTGGCGCGTTGACGCTGCCAGAGGCCCAGACCGCCGGCCACGACAAGCAGGCCGACCAGGCCGATCCAGAACAGGCGGCGGGGTCGGCGCCTGGCTTGGGTGGTCCTGGGCTGGGGAACAGGGGCAACCGTGGGGGCGGAGCGCTCCACCGGCGGTGCGGGCTCAAGGGTGCGGCGGGAGATGGGGCGGCGGCGATAGCTGTTCCCAGTCTTCCTGGTGGCGGCGAAAACTGTGGCTTGCCGCTGGGGTGGAGGATGAGGCGAAGGGGCGCCACGTAGATTTGGGCCCATGCTCAAAGCCGGAATCGTCGGACTGCCCAACGTGGGCAAATCCACCCTTTTCAATGCCCTGGTGGCCAATGCCCAGGCCCAGGCCGCCAATTTCCCCTTCTGCACGATCGAGCCGAACGTGGGCAGCGTGGCTGTTCCAGACCCCCGGCTGAAGTTGCTCTCGGATGTGTCCAGCTCCAAGGAGATCATTCCAACCCGGGTGGAGTTCGTTGACATCGCCGGGCTGGTCAAAGGGGCGAGCCAGGGGGAAGGGCTGGGCAACAAATTCCTCGCCACCATCCGCGAAGTCGACGCGATCGTGCATGTGGTGCGCTGCTTCCGCGATGACGACGTGATCCACGTCTCCGGCAACGTTGACCCAGGGCGGGACGCCGAGATCATCAACCTGGAGCTGGGGCTGGCCGACCTGGCCCAGGTGGAGAAGCGCCGCGAGCGGCTGAAGAAACAGATGCGCACCAGCAAGGAGGCGCTGGCTGAAGACCAGATCCTTGAGCGCATCCAAACCGTGCTGGAGGCCGGTGGGGCGGCCCGCAGCCTGGGCCTGGGCGAGGAGGAACTCGCGGTGCTGCGGCCCCTTGGCCTGCTCACGCTCAAGCCGATCATCTACGCCACCAACGTGAGCGAAGACGACCTGTCCGGCGGCAATGCCTTCACCGCAGCCGTTGAGACACTGGCGACCAAGGAGGGCGCGGAAACAGTGCGCATCTCAGCGCAGGTGGAAGCCGAACTGATCGAGCTCGGCGCCGAAGAGCGGGCCGACTACCTCGAAGGGCTCGGTGTCAGCGAAGGCGGGCTGCGTAGCCTGATCGGCGCCACCTACCGCCTGCTGGGCCTGCGCACCTACTTCACCACCGGTGAGAAGGAAACCCGCGCCTGGACGATCACCGCCGGCATGACCGCTCCCCAGGCGGCCGGCGTGATCCACACCGATTTCGAGCGGGGCTTCATCCGCGCCCAGACGATCGGCTACCAGCAGCTGCTCGAAGCCGGCTCCCTGGGCGAGGCCCGCACCAAAGGCTGGCTGCGCAGTGAGGGCAAGGAGTATGTGGTAGCCGAAGGCGACGTGATGGAATTCCTATTCAACGTCTGACCGCTCAGGCCGCCGTGAGGCCGACTTTGATCCCGATTCCTGCAGGCCGGGAGGGCCTTGCCCCAGACTGGCTGCAGCTGCAACCGCGCGCGATGGCTGAATCCAGTTCCAGCTTCGAGCCCACCGACCCCGTGGATCCAAGCGTCACCGGCACACCCGAAGGCGGCAACGATTCCGCCTCCCCAGAGGCCAAGCCCCACAACTTCGACGTCCAAAAAGAGCTGCACCGCCGCATTCGCAACGATCCCGACTACGACGACTGGGAGTACGGCACCGAACCCCTGCCCCATGAGCTGGGCGGCTGGGTCGCCAAAAAACCTGCGGCGGAGTAGGCCTGGGCTGTACGCCGCTCAGCCAGCTCCTATCTGCTGGATCCGTTGAACTCGATCTTCAGTAGAGAGCCGGCGTCGAAGCGGCGATCTTGTTCAGGTGAATGCCCAGGTAGGCGGCTTCTTGGCTCAGGGCCATTTTCATGCTGCTGTTGCCGGCGGCAGAAGCAGCGGTGAAACGGACGAGCAACGAATCACGAAGGGCTTGATCGCGGGCTGGGCTGGACATGGCTTTGGGCATTGAGCTGGAGCGGGCGAAGCGGAAAACTGATCCGTAGCTGAAGCATAAGCGCGATCGGCAGCTAGCCGCCACCGATCTGTCTGTAGCGAATGAGACTGGATTGTTTCGTGACAAGGCGCGGGGGCTGCCCTTCTTCGCCCTGGAACCGCCCGTTGCGTGGATCTGCGGTGATGAGCCTGACCTCCAATTGTTCCGCCAGTGAAACGGAAAGAGCATCATAGGCAGAGAGATTGGCGCGCAAGTCCCAGTTTTGAGCGGTGCCCATCGCCAGCCATGCGTTGATCATGCCGTCACACGACTGCGCGCCGATAGATTTGGAGAGGTGAGCTGAAAATCATTTCTATCCACGCAGAAGTTATGTGGTTTCAGAATATGGCTGAATCTGTTCTCTTTTTCCAGCAAAAAAGCATGTCCACTGCCCGGCAGCAGCACGGTTTGGGAATTCGGCAGATAACGGCCTAATCTGGCCGCCTCTTCTACGGAAGGGAGGAGCCGATCCGCTCTTGACGCCAAAACCAGAACAGGCTGCTCAATACGCTCAAGAGGCAGTGCCTCTAAATTGAATTGACTGAGAAGAGACAACCGCCAAGCAGCACTGGGAGGGCTTACTGATTGCATGGCTGCCAACAAATTCCGTTGGCTAAGGATGGAGACTTTTTGTGGCGCAATCAGAAAAGGAAGCAGGCCCAGGCTAGAGAGGCGATAAAGCGAACTTGGCAATCGCTGACTGACTGAAGCGCCCCAAGCGATCCAGGGCTGGCGGCTTGCCGAAGAAGCAGGATTGATTAAGATCAGACGATCACATAGGCGCGGAAAATGTGCAGCCAGTTTCAAGGCCAAACAACCGCCAAAAGATTCGCCGCAAAGATAGAGGGGACGCGAGGGAGACCGTTTCTTTTCCCTGCTGATCAAATTGGCTATCTGCTGGATCAAGCCGTCCCACCCCGTTAGATCGTCTGCGGGGATCGACAAACATCGAATATCAAAGGCAGCTTTCAATCCCGCCAACTGGGGACGCAACAATTCAGCGCTACCGTCCATCCCTGGCAGAAAGACAAACAGGGGCAAGCTCGGATCAGTGGCTTGGGACGTTAACAGTCGTAGGGCTTTGGTCTTGATTGACATGCGTTACGGGGATGGATGATTAACAGCGCTGATGCAGCAACCCGCCAATCTGCTCCCAGCACGCCTGGGTTAACTCTTTAGCCAGCGAACCACCATGTCTGCCGCGATAGTGCTGCCGTAGAGCCTCATTGATAGCAACAGGATAGCCAAAGAGAAGCTGAACGCGGCGATAGACGATCGCGGAATGCCAGCCTCCACAGTTGAACAGGGGTTCTGTGGGATCAAACAAGCTGAAAAGCTTGAGCGGTGCGAGGTTATGCCTTTCTTCTTCGGTTGAAACGATTGCAACCGGCAGGATGGCCAAATCCTGAACCGGCGCCCTCAAGGCCAGATGGGCAAAACCGCGCTGGAATGGGCTGAGCTGGTTGGCCGCTTTGACCTGAACCATCGGCTGGGCGCCCTCGGGAAAAACCCCAACAACCTGCCTTGATTGCAGCAATTCAACGGACTGCTGGAAGAACTGCGTTTGCCTTTTGCGAGGCGCGTCAAGAGGGAAAGCTCCCATCGCCGAGACCATCTCTCGCAAGACGGGTACCCGACTCATGTAGTAGTGACAGGCAAACCGCACGGGACGATTCATGGCTGCCATCAATAAAGGAGCATCAAGCAAACTGCGATGGTTGCTGACAACCAAAATCCTGCCATGAGCTGGAATTCGCTCGTCGTGGTGCTGCGATACCCGCGTACCAACAGCACCGAGCAACCTCCTGGAAAGGTGCAAGGGAGCATCCGGGCCCATCCCCGCTGTCAAGCCGCCAAGTCTCATTGGCGCATGGTTCTGTTGTTACAACTCAAGGCTGGCACAGCAAGGTCCCCAATTTTTGAATTGAATTTCAGCACGATTCAATCATTACCCCCGATTGTTTGCACCTGCACATGGCCGAATGACAGGCGTTTAAAATACAATCGACTGCAACACGATTAATCACAGCATAAACGATCGCGACATAAGCGATTGCAGCCCTTGGTGATTTACGGATTCGCCTGTATCACTCCCTCTATCCTAAGGCGGCAGCATTGGAAGCGCTGGTTGATCCTGGAAAGGATTGTCTGGTTGCCGCCACCAAGCCGGCCACAGTGATTCTGTTCTGCACTCAGGTCTGGGCTCCCGCAACCCGCTTCCATGGGGTACGGCCCCAGGGCTTGAGAAACGAGATGAACACCACAGCCACCTGCAGCAGCACCTGGAGGCCAGTGGCCACCAGCCCTTGGAACCAGGTCGTCCAGTAGATCGAATCCGCAGGTATGGCTGGTGCGTTGAGCCCTTCGAGGTAGGCCGCGTTGCTGTTGAGCCACGGCTCCAACGCCACGGTGCCGAACACGATGAACGACACCGTGAGCAGACCCTTGATCACAACCCACCAGTGTTTGAAATAGCCCCAGGGCGTCACGGCGCAGAGCAGCAGACCTGTGAGCAGGCTCAGCGAGGCACAGGGGATGAGCACGACGTCATCGATGAACTTGGAGAGATCGGCGATCACCACCTGTGCGGCAAAGGCGCGCTGGACCTGGCCGAGCTGCAACAGCACCAGCAGGGCTGCCGTCACGGCCCAGGTCAGGGAGATCACCACATGGGTGGAGATGATCCAAAACCGACCGGTGACAGACACGGGGCTCAAGACAGGCTCTTTCAGACAGTCGCCAGCAAGCTACCCGTGCTGTGGAGGGAACCCCGCGACGCCTTCAGCGCCGGGGATGGGGGTGGAAGCGCCCCAACTGCCCCACCAGCAGCAGACCCAGCAGGCAGAGGAGCATCATCAGCAGCCAGAGCCCAGCGCCATGGCCCTGGGAATCGAGCAGCCAGCCCCCGAACAGGGGCGCCACCAGGGCACTGATCGCGAAGCACTGCGAGAACAGAGCCATCGCCATGCCGTGGTGGACAACCGGCGTCACCTCCACCACCGCTTCGCTGGCGGTGGGCAGGAAGGCCGCCTCAGCGGCCGCGAGGGGAACCTGGGCGGCGATCAGCACGCCCGTGCTGTGCCAGCCCAGGCTGGAGAGGGCCAGCAAGCCATTGCCGAAGGCGAATCCCACCAGGCTCAGCCCGAGCCCGAACGCCACCGGCAGCCCGGCCAGCCAGCGACCCAGGGGCCACTGCAGCAACAACAGCAAGCTGAGCTGCAGGCCCATCAACAGGGCACCGGTGCTGCTGGGCAGGGGCGCACGACCAAGGCCGCCACGCACCAGATCGAGCGGCAGGGCGCTCTGCAGCAGAACCGCCATGCCGGTGATCAGCACGGTGATCCCCAGCAGCGGCAGCAGCGGCACCACCCAGTGTTTCCAGCCGATTCGCCGTTCACCGGCGGGCCTTGCTGCCGCGGATGGCAACGGATAACGGAGCAACAAGGTAATCAGCACCACCATGCAGACCGCGTCCACCAGGTAGATGCCGCGCAGCCGCTCGCCACTGGCCAGCAGGGCACCGAGCAGCACCCCTGAGGCGATCCCCAGGGCATCAGCGGTGCGCACCAGGGCATAAGCGCGGCTCGATGGCAGGGGCGGGCAGCTCAGGGGCACGGCCAGCTCGATGGCGGGCCAGTAGATGCCCAAAGACATCCCCAGCAGCATCTGGCCGACCACGAAGGCGCCGAGCCCGGTGGCGGTCAACAGACGGGCGTCGGCCAGCAAGGACAACAACGCCGCCAGCAGCACCGGCTTGGTGGTGTTCAGACCCCGGTCGATCAACAGGCCACTCAGCAGCCGGCCCAGGGTTCCCGCCGCTGCCGACGCCGCCAGACCCAGGCCCACGGCCGTGGCGCTGAAGGCCTCCTGGTGAAACACCACGGGGGTGAGATAGAGCACGCCGCCGGCCCCGAAGCTGGCCACCAGGCGAATCACACTCAGTTCGCGCAACGGCGCGGGAAACTGGAGAAACCAGCTGGGCCGGCTTGCTCCTGTTCGAGGTTGTGTCAAACCGCTGCCGATGGCTGCCCGTCCTGCTTACCAGTGTGCTCGTGGGGGTGGGCAGCCCGGCGATGGCCAGCGCCCAGCTCAACGTGCGGATCGATGGCTTCACCCTGCCGATCGACCTGCGCCAGCTGCAGGCCTGGAGTCAGGATCCCCGCCGCATCCGCACCGAACTGGGGGTGTGGCTCGAACTGCTCGATGACCGCAGTCGCCGCGACCTCGTCACCCTGCTGCGCACCCCCCTGCTGCCAGACCGTGGCCTCGCCCTGCAGCTTCTGCAGAGCTGGGCCGGCGGCCAGGTGCTCGATGAACTCGGCGAACTGCTGCAGACCGATCAGCCCGGCAGCGGCGCCCTGCTGCTGAAGACCCTGCGCGACCTGCTGCAGAAGCCCGAGCCGGTCACGGTGGTGGATGTGCTTCAGGCGGTACCGACCCAGCAGCTGACCCTGGACCTCGATGGCGTCCTGGCCTTGGGCGCCGGCTGGCGCAGGCAACTGGAGCAGGAGACGAAGGCCCTGGCGCAGCTGCGGCAGCTGCCGTTGCCGGTTATTCAGGGGGCCACGGCACCGATGCGGTTATCGGCCCTGCAGCGCCCAACACGCCCCCGGGCCATCAACCTGGCCGTGGCCCACCGCCGTGAACCGTTGCCGCTGGAGATCTGGGGGGCCAGCCCATCAAGCCAGCGTTCCTGGGTGCTGTTGATGCATGGTCTGGGCGGCAGCGCCGCCCAATTGCGCTGGATGGCCGAAGGGTTGTCACAGCGCGGCTGGCCGGTGCTGCTGATGGAGCACCCCGGCAGTGATGAATCAGCGGTGCGGGAGCTACTCGATGGCCTGCGGCCGCCCCCGGGCGCTGAAACCATCCCGGATCGACTCGCGGATGTTCAGGCGGTGCTGGCCGCCGAAGCCAAGGGGACCGTGCCGGAGCTGGGCGAATCGGTCGTGCTGATGGGCCATTCCCTCGGTGGCCTGACCGCGCTGATGGCGGCAGGACAACGGCCAGCGGCGGGCCTGGAGCAGCGCTGCGAACGGGCCCTCAAGGGTCTTCCCCTGATCAATCTCTCCAGGCTGCTGCAATGCCAGCTGGCCCAGGTCCCCCTGCCGCCACCCCGGCGTCCCGCCAACCTGGCGGCGGTGGTGAGCATTAACGGTTTCGGCAGCCTGCTCTGGCCGGACCGGAGCCTGGAGTCCCTGAAGGTGCCGGTGTTGATGGTCGGCGGCAGCCTCGATCTGGTGACGCCGCCGGTGAGCGAACAGCTCGGGCCGTTCCTGCAGCAGAGCGATCCCCGCAGCCGCCTGGTGGTGGTGGAAGGGGCCAGTCACTTCTCACCGGTGCGGATCGAAACAACCGACGACGCCTTGCTCCGCCTCGGTGATCGCCTGGTGGGTGAGGAACCCTTCAAGGTTCAGGAGCTGTTGCTCAGCCTCAGCGCCGACTTTCTGTTCGCCCTGGAGACCGACAACAGCGTGCCGGTGCAGCGCCGTTTTCAGGAGGGCATCGGCTCCTACGTTCTCGACCAGCGCAGCGCCGAGCTCTGGCGCCGGCGACTCAGAAACTGATGCGGGGATCGAGCACGGCCACCAGCAGATCCACCGTGACGCTCACCAGCACCACCAGCCCGGCCACCACCACGACGATCCCCTGAACCAAGGGGTAATCCCGCTGGCCGATCGCCTCCTGTAGGCGGAAAGCGATGCCTGGCCAGGAGTAGGTGACCTCAATCAACAGCGCCCCGCCGATCAGGGAGGCCACGGTGATGCCGGTGATCGTGAGCACCGGCAACAGGGCATTGGGCAGGGCGTGGCGCAGCACCACCCGCGTTTCACTGAGGCCGCGGCTGCGGGCCGCTTCGACGTAATCGGAACGCAGCGCCCGCCGCAGGTTGAGGCGCAGGGCGTTGTCGAAGATGCCGCTGAGCAACACCCCGAGCGTGGCTGCGGGCAGCACCAAATGGCGGACGCTGCCGCTGAACTGCTGCCAATTGCCCGCCCGCAGGCTGTCGAGGAGGTAGAAACCCGAGCCGGTGGGCACCACCAGGCTGGCCGGGAAGCGGCCTCCCACGGGCAACCAGCCCAGCCAGACGGCAAACACCAATTGCACCACCATCGCCGCCCAGAACGGCGGCAGGGCATAGGTGCCGATTCCATAGAGGCGGCCGGCCAGATCCAGCTTTCCCTCCGGCCGGGCAATGCCGCTGAAGCCCACCGCCAGGCCCAGTACCGCCGCCAGCAGCAGGGCACAGACCCCCAGTTCCAGGCTGGCCGGCAGGCTCTTGGCGATCACTTCAACCACGGGCGTCTGATTGGTGAGCGAGGCACCCAGATCGCCCCGGAGCAGGCCAAGCAGAAACTGGCCGTACTGGGCGATCAGGGGCTGGTTGAGGCCGAGCTGCTCGCGCAGGGCCTCCCGGGCCGCTTCCGGTGCCCGCATCCCCAGCAGGGCATCGATCGGATCACCAGGCGCCAGCCGCAGCAACAGGAACACCAGGGTGGCAATCAGCCAGAGCATCACCGGCGCCAGCAGCACCCGGCTGGCCAGATAACGCAGCAGATGGCGACGACGGCTCATGTCCCGGCCTCGATCTGCAGGAGGCTGAAGACCACCCGCCCGGATCCATCGAACACCGGCGTGCTCAGGCGGGTCTGGGCCCAGGCCCGGGGTGACACCAGCCAGACCGGGATGTAGGGCGAGGCCTGCGCAGTTTCACGCTGAATCTGGCGCAGCAGGGCGATCCGCTCGGCCCCCTGCAGGCTTTCGCTGCGGCGCAGGTCGGCGGCCATCCCGGGGCGGGTCCAGAAACTGCCGCTGGCGGCACTGGCCCCCTTGAGGCAGCGCTGGCCTTCGCTCTCCTCGCAGCCAAGCAGGGGGATCAGATAGTTGTCGGCGTCGGGGAAATCGCCCATCCATTCCAGCAGGATCGAGGCAAAGGCCCCTTCACCGAGCTGGCGGTAGGCGGTGGTCGACTCCATGCTCTCGATCTCCAGGGTCACGCAGTCGCCCAGGTCACGCTGCAGCTGGCCCTGCCAGGTGAGGGCGAAGAGCCTGTCTGAGGGGATGTTGGAGCGGAAGGTGAGAGGCAGGTTGAGGCGCTTGCCATCACAAAACCCCGCCTGGCGAAACAAGGCCCGGGCCTGCGCCGGATCAAAGCTTGGCCAGGTCTCGGGATCGGAACCCGGCAGGCTGGGCGGGATCAACTGCCGCAGCGGCGCCTGCAGGCCGTGGCTGACGCGCTCGCTGATCAAGCGGCGATCGACGCTGAGGGCCAGGGCGCGGCGCACCAGCGGATTATCCAGGGGCGGCTGGTCGCTGAGCAAGGTGAGATAGCTGATCTGCAGGGCCGGACCCACCCCCTCATGCAGGCGGCCTTCGGCGGCCGAGCGATGCAGGGAGCGCTGCTGGTCGCCCTCAAGGCTGGTGGAGAGCAGCACATCCACTTCGCCGCTGCGCATGGCGCCATACAGGGCCGTCGAGTTGCTGAGGTTGACCATGTCGATGCCGCCATTGGCGGGAGCTGGCCCCCAGTAGTTGTCGAAGGGCTTGAGCCGCTGCTGCTGGTCGTTGAAGAAGGTGAGCTGGTAGGGGCCGGTGCCCACGAAGCGCCCATTGAGGAAGCTCCTGCTGTGGTCGCGATAGGCCGTTGGCGACAACGGTGTGAGGCTGACGGCGCTGAGCAGCTCGGGCAGGGCCGTGAATGGACGGCGCAGCCGCAGTTCCAGTTCATAGGGACCGCTGGCGCGCACCGAGGCAATCCGATCGCCGAGCAGATAACTGAGCTTGCCGATCGCCAGGAAGCGCTCAAGGCTGAAGACCATCGCATCGGCATCGAAGCGGGTGCCGTCGTGGAACAGAACCCCCTGGCGCAGGGGCACCCAGGCGGTCAGCCGGTCGGTGCTCATCCGGGGCAGGGCCGTGGCCAGACGCGGCTCCAAGCGGCCATCAGCAGCGATGGCGTAGAGCGGATCGCCGAGGGCGCTCAGCAATTGCATCGCCCCAAAACTGAAGGTCGCCGCAGGATCGACCGAATCAATCCGGCTGCGACCCGCCACCACAAGCCGGCCTTCCGGGCGGCTGGGCTGACAGGCCATCAGGACAGGGAGGAGGGCACTGACCAGGCAGAACCCGATCAGGCGCTTCAGAACAGGCAAGCCGACGACGACGAACCCCGGGAATCAGTGCAGGCCATTCAAGACCGTGACTGACACGTCTGGGGGTGGAGCTGGTGGAGGTCAAGCACCTGGCTGAGTGAGACCTCAAAGACCGGAGAGCCATGCCGTGCCAGGGGCCAATGGCGAACCCAGCAGCGCTGATGGGTCAGATCCACGGAGATCACCTGGTACACGGGTTCATCGCTGCCTGAACGGCTGGAGAGGCTGCTGGCTTGATGGCTGGCCTGGCCTGGGGCCAGGTGAATGCGGTCACCCTGCTGAAGAGTCATGGAACGGAAGCGGAGAACCGGAAGGATCGGGGAGGCAGAAGAAACGGAATGAACTGGGCCAAGGGTTCCGCGCCGAAACAGGTTCTGACGTTCGGCATGAACAGCCTTGCGGGGCGGTCAGGGGATGCCGACGATTGGAACGCCTGGAGCGGCAGGCTTGCCGCCGAAGCTGAGCTCAGAGCGTGCGCAGGCAGGCGGCCACGCTGCGTACATCGGGAAGGGCGGCAATGGCGGCGAGGGCAGTCCGGAAACGGGCTTCGGGCACCTCATGGGTGATCACCACGATTTCGGCCCTGCCCGCCGCCGCCTCGAGCTGCACGATCGATTGGATCGAGACATCCTCAGCACCGAAGCAGCGCCCGATCAGGCCGATC
Source organism: Synechococcus sp. CS-603 (assembly GCF_977929215.1). Taxonomy (NCBI): domain Bacteria; kingdom Bacillati; phylum Cyanobacteriota; class Cyanophyceae; order Synechococcales; family Synechococcaceae; genus Synechococcus; species Synechococcus sp. CS-603. Next base: position 2,666,131 of record NZ_OZ376778.1, read on the forward strand.
ACCCCCGCCTGATCGCTGGTCTGCAGCCGCAGATAGTTGCGGTGGCGGGTGGTGGCTGGATCGACCAGACGGCAGCGCCGCCAACGGCCAGCCGCCAGCAAAGGATCGAGCCCTCCCCCGACGCCACCCACCTTCTGGATGCCGGCGATGTTGAGGATGTCGGCGACCACGGCGGAGGCCGTGGGGCCAGCGCCGGCACCGGGTCCGTAGAACATCACCCGGCCGATCGGTTCGCCTTCCACCAGGATCGCGTTATTGACCCCATGCACCCCGGCCAGGGGGTGGTCCTTGGGGATCAAGGTGGGGTGGACACGCACATCCAGTTGCTCGCTGCCATCGGGATCGGTGCCGAGGCTTTCGGCCACCGCCAGCAGCTTCACGCAGTAGCCGAGCTGGGCGGCGTAGCGCACATCGCGAATCTCCAGGCCGCTGATCCCATCGGCAGGGATGGCGGCGCGATCCACAGCACCGCCGTAGGCAAGGCTGGCGAGGATGGCGATTTTGTCGGCCGCATCGCCCCCCTCCACATCGGCGGCAGGGTCGGCTTCGGCATACCCCAGCGCCTGGGCATCGGCCAGCACCGTGGCGTAGGCCGCCCCTTCGCTTTCCATCCGGCTGAGGATGTAGTTGGTGGTGCCGTTGATGATGCCGCTCACCCGGCGCAGCCGGTTCCCCCCCAACGACTGCTTCAGGGGTTCGATGATCGGGATGCCACCACCCACCGCCGCCTCGATCAACACATAGACGCCCCGCGCCGCTGCGGCCGCGGCGATCTCCTCGCCGTGGCGGGCGATCACCGCCTTGTTGGCGGTGACCACGGATTTACCGGCGGCGATCGCCATCAGAATCAGGCTGCGGGCGGGCTCGAGGCCGCCGATCACCTCCACGACAATGTCGACGGCGGGATCGTTGACCACCAGGGCCGGGTCGGTGGTGAACAGCTCGGCAGCCAGGGCGATCGGCCTGGAGCGCCCAAGATCGCGCACCGCCACCCGCTGCAGCTGGAGTTCAGCCACCAGCGGATGGCGACCAGCTGGGGTGGAGAGGATCTCGGCAACGCCGGCACCCACGGTGCCAAGACCAAGCAATCCGATGCCGATGGTCATGCCTGGATCGCCACGAAACCGCTGATCCTAGAAATCAGCCGGTTGGAGCGCCGCTGCCTGGGATTGCATCATCTTGAGGATGTTGAGGAAGCCGTTGGCCCGCGAGGGGGTGAGGCTGGCCTGCAGGCCGGTGTCGGTGAGGAAGGAGGGATCCAGGCCGCTGACCTGCGCGGGCGTGAGGCCCTCGAGCCCGGTCATCAGCAACGCCAGCAATCCCTTGGTGATCAGGGCGTCGGAATCCCCCTGCCAGTGGAGCCGGCCCTCCTGCAGCTGCCCCACCACAAACACCTGGGAGACGCAACCGCGCACCTTGAACGAGTCCTGACGGAACTCCTCGGGCAAGGGATCGAGCTTGCGGGCCAGCCAGAGCACGTATTCGTAACGCCGCTTCGGATCCTTGGTGTCACGCAGGCGATCAACGATCTGATCGAGAGCTTCGCTGCCGGTGGCCATCAGCGCCGTGAGCGGAAACGCCAGCCGGCCAAACCGGCGAGCAGCCAGCCGAGGCTGCCGATGCCACCGAGCAGCAGCACGGAGCCAAGGGCCGGCGAGGTCAGGGGGGAGCGGGCCGGCAAGGGGGTTTCACTGACCTGATCGAGCTGGATCCGGCCTCCCTGCACGGGCAGGTCCAGAAAATCGCGGTGGCCGGGGCCCCCATCCACTTCCAGCTCCCAGGTGCCATCGGCCTGGTCAGGGAGCTTGAAGGACAGCCGGCCCTCAGCATCGATCTGGCCCAGCTCAACAGACGTGCCACCACCGGGAGCCACCAGGCGCACGCCGGCGCCAACAACAGGCTCGCCATTGGAGAAGCGACTCTCCAGCACCAGGTCTTCGCGCAGGGATTGCAGCCGCTCCAGGCTGCTCTCGATGGCATGGGCTGTGGCCCGCTGCGGCAGGCCCACGCTCAGCAACAACGCCGTTGCTGCGGCCAGGGAAGGCCAGCGCCGCAGGGATGGGTGGAGATAAGTCATGGTGTTGGCGCCACGTCAAAGGGGTGACCTGACCACAAAACCCCGGACCGGGTTCAGCAGTTTCTGGGTCTGGAGGCCAAAGCTAAACGCTGTTCAAGATGCAGACCAGCGGCTGCCGGCCGATTGACCTTTGCCAGCCTGCACCATGCGCACCATCGAGCTCACCATCATCGAAAGCGCTTCGCTCGGCTGGGAGCGCTGGCCCAGCTCCGAGGCCATCACCCGTTCCGGCATCGAACCATTGCTCGCGGGCCGCGACCCAGCCCGAACAGCTGGGGAGGGCCGTTGGCCCGCTGGGGATGCGGAATGAAACGCTTGGGTGCTGAACGACGAATTCGCGGAAACGGTCAAAGCGGAGAAGGTCGCAGACCGTGATCCTGGCAAATCAGGCCCCGGCTGGCGACCCGTCGGCACAAGCCTCAACAGGTTGAAACCATTCCAGGCCCAGCTCGCTCAGCCAGCCATCGAAGGGCAGGTCCCAGGGATCGCGCGGCAGGGTCTCCACCTGGCAACCGCCTGGGGCCACGATCACCGCTGGAACGGCGCGCCAGGCCCGGTCGCTGCGCAGACGGTCGTACCAGCCGCCGCCCGAGCCGAGCCGGAAGCCACAGCCATCGAAGGCCAGGGCCGGCACCAGCAGCAGGGCCAGATCGCCTGGAGAGAGCTCCGCCCCCGGACATTCCGCCGGGGCCGGAATGCCGCAGGCGTCTGCCACCAGGGGCTGCTTGGGGTCCCAGGCCTCGTAGCGCAACACCCGCCCGGCCGCTCCAGCCCGGATAGCAGGCAGGGTGAGGCGGGCGGGCAGGGGCTCCGCCAGGCCGCGCAGATCGGCTTCACCGGCGAGGGGCCAGTAGAGCCCCAGCCGGGTATGTGGGGGCAGCAGCGGCGGCAGCTGGCGGATCGCCGCGGCCAGCAACGGCCCCTGGGCGGCCCCATGGAGAGCGAGGCGGCGCCTGCGCCAGTGGCGGCGCCAGGCCGGTTTTCCGGCCGAGAGCGGCGGGGGTGGCGGCAGCTCCGGGAATGGCGGCAGCCTGTCGCTCACCGCTGAAACCAACCGGTTAAGGCCACGGCCAGGGCATCGGCGGCATCATCCGGCCGCGGCGGCAGCTCCAGCGCCAGCTCCCGCATCACCGCTTCGAGCACCTCCTGCTTATCGGCATGGCCCGAGCCTGTGAGGGCCAGCTTGATCTGCATCGGCGGAAACTCCACCACCGGCACCCGCAGCCGGGCCAGGGTCATCATCACCACCCCCCGGGCCTGCACAACTGAAATGGTGGTGCTGGAGCGATAGAAAAAGAACTTCTCCACCGAGGCCAGCTGCGGACGCCAGCGCCGCACAATCCAGCGCAGATCCCGGGCGATCTCCACGAGCCGATCGCCCTCGGGCTGGCCGGCAGCGGTCTGGATCATGCCGCAGTCGACCAGGCTCTGGGGCGGACCGGTGTCGATCAGGCCGTAGCCCACCCGGGCCAGACCGGGATCGATGCCGAGGATCCGCATCCCATCTCAGCCGGCCAGGGCCAGCTGGAAAGCGCTGCGATCGCTGGGTTCGCCGCGCTCAAACACCTTGCAGAACATCTTGATCACCCGGTCACCGGAATCGATCTGCTCCAGGGGGTCCTTGCGCAGGCGGTGGCGCAGGCAGCAGGCCACCACCCGGGCGACGTCGTCGTCACTCACCTCGCTGCGCCCTTCGAAGGCGGCCAAGGCCCGCGACGCCCGGTTGATCACGATGTCACCGCGCAGGCCATCCACATCCAGTTCGCCGCAGACCGAGGAGATGCGAAGGCGCAGATCGTCATCGATCTGAACCGAAGGAAGCAAGTGCTGGGCCTGCACCGCCCGCTCCTGCAGGGCCTCCTGGCTGGCCAGATGGGTGCTGTTGAAGCCCTCGGGATCGGCGTCGAAGCTGGTGCGCTGATCCACCACCTGCACCCGCAGCTCGGCGTCGCGCACGGTGCGCACCTCCACGCTCATGCCGAAACGGTCGAGCAGCTGGGGGCGGAGTTCGCCCTCCTCGGGATTGCCGGAGCCGATCAGCACGAAGCGGGCGGGGTGACGCACCGACACCCCCTCGCGCTCCACCGTGTTCCAGCCCGAGGCGGCGGAATCCAGCAGCACATCCACGAGATGGTCGTCGAGGAGATTCACCTCATCGACGTAAAGCAGGCCGCGGTTCGCCTTGGCCAGCAGCCCCGGCTCAAACGCCCGGACCCCCTCACTGAGAGCTTTCTCGATGTCGATGGTGCCGCAGAGGCGATCTTCCGTGGCCCCCAGCGGCAGGTCCACCATCGGCACCTGGCGGGGCTCGATCGGCAGCGTCTCGCCGCTCTCCGCCCGAGCCCGCACTTCGGCGCTCTGGAGATCGGGGTCGGTCGGTGAGCTGTTGTAGGGGTCGCCGGCGACGACGTCGATCTCCGGCAGCAGGTCAGCCAGGGCCCGGATCGTGGTCGATTTGCCCGTGCCCCGGTCGCCCATGATCATCACCCCGCCGATGCGTGGATCGATCACGTTGAGCAGCAGGGCGAGCTTCATCTCCTCCTGACCGACGATGGCGGTGAAGGGGAACACCCTGCGTTGGCGCTTCAGACTCACGGGCGAGGGGCCGGCACGGAACCGGATTGTTTCACAGCTGGCGTTGCCGGCAGCAGTGTGAGCACCTGGGGTGGGGTGGCATCTGCCGGATAGATCAGCCGCACCCGCACCTGTCGCCGTTGGCCAGGATCCAGGCTGATCCGGCCCAGGGCCGGGCCCTGCTGGCCCTGGCGCTGCACCAGGTGGAACCAGCGCCGGCCGGCCCGGCGACCATCCGCACCATCGAGACCGCTCACCTCCACCGTGCCGCGGAACATCACCGCCCGGGCGGTCTCCACGTTGAAGCTCAGCCCGCCTTGCGGCTTGTCGCTCTTGCGCGGCGATTCGATCGCCAGATCGAGGGCCACGGGGCTGTCGGTGTCGTTGACCAGGGGGATCTGCAGGTCGTACTCGACGCCGTAGTTGCCATGGGCGGCCCAGGCCGTGCCTGGATAGAAGGCCTTGAGTTCCGCCGTCTGCACCTGACCGGTGCCGAGGCTGCCGCGCTCAAGCGAACTGATCGGCCAGGACACCGGCGCGCTGCGCACCGAGAGCTGGGGCTTGCAGGGCTCAGAAGCGCAGGGATCGCTGAGAGTTCCCCGCCAGCGGCTGCCCTGCTGCACCCCACTGACGCGGGAATAGATGATGCCGCCGGGTTTCCCCCGCGGGGTGGGGGTGTGCTCCTTGGCGCTGAGGCCACCGTTCAAAAGGCTCGCCCAGGTGGCGGCCGTTGGGGGCTGATCGCCACCGAGGGCCGCCAGGGTGGCGATCTGCAACGGCCCATCACTTTCCAGCCGCAGCTGGAGGTTGCGGCCGTTCAAGAGGGGATCGAGGCCTTTCACCGGAATCGGCAGCGCCACCAGGGTGGTGAGCTGGCCAGCCGGCAGCTGCCACTCAGGGGCCAGCAGGGGGCTGCGCCTGTTCTGGAGCAGCTCGGCGGCCACCCGGCTTCCCGGCCCCGAGAAGGCCGAGGTGCCGTCATGGGGGAGCAGGGCGGGCAGGGGCAGGAACGGGGCTGCCGGCTGGGCGGGATCGGTCGACTGGGACAGGGCTGTCGAGCCGCTGATCAGGC